>NZ_CP196737.1:0-3988779 GCF_051904805.1 Ralstonia sp. 25C | reverse complement strand
ATCGCCCCAATCCGCTTTGGCACGCCGGCCACGATCGTCGCGACCGCAATGGCAAGGATCACGGCCGCGCCGACAAACACGCCCGCCGCACCATTCGCGTCAAACACCACGCCGCCTGCCGCTGCGCCCGTCGCAATGGCGAGTTGCACGGCCGCGACGATCAGACCGCCTGCCGTTTCCGCCTCGTCCGGCACGGTGCGTGTAACCCACGTCGACCAGGCAACCGGCACGCCGCCGAATGCCATGCCCCACAGCGCTACGAGCACCGCATCCATGATCGGAGCCTGGCCCAGCGCAACAAGCGCAATGCCGAGCACGACCATCAGCGCGGGCATCGCGATCAGCATTGGCCGCAGCCGGTGTTCGAGCACGCGGCCCGCGAGTGACGTGCCGACGAAGTTGGCAATGCCGTAGCCGAGCAAAATCGCCGACAGCCCGTTGACGCCAACACCCGCCACCTGCTCAAGGAACGGCCGCAGGTACGTGAAGAATGCGAAATGGCCGGTAAACACAAGGATGGTCGCGAACATCCCAAGGCCAACGGTTGGCCGGCGCAGCACGTCAATCAGCGTGCGCAGCCGCGTAGTGCCGCTGGGCGCCATCGACGGCAGCGTCATCGCCTGCGACAGGAAGGCGATGCCGCCGAGCGCCGCTGCGGCCAGGAACACATTGCGCCAGCCGATCAAATGGCCGAAGTAGCTGCCCAGCGGTGCGGCGGCGATGGTCGCCACGGCCACGCCGCTGAAGATGATCGACAGCGCGCGCGGCACCATGGCGGCGGGCACCAGGCGCATTGCGGTGGCCGTTGCCATCGTCCAGAAGCCACCCAGCGCAATACCGAGCACCACCCGGCCGATCAGGATCATCGTCAGGTTGGCCGCAAACGCAACCATGAGATTCGATGCGACGAGCAGCACCGAAAACGCCAGCAACACGCGTCGCCGGTCAATCGTGCGTGTTGCGGCGGCGGTCAGCAGGCTGGTGATGAGCGCGACTGTTGCCGTGGCGGTGACAGCCTGCCCGGCGACGCCTTCAGTCACGCCAAGGCTTTCCGCCATGGGCGTGAGCAAGCTCGCCGGCAGGAATTCGGCCGTAACGAGGCCGAACACGCCGAGCGCCATCGCGAAAACCGCGCCCCAGGCGGGCTCACGGGGGGCTGCCATCGGGTCGGCGGTGGAAAATCCGGGATTCATGCGTCGGTCCGTCAGGGGAAATACCAATGAAACCGTATCGTAGGGAACCGCGGCAGGACGGTCTATGACATACAATCCGTGATTGTTGATCAATCGTCCGAGAAAAACGTCCGGGATGTCCGAGCCCTCACCGCCTTCCCTGCCCCACATGCATGACCTTGTCAGCGAGCTGCTGCTGGGCATGCGGCTGAGTGGCGTTCAGTACCGGCGCATCCACGTCGCCCGGCCTTTCGGCTTGAGCTTTGGCGATGCACCGGGCCGAGCGCAGTTTCATTTCGTCGGGCGGGGGCCCGTGCTGCTGCGCGATGCGGCTGGCATGACGATGCAGCTCGAAGCCGGGGACGCAGTCCTGTTGCCGCGCGGCACCATGCACGCGCTGGTATCTGATGCCGATGCGCCCTGCCAGGCCATCGACGGCTTCGAGGCCGCGAAGATCTGCGAAACGGTGGCGTCGGTCGGTGCCGCAACGGAGCCGGCTGCGGGCGACGCGCTGATCTTCAGCGCGTGCATGGAGTTCGACCTGGGCGGCATGCAGCCCCTTGTCGGCACGATGCCGGAGTTTATGCACGTTGGCACCCTGCTCGCGCGCTATCCGGAAATCCGCCCGATGCTGGATGCGATGGAGCGCGAATCCTGTTCAGAGCGTGCGGGTTTCGCGGGCATCCTGGCGCGGCTGGCCGACGTGGTGGCCGCGTTTATCGTGCGTGGCTGGGTCGAGTGCGGCTGTGGCGATGCAACGGGCTGGGTGCAAGCGTTGCGCGAGCCCAAGCTGGGTCGCGCGATTGTCGCCCTGCATCGTGATCCGGGCCGCAACTGGAGCGTGGCCGAACTGGCCACCGAGGCGGGCGTCTCGCGCTCGGTGTTTGCGGAGCGCTTTCTTGCGGCCACGGGCATGACGCCCGTGCGCTACCTGACCGAGCTGCGGATGCGGCTCGCCGCGCAGTGGATCGCGCGCGACCGCGAGGCGATTGAAACCGTCGCGTACCGGCTCGGTTATGGGTCGCTCGCGGCATTCAGCCGCGCGTTCAAACGGGTGGTTGGGCGGCCGCCGGGCGCCGTTCGTACGGAAGGCCCAAACCGCACCGAAGGCACGGAAAGCGTGGCATTCGATGCATGACGCGCGAGGCCGCGTTCAGCCGTGTCCATCGCGTGCAGCGCAACGCGTCGAGGGCGCGCCTGAGCCGTCGACGCTCGGGGCGCGCAGGCTGGGTGCCGGCGGTTTGCGTGCCGGAGTCTGCATCGGCAGGCCGTGCGTCAGGCGGGGGCTTGCAGGTCGGCGATCACCGCCGCCAGAAAGCGCGCCGCTTCACCGCCGGTGACGACGCGGTGGTCGAACGTCAGGCTCAACGGCAACACACGGTGGACGGCAGGCACGCCGCCGGCCGCAACCACCTGCTCGTGGATACGCCCGGCACCCAGAATCGCCACCGTGGGCGGCACGACGATGGGCGCGGCGTACTTGCCGGCGATCATGCCGAAGTTCGACAGCGTGATCGTGTTGCCGCGCAGCTCGTCGGGCGGGATCTTGCGGGCCTGGATGTCGGCGCGCATGCGGTCGAGCCCGGCGCGCAGGTCCGCCGCGCTCCGGTGCGCCACGTCGCGCAGCACCGGCACGAACAGCCCGTCGGGCAAATCCACTGCAATGCCCACGTCGATCTTGTCCACCACGTGGCGCCGCCCCGCATGGCCGTCGAACCACGCATTGAGCCCCGGCACCGCGAGGCAGCCGGCAACGAGTGCGCGGATCAGACGGATGGTGATGTCGGTGCCAGGCGGCCAGGCGTGGATGTCGGCATCGTCGATGACGGTGGCGGCGGCCACTTCGTTTTGCGCGCGGGCCATGTTCTGCGCCATGGCGCGCCGCACGCCGCGTAGCACTTCGGGCGGGCCCAGTTCGGCGAAGGTCTTGGCGGCGCGCTCCACATCCGCCGCTGTAATCACGCCGTCCAGCCCCGATGGCGTGACCATCGACAAATCCACATCCAACTTGCGGGCCAGCGCGCGGACGGCTGGGATGGCCTTGAGCCCGTTCGCCGCGTTTGCTGCGCCGCCGCCCACCACAGCCGGCGCTTCGCGCACGACGTGCTGCCCAGCGGGCATCTGGCCGACCACGGTGCCTGCATCGGCGTCGTCTCCACCGGTGCCCTCGAACGCAGCCAGCGGCGCACCGATATGCACGATGTCGCCCGGCTGCCCGAACAGCTTGGCAATGCGCCCCGCTTGCGGCGATGGGATCTCCACGATCGCCTTGGCCGTTTCGACCGACACCAGCGGCTGATCGACCGCAATGGTGTCACCGGCCTGCACGTGCCATTGCACGATCTCCGCTTCCTGCAACCCTTCGCCGAGGTCCGGCAGTTTGAAGACGATCATCGCTCAGGCACCCTCCAAGGCTTTCCGCGCCGCAGCAAGGATGCGTTCCACGCTCGGCAGGTAGTGATGTTCAAGCCGGGGCAGCGGCATGACCACGTCGTAACCGGTCACGCGCTGCACCGGCGCCAGCAATGAGTACAACCCATGCTCGGCGATATTGGCGGCGATCTCCGCGCCAAAGCCGGAGGTGCGCGCCGCCTCGTGCACGATCACGCAGCGGCCCGTTTTGGCCACCGACGCCAGGATCGATTCCATGTCCAGCGGCTTGAGCGTGGCCACGTCGATCACCTCGGCGCTGATGCCCTCTTCGGCCAACTGGTCTGCGGCGGCCAGCGTTTCCTGCAATGCGCCGCCCCAGCTCACGAGCGTGACGTCGGTGCCGTCGCGCAGCAGGAAGCAGGTGTCCAGCGGCAGCGCCTGGCCGTCGTCTTCCACCGGCTGGCGGAACACGCGATAGAGCTTGGTCGGCTCGAAGAACATCACCGGATCGGGGTCGCGGATGGCCGCCAGCAGCAGCCCATACGCCCGCGCCGGCGACGAGGGCACCACCACGCGCAGCCCTGGGATATGCGTGAACAGCGCCTCGGGGCTTTCGGAGTGGTGTTCCGGCGCGTGAATGCCGCCGCCCGATGGCGAGCGAATCACCAGCGGGCAAGACAGCCGCCCGCGTGTGCGGTTGCGCAGCCGCGCCGCATGGTTGAGCACGTTGTCGATGGCCGGATAGAGAAAGCCGCTGAACTGGATCTCGACCACCGGCTTGAGCCCCATGGCTGCCATGCCGATCGCCGTGCCGGCCAGCGCGGTTTCCGCCAGCGGGCTGTCGATCACGCGCTGCGGGCCAAAGCGCGCCTGCAAGCCGACCGTCGCGCGGAACACGCCGCCGTTGACGCCGATGTCTTCGCCCATCAGCACGACGGCGGGGTCGTGCTCCAGCGCATGGGCCAACGCCAGGTTGACGGCTTCGACCAGGTTGACGTCAGCCATGGCGGCCTCCGTTGGGCGCAAAGGCGAGCGCCATGGCGCGCTGCCATTCCAGCGCACTCGGCAGCGTGGCGTACAGATGCTCGAACATCGCGGATGGGTCTGGGTGTTCGACGGCCTGGTAGGCGGCCACTGCGTCTTCAACTTGCGCATAGCAGGCGCGGCCAAGCTGCTCTTCCTGCGCCTTGTCCCACGCGTTCACACGCATCAGGTAGTTGCGCAAGCGCAGGATCGGCTCGGCTTCCCATGCTTGTTTGACGATGTCGGAATCGCGGTAGCGCGTGGCGTCGTCAGCGGTGGTGTGGTCGCCCAGGCGGTACGTCACGGCTTCGATGAGCGTGGGGCCGCCCCCTGCCCTGGCGCGGTCAATGGCCTCTTGTGCGGCCTGGTGCATGGCGATGACATCGTTGCCGTCCACCTGGAGGCCCTTGATGCCGGCGGCGATGGCTTTTTGCGCCAGCGTCTGCGCAGCGGTCTGGCGCAGACGCGGCACCGAAATCGCCCACTGGTTGTTGTTGACGACGATCACCAGCGGCGCATTCCACACGCCGGCGAAGTTCATGCCCTCGTAGAAGTCGCCCTTGGAGGTGCCGCCGTCACCGAGGATCGTCACGGCCACGCGTGGCTCGCCACCGGATAGGCAACCTAAGTGAAACGCATACGCCGCCCCCGCTGCATGGCAGACCTGGGTGCCGATCGGCACGCAGTTCGGAAAGTCGCTGGCCACGGCGCCGAACTGGCTGCCGCGCTCGTCGCCGCCCCAGTACAGCAGGCTCTCGGCCATGGTGACGCCGCGCAGCAATTGCGCTGCATGGTCGCGGTACGAGGGAAACAGCACGTCTTCGGGCCGCATGGCGCTGGCCACGCCCACGCCGATGGCCTCCTGGCCGACCGACGACGCAAACGTGCCGAGCTTGCCCGTGCGCTGCAACGCAACAGCTTTGCTATCGAACGCGCGCGTGAGCACCATGGCGCGGTACAGCGCGAGGAGTGCCTGCACATCCTGCGCAAACGCCGGGAGTGGCTGGACCGGCTTGCCCTCGCGGTCCAGCACTTGCAGGAACTCGATCTGAAAGCTGCCGACTGTGGTCATGACTGCAGCCCCTCTTTGTTTTTCTTGGGGAGGCGGGCAGCGCTGACGCCCGCGTCTGTTTCCACACTAGACGCTGGGCGACTGAAAACAAGCTCAGTCTTTTGGCTGAGTCGAAGGTGGCACTTGCCCGACGGCGTAGCACTTTTCCATGGCTGCCGTAACACATGTCCAACTCCATCGAAAACCGTGGCTGGACAATGCCTCCTCGTTTCTTTTCAAGGAGCCATGATGTTTTCCGAGTACCGCGATCGCATCTCGCAGCTCAAGACCGAAGATGCACATTTCGCCCGGCTGTTGCGCCGACACACCGCGCTGGACCTGCACGTCCGCAACATGGAGTCGAACATCCGGCCACCCGCCCAGCCAGTGCTCGAAAGCCTGAAGCGCGAGAAGCTCAAGCTCACCGACGAGCTTTACGCCATGCTGCGCGCCTGATCTTCGCTTGGGCGCACGTCGGTGTCGTCGCGGCACTGGCGCAGCCAATTCCACACCGCCCGTACACCTGCGTCTTCGAGCCGCGCGGCGGGCGTCACCACCCAGAACGCATAGCGCCGGATCACCGGGCCGTCGAACGGCCGCACCAGCGTGCCGGCCTCCAGCGCATCGCGCACCAACGGCAGGTTCGCCAGGATCACGCCCTGCCCGGCCATTGCGGCAGACATGGCGTGCCCGTCGTCAGACAACACAATGCCCGCATCCAGCTTGAGCATGTGTTCGATGCCCGCCGCATGTGCCCACATCGACCAACCGATCGGCTGCGGCAATGTGCGCTGCCATTCGGAATGAATGAGCGGCACGCGCGCTAGATCGTCATGGGACTGAACGTTCAGGCCAGGGTGGCAGGCCGGCGCATAGGCGTCGCCAAACAGGCGTTCAGCGGCAAGATCGGGGGCGGCAGCGGGCATATCGCCGTAGCGTACGGCCAAGTCAGCGCTGCCGCCGTGCAGGTCGACGACGGTGTCCGATGCATGGATGCGCAGATCGATCTCCGGGTGCGCCGTGGCAAATGCGCCCAACCGGGGGACCAACCAGCGCGCCGCCAGTCCCATCGGCGCGGTGAGCGTGACACGCTGGCGCGCCGGTTGCACCTCGGGCGCGCGAATCGAATCAATGGCGTGTGCAAAGGCATCAAAGCCCGTGTTGAGCACCGGATACAACCGCTGGCCGGCCTCGGATAAGCGCAGCGCGCGTACCTGGCGCTCGAACAGCGTCACGCCCAGTGCCTCTTCCAGGCGACGAATCTGATGGCTAACAGCCGTGGGCGTGACCGACAGTTCATCTGCCGCGCGGCGCATGCTGAGGTGGCGCGCGGCGGCTTCAAAGGCCCGCAGGGCGCTCAGGGGCGGGAGTTTTCGCATGCGCGGATTGTGTCACGGGTGCTTTTCCCCACGCTGGGCATGGATGAATTCATGTCAGCTATCGCGCGTAAAAGATGTCGTTTGTCGCAGTGCAGCGCGGTTCGTAGAGTGGGCACACCTCCACTCATCAACGATTCACCATGACCCGCCTTCTGCATCTGGATTCCAGCGCCCGCACGGGCCGCTCCGACACCGACCGCCACGGTTCGCACACCCGCCGTCTTTCCGCGCGGTTCGTCGCGCACTGGCTAGATCGCGAGCCTGATGCGCACGTCATCTATCGCGATATCGGTACCGAACCGCCCTCGCCGGTGGACGGCGGCTGGGTACATGCCGCATTCACGCCGCCCGCACAGCGCGAGCCGTGGATGCACGATCGGCTCGCACAAAGCGATGCGCTGATCGATGAGCTGCTCGCCGCCGACGTGATCGTGGCTGGTGTGCCGATGTACAACTTCGGCATGCCTGCACAGTTCAAGGCGTATATCGACAACATCGTGCGTGTCGGCCGCACGTTCGGCTTCGACCGCAGCCGCGCTGGCGAGCCCTATTGGCCGCTGCTGGCGGGCATGGGTAAGCGCCTCGTCATCCTCAGCTCGCGTGGTGATTTCGGCTACGGCCCTGGTCAGCGCATCGCCCACATGAACCACGTGGAAGACGGTGTTGCCACGGCCTTCGGCTATATCGGCATCACCGATGTGGCGTCCGTCGCCATCGAATACGACGAGTTTGTGGATGACCGGCTGCGCGCGTCGATTGCTGCCGCGGAGGCGCAGGTTGATGCGCTGGTCGAGCGCATGGCTGCTGTCGAAGTGGCTTAGTCGATCAACCGCCCATCTGGCTCGAAGAACGGGTGCGGGCCGTCGAATTCCCCCACGTAAGCGAGATGGCTGACCAAGCCCTGGCTGGGCACCCACGCGTGCACCTTGTAGGCCGGCGGCTCCATCACAAAGCCCGGTTCGGCATCCGGATCGAGATCCAACGCCACCTGGTGCGCGGGCGATGGGCACGTCGATGCCACCGTGCCTGCAAACCGTACATCGATGGAGCGATGCAGATGGCCGCAGAGGATGCGCTCGACGTTGCCGGCGGCACGCACGATCTGTGCGAGCGGCGCGATGTCGTCTTCGGCCAGCGATTGCACATCCATGTGGCCAATGCCGGTGGCAAACGGTGGATGGTGCATCGCGATGACGGTCGGGCGCTGCGTTTCCAGCGCCAGCGCATCAGCCAGCCAGTCGAGGCGCTGCACGCCCAGGCGGCCGCCTGGGTGGCCGGTGTCCAGCGTGTCGAGCACGATCAGGCGCACGTCGCCGATGTCGGTCCAGTACTGGAAGGCGTGCGGGTCTTGCGCGACAGCCGGGATGGGCGCGAGCCAGTCGGCAAACACCTCGCGTGCGGCATCACGTGCGTCGTGGTTCCCGAGCACGGGCAGCATGCGGATGCCGGCAGCATCGAGCGGCGCGAGCACCGCGCGCAGATGGGCGTATTCCTCGGGCGCGCCGGCATCGACCAGATCCCCCGTCAGCACGATGGCATCGGGCCGCTCCGGCTGCGCGAGGATATGCGCCACGCAGCGCGCCAGATAGGCGGCGGAATCCACGCGCCGATACGCCAGTCGCCCCGGGCGCTTGATATGAAGGTCGGTCAGTTGCAGAAAGTGCATTGGGCTCAGGCTTGCAAGGTCAGAAGGCGGTCTGCCGGCACATCAAAGCCGACCGCGTGGCCCGGCGCAAAGTGTTGGCGGCCGGGCACATCGATGAAGATCGGTGAGGTGGACACCCCTGCCACACGCACACGGGTGCGAAAGCCGAGAAACACGGCCGATTCCACGGTGCCCTTGAGCGCGGCCTGTGCCGGATCAGCGAGCACGGCATCTTCGGGGCGGAAGAACACCGTATCCCCCTCGCCTATCGGCACGGGCACGCGGCCGCCGGTACAGACGAACACACCATCCCGCCGCAGGCCATCAAGCCGGTTCATGATGCCGATGAAATCCGCCACATGCCGGTTGGCCGGCTGGAAGTAAATCTCACGCGGCGTGCCGATCTGCGCGATGCGGCCGGCTTCCATGACGACGATGCGATCGGCCAGTGCCATCGCCTCTTCCTGATCGTGCGTGACGTAGATGGTGGTGATGCCGAGGCTGCGCAGCAGGCGGTCCATCTCGGCACGCACGGATTCGCGCAGCTTGGCGTCGAGCGCCGTGAGCGGTTCATCGAGCAGCAGCACGCGCGGCTCCGGTGCCAACGCGCGCGCCAATGCCACACGTTGACGCTGCCCGCCGGAGAGCTGGCTGACGCCCCGATCGGCATACGGCGTGAGGTGCATCATCTCCAGCAGCGTGTCGGCGCGGGCGCTGATCTGCGCATCGGACAAACTGTTGTGCCGACGTTGGATGCGCAGGCCGTATTCGACATTGCTGCGCACGCTCAGGTTGGGGAACAGCGCGTAGCTCTGGAACACCATGCCGACGCGGCGGCGCTCAATCGGGCGCGCGGTGACGTCTTCGTCGCCAAAGTGCACGGTGCCGCCGGCATCGGGCGCCTCCAGCCCAGCGACGATGCGCAGCGTGGTGGTCTTGCCGCAGCCGGAGGGGCCGAGCAGTACGACGGTTTCACCCGCCGCAATGTCGAGGTCCATCGACTCCAGCACACGCTGGCCGCCGAAGTGTTTGCCGCAGCCACGCAACCGGATCGGCACGGGCGCGAGATGTAGGGGTTCGTTGCTCATCAGGAAGCCTTTCCGTTGTTCACTCGCAAGCCGCCAAAGCGCTGCATCAGCACCAGCAGCGGCACGATCATGACGAAGAAGATCAGCGTGTACGCGCTGGCAATCTCCAGGCGCATCGACGCATAGGTGTCGGCCAGGCCGACCGGCAGGGTCTTGGTTTCGGGCGTGTGCAGCATCCAGGTCAGGTTGAATTCGCCCACGGACAGCGTCACCACCGTCAGCGCGCCGGCCAGGATGCCAGGCTGCACGTTGGGCAGCACGATGGTGCGAAAGCGCTGAGCAAACGTGGCGCCCAGGCTGGCTGCGCCCTCCTCCAGCGTCTTCAGGTTCTGCCCCGATGCCACGGCTGCTACTGAGCGCACCATGAACGGCAGCGTGAACACCACGTGCCCGACCACGATGAACCACAGGCTCTCGCGAAACCCGCCAAAGCCGCCGTACGCCACGATCAACCCCAGCGCCGTCGCCAACCCCGGTAGCGCCACCGGCAGCGTCAGAAATTCTTCGATCAGGCGACTCGTACGGCTCTGGCGGCGTGCCAGCACATAGCCGGCCGGCACACCTGCGGCCAGCACGATCACCAGCGTGCACAGCGCCACCAGCAGCGACATCCATATCGACGCCTGATACATGTCCCACACCTGCGCGACCCAGTCGAGCGTCCAACCGCTCTTGAACCCGCGGATGTAGTTGCGCGTCAGACCCACGGCCATCGACAGCACGACTGGCACGATCAGGAACAGGCACAGCAGCAGCGTGACGAGCCACTGCGAGAAAGAAAGCAGGCGCTTCATGCTGCGGCTCCCGTCGGGCTACCGCTCGCCGTGCGCGCAATCGCCAGCACCAACCACGTCACCACGCCCAGCACGACCGACAGCGCCGCTGCCATCGCGATCCCTGCGTTGAGCGTGAACTCGGTATAGATCGTCATCGGCAACACGTCGATATCGGTAGCAAGAGTGAACGCCGTGCCGAACGCGCCCATCGACGTGGCAAAGCAGATCGCCCCGGAGGCGATGAGCGCGGGCGCCAGGCCCGGCACCAGCACATCGCGCGTCACCTGCCACGACGATGCACCCAGCGAGCGCGCCGCTTCTTCCAATGATCGATCGAGTTTCTCGGCCGCCGCCATCACCGTCAGCACCACGCGGGGGATCGAGAAATACAGGTAACCGAGAAACAGCCCGCCGATGGAATAGGCGAAGACCCATTTCTCGCCGATGAGCTTGTGCGTGACATCGCCCAGCAGGCCCTGGCGGCCGGCCAGCAGGATCACCATGAAGCCGACCACCACACCCGGAAACGCCAGCGGAAACGTCAGCATGGCGGTGATCATCCGCTTGCCTGGCACGTCATGGCGCACCAGGAACAGCCCGGCGATGGTCGACAGCACCAGCGTGGCCAGCGTCACCGCCGCTGACAGCACCACCGTTGAAAGCAGGCTGCTGAGGTAGCGCGACGTGGTCAGCGCCGCCGTATACGTGGCGACAACGCCTTCGCTGCCGCTTACCCGCAGCAGCGCGGCCATCGGCAGCAGCCAGAACGCGCAGAACAGCGCGACGGCCGGCGCCAGCAGCGCCACCCGCCACCGTGCGGGCAGCACCGCATCCTCTGGCAAGGTGGTTCGGGTGACGGTGCTCATGCTCAGCGAACCTCGTTCAGATAACGCGTGCCGAAGGCCTGCTGGCCGGCTGCCATCTTGTTGAAATCCACTGTCTTGGCGCGGGCGTATTCGCTGGCCGGCAGGAAGCGCGAGGCGGCTTCCTTGCTCATGGCGTTGGCGCGCACCGGGCGCAGGTAGGCGTTGGCCCACAGCGTCTGGCCTTCGTCCGACAGCACAAAGTCGAGCACCTTCTTGGCGTTGTCCGCATGCGGCGCGCCGGCGGTCAGGCTCATCACGTAGGGCACGGCAATCGTGCCTTCCTGCGGGATCACGAACTCCACGTTGGCGTGGTCCTTGTACTTGGCGCGATAGGCGTTGAAGTCGTAGTCGAGCAGGATGGGGATTTCACCCGCAACAACGCGTGCGTAGGCCGTCTGCTTTGGCACGATCGGGGCGTTCTTCTTCAGTTGCTTGAACCATTCGATGCCAGGGGTGAAGTTGTCGAGCGTACCGCCCAGTGCCTGGTTGACGGCCACAGCGCCCACGTAACCAACAAAGGCGCTGCTCGGGTCCAGGTAGCCGACCATGCCCTTGTATTCGGGCTTGAGCAGGTCTTTCCACGAGCGCGGTACGGGCTTGCCTTCCAGTGCGTCCTTGTTGACGAAGAAGCCGAGCGTGCCGGAGTGGATTGAGAAAAACGCGCCGTCCGGGTCCTTCATGCCGGCCGGAATGTCATCCCAGTGCTTGGGCTTGTAATTGGCGACCAAGCCCTTCTCCTTGGCCTGATACGCAGACGTAATGCCGAGGTAGGCCACGTCGGCCACCGGGTGCGACTTCTCCGCCAACATCTGCGCGATGGCCTGGCCGGAGTTCTTGTTGTCGAACGGCACGGTGATGCCGGTCTTGTCCTTGATGGCCTTGATCTGGCTGGCCCAGTCAGCCCATTCGGGCGGGCAGTTGTAGCAGATGGCGACCTGCTGGCCAGCAGGCTGAGCCTGCACCGGCGCGGCCACGGCAAATGCGCCGGCAGCCACGAGGCCGCATGCACGCAGCCATTGAACGAGACGTTTCATCGAGACGCTCCTTGCGTATCAGACGTGAGGGAAGAAACAACGGAGAGAGACACTTCGGCCGGCGCCTTGGCCAGCGTGCCGCCCGCGAGCAGCCGGTGCGGCAACGTGATCGACGGCACCACCTCCCCGGCGATGCGGCGGGCGAGCGCCAGCGCGGCGTCGGTGCCGATTTGGCGATGCGGCTGCGCGACCGTCGCCAGCGCAGGCGAGAGCCACTGCCCCATCGCCAGGCCGTCGAAGCCGACCACGCTGACGTCTTCGGGCACGCGCAGGCCCATTTCGCGCAGCGAGCGGATGGTGAGCAGCGCCAGGCGGTCATTGCTGCAGAAGATGGCCGTCGGGCGCGGCGGCGCCAACAGGCGGGCCAGCTCGGCGGGCAGCACGGCGTCGGCGTTGAAGTCGATTTCGATGGGCGATTGCGGGGCGATGCCGGCAGCTTCCAGTGCTTCGCGATAGCCGTCGTGGCGCAGCGCCGCGCGGTCGGACGCCGCCAGCGTGCCGGTCAGCATGCGGATCTGCCGATGCCCCTGCGCCAGCAACGCACAGATGGCGTCGCGCGCGGCGGCGCGGTTATCGACCGTCACGCTGCATCGCGCGGGAATGCGCGCCTGACCAGCGGTTTCGTTGTAGGCCAGCACATAGGGCACGTGCTCGGCATCCAACCGATCGAGGTGCGGGTTGGCGGCCGCATCGGCCACCGTCAGGATCAAGCCGTTGACGCGTTGCTCGAGCATGGTTTCGATGGCACGGGCCTCGCGCTCGCGGTCGTAGGCGGTGGTCATGAGCATCACTCGCTGACCCGTGACCGAGGCGGCATCTTCAATGCCCTGCATGCATTCGGCAAACACCGGGTTGGCGAGCGACGGCAGCACCACGCCGACAAGCCCCGTACGCTCTGCACGCAACTGCCGGCCCAACGCATTCGGGCGGTATTGCAGCGCGTCCATGGCGGCCTGCACGCGGGCCAGCGTCGAGGCGCTCACGCGCTCCGGCGTATTGACCGCACGCGATACCGTGGCGATCGAAATGCCGGCATGCGTTGCCACGTCCTTGATGCTGCTTCCCATGGTGCCCCCTGGAATGTGTAAACGTTTACATCGTAGGTGCCGGGAGTGACCGTTTCATGACAAAGATGCTGCACTGCAGTCATCGCTGCAATGCAGCATCGCGATTGTTGTGGCTGGCAAAGTTACAAGGCTCGCATATGCTTCTTACCAATCTGAGCCAGCCAGACGCGCCAGTGCACGCGCCAAGGCATGGCCCACTTGCTGCTCTACCTCGTTGCTCAGCCGTGCTTGCCGCCCCGCTCTGGAGACTCCATGCGTGTATCGCCTGTACTCGATGTGCCCGCCACCGCCCTGCCAGTCTTGATGCAGCAATACGGGGTGGTACGGGCACAGTCCCTGGCCCTGGCCGCGCCGCTGTCCGACGCCGATGCCACAGTCCAATCCATGGACGACGCGAGCCCCGCCAAGTGGCACCTGGCCCATACGACGTGGTTCTTCGAGGAGTTCATCCTCGGGCCCAACGTGCCGGGCTATCGCTCGCCCAATCCGCGCTACCGCTACCTGTTCAACTCGTATTACGAGACAGTGGGCGCGCGGCACCCACGTCCACGCCGGGGCATGCTCACGCGCCCGACGCTCGACGAGGTGCGCGCCTATCGCGCCCACGTCGACGCGGCCATGCAGCGCTTGCTTGCGGATGGCGTGACGGACGACCTTGCGCGGCTGATCACCCTGGGCCTGCACCACGAGCAGCAGCACCAAGAGTTGCTGCTGACCGATCTGCTCCACTTGCTCGCGCAAAACCCGCTGTGTCCGGCCTATACCGATACACCTGTGCCGCGTGTGCATGCAGCACCCGTGCAGCCGGGCTGGGTCAGCTTTCAAGGAGGCGCCGTGCAGATCGGCCAGACCGATTCCAGCACCGGCTTCATGTTCGACTGCGAAGGCCCACGCCACACGGTCTGGCTGGAGCCGTATGCGCTGGCCACGCACCCCGTCACCAACCGGGATTGGCTCGCTTTCATGCAGGACGGCGGGTATCGGCAGCCCACGCTGTGGTTGTCCGACGGTTGGGCCTGGGTGCAGCGCGAAGGCATCGACGCCCCCCTCTACTGGCGTGCCGGTACGGACGAGGGCGAAAGTTGGCAGCAGATGTCGCTACACGGCCTGCAACCGGTGGAGCTGGACGCGCCCGTCACGCACATCAGCTTCTACGAGGCCGATGCCTATGCCCGCTGGGTCGGTGCGCGCCTGCCCACCGAAGCCGAGTGGGAACACGCCGCCGAAGGCCTGCCCGTGCAGGGCAACTTCGCTGGACGAGGTGCCCTGCGCCCACTGCCCGACCACGGCATCGCCGAGGCCGGCAGCTTGCGTCAGATGTTCGGTGACGTGTGGGAATGGACCGCCAGCCCCTACGGCCCGTACCCCGGCTTCGAGCCAGCCGAGGGTGCCGTGGGCGAATACAACGGCAAGTTCATGTGCAGCCAGATGGTGCTGCGAGGTGGGTCGTGCGTGTCGCCCGAGGGGCACCTGCGGCCGACGTATCGCAACTTCTTCTACCCGCACCAGCGGTGGCAATTCACCGGGGTGCGGTTGGCGCGGCGGGCGTAGCCGCCACAGCCGGGCGCCTAGCGGTTGCTGTCGAACAGCATGTTGGTGGGGGTGCCGACCGTGTCCTGGCTGCTGGGCGCAGCGGCAGCCGGCTTGGCGGCCGGCATTGGCGTCGGCGCCTCAGGCACTGCTGGTTTGCTGGCGTGAGCGGCTGGAACTGAAGCGGGCGGCGCTGCCGGCGTCGGTACGGGTGCCGGCTTGGCGCCCTGCTCGGCCAGCTTGCGGCGGCGAGATTCCAGCCCCGCCGCAATCTCGTCCTGGTGATACCGCTTGGCAAAGTCGATCACGTCCATCTTCTGCTGGTTGCGCAGGTTCATGTCCGCGCCTTCGTCCAGTAGCAGCTTCACCGTCGTGATATGGCCGTTCATGGCCGCCATCATCAGCGGCGTCGTGGCGTTGGGGCTTTCCGCATCAATGTAGGCCGCGTGGTCGAGCAGGTATTTGACGACATCGTCGTGCCCATTGGTGGCAGCGTAGTGCAGCGCGGTCCAACCGGTCTTGTTGACCTCCACGTCATACGTTTCCACCATCAGCTTCACCATGGGCAAGAGGCCCTGGTAAGCCGCCATCATCAGCGCGTTCTCGCCGGCGGCATTGGCGCGCTCGAAATCGATGTTCTTGGCGCGGATCAGCGCTTCCGCCACTTCGATGTTCTTCTCCTTGAGCGCATCCACCAGCAGCGGCGTGCCGTCACGCGTATTCAGGTTCGGGTCCACGCCCTGCGCAACGTACTTCTGCACCAGCACCGGCCGGTTGTACTCCACCGCTGCACGCAGGTCGTCTTGCGGCGTGGCGAATGCGGCGCTCGACAGCACCATCGCCAAGCTGGCGGCCAGTGTGATTTTTCTCATGCTTTGCTTCAAGTGATACCGCAACTTATCGCGGTATTTTGTTGAATAGATGGAAGAAATTCTCGGTGGTCACGCTGGCGATGCGCTCCAGCGGTTCGCCACGCAGCGTGGCGAGGAACTCGCCCACGTGCCGCACGTAAGCCGGCTCGTTGGTCTTGCCGCGGAAAGGCACGGGCGCCAAGTACGGCGAATCCGTCTCGATCAGCATGCGGTCCAGCGGCACCTTCTTGGCGGTTTCCTGCAGGTCCGCCGCGCTCTTGAACGTGACGATGCCCGAGAAGGAAATGTAGAAGCCCAGGTCCAGCGCGGCCTTGGCCACGTCCCAGCTTTCGGTAAAGCAGTGCATGACGCCGCGCGCAGCCTCGGCGCCCTCTTCGCGCATGATGGCCAGCGTGTCGTCTGCGGCGGAGCGCGTATGGATCACCAGCGGTTTGCCGGTCTGCTTGGAGGCACGGATATGCGTGCGGAAGCGATCGCGCTGCCACTCCATATCGGCCACGGTGCGATCGCCCAGGCGGTAGTAGTCGAGCCCCGTCTCGCCGATGCCGACTACGCGCGGGTGGTCGGCCAGCGCCAGCAGGCGCTCCAAGGTGGGCTCTTCAATGCGCGTGCCTTCTTCGATGTCGGCTTCGGCATCGGGGTGCACGCCCACGGTGGCGTACACGTTCGGCTCCTGCTCGGCGATCTCCAGCACGCTCGGGAAGTCTTCCAGCGTGACGGAAATGCACAGCGCGTGCGTGACGCGGTTCTCGCGCATGCGCGTCAGCAACTCAGGCAAACGCGCGCGCAAGTCGGGGAAATTGATGTGGCAGTGGGAGTCGACAAACATCGAATAATCAGAAAGTTACGGCGCAAACTTCGTGCGCCGTATCAGGGAAATGTCAGAGGGTTTGCGTGGGCCGCTGCGAGTTGATCTGCTTGCCCAGCAGTTCTTCGATTACGCGGCGCAGGATGCGGCATTGCTCATCTTCACCCAGGTGCACGCCGATGCCGGGTGTCTTGGCTGGCGTGCCGACTGGCGTAATCCACGCCACCTTGCCGGCCACTTGGTATTTCTGCGGGCGATCCAGCAGCGACAGCACGAGGAAGACCTCCTCACCAATCCGGTATGGGCGCTGGGTCGGCACAAAGATGCCCCCGTTCTTCAGGAACGGCATGTAGGCGGCGTGCAGACCGGCTTCATCCTTGATGGCCAGGGAGACGATGCCCGGACGCGTCGGCGCGCCGGGGGCCATACCGGGCGCGGCAGGCGTACCAGGGGCGACGGGAGTGCCAGGCGTGCGAAGAGGTGCAGTGCTCACGGAGATTCCAGAAGTTCAGGTTCAGGCAGCCGGAAAAAGCTGCCGGTAATCCAGCAAAAGGCTTTCGATGACGAGCCGCGCGGCCAGCGGATGCTGCTCGGTACGGCGCCGCTCCGGCAAAGCACGCGCGAAACGTTCCAGGCGGTCCAGCGGGATGGCGTTTGCGCAACGCTGCAAACCATCACGTTGCGCGGGGAAGTACCGTGGCCGCCCCGCCAGCCGTGCCGCCATCAAATCAAAGATCCAACGGTGCATGGTACTGAGAACGGCAGGGACCGACAATTTCTGTAAATGTTCGGCCGTCGCCAGCGCGTCCAGCTTGGCACCTTGGCCAAGCTGTTCGAGCAGAAATTGCAGCAGCGGGCGGTCTTCGGACTCGGCGGCGGCCAGCGCGGCCAGCGGCGCGTTACCGAACTCGGCCAGCAGACTCTGGGCATGCGGCACGCCCTGCTGCTCCAGCCACTGGCGTGCAGCCTCGGGCTGCGGTGGTTGCAATGGAAACTGCCGGCAGCGCGACAGGATGGTCGGCAGGATGCGGTCGATGCGATCCGTCACCAGCAGGAACACGGTATTCTGCGGCGGCTCCTCCAGCGTCTTGAGCAGCGCGTTAGCGCCTTCGGTCTGCAGCGCGTCGAGCGGATACAGCAGCACCACCCGCAACCCAGCCCGATGCGTGCCTACGCCCACCGCCTCGATCAGGTTGCGCACCTGCTCCATGCGGATGATTTTGCTGGGTGCCTTCTTCTTGCCCTCGGCGTCTTTTTCCACCTCGGGCGCCTCTTCCATGGCTTCAGGGCGCACGAGGTGGAAGTCCGGGTGGTTGCCCTGGACGAACCAGTTGCAGGCTGCGCACGTGCCGCACGGCTGACCATCCGCGGCAGGTGTGTCGCACAGCAAGCCTTGCGCGAAGTGCATGGCGAAATCGCGCTTGCCAGTGCCGGCCTGACCGTTGAGCAGAATCGCGTGCGGCAGCTTGGCCCGCATGGCTTGCAGGCGGGACCAATCAGCGGATTGCCAGGGATAAAGCATCATGAATCAATGGGTTGCGTCAGATTGTTGATGCAAAAACTCGCCGTGAAACCATTATTTCCGGATCAGAAATGGCCTGCAGAATCAGAGCGTTGCGAGCAAGTTCTCCAGGTCTTTCTGGATATCACTGCGGTCCCGATTGGCGTTGAGCACGACAAAGCGGCCGGGCTCAGCGGCTGCCCGGCGCAAGTATTCGGCGCGCGTGCGCAGGAAGAATTGCGCGGACTCGGCTTCAAACTTGTCGGGCGTGCGGGCATCGGCCAAGCGCGCGGCGGCAATCTCGGGGGCCAGATCGAACAGGATGGTCTTCGTCGGTTGCAGGCCTTGTTGGACCCACTGCTCTAGCGCTTCGAGCCGGTCGATGGCCAGGCCCCTGCCCCCACCTTGGTAGGCGAAGGTGGCGTCAGTAAAGCGGTCGGAGATCACCCAGTCGCCAGCGTCGAGGGCGGGCTGAATCACCTCGGCGATGTGCTCGCGGCGGCTGGCGAACATCAGCAGCGCTTCGGTTTCCAGGTGCATGCGCTCGTGCAGCAGCACCTCGCGCAGACGCTCGCCCAGGGGGGTGCCGCCCGGCTCACGGGTGATCACCACCTTTTTGCCTTGCGGCGCCAGTTTGGCCTGCAGTTGCTGTGCAAACCACGCGATGTGCGTGCTCTTGCCTGCGCCGTCGATGCCTTCGAATGTGATGAATTTGCCGGTCATGGTTGGCCG
The DNA here is from genome assembly GCF_051904805.1 of Ralstonia sp. 25C. Classification (NCBI taxonomy): domain Bacteria; kingdom Pseudomonadati; phylum Pseudomonadota; class Betaproteobacteria; order Burkholderiales; family Burkholderiaceae; genus Ralstonia; species Ralstonia sp. 25C. The sequence continues at coordinate 3,969,862 of NZ_CP196737.1, read as the reverse complement.
CGCTGGTATTTGTTGACGGCCCGGTTGTGGTCCGTCAGGTTGGTCGAAAACTGGCTGCTGCCATCGCCGCGCGCCACGAAATACAGCGCGTCGGACGGCGCCGGGTTCAGCGCCGCCTGCAGCGACGCCATGCCCGGCAGCGCGATCGGCGTGGGCGGCAGGCCAGTGCGCGTGTAGGTGTTGTATGGCGTGTCGGTCTGCAGATCGCGCTTGCGCAAATTGCCGTCAAAGCCCGCGCCAATGCCGTAGATCACGGTCGGGTCCGTCTGCAGCAGCATGTTCTTGCGCAGGCGGTTGACGAACACGGCGGCAATCATCGGGCGCTCCAGCTTCTGGCCGGTCTCTTTTTCGACGATGGACGCCATGGTCAGCGCCTCGTACGGCGTCTTGTACGGCAGATCCAGCGCGCGCTTGGCCCACGCCTCGTTCAGGCGCTTCTGCATGGCTTGGTAGGCGTGGCGGTAAAGCTCTACATCGCTGCTGCCGCGCGCGAACAGATAGGTATCGGGGAAGAACAAGCCTTCCGGGTTGGCCTCCGACGCGCCGATCTTGCGCATCAAGTCCGCATCGGACAGCCCCGCCGTGTCGTGCTTGAGCGCGGGCTCGGCGTCGACCACCGCCCGCATCTGGCGCATGTTCCAGCCTTCAATCACGGTGACGACGTAGTGCGTGACCTCGCCGCGGGCCATCTTGTCGATGATCGACCACGGCGTCGCACCGGCTTCCAACGCGTAGCCGCCAGCCTTCAGGCTCTTGGCGTTGCCCGTCGCGCGCGCCACCAGCGAGAACAGCTGCGGCTGCACGCCCACGCCGGCACTGGCGAGTTGCTTGCCGACCGAGATCACGCTCGAGTTCGGCTTGATCACCACCTCCAGCGGCGAGGCCGCCAGGCTCACCGGTTGCTGGGCCCACCACACCACACCGCCTGCGGCCGCCAGCGCAAGCAAGACCGCCAGCAGAATCAAGCGCTTGAAAAATGAGAGCATCGTATTTGCATCTGACGTGTGGAACCCGCCGACGCCGACGATTCCCGCACGCTTGAAATGGATAGACAGGGCACAAACTGCCCGTTGGACAGCCCAATATAATACCGGGTCACACTAGGCAGCCCCGCACACCATGAATGATGTCTTTCACGATTTCGTCGATACGCTGAGCTTTCCACCGCTCGACGTACAGTTTGACGCCGCTGCGCGCGGCAACGTGCTGTGCGCGCCGACCGATCTGGCGCGTATCGCCGTCGAAGGCGCCGACGCCGCCGAATTTCTCCACAACCAGCTCACCAATGCCGTAACGGGCCTCGGCCTGAACCAGGCGCGGCTGGCCGGCTACTGCTCGCCCAAGGGCCGTCTGCTGGCCACGCTGCTGGTGTGGCGTCAGGCCGATACGATCGTCCTGCAGACCGACAAGCAGATCGCGCCCGCGCTGACCAAGCGCCTGTCGATGTTTGTGCTGCGCGCCAAGGCCAAGCTGCGCCCGATGGACGAGTTCATCGGCATCGGTGTTGCCGGGCCGGATGCGGCCGAAGCGCTGCGTGAAGCCGGCGCCGTGCTGCCCGAGCCCGACACGGTGTACGCGGTGGCGCAGCAGCCCGCCACGGTTGGCCAGCAAGTCGGCGCGGTCGTCCGCCTGCCTGACGCTGATGGCCGCCCGCGCTATCAATGGATGGTGCACGCCGAGCACTTCCAGTACGCCTGGAAGACGCTGTCGTCGCGCCTGTCACTGGTCGGTACCGAAGTCTGGGATTGGATGAGCCTGCAGGCAGGTGTACCGCACATCACCTTGCCAACGCAGGAACAGTTCGTCCCGCAGATGGTGAATCTGGAACTGCTCGGTGGCGTCGATTTCCGCAAGGGTTGCTATCCGGGCCAGGAAATCGTCGCGCGCAGCCAGTATCGCGGCACGCTCAAGCGCCGCATGCAGCGCGCGCACGTCAACGCCCCCACGTCGGCCGGTGCCGAGGTCTACAGCGCCGCCGATCCGAGCCAACCGTGCGGCATGGTCGTCAATGCCGCGATGGCGCCAGATGGCGGTACGGATCTGCTGGTCGAGTTGAAGCTGGATGCACTCGATAACGTCATCCGCCTCGCCACGGCGGATGGCCCCGTGCTGACGCTGCAGAACCTGCCGTACACCATTCCTGCGCCCGAAAACGCCTGACACCGGACCCCACCATGGCCGACCATCTGTTCGTCTACTTCCGCATTGCCGAGCGTGACGCTGCTGCGGCCCTGCCACGCTGGCAGCGCTGGCTCGACACCGTGGAAGAGGCGACGGGCGTGGCCGGTGAGTTGATGCGCCGCCCCGAAATACGCGACGGGCAAGCCACGTGGATGGAGTCGTATCACGACGTTCCATCTGCGTTTGCCGCCACACTGGCCGGCTTATGGGAAACCGGCGGCCCGCGCGAATTCGTCGTGGGCGAACGTCACGCGGAGTTGTTTGTCGATCTGGAAAACGGCTGACAACGCTACGCTGCAATCGACTCGCAAAAGTTCGGCAGGCTGCTATGCTTGGCCGAAGCCCGCACAACACACGTCGTCACAAATGAGGTGATCGATCGCCGTTCGTTGTGCGGCATGTTCAAAGGAAGTGCTCATGTGTTTGATTCTCACGGCCTGGCAAGCCCATCCCGCCTATGCGCTGGTGGTGGCCGCCAACCGGGACGAATTCTATGACCGCCCTGCCGCGCCACTGGCGTGGTGGAGCGATGCGCCCAACGTGCTGGCCGGGCGTGACATGGCCCAGGTGGTCGGCCAAGCCGGCACGTGGATGGGCATGACGCGCGATGGCCGCTTTGCCGCGCTGACCAACTATCGCGCCCCCTCCGAACGCCGTCCCGATGCACGCTCGCGCGGTGAACTCGTCTCCAATTTCCTGACGGCGGACGACGCATCGATCCCGGCGTATCTCGACAGCCTGACCGCCCGCGACCGCGCCTACAACGGCTACAACCTGCTGACCGCCACGCGCGATGAGCTCTGGTGGACCAGCAACCGCGCCGATGCGCCGCGCAAGCTCGCGCCCGGGGTCTACGGGCTTTCCAACGCGCTGCTTGATACACCGTGGTTCAAGGTGCGGCACCGCATGGCCGCGTTTGCCGAAGCGCTGGCCGCTGATACCGGCCAGACAGGTGGAAAGGGCAACGCGCTGGACGTGGCGCGCTATATCGACCTGATGGCGGAAACGCGCGAGGCGCCAACGGGTGCCCTGCCCGCTACCGGCGTGGCACCGGAGTGGGAAAAGCTGCTCTCCGCCGCGTTTATCCGCTCCCCGCGCTACGGCACGCGTGCGACTACGGTGCTGCGCATCCGCCACGACGGCTGCTTCGACGTGACCGAGCGTCGCTTCGATGCCCAAGGCCAGATCGGCGAGACACGCTACCTCGGCGTGCTCGACACCGTCACCCACGCCGATACCTGACCTCCCTTACGCGGCTTCCTGTTTGGCCGCGGCAAGCTGATCCGCTTCCGTCACCGCGGCGCCACCTGGGCGCAGCGCCGAGTGCTCGCGTTTGGAGTGCACGAGCGGATAGAACATCTGGGCCGTCCAGCGTTCTGGGCCGAACAACTGGTCGTCTTGCAGGCCGATCTGCGCCGGGTATTTGCGCGTGATATGAGCCGTGCCAAATAGCACATCCCAGAAGAACAGCAGGTTGCCGAAGTTGCCCTTGTAGTGACCGATGCCGTCGGCATTGGTGAGCGCGTGGTGTGCCCAGTGCGTGGCCGGCGTGGAGATCGTGCGCTCGACCATCCACATCAGCGGACGCAATGCGCGGATGCGGTACAGCGGTGCATCCCAGGGCCACGCGCAATGCGCGCCAATGATGACCGCCAGCTTGATCACCAGATACGCCGCATAGACAGGGCCAAAACCGAGGTACACGGCCACGCCGCCGATCCACAGGCCGGGCATCATCAGGTAGTAGAAAAAGTTGTTGCGGTACGTGATCCGCACGCTCATGTACGACGCGCTGTGGTGCGCACGGTGCAGCGGCCACAGCAGCGGCGTATGCGAGGCACGATGCCAGAGGTATTGCGTCAGGTCGTCGCCGATCAGCAGCAGGCCCGCCATGGCCCACCAGGGCCACTGGCTCCAGGCATTGTGCTGCGCGGGAATGAGCCATTGGCAGAGCGCGTTGCTGCCCAGCAGTGCAATCGGCTGGGTCACGGCGAGCAGGCTGATGAACATCAGCGCTTCCAGCCACGCATCGTTAGCCGTCGCGCGGCCGCGCACTGTGCTCTGGTAGCGCCGGCTGATGAATTCCATGGCGGTAAAGCCGAGGAGGCAGACCACGATCAGGGCGTGCTCCATGTGCGAACTCATTCGGTGTTCCTCGCATTGGATGAGTGTGGAGGCAAGCGTAGGCGTGGCATTTCAATGCGTCCAATGCATAATCAGTATCCGTTCAATGCAATGGACGCAATACATGGATCTGCGACGCCTGAGTCACGTTGTTGCCCTGGCTGACACGCTGCACTTCGCCCGCGCGGCAGAGCGTGTGCACCTGAGCCAGCCCGCCTTCAGCCGCAGCATCCAGGCGATCGAGGATGAACTTGGCATCCGCCTGTTCGACCGCGACACCGGCGACGTCCGCCCCACCCCCGCCGGCGAATTCGTCATCGCGCGAGCGCGGCACTTGCTGTTCGAAGCGCGCTGCCTGCGGCGGGATGTCAACCTCTACCGCGACAGCCAACTGGGCGACACGGCCTTCGGCGTCGGGCCACTGTTGACGGCCACGCTCATGCCGCAAGCGTTGCGTGAGTTGCGTCAGCAACATCCGCAAGTCGCGCTGCGCATGGAAGTCGGCAACTGGGTGCAACTGCTGGAGAGCCTCCGCAGCGAGAGCATCGAGTTCTTCGCCGCTGACGTACGCGACATGCCCAAAGATGCCGCGCTGGACGTCCAACGGATCGGCGGACAGCCACCTCACCTGTATGTGCGCGCCGGCCATCCGCTGGCCGGGCGTGCGCCTACGCTGGGCGAAGTGTGGGAATACGGCATTGCCGTGCCGAAGCTGCTGAGCCCGTCAAAGGTGGAGTTGGCTGCGCTGCTGGGTCTGCCGGCAGGTCAGGAAGCCAGCATTGCGCTGGAGTGCGACAACTACGGCGTGCTGAAGACGGTGGCGCTGACCACCGACACCGTGCTGGGCGCGACGGATGCCGCAGTCCGGGAGGAGCTGGAATCCGGCGCGCTGGTCCGGCTGGCGGTACAGGGCTGGCTGTCGACACCATCCACGACCGGCATTGTGCGGCTACACGGCAGAACTGCATCGCCGGCGGCGCAGGCGGCCATCGCAGCCATCGTGCGGGCCGCCCAGGCGATCAACGTGTAGGTAGGTTGCGTTAGAACGTGTTCACGATCCTACTGCGCGGCCCTGATCGGGGCTCATGCGCTGCTCGAAATCCTCATGTACTTGAGTACATTCCGGTTTCTGCGCTGCTCTTCACCCCGCTGAGGGCCGCTCGCTACGGATCGTGAACACGTTCTTACAGCACGCGGCGCATGGTCCGGTGCGGAATGCCGGCCTCTTCAAACTCATCTCCCTCGGGGACGAAACCGACGCGGGCATAAAACGGCATCGCGTGGGTTTGTGCGTTGAGGACGAGCTCCGGATACCCCAGCGCCTGGGCCTTGCTGATCAGCGCTTCGAGCACGCGTGCCCCCACGCCCGTACCGCGCGCTTCCTTGCGCACGGCCATGCGCCCGATATGGCCATCGGGCAGCAAGCGGCCGGTAGCGACCGAGCGCCCTGCAGCATCACGCGCCAGGGCGTGCCAACACTGGTCGTCCCACTCGTCCCATTCGAGCTCAACAGGCACGCCCTGCTCGATGACAAACACGTCGTAGCGGATGGCACGCGCGTCTTCACGCACAGCGTCCCAGCGGTCGACGGTAATAGCGGCAGCACCGGCGAGCGGGCGGACAGATTCAGGGGCAGTCATGCTCAGTTCTCACACTTCAGGCTTCAGGACTTCAAAATTGAGGATGCGCTCGCGCAGCATGTCGGGGATCGGCGCTGAAGTCTGCGTGGCAGGGTCGGCGCACACGTAGATCACTTCGCCGGTGACGAGATGTTCATCGGCGCGATACATCTCGATGATAAAGCGCATGCTTGAGCGGCCCAGGCGCGCCACACGGCAGCGCAGGTCCAGCTCGTCGTCAAAACGCGCGGACGCATGATATTCGAGCGTGGATTTGACCACGTAGAAGTCGACGCCAAACGTATCCACGACCTCCACCGGATACCGCACGCCGATGCTGCGCCAGTACTCGGTGATGCACACATCGGCATACAGCAGGTAATGGCCGTTGAAGACGATGCCCTGTGCATCGACTTCGGCCCAGCGCACGCGCAACGGCGTGCTGTGGCGGAAATCCTCGATCGCCATGCGGTCTCCTTTTGTTTCTCGTTGTCGCTTATTCCGTCTCGGTGCCGAAGGCGCGGCGCAACGCGTCGGCGGCATCCCGGTGGGCGTCTTCAACGGCCGGGACGAAGCGGCCGATCTTGAAGAAATCGTGAATCATGCCTGCGTAGAGCTTCAGCTCAACCGGCACTTCGGCCGCGCGCAGCTTGTTCGCGTAGCCGATGCCGGCATCGCGGATGGGGTCAAAGCCGGCCACGGCAATCCACGTGGGGCACACGCCGGTCACATCCGCGCCGTGGCCGCCGGCATCCAGCGGGGCGAAGCGCCAGTCGTCGCGGTCGGCGTCGGTGCGCAGGTATTGCGAGAAGAACCAGCGGATCATCTCCTGCGTCAGCAGGTAGCCCTCGGCAAATTCGCGGTGCGATGGTGTGTTCTCGTGCGCTGTGGTACCGGGGTAGATCAGCAGTTGCAGAACCGGTGCGAGACCTCGGTTGCGCGCCTCGATGGCCGTGACGGCGGCCAGCGTGCCACCGGCGCTATCACCGCCAAACGCGATGCGTGCAGGGTCGGCGCCAATGGTGGCGGCTTCATCGAACACCCATTGCAGCACGTCGAAGGCATCGTTCGCTGCGGTGGGGAATTTCCAATCGGGGCCGAGCCGGTAATCGACCGACAACACCATCGCCCCCGATTTGGCAGCGAGCGAGCGGCACAGCGCGTCGTGCGTCTTGATGCTGCCCACCGTGAAACCGCCGCCATGGAAGTACACCAGCAACGGCAGCGGATCGGCCCAGCTCGCTTCGCGCGCGGCATACGTGCGAATGGGGATGGGATAACCATCGCGCGCCGTGACTGTCAGGTCATGCACCGATTCCAGCGGAATGGCAGGGATGTCGACAATGGGGCTGCTCTTTTCGTAGGCGATCTTGGCGTCGGCGGGGTCGAGTGCGTTCAACGGTGGACGCTTGGCGCGCGCCACCAGATCCAGCAATTGGGCGACGTGCGGGTCGAGAGACGGAGACTGCATGGGCGACAACTGAACGATCGTTCTAATTTGGCTATTATCAGGGACTCCATTGAACCACGCCCGCACAGCAAGACGGGCGACGTGGACGAACAACACCATCCGGAGACAGCGCATGGCCCTCATCTACTACCTCACCCACGTCCACCTTGGCTTTGGCACGATTGCCGAGCTGAAAAGCGAATGCGCGCGCGTGGGCATCCGCCGGCCGATGATCGTGACCGACAAGGGCGTGGCTGCCGTCGGATTGGCGCAGCGCGCCATAGATGCCACGGGCGGCTTGCCGGTGACCGTGTTCGACGAGACGCCCTCCAACCCGACCGAGGCGATGGTGTTGAAGGCCACCGCGCAATACAAGGACGCCGGCTGCGATGGGTTGATCGCCATTGGCGGCGGATCGTCGATCGACCTGGCCAAGGGCATTGCCATTGCGGCGACGCATCCGGCACCGCTCACCACGTACGCGACCATCGAGGGCGGCAGCGGCAAGATCACCGAGGCAGCAGCGCCCCTGATCGCCGTTCCCACCACGGCGGGCACCGGCAGCGAGGTGGCGCGCGGCGCGATCATCATTCTGGAAGACGGCCGCAAGCTTGGCTTTCACTCCTGGCACCTGCTACCCAAATCAGCCATCTGCGATGCGGAGTTGACGCTGGGCCTACCGCCCGCGCTGACAGCGGCTACCGGCATGGATGCCATCGCGCATTGCATCGAAACGTTCCTCGCACCCGCCTTCAACCCGCCTGCAGACGGCATCGCGCTCGACGGCCTGGAACGTGCCTGGGCCAACATTGAACGCGCCACGCGGGATGGCTCTGACCGCGACGCGCGGCTGAACATGATGAGCGCGTCCATGCAGGGTGCGATGGCGTTTCAGAAGGGGCTGGGGTGCGTGCATTCGCTGTCGCACCCGCTGGGTGGCGTGAAGGTCAACGGCAAGACGGGGCTGCACCATGGCACGTTGAACGCGGTGGTGTTGCCAGCGGTGCTGCGCTTCAACGAGACGGCGGAAACTGTGGTGCGCGACAACCGCTACGCCCGCATGCGTCGCGTGATGAATCTGCCGGAGGGGGCCGACCTTGCCCAGGCCGTGCATGACCTCACGGCCCGCCTGGGCTTGCCGACCGGCCTGCGCCAGATGGGCGTACCAGAAGACGCGTTGGAGCACGTGGTGGAAGGCGCCCTACTCGACCACTGCCACAAGACCAATCCGCGCATCGCCACGGCAGATGACTACCGCCGCATGCTGGCGGAGTCGATGTAACGCAGAGCGCGCTACGAAACAAACGGCCGGATCAGCGCGGTGATGCGCTCCGGCTGTTCGTGCACGACCCAGTGCGTGCCATTGGGAATGCGCTCGAGCCGCATATCCGGAATGAAACGCTCCAGCCCGTTGAGCAGACTCTTCGGCAGCGCCATGTCCATTTCGCCCCAGATCACCAGCGTAGGCACCTTCACGACAAAGGCTTCGGGTGGCATCTGGTCGATGCGCAGCGGCGCCGTGCCCTCCGTGGGCGGATGCAAAGGGGACGCGCGGTAGTAGTTCACCCCGCCAGTCAAGCCATGCGAGCTGCCCTCGCCAGGCTGGCTCCAGGCCGCGTGGTAGCGCGAGCGCACCTCTGGCGTAAACCACTCGGCCACGGGCTGGCCCATGCCGTGGAAAAAACCTTCGAGCTTCTCAAAGTCGTTGGCAGCCAGCGCTTCTTCCGAACCCGGCTGGCGCAGCCAGTTCATGTACGCGGATGACGCCTGCTGCGCCGGATCGCTCAGCAGCGCATTCGCAAACACCCATGGGTGCGGCGAATTGACGATGACCAATCGCTCGACCAATTCGGGATGTTGGATCGCCAGGTTCCAGCAGATCGCACCACCCCAGTCGTGCGCGACCACGATAGCGCGCTCATACCCAAGCGCCGTGATGAATTGCTCCAGATCCTGCACCAGGAACTTCGGGCGATACGCATCCACTGCAGCCGGCTTGCTCGACAGGTTGAAGCCACGCATGTCGGGCGCGACGGCAAAGTGTGTGTCGCCAAACGCGGCGAGCTGCGCTTCCCACTCGACCCAGAACTCGGGAAAGCCATGCACGAACAGCATCAGCGGCGCGCCGCGCTTGCCGGCGCTGGCGTAATGCAGCCGTGTGCCGTTGGGCAGGTCGGCAAACTGCGATTCGGTAATAGACGCTGCGGCGGCGGCCGTTGCTGTGTTCATGGCGATTCCCGAGTCTTCATGTGAGGGTTACCCGCGCAGCGCATCCACCAGACGCGCGCGCACGTCCGGCTTGCTTTCGAATGGGTCGGACGGATTGCGCTGCGAAACGATGTCTTCAAAACGGTGCTGCACCGGCGCCAGCGACTGCGGGTGCGAGTAGATGTAGAAGCCCGCGTTGCGGATGGCATCGAACGTTAACTGGGCGACCTCCTCGGCGGTCACCTTGCCGGAGCTGACGGCTTTGTCCGACATGGCTTGCGCCACGAGTTGCGACTTGGTGGGCGGCGCGTTATTCGCGAGATCCTGCGGACGATTGCGATGCGATTGCGTAATGCCGGTCGGTACAAAGTACGGGCACAGCACCGAGCAATGAATCTGCTCGGTCACCAGGCTCAGGTCTTGGTACAGCGATTCGGACAGCGCCACCACCGCATGCTTGGACACGTTGTAGATGCCCATGGCCGGCGCGTTCAGCAGCCCCGCCATCGATGCCGTGTTGACGATATGGCCTTCGTACGACGGGTCTTTCTTGGCAGCCTCCAGCATCAGTGGCGTGAAGATGCGCACACCGTGGATCACGCCATGCAGGTTCACGCTGAGTACCCAGTCCCAATCCTTCTCAGTGTTCTCCCACACCAGGCCACCTGCGCCCACGCCAGCGTTGTTGAATAGCAGGTTGACCTTGCCGAACGTCTTGATGGCAGCATCGGCCAGCGCCTGTACGTCTTCCACCTTCGACACGTCGACGCGCAAGCCGATCACTTCCACACCCTGCGCCGCGAACTCGGCGACTGTGGCATCCAGCGCGTCCTGCTGGATATCGGCCAGCACCAGCTTCATGCCCAACCCGGCCGCGTTCTTGGCGAACTCCTTGCCGAACCCCGACGCACCACCCGTGATGACGGCCACGCCGCCTGCGAATTGCTTCATGTGTGTCTCTCTCGTGTTGTTGTCATGAAATGCGATGGAATGGCGACGCCTGTCAGCCTGCCGCCTCAACCTTGCGCACGGCGTAACCCACGCGCGGGAAATGCACCACCACCTGGCCGACGCGCGGGTCTTCACGCAACACGCCAACGGAATCGCGCGTGGAGACAACCAGCTCGCCTTCGATGGGATCGACACCGTAGTCGACCGCTGCCACCGTCACGCGCGTGCCCTTGGGAAGGTCGTAGCGATCGTCGAACGGGGCATTCGTTTCGGTCAGCGCGCGCGGCGTGGCGGCCTTGGCGATGTCCAGGGCCTCAGCGGGCGTCATCGGTTGGGCTTGCGAGTGGCCGAATGCCGCAATGCGATGCATCCATGCCACGACTTCGGGGTGGGCATCCAGAATGCCCGCGACGGCCGTTGCTCGGCGGATGAACCACAGGCAGTGGTAGACGGAAAAATCCGCCACCGTCGGCTGCTCGCCAAACAGGAAGATGTGCTCGCCGGTGGCGAACTGCCGCTCCAACTGCGCGAGGAATACGTGCAGCGTGGACGTGGCTTCCGGTAGCGGCGTACGCAGACCAATGCCGCCCGCGCGCATCGCCTTCCGGTCTTCCACGAAGGCTTTGACAGCCGCTTCTGGCATGTTGCCGAACAGGCTTTGGAAGCCCGCCGGCTGCATCACAAAGGTGGCAGACGCCCAGAACAGCGTCGTATCCGCCCACTGCGCCATGGCGAATACCGCAGCGGCATGCTCCGACGGCACGAGCTTCGGCAGCGGATGAATCGATTCGAGCACCTGCGTAATCAGCGCGGTATCGCAATAAATGTCCGCGCCGATCTGCAGGAATGGCGTACGCCGATAGCCGCCCGTGAGCGGCATCACATCCGGTTTGGGCAGGATGACCGGCACGGTGACGGACTTCCACGGCTGGTCTTTGTAGCCGAGGATCAAGCGCACCTTCTCTGAAAACGGCGAGGTGGCGTAGTGATGCAGGATCAGGTCCGTCATGGAAGCTCCAGAAATTTGCAGGCCGATCAATCGAGCAGATCGGGTTGTTCTTTGACGATGCGCGCGTACAGCGGCTGAAACTGGAACCACCCTGCCTGCGCAGACCCGACGATGGAATACGCCTGTCGCGCGGCAGCATCGGAAATCGTGCGCGGGGCCTCGCCGGTGCGCGCGGCAGCGGCTTCGGCAAGCAGTTGCACCTGGCAGGAGCGCTCCATCGTAATGAACCACCAGGCGGCTTCGTCGACCGTCTTGCCGACGGTCAGCAGGCCGTGGTTCTGCAGGATCGCGGCCTTGTTATCACCCAGTGCTTCGGCAATGCGCTGGCCTTCATCCAGCTCGACCACCACGCCGCCGAAATCGTCATACAGCGCATGATCGTCATAGAAGGCACACACGTCTTGCGTGAGCGGATCAAGCTTGCGGCCCAGCGTCGACCAAGCACGGCCATACGTGCTGTGGGAATGCGCAGCGGCCACGGCATCGGGGCGTGCCTGATGCACGCGGGAGTGAATCGCAAACGCCGCTGCATTGACCGGGTAATCGCCCTCCACCACGTTGCCGTGGTGGTCACAGCGGATGAGGTTCGACACCGTCACCTGACTGAAATGCACGCCGAAGGGGTTCACCCAGAAGCTGTCCTGGTGCTCCGGATCGCGCGCGGTGATATGCCCTGCCACGCCCTCATCGAAGCCGAATTTGGAGAACAAGCGAAACGCCGCAGCAAGGCGCTGCTTGCGGTGCAGGCGCTCTTCTTCCACGGTCGCAAATTGCGGCGGACGCGGCAGGTTGCGATAGCGCGCAGCGACCTCGGGGCTGAGGCTGGCGCTCATGCTGTCGGGCCGCTTGGCTTGTGCCGTTTCAGGTGCGTTCATGGTGTCTCCTTCACGCATTGATTGTGGGTGGGCCATTCTGTTGCGGCCCTCATCCCGCGGACTGTCAAGCGATTGACAGTCCGCACATTGACGTCGAAACGTCAGACCAGCTTCACGAGCTGCTTGCCGAAGTTCTTGCCCTTGAGCAGGCCCATGAAGGCTTCCGGCGCACTTGCCAGACCGTCTGCCACGCTCTCGCGGAACTTCAGCTTGCCCTGTGCTACGAAGCCGCCCAGTTCACGCAGTGCTTCCGGCCACACGTCCATGTGCTCGGAGACGATGAAGCCTTCAATGGTCAGGCGCGACACGAGGATCAACTGCGGGTTCTGCAGCGGCAGCGGCTGACCGTCGTAACCGGCGATCATGCCGCACATGGCGATGCGGCCGAACGCGTTCATGCGCGACAGCACGGCATCCAGGATCGGGCCACCAACGTTCTCGAAGTACGAGTCGATACCGTCCGGCGTGGCTTCCTTGAGCATCTTGTAAAGCTCTTTCGGATCCTTAGCGGCCTTGTAGTCGATGCAGGCATCAAAGCCCAGCTCGTTGACCACGTAGTCGCACTTGTCCTTGCCGCCGGCAAAGCCCACGGCACGGCAACCCTTGAGCTTGGCGAGTTGGCCAACCACGCTGCCCACCGCACCCGACGCGGCGCTCACCGCCACGGTCTGGCCGGGCTTCGGCAGCATGATCTTGTTCAGGCCGTACCATGCGGTCACGCCGGGCATGCCCACCGAACCCAGATACGCCGACAGCGGAATGTGGCGCGTATCCACCTTCTGGATGCCGCGCCCATCGGAGATGCCGATCTCCTGCCACCCGAACATGCCGACCACGCTGTCGCCCACGGCAAACGATGGGTTCTTGCTGGCTTCCACCACACCCACCGTGCCGCCGATCATCACTTCATTCAGCGGCTGGGGTTCCGCATACGACTTGCTGTCGTTCATCCGGCCGCGCATGTACGGATCGAGCGACAGGAAATGGTTGCGCACCAGCACCTGGCCGTCCTGCAGTTCGGGGATATCCGCCGTCTCCAGGCGGAAGTTGTCAGGCGTGACGGCACCTTGCGGACGGGAAGCCAGAACAATGCGTTGATACGTCTTCGACATGAATCGCTCCTAGGTATTCAGATATTCGAGTAGGTCACTTCTGGTGCATGAAGAATTCAGCCAGCGCGCCGAAGGCCGGCAGCGTAACCGGATCATTGGCGGCGTTGGTGGCAATGGGGTGCGAGGCGTAACGCACGATGGTCATCTGGGCCACCGGATCAATATAGATGGCCTGACCATGGATGCCGCGCGCCTCGATGGCGTGGTGGCTGTTGTTCGAGATCCACCACATGTCGCGGTACGACCAGCCCGGCAGCGTGGCGTAACCTGCCTTGGCAAATTTGGCCGGGTCTCCTCCCTTGTGGATGCCATCGATCACGCTCTTGGGCAGGATCTGCTTGCCGTTGAAGCGGCCGTTGTTGCGGATCATCTCCCCAAAGCGCGCGAGGTCGGGCAGCGTCGTGCTCAGGCCCCCACCACCGAACTCCGTGCCGATGCTGTCCAGCGAGAAGTACGCGTCGCTCTGTGCGCCCATCGGTTGCCAGATACGTTCGGACAGTAGCGCTGCGGTCGACTTGCCGGAAGCGCGGCGCACGATCCAGGCAAGCACCTCGGCGTTGACGGTTTTGTAGCCGAACGCGTCGTCGTGCTGGCCTTCCTTTTTCGTGGTGACGAGGTAGTCGTAGAAGCCGGCCGGGCCCTTGTAGTCGGCCGGGCGCGGCAGCACGCCGCCGGCGCGGGCATACGTCCAGATATCGGCGTTCGGGTCGGCGTAGTTCTCGGAGAAACGCACGCCGACCGTCATGTCCATCACCTGGCGCACGGTCGCGTCACCATAAGCGCTGTCCTTCAGCTCGGGCACGTATTGCGTCACGGGCGCCGCCGGGTCGAGTTTGCCGTCTGCCACCAACGTGGCCGCCAACGTACCGACAAACGATTTCGTGACCGACATGGCGATGTGCTGCGTGTGCGCATCGAGCGCGCCAAAGTAGCGCTCATACACAACCTTACCCTTGTGCATGACGAGGATGCCGTCGGTGTACGTCAACTTCAGCATCTCGGCAAAGGTGCGGCGCGTGCCCGCAGCATCGGTAAAGAGCACGCCGCCGATATCCTGCTCGGCACGGGGCAGCTTGCTCGCCGGGCCATCGCCGCGCCAGACCACACGCGTGGGCAGGAACTCGCGCACATGGCTGAAGCCGTAACGCGTGCGCGGGAACACGTTGCCCACCATGTCAAAGCGGATGATGCGATCAGGCGGCGGCGGGAAGCCCTGCATCCAGCCCATCTTGTTTGGGTCGGAGTCGTCTGCCGTGAGGGGCTTCTGTACCGGAGGGTTCGGGGCAGGCGGTACCTGCACGGCGGTAGGCGTCTCCGCGGCTGGCGTCGAATTGGAGGCGCATCCTTCCAAGGTCATGGTCAGTCCGATGCAGCAAAGCAGCGTGATGGCAAGAGCGTCCGCCGTCCGCCGTGCGGGTTGTTGCATGGTTGTCTCCGTGGTTGCTTTTCTTATGTGCCGGACGCTGTCCGGTGTGCAACTGGGTACTGCCTGACTGCAACTGCGTAGGTCAATTAGCCGTCCGCGCCTGGCTCGGGTGTGCGCGGCGGCACTCGGCTGGCAATCTGCGCGCGCTTGACGAACTTGAACGTGCCCGAGCCGCGCGCGACCAGCTTGTCATCGGCATCCCTCACCTCGCCTTCGCAGAACGCCATGGTGGTGGACTGGTGCACGCATCGCGCGCTTGCCCTGAGCGTGCCGCGCCCGGGCTGCATGAACGCCGTCTTCATCTCGATCGTCACCACGCCGCGGCCATGCACGTCGGCCGAGCGGCCAGCCATGGCCATCGCCACATCGAGCATCGTCATGGTCACGCCGCCGTGGGCCATTTCCCAGCTGTTCATGTGCTGGGCCTCGAGTGCGAGTTCGACGATGCCCTCGCCGCCCTCCGCCTTCAGGCAACGCATGCCCAGAAGCTTCAGGAAAGGGATGTCGATCGGAAAACCGTTGTTGTCTGCGCTCATGCTGCGTTCAAAAGAGTGTCTAAGTCCAGAAACAGCCGAAATTAGACCACGCTCACGCCACCGTCCACGGCCAGGATCTGGCCCGTGATGTGTTTGGAGGCGTCCGATGCGAACAGCGCAGCCACGCCCTTGAGGTCTTCCTCATCGCCAATGCGGTGCAGCGGCGAGCGTTCGGCCAGCTTGTCCACGCCGAGCTTTTCCAGCGAGCCACGCGTCATCTTCGAGGGGAAGAAGCCCGGCGCAATGGCGTTGACGGTGATGTTGTGTTCGCCCCATTCCCCAGCCAGTGCGCGCGTGAAATTGACCACGGCGCCCTTGCTGGTGTTGTAGGCAATCGTATCCAACGAGCCCGGCGGGTTGCCCTTCAGGCCGGCAATCGATGCCACGTTGACGATCTTCCCGTACTTGCGCGGGATCATCGAACGCTTGCCGATCTGCTGCGTCAGCAGGAACAGGCCACGGATGTTCAGGTTCATCACCTTGTCCCAGGCTTCCACCGGGTGGTCTTCCGCCGGTGCGCCCCACGTGGCGCCCGCATTGTTGACGAGGATGTCGATGTGCCCCAGCTTGGCGAGCGCCTCGTCGGCCAAGCGCTGGATGTCCGCTTCGACAGCACCGTCGGCGGCAATCCAGTCGGCCTCGATGCCCAACGACTTCAGATGCGCCTGCGCTTCCTTCAGTTCATCGGCCTTGCGCGCGGACAGCACGATGCGTGCGCCCTGCTCACCCAGTGCTTCGGCAATCTGCAGGCCGAGCCCGCGCGAGCCACCGGTGATGAGTGCAGTTTTGCCGGAAAGATCGAACAGATGCTTGAGCGTACCCATGGTGTCTCCTGTCTCGTTGTTGTGTGCGCCGGCTTAGAACCAGGCGTCCTGCATATCCAGCGTCGTCGTGTCGAGCGAGCCCAGCAGTGCAATCTGCGGGTCGATCTTCGGCAGCTCCCACTGGAAGAAGTAGCGTGCAGCCTGCAGCTTGCCTCGGTAGAAATCGGCGTCTTCGCCTTGTGCGTTTGGCAATGCCTTCGCGGCAGTCAGCGCCTGTTCCAGCCAGAGCCAGGCCACGACGACGTGGCCGAACGCTTCCAGATAGATCGATGCGTTAGCCAGCGTCACACGCGGGTCACCTGCTGCCCACAGCGTCTGCGTGACCTTGGCCAGCTTTTGCGTGGCCATGCCGAGTGCACGGCCGTAGCTGAGCAGCGTTTCGTCACCGCTTTCCAGCGCGCGGCCGACCGTGGTCTGCACGCGCTCGCCCAGCGCCGCAAAGGCGGCCCCGTCCTGCATCACGACCTTCCGGCCCAGCAAATCCAGACCCTGGATGCCGTGCGTGCCTTCGTGGATAGGGTTGAGGCGGTTGTCGCGGTAGAACTGTTCGACGTTGTATTCGCGCGTGTAGCCGTAGCCGCCGTGCACCTGAATCGCCAGGCTGTTGGCCTCCAGGCACCACTGCGACGGCCAGCTCTTCGCAATCGGCGTGAGGATGTCGAGCAGCAGCCCGAGCTTGGCGCGCTTGGTTGCATCCGTTTCACCGCGCTCTTCATCGACGAGCTTGGCGCAATAAAGGTTCAGGCCGAGCGCGCCTTCCACGTAGGCCTTCTGCGCCAGCAGCATGCGGCGCACGTCAGCGTGATCGACAATGCGGATTTGCGGGGACGCCGCATCCTTGCCCGACGGCCCGATCGGGCGACCTTGCGGGCGATTGCGTGCGTAATCCACCGCATGCAGATAACCGGTGTAGCCGAGCATCGTCGCGCCCATGCCAACGCCGATGCGCGCCTCGTTCATCATGTGGAACATGCATGCGAGGCCCTTGTGTGGCTCGCCGACGAGATAGCCGATGGCACCGGCGCGCGGCTGGCCATCGGCACCCTTCGGGCGAAACTGCGTGCCTTCGCCAAAGTTCAGCAGGCAGTTCGTCGTACCGCGATAACCCATCTTGTGGTTCAGGCCGGCCAGTACCACGTCATTGCGCTCACCCAGCGAGCCGTCTGCATTGACGAGGAACTTTGGCACGATGAACAGCGAGATGCCCTTCACGCCCGGAATCAGTTTGCCGTCCGGGCCGGGGATCTTCGCCAGCACGAGGTGGACGATGTTCTCCGACAGTTCGTGCTCGCCAGCGGAGATCCACATCTTGTTGCCGGTCAGGCGGTACTGCGCGCCCAGCGGCGATTCGCCTTCGTACTCCGCACGCGTGACGACATCCGACAGCGACGAGCCGGCCTGCGGTTCCGACAAACACATCGTGCCGTAGAAGCGGCCCTCCATCTCGGGCTGCACAAACGTTTCGATCTGCGCGGGCGTGCCGTGCGCGAGCAGCAGGTTGGCGTTGCCGATGGTGAGGAACGGATACGAGCTGGTGCCGACGTTGGCGGCCTTGAAGAAGCCGAAGCCAGCTTTCTCGACCACGGTGGGCAGTTGCATGCCGCCGCGCTCGAAGTCTTGGCCTGCGGCCATCAGGCCGGCCTTGTTGAAGGCGTCCAGCGCGATCTTTACTTCGGGGATGATGTGGACCTTGTTGCCGTCGAAGTGCGGTTCTTCCTGGTCGTTCTTCTTGTTGTGTGGGGCGAAGAGGTCCGTGGCGATGCGCTCGCAGGTATCGAGCGCGGCGTCGAATGTTTCGCGGGAGTGGTCGGCATAACGGGGAATGCTTGTGAGCGATTCCACGTCGAGCCATTCATAGAGCAGAAAGCTCAGGTCGCGGCGCGACAGCAGCAGAGAAGACATGATGTTAGTGGTCCATCCCTTGTTTCATCCCCTGCCGGGGCTGACTCACTTTCTTTGTCTTGCCAAAGAAAGTAAGCAAAGAAAGGCGCGCCCGAGATGGCGAAAGATTCCTTGAATTTCCGTAACCGGGCGGAGAAGGACCGAAACTCGCTGCGCTCAGACAGCGGTCCTTCTTTTTTCCGCCCGCTTACAGAAATTCAAGGCGCCATCTAGGGCAGGAACGTCAACGGCCAACCCGTCTGGGTGCATGCGCTGACACAGAGGTCAGCTCTGGCAGAAACAAATCAGGCTCCCGTTTTGAGTGGGAGCCTGTGTCTCTTTAGAGCACCTCAAACAGACCAGCAGCGCCTTGGCCGCCGCCGATGCACATGGTCACGACCACGTACTTGACGCCGCGGCGCTTGCCTTCGATCAGCGCGTGGCCGACCAGGCGCGCGCCTGACACACCATACGGGTGGCCCACGGCGATGGCGCCGCCGTTGACGTTCAGGCGATCCATCGGGATGCCCAGCTTGTCAGCGCAGTACAGCACCTGCACGGCGAACGCTTCATTCAGTTCCCACAGGCCGATGTCTTCGACCTTCAGGCCGGCTTTCTTGAGCAGCTTGGGCACGGCGAACACGGGGCCGATGCCCATTTCGTCCGGCTCGCAACCGGCCACGGCAAAGCCGCGGAACACGCCCAGCGGTTGCAGGCCCTTGGCGGCGGCGACCTTGCCGTTCATCACCACGGCTGCGGATGCGCCGTCGGAGAATTGGCTGGCGTTACCTGCCGTGACCACGCCACCCGGCATGGCGGTGCGGATCTTCGACACGCCTTCAAGCGTCGTGTCAGCGCGGATACCTTCGTCAGCGGAGATCGTGACTTCGCGCGTCATGAGCTGGCCGGTCTTGGCATCGGCCACGCCCATCACCGTGGTCATCGGGACGATTTCGTCGTTGAACTTGCCGGCAGCGGCTGCCGCAGCGGCGCGCTGCTGGCTCTGCACGCCGTATTCGTCCTGGCGCTCCTTGCTGATGTTGTAGCGCTTGGCGACGTTCTCGGCGGTCTGGAGCATGCTCCAGTAGATCTCGGGCTTGTGCTTGCGCAGCCAGCCTTCCTGCAGCATGTGGTGGTTCATCTCTTGCTGCACGCACGAGATGGATTCCACACCACCGGCCACGAAGATGTCGCCTTCATCGGCAATCACGCGCTGTGCGGCCATGGCGATGGTCTGCAGGCCCGACGAGCAGAAACGGTTGACGGTCGCGCCCGGCACGGTCACAGGGCAGCCGGCGCGCAGAGCGATCTGGCGGGCGATGTTGGCGCCGGTCGCGCCTTCCGGGTTCGCGCAGCCCATCAGGATGTCTTCCACTTCGCCCGGTTCGATCTTGGCGCGCTCGATAGCGTGCTGGACTGCGTGGCCGCCCAGCGTAGCGCCGTGCGTCATGTTGAAGGCGCCCTTCCAGCTCTTGGCCAGGCCGGTACGTGCGGTGGAAACGATGACTGCTTCGGTCATGGTGTTGCTCCTCGTATCTGGTGGCGGGCGCACTGCATCAGCAAGCGCCCGGTATCTCTGTTATCCGTTCAGAATCTCGTGCGACTGCAACCGTGCGATGCCCGCATCCGTCATGCGCTGCCACGCCTGTGCGAGCGACCCGTTCAGGTCAATCGCGCGGCAGGCATCTTCGATGACGGCGACTTCCAGCCCCGCAGCACGGGCATCCAGCGCGGACCACGCCACGCAAAAGTCTGTGGCCAGCCCCACGCAGAACACTCGCTTGATCCCAAGCTCGCGCAGATAGCCCAGCAGGCCGGTCGGCGTCTTGCGATCCGCCTCAAAGAAGGCGGAGTAGCTGTCGATGTGCGGGTGATAGCCCTTGCGGACGATCAGTTGCGCATGCGGCACGTCCAGCCCATCGGCCAGCGCGGCGCCGGTGCTGTGCTGCACGCAATGCACCGGCCACAGCACCTGCTGCCCGTACGGCAGCTCGATCGTGCCGAAAGGCTGCGTGCCCGCATGGTTGGCCGCGAACGACACGTGCTCACTCGGGTGCCAGTCCTGCGTCAGCACAACGCGCCCGAATGCCTTGGCGAGCTGGTTGACGGCCGGGATGACCTGGTCGCCGTCAGGCACAGCCAGCGCACCGCCGGGCAGAAAATCGTTCTGCACGTCGATGATCAGCAGGCAATCGGTGGGCGTGAGTTGCATGGCGGTCTAGTCGCAGTTCGATGAATTAGCCGTTGAAGCCTTTGCCTTCGTCAGCCAGCTTCTGCAGCAGCGGCGCCGGCTTCCAGGCTTCGCCGTGATAGCCCTTGCTGTAGCGGTGCATGGCTTGCGCGACGTTGTACAGGCCGACGGTGTCTGCGTAGAGCATCGGGCCGCCGCGGAACAGCGGGAAGCCATAGCCGGTCAGGTAGACCATGTCGATGTCCGACGCCTTGGAGGCGATGCCCTCTTCCAGGATCTTCGCGCCTTCGTTGACCAGCGCGAACACCAGGCGCTCGACGATCTCTTCATCCGAAATCTTGCGGCGCGTGATGCCCAGATCCTTCGAGTGCTGGACGATCATGTCGTTGACCTGCTGGTTCGGGTACGGCTTGCGGTCACCCGCCTTGTAGTCGTACCAGCCGCCGCCGGTCTTCTGACCGAAGCGGCCCATTTCGCACAGCAGGTCAGCCGTCTTCGAGTAGACGATGTCCGGCTTGTCCACGGCGCGGCGCTTGCGGATGGCCCAGCCGATGTCGTTACCAGCGAGGTCGCCCATGCGGAACGGGCCCATCGCAAAGCCAAACTTCTCGATGGCCTTGTCAACTTGCTCCGGCAGCGCGCCTTCGTCCAGCAGATAACCGGCCTGACGGCTGTACTGCTCGATCATGCGGTTGCCGATGAAGCCGTCGCACACGCCCGACACCACGGCCGTCTTCTTGATGGCCTTGGCCAGCTTCATGACGGTGGCCAGCACATCCTTGGCGGTGTCCTTGCCGCGCACGACTTCCAGCAGCTTCATCACGTTGGCCGGGCTGAAGAAGTGCATGCCGACCACGTCTTGCGGGCGCTTGGTGAAGCTGGCGATCTTGTCCACGTCCAGCGTGGAGGTATTCGAGGCCAGGATCGCACCCTGCTTGACGACATCGTCCAGCTTCTTGAACACGACTTCCTTGACGCCCATTTCTTCGAACACGGCCTCGATGACGAGGTCGGCGTCCTTGAGGTCGTCGTAGGACAGCGTCGGGGTCAGCAGGGCCATGCGCTGCTCGACCTTCTCTTGCGTCAGCTTGCCCTTCTTGGCGCTGTTCTCGTAGTTCTTGCGGATGGTGGCAACGCCGCGGTCCAGCGCTTCCTGCTTCGTTTCCAAGATCGTGACCGGAATACCCGCGTTCAGGAAGTTCATGGAAATACCGCCGCCCATGGTGCCGGCGCCGACCACGGCAACCTTTTCCACCTTGCGCACCGGCGTGTCTTCCGGCACATCGGGGATCTTGCTGGCAGCGCGTTCGCCGAAGAAGGCGTGACGCAGCGCGCGCGATTCAGACGTGTTCACCAGTTCGATAAACAGGTCGCGCTCGAATTTGATGCCATCGTCAAAGCGCTTTTCGACGGCAGCCTGCACGGCGTCGACGCACTTGCCCGGTGCCGGGAAGTTCTTGGCGACTGCGGCAACGGTGTTGCGCGCGAATTGCAGGAAACCTTGCGGGTTGTCGTGCTCGACCTTGCGATCGCGCAGCTTGGGCAGCTTGCCGTCGGCAGCGGCCTTGAGCGCGAAGTCGATGGCGCCGGCCATCAGATCGCCTTCGATCATCTGGTCGAACAGGCCGCTCTTGGCCAGCTTTTCCGACAGGATGGGCGTGCCCGAGACGATCATGTTCAGAGCCGGTTCCAGGCCGATCGCGCGCGGCAGACGCTGCGTGCCACCTGCGCCCGGCAGGATGCCCAGCTTCACTTCCGGCAGCGCGATCTGCGCGCCCGGTGCAGCCACACGGTAGTGGCAACCCATCGCTAGCTCCAGCCCGCCGCCCATCGCCACCGAGTGGATAGCCGCCACGACCGGCTTGCTGCTCGACTCCACTGCTTTGATGACGGAATGCAGTGACGGCTCCTGGCTTGCCTTGGGGGTGTTGAACTCGCGGATATCAGCGCCGCCCGAAAAGGCCTTTCCAGCGCCAGTGATCACGATGGCCTTGACGTTCGGATCGTCGCTCGCCTTGACCATGCCTTCAACAATGCCCAGCCGCGTGGAATGGCCAAGGCCGTTGACGGGCGGGTTGCTGAGCGTGATGACGGCAACGCCGTCCTGGACCTTGTACTCCGCTGTCATGCTGGTTCCTTTGGTGGAGCGAGGGCCGGTTGTAAAACTCACCGTGCCTCGCGGTTGAACTGTCTCTTGAGTATCGTTTTTTTAACGCGCGGTAAGGCCGCGACTCGACACAGAATACACAAAAAAGCACGGTCGTTCAATTTCTATTTTTCCGTTGCGCGGCGCCGTCCGGCGGGCGATGTTGCCGCCCGGCCCCTATCCGAGCGCGGTGACGGAAGCGTCAATTTTTTGCCCGCTCCGTGACGGTTTTGATAGAGTCGCGCATTTCGTCGCTCGGGACGAGCTTGGCGCCCATCAGGCGCGGGAACGTCTCGTCACATTAGTCGATTGAGCTCGCGATCCGAGCAAAATCGTCCACTCTGTATTCATGTCAGAAAAACACGCCACCCCGTCCGCAGAGACGCCGGGCTTGCGCCGCACCTTGCGCGCGCGCCACCTCACCATGATCGCCATCGGCGGATCGATCGGTACCGGGCTGTTCGTGGCCTCGGGCGCATCGGTCTCGCAGGCAGGCCCCGGTGGCGCACTCGCCGCCTACATCCTGATCGGGGTGATGGTCTATTTCCTGATGACCAGCCTGGGCGAACTTGCCGCCTACATGCCTGTTTCCGGCTCGTTCGCCACCTACGGCGCGCTGTATGTGGACGAGGGATTCGGCTTCGCGCTCGGCTGGAACTATTGGTACAACTGGGCGGTAACGATTGCCGTGGAGCTGGCGGCCGCGCAGCTCGTCATGCATTACTGGTTCCCCGATATACCGGGCGTGCTGTGGAGTGCGGTGTTTCTCCTCATCATGTTCCTGCTCAACGCCATTTCCGTACGCGGTTTTGGCGAGGCGGAATACTGGTTTGCGCTCATCAAGGTCGTCACTGTCATCTTCTTTATCGGGATCGGCCTGGCGATGATCTTCGGGATCATGAAAGGCGGTCCGCAATCGGGCCTGCAGAACCTGACGATGGGCGATGCGCCGTTCGTGGGCGGGCTGCCGGCGATGATCGGCGTGGCGATGATTGCGGGGTTCTCGTTTCAGGGGACGGAGCTGATCGGCGTGGCGGCGGGTGAATCAGCGGACCCGGCGCGGACGATTCCGCGCGCGGTCAAGCAGGTGTTCTGGCGGATTCTGCTGTTCTACGTGCTGGCGATTTTCATCATCGGTGTGCTGGTGCCGTACACCGATCCGAACCTGCTCTCGACGGAAGTCACCAACATTGGCGTGAGCCCGTTCACGCTGGTGTTCAAGCATGCAGGGCTGGCGTTTGCGGCCGGGCTGATGAACGCCGTGATCCTGACCGCTGTACTGTCGGCGGGTAACTCGGGCATGTATGCATCTACACGCATGCTCTACAACCTGGCCACGGAGGGCCGTGCGCCGCGCATCTTTGCGCAACTCACCAAGAACGGCGTGCCGCGCAATGCGCTGCTGGCCACGACGGCTGTTGGCGCGCTGTGTTTCCTCAGCTCGCTGTATGGCGACAAGACGGTCTACTTGTGGCTGCTGAACACGTCGGGCATGACCGGCTTTGTAGCGTGGCTGGGCATTGCCATCAGCCACTATCGCTTCCGCAAGGGACTGGTGGCGCAGGGGCATGATCCGGCGCAGTTGCCGTATCGCTCGAAGTTCTTCCCGTACGGCCCGCTGTTTGCGTTCGGGCTGTGCCTGGTGATTACGCTCGGCCAGAACTATCAGGCGTTCACCAGCGGCACGATTGACTGGCCCGCGGTGATTGCCACCTACATCGGCATTCCGGTCTTCTTCCTGATCTGGATCGGGTACCGGCTGGTGCGGGGTGGCGGCATTGTCCGTTACCACGACATGCACTTCCCGCGGCCGCCGGTGGTGCGTGATCCGCTGGCCGGCCAGGACCCTGGCCCCGAACTGCTGACCGTCGCCGCACGCACGCAGCAATAACATTCGACCCGCCTGCCGTTTGCCTTGCATTCGGCGGGCGTTTTTCATTTGCGCGCCCCACCTTGGCGCACCCGCTATGCACACACCGATTACCCCGACCGGCCTCGAAGCCCAATCCGAACTACGACGACGCCTGCGCTCGCGCCATCTGATGATGATCGCCCTGGGCGGCGCCATCGGCACGGGGTTGTTCGTCGCATCCGGCGCATCCATTGCGCAGGCCGGCCCCGGCGGCGCGCTGCTGACGTATGTGCTGCTCGGCGCGATGGTCTATAGCCTGATGACGAGCCTGGGCGAGCTGGCAGTGCACCTGCCCGTCTCCGGTTCGTTCGTCACCTATAGCCGGCTGTACGTCGAAGAAGGCTTTGGCTTCGCGCTGGGCTGGAACTACTGGTTTGCGCTGGCGGTGTCGGTGGCAGTGGAACTGGCGGCCGCGCAACTGGTGATGAAGTACTGGTTCCCAGGCGTGTCGGGCATGGTGTGGAGCGCCGCATTCCTGCTGCTGATGTTCGGCCTCAACGCCGTCTCGGTCCGTGGCTTTGGCGAAGCGGAATACTGGTTTTCGATGATCAAGGTGGTGACGATCGTCGTGTTCCTGATCATCGGGCTGGCGATGATCTTCGGCATCATGCACGGCGGCCCATCGTCGGGCTGGCACAACTTCACCATCGGCGAGGCGCCGTTCGTCGGCGGGCTACCGGCCATGGTGGGCGTGGCAATGATTGCGGGGTTCTCGTTCCAGGGCGTTGAGACCATCGGCGTGGCCGCAGGCGAGGCAGAGAACCCCTCGCGCACCATCCCGCGCGCCATCCGCCAGACGTTCTGGCGCATCCTGCTGTTCTACGTGCTGGCGATCCTGATCATCGGCGTGCTGCTGCCGTACACCGATCCGAGCCTGCTGCGTAACGAGGCGACGGATGTTGCCGTGAGCCCATTCGCCCTGGTGTTCCAGCACGCCGGTCTGGCGTTCGCCGCTGGGATGATGAATGCGGTGGTGCTGACCGCGCTGCTGTCGTCCGGCACGTCGAGCCTGTACGTGTCGACGCGGATTCTGTATGACCTCGCGCTCGAAAAGCAGGCGCCGCGCTGGTTTGCCAAGGTGTCAGCCAACGGCGTGCCGCACCGCGCGCTGCTGGCCACCTCTGCCGTGGGGGCGCTGTGCTTCTTCAGCTCGCTGTTTGGCGATCAGGTGGTGTACCTGTGGCTGCTGAACACGTCGGCGGTGACGTGCTTCATTGCGTGGTTTGGCATTGCGCTGGCGCACTACCGCTTCCGCAAGGGCTTCGTGAGCCAGGGGCATTCGGTGAATCAATTGGCGTATCGGTCGCCGTTCTTCCCGTTCGGGCCGATCATGGTGGCGATCCTGTGTGTGGTGATCATTCTTGGGCAGAACACCACGGCGCTATTTGCGCCCATTGATAACTTTGGCCCCTTCGTCGCTACGTATTGCGGGGTGTTCCTGTTTGTGGCGATCTGGCTGGGATACCGCTGGAAGTTCAAGACGCGGTTTGTGCGGTATGCCGATATGCAGTTCAGTGTGGTGCACCTCAAGCAAGAGGTGAACACTTCAACGCCAGCCGACTCAAGTGCAGGCGTCGTTGCTGCCTCTACGACGCCTACCCCACGTTAAGCCTGCCCAGGCTTACGGCCCAGCCGCCCGCAGCGTGGAGAGATTGACCGCATTGGCCATCGCCGCATAACCCCCATCATTGGGGTGCAGGTGATCCCCGCTGTCGTACGCCGGCAGCAGGGTGCGCGGGCTCGCCGGATCACGCACCGCGGCATCGAAATCCACCGCGGCATCGAAATCCACCGCGGCATCGAAATCCACCACGGCATCAAACGCGCCACTGGAGCGAATCCACTGGTTCACCGCTTGGCGCGTTGCTTCTTTCTGCGGTGACCAGTAGTTCGGGTACGGCACTTCTGACCCCATGAACGGCGTCAGCGTGCCGCCCATCACCTTGATGCCATGCTCGCGGCTGCGCACAAGGATCTGCACTGCAGGCCACTGCCCCCGGGCCGGCCGGCGCCGTCGAGATAATCCGACGGCGATTTATTTCAGGAGCATAAAAAAGAAAATCAATATTTCTCTCCTCCTCGCCTCCAGGGACATTCAAATAACCTCACGTCCCATTCCAATTCGCGCGGGCGCGTTTAACCTCTCTCCCGCGGATGCCTGCACGGTGCGCTTTCCTGGTTGAGCAGATATCGCCTTGCCGAGTCTGCGTGAAGGATTTACGAGCCGGAAGCCGTGCGCCGCCGCACGCATGTCTCAATGAAACTGAGGAGGTCGGGATAATGAAAAAAGGAAGTGATTGGCGTAATGCGCTGGAAATGCGTTGCACTGCCGAATCGGGCGGCCATCGCCGTCTGTTCTCTCACCGGTATGTTGCCGCAGCGTTGATTTCACTCGCGTTGTTCGGCTGCGGCGGCGGAAGCGATGACGCATCCACAGGCAACGCAACTACGCAAAGCAGCAGCGCATCGGGCTCGGCACAAACGGGCTCCGGCTCTGGCGACGCCAAGCGGGTCATGGGTACGGACACCAACTCCGCCGCCGCGATTCTCAGCAAGATGGGCAAGGTCGGGCGCGTTCAGATCGGCTTGGGTTCGGGGCAATCGATCGACGATATGAAGGCCCAGGGCATTCGGCCTGACATTGTCGACGTTTACCTCGTAGGCGTTGGCTCAGGCGCCTGGCCTTCGTGGAACAGCCCGACCGGTGCGTACGTGACCTATCAGGCCAAAAATGCCATCAGCTATGGCGCGACCCCGATGTTCACGCTCTACGGGATGGCCCAGCGGGGCGACAGTAACCTGAGTGGCATCAACGATCCGAGCTTCATGAATGACTACTGGTCGCAAGCGCGGACGATGTATGACCGCATTAACGAGCTGGATACCGCGGTGCTGGTCAACCTCGAGCCGGACTTTTGGCCGTACGTCTACGCGCAGGCGCCTAACCACGACATGACCCAAATGCCCGCCGTGGTCAATAACCAGCCGGAATGCAGCTGGATGGCGAACACCGCCGCCAACATCGGTAGCTGCCTGGTGTCGATGGCGCGTTGGCATGCGCCCAAGGCACTGATCGGCTTCCCCCCGGCATTCTGGAATGCCACGCCAGATGTATTCGCAAAGCAAATGCAACTCATCGGCGCGGACCGGGCCGATTTCATCGTTGCGCAGACGAGCGACCGGGATGCCGGCTGCCTCGAACTCGCGCAGCTGGATGAGTGCAAGGGCCGCACTGGTCCGTTCTATCTGGACGAGAACAACGTCAACACGCCCAATTTCCACCAACAGCAAAACTCCTACTCAGCCTATCGCGACGCGCTGGGCAATGGGCTTCCGATTCTGTGGTGGCAAACGCCGTTGGGTGTGGCATCCGACACGCCTGGCGGCACGCCGAGCCACTTCCGGGACAACCATGTTGACTACATGTTGCGCAACACGTGGGAGTACGGCGGCATGCATACCTTTGCCATTGTGTTTGGCGGCGGCGGTACCTATTCGACGAACATCAATACGGATGGAGGCCAGTTTGCGCGCCTCTTCGGTCAGTATCTGGCGTCGGGGGGCGTTGCTGCGTTCTAAACATGAAGCATGAATCAGAGGGGTGCATTGGCGCCCCTCTGATCACCATCACACTTCCAACCACTCCTGCCGAACCTTCGCGTCGGCCTTCAGCTCCGCAGGCGTGCCTTCAAACACGATCTGCCCATGCCCCATCACATACACCCGCTGTGAGATGTCCAGCGCGATGGCGAGCTTCTGCTCCACCAGCAGCACGGAAATCCCCCGCTCCTTGAGCGTCTTCAGGTATTCGCCCACCAGCGTGACGATCAACGGTGCGAGGCCTTCGGTCGGCTCATCGATGATGATGAAATCCGGGTCGCCCATCAGCGTGCGGCACAGCGTCAGCATCTGCTGCTCGCCACCGGAGAGCACACCGGCCGCGGTGTTCTCACGCTCCTTCAAGCGCGGGAACATCTGGTACATGTCCTCCAGCTGCCAGCGCGGCTTGGGGCTATTCGGATTGCGTTTCTCGCCCAGCAGCAAGTTCTGGCGCACCGTCAGCGTGGGGAAGATGTCGCGGTTCTCGGGCACGTAGCCGATGCCCTTGTGCGCCACCTCGAAGGTGCGCAAGCCGCTCACGTTCTTGCCGCGCAGCAGAATCTCGCCCTCGTGCCTGACCATGCCCATGATCGATTTGGCGAGCGTCGAGCGTCCCACCCCATTGCGCCCAAGCAGCGCGACGATCTCGCCCTCGCCCACGTGCATGTCGACACCATGCAGGATGTGGCTCTTGCCGTAGTACGCGTGCAGGCCGCGCACCTCCAGCATCGGAGTATTGGTTGCCATCAATGCGCTCCTGCAGGTTCGTCCAGCGTGGTGCCCAGGTAGGCCTCCTTCACGCGACGGTTGTTGCGGATGGCCTCGGGTGTGTCGGTAGCGATGACCTCGCCATAGACCAGCACCGAGATGCGATCCGCCAAGCCGAAGACGACGCTCATGTCGTGCTCCACCATCACCAGCGTCTTGCCCACGGTGACCTTGCGGATGAGGTCCACCGCGTGGTCGGATTCGGACCGGCTCATGCCAGCCGTCGGCTCGTCCAGCAGGATCACATCGGCACCGCCCGCGATGGTGATACCGATCTCGAGCGCGCGCTGCTCGGCATAAGTCAGCAGGCCGGCGGCGGCATCGCGCCGGTGCGTCATGCCGATCTGCTCGAGCACCTCTTCCGCGCGTTCACGTGCATCGCGCAGCTCGGCCAGCTTGTGCCAGAACGAATACTTATAGCCAAGCGACCAGAGCACCGCGCAGCGCAGGTTTTCGAACACCGAAAGCCGATGAAAGATGTTGGTGATCTGGAAGCTGCGTGACAGGCCCTTGCGGTTGATCTCGTACGGCGCCAGGCCGCCAATCTCTTCGCCATTCAGCTTCACGCTGCCCGAGGTGGCCGGGAAGCGGCCCGAGATCAAGTTGAACGTGGTCGACTTGCCGGCGCCGTTCGGGCCGATGAGCGCATGGCGCTCGCCCTTGCCGATGGTGAGGTTGACGCCGCGAATGATCTCTGTGGCGCCAAAGCGCTTGCGGACGTCGCGCAACTCAAGCGCTGCGGTTGGCCCAAACGTCGGTTGGCTCATGGTTGCGGCTCCTGCAATGCGTTGTCCCAAGCTGTGCGCAGCTTGCCCGCTGCGGCACGCAGGCCGAAGGCGCCCACCAGCCACAGGACGGCGGTGATGATCCACGGCTTCAAAGTCGTCGGTGCGACCGCCAGGCCGAACAGCGTTGCAACGCCGCCGGAGCTGTCATCCTGCACCGCGTAGATCATTTCCACGGTCGAGATCAGCGCCACCAGCAAGATGATTGCCGGCACGATCGCTACGCCGTAAGCCGGCAGCAATGTTTTGAGCTGGCCCCGCCGCACGATCGGCAGATGCATCACCAACAGACTCGCGATGCCGCCCGGCGCGTACATGACCATCAGCACGAAGAACAGGCCCAGATAGAGTAGCCACGCCTTGGTGATGCCGGACAGCGCTACGGTAAAGAACACCGTGAGCACCGCACCGATGATCGGCCCGAAAAAGCTACCCATGCCGCCAATGAACGCCGCCAACAGCACCGAGCCCGAGCGCACAGCCGATACGTTCTCCGCCGTCACGATCTCAAAGTTGATGCATGACAGTGCGCCCGCAATGCCGGCAAAAAACGCCGACAGAATCACCACCAGATACCGCACACGCTGCGTGTTGTAGCCGATGAATTCCACGCGCTCGGGGTTGTCGCGCACGGCGTTGGCGATGCGGCCCAGCGGCGTTTGCGTCCAGGCGTACATCAGCGCCATCGAGATCAGGCACCACGCGGCGATCAGGTAATACACCTGCCGCGCCGGCCCGAACGAGACGCCGGCCAGCGCATCGCCGATGCTGCGGTTGGTCGAAACACCGCCCTCCCCGCCAAAGAAATCCGGGAACATCAGCGCGCTGGCGAAGACCATTTCGCCGATACCGAGCGTGATCATGGCAAACGTGGTGCCGGATTTCTTGGTGGTGACGTAGCCGAAGATCACGCCGAACAGCGCGCCGCCCAGGCCGCCCGCAATGGGCAGCAGCGCCACGGCCAGCGGCCCCCCGATGCCTAGCGCTTGCACGGCGCCGATCTTGTTGAGCACATGCACCGCCATGAAGGCACCCAGCCCCGAATAGACGGCGTGCCCGAAAGACAGCATGCCGGACTGCCCCAGCAGCATGTTGTACGACAGCGCGAAGATGATCATGATGCCCATCTGCGAGAGCAGCGTGATCGCAAAACCCTGCGACCAGATGAGCGGCAGCACGATCATCACCAGTGCGGTCGTGCTCCAGATCAGCCAGCGCGCGAGGTTGACGGGCCTGAACCGCATCGTGCGCGCACGATCATTGGCCGGCAGCGTGTGTTGTTGCGCTTGTTGCATGGTGCGTTCCATTTAGCTCTCCCGCGTACCCATCAGCCCGCGCGGGCGGAAGATCAGCATCAGCACCAGCAGCAGATATGGCAGCACCGGTGCAACTTGCGCAATCGTCAGGTTCCAGACGGAGATAAGCGGCACATCCGGGTTGAGCGTGACGCCGATCTTGGCGAGCACGCTGGTCACCGAAATATCCAGCGTGACGGCAAAGGTCTGGATGCAGCCGATGAGCAGCGACGCGATGAACGCCCCCACCAGCGACCCCATACCGCCCACCACCGCCACCACGAAGACGATGGAGCCCACCGCCGCCGCCATCGACGGCTCGGTCACGAAGGCATTGCCGCCGATCACGCCTGCGAGCCCCGCCAGCGCACAGCCGCCGCCAAACACCAGCATGAACACGCGTGGCACGTTGTGGCCCAGCGCTTCCACCATGTCCGGATGCGTGAGCGCTGCCTGGATGACGAGCCCGATGCGCGTGCGCGTGAGCAGCAGGAAAATGCCCACCAGCATCAGCAGCGACACCAGCATCATGAACGCGCGATACTTCGGGAACGACGACGTGAACAGCGTGAACAGCGGCCCATCCAGCGCATCCGGCACGCGGTACGGCACGGCCGGCAGGCCCCACACCAGCTTCACCCCCTCTTCAATGAGATAGGCCAGGCCGAAGGTGAACAGCAGTTCGGCGACGTGGCCGTAGCGGTGCACGGTGCGCAGACCGTAGCGCTCGACCACTGCGCCCAGCGCGCCCACCAGCAGCGGCGCCACGATCAACGCGGCCCAGAAGCCCAGATAGCCGCTGACCACGTAGGCGAAATACGCGCCCAGCATGTAGAAGCTGGCATGCGCAAAGTTGAGCACGCCCATCATGCTGAAGATCAGCGTCAGGCCCGAAGACAGCATGAACAGCAGCAACCCGTAGCTGATGCCGTTCAAGAGATTGATGACTAGGAATTCCACGCGACAGCCTTCCAGCAAATTCGAGCGAGGCATGGGCCAAACACCACCGGCCCATGGCGCTCGTTTAAAACATCGCCGCACGATAGCATCGGGCGGCCCTTCGGCATACCGTCCGCCGCGTTATTGAGGACGCTTCATCTGGCAGGAAGTCGGCTGCGACGCAACGTACTGGTCGAGCACCGCGTCGGTCTTCCAGCCGTAGCCGGTGTTTTCCTGGTCGTACTTGACCGTCTTGCCGTTGGTCTTTTCCCAGGTGGCGATGTAGAGCGGCTGCTGGCCCTGGTGGTCGGATGCGCGCATCTCGAAGCTGCCGTTCAGGCTGTCGACCTTTATACCTTCAAAGGCCTTGGCGACCTTGGCGGGCTCGATCGACTTGGTCTGCTTGACGGCCTTGGCCAGCATGGCAATGCCCGTGTACGACGCCATCAGGTAGTAATCGTCGTTGTACTTCTTCTTGTAGCCCTCGACGATATCGGCGCCCTTGTAGCCGTCGTTGTTGACGTTCCAGTAGGCGACGAACTTCACATGGTCTGCACCGGCTGCGCCCATGGCTGTCGGCACCCCGGTGGTGGCGGCGTAGTAGGTATAGAAGTTGGCGTTCAGGCCCGCGTCCTTGCCGGCCTTGATCAGCAGCGCGAGGTCACTGCCCCAGTTGCCGGTGATGACGGTATCGGCGCCAGACAATTTGATCTTCGAGACATACGGCGAGAAGTCCTTCACCTGCGCCAGCGGGTGCAGGTCTTCACCCACGATCTCGATGTCAGGGCGCTTGCGCTTCAGATATTCCTTGGCCGCGCGCGCCACTTGGTGCCCGAACGAGTAGTTCTGGTTGATCAGGTAGACCTTCTTGACCTTCGGGTCCTTCGCCAGGAAGCTCGTCAAGGCTTCCATCTTCATGTCGGAGTTCGCGTCCAAACGGAAGTGCCAGTAGTTGCACTTGCTGTTGGTCATGTCCGGGTCGACCGCCGCGTAGTTCAGGTAGACGATTTCCTTGCCCGGGTTGCGCTCGTTGTACTTGGCTACCGCGTCTTCGAGTGCCATGCCCACGCTCGAGCCGTTGCCCTGCACGATGTAGTGGATGCCCTGGTCAGCCACCTGCTTGAGCACGGTCAGGCTTTCTTGCGGCGAGAGCTTGTTGTCAAAACCCACCACCTCGAACTTGGTGCCATCGCCGGCCCAGTTCTTCTGCGTGGCGAGATCGGCGATGTACTGCCAGCTGCGCAACTGGTTCTGGCCCAGCGCGCCCATCAGGCCAGACAGCGGATCGATCCAGGCAATCTTGACGGTTTCGGCGGCGGACGCTGCGGCGGGCGCCACCGCCCCACCGATTGCCGCGACACATGCAACAGCCACAACCAACGGACGGAACTTCGTCATGCGTGTCTCCTTCATGTGGTGGAGCGCCGACGAGTCACTCTTCCGCATGCCACGAGCGGGCATGTCGGCTGCTGGCGTCTCCAGGTTGCAACGCGTCCGGGCTTCATTCCGCCGCACCATCGTCATGGATGTACGGCAGCCGTCCCTGATCCGGTTGTCTTACGTCCGCCGTCCTCATGCCTGGCTTTGGTCAGTGCACGCGCGGCGGTTTCTGTTTTGTCCTTATTTTTGTCGTTAAGCCTGCGCGGTTGGGAACTGGTAGTCCTTGAACTGCTCGCGCAACTTCAGCTTCTGCATCTTCCCCGTCGCCGTCAGCGGAATCTCGGTCACGAATACCACGTCATCCGGAATCCACCACTTGGCGATCTTGCCTTCGAAAAACTTCTGCATCTCCTCGCGCGTGAGTTCCATGCCGGGCTTCTTCATCACCACCAGCAGCGGGCGTTCATCCCACTTTGGGTGACGGCACGAGATGCATGCGGCCATATGCACGGCCGGGTGCGCGGCGGCCACGTTCTCCACATCAATAGACGAGATCCATTCGCCGCCGGACTTGATCACATCCTTGCTGCGGTCGGTGATCTGCATGTAGCCGTCGGGGTCGATGTTGGCCACGTCACCGGTTGGGAACCAGCCGTCCACCAGCGGCGAGATGTCGTTGCGGTAGTAGCTCTGGATCGTCCACGGCCCGCGCACGTAGAGGTCGCCGAACGCCTTGCCATCCCACGGCAACTCTTGGCCTTCGGCATCGACGATCTTCATTTCCACGCCGTAGATGGCGCGCCCCTGGCGTTCCAGCACGTGCTGCTTGGTTTCCTCCGGCAAGTCGGCATGCTTGCTCATCAGCTTGCACGTCGTGCCCAGCGGCGACATTTCGGTCATGCCCCAGGCGTGGATGGTCTCGACGTCCAGCGCTTTGAGCGTCCGGATCATGGCCGGCGGAGCAGCCGACCCGCCGATCACCGTCTTGCGGAATGTCGAAAACTTCAGGTTATTAGCCTGCACGTGCTGCAGCAGGCCGAGCCACACGGTCGGCACGCCCGCCGAGAAGCTCACTTTCTCTTGCTCAAAGAGTTCGTAGAGCGACGCCCCATCCAGCTTCGGCCCCGGAAAGACCAGCTTGGCGCCCACCAGCGGCACTGAATACGGCAAGCCCCAGGCGTTCACGTGGAACATCGGCACCACCGGCAGGATCACGTCCTGGGCAGAACACCCCAGCGCATCCGGCATGGCAGAGGCATACGAATGCAGCACCGTGGAGCGATGCGAATACAGCGCGCCTTTCGGGTTGCCGGTCGTGCCCGACGTGTAGCAGAGGCTGGACGCGGTGTTCTCGTCGAACTGCGGCCAGGTGTATTCGACGCTCTGCGCGTCCAGCAGCTCCTCGTAGCAGAGCATCGGCACGCTGGAGGTGGGCATGTGCGCGCGATCGGTCATCGCCACCCAGCCCTTCACGTTCGGGCAGTGCGGCGCGATGCCTTCCACCAGTGGCACGAAGGTCAGGTCGAAGAAGACGTATTGGTCGTCGGCGTGGTTGACGATGTAGGCAATCTGGTCGGGAAACAGTCGCGGGTTGATGGTGTGGCACACCGAACCCGAGCCAGAGACGCCGTAGTAGATCTCCAGGTGGCGGTAGCCATTCCAGGCCAGCGTGCCGACACGCTCGCCAGGCTGCACGCCCAGTGCGGCCAACGCGTTGGCCAGTTGCTTGGAACGGTCTCGCACTTGCCGGTACGTGGTGCGATGGATATCGCCTTCCACGCGGCGCGACACAACTTCAGTCGAACCGGAATTACGCGCGGCATGTTCGATGATGGTCGAGATGAGCAACGGCGTGCTCATCATTTGTCCCATCAGAGCCATGGTGTCTCCTAAAAAACTGAACAACCGTTCTATTTTTTGGCCGATTGTTCCCGTGATCGTCTAACGCGTCAACGGGATATTGTTGTGCGCTGCCGCATGACAAACAATCGCAGCCCCCGTGTATACCCAGCCACCTGAAAAACCCGCTGAACCGTTGTGGTGCAAGGGTTCGCGGGCTGCAGCTTTTTTTACTCGCAAGTACAATACGCGATAGCGTTGCTGCGTCTCAACATGGCGTTTTCCCTACGGTGAGTGCCCTTCTGCGCACCCCGCCACGTATAACATTTGACGAAACGGCACTGTTTTTGCGCCGCTTCTCGTGCTAGCCCGGTCGCCCCCTCATGCCCACCTCCTCCGCCAACTTGCCTGACGATTCCCTTGTGAGCGCCTTCGATTGGCCCGGCCGCCCTGCCGCAGCCCCAGGGTTCGCCGCGCTGGGCGAGCGTTTTCTGACACGGTTGCCGCCGCAACCCATGCCAACGGGCGGTGCGCCCTACCTTGTGGGTTTTTCGCCCGACGCCGCTGCGCCGTTGGGCCTCACACAGGCTGAGTTGGAGTCCGCAGCCGGATTGAACGTCTTTACCGGCAACGCCATCGCCGCATGGAGCGATCCGCTCGCCACGGTGTATTCGGGTCACCAGTTCGGTGTGTGGGCTGGCCAGTTGGGCGATGGCCGCGCGCTACTGCTCGCCGAACTGCAAACCAAAAACGGTCCCTGCGAAGTCCAGCTCAAAGGCGCCGGCCGCACGCCCTATTCCCGCATGGCCGATGGGCGTGCCGTGCTGCGTTCGTCCATCCGCGAGTTCCTGTGCTCGGAAGCCATGGCCGGCTTGGGCATCCCCACCACGCGCGCACTGTGCGTCACCGGCAGCGATGCGCCCGTGCGCCGTGAAGAGATCGAAACTGCCGCTGTCGTCACGCGCCTGGCGCCCTCGTTCGTGCGCTTCGGCCACTTCGAGCACTTTGCCGCCGGCGAGAAGCTGCCCGAACTACGCGCACTCGCCGATTACGTCATCGACCGTTTCTATCCCGCCTGCCGTAGCGAGCCGCAGCCCTACCTCGCCCTGCTGCGCGAAGTCGCCCGCCGCACGGCTGAACTGATGGCCGACTGGCAAGCCGTCGGCTTCTGCCACGGCGTGATGAACACCGACAACATGTCGATCCTCGGCCTCACGCTCGACTACGGCCCGTTCGGCTTCCTGGACGGCTTCAACGCCAACCACATCTGCAACCACTCCGACACCAGCGGCCGCTACGCCTACGCCCAGCAGCCGCAGATCGGCTACTGGAACCTGTTCTGCCTCGCGCAGGCGCTGCTGCCGTTATTCGGCGAAGACCCTGACAATTTCGTCGCGTTGAACGACGAAGCGCAAGCCCAACCCGCCATCGACGCCGCGCAAAACGTCCTGCTGACCTACCGCGACGTCTACGGCGCAGCTTTCTATGCACGCTATTGCGCCAAGCTCGGCCTGACGACCGCGCAGGACGAAGACGAAGCGCTCTTCGGCGACCTGTTCAAGCTGTTGCACAACCAGCGCACCGACTACACGCTCTTCTTCCGCCACCTCGCCGACGTGCGCCGCGACGACACCCCCGCCGCAGCCGAGGCCCGCACCGTGCGCGACTTCTTCTTCGACCGCGCCGCCGCTGACGTGTGGCTCGCCGCCTATCGGCAACGTCTGCAAGCCGAACCGCAATCCGACGACGAACGCGCCGCCGCCATGCGCCGCGTCAACCCAAAGTACGTGCTGCGCAACCACCTGGCCGAAATCGCCATCCGCCGCGCCAAGGAAAAGGATTTCTCCGAGGTCGAAAACTTGCGTGCCGTGCTGGCGCGCCCGTTCGACGATCACCCCGGCTTCGAGCACTACGCCCAGCCGGCACCCGACTGGGCGTCGTCACTGGAAGTGAGCTGCTCGTCGTAATGATCGATTGAGGCCGTGCTCTAATGCGCGCCTGTCAGGATCGACGCCCCAGCACGACAAACACACACCGGCCGCCCCAAAACCGCCAACAGGCCGCCGGCAATACCAACCAGGAGTCTCACCACCATGACCGTCCACAAGACCGACGCCGAATGGCGCGACCAACTGACCGATATCGAATACCGCGTCACCCGCGAAGCCGCCACCGAACGCCCCTTCACCGGCAAGTACTGGGACCACTGGGACCGCGGCGTCTACAACTGCGTGTGCTGCGGCACGCCGCTGTTCGAATCGTCGACCAAGTTTGACGCCGGCTGCGGCTGGCCGAGCTATTTCCAGCCCATCAACGGCGAGGTGATCGCCGAGAAAACCGACCGCTCGCACGGCATGCTGCGCATCGAAGTGCAGTGCAAGAACTGCGGCGCGCACCTGGGCCACGTGTTCGAAGACGGCCCTGCGCCGACCGGCCTGCGGTATTGCATCAACTCGGCTGCGCTAAAATTCGGCGATTGATTGTTCGCACAAGCCCACAGAAGCACACCCGCATGAAATTCCTGTTCGATCTGTTCCCGGTCATCCTGTTCTTTGCTGCCTTCAAGGTGGCCGGTATTTATGTGGCGACCACCGTCGCGATGGCCGCCACCGTGCTGCAGATCGCCTGGGTGTGGTTCAAGCACCGCAAGGTCAACGCCATGCAGTGGCTGTCGCTGCTCATCATTGGCGTGTTTGGTGGCGCCACGCTCATCTTCCATAACGACACATTCATCAAGTGGAAGCCGACGGTGCTGTACTGGCTGTTCGGCGTGGTGCTGCTGGGCAGCGTGGTGTTCGTCCGCAAGAACCTCATCCGCGCCATGATGGAGCAGCAAGTCTCCTTGCCGGAGGCGATGTGGGGCCGCCTGAACGCGGTGTGGGCGGTCTTCTTCCTCGCCATGGGCTGCCTGAACCTGTACGTGGCGTACAACTTCGACACGGACGTCTGGGTCAACTTCAAGCTGTTCGGCTCGATGGGCCTGATGGTGGTGTTCATCATCATCCAGAGCATCTGGCTGGCGCGCCACATGCAGGAGCGCCCCGCCAATGCGGCCAACGACGCCAAGATCGGAGACGACCGCTGATGGCTGCAGATCCGCGCGAAATCGAACGCCTGCTGCGCGAGGCCTTCCAGCCTGACCACCTCACCGTAGAAGACGACAGCGCCAAGCACGCCGGCCACGCGGGCGCGGCATCGGGCGGCGGTCATTACAACGTCGATATTGTCAGCGCGGCCTTTACCGGCAAGAGCCGGGTGGCGCGACATCGCATGGTGTATGATGCGCTGCGCACGCTGTGGCCGGCGGCAATCCATGCCCTGGCGATCCGCGCTGTCACTCCTGAAGAAAACACGTAAGCGCTTCTACGCTCACTCGTCCTTCCCTCGAACGCAATCCCATGAAGATTTCCAGCCTCACTGCCAGCCTGCTGGCTGTTGCCCTTGCTGCGATCGCTGCACCGGCCCTGGCCCAGAACGCCGCCGTCGTCAACGGCAAGGCCATCCCGAGCGCCAAGGTGGACGCGCTGATCAAGAAGTCGGGCCAACCCGAATCGCCGGAACTGCGCAGCAAAGCGCGCGACATGCTGATCGACCGCGAACTGATCGAGCAGGACGCTCTCAAGCGCGGCCTGCTGGAGCGCGACGACGTGCAGGAGCAGCTCGCCCAGTCCCGCCTGAACGTGCTGGTGGCCGCTGAGTTCGAGGACTACGTCAAGAACAGCCCCACCACCGACGAAGAACTGCACAAGCAGTACGACAAGATCAAGGCGCAGTTCGGCAACGGCAAGGAATACCACGCTCACCACATCCTGGTGGACAAGGAAGCCGACGCGAAGGCCATCATCGCCAAGCTCAAGGGTGGCGCCAAGTTTGAAGACATTGCCAAGGCACAATCGAAGGACAAGGGATCGGGCGCCAATGGCGGCGATCTGGACTGGGCCAACCCGGGCACCTACGTGCCGGAATTCTCGGCCGCGCTGACCGGCCTGAAGAAGGGTCAGATCACCCAGACGCCGGTCAAGACGCAATTCGGCTGGCACGTGATCCGCCTGGACGACACCCGCGACGCGAAGATCCCGTCGTTCGAAGACGTCAAGCCGCAACTGCTCGACATGATGATGGGCGACCAGAACTGGCAGCGTGCCAAGTTCCAGGCCATGCTGAAGGACCTGCGCGAAAAGGCGAAGATCCAGTAAGCACCGGCCCGTTGGGGCAGTCAAAAAAAAGGGGCCACGTGCCCCTTTTTGATTTGATGGACCGGCCGCGTGATGCACGACTAGAAATCCCCCGGGCCCCCATGTTCTTTTGAAGCGTTTGCTGAAAAGCATTGTAATTTGTCCCATAATGTGCGCCCACGTGCGCCGAAATTGCACTGCTTCGGTGCACTCAAGAACAGCTGAAAACCAACCACGCCAGCACGGGCATATCCCGCCCATCGCCAGAGCGAAACCACCCAAAAGGAAACAGGAGATCCTTATGTCCCGCTTCAAGAACGCCTTCCGCATTGCTGCGCTTGCTGCCATCCCGATGGCCCTTCTGCAAGCCACGCCGGCACTGGCGCAGGCCACCAAGTCGGTCGAAGTGCTGGCCATCGTTGAGCACCCGGCGCTCGACGCCATCCGCGACGGCGCCAAGGAGCAGCTCAAGGCAGAAGGCTTCGATGCCGGCAAGAACCTGAAGTGGGAATACCAGAGCGCGCAAGGCAGCACCGCCACGGCCGCGCAGATCGCCCGTAAGTTCATCGGTGACAAGCCGGATGCCATCGTCGCGATCGCCACGCCGTCGGCGCAGGCTGTTGTGGCGGCTACCAAGTCGATCCCGGTGGTGTATTCGGGCGTGACGGACCCGGTTGCCGCGCAACTGGTCAAGAGCTGGCAGCCGAACAGCACCAACGTGACCGGCGTGTCGGACAAGTTGCCGCTGGACAAGCAAATCGCCCTGATCAAGCGCGTAGTGCCGAATGCCAAGCGCGTCGGCATGGTCTACAACCCGGGTGAAGCCAACTCGGCCGTGGTCGTGGAAGAGCTGAAGAAGCTGCTGCCCGCTGCCGGCATGACGCTGGTGACGTCGGCGGCGCCGCGCACTGTGGACATCGCCCCGGCCGCCAAGAACCTGATCGGCAAGGTCGACGTCATCTACACGAACACCGACAACAACGTGGTGTCGGCGTATGAGTCGCTGGTGAAGGTGGCCAACGAAGCGAAGATCCCGCTGGTGGCCGGCGACACCGACAGCGTGAAGCGTGGTGCCATCGCCGCGCTGGGCATCAACTACTACAAGCTGGGCCAGCAGACCGGCAAGGTTGTCGCCCGCATCCTGAAGGGTGAGAAGCCGGGCGCGATCGCCTCGGCCGGCAGCACCGACCTGGAACTGTTCGTGAACGAAGGCGCCGCCAAGAAGCAAGGCGTGACCCTGTCGGCAGACCTGCTGAAGGACGCCAAGGAAGTCATCAAGTAACTCGCAAGGCGCCAGGTCGGCTTCCGCTCAACGGAGCCGGCCCGGCGCGGGTCTGGCTGCCCGAGCCCCAACGTGGCTATCCGCCGCATAGTGGCCGGGCGCTTACGCTCCTACCCACAAGCGTCCCCGTTCATTGCACATAGGCCGGTGCCCAACCACCGAGCTCATCTCTGTCATGTCACTGTTTTCATTACTCGGCGCCCTGGAGATCGGTCTGATCTTCAGTCTCGTGGCGCTCGGGGTGCTGATCTCCTTCCGCATCCTCAACTTCCCTGACCTCACTGTCGACGGCAGCTTCCCCATGGGCGGCGCCGTGGCGGCCACGCTCATCGCGGGCGGACACGATCCGTTCGTGTCGACGCTGTGTGGCACGCTGGCCGGTGCCTTTGCGGGCTTCGTCACCGGCTGGCTCAACGTGCGCCTGAAGATCATGGATCTGCTCGCCAGTATCCTGATGATGATCGCGCTGTACTCGGTCAACCTGCGCATCATGGGCAAGCCGAACGTGCCGCTCATCTCCGAGCCGACCGTGTTCTCGATGCTCCAGCCGGAGTGGATGCCTGACTACGTCTTCCGCCCGGTGCTGCTGGCCGTGGTGGTGGTCGTGGTCAAGCTGTTGGTGGACTGGTTCTTCTCAACGCAGATCGGCCTGTCACTGCGTGCTACGGGTGCCAACCCGCGCATGGCACGCGCCCAGGGCGTTGCCACCGGTGCCGCTACGCTGGCCGGTATGGCGCTGTCCAACGCGCTGGTGGCCCTTGCCGGTGCGCTCTACGCGCAAACGCAAGGCGGCGCGGACGTGTCGATGGGTATCGGCACCATCGTGATCGGCCTGGCCGCCGTCATCATCGGCGAGACCGTGCTGCCGGCACGCCGCCTGGTGCTGACCACGCTGGCTGTGGTGATTGGCGCGATCCTGTATCGCTTCTTCATCGCCCTGGCGCTCAACAGCGATTTCATCGGCCTGCAGGCGCAGGATCTGAACATGGTGACCGCCGCGCTGGTGGTAATCGCCCTCGTGCTTCCCGGTGTGCGCCGCAAGGTGTTCGGCAAGCTGGCGAAGAACGGTACCAAGGGGAACTGACATGCTGAGCGCACAAGGACTCACCCTCACCTTCAATCCGGGCACGCCCATCGAGACGCGCGCGCTGCGCGGCCTGTCGCTGGAGATCCCCACGGGCCAGTTCGTGGCCGTGATCGGCTCGAACGGCGCCGGCAAGTCGACGTTCCTGAACTCCATCAGCGGCGACCAGCTGGTCGATTCGGGCAGCATCACCATCAACGGTGAGGACGTCACCCGCAAGACCGCATGGCAACGCGCCGACAAGGTCGCCCGCGTGTTCCAGGACCCGATGGCCGGTACCTGCGAGAACCTGACCATCGAAGAGAACATGTCGCTGGCCATGTGCCGCGGCCAGCGTCGTGGCTTTGCGTTCGCGACCAACCGCAAGTGGCGCGAGATCTTCCGCGAGCAACTGCGTCGGTTGGACCTCGGTCTGGAAAACCGCCTGACGGATCGCATCGGCCTACTCTCGGGTGGCCAGCGTCAGGCCGTGAGCCTGCTGATGGCCTCGCTGCAACCGTCGCGCATTCTGCTGCTGGATGAGCACACCGCCGCGCTGGACCCGAAAACGGCTGCCTTCGTGCTGGAGCTGACCGCCAAGATCGTCTCGGAGAGCAAGCTGACGACGATGATGGTCACGCACTCCATGCGGCAGGCGCTCGACTACGGCGACCGCACGGTGATGCTGCACCAGGGCAACGTGATCCTCGATGTGCAGGGCGAGGAGCGCAAAGGCCTGGACGTGCCGCACCTGCTGCAGAAGTTCGAGGAAACGCGCGGCGCCAAGGTGGACGACGACGCGCTGCTGCTCGGCTGATCCATCGCAGCACATCAACATCACATCGGCGGGCTCCCTTAGCGGAGCCCGCGACATTTCCAGCCCATGAGCAAGGCACGCCGCCCCGTCATCAGCATCGCGCCCGACCAGAACACGGAGGACGCGCCCACGCTGTCAAAAGGACAGCGGTCATTCAACGCGCTGATCAAGCAGATCGAGAATCGGCGCAAACGGCTGGCGGACTGGGAAGCCGCCACGACGCAATTCCAGGCGCGCTATGCCGGCGAGTTCGTACCGCTGAAGCGCACCCATACGGAATTGCAAATCCGCATGATCCACAGCCTGGACCGAGCCTACGAGCACGAGGGCCTCAGCAAGCCCGAACGCCGCAAGGTGTCCGCCCTCATCGTCGATTTGGCTGGCGACCTAATCGACGAAGACGCCAGCCTCAAGCCCATCTACAACAAGTACAGCGGATCGAATTTCGACCGTGAAATCGCAGCACAAGCTGCCGAGTTGAAATCGCGACTGGAAGCGGTGCTCGGTGTCGATCTGGGCGATGACGCGGATGGGCACTCGCACGAAGACCTGCTGCAACGCGCCCGAGCGCACATCGCGCAACAGGCCGCGAAGAAAGCCGCGATTGCAAGCAAGCGCGAAGCCCGCCGCGCCGCCCGGCAGAAATCCCCCAAACAACTTGCGGCAGAAGCACGTGAAGAAGAGGAGCAGGCGCAGATCACCCTGTCGATCCGCGAGGTCTATCGCAAGCTCGCCAGCGCCTTGCACCCTGACCGGGAGACCGACCCGCAGGAACGCGACCGGAAGACAAAGCTCATGCAGCGTGTCAACGAGGCGTATGACAAGAACAATCTGCTGCAACTGCTGGAGTTGCAGCTTGAGTTGGATCACATCGACCAGCGCTCCATCAACCACATCAGCGAAGCGCGGCTGACGCACTACAACGAGATTCTGAAAGACCAGGTGCGCGAACTGGATCGGCAGATCCATCGT
This sequence comes from Ralstonia sp. 25C, assembly GCF_051904805.1. Classification (NCBI taxonomy): domain Bacteria; kingdom Pseudomonadati; phylum Pseudomonadota; class Betaproteobacteria; order Burkholderiales; family Burkholderiaceae; genus Ralstonia; species Ralstonia sp. 25C. The sequence goes on along the minus strand of NZ_CP196737.1, from coordinate 3,926,502 downwards.
GCCGAGATGGGGTTTCGGCACACGTACAGGTATCAGCGGTTTGGGGCGCTATCTCCGGAGACGGCGTTACAGGACCTTGCCGCCAATATCGACAGGCTCCAGCACAGCATTCGCGATCTCGAGCAGGACCTTGCCGCCTTTAGCGACATCAAGCCGTTGCGACGCATGCTGAAATCTCGCTCGGCCGGTGACTGATGCCGCTTTGAGCGGGGCGCTCCAGCCAAACAAAACGGGCACCCGAAGGTGCCCGTTTTCATTACAGCGATCGACTGGTTGGCCGGTCGATCAGAAGCGGTGCTGCAGACCCGCCGTCACGCCCATCTGGCTGTTGCCGTAGCCGACCACATCACGCGACAGGCTCACGTTCTGGCCGTTCTGCGCCTTGGCGTAGGCCACCGACAGATAGGCCGTGGTGCGCTTGGACAGTGCGTACTGGCCACGCAGCGAGAACAGGATCGGGTCGGCCGAGTTGTTCACGCCCTTGATGTTCTGCTTGTACACCGCGCCGTACAGCGTGAATGCCGGCGTGAAGTCGTAGCTGGCGCCTGCCCAGTACATGTCGCTGCGCTGCGTGGCGGCGGTCGTGGTGAATGCGCGCTTGTAGTTGCGGTAGCCCGCGAACAGCTTCAGGGCGCCGAAGTCGTAGCTGGCACCAGCGTGGATGCCTTGGATGTAGTCGGTCGTGTCCGCCGGCGTGGTGCTCGTGCCTGCGCCGTTCTGGCGGTCCCACGTGGCTGCGGCCGAGAAGCCGCCCACGCTGTAGCCGACACCCAGGTCGTACTTGGACGAACTCTTGAAGTTGCCCGCCACCTCGCCAAAGCCCACCGTCGCACCCAGCTTCAGGCCGCCGAACGTGCCGTCATAGCGCACGGCGTTGGACGAACGCGAGAACAGGCCGTCCTTGCGGTCGCCCGTTGCCGTGGACGACGTAGCCCACGAGTAGTTCGGTGCGTAGCCCATCGGGTCGTACGGCAGCATGAAATCGTACGTGGTCGTGAAGGTGCGACCCGCCACCACCTGACCGAAGCCACCTGCCAGACCCACCACAGCGCGGCGGTCGAACAGCGTGTTGTCGGTGTCGAGCTTGCCGGTGTCGATGGCGATGCCGCTTTCCAGGTTGAAGACCGCCTTCAGGCCCCCGCCCAGGTCTTCCGTGCCGCGCATGCCCCAGCGCGAGGTGTTCTTGCCGCCCGACACCAGACGGGTGGCGCTGCCGCCGTTCGGGCCGGCGTGGTTCACGTACTCGATGCCCGAGTCGACGATCCCATACAGGGTCACGTTGGACGATTGCGCGGCTGCAGTGCCGGCGGTGGCGAACGCAACGGCCGCCAGCGCCATCGAAGTCATTTTCATCAGGTCTCCCTTATTCGTTGTCCTTCCTCGCTTTTGCCGCAAAGGCCGCCGTGGCGGGCTTTTGGGCGGGACGGATCGTATGAGGGACGCACTTTCAGTTCACTTTCGATTGCCGGGAAATTAGTAGGGTGTACCCAAGGGGCTCGGGAGTTTCCCTAGCTTCAAAACGCTGGGGGATGTCTGTATTTCTCTGCGGCTTGTTGAGAAAAATCCGATATGCGCATCCTGTTGGTGGAAGACAACCTGAAGCTGGCCAGCACGCTGGAAGAAGCCCTGAGCCTGGCCGGCTTCACGGTCGATTGCGTGCACGATGGCCACGCGGCCGATCTGCTGCTCACCACGCAGGATTACGCGCTGGCGATTCTCGACATCGGCCTGCCGCGCCTGGATGGGCTGGAAGTGCTGCGCCGCCTGCGCGCCCGCAAGAATTCGCTGCCGGTGATGATCCTGACCGCCCACGGCGCCGTGGAAGAACGCGTGCGCGGCCTGAACCTCGGAGCTGACGATTACCTTGCGAAACCGTTCGACCTGACCGAGGTGGAAGCGCGCGCCCGCGCACTCATCCGTCGCAGCCACGGCCACGAGAGCACCCAACTGCAATGCGGCCCGCTGCACTACGACGGCATCAGCGGCGCCTTCACACTCAACGGCGAATTGCTCGCCCTCACCGGCCGCGAGCGTGCCGTGCTGGAAGTGCTGATGCTGCGCGACGGCCGCGCCGTCAACAAAGCGGCCATCTCGGAAAAGATCTTCAGCATCAACGAATCCGTCAACGCAGATGCCATCGAGATCTACGTGCACCGTCTGCGCAAGAAGCTCGACGGCAGCGGCGTGGCGATCGTGATGCTGCGCGGGCTGGGCTATCTGCTGGAAGCCACCCCATGAGGGCGGCCAGCCTGCGCCGGCAGCTCTCACTGTGGTTGGTGCTGCCGCTGTTGGCGCTGCTCGCGCTCGATGCCTGGCTGACCTACGCGCGCGCCATGACTGCGGCCAACGCGGCGTTCGACCGCACGCTCGAAGCATCGCTCAAAGCCATGCGCGACGGTGTGCGCCTGCGTGATGAGCATTTCGCTATCGACCTGCCCTACCTCGCGCTGGAAATTCTCGAATCGGAAACGGGCAGCAGCATCTTCTACCGGCTCGTCGATACCAACGGCGCCACGCTCACCGGCTACGACGGCCTGCCGATGCCGAGCGGCCGTCAGCCCCCGCCGTATCGCACCGTGTTCTATGACACGGCGTTCCGTGGCATGCAGGTCCGCATGGCCGCCCAGCCCGTGCCGGTGCAGGATTCGCAACAAGCGCCACAGTCCGCGCAAATCCAAATGGTATGGCTGCTGGTGGGCGAAACCTTGGAGCCGCGCGAAGCCCTGGCGCACGAAATTCTCGCCGGCTCGCTGCAGCAGGAAGTGCTGCTGGTGGTGCTGGCGGTGGGCATCGTCTGGCTGGGTGTGCGACGCGGGCTTCGGCCACTGCGTCAGTTGAGCGAAACCGTGGCCAACCGCAGCACCGATGAACTTGCCCCGCTGCCGCAGCATGGCTTGCCGGCGGAAGTCGCGCCGCTGGTCGAAGCCATCAACCAATACGTTGCACGCCTCCTGAGGCTGCTGCAGGCCCGCAAGCGCTTTTTTGCCGATGCCGCACATCAGTTGAAGACGCCGCTGGCCGTGATCCAGGCGCAATCTGAACTCGCCTTGCGCGAGCCTGATGGAGACCGCATCCGCCGCCATCTGGAACCACTGCATGGCACCGTGAGACAGGCCGCGCGGGGCGTGCAGCAGTTGCTGTCGCTCTCGCGCCTGGAGACCGACAGCGGTTACGCCCCGCACCTCCAACCGCTTCGCCTCGACACGCTGGCCGGTGATGTGGCGCTCGAACTGGCACCGGTGGCGCGCAAATCCGGCGTCGATCTCGGCTTTGAAGGCGACGAACCCGTGACCGTAGCCGGTGAGCCCCAGTGGCTGCAGGAACTGGTCGGCAACCTGCTCGACAACGCCATCCGCTACGCCGGCAAGGGTGCACGCGTCACGCTGCGCGTCAAACGCCAATCGATGGCAATGCTGGGCGAGCAGGCCGTGCTGCAAGTGGAAGACGACGGCCCCGGCATTGCCGTGCCTGAGCGCGATGTGGTGTTCGGCCGGTTCTATCGTGGCGCCGCATCGGAAGGCCACGACGGCAGTGGCCTGGGCCTGGCCATCGTGCGCGAGATCGCGCGCATGCATGGCGGCACGGTGGCCCTGTCGGAAACGCCCGGCGGCGGGCTCACCGTGAGCGTCTACCTCGCACTCGCGCTGGCGGAAGAACCCGTAGCCTGATCGCCGGTTGCCGCAAGGCCACATCTTTTTTTTCGGCGATGCAGCAATGCGCGACACACCGTGCACCGTTTGCGTGACGACGCAGCGCACCATTTCCAGGCGCCGTCGCGTTCGCGGCTGCGCCGCCCAAATTGGTTCCATCCACACACGCTGATGCCCGCCACATGTGTGCTGACGGCGACCTACACTCAGAGCACACCCCAGTCGTTACCCAATCGGCCGCCGAGCTTGCTCGGGCAAGGCATCCGGGGTTTTCCCTATTGTGGTGCCGTGGGCCCGCACGCCCATTGGCTGTGCCTGCGGCGTCGCCTGAAATGGCTCCATCAAATAACCGGGATTGGGTCCACTTGGCAGAACAATGAGCCGCTATAGTCCATTCACAAATCGTCACAACACGATACGTTGACCGACCCGAAGGGGCCTAGGGACAGCAGGAGGCAGCAAATGAAGACCGACGACGTGATCGTCAGCTTTCGCGGTGTACGCAAGACGTATGACGGCGAGACCCTCGTAGTCAAACACCTGGATCTCGACATCTACCAGGGCGAGTTCCTGACCCTGCTCGGCCCCTCCGGCTCGGGCAAGACAACGTGCCTGATGATGCTGGCCGGGTTTGAATTCCCGACCGGCGGCGAGATCCGCCTGGAAGGCACACTGCTCAACAACGTGCCGCCGCACAAGCGCAACATCGGCATGGTGTTCCAGAACTACGCGCTGTTCCCGCACCTGACGGTGGCGCAGAACGTGGAATACCCGCTGACCGTGCGCAAGATTCCCGCCAGCGAGCGCGCCGATCGTGTCCACAAGGCCCTGCAGATGGTGCGCATGGAAGGCTTTGCCAAGCGCTACCCCGCGCAGCTCTCGGGCGGCCAGCAGCAGCGCATTGCCCTGGCCCGCGCGCTGGTGTTCGAACCCAAGCTCGTGCTGATGGACGAACCGCTCGGCGCGCTCGACAAGCAACTGCGTGAACACATGCAGTACGAGCTGAAGTCCCTGCACGAAAAGCTCGGCGTGACCTTCGTCTACGTGACGCACGACCAGGGCGAGGCACTCACCATGTCCGACCGCGTGGCCGTGTTCGACAAGGGCATCGTGCAGCAGCTCGACACGGTGGACAGCCTGTATGAGCGCCCGTGCAACGAGTTCGTCGCCAACTTCATCGGCGACAGCAACACGCTGCGCGGCACCGTCACCCGCATCGACGGCGACTACTGCGAACTGCAACTCAATGACGGCGCCCGCATCCTGGGCCGCAACATCGCTGGTGCCAGCGTGGGTGCTACCGCCACCGGCTGCATCCGCCCCGAGCGCATGCGCCTGCTTGATGGTGCGCCAGCCACCGGCAACGCCATCGCAGGCCAGACACGCGGCCTCGTCTACTTTGGCGACCACGTGCGTATGCGCTGCGCTCTACCCGATCAACCTGAATGTTTCGTCAAGGTGCCGCTGGGCACGCGCGCGCTCGAAGGCTTTGCGCCGGGCGCTCCGATCCAGTTGGAGTTCGCACCCGAACATCTGCGCATTTTTGTCTGAGCCGTTTTTGCCTGACCGTAACACGACCACAAAGCCGTAACCACACGCTAAAGCCAAAAGAGGAGCCAACATGAAACACAGCACGAAAATGCGTCTGAGCCTGCTTGCAGGTGCGTTCGCCATTGCATTCGGCGCGCATGCAGCGGAAATCACCGTCGTCAACTTCGGCGGCGCCAATGGCGATGCGCAGAAGGCCGCCTTCAACAAGCCGTTCGAGGCGCAGACCAACAACAAGGTCACCGTGGTCGAGTACAACGGCGAGCAGGCCAAGATCAAGGCCATGGTGGAAGCCAAGCACGTCAACTGGGACGTGGTGGAAGTCGAATCCGGCGACATCGGCCGCGGCTGCGATGAGGGCCTCTTCGAGAAGCTCGACTGGAGCAAGATCGCCAAGAAGAGCGACCTGATCCCCGAGTCGCCGAGCGCCTGCGGCGTGGGCTTCTTCGTGTGGTCGACCGCGATGGCGTACAACGCCGACAAGCTCAAGACCGCCCCCACCGGCTGGGCCGATTTCTGGGACGTGAAGAAATTCCCGGGCAAGCGAGGCATGCGCAAGGGTGCGCGCGGCAACCTGGAATTCGCGCTGATGGCCGACGGCGTGCCGGTCAAGGACGTCTACAAGGTGCTGGCCACCAAGGACGGCCAGGCCCGCGCGTTCAAGAAGCTCGATCAGCTCAAGCCGAACATCCAGTGGTGGGAAGCCGGTGCACAGCCGCCGCAGTTCCTGGTGGCGGGTGACGTGGTGATGTCCACCGCGTTCAACGGCCGCATCGATGCCGCACAGCGCGAAGGCAAGAACCTGAAGGTGGTCTGGAACGGCAGCATCTACGACCTGGACTACTGGGCCATCCCCAAGGGCACGCCCAACAAGGCGCTGGCCGAGCAGTACATCGCCTACACGCTGTCGCAGAAGCCGCAGCAGGAATACGCCAAGCACATCGCGTATGGCCCGGCCAACGTGGCGGCCATCAAGGCGCTCGATACCAAGACGCAAGCCAACATGCCCAACTCGCCCGAGAACGCCAAGAACGCCGTGCTGCAGAACCTGCAGTTCTGGACCGACCATGGTGACGAGCTGGAACAGCGCTTCGCCTCGTGGGCATCGAAGTAACACCGTAGCGATGTAACGCAGTACCGCGCGGATGCCCTGTCGACTCGGCATGGCATCCGCCGGATGAATCTCCGCAGCATTTGGCGAGGGCAGCTTGAACACCATGACCATCGCGGCTGAATCGGTTCCGGAATCGACGGCCAAACTCAAACGCGAACTGAAGAGCGCTGAGGCGCGCAGGCGTGCCATGGCGCTGGCGCTGGTGGCGCCGCTCGCCATCTTCCTGCTGCTGATCTTCGTGGTGCCGATCGGCGCCTTGCTCACGCGCGCCGTGCAGAACCCCGAGGTGGCCGACGCGCTGCCCAAGACAGTCGCCGCGCTCAAGAACTGGGACCGCAAAGCCCCACCCGCCGATGCCGCCTACGTTGCCTTGGTCGCCGACCTCACCACCGTGAGCGAAGGCGAAGCGATGGGCGCCCTGGCCCGCCGCCTGAATACCGAAATCCCCGGCTTCCGCTCGCTGGTCGCCAAGACCGCCCGCGCGATGCCGTTGGCCGATGACCAAGGCAAGGCGCTGACGCTCACGCCCGAGCAGACCCGCGCCAAGCTCCTCGAAGTCGACGAGCGCTGGGGCGATGCCACCTACTGGCAGGCCATCGCCAAGAATGGCAGCCGCACGTCGCCGTTCTACCTGCTGGCGGCGTTGGACCACAAGCAAGACGCCTTCGGCCACATCCAGCCCACCGACCCCGACGAGCAGATCTACGTGACCGTGTTCGTCCGCACCTTCGTCATCAGCGCGATGGTGACGCTGTTCGCGCTGTTGCTCGGCTATCCGCTGTCGTACTGGATCGCCTCGCTGCCGGAGCGCCGCGCCAACCTCGTCATGGTGATGGTGCTGATCCCGTTCTGGACCTCCATCCTCGTGCGCGTGGCCGCATGGATCGTGTTGCTGCAAACCGAAGGCCTGATCAACCACGGGCTGATGGACCTGGGGATCATCAAGGAGCCGCTGGCGCTGCTGTTCAACCGTGTGGGCGTGTACATCTCGATGACGCACATCCTGCTGCCGTTCATGATCCTGCCGCTGTACAGCGTGATGAAGTCGATCCCGCCCACGTACCAGCGGGCAGCCGTCTCGCTGGGCAGCCATCCGTATGCCGCATTCTGGCGCGTGTACGTGCCGCAGACCTATCCGGGCATCGGCGCCGGTGCGCTGCTGGTGTTCATCCTGGCACTTGGCTACTACATCACGCCCGCGCTGCTGGGCGGCCCGAACGATCAGATGGTCAGCTACTACGTGGCGTACTTCACCAACGTCACCATCAACTGGGGCATGGCTTGCGCGCTGGGCGCACTGCTGCTGCTCGCGACGCTCGTGCTGTACGCGGTGTACGGCCGCTTCACGCGCCCCAAGGTTCGCGTCGGTTGAACGGAGCCCATCGACTATGAAACTCGCCAAACCGATGTTCGCCCCGCACACCTCGCTGATCGAGCGCATCTGGTACTTCGCGCTGCGCGGCCTGGCCGTGCTGACGCTGCTCTACCTCGTGCTGCCGGTGCTGGTGATCGTGCCGCTGTCGTTCTCGTCGAGCACCTTCCTCTCGTACCCAATCCCGAGCTATTCGCTGCGCTGGTACCACAACCTCGTCACGTCGGATGAATGGCGCATGGCGGCCAAGAACAGCTTCATCGTCGCGCCCGCAGCCACGATCGTGGCAACGGTGCTGGGCACACTCGCGGCCATCGGGCTGAACAAGGCGGACTTCCGTGGTAAGGGGCTACTGATGGCGGTGTTGGTATCGCCGATGATCGTGCCGGTGGTCGTCGTCGGTGTCGGCATGTATCTGTTCTTCGCGCCGCTGGGGCTGGCCAATACGTATGTCGGGCTGATCCTCGCGCATGCGGCGCTGGGTGTGCCATTTGTGGTGACGACTGTGCTGGCGACGCTGCAGGGGTTCAATCACAACCTGGTGCGGGCTAGCCTGTCGCTGGGCGCCAATCCTGTGATGACGTTTTTCCGGATCACCCTGCCCGTGATTGCGCCGGGCGTGATTTCGGGCGCGCTGTTTGCCTTCGCTACGTCGTTTGATGAGGTGGTGGTGACGCTCTTCCTAGCCGGCGCCGATCAGGTCACGCTGCCGCGTCAGATGTTTACCGGGATTCGCGAAAACATCTCGCCGACGATTGCTGCGCTGGCGACGATTTTGATTGTGTTCTCGACTTGTCTGCTGCTGACGTTCGAATGGCTGCGCGGGAGGGCTGCGGCTAAGGCGATCGCCTGACTTGGTTTTTGTACCTCGGGGTCTTTGCTTTTGGTCCATCCCCTGTTTCATCCCCTGCCGGGGCTGACTCACTTTCTTTGTCTTGCCAAAGAAAGTAAGCAAAAAAAGGCGCGCCCAAGATGGCGACCCATCCCTTGAATTTCTGTCACCGGGCGGAGACGGGGAAAACTCGCTTCGCTCAGACAGTTCCCCGTCTTTTTTCCGCCCGCTGACAGAAATTCAAGGCGCCATCTAGGGCAAGGGCAAAGCACACCATCGCTTGCCAGCGCACTACTTCGTCTTACCTTCTAAACTAGTCGCCGCTCGCCTTGCATCTGGCGCCTCGCGCAGGGCATCAACCACGCACACGCACCGCCTGAGCTATGTCGCTCACTCTTGTTCCTCGCCGGTTTGGCCTTTGACGTTCCTGCCCTTGATGGCGCCTTGGATTTTTGTTGCGGGGAGGATAAAGAGAGCGGGCCTGTCTGAGCGCAGCGAGTTTGCCCGCTCTCCCTCCCCGCGACAAAAATCCAAGGAGGGGGTCGCCATCTCGGGCGCGCCTTTCTTTGCTTACTTTCTTTGGCAAGACAAAGAAAGTGAGTCGCCCCCGGCAGGGGGTGAAACAGGGGATAAGCCGCTGCGCCAAGCAGCAAGCCCCGACGCCTCCAGTTCAGAACTCGACGCCCGGAGCTATTTTCTCGACACGCCGAGCTTTTCTCTCGACGCGTGGAGTTCCGAACTCGGCCGTTGGCGTTCCGAACATCACGCGCGGGGAGTTGTCCCGCTCAGAGGAACATCCCACCCGAAGCCTCGATGCGCTGCGCATTGATCCAGCGGTTGTCCGGCGACAGCAGCGAGGCCACCACGCCACCGATGTCATCCGGCAGCCCAGCACGCCCCAGCGCCGTGTTGGCCGCCACCATGGCATTGAGATCGGGGTTGTCGCGCACGGCACCGCCACCAAAGTCCGTCTCGATGGCACCCGGTGCGACCACGTTGACGGCAATGCCGCGGGGCCCAAGTTCCTTCGCCAGATAGCGCGTCAGCACCTCCACCGCGCCCTTCATCGCCGCATACGCGCCATAGCCAGGTAACGCAAAGCGCGCCAGTCCCGACGAGATATTGACGATGCGCCCGCCGTCGGCCATGAGCGGCAGCAGGATCTGCGTGAGGAAGAACACGCCTTTGAAGTGCACATTCATCAGCTCATCGAACTGGGCTTCAGTGGTTTCGGCCACGCTGGCATGCGCGCCGACGCCTGCGTTGTTGACGAGGAAGTCGAAGCGCTCGGCCTTCCACTGCGCCAGCACGCCGCGCACGGCATCGGCAAAGGCTGGGAAGGTGGCGATCTTGCCGGTGTCCAACTGCAGCGCTGCGGCGCGGCGGCCCTGGGCGGTCAACTCGGCGACGAGTGCGTCGGCGTCTGCGCGGTTGCTGCGGTACGTGAAGATCACGTCGGTGCCGCGCTGGGCCAGCTTCTGCACCATGTTCTTGCCAAGGCCGCGGCTGCCGCCGGTCACGATGGCGATGGGGGTGTGGGATTGGGTCATCTTGCTCTCCGTTGGGTTAAGGGGTGTCGAACACCGTGAGAGCATGGTATTGGGCGATAAACTAAGAATAAATCTCGCCTATCCTATTGCTGTGTTTGCCCACAGATAACAATCTACCCACCGCCGCCATGCCCGCCAACCAACTCGAAGCCATGCAGATCTTTGTGCGCGTGGCTGAACTCGCCAGCTTCACGCGCGCCGCGGAGGCGCTGAGCATTCCCAAGCCGGCCGCCTCGGTCGCGGTGCAGCAGTTGGAGACGATGCTCGGCACGCGCCTGCTGCATCGGACCACGCGCAAGGTGCAGCTCACGCAAGACGGCCAGGCCTTCTACGAGCGCTGCCAAGACCTGCTGGCCGACATGGACGAGCTGCAGACCATGTTCCGGCAGACCTCGCAGGCGCTGCGCGGCCGCTTGCGTGTGGACATGCCCGTAGGTGTCGCCCGCCGCATCGTCATCCCCGCCCTGCCCGGCTTTCTGGACGCGCATCCCGATCTGGAAATCGAGCTCTCCAGCACAGACCGTCGCGTCGACCCGGTGCGCGAAGGTTTCGACTGCGTGCTGCGCATCGGCGCACTGACCGACAGCAGCCTGATCGCCCGCCCGCTCGGTCAACTGCATCAGGTCAACTGCGCGAGCCCCGCGTACATCGCGCGCTATGGCATGCCGAAAACACTCGAAGACCTCGACCGCCATCGCATCGTTCATTACGTGCAGACGCTGGGCACCAAATCGCCGGGGTGGGAATACACGGTGGAGGGCCGCTCGGCGTTTCGGCCGATGAAAGGTGCGGTAACGGTCAGCTCGGCGGAGAGCTATGACGCGGCGTGCCGAGCCGGGCTGGGGATGATCCAGGCGCCGGTATATGCCGGGCTGTCATCGGCGATTGCCGATGGGACGCTGCTGGAAGTCCTGCCGGATTTTCGGCCGCCGCCGATGCCGGTGTCGCTGGTGTATCCGAACCGGCGGAACCTGCCGGTGCGGGTGCAGGTGTTCATGCATTGGATGGAGGGGTTGCTGGGCCCGTATCTGGAGGCGCGGCCGTCGGGTTCGTAGGAAGTCGCCCGTCAAATGGTCTGTTTGCCTTGAACAGGTCGCCTCCTTTCCATTAGAGAAGCCGCTGAACCTATAAAATACGGCTTTCGCCACGATTCCCGTGGCAACCGCACTCAGCACCCATGTTACGTTTAAGCGAAGTCAAACTCCCTCTGGACCATGCCGAAGACGATCTTGACGCCGCAGTTCGCGCGCGCCTCAAGGATCTCGGCGTCGCGGCAGACGGGCTCGTCCGTTACACCGTATTCCGCCGTGCCCACGATGCACGCAAGCGCTCGGATATCAAGCTGACCTATATCGTCGACGTCGAAGTCAAGAACGAGGCAGCCGTGCTCAAGCGGATCGCCGGCAAGCCGCATTGCGGGGTGACGCCGGACATGACCTACCGCTTTGTTGCGCAGGCACCCGAGCACACGACGCGCCCGCGCCCGGTGGTGATCGGCATGGGGCCGTGCGGTCTGTTTGCGGGGCTAATCCTCGCGCAGATGGGGTTCCGTCCCATCATCCTCGAACGTGGCAAGGCCGTGCGCGAGCGCACCAAGGACACCTTTGGCCTGTGGCGCAAGAGCGTACTCAACCCCGAATCCAACGTGCAGTTCGGCGAAGGCGGCGCCGGGACGTTCTCTGACGGCAAGCTGTACAGCCAGATCAAGGATCCGCACCACTACGGCCGCAAGGTGCTCGAGGAGTTCGTCAAGGCGGGCGCGCCGGAAGACATCCTGTATCTGAGCCGGCCGCACATCGGCACGTTCCGCCTCGTCAGCATGGTGGAAAAAATGCGCGCCACCATCCACGAGCTGGGCGGCGAAGTGCGTTTCGAAACCCGGGTGGACGATATCGAAATCGATCAGGGCAAGGTGCGCTCGCTCAAGCTCTCGAACGGTGAAACGCTGCGCTGCGACCATGTGGTGCTGGCCGTTGGCCACAGCGCGCGCGACACGTTCCAGATGCTGCACGATCGCGGTGTGTATATGGAAGCCAAGCCGTTTTCACTGGGTTTTCGCATCGAACATCCGCAGGGGCTGATCGATCGCGCCCGCTTCGGCAAGTTTGCGGGCCACAAGCAACTCGGCGCGGCCGACTACAAGGTGGTCCACCACTGCAGCAATGGGCGGGCGGTCTACAGCTTTTGCATGTGCCCAGGCGGCACAGTGGTGGCGGCGACCTCCGAACCCGGCCGCGTGGTCACCAATGGCATGAGCCAGTATTCCCGGGCCGAGCGCAATGCGAATGCGGGCATCGTCGTCGGCATCACGCCGGAAGACTATCCGGGCGGGCCGCTGGCGGGCATCGCGTTCCAGCGCAAATGGGAAGAACGGGCATTCGAACTCGGCGGCAGCAACTACCAGGCGCCCGGTCAACTGGTCGGGGACTTCATCGCCGGCCGGCCATCGACGTCGCTTGGCTCCGTCATCCCGTCGTACAAGCCGGGCGTGCACCCGACCGATCTCAGCACGGCGCTCCCGGACTACGTGATCGAAGCCATCCGTGAAGCACTCCCCCAGCTCGATAAGAAGATCGCAGGCTTCGCGCTGCACGATGCCGTGCTCACCGGCGTGGAGACGCGCACTTCGTCACCGCTGCGGATTCGACGCAAAGACGATTACCAAAGCATGAACGTCGAAGGCCTATATCCGGCTGGCGAAGGTGCCGGGTATGCCGGTGGGATCTATTCGGCGGCCATCGACGGTATTGAAGTGGCGCAAGCGGTGGCACTCAATCTGGCATCGACGCACGCGTCCTGATGTGTGGGGGTAAGGGCGGCTGGTGAGCTGCCGCCGATGCCGGTGTCGTTCAACCGCTGGCCTCGAATTCGTAGGCGCTCCGGCTTGCGGTCAGTGTAGTCTCACGGCTTGCCGCTGCCCGCCACCTAACCCCCGCCCCGGTCATGAAAGCTCTCCAACGCTGTGCCATATGCGCGCTGCTCGCCTGTAGCGTCGCCATCGCCTCCCCCGATGAAGATCGGCTCGGTAAGCCGCAGGGCTATCCGCTTGCGCCAAGCGCAGCACGCATCCACGAGGCTCAATACATCGTGGGCGCCTTCAGCGGCATGGACCGTATCTCGCCGTCTTGCGAACTTGCGCCGGCCGACAAACCGGTGCCGCTCAAGATCGCGGAACAGGAGGCGGATGTCCGGTATCGGTTCCGCAACCATGACTACACGCTGGCGGACTACATGGAGCATCAGCGCGCGACCGCCGTGCTGATTGTTCAAGACGGCGTCATCCTGGCTGAGCATTACGGCTACGACCGCACGCAAGACATGCGCATGCTGTCCAACTCGATGGCCAAGACGCTGGTGGCACTTGCCATCGGCAAGGCGCTGGAGGACGGAAGCCTGCGTTCGCTGGAAGACCGCGTGGACCAATACGTGCCCGGGCTTGCGGGCACACTGTACGGTGAAACGCGCATCGTCGATCTTCTGCGCATGGCCTCCGGCGCCAAGTACGTCGAGGACTACACCCCCAACGACGATCGGGCACGCTTCCTCAAGACAGCCGCCAAGCAAGGCGTGCTCGCGGCAGCCGCCCAGGTCAACGAGCGCGCCGATGCGCCGGGCACGCGTTTCAACTATGCGGGCGCGCAAACCGAAGTGTTGGCGCTGGTGCTGCAGGCGGCTACGCAGCGCAGCCTGTGCGACTTCGTTGACGACAAGCTATGGAAGCCAATGGGGGCACAAGCCAAGGCGACCTATCTCGTGCGCGAATCCGACGGATCCGCGTTTGCACAGGGCGGCTTCAATGCGACGGCTCGGGACTACGCGCGCCTCGGATCCCTGCTCGCCAACGACGGCGTGGTGCAAGGCCAGCAAGTCGTGCCCCGCGCGTTTCTGTTGGACATGGCCGACGCATCGCGCCAGCCTGAGGCGTTTCGTCCGGGGCAGATGGCCTATCACGGCAATCACTACTACGGCTACGGGTTCCAAGTCTGGCTTCTGCCGGGAGAAGCGCGGCGGTTCGTGCTGCTCGGCATCCATGGACAGGCAATCTACGTGGACCCGCGATCCAAGCTCACCATGGTTCATCTTGCGGTGGGACAGGATGCGGCGGGCGATGCGAGCGGCGCCCATTTGGGCGCAGAGCGGGATGCGTTGTGGCGCGGTGTCGTGGAGAGGTTTGGGCGCTAAACCGCACGGCTGATATGGCGGGTCGCCGCAGTCTGTGAAGAAAGAAAAAAGCGCGCCGAGATCCCCTCGGCGCGCTTCATTTTTTGCTTCACCCCTTCTGCTGGGTAGGTACCCCGGACTCCGGGTGCGGCATCAGCACCACCACCGAAGCGAACCTCCAGCTCACGCTGTCGCAGACGTCCCACCCGCCTTACGCGCGCGCATCAACAGCAACGGCGCGGGCACCCAGCGGTCTACCGCCTTGAACACCAGGACGACGAGACACGCTCCAGCAAGCACCGCCGCTGTGTTCGTCAGCGCAGCCGGATAGCCGATCTTCGCCACATTCAAGAACGGATAGGGATACCACCCGCTCAACGCGCCGTGCACAAAGGTGTACGCAAGCCACGCCGCCGGCCAGATCAGCGACAGCGCGACGGTCGACCATCCGATGCGCGGCCGCGGGCCAAACAGCAGCCAGCCGACAAGCGCCATCCATGGCGAGACGTAGTGAAAGCCATTTGACGCCAAGAGCGCCAATCCGGTTGCCTTCGAGATTGGCGCAAGCACGATGTGAAACACCAGCCCCGTCGTCGCGATGCCGAGCAAACCATCCAGCCTGAGTACGCGCCACCATTTGCCATCGCGCGCAGGGTCCAGCACGAGAGAGATGGCAACCGCCGCAACCAGGAGGTTGCTTTGGATGGTGAAGTAGCTGAACAACCGGACAAGCCGCGTAGCAAGCGAGACCTGGCTACCCACACCGCTGATGGTCACGCTGAGCTGCACGATCAGTGCAACGACAATGACGGCGGCCAACAGGGCATGCCATGCCCGTGCCGGCCGCATCGGTGATGCATTGGCCAACTCAGCCACGCATCAACCCATCCACTTGCGTGCGTTGCGGAACATCCGCATCCACGGGCTGCTGCCGTCGCCGGCGGCTTCCCATTCCTTCGGATGCCAGCTCATCTGCACCGCGCGGAACACGCGTTCCGGGTGCGGCATCAGAGCAGTGAATCGACCGTCGTGCGTCGTCACCGAGGCAATGCCCTGCGGCGAGCCGTTCGGGTTGAGCGGATACGTCTGCGTGACTTCACCGCGGTTATCGACATAACGCAGGCCAACGGCCACCTTGCTGATGTCGCCTTGCTGCGAGAAGTCGGCATAGCCCTCGCCGTGCGCGACGACGATGGGGATACGGCTGCCTTCCATGCCAGCGTAGAAGATCGACGGGGACGCTTCCACCTGCACGGTCACCAGACGACCTTCGTACTGCTCCGACTGGTTGCGCGTGAACTTCGGCCATGCGCCGGCACCCGGGATGATCGGGGCGAGGTTCGCCATCATCTGGCAGCCGTTGCACACACCCAGCGCGATCGAATCCGTGCGGTTGAAGAAGGCCGCGAACTGCTCGGCGAGCATGCTGTTGAAGAGGATGGTCTTCGCCCAGCCTTCGCCCGCGCCGAGCACATCGCCGTAGCTAAAGCCGCCACAAGCGACGAAGCCCTTGAAGCCGGCCAGCGTGGTGCGGCCAGCCAGCAGGTCGCTCATGTGGACGTCGTAGGTGTCGAAGCCGGCCTTGTCCATCGCATAGGCCATTTCGATCTGCGAGTTCACACCCTGCTCGCGCAGGATCGCCATGCGCGGGCGGGCGCCCGTGGCGATGAACGGTGCGGCCACGTCTTCCGCAATGTCGAACGTGAGCTTGGGCGAGATGCCCGGGTCTTCGGCATCCAGCAGGATGTCGTATTCGCTCTGCGTGCACTCGGGGTTGTCGCGCAGGCTGGCGATGCGCCAGGAGACGTCCGTCCAGGTGCGTTGCAACTCGATGCGCGAGGCACTGAACACCTTCTTGGCGTCGCGCCAGATTTCGATATGGTCGTTGGCGTTGGGGGCGCCGATGACGTGGCTGCAGCCAGCAAGGCTGTGCTCGCGCAGCACCGCGAACACCGCATCGCGCTGAGCCAGCGGCACTTGAATGACTGCGCCGAGTTCTTCGGAGAACAGTGCACGCAGCGTCAGGTCCGCACGGCGGCCGGAGACTTGCTGCGCCCAGTTCTTGGCGTCGCCATGGTCGGCTGCATCGTCCAGCGTGAGCATGTCGACGTTGATCGACACGCCGCAGTGGCCGGCAAAGGCCATTTCGCAAACCGTCGCCCACAAGCCGCCGTCGGAGCGATCGTGGTAGGCGAGCAGCGAACCGCTGGCGTTCAGTTGCTGGATGGCTGCGAAGAAGCGCTTGAGGTCTTCCGCGTCGTCCACGTCCGGCACGGTGTTGCCGATCTGCTGCGTGACCTGCGCCAGGATGCTGCCGCCCATGCGGTTCTTGCCGCGGCCCAGGTCGATCAAGATCAGCGTGGTGTCGGCCGGCGCGTTGGCCGATTCGACTTGCTTGAGTTGCGGCGTGAGCGTCTTGCGCACGTCCGTCACCGGCGCAAAGGCCGAGACGATGAGCGACACCGGCGCCACGACTTCCTTCGCTGCGCCATCGTCTTCCCACTTGGTGCGCATCGACAGCGAATCCTTGCCCACCGGAATGCTGATGCCCAACGCCGGGCACAGGTCCATGCCGACGGCCTTGACGGTGTCGTACAGGCGGGCGTCTTCGCCGTTCACACCGCAAGCGGCCATCCAGTTGGCCGACAGCTTGAGTTGCGTGAGCGAGTCGATCGGTGCAGCGGCGATGTTGGTGATGGACTCGCCAATCGCCATGCGGCCCGATGCCGGTGCGTTGATGACAGCCAGCGGCGTGCGCTCGCCCATCGTCATTGCCTCACCCGTGTAGCCCTTGTAGTCGAGCGTGGTGACGGCCACGTCGGCCACCGGCACTTGCCACGGGCCGACCATCTGGTCGCGCGTGTTCAGGCCGCCGACGGTGCGGTCGCCAATGGTGATGAGGAACGATTTGCTGGCAACGGTCGGGTGGCGCAGTACATCGCGCGCCACCACTTCCAGATCCAGACCGGTGACATCGACTTCCGGCAGTTCTTGCGACACGCGACGCACGTCGCGGTGCATGCGCGGCGGCTTACCGAGCAGCACGTCCATCGGCATGTTGACCGGGAAATGGTCGGCGCTATCGACCGGGGCATCGCTGTCGACCACTTGCAGTTGCTGCTCATCGGTGGCGAAACCGACCACCGAGAACGGCGCGCGCTCGCGCTCGCACATGGCCTGGAAGCGCGGGAAATCGCCCGGGGCGATGGCCAGCGTGTAGCGCTCTTGCGATTCGTTGCACCAGATTTCTGCCGGGCTCAGGCCCGACTCTTCCAGGTGCACCTGGCGCAGGTCGAAGCGTGCGCCCTTCTCCGCTCCGTTGACGATTTCCGGGAAGGCGTTGGAGATACCGCCCGCGCCCACGTCGTGAATCGACAGGATCGGGTTGTCTTCGCCCAGCGCCCAGCACGCGTTGATGACTTCCTGCGCGCGGCGCTGCATTTCGGGGTTGCCGCGCTGGACGGAGTCGAAGTCCAGGTCAGCGGTGTTGGTGCCGGTGGCCATCGAGCTGGCAGCGCCGCCGCCCATGCCGATGCGCATGCCGGGGCCGCCCAGTTGAATCAGCAGCGTGCCGGCCGGCAGGCCGTGCTTGTGCGTGTGGCCGGCATCGATGTTGCCGATGCCGCCCGCGATCATGATCGGCTTGTGATAGCCGCGCACGGTGCCGCCGACGTTCTGCTCGTAGACGCGGAAATAGCCGCCCAGGTTGGGCCGGCCGAATTCGTTGTTGAACGCAGCGCCGCCGATCGGACCTTCGATCATGATCTGCAGCGGCGAGGCGATGCGGTCCGGCTTGCCGATGGGGCCTGCAGCAGCTTCATCGGGATTGCGATGCGCCACGGGCTGAGCCGTATCGCGGGCGTTTTCCCACGATTGTTCAGCGTCCGGCAGCAGCAAGTTCGACACGGTGAAGCCGGTCAGGCCCGCCTTGGGCTTGGCGCCACGGCCGGTCGCGCCTTCGTCGCGGATTTCACCGCCCGCGCCGGTTGACGCACCCGGGAACGGCGAGATGGCCGTCGGGTGGTTGTGCGTCTCCACCTTCATCAGCGTGTGCGTGAGCGCCTCGCGACGGTTGTATTGCGGCACGCCCGTTGCGGCTTCGGTGCCAGCGTGCGGGAACCAGCGCTCGGCCATGCCGCCTTCCATCACGGCGGCGTTGTCCGAATACGCGACGATCGTGCCCTGCGGCGCGAGCTGGTGCGTGTTGCGGATCATCGCGAAGAGCGACTTGTCTTGCGTTTCGCCGTCGATGGTCCAGTCGGCGTTGAAGATCTTGTGGCGGCAGTGCTCGCTGTTGGCCTGCGCGAACATCATCAGCTCGACGTCGGTCGGGTTGCGTTCGAGCTTGCGGTAGGCGTCGACCAGGTAGTCGATTTCGTCGTCGGACAGGGCCAGGCCCATTTCGACGTTGGCGGCTTCCAGCGCCTGACGGCCACCGGCGATATCGACAAAGCGCAATGCCTTGGCGGGCAGCACGTCGAACAGGCCGTAGCCAGCTTCGCGCGAGTCGATCACCACTTCGGTCATGCGGTCGTGCAGATGCTCGGCCACCGCGGCGCGGGTGGCGTCGTCCAGATGCTTGGCCGCACCGGTCAAGCTGCGGATGAGGCCCTTCTTGCACGTAACGGTGAATTCCACGCCGCGCTCGATGCGGTGGATCTGCGGCAGCGCGCAGTGGCGGGCGATTTCGGTCGCCTTGCTGGCCCACGGCGAGATCGTGCCGAAGCGCGGGATGACCACGAAACGGTCGCCCTCGACATCCGCTGGGGCGGGCGAGCCGTAGGTCAGCAGCGCCTGAACACGGGCGGACTCATCGGCCGACAGCGGCGTGTCGGCTGCAACAAAGTGCAGGTATTGGGCACTGACGGCTTCGATATCGGGATCGATGCGCTTGAGGGTGGAAAGCAGGCGTTGCTGACGGAAGGCGGACAGCGCGAGAGCGCCGGGAAAGCACGAGAAATGCGCCATGGTGGGCAAGGCAGGCAGTAGCTGGAAGAGGAGACTCCCCGGCGTGCGCGGGGAAACCGCTATTGTACCTTGCCCAGCCCGTGTTACCGAGCCTCAAAGCGCCTGGAAATGCGCTTGCCGAGGCTGAAACAGGCGTTTTACAGCGAAGTTGCCGAGCGCGCGGCCTGTTCGTACAGCCCCGTCAGCACGCGCAGCAGGCGCGCCAGCTCGCCAATCTCGGCATTTTCTTCACCGCTGGGCGAAATATTGCTGGTCAGGCACTGCTCGCGGATCTCGCGGTAGCGGGCGCAGGCCTTCTCGCCGGTCGGCGTGGTGGTGTAGGTGACTTCCTTGCCGTTGCGCGTGCCTTCCACCAGCTCCATCCCCTGCAGCTTCTTGAGGGAATACGTGACGAGGTGGGTATCTTCCACGTTCAGCACAAAGCAGATGTCGGCCAGCCGCTTGGCGCGGCCCCGGTGGTTGACGTGATGCACCACCAGCACATCGAGGAAGGTCAGGTCGCGCACGCCAGCAGCCGCCATGCAGCGCACGCACCAGCGGTTGTAGGCGTTATACGCCGTGTTGAGCGCGAATTCGAACTCCGACAACTCAGGGCTGCGCGCCGACACCAGATGCGACGACGACACAATCGGCCCGCCGGGGCTTCCCGCCTTCCCCGCCTCATTGGCTGCAGATTGCGGCAGATCAGCTTTCGGAGTGTTCGGCGACTTGGACATTGCAACGGGCTAGGAAGGGACCGGGAACGCCGGCTATTGTATGAGAATAGATCGTCATGTCTGTCCCGGTTTCTCCGTAGTCGCCATGTCCGCACACTCTTCCTGGCGTGAAATTCTGATCGACGGTGCCCTCGCCGCGCACCACGGCGCCGACCTGCTGTTCGGCACAACAGGCGTTCGCGCGCTGGAAGCTGCCGCCTACCGTTCGCTCGAACCTTTTACCTTGATGGCCCGCGCTGGTGAGGCCGCTGCGGACTGGCTGCAAACGCGCGCGCCACATGGGCACCTGCTGTTCGTCGCTGGCCCCGGCAACAACGGTGGAGACGCCCTCGTCGCCGCAACGGTGCTGCATCTGGCAGGCCGTGCCGTCACCGTGTGGCTCGCCGCCGACCCGGCCAAGCTGCCCGACGACGCCCGCCGTGCCTGGACCGAGGCCAGCGCTGCGAATGTCCCCATCGAAGTCCTGCATACCCCCGCCTCGTTGCCAGCAGCGGCCACCGCCATCGTCGATGGGCTATTCGGCATCGGGCTCGCGCGGCCATTGACCGGGTTGCACGCGGCATTGGTCGACACGCTCAACGCCAGCGGCCTGCCGGTGTATGCGCTGGACATCCCTTCGGGGCTGAACGGCGACACCGGCCAGCCACCCGCACCGGATTCGCCTGTGATCCAGGCGCGCGCCACGATCACGTTTCTCGCCTTGAAGCCCGGCTTGTTGACCGGCAACGGCCGCGATGCTGCAGGCGATATCGCACTGGCCGACTTACAAGCCGCGCAACCGGCGTACGACGGCGTGATCGAGGCGGACGCGCTCATCAATACACCGGCGCGCTGGCTCGGGCACGTGCCGCGCCGGCGGCATAACGGACACAAGGGCACCTACGGCAGCGTGGCGGTCGTCGGCGGCGTGCCGGGCATGGTGGGGGCGCCGCTGTTGTCGGCACGCGGGGCGCTGTACCTGGGTGCGGGCAAGGTGCACGTGGTGTCGCTTGCCGCCGACGCGCCGCGCGTCGATGCCGTTCAGCCTGAACTGATGCTGCACACGTGGGGCACGCTCAACGTTGGCGACATGCAAGCGCTGGCGGTTGGCCCCGGCATGGGCACCGGCAAGGAGTCAGAAGCCGCGCTCGAGCATCTGCTGGATCGCATGCTGTCGACCCGCACACCCGCCGTGTTCGACGCCGATGCGCTCAACCTCTTTGCCAAGGTGCCCGCGCTGCTTGCACGCCTCACTCAGTTGGCGGGGAGCGGCGTGCCATTCGTGCTGACGCCGCATCCACTGGAAGCCGCACGTCTGCTGCATACCGATGCGCACAACGTGCAGCACGATCGGCTGGCCGCAGCCAAAGCGCTCGTCAACCGGACCGGTGCGGTCGTGGTGCTCAAGGGCTCAGGCACGATCATCGCGGCGCCCGGCATGCCGCCCGCCATCAACCCCACCGGCAATGGCGGGCTCGCCACCGGCGGCACTGGTGATGTGCTGACCGGCATGATCGGTGCGCTGCTTGCGCAAAGCATGCCCCCGCGCGAAGCCGCGCTGGCCGCCGTGTGGCTGCACGGCCGCGCGGCGGATGACCTCGTCCACACGGGTGAAGGCCCGATCGGCCTGCATGCCGGGGAACTGTGCGCACCCGCGCGGCGCGCACTCAACGCATTGCTCGCGTCAGAAACTCGCCGATAGAAAACGACCATATCGCACCGTTATACTGCGCATTCGTTTTCCTAGGTCGAACTCATCCCCATCACGCCGTATGCCCATCGCCCTCCCCGCCTGGCAGTCCCTGACGCAACATGCAGAATCGATTCGCTCGGCGCATATGCGCGATTGGTTTGCCGCGCCGGACGCTGAGGAGCGGGTGCGCGCCTTCACACTGGAAGCCGCGGGCCTGACGGTCGACTACTCGAAAAACCGCATCACCCCCGAGACGCTCACCCTGCTGCTGCAACTGGCCGATGAAGCCGGCGTACTCACGCTGCGCGACGCCATGCTGCGCGGCGACCGCATCAATAACACCGAGCACCGCTCCGTCCTGCACGCGGCCCTGCGCGGCCATGCCGAAGACGACTTCCGCGCCGATGGCGAACCGGTCATGCCGGAAGTGCTGCGCGTGCGTGCCCAGATGCGCGACTTCGCCAACCGCGTGCATAGCGGCGCGTGGACCGGACACTCCGGCCAGCGCATCACGGATGTGGTGAACATCGGTATTGGCGGCTCGGATCTCGGCCCGCGCATGGTGTGCCGCGCGCTCGAGCACTTGGCAGTGCCGCAGGTGCGCGTACATTTCGTCTCCAACGTCGATGGCACGGACCTGGCCGAAACACTCGACCACCTGAACCCGGATACCACGCTCGCCATCGTCTGCTCCAAGACGTTCACCACGCTGGAAACGATGGCCAACGCGCACAGCATGCGACGCTGGTTTGTCGAGCACGGCGTGGCGGAAGACCAGCTCAAGCATCACTTCGTCGCGGTCTCCACCAACCGCGAGGCCGTTGTCCAGTTCGGCATCGATCCGGACAACATGTTCACGTTCTGGGATTGGGTTGGCGGGCGTTTTTCGCTGTGGTCGGCCGTGGGGCTGTCGATCGTGCTGGCGATCGGGCCGCAGCAGTTTGAAGCGATGCTCGATGGCGCGCGGGCGATGGATCGCCACTTCGCCACAGCCGCGCCGCGCGAGAACCTGCCGCTCATTCTCGGGATGCTGTCGGTGTGGTATCGCGGCTTCTTTGATGCGGCAAGCGCCTGCACGGTGCCCTACTGTGCGCCGCTGGAACTGCTGACGGATTTCATGCAGCAACTGGAGATGGAGAGCAACGGCAAATCCGTCCAGCGCACCGGCACCGCCATCGATACCGACACCGGCCCCATCGTCTGGGGCACGGCCGGCACCAATGGCCAGCACGCCTATTTTCAGTTGATCCACCAGGGCTCGCAGATCGTGCCGGTGGATTTCATCACCACGCTGGAGCCCGTGCGCAGCCTGCCCGGCCATCACGCCAAGCTGCTGGCCAACTGCTTTGCGCAGGGCGAGGCGCTGCTGCTCGGCCGCACGGCAGATGAAGTCCGCGCGGGCGGCGTCACAGACGAAGCGCTGGTGCCGCACATGGTGTTCGAAGGCAATCGCCCGAGCACGACCATTCTGATGGAGCGACTCGACGCCGCGTCATTCGGCGCGCTGATCGCCTGCGCAGAACACCGCACCTTCGTGCAAGGCGCGGTGTGGAACATCAACTCGTTCGATCAGTGGGGCGTGGAGCTTGGCAAGAAGCTCGCCAAGCCGATCCAGGCGGAGCTGGAAGGCGCACCCGCCTCTGTGGCGCACGATGCATCCACGGCGGCGCTGATCCGCCGCGCCAAGGCCGCGCTTTAAACGTTCAAAGCTCGGTGACGGTCTCGTCGCCGACCAAGTGACCCGCTTCGATGGTCAGAATGCGGCTGCAACGTGCCGCGACGGAGCGATCATGCGTCACCAGCACGAGCGTGGAACCGGCACTCCGATTCAGCTCG
The DNA here is from genome assembly GCF_051904805.1 of Ralstonia sp. 25C. Lineage (NCBI taxonomy): Bacteria > Pseudomonadati > Pseudomonadota > Betaproteobacteria > Burkholderiales > Burkholderiaceae > Ralstonia > Ralstonia sp. 25C. Next base: position 3,903,083 of record NZ_CP196737.1, on the reverse strand, counting down.
AACATCAATGCGATCACAGCCTCGCCGGTGGCGGTGTCTAGACTGCCGGTCGGCTCATCAGCAAAGAGGATGTCGGGCTCGGTCACGAACGCTCGGGCCAACGCCACGCGCTGCTGTTCGCCGCCCGACAGCGTCTTCGGATAGTGTGACAGCCGCGCGCCCAAGCCGACGCGCTCCAGCAATGCCGTAGCACGGCGACGCATCTCGGCAGCGCCAACATCGCCGCGCAGCTCCAGCGGCAGCATCACGTTCTCGAGCGCCGTCAGATGCGGCAGCAGCTGGAACGACTGGAATACGAAGCCGACGTGGCTTCCGCGCACCGCGGCACGGCCGTCCTCATCGAGCTTGAACAGATCATTCCCCAGCAACTTGACTGAGCCCGATGTCGGCAAGTCGAGACCGGCGAGCAACCCGAGCAGCGTCAACTTGCCCGACCCCGACGCGCCGACAATGGCCAGCGTCTCACCCGCTTCCACGCGGAAGGCAACATCGCTCAGAATAGGCAACTCGCCAGTTGCATCGCGCACGGTCTTGTGCAGCGAATCGACTTCAATCACCCAGGTAGCGGAAGACGACATGATTGGACAGGTAGGTAGGAAGAGGCGCTTCATCCAGGCACTGGCTGCTGCGCTCGGCTGCGCAGTGTTCGGCATGCCGATGGCACAGACAGCAGCGGCACAGGCCGCGCCGGCATCGCATCGCGTGGTGGTGCTGGGCGACAGCTTGTCTGCGGGATACGGCCTCGCGCAGGGCACCGGCTGGGTCGCACTGCTCGACAAGCGCCTCAAAGAACAGAAGCCCGATTATAGCGTTGCCAATGCAAGCATCAGCGGCGACACCACGGCCGGCGGGCGCTCGCGGCTGCCGGCCGTTCTGACGCGCGAGAAGCCTGCCGTCGTGATCCTGGAACTGGGTGCCAACGATGCGCTGCGTGGCCTGTCGCTGGCGTCGAGCGAAGCCAATCTGAAGGCCATGATCGAAGCCTCGCAAGCGGCGGGCGCGAAGGTACTGTTGGTAGGCATGCGCATTCCGCCGAACTACGGGCCCGATTACAGCGAGCGTTTCTTCGCCATGTTTGGCAAGCTCGCGCAGCGGTACAAGCTGCCGCTGGTGCCCTTCCTGCTCGACGGGGTGGTGCAGCGCGCGGACTGGTTTCAGGAAGACCGCATCCATCCGATCGCCCAGGCGCAACCCACCATGCTGGATAACGTCTGGCCCAAGCTGGAACCTCTGCTGAAGGGCCGGGTCGGAGGTTGACGGCCCGCCCGCGCCAGCTTGCTCACTAGAAGCATCACGTATCAGCGCTGCGCTGGGTGTCGGAGCCGCATTTCACTCGGGGGAACATCATGAAGCTTCTGACAAGCACGCTGCGTGCGGCACGCGACAACAAACGATTCCTGGTCGGCATGTCGTTGCTGTTCGCCTTCCGCGCCTGCATCGCCGATTGGTCCATCGTGCCCAGCGGCTCGATGAATCCGACCCTCATCGAAGGCGACTACGTCCTGATGAATCGGCTCGCTTACGGTGTACGCGTACCCGCCACCACCGTCTGGCTCAAACGTGGCGACGAGCCACGACGCGGAGATGTCGTCGTCTTCTCTTCTCCCGAAGACGGCACGAAACTGGTGAAACGCCTGATTGGCCTGCCCGGTGATGTGGTCGAAATGCGGGGCGAAGCGCTCTACCTCAACCACCAGCGCATCGCTTATACCCCCCTGCCGGACGTCGCGCCTGGTGCGTTACCGCAAGCCACGGCCATGCTGCAGCATGAACTCTGGTCCGAAGCGCTGCCCGGCCGAGCCCATCCAGTGATGGTCTTGCCTGAAGTGCGCGCGTTGCGCAGTTTCGGTCCGATCACCGTGCCACAGGACCACTACCTGATGCTCGGCGACAACCGTGACAACAGCCGGGATTCGCGCTACTTCGGCCTCGTCCCGCGCGAGAACCTTATCGCCCGCGCTTCGCACGTGGCACTGTCGTTCGATCCGGACCACTGGTATCTGCCGCGCATTGCGCGCATCGGCAAGCCGCTGGACTGAGTGAAAGCGCACACAAAAAAGAAGCCCCCTCACAGTGAGGGGGCTTTTTCGTCAGGCTAACTACGGCGCGTCGGGATCAGTCTTCCGCCGTATTGGCAGGCTTGGCACTGTCAACCACGCTGCTGTTGATCTTCACCTTCGCGCGCGCCTTCAGGGCGTCGTAGTAGGCATTGAAATCCGCTTGGCCAGCAGCCTGCGACAGTTGCTGCGCATCGGCGGTGCGGCGAGCCTGGTCCACATTGGCCGGCGGCAGTACCTTGTTGATGCGATACAGCGCATAGCCCTGCGCACCCAGGTCCACGCCGATGGTGGTCGGCAGCTTGCCGGCATCGGCGCGTAGGATCGCCGTCAGCGCTGCGGGCAGCGTGCCCTGCGCTTGTTGGCGCGAAACCGTCTGTGCTGCGCTGAAGCCCTCTGCGCTGTTGCTCTGCTTCACGGCAGCCAGCTTCTCTTCGCCAGCCTTCTTCGCCAATACTGCAGACTGCTCGGCGATCACCTTCGCCTTCACCTGCTCGCGCACATCGGCCAGCTTCTTGACCGTTGCGGGACGGTACTCCGCCGCGTGCGCGGCCACCAGCGTGGTCGGGCCAACCTGGATCGCCGCCGTGTTGCGATGGTTCTTGATCACGTCGTCAGCAAACAGGGCCTTGAGCACCTTGTCGTTGCCGATCGGGCTGTTGGCCAGCGCGGGGTTCGGCGTGCGCGTCACGTTGTCGACGGTCTGGATCTGCAACTTGAGCTTGTCGGCCACCGGCTTCAGGCTGTCGGCCTGATCTTCCACCGTGTTGGAGAACGCTTCCGCCAGTTCCGAATACTTCTTGTTGGCCAGTTGCGTACGCACTTCGCGCTCAAGCTCCGGCTTGACGGCTTCCAGCGGCTGCACACCGCCGCCCTTCACTTCTTCCAGCTTGATGATGTGGAAACCGAAATCGCTCTCCACCACATCGCTGATGTCGCCCGGTTGCTTGAGTGCAAACAGCGCGTTTTCGAACGGCGGCACAGTCGCACCCTTGCCCAGGAAGCCGAGCTCACCACCCTGCGCGGCCGAGCCCGGATCGCCGGAGTACTTCTTCGCCAGATCAGCAAAGCTCGCAGGGTTCTTGCGCACTTCGGCCAGCACTTCCGCGGCCTTTTTCTTGGCAGCATCCTTATCGGCCGGTTTGGCGTTGTCCGGCAGTTTGATCAGGATGTGCGCGGCGCGGCGTTGCTCTTCCAACTTGAAGCGCGCAGCGTTCTGGTCGTAGTACTCCTTGAGCTGCTCGGGTGTGACCGGAATCTGCTTCATCATGTCTTCGCCCGAAAACACGACGTACTCGGCCTTCACCTGCTCGGGCACCGTGAACTCCTGCTGGTGCGCGTCGTAGTAAGCCTGGATAGCCTTGTCATCAACGCTGACCTTGGCTGCGTAGTCCGCCGGTTTGAACAGCAGTGCCTGCACTTCGCGCTGTTGATCGCGCGCCTGAATCAGGCGATCCACCAGGGACTTGGGCACGAACGCCGTCGAGGCGATGGACTGGGGAATCTGCTGCTGCGCCAGCTCAAAACGCAGATTGCCCTCCAACTGCTCGGGGGTCATGTTCTGCGCGGCCAGCAGTTGCACATAGGCTTGCTGATCAAACGAGCCATCCGGCTTGCGCAGCGCGGCCACGGCCGGAATCTCCAGAATGGTGTCGCGAATCTTGTCGTTCGAGACGCTCAAGTTTGCGCGCGCGACTTCGTTAGCCAGCACGCGCTGCTTGATGATGCCGTCCAGCACGTCACGGCGCATCTGCGGACCTTCAAACTGGCGCGGATCATATTGCGCGCCCAGCATCTGACGCAGACGCTCGGTCTGCTCACGCACGCGATTGTCGACCTCGGTGGTGGTGATGACCTTGCCGTCGACCTTGGCGGCGTCATGCGAGCTGTCCATGAAGCTCGAATAACTTTGCACACCAAAGAACACGAACGACGGGAACACCAGAATCAGCAGCACCAGAAACATCAAGCGCCGATGCGTACGTACGAAATCAAGCATGCTGAACGGAGTGAGGATGAGATGGAAAATCCGCTGATTCTATCAGGGCTGGCGATCACCCCGGTTAATCGATGGAGTCGGCCGCGTGATTCATTTCGCTCCGTCGATCCAGGACGTAACGCCGCAGCACGTCCAGCGCATCACGCAACGTCGCTGCGAGCGCAGGATGGCGCGCAATACCAAGCGCATCGAGCCCGCTGCCAAGCACCGGCAGCGTGACAGAAGCGTCCGACACAAGGTCTGCGGACATGACCGACAGCGTTTCTTTGAGCGCTGCATCGGCGTGCACCGCGCGCGGCGATGCATTGAGAACAGCCGTTGGCTTGTAGACGAAGGCCTCGCAACCGACAACCCAGTCCAGCGCGTTCTTGATCACGCCCGTCACGCCATGCGCATATTCCGGGCTGGCAATCATCACAGCGTCTACTGCGATGAGTTGCTCTCGAAACGCCTGCACCGGAGGCGGAAGCGGATATTCGGTATCGGGATTGAACAGCGGAAATTCGCCGAGCCGCGCAAACGGCACGACGGCGATTCCAGCAGGCGCCACTGCAGCGGCGGCCGTTAGCACGGCGGTATTGATGGACGCGGCCCGCAGGCTGCCGGAAATGGCCAACACTCTGATGGTTTGCATTACCTCGCCCTAACGAGGGCCGCCAAACAAGCGCGCGCCGTGTCAACCGCAGAAAAGACAAAGGCCCGAACAAATCGGGCCTTTGCAGTGTTTTGGCGGAGCGGACGGGACTCGAACCCGCGACCCCCGGCGTGACAGGCCGGTATTCTAACCGACTGAACTACCGCTCCAGATTGGGTCGGACCACCCGACGCAGAAGCGGCAATACGAACGATGGTGGGTGCTGAGAGGCTCGAACTCCCGACCCGCGCCTTGTAAGGGCGCTGCTCTACCAACTGAGCTAAGCACCCGTTCGTACTGCCGGCGTGAGCCGGACTGTCCGGCGCTTGCGATTCGTTGTCACTCGAATCGTGAGCACCAAAGCCCGCTAGTTTAGCGCATCTTTTAGCGCTTTGCCAGGTTTGAATTTCGCAACCTTGCCACCTTCGATGGTGATGGTCGCTCCGGTGCGTGGATTACGGCCGTTACGCGACGATCGCTTCCCCACCAAGAACGTGCCGAAGCCGACCAGCGTGACCGACCCGCCATCGCACAGCGCGTCTTTGATGCCGTCGATCAGCGCGTCGATTGCGCGCCCGGCCGCAGCTTTGGACATATCTGTCTGCGCCGCTACATGGTCGATGAGATCCGTCTTGTTCATCGTGCCACCTCCCCGAACACCCGCTTAGTGTGGATTCATTAAAGTGGCCGCCTATCGACGTGTCAAGGCGAAGAACCGACTACACCTCGCCGCCCATGGCGCAATGAAAAAGGGCCCGAACACTGTCGGGCCCTTCTTCAACCTAGGCAGGCTACGGCATCAATGATGCACCATCTCCTGCGACTTCCCGTCATCCGTTTTCGCGGCTTCGGGTGCCGGCTTGGCTTCCTCTTCCGGCAGCGGCTCCGGCTTGCGCACCAACGCGAGCTCCAGCACCTTGTCGATCCAGCGTACCGGCTGAATCTCAATGCTGTTCTTCACGTTGTCCGGAATGTCCGCCAGGTCCTTGACGTTCTCTTCCGGAATCAGCGCCAGCTTGATGCCACCGCGGTGTGCGGCCAGCAGCTTTTCCTTCAGGCCACCGATCGGCAGCACTTCGCCACGCAGCGTGATCTCACCGGTCATCGCCACATCGGCACGCACCGGAATACCGGTCAGCACCGACACCAGCGCCGTCGTCATCGCAATACCTGCCGACGGGCCGTCCTTGGGCGTCGCACCTTCGGGCACGTGGATGTGGATGTCGCGTTTCTCGAACATCTCATCCTTGATACCCAGACGCGTCGACCGCGAACGCACCACCGAACGCGCAGCCTCGACCGATTCCTTCATCACGTCGCCCAGCGAACCGGTGCGGGTGATGTTGCCCTTGCCCGGCATCAGCGCGGCTTCGATGGTCAGCAGATCGCCGCCCACTTCCGTCCACGCCAAACCGGTTACCTGGCCCACCTGGTCTTCCTTGCCGGCCAGACCAAAGTCGAAGCGACGCACGCCCAGGAATTTGTCCAGGTTGTCCGAATCCACCTTCACGGACGTACCCGCTTCCTTCTTCAGCAGCAATTGCTTGACGACCTTGCGGCAGATCTTCGAGACCTCACGTTCCAGCGAACGCACACCAGCTTCACGCGTGTAGTAGCGGATGATGTCGCGCAGCGCGGCTTCGGTCACCTCGATCTCGCCTTCCTTCAGACCGTTGTTCTTGATCTGCTTAGGCAGCAAGTAGCGACGGGCGATGTTGACCTTTTCATCTTCCGTGTAGCCCGACAGGCGGATCACTTCCATCCGGTCCAACAGCGGCGCCGGAATGTTCAGCGAGTTCGACGTCGCCACGAACATCACGTCCGACAGGTCGAAGTCCACTTCGATGTAGTGGTCCTGGAACGTGTGGTTCTGTTCCGGGTCCAGCACCTCGAGCAGCGCCGACGACGGATCGCCGCGGAAGTCCGCGCCCATCTTGTCGATTTCGTCGAGCAGGAACAGCGGGTTGCGCACGCCAACCTTGGTCAGGCTCTGCAGAATCTTGCCCGGCATCGACCCGATGTAGGTACGACGGTGGCCGCGAATTTCAGCCTCGTCACGCACACCACCCAGCGCCATGCGCACGAACTTGCGGTTCGTTGCACGCGCCACGGACTGCCCAAGCGAAGTCTTCCCCACACCCGGCGGCCCCACGAGGCACAGAATCGGCGCCTTCAGCTTGTCGACACGCTGCTGCACTGCGAGGTACTCGAGAATGCGTTCCTTCACCTTCTCCAGACCATAGTGGTCCTGATCCAGCACCTGCTCGGCATTCGACAGGTCGTTGTTGACCTTGCTTTTCTTGCGCCACGGCAGGCCCACGAGCGTGTCGATATAGTTGCGCACGACCGTTGCCTCAGCCGACATCGGCGACATCAGCTTGAGCTTCTTGAACTCGGAGTCGGCCTTCTTCTTGGCCTCCTTCGGCATGCGAGCGGCCTTGATCTTCTTGTCCAACTCTTCAAGATCAGCGCCTTCTTCGCCTTCGCCCAGTTCCTTCTGGATGGCCTTGACCTGCTCGTTCAGGTAGTACTCGCGCTGGCTCTTCTCCATCTGGCGCTTGACGCGGCCACGGATGCGCTTTTCCACCTGCAGAATGTCGATCTCGCCTTCTAGCTGCGACAGCAGGCTCTCCAGACGTTCGGTGACATTGAACATCTCGAGAATCTTCTGCTTCTGCTCAAGCTTGATCGGCAGATGCGCGGCGATGGTGTCAGCCAGGCGACCCGGCTCGTCGATGCCCGACAGCGAGGTCAGGATCTCCGGCGGGATCTTCTTGTTCAGCTTCACGTACTGATCGAACTGCGAAACGATGGCGCGACGCAGCGCCTCGGTCTCAGCCGATTCAGTAGGCTCCGGGCCGACAGGCACCGCTTCGCAGAAGAAGTGCGATTCGTCGTCGGTCACAGACAGGATGTTGGCGCGTTGCGTACCTTCGACCAGCACCTTCACGGTGCCGTCCGGCAGCTTCAGCATCTGCAGAATGTTGGCGATACAACCGACCTCGTAGAGGTCCTTGTCGGTCGGCTCATCCTTGGCGGCGGTCTTTTGCGCCACCAGCATGATGCTCTTTCCCGCTTCCATCGCAGCTTCCAGCGCCTTGATGGATTTAGGGCGCCCCACGAACAGCGGGATCACCATGTGCGGAAACACCACCACGTCACGCAGCGGCAACAGCGGCAGGCGAATCTGCTCAGCGGGTAAAAGTTGGGTTCCGGACATTATTTTCCCCAGAAAGTCATGTAAGGGCTAAATTGGGCGCAGCGGCGGTTTTACAAGACCGCCGCTGCAAGTCGCATGCCGGCCCGGTTTCCCGAAGCAAAAAAGCCGCTCGCGTGCGAACGGCTTCCTGCTTGGGATGCTTACGGCACATCCCGGCCGGGCATTCGCATCAGAACCTGTCCACGATCACAACCAATGGCTGAACCGTGAATGGCTCTCAGTTGGAACCTGCAACCTTGGGCTGCTCTTCGTAAATCAGCAAGGGCTTGCCGTCACCGGAGATCGTGCTTTCATCGATCACCACCTTCTGCACGCCCTTGTGGTTGGGGAGGTCGTACATCACATCCATCAGCGCGTGCTCAACGATCGAACGCAAACCGCGCGCGCCCGTCTTGCGCTTGATCGCCTTGCGGGCGATTGCCGTCAGCGCGCTGGGACGAATTTCCAGTTCCACCCCTTCCATTGCCAGCAGTTTCTGATACTGCTTGACGATTGCGTTCTTCGGTTCGACCAGAATTTCCATCAGAGCCGCTTCGTCCAGCTTGGCCAACGTCGCCACCACAGGCAGACGGCCGATCAGCTCGGGAATCAGGCCAAACTTGATGAGGTCTTCCGGCTCCACCTCAAGCAGCACTTCGCTGACCTCGCGCTCTTCCTTACTCTGCACCTCAGCACCAAAACCGATACCAGTCTTGTCCGAGCGCTGCACGATGATCTTCTCCAAGCCATCGAATGCGCCACCGCAGATGAACAAGATGTTGGTGGTGTCAACCTGCAGGAAATCCTGATTTGGATGCTTGCGACCACCTTGCGGTGGCACCGACGCCATCGTTCCTTCGACCAGCTTGAGCAAGGCTTGCTGCACGCCTTCCCCAGAAACGTCCCGGGTGATGGACGGGTTGTCAGACTTGCGCGAAATCTTGTCGATTTCATCGATGTAGACGATGCCGCGCTGGGCCTTGTCCACTTCGTAATTGCAGTTCTGCAGCAGCTTCTGGATGATGTTTTCGACGTCTTCGCCCACGTAGCCGGCTTCGGTCAGCGTGGTGGCATCAGCGATAACGAACGGCACATTCAGCAGACGTGCGAGCGTTTGCGCAAGCAGCGTCTTGCCCGAACCGGTCGGCCCGATGAGCAGGATGTTGCTCTTGGACAGCTCGACATCGTCCTTCTTGCCGAGGTGCTTCAGACGCTTGTAATGGTTGTAGACCGCGACCGCCAGAATCTTCTTAGCCTGCTCCTGACCAATCACATATTGGTCCAGGCTTTGGCGGATCTCATGCGGGGTGGGAAGGTCGGACTTGACGGCCAGACCACCTTCCTTTTCGGAGATGGCGGCTTCGTCCCGGATGATCTCGTTGCACAGGTCGATGCATTCATCGCAGATGAAGACCGAGGGGCCGGCAATCAGTTTCTTGACCTCATGCTGGCTCTTGCCGCAGAACGAGCAATACAGCAGCTTTTCGCCAGTCGAGCCTTTCTTGTCCGCCATAACGATTACCAGTAGTTCTTGGCAGCATCATACGCCAAATTATCTGGCGACGATCCGCTGGTGTTGTACAAAGCAAAAACGAGGCGCGAAGCCTCGTTTTTGACACCGCTTGACATGCTTTGCGCGCCTAACCAGTGTGCCGCCGAGGTGCCTCGGGATGCACCGGCTATGGCGCACATCCGCGTTTTACCGCTTGCTGATGACCTGGTCGATCAGGCCGTATTCCTTGGCCTGTTCGCTGCTCATGAAGTTGTCGCGGTCCGTATCGCGGGCAATCTTGTTCGACCGGCTGGCCCGTCGCCTCCGAGAGTACCGTGTTCAGGCGCTCGCGCAGGTACAGAATTTCGCGCGCCTGAATCTCGATGTCCGATGCCTGACCACGCGCGCCGCCCAGCGGTTGGTGAATCATGATCCGCGAGTTCGGCAGTGCCAAGCGCTTGCCCTTGGCACCAGCCGCCAGCAGGAACGCGCCCATGCTGGCTGCCATGCCCATGCACAACGTCGACACGTCCGGCTTAATGAACTGCATCGTGTCGTACATCGCCAGACCCGACGACACCGAGCCACCCGGCGAGTTGATGTACAGCGAGATGTCCTTATCAGGGTTCTCGCTTTCCAGGAACAGCAGTTGTGCCACCACGAGGTTGGCAGTCTGGTCGTTGACCTCGCCCACCATGAAGATCACGCGCTCCTTGAGCAGGCGCGAGTAGATGTCGTAGGCGCGCTCGCCGCGGCCAGACTGTTCGACCACCATCGGCACCAAACCGAGCCCCTGCGTTTCGAGCGCGGAAGCCTGGGTACGGGCAAGTTGGTCGATCAGTTCATTGCGGATCATGCGGTTCTCCGGTGCTTATTTCGGAAACTCTATCGACGGAATCTCAGCCGATTCGTCAGCCTTGCGCCGGGGTGGCGGTCAGCTCTTCGAACGACACAGCCTTGTCAGTGACCTTGGCCTTGTCGCACACAAAATTTACCACGTTGTTTTCGAGCACGTAGGCTTCCATTTCGGCCAGGCGCTGTTGGTCTCCGTAGTACCAGCGAATGACTTCCTTCGGATCTTCGTAGCTCTTGGCGAACTCTTCGATCTCGGCCTTGATCTGCTCCGGCTTCGCTTCCAGGTTGTTGGCCTTCACGACTTCAGCCAGCACCAGACCCAGCTTCACGCGGCGCTCAGCTTGTTGCGTGAACATCTCGGCCGGAATCGGCATGTTCTTGGCGTTCGGCATGCCGCGCGACTCGAGGTCACGACGGGCCATTTCCACCAGGCGCTCCTGGTCTTGTTCGACCAGCGACTTCGGCACGTCCAGCTCTGCCACCTTCAGCAGCGCTTCCATGACTTGGTCCTTGAGCAGCGCGTGCGTGCGACGCTTGACTTCACGCTCGAGGTTTTCGCGGATGTCGGCGCGCATCTTGTCGAGGTTGCCGTCGGCGATGCCCAGCGATTGTGCGAAGGCTTCGTTGACTTCCGGCAGGTGTGCCCACTCGACTTGCTTGAGCGTCACGGTGAATTCCGCCGTCTTACCGGCCACGTCCTTGCCGTGGTAGTCCTCGGGGAAAGCCAGCGGGAATTTCTTCGACTCGCCTTGCTTCAGGCCCAGCGTGGCTTGTTCGAACTCGGGCAGCATGCGGCCCTCGCCCAGCACGAAGCTGAAACCTTCAGCCTTGCCGCCGGCGAATTCCACGCCGTCGATTGTGCCAACGAAGTTGACCGTCACGCGGTCGCCGTTTTGTGCAACCGCTGCGCCGCCATCACCGTGCTCGCCGGCTTCGCCGCGCGGGTGGTAATGCACGCGTTGCTTGCGCAGGATGTCGATGGTCTTGTCGATTTCGGCGTCGGTGATTTCGGTCTTGGTGCGGGTCAGTTCCGCGCCGGCCAGATCGCCCAGCTTGACTTCCGGGTACACCTCGAAGGTAGCGTCGAATGCGACTTGGTCGTCTGCCACGCCTTCGGTCTTCAGCTCGAAGCGCGGTTGGCCGGCAACCTTCACGCCTTGCTCGTTGGTGATGTCGAAGAACTGGCGAGCGGCCTTGTCGTAGCGGACTTCGAATTCAACTTGCTGGCCGTATTGCTTCTCGACCATCTTCATCGGGACCTTGCCCGGGCGGAAGCCGGACATCTTGACGGTCTTGGACAGACGCGCCAGACGGCTTTGCTTCTCTTGCTCCACTTCGGCCTTCGGGACAGCCAGGGTCACTTTGCGATCAAGCTTGCCGAGGTTTTCGATAGTCGACATGGTCGTAATTCCAGAATCAGATGAAAGTTGCGTCGAACGGCGCAGCGCCAGCAGCAGCCGTGGTTCAGTTCTTGGTCTTGCCGGGCTTGCAGGAATGCGTTGCTGGGACCGCTTAGGCGGGACTTCAGCGGCACAACAAGCGTATTCAGGCTGGCAAACGCAAAACGCATATTATGGCATGGAACGTTCGGCAGCCTTGATTTTTTGGGTCTGAACGCTCGGAAAACCCTTCAAACGGCGCGTTAATCCTGCGTATCGGCCGCGTCGCTTTCGGCGGGTGCGGCGCCCTGCGCTTGCGAGCGCCCGTGCTGCAATACGCGCAGGACAAACCGGCCTGGATCGAGCGCTGCCGCAAGATCACTCTCCAGCGGCAGCGGGCCTCCATCGATTTGCGCAGCCAGCAATTCCGCGCCAAGCACCGACCATGTGAGGCCGCGCGACCCATACGCAAGTGCGGCATACAGCCCGGCAAGGCGCGGGAGCTGCGCATGCGGCCCGCGTAGACGGAAACCCGGTGCCATGGCAGCCGCTTCATCCACCACGGGGCCGATCAACGGCAGCCGGTTGGCAGAGACACAGCGCACACCGACGTAGCCCCGCAGTTGCGTAGGCTCGACCCGCGCAAGCGCGGACGATTGCTGCGGCTGCAGGGCGGCGAGTCGTCGAAGGTTAGCCGCGTGATCGGCGGTGCGCTCGACCAAACTGTATTCGCCTGGCTGGAAGGAGGACCCTGTGCGCACCGTTTGCGCGCCCACCTCGGCCGGCAGCAGATAACCGTCGCCGCAGACGACGGCTTTGGGCCACGTGGCAGTCGGATCCAAGTCGGCAACCGGCACATCGGTAAGCTGACCGCGCACCGGCTTGAGCGATGCCGTTGCCAATGGCGCAAGACGCGCGGCGTCCAGGCTATTGGCGAGGACGACAACCGGCGCGCTTGCCATCACATCGCCCTGCGCATCCAGGGCCCGCCATTGATCGCCGTCTTGGCGCAGCGATTCGACCTGCATATTCCAACGTGTTTGGATTGCAGTCCCGGCAGCGGCCAGATTTGCGCGGCAAACATCGGGCGGCGCCACCCAACCGGCTTGCGCGAACCACCAGCCGCCCTGCGGGACGCTCGCACCAACACGTTCGGCGGCTTGGTCTGCATTGAGCCAATCGATGTAATCGGTGGGGTAGCCAAGCGCTGCCACGATGCGCTGCTGCTCGATGGCGTCTTCAGCGTGCTCGGCAAGTTGCAGCACGCCGGTGGGGTGGAAACCCGTGGTGAAGCCTGCGCGATCGAGTGCATCCCAATGGCGGCGTGCGAGCAGGTTCCCGGCGCGCGACAGGCGTGACAGCACGCTGTCATCGATGGACACGTGCGGATGCATCGCTGCTGCGCGATGCGCCGACGTACCGAGCGCCGGTCCATCGTTTGCATCGATCAGCGTGATGCGCCAGCCGCGGGCCACGAGCCGTTCGGCGACGGAGCAACCGGCGAGTCCTGCCCCAATGACGATGGCATGGCGCTCGGTCCAGACGGGCGCCTCAGCCGGCCCGCGCCGTGTACGCCAGTGTGTCGGAAACTGCGCGACGGTCATGTCGCGCTTGGTGCCGAAACCGGGGGCCTTGCGCGTCTCGAAGCCGGCCTCCTGCAACCCACGCCGCACAAATCCAGCAGCGGTATAAGTGGCCAACGTAGCTCCGGCGCGTGCGACACGCGCGAGCTGCTTGAAGACGCGCGGCTGCCAGAGATCCGGGTTCTTGGCGGGCGAAAAGCCGTCGAGATAGAACGCATCGGCCGCGCAGGAAAGCTGCGGCAGCATCTCCATCGCATCACCGAAGAACAGCGTGAGCGTAACGTGGCCACCATCGAACACGAGGCGATGCACACCGGGCACCGGCACAGGCCACGCCTGACGCAGCGCTTGCGCAAGCGGTGCAAGCACGCCGTCTTTCGGATGGACGACGGACAAGCCCGCGCGATCAAACGGGTGCTTCTCGATGGAAACGAAATCGAGCCGTGCACAACGATGCGAGTCATCACGCCATGCCTGCCATGTCGCCAGAAAATTCAGGCCTTGGCCGAAGCCGGTTTCGACGATGGTGAATGCGCTCTTGCCTTGCCACGCGCCGGGCAAACCATTGCCGCCGAGAAAGACGTGCTGCGCCTGCGCCAGACCGCCTTCGGTGCTGTGATAGACGTCGTCGTATTGCGCGGAGAACGGCGTGCCGTCGGACGTGAGGTGAGGCGTGGCGAGAACGAGGCCGCGTGGCATGAAACACCCTGGAAAGAAGCTGCGGATTGTACCGCCGCCCTCCTCGCCCACGTTGACTTGGCGCAGGCCCGTGGGGCTAGACGTCCGCGATCGGCAATGTGCCCATGAGCCGGCGGTACCACGCATGGAAATGCCGCATGCCGTCTTCGAGCGGCGACTGGTACGGACCGGTTTCCGACACGCCGCGCGCCATCAGTGCGCGGCGCCCTGCGTCCATGCGCTCGCCAATCTCGTCGTCTTCGATGCAGGTTTCCATGTAGGCGGCGCGTTGTGCTTCCACGAACTCGCGCTCGAACGCGGCAATCTCTTCCGGGTAGTAGAACTCGACCACGTTGACGGTGTCCTGCGGCCCCTTGGGGTACAGCGTGGAAAGCACCAGCACGTGCGGATACAGCTCGATCATGTGGGTGGGGAAATACGTGACCCAGATGGCGCCAAAGTCGGGCGATGCGCCGGCGCGGTAGTCGAGCAATCGATCATGCCATGCGCCATACGCGTCGGAGCCAGGTTGGCTGAGCGCCTGATGAATGCCGACGCGCTGCATGCTGTACCAGTCGGCAAACTCCCATTCCAGGTTGTCGCACGTCACGAAATGGCCGAGGCCGGGATGGAACGGTGCGACGTGGTAGTCCTCCAGGTAGACCTCGATGAAGGTCTTCCAGTTGTAGTTGCATTGATGAACTTCCACGTGGTCGAGCACGTAGTCGCCAAAATCGAACTCGGGCCGTGCGAACAGCGGCGCCATGTCGCGAGCAGGATCGCGCGGCCCTTCGAACAGCAGGCCATGACAGTTGCGCAGCGTGAAGCGCTGCAGGTTCTTGCAGGGTGTGCTGGCAAACTGCGGCGCGCCGATCAGCTCACCGCGATCCGTGTACGTCCAGCGGTGCAGCGGGCAGACGATGTTGCCGCCAGCTGCGCGCAGGTTGCCGGTGGCGTGACCTGCGCCGGTGACGTTGCCAGCCTCACCGCCGAGGATGAGCGCCTGCCGGTGGCGACAGACGTTAGACATCAATTCCACGCCGCCGGCGTTGCGCACAAGCACGCGGCCGCCGCCTTCGTGCACAAGGCGGCGCCAGTCGCCGGATTCGGGCACGGCTTTCTCGTTGCCGACGTAGCAGGCGGATTGCCTGAAGATGGCTTCCAGTTCGAGAGCGAACAAGTCGTCGTCAAAATACGCGGCGACGGGCAATTGGGTATGCGCTGGCATCACGTGGGCCAGGCGTCCGATATCGGTCATCGGGGCTCCAACATGGGTGGCGGTCGGGCACGACGCAGGCTATGACGCCTCATCCCTCAGGCGGGCGATGCGTGCGTCGAGCGAGAGCTTTGGACAAGTGCTGCACTTCACCCCGTCGTGGCGGCGAAAATGGTGGCAGCAGACCTTGCGGTCGAGCGCGAGTGCAGCCGTGCCGTCACGAGCGCGGTAAGCGAAGAAGGCGCAGCCGCCAGCAATGCCCAGGCGCGCGAGCCACGCCTCTCCCATGACCGTCACCTCAGCATCGGACAATGACGTGTGCGGGCGCACGATCAGGAGCGCGCCAAGCACGCATTCCGCTTGCAGCCGATCGGCCGCGCGGTCTTGGAGTGCCACCTTGGGCTTCAGCATTCGACGGACTGCTGCAGAGAACCCACGGAGCTCAATGACGGCAGCGTCCATCCGTTCAGCGAAGAGGCCATCGATTGGCACGTGCTCCGGCAAGTGCAGGCCACTGGGGAAGCCGTCCACGACCGGCTGCGAGATGCCCGCCAGTTGCGGCACCGGCGCCCCGAGGTGGACGGCGATCACGCACAGATAGATCGGTTGCCAGATCGCCAGGCCCCAGCAGCGTAGCGCGAGGTAATGTCCGCCGGCTTCCGGATAAGCCTGCGCCCAGTGATCGCACAGGCGCTGCCATGCAGCGTCGTCGTCAAGTTGCAGCGCGCCGGCAGTAGCCGCGCTGCACTGCCCGCCATGCAGGCTGGGGAGGACGCGTTCGATCGCCTCCCACACGCGGGTGAGATCGGGCGCGGGCGAAGGTCGCCAGGTTGCTGCCATGGCGAAGCCCTGCCCGCTGGCTTCTTCGGAAAGGCCTCGCATGCCGTCCGTCATGCAGCTGCTTCTGCCGCTTCAGCCGGTGCGGGCTGTACCACGCGGCGAAACTTGGCGATCGGGTTGATCAGGTGGCCCGCGATCTTGAGACTCGACGCGGGGTCGGCCAGGTTCACCATCTGCACGTTGTTGCCGAGTTGCAGGCGATTCAGGCACGAGTGCAGGAACTCGGGCACGAACATGTCGTAGTGCGCGTACTTGGCGGCATGCTCGGGGTGCGCGTCCTGATAGTCATGTACGCATTCGGCCACGGCACCCCAGAACGCATCTTCAGTGCAGCAATCGTTTTCAACCAGCACTTGATTGATGTGGCGCAGCACGCCATCAAACACGTCGATAAAGATGCCGAGCAGCTTGAAGTGGTCTGGCACTTCCACGGCGAGGCGCTGGACGCGTTCGGGCAGCCACGCGCGCGCCTTGATATCGAGGATGGCGCATTCCTCGGCAATGTCTTTCATGATGGCGCGCACGGGCACGTGGTTGTCCATCACGAGAATGAGGTTTTCACCGTGCGGCATGAAGGTGAGCTCGTAGGCATAGAAGCAATGCAGCAACGGTGTGAGGTACACCTCAAGGTAGCGGCGAATCCAGGCAAGCGCCGGCAGGCCAGAGCGACGAATCAGCTCAGGCATCAGCGCATGACCATCCTTGTCGACATGCAGCAGTGCAGCCATCGTCATCAGGCGTTCGCCCGGTTGCAGCAGCGGCAGCGGGTTTTCGCGCCACAGCGCCGAGAACTGCTTCTTGTAGGGCGTATCCACCGGGATGGCCGCCTCGTAATAGAAGTTGCGAAAGCCGATGGCCGCCACTTCCTGCAGGATGGTGAATCCGTTTTGGCGCAGGAACGCATCGTCCGCCACCAGCCCTTTGATGAACTCGTTGATGGCCGGGGTGCCCGACATGTAGTACGGCGACAGCCCGCGCATGAACCCCATGTTCAGGATCGACAGCGACGTCTTTACGTAGCGCTTGGTGCGGTCGCTCGTGTTGAAGAACGTGCGGATGGATTGCTGGGCGATGTAGTGGTCGGCGCTGTAGTCCAGGCAAATGATCTTGCGCTGGGCGACGTAGCCCGCAAACGCGATAGAGAGCTTGTTGAACCACTGCCACGGATGCGCGGGCATGAAGTGATAGTCGCTCGGGTCCACGCCCTTGGCCGCCACCTGGCGCGTGAAATCGTGCACCGTGTCCTGGCCCAGTTCCTCAACCAGCAGTTGCGCATAACTCAACGTGGAAAGCGTGGATGGCGTGGCGTGGTCCTTGTGCACAGCGAGCCAGATCACGCGAATGTCCGAGCCGGCTTCCGGCGCATAGGCTTGGTAGTCGACGGCGGTGAAGCCCAGGCGCCCGTTGTTGGCGACGAAGCCCGGGTGCCCTTCCATCATGGCAACTTCGATGGTCTGGAAGTCCGTGGCTTCGGCAAGTTGCGCGCTGCTCGGCGCGTCGGCCTTCCCGCGTTTGAAGGCGCTGCCAAAGAGCGTGCTGCTGATCTCATCGAGGTAGATCGGCAGCAGCTCGTCTCGGATGCCCAGGCGCTGACGGCATTCGATGATGAACTGCAATGCATCGAGCGGTTGCTCCACACCGTCGACCACTCGACGAATCGACTGCGGCTTGATAAACCAGTGGCGCAGCGCGAGCTGCTGCGCCTCAAACTGGTAGCAAACCTTGCCGTCATCAGAGACCACCTGATACAGCGCAAAACCATGGGCCGTGGCATTCAAGTGTTCCGGCTCCAGAATGAGCTCGTGTGCGTATTCGGCAATCGCCTTACGCAACAGCAGGCGGTTGGCCTGGGCCCAGACTTCGGGCGTGAGGTGAGCGGCGGCCTGGGCCGGGTGCTGGGAAAGCCGGTTGTGGATAGTGACGTTCATGAGAAATCCTTGGTCTTAGGCGATGGCTGTGGTGGCCTGTTCGAAATCTCGCTGGGTGCAAAAAGCGAGGCTGGCAATCTTTTCGGGAAACGCCACATTGCGGTCGTACACAAAACCCGCAGCGCGGTTGATGGCGTGAATACGTGTGTTGTCGGCATCGGGCTCGACCACGATGCGTGCCGCGCCCAGGTGCACGAACATGAAGCGCATCAGCGCGAAAAACACCGTGCGCGTGTAACCAGCAATGCACACGTCCGATGGACCAATGAAGATGTGCATGCCGAGATCCCCCGGCTGCACGTCGTAGAACGCGCGGATACGGTCATGCGCGGGGTCGTAGCACTCCGCCAAAAAGGCGGGTTGACCGCCCCTCCATGCCAGGTACGCAGTCGCATGGCCCGAGTCCATCAACTGCTTGTAGATGTGACCGATCTCGGCCTCCGTCTTGTCGCGCATCAGCCAGAACGATGCACGTTCGGGCTGAAACCAGCGATGCAGCGTTGGGATGTCTTCCGGAATGCGCAACAGGTGGAAGGTGAAACCTTCGGCATCGGTGTACGGCGCGCTGGCGGCTTCCGCACGGCGATGCTTGGTGCGAGCGTCAGTTGGCATGGGCAGGCGCCTCCAATTGCGTGCCAGCCTCTACCTCGTGCGCGCCATGCACATGGCCCGCGCTGGGCACATTCAGGATCAACCGGTCGAGCCATGCCGTCAGCACAAAACCGCCGGCCGCGAGCAGAAACGGCACGTGCAGCCCGTAGCGATTGACGATCGCCCCCGCCGCAAACGAAGACAGCAGCACCCCCATGTTCTGGAAGAAGTTGGTGATGCTGTAGTCGTGGGCATAGCGCTGCGGCGTGGAGAGGCGGAACAGGTTCACCTCCAGCTTCACGATGATCTGGAACAGTGCCCAGCCGTACAGCACGCGCCCCAGCACGATCAGCATTGGATTCGGCGCCGCATGCAACAGCAGACCGACCATGCCCAGCAGCAGGTTGCCGACCGTGTGGTCTGGCAGCTGGCCGCCACGCGCACGAATACGCGCGTGCAAGCGCAACGCCACGATGGCGACCACGCCCGGAATGGCAAACGCCATGCCAGAGACGAACTCGCTGTCGACGCCCGAGACCCGCTGCCAATACACCGAAAAAAACGGGCGGATGAGATACGCACTGAAGTCGAACACCAGCATCACCAGCGCCAGGCGCAGGATTGGCAGGCGGTCGCGCCAACCCGTGCGCTGCACCTTGGAGGCTTCCGCGGCCGCCGCCTCGGCATGCTCGCCCGAATTGACGCGCACGATCTTGCCGCTGCGGATCAGGTAGCAGCACACGCCCATCTGGAAGAAATCGCCCGCAGCCATGGCGACGATACTGGCGCGCGGCCCCCACGTCTGGAGCACGAGGCCGCCCACCACCGCCCCAAAGATGGCGCCAAAGTGCACGACCACCGACAGCGTGCCCACCGTGGCGGCATGCTGGTCCTTGGGCGTCAGCCGCATCATGTACGGATACATCAGCAGATAGCTGCTCTTGCACATGAACATCAGCATCGAGAGCACCCAGTACGTCACCACATTGGGTGCCCAGTCGCTCAACAGGCTGAACGTGCCCGCCGCACACTGCGTATAGACCAGCAAATGCAGCGGCTCGACACGCTTGGCCACACGCGCCCAGAACGGCAGCGTGCACATCACGGCAATCGAAATCGCCGCCACATAGGCGCCAACGTGCACGGGGCTGTCCAGCCCATAGCGCGACGCGAAGAACTGCGGATAGAACGGAATCAGGATCGCATCGCTGATGACGGCAAACACCGTCATCAGGATGATGGTGTTGCGCAGCTTCATGCGATTACCTCGGCGGTCACCTCGGCACCCGCTTCGACAACCGCGCCCTCCCGCTGGCTCGCCCCCTTCTCTGCGCTCAGCGGGATGAACTCCGGTGTGGCGGGAATCGCAAAGTCCTGGATGGCGACCCGGGGCTCGATCTTGTAGTGCTCCACACCGGTCAGCTCACGCAGGATGTAGGAATTGCGGTAGCAGCTCATGCCGATGTCCTGATTGGTCACGCCGTGCGTGTGCAGGCCTGCGTTCTGGACAAAGATCTCGCTGCCGTTGACGTCTGCCGCATAGTTGCGCGCGAGCTGGTAACGGCCCTTGGCGTCCCAGCGCAACCGGTGGCGAATGCCATCGAGGAAGGCCGGGATGTTTTGCGCATAGCCCGTGGCAAGCACGAGACCCTCCGTGCGGTGGGCATAACGCGCCCCGCTGTCGACTTGCTGGAATTCGATCGCGTAGGCGCCCGCGGCGGCGTCGTAGTGGCACGCCTGCAACTCGCAGTTGGTGATCAGATGCGTGCGCAGATCGCCGACCTTGCGTCGGTCATCCAGAAGGTCGTAGATCTGGTTGATGAGGCTGGCGTTCACGCCCTTGTACAGACTGTCCTGCGCTCGGATGATGTCGTCCTTGCGACCATCAGGCAGGCTGTAGAAATGATCGATGTAATCCGGCGAGAACATCTCCAGCGTCAGCTTCGTGGTCTCCATCTGGAAGAAGCGCGGCGAGCGCGTGATCCAGACCAGGCGGTAACCGTGTTTGTCGCTCTCCTTGAGCAGGTCGCAATAGACTTCCGCTGCGCTCTGCCCGCTACCGACGATGGTGATGGAGCGCTTCTTGTGCAATGACTCGCGCGCGTCGATGTAGTCGGCGGTGTGCAGGTAGCGATGGCCATCGCGCCGCACGCACGCCGGGAACGACGGCGACGACCCCACGCCAAGCACGAGCTTGCGCGCACGCAACACAAACGGTTCGCACTCCGCGCCACGAACACCCGTAACGACATAGCAGCGGTGCTGTGCGTCATACGACAACGCCTGCACCTCGTGGTGGAAGCGCGTGCTGGTGAGCTGCGCGACCACCCACTTGCAGTAGCGGTTGTACTCCCCCCGGCTCAGATAGAAGTTCTCGCGAAAGTAATACGAATAGATCTTGCCTTCCTGCTTGCAGTAATTCAGGTAACTGAAGCGGCTTTTCGGGTCTGCCAAGCTGACAAGATCCGCCAGAAATGGATTCTGTAATGTGGTGTTATCAATCAGCATGCCTGGGTGCCAATTGAATTCCGGCGAACGCTCCAGGAATACCCCATCCAGATTCGCAATCGGTTCAGCCAGGCAAGCCAGGCTTAAATTAAATGGACCTAACCCGATGGCAATAAAGTCATGAATCTCAGATTCCATCACAATCGCACCTCCTGATTGACAAAAGCGATGACAACAAGACGCCAGCCGGGCGAGCACACGCGCGCTTCCCGTCGGCTGACGGCATCAAGCCGCGCCTAGGCTGGGTGATTTCAGGTGGGGGTTGATCACGACCGATGCATGCCGGTCGCTGGAAGATCATGGAATACCGCGGAGCGGTATCAGGACTGATATTGAACGCCCCAGCAACCGCAATACAGGGTTGCCGGGCAACAATCTAATTCACAATACTACACATAGAATCGGATTTCTTCGTGAATAAAATGAATTACCACTGACAAGAAAGGGTTGCTGTCACATTACGCGCATCACCCCAATAACAATAGTTGCTGTTCATGCAAGATGACACATACGTTTTATTCAAGATGTTTTTGGCCGACAACTGCAGCTTGGCACCCTTGAGCGACGGGTCCCAGCGCGCCAGATCAATACGCAGCATCAGATCGAACAGCGTGTACGGCGGCACTTTGAAGCTATTGGCATTGTCGCCATAGCTCGTACCAACGTAGCGCACGCCCATGCCCGCCGTGTAACCCGGCATGAACGTCCAATCGCCCCAGACCGACGCCACGTGGCGCGGTGCCTGGTAAGGCGTGTTACCCGTGAACCCCTCGGCCGACTCGACAAACTTCATATCGGTCAAGGTGTAGTTGGCCAGCACCGAGACCGTGTCCGTCACCCGTGAACGCGCCTCCAGCTCTACCCCGCGCGTACGGATCTTGCCTGTGGGCAGGTAGTAGACCTGGCCAACCGGTTTGCTGGCCACGTTCTCCTGCTCCAGGTTGAACACCGCAGCGGAGAGCATCGTGTTCGAGCCCGTCGGCTGATAACGCACCCCGGCCTCGAACTGCTTGGCCGTCGCCGGTTGCAGCAGGTTGCCGCCCTGATCTGCGCGCAGGCTGGGGTTGAAGCCGTCCGCATAGCTGAAGTACGGAGCGATGCCGTTGTCGAACAGGTAGACCACCCCAGCACGCTTGGTGAACTTCGATCCGCTCCACTCCGACGGTGTGCCCGTGCCATACAGGTTCGACGCCTTGGCGTGGTCTTCACGCACGCCCAGCGTGAAACGCCAACGATCAATGGCAATCTGATCTTGCAAGTACACGCCGGTCTGCTCCAACCAGCGATCGATCGGCGCTACCGACACCCCCGTCAGGCCCGGATTGCCGTAGACCGGGTTGAACGCGTTGATCGGGTCTGCGCTGCCGGACTCCCAGAATCCATCGACATGACGCTTCTGGTAGTCGAGGCCGATCAGCATCGTGTGCTTGACGGCGCCGGTCGTGAACTTGCCCTCGAGCTGGTTATCGACCGTATAAGCGTGCGCCGCTTCCTTGGCACCGGAGTAATAGCGCGTGAGGTTGTCCGCATCTGCCCAGCCATAACCGTAGATCTGGCGCAGACGTGTATCGCCGAAGACATAGCGGAAATTCTGGCGCACCGTCCATTGATCATTGAAGGCGTGTTCAAACTGATAGCCCACCATGCGTTCGGTGCGGCGGAATTTTTCAACCGTCGGGTCGCCATCGAAGAAGTTGCGTGAGATGGTGCGGCCATTGCGTGGGAAGAGACTCCCCTCGGCCGGCACCCCGCTGTGGAAGCCCCCCTCCGGGTCGTGCTGCAGATACGCCTGCAGCAGCAGATGCGTGTTGGGCGTGAAGTTGATCGCCAGCGACGGTGCGATGGCGAAGCGCTGCTCGCGTACGTGATCAAACTGCGTGTCCATGCCCCGCGCCAAACCGGTCACGCGAAAGGCCATCACGCCGTTCTCATCGATCGGCCCCGAGATATCGAACGCGCCTTCCAGGCGGTTGCGGTTGCCTACTGTCATCTCGACTTCGTGGTACGGCTGGAACAACGGCTTCTTGGTGGTAAGCGCCACCACCCCACCCGGCGACGCGCGCCCATACAGGATCGAACCCGGCCCCTTCAGCACATCAATGCGTTGCAAGAAATACGGATCGATCTGGAACGACGTGTAGCTGCCTTGATCTCCCAGCAGGTTCAAGCCGTCGAGAAACGTGTTGTTGACGCTGCTGTCGGCAAAGCCGCGCAGCGCGACGTAGTCATACCGGTTGGATGCGCCGACCAGCCCGGTGAACGCGCCCGACGTGTAGTTGAGCGCCTCTGAAATACCGCGCGGTTTCTGATCGTCAAGCTGCTGCTGTGTGATGACCGAGATTGACTGCGGTGTCTCGATGATCGGTGTGTCGGTCTTTGTGCCGGCGGTGCTTTGCTTGGCCACAAAACCCTTACCCGGGCTCTGCGCCGTCTCGCCACGGCCGACTGCCGTGGTCGCTGGCAGCGTGGCACTGACTTCGCCAGTGGTACGCTGCGCGATCGCTTGTGCCGTTGCCGATCCGGGCAGCGCCGCCCCCAACAGCGCTGCGCAAGTCAACCGTGCAGCGAGCGCCAGCGGGCGCAGCGTCGTACGGCAAGTCGTTTCAATGGGAAGAACCCTTGTTGTGTTGGTGTGCGTTGACATGGTGTGTTGGAAGATGCGTGTCGTTTCCACACCCATCGACGATCAACACAGCAAAAGCGGAACCCGGTGCGGAACTTTTTTCCATCAGGCCATCGCTACATTGCGCAACGCTCGCCCGCCTGCACGAGGTACTTGCGCACCATGCGCGTCGACTTGCCGAGCTGTTCGGCAATGCACGCGTGGGACTGCCCTTCGATGTAGCGCAAGCGAACCGCCTCGCGCGCGGCGGTCAACAGCGTCTCCAGCATCGCGCTGGTGTGCTGGAGCGCCTGGGCCTGCGCCATGCGCTGCTCTGGCGACAGTGCATGACCGAACGCCTCGGATCGCAGCGACAGCTCGTCCAGGCAGGCGCATTCGATACGCCGCCGGCGCGCGCGATCAATCATCAGATGCTTGGCAGTGGTGGTCAGGTACGCGCGCGGCTCGTGCACGCCATGCAGTGCACCAGGCAAAGCCAGTACGCGCATGAAGGTATCGTGCAGCACGTCCGCAGCCTCTTCTGCGCAAGCGAGCTTTTTGCGCAGCCAGGCAAACAGCCATTCGCTGTGGTGCACATAAAGGGCGTCGATATCGTGCAGCGGCTCGAGCTGTACGGCAGGCATGCGGGCTCCCGAAAATCCACCAGACGCCCGCACGCAGATACGCATGCACCGCGCCAATACAAATGAGAATTATTCTCATTGTAGGAGCTAGAAAGCCCTGCTCGCAAATGGGAATTCAAAAGGGAGCGCTCAGAATTGAGCGCTGCGGCAAGAGAGTCTACGTCGCGTCGCGGGACGAACGCTGCCGCCACACCATGAGTGCAATCGCCAGCGCGCCGACAGACAAGCCGATCGCCAGCCCCGTCAACCGACCGGCGCGACGTGCTTCATCCACCCGGTCGCGAGCCTCGATGGCCTGGCGCACGGTCTCCCAGAAGGCTTCGCGGTGTTCGTTCTCATCGAAGATGGACATGGCGCGTGTTCCCTATTCGGTATGACTGGCCTTGTCAGTACGCGCAACCTACTGCGTCCGGGGCGGCAGCATCGTGCCGCCCGCCTGCGCTGGCGGCCGCATGTGCGGCATCATGTTGGTATTCAGGTGGTACATCACCCACAGCGAGCCGGTGAGCGTGATGACCACCAACACCAGTGTGAACATCAGCGACAGCATGTTCCACCCGCCTTCCGATTTGGCGTTCATGTGCAGGAAGTAGATCATGTGCACCACAATCTGCACCGCGCCAATCAGTAGGATCGCTACAGCAGTGGTGGACGATCTCTCGAAGACATTGCCCATCACGAGCCAGAACGGAATCGCCGTCAGAAAGACAGACAGTACGAAGCCCGTCAGATAGCCACCCAGCGTGGCGTGCGGCCCGAGGTCTTCCTCATGGTGATGGCCATCGTGTGCATCGCCATGGCCGTTCATCGTTTGATCTTGCGCGCTCATGGCAGCGTTCCCATCAGGTAGACGAAGGTAAAGACGCCGATCCAGACGACGTCCAGAAAGTGCCAGAACATCGACAGGCACATCAGCCGGCGTTTGTTGGCGACAATCAGCCCGTGTTGCGACACCTGCAGCATCAGCACGATCAGCCAGATCAGGCCAAACGTCACGTGCAGGCCGTGTGTACCGACCAGCGAGAAGAACGAGGTCAGGAAGGCACTGCGTGTCGGCCCCGCACCCTCGTGGATCAGGTGCGCAAATTCATACAGCTCCACTGCAAGGAACGCCGCGCCAAACAGCCAGGTGATGGCCAGCCAGATCTGCATGGCGGCGGCCTTGTTCTGCTGCATCTGCAACATCGCAAAGCCATACGTAATGGACGACAGCAGCAGGAACGATGTGTTGAGCGCCACCAGCGGCAATTCGAACAGCTCCGCGCCAGTCGGGCCGCCCGCGTATTCGCGGCCCAGCACACCATAAGCGGCAAAGAGGCACGCGAAGATCAGGCAATCGCTCATCAAGTAGAGCCAAAACCCAAGCAGCGTGCCGTTGGGCACGTGGTGCTCTTCGGTAACGTGGAACTGGTAGCCGCCGGGCGGCACGACATCCGCCGTGGTGGTGCCGTTGGTATGCAGGGTTGCGGTCGTATCAGCCATGGCCTGCCATCAGTTGGGTGCGCAATGCTTCGGTCCGGACCACATCTTCTGCCGGGATGTAATAGTCGCGCTTGTAGTTGAAGGTATGAATGATTGCGGACAGGATGGTGGCCGCGAACGACACAATGGCCAACCACCAGATATGCCAGATCAGCGCAAAGCCGCACACCGTGGACAGCCCTGCCAGCACAATGCCGGCCGCGGTGCCCTTCGGCATATGGATCGGCTTGAAGCCTTCTTGCGGGCGCCGATAGCCGTACTGCTTCATCTGCCACCAGGCATCGGTGTCATGCACGAGGGGCGTGAACGCGAAGTTGTACTGCGGCGGCGGCGATGACGTGGACCACTCCAGGGTGCGGCCGTTCCAGGGGTCGCCAGTCGTATCGCGCAATTCCTCACGGCGCAGGAAGCTGACCACGAGTTGGATCAGGAAGCACCCAATGCCGATGGCGATCAGCAGCGCGCCGAGCGCTGCGAGCTGGAACCAGATCTGCAGCGACGGATCGTCGAAATGGCTCATGCGGCGGGTCACACCCAACATGCCCAGCCAGTACAGCGGCATGAACGCCAGATAGAAGCCAACGAACCAGAACCAGAACGACGCCTTGCCCCACGACGACACCAGCCGATAACCGAACGCCTTCGGGAACCAGTACGTAATGCCCGCCATAAGCCCGAAGAGCACGCCCCCGATGATCACGTTATGGAAGTGCGCGATCAGAAACAGGCTGTTATGCAGCGAGAAGTCCGCCGGCGGCACCGCCAGCAGCACGCCCGTCATGCCGCCGATCACGAACGTGACCATGAACCCCACCGTCCAAAGCATCGGCGGTTCGAAGCGGATCTTGCCGTGGTACATCGTGAACAGCCAGTTGAAGATCTTCGCGCCGGTCGGGATCGAGATGATCATCGTGGTGATCCCGAAGAACGAGTTGACGCTCGCGCCCGACCCCATCGTAAAGAAGTGGTGGAGCCAGACCAGATACGACAGCACCGTGATCACCACCGTCGCATAGACCATCGACGCATAGCCGAACAGGCGCTTACGGGAGAACGTCGCGACCACCTCCGAGAAGACGCCGAACACGGGCAGCACCAGGATGTAGACCTCGGGGTGGCCCCAGATCCAGATCAGGTTCACATACATCATCGCGCTGCCGCCCTGCTCGACCGTAAAGAAATGCGTGCCGAGGTAGCGATCCAGCGCCAGCAGCGTCACAGCCGCCGTCAGCACCGGGAAGGCAGCCACGATGAGCGTGTTGGTGCACAGGGCCGTCCAGGTGAAGATCGGCATGCGCATCAACGTCATGCCGGGCGCGCGCATCTTGACGATGGTCACCAGCAGGTTGATACCCGATAGCACCGTCCCTACCCCGGCAATCTGTAACGCCCAGATGTAGTAATCGACCCCCACATCCGGGCTCGCAATGATGCCGGAGAGCGGCGGATAAGCCAGCCAGCCCGTGCGCGCAAACTCGCCCACAAACAGCGACATCATCACCAGGATGGCGCCGCCCGTGGTCATCCAGAAGCTGAAGTTGTTGAGGAACGGAAATGCCACGTCACGCGCGCCAATCTGCAGCGGCATGACAAAGTTCATGAGCCCCGTTACCAACGGCATGGCGACGAAGAAGATCATGATCACGCCGTGCGCGGTGAAGATCTGATCGTAGTGATGCGGCGGCAGGTAACCGAGGTTGTCGCCGAAGGCCACGGCTTGCTGGATCCGCATCATGACGGCATCGGCAAAGCCGCGCAGCAGCATCACGATGCCGAGCACCACATACATGATGCCGATCTTCTTGTGGTCGATGCTGGTGAACCATTCACGCCAGAGGTAACCCCAGACGCGGTAATACGTCAGCGCGCCCACCAACGCCAGGCCGCCGATGGCGACCGCGGCAAAGGTGGCCAGCAAGATGGGCTCGTGGTACGGAATGGCCTCCCACGTCAGGCGGCCAAAGATCATGTTGGCGAGTTCGGAGCGCTCGGGCATGGTTGTCACCTGGGCCTTATGTTGGCCAATCGGGGTCGATCAAGGTTTGGCGAAACACGTCACATGGGGCAAGGAGGCGCAAGGCTCTGCGCTACCGCAACACCTGTCGGCCGTCGTTGACGGCGGCATCCGGCGCAAACACCGTGCCGGCACCCGCGATGTTGCTTGCCGTGCAGACTTGTGCAAACGGATCGAACCGGCCGCGGCTGCCGCGGTTGCTATCACGCGCCATGGTGTCTGCCACGCACGCCTGGCCGTCCACGCAGCGGTTCAGGATGCGGTCGTAGAGGTCGGGTGCCACGCTGGCGTAGCGTTGCACCGGCTCGCTTTCGCTGGGCTTGGCCAGCTTCAGGTAGGTGTCTTTCGACAGCGGCGTGCCCGACGACTTTGCTTGCTGGACCCAGCGGTCGAAGTCTCCACTCGACAAGCCGTGGAACTTGAACCGCATGTGTGAGAAGCCCGCGCCGCTGTAGTTGGAAGAAAACCCGTCATAGACGCCGGGTTGGTTGATGACCGCATGCAGCTTGGTTTCCATGCCCGGCATCGCGTAGACCATGCCAGCCAGCGACGGCACAAAAAACGCGTTCATCACCGACGTGGCCGTGATCTTGAACGCAATCGGGCGATCCACCGGCGCTGCCAGCTCATTGACGGTGGCAATGCCCTGCTCGGGATACACGAACAGCCATTTCCAGTCCATCGCCACCACCTCCACGGTGAGCGGCTTGGTCTCCGCCGGCACGGCGCGCGCGCCGTCTAGCCGCGTCAGTGGCCGATACGGATCGAGTTGATGGGTACTGACCCAGGTAATGGCACCGAGCGTGATGATGATCAGCAGCGGCGCAGCCCAGATCGCTAGCTCCAGCACTGTGGAATGGTCCCAATCCGGGTTGTAGGGCGCATTCTGAGCGCTCTCCCGGTATCGCCATGCAAAGACCAACGTGAGAACGATCACCGGCACGATGATCAGCAGCATCAGGCAGGTGGAGATGATGATCAGGTCCCGCTGCCGCACCGCCATGTCGCCAGCGGGCGACAACAGCACTGCATTGCTACATCCCGCAAGCCCCAGCAACAGGGCGACTGCGGCACTTCGTAAAAGCGATCTTTCCGCAATTTTGAGAGTCATCACGGCTGCACCGAAGCGTGGCATGGTCTCTGAAGTGTCGTCGAATTGATGTCATCGCGCATTGGGGTGATCCCCAACGATCTTTCGATTTGCCGTTGCAGTTTAGGCGGCTATTCTGGTGATTGCAGAACTTTAAGTACCGTACGACATCCTTCCCGGCTCCGATGGAGACTCTACGATGGCCAGTCTGACCCACCAACACCGCGCATCGCCGACGGCTCCTCCGGCACCAGGACACCACGAAGTGGCGCCTGCCGAAATCGCCACCGGCGTGGTGATCGGGCGAGCGTCGGAGTACTTCGATTTCTTCGTCTACGGCATCGCCTCGGTGCTGGTCTTCCCAACGGTTTACTTTCCGTTTGCCAGCGAACTGGCCGGGCTGCTTTACAGCTTCGCGATCTTTTCCTTCGCCTTTATCGGCCGCCCATTCGGAACCGCGCTCTTCATGCGCATCCAGCGACGTTGGGGCCGCGGCACCAAGCTGACTGCGTCACTGTTTCTGCTGGGCACGGCCACGGTGGGCATTGCGTTCTTGCCATCGTACGCATCGATCGGCAGCGCAGCGATCTACCTGCTGGCGCTATTCCGTGTCATGCAAGGCATTGCGTTTGGCGGCTCGTGGGATGGCCTGCCATCGCTGTTAGCACTAAACGCGCCCGAGAACAAACGCGGGTGGTATGCCATGGTGGGGCAACTGGGCGCCCCCACGGGCTTCCTCGTTGCGGGCGGCCTGTTCCTGTTCCTGCATGCCAGCCTGACGCCGGAGGAATTCATCGACTGGGGTTGGCGTTATCCGTTCTATGTCGCCTTTGCCATCAACGTCGTGGCGCTGTTTGCGCGCCTGCGCCTGGTGGTGACGTACGAATACACGCAGTTGCTCGAAGAAGGCGAGCTGGAACCGATCAGCACGCTGCAGATGGTCAATGCGCAGGGCTTCAACATCTTCCTGGGTGCGTTCGCGTCGTTGGCCAGCTACGCGCTGTTTCACCTGGTGACGGTGTTTCCGCTGTCGTGGGTGTCGCTGCACAAGACACAGGACGTGTCGAATGTGCTCGTGGTCCAGATCGTCGGTGCGGTCATCGCATTCATCGGCACGCTGGTCTCGGGCTTGATCGCCGACCGCATCGGCCGCCGCACCACGTTGGCGGCCATGGCGGTGCTCATCGGCATCTTCAGCCTCGCTGCGCCGTGGCTGCTAGATGGCGGTGCGGCTGGGCAGGACATCTTCATCCTGATCGGCTTTGGCCTGCTGGGGCTGTCCTACGGACAGGCCGCCGGTGTGGTGACGTCGAACTTCGAGAGCCGATTCCGCTATACCGGTGCGGCCCTCACGACCGACTTCGGCTGGCTTTTTGGCGCGGCGTTCGCGCCGCTGGTTGCGCTGGGCCTGTCGTCGCTGTTCGGGCTGGCGGCGGTGAGCTTGTATCTGCTGTCCGGGGTCGTGGCGACGCTGGTGGCGTTGCGGATCAACAAAGCGCTGGGAACGCCGGATGCGTAACGGCGCTTGCTGGAGAAACCTCAGAACGAGGTAAGTGGTGCGAGGGAGGGGACTCGAACCCCTACACCATTGCTGGCGTCAGGACCTAAACCTGGTGCGTCTACCAATTTCGCCACCCTCGCTGGATGGATCGCGGCGTCCCTAGAACAAGGGGCGCCGGAAAGGAAGCCCGCGATTATATCGCAGTCGCCCGGGGGTTACCATCCCTGCCGCCGCAGAAGCTGCCGGGCGGTTACGGAGTGACGTTTAGACCGTCGGTGCAGTCGCCTCCGATTCGGGCCGCTTGACCCGGAACCACGCCGCATACAGCGCAGGCAAGAACAGCAAGGTCAGCACCGTGGCGATGATCAGCCCACCCATGATGGCGGCAGCCATCGGCCCCCAGAACACGCTGCGCGACAGCGGAATCATTGCCAGCACCGCCGCTGCCGCCGTCAAGATGATGGGGCGGAAACGCCGCACCGCTGCCTCGACAATGGCCGTCCAGGTGGGCACACCCGCCGCCACATCCTGCTCGATCTGATCCACCAGAATGACCGAGTTGCGGATGATCATGCCGATGAGCGCAGTGATGCCGAGCTGCGCCACGAAGCCCATCGGCGCACGCAGCAGCAACAGCGTCGCAGCTGCACCGATCAACCCCAGCGGGCCAGTCAGGAACACCATGACCGAGCGCGAGAAGCTGTGCAACTGAAGCATCAGCAGCAGGAAGATGATGAAGATGCATAGCGGCATCTGCGCGGCAATCGATGCCCCCGCATTGGCGCTCTCTTCTTCTGCCCCGGCAATCTTGATCTGGTAGTCCGGCGGCAAGTCCGCGCGGATCTTGTCGAGCAGCGGGTTGATCTGCGCCGTTACCGTCGGGCCCTGCACGCCGTCAACCACATCGGACTGCACGGTGATACCGTAATCGCGGTTCTCGCGCCAGATCACGCCCGGCTCCCACGTGAAGCCCACACGCGCCACCTGTGTGAGCGGCACCGTGCGGCCGCTAGCCGTCGGCACCTGCACGCGTTGCAAGGCGTCGAGCGTGTTGCGCTCGTCTTCCTGCGGACGCATGACGATGTCGAGCAGCTTGTCGCCATCACGGTATTGGGCGATCGGCGCGCCGGACAGGACCGTCTGTGTGACCTGCGAGATCGACCCGGTCGACACACCCAGCGCGCGCGCCTTGTCCTGGTCGATATCCAAGCGCAGCACCTTGACGTTCTCGTTCCAGTTGTCGTTCACGCCCACGGTGTTCGGGTTGGCGACCATGATCGCCTTGACCTGGTCGGCGATCTTGCGCACGCCGCCAATGTCCGGGCCCATTACGCGGAACTGCACCGGATACGGCACCGGGGGCCCGTTCGGCAGCAGCTTCACGCGGCCACGCAGATGCGGGAATTGCGACTTGAGCAGCCCGATCAGGCGTTGCCGCACGCCCTCGCGCGTCTCCAGCGAAGTCGGCATCACGATGGCTTGCGCCACATTGGTTTGCGGAAGAATCTGGTCCAGCGGCAAGTAGAAGCGCGGCGCACCGGAGCCGATAAACAGCGTCACGCTGTCGACGTTCTCCTCCTTACGCATCAGGGCTTCAAAGCGCTTGGCCTCGGCTTCCGTCTGGTTGAAGCTGCTGCCTTCAGGCAGCCAGAGTTCCACCATCAACTCGGGGCGACTGGAATCCGGGAAGAACTGCTTCTCCACATACTTGAAGCCGAACACGCCCAGCCCGAACGCCACCAGCGTGATGGCGATCACCGTCTTGCGATATTCCACGCACCAGTTCACCCAGCCACGAAAGCGCGTGTAGAACGGCGTATCAAACAACTCATGATGGCCGCCATCGCCCACGTGCGACTTGGTGCGCAACAGCAGGAAGCCGAGGTACGGCACAAACACCACCGCCGCAAACCACGACAACACCAGCGCCAGCGCCGTCACGGCAAAGATGCCGAAGGTGTATTCGCCCACGGTCGAACGCGCCAGCCCCACCGGCAGAAAGCCCGTGGCGGTAATGAGCGTACCGGTCAGCATCGGCATGGCGGTGGAGCTATACGCAAAGGTGGCCGCCTCCATCTTGGAGAAGCCCTCTTCCAGCTTGCGCACCATCATCTCGACCGCAATGATCGCGTCGTCCACCAGCAGGCCCAGCGCGATGATCAGCGCGCCCAGCGATATCTTGTGCAGGCCGATGTCGAAGATGTTCATGAACAGGAACGTCACCGCCAGCACCAACGGGATCGTCAGGCCCACCACCAGACCCGGCCACACATCAATGCGCAGCTTCGGCTTGGTGTGCAACCCCAGTGAGAGGAAGCTCACCGCCAGCACGATCACCACAGCCTCGATCAGCACGTGCACGAATTCGCCCACTGAGCTCTGCACCGATTTCGGCTGGTTCTGCACCTGCTCCATCTCGATCCCCACCGGCAGCTTGGCGCGGATCTTCTCGACTGTGGCGCGCAAGTCCTTGCCCAGCGTAATGATGTCGCCGCCCTTGGTCATCGAGATGCCCAGGCCAATGACTTCCTTGCCGTTGAAGCGCATCTTGGCGTGCGGCGGGTCGATGTAGCCGTGCTTGACGGTGGCGATGTCGCCGAGGCGGATGTTGGTTGTGCCGCCGGGGCCGCGCAGCGTGAGGTTTTCCAGATCGCGGATGTCCGAGAACTGGCCCGACAGGCGGATCTGCACGTTATCGGAAGGCGTCACCAGCACGCCGCTCGGGCCGATGTTGTTCTGCTGGCCGATCTGCGTGGCGATGCTGTTGATGTCGAGCCCCATCTGCGACAGCTTGGCTTGCTGGAACTCGATGTAGATCTTCTCGTCCTGATCGCCCAGCAGTTCGACTTTGGCGACGTTCGGCACGCGCAGCAGCTGCTGGCGGATCGAATCGGCGTAATCGTTGAGCTGGCGGTAGGTAAAGCCATCGGCCGACAGCGCGTAGATGGAGCCATACACGTCGCCGAAATCGTCATTGAAATACGGTCCGCGCACGCCCTGCGGCAGCGTGGGCGCGATGTCGCCCACCTTCTTGCGCACCGTGTACCAGGATTGCTGCACATCCTTGGCGGGGGACGTGTCGGCCAACTGGAAGGTGACGAGCGTTTCGCCGGGCTTGGAATAGCTGCGGATCTTCCAGGCGTACGGCACTTCCTGCAGCGCCTTTTCGATCTTGTCGGTCACCTGGCGCGACATCTGCTCGGCCGTGGCGCCGGGCCAGAAGGCCTGCACCACCATCGCGCGGAAGGTGAACGGCGGATCTTCGTCCTGCCCGAGTTTGGAATACGCAAAGATGCCGCCGAGCAACAGCGCCACTAGCAGAAAACGCGTGAGCGGCTGATGTTCGAGCGCCCAGCGTGACAGGTTGAAACGGGAGTGTTCCATGCGCGCGAAGGTTGGCGTGTTGGAGCGGAGGCTTGCCGCGGATTAGCGGCGCGGCGTAATGGCGGACTGCGCTGACGGCTGATCGGCCGGCGCCATCGGCATGACTTTTTGGCCGGCCTTGAGCAGGTGCACGCCGGCCGTCACGATGGTCTGGCCGGGTTGCAGCCCGCTCGTGACCAGCAACACGTTGTCGCGCGGGGCGCCCACCGTCACTGGCACAGGTTTCACCGTTTGCGATGCCGCGTCGTACAGCCACACCACGTTCTTGCCCTGCTCCTGCAGCAGCGCAGTGATCGGCACGCGTACGCCCATGCCACCGCTGTCGCCACCGCCAGATGTGCCAACTGCTGGCCGTACAAACGTTGCCACGGCTGTCATGCCCAGCTTCAGGTCAGGCGGCGGGTTGGGGATCGAAATCTTGACTGTATACGTACGCGTCAGCGGGTCCGCCGCAGGAGCGATCTCACGCACCTTGGCCGGAATGCTGCGCGACTGGTCCGCCCACAGCTTGACGCTCACCTCGGGCGACTTGCGCAGCGTATCGACCTGGTCTTCGGGAATGCCGACAACGACTTCCTTCTCCGCCGTCTGCGCCACGCGCACGACCGGTTGGCCGGCGGAAACCACCTGCCCGACTTCTGCATCCACGCCCGTCACTACGCCATCGGCGTCGGCTTCGAGTGTGGCGTAGCCGGCTTGGTTGGACTGGTTGCGATAACCCGCCGCTGCCTGGTCGTAGCGCGCCTGGGCGCCGTCGAAATTGGCTTGATGGCGTTGCTGCTCGGCCGCGCTGATGAAGCCCTTGGCGAACAGTTCTGAATAGCGTTTGAGGTCGGCCGCAGCCAGATCACGGTCGGTCTTGGCGGCAGATAGCTGGGCCTGGGCGGACTGCTGTGCGAGCGCTAGATCGGTCGGGTCGAGACGAGCCAACGTTTGGCCCTTCTTGACCGTGGCGCCCACATCCACCAGCCGGGCGACGATCTTGCCCGGCACACGAAAGCCCAGGCGCGATTCAATGCGCGGGCGCACATCGCCGG
Source organism: Ralstonia sp. 25C (assembly GCF_051904805.1). Lineage (NCBI taxonomy): Bacteria > Pseudomonadati > Pseudomonadota > Betaproteobacteria > Burkholderiales > Burkholderiaceae > Ralstonia > Ralstonia sp. 25C. The sequence goes on along the minus strand of NZ_CP196737.1, from coordinate 3,868,370 downwards.
AAAATTCAGCCGTGCCCGCGCCTTGCTCGCTGGCAACGGTCAGGGTGCGCACGGGGCGCACGTCGGGGGCTTTGGGCGCCTCCTTGCTGCAACCGGCCAGCAGCGCCACGCCGGTCAACAAAGCTGCCGATACGGCAACAGATAACGAGCGCCTGCGCGACAAAGACTGCGTGTCGGTAGGACCAATGGAATCGGAATGCGGGTACGGCAAACTCATCGCAGGCACGGCAGGCATGACACGCTCTCAGTAAATAACTGACCGGTCAGTAATATACCCACGCCCATGCGCAGGGTCAACGACACGGCTGTGTCTGATTGACTTTTCTTAGCGGACACTCCAGCAAGGGTCCGCAGTATGCTGCGCTGCAACGCGCTGTAGAATGGCCGCCCTGCACGAAACCTCATCAAAACGGCCCCTTCCGTGACCCCCGACGACTACTGCGCCGACAAGGCCGCCCCGCCCGGCAGCGACGTGTACTACAGCGTATTGTTTCTCGCGCCCGAGCGCCGCCGCGCGACCATCGCGCTGGAAGCCGTGCGCCGTGAGTTGGAAGATGCCGTCCGTGATGCGAGCGACCCAAGCGTCGTGCAATCGAAGTTGCAATGGTGGCGGCAAGAACTGGCGCGGCTGTTTGAAGGCCGCCCCGAGCACCCAGCGGCCAAGGCACTGCAGCCGCATCTGGCCACGTACGACATCGGCGCCGTGCACCTGGGCGAACTGCTGGCCGGCGTCGAGGCCGATGCCATGCAGAACCGGTATCTGGATTGGCCCAACCTGCGCCGACACGGCGACCAGGTCGCCGGCGTCGCGGGCCGCCTGACCGCGCGCATTGCCGGGCACACGCATGCGCGCACGCTGGAGTTCGCACGGCTGCTGGCGCTGGCCGAACAGCTCGTCCACTTCATCCGCAATCTCCACGAAGACGTGCGCCACAACCGCGTCTACATCCCCGTGGACGAACTGCAGCGCTTCAACGTACCGGCGGCCGATCTGTTCAACCGCCGATACGCAGAAGGTTTCAAGCCGCTGATGGCGTTTCAGGCCGAGCGCGCCCGCGCAACGTACAAAGAAGCGCTCGCCGCGCTGCCGGCCGAAGACCGCCGCGCCCAGCGCTCAGCGCTGATCCGCGGCGTGCTGGCCATGCGCCTGCTCGATGAGGTGGAGGCGGACGGCTTCCAGGTGCTCACGCAGCGCACGGACCTGACGCCGCTGCGAAAGCTATGGCTGGCCTGGAAGACCCACATCCGCGGCTGATCAGGCCTTGATGAGGTCGAGCGGCGCAAACCGGCCGGCGAGCACGGACTGCGAATCCATCCCCCACCAGCGCTCCAGCACCGTTGCGTAAAGCGAGCGGAAATCGACGGACGGATCGAGATTGCCGCCGCCGTCCAGCCGCTCCAGCACCGGCCCTTGCCCCGCCAGGCCGCCCTTCACGCGACCACCTGCGACGAAATGCGCGGCCGCAGTGCCGTGGTCCGTACCGTTGTTCAGGTTTTCGCGCGGGCGGCGGCCGAATTCTGAGTACGTGACGATCAGCGTATCGTTCCAGCGGCCCAGTTCCGTCAGCGCGCTCTTGAGCGAGGCAATGCCGTCGCCCAACTGGCGCAGCAAGTTCGCCTGCGTGCCTTGTTGATTCGTATGGGTATCGAAGCTGCCCAACGACAGGCACACCACGGCGACATCCGCCCCGCCATGTCCCGGCGCCGCCACGACCTGCATCGCTGCCTTGATCGAGTTACCGAAGCCGCCGTCAGGAAAGTGTGTCTGAAACGCGAACTTGCCGGCTTTCGGACGCAGCCCGTCGGCAGCTTTGACGATATCCGCCTCCACCTTCAGCACGTGCGCGAGTGTGGCGTTGCCCATCGCGTGCGACGGCATCGCCAGCTTGGCGTCGTTGAGGAAGGCATCCGGATTCGCCAGCGCCACGGCGCGTGAGCCGCCCTCAAGCGGGCCCAGATCGGCGGTGCCGATGATCACGCCATCCGCGCCAAACGATGGGGGAACCGGCTTGGCGGCAAACGCGCGCGTCAGCCAACCTTCGCGCAAATACTGATCGGAGCGCGATGCCGTATCCCAGATCTCGATCGAGCGGAAGTGCGAGAGATTCGGCTGCGGATACGACAGCCCCTGCACCACCGACAATTCGCCCGCCTGCCACAGCGGCATCATCGCCTGCAATGACGGATGCAGACCGTAGCGGTCATCCAGTTGCAGCACCTGCTCACGCTTGATGGCAATGCGCGGGCGCAGCGCGTAGTACTGCGCGCTGGTGTACGGCACGACGGTGTTCAGCCCGTCGTTGCCGCCCTTGAGTTCGATGAGGATGAGCAGGTTGCCGTAGCCCTTGCGCCCGCCTTGATCCCGCTGCCCTTGCGCAAAGACGACTCCCGGTACAGCACCACCCATGCCGAGCATGGCGCCAGCCTTGAGAAAATCGCGACGTTCCATGATGTGCTCCTGCAGAGATGGCGTTACTTCAACTGATAGGCCGGGTCCATCATCAGCGTGCGCAGGTACGCCGTACCGGCCAGCTTGACGGGGATCGGCGCGGTCGGCTCGATCGGCAGCACCGCACGCTGAATCGAAATACGCGGCCCAAGCTGCGGCGGGTCATCCCCATCCGCGCCAAACTGCGCCAGCCACTTAGTCGAGTTGAACGACACCATCGTCTGCGACTGCGCCAGCTTGAAGCGCCCTTCCTGCCCCATGCCCTTGAGCGCCTGGCCCAGGCCCTGAACGTTGCCGCCCTCTTTCAACTCCTGGCGCATGGCGGCGACCATCACGCCAGGCTTCTGCGCTTGCGGAGGCGCCTTCATCTCGGTCGACCGGAACAACTGGTCGAGAAACTGCTTGCGCCCGAGCAGCGTGGTCGAGTTGATCCACGCATCGCCGCCGGGCCAGCCCTTCACATTGGGCGGCGCCAGCAGGTTCTGCCCCAACTGCGCAGATTTGATCGCAAATGGCGTGGGGTCGGTGTACTGCACGTTGAACTGCTTGAGCGTGCCGACAATCATTTCCACCGGCGATTTCACCAGCGTTGCATGCGATTGCGGCGCCCAGAAGGCCTGCGTCATGAACAACTCGCGCAGCGCCACCTTGATGTCGTAGCCGCTCGCGCGGAACGTATCGGCCACGTGCTGGACCTGCGCCGGATCCGCGTCGGGTGAAACAAATTCATGCCAAAGCTTGGTGACGATAAAGGTGGCCGTCTCCGGGCGCGACAGCAGAATGTCGAGCATCTGGTCGCCATCGTAATCGCCGCTCTGGCCGAACACCGTCTTCGTGCCGGTGTCGTGGATCTGCGGGCGCCAGATGTAAGCGAAATCGTGCTCGCGATCGATGCTCCAGCCCGTGTACGCGCGGGCGGCTTCCTTGATGTCCTGCTCGGTGTAGTGGCCCTCGCCCAGCGTGAAGAGCTCCATCACCTCACGCGCGAAATTCTCGTTGGGCTTGCCCTTGCGGCTTTCGGCGCCATCGAGGTAGATCAGCATCGCCGGGTCTTTGCCGATGGCGTGCAGCATCGTGCCGAAGTTGCCCACCGCGTTTTGGCGCAGCAGCACGTTCTGCCGGTACATCAACTGCGCGAACGGCACCTTCTGCGAGCTGGAAACGAAGTGGTTGTGCCAGAACAGCGTCATGCGCTCGGTCAGCGGCGACGGCGTCTTGATCATCTCGCCCATCCACCACGCGCGCAGTTCCAGCTCGTGCGCCCCGTTCTGCTGGCGTGCGGCCTTGCGGGCGTCTTCGTCAGGCAGCTTGTTGTAGGGGATGATCGGTTCGTTTACCCACGCTGGCGGCGCCTGGGTAGCCACGGTGCCGGTCTGGGCCAGCACGCGGTCGATCGCCTCGCGGTGGGTGAGTCCGGCATAGGCGTCGAGTTCGCTCTCGGAAGGCGCAAAGCCGATGCGGGTGAGGAAGTAGCGCGCGTCGTCGCGGTCCAGGCGCTGCTCTTCTGCGGCGGGTGCCCTGGCGTGCGTGGTGTGGTGGTGCGGCTTGTCCTGCGTTGCCGCGTATGCGGGCTGCAGAGAGAGTACGCCGACAGCAGTCAGCGCCAAGAAAATGGTAGTGCTACGGATTCGCATGTCGGTCCCCCGATCGACCCTACTGCCTTGCCGGGACAGCGACTGCGCGCCGTTCCTCGGCCCCTACCTAGCCGCCACGGTGGTAGATATCCCGCGTGACGTCATAGATGTTCTGCCGCAATTGCTTGCGTTCCTCGGGAGACAGCTTGCGCTGCGGGGATGGGCGGTCGGCGTTCTCACCACGGCGGTTTTCCATCGCAGCGGCACGACGGCTGCGTTCTTCGCCGCCATGACCACGCCCTGGACCCTGCCCGCCCTTTTTTTCCTGGCCCCCGGCCTGCATTGCATGCCCGCCGCCGAAAAAGCCACCGAATCCGCCAAAGCCACCGCGGTCGCCACGTGCGTGCGCCGACGAGCCGGCCGCGCAGAGGGCAAGTACACAGGTGAGCAGCGAGAGGCGCTGCCGAAACATCACTGAGCGATTCAAAAAAGGGAGTTGAGAAGCCACGTCCATGTTGCTGGAAACCGATGCGCCATGCATCATTGCGCGACAATCGATAACAAGCAACCACATTGCACGCCAGTCCCCTCGGGGTCGGCAGACCCCAAAACCGTTGCGAGGAACTGCCAGGGCAGTGTAGCTGTGCGTCCTACAGACTGTTCGCGTGGCTCGGTAAATAATGTAACCGTCTGTTTCAATTGGGCTTTTACAGCGCCTCGGGCGCATGTTTTTGTCGTTACCATTAGCGCCATGGAAAATTCCGGTCAAAAGATTCTCGTCGTCGACGACGACCCCCGCCTGCGTGACTTGCTGCGCCGCTACCTCGGGGAACAGGGCTTCACCGTGCTGGTGGCGGAAAACGCCACGGCCATGAACAAACTCTGGCTGCGCGAGCGCTTCGACCTGCTCGTGCTCGACCTGATGATGCCCGGCGAAGACGGCCTGTCGATCTGCCGCCGCCTGCGCGGCGCGAACGATCAGACGCCGATCATCATGCTCACCGCCAAAGGCGAAGACGTGGATCGCATTGTGGGCCTGGAAATGGGCGCCGACGACTATCTGCCCAAGCCCTTCAACCCGCGCGAGTTGATCGCCCGCATCCACGCCGTGCTGCGCCGCCGCGGCCCGGCTGAGATTCCCGGTGCGCCGTCGGAGACGCCCGAAACCTTCGCCTTTGGCGATTTCGTGCTGAATTTGGCCACGCGCACGCTCAAAAAGAACGACGAAGAGATCACGCTCACAACGGGCGAATTCTCGGTGCTCAAGGTGTTTGCGCGCCATCCGCGCCAACCCCTGTCGCGCGAAAAGCTCATGGAAATGGCGCGCGGCCGTGAATACGAAGTCTTCGATCGCAGCCTCGACGTGCAGATCTCGCGCCTGCGCAAGCTGATTGAGCCGGACGCCAGCAACCCGCGCTTCATCCAGACGGTGTGGGGCCTGGGCTACGTGTTCATTCCTGACGGCGCCAAGTAAGCCGGCGTTCTAGCAACCTCTTCTTTTCCGCATCCGACTTGCGCATCCCGCGTCCGGCCGCGTTGCGGCGTCTATTGATCAGTGTGTTCGGTTCGCTGTTCTGGCGAACCTTCATGCTGATCGCATTGCTCATCGCGATCTCGCTGGGCGTCTGGTTCCAGAGCTTCCGCATTTTTGAGCGCGAACCCCGCGCGCAGCAGATCGCCATGCAGGTGGTCAGCGTGGTCAAGCTCACGCGGGCGGCGCTGCTTTACTCCGACCCCGCGCGGCGGCGCTTCCTGCTGCTCGACTTGGTGCAGAACGAGGGCATCAAGGTCTACCCTCGCGAGAAGGAAGACGAATACCGTGAGCCGCACACCAACCCGTATCTGACGCAACTCGTGCAGCAGGAAATCCGCAACCGGCTCGGCGCCGATGCGGTGATCGCGACGGCCGTCAATGACATCCCCGGCGTGTGGGTGAGCTTCCAGATCGAGGGCGACGATTACTGGGTGGCCATCAGCCCGGACCGTTTCGAGCATGTGCCCGGGCTGCAATGGCTGTGGTGGTCGATGGCGGCGCTGGTGCTGTCGGTGCTGGGCGCGGCGTTCATTACGTCACGTGTGAACCAGCCGCTCAAACGTCTGGCGGATACGGCACGCGCCATCAGCGCGGGGGACGATCCGAAAGCGCTGCCCGAGGGCGGCGGCACGGAAGTGGCGCAGGCGAATCACAGCTTCAACCAGATGGTGCGCGACCTTAAACAGCTCGAGGCCGATCGCGCGGTCATGCTGGCCGGTATCTCGCACGACCTGCGCACGCCGCTCACGCGCCTGCGCCTGGAAACCGAGATGAGCCCCGTCGACGAGCAAACGCGCGAGTTGATGGTGGCCGACATTGAGCAGATGGACGCGATCATCGGCCAGTTCCTCGACTACGCGCGCCCCAGCGGCGAAATGCTCGAAGACGTGGACCTGACCGAACTCGTGCGCGACACGGCGCCCGTCTACTCCGCGCATGACGATATCGACCTCACGCTCAAGCTCGCGCCCGAAGCCGTTGCCCGCTGCAACCGCATGGAAACGCAGCGCATTCTCGACAACCTGATCGAAAACGCCCGCCGCTACGGCAAAATCCCCGGCACAAACCGCGCGGACATCACCGTCAGCACGTTCCTGCAAGGCAACGAAGTTGTGTTGTGCGTGGCGGATCGTGGCGCGGGGGTGCCGACGGATCAGCTTGCCTTGCTGACGCGGCCGTTCTATCGGCTGGAGTCTGCGCGCAGCGAGGCCAAAGGCGCGGGGCTCGGCATGTCGATCGTCAATCGCATCTTGCAGCGCAGCGGCGGCCGGCTTGTGCTGGAGAACCGCACGCCGCCCGAAACCGGCCTGCTCGTCAGCGCCTGTTACACGCGCGGCTGATCCGCTGCCCGCAGGCACATCCCCTGCTTCCCACCGCTGTCATGCGCCGTCGCTAAGCTCGTGCGGCGGGCTGCGCTATGGCTGGCGTTGAGATTATCAATTAGCCGGTTACGGATTCATCGCCAATACTGCAGCCGCAGGCTGTGTGCCCGCGCGTCCTTCGTTCCTTCGTCTCTCCGACCGCCTTTCTTCCCCCCACCGGACGGCCGGGGAGCGTGTGTTTGCAAGCCCCACTGGGGGCCATTTGGGTGCCCCCAGCCCGTTGCCAGACCACTCCAGGAGAAGCTCATGAAGACCATTGGTGACAAGCTCGAACCGTTCAAGGTTGTTGGCGTAAAGCCGGGATTCAACAACCATGAGGAAAACGGCGAGTCGGCGTTCGAAGACATCACGGAAACCTCGTTCCCAGGCAGGTGGAAGGTCATCTTCTTCTATCCGAAGGACTTCACCTTCGTGTGCCCGACCGAGATCGTTGCCTTCGCCAAGCTGAACAACGATTTCGCCGACCGCGACACCATCGTGCTGGGCGGTTCGACCGACAACGAATTCGTCAAGCTCGCATGGCGCCGCGAGCACAAAGATCTGAACAAGCTCAACCAGTGGTCGTTTGCCGACACGACCGGCGCGCTGATCGACCAGCTGGGTGTGCGCGAGCATGAGGCCGGTGTTGCGTTGCGCGCGACCTTCATCGTCGATCCGGACAACGTGATCCAGCACGTATCGGTCAACAACCTGAACGTCGGCCGCAACCCGGACGAGGTGCTACGGATTCTCGATGGCCTGCAGACGGATGAACTATGCCCCTGCAACCGCGCCGTCGGCGGCGCCACGCTGTAATCGGAACGGCACCTGGCAAGCCCGCACATGCGGGCTTTGTCGTCTCAACGGGAGGCGCGCATGGAATTTCTGCAGACGATCAAAGGGCTTATCCCTGACTATGCCAAGGACATCCGCCTGAACCTCGACGGCACGATCGCGCGGTCCTCGCTGGAAGGTAACGATGCCGTTGGGGTTGCACTGGCCGCGGCGTTTGCTGCCAAGAGCAAGGTGCTCGTCGATGCGATCCGCAATGCCGGTGTGCTGTCGCCAGAAGAGACGAACGGCGCGCTCACGGCGGCCGCGCTGATGGGCATGAATAACGTCTGGTATCCGTTCGTCGAGATGGCGGACGACACGGACCTCTCGCAGCAGAAGGCGGAACTCCGGATGAACGCCTATGCAAGCAACGGCGGTGTCGATAAGCGTCGCTTCGAGATGTATGCCCTGGCGGCGTCCATCATCGGGAAGTGCCATTTCTGCATCAAGTCGCACTACGACTTGCTGAAGAACCACCAAGGCATGAGCGCGCAGCAACTGCGTGACGTGGGGCGCATCGCGGCCGTGATCAACGCCGCTGCGCAGGTGATTGCGGCTGAATAGTCGTGGAGCACGCTCAGTCCTGGTCGGCAGCGTCGGCGCGATAGATCAGCACCACAGCCTGCGCAACGATGCCCTCTTCCTTGCCTTCGAAGCCGAGCTTTTCGTTGGTCTTGGCTTTGACGTTGCACCGTTCCGGCGCGATACCGAGGTCTTCCGCCAGATTGGCGACCATACCCGGCACGTGCGGCGCAAGCTTGGGCTTCTGCGCAATGACGGTGGCATCGACGTTGCCCACCGCATAGCCCGCCTTGTGCACGCGGCGTACGGCTTCGCGCAGCAACACGCGGCTGTCAGCACCCGCGAAGGCGGGATCGGTATCGGGAAAATGCCGGCCGATATCGCCCAGGCCGGCCGCGCCGAATAGCGCATCGGTAATCGCATGCAGCAGCGCGTCGGCGTCGGAATGGCCGAGCAAGCCGCGCGTGTGCGGAATGTCTACGCCGCCGAGGATCAGCTTGCGGCCTTCCACCAGCGCGTGCACGTCATAGCCTTGCCCGATGCGAATGTCCATCCAGTTCATGCTTGCGATGCCTCTCTTAGTCGTGGCGTGCCCGCGCGAGGATAGCCTCGGCGAGCGCGAAATCGTCGGGGTATGTCACCTTGAAGTTGCGCAGCGCGCCCGGCACGAGCAGCGGCTTGTGGCCAGCGCCCTCGATGGCGCTGGCTTCATCGGTGACGATGCGTTGCTGAACAAGCGCATCCCGCAAGGCGCGTTCCAATAGGCCTAGCGGGAACATCTGCGGCGTTTGTGCTTGCCACAGGCCGTCGCGCGGCACGGTGGCGTTGACGTGCTGCCCGGCGTCGGCGCGCTTGAGCGTATCGGCCACCGGCAACGCCAGAATGCCGCCGACTGCCTGCGCCCCCTCTTCTTCCACTGCGGCGATAAGGCGCGCGATCAGCGCGGGCGTCAGGCCGGGGCGTGCGGCGTCATGTACGAGCACCCAGTCGTCGTCATGCGCGCCGAGGCCGCGCAAGGCCGCCAACCCATGCGTGACCGATGCGTGGCGTGAATCGCCGCCGCAGTCCACCTCCACCAGCTTGGGCGCGTCGAAACCGCCATCGGGAAAGCGCTGCGTGAGCGGCTGGGCGCCGGGCGTGGTGACGATGAGCACCGTATCGACTTCGGGACTGGTCAGAAAGGCTTGTGCCGTATGCCAAAGCATCGGTCGCCCGGCGACTGCCTGATATTGCTTCGGCAGATCACCGCCGGCGCGCGAGCCGGTACCGGCCGAGGGAATCAGCGCAAAACGACGTCGGCGAGGAAGGGAGGCGGGCATAAAGGCTGGAAAGTCGGCGTAGGAGCAGCGTTTGCTAGGGTTTTGGTCCGTCGCCAGCGCAGGATTCGCGCGGATTTTATAATAGCCGCCAGTGCCACGACACCCCGCCTGCAAATGCCGGCGGGGTGTCGTGCTTTGTCCCCGATCCCGACGTCCCATGTCCGACTTTTCGCTCTCTGCCCTGCCCGCCGTCAAACCAGGCGCGCGCTTCGTCTTCAGCGGCCTCCAGGGCGCGGCAGATGCCTTGCTGCTCGCGCGCTACCTGGAGCAGCATCGCGCCAAGGTGCCCATGCTGGCCGTGATCTGCGCCAATGCCGTCGACGCCCAGCGCCTGGCCGAAGAGCTGCGCTGGTTTGCCCCGCAGGCGCGCGTGAAGCTGCTGCCGGACTGGGAAACGCTGCCGTACGACAATTTCTCGCCGCACCAGGATCTGATCTCCGAACGGCTGGCCACGCTGCACGATCTGCAGAACGGTGCCTGCGACATCCTGCTCGTGCCGGCATCGACGGCATTGCAGCGCATCGCGCCGCCGTCGTTCCTGGCGGCCTACACGTTCTTCTTCAAGAAGGGCGAGAAGCTGGATGAGGCCGCGCTCAAGGCGCAGTTCACGCTGGCCGGCTACGAGCACGTGAGCGCCGTCATGCGCCCCGGCGAATACTCCGTGCGCGGCGGCCTGATCGACCTCTTCCCGATGGGCTCGCCGCTGCCGTACCGGCTGGACCTGTTTGGCGACGAGATCGAGACCATCCGCTCGTTCGACCCCGACACGCAGCGTAGCCTCTACCCCGTGAACGAAGTGCGCCTGCTGCCGGGCCGCGAATTCCCGATGGACGAGGCCTCGCGCACCGCCTTCCGCGGCCGCTGGCGCGAGGTGTTTGAAGGCGACCCCACACGCTCGCCCATCTACAAGGACATCGGCAACGGCGTGCCCTCGGCCGGCATCGAGTACTACCTGCCGCTCTTTTTCGAAGAGACCGCCACGCTGTTCGACTATCTGCCGGGCGCCACGCACCTGGCCTTCGTCGGCGACATCGAAGGCGCGGTGCGCCGCTTCTGGGCTGACACCACGCAGCGCTACAACTTCATGCGCCACGACCGCGAACGGCCGCTGCTGGAGCCCGCCGCGCTGTATCTGGATGAAGAGGCATTCTTCGTGGCCGCCAAGCCGCATGCGCGCCTTGTGCTGCGCGTGGAGCCCGGTGACGCGCCGCTCTCGCTTCCGCTGCCGAACGTTGCGGTCAACCGCCGCGCGGAAGACCCACTGGTCAATCTCGAATCGTTCCTGATGCGCGGCGATTGCCGCGTAATGATCTGCGCAGAATCCGCCGGTCGCCGCGAAACGCTGGCGCAGATGCTTGCCGCCAGCGGCCTGCACCCGGAAGGCGTGGCCGATTTCGCCGACCTGCTGGCCGGCGACGCCAAGTTCGTGCTCGGCGTCGCACCGCTGTACCAAGGCTTCATTCTCGGTGACGAACGCATCGCCATCATCACCGAGACCGAGTTGTACGCGCAGAGCACGCGCCGCGCCGGTCGCCGCAAGCAGGAACAAGCCACGGCCGTCGATGCGATGGTGCGCGATCTGGCCGAACTGAAGATCGGCGACCCGGTGGTGCACAGCGAGCATGGCATCGGGCGCTATCAGGGGCTGGTGTCCGTCGACACGGGCAACGGCGAGGAAGAATTTCTCCACCTCGACTACGACAAGGGCAGCAAGCTCTACGTGCCGGTGCACCAGTTGCACGTGATCTCGCGCTACTCGGGCGCCGATCCGGAAACCGCGCCGCTGCATTCGCTCGGCTCCGGCCAGTGGGAAAAGGCCAAGCGCAAGGCCGCCCAGCAGATTCGCGATACGGCGGCTGAACTGCTGAACCTGTACGCCCGCCGCGCGCTGCGTCAGGGCTTCGCCTTCCCGCTCACGCCGGAGGACTACGTCAAATTTGCCGAGAGCTTCGGCTTTGAAGAAACGCCCGATCAGGCCGCCGCCATTGCCGCCGTCATCGCCGACATGACCTCGGGCAAGCCGATGGACCGTCTTGTCTGCGGCGACGTCGGCTTCGGCAAGACGGAAGTCGCCCTGCGTGCGGCCTTCGTAGCCGTGATGGGCGGCAAGCAGGTCGCCATCCTCGCGCCGACCACGCTGCTGGCTGAGCAGCACTACCAGACGCTGGTCGATCGCTTTGCGGATTGGCCGGTGCGCATTGCGGAAATCTCGCGCTTCAAGAACAAAAAGGAGATCGACGGCGCCATCCAGGCCATCAACGCCGGCACCATCGACATCGTGATCGGCACGCACAAGCTGCTCTCGCCGGACGTGAAGTTCGACCGGCTGGGGCTCGTCATCATCGACGAGGAACACCGCTTTGGTGTGCGCCAGAAGGAAGCGCTCAAGACGCTGCGCGCCGAGGTCGACGTGCTCACCCTCACGGCCACGCCGATCCCGCGTACGCTGGGCATGGCGCTGGAAGGCCTGCGCGATTTCTCGGTGATTGCCACCGCGCCGCAGAAGCGCCTGGCCATCAAGACCTTCCTGCGCCGCGAAGAAGACGGCGTGCTGCGCGAGGCCATCCTGCGTGAGTTGAAGCGCGGCGGGCAGGTCTACTTCCTGCACAACGAAGTCGAGACCATCGAGAACAAGCGCGCCAAACTGGAAGAGTTGATTCCGGAAGCACGCGTGGTGGTCGCGCACGGCCAGATGCACGAGCGCGAGCTGGAACGCGTGATGCGCGATTTCGTGGCCCAGCGCGCCAACATCCTGCTGTGCACGACCATCATCGAAACCGGCATCGACGTACCGACCGCCAACACGATCCTGATCCACCGCGCCGACAAATTCGGCCTGGCGCAGTTGCACCAGTTGCGCGGCCGCGTCGGACGCTCGCACCACCAGGCGTATGCGTACCTGCTGGCGCACGATCTGGACGGTTTGACCAAGCAGGCGCAGCGCCGGCTGGAAGCCATTCAGCAGATGGAAGAACTGGGTTCGGGCTTCTACCTGGCGATGCACGATCTGGAGATCCGCGGCGCCGGCGAGGTGCTGGGCGACAAGCAATCGGGCGAGATTTCCGAGATCGGCTTCCAGCTCTACACCGACATGCTCAACCAGGCGGTGAAGTCGCTCAAGGCCGGCAAGGAGCCCGACCTGATGGCGCCGCTGGCAGCCACCACCGAGATCAACCTCGGCACGCCTGCCCTGCTGCCGCAGGACTATTGCGGCGACGTGCAGGAGCGCCTGTCGCTGTACAAACGTCTGGCCAACTGCGAGAGCGGCGAGACCATCGACAACATTCAGGAAGAGCTGATCGATCGTTTCGGCAAGCTGCCGCCGCAGGCGCAGTCGCTCATCGAGACGCACCGTCTGCGCATTGCGGCCGTGCCGCTGGGCATCCGCAAGATCGACAGGGGCGCGGAAGCCGTCACGCTGCATTTCGTGCCCAACCCGCCTGTGGATGCCATCAAGATCATCGATCTCGTGCAGAAGAATCGGCAGATCAAGCTGGCCGGGCAAGACCGTCTGCGTATCGAAAACATTCCTGCCGAAACGGCCGCGCTGGCACAGACGATTCGCCATGCCATGCGGCAGTTGAGCTAACGCGCTAGCATCGACCGATCCAGAATAAGGACACCCCATGAGCACCGCTCTCACCACCCTTGATTGGACCCGCAAACTGGTCAGTTTCGACACTACCAGCCGCGGCTCCAACTTGGCGCTGATCGAAACCGTGCGCGATTACCTGCGCGGCATCGGCATCGAATCGCATCTTTCGCACAACGACGATCGCAACAAGGCCAACCTGTTTGCCACCATTCCAGCGGCGGACGGCAGCGTACAGGGCGGCATCGTGCTGTCCGGCCATACCGATGTGGTGCCCGTGGATGGCCAGAAGTGGGACAGCGATCCGTTCACGCCCGAGGTGCGCGACGGCAAGCTCTACGGCCGTGGCACGTGCGACATGAAGGGGTTCATCGCCTCGTCGCTGGCGCTGGTGCCATCGCTGCTGCAAGCCAAGCTGCGTGAGCCGGTGCACCTCGCGCTGTCCTACGACGAAGAAGTCGGCTGCGTGGGCGCACCGCGCATGATTGATGACCTGATCGCACGCGGCATCAAGCCCTCCGGCTGCATCGTCGGCGAGCCCACCTCGATGCGCCCCATCGTCGCGCACAAGGGCATCAACGCGTACCGCTGCCGCGTGCACGGCCGCGCCGCACATTCGTCGCTCACGCCGCAAGGCGTCAACGCCATTGAGTACGCCGCGCGCATCATCTGCTTCGTGCGCGATCTGGCCGATGAATTCCGTGCCAAGGGCCCGATTGATGACGCGTTTGATGTGCCGTTCACCACGGCATCGACTGGCCTGATCAACGGTGGTATTGCGCTGAACACGATCCCCGCCCTGTGCGAACTGGTGTTCGAGTTCCGCAACCTGCCCGGCGTAGATGCGCCAGCCATCCGCGCGCGAGTTGAGCGCTACGTGCGCGAGACCATCGAGCCCGCCATGCAGCGCGAGCACCCGGACGCCCGTATCGAACTCGACGAGATCGCCGCCGCGCCGTCGCTCGATGCATCCGAACAAGCCGCCATCACGCAACTCGTGCGCGTGCTGACCGAAGACAACGACAAGCGCAAGGTCGCCTACGGCACCGAAGCAGGCCTGTTCCAGCGTGCCGGCATTCCGGCCGTGCTGTGCGGCCCAGGTAACATCGAGCAGGCGCACAAGGCCAACGAATTCGTCGAACTTGCCCAGCTCGAGGCCTGCGACCGCTTCCTCGCCAAGGTGGCTCGCAGCCTGATGGTCGAAACCGCGTCCGCCTAGCGCTTACACAACAACCCTTCACCTTTTGGTGGGGCGCATTCCGGCTGGGGCGTTCGCTACAATAGCGGGCTTCCCCCGGCGTCTTTTTCCCTCTCTCGCTCATGCCTGTCGTCCTGCAAAGCCTGTCGCCGCTGTCCACTGGCGACATCGAATCCGTCCGCAGCCTGTTCGGCAGCGCCACGTACGAGATGCGCGCACCCAACGTCGCCGCCATCGAATGGGTACACGAGCTGCCCAGCGAATTGCGCGTCCAGCTCGACGCCATCTGCGCCAACCTGAAGCTGGACTACGCATGGATTCCCGACGAATGGACGTTCGGTGATTTCCGCGTGCTGGCGATGGACATGGACTCCACGCTCATCACCATCGAGTGCATCGACGAGATTGCGGATTTCTGCGGGCTCAAGCCGCAGGTGGCGGCCATCACCGAAGCCTCGATGCGCGGCGAGATCAAGGATTTCAACGAGAGCCTGACGCGCCGAGTGGAACTGCTGAAGGGCTTGGATGCGAGCGTGCTGGAGCGCGTCTACGCCGAACGCCTGCAGCTGTCGCTGGGTGCCGAAAAGATGCTCAAGGCCGTGCAGGCGATGGGCGTCCGCACGCTGCTGGTATCGGGCGGTTTCGAATTCTTCACCTCGCGCCTGCAGGAGCGCCTGGGTCTTGACCGTACGCGCGCGAACTCGCTGGAGATTGTCGACGGCAAGTTGACCGGCCGCGTGCTCGGCGAGATCGTCAACGCCGATGTGAAAGCCCAGACGCTCAAGGCGTTCTGCAAAGAGCTTGGCGTATCGCCGGATAACGCCATCGCCATGGGCGACGGCTCGAACGATCTGAAGATGATGGGTGTGGCCGGCCTGTCGGTGGCGTTCCGCGCCAAGCCGATCGTGCAAGCGCAAGCGGACGTGGCATTCAACGTGGTCGGCCTGGATGGGTTGCTGAACCTCTTCCCGCAACCATAACCAGCCCCCGCAACGGTGCCAAGCATCAGAAGCAGCAAGAAAGGCGGCCCCTAGGCTCGCCTTCGATCGCATCGGTGGAGACCTTCCGCGGATGCAGCGGCACCAGCGCAATGCCTCCATGCTCCACGACAACGCCTTTGTCTATCCGTCCGCCAGTCTGGCGGGCCGACTCGCCAATCGAATCGTAGCGAACCAGTCGCTGCTGCGTGCACGCCGCGCAGTGATGTCGCGGCTGCCGTTCCTCCAACTCGCCAGCGACGTTGAGAACGTCGTGTATTGCACGTGGGTCGTCGATGTTGCAGCCGTCGCGCCGCTGGTGCCACGCGGCGTCTCGCTGACAAACCGCAACGGTCGCACGCTGTTCACCGCACTCACCTACGCGCACCGGCACTTCGGCCCGCGCATTGCCGGCCCGCTGCGGCACCTGTTTCCCTCGCCGCTGCAAAGCAATTGGCGCCTCTACGTCGACGCACTGCCGGGCGGAGCGCTGGTGGACGGTACGGTGCTGTTCGTGAAAAACGTGTTTGATCAGCCGCTCTACGCGCTCGGCAGCCGGCTGTTCAGCGATGCGCTGCCGTCACACCTCGCTCAGCACTTCACGCATACCGTACAGAGCGGCCGCTACGAAACGCGGCTCTCGGGCGGCATTGGCAGCGCCCCGGATTTGCACTACACAGCGCAAGCGACGGACGATCGGACACTGCCTGATGTGTTTGCACCGTTCTTTAGCGATTGGCAGCATGCCGTGGCGTCCCTGACATTGCAGCATGCGGCAATCGTGCAGGTGGAAGACTGCAACCGTCTCGCGTTGGCATCGATCGACTTGCCGATCGATGTCGGTGCGGTACAGCCGCTGAAAACGATCGGGCCGGTGGGCCACGGCGATTTCCTCGCCAGCATCGGCGCCACCGGCGAACCGATGTGCTTTGTCGTGCCCGACGTCCCGTTCCGCGTGCTGTCCGAACGGCTGCTGTAGTGTTTGCGTGGCGGTGAGGGCCTGCACTCGAGGCGCCCTCCACGTCGCACCAACCTGCGCAGGGGGCCAAAATCAGCCCTTCAGGTGCGTCTCCATCGCCTGCTTCAGGTCGGCAATCAGGTCGCGCGGGTCTTCCAGGCCGATATACAGCCGCACGAAACCACCCGCGTTCTCCCAATCGGCGGGCGGCCACGCAGTGGCCGTGCGCATCGATGGGATGTTGTACGGCAGTGCCAGGCTATTCGCCCCACCCCATGAAAAACCGATCGCAAAGTAGCGCAGGCCTTCGATAAAGGCATCGATCTGTGCCTGCGAGTAGCGATCGTGCAGCACGATCGAAAACAAGCCGCTCGCACCGGTAAAGTCGCGCTTCCAGTTCTCATGGCCCGGGCAATCGGGCAGCGCCGGGTGCAGCACGCGCACGACCTCGGGCCGGTCGGCCAGCCATTCGGCCACTTCGCGCGCGTGCGCATCGTGGGCGGCCAAGCGCGTTGGCAGGCTCGGCAGGCCGCGCAGCACGAAATAGCAGTCGTCCGCCGACACACCCCACCCCATGCGCATGCGCGTAGCCAGCAGCTTGTGGTGCAGTGCCTCGTCGTTGGTGATGGCGGCACCCATCAGCACGTCGCTGCCGCCGGACTGGTACTTGGTCAGCGCCTGCACGGAGATATCGATGCCGTGCTCAAACGGCTGGTAATACACCCCGCCGCTCCAGGTGTTATCGATGGCTGTGATCGCACCTGCCGCGCGGGCGGCCTCGGCAATGGCCGTGCAGTCGGGCACTTCCATCGTCACCGAACCTGGCGCTTCCAGCCACACGAGCTTGGTGTTATGGCGGATCAGGTCAGCAATGCCGGCGCCGATCATCGGGTCGTAGTAGCGCACGGTGATGCCGAACTGTCGCGCCATCCATTCGCCGTGATCGCGGTTCGGGCCGTAGGCGTTATCGGGCACCAGCACGTCGTCGCCGGACTTGATGAGCGCGAAGTACACCAGCGAAATCGCTGCCAACCCCGACGGCAGCAGCAACGCATGCGAGCCACCTTCGATCTGCGCGAGCGCCTGGCATAGCGTGTCGGACGTCGGCGTGGCATGCAGGCCGTAGCGCCAGTGCACCACGCTGCCGCTGCCAAAGGCACGCATATCGGCGAGGTTCTTGAAGACCACCGTGGATGCCCGATGCGTGGCATGCGAGAACGCCGCAAAGCCGGCCGGAACGTGCAGATCCGGATGCACAGCCTGGGTGGCAGGGAACATGGGCGGGAGCTTGGTGTCGTCGGTCACGGGCGATTCCTGGAATTCCTGGGGCGTGGCGAATGAGCGGCGGCTGGCCGCTGACCCGGCAGCTTACCAGTGCGCGCCAGATCGCGCGGGGTTAACCGGCGGCAGCACGGGCGCGGGGGCGATCTTCCCGGGGCTTGCGGGCACCAGGGGTGTCGCGGCCACGGCGGCATTGCTGTTGGCGGCGGCGTCGTACGGCGGAATCACCACCACCGCGACGGGCCGCAGCACAAAGGGCAGCGTATGGCCGTCGTGGGCCACGTCCGTCCATGTGCCTCGCACAATGCCCTGACCGTCGATGGCACCTTCCCACGTGCCGGTGACGTGCGTGCCGTCATCCGACTCTTCCATGAGGAAGCCGCCGTTCTCATATTCGCCAGTCACGAGACGCACGCCCGGCGCTTTGCCGGCGACATATTCGCCGTGGACGCTGTCGATTTCCCCAGTCTTGCGGCCAAGGCGCATGTGAATCGGCATGTCGCCGATGACACCGGTGTAGACAGGGTATTTCGCGTAGTCGGGCTGCGGTTGCAACACGTGGGCCGGCTCGGTTTGAGCAGAGAAGCCATTGCCAGCCTTGGCAGCTTGCGCGGCGCGCCGTTTGTCGCCGTCGGCGATGGCGCGGTTCAAGCCGAGGTCGGCCGGCTGCACGTTCATGCTGCCGGTCGACACGTCATAGCCGTTGTTGGCGGCCGGCGTCTGGGCAGACACCGGCACCGCGCCTGTGGCCAGCACGAGCGCACACAGCGCGCCAGCCGGCCACACCAGGCGTTCAATCGAAACGCTGCGTTCAGATGCGTTCAAACACCGCCGCAATGCCTTGTCCTCCACCAATACACATGGTCACCAGCGCGTAGCGACCACCGATACGCTGCAGCTCGTGCAGCGCTTTCACCGTAATCAAAGCCCCCGTTGCGCCGATCGGGTGGCCGAGCGAGATACCCGAGCCATTCGGGTTGACCTTGGCCGGGTCCAGGCCGAGTTCTTTCGTTACCGCACAGGCTTGGGCTGCGAATGCTTCATTCGCCTCGATCACGTCCAGATCCTTAACCGTCAGACCCGCACGCTCCAGCGCCTTGCGCGTGGCCGGCACCGGACCAATGCCCATGATCTTCGGCTCTACGCCAGCGTGGCCATACGAAACCAGCCGCGCCAGCGGCTTGAGACCGCGCTTCTCCGCTTCCAAGCGTTCCATCAGCACCAGCGCCGCCCCGGCATCGTTCAAGCCCGAAGCGTTGCCCGCCGTCACCGTGCCGTTTTCCTTCGCGAAGACGGGCTTGAGCTTGGTCATGTCATCGATGGTCGCGTCGTGGCGGACGTGCTCATCGGTATCGAACTGGATGTCGCCCTTGCGCGATTTGATCGTCACCGGAACGATCTGGTCCTTGAAATAGCCGGCCTGGATGGCCCGCGAGGCACGCTGGTGCGATTCCAGCGCGGTCTGGTCCTGCTGCTCGCGGCTGATGCCGAATTCGCGGGCGACGTTTTCCGCCGTCACGCCCATGTGGATGGCGTGGAACGGGTCGTGCAGCGCGCCGAGCATCATGTCGACCATCTTGGCGTCGCCCATTCGCGAGCCCCAGCGGGCCGCGGGCGCGAGGTACGGCGCGCGGCTCATGCTCTCGGCACCGCCGGCAATGGCGACATCGGCATCGCCCAGCAGAATGGTCTGCGCGGCGCTCACCACGGCCTGCAGGCCCGAGCCGCACAGGCGGTTGACGTTGAATGCGGGCGTCTCGGCCGACACACCACCGTTCACGGCCGCCACGCGCGACAGATACATGTCGCGCGGCTCCGTGTTGATGACATGGCCGAACACTACGTGGCCGACGTCCTCGCCCTTCACGCCGGCGCGGGCCAGTGCCTCGCGCACGACCAGCGCGCCCAACTCGCACGGTGCCACGTCTTTCAGGCTGCCGCCAAATTCGCCGATTGCGGTACGAACGCCGCTGACCACCACCACTTCACGTGCCATTGCTGTCTCCTGTGCCATCGCGATTGAAATTGGATGGCGGCCAGTATAAACGCACGACCGTTCGCAAATTTTAGGTAGGACTACCTAAGCGGCCTTGGGGTCAGACCTCGCCCCACAGGTCGTGTCCATCCGCCCCGGTAATCTTGACCGACACGAAATCGCCCGTCTTGTAGCGTTTGTACGGCTTCGACGGCGGGGCGATGTACACCAGGCCGTCAATCTCCGGCGCATCCGCCGACGAGCGGCCAATGCCGCCATCCTGATTTACTTCGTCCACCAGCACGCGTAGCGTCTTGCCGACCTTGCGTTGCAGGCGGCGCGCCGACACGCGTTCGGCCACTTCCATGAAGCGCGCACGGCGCTCTTCGCGTACCTCGTCGGGCAGCGCGCCCGGCAGATCGTTGGCCGTCGCTCCTTCCACCGGCGAATAGGCGAAGCAGCCCACGCGGTCCAGCTCGGCCTCGGCGATGAAGTCGAGCAGCGTCTGGAATTCTTCTTCCGTCTCGCCCGGGAAGCCGGCGATGAACGTGCTACGGATGGTCAGTTCGGGGCACACCTCGCGCCAGGCACGGATGCGGTCAAGCGTTTTCTCCGCATTGGCCGGACGCTTCATGCGCTTGAGCACATCCGGGTGGGCGTGCTGCAGCGGCACGTCGAGGTACGGCAGCACCTTGCCCTCGGCCATCAGCGGCATCACTTCGTCCACGCTGGGGTACGGATAGACGTAATGCAGGCGGACCCATGCGCCATACTCCGAAGCCAGTTCGCCCAGCGCGGCCACCAGCTCGGTCATGCGCGTCTTCAGCGGGCGGCCATTCCAGAAGCCCGTGCGGAACTTGACGTCGACACCGTAGGCGCTGGTGTCCTGCGAGATGACGAGCAGCTCCTTCACGCCGGCCTTCAGCAGGTTTTCCGCCTCCAGCATCACTTCGGCCACCGGGCGAGACACTAGGTCGCCGCGCATCGATGGGATGATGCAGAAGCTGCAGCGGTGGTTGCAGCCTTCAGAAATCTTCAGATACGCGTAGTGCTTGGGCGTGAGCTTGATGCCCTGCGGCGGCACGAGGTCGATGAACGGATCGTGCGGCTTGGGCAGGTGCGTATGCACCGCTTCCATCACCTCGCCCAGCGCATGAGGGCCGGTCACGGCCAGCACCTTCGGGTGCACGCTGGTGATGATGTCCTGGCCGGCGGCGTCCTTCTTGGCGCCCAGGCAACCGGTTACGATCACCTTGCCGTTCTCGGCCAGCGCTTCGCCAATCGCATCCAGACTTTCCTGCACAGCCTCGTCAATGAAGCCGCAGGTATTCACGACCACCAGGTCCGCCCCGCCGTAGGTGCCGGAGATCTCGTACCCCTCCGCGCGCAGTTGGGTAATGATCTGCTCGGAATCGACGAGTGCCTTGGGGCAACCGAGCGAAACGAAGCCCACCTTCGGGCTCTGGGTACTGACGTCGGACATGGGAACAACCTGATGTGGGGAGAGGAGTTGCGCTGTGCACACCAGGGTGTGCCGCGCGGTTGCGTATTTTAACCGTTCGCCGCGCCTGGGCGGCCAAGCTTAAGCTGCATCTGTTCACGCATTTGCTCGCGCATTTGCTCGATCACGCGCGCGATTTCCATTGCGTCCTGCAGACGGCGGATCGCATCGTGCAGCTCCGCGGCCTGTGGCCACGTCCGCTTCAGATAGCTGAGCCACAGTTTGACGCGGCCATGCTCATGCTTGGCTTGGATGCGCGCATGCAGCTTCTTCAGATAATCGGCGAGATAACCCAGCACGATCGGCCACTCAGCGGCGGACGGCGCTTGCTCCATCTGCCCGCGAATGCGCTGGACCAGGAACGGATCGGACACTGCGCCGCGGCCGATCATCACGTCATCGCAACCGCTGACGGCGCGGCAGCGCTCCCAGTCGGCAACGGTCCAGACTTCGCCATTGGCGGTCACGGGGACGCTCACCGCATCGGCGATGCGCGCAATCCAATCCCAATGCGCAGGCGGCCGATAGCCATGATCGCGCGTGCGGGCGTGGACGACCAGTGATTCGGCACCGCCTTCGGCCAGCGC
Source organism: Ralstonia sp. 25C (assembly GCF_051904805.1). Lineage (NCBI taxonomy): Bacteria > Pseudomonadati > Pseudomonadota > Betaproteobacteria > Burkholderiales > Burkholderiaceae > Ralstonia > Ralstonia sp. 25C. Next base: position 3,846,708 of record NZ_CP196737.1, on the reverse strand, counting down.
CGTCGCACAGTCAATCGCCCGCGAGGTGTCGGAAACACCGAGCCGCATCTTCGCCGTCACCGAAATGTGGGCTGGCACCGCAGTCCGTACGGCGCGCACGATGTCGTGCAGCACTTCCGGCGTAGCGAGCAGCATCGCGCCACCGCCATGCCGGTTCACCACCTTGGCCGGGCAACCGAAGTTCAGGTCAACCCCATGCGGCGACAGGGTCGCGGCATAGGCTGCATTGCGGGCCAGCCATTCCGGATCACTACCCAGGAATTGGATGACCATCGGCGTGCCGCTGGCGGTATAGCCACCGTTGGCGATTTCCGGCGTTTCGCGCTCGTAGGTACGAAAGGGAAGTAGCGAGCCCGTCACCCGGACGAATTCCGAAACGCAGCCGTCATAGCCACCGGCCTGTGTCAGCACGTCGCGCATGACGTAGTCCGCGACCCCTTCCATCGGGGCAAGCAACAGCCGGCTCATGAGGCGCGCTCAACGGCGGAGGACAACCGGCGTGCAAGCCGGGGGCGGACATCAAACATGGAAAACCGGGGCGGGAAGCATGATCGTCGATGAGACGCATGCCTCACCTGAAGGAGCGGTATTTTACCTTGCCGCCCTATTTCGCGCGCCCCAAACAAAAAAGGCGAACCGCCATGCGATTCGCCTTGCTTGGTCAGCGTGCCGAACTTACTTCTTTTCGGGCGGCTGGTTGAACGGGAAGGTCCCGAACATGTTCTTGGCCTGACTCTGCATTTGTTCCTGCATCTGCACGAACAGGTTTTTGCTCTGCTCGATGTAGTTGCTCATCATGCCTTGCATCATCGGCCCCTGCATGTTCATGAACTGCGACCACATGTCGGGGTTGAAGCTGTTGCCGCTGTACAGATCCTTCGAGTTCTCGGCGAGCTTGCTTTGGATGTCGACAAACGCCTGGATGTTCTTTTCCAAATACGTGCCCATCATCCCCTGCATGGCGTTGCCGTAGAAGCGGATGATCTGCGCGAGCATCGAGCCGGAGAACATCGGTACGCCGCCGGTTTCCTCTTCCAGGATGATCTGCAGCAGAATGCTGCGGGTCAGGTCTTCACCGGATTTCGCATCGACGACGCGAAATTCCTCGGTTTCCATCACGAGCTGCTTGACGTCTGCCAGCGTGATGTACGTGCTGGTCTGCGTATCGTAGAGCCGGCGGTTTGGATATTTCTTGATCAGCCGTTCAGTGCCCTTCTTGCTGGTGGCCATCGTGCCTTTCCGTGTTGGCGATGCTGCTGCGGTGCAGCCGATGCAGTGCGAGATGACCGCACCGGGCGGTGCAGCAAAACGCGGTTGCGCGACTGTGTCGATTCGCATTGTGCGAATGCTTCAATGCAAACTCAGCGCAGATGCATCCAGTTATGATCGGACGCCCCGTGTCTCCCTGCAGAGCGCCTCCGTGGTTGGATTCTATGCGGATCGCCCTGCAAAGAAAAGGCGACCTCCCCCGGTAAAAACCCGCAGCATTTTGATACGATCGCCGCACCTGAACCGTGGTGGCACAAGCGCAAAAACGACTGCTGCGATGCAATCGAGCACCGCAGCACTGCAGACGAACCAAGGGGAAAATTGCTGCGCCGATGCTGCAGCAACGCCGCAGCATCGGCGTCGAGCGGTCAGCCCATGTGCAGGCCGCCGTTGAGGGAGAAGTCCGCGCCCGTGGAGAAGCCGGATTCTTCGGATGCAAGCCACGCGCAGATCGAGGCGATCTCGGTCGGCTCACCCAGGCGCTTGACAGGGATCGTGGCGACGATTTTGTCGAGCACATCCTGACGAATCGCTTTCACCATATCCGTCGCGATATAGCCCGGCGACACGGTGTTGACCGTCACGCCCTTGGTGGCTACTTCCTGCGCCAGCGCCATCGTGAAGCCGTGCAGGCCAGCCTTGGCCGTCGAGTAGTTCGTCTGACCGAACTGGCCCTTCTGACCATTCACCGACGAGATGTTGACGATGCGGCCCCAGCCACGATCCACCATGCCGTCGATCACCTGCTTGGTCACGTTGAACAGCGACGTCAGGTTGGTATCGATCACGGCGTCCCAATCAGCGCGGGTCATCTTGCGGAACACCACGTCGCGCGTAATGCCCGCATTGTTGATGAGCACATCCACCTCGCCCACCTCAGCCTTGACCTTGTCAAACGCGGCCTTGGTCGATTCCCAGTCGCCGACGTTGCCCTCGGACGGAACAAAGTCGAAACCCAGTGCCTTCTGCTGTTCCAGCCACTTCACCTTGCGCGGCGAGTTCGGGCCGCAACCTGCAACGACGATAAAACCGTCGCGCGCCAAGCGCTGGCAAATCGCCGTTCCAATACCGCCCATGCCGCCGGTGACGTATGCGATGCGTTTGGTCATGTCCACTCCTGGTCCTTGTTGTTAGAGCCGCCCGGCCATTTGCTGGGCGGAAATGCTTGGTGTGTCTCGGATCGGCGCATGCGACTTTTGTTCCACATTGCGCCCATCCCATTCGCAAAAAATTTACGGGCGCTCAACCGCCAGCGCCACGCCCATGCCGCCGCCAATACACAGCGAGGCCAGGCCCTTCTTCGCGTCGCGCTTCTGCATTTCGTGCAGCAGCGTCACCAGGATGCGGCAGCCGGAAGCGCCGATCGGGTGGCCGATGGCAATCGCACCGCCGTTAACGTTGACCTTGGACGTATCCCAGCCCATTTGCTGATGCACGGCAAGCGCCTGCGCGGCGAACGCTTCGTTGATCTCCATCAGGTCCAGATCGTTGACCGACCAGCCTGCACGCGAAAGGCAACGCTTCGATGCCGGCACCGGGCCCATCCCCATGACCTTCGGGTCCAGGCCAGCGCTGGCGTATGCACGGATCGTCGCCAGCGGCGTTAGGCCGAGCTCCTTAGCCTTGGCGGCAGACATCACCACCACGGCGGCCGCGCCGTCGTTCAAGCCCGACGCATTGGCGGCCGTCACCGTGCCGGCCTTGTCGAATGCAGGCTTCAGGCCGGCCATCGAATCCAGCGTCGCACCGTGGCGGACGAACTCATCCTGCGTGAAGGCGATCGGATCGCCCTTGCGCTGCGGAATCAGGATCGGAACGATCTCGTCGTTGAAGCGGCCAGCTTTTTGCGCGGCTTCTGCCTTGTTCTGCGAAGCGACGGCAAACTCGTCTTGCGCCTCGCGGGTGATGCCGTACTCCTTGGCAACGTTCTCCGCGGTGATGCCCATGTGGTACTGGTTGTAGACGTCCCACAGGCCGTCCACAATCATCGAATCGATGAGTTTGGCGTCGCCCATGCGGAAGCCGTCGCGCGAGCCCGGCAGCACGTGCGGCGCGGCAGACATGTTCTCCTGGCCGCCGGCCACGACGATATCGGCATCACCAGCAATGATGGCGTTCGCCGCCAGCATGACCGCCTTCAGACCCGACCCGCACACCTTGTTGATGGTCATGCCGGGAATCATGTTGGGCAGCCCCGCCTTGATGACGGACTGGCGTGCCGGGTTTTGGCCCGAGCCGGCCGTCAGGACTTGGCCCATGATGACTTCGCTGACCTGCTCCGGCGACACCTTTGCGCGTGCCAGGGCCTCGCGGATAACGGCCGCGCCAAGGTCAGGCGCAGCAATCTTCGCCAGCGAGCCACCAAACTTGCCCACGGCGGTACGTACCGCCGATACGATCACAACATCGGTCATTTTGCTTACCTTCCACATTCAAGAGGGAGTCGTGGGAACCGTCAGCGACCTTAGCCGCTGCGGCAACGGGGGTTCATGCGCGCGATCTTACGCTTTCTGTTTGACGTAGCGGCCGGGTGCGGGCTCGATCTCGGGGTAGTCCGCATTGCCGTAACGCTTGGGCGCCGCCTTCTGCGCGCCAGCGTGTGAGGCGAGCCAGCTTGACCAGTCCGGCCACCAGCTGCCTGGGTGCTCCTTGGCGCCCTCAAACCATGCATCCGCGGTTTCGGGCAGTTTGGCGTTGATCCAGTGCGAGCGCTTGTTCGCGGCAGGCGGGTTGATAACGCCCGCAATGTGGCCCGACGCGCCCAGCACGAAGCGCCGCTCGCCCTTGAGCAGCGGCACGGATGCATACGCCGATTGCCACGGGACGATGTGATCTTCGCGGGAACCGTAGATATAGACCGGCGCCTTGATCTTGCCGAGGTCGACGGGCGTGCCGTTCACGCTCAGCTTGCCCGGGGTCTTCAGATCATTCTGCAGATACGTGTGGCGCAGATACCAGCAGTACCAAGGGCCCGGCAGGTTGGTCGAATCACCGTTCCAGTACAACAGGTCGAACGGCGCGGGCGTCTTGCCCTTCAGGTAGTTCTCGACGACGTAGTTCCAGACCAGATCATTCGGGCGCAGGAACGAGAACGTGTTCGCCAACTCCACCCCGCGCAGCAGGCCAGGGCCGGTCGGCGCATTGGAACCGATGGTCTTCTCCCGCATTTCCACCTGGGCCTGGTCGACGAAGACATCGAGAATGCCGGTATCGGTAAAGTCCAGCAGCGTCGTCAGCAAGGTCAGGCTAGCGGCAGGATGCTCGCCGCGCGCAGCCAGCACAGCCAACGCGGTCGACAGGATCGTCCCACCCACGCAGAAGCCCAGCGCATTGATCTGATCCTGGCCGGAAATCTCACGCGCTACGCGCAGCGCCTCAATCGCGCCGCCCTCGATGTAGTCGTCCCACGTGCGGGACGCCATGCTTGCATCCGGGTTACGCCACGAGACCAGGAACACCGTATTGCCCTGCTCCACCGAATAGCGCACCAGCGAATTAGCCGGCTGCAAGTCGAGGATGTAGTACTTGTTGATGCACGGCGGCACCAGCAGCAGCGGCCGCGCATACACCTTGGCCGTCAGCGGCTTGTACTGGATGAGCTGAAAATAGTCGTTCTCGAAAACGACCGCGCCTTCGCTGTTGGCCACGTTGCGGCCGATCTCGAAGGCGGTCTCGTCCGTCTGCGAAATCTTGCCGCGCTCCATGTCCTGCAGCATGTTGAGAATGCCCGTACGCAGGGATTCTCCGCGCGATTCAATCAGGTGCTTCTGCGCTTCCGGATTGGTCGCCAGGAAGTTGGACGGCGACATGGCAGCCGTCCATTGCGAGACCGCAAAGCGCACGCGCTCACGCGTCTTGGCGTCGGCCTTCACGGCGTCTGCCATTTCCATCAGCGTGCGCGCATTGAGCACGTAGAACGCAGCGGCATAGCCGTAGAGCGGGCTCTTGCGCCACGCATCGTTCGAAAAGCGGCGGTCGGACGGCGCCACGGCCTCGGCGCTTTCGCCGGTGCTCATATGGCGCCAGATCTTCAGCCATTCTTCGAGATATTTCTGCTGGATTTCCGCCAGTCGCTCGGGCGGAATCAGCGCGAAGGGCACGGTGCCCTCGCCCACTTGCCCGCCGTTGAACTGGCCGAAACCCGGCGCAGCCGCACCGGGTTGGGCAAAGGCGCCCGCAAAGGCCTGCCATTGCTTGAACTGCTCCGCCCACTGCGCTGGGTCCGACAAGCCCTGCCAGGGGGCTTGAGTGTGGGCGCTAGATGCTTTGGAAGATGTCGATTGACGCGATGCCATAGTGCCCTCGATGCGTACGATAGACGCCACTCCATTCGGAAAAGCGGCGCAAATCGCAGTATTGCGGGGCATTGTTGCCTTGCCGTTTCAAGACTGTCAATCAGAGGAACCTGATGATTGGCCGAAAACCTTGATCCAGCGCGGGTTTTGCCGCATCCATCCGGAACGAACCTCCGCCAAATGGCTAAGCGCGGCAGCGGGCTATGTACCTAGCGGCACCGTTTCATGCGAGACTGCCCCATTGCGCCAACGTCGGGCCTGTTCCCCATGTATATCGTCGCAATCGCTTGGCTGTATGTCGTGCTGATGATGTCGTTGACTGAGCAATCGTGGGTCGCCGGCATCAGTACATTTGTTCTGTATGGCGCGGCGCCACTGGCGCTTTTTCTGTGGATCGTCGGCTATCCCGCACGCAAGCGGCGGCGCCGAGCGCAGGAGCAAGCTGAGCAAGAGGCGAACGCCGCCATCTCTGGCGACAGCGCCCCTTAAGCCATCACTCAGCCCGCCAGATCAGCGTGGCCATGCGACCGGTTGTGCGATCACGGCGGTAGGAATAGAAGCGCTCAGCGTCAGTCATCGTGCACAGACCACCGCCATATACGTCCGTGCAACCTACGCGCGCCAGCCGCAGTCGGGCGAGCGCGTAGAGGTCGGCGAAAAACTTTCCCTCGCCTTCACCTTGCACAAACGCAGCCTCGGTGGCTGACAACTCGTTTGGCTGGGCCGCATCAATAAAGGCTTGCCGCACCTCCGCGCCCACCTCAAAGCAAGACGGACCGATGGCTGGACCAAGCCACGCGAGCCATGTCGGATCAGCTTCCTGGCCACTGGCGCGTAGCCGTTGCATCATCGCGTCGACCGTGCGCTCGATCACGCCGCCGCACAGGCCGCGCCATCCGGCATGTGCCGCACCGACGGTCACGCCGCGTGCATCACTCAGCAACACCGGCAGGCAATCGGCGGTCATGACCACGCAGACGCGGTCTCGCCAAGACGCGACAGCCGCGTCTGCAACCACGGGCGCCGGCGTATTGACGAGCTGATCAAGGTCAGCCACGCCGGTGCCGTGCACCTGCTCCATCCAAACAGGATCGGCGGGCAACGCCGCGCGCAGAATGCGGCGATTCTGCTCAACAGCTTCCGGCGCATCGCCCACGTGCGTGCCGAGGTTCAACCCGCCCGGCAAGCCGCCAGCCAAACCGTAAGGGCCGGCACTGACGCCGCCTAGGCGCGTCGTCGCCAGTGCCTTGACGCGCGGATGCGCCGGCCAATCGGGAACGATCCAATCAGGTGAAATCGACATCGGGGTCCAGGTCCAGGGCTTCCATCAGTTCGGCAAAATCTTCGGGCACCGGCGCTTCCCAATGCACCGACTTGCCCGACGCGGGGTGCACCAGGCCCAGGCGCACCGCATGCAATGCCTGCCGCGCAAACGGTACCGGCAGCTGTGCCTTGATCGTCTGCGGCTGGCCACGACGGAAGTTGCGCGTGTACACCGGATCGCCCAACAGCGGATGGCCTTCCGACTCAAAGTGCACGCGGATCTGGTGCGTGCGCCCCGTCTCCAGCTGGCAGCGCACAAGGGACACCTGCGCCCGCCCCACCTCCACCACATCCAGTGTCTTGAAATGCGTACGCGCCGGTTTGCCGCTGGCCGTTTCGATGATGGCCATGCGCGTGCGGTCGCGCGGGTCACGGCCGATCGGGGCGTCGATGGTGGCCTCTTCCGGCGTCTCGCCCCACACCAGCGCGAGGTAGGTCCGCTTGACGGTACGCGCCTGCAACTGGCGCACAAGGTCGGTCTGCGCGGGCAGCGTTTTGGCGACGACCATCAGGCCCGACGTGTCCTTGTCGAGCCGATGAACGATGCCAGCGCGAGGCAATTCCACAGCCGCCGGATAACGGTGCAGCAGCCCGTTGAGCACGGTGCCGCTCCAGTTGCCGGCGGCGGGATGCACGACCAGCCCGGCGGGCTTGTTGATGACGAGCAGCGTGTCGTCTTCGTACACCACATCAAGGTCGATCGGCTCGGCCACGAAGGCGCTCTCGTCAGCCGCGCGCTGCGGCACGACCTCGATGCGGGCGCCGCCGGACACTGCGGCGCGCGGGCGCACCGCTGCGCCATCTACGCGGACAGCGCCGGCGTCGATCCATTGCTGCAGGCGGCTGCGCGAGTAATCGGGCAGCAGCTTGGCCAGCGCCTTGTCGAGGCGTTCGCCATGCATGGCCTCGGGAATCTCCACGATGATCGGCTCGGCCGCCTGGACCGCACCAGCGACAGACAAGTCGAGTGCTTCGTCGTCGAGGGCCTCATCAGTGTCCTGCGCGGTTTCCTGCGCAGTGAGGGAAACGTCAGCCGCTGCGTCGTCCGACACAGGGCTTGGGCTATAATCCTTGGTGCGATTTTTCATTCAAAAAAGGTGCCCATGTCGGTCACGAGCGTAAAGCAGGCGCGTATTGATGGTCGTTTCGGCGGTCGAATCCGCGCGCAAATCGGAGCAGTGTTGGTGGCAGGTGCATGCATTGCCATCTCGGCCTGCGGCATCCTGCCGGAACAGCAAGACGAAACGGCGGGCTGGTCGGCCAACAAATTATATTCGGAAGCGAAGGACTCTCTGAACGGCGGCGACTACGCCAAGGCCGTCAAGTACTACGAAAAGCTCGAAAGCCGCTATCCGTTTGGCCCGTTCGCTCAGCAAGCGCAGATCGAAACCGCCTACGCCAACTACAAGGATGGAGAAACCGCTGCGGCACTGGCTGCGGTCGATCGCTTCATCCAGCTGCACCCGAATCACCCCAGCGTGGATTACGCCTATTACCTCAAGGGCCTGATCAACTTCAACGACAACCTGGGCTGGCTCGGCCGCTTCTCGAACCAGGATCTGAGCGAGCGCGATCCGAAGGCTGCGCGTGCCGCCTACGATGCGTTCAAGACGCTGGTCACGCGTTTCCCGAACAGCAAGTACACGCCGGATGCCACCCAGCGCATGCAGTACATCGTGAACGCGATGGCCGAGCATGAAGTGGGCGCGGCGCGCTACTACTACCGCCGCGGCGCCTATCTGGCCGCCGTCAACCGCGCGCAGGACGCCATCAAGGATTACGACCGCGCACCGGCTGTGGAAGAAGCGCTGTACATCATGATGAAGTCGTACGAGGCGCTGGGCATGAAGGACATGCGCGACGACACTGAACGCATCATCAAGCAGAACTACCCGAACAGCGATTTCCTCGCTTACGGCCAGCGCAAGAAGAGCAAGCCCTGGTACCAGTGGTGGTAAGCAACGCCTGAACAGCGCGAACAAAAAGCCCGGTCAATTGGCCGGGCTTTTTGTTGGCGCCTGCGCATCAGGCTTCTGGATCGCTAGCGGGCGGATCATCGGAATCTGATCGCAGAGAGCGCAAAAAATCGGCCGCCGTGTCGGCCTCGCGCGTCCGCTTGAACGGCGGCAGGCTCTGCCAAATCTGGCGGCCGTAGTTTTTTTCCACCAGACGCGGATCACAGATCATCAGCACGCCGCGATCCGTTTCCGAGCGAATCAATCGCCCTGCCCCCTGCTTGAGCGTGATCACCGCGTGCGGCAGCTGATGCACGGCAAACGGGCTCAGCCCCTTCTTTTCCAGCGCCTCCATGCGTGCGCTCAGCACCGGATCATCTGGCGGCGCGAATGGCAGCTTGTCGATCACCACCAAGGACAACGCCTCGCCGCGCACGTCCACGCCTTCCCAGAAACTCTGGCTGCCGATCAGCACGGCATTGCCCAGCGCGCGGAAGCGGTCGAGCAGTTCGGTGCGGCTCGCCTGGCCCTGCACAAGCAGCGGGAAATCCCAGCCGCGCTGCGCAAACTCGTCGGCCAACCGTTCGGCTGCGCGGTTGACGGCGCGCAGCGTCGTACACAGCAAAAACGTCTTGCCGCCCGCCGCTTCGATCAACGGCAACGTGGCGTCGAGCACTGCGTCGGTAAAGCGCGGATCACTCGGCTGCGGCAGATCGCGCGGCACGTACAGCAACCCTTGCGATGCATAGTCGAATGGGCTGTCGAGCGTCATCGAGCGATTGCGATCCAGGCCAAGCTGCGCCGCGTAATGCGTGAAGTTGCCACGCACCGACAACGTGGCCGAGGTGAAGATCCACGCCCGCGGCTGCCCAGCACGTTGGCGCGAGAAGATTGGCGCAATGGACAGCGGCGTCAGGTGCAGTTGCACAGAATTGGCGAACACCTCGACCCAGCGCACACGCTCGTCGACGGGGGCGGCGCTCTCGCCTTCCTTGCCCTCGTCGTCTCCGTCCTTCTTCGGCGCTTTCGGCGGCTTGGGATCGACCCACGCTTCCAGCTTCTCGCACAGCGCAATGGCGCGACGGTGGCATTGTTCGATGGTCTCGGCGCGTTCGGCCTGGGACTCCAGCGCGCCCGTGAAATCCGAAAGCGCTTGCTCCAGCTTCGGCAGCACCTCATAGAACGGCGTGGCGATCGCGGCATCGTTGTCGATCTGCTTGATCGACAGGCGTGAGCCATCCTGGCGGAAGACGAGGCGCAGGTCACGTGCAGCCCGCTCCAGCGGCGCGGCAATCGCTACCCAGTCCACCGCATCACGCGCGTGTGAAAGACCCTCGGCCACGCTGTCGCGCGCGAGTTCGAGAATCTGGTTCGTGGAGATGGTCTCGCCGAAGAACAGCGTTGCCGTTTCGGGCAGTTGGTGCGCCTCGTCGAAGATGATGGTGTTTGCCGCCGGCAGCAGCTCGGCCATGCCGGTGTCCTTCAACATCACGTCCGCAAAGAACAGGTGGTGGTTGACGACCACCACGTCAGCCTGTTGCGCCTCCTTGCGGGCGCGCATCACGAAACAGTCCTTGTAGTAGGCACAGTCCGAGCCGAGACAGTTATCGCGCGTGGAGGTGACGAGGTTCCACACCGGGGCGTTCTCGGGCACGGTCGACATTTCCGCCTTGTCGCCCGTCTTCGTGGTTTTCAGGAAGAGATTGATCTGCCGCAGCCACGCCGCATCCTGCCGCGAAGATAGCCGCCCATTCTGGGATGTGCGCTCCAGGTGGTAATGGCAAACGTAGTTGGCCCGCCCCTTGAGCAGCGCCACTGACACCGGCGCATTCAGCGCCTTGCGCACCGTTGGGATGTCGCGCAGGAAGAGCTGGTCCTGCAGGTTCTTCGTCCCCGTGGAGAGAATCACCTTGCCGCCCCACAACATCGCCGGGACGAGGTACGCATAGGTCTTGCCCGTGCCGGTGCCGGCCTCGACGATGACCGAATCGGCAGCCTCGATGGCGTTGGCAACAGCCTGCGCCATCGTCAGCTGTGCGCTGCGGGGCCGGTAGCCGTCGATCCCCTTGGCCAGCGTGCCTTCGTCGGCGAACAGCGTCGCCAGCTCGGCATGGTGGGCATCGGCAGGTACGGGGGTGGCGGTGGCGTCGCTGGCGTCGGCGGATTCAAGTCCAGCCGACGGCTCGGCGAGCGGGGAAAGCGAAGTCAACGCGGAGTCTCTGGGGATCAAATGACGGAGGCCGCACGTGATTGCGGCCTCTCGGGATGAAAATCGAACCAGCTTTGAGCAAGCACTAGGCCGGCACGTCCGGCTCAAGCTGCAACTGTAGCAGGGTGATGGTGTCCTTGAGTTTGAGCCGGCGCTTCTTGAGGCGGCGCAACTGCAATTCGTCGTGATCGGCTTCTGCTGCCAGCCGGTCGATCAGGAAATCAAGATCGCGGTGCTCGATCTGCAATTCAATGATGCGACGCGAGACCGTATTCAGATCGCTGTCCATCTCGCTTTCCTCCGGAAACCCGATCTTGGCTGGAGTTTAGAACCCCAGCGGGCTCGTGTTGTTCTGGTTTTGCTGGTTGCGGCGCTTGGCGTCTTCGCGGCGCTGCTCCAGCTCTTTCTGGCGCTGTGCGGCGCCCTGCTGCTTTTCCTCGTACTGCTTGACGTTGTCGGCGCGCTTGGCAGCGTTGGCAGCACCCTGCTCCTGCGCGGCCTTGAGCTTGGCGTTGTAGTCCGCCTGTTTCTGGCCATACGCCTGCGCGCTGGCGGCACGCTGCGGGGCGCCGGCCTGGCGCTGCGCTTCGTTCAGGCGTTGCTGCTCCTGCTTGCTCTGGAAATCGGTGCGGTTCTTCTGCTCGGCCGCCTCGCGTTGCGGGCGTTCGGCGTTGTATTGGGCGTCGCGGATGGCGCGTTCCTGGTCACGTCGGGCGGCGCGATCGGCGCGCTCGGCCTCATCCAGCGCAAGTTCACGTTCGCGGATGGTGTGCAGCTCAGTGCGCCGCGCATCCTTGGCCTTGTCGATGCAGCGCGCGACGAGGAATTTGTCATAGCAAGCGCGCTCTGCGTCGGCGTACCGGTATTCGGCCCATGCCTTGGCACTGCTGATGCGGTCGTGCTCGGCGCCAAAATCGGGCGGCGTGCTGGACACCGGAGCAACTGGCGCGGCAACGGGCTGGGACTGGCTCCATGCGGGCGCGGCATTCAGCGTTGCCAGCAGTGCGGCGACAGGCAGCATCAGGCGAGAAGCGTGGCGCGCACCAGCGCGATAGCGAGCGGAAAACGTGAGCGTAGGCATAACGCGCATTTTATCACCGCGCTTGTGCCGACTACGCCGCGCGACCACGGATTTCCGCTCAGGAACGGGGTTCGCGTTGTGGCAAAATGCGCGGCTTTCCATCGCACTCTCTGGAAGCAATGACTGATTCCGTGTTGCAGAAGATCGTCTCCCGCATCGCCGTTGAACTGGCGGTGAAGCCGCATCAGGTTGCGGCCGCCGTGCAACTGCTGGACGAAGGCGCCACCGTGCCGTTCATTGCGCGGTACCGCAAGGAAGTGACGGACAACCTGGACGACACGCAGCTACGCAACCTGGAAGAACGCCTGCTGTATCTGCGCGAGCTGGAAGACCGCCGCGCAGCGATCCTGGCTTCCATTGAAGAGCAAGGCAAGCTGACTGACACCCTGCGCACGGCCATCGAGACGGCTGAGACCAAGCAGGTGCTGGAAGACCTCTACCTGCCCTACAAGCCCAAGCGCCGCACGCGCGCGCAGATTGCCCGTGAATGCGGCCTGGAGCCGCTGGCCCAGGCGCTGCTGGCTGACCCAACGCTCGACCCGCAAGCCGAAGCCGCCAAGTTCGTCAACGGCAACCCGACCGCTGATGGCGGCGTGCCCGACGTGAAGGCCGCGCTGGACGGCGCGCGCGACATCCTCTCCGAACAATTCGGTGAGACGGCTGAGCTGCTGGGCAAGGTGCGCGAGCACCTGTGGAACCAGGGCCTGGTCTCGTTGACGGTCGTGGAAGGCAAGGAAACCGCTGAGGAAGAGAAATTCCGCGACTACTACGCCTACAGTGAGCCGATCCGCAACGTGCCGTCGCACCGCGCGCTGGCGCTGTTCCGCGGCCGCAATGCGGGCGTGCTGTTCGTCAAGCTCGGTTTGGGCGAAGAACAGGATGCGATGAGCCCGCACCCGTGCGAAATCATGATCGCGCGCCATGTCGGCATCGAAAACAAGGGCCGCGCGGCGGACAAGTGGCTGTCGGACGTGTGCCGCTGGTGCTGGCGCGTCAAGGTGCAGCCGCATATCGAGACCGAACTGCTGACGCAGCTGCGCGAATCGGCGGAAGCCGAAGCCATCAAGATCTTCGGCCGCAACCTGCATGATCTGCTGCTGGCGGCGCCGGCAGGCCCGAAGGCGGTGATGGGCGTCGACCCGGGCATCCGCACGGGCTGCAAGATCGCCGTGGTGGACCACACCGGCAAGCTGCTGGAAACCGCCACCATCTACCCGCACGAGCCGCGCCGTGATTGGAACGGCTCGCTCGCCACGATGGCGCGCCTGGCCAAGCAGCACAACGTAGCGCTGGTCTCCATCGGCAACGGCACCGCCAGCCGCGAAACCGACAAGCTCGTGCAAGACCTGATGCAGCTCCTGGCCCAATCCGCGCCTGAAGTGAAGCTGACCAAGATTGTGGTGAGCGAGGCTGGTGCATCGGTGTACTCGGCGTCGGAACTGGCGGCCAAGGAATTCCCGGAGCTGGACGTGTCGCTGCGCGGCGCGGTGTCGATTGCCCGCCGTCTGCAAGACCCGCTGGCAGAGCTGGTGAAGATCGACCCGAAGTCGATCGGCGTCGGCCAGTATCAGCACGACGTGAACCAGCGCGAGCTGGCCCGTGCGCTGGACGCCATCGTCGAGGACTGCGTGAACGCGGTCGGCGTGGACGTGAACACGGCCTCTGCTCCGCTGCTGGCGCGCGTGTCGGGCCTGAACTCGATCCTCGCCAAGAACATCGTCGAATACCGTGATGCCAACGGCGCATTCATCAACCGCGATGCACTCAAGAAAGTGCCGCGCCTGGGCGACAAGACGTTCGAGCAGGCCGCCGGCTTCCTGCGCATCAACGATGGCGACAACCCGCTCGACCGTTCCTCCGTCCACCCGGAAGCCTATCCGGTGGTCAAGCGCATTCTGGACAGCATCAAGAAGGGCATCGGCGATGTGCTCGGCAACCGTGAAGCGCTGCGCGGCCTGACCCCGCGCGACTTCACCGACGAGAAGTTCGGCCTGCCGACTGTGGTCGACATCCTGTCCGAACTGGAAAAACCCGGCCGCGACCCGCGCCCCGAGTTCAAGACAGCAACGTTCCAGGACGGTGTGGAAGACATCAAGGACCTGCAGCCGGGCATGGTGCTCGAAGGCGTGGTGACGAACGTGGCCGCCTTTGGCGCGTTCATCGACATCGGCGTGCATCAGGATGGGCTGGTGCACGTGTCGGCGCTGTCGACCAAGTTCGTGCGTGATCCGCACGAGGTGGTGAAGCCCGGCCAGATCGTCAAGGTCAAGGTGATGGAGGTGGATGTGAAGCGCAACCGCATCGGCCTGACGATGCGCCTGTCGGACGAGCCGGGCCAGACGCCTGCGCGTACCGGCGGTGGCGATCGCCCAACCAGCGGGGGCAACCGCCAGGGTCAGCAACGCCGTGAAGCCGCGCCGGCGGGTGGCGCGATGGCGGCCGCCTTCGCCAAGCTCAAGCGCTGACGCGCGTTCCGCTGGCTAGAACTCGCCCGGTCTTCAGACTCGGCGGGTTTTTTCATGCCTCGCCCGAGAACGTTACAAGTTCTTACGTGCGCGGAACTTTGCTAACACTCGGGCGTCGTCGGCGCGTCTTTTTGGCCCGTTAAGGAGGCACAGGCAACCACCGCCTGGCACCCACGAGGAGAACACCATGAAGACGAGCCACACCCTGATCGCCGCCCTGCTTGCTGTTGCCGGTACCGCTGCCTTTGCGCAAGCCACGCCCGTCCAACAAGTGCAGCAAGACAATCAGCAGATCCGCCAGGACAACCGTGACATCCGTCACGACAACCGCGATATCCGCCGTGACCGTGCCGACATCGCCAAGGACAAGGCGGCTCTGGCTGACGAACGCGCCGAGCGCAATACCGCCCAGCGCCGCGAAGACCGCGATCTGGCGAATGGCAACGTCAAGGGTGCCGAATACTGGAACAAGCAGCGCGCGCAGGATCAGCATCAGATCAACGCCGAGCGCCGCGATCTGCACCACGATCGCAAAGACCTGCGCCATGACGTCAAGGACCGCAACCACGACGTGCACGCCCGCAACGACGAAGTCCGCGAGCGTAATCACGCCGCTGCGAAGATGTAATTCCAGCCCTGCCCCAACAAACAAAACGGCCCGTGCGTCTCTCTCGCACGGGCCGTTTTGCTATGGAGCGATCAGGGTCGATCAGATCTCGACCTTGGTCCCCAATTCCACCACGCGGTTGGCCGGGATGTGGAAGAAGTCCGACGGCTTGGCGCCGTTCTGATGCATCCACGCAAACAGGCGCTCGCGCCACATCGACATGCCTGGCAGCTTGGACGGCACCACCGATTCACGCGCGATGAAGAACGACGTGTCCATCAGCTCGCAGCGCGTACCGATCTGCGGCTGGCCGAGCTCAAGCACGCGGTACACGTCCGGCGTTTCCTTGAAGCCGTATTCGGCCGTGACGATGTAGATGCCGCTGCCCAGATCCCGCACGTTGACGCGATGCTTGTCATCCACATAAGGAATATCGCGCGTGACGAAGCTGATGAAGATCACGCGCTCATGCAGCACGCGGTTGTGCTTCAGGTTATGCAGCAGCGACACCGGCACGTATTCCGTATTGCCGGTCAGGAACACCGCCGTGCCCTCCACGCGATGCGGCGGATGGGCCAGCAGACCTGCCAGGAACGGCTCCAGCGGAATACCGTCTTCGAGGCTACGTGCACGCACCAGCTTCTTACCCTTGTACCAGGTCATCAGCAGGAAGAACACGAAGGCGCCCAGCGTAAGCGGGAACCAGCCGCCATCGCGGATCTTCAACAGGTTGGCCGAGAAGAACGCCACGTCGACCACCAGGAAGCCCAGACTCACCAGGGTCACCAGGGCCGGGTGCCAACGCCATACCGAGCGCATCACGACCGCCGCCAGCACGGTGGTGATGACCATCGTGGTCGTCACTGCAATACCGTAGGCGGCCGCCAGGTTGTCGGACTTCTTGAACGCCAGCACCACGCCGATCACCAGAATCAGCAGCATCCAATTCACCACCGGCACGTAGATCTGACCGATCTCGACTTCCGACGTGTAGCGAATGCGCATACGCGGCACAAAGCCGAGCTGAATCGCCTGGCTCGTCAGCGAAAACGCGCCCGAGATCACCGCCTGCGAGGCGATGACGGTGGCTGCCGCTGCCAGCACCACCATCGGTAGCTGCAGCGCTTCGGGCACGGCACGGTAGAACGGGTTTTCGATGGTGCTCGGGTCAGTCAGCAGCATCGCGCCCTGGCCGAAGTAGTTCAGCAACAGGCTCGGCGCCACGATAAAGAACCACGCCCAGCGGATCGGACGCGCGCCAAAGTGGCCCATGTCGGCATACAGAGCTTCGGCCCCGGTCAGCACCAGGAACACCGAACCCAGCACGATGAACGCCTGCAGCGCATGCTCATGCAGGAACGAAATCGCGTACATCGGATTGACGGCCATCAGAATCTGCGGCGCCTTCGCCAGGTTCATCAACCCGAGCGCGGCAAGCGCGGCGAACCACACCAGCATCACCGGCCCGAACACCTTGCCGACTACGGATGTGCCGCTGCGCTGGATCAGGAACAGCACCGCCAGGATGACGATCGTCACCGGCAGCACGAACGGCGACAACGCCGGTGCGGCGATCTCCAAGCCTTCCATGGCGGAAAGCACGGAGATGGCCGGGGTGATGACCGCGTCCCCGTAAAACATGCACGCGCCGAACACGCCCAGCATCATCAGCAGCGACATGCGTTTGGAGCTGGCGCTGGCGGTGCGCAGCGACAACGCCATCAGTGCCAGGATGCCGCCCTCGCCGTTGTTGTCCGCGCGCATGACGAACAGGACGTACTTGAGCGACACCACAATCACCATCGCCCAGAACAGCATCGAAATGATGCCCAGCACCGCACCACTGGAAAACGGAATGCCGTGCTCGGGGCTGAAGCACTCCTTAAGCGCGTACAACGGGCTGGTGCCGATATCACCGAACACCACACCCACGGCGCCCACGACCAGGGCGCGCAAATTCACATTGGACTGGGGAGACCCCGTTGCTGTGAGAGCTTGACTCATGAACTGGAAGTCAGCCGAATTGCCGGCTGTTCAAAAAATAGTGCAATGCACAATGAAGGCGGATTGTACTCGCGGCCTTTTTTACGCCAACCCCCTCCAACGAACATTCGTTGCCGTGTCGCATCACAGCAAATTTCGCTTGCGGCGGCCCCGCAGGAGGAGCAAGGAGCACGTCCGAAACGAAGCCTCAGCCAAAAGTAGGACTCTCTCCGACAGAACTTTGTAGGAGAATGCCGGACAAACCAGGATTGCAAACTTCTGTCGCACACCATCTGGATGACGGCGCGGCAATCCCTGAACAAGGACGTCGTGTTGTCCGATTCTTCTTTTCGCTCGTGGGCCCGGGCCCAGACGTCGATGGCCGCGCTGATTGTGCTGCTGGTCGTAGCGGGCGTTTTGGTTGCCATCCCCAGGGTGATCCTGCCCTGGGCGCAAGCCGCGTTCGCACAGCGGCTCGACCCCGCAATCTGGGCAGACTACGCCGGCCCCTTTGATCTGGCCGCCACGGTCGTAGCCGCGGCCGCCGTCGTCATCTATCTCATCCGGCGCTAGGGCAAGCGCAGTTCAGCGCGCCAATGCGCGCGCGCATTCCGCCACCAGCGAAGGGCCGCGATAGATCAACCCCGTATACAGCTGCACCAGTTGTGCGCCGGCGTCGATCTTTTCGCGCGCATGCTCGCCCGCCAGAATGCCGCCCACGCCAATGATGGGCACCGCATCGCCCAGCAAGCCGTGCAGAGCGCGGATCACGCGGGTCGAGCCCTCGCGCACCGGCTGCCCCGATAGACCGCCCGCCTCTTCCGCATGCGCCAGCCCAGCCACAGCTTCCCGGCGGATCGTCGTATTCGTGGCGATCACGCCGTCCATCTTGTGGCGTAGCAGCGCATCGGCAACGTTGGCAATCTGATCGTCATCCAGATCCGGGGCGATCTTCAGGACCACCGGCACATACCGCTTGTGCTGATCAGCCAGCCGATGCTGTGCATCGCGCAACGTGCCCAGCAGGCTATCGAGCTCGCTCGCCCCCTGCAGCTGACGCAGATTCTTGGTGTTCGGCGACGAAATATTGACGGTCACGTAGCTCGCATGCGGGTACACGCGCTCCAGGCAGTACAGGTAGTCATCGACCGCGCGCTCGATGGGCGTATCGGCGTTCTTGCCGATATTAAGGCCCAGCACGCCGCCGGCCTCGCGCCACTTGGAGGCCTTCACATTACTGATGAAGGCGTCGACACCGCCGTTGTTGAAACCCATGCGGTTGATCAGCGCATTCGCAGCCGGCAAACGGAACATGCGCGGACGCGGGTTACCCGGCTGGGCACGCGGCGTGACCGTACCGACCTCAATAAAGCCGAAGCCCAACGCGCCGAGCGCATCGATATAGGCGCCATCCTTGTCCAGCCCCGCCGCCAGACCCACCGGATTCGGAAACGTCACCCCCATCACGGTGCGCGGCGCAGGCGCAATGCGGGCGCCGATGCAGCCGGACAGCCCCATCGCATGCGCCCGCTTGAGCTGGTTCAACGTGAAGTGGTGCGCGTCTTCTGGGTCCATCGAAAACAGCAGCGGGCGGGCAAGCGGATACAGGGCAGACAGAACGTTGAGCACGGTCGGAATCAGGAGAAGAACGCGAAAGGCGGCATTGTAAACGGCGCAAGCGCCGCGATGCATCGTGCGCACCGCTTTCGAACGTCGGCGCGTGCGACGCGTCTAAATATGGGTCGATGGGTTAGTGCTGCGAGCCCGTCGGGAACATCGCGCACCATCAAGATGCACTTCGCAGCGGAAAAGTGTTGCATCGCCACAAAGGTTTCGATATACTCTTTTATTCGACGGACGCGGGGTGGAGCAGTCTGGCAGCTCGTCGGGCTCATAACCCGAAGGTCGCAGGTTCAAATCCTGCCCCCGCAACCAGCCAGAAGTCGAACGTGTTTTCTACGGACGCGGGGTGGAGCAGTCTGGCAGCTCGTCGGGCTCATAACCCGAAGGTCGCAGGTTCAAATCCTGCCCCCGCAACCAGCAAGTAGAATGGCTCGCTCCAAGACCTGAGCCAAACATCAAGCCCGCACACAGCGGGCTTTTTGCTTTTCTGCGCACCCTCTAGCCTGCAACTCAGCCGATACCCGGCCCACACGGAGCCGGGCCACCTCGGTGATACACTGAGACATTCCACCCGCGCCAGATCCCCATGAAATTCTGTTCCAACTGCGGCCACCCCGTTGTCTCGCGCATCCCCGATGGCGACAACCGGCTGCGCGCTGTTTGCGACCACTGCAACACGATTCATTACGTGAATCCGCGCAACGTGGTTGGCACCGTGCCCGTTTGGAACGACCAAATCCTGCTGTGCAAGCGCGCTATCGAGCCGCGCTATGGTTTCTGGACACTGCCCGCAGGCTTCATGGAAATCGGCGAGACCACCGCGCAGGCCGCCGAGCGCGAAACGGCGGAAGAAGCCGGCGCCCGTATCGAAATCGGCGAGCTGTATTCGGTGCTCAACGTGCCGCACGTGCACCAGGTGCACCTGTTCTATCTGGCCAAGTTGAGCGATCTCGACTTCGCGCCGGGCGAGGAAAGCCTGGAGGTGGCGCTGTTCAACGAGGCCGACATCCCGTGGGATGACCTCGCCTTCCCCACCGTCATCCACACGCTGCGCTGTTTCTTTGCCGATCGAGCTGCTGGCAAGCTGACCGACGGCAGCTTCCGCCTCCACACGCTGGACATCTACAAGCCGATGCGATCGAGCACGATTGACGCGACGGCTGCCACGTCGTAACCCTCACCACTATCAGTTTGACGCACCATGATCGCCTGGCTGGATCCGCACGATCCCTTTCCGCCGGTCGATCGGGCACTGGGGCCTGAATCCGAGGCACCAGGGCTGCTCGCCGCAAGCTCGGAGCTCTCCCCTCAACGGCTGCTGATTGCCTATCGGCAAGGCATCTTTCCGTGGTACGCACAGGGCCAGCCCGTGCTGTGGTGGAGCACCGACCCGCGCATGGTGCTGCGCCCGGAAGACTTCCGCGTCTCGACCACCTTCCGCAAGACGCTGCGCCGCGTATTGGATGACCCGGCCTGGGAGATCCGTATCGACCACGCCTTCCGCGAAACGATGGTCGATTGCGCCACCACCGCACGCCCTGGCCAGCACGGCACGTGGATCACCGAAGATGTGATCGCCGCCTACACCGCCCTGCACCGCCGTGGCTACGCACACAGCGTCGAAGCGTGGTATGCGGGGCAACGCGTGGGCGGCCTGTACGGCGTAGCATTGGGCCGCATGTTCTACGGCGAATCAATGTTCGCGCACCGCACCGACGCATCGAAAATTGCGCTGGCAGCACTGTGCGCCTTCCTCGGCAGCCGGGGCGTCGCGATGATAGACTGCCAGCAGGAAACCGAGCATCTGGCGTCGCTGGGCGGGGCTCCGGTGCCGCGCGCGGCGTTTCTCGCACACGTGCGTGAGGCCTCGAACGCGCCGGCCATCGTGCCTTGGCACTTTGACAAGTCGGTGCTCCGCCGGTGGACCGTGCGCAATGAGCAAGCTTAAGGAACTCCCTCTCTCGGCATTGCAGTTCTATGCCACCGCGCCTTACGCATGCAGCTATCTCGATGGCCGCTTGGCGCGCTCGCAGGTGGCCACGCCGGCGCATCTCATCAACGCAGATGTCTACTCCAAGCTGGTACGTGCCGGCTTTCGGCGTAGCGGCATCTTCACCTACCGCCCGCATTGCGACGATTGCCATGCGTGCACGCCATGCCGCGTCGTCGTCGATCAATATTCACCGTCGCGTGCGCAACGCCGAGCCGCTGAGCGGCATCAATCGCTCGAAGCACTCGTTGCACCGCTCACCTATGTCGAAGAGCACTACCAGCTCTATCTGCTGTACCAATCCGTGCGCCATGCCGGCGGCGGTATGGACCACGACAGCCGTGACCAGTACGAGCAGTTTCTGCTGCAAAGCCGGGTGAATTCGCGTCTGGTGGAGTTTCGCGAGCCGCCCGAATCGCCGTCGGCCGGCAAACTTCGCATGGTCAGCATGATCGATGTGCTGGAAGACGGGCTGTCATCCGTCTACACGTTCTACGATCCGATGGAACAGAAGGCCAGCTACGGCACGTACAACGTGCTGTGGCAGATCGCTCAGGCGCAGGCGCTGGACCTGCCCTACGTCTACCTCGGTTACTGGATCGAACAGAGCCGGAAGATGGCCTACAAGGCCTTGTTCCAGCCGCTGGAACTGCTCGTCAACGGGGAATGGCGGCGGTTTGAGGACGTGGCACCCGCCGCGGAATGACGATCAGCGCGACGTGCGCTCGATGCCGACATCAACCACGCCATAAGCGCTGACGCTTGAACTCTGGCTGTATTGTTCGCGCGACGTCGTGCAGCCCGCCAGCGTGCCGCCCACGCAAGCCAGGCCGACACCCCACAGGGCGGCACGTTTCCACCAAGTCATCTTGTTCATGAGGTCGATTCCTTTCAGAGCGTGGCCGAGAGCCGCTCGGCCAGCACCGTGTTGTACGCGCGGACCATCCCGGGAATCAGGAACATGTCCACCAGCACCCACACGCCGCCGATGACGGCCAGCACCCAGCCAGCCGTGTTGTTCATGTCCCGGAATGCCAGCCATGTGCCGCCGATATTGGCGATGGCCTGCGCGATGCCACTGCCTGGCCGCTTCAGATAGAAGCGGTGCGCACCCAGAAAGCCCAGCAAAAACCACCACAGGTACGCGACGCCCGAACTCTTCTTCTGGGCGTCGTACAGCATGATTTCGCGGGCGGTCTGGTTCATGGCATCGGCTGGCACGGGAATAAGGTGTCAGACACTAGCACGCACCACGCGTTCCATGTCGACCGTCGATTACATGCTGGCGAGCTTGGCTTCGGCCTTGTCCGTCCACAGGCGCATTTCGGCCAGCAGCGACGAGGGCGAGAACGAGCAGCTCTCTTCGCCAAACGACACCGCCATGTCAAGCCGCTGCAGCAGCGAGCGCCGCACCTGATCGTATGCAGGAGGCAAAACACCCAGTGGTGCGAGCGTGGCGTCGTCTCGCCACTGCTTGAGCAAACGCGGCAGATCAGGCGACTTTGCATGACGCTCAAGGGCGTCGCGGAGCGTTTGGAGGGAATCAGCAGCGGTCATGCTCGGGCCTTCTTTTCTCGATACAGCTCGCGGAACGTTTTGCCGGCGGGGGCCGGCATGTCACGCGTGTTTGTCCACCCTTTGCCGACGGGCAATGAGTGAATCAGCTTCTTGTCGCCGCCCATCCAGCGCAGCACGCGCGCAGCCACCCATGTCCCCGCCGAATACAGCGCCGGACGCCGCGCTATGAAACCCCACACGCGCAGGCCGAAACGCTCCGATTGCGGGCGCAGCTCGCGCTCCATCTGCTTCTCACGCAGTGTGCGCAGCAGATCCGACAGCGGGATCGATGCCGGACAGACGCGATTGCATTCGCCACACAGCGTGGCGGCCTGCGGCAAGTCCAGCGCGTTCGACAGCCCCACGTAGCTGGGCGTCAGCACGCTGCCCATCGGGCCCGGATACACCCAGCCATACGCATGGCCACCGATCTTCTGATAGACCGGGCAATGGTTCATGCACGCGCCGCAACGGATACAGCGCAGCATCTCTTGGAACTCACCGCCGATGAGGCCGCTGCGGCCGCCGTCGACGATGACGAAGTACATGTGCTCGGGGCCGTCTTTCTCGCCCGGTGCACGCGGGCCGGTCAGCAGCGAGAAGTAGTTCGAAATCGCCTGCCCCGTGGCCGAGCGCGGCAACAGACGCATGACGGTCGCCAGGTCTTCCAACGTTGGCAGCACCTTCTCGATGCCCGTCACGGCGACGTGCACGCGCGGCATGATCGTGCACATGCCTTCGTTGCCTTCATTCGTGACGATGGCCACCGAGCCCGTCTCGGCAATGATGAAATTGCCGCCCGTCACGCCCATGTCGGCCGACAGGAACTCGGGCCGCAGCACTTCACGCGCCTCGCGGGTCATCTCAGGAATGTCAGTCAGGCGCGGCTTGTTATGCGTCTTGGCGAAGAGATCGGCAATCTCCTCCTTATCCTTGTGCACCACCGGCGCGATGATGTGCGACGGCGGCTCGCTGTCGTTGATCTGGAGGATGTACTCGCCCAGATCGGTCTCGATGCTCTGCACGCCCATCTCGCCGAGCACCTGGTTCAGGCGCATCTCTTCGGTCACCATCGACTTGCTCTTGATGACCTTCTTCACGTCGTGTTTGCGGGCGATCTCGGCGACTAGGCGTGCGGCATCGGCCGTGGTTTCGGCAAAAAGCACCTTGGCGCCACGGCGCGTGGCCTCGGCCTCGAATGTAGCGAGCCAGACGTCGAGATTCTCGAGCGCACGATTGCGGCGCTCCTTCAGCGCTTCACGCGTGGCCGGGAAATCGATGTCCTGGATGGCGACCGCGCGCGCGGTGACGAACTTGGTCGAGAGCTTGGTGAGGTTCTGCTGCAGGCGTTTGTCGGCGAGCTTCTGCCCGGCGCGCGCCTTGAATTCCATGCTGCGGACTTGCATGTGATTGCGTCTCCGTCGTGTTCTTGGGCTGCTGGGATTTACGCGTCGCCGGCCAGGACTTGCGCGATGTGCAGCACGCGCGTCTGCGTGTCGCCGGTGCGGCGCAAGCGGCCCTCAATGTTGAGCATGCAGCCCACATCGCCAAGCACCACGGCATCCGCGCCGCTGGCCTTGATGTTGGCGCACTTCTCATCGGCGATGGCGGTGGAGATGTCGCCGTACTTGATCGAGAACGTACCGCCGAAGCCGCAACACGCCTCACATGCGGGCATCTCGGTCAACTGCACGCCAGGCAGCTTGCCGAGCAGTTCACGCGGTTGCGTCTTCACGCCCAGTTCACGCAGACCAGAGCAGGAATCGTGGTACGTGACATGGCCATTGAATTGGGAATCCAGCGATTCGATACGCGCCACGTTGACGAGGAAATCCGTCAGCTCGTACACACGCGGCGCCAGACGTTCGTAGCGGCCTGCAAGCTCCGGATCATCACGAAAGAGGTCGGCGTAGCCCTTGCGGATCATTCCGCCGCACGAGCCGGAGGGGATGACCACATAGTCGAATTGCTCGAATTCCTTGAGCGTTTTCTCGGCCAGGTCGCGCGCCAAAGGGCGATCCCCGGAGTTGTAAGCGGGCTGGCCACAGCACGTTTGTGCGGGCGGCACCACCACGTCGTATCCGGCCTTTTCCAGCAGCTTGAGCACGGAAAACCCGATGTCGGGCCGCATCAGATCAACCAGGCAAGTGACGAACAGACCTACGCGCATGGGGAGTCTCGTATGTTCTTCGGGAGGCCGCCATTATGCGCCCAAGGTTGCCGAACTCACCGCCCAGCGCGGCTTTTGAGGCACAGAAGTTCTTCATGCCGATGGTGAGTGCGCTTCATGTGATGCACGCAAGCACAGTCCGGCCCGACTTGAAAAAGCGCTCGAAAATACCCGGAATCATGCATCGGGAGGGTGCGCATTTTCACATCGTGGGATAGAATTTTGCATCGCATTCGCAACCCACTGCACCCATGGCAGAAGCAGAGAAGGACCCCGGCAAGACGTCCATCCAGGTCATCGAACGCATGATGATGCTGCTCGACGCGCTGGCCGATCACGCCGATCCGGTCAGCCTGAAAGCGCTGTCCGCCAGCACCGGCCTGCACCCTTCCACCGCGCACCGCATCTTGAACGACATGGTCGCGTGCCGTTTTGTCGATCGCTCCGACCCCGGCAGCTACCGCCTCGGCATGCGCCTGCTGGAGCTGGGCAATCTCGTCAAGGCGCGCCTGTCGGTGCGTGAAGCAGCGTTGGCGCCGATGCGCGCCCTGCACCGCCTGACGGGGCAGACCGTCAACCTCTCGGTGCGCCAGGGGGACGAGATTGTCTACATCGAGCGCGCGTATTCCGAACGCTCAGGCATGCAGGTGGTGCGAGCCATCGGCGGCCGCGCTCCGCTGCATCTGACCTCGGTCGGCAAGCTGTTTCTGGCGGCGGACGACATCGGCCGCGTGCGCGCTTATGCCACCAAAACAGGCTTGGCCGGCCACACCCGCACGTCGATCACCGATCTGCCCAAGCTCGAGCGCGAACTCAACTGGGTGCGCACCAATGGCTACGCTCGCGACAATGAAGAACTGGAACTCGGCGTGCGCTGCATCGCGGCCGGTATCTACGATGACTCGCGTCGGCTGGTAGCCGGATTGTCGCTCTCCGCACCGGCAGACCGGCTGCAAGATAGCTGGCTGGAAAACCTCAAGGACACTGCCCTGCAGATCTCCAAGGGCATGGGCTACACCTACGAGGAAGACGCTGTGCGTGCGGAATAAACACAGGTTTTGCCCAACAAAAAAAGCGCGTCCGAAGACGCGCTTTTTTGTTGGGCGATCCTGCGAGCGGATCAGGCGCCGTGCTGTTGATCCGACGCCAGCACCGTCGCCGGTTGCGTGGACACCGGAACGGTGCGCAGCGGCGCTGCCGCCTGGGTCGGCGCTTCGGCGTGCGGATTGCGCTCGAGCCAGTTACGCACGCGCGTGGCATCGGCAAAGCGTGTGAGGTTGCCGGCGGAATCGAGAAACACCATCACAACGTTGCGGCCATGCACGTTGGCTTGCATCACGAGGCAGCGGCCGGCTTCGTTGATGAAACCGGTCTTCTGCAGACCGATGTCCCAGTCACCACCGCGCACCAGGCGATTGGTGTTCACGTAGTGCAGCGTGCGGCCGTTAGCGTTGACCGTGTGTTCAGTCGTGGTCGTGAACTGGCGGATCAGCGGCACCTTGTATGCAGCGATCACGATCTTCGCGAGATCCTGGGCGCTCGACACATTGCTGCTCGACAGGCCATTCGAATCGACATAGTGGGTGTCGTTCATACCGAGTTCGCGCGCCTTGCGGTTCATCGCGGCAACGAATGCCGGACGGCCGCCCGGATAGCTGCGGCCGAGCGCCGAAGCTGCGCGGTTCTCCGACGACATCAGCGCCAGCAGCAGCAGGTCTTCACGCGTGAGCATCGTGCCGAAGCGCAGACGCGAGCCCGTGTTGCGCTCGTAGTCACGATCTTCTTCTGTGACTTCAAGCAGCTCGTCCATCGGCTGATGCGCGTCAGTCACGACCAGCGCCGTCATCAGTTTGGTGATCGACGCGATCGGCAGCACGGCCGACGAATTCTTCTGGAACAGCACCTCGCCGGTGTTCTGGTCCATCACCAGCGCGACAGAGGAACGCAGCGCCAGTGCATCCGGTGTGGCACGCAGGCCCATGGCCTCACCGAGCGTCGGTGCAGCCGGGACAAACGCGGCGCGCACCGCGCGAGCCCCGCGCTCAACCACGATCACGCGGCGCTTGCCCTTAACGGTAACGACTTTGCGAACCTTGGTGGACCCCGCCGCATCGGCATCCGCGGCAGCAACCTTGGCGCTGGCCTTACGGCTGCCGACGGCTTTGCCTTTGGTCTTGGCGGTCTTGCTGGCAGCGGGTTTCTTAGTGGACGTGGCCGCGTGGGCGGTCACAACAGAGGCAGCGGCGAGCGCGACAGTCATCAGCGAAGCTAGGCCGAGACGCCGGAAAAATGAGGAAACAGACCGTGACATGATTCGATCACCCGCGCGTGAGATGGCGCAAGTGTAGGTAAAAACAAAATTCTTAGCAAGATGAAGGACTTAGCTCACAGCCTTAAAGTTTGACCTTTGGAGCCTTATCATTCGGTCATCATTTCGACGCAATTCCCTGCCTCCATGAAGCCAGAATGCGATGAAAAGTTGCGCAAGAAGCACATGGCCTCGGGCGCGGAATCAGAAACGGAGTCGGGAATCGTTCCGGGATTCCATCGCCAATGGCGACAATCACGGTTTACAACCTGCCTCAACACTTCCTCACAACGCACCCACGTTCACACGCGAGCCGCATGATGGAAGTCTAACGACGGATCGGTCGAATCTGTTGACACAATTCGACGATTTTTCCGTGCCAATTCTCGCTTTGAACGAAGAAGTGCGCTGTAGCGTGCAGCCGGCAGCGAGATAACGACTCAGTCGAGAAACCGAGTGAAGTCAGAGACAGGCGCGCGCTCGGTGACGAGCGTATTTTCCACGGCAGCCGGATTGGCGTAGCCCATCGACATCCCGCACACGACCATCTCCTCGTCCGGCAAGGCGAGGTGCGCTTTGATGACGCGATGGAATTGCGTGAAGGCCGCTTGCGGGCACGTGTCGATGCCGCGCGCTCGTGCCGCCACCATCAGCGCCTCGAGGAACATGCCGTAGTCGAGCCAGCTGCCCTGCTCCATCACGCGGTCGATGGTGAAGATGAGCCCGACCGGCGCGTCAAAGAAACGAAAGTTGCGCGCGTGCTGCGCATGCATGCGCTCTTTCTCAGCGCGGCCGATGCCGAGCAAGCCGTAGAGATCCCAGCCGACCTTGCGACGGCGGCTCTGGTATGGGTCCACCCAGGTGCGGGGGTAGTACGGGTACTCCTCACGATGCAGCATTTCGGCCTCGGGATGCGCATAGGCCGCCAGCACGGATTCCGATAGACGCGCCTTCGATTCGCCCGTCAGCACGTAGACCTTCCATGGCTGCGTGTTGCTGCCCGACGGCGCACGCCGCGCGACATCGAGAATCGCTTCGATGTCCTCGCGCGCAACGGGAGTGGGCAGGAACGCACGGATGGAGCGGCGCGACGTGATTGCCTGGTCGACAAGCTCGACTTCAGCGGAGGTGGGGCATCGGTCAGTCATGGCAAGGCGAAAACATCAGGCAGCAATCTGGATGGCGAGCGGCTCGAGCGCTGCGCGCAGTGCGCTGGGCAGTGGCACGGGCCGACGCGTTTCCCGGTCGACGTAGACGTGCACGAAATGCCCTTGCGCCGCGGCTTCATGCGCGTCACCACGGAACAGGCCAACCTCGTAGCGCACGCTGGTGTTGCCCAGGCGCGCAACGCGCAGCCCTGCGACCACCGTGTCGGGAAACGACAGCGGCGCGAAGTAGTTGCACTGCGTCTCGATGACCAAGCCAATGGTGTCGCTGCGCTCGGGGTCCAGCACGCCCTGGTCGATCAGGTAAGCGTTCACCACGGTATCGAAATAGCTGTAATAGACGACGTTGTTGACGTGGCCGTAGACGTCGTTGTCCATCCAGCGCGTGGTGATGGTGTGGAAGTGGCGGTAGTCGTCGCGCGTCTGGCGGGGCGTGCTCATGGGCGGCTGGCGATTGGCAATGGAAAGTGATGAGGATACGCCCGCCACTTGCCGGCGGTCACTTGCGGATAACGAGCGCCACACCACACGCGGCAATCACCATGCCCAGCGCCGCCAGCGGGGGAAACCGCTCGCCAAAGAGCGCCCAGGCCATCACAGCCGTCGTGGGCGGCGTCAGGTACAGCAGCGAAGCCACCTTGGTCGCGCCACCCCTGCGGATCAGCACAAACAGCAGCGAGATCGCCCCGATCGACAGCGCCAATACCGACCACACCAGCGCGCCAATCATCTGCGCGGTCCAATGCACCTCGCGCGTCTCAAACAGGAACATGAACGGCAGGCACAGCAGCGCCGATGCGCCGAACTGGATGCACGCGCCCATCCGCAAATCGAACACAGGGCAATGGCGCTTCTGATAGAGCGTGCCAATCGTGATCGACAACAGCGCGCCCACGCACAGCACAAGCGTCGTCACACCCACGCCCGCCAAGTGCAGCTTGTTGGCCACCACCAGACACACGCCGGCGATGCCGCACAGCAGCCCCAGCCATTGGCGGCCAGAGACACGTTCACCGCGCATCGATACATACAGCGCCGTGAGGATCGGTTGCATGCCCACGATCAGCGCGGTCATCCCCGCAGGCATGCCGAGTTTGACCGCGGCCCACACGCCTGCCAGATAGCCCCACTGCATCAGCACACCTGCCACGGCGATATGGCCGACGGTGGCCCAGTCGGTCTCGTCCGAACCCGCACGACGCGGCAGCGGAACGCGGGCCAACCACACCAGCGGCAACAGGCACATCAGCACGCCCGCGAAACGTAGAAACAGGAAAGTGATCGGCTCCGCGTACGGCATGCCGTACTTGGCCACGATAAAGCCCGTGCTCCAGATCAGCACAAACAGCCATGGCATCGCGGCCACGAACAGGGAATCGCGGGCCCGGCTAGATTGGGGCGCCACAGAACAGGCCTGGGTCATGCGGAAAGCGGAAGAGAGGTCGATGCGGCGGCTGCCTCGCGTGCCGCCCAGCGCTGTGCGTGCCGGGCAGCCAGCGCGATGGTCTGCGCATGGACGGCGACGGTGTCGTCAATGTTGTTGCCGTAACCGCCCGCCATCGTAACGGCAATCGGAATCCGCCGCTGGTAGGCAAAGTCGAAGACTTCCTGGTCACGGCGGGCCAGCCCGTCCAGGGTCAGCTTGAGCCGCCCCAGACGATCGCCCTCATGCGGATCGGCGCCGGCCAGGTAGATGATCAACTGCGGTTTGAAGCGCCCCGCCAGAATATCCAGCGCACCGGTCAGCGCCTGCAGGTAGTCCTCATCACCGCAGCCGTCGTGGAGCCCGACATCCAGGTCCGATGCCTCCTTGCGGAACGGATAGTTTTTCTCGCCATGTAGCGACAACGTGAAGATTGAGGGGTCGTCACTGAGGATCGAAGCCGTACCGTTGCCCTGGTGCACATCCAGATCGACGATGGCAACAGGAAACTCCGCCGGCGCCCCGCCCGGCTGGCGCTGCATCCACCGCGATGCCACCGCCGCATCGTTGAAGACGCAAAAACCGCCGCCCTTGTCCGCATAGGCGTGGTGGGTGCCGCCCGCCAAGTTCACGGCAATGCCATCGACTAGAGCCGCCTCGCAAGCTGCCATCGTTGCGCCAGCCGAGCGGCGGCTACGTTCGACCATCTCGGGCGACCAAGGGAAACCGATCTCGCGCTGGCGCGCCGGGTCGAGTGTTCCAGTACTGACCGCCTCAACGTAGTCGGGCGCGTGAGCCAGTAAAAGTGCGTCGTCGTTCGCCCTGGGCGCCTCGTGCAACACCACGCCCGGCACATCCGCCAGAACGCGCGCCCGCAAGTCGCTGTACTTGCGCATCGGAAACCGATGGCCCGGCGGCAGCGGCAAGACAAAGTGGTCGGTATAGAAGGCCCGCATGTGGAGAAAAGACCGCAACGCAACAAAATTGGCAACCGGACGCATCCTAACCTACGCTGCCGCAGTGAGTTTTTTGAGGCGAATATGCCGCCCGAACGCCTGCAGGCCGGACCGCATGCACCACCGGCGCGCATTTTTCTGCCACAAAAAATCATGCCAAACGGTTCGTCGCGCAATTCCTATGCACGAAAAATCAGCGGATTCCGATTTTTGTGCGATGCACAAAGAACGCTTGACACTGGTTTGACGTTCAACAACAATGAAATTGTTGCGATGCACCATCCCTAATTCATCGCGATGTCGCCTGGAAGGCCCGACGTGACCGTCATGCTTTGTACATCTGGGCGATCTAAATTTTGAATTTGATTCCCCGACCCACCTTTGTATTTGGAGAGACAACATGCTGACTCAGGAACAGATCGCTGCGGCGCACAAGGCCAACCTGGAAACCTTCTTCGGCCTGACCAACAAGGCATTTGAAGGCGTCGAAAAGCTGGTCGAACTGAACCTGCAAGTCGTTAAGGCCACCCTGGCCGAGAACGTCGAACACGCCAAGAAGGCCCTGACCGCCAAGGATGCCCAAGAGCTGCTGTCGGTGCAAACCGCCGCCGTGCAGCCGCTGGCTGAAAAGGTGCTGGCATACAGCCGTCACCTGTACGAAATCGCTTCGGACACGCAAACCGAATTCAGCAAGGCCGCTGAAGTGCAAATCGCCGAAAACAGCCGCAAGCTGCAAGCGCTGGTCGACAACGTGTCGAAGAACGCTCCGGCCGGTTCGGAATCGGCTGTGGCCCTGGTGAAGTCGGCTCTGTCGGCCGCCAACAACGCCTACGACTCGGTGCAGAAGGCCACCAAGCAAGCTGTGGAACTGGCTGAAAGCAACTTCCACGCTGCTGCCAACGCTGCCAGCAAGGCAACCGCTCAAGCTTCGGCTCAAGCGCGCGCTGCTACGGGCAAGAAGGCAACGACCGCTGCCTAATCGGCAACCGGTTTCTGCCGCTCAGACGGGCCTCCTTCGGGAGGCCCGTTTTGTTTTGTCCATCGAATCACACTTCCAAACACCACGTTTGCGCACATTTGCGCGGAACCGAAACGCACGCCCAGCGGTCCATCCCACCGTATTTGTCAGATTGTCTCCTCGGTACCGCCAAGAAAACCTGTCCTCAGTGGTGATCAGTGGGTACCTTTGACCCGGCCTCGGCCGGGTTTTTTGTGTGCGCTCGCTCAACTTGCCGCATGCAACATGCGAACTTTTGCGCGCGATCGGCGCTCCATTCTGTATTGCGGCTCGCCGCTTCCGCCCTCACGTCGATGTCCCCGGAGTCCTTTGCCAAGCGCAGCCTGATCGTTGTGGCCGCCCTGATCCTGTTGTTTGAAGAATGGATCTGGAACGCCATGCTGCGGGCAACTACGCGGCTAGTGATGCACCCCTGGGTCCAGGCCGCAGAGCGCAGGTTGGCCACGTTTGAGCCCATCGAGGCGCTGTGCGTGTTCATCCTGCCGATGCTGGTGCTGTTGCCATTCAAGCTGGCCGCCTTCTACGTGTTAGCGCGCGGCAAAGTGATTGCAGGGACGCTGGTGCTGATCTTGGCAAAGGTGGCCAGCACCGCGCTGGGCGCACGTATCTACTACGTCGTCCGCCCGCAACTGCACACGATCACGTGGTATCTCCGCTGGGAAACCGCGTTCCTTGCCTGGAAGCACCGCATGCTCACCGCACTGCGCGCCACGCCGACATGGCAAGCCCTGCAAGCACGCATCGCCATCTGGCGAGCACATCGCCACGGGCTGATGCGTTTGGCTTGGCGGCGGCTGACCGCAGCGCTGCGCTTGCTACGCCGGCATCGCCGCCGCGCCGAACCCCGGCACTGAGCCATCCCACGTACAAACGAAAAGGGCCGCCCAATCGAGCGGCCCTTCTTGTTTTGCCAGCTTAGTTTTTCGGTTACCCCAAAAACTAGACGGTTAATTGCAGATCAGCGCTTACGAGCTGGCGGCACATCCGTGCAAACGCCTTCGTAGATCTCCGCCGCCATGCCCACCGACTCACCCAGCGTCGGGTGAGGATGGATGGTCTTGCCGATATCCACCGCATCTGCGCCCATCTCGATGGCCAAGCAGATCTCGCTGATGAGGTCGCCTGCATGCGTGCCGACAATGCCGCCGCCGATGATGCGGTGCGTTTCCTCGTCGAAGATGACCTTGGTGAAGCCCTCGTCGCGGCCGTTGGCGATGGCACGGCCCGAAGCGGCCCACGGGAACACACCCTTGCCGTACTTGATGCCCTGCGCCTTGCACTGGTCTTCGGTCAGGCCGGCCCAGGCCACTTCCGGATCGGTAAAGGCCACCGATGGAATCTGCTTGGCATCGAAGTACGCCTTCTCGCCATGCGCGGCTTCGGCAGCCACGTGGCCTTCGTGCACCGCCTTGTGCGCCAGCATCGGCTGGCCGACGATGTCGCCAATCGCGTAGATGTGCGGCACGTTGGTGCGCTGCTGCTTGTCCACGTCGATGAAGCCGCGGTCGGTCACGGTCACGCCAGCCTTCTCGGCGCCGATGCGCTTGCCGTTCGGGCTGCGGCCCACGGCCACTAGGACCATGTCGTAGCGCTGCGGCTCGGCCGGTGCAGCTTCGCCTTCGAACTTGACGTAGATACCGTCCGGCTTGGCTTCGACGCCGACCGTCTTGGTCTTGAGCATGACCTTGTCGAAGCGGCCCTTGTTCATCTTGTCCCACACCTTGACGAGGTCGCGGTCGGCGCCCTGCATCAGGCCGTCAAGCATTTCCACCACGTCGATGCGTGCGCCCAGCGTGCTGTACACCGTGGCCATTTCCAGGCCGATGATGCCCCCGCCGATGACGAGCATCTTGGCCGGCACTTCGCGCAGTTCCAACGCGCCAGTCGAATCGACGATGCGCGGATCTTCGGGGATGAACGGCAGCTTCACGGCCTCGCTGCCCGCGGCGATGATCGCCTTGGCGAAGCGGATGACCTTCTTCTCGCCGGTGGTCGCCTTGCCGGCGCCATCGGTCAACTGCACTTCCAGGTGGTTCGGATCGAGGAACGTGCCGACGCCGCGCACGACCTGCACCTTGCGCGACTTGGCCATGCCCGCCAGCCCGCCCGTCAGCTTGCCGATTACGGATTCCTTGTGCTTGCGCAGTTGGTTGATATCAACCTTCGGCTCGCTGTAGACGATGCCGTGTGCGGCCATCGCCTTGACTTCTTCCATCACGGCAGCCGTGTGCAACAGCGCCTTCGACGGGATACAGCCCACGTTCAGGCAAACGCCGCCCAGTGTGGAGAAGCGCTCGACCAGCACGGTGTTCATGCCCAGATCCGCGCTGCGGAACGCTGCGGAGTAGCCGCCCGGGCCGGAGCCCAGCACGAGCATGTCGCACTCGATATCGGCGCCGCCGGCGTGCTTGGCTGCTTGCGGTGCAGGTGCCGATGCAGCCGGAGCGGCAGCAGGTGCTGCGGCCGGAGCCGGTGCCTGCGCGGGTGCAGGCGCTGCGGCTGCACCAGCTTCCGCCGTGGCAATCACCGTGCCTTGGCTGACCTTGTCGCCCACCTTGATCTTGACTTCGACAATCTTGCCGGCCACATCCGACGGCACATCCATGGTGGCCTTGTCGGTTTCCAGCGTGATCAGCGCCTGATCGACGGTGACGGCATCACCCGCCTTCACCATCACTTCAATGACGTCCACGTCCTTGTAGTCGCCGATATCCGGCACCTTGATTTCCACCACGCTCATTCCTGACTCCTTGTTCTTGTCGTCGGCTGCAGGCACTCGCCTCGGCCGCCGACGCTTTCAATCCTGCAGACGCACCGTGTGCACTTCGATCGGGCCGCCCGAGCTCTTGTCGAACTCCACGCCAGCGGACACACCGACCTGCGCGACATCCGCCGCCGTCTTGCCGGGCATATCGAACACCGCCGACATGGCCCCCAGCGCGAAATTGCGCCCCGAGCCGATACCCCAGAAGCGGTCGAACGAAAACACCTCGCGGTACGAATAGACGCCGTAGATGCCGGTTGCGTTGGCGATCAGGCAGGTGATCTGCGACGACTCGTAGGGGTCGTCGTCGTCTTCCTTGGTGTTGACGAAATACTCGTCCTTGAGCTTCTCGTGCACCTTGAGGAAGGTCCGGAAGACGTCGTCGCGCGTGCCCAGACGGCACTCATCCGCCAACCCCGTCAGCAGGCTGCGCATGACCGGGAAGTGGGCCGTCGTACCCGCCAGCGCGATCAACGAATCGCCCACCTGGAAGATCTTCTGGTTCTGCTCGTAGCCGCGCGCCAGACGCGTATCGCCGAACGTCACCAGAGAATCGGCTGCGATTGCCACTTCGCCGTCTTTCTTGACTACCACGCACGTCGTCATGTCGTCCTCGCGAGAAGTTCGCCGACCGCTGCAAACCCATGTGGGTCGGCACGCACAGGCCGTAAGCCAGATGCGTGCCGCACCCGTGCGGGCTTACAGGCTGACGCGGCGGAAGTCCGCCAGCAGGCTGCCCAGATACGCGTTGAAGCGTGCAGCCTCCGCGCCATCGATCACGCGGTGATCGTACGACAGCGACAGCGGCAGCGTCAGGCGCGGCACGAACTGCTTGCCGTCCCACACCGGCTTCTGATAGCCACGCGACAGGCCCAGGATGGCCACTTCCGGCGCATTGATGATCGGCGTGAAGTGCGTGCCGCCAATGCCGCCCAGCGACGAGATCGAGAAGCAGCCGCCCTGCATCTGGTCCGGCTTGAGCTTGCCTTCGCGGGCCGCCTTGGACAGATCCGCCATTTCCTTGGCGATATCGACCACGCTCTTCTTGTCCGCATCGCGGATCACCGGCACCACCAGCCCGTTGGGCGTGTCGGCCGCAAAACCGATGTGGTAGTACTGCTTGAAGACGAGGTTGTCGCCGTCCAGGCTGGCGTTGAAGGTCGGGAACTTCTTCAGCGCCGAAACCACCGCCTTGATCACGAATGCCAGCATCGTGAACTTCACGCCGGCCTTTTCGTGCTCCTTGTTCATCTGCACGCGGAAGGCTTCCAGATCGGTGATGTCCGCCTCGTCGTTGTTCGTGACGTGCGGGATCATGACCCAGTTGCGGTGCAGGTTCGCACCGGAAATCTTCTTGATGCGCGACAGCGGCTTCGGATCGACCGGGCCGAACTTGGTGAAGTCCACCTTCGGCCACGGCAGCAGGTTCAGTTCGCCACCACCAGCCGGCGCGCCTGCAGGGGACTTGCCCGGGGCTGCGGCCTGGCCGCTCATCACGCCCTTGACGTAACGCTGCACGTCTTCCTGCGTGATGCGGTTCTTCGGGCCCGTGCCGCCAACCAGGTTGACGTTCACGCCGAGTTCACGCGCGTACTTGCGGACCGACGGGCTGGCGTGGGCAGCCTTGCCCACCGTGCCGACGGTGTCAGCGGTGTAGGTGGCAGGTGCTGCGGCCGGAGCGGCTGCGGGTGCAGCAGCAGCAGCCGGGCTCGGTGCGGCAGCAGCCGGTGCGGGCGCCGGAGCTTGTGCGGGTGCCGGTGCAGCGGCAGCACCGCCAGCACCTTCCAGCACGACGATCAGCGTGCCTTGCGACACGGCATCGCCCACCTTCACGCGGATTTCCTTGACCGTGCCGGCAGCCGGCGACGGCACATCCATCGTCGCCTTGTCCGACTCGAGCGTGATCAGCGACTGCTCGGCTTCCACCTTGTCGCCCACCTTCACGCTGATCTCGATGACGGGCACGTCGGTGTAGTCGCCGATGTCCGGGACCTTCACTTCCACCGTGCCGCCACTTGCAGCTGCCGGCGCGGGAGCCGGGGCTTGTGCAGCAGGTGCGGGCGCCGGCGCAGCAGCGGCCGGAGCCGGTGCGGCCGCCTGGGGCGCCGGAGCGGGAGCCGCAGCAGCGCCCTGCTCTTCGAGCAGCAGCACCAGCGAGCCTTCCGACACGGTGTCGCCCACCTTGATCTTCACTTCCTTGACAACGCCGCTCTTGGGCGACGGCACGTCCATGGTCGCCTTGTCCGACTCCAGCGTGACCAGCGAATCCTCGGCGTTGACGGTATCGCCCGCCTTGACCAGCACTTCGATCACCGGGACGTCTTTGTAGTCGCCGATGTCCGGCACCTTGATTTCTACGACTTGACTCATTCTTCTGTCTCCAGAGGGTCTGGCGGCGGGTGCGTCCGGCGTGGGCACAAACTGTCCCGCAGGCTACCGCATCGTGCAGGCAAATGCACGTCGCGGAAAGTCTGTCGGGGCGGTGCCCGGCCGGACGCAACCTGCGCGCCCGGCGGCTCCGTTATACGGTCATCGGGTTGGGCTTGTTCGGATCGAGGTTGTACTTCTTGAGTGCCTCGGCCACCTTTTCGCGCGGCAGCACGCCTTCATCGGCGAGCGCCTTGAGCGACGCGACCGTCACCCAGTAACGGTCCACCTCGAAGAAGTGGCGCAGCTTCTCGCGGGTATCCGAGCGGCCGAAGCCGTCGGTGCCCAGCACCACGTAGCGACGCGGCACGAAGGCGCGGATCTGCTCGGCGAAGGTACGGACGTAGTCGGTCGATGCAATGACCGGTCCGCGTGCGTTCTTGAGCAGCTTCTCAACGTGCGACTCGCGTTGCGGCTCGGTCGGGTTGAGCAGGTTCCAGCGGGCGACGGCGTTACCTTCGCGGGCCAGCTCGGTAAAGCTCGGGCAGCCCCACAGATCGGACTCGACACCCCAATCCTTCTTGAGCAGTTCAGCGGCAGCGATCACCTCACGGAAGATCGTGCCCGAGCCCAGCAGTTGCACGCGCGGTGCGTTGCTGTTCTCGACGCCCTTCTTGAACTGGTACATCCCCTTGATGATGTCGCCCTCGACACCCGCCGGCATTTCCGGGTGCTCGTAGTTCTCGTTCATCACCGTCAGATAGTAGTAGACGTCTTCCTGCTCGACATACATGCGGCGCAGGCCGTCTTGCATCACCACCGCCAGTTCGTACTGGAAGGTCGGGTCATACGAGATGCAGTTCGGGATGGCAGCGTGGTACACGTGCGAGTGGCCGTCTTCGTGCTGCAGGCCTTCGCCGTTCAGCGTGGTACGACCAGCGGTGCCGCCCAGCAGGAAGCCACGCGAGCGCATGTCGCCAGCGGCCCAGCAGAGGTCGCCGATACGCTGGATGCCGAACATCGAGTAGTAGATGTAGAACGGGATCATCGCCACGCCATGCGTCGAATACGACGTGGCGGCCGCGATCCAGTCGCACATGGCGCCGGCTTCGTTGATGCCCTCTTGCAGCACCTGACCCGTCTGCGATTCCTTGTAGAACATCAGCTGGTCGTGATCCTGCGGCACGTACTTCTGGCCTTCCTGGTTCCAGATACCGACCTGGCGGAACAGACCTTCCATACCGAACGTGCGCGATTCATCCGGCACGATGGGCACGACGTGCTTACCGACGTTCTTGTCCTTGAGCAGGATGTTCAGGATACGGACGAAGGCCATCGTGGTGGACACTTCGCGGCCTTCACCGGTAGCCTTCAACAGCGCGTCGAACGCTGACAGTGCCGGCACTTGCAGCGGGTCGGCCTTCTGGCGACGGGCCGGCAGGTAGCCGCCCAGGTCCAGGCGCGCCTTGCGCATGTATTCGAGTTCCTTCGAGCCTTCCTCGAACTTGACGTACGGAACCTTCTCGAGCTGGTCGTCAGCCACCGGAATGTTGAAGCGATCGCGCAGCTTGCGGATGGCGTCCACCGGCATCTTCTTCTGCTGGTGGGCGATGTTCATCGCTTCACCGGCTTCGCCCATGCCATAGCCCTTGATGGTCTTGGCGAGGATGACGGTCGGCTGGCCCTTATGGTTGCTCGCCGATTGGAATGCCGCGTAAATCTTGTGCGGATCATGGCCGCCGCGGTTCAGCGCCCAGATGTCGTCGTCGGACCAGTCGGCCACCATGGCCTTGAGTTCCGGCGTGTTGAAGAAGTGCTCGCGCACGTAGGCGCCGCTCTTCGACTTGAAGGTCTGGTACTCGCCGTTGACGCATTCCATCATGCGGCTCATCAGCAGGCCCTTGGTGTCGCGGGCGAGCAGTTGGTCCCAGCGGCTGCCCCAGATGACCTTGATGACGTTCCAGCCGGCACCGCGGAATTCGCTCTCCAGCTCTTGAATGATCTTGCCGTTGCCGCGCACCGGGCCATCCAGGCGCTGCAGGTTGCAGTTGATCACGAAGACGAGGTTGTCCAGCTTTTCACGGCCGGCCATGCCGATCGCACCCAGCGATTCCGGCTCGTCGGTTTCACCGTCGCCCAGGAAGGCCCAGACCTTGCGGTTTTCCCAGTTCTGGATCAGGCCGCGGCTGGCCAGGTACTTGGTGAAGCGCGCCTGGTAGATCGCCATGATCGGCCCCAGGCCCATCGACACGGTCGGGAACTGCCAGAAATCCGGCATCAGCCACGGGTGCGGATACGACGAAATGCCCTTGCCGTCTACTTCCTGGCGGAAGTTGTCGAGTTGGTCTTCGGTCAGGCGGCCCAGCAGGAACGCGCGCGAGTACACGCCCGGCGCCGAGTGGCCTTGCACGAAGACCATGTCGCCGCCGTGCTTGTCCGACGGGGCGTGCCAGAAGTGGTTGTAGCCGACGTCATACAGCGTGGCTGCGGAGGCGAACGACGAGATGTGGCCGCCGACGTTGGTGTCCTTGTTCGCACGCAGCACCATCGCCATGGCGTTCCAGCGCGTGTACGAACGGATGCGGTGCTCGATTTCCTGGTCGCCGGGAATGCGGTCCTGGTTTTCGACCGGAATCGTATTGATATAGGGGGTTTCTGCGTGCAGTGGCGAGGTTACGCCGTTGATACGTGCGTATTCGATCTGCTTGTCGAGGAGGAACGCCGCGCGCTGCGGGCCTTCCGCGCCGATGACGCCTTGCAGCGCCTCCAGCCATTCCTTGGTTTCCTGGGGATCGACGTCGCTGGCGCGCGTGGCGCCCAGGACTTGCTCTGGTACGGCCGACATGGCGGTCTCCTTGGGTAGCAGTAACGTTTGATGCGTCTCTTGAGAGGCGCCCCGCCGGCACGTACGTTCACACGTACAGACAGGCCGCCCCGACTTTTGCGCTGATTCTATGGGCACCCCCAAACACAGCACAAGCGGAATTTTCAAATTGCGATATGGTTTTTTATAATGCGGAATATTGCCGCAATGCAAAACAAATCACTTTTGACGCTGCATTGCAGCAATTCTGGTCTTAACGAAAACCCTTCACCAAGCGGTTTCCCCAAGCGACGCGCAAGTTCATTGCCGTTACACTTGGTTTTGCGCAGTTGCACAGATGTCCACGCCGCTACTTCCACCCGCCCTTCCGCAGAATTCAGGCGTTCGTCCGCCCATCATGCTTTCCCCCTCCCACGCCTCACAGGATTCGGCTGCACCCGAGCCGGCGAAACCTGCCTCGTCCCCTGCGATCTCGGTTTCAGTGCCTGCGCCCGAATTGCCGCCCGAAAACGGTGGGCGCCCCAACATGCCGCGTCGCCTGTGGCTGACGCGGCTGGGCCGACTGTGGACGACCAACTGGTTCATGTTCATCCCGCTGGTGGCAATCGTTTTGTTTGCCGGCGCGATGATCTTCATCCTGTATCAGTTGCACGCCACCGAGGTACAGCAGCAGCGTGATGCGCTGTACCGGGACGCGGCCTGGGCCGAGCAGAAGGTGCGGCTGTCCTTGCAGAGCAATCAGGACCAGGTGGCCGCGCTGGCACGCGACATCGGCGCCGCGCAGCTGGACCCCAGCGCCTATCGAGACGCCGCCCGTCAGCTGCTGCGCGAAAACCCCGAACTGGTCTTCATCAACTGGCTCGATGCCACGCGACGGCCGCGCTGGGCGTTTCCGTCCAACTCCGAGTTCGTCACCCGGCTGCGTGAAACCCGCGACCACCCGCTCGAACCCGAAATCCAGGCCGCCTACGACGCCGCCCGCGAAACCCAGCGCGCCGTCTACTCGCGCCCCATCCAGAACGAGCGCGGCGAGAGCTTCATGCTCATGGAAGTGCCCATCGTGCGCGACAACGAGTTCCTGGGCACGGTGGGCGCCCTGTACTCCGTCACGGGCATCCTCACGCAATTGCTGCCCGGCGAACTGACGGATCGCTACCGCTTCTCGCTGGTCGACAAGAACAACGTGATCCGCGCGAGCACATCGCTGCGGCCCGTGCCCAAGGCGGCCGCGTCGTATGAAGTGCTGCTCGATCCGCCGGGGCATTCGCTGTCGTTGCGGGCGGAGGCCTATCCGGCGCCGACCAACCTGCCCAACAACATGCTGATGTGGCTGGTGGCTGGGCTCTCCTGCTTCGTGATCTGGAGCCTGTGGAGCGTGTGGCGCCACACCAGCCGGCGCTCCGAGGCACAGCGCGCGCTGCTGGCGGAAACCTCGTTCCGCCGCGCCATGGAGAACTCCATGGTGATCGGCATGCGCGCACTGGATCTCAACGGCCGCATCACCTATGTCAACCCCGCCTTCTGCCGCATGATCGGCTGGACGGAAGCCGAACTGGTCGGCCGCATGCCGCCGTTCCCGTACTGGCCTCCCAACGAGATCAGCGAGATGCAGAAGCACATCGAGCTGACCCTGCGCGGCAAGGCCCCGGCCAACGGCATGGAGCTGCGCATGATGCGCCGCGACGGCACGAGCTTCTACGCGCGGATGTACGTCTCTCCGCTGATCGACGCACGCGGCCGCCACACGGGGTGGATGAGCTCGATCACCGACATCACCGAACCCAAGCGCGCACGCGAAGACTTGGCCGCCGCGCACGATCGCTTCACCACCGTGCTGGAAAGCCTGGACGCCGCCGTCTCGGTGCTCTCCACCGACAAGGCCGAACTGCTGTTCGCCAACCGCTACTACCGCCAGCTCTTCGGCTGGGAAGCGTTCGGGCATCTGCAGCTGTCAGGCCAGGACGTCGACACGGAAGATGTGTCCAGCGATGCACTCGACCTGGTGGATGCCTACGCCGGCCTGCCCGCCTCCGAGCTGACGCCGCACGCGGCGGATGCGCGTGAAATCTACGTGCCGTCGATGCAGAAATGGTTTGAAGTGCGCCGCCGCTATATCCAGTGGGTCGACGGCCACCTTGCGCAGATGCAGATCGCCACCGACATCACCGTACGCAAGGCGGCTGAAGAAATGACGCGCCAGCACGAGGAGCGCCTGCAGTTCACCAGCCGCCTGACGACCATGGGCGAGATGGCCTCGTCGCTGGCGCATGAGTTGAATCAGCCGCTGGCCGCCATCAATAACTACTGCATGGGCGCCGTGGGCCGCCTCAAGAGCGGGCGCAGCACGGCGGAAGAACTGATTCCGGTGCTGGAAAAGACGTCCGCCCAGGCCGTGCGGGCCGGCACCATCATCCAGCGCATTCGCGGCTTCGTGAAACGCAGCCAGCCGCAGCGGCGCGAATCCGACCTGCGCGACATCGTGGCCGATGCCGTCGGCCTGGCCGAACTGGAAGCCACGCGGCGCGGCATCACCATCCTCACGCGCCTGCCGGCCGACCTGCCACATCTATATGTGGACCCGGTGCTGATCGAGCAGGTGCTCGTCAACCTGCTCAAGAACGCGGCCGAAGCCATGGCCGCCCACCCGCGCCTGCGCGCCGCCAGCGTCCTGCGCCTGCACGCCAACCTGATCGACGACCCGGAAAATTCCGTGCTGATCGAGGTCATCGACCAGGGCCCCGGCGTAGACGACAGCACCAAGGAACGACTGTTCGAGCCGTTCTTCAGTACCAAATCCGACGGCATGGGCATGGGGCTCAATATCTGCCGCTCCATCATAGAATCCCATCTCGGCCGGCTGTGGGTGGAAAACAATGCCGACGGGATCGGCTGTACGTTTAAAATCATCCTGCCGCTGAACCCGCTGTAATCGGTAACTGACTGGCAGTCAGAGCCGCTAACAAAATTGTCCTGGCTAGGCGTGCCGACGCAGACAGTACAAGTAGTACCGAATGGTCGTCACTGCGGGAGGCGCAACGACGCCAGGGCGGTTTTGTTAGCGGCTCTAAATCGTTTTTAAAACATAGAACGTAAACCGAGGACTCTCCATGAGCACAACGCCCGCAGTTGCGCCGCGTAACGAAACCGTGTTCGTTGTCGACGACGACGAAGCCATGCGTGACTCATTGACGTGGCTGCTCGAAGGCAACGGCTATACCGTGCGCACCTATCGCAGCGCCGAAGAATTCCTGGTGGACGACAAACGTGGCGAAGGCGTTGGCTGCCTGATCCTCGACGTGCGCATGCACGGCATGAGCGGCCCGGAACTGCAAGACCGCCTGCTGGCCGAAAACAGCCGCATGCCCATCGTCTTCGTCACCGGCCACGGTGATGTGCCGATGGCCGTGTCGACCATGAAAAAAGGCGCGGTGGATTTCATCGAGAAGCCGTTCGACGAAGCGGAACTGCGCGAGTTGGTCGAGCGCATGCTCAGCAAGGCGCGTTCGGAAGACTCCGTCGCCCGCGAGCAAAAGGCGGCCAAGGAACTGCT
Organism: Ralstonia sp. 25C; assembly: GCF_051904805.1. NCBI lineage: Bacteria > Pseudomonadati > Pseudomonadota > Betaproteobacteria > Burkholderiales > Burkholderiaceae > Ralstonia > Ralstonia sp. 25C. The sequence goes on along the minus strand of NZ_CP196737.1, from coordinate 3,803,805 downwards.
TGGCAAGCTCACCACGCGCGAGCAGCAGGTGCTGGAGCGCATCGTTGCCGGGCGGCTGAACAAGCAGATTGCCGATGATCTGGGCATTTCCATCAAGACGGTGGAAGCACACCGCGCCAACATCATGGAAAAGCTTAGCGTGAACACCGTGGCCGACCTGCTACGCCTGGCGCTGTCGCGCAACAGCTAAACAGCGTCGCAAAACGCCAAGCGGGCGGCTGAAGGGGGAAGCACCGATTTATAATCGCGGTTTGCTTTCCCTCTCCTCCGCCCAACCATGACCGCCCAACTCATCGACGGCAACGCGCTTGCCAAGCAACTCCGCGCCGAAGCCGCACAACGCGCGGCTGCCCTCACCGCCCGCGGCCACCAGCCCGGCCTCGCCGTCATCCTCGTCGGCGAAGACCCCGCCAGCCAGGTCTACGTACGCAACAAGATCAAGGCGTGCGAAGACAACGGCTTCCTCTCCGTTTTCGACCGCTACCCGGCAGACCTGACCGAAGCCGACCTGCTCGGCCGCATCGACGCCCTGAACCGCGATCCGCGCATCCACGGCATCCTGGTCCAATTGCCGCTGCCCAAGCACATCGACAGCCACAAGGTGCTCGAAGCCATCGCGCCCGAAAAGGACGTTGACGGCTTCCACATCGCCAACGCCGGCGCGCTGATGACTGGCGCCCCGCTGTTCCGTCCGTGCACGCCGTACGGCTGCATGAAGATGCTGGAATCGATCAACTACCCGGTGCGCGGCGCCAATGCCGTGGTGGTGGGCGCCTCCAACATCGTCGGCAAGCCGATGGCGATGCTGCTGCTGCAGGCCGGTGCCACCATCACCATCTGCAACAGCAAGACGCGCGACCTGGCCGCCCACACGCGTGAGGCCGACATCATCGTGGCCGCCGTGGGCCGCCGCAACATCATCACCGCCGACATGGTCAAACCCGGCGCCGTCGTCATCGACGTAGGCATGAACCGCGACGACGCCGGCAAGCTGTGCGGCGACGTCAACTTTGCCGGCGTGAAGGAAGTCGCCGGTTACGTCACGCCGGTGCCCGGCGGTGTCGGCCCGATGACGATCACCATGCTGCTGATCAACACCCTGGAAGCCGCTGAGCGCGCCGCTGAAGGAGCCGCACTGGCGGCTTGATATTGGTGAGCTAAGCTTCACCCAACCCAGTTGGAAACAGAAAAAGCGTCCCCACCTCCTGGATCGGACGCTTTTTTTGTCCCCCCGATTTTTCTACCGAGCCCGCCATGACCGACACTTCGCCCAATGTGGCCACCCCGGCAACCAACCCGCTGCTCGATTTCTCCGGTCTGCCCCGCTTCGCGGACATTCTCCCCGAACACGTCACGCCCGCGATTGACGTGCTGCTCGAACGCGCTGCCGCCACCGTCGCCAAGGTCAAGGACCCGGCCACGCCCGTCACTTGGAACACCGTCGTCACGGCGCTCGAAGACGCCACGGAGCCACTGGGCCGCGCCTGGGGCATCGTCGGCCACCTGAGCGCCGTCGCCGACACGCCCGCGCTGCGCGAAGCACACGCCGCCAACCTGCCGCGCGTGACGGAGTTCTGGTCGGGTCTGGGTCAGGATCTGGAGCTGTTCGAAAAGTACAAGGCGATCGCCGAAAGCGCGGAATTCGCCACGCTCTCGCCGGCACGCAAAAAGCTGCTCGATAACGAGCTGCGCGGCTTCCGGCTCGGTGGTGCCGAGTTGCCAGAAGATCAGAAGCCGCGTTTTGCTGCCATCCAGGAACAGCAGGCGCAGCTGACCAAGGCATTCAGCGACCACGTGCTGGACGCCACGAACGCCTACGCGCTCATCATCGACGACGAAGCCCGCCTCGCCGGCCTGCCGGACGACGCCAAGCAAGCCGCGCAGGAAGCGGCCAAACGCGATAACCCGAACGCCACCGGCTGGAAGTTCACGCTGCATTTCCCGTCGTACTTCCCGGTGCTGCAATACGCGGAAGATCGCTCCCTGCGTCGCACGCTGTACGAGGCCAATGTCACGCGTGCATCCGAACTCGGCGCGCAATACGGCGGTGGCAAGGCTGAGTGGGACAACACCGCGAACATGGCCGAGCAGCTCGCGCTGCGCACAGAAGAGGCGCACATGCTGGGCTATCGCAACTTCGGCGAGGTATCGCTGGTGCCGAAGATGGCCGATTCGCCTGAAGACGTATTGCGCTTCCTGAGCGAACTGGCCGACCGCGCCCGCCCCTTTGCCGAAAAGGACTGGGCCGAGTTGCAGGTCTTTGCTAAGACCACACTCGGCATCGACAAGCTGGAACCGTGGGACATGGCCTATGCGTCGGAGAAGCTGCGCGAGGCGCGCTACGCGTTTTCCGAGCAGGAGGTGAAGCAGTACTTCCCCGAGCCCGCCGTGCTGGATGGGCTGTTTGAAGTCGTGCAGACGCTGTTCTCGGTCAAGATCCGCCCGGAACAGGCCGAGGTGTGGCACCCGGACGTGCGCTTCTTCCGCGTGGAATCCGCACAGGGCGAGTTGCTCGCGCAGTTCTACATCGACCTGTACGCCCGCGAAGGCAAGCGCGGCGGCGCATGGATGGACGACGCGCGCGGTCGCAAGCTGCTGGATGACGCGCGCGTGCAAACCCCAGTGGCCTACCTGACCTGCAACTTCTCCGGCCCGGTCGGCAACAAGCCCGCGCTGTTCACGCACGACGAGGTCATCACCCTGTTCCATGAGTTCGGCCACGGCCTGCACCACATGCTCACGCAAGTCGATGAGCTGGGCGTGTCCGGCATCAACGGCGTGGAATGGGACGCGGTGGAGCTGCCCTCCCAGTTCATGGAGAACTTCTGCTGGGAGTGGGAAGTACTCTCCCGCATGACCCGTCACGCAGACACCGGCCAGTCGCTGCCGCGCGCGCTGTACGACCGGATGCTGGCCGCGAAGAACTTCCAGAACGGCATGATGACGCTGCGCCAGATCGTGTTCTCGACGTTCGACATGCACCTGCATACGGACTTCGACCCGAAGGGTGCAACGTCGGTGCTGGAGCTGTCGCGTCAGGTCAACAACCGCTTCCACGTGGTGCCGCAGGCGGAACTGTCGCGCTGGCCGAATACGTTCAGCCATATCTTCGCGGGCGGTTACGCAGCCGGGTACTACAGCTACAAGTGGGCCGAAGTGCTGTCGGCCGATGCGTATGCCGCATTTGAAGAAGCCGGCAAGCTGAGCGGTTCAGTGCTCGACGCGCAAACCGGCGAGCGCTATCGCCGTGAGGTGCTGGCCGTTGGCGGCAGCCGCCCGGCGATTGAGTCGTTCACGGCGTTCCGTGGCCGCGCACCGTCGATCGACGCGCTGCTGCGTCACGGCGGCATGATGGCTGAAGCCGCCTGACGCCGCACGGCATCACACGGCATCACCGCAACGCCGCTTCGCGCACCTGCCGAAGCGGCGTTTTTCATTGGGGCAACCGAAAGTCAACGTATGCCGGCCGGCCCGACAGCGAGAGCGTGGCATGCGGTGCGGGCGTACGCGCCACCACCTTGCCGCGTCGCATGACCAGCGTACGCGCGGCGCGCAGGCGGATCGCCTCGATCGGGTCACGAGCATCCAGCACGACCAGATCAGCATGACACCCGGGCGCAATGCCATAGCCCTCCAAGCCGAGAATGCGCGCGGGGGTTTCCGTCACGGCAGCAAAGCATTGGCGCATGGCATCTTGCCCCGTCATCTGTGCCACATGCAGGCCCATGTGCGCGACCTCCAGCATGTCGCCGGAGCCCAGGCTGTACCACGGGTCCATCACGCAATCGTGGCCGAAGGCGACATCGATGCCCGCAGCCAGCAACTCCGGCACGCGCGTCATGCCACGCCGCTTCGGATACGTGTCTGAGCGGCCCTGCAGCGTGATGTTGATGAGCGGATTGGCGATCGCCGCAACGCCGGCCTCGCGCATCAGCGGCAGCAGCTTGCTCACGTAGTAGTTGTCCATCGAGTGCATCGACGTCAAATGCGAACCCGCCACGCGCCCATGCAAACCCAAGCGATGCGTTTGCGCGGCAAGCATCTCGATATGGCGCGAGAGCGGATCGTCGGATTCATCGCAATGCATGTCGACGCGCAAGCCGCACTCGGCGGCAAACTCGCACAGGAGCCGAACGGACTCCGCGCCATCGGCCATCGTGCGCTCGAAATGCGGGATACCGCCGACCACGTCGACGCCCATGCCGATGGCGCGCTTGAGGTTGTCGAATGCGCCGGGGCTGCGCAGCACGCCGTCCTGTGGGAAAGCGACGAGTTGCAAGTCCAGATACGGCGCCACCTGACGCTTGACGTCGAGCAACGCCTCGACAGCCAGCAAGCGGGCGTCGCACACATCCACGTGCGAGCGGATCGCCAGCAGGCCGCGCGCGACCGCCCAATCGCAGTAACGCAGGGCACGCTCGATCAGCGCCTCCTGCGTCAACACGGGCTTGAGCTCACCCCAGAGCTCAATGCCTTCGAGCAGCGTGCCGGACTGGTTCACGCGCGGCAGGCCATACGAGAGGGTCGCATCCATATGGAAATGCGCATCGACAAACGGCGGCGACACCAGCGCGCCTGCCGCGTCGAACTCCTTCGCACCCCGCGTGGGCAGATTCGGCTGCACCGCGGCAATGCGGCCGGCGTCGATACCGATGTCGATGCCGACGCGCCCATCGGGCAGATTGGCGTTGCGGATCACGAAATCCATACGGGCTCCTCTGGGTGCATGGGACTCAATCTACCTCAAGCCAGTGATGGCGGCAGCATGGGGGCTTGATGGCACAATACCGCACACTCTGAACGGCGCTGCCGGTACGCGCCGTCGCCATTTGCAAGGATTGATGCCCCCATGCGTGTCGCAACTTGGAACGTTAACTCTTTGAAGGTCCGCCTGCCGCAGGTGCTGCAATGGCTGGCCGAACGCGAAGCCGATGCCTCGCCCATCGACCTGCTCTGCCTGCAGGAACTCAAGCTGCCCGATGATCGCTACCCGCTCGCCGAGCTGGATGCCGCGGGCTATGCATCGCTGTTCACCGGCCAGAAGACCTACAACGGTGTCGCCATTCTGGCGCGCAAGGCCGCGGTGCCCGAGGGCCGCGATGTAGTGAAGAACATCCCGGGCTTTGCCGACGAGCAGCAGCGCATCGTGGCCGCGACGTACGACATGCCCGGCGGGCCGGTGCGGGTGATCTCCGCCTACTTCCCGAACGGCCAGGCGCTCGACTCCGACAAGTTCGTCTATAAGCTGCGCTGGCTGGAAGCGCTGCAAGTGTGGTTGAAGGCCGAGATGGCCCAGTACCCGCGCCTGATGCTGCTGGGCGATTTCAACATCGCCCCGGATGATCGCGACGTGCACGATCCGAAAAAATGGGAAGGCCAAAACCTAGTGTCGCCAGAAGAGCGCGCTGCGTTTCGTGCGCTGGAGGGTGCGGGCCTAGTGGATGCTTTCCGTATGTTTGACCAGGAAGACAAGCTGTTCTCCTGGTGGGATTACCGGCTGTTCGCGTTCAAGCGCAATGCGGGGCTGCGCATCGACCACATCATGCTGTCGCCTGAACTGGCCAAGCTGTGCGAGTCGTGCCATATCGACCGCGTGCCGCGCACATGGGAGCAGCCGTCGGACCACACCCCTGTCGTCGCCGCCTTGCGCGACGCGTAAGACCACCGCTCAGGCATGGCCTCTACCTTCAAGCACCGTAACCTACCGCATCTCCTCCTGCGCGCGCGTGAGACGTTCATGGCGGGCTTCCGGCCGCTTCTGCGCGAGCATGGCCTCTCCGAACAGCAATGGCGCGTGCTGCGCACACTCAACGACATGGGCGACATGGAGCCCAACCAGCTCGCCGATGCGTGCCTGATCCTCAGCCCGAGCCTGACGCGCATGCTGGCAGCCATGGCGGAGTCCGAAATGATCGTCCGCACGCGTTCGGCGGTGGATCAGCGCCGCCAAGTCATTTCGCTGACACCCAAGAGCCGCGAATTTATCGCCAAGGTCGAACCGCAAGTCGATGCGGAATACGCGCGCATCGAGGCCCTGCTGGGGCGCGCACGGCTGGATGAGCTTTACGCCATCCTGGACGAATCGATCATGGCCATGGAAACCCATTCGCCAATGGAGCGCCTGGCTGACGACGAAGAATAACGCCGACCCGGCCACGTCCTACCCATCAACCGAAGAACACACGCCTATGAAAAAGCCGGTCACGCAGACCGGCTTTTTCTCAAGGCAGCGGACACTGATGTCCACCTTGTCTGCACCGGTCACGCCGATGCCAATGTCGCCACACGATTCACTCAGGTCACGTTGACATGCGCGCGCTTGACCACGACCGGTTGCGGCAACTCGTTTAATCCGTTGGACCGCTGCACGCCGTCTGCAATCAGCACACGGGCGGCATCCTGGATCCGCTCCTGACCGGCCTCGAAGGCCGCTTGAAGGGACAACACCTGATCACCTTCCAGGCCTTCCCAAAGCGCCTCGCGCGTTGCCACGCAAGTCACCTTTTCACCGTTGACAAGCGCGTCGAACAGCAGGCCTTCGTTGTTGATGTCGTACGCTTCTTTCTTTTCGAACTTGATTTCCATCGTCAAAGCCCTCCGATTGCAATGGACAACAACGCACACGCTGTTGGCGTGGAAACCATGCGGGGGGGCCGGCACGGTTCCGTCAAACTTCGTGTCTGACTGCAAGGATCATTTTAACCACAGGTTGCGAGGCGCGTGCGAATGACATGGGGCGTACCAAGAAGCCGCACCGGGGCGATCGCCAGCCATCCTAGGCGGCATCAGGCCTGGCGCGCCATCCGGCACGGGTATGCTTTTTTGTCAGGGTCGAGCGCCTCGTCCGACTAAGCAAAGCGAGGGCCACACGCAAGGCCCGTGCCGGCACCCAATCGGAGGCGACAATGGCAATACAACCACACCGTTTGCGACACGCCTATGTCAGCGTCGCGTTGATGCTGCTGGCTTCGCGCCCGGCGCACTCGGCCGATTGCGGCGCACTGCATGTCCTAAGCCCACCGCACACGGTTGCGGTCGTTGAACTCTATACATCCGAGGGTTGTAATAGTTGCCCACCGGCGGATCGCTGGCTCAGTCGCGCACCGCTCGACACGCAACGCTGGATACCGCTGGCCCTGCACGTGGATTACTGGGACAGCCTCGGCTGGAAAGACACCTTCGGCCGCGCCGCCTTTGCCGAACGGCAGCGCGCGCTTGGCGATGCGGGGCATGCGCCGACGATTTACACACCGGAAGTGTTCGTCTCCGGCCGTGAACTGCGGCATTGGGCGAATGCAACGGAGTTCTCACGCGCCGTCGCCACGCGCAATGCGCAGCCTGCGATGGTGGACATTTCGCTGGATGCCACCCGCGTCAATGCGCCGCGTGCGGTGTTGCAAACCCGCGCACGCTTTACGCTACGGCCAAGCGCGGCTTCCGCCGCAAGCCCAGCGGTCGCATGGATCGCCTTGACGCAAAACGGCTTGGTCAGCCACCCGAGCGGCGGCGAAAACGGAGGCGTGGAACTGCGCCACGACCATGTCGTAAGGGAATGGATCGGCCCGATCCGGTTGACTGGCGCCAGCACGCAATGGCAGGGCGAGATCCCCTTGCCCGCCAATGCGCGCCCTACCGATGTGAGCCTGGCCGCCTTCGTTGAGCGGCCGCGCGACGCAGAGATCCTGCAGGCGATCTCCGCGCCGCTGTGTCGTTAGACGTCTGCTGATCGGGCGATCAGCGCGCCGTTTCCGACACTTGCACGGCGCCATGCTCCGGCGTGTGCAACAGCGAGCGGCGACGCGCGTAGCCGAAGTAGACCACCAGCCCGATCACCACCCACACCAAAAAGGCGATCCACGTGACCGCCTGCAGGTGGCTCATCAGGAACAGGCACATGGCGATCGCCAGCAGCGGCACCACCGGCACGCCCGGGCAGCGGAAACCACGATGCAGATCCGGGCGCGTACGGCGCAGTACCAGCACGGCCACGGCGATCAACGAGAATGCGGCCAGCGTGCCGATGTTGATCAGCTCAGCCAGCACGTTCAGCGGCACGAACGCGGCAATGACCGCAAACACGATGCCGACCACCCACGTATTGAGGAACGGCGTTGCATAGCGCGGATGGATATGCGACAGGCTCTTGGGCAGCAGACCATCGCGTGACATGGCGAAGATGATGCGGGTCTGGCCATAGGCCATCACCAGGATCACGGTCGTCATGCCGATGATGGCGCCCAGATCGACAAAGCCGGCCACCCAGCCTTCACCCGCCATCTGCAACGCCAGCGATACCGGGTGGTCCACACCCGCAAACTTCGCGAACGGCACGATGCCGGTCATGATCGCCGCCACCATCACGTACAGGATCGTGCAGACCGCCAGCGAGCCGATGATGCCGATCGGCAGGTCACGCTTGGGGTTGCGCACTTCTTCTGCTGCCGAGGTGACCGCGTCGAAGCCGATGAAGGCAAAGAACACAATGGCGGCCGCGCCGAACACGCCGTTCATGCCGAACGGCATGAAGGGTTGCCAGTTGGCCGGCTGCACGTGGCGCACGCCCACGAAGATGAACAGCAGCACCACCGTCACCTTGATCACCACCATGATGTTGTTGGCGCGCGCCGATTCCCGCACGCCAAACGACAGCACCGTGGTAACGAGCAACATGATCACGAGCGCTGGCAGATTGAACAGCGTCTGCACGCCGGGAATGGCGCCCGGCGCAGCCGTCAGCGCTTGCGGCAGATGCATGCCGAAACCCGCCAGCAGCGATTGGAAATAACCCGACCAGCCCACCGATACAGCGGAGGTCGCCAGGCCATACTCGAGCATCAAGTCCCAGCCGATGATCCACGCCACCAATTCGCCCATCGTGGCGTAGGCATAGGTATAGATGGAGCCCGAGACGGGGATGGTCGAGGCAAATTCGGCGTAGCACAGCGCAGCAAACCCACACGCCAATGCGGCCACGATGAAGGACAGCGTAAGCGCCGGCCCGGCGGTCAGCGCACCCGTGCCCGTCAGCACGAAAATGCCGGTGCCGATGATGGCGCCGACGCCAAGGAAAGTCAGGTCCACGGGGCCAAGCACTTTCTTCAGGCCCGTATTGCTATGGCCAGTGCGGATCATGTGATCCACGTTTTTGGTACGGAACAAGCTCATTGACTGCGTCTCCTATCTGCATGCCTGTCCAGATGTAATGGAAGGCACTGTCGCGCACGTTTGGCGCGCGGCGGCGGATTTTTGCAAAAAGCGGGCATTCTACCCGCTGGCGACACTCCGCCCTTCTATCGCCGAGCTACAGACAGGAAAATAGGTCAATTCACGCCCGGTTGACGGCGCATCCGGCTCACGTGCCGGCGCTCAAGTCGTCGGCAAACAGCGGTTGCTGGCGCGCATGTGCGTCGGACTCGTACAACCGCACGCCCACCCCAAGCAAGCGCACGGGAATCTGCCGGCGCTCAAACCCCTGGGCCAACAGCTTGGAAAACACCGGCAGCGACACCTGCGGCGAAATGCACTCCACCGTCGTGCCGCGAAAATCGGCAAACCGCAGCTTCACGTAGGTCTTGTGGATCATGCTGCCGGCGCGGGCGCGCTCAACGCGGGCGGCAAGCTGTTCCACGAGAATGGTCAATTCGCGCTGGCAGTCCGCGAGCGTGCGCAGATCGGTGGCGTAGGTTTCCTCCACGCTGACCGACTTGCGGATCTGCGAGGGTTGCACCTGCCGATGATCAATGCCGCGGCAAAGGTCATGCAGCCGAAAACCGAACACGCCGAAATGCTGCTGCAAGCGGTCCGTGCCCCAGGCGCGCAGGTCACCACAGGTTTCCGCGCCCAGGCGGCGCAGCTTGGCGGCGGTCACCTTACCCACACCAAATAGCCGCTCCACGGGCAACTCGGCGACGAAGGCATCCACCTGCTCCGGCCGCACCACGAACAAACCATCGGGCTTGCGCCAATCGCTGGCGATCTTGGCAATGAACTTGTTGGGCGCAACGCCCGCCGACACGGTAATGCCGATCTCTTCGCGCACGCGGCGGCGGATGTCTTCAGCGATGCGCGTGCCGCTGCCGGCATGCATGGGGCTGTCGCTCACATCGAGGTACGCCTCATCCAGCGAAAGCGGCTCCACCAGCGGCGTATAGCTGTGATAGATGGCGAAAATCTGGCGCGCGACCTGGCGGTACTTGTCCATGGCCGGCGGCACGATCAGCAGGTCAGGACAGCGCTTGACGGCTTGCGCCATGGGCATCGCCGAATGAATGCCGAACTTGCGCGCTTCGTAATTGCAGGTCGCCACGACCCCGCGACGCTCCGGCCGGCCGCCCACGGCCAGCGGCTTGCCGACCAGGCGCGGATCGTCGCGCATCTCGATGGCAGCGTAGAAACAATCGCAGTCGCAGTGGATGATCTTTCGCACGGCAGCCGGCCGCGTGAGACTTGGCGTTCAGAAGAGGAACGCAAGCGTACCAGCTTCCGCCCGGCGCGCACCGAATGCGCGCGTTTGGCCGCGCAACACTGCATTTCGCCGATACCGCAATGCAGCATCGGCGAATACCGGATTGGGAAACCAACGATTAGCGGCCGATGTCGTGCGACACAGCGCCGAGTTCCTCGTTCAGCGCACGTTGTTCGTCACCAGACAGGCCACCGCGATGCTGGCTGGCCATGTCGTTGGCTTCCTGGCGGATGCGGCGCAGGCGGTCACGCAGGCCATCGGCACGGTACGGATCGATATAGCCTTGCGACTGGCGCACGTCGATGCGATGGAATTCTTCTGCGAGGCGGCCCTGCACTTCGTCAAAGCGGGCGCGCGGGTCCACCGGTGCCGGCGCGGGTTCGTGTACGACCACGGTGCGCGTCTGCACCGGAGGCGCCACCACACAACCGGCCATGGAGGCCACCAGCACAGCGCACAAGGTCAGACGCGGAAGAATCGACATGATTTGGCTCGTAGTGTCGTTATAGAAACGCGCAAGTCGCGCGGGACTGGCGCTATCTTACGAACCGATTTACGCAAAGCTGTGACGATTGGTAACCATGCATTACACCGCTGACGCCTCCGGCGGCTCGACCGGTGGAGGTGGTTCATCGGGCGACGGCAAATCCGGTGGGATGCCAGGCGGCGCTGGCTCGTCAGGCGGGGGCACGGTGTGTGCGGGCAGCGCGCAATCGACAGACATGGTTTCCCTCCGGACAAAACGCATTGACAATCTAGTACGCGATTCCCATGCCAACAAGTCACCGCACCGCTAAACCCATGCACGATCTGCCGACCACCCGCTTTCAGGACCAAACGCTCGTCCGCATTGGCGACGCCCATGTCGAGGGCTCCATGCTGCTGCTCGCGCCGCATGCCGGCGGGCGGCTGGTGCGCTGGCGCCATCGCGGTGAAGACATCCTTTTCTGGCCCGAGCCCGCCGACTGGTCCAACCCGGCCAAGGTGCGTGGCGGCAATCCGTTGCTGTTCCCCTTCATCGGCCGGCATTTTGTTGACGGAGACATCGGCCACTGGCGCGACGCGCGCGGCCAGGTTCATACCCTTCCGCAACACGGCTTTGCGCGCGACCGCCCGTTCAGCGTGGAAGAGGCCAGCGACTCGCACATCGTCATGCTGCTGCGCGACAGCCCGCAAACATGTCCGGGCTATCCCTTCGCGTTTGAGTTTCGCGTGACATACCGGCTGATTCACGATGGGCTGGAGGCAACGTTCTCCGCCACGCATCTCGACGAAGGCGCCGGACAAGCGCCGATGCCGTTCTACGCCGGCCACCATTTCTATCTGGCGCTGCCGCATACGTTGCGTGGCGCGACGGAACTCTCGATGCCACCGTCGCGGCTGTCGCGACAACTCCCCGACGGCAGCCTGGATGTTCCGGAACCCGGGCGTAGCACGTACCAAGCCGATGATCCGGCGCTGCAAGACCGCTATCACCTGCTCGATGCCGCCGGCGCAGCCACGCTGGCTATTCCGCCCTATGCGGACGCACCACTGGGCCGCCGCATCCGCATCGAAGTGGACGGCGCGCCGGTGCCCTGGCACGCCATCACCACCTGGACAGAAAACGCGACATCCGACTTCTATTGTGTCGAACCGTGGATGGGGCTGCCCAATGCGATCCACCACGGCGAAGGCTTGCATCTGCTTGCCCCCGGCGAGTCGCGGCAAGCTACCTGCCGCCTACGCATCGGGCGCTAGTGAACGCGCTCTGGTCCGATCAACTCTTCTCGTAGGCGTGCACGGCGTCCATCACGCGTGCCGAGTACACCAGCGCTGCGCCAGCATTGAGCGAAATCGCCACGCTCAATGCATCGGCAATCTCTTCGTGCGTCGCGCCATGCTTGATCGCCTCGGCGGTGTGCACGGTGATGCAGCCATCGCAGCGCGTGGTCACCGCCACGGCCAGGGCAATGAGCTCACGCGTCTTCGGGTCCAGACTGCCGGTCGACGCACCTGATAGCGTCTGATAGCCCTTGACCGTATCCGGCGTGATCTTGCCAATCTCGCCAATGCGTCCCAGCAGTTCCTTCCGATACTCAACCCAGTTCAGCATGATGTGCTCCCGGTGGGATGGCGCTGGCCCAGTACCTGCGCCGTTGAGAAGAGTATTGTCTTTTCGATCGATCCGCTGAATACTCAATTTCTTCAATATTTAGCGAAATCGTCTCAATGGACGCGCTCAGTCAGTTCATCCAGCTCACGCGACCTCGGGCGAGCCTTGATGTGCGATGCCTGTTCCAGGGACCATTTTCTGTTCCGCATGCGGAAGAGCCTGACGGGCAGGTGCTGTTCCATCTCGTGCTGGCTGGTACCTGCCTGGTGGACACTGGGGGCCGCACCCTCACGTTGCATGAGGGCGATTTCATTCTCTTCCCGCGCGGCGCGGCACACACGCTCCACGACCCAGCCAACACGGCCAAGCCTCGCAAACCGCGCCTGACCCACGACGGCATGCTCCCCCTGCGCCAGACCGGCCGCGGTGCCGCTGACGTCGATTTGCTGTGCGGTCGCTTCGTACATGAACCCGGCTCCACCACGTTGCTGGTGCGTACCCTGCCTGATCCGCTACACGTGTCGTTGATCGACAGCGCATCGTTCCCAGCGTTGCGAGCGCTCATCGAGTTGATGCGCAATGAATCCGAAACGCGTGCCCCCGGTGCGCTCGCCATCGTCACCGCACTGAGCCAGGCTCTGTTGACGCTTGCGCTGCGCGTCTTCGGTCAACGTGAGAACGCGGCACCCGGCACATTGACGCTGCTCTCGGACGCGCGCCTCGGCCCCTCCATCCAGGCCATGCTAAGCGCGCCCGAACACCCGTGGACCATCGACGCCCTCGCGGATCTGGCCGCCATGTCGCGTGCCACCTACGCGCGGCACTTCAAGACGTGCGCCGACATGACGGTGTGGGAATTCCTCACACGCGTGCGCATGACACTCGCCTGCGACGCGTTGATCCACACGCGGCTCAGCGCGGGCGAAATCGGTACGCGCGTCGGTTATCAATCCGAAGCGGCATTCGGCAAGGCGTTCAAACAGCAACTGGGGATGACGCCGGCGCGCTATCGGCGGGCCGCCAACACCGTCGAATGATATTGCACCAGACACGCATCGCGTTACCGTGCGAACCACTAGTCATCGGCACCAGGCCTCTGTTATACTTTTGTGCTTCGGGGCGTAGCGCAGCCTGGTAGCGTACCTGCATGGGGTGCAGGTGGTCGGAGGTTCAAATCCTCTCGCCCCGACCAAAATAAAAGCCCGCGTAACGGATCGCGTTACGCGGGCTTTTTCACGTCTGTTTGCAGCGCGAGCGTGGCTTAGGTTTTACGGCTTATCAGTGCGCAGAATGTCCAGCACAGCCGTCAGCGCACGTCGCAGGCTCAGCACATCAACTGAGCCACTAACACCTGCTGCGCTGACCGGCGCAGGCGCGACAACCTCGACCTCTGTCGCCTCCACTTCCGGCTCCATGGACTGTGCGACGGCCGAGCCATGTCGCAGCTCATCCAGTCGATTGCGCGCACCGTTGATCGTAAAGCCCTGCTCATACAGCAGCTCGCGAATCCGCCGGATCAGCAGCACTTCGTGATGCTGGTAGTAGCGACGATTGCCGCGCCGCTTGACCGGCTTGAGTTGCGTGAACTCCTGCTCCCAATAGCGCAGCACGTGCGGCTTGACCGCACACAGGTCACTCACCTCACCGATGGTGAAGTAGCGCTTGGCAGGAATCGGTGGCAGGTTGACCCGCTCCGTGTGTTTATCGGCGGCCATGAAGGGCTGGCGAAAGAAACGGAATGATGGAAACAGCTGGAATTACACAGCGCCCACAGCATCGGCCGGCAAGGGCTCGACACGCTCTTCCACGAGCGCCTTGAGCTTCTGGCTGGCGTGGAATGTGACGACGCGCCGCGCGGTGATCGGGATGATCTCCCCCGTCTTCGGATTGCGGCCCGGGCGCTGCGGCTTGTCGCGCAACTGGAAGTTGCCGAAGCCGGACAGTTTGACGCTATCACCTTGCTCGAGCGCTTCGCGAATCACGTCAAAGAACGCCTCGACCATGTCCTTCGATTCACGCTTGTTCAGGCCGACCTGCTCGAACAGCATCTCGGCGAGTTCGGCCTTGGTGAGCGTCGGCACTTCCTGACCGCGCGCATCACGCACGTCGGCCAGTGCTGACGAAGAAGAACCGAGCGAGTCGCCCAAGGAGGATGCCGCCAACGCGGGCGCGTGTTGATCGTTCATAGGATTCGCTTAGGCGTTGATCGATCCGAATGCGGAGGTTCGTTCGAGCTGTCTCTCGCGAGGCGCGGACGTCAGGCGCGCAGGCGCGCGCCGAATGCATCGCCGGCCGCTCGAATCAGTTGCTGTGTGGCGGCCTCGACAATGTCGTCCTGGAGGGTGCTGTCAGTATCTTGCAACGTAATTCTGAAGGCAAGGCTTTTCTCCTGCGCTCCAATGGCAGCCGTGGCGGCCTTCGGACGGAACTCGTCGAACAACACCACGCCTTGCAGATAACGCTGCCAAGGGGTGCCAACGGCCGTTTTCTCGAACGTATCAACGAGGTCCTGCACCGCCACATCCTGGCGCACGACCAATGCAATGTCGCGCGTCACAGCCGGCACGCGCGGTACTTCGCGATATTTCGGCAGGCCAACTGCAGTGATGGCGTCGAGCTCTAGCTCCCACACCACCGGCGCGGTCGGCAGATCGTACTTCTGCAGCCAGCGCGGATGCAGCTCACCGATCCAGCCGATGGCGCGGCCATTCAGCACCACACGTGCGGAGCGCCCCGGATGCAGCGCGGGATGCTCGGCGCGCTCGAAGCGAGCTTGCAGCGGCCACAGCAGCGATTCCACATCGCCCTTCACGTCGAAGAAATCGACCGGGCGCGTCTGCACGCCCCACTGCTCTTCCTTGGACGGGCCATACGCAATACCGCCCGCCATCATCGGCTGCGCGTAACCCGCGACCGACAAGCCACCATCCGCAACGCTCGCATCACGGTGGAACACACGGCCCACCTCGAACATGCGTACGCGCGAGGCCTTGCGGTTCAGGTTGTAGCGCACCTTGTCGAGCAGGCCGCCGATAAGCGTGCTGCGCATCACCGAGTACTGGCTGGCGATCGGGTTCAGCAGCGGGATCGGGTTGGTGTTGCCGGCAAAATCGGCTTCCCATTCGGTCTCGACGAAAGCGAAATTGACGACTTCGTGATAGTCGCGCGCAGCCACGGCGTGACGCACGTCGTGCATCGTGCGGCGTGCTTCGTTGGTCGGGCGCATCGCGTTTTCGGCAACCGGTGGCTTGGCCGGAATCTGCTCGAAACCGTAGATGCGAGCGACCTCTTCGATCAGGTCTTCTTCGATTTCAATGTCAAAGCGGTATGACGGCGGCTCGACGATGAACACATCGCCATCCACGCTGAACGTAAGGCCGAGGCGCTTGAACACATCCGCCACAACTTCGTGCGACAGCGGAATGCCGAGCACACGCGCCGCACGTGCCACACGCATGCGCACCGGCTCGCGCTTGGGCAGATTGACGATCTGATCGTCGATCGGGCCGGCCTGACCGCCGCAGATCTCGAGGATCAGCGCACTGATGCGCTCAATGTGTTCAACGGTGGTCGCGTAATCGACACCGCGCTCGAAGCGGTGACCAGCATCGGTCGAGAAGTTATAGCGGCGCCCGCGGCCCTGAATGGCCTCCGGCCACCAGAATGCGGCTTCGACATAGATGTTCTGCGTATCGAGCGTGACGGCGGTCTTGTCGCCACCCATGATGCCGGCCAGGCTTTCGATAGCCTGCTCGTCCGAGATCACGCCGACCTTTTCATCGACGGTAATTGTGTCGCCGTTGAGGAGCTTGAGTTCTTCGCCGGCCTTGCCCCAGCGCACCGTCAAGCCACCGTGGATCTTGTCCAGATCGAACACGTGCGACGGACGGCCCAGCTCCAGCATCACGTAGTTGGAGATATCGACCAATGCCGACACGCTGCGCATGCCCGCGCGCTCGATGCGCGAGACCATCCAGCCCGGGGTCTTCGCATGTGCGTTCACGCCGCGGATGATGCGGCCCGAGAAACGGCCGCACAGGTCCGGCGCTTCGACCTTGACCGGCAACTTGTCAGCCAGCGTCACCGCCACCGGCGCCATCGACGGCACGGTGATCGGTGCGCCCGTCAGTGCGGACACTTCGCGCGCCACACCGTGAATCGACAGGCAGTCCGCCTTGTTGGGCGTGAGTTTGATGACGAAGATCTGGTCGTCCAGATCGAGCACCTTGCGGATGTCTTCACCCACCGGCGTGTCTTCCGGCAGGATCAGCAGGCCGCCGTGGTCTTCCGACAGCTTCAGCTCGCGCGCCGAGCACAGCATGCCGTAGCTCTCTACGCCACGCAGCTTGCCGATCTTGATCTTGAACGGCTTGCCGTCTTCCCCCGGCGGCAGCTCAGCACCCACCATCGCGCACGGCACCTTGATGCCCACCGACACGTTCGGCGCGCCGCAGACGATCTGCAGCAGTTCGCCCGTACCGGCGTTGACCTTGCAGACGTTCAGGCGATCGGCGTCCGGGTGCTTGTTCACCTCGACCACATGGCCGACGACGATATTCGTGAACGGCGGCGCAACAGGGTCGACCTCTTCCACTTCGAGGCCCGCCATCGTCAGACGGTGGGAAAGCTCGTCGGTGGTGATCGGCGGATTGACGAAACTGCGAAGCCAGGATTCCGGAAATTGCATGGCGCGACAGGAAAAAGAATTCGATTAACGGGGCGACGGGTTGGTCAGTGCGAGCGCGGCGCTTAAGCGAACTGGCGCAGGAAACGCACATCGCCCTCGAAGAACAGGCGCAGATCGTTGATGCCATAGCGCAGCATCGTCAGGCGCTCAAGGCCGGAGCCGAACGCAAAGCCGATGTAACGCTCAGGGTCCAGGCCCATGTTGCGCACCACGGTCGGGTGCACCTGGCCGGAACCGGAAATCTCCAACCACTTGCCGTTGCCGAACGCCATGTCGATCTCGGCCGACGGCTCGGTGAACGGGAAGTACGACGGGCGGAAGCGCACGTTGATGTCGTCGCGCTCGAAGAAGTTGCGCAGGAAGTCGGTGTAGACGCCCTTCAGGTCGGCAAAGCTGATGTTGTCAGCAATCCAGAGGCCTTCGACCTGGTGGAACATCGGCGAGTGCGTGGCGTCGCTGTCGACGCGGTACGTGCGGCCCGGGGCGATGACCTTGATCGGGGGGATGCGGTCGAGGTGCTTGTACTTCTCGACGTGCATGCGGGCGTAGCGCACCTGCATCGGGCTGGTGTGCGTGCGCAGCAGCAGGAGCTTGTCGTCGCTGTCGCGGCCGTCGATGTAGAAGGTGTCCTGCATCGAGCGCGCCGGATGGTTGTCCGGGTTGTTCAACGCCGTGAAGTTCATCCAGTCGGATTCGATTTCGGGGCCGTCGGCCACATCGAAACCGATCGAACCGAAGATCTTGGCGACGCGCTCCCAGGTGTTCATCACCGGGTGCAGGCTGCCTTCGGCCACGTCGCGGCCGGGCAGCGTCACGTCGATCGCTTCGGCGGCCAGGCGCGCGTTCATGAGCGCATCGGCCAGCGCCTGGCGGCGGGCGTTCAACGCCTCTTCAACGCGGCTCTTGGCCTGGTTGATGCGCGCGCCTTCGGTCTTGCGTGTCTCCGGATCGAGCTTACCGAGGCCCTTGAGCAAGTCGGTCAGCACGCCGGACTTACCGAGAAAGCGCGCCTTCTCGTTTTCCAGCGAGGCGTTGTCCTCCACAGAGGCAAACGCGTTTTGGGCATCGACGACGACTTGGTCCAGATCCAGTGACATGGGAAGGCGAGCGAAAAAATTCGGGAGATTCGAAATAAAAAACGGGGCTCGGTGAGAGCCCCGTCAGGGTGATCAGCCGGCAAACTTACTGGGCAATTCCAGCAGCCTGCCCGGCCAATCCATCAGGCGACGTTGGCTTTCACCTGGTTCACGATGGCGGCAAAAGCCACCTTGTCGTGAATGGCCATGTCCGACAGCACCTTGCGGTCCAGTTCGATGGACGCCTTCTTCAGGCCGTTCATGAACTTGCTGTAGGTCAGGCCATGCTCGCGTGCGCCAGCGTTGATACGTGCAATCCAGAGTGCGCGGAACACGCGCTTCTTGTTGCGACGATCGCGGTAAGCGTACTGACCAGCACGCATGACCGCCTGCTTGGCGATGCGATAGACGTTATTGCGGCGGCCGCGGTAACCCTTGGCTGCGCTGATAACCTTCTTATGACGGGCCCGCGCTGTGACCCCACGTTTTACTCGAGGCATGAAATGCTCCTTTCGTAGTTAGTTAGGGTTAGGCGTACGGCATCATTGCGCGAACGGACTTCAGGTTCGTCTCATGGACGCCCTCGGTACCGCGCAGGTGACGCTTGTTCTTGGTGGTCTTCTTGGTCAGGATGTGACGCTTGAAGGCTTGGCCACGTTTGATCGTGCCACCAGGACGGGCAGTAAAGCGCTTGGAGGCGCTTTTCTTCGTCTTCATCTTCGGCATGGAACAACTCCGCTTTTGACATGAAGCCAGGTGGACGGCTGGCGCCGACACTTTTAAGACCCGGACCCACTTGTTGTATCGCGATGGGTGATGAAGCCCATCGCGTTTTCCGACGTTTCCGTCTGAAACCTGCTCAGCGCAGCCGGAATCGTCCGGCCGCCACTGCATTACTTTTTCTTCTTGGGTGCCAACATCATCACTGCCTGGCGACCTTCCATCTTCGGCATCTGCTCAACCTGCCCGAATTCCTCCAGGTCAGACTTGATACGCTCCAGCACGCGCATGCCGAGCTCCTGGTGAGCCATTTCGCGGCCCCGGAAACGCAAGGTAACCTTTACCCGGTCACCATCTTCCAGGAAGCGCGTCGCGTTGCGCAGCTTGACGCCGTAGTCGTTGTCGTCAGTACCAGGGCGGAACTTGACTTCCTTCACCTGGATGACCTTCTGCTTCAGCTTGGCTTCGTGAGCCTTCTTCTGCTCCGAATACTTGAACTTGCCATAGTCCATCAGGCGGCAAACGGGCGGCTGCGCAGTCGGCGCGATCTCGACTAGGTCGACGTCTTTCTCTTCTGCCAGACGCAGTGCGTCGAACAGCTTGACGATGCCGAGCGCTTCTCCCTCAACCCCGGTCAGGCGGACTTCCGGTGCGCTGATCTCGCGGTTGATGCGGTGAGATTTCTCAGTAGCGATGTTGATGTCCTCGAAGAATCAAAAAAACAGGCCGTGTCCAGCTCATGACTTGTTGGCGAGATCGTTCTGCAGTCGCTCAACGAACGCCGACAGCGGCATGGAGCCTAGATCGACGTTGCCACGGGCACGCACGGCCACCTGATTTTCATCCCGCTCTTTGTCGCCCACCACAACCTGATAGGGAACCTTCTGAACGGAATGCTCGCGGATTTTATACCCAATCTTCTCATTCCGCAAATCGACAACCGCCCTAAATCCTTGTTTTTGCAGGGATTGCGCAACGGATTGTGCGTATTCAGCGTGCGAATCGGTGATGCTGAGCACCGCGACCTGTACCGGCGAAAGCCACGTCGGCAGCGCTCCGGCGTATTGCTCGATCAAGATACCGATAAAGCGCTCCAGGCTGCCGACGATGGCCCGGTGCAGCATGATGGGGCGGTGGCGCGCCCCATCTTCGCCGACAAACTCCGCATCCAAGCGCTCCGGCAGGTTCGGGTCGACCTGGATCGTGCCGCACTGCCACTGGCGACCAAGTGCATCTTTCAGCACGTATTCGATCTTCGGGCCGTAGAACGCGCCTTCGCCTGGCAGGTATTCGAACTCGCAGCCGGAGGCACGCAAGCCGTCTGCCAAGGCAGCCTCGGCGCGATCCCAGCTCTCCTCGGAGCCAATGCGTTTTTCTGGACGCGTTCGACAGCTTGTACAGAATTTCGGAAAAGCCGAAATCCTTGTAGACCTTCTGCAGCAGCGTCGTAAACGCCGTCACTTCGGCCTGGATCATGTCTTCGGTACAGAAGATATGACCGTCATCCTGCGTGAAGCCCCGCACGCGCATGATGCCGTGCAGACCGCCCGAGGGCTCGTTGCGATGGCAAGCGCCGAATTCACCGAAGCGCAGCGGCAGGTCACGGTAGCTCTTGATGCCCTGCTTGTAGATGAGGATATGGCCGGGGCAGTTCATCGGCTTGAGCGCGTACTCGCGCTTTTCCGATTCCGTGATGAACATGTTCTCGCGGTACTTGTCCCAGTGGCCGGTCTTTTCCCACAGCGACTTGTCTAGAATCTGCGGCCCCTTGACTTCCTGGTAGCCGTTTTCACGGTACACGCGGCGCATGTACTGCTCGACCTCTTGCCACAGCGTCCAGCCCTTGGGGTGCCAGAACACCATGCCCGGAGCGGTTTCGTCGATATGGAACAGGTCGAGTTCGCGGCCGAGCTTGCGATGGTCGCGCTTCTCAGCCTCTTCCAGCATGCGCAGGTAGGCTTCCTGGTCTTCCTTCTTGGCCCACGCCGTGCCGTAAATGCGCTGGAGCATCTCGTTGTTGTGATCGCCGCGCCAGTAGGCGCCTGCGACCTTCATCAGTTTGAAGACCTTGAGCTTGCCCGTGGATGGCACATGCGGGCCACGACACAGATCGACAAAATTGCCTTCGCGGTACAGGCCGATCTCCTGGTCCTCCGGAATGGAGGCGATGATCTCAGCCTTGTACTTCTCACCCATACCCTCGAACAGCTTGACGGCCTCGTCACGGTTCCAGACCTCGCGCGTGACCTTCTCGTCTTTCTTGGCGAGCTCAGTCATTTTCTTTTCGATGGCGACGAGGTCTTCCGGCGTGAAGGGGCGCTTGTAGGCGAAGTCGTAGTAGAAGCCGTTGTCGATGACCGGGCCGATCGTGACCTGCGCCTCCGGATACAGCTCTTTGACGGCATAGGCGAGCAAGTGGGCCGTCGAGTGGCGGATCACGTCAACGCCGTCGGCGTCCTTGTCGGTGATGATGGCGAGCTTGGCATCGCGGTCGATCGAGTAGCTCGTATCGACCATCTGGCCGTCCACGCGACCAGCCAGTGCAGCTTTGGCCAAACCAGCACCGATGCTTTGCGCCACTTCAGCCACCGT
Source organism: Ralstonia sp. 25C (assembly GCF_051904805.1). Classification (NCBI taxonomy): domain Bacteria; kingdom Pseudomonadati; phylum Pseudomonadota; class Betaproteobacteria; order Burkholderiales; family Burkholderiaceae; genus Ralstonia; species Ralstonia sp. 25C. Next base: position 3,782,170 of record NZ_CP196737.1, on the reverse strand, counting down.
CACCGGGCCGGGAAACTCGCGCCGGGAACCGTCCGGCAACGTGATTGCGATCATGCTTGCTCCTGTGGAGTCACCGTCGCGCTTGTGGTCCGCGCGAAGGCTGTCATTCTGTCGTGCGCCACACCAAGCTGGTGCGGCAGGTTGTCGAATCGATGCTTCGAAGCGCTTTCAGCCTGATCGCCACGTATGACATGAAAACGCGGACGAAAAAAAACGCGGCCAAGGCCGCGTTTTCTTTTGCGCTGACTACCGCTTGGGCAGAGCACAAAGGGCGAAAACCGCACCTTGACTACTGTCGCTCCGAAGCGGTTGTAGTTCGCGGTGCTTGAATCATGTTTTGCCCTTCACTTCAGTTGTACGGGACAAACCCGAGGGATGACGGCTTGGACATCCTACCCGACGCGTCCTGCTAAATGCGTTGGTAGGCTCGATTGGACTCGAACCAACGACCCCCACCATGTCAAGGTGGTGCTCTAACCAGCTGAGCTACGAGCCTGCCGAAGAACAAGACTATACCGTCACTTGCGCCTGGCTGTCAACACCCCTTGCACTTCTTCGATCAAAGTCAGCGCGCGCTGCAGTTGTGTCGCCTCCGCCACCTCGGCCGTGAACTGCATTTTGGCGACGCCCTTGCTCGATAGCGTGCGCACGCCGGTCACGTTGATCTTCTCGCGCGAGAGGATTTCCGAGATGTCGCGCAACAAACCCTGGCGGTCCAGCGCCTCGACCTGGATATCGATCGGATACACCGAATCGCTACGCTGGCCCCACTCCGTCTGAATCACGCGGCCCGGCGCGCGGGCAGCCAGCTGCTGGAACGTCGCGCAGCTTTGCCGATGGATCGACACACCGCGCCCGCGCGTAACGAATCCGACGATCGGGTCCGGCGGCGCCGGCTTGCAGCAGCGCGACATCTGCGTCAGCAGCGAATCGACGCCCACCACCAGCACGCCACTCTTGGCGCCCCGGGCAACGCTGGTGGCCTTGCTCTTCTTGGTGATCGACGCCTCATCGTCCACAGGCGCAGGTGGCGGCGCACCGTCAGAGCGCAAGACAGCCTCGACCCGGCGCAGGCTGAGTTCGTCCTTGGCGACAACGGCGTACAAATCATCCGGCGACTTAAAGCCGAGCTTGGCGGCCAAGTCCTCCAGGTTGACGGCGGTTTTGCCTTCGCGCTGCAGGGTCTTGTCGATCAGGGCGCGCCCCTGGGCCAGCATTTCTTCCAGCTCAAGCGCATTGAACCAAGCACGCACCTTCGTCTTGGCGCGGCTGCTCGCCAGATAGTGCAACTCAGGATTGAGCCAATCGCGCGACGGCCCGCCCTGCTTCACGGTGACGATCTCGACGGTCTGGCCGTTCTTGAGCGGCGTGTTGAGCGGCACCATCGTCCCGTCGACGCGCGCACCACGGCAACGATGGCCGAGATCGCTGTGCAGGTAATAGGCGAAGTCGACCGGCGTCGCGCCTTGCGGCAAGGCGATGACGCGCGCCTGCGGCGTGAGTACGTAGATGTGGTCGTCCAGCTCGGTGTGCTTGAGCTGTTCCCAGGGCGAATCTTCGTGCGCGACGGTGTGTTCGGCGTCGTCCTTCCAAGCCAGCAGCTGACGCAGCCAGGCGATTTTTTCGTCGTAGCGCTCGCTGGCGGAGAACTGGCCGGCGTAGCCCTTGCTGCCGGCTTCCTTGTAACGCCAGTGCGCGGCCACGCCGTACTCGGCAAAGTGGTGCATCTCGCGCGTTCGGATCTGCACCTCCAGCGCGCGACCGTCGTCACCGATCACCACCGTGTGCAGCGACATATAGCCGTTGGCCTTGGGGCGCGAGATGTAGTCGTCGAACTCCTTGGGAATCGGCTGCCACATGTGGTGCACGAAACCGAGCACGGTGTAGCAATCCTTGATGTCGTCGACGATCACGCGGAAAGCGCGCACGTCGTACAGATCGGCAAAGTCGAGCTCCTTGCCGCGCATCTTTTTCCAGATGCTGTAGATATGCTTGGGGCGGCCCGACACCTCGGCCTGGATGCCCGCGTCATGCAGCGTCTTCTGCAGCTTGGCGATGGCCTCGCCGATGAACTTTTCGCGTTCGATGCGCTTTTCATCGAGCAGGCGGGCGATGCGCTTGTAGGTGTCGGGGTCTTCAAAGCGGAAACCAAGGTCTTCGAGCTCCCACTTGAGTTGCCAGATACCTAGGCGATTGGCCAGCGGCGCGTAGATGTCGAGCGTCTCGCGCGCCATACCGTCGGGAGCCGAGCGCTTGGTCTGCGCCAGCCAGCGCAGCGATTGCAACCGCGACGCCAGGCGGATCAGCACCACGCGAATGTCTTGCGCGAACGCAAGCAGCATCTTGCGCAGCGCCTCGACCTGGGCGCGGCGCGCTTCGGCTTCGTTCTTGCGCGTGATGCTGGCGTCCGTCGGGCTGACCAGGCCTGCAATGGCACCGATGCGCAGCAGTTGCCGCACGTCGTGCACGAGCTTGACAACCTCGGCGCCAAACACGGGCTCAAGCGCGCGCTCGTTGTCCATTGCCAGCGTGGGCAGCAGGAACAGCGCGGCCGCCTGCAGCGACGGCGTATCAACGCGCAGCCCCTCAAGAATGGCGATCGTGCCGCGGGCGTGCGACTCCAGCGTCTCGCCGGTCAGCGTGACTTTGTCTGCGGCGTTGGCGGCCAGATATTCGATCGCCTGTGCGACCTGCTCTGCCGGTGAGGTGGCCACCTGCCCAGCCCCTTCGGCCGGCCGGTCGGTCTTGTGCTCCATGATGCGTCCTGCTTGCGTCTCGCCTGTTGCGCGCCGGGCTCAGCTCTTCAGTGCGGCCGTCACGACGATTTCGATGCGGTACTTCGGGTTGGCCAGCGCGGCCTCCACCGTGGCGCGCGGCGGCGAGTTCTTGGACTCGGCGGCGACCCACTGGTCCCACACGGTGTTCATCTCGCCAATCTCGGTGATGTCCTTCAGGAAGATCTGACACATCAGGATGCGCGTCTTGTCGCTGCCGTTGGCGGCCAGCACGCGGTCGATGATGGCGAGCACTTCCGCCGTCTGCTCGGCAATGCCGGCGTCCAGCGTGGTCTCGGGCACCTGGCCAGCGACATAGACGACGCCGTTGTAAACAGCGGCATCGGAATAGCGATGTTCGACGTTGTAACGCTTCAGTTCAGTGCTCATGTTGCAAATCAAAATGGGGGCAAACAAAGGGTCATTGACCGAGGAAGAACTTACGGGCGATCGCCACCTGATCCGGCTGGATAAAGGTCGGCGCGTGGCCCACATCGGGAATCTCTACCGTATTCACATGTTGGCCGCGTTGCATCATGGCCTCGACGGTCTCGCGCGTGAGCAGGTCCGATTGCGCGCCGCGCACGATCAGCACCTCACCGGGAATCGCTTCGAACAGCTTCCACAGCATGGCTTCTCCGGCGGCGATCACTTCAGGCGTGGTGTTCTTGAAAGGCTCGGCCAGACGCGGATCATAGTGCAGGATCCACTCGCCACCCTGCGGCTTGAGGATCGCGGTATTCAACTCACGCCATTGTTCCGGCGTGTGCGGCCCGAACGAAGTGCTGATCGTCTTGAGGTACGCCAGCCCTTCGTCGAAGGTCTTGAAGCGGACGCCCAGGCCAAGATACGCACCAATGCGCGTCAACGACGACTCTGTCACGCGCGGCCCCACGTCGTTGAGCAGCAGCTTGCGGATCGGCGACTTCGGCAGGCCCGCCAGGCTCATGCCGATCAACCCGCCCATCGAGGTACCGAACCAATCGACCGATTCCACATTCAGCCGCGCCAACAACGTCACCATGTCGGACACGTACTGCGGAATGACATAGCCCTTCGGATCCACCAACCAGTCAGAGCGCCCACGGCCAACTACATCCGGGCAAATGACGCGGTAGTCATTGCACAGCGCTTGCGCCAGCACGTCGAAGTCGCGCCCGGTGCGCGAGAGACCATGCACGCAGACCAGCACACGCGGATTCTGCGAATCGCCCCACTCGTGATACGCCATCCGATGCAAGCCGGACGGGCTCAGGCACTGCACAAAGGCGAGGCGCGGCGAAACAGGCATGAACATCTCCTACACGTGAACAACGGCGAGAGAACAAAGCCTGATTGTACGCGGGCCTGCGAGCATGCGGCGGCGCAGCAGACCGGCACGCTCGCCGTAAACGAAAAAGCCCCGCTGCACTGAACTGCAGCGGGGCTTTTTCTGTGCAGGATGCGCTTACTGCGCGACCCAGCCGCCATCCATGTTCCAGGCCACGCCGCGCACCTGCTCGGCGGCGTGGCTGCACAGGAACACCGCCAGCGCGCCGAGCTGATCGGGCGTAACGAACTCGCCGGAAGGCTGCTTCTCCATCAGCAGTTCCTTCTTGGCCTGCAGCGCGGGAATGCCTTCCTTCTCGGCGCGCGCGTCGATCTGCTTCTGCACCAGCGGCGTCAGCACCCAGCCCGGACAGATCGCATTGGACGTGATGCCCGTCTGCGCCGTTTCCAGCGCCACCGACTTGGTCAAGCCGACGATGCCATGCTTGGCCGCCACATACGCCGACTTCTGCGCCGACGCCACCAGCCCATGCGCCGAAGCAATGTTGATGATTCGGCCCCAGTTTTTCTTCTTCATGCCGGGCACCGCGAGCCGAGTCGTGTGGAACGCCGAAGTCAGGTTGATGGCGATGATGGCGTCCCAACGCTCGGTCGGGAAATCTTCCACATTGGCCACGTACTGGATGCCGGCATTGTTGACGAGGATGTCCACGCCCCCGAATTCGGCATCGGCATAGGCGAACATCGCTTCGATCTCGGCGGGCTTGCTCATGTCGGCGCCGTGATAGCCGATGCGGACGGCGTTCTTGCCTGCCTCGGCAATCTGCGCCTTGGGCGCTTCCACATCGCCGAAGCCATTCATGATGATGTTGGCACCCTGCGCGGCCAGCGAACAGGCGATGCCCAGACCGATCCCGCTGGTCGAGCCCGTGACGAGGGCGGTTTTTCCTTGCAGCATCGTGGTCTCCGAATTACAGCAAATTCACGCCAGTCTTGGCCTGGATCTCTTCGCGCGACACGCCCGGCGCAGTTTCCACCAAGCGCAGACCCTGCTCCGTCACGTCGATCACGCCCAGGTCCGTAATGATGCGGTCGACCACACCCACACCCGTCAGCGGCAGCGTGCACTTGGGCAGAATCTTCAGGTCTTCGGTGCCATCCTTCTTCTTGGCAACGTGCTCCATCAACACAATCACGCGCTTGACGCCCGCCACGAGGTCCATCGCGCCGCCCATGCCCTTGACCATCTTCCCGGGGATCATCCAGTTGGCCAGATCGCCCGTCTCGCTCACCTGCATGGCGCCGAGAATCGACAGGTTGATCTTGCCGCCGCGGATCATCGCAAAGCTCTGGTCGCTGCCGAAGATGGCGCTGCCCGGCAGCGTGGTCACGGTTTGCTTGCCGGCGTTGATGAGATCGGCATCCACTTCATCTTCGGTCGGGAACGGGCCGATGCCGAGCATGCCGTTTTCGCTCTGCAGCCAGACTTCCTTGTCGCCCGTGTGGTTGGCGACCAGCGTCGGGATGCCGATACCGAGATTCACGTAGAAACCGTCTTGCAATTCTTGCGCGGCGCGCGCCGCCATTTGGTCTTGTGTCCAGGCCATGTCGGTCTCCTTAGTTGGCTGCGCGAATGGTGCGTTTTTCGATGCGCTTCTCGGGCGTGGCGTTCAGCACGATGCGATTCACGTAGATGCCCGGCAGATGGATGTCGTCCGGCGCCAGCTCGCCCACTTCAACGATCTTTTCCACTTCGACGATGCAGATCTTGCCGGCGGTCGCTGCAGCCGGGTTGAAGTTGCGTGCGGTCAGGTTGAAACGCAGGTTGCCGGATTTGTCCGCCACCGCCGCCTTGACCAGCGACACATCGGGCACCAGCGAGCGCTCCATGACGTACGTTTCGCCGTCGAACTCGCGTAGCTCCTTGCCCTCGGCCACGATCGTGCCGACACCGGTCTTGGTGAAGAACGCGGGGATGCCTGCGCCGCCCGCACGCAGCTTTTCGGCCAAGGTGCCTTGCGGCGTGAATTCCAGCTCGAGTTCACCGGCTAGGTACTGGCGCTCGAACTCCTTGTTCTCGCCCACGTAGGACGAAATCATTTTCTTGATCTGGCGGGTTTCCAGCAGCAGGCCCAGGCCAAAACCATCGACGCCCGCGTTGTTGGAGATACAGGTGAGATTCTTGACACCCGAATCGCGCAGTGCGCCGATCAGCGCCTCGGGAATACCGCACAGACCGAAACCGCCCACGGCGATCGTCTGGCCGTCTTTAACGACGCCCGCGAGCGCCTCGCTGGCGCTGGCGAAGATTTTGTTCATGCGTGCTCCTTCCTTGGTGGTCCAACGGATCCGGCTGAGTTTTGACCGTGCGCACAGTTGGGGTTTGTGCGGTGCGGCGCCGGAAAATTGTAACGGTACAATTTGGCGAGAATACGCAAGCGTTACGCAACGCAGCAATACGTACGACTACATAAGGCCCACTCCTAGCCTTCCCTAGCCCTAGACACCCATGACAGCACTTGACTACCAGACCGCGTTCCAGCTTGCCCCGGTCGGCATGGTGATGTCACGTGAGCGCGTGATGGTCGACGTCAATGACGAGGCCGCGCGCATCTTCGGCCACGCCCGCACGACCATGATTGGCCAGTCGTTCGAACTGCTCTACCCCACGCATGACGAATACGAACGCACGGGCGCACGCATCGTGCCCATCATGGGCGCGCGCGGTAGCTATTCGGATGAGCGCATCATGAAGCGCGCCAACGGCGAGCTGTTCTGGTGCCACGTGACGGGTCGCGCGCTCGATCGCACCAAGCCGCTGGGTGAAGGCATCTGGACGTTCGAGGACCTTTCCGCGCACCGGCCGGTCACGGCGGCGCTCACACCGCGCGAGCGCGACATTGCGGCGCAACTGGTGGAGGGCAAGACGAGCAAGCAGATCGGCAAGCAACTGGAGATCAGCCCGCGCACGGTGGAAATCTATCGCGCGCGGCTGATGAAGAAGTATGCTGCCAACACCTCGCTTGAGCTTGTGCAGCGGCTGATGGGGCATTGAGCCCCAAAAGGCACGGGCGTTACACCATCCCGTCGTCGGCGTTGATGATGGCGCCGTTGATGAAATCCGATTGGTCCGACGCCAGCAGCAGGATCAACCCATCCAGATCTTCCGGCTTGCCGACGCGCTTGCGGGGCAGCATCTGTACGAGCTTCTGGCCGGCTTCCGTTTCCCAGTGATGGTGATTGATCTCGGTATCGATATAGCCCGGGCAGATGGCGTTCGTGTTGATGCCCAGACGCCCCCACTCCAGCGCCATGGCCTTGGTCATGTGCACCACAGCGGCCTTGCTCATGCAGTACACGCCGATTTGCGACAGCACCTTCAACCCCGCCACCGAAGCGATATTGATGATGCGCGATTGCGGCAGCGGCGAGCCGTTCTTTTCCGCACCCTTGGCCCGCGCAATCATGCGCTTGGCGGTTTCCTGCGCAACGAAAAAGGCGCCACGCGTGTTGGTATCGAAGATGAAATCGAAGTCGTCGGGCGTCACGTCCACCATGCGCTGCGTGGTCGAAACACCGGAGTTGTTGACGAGGATGTCGATCGTGCCGGCTTCCGTTTCCGCGTGGGCGATGGCGGAGCGGATGCTGTCCGGATCGGTCACATCCAGGCGGACAACGTGAGCGCTGCCGCCCTTCGATTCGATGTCGGCGCGCAATTCTTTCAGCCGCTCCACTCGACGCGAGGCCAGCACGACCTTGGCGCCAGCCGCCGCAAGGGTATGCGCGAACCGCGCGCCCAGGCCGCTGGAAGCGCCCGTGATCAGCGCGACCTTGCCTTCCAGATTGATCGACAAGCCCATGATGCGTGTTCCCCGTGTGTTGGTTTGACAGGCACCGGATCGCTGACGAGCGGTCCCGGCACGTGATTTCGGCGCAGCTTAGCAAAAAATCGAACGATCGTTCAGAAAATTCTCTTGCCGCATCCGGGCGCCTCCCGGACAATGCGGAAAATTCTAATGCAGCAATCCGCCATACCAATAAGCAAACGCCCCTAACTGTCCCCAAAGCAGCGACGAGACATCTATGAACCAGCAGCAACTCCTCGAACAGTACGGTCCCCGAGAGTCCATGGAGTACGACGTCGTGATCGTCGGCGGCGGCCCCGCTGGCCTGGCGGCCGCGATCCGGATCAAGCAACGCGCCGCCGAGACCGGCAAGGATGTCTCGGTGGTGGTTTTGGAAAAAGGCTCCGAACCCGGCGCGCACATTCTCTCGGGCGCGGTAATGGACCCGCGTGCCATCACTGAGTTGCTGCCCAACTGGAAGGCCGACGGCGCCCCGCTCAACCAGGCGGTGACTGGCGACGACGTGCTCTTCTTGAGCGAAACCGGCTCGAAGCGTACACCCGACTGGCTGGTGCCGCGCAACTTCCATAACCACGGCTGCTACGTCATCTCGCTGTCGAACGTGGTCAAGTGGATGGCCACGCAGGCCGAAGCGCTGGGCGTGGAAATCTTCCCGGGTTTTGCCGCCGCTGAAGTGCTCTATGACGACAAGGGTGCCGTGCGTGGCGTTGCCACCGGCAACATGGGCATTGGCAAGGACGGCGAGCCGACCGAAAACTTCCAGCTCGGCATGGAGCTGCTCGGCAAGTACACGATCTTCGCCGAAGGCGCGCGTGGCCACCTGGGCCGCCAGCTGCTGGAAAAATTCAAGCTCAACGCCGGCAAAGACCCGCAGACCTTCGCCATCGGTATCAAGGAACTCTGGGAAATCGATCCGGCCAAGGCCAAGCCCGGCCTGGTGGTGCACACCGCCGGCTGGCCGATGGAAGACGACACCTTCGGCGGCGGCTTCCTGTATCACCTGGAAGACAACAAGGTCACGCTCGGCTTTGTGATCGGGCTGGACTACAAGAACCCGTGGATGAGCCCGTTCGAAGAAATGCAGCGCTGGAAGGCCCACCCGGCCATCCGCGCGCACATCGAAGGCGGCAAGCGCATCGGCTACGGCGCCCGCGCGATCAACAACGGCACGCCGCAAGCGCTGCCCAAGACGGTGTTCCCGGGCGGCGCGCTGGTGGGCTGCGACGCCGGCTACCTGAACGCGGCGCGTATCAAGGGTAGCCACGCGGCGATCAAGAGCGGCATGATGTGCGGCGAAGCGGTGTTCGACGCGGTGACGGCTGGCCGCTCGGCTGATGAGCTCTCCGCCTACCCGGCCGCCTTCGAAGAGAGCTGGCTGAAGGAAGAGCTGGACCAGTCGCGCAACTTCAAGCTGTGGTTCAAGAAGAGCCCGACGCTCGGCAAGATCATGACTGGCATCGAGCAGTGGCTGCTGCCCAAGATCGGCATCAGCAACCCGCCTTGGACGTTGCATGGCACGAAGTCGGATAACCAGTCGCTCAAGCCGGCAGCAGAGTGCCCGAAGATCGCGTATCCGAAGCCGGACGGCAAGATCACGTTTGACCGGCTCTCGTCGGTGTTCATCTCGAACACCAACCACGAAGAGAATCAGCCGGCCCATCTGACGCTGAAAGACCCGACCGTTCCGACGCGCATCAACCTGACCCAGTTTGCAGGCCCCGAGCAGCGCTATTGCCCGGCCGGCGTGTATGAGTTCGTCAAGAACGACGAAGGCACGGAGCGCCTGCAGATCAACGCGCAGAACTGCGTGCACTGCAAGACCTGCGACATCAAGGACCCGACGCAGAACATCGTGTGGGTGACGCCGGAAGGCGGCGGTGGTCCGAACTACGTGGGTATGTAACTCGGGCTGACGCCCAACAAAAAAGCGCGTTCAACGACGCGCTTTTTTGTTGCCTGAGCGAATCGACTCAGGAAGCCTTCGCTGCAATCGCCGGCGTCTCCACCGACACATCGCCGCATTGCGCGCGATGGCGCAGTGCGTGGTCGATCAGCACCAGCGCCAGCAGCGCCTCGGCAATCGGCGTGGCCCGAATGCCCACGCACGGGTCATGGCGACCGAACGTTTCCACCACTGCCGGATCGCCCGCCTTGTCGATCGAGCGACGCGGCGTGCGGATGCTCGACGTCGGCTTGATCGCCAGCGATACCGAAATGTCCTGCCCCGTCGAAATCCCGCCCAGGATGCCGCCCGCGTTATTGCCGACAAAGCCATCCGGCGTCAGCTCATCACCATGCTCGGAACCGCGCTGGGACACGGCGTGGAAGCCGGCGCCAATCTCGACGCCCTTCACCGCGTTCAGGCCCATCATGGCGTGGGCGATGTCAGCATCCAGGCGGTCGAACAGCGGCTCACCCCAGCCGACCGGCACGCCGGTGGCGACCACTTCAATGCGCGCGCCGACGGAATCGCCATCCTTGCGCAGTGCATCCATGTAGGTTTCCAGCTCGGGGATGATCTCGGCATTCGGCGCGAAGAACGGGTTGTTCGGCACTTCGCTCCAGTCGATGAACGGGATCTGGATATCGCCGAGTTGCGACATGAAGCCGTGGATTTCCACGCCAAACTTTTCGCGCAACCACTTCTTGGCGACGGCGCCGGCAGCCACCGTCGGTGCCGTCAACCGTGCCGACGAACGGCCACCCCCGCGCGGGTCGCGGATGCCGTACTTGTGCCAGTAGGTGTAATCAGCGTGCCCCGGGCGGAAGGTCTCGACGATGTTGCTGTAGTCCTTGCTGCGCTGGTCGGTGTTGCGGATCAGCAGGCAGATGGGGGTGCCGGTGGTCTTGCCCTCGTACACGCCGGACAGAATCTCGACGACGTCGTCTTCCTTGCGCTGCGTGACGTGGCGCGAGGTGCCGGGCTTGCGGCGGTCCAGATCGGGCTGGATGTCTTCTGCGGAAAGTGCCATGCCTGGCGGGCAACCGTCGATGACGGCGCCGATGGCCGGGCCATGCGACTCGCCGAAGGTGGTAACGGAAAACAGCAGGCCCAGGGTATTGCCAGACATGATCGTGCTCGCGAAAGCGCCGCCATGGCGGAGGCGGCGCGAAACATCAGGAAAGCGCTATTGTAAATCCGTTCAATCAGCCGCCAATGCCAAGCAACTCAACTTCGAAGTTCAGCGTGGAATTGGGCGGAATCGTGCCGGGCACGCCACGCTCGCCGTAAGCGGTGGCCGCCGGGCAGGTCAGCTTGGCCTTGCCACCGACTTGCATCTTCTGTACGCCTTCAGTCCAGCACGGAATCACGCGGTTCAGCGGGAACGAGATCGGCTGGCCGCGCTTGTAGGAGCTGTCGAACTCTTTGCCGTCCGTCAGCGTGCCGCGGTAGTGCACCTTGACCGTATCGCTGGCCTTGGGCGACGGGCCGGTGCCCTTGGTCAGCGTCTGGACGATGACGCCCGAGGGCAAGGTTTCGCTCGACGGGGTTGCAGCTTGCGCAGCAACGGCAGCCAGGGCAAACGACGAAGCACACAGCAGCAGGGAAAGGCGTTTCATAAGCGGATGCCAAAAGAGTTGAGGAGCCGGCAGTGTATCGAATTGCGCGGCGGTTAATGGTGATTAGAGACGCTCGCCGCGCAATGCCAGCACCGCGGCCTGCAAGCCTTCGGGCGATACGGCATGTGCGGGCACTGGCGTACCAATGCACAGCTCAAGCTTATTGAGGAAGCCGCGACGGAACGGCCGCGTCATCGCTGCGCCGCCATGGCGCGAGAAGAAACTGCCCCACAGGCCACGCAACGCCATCGGCACCACCGGCACCGGCGTGCGTTCAACGATGCGGCGCACACCCTCCTTGAACGGGTTCATTTCGCCCGTGGCCGTGATCTTGCCCTCGGGGAAGATGCAGACGACCTCGCCCTCCGCCAGCGCGGCGGCAATGCTGTCGTAAGCGCGCTTGAGCATCTCCGGGTCTTCGTGCGCCGGCGCAATCGGGATCGCCTTGACTGTGCGGAAGAACCACGACAGCACCGGCACCTTGAAGATGCGGTGATCCATCACAAAGCGCACCGGCCGGCGCACAAAGGCACCGACAACGACGGCGTCGACAAAGCTCACGTGGTTGCACACCAGCAGGCACGGGCCCTCATCCGGGATCTGCTCGGCGCCCTCCACTTTCACGCGGTAGACGGTATGGATCAGCAGCCACATTACAAAGCGGATCAGGAACTCCGGCACCAGCGTGTAGATGTAGATCGCCACCACAGCATTGAGGATGCCCGTGACGAGGAACAGCTGCGGAATCGTGAACCCGGCGCGCGTGAGCACCATCGCCAGCACCGCCGAGGCAATCATGAACAGCGCATTCAGGATGTTGTTGGCGGCAATGATGCGCGCGCGATGTGTCGGCTCGCAGCGGCTCTGGATCAGCGCGTACAGCGGCACGCTATAGAACCCACCAAACATCGCCAGCAGGAACAGATCGGCCAGCACGCGCCAGTGGCGATGGTTCTGCAGGAAGCCCGAAATGCCCGTCAGCACATCGTGCGCGACCAGTGCCTCGGCATGCGAGGCGAAATACAGATCTACCGCAAACACCGTCATGCCGATCGAGCCAAACGGCACGAGGCCAATTTCCACCGTGCGGCCCGAAAGCTTTTCACACAGCATCGACCCGAGCCCGATGCCGATGGAAAAGACCGCCAGCAGCAGCGTCACCACGTTTTGGTCGCCGGCGAGCACGTTGCGCGCAAAGGCAAAGAACGACGTGAGGAACGTCGCGCCAACGAACCACAGCCACGAGATGCCCATCAGGCTCAGGAACACCGCGCGCTGGTTACTGGCCAGCTTCAGGTTGCGCCAGGTCTCGGAGATCGGGTTCCAGTTGATGCGCAAATCCGGTTGCGAGGCCGGCGACACCGGCACGCCACGCGCCGTCAGCCAGCCACTCACCGCGATGATGATGCAGGCGATGCCAGTGAGCGTTGGCCCGATCAGATCGCCATTGCGCGTGAAGTTGGCCAACTCGCCGCCACCGATGGTACCGACCAGGATGGCGACAAACGTGCCCATCTCCACCAACCCGTTGCCGCCCACCAGTTCGGACGATTGCAGATGCTGCGGCAGATAGGCGTACTTGACGGGCCCAAACAGCGTCGAATGCACGCCCATCAGGAACGTGCAGAGGTACAGCAACTCAACGTGGCGCAGCGCAAAGCCCGCGCAGCCGATGACCATGATGGCGATTTCCAGCGTCTTGACCAGGCGGATCAGCCGGGCCTTGTCCATGCGGTCGGCAATCTGCCCGCTCGTGGCCGACAGCAGCACGAACGGCGCAATGAAAATGGCCGAGATGAGGAACGCCGCCGAGGCCGGATCCACATTACCGAACAGCGTGGCGTGGTACGTCACCAGCGAGGAAAACGCTACCTTGAAAACGTTGTCGTTCATCGCCCCGAGGAACTGGGTCCAGAAGAACGGGGCAAAACGACGTTGCTTCAGCAGGGAAAACTGGCTCGATTGGCTCATCGACAGAGGATTGAGGGTTCAACAAAAAACCCGCTCGCTGCGGCGGGCGGGTTTCAGGAATGCGGCAAGCAACCGGGCGGATCAGTCAGTCTTCGCTGGCTGCTCTTCTTCCGCCGGCCAATCGCGGATATAGGCTTTGAGCATCTTGTTCTCGAAGCCCTGCGCCTCCACCACAGCCTTGGCCACGTCGTAGAAAGAAATCACGCCCATCAGCGTGCGGTTGTCGAGCACGGGCAGGTAGCGGACGTGGTGCTCCAGCATCATGCGACGGACTTCGTCAACGTCGGTTGCCGGCGTGCAGGTCACGGGATGGTCGTCCATCACCTTGCGAATGGTCGTTCCATCGCCAACGGAACCATGATTCTTGGCAAGAACCACGATGATTTCCCGGAAGGTCAGCATGCCGACCAGTTGGCCATGCTCCATGACCACGAGCGAGCCGATATCTTTGTCGGCCATCGTCAGCACAGCTGCCTGGAGCTTAGTCTCCGGGGACACGGTGTAGAGCGTGTTGCCCTTCACTTGAAGAATATCGCTGACTTTCATAGTGCGTCTCCCAGGGTATCGGGGTGCCGGTCTGCCGGGGGGCGACCGCGCGCGGGTTGTGGTTATGGTTGTGTCTCGATCCTAGCCCAAACCGGATCGCTTCGACAAGCATGCGGCGCAGAAAAAGCCTGTCAAAAACCGCGCCCGCTCGGCGTTTGCCCGAGATGCACTGCAACAGGGAGCAGTGCTAGCATGCCCCGTCCAAACCTGCTCCCGCGCCCTGTCTGGGTGCTTGAATCCATGTCCAACGCCCGCTTTGATACGCTGGCCCTGCATGCCGGTGCCGCGCCTGACCCTGCCACAGGGGCGCGCGCCACGCCCATCCACCTGACCACGTCGTTCGTGTTCCGCGACAGCGAACATGCCGCGTCATTGTTCAACATGGAGCGCGCGGGCCACGTGTACTCGCGTATTTCCAACCCGACCGTCGCCGTGTTCGAAGAACGCATGGCCGCGCTGGAAAACGGCGTAGGCGCCATTGCCACGGCGTCCGGCCAGGCGGCGCTGCACCTGGCCATCGTCACGCTGATGGGCGCCGGCTCGCATATCGTGGCCTCGTCGGCGCTGTATGGTGGCTCGCACAATCTGCTGCATTACACGCTGCGCCGCTTCGGCATCGAGACGACCTTCGTCAAGCCCGGCGACATTGATGGCTGGCGCGCCGCCATCCGCCCGAACACGCGGCTGCTCTTTGGCGAGACGCTCGGCAACCCGGGGCTGGATGTGCTCGACATCCCGACCGTGGCATCGATTGCGCATGATGCGGGCGTGCCGCTGCTGGTCGATTCCACCTTCACCACGCCGTGGCTGCTGCAGCCGTTTGCGCATGGTGCGGACCTCGTCTACCACTCCGCCACCAAGTTCCTCGGTGGCCACGGTACGACCATCGGCGGCGTGCTGGTCGATGGTGGCACGTTCGACTACGTGGCCGCCGGCAAGCATCCGGAGCTGACCGAACCGTACGCGGGCTTCCACGACATGGTGTTCGCCGAGGAAAGCACCGTCGCGCCCTTCCTGCTGCGCGCGCGCCGTGAAGGCCTGCGCGACTTTGGCGCGTGCATGAACCCGATGGCAGCATGGCAACTGCTACAAGGCATCGAAACGCTGCCGCTACGCATGGCACGACACGTGGACAACGCCCGCCGCGTCGTCGCCTTCCTGGCGAGCCACCCGATGGTGGCCTCTGTCGCCTACCCCGAACTGGAGTCGCACGCCGACCACGCGCTGGCCAAGCGCCTGCTGCCGCGCGGCAGTGGTGCCGTCTTCAGCTTTGATATCAAGGGCGATCGGCGTGCCGGCCAGCAATTCATCGAATCGCTTGGCCTGTTCTCGCACTTGGCCAATGTGGGTGATGCACGGTCGCTGGTCATTCACCCCGCTTCGACCACGCACTTCCGCATGGATGCCGATGCGCTGGCCGCTGCCGGCATCAGCGAAGGCACGATCCGCCTGTCGATCGGCCTGGAAGACGCCGACGACCTGATCGATGATCTCAAACGCGGCCTGAAAGCCGCCGAGCGCGCAATGTCAGCTGCGCCCGGCAAAGCCACCGCCAACGCAACGGGAGCCCGCTGATGGAATGGACCGTACAAGGCGAACGCGCCTACGCCTACACCGGCGGCAAGCCATTCGACGCGGAACTCCCGTGCGTCGTGTTCGTGCATGGCGCGCAGAACGATCATTCGGTGTGGGGGCTGCAGACCCGCTGGTTTGCGCACCACGGTTTCAGCGTGCTGGCAGTGGATCTGCCCGGGCACGGCCGTAGCGCAGGTGCCCCGCTGCAGACGGTGGAAGCCATGGCCGACTGGGTGATGACGCTCGTGCAAGCGACCGGCGTGACGCAACCCGTGATGGTGGTCGGCCACAGCATGGGCTCGCTGATTGCGCTGGAGTGCGCCGCGCGTTACGCCGATCGCGTACGCCGCATCGCGCTGGTGGCCACGGCCTGGCCAATGAAGGTGTCGGATGCGCTGCTTGATGCCGCGCTCAACGACACGGCCAGCGCTATCAACATGGTGAACGTATGGTCGCATTCCAGCCTCGCCAACAAGCCCTCTTCCCCTGGGCCGGGCTTCTGGATGCACGGCGGTAGCCAGCGGCTGATGGAGCGCGTGGCACGTGGCACCGAAGCGCCCGTGTTCCACACGGATTTTGCTGCGTGCAATGCCTATGCGCGCGGCGCCGAAGCCATGGCCGCCGTGAAGTGCCCATCACTCGTGATCGTGGGAGAGAAAGACCAGATGACGCCCGCAAAAGCCGGCCGGCAGGTCGCGGCAGGGTTGGCCGGCAGCCGCGTGGTCGGCCTGCCCGGCGGACACGCCATCATGGGAGAATGCCCGGATGGCACGCTCGATGCGCTGATTGCCTTTGCACGCGAACGAGAGGCCGCCGCCGCGTAGCCGCCCCACTCCGCGCGCCGCAACAGGAGACGCACCATGGCCACCACTGACACCCGCCAGTTCGGCAGCTTCGCCGAGTTCTATCCGTACTACCTAAGCGAGCATCAGGACCGCACCTGCCGGCGCCTGCATTTCGTCGGCTCGACAGTGGCGCTGGTGTGCCTGACCACGCTGGTCTTGACGGGCAACCTGTGGTGGCTGCTGGGCGCGGCCGTCAGCGGATACGCCTTTGCATGGGTCGGCCACTTCGGCTTTGAGAAGAACCGGCCCGCCACCTTCCGCCACCCGTTCTATAGCCTGATGGGCGACTGGGTGATGTACCGCGACATCTGGGTGGGGAAGATTCCGTTCTGAGCCGTTAGGCGGTAGCTTCGGCAGAGGCCGGTGCGGTAGCGGCTTGCGCCGCTGAGGCCACACCGCGTTCACCGGAAGCGAAGACCGCTTCCAGCGTGGCGTCGAGCGCTGGGTTGTGCAATCGATCCACCAGCCCACGCGTGTCGCCCAAATGGCGCGCCAGGGCGGTGCGCGGCAAGCGCGGCAGATTCAGCACCAGCTTTTCGTAGAGTGGCCGCAGCGTAGTCACGTGGGCATCGCACAGCAGCGCCCAGTGCGTTTCACCGCGATCCTGCTGCAGTTTGCCCACCAGGTGCAGCGCCTTCAGCTTGGTCAGCAGATCGGTGAGGTAGTCCGCTTCCAGTTGCAGACGCCGGCCGATTTCCTGCTCGGCCACCGTGCGTGGGGCCTGTTCGCGTGCGCGGTACAACAGCAGCAGAATGCCCAGCGCATCAAAAAACTCACTGCCCGGAAACGTGCGCCGCTGCCAGTAGCCCTGGCGGATGATCGGCAGCGTCGAAGCAATCGTGGCGCCCAGCAGGGTGACCAGCCAGCTCACATAGATCCACGTCAGAAAGATCGGCAGCGTGGCAAAGGCCCCGTAGACGGCCGTGTATGTGGGAATGTGCGCAACGTACGAACCAAAGACCCGCTTGGCGATTTCAAATGCGCCAGCAGCAATGAGCCCCGCCACAAACGCATCACGCCGATCCACATTGGTGTTTGGCACAAACACGTAGAGCATCGCAAACGCAATCGCCGACAGCAGAATCGGCACCAGGCCGACAATCACGCCGAGCCCGAACGGCAGCTTGTGCACATAGCCTGCCGAAATCGACACCAGATATGAGCTGACGGACAGGCTCGCGCCAATCAGCACCGGACCAAAACTCACCAGCGCCCAGAACACCAGCACACGCTGCGCCAGCGGCCGGCGATGGCGCACGCGCCAGATGGCGTTGAGCGCGTTCTCCACCGTCAGCATCGTCATGACGGAGGTGACCACCAAGCCGATCAAGCCCGCCGCCGTCAGCCCCTTGGCGTTGGTAGAAAACTGGTTGAGATACGTCAGGATCGGCCGGCTGATATTGCCCGGCACGAGGTTGCTGAACATGTAGCCTTCGATGTCCGCACGTAAGCTCTTGAACATCGGGAACGCCGTGAACAGCGCAAACGCCACCGTCAAGATCGGCACCAGCGAGAGCACTGTCGTAAACGTCAGGCTGCTGGCCACCTGCGGCAGGCGATCCTCCCCCGCACGGCGCAGCGCATAACGCGCCAGCGCACGCACCTTGGCGGCATTCCATTGACGAAGCACTCGGGGGGGAAAAAGCATGAAGAATGAGGCGGCGCAAGGCCAACGAGGGGATCGGGGGGCGCAACTATAATACCGCGACGCTCTCAACGCTTTGTTATGAAAGATATTCTGGTCCTGTACTACAGCCGCCACGGCAGCACACGCGCGCTGGCCGAAGCCATTGCGCATGGCATTGAAACCGTGGAGGGCGCCCAGGCGCGCGTGCGCACGGTGCCAGCGGTCTCCACGGTGTGCGAAGCCACGCAGCCCGACGTGCCCGATAGCGGCCCGCCCTATGTGGAAGTGCGCGACCTGGAAGAATGTGCGGGCCTGGCTTTGGGCTCGCCCACGCGCTTCGGCAACATGGCCGCCCCGCTCAAATATTTTCTGGACGGCACCACGCCGCAATGGCTGGCTGGCGCACTGGCCGGCAAACCGGCGTGCGTGTTCACCTCCACCGGCAGCATGCATGGCGGGCAGGAGACTACCCTGCTCTCGATGATGCTGCCGCTGCTGCACCATGGGATGGTGATCCTCGGCCTGCCGTATCAGCAGAGTGAGCTCCTTTCCACCGAGGCCGGCGGCACGCCCTACGGGCCCTCGCACGTCGCGCACCGTGGCGATACAGCGCCGCTCACCGCGCACGAACGTACGCTTGCCACCGCCATGGGCCGACGGCTCGCACAGACCGCTCTCAAGCTCGCCGCATGACCACAGCCGACCACGCCGTCACCGAATCCCGGGCACTGTTTCTGCTGAGCGCAGCGAGCCTTGTCGCGCTGATCCTCCTGTGTGCGGCGTGGGAGCTGTGGCTCGCGCCCGTGCGCCTAGGCGGCTCGTGGCTGGCGCTCAAGGCGCTGCTGCTGGCGTGGCCGTTGCCCGGCGTGCTGCGCAAGAACCGTTACACCATGCAGTGGGCGTCGATGTTCATTCTGCTGTTCTTTACCGAAGGCATCGTGCGGGCGACCTCCGACGCTGGGCTGTCGCGCTCGCTCGCGTGGGGCGAGGTGATGCTCAGCGTGGTCTTCTTCTTCGCGACCATCTTCTATCTGCGCCCGTTCAAGCGTGCCGCCAAGGTGCGTGCCAGCCAGCACACCTGATCCGCCATGACCGACGATGCCTTCCTGCAAGCCTGCGTTGATGCCATCGGCGCCGCGCACGTTCTGACAGCCCCCGAAGATCAAGCGCCCTATCTGACCGACTGGCGCAAGCGTTATTCGGGCCGTGCACGCGCGGTGCTGCGCCCCGCCAACGCAGGGGAAGTGAGTGCGCTGGTGCAGCTGTGCAACGCGCACGGCGTACCGATCGTTCCACAAGGCGGCAACACAGGACTGTGTGGCGGCGCCACACCCGATATGGAGGGCAGCGCGGTCGTCATCTCTCTGCAGCGCATGCAGCGCGTACGCGCGGTCGACGCGATCAACAACACCATCACCGTTGACGCAGGCTGCATCCTGGCCAACGTGCAGCAGGCTGCAGCGGATGCTGATCGGCTCTTCCCGCTCAGCCTCGCGGCGGAAGGCAGTTGCACCATCGGCGGCAACCTGGCGACCAACGCCGGTGGCACTGCCGTCCTGCGTTACGGCAACGCGCGCGAGTTGTGCCTGGGTATCGAAGCCGTGCTGCCCAACGGCGAGCTGTGGAACGGCCTGCGCGGCCTGCGCAAAGACAACACCGGATACGACCTGCGTGACTTGTTGATTGGCGCGGAAGGCACGCTGGGCATCATCACCGGGGCCATGCTGAAGCTGTTTCCGCAACCGCGCGCCCAAGTGACGGCGCTGGCGGCGCTGCAATCTCCGCGTCAAGCGTTGGAGTTTCTTTCGCTGGCGCAAGGTCATGCCGGAACGCTGCTGACAGGCTTTGAGCTGATGTCGGCGTTTTGCCTCGACCTCGTGCGCAAGCACTACCCGCAGTTGCGCGTGCCGTTCACCCAGGCTTATCCGCAATACGTGCTGCTGGAATTGTCTGACCTCGAAAGCGAAGAGCACGCGCGCACGCTGTTCGAATCGCTCATGGAAGACGCGCTCGCACGCGGCGTAATCGATGACGCAGCCGTAGCGGAATCGGTGGCGCAGTCACGCGACTTCTGGAACCTGCGCGAGCACATCCCCCTGGCCCAGGCCGACGAAGGCAAGAACATCAAGCACGACATTGCCGTGCCGATCTCGCGCATTGCCGACTTCATCGACGTGACGGACCGCGCGCTGGCCGCGGCCTACCCGAACATCCGCATGGTCACGTTCGGGCACCTGGGCGACGGCAATCTGCACTACAACGTGTCGCCGCCGGAAGGGCATGCGCACGACGATTTTCTCGCCAACCAGGACGGCATCAATCGCATCGTGTACGACAGCGTGCATGCGCACGGCGGCTCGATCTCTGCCGAGCACGGCATCGGCCAGCTCAAGCGAGAAGACAACGCGCGCTACAAGAGCGCCGTGGAACTGGCCGCCATGCGCGCGATCAAGCAGGCACTGGACCCGCGCGGGCTGATGAATCCGGGGAAGGTGTTGTAGTAACGCTGGGCTTCAGCCGAAGAGCTTCAGCGTGTAGTTGGCCACCGCAAAGAGAATCGTCGCCCCTAGCAACCACAGCAGCATGCGCGGCACGCCGGTGGGCGGCAAGCGATGATCGGCTGCATTGGAACGATCGCCGATGCGCCCACTCTGGGCGTTACGGACGTAGGTGCCTCGAGACGCCCCCGTTGGGCGTCGTGCGTGACGCGTGCTCATTGATGTTTCCTCCCTGCCCCATGGCTGTCGCCTCGCCTGGCCCCCTGTTGCCGGCGAAACACAGCAGCACGGGCCGCCCAAAAAGGCTGCCCAAACAAGACTCCCCTGATTTCCCGTCTGGTCGGAACCCAAAAGGCATCCGTCACGCGCATTGGCGTGCGTAGGCACGGTGTTCCACGTCGTTGCGTGGAATTTCGAATGAAACTGTTGTTGTGTGTGGCACTACCCGACGCCACGAAATGTATCAAAAATCCCCCCATTTGGGGGGTACGTATTTTAGGTATCACCATTTGGATGATGCGCAGGAACGACGCTTGCGGGGTGAATCAGGGCAAACCCGAAGTCTTCGCACTGATACATACCCACGGAGTTGCCATGTATCCCGTTCTGCCTGACCTGCCCTGGTCCGCGCATATCACGCCGCCGATGCCGTCAGAGGCGCCCCCTCACCCGCCGCCAGAAATGCCACCGCCGGATGAGCCGGCGCATGATCCCGTCCACGACCCTGAACCGCAGACGCCCCCCATCGAACTGCCGCCCGGCGAGGTGCCGCCCGAAATCCCGCCCCAGCACTAGCAAACGGCGCCATGCCCATCTGTTAGAATCGCGGCCTCCCAGGTATCCGGAGGCCGCGCGCCAGTGGTTTGCCTGGGCAGCCTCACATCTGCCCATAGCTCAGTTGGATAGAGCATCGGCCTTCTAAGCCGACGGTCGGGGGTTCGAATCCCTCTGGGCAGGCCAATAAAAACAATGGGTTGCAGCGATTTTGGCTGCGACCCTTTTTTCAACACTCAATTCATGTAGGCATCATGTAGGCATTTACTGTCGTGATCGATCTATCTCGATCCATGCGACCCGCGCACAACGCAAAGAAAAGCCTACAGCGCGCGCCTTACCGCCACCAAGCGCTCCATCAGCCAAGTCCAATTGCTTGCACACGATTTCGCCTAGGAGCATGTACCCCCCTGGGCGGCCTCCTACCTTGTGACTACGCTGATCGAGCCAAGGCGGCCTGTACGCCCATCAGTCGCCGCAGAAGTTCATCACGAGGCCGGCACTGCTTGTATCCATCTGCCAACACCTTTTGAATGGTGCGGACAGCTGCAAGCTGTTGCGCAGGCGATTCGAACGGCACCGCACTTGCTCCGTAGTAAGCCGCATGGAACTGCTCCGCACTCATCTCGCTGCCCGGGTACTCCATTTGCAGCCAGTCATCAAGCAACGACTGCATCTTCGCGAGCGGCATAGTCACGCGATGATCAAGGCCAGAGACTGCAAGCGCTCGAAACAGAGGCCCAATTGCGAGGTGCGATTCCAGCGGCATCCGTGCAGCTGGCCGCCACATTGAACTACTGCCACCAAGGGGCCTGCCGTAGGGCAGCGCCCCGTTCCGCTCAATGTCATGGGGTGCCGGCATGGGACGCGCCCGCTGCGGCTTTCCCGAGGCAATCCGTGCAGGGCTTGAGAATTGCGAAGAATAGCGGTCCGAGATCCATTTCCAGCCGCTCTCGTCGCCCGCCCGCGGCAAAGTCGACAGCTTGGTCGACAACAACGCAGCAAAATTCCCGTCGACGCAGAACAGGAATGGAAGTGTCCCACCCGGGGAGTAGAGCCCTTCCCAAGAAGGCCGGATCATGTGCATACCGCGTTGCTGTGCCCAAGGCAGTCGTTCGCCCAGTTCAGCCTTCTCGTATGGCTCGTCCATATAGACCCAGAAGCGCCCACGCGCCGAAAGCCAGAGCGAGTAATGGTCGCCGCCCGGAAGCCTCTCGAATTTGCCCAGAGTCGGCCATCGTTCGCGCCGCGTAGTTGCTGGCCGTAAGCCGGTCGCCGCCATGAACTGCAGTGTTCGTGCAGCACGACGAAGCTCTGAACGAGCACTATCTTGGCTATCGACGTCCGTCTTCCGCTCGACATGGTCGATCGATTCCAGTCGGAATCCAGCCAAGTGCCGGGCGTGATCAAGTTGATGTCGGGAGACAACCTGCCCCAAAGGCAGCGCAAGCGGCACCGACAGCGTCTCCCGCCCGCGATCGGCAAAAGTTCCGCCGCGCTTGACCCAGTAGCACGTCAGATAGACCGTATGTTGATCATTGGCACCGGCCAGCGCTGATTGCGCATGCCTGATGTTCTCGTACCCAGCTTCGCGGGCCGATGCGTCAAGTGCCTGATGATGGGGAATGTTCCGCTCGCGCTTGATGGATTTGGCGCGCCGCTTGATACCGTCCAGCGTGGACGGAGGGATAGAAGGAATATGCATGACACTCTCCTGCCCCATTTGGAAGCGTTACCCGTCAACCGCCACGTGGGACAAAAGAAGCCACGTAAGTAGAAAGTTCTGAAAGCAGTGCCGTTTCCAGCTTCGCAATGACGGGTAGCGAGCGCCTGCCGAGCGCAAGCCAAGTATAGCTGAAACTTGCTCTAGAGCGTCGATAGTGCCAACGTTCGACGTGTCGCAGGAAAAGCCAGTGATCGACACAAAACGCGGCCTACACAATCCGATATAATGGTTCAGTGCGTTCGTCGACGCCAGCTGCTCACCATGGCCTACTCGGTTCGCCGGGACGACGTTAACACCTTTGTCTGAGCTTCCCATGTTTCGCGGAGCGCGGCAGTGAGCACCGAGTATGTCCGCGGCAGCATGAAGGAGCGCACCATGGAGTTCATCTCCACCACGGCGACCGCCGTTCAAAAACTCAAGCGTCTTGCCAAAGCACGCAGCAAAGCCAGCAACATCTCACTTACAGCGGCACGCGAGGCTGTTGCGAAAGAGCACGGCTACGCGCACTGGAAGCATGTCACCGTATGCCTCGAGCAAACGGCTCACCTCAACAGCAACAACCGCCTGCCCGAGCTGCTGAAAAACATCCTGAATCAAGCCGCTAAAGACAATCCTTCTTCACCCGCCTCACGGCGTGCTTTCGGTCAGGGATTTGTCTTTGCACTGGATGTCAAGGACGCGGAGCAGCTTTCCGCGACATCTGAGTATGTGGAATGTGAGGATGGGTGGTACCTCGCCGCGAAAGACATTTGCCAGGAACTGATTCATTGTCGTAACGACGAGACGGGCACCACCCTCTTCGAGACGCAATCGCCAGAAGATCTAGCCACCACAGTGCTGGACGATCTTGAGAACTACAAATTCTTCCGTTACCTCGGAGAGCAAGTACCCGCATCCCTCGAGGAAGCCTACAAGCAAATCCGTCAAGTATCGTTTTTCCCGCCCACCCATATTTGGCTCGGCGGCCGATTCATCGATTTGGCGATGATTCCTGAGATCAAGGTCGATGGCGAGGTAGTCCTCTCAACGACGATGGGCTCCGCCGTACGGCCATCTGACAGCGTGCTCAGCCGCCTTGAGAAAATCAGCCAGTTGCTGACTGCGGAAGAACGGGTGCTGTTCGAAAAAATGACGACGCAAGAGCAAGACTTCTGGCTGTTCCAGTTGGACAAGGCGACGCCTCTGGGCCAATCGAAGTACACACCTGTACACAGCTCGGTGGGGTCCTCTTGGCAGGACGCTAAGAAAACTTAGCCCTTCGGCCCACGCTTGATGACGTATTCGCCTGGGCTTTCGGAACGCCATTGGTAGATCGCGATTTTCCGATCGCCCAGGTACCATTCCAAACGCACCGTTTCCCTCGATGCAATCAACTGGGTAGCGACAGGCAACCTGCCCTGCGAGTGCTGCATCACGTTGCCGTAGGCACCTTCCTATTGGTAGGCGAACGCGCGGATCTTGTCCAGTTCCTCAAACAGAGCAAGACCGCGACGGTAAGGAATGATCCAGTTACCATGCTTCGTATCTTCTGTGCCGCCGTGACGCTGTGCCACCTGCGCCGCAAGCTTCCGCGCCGATTCGGTACCAACGCCCTTCAAGGTGAAATCGCCTTCCCACAACTGGCCGAGCAGCAGGTGGCCATTATCAGCTACCAAAGCAATGTCCATGTTTTTGGCTTCTTCCAATACTTAGCTCATGACGAGATGCTACCGCACCTCTTCTTGTTCAAAGCTTTGAGAAATAGTTGCCCCCAAAGCCCTACCCGATCTGGTCGCACATACGCAGACGGCTGCTCGGGCGGCGCCTTGTGCATCTTTGAATTGATAAGGTCCGGACGCCGCGAAGCTCTCCAGCGTCGGCAGTTCGCCTCCGGAGTCGCTGGCGGTCGCCCTGGGGGGAGGTAGCGGCCAGAGCTTTGTAGTGTCACGATGTGAGCGTCACGGCATTGGTGCCGACGGTATCCGTCGGCGCACTCATCCAACGGACACCCCTAGCCTGCTGCCCCTAGCTACTTTCGCCCAACAACAACAAAGACGGCGTTATCAGAGGAATCTGTATAAGTCACGAGTGGCAGCGCCTCGGGATTGGACGCATCGGTCACCCATGCGATAGTGCACGCATCAGGACCAGTCACCGTGTAACCCAGGCCTCTAAGCACGTCCGCTTGAGTGGAAGCTGTCCCCTGGTCCCGCGCAAGTTCGATCCGAATCTTCTGCATTGCCATTGCCATCTCCTATTACAACTGGTCGAGAGTGCTATAGAGCCTATTAGCAATCGACTCAGGCGCGTCGTGCAGGTACTCATCGAGGGCCGCACGTGTCTTCATCGATCTGATGGCTGTTTGGTCTGCTGCACCGATGTCCTTTGCGGGACTCAGGCTCAACAACTTCGTGACAGCCTGCTCATCAACTTGCCCATTGGTCTTTGTGACTTTCGTGACCACCGTGGCAACGCGCGAACTCTTCACATCGAGAGTCTGTTGAGCGGTCGCGCCAATAGCCGCGGATTTCGTTTCACTAGCGCCAGTGTTGACGACTGCAGCGCCACCATATTGCGCCAGTAGGCGTGCCGCGATACCAGTGGCGAAATACTGCGCAAGACTACCTTTCGCCTCCGGGTTCTGGGCCGTCGCCGACATGTTGCCCGAGAACGTCGCTAGCACCGAATAGGTATCCTGCGCACCAGCGCCAGCGGCGCCGCCGCTGGTACCCGCCAAACCTTGAAACTTGCGACAATCATCATTCCCACACTCCTCGGGAACAAGCTTGTCTCCATTTGCCTTGTTTGCAATCAACGGCATCCACACCGCCTCGTTGCGCTTGTAGCCAATAGTTACGCCCAGCGCACCGGTAGGTTCCTGCGAAGCGTCGATTGCAACCTTTGTCGACGTGCCGAAGATCAACGTGTTTGAGTGCCGCGGTGTCTCACAGCCGGTGAGCACAAGCGCCGCGCCCCAGCCGAGACACATCGCTAGATTCATTCCACAAGTGGGGCTACGCATAGTTCCTCCTTTGTAGCAGCGCGTAACATTTGCTCCGCATGGGCTAGTTCGGACTCTGACCGGACAAAGACGACTAGACGGCAATCCATCGGTAGGCTGAGCATTCGATCTCTCAAGTAGCCCAGGCTAAGCCCACGGTCTACACGTAGGCCTATCGTGGTGATGTTGACCTGTCGTACACGCGACTGCGTATTCTCGCTACTTGGGCCAGCCGGGGCGTTGACGGTTACCATGCCAAAGTAAGTGCGCTTGCCCTCTGTGCTTGACGATGTTTCGACGCTGAGCGTCGTGCAGCCGGCCATGACTGTGAAAAGCGCAACGCCCAGAGCTGTCTTGGCTTTCCATAACCGCCTCCGGGCACGGGTACGATCAGCTACTGGCACAGTGAGTTGACCTCAAGCTGTCACGCCGCCGTCACAGAGGCCAAGCAAGCCTAACTAGACCACGACTGGTTTATGGCATTCAACGCGAGCAGCCCAAGATGCGACCTAACACAAAAACGGTCACACCGAAAAATATCGGCATTGCATGTTCCAACCCAGTCGGCGTCCCTTCGCCATCGCCTGACACATCGATCGCGAACCACCAACTCAGTTGGTCTACCGTTGAAGCGCGGGTTAACCTGGGCTCCGGGCCATAGTCCTTATGCTAAATGAGGGCTGCACCCCAGCATTGGTAGTACTAATTGCCATCACCCTGGTTCCCTGAACCGAGGCGCTCATTTTCTGAAATAAGGATTAAGCCAATCGACCAATTTTTATCGTTTTTCCCAGGCACGAGCACTTCCGTTCATAACCGCCCGAATACCCCTGCCCTCAGGCTCAAGTCTGTGATCTCATATTTCTTGGCACCCAGCCTAAACATGAAAAACGGTTTTTTGTAGCCCTACTTACGTGGGGGAACTCATAACGCTCGCGCCATGAGAAATATAGATACGAAATCCCAATTCCGCCGTGGGGTCGCTCAAGCACACTCACATCGTTAATGCCCCTGGTTAACGCGCGAGACAAGCCACTCGTAGCGTACAGCTCCATGAGCCGGAGACACTAACAACAGCGGCATAGAGTGGACGCCTGTCGGTGATCAACAGTACCTTGCTAACGAGGAAAATAACGTGTCCCTGCTGCAAGAAATTCAGAACGAATCCAACGGGGCACAGTTCCGTCGCGCGGACTTGCACATTCACTCGTTCGGCGAAGACGGCTCTTACGATGTGAAAGACGCGACGATGACTCCCGAGGGGATTGTCGATACGGCGATAGCGGAGCGGCTCGACCTCATTGCGATTACCGATCACAACCAAATTGCCAACATCCGTTCGGCGCTAAAATACGCCGAAGGCAAGCCGCTGCTTGTCATCCCAGGTGTGGAGTTGTCAACGCCTCAGGGGCATCTGCTCGTTTATTTTGAGACGGCCGACCATCTGCAACGCTTCTTTGGAAAGCTGACTATCTCGGACGACCGGAAAGCCTGCCACAACACTATTCCCCAGTGCCTCCGCTTCGCCGAAGAATTCAACGGCTTTGGCATTTGCGCCCACATCGATCTGGACAGTGGCCTTGAGAGGGCACACCCAAAATTTGACGCCTTCAAACAGGAGGTTTTCAACTGTCCAAACCTTCTGGGCTTGGAGATCTCCAACGCCTCGAACAGTGCGTGGTTTTCTCACGACGACACCGACGCAAATCGACGGAACTGCGTTGTAGCCCGATGCAAGGCGCTCGGACTCGAGGACGGAATTGATCTAGCAAAGGTGATGTCCTCTGACGCTCACACCCTCAACGCGCTGGGTCGTAATGCCAACGGCAACAGAAAGCTGACCAGACTCAAGATGGAGGCCTTGACGTTCGCATCGCTGCGGATTGCACTCATGGATGCGGCCGCGCGTGTGCGCCTAGAAGATCTAATTCCTGCGTCCATACCGAAGTTCATAGGGATGAAGCTGGAAGGTGGCTTCCTAAAGGACCAGATTGTGCGCTTCAGTCCGAACCTGACATGCATCATCGGTGGGCGCGGTGCCGGAAAATCAACCCTCCTAGAGTCACTTCGCGCTGCATCCGGCAACGCCGCAGAAAGCACTATTGTTGATTCCGAAGTCTGGCCAGATGCAATTTCTCTCGTCTATGAAGATGAGGTCGGGCAACTGCATACACTGAGCCGCAGCAAGCTGTGCGAGGTCGTGAACGGCGATCCCGAAGGACCCATCGCTGTCGCCATTGAAAGCTACGGGCAAGGGGAAACAGCCAACACAATTCAGCATTGCGACGACGACCCGTCGATCCTTCTCCGGTTCTTGGATGGTTTCATCGATTTTGGCGAATTGCGCGAGCAAGACGAAGCCCTGCGCGATGAGATCCTCGCCAACCAGGAAGTGATCGAGGCACTGCAGCTCAACATCAACCAGATCGCGTCCACCGAGAAGGCAAAGGGCATCGCCGATACCCAGGTCACGGCCCTGAAGAAACAAAATGCCAGTCAGGTCGTCGAACTGGCGGAGAAACTGGCCAAGGAGCGTCGATTCCGCGACGGCCTGAAGCGCAACCTGGACGAGCTTCTCACCTCAATAACCAACAGCTTGACTGGCGGCGAACTGCGCAAGTTGACGGCCGACGTTGATGGCGACAGCCTCGCCGTTGGCAAGGCGGAATTTGAGGTTGTCAAAGCGCTAGTCGATGGCCTCGCAACCGAGATCGAAACGCTCTCCAGTCAGCTCAGACAGAAGGTCGTCGGAGCAAATGGCAAGATTGCGGCACAGCTTCAGGTCTGGATCGCGCGCGAGAAGGAGACTCAGGAAAAGATCGAGGAGATTCGACGGGATCTGGAAAAGCAGAACATCAAGCTGGATATGGCGTTCATCCGCAAGGTGACGAAGGATGCCTCCGACCTGCAGGCGCGACTGACCGAGTTAAAGAAGAGCCTGCCAAAACACCAGGTAGCCCTCAAGGAGCGCAAGCGCCTGCTCCAAGAGCGGGTTGATCTACGCGCAAAGATATTCAACGCCCGCCAAGCGTTTGCGACGACGATGAACAGCAATCTCGCTGCAGCCGTAGTTGACTACAAGGTGAAGATCCAGTTCTATGAAGGCCTGCTCTCCCCGGACATGGAAGATTTGATCAAGACCACCATGAACTGGCGAACCTCACAGGTTCCGCGTGCTGCGCTCATTGCCGCCGCGCTTTCGCCAGCGCGACTCCTGGCCGCAGTGGCTGCGAAGGATGCCTCGGCGCTAGAACAGTTGAGCGACGCAGAGGGCAACCGCGTATTCTCAAAAACCGATGCGGCAGACATCATCGGAAAGCTCAGTGAGTGGCAGGCGCGGTGTGCGCTAGAACGTATCGCGCTTGAGGACAGGCCCGAAATCAAGGTGACGCGAACCATCGACAAGCCCGATGGCACAAAGTCCCATCAGGTCCGGGACTTCGCCAAGCTCTCGCTCGGCCAACAACAGGCCATCCTCTTGTCAGTGCTACTGTTCTCGAAAAGCAGGGTGCCGCTGATCATCGATCAACCGGAGGACAACCTCGACGGCGAGTTCATTTACAAGACGGTGGTGCGTTCGCTTCGCAGCATCAAAGAGCACCGGCAGGTCATCATCGTTACCCACAACCCCAATATCGCCGTCCTGGGAGATGCTGAGTTGATCATTCCGTTGCGCGGTGCGAGCGAAGTGTCAGTGATCAGGGATCGCGGATCGATCGACACCGGCGAAACCAAGGACATCGTCTGCACAATCCTGGAAGGTAGCCAAAAAGCTTTCAAGCGTCGGCAAGAGGTGTATGGATACTGATCAGCACCCGAGCGCCCACTGAGCGGACTATCACCGTCCGATCAAAAGCAAAGTGTGCTGCCTCGTCGCCGAGGTCACCTACCCGAAGCTAGAGAAATGGCTCGCCAGTCTTGCGCCGCAGCAGGCATCGATTACCCGATCTTCACGATCGACATGTAGCCCTGCAGTTCCAGCGGCGTTTGGTTTTGCGAGCCCAGGACCTTGGCGAAATCCATCCATAGCGGGGAGTTGCTGTTCCAACTTCCTTGCACGCCGCCAACAGGCACCATGCCGAGCGCACCTGACACCGCGGCGTGGTGATTGGTGTGCCTGCATACTGCTGTACGACATGCTGGTAAATGCCCGGATAGACCCCGTTCTGGCCAACGGCGAACACCATCTGGGCAGGAAGCCGGTAGGTGTCGCCGGACGGTGCGAGGATCTTCGCGTTGCCGCAGACGAGGTACACGCCGGACGGAATGGTGATCGTACCGTCGCTGTTTGCGGTGTACTGAAAGTCATTGTAGGTTTGAACATCGATACGGAAATCGGCTGATACCAGTTGCCCTGATCGATGCCGCGACCGCCATCGGCTTGTGCGGATTGGCCCAGTTCGATGGTCAGTACCGTCGAAACCCCGTGCGGAATTGGCAGGTTCGTGAGTTGACTGCCGTCCACCGCTGGCAGCAGGCCTTGTGCGTCGAGCACGATCACGTCGCCCGGCTCCGTGCCTTCCTGGGACTTCGGAATCGCGGCCTTGGCCGTGGTGGAGATGGCCTGGAGCGGAGCGGCAAGGGGCCTGTCCGAGATTTTGTGTTCAGGGCATAACATGTGAGAGCAAGGAGCATGTATGCCACGCAAGACCAAGACGAGCCAGGCCGCAGCGCGAGAGCTGCCGGCCATCCCAGAGGACCTGATTGCCCAATTCGTGAAGGGCCCGATGACTGCGCAGGCGGTGCAGGAAGCGTCGATGGCGTTCAAGAAGGCGCTGATCGAGCGGGCCCTGGGCGCCGAGATGGGCCACCACTTGGGCTACCCGCGTGACCGCGACGGTAGCTTCGCCCCGATCCTGATCCCCAAGCACGAGCGGCGCTTCACCGGGTTCGACGACAAGATCATCGCCATGTATGCGCGTGGCATGACCGTGCGCGAGATCCAGGCGTTTCTGGCCGAGCAGTACGGCACCGAGGTTTCGCCCGAGTTCATCAGTTCGGTCACCGACGCGGTCATGGAGGAAGTCACCGCCTGGCAGGCGCGCCCGCTCGAGGCGATGTACCCGGTGGTGTTCTTCGACGCGTTGCGGGTCAAGATGCGCGAGGACGGCGTGGTGCGTAAGAAGGCGGTCTATCTGGCGCTGGGCGTACTGCCCCACGGCACGCGCGACATCCTGGGCCTGTGAATCGAGAGCACCGAAGGCGCCAAGTTCTGGATGAAGGTGTTCAACGACCTCAAGACGCGGGGCACGCAGGACATCCTGATCGCGGTGACCGACGGCCTCAAGGGCATGGAGGCAGCCCTGAACGCGGTGTTCCCGGCCACCACGCTGCAGACCTGCATCGTGCACCTGATCCGCCACAGCCTGGACTACGCGAGCTGGAAAGACCGGCGGGCGGTGGCAGCCGCGCTCAAGCCGGTGTACACGGCGCCCAGCGCGGAGGCTGCACAAGCCGAACTGACGACATTTGAGCAGGGCGAATGGGGTCAGCGCTACGCGCCGATCGCGCAGTCCTGGCGCCGTGCGTGGAGTCAGGTGATACCGTTCTTTGCGTTCCCGCCGGCGATCCGCAAGATCATCTACACGACCAACGCGATCGAGAGCATCAACGCGCAGCTACGCAAGATCATCAAGACGCGGGGCCACTTCCCAAGCGACGAAGCGGCCACCAAACTCCTGTGGCTGGCGCTACGCAACATCACTGGCAAATGGGGCAGTTCAACGCATGAGTGGAAGGCTGCGATGAACCAGTTCGCGGTCCTCTATGAAGACCGATTCACGCAGCCACACCGTTCAGATAATGCCGGCTCACCGTTCAGCCTGACGGCGAGCCTTGAGTTGCCCCGCACACAAAAAAACTGACAGCCCCGCGGCAAGCCCGGTGATCGCATTATTGAGGCCGACACCCGTGCGCGAATCCGATCCGCAGTTTGACGATCGAATCAACGCGAAAATTGGGCCTCGCCGGGTTCTGCAAACGGAGACGCTTTTTGGGTCAAGCGGCCCTTCACATCCGAGATCCAGGGCTTGGCTGGCTGGCGTATGCGCTCACATCAACTCGTCCGCCTCCTCCAACCTGATAAATTACGGCCTTTGCGACTGAAACCGACTCTATGCGACCCAACCGACTGCTTCCGGAGCGCCGCAATGACTGCTGAACCGTGGGTCTCCGTCGATCAGATCGCGGAGCATCTCGGCGTGACGCGCGATTCGATCTACCGCTGGATTGACCGCAAGGGCCTTCCAGCACATCGCGTGGGACGACTGTGGAAGTTCCAAGTGTCTGAAGTGGATGAATGGGTGCGCGCCGGCGGCGCCGACGAAGAGCAGAAGCAAGATTGAGTAAGAACAACGATATGGCCAAGACCAAGAAACCATCCCACCGACCCAGCCTGCCATTTCCGCCCACACCCGACACGCTTCACAGGGAAGGCCACTGGTTGTGGATTCCCTTGCGCAAGGAATGGCGCGACGTGACTGCCAAGCCAGAGGAAATCGTTCGCCAAAAATTCATTCGTACATTAGTAGAGCATTACGGCTATTCGCTGGACCAGATGGATCAGGAGCAGCGCACCCAGCACGGACACCGCAGTCCCCGTGCCGACATCGTCATCTGGCAGTCCATTGACGATCGGACAGCCAAGCGCTTTCCTATTCTCGTCGTCGAATGCAAGACTGACGCAATTGAGATTCAGGAAAAGGACTATTACCAGGCTGCGTCCTACACCGTTGCTTCTGGCTGTGATCTCTTCATCGCCACCAACGTGCGCCACACTGCCGTTTTCAAGCTCGTGGCCCGCACGCCAGGTGAATTCGTCGCCATCAACGAAATCCCCAAAGCCACGGACTGGGGCGATGCCAAGCGACTGAAGGAAGTCTTAGACAGTCTGCGCGCATTCAACCGCAAGGAATTTCAGGACCTGCTGTTCAGCTGTCACAGCATCCTGCGCGACGTCCACAAAATGGACCCTGGGCGCGCTTTCGACACCATCTCGAAAATTCTCTTTATCAAGATGTATGTCGAACGCTCCGGCCAACATGGTACCTTCACCACCGACTACCTCGACCGGCGCGCTGCCGTGCGGCTGCCTACCGATCCGGCCGTGCACGATGGTCTATTCGAGCAGACAAAGGCCTTTTACCGCGCTGATGACCTGTTCACCGCTGCGGACAAGCTCGACATCTCGGAGGCGACCTTCCGACGCATCGTCAAGCAACTGGAACGTTTCGATCTCTCCAAAACGGGCGACGACATCAAAGGACTAGCCTTCGAGAAGTTCCTCGGCACCACCTTTCGGGGGGAGCTGGGGCAGTTCTTCACGCCCCGGCCGGTAGTGGAGTTCATGGTCGATTTGCTCAACCCGCAAGAAGGGCAATTGATCTGCGATCCGGCCGCAGGCTCGGGTGGCTTCTTGATTCGCACCTTCGAGCATGTCCGCGCCCAGATCGTCGCCGATATCCAGCGCCAGAAGGATGAAGAACGCATCCGTATCGAAGCGCTTGGGCTGCCTGTGGAGGAAGAAGAACACCAGATCGAGAAAGCGTTCTCGCGTCTCAACAAACAACTGCTGCCCAGCGGCGAAGACAACAAGCCTATCGACACCCGCGTCGGCCGCCTGGCGTGGCAGTGCATCTACGGTACCGATGCCGAACCCCGCGCCGCCCGCACCGCCAAGATGAACATGATCATGCACGGCGATGGGCACGGCGGCATCCACTATCACGATGGCCTGCTCGACATCAACGGCATCTTCAATGGCCGCTTCGATCTGGTGTTGACCAACCCCCCGTTTGGATCAAACGTCGGCAGTGACCAGAAAGTCGGCGGTAGCGATGAAACCCGTGTGCCAACAGATGAGGCTTACCTGCAGCGCTGTCGCGAGCGAGGCTATGGCGTAGCTTGGGAAGAGAGTCACAACAGGCTGTTACAAGCGGCAGCGGCTAAGACGCCCATCCTCGACCTATTCGAGATCGGCAAGGACAAGAACAACCGCCCCACCGAACTGATCTTTATCGAGCGTTGCCTGAACCTACTCAAACCCGGTGGACGTATGGGCATTGTGCTGCCCGACGGCAACCTCAACAATCCGTCCCTGGCCTGGCTGCGTCGCTGGGCCGAGGGGCGGGCCAAGCTGCTGGCGGTGGTAAGCCTGCCGGAAGAAACTTTCCGCTCAAGCAATGCCACGGTTAAGGCGTCGCTGGTGTTCCTACGCAAATTCACGGATGCGGAAACCGCGCAGTGGGAGGCTGTCTGGAGTCAGGCGCACGCAGAGCTGGATGCCGGCTTTGACGCCGAACGCACCGCTCGCCATACTGAGTACGCGCAGCGCATCATCACCGGGGAGGACGCAGAGACCGGACGCTTGATTAGTGAACTAGCTGCCTTGGGCCTTCAGCGCGTGTTCCTGCCATGGCAACGCGGCGAAGCCCCGGCCTACCCACGCCAAGGGAGGCCGACCACTCAAAGCAAGGCCGTCTGGCTCGATGAAGTTGCCAAGGAACATAAGAAGGCTGCGGCCGAACTCAAGAAACAAGCGACCGTTGCGCTGGCTAGGGTACAGAATCACAGCGATGCACTGTTGTCGGAACTCAAGGGCAAGTACAAAGCCATCGATGAAGCTCACTCCGCCGCGCTGTGGGCGCGGGTGCGCGAGTTGTTCGACTACCCGGTGTTCGTCGCTGCGCCTAAGGCTGTTGGCATCACGTCTACTGGTGAAACTGGCGATGGGGTGGCAAGCGAGCTACCCGATTTACTAAAAGCTTTCCGCAAATTTGAATCCTGGATTGACCAGGGCGCACAGCCGGAGGCCATGCCAAATTTTCCGGCGCCCTCCCCTGCGTGATCCGGCGGTGGAGGGAGATTGAACGCTGGATCGAGAACGGCGCTTCGACGGGCCGCGCTAGCAGCTATCCAATGGTGCCCCTACGAGATGTGCTCACCGAACGGCGTGAGCCGGTGCAGGTCGACGGTTTGCTGGGTGACTGGCAGGCAATCACAATCAAATTCTCCGGGGCAGTGCTGCCGCGCGAACGCGCCGAAGCGTTCAAGGGTGCGATGTTCGCCGCCTATCCCGGTGATCTCGCGTTTTCAAAGATAGACGCCCGCAACGGTGCGGTCGGCCTGATTCCTGATGACATCCCGAAGGCGGTCGTCACGAGCGAATATCCCGTCTTCACGCCGAATCTAAAGAGGCTGCGTGCAAGCTATCTGCACCACCTACTGCGTGCCGAACATTTCAAAGCCGACCTCCAGCGCAAGGCATCCGGCACCAGTGGCCGCAGGCGGGTCACGCCTGAGGGTTTCCTGAGCCTGGACGTGCCCATTCCCTCGCTCGCCGAACAGGATGCGCTGGTCGCCACCTATACCGCCGCGCTGACCCGTGCCGCACAACTCGAACAGGAAGCCGTAGCCATTGAGCGTGCCGGCTGGCAGGCTTTTGAAACCGCACTGGGCGTGGCAACACCACCGCCATTGCCAGATCGGCCTATTTTCGTGGCACGCTTCAGAAGTGTGGAGCGGTGGAGCCACGACGGCATTTTGCGAGGCGAAATCGGCAATGGCTCGGCAGCTGCAAAGACATCAAATGAACCGCTAGGCAACGCACTGTTGGAAGTACGTCACGGCTGCTCGAAAGGGCCATCCAAGAAGCCTACTTCCCTGCGCGTCTTGAAAATCAGCGCCGTCACCAGGGGCCGACTCGACTTGAAAGAACACAAGTTCATCGCGAACGAACCAGCACTGCGCGAGCAATTTGCGCTCAATAAGGGCGACATTCTGATGTGCCGCACTAATGGCACCTTGGCCTATGTCGGCATGTCCGCTCTTGTCGATGCGGACATCGACGACATGATTTTTCCGGACAAAGTCATCCGGGTTCGCCCTGACCCGAACAGGATCGAATCTGAATTTCTCTGGCGCTTGCTTCAAGTGTCCGCTGTGCGCAGCCAAATCGAAGCGGCAGCCCGAACAGCTGTTGGCAACTTCGCCATCGGTGGCAAAGACATCAAGGCGCTCATGGTGCCACTACCTCTACCTGCACGGCAGAAGGAGCTTGCTCGATCACTGAACGATGCCGTGATGGTCGCGCAGTCCAAACGCACCGAAGCCACTGCCCTGCGTCAATCCGCCTGGGCGGCGTTCGAAGCAACGCTGTTTGCTGCTGAGAAATCTGGCCCACCATAACCCTCAACCGCCCTATGCAGCCACTACCACGTGTAGTGGCTGTGCTCAGCCCATGCTCTGCTAGGGGGTGGCGAGCGGTCACTGCACCCCGTATTGCTGCTCTTCGAGCCGGCGGCGGCGCTCGTCAAGCAGTTCGCCGTCAAGCATCCAGTATCCCGATCCGCTTGCAGCGGGTGTCTTGTAGCCCATACGGTGCAGCGCTTTCAACGCCGCCGCTGAAAGACTCAGGACCTCACCCTGAAATTCAAGCCTGCCCCCGTCCACTACGACACCTGTCACCGACTCATCACGCGAAAACGTCAGAACATCGCCAACCTTGATCCCAATGGCCGCCAAGTTGAGCTTCGGACGGCGAGCCTTGATCTTTTCCAGCGCATCCCTCTCCTCCTTGTCGATTTCCGCCAGCCCCGGCGTAATCTCCTTGAAGTCTCCGATGCTGATGGCGAGCACAGCTTTCTCCGGGTCCAACTTGAAAAACTCTCGCTTCGGATTCAAGCGCACATCGCCAAAGAGCTGATGGAGGATCTTCTCGATCTTCACGCAGTCCGGTACTTCCGCCGCAAAGTAGCATTCGAAAGGCAGCGGCACACCAGAATGTGCGCTCAGTTGGGAGATTCGCGTCTCCACGCTGTCAGTGGTCATGCCGATCTTCACTAGCCCCGGCATTGCTTCGTTCGTCAGCACATAAATGATCTGTGGCACTTGGTCTCTCTCGGTGTCTTCCCGGATGCATAGCAAATGGTGTTCGCCATATGGATGTCAGCACATCACTGGGATAACGACGCCTAGCGATAAGGCGCCTTGGGGCCGATATTGCGTTTATAGGCCGCGATCCAGTCGTGCGCCATCTCCCGCTGGGCAAGTACCAGGGGAATCTTACGGCGACACACCAGCGAGTGCAGCCGGTTCTCCAGCTTATCCTTGGCCAGACTGCCCCAGTTGCCGACCACGTGCCGCGGCTGTGGCCAGAGGTTCTTTGCACTCTCCGGTGAGCCACCGATCTCCAGCGCTACGAGATGGTCTTCCTCATAGTCCCGCAGCCGCTTGTCGTTATAGCCGTACAGCCGGATCTGCCGCACCTTGAGTTCACGCGTAAATTGCTGTGGTGGACGCACGGTCTTAGTGTAGCCACGCACGCAAATCGTCTCGCGGATGTTGGCCTGCGTCACACGCGGATCAACAGCACCAAGCGTCAGCCATGGATTTGGCCGTGCTCGCTCGACAGGTGCGACAGCTGCATACGCACCTGCGGTATTGTCAACACCACCCTTATTGTTGTCGCATGAACTGGAAGCGAAGTCAAAACTGCCACACACAGTGTGGTAAGCAACCACCGATACCGCTTTTGCACAACCACCTCATCGAACAACTCCATCGACGTTCGGAATTGTACGTTCCACGTGCACCACACCCAACCCGTTCATGATGAGACGACGGACGGCGTGAGCCTAGACTAGCGAGCTCAGCGAAGTTCTCTGTAGATAGGGCCTAGTAGCACGATGGCGGCCTCTGCATCGGCCTCGGTAGGCATTGCGGTGCCTCGTTTCCTCTGCTCGGCCGACTTGCCTCGCGAGTGCAACAGAGCAAGGATTTGTGCCGCCTTGGCAAAGGCGTACTTGCCGCGAGGCTTAACCGTTTTTTCGAGGTCCGAGAAGTCCGCTCGCCGCTCCGTCACCGCTATTGACGTGTCGTTATTGCCTTAAATTGATCGATATGGGCGTAAGCAATAACGCGCGGGTTGGTGGTCGCAACGGGGAAACGACTGACAACCACGTGCCTGACCTCTGAGAAGCCAAGCTTGTCCTTCAACAAATGCTCACGCGCCTCCTCCTTTCGCAACGCTTGCGCGTAGTAGCGGTCGAGCTGCCGGTTGTACCGAGCGAAACGCGCTGCGTCGGCCTCTACATGAGTCAGATCTACGAGGTTGTTCTTGCACTGAACGTTGTAGATGACATCGTTCAGCACTGCGACCACATCAAACTCTTTGCCATTGATGCGCTTCACCCCGGTAACCCTGAAGCCCTGCTCGGTGAGGGCCGCCTTGACAGTGTTCTCGAAGATGAACCCAGATCGAATCTGAAAGCGCCGCATGCGATTCAGACAGACCGATTTCCAGTGGTAGACGAATCGACTCAGCAGCGTCACAGTCGATAGATACAAGTCGCCTAGTTGGATGAACGGAGCGTAGCTGTTGGTGCTGCTGACGTAGTCTCCAGCTCTGTGCACCAACTGCCGTCGACCGGGAGGTGACAGCCCCGCGAGCTCGGCCAAGTGCTCAAAGTCGGTGGCCGTCAATTTGACCAGGTAATCGTCCTTGCACGTCAGAAGACAATTTCGGACAAACTCAGTTACGTGGCTGAAGGTCGAGCTCGAGAAATCAAATTCTGCGTAGGCTGCCTCAATCACCCTAATGTTATTGCGAACTTCAGCCGCGGAGAAAATTTTCCTTGGATCGACAGGCTCTAGTTTGGTCAAAACATCAGGAGGCACCTGCATTTCAGTGATCGCGGCCCGCTCAGGCTCCAGAAACCACGAATCGAGCGCGTCGAAATGGTGATTGGCAGAAAAGCCGTGCGCGTCAACCTGTAGCGTGAAATCCGGAAATACCTTGGCCAGCATCAGCTTTTCATAGAGCCCTGTGATCGTGATACCGCTGTACTCTACTTGCGTCAGAAATACGTTGAACGTATCCAGTCGAGCAATACTCTGTGCACCTCGACACGCCGTGGGTAGCATGTACATCATCGCCACCAGATGGCGACGCCGAGACTGAAGATACTCGATCGCGTGCCCAACGGTTTGCAGCCCAGATGCTGCCTCAAGAAATCCATTAGCCAAAAAGGCGGCAGCCATCGCCGAAGACTGCAACGCAGTGAACGTGAACCGTTGCGCGAAATCTGCGCCAAACTTGGCTGCAAGCTCACTACGGATTGGAAGCAATGCTACCGGATCAAGCGGGTCCAGCCGAAGCTCAACAATCGCTTGCTTGAGCGGTTCATCAAGCCCTCCGAAACGGTGCAAATTGATGAACTCCTCAACTGCACGGATGGTGTCCAGCCAGGTCATGAATGCGCCGTGTGCATCAAACGGCGCTAGCACCTGTTCAATTCCCCCGCTGTGCTGGGCAATCTGTTCGAGAATGAGGTTCTCCGCCTCCTGACCCCTGATCTGACGCATCGTCCTTCCTGTCGTCCATAGCCGCCGGCTCAGCGGCCTCCAGTACTCGAAGCTACGCTGCGCGCCTGTTATGTTCTCGGTCAGCCTCATCCGGCTTGGTGTCCGACGACGTGACCGAATCGGCCCGCTCCCGCCAGAACCAAATGGTCTGGCTGCCCACGATTGGCGCCACTCAGCCGATTGCCTCGATGCCGAAGCTCGATTCCTGGCCAGACAGCGAGCTGTCGGCTGCCAGGCGCCGGGCCCAGGCGTCTGGTGTCTGGTGTCGTGGCCAATGCCCATGCCATCTTTTTTCACTGTGGTGATGCCGCACAGTCACAGAACGCCGGCCTCGCAGGTCAGGTCGCCACCGTTGGCCAACAGGGTCGCGAGTTGAAATTCCTGTCCGTCGGCCTCCAGCACCACCATGTCCAACTAGTCCGCGCTGAGCTGCCGCAGAAGCACGTGGGCCTGCTTCGGGTGCGGCTT
Source organism: Ralstonia sp. 25C (assembly GCF_051904805.1). NCBI lineage: Bacteria > Pseudomonadati > Pseudomonadota > Betaproteobacteria > Burkholderiales > Burkholderiaceae > Ralstonia > Ralstonia sp. 25C. The sequence goes on along the minus strand of NZ_CP196737.1, from coordinate 3,742,328 downwards.
GACGTGCAATAGGGCCGCCGACAGCATACGACTGGAATCCAAAGCGCAGCGGCAAGACGCCTGCAGAAACTCGCGCTCCCGCTGGCTGGCGTCAATTCTTTAACGACAGCAGCCTCCTATTTGCCGCTGAGAAACAGCGCCGCCAACAGGCCTAGACCGATGGCAATCGCAGCTGGATTGACAGATTTCTCAGCGATGACATCGACGCCCTGCTCCCGCAACAGCGATTCGTATTGTTCGGCGTTCTGCAGTAGTTGAACCGGGGAAGTACCCAGTTTGTCGCAGACGTTTCGCAACTGCGCCAAATTTAGAACCGACTCACCTGACTCCAGCCGTGAATACGCAGACTGCGACATACCAAGAGCTGCCGCCAGTTCACCCTGCTTGAGGCCGATATGCTCTCTTCGCTGGGCCAGCAACTTGCCGACCAAGGCCGGATAGGTAACGACAGGCATAGACGGGGGAGTTGACTTCTTGTGCATTTATGCGTTTAATGCAAATATACAAGAATAGGAGAGTAACATGTCTTCATCCTCAAATCAGCAATGCATCTGGAATTATCCGGCAGGCACAGTGGTCAGAGTTAGCCACGGTCCGTATGACCACCTCGGACTCCTTGGCGAGGGAACAATCGGCGCAGACCGCACCGTGCTCGCCTTCTCTGCTCAAGCCCAAGGATTTATCGAGCAGTCGCTTAGCCAGTTCGCCGGCGGACGTACCATATCGGTGGACGGATATTTGGGCAACCTACATCCTGCGGTGGTGCTGCAGCGTGCTAGGTCGCTGCAGGGACGAACGTACTCGTGGCTAACCTTCAACTGTGAGCACTTCGTACGTCATGCGCACGGGGTAGAAGTCCACAGCCCACAGCTAAGCCAGTGGACGCTTCTCGGCTTGGCGGGCCTCTTTGCGTTCACCGCTCGTGCGTGAGTTGACCGGTTTGACGAACTTCATGGCCAGACTAGGTCGCCCGCCCCTAAGGGCAGGAATTGGAAACCGTCAGCATTACAACCTGTCAGACCCAGCTTGGCCAGCCGGAGACGTCACGGTAACGGCATGCCACGCCGTACCATGCACGTTGACAGCATTTCGCAGCACCGGATCACATTTCACATGCGGGGCAGCGAGTCGTCGGTCGCGCGATTATGCCGATCTTCCCTTTTCGGCCTGATCACATAAAAGCAGGAAGGGAGTGTGTGTCATGAAGACAGCTGCAGACGTTTTCATCATCGAGAGCTTGGATCCGGACGATGAGGGGAGTGGACGATTCGAAGGAAGCTTCTTGGCCCACATTCTGCGGCTTCACGGGAAGAATCCTCAATACAGGTATGTCCGGACCCGAAAGGCTTTTGAAGAGGCCGTGGAGCAGTTTGCGGACTCCAATTACCGTTACCTCCACATTTCTTCCCACGGGGAGCCGGAAGGATTGGTTACGACAAACCTGGAAGAGATCGATTTTGACGAATTGGCTGAGATGCTGCGGCCGCATATGAACGGTCGGCGTCTCTTTCTCTCTGCGTGCTCTACGGTCCATGAAGACCTAGCAAAGGCACTGCTCCCCGCGAGTGGATGCTACTCCGTTGTAGGACCAACGGAGAACATCTACTTCACTGACGCTGCGATTGTCTGGGGCACGGTGTATCACTTGATGTTTACGGAAGACTCCGAGCGCATGACCAGCGCCCGACTCAAGGAGAAGCTGACGAAAGTTACCGACCTCTTCAAAGTAAAGCTCGCGTACTTTGCAAAATCCAAGACTGTGAAGAGAGGCTACACGCGTGACCTCTTGAGCCGATGACAAGGCCGAGTCTGCCGCAAGCCTACCCTGCTATCAAAAGAGACAGCGAATCATCGCAGAGGCTGCCCAGCCTACTTCCGCCGAGGAACTTTCGTTTCTACGACTCTGCTGCAAGAACACTTCCGTCAGCCCACGGTATTTCTGTTCGGAACAGTCTTGCACGCTCGCACCCGTTGGAACCGAATCAGCCGTGACCGGTCGCTGCGCCGAGATAGCCGACACACCGACCGCGATGCATGCGCGGGGCCGCTCGCCAGCAGCGGAAACACCCCATCGCATTTCGGACACATCACGCTGTGGCCATCGAGGGCCACGGCAATGCCGAGGTGTTTCAGCTCTTCCGTCGCTTCGATCAATTTGCCGCCATGGTCGGTGGCGTCGCTAAGACGCTCCATATCACAGCCCTGCGCATCCTGCATGTGCAACTCCGTATCGGAAAATGACTGATTGGGTTCAAACGCTCGCCTGTCGGGCGAATCAAGGTGCCGCGGGCGCCGGTGCGCTCCCGCGGGGCAACCCGGCCGGCGGGCCGCTGTCCGTCAGATTGAACATCGGCATCGAGCTTGGACACCGGAACGTCTTCAGCACGTCGCTCGTCAGCGGATTGGCGACACTGCCGGCGCTCGCGATGTCGAGCACGGCCTTGCGGCCGTCGAAATCGAACACGACGCGCGTGCGCCCCGGCGTCGCCGTCTCGACAACGTGGCCCTTCTGGAGCATGCGCATCAGCGCCCATGGGCCGTCCGTCGCGACTGTCGATGTGCCCGGCCGGATGCGGGGGCTAGCGGTGATCTCCGTATGAGCGCCGCCGCGCGGCCCCGGCCATGTCACCGTGAACGGCGCCACCGGCCCATGCCGGTAAAGCGACGTCTGGCCGTCGATGTCGAGCGATAGGCTCGTGATCGTGGGGTCGAGTTCAGGAACCCGGATGTCGGCCTTCCACGACAGCTGCTTGTGGCCTGGATCATTGAAGAAGACGTCGCGGATCGCCTTCGCATGCTCGAACGGTTCCAGGTCCGGCCCCTGCACGGGTTCCGTTGCACCCGGCAGCGTCCGGTAACGCCACGGTTTCGCGGAAGTGTCGACGAACGGGGCGAGCGTCTTCGCGAAGAAATCGTCGATCACGCCGCCCTGTGCAAACACGCGCGTGAAGTCGTCGATGCTGACGTCGCGTTTACTGTCGGGGGCAAACGGATAGTTGCCCTCAATCGTGAGCCGGCAGGTATCGCCGACCACCGCCTGCATCTCGCGCGACAACAGCTGGCCGATGCCCTGATTGACTTCGTGCGAGCCGTCGGCGGCAAGCTGCAGCAGGACCGTACGGAACGGCGCCGGCATCGTGTCGGCCGTCATCTTCAGCTTCGCGGCCGTGTCGCTCGCGGGCGGCATGCTGTTGTTCGACAATGCGTTGTCGGAAACGGTCAGCGCCGTGTAGTAGTCGTTCAGCAGGTTCGTCACGCCGTCGAGGCCCGTCTTGCCTGCCTGCATGGCAACGGCTTGCGTACCGGCCTGGGCATCGGCATTGCCCGTCACCACCTCCCGCAGCGCCGCGAAGTGATTGTCGACCACTTCACGCTCGACGCGTTCGGACGCACGGATACCCAACGCCTTGTCTGCCTTCTGGTTGAGCTGATCCGCCGCCTTCTGCAGGAACGAGCCGTCCGCGCCGCCAACTGGTTGCGTCAGCGTCGTTTCATGCACGGCTGCGCGCGCGAGACGCGCAAGCGGCGAGTCAGGCGCGGCAAAGCTGCGCAGCACCTGGAGATTGAACGCGAGACTCGTGCCGCTCACCGTCCGGATGTCGCCCAGAAACGCGTCCCACTGCTGCGCGTACTCCATCAGGTATTCGCGCCGCACTGCGTCTGTCAGTGCGTCGTCCGTGCGGGTTACGGCACTCACGATCTCAGTCGTTTTTTTTTGCGCCGAATCCGACAAACTCGCCAAGTACGAGCGCCCCATCACCCACGCGTCGTCGTCCCGCGCGACCTGCACGAACTCCGGCAAGCGCTTGTCGAACAGATTCCGGTAGCCGTCGAACGTGAACAGTCCCGACACCCCACGCGAGAGCGGCTGGCCGCTCGCCCGCGTGAACACCGTGCCGGCCTGCGGGCCGACGGCGCGCAGCAACGTGAACTCGTCCGGTGCCTCCTTCAGCATCGCGGCTTTCGCGCGCTGATAGAGGCGATCGGTCGCGTTGCTGCCATCCAGAAACGCGCGAGCCTGCTGGATCAGCGCGTCATTGCGGATCAGCGGCGACTGCACCACACGTTCGCCCGAAAAGAGCTGCTGAACGTGGTCGATCATCGAGGCCCGTCCGCCGAAGATCGCCGCACTGTCGGTTTTCGCCCAGTCATCAAGCACCCATGCCTTGACATCGGTGGCGTTGAATTTCGCCTTGTCGTACAGCATCAGGTAGACGCGCAGTACGTCGTAGGCGGTCTTCGTATCCTTGTTCGTGATCGCGCCGGTAACCACGTCCTCCATCCGGTGCACGATCTGCGGCAGCAGCAGGTTGTCCTCGAGCGCATCGTAGGTGTGGTGGCTTTCCGTCACGATGTCCGGCGGCACATAAAGACCGTAGCGCCACGTACCGTCAGGATCGGACAGATCCAGGTTCGGGAAGGTCGGCAGATAGCGCGCCTCGGTCAGCGTATCGGGGACGGCTTCCGGCTTTGGCTCCTTGTAGAGCTGCGTCACGCGGGCCACGAGCGCCTGCGCCTTGCGGCCAATCACGTCCAGATAGTCGCTGTTGTGACCGAAGCTCACATGCAGGCCGATTGCGAGCCATACGAACAGCAGCAAAGCGAGCGCATGACCGATCAGGCGCAGCAGCCGGTAGCGGTATTCCCAGCGCAGATTGGGACTGACGAGATGCGCTTCAGGAAACACGATCCGGGTCAGGAGGTCGTGCAGGAAGAAACTCCGGTTGCCCTCATGCTCCGCCACCGCCCCCTGCTTCGGTTTCGGGGCAACACGTTGCACGACTGTGCCGCGGTCCGCCATGACGGGACCGCCACCTTGCCGCGCGCTCGTGAAATAGACACCACGCAATGTCGAATGGAGCTGGGTGTCGTCGTAGCGGGAATCGAGGAACACGCGGTCGATCAAATCGACGAGCGGCCCGATGAGCGCTCCGAACTCCTCAGGCAGCGCGGCAAGCTGGCAGCGCTTGCGCGTCTCGCTCTCGTCCTGCAGGCGCGTATTGACCATAGCCGACAACCGTCCCACCAGTTGAGTCAGTTCATCGCGGCAACGCGCCCGCAGCCCTTCCTTCGCGACGGTTTCCTTGCCGTACGGCAGCGTGAAGCCCCAAGTCTGCGCGCGGCTCTCAGCCGTCAGCGCGCCGAAGTACTCTGCAAATCCCGTCAGGTAGTCCGTCTTCGTGATGATCAGATAGACCGGGAAACGGATGCCCAACTCGTTGCGCAGCTCGGCCAAACGCGCGCGCAGGGCCGCCGCCTCGGCAATGCGCGTCGGTTCATCCGCGCTCGCAAGCGTCGCCAGGTTGACTGCAAGCAGCGCGCCGTTGATGGGCGCGCGGGGACGGTGTAGGCGCAGCATGCCGAGAAAGCCGAGCCATTCCGCGCGGTCCAGTTCCTGCCGCCGGTCACCCGTGTCAGCACGGAGGGGAACGACATTCGTGCTCGATGTCGTAGCAGCGACTGCGCGGGATTCGGACGAAGAGCCTTCCTTGGCGTTGCTACTGGCCCCTTCCGCCACATCCGCGCCGGACGTGCCGGTCTCCGGCCTGTCCGGGTGTACGGGCTGCACGTCTGCGTCCTTCACCGTCGAGGTACCGTGGCGCGTGTAATACCCAGCCGTATCGATCAGCACCGCGTCGTTAGTGAGCCACCAGTCCACCGCATCGGAACTGCCCGAGCGTGCGTCCGACGCACGCTGCATCTGCTCAGCAATCGGAAACGCCAGGCCGCCGTTGAGCAATGCGCTCGTTTTGCCGGCACCTTTTGCGCCGAGCGTGATGTACCAGGGCAGCTCGTACAGGTAGCGCTTGCCCTGGAACAGCTTTCCCGGGCCGCGTGCCCCCGTGCGCATCGACTTCAGACGGACCATCGCGCTCGCGACGATCAATTCAATGGCCTGCAGCCGCTTTGCGGCGGGCGACTCTTCCTCTTTGCCTCCCTTGCGCAGCATCTTCTTGAGAAACGCGTCGTCCTCGCGCATCTTCTGCCAGAGCCGGAACATCCAGTAGACGACGAAGATGGTCAACACCAGCGCGATCGCGATCAGGCGGGCCGATACTGGTTCGAACGGCGCCACATGTCCGAACGAAAGCAGCGGCGACGCATACCAGATCAGCAGGCACAGCAGCGCGACGAACACGACGCTCGTCGACCAGCCGACGAGCCAGAGCAGCACACCGGCGAGCAGCAGAGCGATCAACAGCACGCGCATGCCGGCCGCGGCCAGCGGCTTGAGCCCGCCGAACGCGAAGAACGGCCCGACAAACCAGATCACCAGCGCAACGACGACCAGTGCGACAAACGCGAGGAACTGGCGCGATGCAAGAAACGACAGGAACTTCTTCATGTTTTATTCCGGATGCGGACCTGGCTTATTGCGCGACCAGGATCTCGACGCGGCGGTTCTGCGCGCGCCCCTGGGCAGTACGGTTATCGCCCACGGCTTCGGCGTCACCCTTCCCGACAGCCTCCAGGCGGTTTGCCGGCACACCGGCGGCCTGCAGCATCTGCATGACCTGCGTGGCCCGCTCTTCCGACAGCGCTTCGTTCGACGCAAACTGGCGGCTGCGGATCGGCACGTTGTCCGTATAGCCAAGCACGGTCACCTTGCCCGGCACCTTCGCGATCTCACCGGCGATCTTCGCGATCAGCGGCCCCATCGTTGCCTTGACCGACGCGCCGCCGGGCTGGAACATCGCATCCCCCCGGAAGGTCACGTCGCTATGACGGGCGTCTTCGTCGACGCTCACGGTACCGGCGGCGATTTCGTCCTTGAGCAGCTGTTTCAGATGCAACTGTTTCGGCGCGGTCGGTGGCGTCATTCGGCCGATGTCGATGATCTGCTTCTGGATGCCAGCGCTGCGCGTCGACAATTCGTATTTGAAGTAGCCGAATAGGCCGAACAGGATTACCAACAGCACCATCACGGTAATCCACACTGGAAACTCGAACAGCGACATGCGCCGCTTCCGTTCGTGCGCCATCCAGTTCGGGGACAGCGCCTGGGGCACATGCTCCCGGCCTCGCATGATCTCGTTGTAGATGCGCTGGCGCACAGCAGAATGCTGCCTGGTCATACCGCGATACTGGCCTTCAAACCCGAGACTCAGCACGCGATAGATCACCTCCAGCAGGTCGCGATGCTCGTCGGGCTGCTGCATCAACCGTCCGATCAGCAGATAGATTTTCGTCCCACCCTTACTGTCTTCTAGAAATGTTGACGCAAGACTCTGCCCGGCCCATTCCCCCGCGATCCGGACATCCCTTCCCCAAGCGGAATGCATCACGGCTTCATCGAGTGCCGTGCATAAGCAATAGCGCGCACCGATCATGTGATCACGGCGGATGTTGGTCTGTGTGCAGAGCCGATCGAATATCTGAACTTCCTCAACCAGTTGCCCTCGCAAGAGGATGGCTGTTTCGTGAGATGTTTCATTCGGCAGGTCTTGAATGTCGCCCTGTGCCCGCAGCAGCACGCGCGCAGCTTCGAGCAGCGGATTCCCGGCCTCTCTCACGGCAACGAGCCTTGCTTCGAAACTTTGCCCCTTGGCTGCATTCGGCCGGACGTTTGTTGCCGCATTGTTCAATTCGTCAATTCCCCTGCTTGTACAAGGCTGTCCCATTACGACTAGACACGGCCTTCCGTTGAATGGCCAAAAAGCCAGCGCATCACGCGATGCTTGAAATCAGGCAGCAACCACACGTGCCGCGATGGCCCGAGCGGGCAAGTGGAATGCCTTCCTCATCAGTCATGTCCGGATCGCCTTCTTCGATCCTGTTCGGCTGTACCTGTGGGTGCAGTGGACAGGTGATGAAGTCACCCTTGCGGGCAATCGGAATACCGTCGTAGTCCATCGTTGGCGATGCGCTGCTCACCTTGCCACCGTGGTCGGTCGCGTCACCCAATCGAATAAAGTCCATGGCGAATGCTCCTCACGAAACGTTGCCCAGCGCTGTTTTCCACTATTCCGTGCGCAGATACCACGTCACTGCACCTTGCTGGGTCGTTTCCGGACCGGGCATCGGGTCGCCCAGCTTGACGTGGACCCGCTCCTTGACAAAAGGACTGAACCATTCCCCCTCTTGCGGGCACGGCTGGCCGGGCAAGGCGCGAAGCACGGTGCCCCGTGGCAGCTCGGCGCGCGGCTGCTGCGCTGCCGTGACGCCAGGCTGTGCCGCGTACTCATCTACCGTCGTATCAACCGCGTTGAACTCGATCTGATCGGGATACGGCGGCCAGATGCCTGGCGCGTCGAAGCGCTGCGACCACAGCTCGCTAGTACGCTCATTGAAACTAATCGCACCTGTCGCAGAACCGAAATGAAGACATGGCATAGGTGCAAGTCGCATGGGCTTGATGATGTCGCTCACGACCTTGTACAGTGGCGGGATGCCGTCGGGCACTGGCCCGAGCGTCGGTTGTTCGCCCGCTTGTAGAACATACGTCCGCCCCGCCTTCCAAATTTGGATGCCCGGTGTCGTGTCAAGCGTCTGCCATTGCTCACGGGAAATAGTGGCTGGATACTCCTTATCGAATATCGTCAGCCAATTCGACCCTTTCAGATGGCGTTGGAGTGAATTCCTCAATAGGTAGCCATTTGCAACGGCATCCAATCCGAAATAGCGCTGCTGTAAATCAAATTCACCAGCTTGTGATTTGTTCAGATCCTGAGGCAAAAGCGAAGCCAGCCCCCCAATGCCATGCCATGGTTGCAGCTGCTCGCAACAAAATCGAACGAATTCGATAAAAAGCTGTGCATTTCCTTCCGGTCCGTACACCACCTCCACCGGCATAGCAAAATTCAACCACGAGAGCGGATTACGTACTTTGATTTGCCACTGCCGGGTTGTGAGGGTCGCGATATAACAATCGCTTGCCTCGTCCGCCGATGCGCCACCCGAGACTCGCCAATCGAGTTCATCATCCGGATGCATGGCCTCAACGTACTCTCGCAATGCCGGAATCTTGCGTTTACCACCCATCAAGATTTCTCGGCGGCTGATGTCCTCATTGGGCAACGCCCATGCAAGCCGGGAGCCCAATAGTTCCTCGAACCGTTCAAAGCAACGCGCTACAGCCAGCCGGGTTTCCTTTGTTTCCCCATGCCAGAAATAGAATGTAGCCGACAGTCCTACACATACCTTCACTAACTTCTGATCGTCAGACCGGTAAATTACGTCGCCTTGATACTTCTCGTATTGGGTCCAGATATCCATCGCTTCTCGCCTTTCCAGAAATCATTAAAGTAATGCAAGCATTGCGACAGTCAGCACGACCAAAAGCCAACCACCGTCAGACGTCCGTACGACGCCTATCCTGTCAAAACTGTTTTGTCCTTGTTCCAGGGCATCCGCCACCGGTACTGGCTTCGGCTGCAGGCGTGGTAGCAGCGTAGTAATGTCCGGTGCGACCAAAAAGTCTGGCACTTTCACTTTAGCCGATTGCTTCGCGTCTTCCTCCTTGCACGGCGAGCAAGGGCAATCGCCTTGCTCCAGCAATTCGACCTTACCTGGGCTACCAGCAATGGTTACGTAATCTTCCATTTGGCTTCCACGCGGCCTATCCGTCTCGAATTTGATTTCGACAACATAGGCGATATTGGGCTGATTGAGGTCGAAGTCGTGCATATTCTTCACGATGACCACATCGGGAATGCGCAACATTCCCTTCTGGGCACGCCCCATCAGCACTGCCTTCTCAAACGCAGCGACGACTTCATCAGGCAGCACATCCATCACCGACAGCGGGAACTGATACGGCTGATTTCGGAGCACAGATGACATGATAGGCTTAGGCGGATTTGCACTCATGTTGTAACCCACTTCAGCCTTGTACTTCCACACCTGCGACGCCGCATCCGCATCACGGCGGATACCCAGCGTCACGCATCGCTGTTTCATATTCCGCTTCCGATTGGGCGAAATGGCTGGTTGACAATTGCATCGACAAATGTGGGCGCACAGGTAAGCATTATCCTGCGGCGGAAGAACTGGAATGGTTTTGCCAGTCGGCTGGGGAGTTGTCCGGGAGTTTCCTAGAGTACGGGAAGGTTGTGCCATGTCATTTTCTGTCAAGAATTAAACGGCATTACCAAATTCGTCGTGCGTCATGACGTGATAGGCATCGGGTCTCGCCTCTTCGGCTGAAGTCGAAACCTGAACGGGGCGGCTGGTCGGTGCCAATATGGCGTCGGTACGGCCACTTAACTGGCTGATGCCTTCGACTACCCGCCCGTCGCCCGCGTCCAAGCGGTATGGATAATTCGCCAGCGGGCGCCCCGTTGCATGGTTGACGAACGTCACCCACTCACTCGTCATCTCACCCGTCGGCATGTCGGGTAACGGCGCACGCTCCGACACTGCCCCCTGCTTGCTCCACTTCGCGCACTTCTCCAGAATCTGCCCCGTCGTGCCGTTCTCGATACCGGAGCCGGTAATGCGGATATAAGAACCGCCGACACCAATCCAGACTTCCTTCTCGGCGTTAAGAACGATCTTCCCGTTCGTGCTCGTGATCGCCATATCCTTAAATGCGGCGAGTGACATTTCGTCGCTTTGAGCGGCAATCTGAACCTTGCCAGCTGCGGCGATCAGTTTCAGTCCCAGCTTCTCTACGAACATCGACAGCGCACTTCGCACTGCTACCAGCAGCGAACGTCCGCCCGACAGGCTGATGTCCCGCCCTGCCGTGATCGCATGATCGTTCTGGCTCGCAAGGTGCATGCTTTCGGCCGCCGTGCTGGCAATCCCTGCCGCGCTTGCCAACACCAAATCCGGCCGAGCCATTTCCGGAAACTCGTTTTCCGGCGACGCGGCGCCGCCCCGGATCGCGTCGTTTTGCGACTTGATGCCAACCGCGACATCGTGCTGGCCCAAATTTGCTGTTTGTGCTTCATGCCGTTGCGCGAGCTGCGCAAGCTCTTCGTGTTGCTCGCGCGCCTGCGTGAGCCGCGCCATCGACTCCGGCATGTCCTTCGCGTGACCCTGCGCGCTCTCGCGTCTGTCGGTCGTTACAAACAGCCCCATTGCTGCCCGCAACACACCCCACAGGTCGGTGCGCAGTTCAAATCCCTTACCGCGCTCGTCCTGTCGCCCTGTATTGCCGGCAATGCGCGTGATGTGACCTAAATTCAGCTGCGAACTACCTTCGTCGCTGGACAGGTGGGCCTGGATTTTCCCGTTCGTGTCGTCCAGGGCGAGGGTATTCGCACGCCGGCCGCCGATCTCCCGGCTGCGGTAAGCCGCGAGCGCCTGGTTCTTCGGCAGCTCGTACGGCGGCATGTTGAACGCGTTGGCTGCGCTACCGATGATGATCGGCAGGTCGGGGTCGCCATTGATAAAGCTGACCGTGACTTCCTGCCCGCGCCGCGGCAGAAAGATTCCGCCGAACTGGTCCCCATGCCATGCACCGGCCTGGCGCACCCAGCAGCTGGAGTGCTCGTCGTTCCTGCCGAGCCGGTCCCAAAGGAACTGGAGCTTCACCCTGCCGTAGGCATCCGTCCAGATTTCCTGATTCTCCGGACAGGTCACAACAGCGTATTCGATACCCGTAATGCGTGGCTTCGCGATCGTGCGCACCAGCCGGAATGGCTCATTGGTCGGTTGCAACGTGAAATCCGCTTCGCAGTGGTAGCGCTGACCAGAACCCGCCGTCTCGCCCACCTCCTCGATCGTCAGCCTGGAAGCGATGACAGCATATTCGCGATTGGCTGCATCCTGCGGGTAGTGCGAGAGCACGAACGTTTGGCCGGTGACGAGTCCGCGCAGGTTGCCCTTGCCCGATGCCCTCAGCCCCTGGCAGCGGTACGCCTGCATCTGCACGAGGGTCAGGTATTCGGCTTCAGTTCGCGGATCATTGTGTTCACCGGACAAGCCACCGGCGCCGGCCTGCGGCTGCGCGCAATCGCCCCAAGTGTAATGCTCCTGATGGGCAAGTCCGGTATCGCGCGGATCTTCGCGCCCGACCTTCAGGTCAGCGCGCGGCCAGGTGTAGTCGTAGTCGACACTCGTTACGGCGCCCGCCGTCAGCGCGTGAGAAATCGACAGGTCGTGAATGTGCTCCTCGTCGATACGCCTGCCGGTGGGCGCTTCATAGCGGATCGTCGCGTAGGCTTTGCCGAGCGGCCTGAGCGCCCCCATTGAATCGGTCAGCACGAGTCGGTGCTTGCCTTCGCTATGCTCGAAGAAATAGAAGATGCCCCACTCTTCCCAAAGCCGCTGCAGGAATGTCCAGTCACTTTCGAAGTGCTGGCGCTGCATATCTCGCTTTGGCCATGCCTTGTTCGGGCGCGGGGTGGTCAAACGTTTCTCGACCGGGAACTGGTAGGCCGAAAGCACCGCATCGGTGATCTCGATCACGGACATGTCTTGGAAGATGCGGCAGTCGCGGTTCTTCGTCGCGTGCCACAGCCATGGCCGCAGCGTGATCGCATACACGATCGAGCGGCCGTCTTCTCGCAGGATAGCTGCGTGACTGACGACGCCAGTGATCTCGCGTGTACCCGCGCCGATGTTCGCCATCCCCGCATCGCCGGCAAGCCCGGGAATGAAATGCCCCTTGCCTTCGAGCTGGATCGAGACGGTCAGCTCGGTGCCGATCAGCTTGTCGAGGTTGACGTTCGCCGCGATGCTTTGCGAGAACGCGAGCGCATCCGGCGTTTTCAACTCAAGCGTGTACTCGAACAACTCGCCGATCGTCTCGCCGCCGGTAAGCTTGACCGGCGTGAGGATCGGCTGGCCACCGTACACCGGCAGCGCTGCGCCGGCAACCGACAGGGTCCGTGGTGCTTCAAACAAGGCCATCTGCATCTCCCATCATGATTGGCACAGTCCGTTGCCTAGGCGCGCACGCCCCACAGCTCGAGCTTGAGCGACGGGAACTCGCCCGCCACGTGCAGCGCGACGCCGCCGTGACGCACGACCTCTTCCCAAAGCGGTCCACCCTGCGTGAGTTCGTAATAGATGTAGCCCGCGTTGAACGGGATCTGCCGCGGCGGCACCGGCAACGCCTGCAGGCCAATGCCAGGCAGGTGGCTGCGCACGAGGCTCGGCAGTTTGTCCGACGGGCCGGCCTTCGCCTGCGCGAGGAACTGCTGCTGCAGCACGTCCGGCGGCATCGCCGCATGGACCGCCAGCACGACGGCGGTAAAGCCCTGCATGTCGACGGGATCGACCACCGCATTGCGCATGCCGTGGCCCCGGTCCTCCAGCGCGATGCTCTGCGCACTACGGACCAGCACCGCGTTCAGCAGCCGGTGGGTGTCGTCGACAACGGGCTTGACACACAGATGCGGCGTCGTATGCTGATACGGCGGATGCGTTTCAAGCGGCCGGCGCGTGTCGGTGCGCAGGTGCGTCGACAGCTCGCCCGCCATGCCGAGCAGCAGCGCATAGACGTCGGCGGGCGACGTCGCCGGCACGCGCAGCAGATGCTGCAGCAGCGGCTCGTAGCGGTTGAGGATCTGCAGCAGCAGGTAGTCGGCCACCGTCGCCGCGCTCGCCGTGGTGTCGTCCGTGCCCGCAAGCCGCTGCGCGAGCGCGTTGGCGCGCAAGCGGGCGAGGTCGTGGATCTTCGTGACCCAGCCCGTCAGCACATCGCTCGCACCGTAGCCGGACACGGGCGGCACAAGCGTGTCGTCGAGCTCGATACCGCCGTCCGCGCGGATAGTCTTCACTCGCGTGAGGGCAAGGCCGATCCACGCGTCACCGAGTTCCTTTTCTGGCAGCAGGCGCAAGCGCAGATTTGAGAGCTGCACCGGCTCCGGTGCGAGCCCGATCGAATTCGTGTCGCGCAGCTCGGTATCGAACACCAGATAGCGTGCAAGCGAATCCGCGGTGTTCTCGAAGGTCGTTTCTTCGCAGTTCGGCAGACGCACCGGCACGGCCAGATAAATCACCTGGTCGAGGTGTTCCGGCCGGATCGTCAGCGGCGGCGGCAGCGGCGTATTGCCCGGCGCGTCAAATGGCGTGCCGTCGGCGAACACGCCCGCGGCCGACTTGACGATCACCTTGCCGAGCGCAAGCGATTCGAGATCGAGCGCAAAGTGCGCGAAGCCGAAGAAGAATGGCGAAAGCGGCGCCGCGCGCATGTGCGCGTACTTCTCGAAATATCGGTCCTGCTGCTGGAACAGTTGCGGACGGAAAAACAGCCCCTCCTGCCAGGCGACCTTGGCGTACCAGCTCATGTGTATCTTCCGTTTCGCTGCATGAAGTGTTTCGTCTACCAAGCGACACGCCGATCAATTGCTCGCGAGTCGCGTGTGGTCCATGCAGTGAGCGACGATCTTGTACATGAAGAAGAAATAGCCAATACCGAACGTAACGATCGAGATGAACGTCCAGATCACGATCTTGCCAATGATGGTCGCCAGATCGATGGTGCACTCCAACTTGCCCACTTCCTTGCCGTCGCGATCGACAGCAATTGTTTTGCTAATGACGAACCGATAGAGGTAGTAGGGGTAAACAAAAAGACCCAGACCGACCGTCACGATGGTCAGCAGAATCCAGATTACGGCGTGACCAATGATATCGGCGGTGGTCAAACGAGATTTCAGCGTGAGATTGTTCATATTGGCTCTTATTTCGGAGGTTCTGCGATCCGAGTCGCGTTCGCATCCAAATCGATGTTCAGTGTCAGTTTCGGCGCGGAAAAGCTGTACCACGCCTTGTCCAGTGCGGCCGGCATCGTGTACACCGTGCGCCACACCGAGTTCGGCAAGTCGCGGTAGGCCGCGATCACGCCAATGGCTGTCGTCGCCGCATCGGGCCGGCGGACGACCACCTGCTGCTCGCCCGGGCGCAGCTGCAGCTCATCGCGCTTCACGACGTCGTCAGCCAGCACCGTCTTGTCCTGGGTCTGCAACGTGAAGAAGTCAGCCGCCTTGAAGGCGCCATCGTTCTTCAGTTCGTAGATACGCACGACAATCGGCGCCGGCCGACCACGGTCATCCGGATTGACGCCGGACAACGCGTTCACGCTCATTTCGAGCCGGATCGGCTCTTTCGGCTTTGGTTCGCCGCTTGCGCAAGCGGAAAGCGCAAAGACGCAGGCGAGCGCGGCGACAGTCAGAATCGAACGCATGCAGGATTGGTCTTGATAGAAGGCGGGAGACGCCGCGCGACCGGCGGGGCAGGACTCTTGTCCGGCGCGCGGCATTCCATGGGCTTACGCCTCCTTGTTGCCCTTGATGTCGAAGCTGGCCGTCACCGCTCCGCCGCTGCCGCCTTGCGCGTTCTGCACGACGTACTCCTGCTTCACCTTTGCGAACGACAGCGATACCGCCTCACGGCTCTTCTCGGCGTCGGTCTTGCTGCCCGACGGCTTCACACGCGTGACAATCACGTCGCTCATCGTGAGCTTCAGGTACTCAAGCGGATTACCGCCAGCCTTGCGCATGACAAGCGTTGCCTGATCGATGTGCTTGCCCGTGAGCGCGTACTTCATCAGGTTCGGGCTCGCGCGATCGATGTTGTGCTCGAACGTCAGATCCTTGACCGTGGCTTTGCCAGCACCACCGCCGCTGCCCGCGTGCATCGAGGATTCCTGCTGGATCTCCCAATCCCAATTCAGGACCTCAATTTCGTCCTTGTGCTTGTCGTCGAGCGACTCGCCATTGATGCCAGCGATTTTCAGAAAAATATCCTGAGCCATTTCTTCACTCCATGTTGTTGCTGATAATGAAAGCGACCGGGTTCAAGGTGCATCGTGCCCGGCCACATGAGGACTCCGACCGACATGTCAGGCGGCTTCCTTGATCGACGGCAGTTTCGTGACAAGCCGCAGCGATACAGTCAGACCTTCGAGCTGGAAGTGCGGACGCAGGAAGAACTTCGAGTTGTAGTAGCCGGGGTTGCCCTCGACCTCCTCCACAACCACTTCGGCGGCAGCGAGCGGCCGGCGCGCCTTGGTGTCCTGCGACGAGTTGGCGGGATCGGCATCGACGTAATGCATGACCCATTCGTTCAGCCAGCGCTGCATGTCCTCGCGCTCCTTGAACGCGCCGATCTTGTCGCGCACGATGCACTTCAGGTAGTGCGCAAAGCGCGAGCATGCAAAGAGGTACGGCAGGCGCGACGACAGGTTCGCGTTGGCGGTCGCGTCTGCGTCGTGATACTCGGCCGGCTTCTGCAGCGACTGCGCGCCAATGAAAGTCGCGTGGTCGGTGTTCTTGCGGTGCACGAGCGGAATGAAGCCGTTCTTCGACAGTTCCGCCTCGCGCCGGTCCGAGATGGCGATCTCGGTCGGGCACTTCATGTCAACGCCACCGTCGTCGGTCGGGAACGTGTGGCACGGCAGGTTTTCGACCGTGCCGCCCGACTCGACGCCGCGGATCAGTGAGCACCAGCCATACAGCTTGAACGAGCGGTTGATGTTGACACCCATCGCGTACGCGGCATTCGCCCAGCCGTAGCGGCTGTGATCCGAACCGTTCGTGTCTTCCTCGAAGTCGAATTCGTCGACCGGATTGGTCTTTGCCCCATACGGCAGACGCGCGAGGAAACGCGGCATCGCAAGGCCCACATAGCGCGCGTCCTCGGTATTGCGCATCGAGTTCCACGCGGTGTATTCGAGGTTCTGCGTGAAGATCTTCGTCAGGTCACGCGGATTCGCGAGTTCCTGCCACGATTCCATCTGCAGCACCGAAGGCGCGGCGCCAGTAATGAACGGCGTATGCGCTGCCGCCGCGACCTTCGCGATCGAGCCGAGCAGGTCGACGTCCGGCGGCGTATGGTCGAAGTAGTAGTCGGCCACGAGACACCCGTACGGCTCGCCGCCGAGCTGGCCGTACTCTTCCTCGTAGATCTGCTTGAACAGCGGGCTCTGGTCCCATGCGAGCCCCTTGTAGCGGCGCATCGTGCGATGCAGCTCGGTCTTCGAGACGTCCATGACACGGATCTTCAGATGCTCGTCGGTCTCGGTGTTCGACACGAGGTGATGCAGGCCGCGCCAGGCCGATTCCAGTTCCTGATAGTCCTGGTGATGGAGGATCAGGTTGATCTGCTCGGAGAGCTTGTGGTCGATCTGCGCGATGATCGCGGCAATGCTCTTGTAGGCGTCGTCGCTGATCGTGGCGGTCTGCGCCAGTGCCTGCTCGGCGAGCGTCTGGACTGCAAATTCGACGGCTTCGCGGGCCTGCTCGGTCTTCGGACGGAATTCCTTTTCGAGCAGGTTCGTGAAATCGGACTGGGTGGTCGTCTGGGCCTGCGCGGCCCGTGCTTGCTGTTTCGCCATGGTGGTCATCCTCGATCGGTTCGTCGGTCAGTTCGCGCCTTCCGCATCGACAGCGCCGCCCTCGTCAACCTCATGGCGCTGCGGCTTCGGTGCGGCCGCGAGCGACTTGAGCAGCGCGGGGTCCTGCAGCAGCTGCGTGACAAGCGCCTCCGCGCCCGACTTGCCATCCATGTAGGTCTGCAGGTTTGCGAGCTGCGTGCGGGCCTCGAGCAGTTGGCGCAGCGGCTCGACCTTGCGCGCGATCGCGGCCGGCGAGAAGTCCTCCATGCTTTCGAAGGTCATGTCGACCATCAGTTGGCCTTCACCCGTGAGCGTGTTCGGCACGGCGAACGCAACGCGCGGCCGGATCGCTTTCATGCGCTCATCCATGTTGTCGACATCGATGTCGAGAAAGCGCCGGTCCGACACGGCCGGCAGCGGCTCGACGGGATGCTTGCCAGACAGGTCGGCCAGCACGCCCATCACGAATGGCAGCTCGACCTTCTTCTCCGAACCGTAGACTTCGACGTCGTACTCGATCTGCACGCGCGGCGCACGATTGCGCGCGATGAATTTCTGCGAACTGCTGGCGGACATGAACAGGCTCCTGACTGGTTGATGGGTTGCGAGCTCAGCAAACCGGCTCGTCGGAATGGAGGGGAATCGCCTCAAACATCAGCGCCTGAGCGGGCGCGGCGGAAAGATCGGCAACAGCGATGGCGATGCGCGAGAGCAACTGCCTTGACGTGAATGCGTCGAGCCAGAGCGCGGAAAGCCGTGGCAGGATGTGCTGCTCGATGAAGCCGATGAGCACGCGCGCGCCGGTCTCCTGAACGAGGCAGCGTCCGACGATGTAGTCGATCACCGCATCGTCATACGCGAGCGCGATGTCGTGGCTGTCGGCCATGCGCTTCACGACGCGACCGAGATGCAGGCGTACGATGCTCGCGAGCGCGCTGTCGGCGAGCGGCCGGTACGGCACCACGGTCACGCGCCCCAGGAACGCCGCAGGGAAGGCCTTCAGCAGTTCGGGCGTCAGCGCTTCGCGCAGGCCTGCCGCGTCCGGTGCGAGAGACGGATCGGCGCACAGGCTCGCGGTCAGGTCCGAGCCGACATTGCTCGTGAGCAGAATGGTGGTATTGCGGAAATCGATGTAACGGCCATCGCCGTCTTCCATGTAGCCCTTGTCGAACACCTGGAAGAACATCTCGTGCACGTCGCGATGGGCTTTCTCGACCTCGTCTAGCAGTACGACCGAGTACGGACGGCGGCGCACCGCTTCGGTCAGCACACCCCCTTCTCCGTAACCGACGTAGCCGGGGGGCGCCCCCTTCAGGCCTGACACGGTGTGCGACTCCTGATACTCGCTCATGTTGATCGTGATCAGGTTCTGTTCGCCACCGTACAGCGCCTCGGCAAGCGCCAACGCCGTTTCGGTCTTGCCGACACCGGAGGGGCCGGCGAGCAGAAATACGCCCAGCGGCTTCTTCGGATCCGTCAGACCCGCGCGGGCGGTCTGCACGCGCTCGCCAATCTGGCGCAGCGCGTCGGTCTGGCCGATCACACGGGCTTCCAGCGTCGCCGGCAACGTGCGCACGGCCGCGACCTCATCGGTGACCATGCGGCCCACGGGAATGCCGGTCCAATCCGACACGATCTCTGCCACGATCGCTTCGTCGACTTCCGGAAAGACCAGCGGTGCATCGCCTTGCAGATCGGTCAGCACGCGCTCGAGTTCGCGCAGCTTCACGACTGACGCTGACGGATCGTCCGGCGTGCCGTCGACATCCGTGGTCACGGTTTCGCGCGCAGTGAGCAGCGCCTGCGCGGCGGTCGCCTGTTCGCGCCAGCGGGTCTCGATTGCCAGCTCTTCCGTAGCGAGTATGTCGATACGTTCGCGCACGCTCGCCAGTGCCTTGTCTGCATCCAGCCCGACGCGGGCTTCCTGCAAGAGCAGCGCTTCCTCCGCACGCGCAGCGGCAAGACGCTGACGCACGTCGTCCAGCTCGCGCGGCGCGGCATGCTGCGACAGCGCGACGCGAGCGCAAGCGGTGTCGAGCAGGCTGATGGCCTTGTCCGGCAACTGACGCGAGGGAATATAGCGATGCGAGAGCGCGACGGCCGCGCGGATTGCTTCGTCACGTACCACGACGCCGTGATGCGACGAGAACGTTTGCACGAGACCGCGCACCATGTCGATCGCAGCGGCCTCGGACGGCTCCGCGACCTGCAGAACCTGAAAGCGCCGGCTCAGCGCCGGATCTTTCTCGATGTGCCGCTTGTACTCGGCCCAGGTCGTCGCGCCGATCGTGCGGATCGTGCCGCGCGCAAGCGCCGGCTTCAGCAGGTTCGCGGCATCGCCCGTGCCCACCTGACCGCCCGCACCGATCAACGTGTGGATTTCATCGATGAAGAGAATGACTGGCACCGGCGACTTCGCGGCCGCTTCCAACAGCCCTTTCAGGCGCGCCTCAAATTCGCCCTTCATACTCGCGCCCGCAAGCAGCGCGCCCACGTCGAGGGAAAGCAGGCGCACGTCGGCGAGCTTCGGCGGCACGTTGCCGGATGCGATCGCGCGCGCCAGCCCTTCGACAACTGCCGTCTTGCCGACACCGGCCTCCCCCGTCAGCAACGGGTTGTTCTGCCGGCGGCGCAGCAGCACGTCGATCATCGTGCGGATTTCAAGTTCGCGGCCGATCACGGGGTCGATCTCGCCAGCGCGAGCGCGGGCGGTCAGATCCGTACAGTACTGTTCGAGCGAACCGCCCTTCGGCGTGGCTGACATCGCCCCGGACGCTTCGCCCGGCGTGGCCCGAGCCAGTTCGCTGCGATCGTACGGGCCATCGGCCGCCTCGGGCGACCCGTCGATCCAGGCGGGCAGCACGTCATCGAGGCCGTCGACGGGAATCTTGCCAAATGCCGGAGAAATCGAGAGCAGTACGCGCCGCAACTCGGCGTTGGTGACGAGCGCCGCGACGAGCCATGCGCCGCGTACCTGCCGGTCGCCGTAGCCGAGTGTCGCGAGCACCCACGCGCGTTCGATGGCCGATTCGATGTGCCAGGAGAAATCGCTGATCGAACTCGCGCCAGCCGGCAACGCAGCCAGCGCGCGGGCGAAGTCTCGCTCAAGTGAGTCGCGGTCAATGCCAGCGTGCCGCACGATCCGATGCAGATCGCCATCCGGTTGCTGAAGTAACTGATGCAGCCAGTGGATAAGCTCGACGTACGGATTACCCCGCAGCTTGCAGAAACTGGTTGCCGATTCGATACCGCCGTAAAGCTGACCCCCGAGCTTGCCGAACAGCGTCTGGCGTGAAATCGTCATGCGTACCTTCTGTTGTTCCGTTCGGCGTGATCCTCGCTCCCACCATAGCGATGAGGAGTCCTATTCAGGCCACAGATGCATAGATCTATTGGCATGCAACGAGGCACTGGCCCACTACCTCTATTTAAATTTGGAGGCAATAAAACCATCCCGATTCGCGCATTACCATCATGAATGCGAATCGCCGCCAACTTACGCGGCGCAGAAAATCAAAGCCGGATCGTAGCTCACGTCATCACGTCCAAATCAATACCCGAGCATAACAATCGGATTCACCGCCCACCACACCATCCAAAAGCCTTGAAAACACTAACACCCTTGTTAAATTTAATAAATTCCAATTTAAATTTTGAAAACTCTGAAAATTCACTCGCAAGACACTGGTTATCAAGGGATCTGGTCTTTTCTGACTTTTGCATCTGACGTTCTCGTACATTCGTTGACAGCTAAAAACCCTCTTATCCCAACGTTTCAACAACCTATCAAATCCGGATGACCCAATTGGGGATAGACTGGTCCCCACGACTCGTGTTTAAAATGCGCGCTTTTCTTGTCACCGGACATCGTCGATGCGCTCCTTCCGTTTGCCCTGGCGCCGCCAACCGGAAGCCGCGCACATCGAACCCGTGCTGCGCGACGGGCCTGGACGGAGCACAGTCAACATCCCCGAATCCAGCCTTCGAGCACGCGAAGCGTCTGGCGATGGCGCCGTGCTCAGCCTGATCGGCGTCGGCAGCATAGACAGCGCTGCGTCAAACGCACGCACCCCGGCCCCTGCTCCAACCGGTGACGCCGACAGCGCCGACGGGCTTGTCGATGCGCTGCACGCACAGTACTGGCGCGCCCTCGCCGATCCCCACGCGTCCCTCACCGGTTCGTGGGCACCGCAAGTGGACGAGCCATCAACACACGCAGCAACACACGACGCGCCAGACGAATGGCATGCTCAGGACGCTCATCGCGAATCCGCGTCAATCGAAGCCCTGCTTTCAGGCGAACGCACGCTCGACGACGTGTTCGGCCGGCTGGAAGGCGACCCCGTGCTCGAAGAAACGTCCGTTCCAGAAGTGCTGCGGCTCTTCGCCCCACCGGAATTTCACGCGGCCGACACGCGCTGGGTGCCTGCCCTGCCCCCCGCGCTTACCCGGCGCGAACACCACGCGCTGTCGGTCGACAGTCCGCTTGCCGCCCCATCACGCGAGAACGACGCATGAATACCCAAACCGCTGCGGGCGAACCGCGCACCCATCGTCTGCAAGACACGCCGCTGGTCGAACAGATCGAGGGAATCGAGTCGCGCATCCGTGCGCAACCGACCACCGCCACGCACCGCTGGGCGCTGTTCCAGTTGATGTGCGTCACGGGTGACTGGGCGCGCGCCGTGCAGCAGTTGCAGACGTGGGCGAAGCTCGATGCCGGCCAGTTGCAGACCGCGCAGGTTTTCCGCGATCTGATCCGCGCTGAACGCTGGCGGGCGAAGGTGGTCGACGGACAGGAGCGCCCGGGCTTCATCCACGAGCCCGATTCATGGGTGAGGGAGCTGGTAGGTGCGTTGCGGCTCGCGGCGGATGGACAACGTGAGGCCTCCGACGAGGCGCGTGAAAGCGCGCTGGACGGGGCGCCGCTCGTTGCCGCCCGCACGCCGCAAGGTGTGGCAGGTTGGATTGCGGACAGCGATTCGCGTTTTGGTCCCATATGCGAGTTCATCACGGCGGGGCACTATCGCTGGGTGCCGTTCGCCGATCTGGCAGCGTGGCGTGTGTCGCCGCCCACGAATCTGGTCGATCTTGTCTGGGCACCCTGTGTGCTCACGCTCACTGACGGCAGCGTCGTGCGGGGCTTCATGCCCGCGCGTTACCCCGGTTCGGACGCGGCCAGCGATGCGCTGCGTCTCGGCCATGAAACGGTCTGGCACGAGTCGGGGCGTACCGCCGTCATCGCACTCGGACAGAAAACCTGGACGAGCGAACACGGTGACTTCGGCCTCTTCGAGGTGGCCGACACGGCGTTCAGCGCACCGGATGGGTCGATGACGGCGGACGGCGTCGCCGCCGGGGAACCGGTCAATGACTGAGCGCAGGAAGCCTTCGTCTCCCGCAGACGCGCTGGCCGCACGGACGCCACGACAGGCCAGCGCGCACCTGATGCCAACGCTGCTCGACCGGCTGCGCAACGACGCGCCGCAACGTCAGGTGGAGGCCCCCGAGGAATACACCGTCACGCGCCGGCAGATGCGCGACATCGTGCAACGCGACCTGGCGTACCTGCTCAACACGACCAGCATCGAAGACCAGATCGATCGCGCGCGCTATCCGCATGCAGCCGCTTCGACGGTCAACTTTGGCGTGCCGCCGCTCGCAGGCACCTTTATCGCCTCGCGCCAGTGGAACGACATCGAACGCATGATCCGCCAGGCCATTACCGATTTCGAGCCACGGCTGATCCCCGATTCGCTGGTGGTGTCGCCGCGCCAGAAGGCCGATGCCGGCGAACATCACAACGTCCTCGCATTCGAGGTGCGCGGCCTCCTGCACATGGACCCGTATCCGCTCGAATTCATGGTGCAGAGTTCGCTCGATCTCGAAACCAGCGAGATCCAGATCACCGGCGTGCGCACCGGCTGAGCGCTGCCCTGCACAACAACAACGAGACCGATCCGATGGACCCGCGACTGCTCGACTACTACAACCAGGAACTGCTCTACATGCGCGAGCTCGCTGCCGAGTTCGGACAGGCGCACCCGAAGATCGCGCGGCGCCTGGGCATGCAGGCGGGCGAAGTGGCTGATCCCTACGTCGAACGCCTGATCGAGTCGTTCTGCTTCATGGCCGCGCGCATGCAGATCAAGCTCGACGCGGAATTCCCGCGGTTCACGGGCCGGCTGCTGGAAGTGATCTACCCGAACTACGTCGCGCCCACGCCGTCGATCGCGGTCGCGCGCCTCTATCCGGGCCGGGCCGAAGGCAATCTCGTCGAAGGCTATCGCGTCGCACGCGGCACGTCGTTCACCGCACGGGTGCCCGATGGGGAAAAAACCGCATGCCAGTTCACCAGCGGCCAGGACGTCACACTCTGGCCGCTCACGATCACCGAGGCGCGTCTGACGGGCATACCGCCCGACATTCCGGCGCTGGACCGGTATGTATCGGCGGGCACACAGGTGCGCGGCGCACTGCGGCTCAGGCTTGCCACCACGGGTGACGTGCGTGTGTCCGACCTGAAGGGCCTGGACCGGCTGCCCGTCTATCTCGCTAGCGACGAACAGGTTGCCTCACACCTCTTCGAACTGCTGCATGTCGCGGGCGTCGCATCCGTAATCGCCGCCCCTGGCGAATTCGGCGCATCGGGCCGGCCACCGGCAGCCGTCACCCGCAACGCGGTGGAACACGAAGGCTTGCGTACAGATCAGAACCTGCTGCCGCTCGCATGGACGAAATTCCACGGGCACAACCTACTGCACGAATATTTTGCGTGTCCCGAGCGGTTCTGGTTCTTCGCGCTCAACGGCCTTGCGGAAGGTCTGTCCCGCGTGGATGGACGCGAGGTCGAAATCGTCGTGCTGCTCGATCGCGCGCCGGGCCAGCTCGCGAACCTCGTCGATGCGTCGCGCTTCGCGCTCTTCTGCACACCCGTCATCAATCTATTCAAGCGGCACACCGACAAGATCGAAATCTCGCCGCGCGAGACTGAATTCCACCTGGTTCCGGCGAGGCTTGCACCGCTCGACTATGAGGTGTTCTCCATCGACAAGGTGTACGGACAGGTGGCGATCACATCCACCGAACTGGAATTCCGCCCGCTCTACCAGACGCTGAACAACGACGAAGGCAATCACGGACGCTACTTCTCGACGCGGCGCGAACAGCGACTCGTGTCCAACTCGGCGCGCCGTTACGGTACGCGCACGCCCTATGTCGGAAGCGAAGTGTTCCTCTCCCTCGTTGACCAGAACGAGGCGCCATATGGCGAGGCTATCCGCTTCCTGTCGGTCGATGCGCAGCTCACGAACCGGGATCTCGCTACGCTCGTGCCGCGCGATGGCGTGCGCGACCTCGAGACCGCGCAATCCGCGCCGGTCGAAAGCATCGGGCTCATTCGCGCGCCGAGCTCACCGAAAGCGCCGTTTGCCGAACGCGAGATGGCTTGGCGTCTGATCCGCCAGCTCAACTTCAACTACCTGCCGTTCGAGGATCTCGATCACCGTGAAGGGGGACAGGGCTTGCGCGATCTGTTGCGCCTGTACCTTCCGGACGAGGACACCGGACACCTGCGGCAGGTCGAAAGCCTCGTCGGCGTGCAAACGCGCCCCGTCACGCGCAAACTCCTAGGTACCGGCCCGATGACGTTCGGCCGCGGCATCGAATGCGCGTTGACGGTCGATGAAGCGGGCTTCTCCGGCGTGAGTCCGTATCTCTTTGGCGTCATTCTCGAACACTGGCTCGCGCGCCATGTGTCGATCAACAGTTTTACGCAAACCGAGCTGCACTCGATGCAGCGTGGCCGGATCGCGCGGTGGCCCGTGCGCACCGGTACGCGCGGAGTCCTTTGATGAAGCGTGCCACCCTGCCCGCGCTGATGCGCGACAGCACGCTCTCGCCGGAATTGCTCGAACGCCTGCAGGCCGAGCCGTGGCGATTCGGGTTCCTGTCGCTGTTGCGGCGCATCGGTGCAAACGCCTCGATCGATCCCGTCGGCACGGCGCGCCGGCCTCAGGCGGAACCGTTTCGTCTCGGACAGCAGCCGAGTCTCGCCTTCGCGCCGCGTGAAGTGGCAAGCGTTCAGGAAGCAGCGGGGCGGCTCAAGGTGCGGCTCTTCGGTCTCGGCATGCTCGGGCCCAACGGACCGCTGCCGATCCATGTCACCGAGATCGCGAAGGATCGCGAGGACAGCCGGCGCGATACGACGACCGTCAACTTCTTCGACATCTTCCATCACCGCTTCTTCACGCTGTTCTATCGGGCCTGGGCGTCCGGGCAAGCCGCGGCGGGACTCGACCGCAAGCACGACGAGCGTTTTTCGTTCTACATCGCGAGCCTGGCTGGTCAGGACGTCAACGAAATCCAGCAACGCCCCCTGCCCTCGCATGCGCGCCTCGCCGCCTCGGCACACCTCGTGCGCGAGTCGCGCAATCCGGACGGGCTGCGCGCGACGCTCGCGCAGTACTTCGGCGTGCCCGTGGCCATCGAGGAGAACGTGTTTCACTGGATCGAGATCAATCCAGCCGATCAGGGACGCATGGGCCGACCGGGGCCAGCCGCGACGATGGGACACGGCGCCATGCTCGGCCGCGTCGCGCCGGATCGCCAGCACCGGTTCCGTATCGTCATCGGGCCGGTCGATCTCGACGCCTATCTGCGCTTCACACCGCAAGGCGAAGATCTCCCGCGGCTCGTCGAATGGGTACGCGCGTTCGTCGGCCATGAACTGGAATGGGAACTCGAGCTACGCATCAAACCCGAGAGTGCGCCGCCGGCAGTAATGGGCGGCCGGCAGCGCATGGGCTGGTCGGGGTGGCTGGGCCGCCCGAGTCCCCACAAACCGATTACCGGCATGCGTTTCGAGCCTGAGCGCTACGTTCGGCACTTCAATCGCCGCGCCACTGAATCTGAAGATCGACCATGAGCAAGAAACCCTCCGTCCAGCGGACAGACTCCGGGATTGCCCCTGCCGGGCGCGCGCCGCATCATGACTGGCTGACACCCGTGAGCGACGCCGCGCCATGCGGCCCGGACCTTGAATACGACCACGATTTCGTCGTGCTCTTCGCGAACGCAGCGCCCAGGCAGGACGTGCAGTATGGCGCGTTCGTTGGCGCACCCGATCCCGTCAGCTGGGGTGAAGTCGAGCGCGATTGCCGGCGGCTCATGATGCGCACCAAGGACGTCCGCGTCGCCGTGCTTTACACCCGTTGCCGCACGCGACTGGCTGGCGCGGCGGGTCTCGCGGAAGGCACGGGGATCCTCGCCGCCTGGCTTGAGACGTTTGCGGACAACGTTCATCCGCAGCCGGACATCGACGGAGAACGCAGCGCTGCACTCGAAATGCGGATGAATGCGCTGCAGGCGCTCGCCGATCCCGAAGGGTTGCTCGCCGACGTGCGCGAAATCGTGCTCACGAAATCGACCGCGACGCGCCTGCAGGTCCGCGACGTCGAGCGCGCGTTTGCGCATCCGAGACCAGCCGATGCACTCGCGCCCGATTCGGTCGCGCAGCAGCTTCACGACCTGCGCACGCACCAACCTACAGTGATGGCGGGCTTCGACGAGGCGGTCGCGAATCTTGCCGCGATTGGTGAATGGTGCCCCCGACATCTCGGAGCGTACCAGCCAGACCTGTCGCCGCTGACGCGGCTGCTCGGCAGGTTAGGCGCGCCCGCGCAAGTGACGGTGTCCGAACCGGTCGACGCATCCACCGAACCCGGTCCTGAAACGGACGAACTACTGGAAAACGATGCGGCAACCATGCCCGAACCGGTGAATGCCGCAGCAGTTGCTGTTCCCGAAAGCGCGACGGTGCAATCCGGCTCCGCTCCGGCTGATCGTCAAGCAGCCCTTGCATTGATCCGCACGGCCCGCACGTGGTTCGAGGCCCATGAACCAAGTAGCCCGATTCCGGTGTTGCTTAGACGCGCCGAACAGTTCGTCGGTAAACGCTATGCCGAGATCGTGCGTGCCGTTCCCGCAGAGTTGCTGGCTGAATGGGAGCAGGCGGATGGCACGTCGTGACCGCACGCGCGTTGTCTGGCGCTGAGGTTGGTGCGGCAGTCGGCTTGATGGGTGGCCCATCGGCTCGGCATGCGGCAGTATTGCTGGCGCCATTCTCGCCGGATTTGCTGCCGGCAGTGCCATGGGGCCGCTGGTAGCACAGGCCTCGACCATGCGGTGCTCTAGAACTGGCGGTCCTTCGACTTCGGCCGAACGTTCAGCGTTCAGCCGGGCTGACCCAATCCGCGTCTTTCCTTCTCTGTTTCTTTGACTATCAGCCTCACCTATCGCCGGGGCTTCATGCACTTGCCTCAAGGAGTTCGCATGCATTTGGTTCCAGAGGCAACAATATCTGGGATGCATCGATTTCGTGCGCACGGGCGAACTCGCACACTGTTTTGATACGCTCGAAGAAGGCAGCTTTTTGGAAGTCGGCAGGATTTCAGCCAGCTCCAAGCAGGTGCGCCCTGCACGACGCCCAGCAAAGAAAAAAACCCGAGCTTGCGCCCGGGCTCCGTTCACTTCGACGAAGGTCGATTAGAACTTGTGGCGAATGCCAACCACTGCACCCAGTTGGTTGCCCGAGGCGACCTGGTTGTCGTTCGACAACAACGTCACCGGGTTGTCCACCGACAGACCATTGAAGCCGGCCACGCCCAGCGCCGAGCTCTTGTTCTTCGCATACGCAACGTTCATGTAGACGTCGGTACGCTTGGACAGTGCGTAGTCGGTACCGACCACGAACAGCCAAGGATTGCCAACGCTCGTGTTCTTGAACTGCTGGTAGTACGCCGCGCCAGTCAGCGACAAAGCGGGGGTGGCTTGGTAGGTAGCGCCTGCCCAGTACAGGTTCGAGCGCAGCGCACCGCTCGTGCTGGTTTGCAGGTTGGTCTTGTACCAACGATAGCCGGCAAACAGCTTCGCCGGACCGGTGGTGTAGGTACCCGCGATCGTCGCACGTTGCTCCTTGACATCAGCAAAGGTCGAAGCAAATGCCAGGTTCTGAGCTGCGGTCAGGCCCGAAAGATCGGTCCACGCGCCGTTCGTCTGGTCATACACAGCGCCGATCGAGAACGGACCGCCATTGTAGTTGGCACCCAGGCTCCATTCACGGCCCAGCTTGTTGAGGCCAGCGCGCTCCTGTCCGTCGCGGTTGAACGCGTACAGCGCCGAAACGCTCACGCCGCCGAACGTGCCGGCGTACTTGAGTGCATTGTCAGCGCGGCCCGAAATGAACGCATCTTGCGACGCGATCGAATAGCGGCCCGCCATAGACATCGGGTCGTAGTTGAGTGCGAAGTCGTACAGCAGGTTTTGCTGGCGACCCAGGGTCACTTGGCCCCATTGGCCTTGCAGACCGACGTATGCGGCGCGGCCAAACAGGCGATTGCCTTGACCTGACGTACCGGTATCAAGGTTGAAACCGCTTTCCAGGTTGAAGATACCTTTCAGGCCACCGCCCAGGTCTTCAACGCCACGCAGGCCCCAACGCGAGCCGGACAGGTTGCCCGACTGCATGGCGACGCGCGAGTGGCCTTGGCCATCGGCGCCGGGCACGTGGTTTGCCCACTCAATACCGACATCAGCCACGCCGTAGAGATTCACGCTCGATTGAGCAAATACACCGGTCGAAACCAGAGCTGCGGCAGCCGCCGCAAAGAGCTTGATCTTCATATCTGTTCCTTAAATTGCGATTTCGCGATAAGTTGCGAGTCGTAATTATGGATTCGTGCCGTCCGCGTTATGTATTTGAAATGAGACGCTGTGGCAAATATGAGACCGCCAAAACCTGTAGATATATTTCTCATTGAAATCAAAAACTTACATTGAATCGCTCACGCCAATACAACAAAAAAGCAGCACTCATGAGCAATGCACTCATGAACGTGAGCCATCATGCAATCCTAAGTGAGTAACCGACTCAACGAATATGAGGCTGTCTCATCCTGGGTTTTGAATTATTATTTCGTTGAAGCTTGACAGCGTAACAGCTCGATAACTTCATATCACACTTTCCTTTATGGGGCCGCTTTCGAGTGGCCCTTTTTCTTGGCCGGCAATACGGCTCGAGCGGTTCGGTGCCTTCGATGAGCTACACTGCTTCACCCGAGGCTCGGCCCCGACCCGCAAGGTGCCCTGGAGGTTGAGATATTCGGTGAGGCGCTGGTTCGATAGGGCGCGTATCACCGCCGCACTAACAACGGCGTACGCACGAGCGCGTTGTATGCGGAGGATCAATAGAGCTTCAGCTAGCTTCGCAGAGGCAGTGGCCGAACAGGCCATCTAAATAAAGCGATTACGCAGGTCCGCTCACTTTCCGAGAAATCCTGTGTTTGAGCGACGACACCGTCTTTGGAGAAATGCCGAGTCTCTTTGCAATCTCGACATTGCGATACCCCTCCGCAACCAGTTGATTGATTCGGTACTCGCGCTTGGTGAGATGTCCCAGTGCATCCATTTCAGCTGGCGCTACCGAGCTGATTGAAGACCTATGAAATCCGACGTACCCATGGGCCACCAACAGAAGCGCAGCCGTTAGGAGCGATGTCGATTCCGATTTGCCAACATACGCGTTGGCACCGGCGAGCAATGCAAGCCTTGAATCAAGCTCTTCGCTCCCTCCTGAAGTCATAACGATTCCGAGGTCAAGGCCGTGAATCCGCACCCTCCGAGCGAGCTCGAGGCCGTCCAGCGTTGGAAGATTTAGATCGATGATCGCCAGCTTCGGCCGCGTAGTGCGCAACAACTGGAGACCGTCAGATCCATCCGTTGCGGTTCCGACCAACCGAAAGTGGGGTGACTGAGCCAGCAAAGCGTGGATCGACTGCAACACGATTGGGTGTTTATCGATCGCGATAACGGATTGAGGCTCTTCGCCTTCTATGTGCATTTGGACAGGCCTTTTGAGACGTAGGGCGCAGGCCTGCGAACACTTGGAAACCTTGGGGTCGCGATGGTGAGGCTCCGGATAGATCACACCGCAATGGGCGTTCAGTTCATCCCGCACTGGGACCAAAGGTAACGCCATCACGCTGACCGTTTCGGGCGTCGCGCGAGCCATCGGGCGCGCCGGCTTGCACTAGAGAAAAATGCAGCCATGATCGGCATCGAGCGCACGACTCGGCAATTCAATTTTTGAAAATTCGGAATGACAGTCTGTCGGCAGAGGAACTCGGTGATCAACCGAGTTCCTTGTCCAGAAATACCCGTGCTGAGTCTGCGCCAAAACGAGCGAGAAGATGGATGCGAGCTGCAGCGGCTAGGTGTCGATGTTTACAACGTGGGCCGGAAGATCAACTGCATTCTGCGCTGACGTCATGCACTACTTCGCCCCACTCGCTAGGCAGGAAAGCCGATACGCCCACCGTCCGGCAGTTTTTGCCACAGCCTCGCCACTGTGCGGCGAAGGCTCCCTACTCTCCGGATGCCGATCGACATAATTGTCCGATCGATCCCAACAGGTATCGAACAGCGTGGTAAAGCGCCCACCGGCATTGGGTGACTCTTCAGCAGGTGCTTTCTGACCGACCGATGTTGACCTAACCGCAGAATCTTCCTTGTCGGCGTAGACCCCAAGAAATCGCAGCGCCAACACGGTCACAAGCAGGAGGAAAATAATCCTGAACAGCTTTCTGAATACGAACATAACGGCGTAGTAGAAGTAAAAGGCAATGTCTAACATCATCGGTCGGGATAGGTTGAGGAATGGAAAGTACGCATCACATCCAGATCCTCGACGGCCTTTTCTGTCCTAGCGCACATCGCCTCTCGAGGCGTTGAGAGTCTCTTCCGCGCAAGGACGTTTCGCCACACAAAGACACCGTGCCGGAAGAAACTGCCATTGAGTTGGGTGTGGTGGATCAAGTAATTGCGAAAGCGCTGATATAGCTCGCAATCCAGTTTGAATTCGCCGGCCGCCTGCCAGAACGCATCCAGCCCCTCCTGGAAGGTCATCTGCGGCATCGCGTAGACGGCATCCCCCAGTACCACCATTGGAAGACCATGGTTCATGGCCGAGAGCCCTACTGTGCTGTTGATGAGGACAACGCCCAGCGCATGGTCCAGCAGGGTTGGCAAGTGCTGGTCATGCAAATAGATGAGACGCCCCACCAGCCTGAATCTGACCGCCAGGGCGCGGATCAACGCCGCGTAGCAGTGGTAGCCTCGGTCCATTGGATGGTGCTTGATCACTAGGATGTGGTCTCTCGCTGCATGCTCGGAGAACGACTTCACAACGTGCTCAATGAACTCCGCAACCGAACCAAACGGCGAATGCACGCGAACCTGAGCGTCCGTATTGACTTGCAACGGCACGAGAAAGAACCGCTTTGACGCTTCGCCGCATAAGAACCCTCGATATTTCCTTTCCCGCACCTTGTAGACCAGCTTGCGCCATGGACTACGAAGCCACGGCAAGACCTCCCGCGCAGAAAGCAGGCGATGGTGACGATAGAACGGAAAGCCTCGCGCCATCACGATAGCTGCCAGGTAGTAAAGGAAAGCCCAGGCAGCCGCATGCCAGAACACATTGCCGACGGGTCTCTCCTCCGCCTGCTCCATATCGGGCAGGCCACGATAGAACGCAGGATCGCGTGGCAGATCGGAATGGTTGTTGACGCCCGATCTCTCAAGCGTGATGTAGTCGGGGCGCACGTAACCCTCCTCGAACACCCATACCTCTGCGCTTGCCGCCTTGGCAATACCGCGTACCGGCACATGAATTTCACGACAATCTCCGAACAGGAAGATCGTGTCGATGGCGTGCTCTTCTACCAATCGCGCCAAGCTTTTTGGCCACGCATCCATCGGTCCGCGGTAGCAAGTCGCTCCAGCCGGCGAGAAAAGCCAGTCGCCCCCATTGAAGTTGACCTTGTGGACGTACTCGGCACCGACGGCATGCAGCACGGCCGCAAGCCGCCGGAAGAATGGCCCGACCGGACCCTGTAGCAGCAGGACCCTGCGCCCCGCGAAACGCTCCCAACCGCCGTCGATCATCGCTTGCCCAGTAATGCCCGCAGGCCAAATCGCTTCAGGCCGAGCAGAATGCCGCGCGTCAGTGTGTGTGTGTACGGCTCGGCACGGCGGGTGTCGCGCCATGCGATCAGCGCGTCCAACGCCTGCTCGACGGAAACGAGCTCGCCACTCTCCGGGCAGAGGTAACGTGGGTAGAGGATCAAGGCCCCGGCCACCAGTTCATCCACCGTCAGGCGGCGCGTGCGTCTGTCTATCGGGAGCGCATCGGCGGTGAGTCCCCATCCGGCATAGAAGGGTTGTCCGTAAGTCGTGACCTGGCGGCCCCTGAGCAGCGCTTCGAATCCCGCCAACGACGTGAGCACATGCACCTCGTCCACCTCATGGATGAGGCGGTCCATCGAGACGTCCTCGACGATCTCATCGCACCAGTGGAGCACCTCGCCGGCATCCTGCCGCCCCTTTCTAAGGCCGGCCAGTACATCCGGATGCGGCTTGTACACGATGTAGGCATCGGGGCACGTTCGCCTGACTGCCTGCAACAAGCCGAGATTGCTGCGTAATCCCGGGGCGCCGTCGCGCAGCGCGGCGTCGCTTTCGACCTGCCCCACCGCGGCCACAATCCGGGCGTGCCCTGCTGGCCGTTGCCATTCACCGGTACCGACGTTGTACTTCGTGATACCCGAAGCAACGATTTTCGTCCGCAGTTTTGCCGCACGCGCCAGCAGTGCGGCATCGAAGTTGGCGTGTTGCAGGATCGACTCGAGATCTGAAGGCTGTGAAGCGTCGTAATAAATTCCCTGCGCGTCGACCGCGAGAGACAACGGACGAACGAGGTCAACGCCCAGCCCTACCGAACGCAGAAAGCCATCTTCGATACGCAACACACGCCTCCCGCCAAGTACCGCCGCATCAAACTGCATGTTGCCCCAGACCGCAATCGCTGCATTGAGCGGAACCTTGGCGAGGCTGCGGACGAATCGCACCTCAGCATCGGCCAAGATTCGTTTGACCATTCCGCGCTTCCGCAGCGGCAATCCCAAAGCGTAGATAGTCTGCGGCCCAGGGTCGGCAGAATGCGACGGACTGCTATACATGACTGGCTCCGGAGACTTCGGCCAGCAATTGGTCCACACTGGCAAAGTGCTGGTCCCAGCCAGAGGCCCTGAAATTGCGGATGCGCCCAGCCTGCTTGCCACGCCTCGAACTGGCTGAGCTAGCAAAATCGAGGATGGCGTTCCGCCAGCCAATGCCGTCCAGCGGGGACAGGTAGTCGGGCACGCTTCCGGCGATCTCATGAAACACATCGAGGTCGCTGGCGATAACGGGGGTTCCCATCGCAAGCGCCTCCGCCAACGGCATCCCGTATCCTTCCGCAAATGACGGGAACAACAGCGCGCGCGTGTGGCGCAGCCACGTCGCGAGCTCCGCATCCCCACAGTCGGGTCTCAAGATGACAAGCTGCGCGAGCTCACTACAACGGTCCAGCAGTCCATAGACATGCTCGACGTTCCACCCTCGCTGGCCAATCAGAACGAGCCGCGGCACCGGGCCACCACGGGCAGCCATCTCGCGCCAAATCTGGAGCATCATCGCGTGGTTCTTGCGAGGCTCGACGGTACCCAGCATCACAAAGTAAGGCCCATCCAGAAGCGGCACAGAATCTCCCACCGGTAGGTCCGCGCCAGCCAGCGGCGCAACCGTGGTCGCTGGCATGGCAAGACCACGCTCCCGCGCGTAGGCGCGCAATGCGTCGAGTGTCGCCCTGGAGTTGGTAATGAGCCCGCTGCCCAACCGCAACATGGCCGCTATGCGGCGCTCGTGCCGATTACGCTCCCCGTCCCTCGCATACTCCGGGTGGGTGATGGGAATGAGGTCATGCACCATGAATACCGGGCGAAGGCCGCTTTGGCCAAGCCAGTTGACGTACGACTCGCGGTGCAGGCCGGTGTGGCCAACATTGAAGAAAACACTCCCCGCACCAAGCCGCTGCACCGGCGCCAACATTCCACCGGCTATCAGCGTCGGCAATCGATGTACGAGCCCCCGGGGCTGCGTGCACAACAACGAGAACAACGCCCGCGAGCGGTCTCTGGATAGCACCCGTCCAACGGCGCCCATACGCACTACTGCTCGCGCGTCCGGAAAGCGACGCGCATAGCGCAGACAAACGCGGTCAATGCCGGTCGGAAGCCGGCGGCGTATGGCTCGTATCACGAGTCTGGTTACATCGATGGAAGTTTCTGTCACGGCAAGACGCTTCACCAAGGCCATTTGGCTGGCTACCTAGTGAGGTTGATGGCGTTGAGGACCGGATAAGCACCCGACAACACTACGTTCAAGAACTTCTGCAGCTCTGCCGCAGGGGCATTGGCTACGTAGAGAACGTCCTTGTCTTCCACGCGGAACCGCTGCGCAGCGAAAAGCGAAGCGGGGTCGCGCAGGTCCACTCGATATACGACGGGCACCTTGGCTTCGTCAGCATCCCCGGCAGGCGACGCGCGCCCGAGGACTGCGGCATCCTCGAATCGGAAGACAAAGACGCCGGCCGGGTCCGCCCGGTTATCCAGCAATCCACCCGTCCTTGCCAACGCCTGCGCGAGCGAGATCCCGCCTGCTTCGAATGCGATTTCCTCACTCTTGCCCACCGCCCCCAATGCGGTGAAGCTCAGCGGCTGGAACAGCACGGTCAACACATCCCCGGGTTGCAGCGGTATGTTCTGCCTCGGATCCTGAATGACGGCAGTAAGCGGCATGGCATAGGTGTTCACGCCACGTGTAAGCTGCAACGTCGTCTTGTTCACTGGTTGGCTTGCCCCTCCAGCCGTGGCCAGCGCATCGAGCACGCGCTCAGCCTTGGGCGTCAGCGGAATGCGTGCACTGTTCCGGACCTCTCCAACCACCGTAGCCTGCGACGACGCGTTGCTAGCAATACGGACAAGCGCCTGCGGCTGATTCGCTTTGCCCCGCAGGCGACGGACAATCTCCGCTTCAATTTCGGCCGTGGTTCTGCCTGCTGCCTGAACAGCGCCAGCGTATGGAATATTGACGCGACCGTCCGCGGCTACCATCTGTGGCGGCAGCTCATTAGCGCGCGTGGGCGTCGGTGCCGTCATGGCGCTGCCCGCGCTGATCCCCGCATTCACGAACAGCATCGCCGGCGGCGCTTCCCAGATCGCCACCTCGAGCACATCACCGCTTCCCACGGTATACCGCGTCGCCTGACCGCCGCCGATCTGCGAGAACTGACCGTGCGAGCGTGATCGCTGCAGATGCGCCGCCACCGCGGCAGTCACGTCAACCAGCGCGACGTTCACCGGCGCCGCACCATCTCGCTTGTCCATTCCCTGTACGTCAGTACGGTCGGGGCCTGACGCGGGCAAGATCGACATGCAGCCGGCACAGGCACAGGCCATCGCAGCGGCGATCCACAAAAGAATGGCGTGGGTCGTTCCCCGCGCCCTGGGGCAATTCAGTTTCATAGGAGTACGTCACTCGTCTATGCCACGGCTGTCCGTGGCGGCGTGGCTTGGCATCCAGTCAGCCAGGAAAATCAAACCAGCGAAAAGAAGGACGCCCGGCGCACAGCGGCGATCACTCCCTTTCGAGATATTTGTGAAAGCCTCATACGCATGCTTGGTAGGCAACAAGCAGCGTCTGTGGGCTTGCCGCATCCGATACGAACGGTAGTGACTCGACCGCAGGGCACTGCTGGGAAAGCCGTGCAGCCAGCGCTTCCGGCTCTTCCACATAGCAGCCGCATGACGGCCAGGCAGCCGCCAGGTCCCGTATCTTCTCCTGGGAACAGCCCACGAAATAACGGCCGGCCAGCGCGGCGAAGATGGCACCGTGGTAACGCATCGAGACCACGCGTGCCGTGTTACGCAACTGAGCCATCAATGCCGAAAGCGATGTCATGGCAATTACCGGAACGCCGGGCAACCAAGCGCTCAGAACCTCGTCCATGGCTGGCTCGAGTGCAACAACGACGTGCCGTTCCGTTGGATGGTCCTGGATGTACGTGCTAATTCGGCGTAGGAGTGCCTCGTCGCAAGCGTTGGCTGGGTATTTCAGTATCCACAGCACGTCTGATGGTTCGGGATGCTGTCCGACCGCCAAGTCGAACGCCGTCAGGGGCGAGACGGAGGACAAACCAAGTATCGGGTCGAGGCAGGCAACGGCATCCGCACGTGCCGCTTTCAGTGCAGACACCGAGGTACCATCGCGCCCCGTTACCAGCCAGGCCCTTGCTAGGAGTTCAGCGTGGGAGCGGTGTACATCGCCACTCGCCCCGACACCAAGCAACAGAATTGGCGCGTGAATGCCATGCACCCAATCGGCGTCGCCAAGCGGATCGTGAGGATGCGCGAGCAAGCCGCCCCCACCAACCACCACGCAATCAAAGCTGTTCACCTGCTCCGCGTCGAGAAGCGTATTCGCCGGAAGCTTTTGCGCTTCCGGAAACGGGTAATCCGATTGCGCGACAAGGCTGGCCGCAAAAATTGCGTCCTCCGGCAATCCCCATGCAGTCTTCAGGTGGTGCCGTACAGCAAGCGCCTGGTAGACGTCGCCTAGGTTGCCGTTGCCGTAGGCACCGACAATCAGGATGCGCGGCGCATTGCGGCGGACGGGCGCGCCCAGACGCCGATACAGTGCCGCTCCGACCGGTGATGGATCAGCCAGACAAGCCGCCACCTCGCTCGCCGTCGCTGGCCGGCCCGCGAAACGCTCAAGGCAGCGTGCAATCAGTTCGGCATCATAGGCCACGCTATGCATGGAAGGTCCCCGCTTGGCGTGGGCGCCCAGCAAGTAATCCATGTGCTCGTCGGAACCTGAGACCGCCTCGATACACCGCGTAAGATCACCCGTGTCCCTCAGTAATCCTTCGTAGGCATCCAGTGCAGCCGGTTCCGGCTGGCGACCAAGGAGCGCTTGGAACACCACCGATACGATACGCGCCGAATGGTTCCGGACTTGGGCGTTCCAGCCCTCCTCGCTTGCGAGCAACTCTCGAACCAAACCAAATACCGCGTTCAGCTCGGTATCGACCCGGTCTGTGTCCGCACCGCCGGCAACGTCAGCGCGGAGCGCCTCTAGGACTGCTCTGCGGATACCCGGCAGTTCGTCATTGAACCGGAGGAACCGGCACTCCTCCGAATCGGTAATAGCACGCAGGAGATCGACGACACTTCCCGAATGAGACAGCAAGGCAAGATGGTGCTCGTATCCAGACTCATCCGGTTCGCGCGACAACAGAGCCAAGTAGGCTGCCCTTACCAGCTCGGAGGCTGCGATGCGCGCGTCGGAGCATGGCAGCGGCAGACTGTCGGTCACGAACTCGCCTCTGCACTGCATAATTTGCGCAGGAAGTCGGGAAGCGCCGGACTCCGGCCCGTAATTCCAACCGTCTCTGCCTGTTTCTGCTCGGCCACCCATTCCAGCAACTGATTCCAGCGCGGAAGAATGCGTTCCGGCAGGTATCGCTGTGAGACTTCCTCGCCGCGCTCTGACAACTCTGCACGCACTGTCACACTGTCGCCAGCGTAGGCGATCTGCTTCAACGCGTTGACCAAGCTAGCAGTCGAGTAAGGGTTGAAGTACTGCGCCGCATCGTCGTAGATCTCCCGGTGAACCGGGATATCAGACGCGACTACAAGGCCACCGCTGCGCATCGCTTCTACACCAGAGAAGTCAAAGCCCTCCCCCAGGCTGGGGCAGACGGTCGCCGCAGCATGCTGGTAGAGCACGCGCAGGTCCGGCGCTGGCACCGCGTTGAGCATGAACAGGTCACCGCGGTCGATCCAACTGCGGAAGCTCTTTACCATCTGCTTGTAGTCCCAACCCAGCGTGCCAACGATGACAAGCTTGAGGTCTGGGTCGACATCGGCCTTGATGACCTCCCACGCCGCCATCAGGCGGGCGTGATTCTTCCGGGGCTCGATCGTCGAAACGATTAGCAGGTAGCGGAAATCGCCGGACCCCAGGTGCCGCTTGTAAAAAGCCTCTTGCTCCCGCAACGTCAGGAACTCCGGCACCAGTCCGATGCCTTTGGCGTCCGGATCCATGCCATAGAGCCGTGATCTGACGATGCCCGGCACCAGCGCTCGCGCCGCCGGCTGTGGGTGGTAGTGATGGGAAACCATGTTGTGGATCGTGAGCGACCGTTGCTCCGCCTCGGGGAACAACGCAATCAGATCCTTGCGCGTGGCTTCCGACACGCAAGCAAAATAGGCCCCCGACTTGACGTTACTCATCAGGCTGTAGAAATGCGTTGCCTGATGCAGCGACTTGTCGGAAATGGTATGCGGCATGAACACCGGGATCGCATCGTGATACCGGACAACAAACGCGGTCTTGCGGTGTATCCGTGCAGGATATGGTGTTTGAGCGATGAACACGTCAACGCCCTTCGTATCCAGCCGCGGATAGCGGGGCTGCGAGAAAAAGTTAAGCATCGTCAGCCCGACCATGTGCATGACATGCCAAGGAGTCGAGCAGACCCGAAGGTCAGCCGACGACACCAGATCGAAGTCCGACGCAGGCAGTGTCTTGGCGAAAAGCGTTCGCCAGATAAAGTCCTCGAAGTACTTGGCACGAAAGTTCGAGAGCTTGACATGGCTGATACCCATCGCCACGCCCCAGGCCAGCCGCGTGGACATGAAGCGCCGCTGCATCCAGTCAAGTAGCCGGTCAAGGAGCGTGTTATAGGGCCGCTCCGCAACCGAGATCACCACCCGGGAGTATCGATTGATCCGGCGATTCTCCGATAATCGCCCTTCCCCCAGTAACCAGCCTCGCTTGACAGTGCCCCGGGACAAGACGCGATTCGACGTCTGGATCATTCCATCCACATGGAACCCATCAAGCATGCGCAGCCCGCGGAACAGCAGCCGGGTTTCCTGAGGAATGCCCGCATACCCGTCCAACGCCGGACGCATTTCCAGCAATACTTTTGTCTTGTCGCTCTTTTTCACGCTGTATCCCTACCCCATCAAATCTCGTTGTAAATGCGAAGCGCGTCGTCCACGCTGTCAAACTCTCGAAGCCGTCCGTTCTCGAGGATGCATGCCCGGTCGCAGTGCCTCCGGATGGACTCCGAATCGTGAGAGACCATGATCATTGCCCGGTCCGCTCGCTTCTCGAACAACTCGCGCTCGCACTTTTCGTGGAACCTTGCATCCCCGACGGCAATGATCTCGTCGATCAGGAAGCAATCAAATTCGATCGCCATGGAGATGGCGAACGCCAGGCGGGAGCGCATGCCAGACGAGTACGTCTTCACCGGTTCCCGCAAAAATTTTCCGAGCTCTGCAAAGTCCTCGACGAAGGGAGCTGCGTGACGGTAGTCGGCCCCATAGACGCGACAAACGAAGCGCAGGTTATCCAGGCCAGTAAGGCTCCCCTGGAATCCCCCGCCGAACGCCAACGGCCACGAGACCGACATGCTCCGATGCACCACACCGGAATCGGGTAGTTCCGCGCCACTGATCACTCGCACGAGCGTCGATTTCCCGGCACCGTTGCG
The DNA here is from genome assembly GCF_051904805.1 of Ralstonia sp. 25C. Taxonomy (NCBI): domain Bacteria; kingdom Pseudomonadati; phylum Pseudomonadota; class Betaproteobacteria; order Burkholderiales; family Burkholderiaceae; genus Ralstonia; species Ralstonia sp. 25C. The sequence goes on along the minus strand of NZ_CP196737.1, from coordinate 3,702,591 downwards.
TCCGAGAATGCCCACCTTCTCGCCGCGCCGGATGGAAAAGTCCAACCCGTTCAATACCTCGTGGTGACCTTGCCGCGTCCCATAGCGCTTCACCAGCCGATGCAAATGAATCACGCACCCTCCACCCTGCGCCCGGTCTCGCGCACCATGAACAGTCCGATCAGGAGCAGCAGCACGTTTGCCTTCGTCAGGTAGACCAGATCGAAATGCGCATGAACGGTGTCGCCGAAATACCCGCCCCGGATCATCTCGTTGATATGAACTGTGGGCAGCCAAAGGGCAATTGCATGGAACTTGGCCGGCAGCCAATCCACCATGAATGCGGCTCCCGAGAAAGGGAAGTACAGATAGGTCAACGTATGCCATATCCGATCGACCATCTCCGAGCGCTCCGACATTGCGCCAACCATGCAGCCCATGCCAAGCGCATACCAGGCAAGGAACACCCAGCCAGCAATCATCAGTCCGACATCAGCGGGTGGCTTCATCAGGCCGAAGACAACTGCCGCACCGGCGAGAATGAAGAACGACACCGTGGCCCCGCAGACCTCCAGGATCACGCGAGCGACGAAGAAGTCCAACACGCGCACATTGCGGTGAAATAGCAGGGCCTTGTTGGGTTCAACCGCATTCGCGCACCTGCTGACGCCGTTGCGCCAGATCAGCACAGCCGAGTACCCGGTAATGGCGAACGGAATGATCGGCATCGCGGCGTTATGCAGGGAATGCGTTGCATTCCAGATCAGCGCGATTCCGGTTGTAAACAGCATCGGCTCCGCGAACAGCCAAAGAAAGCCGATGTTATGGCGACCGTAGCGTGTGATGATCTCCCGCATAAGCAAGGCACCGATCACTCTCGCCTGGATACGCGCAGACGTCAGCAGAGATGGCTCTTCAACGCTCGCCATGGCTCAATCCCGATGCTCTTTCACGCCGGCAATCATCAAAGCCAGCAATGCCCAGCAGATCATGCCGAAAGCCAGGGTCGTGACTATGCTTCGCAGCCTACGCGGCTCGGTGGCTTCATCAGGCAGACTGGGCTCCGCCACCCGCTCCAGGTAGAGTTGCTGCTGCATTGCCGTCTCATGGGCTTTCACCAATGCTGCCTGCGCGGCGATCAGGCGCTTCTGGGAGAACTCCCTCTCGACCGAAAGTCGCTCATACTCGATGTTCTTCGACGCGAGTGACCCGGCTCCCCCTGACACACCGGAAACCATGCGCTCGATTTCCGCCTGCAGGCTCCTGATCCTTAGCTCGGTTGCGGGGACTTGCGGGTTCTGTGGCGCAAATGCGCGCAACTGTGCAAGCTGCGTCCTCGTCGCCACGAGCTCTTGCCTCAGTTGTGTCACTTGCTCCAACTGGAGCGCGCCCTCCCGCTCCGGATCCACCAGCGAATGCTCGTTTCGAAAGCTGGCAAGATTCAGTGCCGCTTCCCTAGCCTTGCTCTGCGCCTCGGTCTCTTCCTTTTGCGCAACGCCGATGGCGTCGGCAAGAGCCCGCTCGTTGATCGCATTCACCCGGCGCTCGGCAGCGCGCAGCAATCGCTCCGCAATCGCCTGTGCGTCATGTGGATCGAACGCGCGAACCGTCAGCGTGGAAATGGAAGAGGTGGGATCGATGTCAACACCAATGTGCGTCCGGTAGTACCGGTGCAGTGCTTCGAAGGTGCCATCGAGACCAAACGGATCAAACCGACTCAGCCTATCAATCGTCGGCTTCGACATGGCTGCACGAATTCCGACCTCGCCTTCCACCTCATGCAAGGCGTCACGCGACAACATGAATTCACTGACCGCATAGACGTCGTCAGTCGCCCTCCCAAGCCCTGTTACGCCAGTCATCTGCAGTAACGCACCAAGACCCGACGAGCTCTGACGCTGGGGCGCACGCACGATATAGCTTGCTTCCGACACATAGACGTCAGACGCGACGGCGCCATAGTAGGCAAGCGCGAGCGCCGTAGGCAGCGCGACGACGGCAAGCGCCAGACGATGGCGCCGCAATGACTGCCTCAGCGGGGACCAGCGTCGTCCCGCCATGTCTGGCTTCCTTCTTACAACGCTCGTCATCAGCAGCGCCCGTACATGTCCTCGAAGCGGACAATGTCATCCTCTCCAAGATACTCGCCGACCTGAACCTCGATCATCACAAGGTTGAGGATGCCCGGGTTTTCCAAGCGGTGCTGATGGCCGGCAGGAATGTACGTCGATTCGTTCCGGTGCACGAGCATCTGGCTATCACCGTTGACGACTCGGGCCGTTCCGTTCACGACAATCCAATGCTCGCTGCGATGATGGTGCATCTGCAAACTCAGGCTGGCCCCGGGCTTGACCTCGATGCGCTTGATCTTGAATCCCGTCCCGCCCTCTAGGACCGTAAAAGTCCCCCACGGACGATGGACGGTGCGGTGGTGCTTGTAGAGTTCGTTGCCCTGGGACTTCAGGTTGTTGTAGATGTGCTTGACGGACTGAGCGCGATCGCGGCTCGCCACGAGTACCGCATCGGGCGTGTCGACGACGATCAGGTTATCGACACCGAGCACGCCGACCAGCCGCTCGCTGCTCTGCACATAGCAGTTGCTCGCGCTGTGAAGCAAGGCATGCCCTTCCACGCGATTGCCGTCCGTATCAGGCTCGACGAGATTTCCTAGTGCCACCCAGGAGCCGATATCGCTCCAGCCGAGCTCGCACGGGACAACAGCCACGTTCCTCGACTTCTCCATGACAGCACAATCGATGGAGTCCTCGGGAACAGACGCGAACGCACCAGGGTCCAGCAGCGTCAGATCGCCACCTTCGTCGGAATTGCTCTCGGACTTGGCAAGACACACTCGGACCGCACGCAAAACCTCCGGACAATGCGCCTCCATTTCACGCAGCATATCGCCCGCGCGGAAACAGAACATGCCCGAGTTCCACAGGAAGCGCCCCGAGTCCACATACGTCTTGGCCCGTTCTTCGGTTGGCTTTTCCACAAACCGAATGACCGCGTTTTGGTCGTGCTCAATGTAGCCGTAGCCTGTTTCCGGCTCGGTAGGCCGGATCCCGAAGGTGACGATCTTTCCTTGCTCGGCGAGTCTGATCGCCTGATCGACCGCTTCGGAGAGGGCGCGCAGGTCTTCGACGAGGTGATCCGCTGGCAGCACCAGCATGATGCTGTCTTCGCCGCGTGTGCCGCAGATTCGTTGTGCTGCCGTGGCAATCGCTGCTGCAGTGTTCCTACCGACAGGTTCAAGAATCCACTCCAGGCGCTTGCCAACCGCGTTGACCTGCGCAATTTCGGCAAGCGTTCGCTGATGAAAGTCCTGATTCGTGACTACGACGACTTTGTCAACTGGGGCTATAGCTGCGCCACGCAGGAAGGCCTTCTGCAGAAGACTCTGACCGTCCGCCAAGCGAATAAACGGCTTTGGGGACGCCTCTCTGGAGACAGGCCACAGGCGCGAGCCAGAACCCCCGCACAGCAATACAGGAATAACGCCAGACACTTCCATTTACTTATGGGCAACCAAATAACTCAGTCAGCAAATCGTTTTTATTATGGCAATTTTGAATATCCACAACAGAAAAACGGACCTCTACCCCAACCCTAAAAACCTCAAATCAAACTCACCACCTTTTATTTAAAGAATCACTTCATCTATCAACATTGTTGAACGAAAAATGCATACAAAATTGGTGTCTAGCAAAATTTAACCGGCCATCTCATTCCATCAACTTTGTTGGCACGACGCCCTCCTCCGTCGAAGTCACTGGCTTTGAGCTACACGCGTGGGTTCTGGGTCATTGCCAACGTGAATCGCCCTTCCGCACTTCTGGTCTGGATCTACTCGTGCGTGACGGACAGATCACCACGAAGGTCAGCGATTTTTTTGAAGATTTAACTTGCGCACCGCAAAGGAGGACGACCGCTTTTTGAGCGGCGCGAACACGCCGTGCGATGAGTTTTCCTTTTCTTCGAATCCGTGCTGCGGCAACCTTGAAGGAAAGAGCGCAGCGCCACAGGTTCGAAGCTGCGCTATGGAATACTTCATGCCCCGAGCTCCCACCCTCAATGGCATTGCGCAACGCTGCCCTTCAGCGCCTGCCAACGAGAGCCTTCAAGATCCGTGTCGCCAAGCGAAATGGGTTCGGTGACGACAAGCCCTGCGCCCTCCAACTGGCGCGCTGCGTGCCAGAACGCTTTCGCGCTAAAGACCTCCATCACAGCAGTAATCGGCTGCCCAAACACCTGCGAAAGGAGCCATAGCGCCGACGTACCGTATCCTCGGCGTCGATGCTCTGATTCGATCCGAATACCAAACACATAGATACGGTCAGACAACGGCGATACCGCGTAGGTAACGGCCCCCACCAATTCACCTGCCTTGTTGTACACCTTGGCATCGTGCACAGGACTGGGCTCAATAAACCCACCAACATGCGCTGTCGAGACAAGCTCCATGGCAACCGATGGAAGACGCTCGATCCGGCGTCGTGCTTTATGCTTCCACAGGATCAGTCGCAAAAGCTCCATGAAAAACTTCCCGTTTGAGAGCCGTCCAGCCCTCAGCGACGGAACGGAAAGCGCTGCTGGTTGACGAAGCCGTCGGGCATGTAGTCACCCACCACGCCGTACTTTTCTGGGAAGGCCTTCTTCGATTTCACCGCCGTACCGAACAGGTAATCGATGAAGGCGAAGTGCGCGGCGTAGTTCTTGTCGATGGCCTCGTCTTCCGACGAATGGTGCCAGTGGTGGAAATCCGGCGTCACGAAGATGTACTTCAACGGCCCCCACGGCAGGTGCACGTTGGCGTGATTGAACACCGCCTGGAAGCCCACGATGATGATGTAGACGTCCACCACGGCCTTGTCGAAGCCCAGCACGAACAGCGGCCCCAGCACCGCCACGCGCGTGACGATCAACTCAAGAATGTGCTGGCGCGAACCCGCCAGCCAGTCCATCGTCTTCACGCTGTGGTGCACGGCATGGAAGCGCCACAGGAACGGCACCTCGTGATACGCGCGGTGCGTGACGTACTCCATCAGGTCGGCCACGAGCATGCACAGCAGCAACTGCGGGATGAACCAGATGTGCGCGACCATCTGCTGAAAATCCGCATGCACCATCCACCCGAACACGCGGTGGATGAGGAAGTTCACCACCAGCAGCACCAGCCCGACGATGAAGTGGTTCACTGCAAAGTGCACCATGTCGGTCTGCCACTCGGCGCGGAACACGGGCTGCTTTTTGTAGAGCGGGAACAGCTTCTCCAGCAGCACGAAGATCGCTGTGGAGCCGAGCAGATCGAGAATGAACCAATCCATGCCGATATACGGCGTGTGATCCGGAAAGTCGCCCACCGGCACGCGCGAGCCCCCCAAGGCCACGGCCGCCACCACAAACAAAAACGCCAGGCCGTTCAGGCGGCGGCGGTTATCCAGCACGATATTGGCCAGCGATAACCCGCCCGAAATCAACAGCGAGACAAACAGGATTTGCGGCAGCACATCCACCGAATAGGCATGGCGCAATTCCGGTGTGGTCAGGTACTGCGGAAAATGAAACGCCAGCACGCCCATCAGGCTCAGAAAACCCAGCACCAGCGACAGAATGGTGGCGATCAACCCATCGCCGAAGGTCAAGCCTCCATGGCTGACCCACAACCGGTTCACGCTACGGGCGGTCTGTGAAACGCCACCCGCATTCGTCGGCACGTCGTCCACCTGAGTGGTCGCCGGTGGATTCCCACTTACTTTCATTTCATGATCCAAAGAGTTCAGTAACGTTTTCAGTCTCGGCGTTCAGTCAGAAGACATTTGCCAGGTTTTTGAGGAAAGGCCGGGCAGTTGGCATCGAGCATTAGTCGTCCGATCTCGAATGCGGCCGCTCTTCGTACATCCAGCACAGGGCAGAGAAGTTTTCCGCTTCGGGCACCCAGGTAGTACCGGCCATCGCAGCGGATCTCATCGAACACGTAACTCATGTCGTAGACCTGCGTCGGTTGTAAGCTACCCTCGCCAGCAAGGATCCCGGCTGTAATCGAGTGGTTGCCGTTCCCCACGAAGCCGATTCCCCACGGCAACCACAGCGTGACGAAATGGTTGTCGTCCTGTTGCCAGGCGGCGCGGGCATTGTTTTGTTTTGACGAGCCGATAGTGGTCAATGCTCTTACGTAGCGCTCATGGCTCCATGCCCAAGGCAACACCATGTGCCGAGAGAGATCCAAGCGAAAGCCTTTGGGGTCCAGCCGCTTGCCGCGCATGCCCGTGCCGTCGCTTGCGAACAAAGCCGCATATACGGCTGGGCCGAAGAACCGATACAAATCGATGCTGGGATAGGGCCCCTGACCGCGCTCGGCGACTCCCAGCAAGTATTCGGCCTGCAAAGGCAACAGAACGGCTTTGAGCAGGTCTACTAGCGCACGCGGATTCTTTCCAGCGATCTCACGCGCGGTTGCCATCAGCTGATCAAACCTGGCATGCGGCTGCTGTCGAGCAATCTCCTTTTGTCGGAGGATATGCCGCGAGCGATAGTGGTGCCACGCACAACACAGACGCGCGAACGCACTTGAGCTGTTCATTGGTGGAATGCGCCCCGTATTGGTCATAAGCGGATCTGAACGCCAGAACATTGCATTGGCATTGCCAACTTTTACGCGCCTGTCAGCCAAGCACTCTCTCACCGCGATAAGTCGCGGAGCTGCACTCAGTGCACAACACACAGATGCTGTTTGTCTTGGCTACGGACGTTCGTGGCAATGCCGCCTGAAACAGCACCATGCAACCATCAGCGTGCTGGTGCATTCATGCGAATGCAATGTACGGCTCGGTCTGCAACCGGCTGAATTCAATTCTTGTTAATTCGCACGATTGCCATACTCGGCGAACGATGCCAGCGGGGTTGTGGCGAACGGCCCTGCGCAGCCGCCTCTGCAAAACGTGGACGTGTCTTCGGCTGGTGCAGTGCGCGAGGCGGCTGACGCAGCAATATCCGCGCTGAGAGTCCGGTATGCCACAGCGCAGCCCAGGCGATCCGGATGGTGACGCGCTACGCGAAGGTAGAACTAACAAAGTTTAACGAGCTCACGCGAGACCACAACAATAGAATTCCCAGACATCATCCGACGGTTCGTATTTCGCCATCCAATTGCGCCCGGCATATTCGTGAGCGGGTGAAACCCATTCAAAAAAAGCAGGACAAACATGAAACTTCATTCGATTCTTGTTTTCGCAGCGGGCGCTGCCAGCTTCGTCGCCGCTGATGCGCAGGCCGTTGATGTCAACGTCAATTTGGGAATGCCAACCGTCGTGCAAACGCCTGTCCAGCCGGTCATCGCTCCGGGCTGGCAAGGAGATCGATATTGGGATGGCCATCGTTACTGGACGCGGCAAGATTGGGAAAGCCACGGCCGCGCAGAAGGCCAACGGCGCCGCGACCGCGATGAGGACCATCGCTGCCCGCCCGGTCACCGGAAAAAGCACGAGTGCTAAGCGCTTCTAGCCTACGGCCGCAATAGCGGCCGTTTTCTTGTCGGCGGGTCTACGCAAAGCACGACGGTCAACGCGCCCAGATACCGACCCTGCCTGCGAATCCTTCGCACGGTAGCCCTAACGAATTCGCAACGAGATCTGCACGCATCTCGTTGAGATGCTTGCTTGCCGCTCAATCAAACAAACGCCGTTCAGCGGCGTTCGACCAATTCTTGGAGTGAAAACCAGATGAAACGATACTGTGCCGAGTTCCTTGGTACCTTTTGGCTCGTACTGGGCGGCTGCGGCAGTGCAGTCCTTGCCGCAGCCTTTCCGAACGTCGGCATTGGCCTACTCGGCGTCTCGCTTGCCTTTGGCTTGACGGTGCTCACCATGGCATTTGCCATTGGTCACATCTCGGGCTGTCATCTAAATCCAGCAGTCTCGATCGGTCTGTGGGCCGGTGGTCGTTTTCCAACCAAGGAACTGGCTCCGTATGTCGCCGCGCAGGTGCTCGGTGGTATCGCAGCGGGTGGTGTGCTGTACTTCATCGCCAGCGGCTCACCGGGATTTGGTGTCGCAAGCGGCTTTGCGTCCAATGGATACGGGCAGCATTCACCTGGTGGCTATTCCTTGGGCGCAGCGTTCCTGACAGAAGTCGTGATGACCGCGTTCTTCTTGCTGGTCATTCTTGGAGCGACGAGCAAGCAAGCGCCATCTGGGTTCGCGCCGATTGCCATCGGGCTCGCGCTCACCCTGATTCACCTCATCAGCATCCCGGTGACCAATACGTCGGTGAACCCGGCTCGCAGCACCGCGGTTGCGATCTTTGTGGGCGACTGGGCAATTGCCCAACTCTGGGTCTTCTGGGCAGCCCCTATCACTGGTGCCTTGATAGGCGCGATGCTCTATCGCCTTATCGGCGCGAACGAATACTGATCCACAAGTATCGCTTGCCTGCGGAACTCTCTGCGGCAGGCGGGCTGAACTTAGGCAACCGGGACCACAAGTCGCTTGCAATAGCGACACCCGCACCCCTACGTTGCGTCCACAAAATACTTAGAGCGGTCTCAACTCAACACGCATATTCATGTCGGATGTCACCACGTTACCCGTCAAGCTCTCACTCGCTCAACTCAAGGCCTTCTCAGCTACGCTGACCCCGGGTTCGCTGTTGCAAAACGCGACAATGCAGGTCATTGCGGAATGTGAACAGCAAACGCAGGTGCACGCCCGTTGCGTCGAGCAACGGCACCTAGCCCGCTCCCGCCAATGGGACTAAGAAGAACAATGATCTGGATAGCAAGGTCTACGTAGATACCCCATCGATACACATGCTCCACCTTGCCTCACGCTACGAGGCTCGACTACCAAATAGTTGAATTGGTCAGATGGCCACAGTGGCGCATAGTCGGCAATGCACTCACACCAAATTCATTAACAAGATTTATCCGCTGGCCTAATCGACTAGGCGATACATTTTGCTCGTTGCCGTGTGGGGGTCACGGCAACGCTAGTCTGTGTGAGGATCGCCCGCGCCGAGGCCGGAAATATCGGCGCATCCTCCGGTTCAGGGGGATGTCGAAGCGAACAGCACGAGAGCTAATACAAGGAATGGGCACGCTCCACTTCATGGTCACTAAGCCCCCTAACCCGCAACAAGGGTTCGACTTCCTCTTCCACGCCAATTCCACCCGATACCAGGTTAAACATGGACCGCCCCGCAACCGCCAACGAACTGCGCATTATCGACACGCTCTATGACAGGTTCACAGGTAACGAACGCGTAGAAAAGTTGCGCAAGTACCTTGCCGCACTGAGTCAACGTAGCAGGTGGGGCGACATCGACTCACATGCAGTCCTGACGCACGCTTCACAGCGTCTCGCCAGGGCACGGATGGAGCAGAAAGACTGACGTACGCTCAGGTCACAAAGGAACTGATGGCCCGGAATCGCAAGCCTCGTAAAGCCTATCGCGCAAACCTCGCCTCGCGACCTCTGTTTGTGAGATCGCAACCGTGGCGCTTGGACGCGGCATTCTCTCCTCTCGAAGCCATCCTGCTTCAAGTAGAGCGCGATGGGACATTGGAAGTCTCCGACTCTGGAACGCTTGCGTATTTCATGGCAGCCCACGGAAAGACCTATGAGGTGGTGTCCCTGCTGGACGGCTACGCAGCCATCTTCGACGTTGCCCGGTCACACGATGCGAAGTGCCCTGATTCCGAGCCGTTGGCACGGGCTGCAGCCCAACTTGCAGCCCACGAGATTGGCCAACGGGACATTGCAGATGCCCGCCGCTGCTTGGCGGAATTGCGCGCCTACGTGGCTACTCTCTCGACCCAGGCGATAAGTGCACTCGTAACCACGGCGGAAATCAAGTTCCGACTGGAGGCGCTTGATAAGGCCGCCCAGCCCGCGCCTTGACCAATTGAGTTACCTGCAAGTACGGACGACCGCATGCAACTGGCCCCGTGACCTGCACCACAGAACTTCTACTCGAGGCGATCTGCTATGCCTGCGCCGGCTGACTCGACATGGATTTTTGTGGTGTGTCTGCATTATTTGCAACCAAAACTCCTAGCTTGGCTTTGGCGGCCCAGCGATATCCGCGGCCCCGCACTGTCTGGATAGAGTCTTCGCATGAAGTGCCAACCAAGGCCAGACGTAGGCTGCGCACACAGACATCCACAGTCCGCTCGCCCAAGAACATCGCTCCCCATACGCGATTAAGCAGCTGGAGGCGCGAGTACGCTCGCTCCGGGTGAGCAACCAGAAAAAGCAGCAGGCGGAACTCGAGTGGCTTCAGCAAGATTGCACGACGGCCTTCCTTGAGCTCGGCCGTCAGACTCTGCGTAAACGGATCGAGCCTCAAGCCATTGACATGCAATGCCTCGAAATTTCGATGGTGCACTTGGCGCCGCAGCAAAGCACGAATACGAGCTTGCAGCTCATCCGCGTCGCACGGCTGAACGACATAGTCATCGGCGCCGGCATCAAGCGCCTCTGCCACGGTAGATGTACCGCCGGCGCCCGCTAAAACGATAATCGGTAAGTCACACGTGTGCGCATCGGTGCGCAAGGCCTGCAACATGTGGCATGCCACCTGCTCGTTCCGCGGCCACTCCATCAGGAGTAAGTCGGGCGAAAACCCCAGCAAAATCTCAGACAATTCCACCAAGCTGCTGGCGCGCTGGACATGATATCCACATGCCCGTAGGGATGACGACAGGTTCTCGCTTTCTCGCGAATCCCGCTCGGTCAGAAGAATTAGAGTCTTCACTTGTAGAACCTGCTGCGCTCGGATCACGGGAAAGCGGTCTCAGGTGAAGTCTGGCAGCGGGACGACTTGGGAACCGCCTCACTTCCCTAACGACTCTGGTCCCCCGATGCTTGCCCATTGCGACACACCGCCCCGCGGGGATTGGAAGGCAGCAGCCCTCTACTTTCCGCGTTTGAGAAAGGCGGAGACAGCGAGCGTCTGCACGCTCGCCTATGCCTCGTTAGAACTGATGGGTGGCGCTCACTGAGCCGCCATAACCGCCGCGTGTATCGGCCGTTGCCGCGCCCTTGAGGATCCAGCGGCTGTCTTGCGTGACATACGAACCGCCGGCTGCGATGGCGCTTTGACCGCGATACGTGCCCAAGCCGGCTGAAATTGCTGCATGCCCCGGAAGGAATGCCTGGCCCAGGCCGGCCACCGCCAGCGCAGCGGCAGAACCGCCAGCAGCGTCCCTGCGCGCGTGGGAAACAGCTTGGTCGGTGTAGTCGCGAGCCTGTTGAACGCTTGCCTGCGACGCAGCGTTCAATTGCGACACGTTGACGGCATCCGTACCTGCCGTACCAGCAGCAACGTTCGTGATTTGACGCTCAGCACCGGCGATGCCTACCGACACGGAATTGTCTCGGCTTGCCACCGAGCCCGGACCGACAGCGACGGCGTTGCTACCTGAGGCCGTCGGTGAGGAAGCACCTGCAGTATTGTTGATCGCAATCCTGTTGTCGGTATAGGAATTCGCGCCGGAAAGCGTCTGCGCAGCCGTTCCCTTCAACTGACCCACATTGACTGCATCCGTATTTGCTGTACCAGCAGCAACGTTCGCAATTTGGCGTTCCGCACCGACGGCGCCAACGGAAACGGAATTGTCTCGGTTTGCCAGCGATCCCGGACCGATTGCGACGGAGTTATTGCCCGAGGCCGTCGGCGCGGGTGCTCCCGAGGTATTGTTGACCACAATCCGGTTGTCGGTATAGGACGTCGCGCTGGACAGCGTCTGTGCAGCCATACCGGTCAACTGGCCTACGTTCACTGCGTCAGTAGTCGAACTGCCTGCGGCAACATTGGTGACCTTCCGATCGTTTCCCGCGGAACCAACAGAAACCTCTCCGACCGAGCTCTGCGCGGCAGTCAAGCCAGGCGCAACGTAGTTGGTCTGGGCCCCTACGGACGTTGTGGAATCCGCGCCGATCGCAACACTATTGGCAGCAGACGCGGAGGCTCGCGCACCAATGGCCGTACTGTTGGTCTGCGAAGCTGTTGACCCAATCCCGAGCGCGGCCGCGCCCGCACCGGACGCCGTGCTACCAAAGCCATTTGCTACGGCCCCCGTTCCGGATGCAACACTCGATGTACCAATACCAATACTGCCTGCACCAGACGCCGTGCTGAACTGGCCCACCGCGGTGGCAAAGCCATTGCTTGCGGTACTGGCCTGACCAAGGGCACTGGAGCCAAATCCTGTTGCAGCAGCGTTCATGCCGACCGCTGTAGCGGCGGTGTTGGTAGCACCACTACCCGCGCCGACAGCCGTCGAATTCAACGCGGATGCCGTGCTCGATGTGCCGAGTGCTGTGGAGTTGGTATCGGTTGCCCATGCGGACGTACCTGCGGCAAACGACTGGGAACCACTCGCGTTTGTCCCGTAACCTACAGCTAGGGAGTCTGCGCCGGTTGCACTTGGCGCAGCAAAGGCGGACGTATTGTTCGCGGCTACTTGCTGAGCATATGCCGCATTGCCCCAGATGGCGGAAACCAAAGTGGCGATGGAAACCGCCAGGCCCTTTTTCCTCAGGACACAAAGGCGCGAATCGGAAGATAAATTCATTACTCAAAGAGAAGGAATAGCGGACAGATTTAACTGAGCCGCACGACTAGAGATATTTCGCACAAAGTCTTTCGTTAGAAAGACCAATAAACTCTATGCTCAATACAATGGTCACCGATCCGTCTTTAAATTCACAATTCAAATTGTGCAAATTCGATTCAGCAAAACCAGCACCAGGCCCTTCTTCACCCTGGCGCGATCACCAATCTTTCCTTCTCTTGATCTTGCGACTTACCGCACGGGTCGCCGCAGCAGGTCTTCCACCAGCGCGGTATAGGTACGCACAAGTTGCCCGTTATCCGGCAGATGGCGAGCGATCAAGCTGCGTTGACGCTCTCGATAGTGGGAGGCATGAGCGTCGTGCGTATCGAGCACCTCAATAACGCGACGCGCGCCCTCCTCCACGTCATTCCCGTGATAGAAGTACCCGAGGTCCGGACATAGCGTCGCGTTGTGGACCAGCGGGTAGCCCTGCCAACATACTTCGAGATAGAAGTAGTTGAGCGGGTTTTCCCACTGATGGGAAATCACAATGTCTGTCTGCTCGGCGAGGAAAACCGGTGTTTCGTGCCGACCAAGGAATACCGCCTTATGGTCGCGCACGATGTCGAGTTGGTTCATCAGCGCGATGAATTCCTTGCTATTGCGTGCGATCTGTTCCGCGTTCGTCACCTGCAGCAGCGCAATGGCGTCGGGGCGCTTCCGGTACGCCAACTCTGCGATCATTGCCGGATAGAGACAAAACTTGACGACATTGATATTGGGCTCCATCACGCTGAGCAACCGCGGCCGTGAACGAAGCCGATACTCCCCACCATTGGGCAGTGTCTTTGTCCGCTCTTCAAGGAACACTGGGCTCCAGACAAAGGGGATGACGCGGCCGCGCTGACGCCGTAGCACCTCAAAATAGGGCTGACTGATGTTCGCCACCTGCGGGATAAGCCAGATGTCGTCGTAGCGCTGATTGACGAACAAGTTTTCTCCCCACGCGGGCTTGCCGAACAGCACAGATTCCATCGCGTGCACATACTCGAAACCGCAGCAGTACGAGACAAGGCGAGTGCCGCGCTCTTTCAGATAGGCAGTTTGTACTTGACTGATCTGCCCACCCAGTTCGATCAACACGTCGAGCTGGTCCTTGGCCTGTTCAAAGCCGACCGTCGGCCAGCGCTCCAGATCCCAGGGCAGCGCGTCAGTGATGGGGATTGCCGTTGTGTTGACCAAGACCGCGCTCTGCACATTCGGACAGTTCCGCAGTGCCTCCGCCAGATAAACCGCGTTCTGCTTGATACCGTTGTTCCAGAGCGTTTCGGCAGGATGATGAAGGCCGATGGTGATGCCGATTCGTACGCCGCTCATGCCAAGCCCTCCTGCTCCTGAGTGACGTTCGTCCCGAGCCGTGACCGGCTCATGCGAACGCTCTGCTGACTTTGATCACGCTTCATCTCATTTCCCCGTGGTCTGTGATTTTGTGGAGAACTTCACATATCGACGAATGACCATGCAACCCGGGGGCGCATCGATGAGCGACACGGAGGAACCCGGATCCTTGGCCTCGGTGTACACCGTCATATGGGCAAGCAATTGGGTCGCGTGGTAGCCAGCAAGCTCCTGCCGGGCTACCGTCGCACATGCGAAAGGCGCCACGGAGATCCGCTCGGCGAGAACGGAGCACGATCCGTCCGATTCTGGTACGGCGCTCACCGACATGGCCGCACCCGAATCCTGGTAATCAAGGCCAATCAACGAAAACGCCGAGCTTGCTCCCCCTGCACGCTTGCGGTCCCAGTCGAGCAGAACATCATTGTTGTTCGTGCCTTGAATTCCCAACGCTGAAAGAGAACTCATTGCGTTCAGGCATTGCTTGATACCGGCACTTGCAGCCGCAAGCGCCAGCGTATTTGCCTGCCCGCGGGTGGGTGGTGCCAACACGCCTTGAGCAAGCGCTTGCTGCGCCGCCAGCATCCATACCAGGGCCATCAGCTGCGTCAGGATTGATACACGCTTCATGGGTGCGACCTTATTGCTGCGAATACAGTGCGCGGAGCGCATCGGTATAGATGCGGACGTTGATTTCGCTTTCCGGATCGAGGGTGTGCAGGAATGCCTTGGCCGTGTCGCGATATGCCACCAGGTTGGCATCGTGCTCAGCAAAGGCCCGCAGCAAAGCCTGCCCGCCCTCCTCGCAGTCGAAGTCGTGGTAGCGATAACCGCAGTCGCCAATGAGGTGGGAGTTGTGGATCAGCGGATAGCCGCCGTACAGCGCCTCGTAGTAGACGTAGTTCTGGCCGTTCTCCCAGTGATGGCACATGACGGCATCGACATCGGCAGAAACAACCTGGTAGAACGGAAAGCGTCCCTCAAACGAAGACAGCCCATGCTTGACAATATCCAGGCTGCGCGCGAAGTTGTTGAAGGTGACGTGCTCCTTCAAGTGGAACGTGTTGTAGGCCCACACACGCTCGAGCAGATCCGGATTGGCTCGGTGTGCTGCCTCACAGCAAAGGAGCGGAATGAAGCTCGTCTTCACCATGCAAATGTTCGGCTCGAAAATGCCCACACGCCAACGCCGGCGACCAGGCTCATAGCCGAAGCGCCGCCCTTCCGGCAACCTGGCAGCCTCTTTTTCCAGGACGATCGGGCTCCACAGGTGTGGCATCAGCCGCACCGGGCTGCGAAATGCGCTGCCGTAATACGGCATGCATGTCGTCTCGTACTCGGGAAGCGTCCACACTTCGTGGTACGGCGCGCCCGAAACCAGCAACCCGTTCGGCTTACCGAAGATCATCCGCTCAATGTCGATGACATAGTCGTTACCGACTCGCATCGAGACAACCTTTCCACCGCGCTCACGAAATGCGATGACCCAGTCGCGGTTTAGCTGTGCGCTCATCTCGATCATGACGTCGAGGGTGGACGCTGCCGTCTCCATGTCGATCAGGGGTACAGGCGAATCCGCGAGGAAGGCTCCTGCATCTTCGGGCTTACCGTCGCCGCCCCCAGCGACCAAGTAGGTCTCGCTGACAATCGGCGAGCGCATAAGCAGCATGACCAAAAAAATGCAGTTCTGGTAGATGCCGTTTTCCCATAGCGACTGCTGACCTTTACGAACGTAAATCGAAACGCCAACGCGCAGTTTTTCGGGAGTGTTACGGGTGGAGGTTTGCATGTTCATCAGCGTCCGGACGTTCCAGCAAAGTCGGTATGTGCGCAAAGCTGTTGCAGGCGCTCCGCGTACGCCGCCATATTGACGGGCTTGAAAGGGTTCACGGCATCAAACACCGCCCGCGACTTGGCGCGATAGTCACTGAGCCCAAGATGGTGTGTGGATGCGGCATGCAGCAATTGCGCTGCACCTTCCTTCGCCTCGAAGCCCGGGTAGTAGTACCCAGCACCGAATGATTGCAGCCACGGCGAGTTGTGGATCAGAGGATAGTCGCCGTAGAGCGTATCCATGTAGCTGTAGTTCTGGTCATTTCCCCACTGATGCGAAATGACCGCATCTGCGTGCTGCGCCATGAACCCCACGATGTCGTGCCGGCCATGGAATGTCGCCTTGTGCTGGCGCACCAGATCCAATGAGTTAGCCAGATACAGCATGGTGGGATGGTCTTTTAGATGAAGCGTGTTCAACACATGCATTGCCCGAATGGCTTGCTGGTTGGAACGGTAGGCCTCATCGCAGACCAGCATCGGAATGCTCGACGTCTTGACCACCGAAATGTTGGGCTCAAACATGGCTACGCGCAGGCCATCGCCATTGCCCGAATAGCCGTAGCGCAGTCCGTGAGCCTCGACTTCACGCATGCGCTGCCCCAAGAACCGCGGGTGCCAGATGTACGGCACCTCATGTACCGCACAACGATGCAGCGTGCGCATCATGGGCGCCAGGCCCGCATCCTTGGGCAGCAGCCAAACCTCGTCACAGCGGTCGTAGCGTGACGCGAAACTCGGCTTGTTGAAAATTGCCGGCTCAGCCAAACCGACATATGGCTGACCGCAGCAGTGATAGACCACCTTCTTCCCGCGCGCGCGCATCAGATCGAGCCACTCCCCATCGAGCGCTCCGGCCATCTCGATGATGACGTCAACCTCGTCGCTAGCCTCGCGTGCAGTCATCAACCGCAAATTCTTTGCCGTCAGGGTGACCTGCGGCGGCATCGCGCGCTGGTTCCCGACATCGATGAGGACAACGCCGCTAACGAAAGGTAGCTGCTGGAAGAGTTCAGCCAGAAAGATCACGTTCTGACCGAGACCGTTTTGCCAGATGTTCTGGCCCTCATGGGTGATGACGGAGATTCCTATACGCATTTGTTGTTCACCGTGCAAAAAAAGGATCCTGCGCGTGAGCGCAGGACCCAACCAATGGTGCTTACCGGGGGGATAGCACCTAACGATTCAATTACCAGGAATAGCCCACACCAGCGTTGACCAATACCCGGTTACCGGTGGTGGCACTGGCACCAATCTTCACGATGGTGTTCGTGTTCACCCGTGCGCTTCCGCCGATTGCCAGAGCCGTGTAGCCACCATAGGTGCCGACACCCGCCCCCAGCTGGAACGTCTTGCCAGGTTCAACTTGCGGCAAACCTGCAAGCGCCCCCGCCATGGCGACACCGGAGTAAGCAGCCCGCGCAACGTTGTTGACGTTCTGCTGCACCGACTGCAGCTGCGAAACGTTGACAGCGTCGGTCGGGTTCACACCAGCCGCCACGTTCGTGATGCGGCGCTCATTGCCCACAGAACCCACCGAGACGGTGTTGTCCTGATTCGCAATGGACCCGGCACCCAACGCCACCGCGTTGTTTCCGGTTGCCGTAGCACCCGCACCCAACGCAACGGAGTTGTTACCTGCAGCCAACGAGTTGTAGCCAACAGCCACCGTCGGATCGCCGGTTGCCTGCGCGTTGTAGCCGATGGCAACTGCACCCATCTGCGAGGCAACAGCGCGGAAGCCGACTGCCGTGGTGTTCTCTGCCGTGGCCCTTGAGTTGGAGCCGTAGGCCGTTGCACCGTTTTGCGTGGCAGCCGAGCACAAGCCCGTACCGGTGGAGTCAACACCACCAATCGAGCTGCAAGTCGACGGATTGACGGTGCTGACGTTCGTGCCGGAAGGCCCTTGTGTCTGCGCGTTGCCAGTCGCCGGATCCACACCACCGATCAGGGTCACGCCAACACCACCACCGCCGGACTGCGCTGCCTGGGACGCGGACGTCCACGAGTTCATCGCCGACGAGATGACGGAAACGGTGCTGTTGGTCGTGCTCAGACCCGTGGACAGCGAACTGATGCCAGTCGAAGTCGATGTCGACAGACTCGTCAGGTTGCTGTTGGTCGTCGACAGACCCGTCGACAGCGAGCTGATGCCAGTCGACGTCGATGTCGACAGACTCGTCAGGTTGCTATTGGTGGTCGACAGACCCGTGGACAGCGAGCGGATGCCAGTCGAGGTCGAAGTCGACAGACTTGTCAGATTGCTGTTCGTGGTCGACAGACCCGTGGACAGCGAGCTGATGCCAGTCGACAGCGAACCGACTGCGGTCGACGTCGAGGTCGAGAGCGAGCTCAGTTGGCTGTAGTTCACGGCGTCCGTCGGGGTCGCGCCGGCAGCCACGTTGGTCAGCGTGACCGGCGTGGTAGCGCCCGCCCCACCCAGCGTCACCGACGTGTGACCCGGATTGTCGTACTGCACGGCGTTCGCCACACCGGTCGACAGCGAGTTGATCGCGGTTGACGTGGAGGTCGACAGGCTCGTCAGGTTGCTGTTGGTGGTCGACAGCCCCGTGGACAGCGAGCTGATGCCCGTCGACGCGGACGTCGACAACGAGACCAGATTGCTGTTCACGGTCGACAGCCCCGTGGACAGCGAGCTGATGCCCGTCGAAGCCGACGTCGACAGACTCGTCAGGTTGCTGTTTGTCGTCGACAGACCAGTCGAGAGTGATGCAACAGCCGTCGACGTGGAAGTCGACAAGCTCACCACATTGCTGTTGGTGGTCGACAGACCCGTGGACAGCGAGTTGACGCCGCTTTGTGCCGTGCTGATGCCGGTCGACGTGGAAGTCGACAAGCTCGTCACCGTGCTGTTTGTCGTACTCAACCCAGTCGACAGCGAGCTAATCCCGGTCGATGCCGAGGTCGACAGCGACGCCACGTTGCTATTGGTGGTCGACAGACCCGTGGACAGCGACGTCACGTTGCTGTTGGTCGTGCTCAGACCCGTCGAGAGCGAGCTGATACCCGTCGAGGCCGAGGTGGACAACGAGGCCACATTGCTATTCGTCGTCGACACCGCGGTCGACAGCGAACCAATGCCGGTCGATGCACTCGTCGAGAGGCTGGCCACATTGCTATCCGTGGTCGACAGTGCCGTCGACAGCGAGGTCACACCGGTCGACGTGGTGGTCGACAGCGAGCTGAGCTGGCTGTAGTTCACAGCATCGGTCGGGTTTACGCCCGCCGCCACGTTGGTCAGCGTGACCGGCGTGGTAGCGCCCACCCCACCCAGCGTCACCGACGTGTGAGCGGCGTTGTCGTACTGGACGGAATTGGCCACGCCGGTCGACAGCGAGTTGATCGCGGTCGACGTCGCCGTGGACAGACTCGTCAGGTTGCTGTTGGTGGTCGAAAGCCCCGTGGACAGCGACCCGATGCCGGTCGATGCGGATGTCGAGAGGCTAGCCACATTGCTGTCGGTCGTCGACAGTGCCGTCGACAGCGAGCTCACGCCCGTCGAAGCCGAGGTCGAGAGCGACGCCACATTGCTATCCGTGGTCGACAGGGCTGTGGAAAGCGACGCCGTGCTGTTGCCCGAGTTCGCAACCGCAGTCGACAACGAGCTGAAGCCAGTCGAAGTCGCCGTGGACAGGCTCGTCAGGTTGCTGTTCGTGGTCGAAAGCCCCGTTGACAGCGACGTCACACCACTCTGCGCGGTGCTGATCCCAGTCGACGCGGACGTCGACAGGCTCGTCAAGCTGCTGTTGGTGGTCGATACGGCGGTCAACAACGAATTGACACCGCTTTGCGCCGTGCTGAGACCGGTCGACGTGGAGGTCGAGAGGCTCGTCACGTTGCTGTCGGTGGTCGACAGCGCTGTGGAAAGCGAGCTGATACCAGTCGACGTAGTGGTCGACAGCGAGCTGAGCTGGCTGTAGTTCACTGCGTCAGTGGGATTGGCACCCGCTGCCACGTTGGTCAACGTAACCGGGGTCGTTGCACCCACACCGCCCAGCGTTACTGACGTGTGACCCGCATTGTCGTACTGCACCGCGTTCGCCACGCCCGTCGACAGCGAATTGATCGCGGTCGAGGTCGAGGTCGACAGACTGGTCACGGTGCTGTTCGTGGTCGAAAGACCCGTGGACAGCGAGCTGATGCCCGTCGACGCGGACGTCGACAACGACACCAGATTGCTATCCGTCGTCGACAGAGCCGTGGACAGCGAGTTCACGCCGCTTTGCGCCGTGCTGAGACCCGTCGACGTGGAGGTCGAAAGGCTCGTCACATTGCTGTCGGTGGTCGACAGTGCGGTGGACAGCGAGTTGATACCGGTCGACGTGGAGGTCGACAGGTTTGCCAAGTTGCTATCGGTCGTGGACAGTGCCGTGGAAAGCGACGTCGCGCTGTTGCCCGAATTCGCAACGGCAGTCGACAACGAGCTGAAGCCAGTCGACGTCGCCGTGGACAGACTCGTCAGGTTGCTGTTCGTGGTCAACAGACCCGTGGACAGCGACCCGATGCCGGTCGATGCGGAAGTCGAGAGGCTAGCCACATTGCTGTCGGTGGTGGACAGCGCAGTGGACAGCGACGTCACGCTGCTGTTGGTCGTGCTCAGGCCAGTCGAGAGCGAGCTGATGCCCGTGGACGCCGACGTCGACAAGCTCACCAGGCCACTGTTCGTGGTCGACAGGCCCGTCGACAAGGAATCCACACCACTCTGTGCGGTGCTGATACCGGTCGAGGCCGACGTCGAGAGGCTCGTCACGTTGCTGTCGGTGGTCGACAGCGCCGTCGACAGCGAGCTGATGCCGGTCGACGTGGTGGTCGACAGCGAGCTGAGCTGGCTGTAGTTCACCGCATCGGTCGGATTCGCACCTGCTGCCACGTTGGTCAGCGTCACCGGCGTCGTCGCGCCCACGCCACCCAGTGTCACCGAGGTGTGGCCCGGGTTGTCGTACTGCACCGAGTTAGCGACGCCAGTCGACAGCGAATTGACTGCAGTCGACGTGGAAGTCGACAGGTTTGCCACATTGCTATCCGTGGTCGACAGTGCCGTGGACAGCGACGTCGTGCTGTTGCCCGAATTCGCAACCGCGGTCGACAACGAGTTGAGGCTGCTCGAAGTCGTGGTGGACAGGCTTGTCAGGTTGCTGTTGGTGCTGCTCAACCCGGTGGACAGCGAACCGATGCCGGACGACGCGGAGGTCGACAAGCTCGTGAGATTGCTATTCGTGGTCGAAAGACCCGTGGACAGCGAATCAACCGACATCGAAGTCGAAGTCGACAGACTCGTTAGTGCACTGTTGGTCGTCGACAAACCGGTCGACAGTGAGTCGACGCCGCTCTGCGCCGTGCTGATCCCCGTCGACGCCGAGGTCGAAAGGCTCGTCAGGCTACTGTTGGTCGTCGATACGGCAGTCGACAGCGAATTGACACCACTTTGTGCGGTACTGATGCCAGTCGATGCCGAGGTGGACAGACTCGTCACATTGCTGTTCGTCGTCGACAGACCAGTGGACAGCGAATCGGCCGACGTCGAAGCCGAAGTCGACAGACTCGTGAGCGCACTGTTGGTCGTCGACAGGCCGGTCGACAGCGAATTGACGCCACTTTGTGCCGTGCTGATACCCGTGGAGGCCGACGTCGAAAGACTCGTCACGTTGCTGTCGGTGGTCGACAGCGCCGTCGACAGCGAGCTGATACCAGTCGACGTAGCGGTCGACAGCGAGCTCAGCTGGCTATAGTTCACCGCATCGGTCGGGTTCACACCTGCGGCCACGTTGGTCAGCGTCACCGGCGTCGTCGCGCCAACGCCGCCCAGCGTCACCGAGGTGTGACCCGGGTTGTCGTACTGCACCGAGTTGGCCACACCCGTCGACAGCGAATTGACTGCAGTCGACGTGGAGGTCGACAGGTTCGTCACATTGCTGTTCGTGGTCGACAGTGCCGTCGAAAGTGACGTCGTGCTGCTACCCGAATTCGCAACCGCAGTCGACAACGAGTTGAGGCTGCTCGAAGTCGCGGTCGACAGACTTGACACACTGCTGTTGGTGCTGCTCAACCCCGTGGACAACGAAGCAACCCCGGTCGACGCCGAGGTCGACAAGCTCACCAGGCCACTGTTCGTGGTCGACAACCCCGTCGACAGCGAGTCGACACCGCTTTGTACCGTGCTGATACCGGTCGATGCCGAGGTCGACAGGCTCGTCAGATTGCTGTTGGTGGTCGACAGACCGGTCGACAGCGAGTCGACGCCACTTTGTGCAGTGCTGATGCCAGTCGACGCCGAGGTGGACAGGCTCGTCAGATTGCTGTTTGTCGTCGACAGACCGGTCGACAGCGAGTCGACGCCACTTTGTGCCGTGCTGATACCCGTGGAGGCCGACGTCGAAAGACTCGTCACGTTGCTGTCGGTGGTCGACAGCGCCGTCGACAGCGAGCTGATACCAGTCGACGTAGCGGTCGACAGCGAGCTCAGCTGGCTATAGTTCACCGCATCGGTCGGGTTCACACCTGCGGCCACGTTGGTCAGCGTCACCGGCGTCGTCGCGCCAACGCCGCCCAGCGTCACCGAGGTGTGACCCGGGTTGTCGTACTGCACCGAGTTGGCCACACCCGTCGACAGCGAATTGACTGCAGTCGACGTGGAGGTCGACAGGTTCGTCACATTGCTGTTCGTGGTCGACAGTGCCGTCGAAAGTGACGTCGTGCTGCTACCCGAATTCGCAACCGCAGTCGACAACGAGTTGAGGCTGCTCGAAGTCGTGGTGGACAGGCTTGTCAGGTTGCTGTTGGTGGTCGACAGCCCCGTAGACAGCGACCCGATGCCGGTCGATGCGGAAGTCGAGAGGCTCGCCACATTGCTGTTCGTCGTCGACAGACCCGTGGACAGCGAATCGGCCGACGTCGAAGCCGAAGTCGACAGACTCGTGAGCGCACTGTTGGTCGTCGACAACCCCGTCGACAGCGAATTGACACCACTTTGTGCAGTACTGATGCCAGTCGACGCGGAGGTCGACAGGCTCGTCAGACTGCTGTTCGTGGTCGACAACCCCGTCGACAGCGAGTCGACGCCACTTTGTGCCGTGCTGATCCCCGTGGATGCGGACGTCGACAGGCTCGTCAGGCTGCTGTTCGTCGTCGACAGACCGGTCGATAGCGAGTCGACGCCGCTTTGCGCCGTGCTGATCCCAGTCGAGGCGGACGTGGACAGACTCGTCAGGCTGCTATTGGTGGTCGACAAGCCGGTCGATAGCGAGTCGACGCCGCTTTGTGCAGTGCTGATACCGGTCGATGCCGAGGTGGACAGCGAGCTCACGCCCGTGGACAGCGAAGCTTCGACAGTCGAAGTGGACGTCGACAGGCTGGTCAGGCTGCTGCTGGCAGTCGACAGCCCTGTGGACGTCGACGTGGACAACGAGTTGAGGCTGCTGGTTGTCGACGCGAGAGACGTCGACAGCGAGTTCACGCCACTCTGCGCCGTACTGATCCCGCTCGACGTGGAGGTGGAGAGGCTCGTCAGGCTGCTGTTGGCCGAACTCAGCCCGGTCGACAGGGAGCTGATGCCAGTCGACGCCGAAGTCGACAGGCTGCTGACGTTGCTATCCGTGGTTGAAAGCGCGGTGGACAGCGAACTAACCCCGGTCGACGTGGAGGTCGACAGAGAGCTCAGCTGGCTGTAGTTCACCGCATCCGTGGGGTTCGAGCCGGCGGCCACGTTGGTCAGCGTGACCGGGGTCGTTGCACCTACCCCACCCAACGTCACAGACGTATGGCTCGGGTCATCGTACTGAACGGAATTCGCCACGCCTGTCGACAGCGAAGTGATCGCGGTCGACGCCGATGTGGAGAGGTTCGTCAGGTTGCTGTTCGTGCTGCTCAACCCCGTGGACAACGAACTGATGCCTGTCGAAGTCGACGTCGACAAGCTCGTCACTCGGCTGTTGGTCGTCGAGAGTCCAGTAGACAGCGAATTCACGCCGCTTTGTGCGGTGCTGATACCGGTCGATGCGGACGTCGACAGGCTGGTCAGGCTGCTGTTGGTGGTCGACAACCCCGTCGACAGCGAACTCACACCCGTGGACAACGAACTCACGCCAGTCGACAGCGAGCTCACACCTGTGGACAGCGAGCCTACCGCTGTCGAAGTGGAAGTCGACAGGCTGGTCAGACTGCTGGTGGCAGTGGACAGCCCCGTGGACGTAGACGTGGACAGTGACGTGAGACTGCTATTTGCCGATGACAGAGACGTCGACAGCGAGTTCACACCACTTTGAGCGGTACTGATCCCGCTCGACGTCGACGTGGAGAGACTCGTCAGGCTGCTATTGGTGGTCGACAGCGCCGTCGACAGGGAACTGACGCCGGTCGAAGCCGAGGTCGACAGCGTAAAGAGTTGGCCACCGTTAACCGCTTGGGTGCCCCCCGACACAACCGATCCTGGAGCAACGCCCGACAGCAACACGCCAGTGCCGACGACGTTGCTCATTGTCAGCACCTGTCCTGCCGTCCCCCCAACGCGGAATTGAACCTGCCCCGTGTCACCGTTGACTTCCATCTGGGTTCCGCCGACGCCGAGCATGGCGAAGTTGTTCGACCCAGAAGTCCCAGAAATTGGCGTGGCACCGTTCGTAACCGCAGCGGCACAGTCCGTGCTCCCCGATGCGCTGCCCGCAGATCCGTAAATCCACGTTCCCCCGGTGCTATTTGAGACACAAAGTCCCTCCCAAACCGCCAACGCGTCACCTGAATGGAACGTTGCCATCAGGCTCATAGTGGCGAGAGAAATCAGCCGCCATGCTGGGAAGGCACCCGTTGACGCGGTACGGCCTGACACAACGGTCGTCGCGCTAGCGTTGGCGCCCTTTCCAACACTTGTCGTGATCTCACTCACCACCACCCAGCAATTTTTTATCTTGCTGAAGATAACTCTATATGCCTTGTTCATCTTGTATCCCTCTACCGACTAGAACATCAAACAACGTACGAATGCC
Organism: Ralstonia sp. 25C; assembly: GCF_051904805.1. Classification (NCBI taxonomy): domain Bacteria; kingdom Pseudomonadati; phylum Pseudomonadota; class Betaproteobacteria; order Burkholderiales; family Burkholderiaceae; genus Ralstonia; species Ralstonia sp. 25C. The sequence goes on along the minus strand of NZ_CP196737.1, from coordinate 3,677,826 downwards.
ATCCCTGTCGGATGAGGCACTCTCGCTGGAATGATGGTCTGTACAGAACAAGGCATGAATGCAAATATTGTTAATTAAGAAGATTTAACAAGCCAACCAATTACACCAACAACTTAATATCGACTTCTATTTTTTAATATTTAACAAGCCAATTAATCCAGATCGACGTAAACTGAGCTCTACCCCTCGGAGAGAAACGCTCCCATGTGGCTCTCCTTAAAAGCCAAGTGTCTGTCCCGTTGACACTTGGCTTTCTTTTTTCCATGGAGTGAGCGGGGATCATTTGAGGCGAACCGAGGCTAGCGCAGTCACCGTGCACGCCATAGGCGCATGCCCGGCGCCAGGCCGCGCCACGTGCATCACCTCACAGCAACATGCCCGCGCTCGCAGTTCAGAGCCCAGGTCAGCGCCGCCGATGCCGATAACGGCGGAGCAAACAGATATCCTTGCGCCAAATCGGAACCGACTTCGCGCGCTATCTCGCGGTCCTCTTCCGTCTCAACACCCTCTACGACGGACCTGACACCGAGGCGCCGCGCCAAAGCGGTACACGACTCAAGCAGCGCGCGCGTTTGCAGGCGTTGTTCGCTACCGAGCAAAAAGCGCCGATCCACCTTGAGCTCTGTCAATGGCAGCATGTCCACCCGCTCGAGGGAGGCATAGCCCGTTCCGAAATCGTCGATCGACAGGCCAAAGCCATGGAGCCGCAGCCGATGGCCGGCTGCCGCCAGCAAACACAGGCTTTCTTCAGCAACCGATTCGCTTTCCGTCACTTCGATGACGAACTGCTCGGGCTTCATGTCCAGAGCGGCGATGGCCCGCTGCAAGAACGGCACAAAGTCCAACTCAATCAGCGTGCGCGCAGAGACGTTCAACGACATCGAAAACGGTTGACGAAGTCGCTGCGTCAACCAGGCAGCATCCTCCAACAGCCGTACGATCAGTTGCCGTTCCGCCCCCACGCGGACGAGTGCGTCAAAGAAGTACGCCGGGCCACGAATGACACCGGGCGCGGAATGCCATCTCGCCAAGAGTTCAAACCCGGCAAGCGTGTTTTTTGCCACATCGATTTGGGGCTGGAAGAAGGCGCAAAACTGCCCGCCCTCCAGCGCCATGTAGACCTGGCTATCGCGCAGCTTGTTGGCTGCATTGATCGGCTCGGAGGTGGCCCGTCGGTGTGGTTGCGTGGGTATCGCGGCAAGCCACGTGCGCAATGCAGCCGATGACCAAGGGCAAGCGATCGCCGGCAAGGTCGTCATACCCAGCGATTGCGCGAACTGATTGCCGGACTCCACCATGCCGTCGGTGGGTTCGCCAATGAAGCCCAACAACGGAGGTGAGCCGCTGGCAGAGAGCAGGCCGACAACATCAAAGGCATCGTGCCCTGAGATTCGCGGTGCGCACAGCACAACATCCGCACGCGCCCTCGCCAGGATGGCGAGCGCCGCCACAACGGAATCCGCCTGCACGATCTCACTCGTGCAAAGCGAATCAAGCATCGCCGCCAACGCCTCGCGTCGGCCGATGTTGTCGTCCACCAGGAGCATGGTGTGTTGCGGTTCCATACGCTCTGGTGGTGCTGCAATTTCCCGTACCGCGGCAATCTTAATCATTGTGCTATTTCCGCTCGATTGGTTTGGCATCGGCCCACTGAGTTGAGACTCAAAGGGGCAAGACTGCCAAGTCGAGCGTTTTTATAGTTGCACCGGAATTGGCCTGATTGATAAGCGCTCCTGCATTTTTTCTTGCAGCAGCCACCTCGTCATTCAGAACGTCTTTCCCGTGCTTTTATGGGGAATTGGATAGCTGATCTTCACAATGCCGACAGCCATCAAATTTTCATGCACTCGTGCCGAGTTCTATGCGTTGCTCGGCTGTATTCATGGTCACTGATAGAGGACCATCGTCGCAATTTAAGTTTTGCAAACTCCCTAGCCAACGGAGCCAAAAGCAACTACCTCGTCACCCTAACCGAGACTTAACAAGATTTAATCGCGTCCTCTCTCAAGGTCGCGCCGTTGGTTGCCGATCAAGCTCCGGTAGTGGCCCGCACATTGAGCAACACCACCCCAGGCCTTCGTGCCGCGCGATTTGCAAACGCCCGCTGCTATCGGAGCCAGACACAGCTTCAAGGACGCGGGAGAAACTCCTCCCAGTTGTGGGGTGCAACCACGTTGACGGCCACGGTGGAGTCGAAACCTTCGAATCCCTGCTCGTCGATCGCACGCAGTCCAACGGTATAGGCGCCTGATGCTAGGTCTCCGATCACCACTTGCGGCTGGTCGACCACCAAGCTGCGCCACTGCTGCGATCCGGCCCGCTCTGGCCGGATATCGATGCGATAGCGTGCTGCGCCGCCAACCGGATCAAATGCAACGGCGAATCCGCCGGGGAGCTGCGTCACTTTGATCGCAGCCGCGCTGGGTGCTGCGAGTAGCTTTTTCGGAGACAACAACGTTCCATCGGGTGTAGCGGCAACGCCAAGACCCGGCGATAGCGTTGCGGTGGCTGCAGGCGCCCCGAAGTCCACCGTCCCTTCCAAAACCTCCCCACGCATGCCCTTGCCATCGGTCTCCACTCGGTAACGCGTTCCGCGTACGCCCGTGGTGACGTAACGGGTCCGAATTTCGAACCGCCCCACTCCATTGCCGCGCGGGGCCACGGTCTGTTCCACCGCACCCTTGTCGATGTGGATCACCGAATCCGTCAGTCCCGTGTTCCGGAACCTACGCAGGTTTGCCAACTGCACTCGAGAGTTGGGCGACAGAGACAATCGCGAACCGTCACCCAGCTCCAGGATGGCCCATCCCGCTGGCCCAGTCTCCAGGACATCCCCTTCGCTGAATGCGCCATCAGTGACGGCCTTGCCCCCCTTTTGCAGCCCGCCCATCGAGACTTGCACCACGCGCGCACGATCCGGGTCTTCAGGAATCCAGCGCAAGGGGATACGTACGACACCACCAACCGGCAAGTGAAACGGATCCTTGATCTGGTTCTCAGCCTGAAGACTTCGCCATTGCTCCCAGCTTGTCAGATAGGTCTGCGCAATGCCGATGAGTGTGTCGCCGGGCTCGACGATGTAGATGAAATCTTTCCCGACTGCACCTGCCGGCTTGGCGTACGCCTTCCCGCCAAGAGACAACGCCAAGACCGAAAACACTAGCGCTACCGCGCGAAGCCGGACCGGAAAATAGCCTCCGGAAAAACCAACTTTCTCGGCCGCGCCAATTCGCACAAACGGAGTCTTCACCACTGTCTTGAACATCATTGATCCCCCACCTAGTTGCAGCGACACGCACTGCCCATCCAATCTTTTCCGGAACTCCCCTACCTCGCATCCCAATCATGGAACGCGATTTGGAGAGATCAAGAACACCCTGGGGGAGTTAAGAAGATTTAACGCCCATGCCAGGTATGACTCGTCGAATCCTCGCCTCAACGAACGGCGTCGTAGCAACCATCACGTAGACAGGCGCGCTGCCGCAATGGGCTCCGATGCATCAACTTGAGCCTCATCCAAACAAGGCAGAAGCACCGTGAAGGTGCTGCCGGCTCCTGGCTCACTGGAAACCGAAATCGTTCCGCCGTGGCGCTCAATCACAGTCTTCACGAACACCAGACCCAACCCGCACCCCGGCTCATCCGGAATGCCCGGCGTGCGTATGCGCTCGAAAGACCGGAAAAGTCGAGTCCGATTTTCAGGAGCAATTCCACAGCCCTCATCGCTGACAGACAGCTTCCACTTGTCTTCCGCTCGCTCCAAAACGAGTCGGACAGTCGTTCCTCGTGGACTGAACTTGACGGCGTTACTAAGCAAGTTGGCCACTGCGCGGCTGAGCATGGTTCGCTCCCCCTCCACGAAGGCGTGTTCGCTGTGGATGTCTCGCTTGACCTGGATATTCTTCGCGTTGGCGCTCGCCCAAATTTCATCGCAGGCGTCTGCGACGACCTCTGCGAAGCTCACGATCTCTGGCTCGTACACTGCGGATTCGGCCCGCGCCAGATGGATGAAGTCGTCCGCCAGCGTCAACGTCTTGCGTGCGTGTCCAGCAACCCTGTCAAGAAACTGGTCCTGCGGTATCGCTGTCGATGAATGCCGCTGTAGCTCTACCAACGCCAACGTGCTGGTCTGAGGCAGCCGCATATCGTGAGAGACGAATCTGAACGCCTCTTCGCGCCTACGTTCGGCCTGTCGCACAGCAGAGATATCGACGATGATGACGGCCCATGCCGCCACCCTGCCGGACGCGCTACGCAAATGCGCGACCTTGAGCAGCATGTCCCGCTCCAGGCGATCGACAATCTCCATGGAGAACGGCGTTGCAGCACTCGCCCCGCCTCTCTCATTCTCTTTTTTGGCAGCGGTATTCGCGGGCTCGAATATCGTCGAAAGACCGAGGAGTTCAGGCGGTGTGTCAAACGCGTGTGCCAGCAGCGCGGGCAGAGAAGCATCAACAAGCCTCATTGACTGCTCTCGGCTGTGCGTCGCCGCAAAGAGCCTCTGTGCCGGTTGATTGGCAAACAACACCTTGCCCTCGCGATCACACACCAGCGCGGCGTCCGGCAAGCTATCGAGCGCGTCCGTGAGGAATTGACGCAGGTTCTTGAGCCGCAAGATCGCGTGAGACAGCTCTACCATGTGGCGATCGAGGACGTCGGTCACCGTCTTCGCGTGTACCGAGTTCACCTCAATGCCGTCGGGGAAAACGTGGTCTTCGGTGTTGAGCCGAGACAGCTCTTTGGTCAGATAGCGCAGCGCCACTTCGAGACGCCACCAACCCCAAAGCGGGTAGGCCGCGACAAGCCCTGTCAACGCCGCCGCGGGCGCGACCCAGATCTGGAAGGCATGCACAAGCAGGAAGCTTCCGCCAAGGGTCATTCCCACCAGACCAACGAGCCAGAGGAGCACGACGCGCGGTGTCAGAAGAACGAGCCCGGCATAGAGCAAAGCGACTGGAATGATCGACAGCAACGCGGCCAGCAGCGGGCCAACGAAGCGGATTTCTGTGTCGTGCCGGATGTTGTTCAACACGTTGGCGATGAGCTCGACTCCGCTCATGCCTGCACTGCCGGAAGAGAACGGCGTCAGGTAGATGTCCCGCATTCCAGACGCCGTCGCACCAACGATGACGTACTTATCCCGGAACAGGCCTGGCGGCACGGCGCCACGTAGCACGTCAAAGTACGACACGGACGGAAATGTGCCCGCCGGCCCCGCGTAGCGGACCTGCATACGGTGATCGGCTTGGCGTGCAGAGCCATTGGGTACCGCGGAACCACGCCGCACCAGAGAGCGGCCTGGCAAACGCGCCGGCGCCTCGCCGCCAGCTCGCAACATTGCCAAAGCGAAATGGGGCCATCTGCTGTCGCCGCCCTTCTCCTCCAGCGCGACACTTCGAGCAACGCCATCCGTATCCAACTGAAGGTCGATATGCCCAAGCTCGGCCTGGAATGACTCCAGCGGACGGCGTACAACAACGCCGTCAAACGTGGCTTCTGGAACGACCGGCAAGACGACCCGCTTACTGCGCTCGATGGCTTCGGCAAGGCGCTTGTCGTCCGCTGGATTTCTTTCGTCTGCGTCGACGAGGATGACGTCCAGCCCGATAGCGCGCGCACCGGCATCAGTCAATTTATCGATGAGCGCGGCATGCACAGAACGTCGCCATGGCCAACGGCCGATGTGCTGGAGACTCTTGTCGTCGATCTCCACAATGATGACGTCGCTCGGCACGCTAGGCGTGTCTAGTGACAGCGCTGCATCGTAAAGCGCGTAATCGACCCTACCTAGGCCGTTGAAATGACCTAAGTACGCCACCAAAAGGACGAGCACAACCGGTAGGCTTTGCCAGCCCACAGTGGTGCGCCTGAATGCGCTGATCAGTTTCCCCAAAATATTCCCCGATCGTTCTGACGATCATCTTTCTTTTATTTTTTTACGCTCTGCTCCCCAGAGCGTTACATCACGACCAGACGGTGCAGGCCGCTACGTCTTACTACACTGCCTCTTCGTGCAGCTGTTCCAACCGATAACCGTGTGTGTATACGGGCCAGAGTCGCACTCCGTTCTCCGGCCCCAAAGCAAGCTTCGTACGTACGCGCGACAGATGCGTATCAAGCGTTCTGGAGTTCCCCGCAACAAAGCGACCCCAGATTGCTTCGATGATGTAGTCACGGGAGATAACCTGGCCCTCGCTAGAAAATAGCAACAGCGCCAAGTCCATTTCCTTGTGCGTTAGTTCGATCTCCACGCCATCGCGCAAGATGCGCCTCGCCTGCGGCATGACGACATACTTCCCGATCGTCAGCACCGGATCGGCAGCTGGGCTGGAACTAGCACGGCGAAGCAGTGCCCGCACGCGAGCCGACAGCTCGCCACGGCGAATCGGCTTGATCATGTAGTCGTCAGCTCCGGCCACCAGACCGCTGACGATGTCTTCTTCCAGCGATCGACTGGTTAGAAACAGGATCGGCACGTGTTTGTCCACACTGCGGCGCACCCACTTCACAACTTCGTAGCCGGAAATGTCCGGCAGTTGCCAATCCAGAACCAGCAGATCGAATTTCTCCTTGCGAAGCGCGCGCATCAGCGCAGCACCTTCCGAAAACGATTCACAGCTATGACCGTCGGCCTGCAGAACAAGCCGAATTAAATCCGCTTGCGCTGCATCATCTTCCAATGAGGCAATCTTCATATCTAATCCAGCTCTTCAATTTCTAGTTCTTGCTGAAGAAGATTGTGAGCAACAACCTAACAAATTAACACCCATTTAACAAAATTCAACGGCGTGCCCTATTGCCAAATCAATTAGACACGGTCGTTCCGCTTGGCAAAGCGAATGCAATCGCCCCAAGCAGATTCATACCCCTCGTTCGCGGGGATTCTTTTTTTATTCAGCGGCGACTTTTTCGATACGCCGATCTGGAACGAGCCACATGGCAGCGATTCCGAGATAGAGGGCCAGCGCTAACCATGTGCTGATGAACGCAGAGCCAATAGCGACAAGATATAGAGCCATCGAAACATGGCCCTTCATGTCTCTACCAAGTGCTTTCGCCAGAGGTGATTCCTTGCCATGCAGACGAACCAGCGTGCGCGCAAGCGCTACATAGGCAATGCTGCACATGAGGAGCACGACGCCGTATAAGGCAACCGGTAACCCTTGAAGGGAGTTCTCACCGAGCCATCCCGTAGCAAGCGGGACGAGCGATAGCCAAAACAGGAAGTGCAGGTTTGCCCACAGTGTTGCGCCGTTGACCCGCTGGGACACGTGCAACATGTGGTGATGGTTACTCCAGTAGATGCCGACAAACACATAGCTGAGCGCATAGCTCAAAAAGACCGGCATCAAGTGGAGGAGCGCCGCGACGCTGGTCTCGTGCGGCACCTTCATCTCCAACACCATGATCGTGATGATGATGGCAATGACGCCATCACTGAACGCTTCCAACCTCCCCTTTCCCATCGGCTTCTTTCCGTTGACGTGGCAAGCGCCAGCCTTATTTCTTGCTCAAGTCTTTGTATGCCGCGGGCACGTTGAGCCCGGAGTGAACCCACCCAAAGAGCGTATAGCCTGCAAATTCGGGCATGGTGACTTGCTGCACTGTCTGCTCAAGTGTCAGCCCGTGGTCGATGGCACCCTGCACGCGGCTACGCACCGCAGATAGGTAATCGATATGCCACTGCAGATCGTCCCGTGTCATCGCAACGCCGTGACCAGGAATGATGCGCGCGTCAGCAGGCAGAAACGCATGAACTCGCTTGAGCGTTTCCAGCGTCTCAACGAGCTTGCCATCCAGCAGCCAGGGCAGCGCCGGCTTGGGCGCAACGACCGCGTTGCCAGCCCACAAGGTCTTCGATTGCGGCTCCCAGACAAACAAGTCACCGCCGGTCTGTGCGAATCCGAAATCGATGATGTTGACCTTTTTTCCGCCCAGGTCGATCGAAATCTTGCCGCCAGGCGGAACCAAGATGTCAGCAGGCCGCACCTTGATCTGCTCGATGCCGCGCCCCTCACCGAAGTTCTTCACCATGAATGACTTGTCGTCCTCCAGGTGATGCTCGATGTATTCCTCGGTGTGTTCGTGCTGGATGATTTTGGTCGACGACGGCATGTACATGTTGCCGTACGAGTGATCACCGTGCGAACTCGTATTCACGGCAAAGGCAATCGGCCGATCAGTGACCCTTTTTGCAAGCGCCTGGACCTGCCCGTTCAAGCGCTTGTTGAGCATGGTCTCCACCATCAACGCGCTGCGGGTACCGACGATCAGCCCACCACTGGTCGCGGCCGCGCCGCCAGCCGCATTCAGTTGCCGTGCGTCCTTCGAGTAGAAAGCAAAGACACCGTCAGCGAGTCGCTCCTCGACCATTGCCACCTTGTTGCCGTCCCAAATCGGTTCGGCACTCCATCCACGGGCTGCCGACATCAGGAACAGAATGGCTATCGTGACCTTCGATCTGGTCTTCAAAATGGATCCCCCAAAAGCGTCCGTTGGACGGCGTCAAGTGAGGGACTAGCGTATCATTTGCCCAACCGCAAATACATTGCAAAACCATGCAAGAGCAGTTTGCAAATTCGCAAGCACTCGACGATCTCAACATACTGAGATTGATTGCGGCCATCCACGAAACGGGGTCGCTCTCGGGAGCCGCGAAACGCCTGGGCGTCAATCACGCCACCGCGTTTCGGCGAATCACGGCCATCGAGGCGCAGCTCGGCGTACGTCTGTTTGAACGCCAGCGAGGTTGCTACACAGCGACGCCCGCCGGCGAGGAGTTGGCAAAGGCCGGGGCAGCGATCGAGGATGTTGCCCTGGCAACTCTCAGGCGAGTCGCAGGCCAGGATCTCCGGCCCAGTGGTGTCGTCCGCATCGCGACGACGGAGAGCTTCACCAACACTCTTCTGCCGCCGATTCTGCGAATTTGCCGAGCGACCTATCCAGAGATCCGCTTGGAGGTTACGTGCTCCAACGTGATGCACGATCTGTCCAAAGGCGAGGCCGACATTGCCATCCGACCGGCGCAACGCGTTCCCGAAAACCTGATCGGGAAGATGATTGCGAGCCTGGCTTTCGCTGTTTATGCGGCGAGCTGCTATATGGAAGGGCGACGGGGTGCATGCTTGGACACCCTCGACTGGATCGCGCTCGAAACCGACCAAAGCCAGCATCGCGTGCTAACCCGATTGGGCACGATACAACCGCCCGAGCGAATCGCGTACGTTCTAAGTTCATTTATCGGCGTACGGGCTGCCTGTGTGAGCGGCCTCGGCCTGGGCGTATTGCCGTGTTTCCTCGGCGACAGTCACCCCGAACTCGAAAGGGTCGTGGCTTTGCCGGAGGATTACTATTCCCAGGTGTGGCTTCTCGTCCACCCGGACCTGTATAGGGTAGCGAGAGTCCGTGCGGTGTTCACCGTACTGCACGAGGCGCTGATGAAGGAAGCCGCGTTGCTCGCTGGCATGTGCCCGAGGTGCACGGCGCCTAAGTCCGCATCTCCTGAGAGCAGCGAGCGCTGCTGACACCAATAGTTGTTCGGTGGTCTGGCCCCAGATCGGCAAGATCTGAGCACGATGCGCTGCTTGCCATGTCAGTCAACTCTCAGCGCTACCGCCACCAACAGATAACCCACTCGTCAGCCGGTGCCCACCAAATAGGGTGCGTTGGTTAGAGCCTACAGCCGCCACCCCAGATCTTTGAGCTTGACTGGGTGTCGCCAGATCGCCAAACCTGCCCGGTCAATTGCCGTCTTTACCAGAGGAAAGGCGGCTTGGATTTCGGGCCTTCTGGCCCAATCCTCCAAGTCATCGATTCTGTAGGTGTAGAAGACCGTCAGCTCCTCATCACCACCGAACGCAATCGGCCCCTCCCACCGCACAATCTTGACCAGCGATTGACGCCCCCAGCACAAGTCGGCTTCCTTGGCCGTCTTAGAGGAAAACGGCCGCTGGTACTTCCTCTCGCGAACGAATGGTTTAGCTGCGTCCGTGAGCAAATAGCGCCTGACGCCACTCCAGTTGCGAGACTGCTGCGTGGAAGCAGGTTCCATGTTGATGCTTGTCACGAGACCGATCGCCTCCAGAGCAACCATCTGCTTCGCGCTTCGCGACATGCGCCCCACTCGAAGTTCTCTCTCCGGTACATCGAAGGGGTATTCACGATAGCTGCCGAGGCACAGACGCCCGTCGTGCTCAAGATATCGAGACAACTCTGCTCGTAAGTCCTGCTCCCGAACTTCACGCCTATTGCCGCATGCTACGAGTAGCGTTGTCGCCACCATGACGACAACAATGAAGCGGAGATATGACGCGCATACACCTGCAAGACATGACCTACAGCACAACTTCATGATGTTGCAGCGCGTACGGACCGAAGAACCCGACTAGGCCTCAAAACTTGCACGACCGATCCATACCTCACCGCCAAATGAGGGGCCGTCGTCGGCTGGCCTCTAGTTTGTCTGCCGCCTGTCGGGAGCACACTTTGTTGTCAAGCGCAGCCCCTTCTGAGTAGGCCTTGTCATCCGCATAGCAGAAGGCGACGGGATCCCTCTTCCGCTCCGACTGCAGGGCCTTTTGTTGGGCTTGCAACCGATGCAGCTGTGCGTTGACCTCTTCCAGCCGCACGCCTGCGTGTTGGCTCTGATTGGCATCCACCGGGACTTTACCTTGAGCATGCGCATCAGCGGCACCACAGACCGAAACCGCCAAGGAGAACACCGCGAGCGCGGTGGAAAGGAGCGTTTTTTTAAGATTGCTGAGCATAGATGACTTCTGTCCACAGAACTGCGTATGCGCCCGAGGGCTTCTCCAACTGGCGCATAACTGTGATTGGTCGAAGCGTACAGTGGCAACGCAATGCGTCGAAGTTAAATTGCCCTAATTAACAAGATTTATGGGCACCACTCGGGCCCTTCATGACCGCCTTGTTGTCCCCAGTCAATTGGCACTCCGATGTCCATCTTGGGGATAGCTCGCTAAGCGAGTTCCGGTCGCCACCACTGGACCAATTGCTCGAACTGCTGGCCATAGCCGAAGACATCTGGATAACACTGGCAGCGAACGGCCAGCGCAAATACGACCGCGACATCGTCAGCAATTTCGGCATCAAGCTCCCAAGCAGCGCTTGGTGCAAAGCTGCCGCACCGAGCCGGATTCCACCAGGCGAGTAGAAAGTCCGCCACCACATGGCCTTGCCGGGTTTTCGACTGTGCGTGCACCAGCAAGCGCTCCAACGCAGCGCGCTCGTCATTCGTTATCGACAAAGTCTGGTTGACCATCGTGCCCCCCCCCTTTTATGCGCACCCTTGAGTGCGACATCACTCGAGTGAGTGCCCCGCCGCACTTGATTCGGTTCTCCCAACGGCAAAGGCCCGCCCGAACCAGATTAGATGCCGGCGCGCCTCCCGTCTTATCACCCATGCAAGCAACGCGACCAGGCCCAACTCAATGAGCCACTTGAACGACGCGCAGCTATACCAGGTCTCGACGGAGCGAAGCGGCACCACACCGGTCTCAGGGTTGACTTGACGTATCGCAATGCTGGTCAGCACGCTCCACCAGCACGGCCACAACAGAGCGAGGGAGATACAACCGACGATGTTGGTTGGACAGCTTGAAATAAGCTGGAAGGCTATCGCCAAGAAGAAGACGAGCAAGCTCGCAAATACAGCGAAAACGATAGTCGTGAAGCTCGCACCGACTGAGGAGAAAAGCCAGCAAAGACAACCGAGACACAGCACGCCGCCGGAGAACAAGCGAAGCGTCGCAACAGCGCCGGATTGATGATGATTCTGCATGAGATACCGGGGCGCGATGCGCTCCTTAGCTGGCCGCAAGTCCACAGCTGTCTGATTATTTGCCGGGGCTGCGGTAGATCGTCCTACGCACTGTGCAAGCGCCTCACCTACCGCTCTTCAGCCCATGGAAACGGTGAGTCAGATTGCGCTTGTGGAAGCGCTTTCCAGCTCAAGTCGAGATTTCTTCCGGCAGGGCCGGCCAGCCTTAGCGCTCGTCCCACCACGCACACGATCCTTACCCGGCCCGTATGCGGCTCTTAACTTGCACCATTCAGGACGCACATCTGACACCTCGACAAAGTCGTCGAAGTATCGAAAACCGAGCACTGTCAGTGCCCGCTCAATGTCCAGCAGGGTCTCGTGGTCGATCGCGGCGCCACTCAAGATCAATTGATCATCGTCATCCAATGGTTCGGATCTGCCGGCGACGTCCAGAAAGTCCTCCATGGACATCCCGCGCTCGATGAGAGCATTCCGTCGAATTACCAAGCCATCTGCATTAGCGATTTCCATTATCTCTTCCTTTACATCAGCCGCCGACTCACACAGCAACATTTCGCAATGACGGCGCCAATCCACCAAAGATGTTCGGTCAACCAGCGGATGGATTCATCGATGCTTAAATGGACCATTAATAGGATCGTAAAGAAAAAAATGCGGGAGGGATGACACCATACCAACGATTTTGCAATCTCTCACACGGAACGCTGGGATCTCGACCGATATTTCGTGCGGAGGTGGAAATCAAGAGCGCGCTTTCTTAAGAATATTTAACCAGCACTCCACCCTGCTCTCCACCCAACCAAGGGGGTTCCCGTCAGCGCACTGACCGGTCGAGCTGCGTACGCCGCTATGCCGGATGTTGCCTCAGCAGCCATCCCAGCCGCCACGGCTAGGGGCGACGGAGTAGCCGCAAGAGGAACAACAGGACAACAGCACCGATTGTTGCCGTGACGATCGAGCCGAACCAACCATGGCTGAACGAAACACCAAGTACGCCAGACAGCCACCCGCCGATAAACGCGCCGACGATGCCAATAACGATGTCCATGAGCAGCCCGAAACCACCTCCTCGGACCAAAAACCCAGCAATCCATCCGGCAACCGCACCGATTACGATCCACGCGACCAATCCATGTTCCATGGTCGGTTCTCCACTAAGTTCTGTTTAAAAAGGCGGGCCGCATTGGACTGTGTGCCAACACAATGATCCGACTCAGCCCTTATTGCCAAAAAAATCCCGACCAACATGATGCTGGCCGGGTTCACTCGACACGCTAGATTGGCGCCCCCGGGGGGTGAGCGCCAACGGAAGGAATCGTAACGAATCTGGGGGAAAAACCGATAAAAAATGTTGCAAATTCAAATTATCGCAACCCAACGCCCCATACAACTGGTGCTTGAACAGGCTTTGGGACGTCCTTTCAGGAGCCAGGAATCGCCCTCATCGCACGTCTCTTGGCAACCCGATGTGGATCGAACCGTTCGTGTTGTGGTGCACGGCGTCGGCATGACCTTTCGATTCGAACCACGCGATGGCCCGCAACTCAGTTGGGTTGACTCCCTAGTAGGCGCCCGCCTGCTCAAAGCAATCGGCCGCCGCGTACATACATCACATCAGCGGGCCAGCGCTGCTACCTCTGCAGCACTCAACGCGCCCGCTTGCACGCGGAAGTCCTGAATGCGGCCGTTGAACGACGGATGCGACCAATTGCGGCCCAGGAAGGTGACCTGGTCGCCAACCTGGCGCGGCGAGAGCACGATGTCGTCGGACTTCGCTGCCTCGGTACCGTCGACATACAGGCGGCAGGTGTTGCCCTGCAGCGTGACCGCCACGTGGACCCAGCGGCGAATCGGCATGGCCCACGGCGCCTCCACAGCCTGCGCGTCGTTGCCTGTCGCGCCGAAGATGGCGAAACGCAGCCCGCCTGAGCCAGACTGCGGCGCGATGGCCATGGCTGCGTTTGCATCCAGCCCCGCGAAGAACATGCAACTGTCCCAGTGCAGTCCGTTGGCGTAAGCCCAAAAAGACACGCTGAAGTCGTCGAGATCGCTAAATATGCCCGACGGCAGCTGCAGGCCGGCCTTCACGCCGTCAAACACGATGGCCTTGTCATTGCGGCGCCCGTCACCCCAGGTGGCACCGTCCAGCAGCTTGCCTTCCACCAAGGTTGTGGTGCCAAGGGCGGTCAGCAGTGCGCCGACCGTGCCGGTGCCGTTCGGGTCGTTCAGCGGCAGCGACAAGCGCTGCTCGCCAGGCACAGCGATGCGGGCCACGTTGGAGCCCTCACTGGGCGCACCCCCGCCTTGGGCCGTGACCTGGTAGAACCAGACGCCGTTGGGCGGTATATCGCTGTAGGTGAGCACCTCGCTGGCCGAGACGGTGCCCAACAGGTTGAAGGGGCCGTTGGCCTGGCTTGCGCGCTTGACCGCATACGAGGTCGCGCCGACGCTGCCCCACCACGACAGCACGACACGGTTGCCGCGCAGGTGTGCTGTGAGGCCGGACGGCGGCTTCATCGGCCCGGCATAGTCCGGCAGGCGATGGATCAGCGTCGGCCACCAGACGTCGTCGCTGCTGCCGCCGTACTTCGGTTCGCGCAACTTCACGTTGCGCGCGACGTTGGGCGCCGCCAGACCCATGCGGTTGACGTAGTGGTTGTAGATGGGCTCCCAGCAGTTGCGGTCTTGGTTGCCGTAGGCCACTTCCGTCCACCGACTCGTGTGTGGCGCCGTTGGGTTCTGCTCGGGCGCATAGGGCAGCGGGTAATTCTTGCCGTTCTCGTCGAGCAGGTTCGAGCGCGCCACGTACTCTGCGGCTGCCAGGAAGCGGTTGTTGTACATCCCGTAGAGATCGTCGCCCTGGTTCCACGCGATCTCCAGCAGGTCGCCGCCCAGCGACATGCCCAGCGTGGAGTGGCCCTGGTCGCGGCCGCTCTCTTCCCACTGTCCGAAATGGCCCGGGTGCATGAAGTACACACCATGTCCGAGGGCGCCGTTGCCGAAGTTGCGGAGCTTGCCGCGGTTGTTGCCCGCGAAGCAATCGTAGGCCAGGCGGTACAGATCGGGCTTGTCGCAGAACACGCCGATGGCCATGGCGCCCACCATCGAGGCCATGTCCCAGTTGGCATGCGAGCCGATGCGCCCGTCGCTGAGGAACCACGACGAGACCGGGGCGAAAACGTTTAGCAGCATGTCCTGGAAACGCTTCAGGTTCTCCGGCGCCCACCCGGAGTAGGTGCGCAGGACTTCGCCGATCTGGGCCAACTGGTGGCCCTGTATGCCGGCCAGGATGATGAAGGTGTGATCGTCATGAGCGGTCGAGCCGGGCGGCACCGTTCCGACCGCTTTCAGGGTGTTCGCCCACGCGTCCAGGAACTCCACGGCCTTGTCGGCATAGCGGTTGTCCTGCGGGTCAGACAGCTTCCACCGCAGGACCAGGGTCCAGGCGTGCCAGATGTCGCCGTACAACGCGTACTTGGTACTGTCGGCCCGGTAGACGGCGGGCTGCGGATTGGGCTTGGCGTTCAAGGAGGCGTTGGGCTCGGCGCACAGCTTGTTCCACCAGCCCGTCCATGGCTGCTGGCCGGACTTGATGAGCGCGCGAATGCGGGTGAAGTCGTCTTCGGTGGCCAGCAGCCCTGGGTGGCGGAAGACGCCACTCACGTAAGCCGTTTCGGGCGCCGGCGCCGGAATGGGTGCAGGGATCGGCGCCGTCGGTGCCAGTGCGACCGGCGGTTCGGAGGCCGCTTGGCCTCCACCGGCTCCAGCCTTCCCCTGGCCTTGCCCCCGCGCGGAGCCGTCATCCACACCCACGCCGCACCCGGGCAGCAGCGGCAACATGGGGAACAGCCCTAGGCCCAACGACAATGCTCGACGTACAGGATTCGGCAACTCCTGGGATTTGGCGTGCTCTACGGACTTTTTCGACATCTTATTGACCCGACTGTCTCATTTGAATGGCGCAACCATAGGTCGCTACGAGTGCTGACCTGGTGTCCCTGGTCCACGCACATGGCCGGGCTACAAAAAATGCGCTACCCCGCCCGACGGCGGACTCCCGCCGCCCTGCGCCCGCAATGTAAGGCTCGGCCTGCAATCGGTTGAATTTAAATCTTGTTAATTCGCCAATTTGGCATCCCCATCACTCGCGATAGTGATGGCGTTACGTACGCTGGGGCGTGTAGCAGCTTCCCATCGGAGCGGTGAAGAGCGCATGTGCAGTCCGGACAGGTGCATTGGGTAGTAGCCATGGGTATCGGCGCGGAATTTCACCCTTTCCTCCCCGGTGACATCGACAATCGTCGTCGAGCCCTACTCTGCTCAATTGAGCTCACGCCATGCGGCGAGCAGCTTGTATAGCAAATAGCCAAGCGTCTATGCCTCCACACGCCGCCACAAACAGCCAACTGCGGCGAGAACCCTGTTAGGCCTCCTTGAGATGTGATGATCCTTAGACATACAACTCAACGCACGGCCCCGAACACCTTGCTTATGATTGCGCTACCGCTGCCCACCGGGTCTGCCCGCAGGGCTTTTTCCTGCTCGCCAATCGCTTGGTACAACCGATTGACCGCCTCCTGCGCAACGTAACGATCGAGACTCGCCTCGTCATTGCGTAGCAAGCCGAACTGGGCCGCCTGCCCAGCGTAGTTGTTGTAAGTTTGTGCCAACCCGACCTTGGCGGTAGCCTTGCTCACGATGGGTGCGAATTGCTGAACCAGTTGGGCAGAGGTCTTGCGCCGGAAATACTCCGTGGCTGCTTCATCGCCTCCCGTCAGAATGCCCTTGGCGTCGGCAATGCTCATATCCTTGACTGCCGACACCAGCAATGTCTTCGCTTGCGGAACGGCGGTTTCGGCCGCGCGATTCATCGCCAACTCCAGCGCATCAGCCTGGTCACCTCTGCCGACCATACGCATCACGTTGGCCACCTTATCTAGCGTCGGCGGCAACGGGATGCGCCATTGCTTGTTGCCATAAAGACCGTCGGTACGGCCAAGAGCGGCAACCGCAGTGTCAACGCCGCGAGAAAGCGCCGCTTTGAGGCCCTGGCCAACTTCACCGGCACTGAGCGCATCAACAGCCGCACCGCCAGAGTTTGTTTTTGGCTGTTGCAGTACCGCGCCCACTTGGTTTTGCAGGTTGCCAAGGTCGAAGGCGTGTGCCGGAACGACGATGAGAGTGAGCAATGGCAGGAAAATGGCAGCGCAGCGTTTATGAGTAGGAAACATGGTCTCTCGTAAATTCGTGAGGCCGACATAGCGGCCGTTTGATCGTGTCCGGGTTGATCTCAGATACCCTCGTGGTTTCAAGGTGGCGGGTGTTTTCGTTCGGTATCGCTTGTTGCAGCTAACGGCGGCTCAGCCATTTCAGGCTGTCGACCAATCGCCGTCATCCACAATCACGAAAACGCACTCATTCTCATTGATCACCCTCATCCAGCAACTCGCGGACTGGCATCCCCGCACTCCAAACAGGCACAAACGGCCGAATCACTGCGCTCTGCGCGACCTCCACCACAACGCGAAACTGCGCTGCATTACCCAAGGCCACGCGGCCGTCATCAATGTGGACGTTGCCGCATGCGCACGCTGACATCCGCGAGCCCACAGACGCCAGAGTGCCGCCGCATTGCAAGCAGGCATAGCGAATTGTCTCCCCGCAGGGAAACCACAGCGGCTCGCTCTCGGCCCGCGACCGTACCTTTGGCGTCGTCATTGCCTTATTGCACCACCTTCGCAGTTTTAAGCAGGCCACCCGCCACCTGCGCCGTCGCACGTTCCCGCTCTGCCGATTCCAACCCCTGCTTGATGGCCAGTTTCACGGTGTCATAGGTCGGCACCTGCGTCGGACGCACTGCGTCCATCTTGACGATGAAACGCTGATTGCCCGCTTCCACTGGAGCAGCGCTCACTGCGCCGGGCGACAGCGCGGCGATTTCGCGCGCCACGGGCAGCGGGATGTTCTGCGTCTTGCCCTCCTCCACCGGCACCTTGAAACTCACCCAATTCACTTCACCACCACGTGCCTTATTCGGTGCTGTGCTGTACTGCTGGGCGAGCATGGCAAAATCGGCGCCCTGCTTCAGTTGCGTGATGACTTGCGTAGCGGCCGCGTCGTCATCGACTTGAATCACACGTGGCTTGTATTCCTTGTCGCCGAGGCTGGCCACAATCGCGTCATAGCGCGCCTTGACCTCAGCGTCGGTCACGGGCGCGGGCTTGACGTTGTCCTTGAGCCAGGCCTGCGTGATAGCGACGTCGTGCGCTTCCTTGACAGCCTGCTTCACTGCCGGCAGCTTCTCGTATGCGAGGTTCTTCGCTGCCTGCTGGCGGAACAGCTCACGCGCGACCAGTTGCTGCTTGAGCGCCAGAACCTCATTCGGATTAAGGGCTAACCCACTTTGCGCAACGGCACGATCCAGTTGCGCCTGCGTGATCTGTGTTCCGTTGACGGTAGCGATAACGCCCGGTGGCAGTCCATCAGCCCACACAACAGGCGCGGTCAAGATAGTCAAGGAGACAGCAATGGTTTTGGCGGCTCGGTTCATCATGAGTCAATTCCTGCGATAGGCGCGCACCATGCACTAGGCGGGCGCCAAGTTTGAAATATGGGTGGGCGGGTCTTGGCTGGTGTAGCGCCCTTGGCGAGGGCTACTTCATTAGATTTTTCACGAACCCTGTTCGATGATGGATCCTATCTCTCCCCTCGATCTGCGCGGCCAGAGCGGTGGCGCATCACCAGCGATACCTGACACTCGCAAGCCCGGACCATCCCGAACTGGACCCCGACAGGTGCTGCCTGCCGGCTTCCATCGTCAACGCCAGTCCCGTGACGTTGCCGAACCCCACCGAGCCACCAAGCACGACTTGGTAGCCGCTGCGGCGGGCGGGGGCGGCATCGGCGGTGATGCTGCCGCCATCTTTGCTGGCGGTGATGGACAGATCGCTGCCGAAGGTTTCCAGGCGTGCGACGCGGCCATAGATTTCGTGCGAGCCCAGGCTGTTGGTGCCCGTGTGCTTGAGCGTGACGCCGGCATTCACTATGCCGAAGGTCTTGCGGTTCAGGTCGGTGGTGACGCTGGCAGACGTCACGCGCTGGTCGCCGAACATGACCCCCGCCACGGCGGCGGTGGACGGCTCCAGGCTTACGCCATGGCCGAGGTCGAACGGCCAGCCGGCGGCGAGTGTGCTGCCGAGCGTTTTGACGTTGAACTTGCCGCTGGTGTTGGTGCCTTCCAGGTCGGTGGCGTTGTAGGTGTTGCGCAGCGTCGCGCCGCTGATGCCGCCGGTCACATACGGGCCGCTGTTGGCCTGCAGCGTGGCGTTGACACCGACCGACGTCATGTTGATCGTACCCGAGCCGCGCGTGTAGCCGACGTTGGCATTGGCCTGCGTGATGCTGGCGCCCACGCGTACGGTGCTCCTGTCGTCTTGATAGACGCGGCGGTCCGCCCCGAGGCTCAACGACGTGACGCTCTCGCTGGTCTGGCGTCCATAGCTGACGTCGGCCGTGTCGCGGCTGGCCATGGGGGTGAGCCAGACGCTGCCTTCGCCATTGCCGGCTTGCTGGGGCGTGTTGATGCCGGTGGTGCCGCTGGTGCCGCCGGTGCCAGTCGTGCCAGCGAGGGCGGACGTGCGCAGCAGCAGGTTGCGCATGGCCACCACCGACTCAGACGCGGTCAACACGGCTTCGGCCGGGCGAATGCCGGAAGACGTTGCCAACCCGGTAGAAAGCGTGGGCACCGTCGGCGTGCCTGGGCTCGTCTGGTTGTTCGGATTCGTCGGGCTCGTCGCGCCCGGGCTACCGCCGGTGCCCGTCGATGAGCCATCACTGCCAGCAATCTGGATGCCGGTCAGCAGCACCTTGTTGCCGTCGCTCGATACCGCCACCTGCGGCGTGTAGGTGAACGACACCAACGCGTTCTCATACGTACTCGTCCACGCGCCGGGCGTGCCGCTCACAGCGGCGAGCTTGGCGGCACCACCGGCGGCGGCGCTGGCATCAACAAGGGTGATGGGCGCTGCGGCGTTGAACGTCTTGCCGGTCTTGACCGTGTTGGCGTTCACCCAAGAGGTGTCTTGCAGCACCGGGTCGTAGGCGATCTTGATGTTCTGCGTGCCCGCTGCCGAGAAGTTGCTGATGCCCGAGCCGAACACCACCTTGTCTGCGGCGCCGTTGCGCACATCGCTCAGCAGCGTGAAGGTGGCGCCGTCCTTGAGGTTGACGCTGGCGCCGCCAGCCGCGCTGCTGTCGATGGTGACGGTGCGCAGGTTGTACGCGGGGATGCTGCCCGGCGCGAACGTGCCCCAACTGCGCGACAGATCGATGCCGCCACCGGAGGCCAGCGTCAAGCCACCGGCACCGAAATCGTTGCTGGTGTTGCCGGTGCCGGTGCCGGTGGGGACCCACGTGGCGCCGTTGGAGAAGTTCAGCGTTGTGGCGCCGGCCACGTAGTTGGTGGTGTCGGTGGTCAGGCCGGTATTGCTGTACGGGACGATGTTGCCTTTGAAGTACGAGTCCGCCGTGTTCAAGACGACGTTCGTGCTGCCCGTGTTGCTGCTGGCCACGTAGTTGGCGGTGGTGATATCGCCGTCCAACGTCACCTTGCCGGCGCCCGCTGCGTTGATGTCCAACGTGGCATTCACGCCGTTGGCGGCGGCGTTGGCAATGGCAAAGGCGGCGCCCGTGCCGGTGGCGGATGCCTTGACCTGCGCGCCGCCCGCCATGGTGATGCTGCCCCCGTTCTGGTTGATGCCGAACACGTTGCACGTGGTGCAGGTGGACGCCACGTTCAGGGCCACCGTGTCACTGGCGGACGAGAAATTCATCACGCCCGTGTTGTCGATGCCAAAGGCCGTGGTGGCGGCGTTCACCGTGGCATTGACGCCCTTGCGGAACGTCATGCTGGAGCCTGTGCCGTAATGGGCTTGAATGGCGGTCGGCAGGCCGAACGGGGTGTAGCCGCCCGTGTTGACCACGTGGATATCGAGGTTGCCGCCCACCGTGAACCGGGCCGTGCGGTGCGTGTTGGCCACGCCCATTGCCGAGCGCGGGCCTGTTGCCGTGACGGACATGTCCCCGCTGACGTTGAGCACACCCTGGTTGCGGATGCCGAACACGGTCAACCCGTTCGAGGTGGCCGACAGGTCGAGGTTGCCGTTGATGGTGAGCCGCGTGTTGATGTTGTCGTTGTAGATGCCGTGGACGTTGTCGCTCGGATGCTCGCCAAGGGAATCGATCTTGACGTTGCCGTTGAAGGTGACGTTGCCGGCGCCACCGCCGGAGTTGTAGATGCCGTCGTTGTCCGTGCCGTGGCCCCGCACGGTGATCGTGGTGTCGCCGTTGAAGGTGACGTTGCCTCGGTTGATCCACAGCCCGCGCGAATAGCCCGGCGTGCTGGTCGAGATGGTGGTGTTGCCGTTGAATGTGGCGGTACTGTTGGTGATGTAGACGCCTTCGATCTCGCTATTGGCGTTGTCCGTGCGGGCGTTGACGTTGGTGTTGCCGTTGATGGTCAGGTGGCTGCCATTCTCGACATCGATGCCGTGCACGATGCCAAAGTCCGTCACCCCGGTGCGAGTGGCCGAGACCCCCAGCGTGCCGGTGCCGTTGCTGCCCACCTGCAATACCACCGGCGTGGTCACGCCAACCAGGTTCACGGCCTGGAGGTTGGCGAGCTGGTTGGTCGATGCCGAAATGGTGTCGCCACTCTGCAGCCCATACACCAAGCTGCCGGCGGCATTGGTGGAGGTGGAATAGGCCGTATCGGCGGTGCTGCTTCCGGTGATGGGCGTGGTGTAGTCCGTCGCCAGGGCAAAGCGCGCCGGGGCCGCGGTGGCGATGGCCGCGCACACCGACATGGAAATCGCCGAACGTCGCAGCCCTTGGCGCTTGGCAGACAGCCGGCGAACATCTGCGGGACGCATGACGAGCGGGCGGTTGCGCTGTTGCGTGCTGACCGGCCGGTACTGGAGCAACTGGCCGCCAAAGTGGGTGCGCAGTTTCTCGGGGTTCCGGTCAAAGAACATCATCTGGCCGTGGCGCTGTTCGTACGGCCCGGTCGGTGCGCAGCCGGGGCGGACCATCAACCGAAAGCGGTCCGCCGGCATCGGCAGCGACGCGTAGATTTCGCGCCCTTGCTTTGTCACCCCCACCACGTTGAGCAGCCCCCGGCCGGCGCGCCGCAGTAGCCAGCGCACCGGTGCATCGGCTGCGGGGGCGTTCAGGCGATAAGGGCGCAACCGGATGGCCGACGGTGCCTGGTCGAGCGCCGCCATCAACGAAAGGCAATCGCTCAGCGAGTACCGCAGCAAGATCCAACCGGCAGTCGCCTGCTTGGCATGCGCGTCGCGAGCGCGCAGCCCGATCACCAGATGTTGGATGGGCTCGCCTGCCGCTTGCCGCACGGGCTGGGATGACCCGCCGGGCAGTATGCCTCGCACGGCATTGAAGACGGTTCGATAACACTTGGCGTTCATGAGGTTGTTCTTGCTTGAAATGCAGACGACAACGGCCTACCGCACGGACGGATCGGGGCCGGAACGCAGGCAAAGAAGGGAGCGACGAATGCACCGGCGGTGCACTTAAAGCGGCGGGCTATCCGTTCTGGATGGTGCGGCGGTGAAGATCAGCGCGGGACGCCAACATGGGACGCGCGGAACGACAGGTCCAGCGAAGTGGAGATGCGCGAAGGCGCGCCGGATATTGACTCATTGGAAAGCACTCCTGCCCCGATTGAATAAACGAGCCCCCGGCCGGCGTTGCCCCGTCTGTTGCAGGGCAATTCGCCATTTTGTGTGATTTATGTGGCTGGATGATACTGCGAGGCCGCACGATTTCAGCTCAATCAAATCCTCAAATATCGTTAAATCTCGGCAAATCATCTTGTTAAATTTCCATAAATCTGGCGACGGCATTTGGCCGCCCCAAACATGTTCTTACAGCTGTCCAACCTCCTGACGGCCGGAAACGAGGATCGGAACGATGCCCTGGCCCGCCCACCAGTAGAAGCAGCCAGAGATTCGGTTGCCCCTCCGCCTCATCACCTGCGCGCTTCCTCCAATCAAAAAATTTTCGGCCACATATCACGAAACTGAGTACGGCAGACGACTGTCGCTCCGCTAGCACAATGGTGTGCCGGCGTCATGCAAGGAGTCCGGTGATGCTTCCTATCTCTCCCCTCGAATACCTCGCCGCGTTCGCGATTGCTTTCGTCGGCGGCGCGCTGTTGGCGGTCTGTGCCTTCATCGGCAAGTTCCTACGGGAGACCACTGCATATGCATGACGGTCGCTCGTTCGAATCATTCGATGAAGACCAGACACGGCAATCGCATACATACCGACCAGACGCTGAGGCGTTCTTTCACTCGCGTATCGGCACCACGGGCGCTATCCATCCGTGCCCGCGATGCCAATCCCTGCGGACGGAACCGCGCCATGTCGCAAGGCGGATTGGCGGCGCCCTCGGCGCGGCGGCAGGCGTGACCAGCGGGATGGCAGTAGCCTTGTCCGGTGCGGAAGCCGGTGCGATAGTCGGCCTAATAGCCGGCCCCATTGGTTCAGCATGCGGTTGCATCGCCGGCGCCATTCTCGCGGGGTTCGTTGCCGGAGCCGCCGGCTGTGCTACAGGTGCGGCCTGTGGCACAGCCATCGACCATGCGGTGCTAAACAATTGGCACTGCTTCGACTGCGGCTTGGCTTTCAGCGTCCCGTTGGGCTGATCGCCCCCCGTCTTTCCTTCCCTGTTTCCTCTCGACAATCAGCTCGGCCTCGCGCCGGGCTTTATGCGTTCCTCTTTTGAAAAAGGAGTTCTCGTGCATCTCGTTTCCTCAATGGCCTACACCGGCGAGCGGCCGTGGCACGGCCTCGGTAACCAGCTCACGTCAAATCAGCCCATCGAAGTGTGGAGTGAGCGGGCGGGCATGAATTGGCAAATCGAATCGTCCGAAGTCCGCTTCGTGTCGGGCACGGCCGGTTCCACACTTGGCTCGATCCACGCCTTCCCCGAACAGAAAGTGCTCTACCGTTCTGACACTAAAGCCCCCTTGGCCGTCGTTTCGGCGCGATTCAACGTAGTGCAGCCCCGAGATGTACTCGAGTTTTATCGCGACTTGGTCGGCATTAACGGCTACGAGCTCGAAACCGCAGGGGTCTTGAAAAATGGGAAGAAACTTTGGGCACTCGCTAAAACCGGGCAATCGACCACGCTAAAGGGGCGCGACGAAGTGAACGGCTATCTGCTGCTCGCCACCGCCTGCGACGGCACACTCGCGACAACTGCGGTTCACACGTCCATTCGTGTGGTTTGCGCGAATACGCTGCAAATCGCCCTCGCCGACAGCGCCGGCGCCGTAAAAATCAGCCACCGCTCGCAATTCGACGCAGCCGCCGTCAAGCGTCAACTCGGCGTTGCCGTGTCCAGCTGGGATTCGTTCATGGTCCGCATGAAAGCCTTGTCGGAGTGCAAGGTCACCGACGCCATGGCGGAGAAGTTCCTGCGTCGCGTGCTTACCAATTCTCCGTCGGCGACCCCGGACCGCTGCGCGATTACCGGCAATGAGCGCGCTATCAAGGCAGTGGGCGAGTTGTACACCGGGCGTGGCATGGGAGCGCAATTGCCCTCCGCATCTGGCACAGCGTTTGGCTTGCTTAACGCCGTGACCGAATACGTTGACCACAGACGATCCGCACGCAGCGGTGACAACCGCAGGGACTCGGCCTGGTTCGGCCAAGGGGCGGCCATCAAGCAGAAGGCTTGGGATGAAGCACTACGGCTCGTGGTGTAGCTGCTCCGCACCACTCCTCTCTTATCTCAAATCTCCGGCCCGGTCGAGTTTGCTCACCGGGCCGCTTTTTCTTTTGGAGATTGCATGAGTGCCATCGAACCCATTCGGCCTAAACCTCGGCGCGCTCCATTGAAGCTGATCAAGACAACCGAGCTGTCCCGCACCGATTGGTTGGAAGTCCGCAAGACTGGCATCGGCGGATCGGACGCCGCTGCTGCGGTCGGCCTCAATCCGTACAAAAGCCAACTCGAACTGTGGCTAGAGAAGACCGGCCGTGATGCCGACCTGCCCAAGCCTGACACCAACGATACGGCGGAACCCGTCTACTGGGGCACCTTGTTGGAACCCATTGTGGCGGCGGCTTACACCCAGCAGACTGGGCGCCGCGTGCGCAAGGTCAACGCGGTGCTGCGGCACCCGACGATTCCGTTCATGCTCGCCAACCTGGATCGCGAAGTTGTCGGTGTGCCCGACGTGCACATCCTGGAGTGCAAGACAGCAGGCGAGTTTGGTTCGCGTCATTGGCAGGACGGCGTGCCCGACTATGTGGTGCTTCAAGTGCAGCACCAACTGGCCGTCACCGGCAAGCAGGCTGCGGACGTCGCTGTGCTGCTGTGTGGCCAGCAGTTGGCAGTTCACCGCATCGAACGCGACGACGAACTCATCTCCCGACTGATCTCGCTTGAAGCGCAGTTCTGGCACTACGTCAAAACCGACACACCACCACCGGGAGACGGCTCCAAATCCGCCGATCGGGCACTCCGCTGCCTGTACCCGAAGGACAGCGGCGGCACGGTGGATTTCTCAGGAGACCGTCAGTTGTCCGGAGCATTTGCCGATCTGGTTGCCGTCCGTGAACAGATCGAATCGCTGGAAGTGGAGGCAGCGAAGTTCAAGCAGACGATCCAGTACGCCATGGGCGACGCCTCGCGGGCGCTGTTCGATACCGGGGAAGTGACCTTCCGGCGCGGCAAGGACGGCACGACTACCGACCTAGAACAGCTGCTGGCTGACCACCCGCATCTTGCTCAGCAGTACGCCATCCCCAAAGCTGGCTCGCGCCGCTTTCTCATCTACCCCTGATTTCAGGAGCCATTCCCATGCTCAAAGGACTCGCCATTACGCCGCCCATCATCGGTCGTGTGAGCATCGGCCGTGTCGTAGAACGAAACGGCAAGCGCCGACCGGAGAAGGACGATCAATTTACGCTCACTACCCAGGTGCAGAACCGTGGCGAATGGGTGCTTCACCCATTGAACGAATCACTACGCAAAGCAGGTGGCGCCGGCAAGCTGCGATCGATCCCGGTGCGGATGCTCTTCAACGATCCCAACCTGAATCTGCGTGCCGAATACACATTGTTCGACCGGGAGACCGGACGACCCGTCTGCGTCGGCAACGGCGAGCGGTGTAAGCGCGTGGACGGAGGCGAGATTGCGATCTTGCCCTGCCCGTCGCCAGAAGGTTGCCAGTTCGGCGGTCCTAGCGGCTGTAAGCCATTTGGTCGGCTCAACGTCATCGTGGGCGACGAGGACGAGATGGGCTCGTTCATCTTGCGGACGACGTCGTGGAACTCGATTCGGACGTTGGCGGCACGATTGCACTACTTCGGCGCCGTATCCGGCAACCTGCTCGCCTGCCTGCCCCTGGAATTGAAACTCAGAGGCAAAAGTACCGCGCGGAGCTTTCGCTCGGCGATCTACTACGTGGACGTGAGTGTTCGGGCGGGCAAGTCGCTGGAGGACGCAATCACGGAAGCGCGAGAGCTGGACGCACGACGCAAGTCTGTCGGGTTCGACCAGGCGGCCCTGGACGCGACTGCCAAGATTGGCTTTGCCAACGGCACTTTCGAGGACAGTTCTGAAGAAGCTGCAGCAGTTGTGGAAGAGTTCTATCCTGAGGCGGACAACCCCGCCCCCGGCACTCCAGACGAGGCGGACGCCGCCAATGCTCCCACGCTGCGCGACAAGCTGGACCGCAAGGCAACGTTGCCGAGCAGTACGTCGGCTTGATCAGGGTGTCCTGCTGGGCACAACGGTATGCCCGTTATGAACCGTCATGCACCCACGCTTGTGTCCGAAAGTCGGGAGGCAGAAACAGAGAGCCGACCGCCAGTCGGCGAAGCGGTCACGCCGTTGCCGGCAGCGCGATTGCACGATGCCGACATGACGAGGCTCGTGCAGGCAATCGGTGCAGGACAGATTCGCCCCACCGTCGCCGATATCCGCCTCCTGTAAGCAGGCGCGTGGGTGGCATTGCGCAGGCAGTTCATCGTGCTCGACTCAACCGAGGACATACAAGCCGGGCAACGGCCCCGGCTCTCTTCCTTCCTTTTGCCCGACACAAGCACATGTCCATGCCAGAACTTATAACCAACATCGAACTCGTTTGCGAGTTGACGGATTTCTCACGCTACGGAGCACTGGCGCAGACGTTCGTCATTGACGCGCTGTCCAAGCGGTCCGACAAGATCGCAGAAATACCCCTGACGCGCTGCACAAAGTGTTCGATGGCAATCCGTTGACGTTGCCGATGCTTGGCAGGGTATCGCGCGTGAGATCAAGGAGAAGCTCAATGCCTACTTCACACAAGAGTGACAGACCCTCACCCGCCACAACAAGCGGCAAAACACAGTCATAAGCCGGGCTTCACGCCCGGCTTTCTTCTTTCCTTAACCACCATCCAACCAGTCGGCTGGAGGCTCATGGACACATCCACTGACCTTGTCAAAAGCCTCTCCATCACCAATCTCGCCAACCAGCGCGCCGCCACCGTCGAGCGCATCCGCATGGCACTCGACCTTCTCGCCGAAGCCGAACAGCTGGCGCGGGCCGCTCACCTCGGTTTTCCCCGGCTGGTGCTCGACGACAGCTATGCGCATCGAAGCTCGGTCACGGTGACAGGCGAATACGCGAAACGTGCCGAGGCGGAACAAGCGATCCTGCACACCATCGATGCCCAAGGGTGGAACTACTTGCTGAGTGAGTCCGGTCTGCGCACCTTCATGGATGCCCGCGCCCGCGCGCAATGGCACCAGCAGATTGCCGACGGCGAGGTTCCAGAACTCACGGCTGCCAACA
The DNA here is from genome assembly GCF_051904805.1 of Ralstonia sp. 25C. Classification (NCBI taxonomy): domain Bacteria; kingdom Pseudomonadati; phylum Pseudomonadota; class Betaproteobacteria; order Burkholderiales; family Burkholderiaceae; genus Ralstonia; species Ralstonia sp. 25C. Next base: position 3,650,155 of record NZ_CP196737.1, on the reverse strand, counting down.
TCGAAGCGACGTTCATCGCTCTTCACGGTGCCCGTGGCGATATGTTTGAACGCGGCGTACTTGAGTGCTTCCGCCGGCTGTCGTGGGACTACAAGAGCAACCGGCCTTTCAAGTTCGGTAAGCGGATCATCCTGAAGTCGCTCTTCAGTTACGGGTCCCTCAATCACCACGGCACAAATGAGCTGGACGATCTGATGCGCGTGTTTCACGTGCTCGACGGCAAACCGGAAGCGGATCACCGTGCAGGCATTTACTACCTGATCAGCCAAGCACGGCAACAACGACAAACCGAGGCCGAGAACGACTATCTGTACCTGCGCTGGTTCAAGAACGGCAACGGTCACTTGACGTTCAAGCGCCCGGATCTGGTGGAAAAGATCAACCTCATCCTCGCCAAGCACTACCCGAACGCGCTCGCCTCGCAAGCGCGGTAGTCCGCTGGCGCATTCGGCGTCCAGCGTCTTTCCCTTCTATTTCAGCGATATCGCATCAGGCTCCGCCGGAGATCTGCGCTCGCCCATTTTCAAGAGAACTTCATTGACGGAACCGCCCGTACCTACGAATGCCCCTCGCCTGCGGCTTGGCCAGCTTCTGGCAACACCGGCCGCGACCGCCACTTTGGCTGCGGCTGGCGTGTCGGTCTTCACGCTGCTTAACCGGCACGCCCGAGGCGATTGGGGAGACATCTCCGAGGAAGACCATGAGCAAAACAACCTGGCGGCCATTGCCGGTCAGCGCGTGCTGTCCAGCTACTTGCTACCCACCGGGCAGAAGATCCGGATCTTGACGGAATGGGACAGGTCTGTGACGACAGTGCTACTGCCTGATGATTGCTGATCGTCAGCGCGGCAGCGCCGACATTGGTGTGTCCAGAAGCATGTCGATGAAGGCATGCGGGTCGGCTTCCAGCACGCGCAGGAAGTCAAGCAGTTCGACCACATCCAGGCGGCGGGCGCCGCTCTCGACCTTGGACACAAAGGCCTGCGGTCGGCCGATTCGATCGGCAACGTCCTGCTGCAGCCAACCGCGCTGCTTGCGCAGTTCGGTGAGCAGCGTCGAAATCCGCTGATAGCGAGGGTCGTGGATCGGATGAGACATGCCCTGCATTCTAGATACACATACGAGATATCCTGTATCCGTATACGGTATATTTAAGGAATGTCTTATGCCTCAGCTGATTTGGGTATCCAGCATGGTCGCGACAGCGTTCGGCATCGCGCTCGACATGCGCAGGTTGCGAGTCCATTGCGTCGGTTTGCCGGCTTCGGGATGGGCCTTCGTATCCGCGTGCATTGGACCGGTTGCGGGTGCGGCGTATCTGCTCCAACGCCGAGGGGCGCGGCGGGCGCTGATCAGTGCCGCCTGGGAACTTGTCGGGGATGCGAAGCAACCAGTGCACGTGCGCCGCGAACGCCTGATTGCGCTTAAGCACAGCGGCGTGCTGGGCGTACCGATCTTCCGGGCGTGCCTGGCTGTGCTGGACGCAGAAACGACAGGTTCTCTGGATGGGATAGCCGAGGAGGACACCAGCCGCTCGATGTAGGGGAACCGCGCCACGACCGACAGCCACCACACATCCACAGAAATGCCCGTCCGGCTCCCTTTCCGCGACGGGCAGGCATTCCACGCAACAAGGGGTCACCAAATTGAACATCTCTCAAACGGATACGCTCATGCGCACTCTTATCGTCGCCATTGCTCTCGCCCTCTCGGCTTCCAGCGCTTTCGCTGTCTCGACTTGCGACACCATGCCCACCAAAAACCAACGCAGCGATTGTTGGTCAAGTTTGATCGGTAGCGAAATGCAGGGCGCTGATGAATACGTCTTGGCAGTACAGGAATCACGCAAGGTTCCTGCATCGGTGAAACGCATGGTGGAAGCAAAACGCCAAACCATCGCATCGGAGGCGAATCGTCAGTGCAAGAAGGACGAACTCGGCTATCCGGAGAACGCGTGTTACCTGGAGCACATCCAGAAATTCAAGGATTTCACTTACAAGGAAACGTCGAAGTACGGTGTTCGCGACCAGCGGCTGGATTGAAGCGCGCTATCTGTCCTCATTCAATGAAACAACATCATGCGCAAATTTCTCTCCGCTGCCGCCATTCTTACCCTCTCGACGTTCGCCATCCAAGCCCACGCCCAATTCCGCGCGAGCGATTACTGCAACATGAAGCGCAGTCCGTACGAGCGCGAACAATGCATCGAATACGGTGCACGCGGCAGTATGCTGCGTGTGAAAGGCAACACCCAGCGTCTGCTGGACTCCAGCCGTGTTCCCGAGTCGGAAAAGCAGAGCATCTTGAAGTCCCACAAGAAGTGGGCCAGTCAGCTTGAGAGCAAGTGTTCGGATAACGCGTGCTACTGGAACATGGCGAGCGAACGCAACAGCGAGATCGAACGGTTGATGGCGAAGTACGGACTCAATCCGATCTAAGTCTCTGGAGTCAGCCGGTCGGAAAAGGTCTTTGCGGTCGGCCTTGGATCATCGACAGTCGGCTTCAGCAGCGAGCCGTCATAGAGGGAGTGGTGCCGGCCGGCACCACTCCCTCTTTCACCGGATTTCATTTTTTTTGCCGACGGATGCCAGTCGGTCCGTTGGGCGATCCCGCACGTATGCACAGCAGTGCCCATTTCCAAGGTTTGCTGGTTGCAGCGTGTCTGATCGGCTGCGCTGTCTTTGCTATCGCGCTCTGTATCAGGGTGCTGCCAAAGCCTGCCGGAGAGCCTTCTGGCGTCGGAACAGACCGATCTCAAACGAAGCAACAACCCGGTGCTGGGCTGGGTCGTATTGGCCTGCATCATTATCGTCGTGGGACATTTGATCGCTTACTACATGCTCGGTCCACGACCCGTCTGCTAGGTGCAGTTGCCTCAGGCGGCACGTGCGAAAAGTACAATGCCCGCTCGAAGTTCTTCACGAGGCAGATGTGCAAAAGCAGTACCCACGGCTGTTCGTCACGCTTTGCGTGGCGGTATTAACCTCCCATTCGGCATACGCGCGAACCAGCAAGGGCGGCGTCGAGCATGCCGACGGCGCATATGCCGCTGTAGCGCCCACCGAGCGCGCACGGCCCAATCCCAGGTTCACCCCCGGCGCTGTTGATCCGCGCGTTACGCAGGCCAACATCCGCGAGACGATTTGCGTGCGCGGCTACACCAAGACCGTGCGTCCACCACAGCAACTTACGCGTGAACTCAAGGTGCGGCAGATCCGGCTGTACGGCTATGACGACAAGCGGCTGCGGGACTATGAGGAAGACCATCTCGTAGCGCTGGAGATCGGTGGCTCACCGGAGAGTGCAAAGAACCTCTGGCCACAGCCGCGGCACGTGGTCGGCAACTGGGGCAGTCTGGCCAAGGATAAGCTGGAGAACCGGCTGCACTCGCTGGTGTGTCGCCGTAAGATTCCCCTGGTACTTGCCCAGCGGGAGATGGCGCACGACTGGATCGCGGCCTATAAACGCTACGTCGGCCCCAAGCCACCGGCTTACCGCTAGACGTTACTGTTGATACATGGGCTGTCTTGGAGCAAGTGCCACGTGCGCCTTGCAGGCGTTCACCAGTGGAGCAGGAAAAGGAATGGCAACAGCGCGTGCTGGTACGAGAGGAGAAGCGCTGCGATTGCTCGCCGCAGGGGCGGTTGCGGTGATTGAACTGGACTACGAAACCGGCTGGCAGGATGCTGTCGAGTTGGGCCGGATGGGTCAGAAGGTCGGAATCCGCGTGGAGTTTCGTAGCCAGGAGAACATCGCTGTCCAATCACTGATCGCTTTAATGGTTGGACTCTCACGCCCGAAGCAGACGTTTCGCCAGCGCAATCTGTACTGCCAGTTCGATCTGGACGCCTTGCCTGCAGGTGAACTCGCGAAACTGGAAGCCAAGGCTGCTGCGTTGGGTGACTACATCCTTGCAGGCCATCTGCTTTGCGACGTGCACGGCCGCTGGACTGGATAGCGCTCAACCAACGTAGGCGGTGCCTCGAGTCCAGTGACAGCAACACGTTGGGGATATTCATTCACCCAGAGGGGCTGCTTTACCCGAGCAGATCACCCTGTGTGGGTGTCACGGTTGTTGCCGCCTTGGTGGGCCTGCATGATGGCTTGAGGCGGCCGACGCGTCTGAACGCGCGGGAAACGGTGTTCAGCTCCTGCCTGATCGCACGCGCCTCGATTGGCGTCAGCAGTTCGGCGGCGGCGGCGATAGCTACGTGCAACTCAGTAAGACGAAGCAATGCCTCGTCCCGTGGCGAAGCAGTGGCGCCCTGTTTGAGCATCGCCCCCCCAAAAAAGGTTCATCGCGAAATTCCGGGGAACGCTCGGGACAAACGTCGGCGGTTGACCAGCAACGGTCAGCCCTTTGAAGGCCGTGGATTGCCGACTAAAAAGCCCTCAGTTAGCGCTCCAGGAAGCTAGACGCGGAGGCATGTCACGGGCTGTCTCAATGGCCTCGCAAATAGCTTGGCGATGCTGAATGAAGTTCCGAAGCGTTGTATTCAACAGACTGAGGAGCGCATCGCTCGAGACCGTATCTAGCCCCGCAGCCCTCTGTCTTTCTACTCGGCCTTGCTGAACCGCAATGAGGTAGACGGCGTTGCGCAGATGGTCGTTGGCGCTACGAAGGTGTGCTTCTTCGTCGGCGAGCGTTAGCATGGGAACTCCCGAAGCGGCCTCGGCCGGAGCAGCTCTGCAGCGATGCGTAGGGCCATTATGCGCCTACGGTGCTGGCGCGGGTTCATCACGATGCGACGGAGCGGCGGCGCGTCATTAGACGGTTGCGCGTCCCACCCAGGCTGAGCCAGGGGCACAGCAGCGGCGCCCCAGCGTCGTTTCATGGACGCCCCTTTTTCGACGGTAAGCAGCGTCCACGGAAATCCACGAAGAACCAAAAAAAGGGCTTCACTCGCATTCTCCATCAAGGCAAGCAACACAACCGCAACGGTTGTGATTCGGTATCACCTAACGCAGACGGACTACCTCGCGCAGCGTGTCAACTGTAAACGGATGTTGCATTTACCACGCTCCTGATCTTGTCGAAAAGTTATCGATCGATTACTTTGATCACAAAAAAGACGTTCGCATAGTGTTGACACCAAGTTGGTGCAGGACCCCACTTTGCGCCGCACTTTTTCGTCCATTGGGCACTTCTACTGACGGGGCGGTAGACATGAATACGACGGCTACGGCAGCCAGATCAAACGTTTGGCGCGGAACGCGACCTTGTATCGATCGACTTTCGTTTCGCCCGGCTGCCGCGGCGCAGAACGCGCGGTCGTCGCGGTGGGTGAACGGCTACGGCCGCTTCGCAACATTCGACCCACTGCCTCACGCGCTGAAGGCGCCTTACCAAAACGGTCACGCCCCACTGCCGGCAACGGGACCACAGTGTCATCGCATTCCCGACCGCACTGAGCAGAAGGCGGGCAAGCCAGCTCAACCGAGCCGTTGATCCGCCCCAACCTCTCAATTTTTCTCATACGCGCTCCGAAAGTCGTACCGACCTTCAAGCTCGTCTCAATTCGCCTGTATTCCCGTCGGCATGCAGGATGGTTTTTCGAATCGGTCTCTAAAGGTGAGTCCAAATGAATCACGTGTTCCGCATTATCTGGTCCAAGGCGCTGGGTACCTGGGTCGTTGCTTCGGAGGTGACCGCTGGGCGCGGCAAAAGCAGCGGGGAGAAGCGCCGATCGCGTGCGCTGCTGGCTGGCGTCAGCGTGGGCGCGATGGTCATGTGCGGCTGGTCAGCGTCGGCCAGCGCGCAGGTTTGGAAGGGCACGACCAGCACCGACTGGACGGTCGGCACCAACTGGTCAACGGGCACAGCGCCGAGCGGCACCGGCACGGTGACGATCAACACAAACTCGCCGAATCCGGCTGTGCTAGGTGTGTCCGGCGCGGCCAGTTCGACGATCGGCAACCTGCAGATGGGGATGGCTGCAGGTACGAGCGCGCTCACGATTCAGAACGGCAGCACGCTGTCATCCAGTGTTGCGACGGGCTCCAACTTCGTTGGCGGTGCCAATGGCGCCAATGCCACCATGACGGTCACCGGCACGGGAACGTCCTGGTCCACGGCGGCAGGCATCATCGTCGGCGGGGCCACGACCAGTACGGGCGTGTTGAACATTGCCAACGGGGCCACCGTCAGCACGGGAGGGACTCTGAGTCTTGGTCAAGGGGGTGTCGGCGGTACGGGCGTATTGAACCTTACGGGTGGCAGTACGCTCACCTCTGCGATCGGAACGCTGTTTGCCGTTGGCGGCTCAAATACCACGGCCAACATTTCGGGCGCCGGATCCAGGTGGAATGTGAATGGAGTCCTCACGGTGGGCAGAGGTCAGGGCGGCAGCGGTGGCGGCAGTGGCACGCTGAACGTGACAAGCGGTGCCGTGGTAGCAACAACCGGTGCGGTCTCGATTGGGGGAAACAACCTCAGCGGCGCCGGAACCGGTGTCGCCACCGTCACTGGAGCAGGCTCGCAACTGAACACCAGCGCGGCGCTCAACATCGGCGCGTGGGGCAGCGGCACGCTGACGGTTTCCAACGGTGCGACGGCGTCCGCCAATACGGTGGCAATGACCGCTGGTGCGGCCTCAACGGCCACGCTCAACGTATCTAGCGGCAGCACCCTTTCCACGGGGGCGCTGACAGCCGGTCCAGGCACGTCGCAGGCGAACTTCGACAACGCCACACTGCGTGCCACCGCCAGCAACACGGCGTTTATCAGCGGCTTTACAGGCACCGGCCTCAACATCGCTGCAGGCGGGCTCACACTGGACACCGGCGCCTTCAGTGTCACCGCCGCATCGCCGTTCAGCGGCGCCGGCACGCTCACCAAGATCGGCACCGGCACGGCGGTATTCACCGGCAACAATGTCTACACGGGTGGCACGACGATTTCGGCCGGCACGCTGCAACTCGGCAACGGTGGTACGTCAGGCAGCATCGCCGGCAACGTGACGAACAACGGCACGCTGGCCTTCGATCGCTCCGACACCCTCAGCTATGCCGGGCAGATTTCGGGCAGCGGGGCGGTCAACCAGATCGGCGCCGGCACGACGGTCTTGAGCGGCACCAACAGCTACACGGGTGGCACGTCTATCACCGCCGGTACGCTGCAGGTCTCGGCCGACGCCAACCTTGGCAACGCCAGCGGCGGGCTTACAGTCAACGGCGGCACGCTCAGCAACACCGCCGCCTTCACGTCGGCACGCGCCGTCACGCTGGGCACGAACGGCGGCACGTTCGACACGCAAGCGAACCTGACGCTGTCCGGCACGGTCGGCGGCGTCGGTGCATTGACCAAGACGGACACCGGCACGCTCACGCTGACTGGCACCAACGCCTATGCCGGCGGTACGTTCCTCAACGGCGGCACCGTTGCCGTATCGAACGACGCCAACCTCGGCAACACCAGCGGCGCGCTGACCTTCAACGGCGGCATGCTGCAGAACACCGCAAACGTTGCCTCCGCCCGGGCCGTCACGCTCAATGCAGGCGGCGGGACATTCCAGACCACCGGCAACCTGACGCTGTCGGGTGCGATCGGCGGTGCGGGCGCGCTCACCAAAACCGATGCCGGCACCTTGCTGTTGACCGGCAACAACGGCTACACGGGCGGCACGACGATCGCCGCCGGCACGCTGCAGCTCGGCAACGGCGGCACGAGCGGTTCCATCACAGGTGACGTCACAAACAACGGCGCACTCGTGTTCAACCGGTCTGACAGCGTGACGTTTGGAGGCACGATTTCGGGCAGCGGCAGCCTTACGCAGGCGGGCTCCGGCACCACGGTGCTGAGCGGCACCAACGCGTACACCGGCGCCACCACGGTACAGGCTGGCACGCTGCTGGTGGATGGCAATCAATCCGGCGCAACGGGGCTGACCTCGGTGCAGAGCGGCGCCACGCTGGGCGGCACCGGCACGCTGGGCGGCAACGTGACCATCGCGAGCGGCGGCACGTTGAGCCCTGGCAATGCCGGCGCAGTCGGCGCGCTGACCGTCAACGGCAACCTGACGTTGAACAACGGCGCGGCGCTGAACTATCAATTCGGACAAGCCAACACGCCGGGCGGTGCGCTCAACGATCTGACCACCGTCAACGGCAACCTTACGCTGGCGGGCACGCTCAACGTCAGCACGTCCCCGGGCGGCACGTTTGGCCCGGGTGTGTACCGCATCTTCAGCTACGGCGGTACGCTGACCAACAACGGCCTTGCCATCGGCACGGCGCCGGCCGGCACGTACTACGTGCAGACTTCGGTGGCCAACCAGGTGAACCTCGTCAACAGCACCGGCCTCACGCTCAGCTTCTGGGATGGCGCAGCGGGCGCGAAGGACAACGGCGCCGTCAACGGCGGCAATGGCACCTGGCAGAACACGGCCGGCAATGACAACTGGGCCGACAGCACCGGCACGATCAATGCCCCGTACACCAACGGCACGTTCGCCGTGTTCCAGGGGACGCCGGGCACGGTCACAGTCGACAACAGCCTCGGCAATGTCACCACGTCGGGCATGCAGTTCGCCTCGGATGGGTACACGGTCACGGGCAATGCGCTGACGCTGACGGGCGCATCGAACATCATCCGCGTCGGCGACGGAACGTCTGCAGGCGCGGGCATGACGGCTACGATCAATGCGCCGCTGGCTGGTACCGGCGGGGTGCAGAAGACCGACCTCGGCACGCTGGTGCTGGGCGGCAACAACACCTACACCGGTGGCACGACCGTTTCGGCCGGCACGTTGCGCGTCTCCAGCGATGCGAACCTCGGTGCCACATCCGGCGGCCTGACCATCGGCGACGGCACGCTGCAAACCACGGCCAGCATGACGAGCGCCCGCAGCGTGGCCCTGACTGGTGCTGCGGCGGTGCAGACCGACCCGGGTACGACGCTGACGTTGGCGGGCACGGTCACTGGCGCCGGCAGCCTCACCAAGGCAGGCACGGGCACGTTGCTGCTACAGGGTGCCGACACGCATACCGGCGACACGCACGTTAGCGCCGGTATCTTGAAGGCTGGAGCAGCGCAGGCATTCAGTGCTGCGTCGGCTTATACCGTGGACAACGGCGCCACGCTCGATCTGAACGGCTTCCAGCAGACGCTCAAGACGCTGACCAACGCAGGCACCGTTAGCGTGAACGGCACCGGCACGGCATTGACCGTGGCCGGCAACTACATCGGCAATGGTGGCACCGTGCAACTGCGCTCGGCCCTGGGCGGAGATAGTTCAGTCACCGACCGCCTGGTCGTGCAAGGCGATACCGCCGGCAGCACCACGCTCAAGGTATCGAGTGTGGGTGGCGCAGGTGCGCAGACGGTCAACGGCATCAAAGTGGTCGACGTCGCCGGGCAGTCGAACGGCACCTTCACGCTGCAAGGCGACTACACCTTCAAGGGCCAGCAAGCCGTGATCGGTGGTGCTTACGCGTACACGCTGCAGAAGAACGGCATCTCGACGCCCACCGATGGCGACTGGTACTTGCGCTCCAGCCTGGTGAATCCGGCATCTGGCCCTGTGTCGTCGCCGGCCCCGACCGGACCGCTCTATCAACCGGGCGTGCCGCTCTACGAAGCCTATTCCCAAGTCTTGCTGGCCATGAACGACCTGCCGACATTGCAGCAGCGCGTCGGCAGCCGTTACTGGAGCGAGCCGGCCAAGGCCGGTGATGCCGATGCCGGCGGCGACGAGGCGGCCGTACGGCCGGGTGCAGGCTGGGCGCATATCGAAGGGCGGCATCTAGCGGTCAACTCGACGCATTCGAGCACGGGCACGCAATGGGACCTCGACCAAGTCAAGACGCAGGCTGGGCTCGATACGCTGCTGACCGAGAATCCCTCGGGGCGCCTCTTTGCCGGCATCGGCACGCAGTACAGTCACGGCCGGGCGGGCATCAACTCGTTCTTCGGTAACGGCACGATCAGCGTGGATGGCTACAGCTTGAGCGGATCGGCCACGTGGTCCGGCAACAATGGGTTCTATGTCGACGGGCAAGCGCAGGCGACCTGGTACGACAGCAACCTGACTTCGGACACGATCGGCCGACGCATGGCGAGCGACAACGAGGGCTTTGGCCGCGCGTTCAGCATTGAGTCGGGCCAGCGGTTGGCGTTGAACGAAGCGTGGTCGATTACTCCCCAGGCGCAGCTCGTGTATTCGTCGGTGAGCTTTGACGACTTCACCGACCCGTTCGGTGCCCATGTCGTACGAGACAAGTCGGACAGCCTGACGAGCCGCCTGGGTGTCGCGTTGGACTACAACACCACGTGGCGCGATGCGGCCGGACATGCCACGCGCGCGAACGTCTATGGGCTCACGAACCTGTACTACGACTTCCGTGGCGGCACGACGGTCAACGTGAGCGACACGCTGTTCTCGGCCCGAACAGATCGCCTATGGGCTGGCGTCGGGATAGGTGGTGCTGTGACATGGAACGACGACCGCGTTGGTGTGTATGGGCAGTTGCTGGTCCGCAGTAGCCTGCAAGGCTCCGGCAGCGGCCACGACTATCGAGCGAGCGTGGGTGCTCGTGTGCGGTGGTGACCATCAAGCTTGACTGGCGCCCGGGGCTACAAACCTAAGCTCTCCAGGAGGAAAACAGGCATTTCTGATCCCATTCGAGCACGGGGATAGCCGCTCTCCGCGGCACCCCGATGCGGAACGATGGTTCGGCTTGAGTGGCGTAGCAATGAAAAAGGTGCCGCGTAAGTACTCAGAGTGGAGCGGCCGAGCGCCATCTCGGCCCCATTGCGGAGTCCATGCAGGCGCACGTTCCGTTGCGTGGCAACGATGCCTCGCTCGATAATCGGCATAAAAAAAGGGAGCCACGGCTCCCTTTGGTTTCTCATGCTTTACCCCCATTCAGGGCGGCGTCCTTGACCTTCTTCAAGGCCCGCACCTTGACGCGCACCGTCGCCGGCTTGGCTTCAAACCACTGCTCCTGCCCAGTGAAGGGATTCTTTCCAAAGCGTCGCTTGGTCGCCGGAACCTTCACGGACATCACCTTGAAGAGGCCGGGCAGTGTGAATTCACCGGCGCCCTTCTTGTGCAGCGCTCCCACGATGGTGTTCTCCAGATGGAGCAGCACCGCCTTCACCGCCTTGGCCTCAACTTGGGCTTGTTCCGCCAGATGGCTCACGAGGCTGGACTTGGTGAAGGTGTCCTTCAACGGCTTGACGGACACTGCAGCGGCAGTTGCCTTCTTTGCCGGTGCGGCTTTCTTCGGGGCAGCCTTCTTTGCTGCGGTCTTAGCTTTGGTTGCCATAGAAAAATTGGTGTTGGATGAACAGGCTATTCAGGTTCAGCGTACTGCAGCGTGCAATACGCTGCGCAAGCATAGCAAATCCGAGATGACTAGCCGATCAGAAACTTGTCGCGGTTTTTGCCAATCCATGCGGGCGCGCGGCCGCGCCCCGTCCATGTGGCACCAGTCTTCGGATCACGGTACTTCGGCGCAACAGTCTTCTTCTTGCCTGCGCCGCTGCGCTTGGTTGAGAAGCCAATGTCTTCTGCGGTCAGACCATACTCTTCTACGATCTGGCGGGCCTGCTGAATCACCGTTTCAAGCTCTTTGACGCGGGCGCTTTCAAGTTGCTCTTCGAGCTTTGCCTTTTGTGCCAGCAGTTCCTTGTATGTCGCCATGTCAGATCCCTCGATAGTGTTTTGGAGATCGAATCATAGCGGAATACGGTTAATTCTCATTAATCTGTTCGCGCTGCAAATGAACGGCCCCACAAGGTGCGGGGCCGCTCATTGACAACTGCGTTTGCCGGAGCGCTACAACGCAGCCCTCTATCCCGGTGGCGCTCGCGCTCAGCCCATCTTCACAAAGGAGAGATAGCCCTGCAAGCGCAGAGGGACTTGATTGGACGAGCCCAGAATCTTTGAGAAGCCAAGCCATACTGGATCGACACCCCATCGCGCCACGCCGCTAAACGAGATGTAGCCAAGCACACCCGCCGTGTTGGTGCTTGAGAGGGGCAAGTCTGGGAGACGCTGCACGGCGTACTGATAAACGCCCGGGTAATCGCAAGCCTGACCGGTTGCGACCGTCATCTGGGCCGGCAACTGATACGTGTCAGCACTGTCGGCGATGATTTTCGCGCCACAGCACACCAGGTAGGTGCCGGCGGCCAGGTTGGCGCTTCCATCATCGTTGACCGAAAGCTGAAAGCCACTCAAAGCGTTGGTGCCGATACCGAGATTGACCTGATACCAACTGCCTCTATCGACCCCACGGCCGTCGCTCGCTTGCATGCTGTGGCCGAGTTCGACGATGAGCGCCGGCAATGTCGAGTGTGCGACGACGCTGGTCAATTGGCTGCCATCCACCGCTGGAAGCCTGGCTTGCGCGTCCAATGCGACGACGTCGCCTGGCGCCGTTCCGATCATGGATTTCGGCATCGCCGCATCGGCAGTCGCTTGCGCGTTTGCGGCCATCTGGGCGATATCTGGCAACTGACTGACCGCGGCATCAAGCGCAGCTTTGGACACCAGCACTGTGTCCGTCAAGTTCGGAAATGGAGAGGTCATGGAGTTCCTCTGATGTGAAAAGCGAAACGTTCATTTGATGGTGCTCAGCCGACAATGAGATATGGCAAGAACAGCACCGGATCACGCGGGCTCGGTCTGAATTCCGCGCCGCGACAACGCTGGCTTCCTTCAGTAGCCGCCGATCCCCAGGGAGGCAGCCATGGCAACTCGAGGAAGTGCAGCCCGTCGAATTTCGTTACACCGCGCATGACCACGGTACCTCGACCGTTGAAGTCAGGAACATCTAACCAACTGAAGTCCTGCCAAAAGCTAGCCCTGCACCGAAGTTAGTACCGTCCAAAAATGGAGATTCCCGGCATGCATACAACTACTTCAATGAGATGCTCGATGTATCAGACGGTGTCGCCGATGTTTGGAAAGGCGCGAAGGATCATCCTCCGCAACCGCGACATAAGTTTGGAATCCGAAAACGAGATCTACCCTGAGTAGCCGGGTCATTTTTCGAAAAATTCCACAACTATCCGGAATCCAATTCTTGCCGGCAATTTAAATCTTGAAAATTTTTTGGTTCATCGTAGCCTCGGCCGTCATCAGGCAAAATATTCTTGCCGCCAATATGGCTCCGCGCCGGGTGTCGTCGGCCGTGCCAAACATCCAGGCGCGTTACCACACGGCACACCCTTGGATTGTTCAAATGGCGCCTTCTCGAATAGCCTGGGCGACGCAGAGACAAGACCTAACTGCGTGGTCTTCGTCAGCCCTGAGCGGGCCTTTGTAGAGAAGACTAGTGGTGTGCCTTGCCGGCAATGTCCAGTCCCTAGCGACAGAAACTTGGCGCTACACGTGATGCCGGTCTAAGACACCAGCCACACAATCCTGAATCACCGACACATCAACGCTTGACTCGATCACGACGGCAAGTGTCGACATTCCTTAATGCACGTAGTCGATATCCCAACCCGTGGCCGCCAACGCCTCGAGCGTTTTAGGATCCACCCGAGACTCGTTGGCCGCTATACACAGGAACTGCGTTGGTCTCGACATCGCCACATAAAGGTTCCGCATCTGCGCTTTCTGTGTGGCGGTGAGTTTGTCGAACTTCTTGCCGATGCCTGCGATGAATGGGAGCGCGAGCTGCATGTCGAAGCGGCGGCTTGTACCGCCGTATGACTCCAGTACTAGCGAAGCGATGTGTGTTTCCCCTTTCATGCTGGCGACGGTTCCCAAGCGGTACTCCAGTTCACGACCAAAATACTCTATGGCGCAAACCGTCGGCGACTCACCGTCTGCTGGCTCTTCTATCGGGGGTTTGCTGAAGAGATCGAGATTAGCGAACGCGTCCGACGTCATGTTCTGCGGAAGAAGAGGCGCCAAATATGCATACATCTTTGTTGCAAGCTCAGCTTTCGCCTCGGGGGAGATGAATGATGGAGGGCTCAACGTCAACTCGCGAATGAGTTCCTGCAGGCGCACCGTATCGCCATGCTGCTCCCTCACCTCACGGAGTAGAGTGCGCCCGTCGCGCAGCCCATCCGCCACTGAGGCTTTTGTGGCTCGCAGAGCGAGCAGTATTCCTCGACGAACATCGTTGGCGCGTTCAGCCAACGTGGGCTGCTGGCGCGCACCGGGCTGGCCCTGGAGAAGAACCTGCAGCTCGTCCTTAGACGACGACTGGTGCGCTCGGTCGAAAGCAGGCCAGTAGTCGCCCATGTGGCGGCCGGGCTCCACCTTTCCTTCTCCACTTCTACGAGCGCACATCGCTCGGACAAGGCAATTCGCCAACGCGCTCTGATCGAAGCGCTCGACAACGAGTTCGCCGAATCGGTAAGCCACGCGATTGATGTTGGTCGTCTTGTAGAGCAACAGAACCGGGCTACACGGGTCGTCTGCCTCCCCTACAACAGGTAGCTGGCTAACGCGAACGCTAGCTACAGCCGCTGCGATACGTTCACCGAAGCGTTTGCTAGTACTGATGGTGCCATGGTCTGGCCGAGGAAATGTTGCTCTCGACGCGTCCGGGTCTCCAGAAATGATTTTCTGATCGATGTCACCGAAGCGTTGAACGACTGCCCGATTATCGAAGAGCCTATTCAGGATATCTTCCTGCTCCCAGGATGTATCTTGCATCTCATCAATGAAGACCATGGGGAAACGTCGGTGAACAACGTCGAAGAGATGCGGATGCCTGGCTAGGGAAAGTTCCGCGTACGCGAACATGTCTCGGTGTCGAAAGACCCCTTCATTTGCTAGCAGGCTCTTCAATGCGACCATCTGGCTATAACTGCGGGTGTCTGCGCCGGGCAGCATGCCGCCTTCGGATACAACGTCCAGCGTCGCGCTCTTGAAGAACAGTGTAGTGATTAGATCCTCCGCGTTTGGCTGGTTCCCTAGCCAAGCGCGTAGCACAGGGTATCGACTGCTCATTGCCAGTGACCACGCTCGCTTAGCAAAGGCACTGTCGTCAATCACATCGACCTTGAGTCCCTGATGGCGCAGTGCAGCCAATGCCAAAAACTGATTGACAAACCCATGAATAGTCCCGATGAAGTGCGGGTAGACTAAAAGCCTGGAGCCATCCGCCGACTCGGCGAGCCGACGCGTGATTTCTTCGCGCGCAACATTCGTATGGCTCAAGATGCAAATGCCTTTGTAGGTATGAGGCCACTTTTTGGCAAGCAACAGAAGCTTGGCAGCAAGCAGAGAAGTCTTTCCGCTGCCCGGGACCGCATTAAAATCCTTGGAACCGTTCTCAAGCAGAGCGGCTTGTCGCTCTGCGTCGTCGAAACATAGGTCGGGAACAAGCTGTGCCAGATGCCGCAGGTCATTTGATTCGAGGAAAACTGATGTCATGCAGTTGCTCCTGCGTCTGCCTCAGTTCCCACAGGACCTCCGGGGGTGGTCGGTGCGCCAGGGGCGCCCGAGAGCGGCACATGAGTAGCTGCGACTGGCGCGGGTGGCGGCGTAGTCAGATGATCAAGCGCGTCCTGCAGGTACTGAGGCAGCTTCTTAAAGAGAGTATCGCCCTTGCCATAGTCGCCAGACGCGAGCAACTCGGCTACGTACTGCGCGGCGATGGCCTTCGACGCCTTCTTTTCGTACAGAGGCTGATAGATGATGGAAGCTAGTTTCTCAGTCGTGTGCTTTGCTGATTGAAGAGTCTTCCACGATGCTTGTGCTGCAGTCTTGGCAAGCTTCTCATCTTCATCGCTCAGCTTTTCGCCCTTGCTCTCTGCCATTTCTGCAAGGGAGATGGCGATGTACATCACCTCAGCACAACCGCTGAGCGCGAGATCGTATTCCAGCGTCCAGCGGTCCGAAACGCAGACGATGGTCTTGCCTCCCTGAGCGCGATTCTTCTTGCGTTGAACGAGGTCGGCAATGCCTTGCGCATCGTAATCGGCCTCAAATCGCTTTCCCTTCTTTGGCTTTTCAACGTAGGTGTTCGCGATGTCCGGAACGATGTCGCGGTCTGTAAGGCAGACGACCGGGACCGGGTACTCGGGATTCGGATTCTGACGTTGCAAGATGCGCGCGTAGTGGTAGAGGCCGGTATGCCCGACATTGACGATGGAGACGCCGTGTTTTGAAAATGACCGGCCGCAAGCGTCCGCGAGCGTCGGCAGCAGGATAGCTTCGGCCGGCCCCTCGACCATCATCACGCCTCGAGCGAAGAACAAGTTGGCTTTGGTAGCATCGATGAAACGTCGCAAGAAGGAATAATCGGTCTTCTGCAGCTTGGTGTATCCAGACGACAGAGGATACGTCTGCCCCCTGTGCACCATTGTCATCGTCTCGATATCGGCGCTCGAAACCAGTGATGGGCTGTGTGTTGTCATCACAACCTGAACGCGCCGCTCTCCGTCTGCTAGTTCCCTGGAATGCTGCTTGAGGAGGTCCATGACCCTGTCCTGAAGCTGCGGATGCAAATGCGCCTCTGGTTCTTCAACCAATAACAGCGCGAGTTCGTCGCCATCCCGAAGCAGGACCAGCTCGGTGGCCATAAAAAGCGCGTTGTTGTAGCCCAGGCCTCGAACGCAGCGTTCGTCGGGATCGATCGAGCCACTTGGCAAAAGCGACAACTCAAACTTTTCAAGGATGGGCGTCAGAGACAAATCCGGCGCGATTCGAATCCTCGATTCCAACTGGTCGCCCGTGAACGAGAATTCACCAAGGTAATTCTTATTGATATCGTCCTGCACACCCTTGATGACCTTGTGCTCGCCAAGATGGTGCTGAGCGAAGGCCATCAGCCCGACCAAGTTCTCGGGTACCGTTGTGGGAGCAATTTTTGAGAAATCGTTGACTTCCTGCCCGGCAATGTCGTTATGAGCAGCGAGGATTTGCGAGAGGCGAGACTGACGCCCTGGCCTCAACTCAGCTTCAGCATCGCGAAGTGGGCGCAGGTAGGTTGCCCGGATAAGCTCTCGGACCGCATAGCCAATCTCGGGGCCGGATCCGTCCTTTCCCGAACGCACGATGATGTTGACACGGGCACGCTTCGTGGCCTGTGCGGGAAAAAATTTGGCGTGGAGGTGGACGATGAGCGAGCAGGTATCACCCTCCTCAAGAGTGAGCCATTCGAGAACGGCGCCTTCCTGCTCCTTGGACAGGCCACTCAGCGTAGCCTCAATGAACAGGCTCTGGGCCCTGATCGAACCGTGAATATTGAAGTCTTGCTCATAGAGCCGAACACTCTCGTAGCTCGTAGTGAGCAAAACTTGGCGGATTGCGTTGACGATTCCGGTCTTCCCAGCATCATTCTCGCCCACCAAGATGTTCAGGCCCGGGTTCAGCTCCCAGTCTAGCTCGGGCGCAGTAGTACCGTCGCCAAATGCACGGAAGTTACGCGCTCGGATACGTTTTAGATACATGCTCACTCCCCCATTAAATACGTCGGTCGGTGCTAGCCTTGATCCCAGAGGCCGCTCAATGCGACTAAGGAGTCAGTGTTCCTAGATTGAGTAGCCCGACCGTCTCAAATACCCGGCCATCTATTTCGCGAAATCTTGACGACATTGCTTTAACTACAACCGTAGACCTTTTGCGACCCTAGTGCACCTATGGAAAAATCAGCCTGCGCCCATCACTCGACAGTCCGCGGCACCCGGGCGATCTGTGCCTTCAAAGAAAGCGTGAGATTCAACTTATGCGTCGTGAAGTCGGAAAAGCGGTACTTCCCGGCTTCGCGTGCTGGCGCGCGTTTGCCAGACTTCACCTTCCACACACCCAGGACAACGATTTCGGCTTCCTCTTCAATCTCGTCGAACCACTCGGCCTGATCCGCCCAGATGCTGGCCTCGACGCTGAGTCCATGAGTCTCATCGGCTGCATCGGCACTGTATTTCGGAACGTGGAGGTTGAGGACGTTCGTCAGCCGGCCGTCAATGACAGGACTTCGCTTTGATTTGACGACACCGTGCAGAGCAATGGGATGCTTGACCGTCTGTAACGACACCGCCCGAAAGGCCTCCATGTATCGCTCCGTTTCGAAATAGAACGACGACCACGGCACCACGGTATTGCCTTCGAACACCAACTCCAGATACTGAGAGATGCTGCCGTCATCATCACAGGCAGCGCGCAACAGCAGGACCTTCTTCGCCGAATTGATGTACGCCGGCAAACTGCCTGACTTGCGTTGATAAACCGTTCCGCTCGGATTCTTGCCACTACCGTTTTGTACTGGCGTTGGCATCTGAGGCAACTTGAGCGCATCCGCCACCATCATCAGCCGCAATCGGTATTTCCCATTGCGCAGGCTCTCGATCAATCCGTCAGACTGCGTAACCAGCTTCTTCACATTTTGCTCGACCGCATGCGGACAGTTGTCTGCATGCTCACCGTTTTGCAGCAGCCGGAAATACGCTGGCACCTTGATCGACTTGTTGTGGCGCTCGCAGCTGTAAGCGCTTTGGTACGTGACACTCGTCGCGCAGTGCTTGCATCGCAACGGCTCACGTCCCTTACCTTTCACATAATCGTCGGCCTGCCATTCGTTACCGTCGGCGTCCCACGCCACTGCCATCTTGATACCCATCGATTCTCCTGCCGTCACTGAGATCAAAAACCATTCTACTCGGACGGAGGGCGTCTCCGCTCGCACAGACCATTAACGCGTACGAGCGGCAGAATGATATTGATTATCAAATCATCCACCTCCATCAAGCGAGCGCACCGGCTTCGTGCCCCCCCCATCGACAGCAGCACCGCCGCGGGACTGATAACTCCTTGCGAACACCAGCTGTCTATGCGTTATGGGATAGCGAATAATAAATCGCATGCGGACGCTATAGATTTCAACACCATTTATATTTTACTTTCCCGTATATGTTATGCAGAGTAGTAATTCCGGAAAGTGGTAGAAATGCATCGATGAGCAAGGAGCACGACGGAGGATATAGGGACGCGCACTTAACCTTTCTCTATTATTTGCATCAAAACCACTCTGAATACCCTACCCGCAAGCGGCTAGAGAGGTCCTCTGGCTCTTTTATTCATATTCAAGAAAGGGTAGTAACACCATGGCGAGCTTCCATCATTGCATCAAGAGCGGTAAGAAAGGTACAGCCGCGAATCACGCTGCCTACATCACCCGACAAGGCAAACACAGCCAGCGTAAGGATCTAGTTTGCACAGGGCACGGCAACATGCCGACATGGGCAGAAGACAACCCAGCTCTGTTCTGGAAAGCCGGTGACAAGCACGAACGTGCCAACGGCGCCGTCTATCGGGAACACGAAATTGCGCTCCCGTCTGAACTAACGCTCGAGCAACAAATGGAACTGATTCGCGAGTTGATCCCAGCGATGGTCGGGGACAAGCCGCACCAGTTTGCAGTGCACGCACCCCGCTCAGCACTCGAAGGGAAAATCAACGCGCACCTTCACGTAATGTTCTCCGATCGCATGCGAGATGGCATCGAGCGATCGCCGGAGCAGACGTTCAGCCGGTACAACGCTAAGCAACCGGAACGGGGTGGATGCAAGAAGGACAGTGGAGGCAAGAACAGGATAGTGCTCAGGGATGAAGTCATCAAAACGCGTAAGACTTGTGCGGAACTGCAGAACGCGGCACTCGCAAAAGCCGGGCACGCCACCAGGGTTGATCACCGCTCACTGAGGGAGCAAGGCATTGATCGTGTAGCAGAGCGTCATCTCGGCCCAACGCGTATCCAAACGATGTCAAACGAAGATAAGACAATGTACGTAGCAAACCGAGAGCGGATGGACACACGTCAACAGTCAATCACCGCGCATCAGCACTCATTGCACTCAACGCCGTTGGGCGACATCTCGACTAAACAGGGGAAAAACAGGCGTCAGCCAGTGGCATCAGACTCACGGCACAGTGGTGTCTGACCGGTAAATCTGGAGGGGGTGATGGATGTTTTGCTCCTCGCCCGCCTATGGGACTTCAGAGCCATTGCAAGACCATAGCCAGAGAGGCGCAGCAGATATGCGCAGACGGCAAGGGAACGCTGAGACCCGATGATGCACCCTGCCCGGCCATCTCCGAACTTGCTTCCCACTCCCGTCTCGCGACGGGAAATCAACCTCAGCCATTTCGGTATGCCGGCCCGTGACAAAAAGCTGCTCTCCGGCAAGCAAGCCGCAACCGTGGCTGCTTTCAGCTTTGAGGGGATGCCCTAGCGGAGGTTGGGCACTGCTATTCCGCTATTGATAGCAAAATAGCACCCAGTTTGAGGTACCAATAACCCTACCGGCCGCCGCGACGGCGTAACCGCCAGCCTCCGCCGCACACTCCTGCGTCCGCTACCGAGGTTCCAATCCCCGAGGCTTCCTCGACTGCCAGACTTACCTAGGGCGCCCCACTGCAGCAAAAAAGTGAAGTTGCCCGGTTCGCGCTGCTCAGAACCGTCCCGACGGACTGACAGTGTTCCTTGGGGTGACATGACCGCTCAAACGCCCATAATTAGGAGGCAACGTGCTGAATAGCAGTGCACGGCTTTGACACCGTGCAGTGACGCCAAGACGCGCTTGGCAGCCGCCTTCAGCACAATTGAGCGACCCGGAACTCAGATCTGCCCAAGCGACGCAAAGTAGTTCGGATTAAGCGTGATGTACTTCGTGCGCCCGATACCTTCACTGATTTCGATACGCCTCATCGAAACTAAGATCTCGATGGCTGCATCCAGACGCCTCTTCTGCCGCAGCGGTCCATATTGCAACATTACGTTCTTGCGCACCGAGAAAAAGCCTTTGCACCACACATCGCGGTGCAGTCTGCGCTCAAGCTCCTGCGCATCGGCCTGTACCTGATCAATGAGTGACTGCGGTGCGAAGATCCGTTTGAATTCATGCATATGCCACTCCACGAGTGACATCGCTGCCCTCATCGTCTCGATCGAGATTTCGCCCACGTCACCAGCCACCACTTGTTCGACGTCCAGCCCATAGCAGTGCAACAGTGCCGCGACACGTGCAACGATCTCCATCATCTTGGACGAGAAATCCCGGATATCCGAAAGGTAGGCTGTCTCGCCCAGTTGCCCCTCGACCCAGTTTGCTCCATCACGCCAGAAACCTTTCGCGTCCGGACTGCAGTGCAGCGTCGTGCGCTGCGTGTTCCCCATCTCGACACGGCGTTTTTGCTCATCAAGCAACCTGCGCCCCCGCTCGTGAAACTTGGGCAGCTCCCGCCAGACTTGATCGGTGCTGTAGAGAAACCGATGGCCTTGTGTGGATTCGGGCTGTGCCACGAGATATCGCGCCCAGTGGCCCGAGCCGCGCGTGATGCGGCCGTGCCGCGCTTCGTATGCTTGCAGCACGGCCTCTTGCACCATGAAAGAGATGGTCACGCGCGGATTACGCACGACCAGATGTTCGCCATTAGCACGATCGACAGACAATGATTGCACCCCACTCCAGCAATCGTTGAGCATCTCGACCTGCGAGAGCGCTCCGCCCTTCGTGAGAATGCCCCCCTCGGCCGCCATGAATGCAATGGACTCGCCGCCGCCATCAAGGGCTTCCATCATCGACTTGGACGTGATGTTGCCGCGCAGAATCCTGCGCCGGCGCGGCTTTACGGGTTTGGTCAGTGCATGCGCCTCAAGTTGAGCCTGA
Organism: Ralstonia sp. 25C; assembly: GCF_051904805.1. Taxonomy (NCBI): domain Bacteria; kingdom Pseudomonadati; phylum Pseudomonadota; class Betaproteobacteria; order Burkholderiales; family Burkholderiaceae; genus Ralstonia; species Ralstonia sp. 25C. The sequence goes on along the minus strand of NZ_CP196737.1, from coordinate 3,628,572 downwards.
ACGACGTCGACCTCCTCTCCCTGCGCGATAAGTTTGCGGATCCTGTGGTGGTATCCGGTTTCAATCGCTGTCCAAGTCCGCGCCTTGATCTTGTAGTCGGCAAGCGCAGCGGTATATGCCTGCTCCCCAATCAAGTCAAATTCGTGGATGGCTGCCGAAAGGAGATTGTCCACCGCGGACTTTCTCTCCCCCGACTCAGCGATCACGAGTGCATTGATGGAGACCGGACACACCTTGCCGATTGGCAGACAGACATCAAGGATACCTTGTAGAGAAGCCGACATGACCCCGAGCGCGGACAAGGCAACCATGGCTACTGGCGCTTGCGTGTGGTGTATTACTTCGTTGATGGTCCCGAGCACCGAGCCAGGAAAGCTGAGTGTGGGATACAGCGTGAGGATCGGCATCAGAGCCGCCTCCTGTGGACGCATGCGCAGCGGCACTATGTGATGTTGTTTCATTTGCATTGGATCGAAAGAATGAACTGAGGAGGTGGCCAGCGACGCAAACCTAGCCAAACGACCAGGCTCCTCACGCCGAGTCATCCCATGGTGTGCAATCGCTGGCGACAACGCGCTAATTACGCGATCGGCTCGCCGCCCGGGTCTTCTTGCTGGGAAGGTGCGTCGGTCCCGCCCGACTGACCGGACCCGATACGCTCATCTGCATGGTCGCCCTGCACAGCAGTGACAGTCTGTGGCCCACCGCAAATCGATCCACACTCCTTGCATCGGAAGCCGCTACCTTCTGCCCCACGATTCTTGCGCTCCTGCTCAAGCATCTTGTTGAACGTATTGACCGACAACTGCAGCCCGATGCTGCACAGATGTGCGATCAGTCTTTTTGCTGGCGTACCGCGCCCGAGTGCCCGCTCGATGACGACATACAGTTGTTTGAAATGTTCGCGCTTTTGCTGTTGTGCACTCGTACCCAGCGCATCAATGCTCGCAATCTGCTCGTCCAGAGACATGCTGCCGTCGATAACGATACTCATTTCGTATCTCCCGAAGCGACATCGTGGGGGAAGCGGACTGCCGTGAAGTGACGCCATGGGCCCGGCAGCATTTGAGGGATGATTTCCATGTGGATTGCTAGTGGTGTTCATGGCGATCCGCCGAAGCCGGAATGACATCGACTTGCCACGCCGAGACAGTGCCCGGACGAAGCCTTCTGATACAGGGGACTTTTTTTAAGGACGGCTTAGCGAGCCGATATGGCTGATGTCGCCGAGCCTTTTGAGGCTCGTAATGTGTGGCGAGTTTGACCGCACATCGTTGTGATATCCGTGTGGATCGCGTTGAAACCCGTTTCAATCCGCCCGAGAATATCGTCCTACGATCCGGCCAACGTGAATCGATCCCTCCTTGCCAGCCACTTCGGACACGCTAGATAAAAAAATGGCAGCGCCGAAGCGCTGCCACTGATGCTGCCGTCGTGACATGGCCGAGATCCGACGAGGTTAGCCCCCTACTCCTGCCTGTACCGCGCGCAAGCAACTTGCCTTTGCCAAGCCCAGAAAGCGTGCGAGTTCCTGCGCGATTACGGCGGTATCTTGCAAGGCCGCTAGGCTGCCGACTTTCGCCAACAGAACACAGCGAAGCGCCATCCTTTGCTCGAATAGGCTCAGATAGTTACTCATCGCCGCCTGAAACCACTCCAGTCGAACGCTCCAGATCTGAGTGTGCTCTTCAAGGAGCTCTGCATCCTTGTGTGGCTTCAATAGCGACGCTAGAAGGCTTCCACCCTGGTTCTTCTGACCAAACCAGTACGGCTTGTGATTCGTCCGCTGGGGCTGGACGTGCATCTCGACATAGACAGCGCAAAAGGCCGCGACCCACTGCCGGAACGTCAAGGTGAGATGCGCCTCGCTAGGCACCTGTCCGTGCTCGAACATATTCACGCGCGCCAGCAGTCGGTCGGCATACTTTGCGGTTTCGTCGAAGTCCTTTGGCTTGATCTCAGAATCGATGGCGCGGCCGATGATTTCTCGGAGCTCGGTGGCATATCGATTCGCAAGGGGGTTGGCAAGCCGAAGCGGAATGCGGCCTTCCACGAATTCAACAGCACTGTCACCTTCCATCGTCGAGAGTAAATGTCGCATTTCGGCATCCACCGGTACCACGTTAAGCTCGCTTCCACCCAGGCCCAAGATGAGAGGATAGATCTCGGCGAAATGCCTGAATTCGAGACTACTGATGTGGATGTAGAGCGCTTCGTCAAGCCGACATGCGCGCGACTCCGGCCGACGATGTTGGAACGATGCAAGATCGTCGACCATCGTGGCATATAAGGACAATGCACGCTGGTGAACATTGCCCAAAGAAAGGGCGATTACACGCTTGACGTTGTCCTCCACTGATTGAACAGCCTTCAGCAAGGAGTCAGCGGTGATATCGATCTCCGCCCTCCGGCTCGCACTCAATTCGACTCCAAGGTATGCCCTTAGATCGGCGACAAGCCATGTGGACGCTTCATTTTTGCTGTTCGGATATGCCTCGCGGTATTCCATCCCAACCTTTCGAGACCCCTCTGGCGCAGCCAACAATCCAAAAATTGACTGCTTTTCTCTGTCGCGCATGAGCCGATAGAGCAGCTTGATGACCTTGAGCGTCACCAGCTTATCCACCTTGGCGAAGACCTCAGTTTTCTGACCGGTCATCTTCAGAATGCCAGCCTTGATCGTCTTAAAAGCATCAATGCCGTCTTGCTGGTAATCCTTCGCAGATTGATCTTCGGACTCTATCTCGCCAAGCAGTTCATCATAGGTTTGCGCCTCCCCTGGCACGGCGAGTGAACTTCCGAGATCGAACTTGCCGGCAAATAGTTGAGACCGATGCTCATCCTCCATCAGCTCATACAGCAGTACCGACAGCACCGTCCGGCGGGATCCACGTCTCAAGATCGAGTCATTGCGCGCCCTCGAAAATGCCGGGGAAAAAATGAACTCGTAAGACAGTGGTTCTACCCCGTGCTTCGCACGTAAGAATTCCACAATCGCTGTGCTCATCATGGCCGGCTAGGTAGTTACGAGCAACGCATCTATTTGGTGCCTGGTTAGGCACCGCCGCCGCTCAAGAGTTTTTTGACGTCTGCCACCGGCCACAGCAGTCGGCGATTTGGGAGCTTTGTCGGTCTGATACCGAGATAGGCGCCATCCAGAGAGTGACGCTTGCGGATCGATTGCGGATCAATCGCTAGGATGGCGGCCAACTCTTCCGTAGATACGTGGTCCCTATTTGTAGGGACCGGCATCGGAACACGTGGCGCAGCGTGTCCCACCGGCTTCGGTGTCGGAGGACTTACCGCTGAACCGCTGGACACGTGCCCTGCGATAGCGTGGATTGTGTTGAGCGCATCCGCCACGTGAGCCGCATATTCGACAACCGCGAGTGGAATCAGATCCGGCTGATCTGTTTGCGCTTCGCCGCCGCTAATGACATCAAACATCAAACGCATCCATTCCGTGTCGATATCAGAATCCACGCACCACTGAATGAAATCACAAGGTTCAAGCCGGGTCGGCGCGGTGCTACCCTTCTCCACACAGCCTTCGCAGTGCCACTCCCATGTCCTCATGATGTCACCAGCCTTGATCATTCGATCAACGACATCCCCCTCATACGGCCGATCATCGAGGCCACGCGCCGTACGAGGAAGCTCCTTGCAACCCGACGGCGGGCGCAGGCCAGACACAATCAGGGCGCCCTCTGCCGGCGTCCAGGTTGGACGGTCAAGGCATTCTTTCAATACAGCATAAAGCTGCCTTGCGGCAGCGATGCGCTCTGGAAGCGCTCTTGCTTCTGACATGACTCCGTTCCCCTGCGACGCGACGCCGATCTTGTTAGCGGATTCTATCGCGTGCCCGTTGATGGTCAGGCGGCAGACGAAGTCTCAAATGAGATACCACCCTGCTCCAGCAACCATGCCTCTATCCGATCGTGCCACAAGCGGAGCAGATCCAGAGGACGGCGGCGGTAATGTTTCTCCGCGATCGCCGATGGCTTGTGCCCTTGGACTTGAGCGACGACGCCGACCGGCACCTCCACCCATTCGGCCAACGTGCCAAACGAACGGCGAAGGCCATGCAACGTAATGTGCGGCAATTCAGCTTCCGCAAGCGCCTTGTTGTGTGCGATCCGCGGTTCCGCAAGCCTGCCATCGGCGGACGTCTTGCTCGCGAAGACCCACGGTGACGGCGCCCATTCCTCACCCTTCCCCGCAAGACGAACGGCTTGGCGCTTGTTGGGGGGCGTCTCGTTCAGTTGCTTCAGGCCCATCAATAGCGTTGCCAAATATGGCGTCAGCGGTATGGTTCGCCCGCCGGTTCCCTCGACCTTGTCGTTCATCGTCAGGCTACGCCAGCGAAAGTCCACATCTTCCCAGCGTAGAGCTGCCAATTCCTCGCGGCGAGCTCCCGTAATCAATAGCCCTTGCAGGTAAGTCGCGATCACCGGATTGACGATGCTGCGAACGGCGGCAAACCATGACGGCAACTGTTCACGCTGGAGGCAGTCGCTCTTGGGTTTCGTACGCGGCACAGCTTCTCGAACGGACTTGGAGCCATAAGCACTCGTCGGAACAACGCCCGAGTACTCAGCGCGATCATCACACCAGCGAATAAACGCACGTAGCTTCCGATACGCCTGTTCAGTGTTAGTGGGACGTTCCTTTGCCTCCGATGCGAGCCAATCTGCAACCTTTGCCGCAGTGAGCTCGGATAGCTTAAGTGCCATCAGCGGTGCAAGGGGCCCCGCTTTCGTTTTACCCGCTCCACGTCGCTTTGCTTCCCCACCCAGCTGAGACAAGTTCAGGTGATCCCGATAGTGGCGCTCCCCCCATTTACCCCGACTCGCTGCCAAATACTCCAGCCAAGCCTCCGCCAGTGAAGCGTCTTGCTTGCGCTGCGCCAATTGCCTAGCCTCATGAGCAACGCGCTGCTCAACCCTAACTTCGCGCGGATCTTTTCCGTCGTCGACCAACGTTTTCAAGCGACTGGCTTCGGTACGTGCACGCCCAAGGTCCCATGCCCGAGCATCTCCGATCGTCAGCCTGATCGTCTTGCCGTACAAGCGTGACTCAAACACATAAGCACGCGCGCCTGCGGCGGTTACGCGAAGGCCGAACCCCGGTGTCTTGGCATCCCAAAAAATGGTCTGCGACTTTCCTGGTTCGCATTCGAAACTCCCGACCCTGGCCGCTGTGAAGTTCTGCTTTTCCACCGATTCCCCGTGTAGGCACCATGTAGGCAAATCCTAGGGGAATCCATCCATCTCGGTCAATAAAAAATCTTCGCAAGAAACACGCAAATCCACTGTTTATAAGGGTTTACAGTACCCTCGCGGATGTTGATCCATGTCAGTCAATCTTCAGTCTTTCGGCCTTCTAAGCCGACGGTCGGGGGTTCGAATCCCTCTGGGCAGGCCAACTTCCAGAATGTTTTTCAGGTAAGCGCACGCAAACTTCCCGATGCCTACTACGGGCCATGTACGGGCCATGTACGGGCCATGTACGGATCGAGCACCCACCCCGGGGAATGCGTATCAACGCGACGAATTCACCGGTGAGGTCGAATACCTAGCTCCCGCCCCCTCCCTTTGGCAGGATGTGAGCGGCATCGAATGAGTTTGACGTTCACAGGCCCAAAGCCCCCCCCGCAACCCAGATGAAGACCAACGATCCTCACTGGGGTCAGGGAACGACGCGGACACACGAGAACACGGAAGCAGGCACATAGAGCCGACGTGGTATCCAATCCATACCGGCCATACATTCTTAGTGGTATACCCTCTTTCTCTTATTTTGACACCATCTCAAATATGACCTAGATTATTGACACCCTGACATTTAATTCCAAGGAGACACCGTGGCAGACGCAGATAAAGCAGCGGTCACCGCCGGGATGCGTGGCGCGTCCTGGGATGGCCGACTCATGGCACGCCCCTATCAAATGGTGCCGTATGCGCTTGGCACGGCAGACGGTCAGCGCACACTCGGTTTTCTGTTCACCGTAACTGGGCAGGAAAAGACCGTCGTGTCGATCATGCACCCACGTGAGATGGCTATCACGCACTACCTCGTCCCGTCTGTGCTGGATGCTGGCTGCGCGTGCTGGGTGCAGGGGCCACGGTCCATTGGCAACGACCTGCGCCTTGAGCATGAAATCGCGCTGCTCGATGTGGCGGCAGGCATGTCGCACCTGCGGGATCTTGGCTACGAGCGCATCGTGCTGCTCGGCAACTCTGGCGGCGCCGGCCTCTACACGCTCTACAACCAGCAAGCACTGACGCCGCGCGAAATGCGGATTGCCAGAACCCCGGCAGGACGCCCCACCAACCTGGGTGAAGTTCACATGCCAATCGTCAACGGGTTGATCATGGTTTCACCGCACCCTGGTCAAGGCAAGTTGTTGATGAGTGGTATTGACCCCTCGGTCATGGACGAAAGCGATCCGATGCAGAGCGACGCTTCGCTCGACCCGTTCTCAAGCGCGAACGGCTTCGATGCCGAACGCGGCTGCGGACGTTACGCTCCAGAATTCGTCACGCGCTACCGAGCTGCCCAGGAGCATCGAGTCTCCCGTATCGACGCCCATGCACGCTCCCTACTGCAGCGCAAACACGAAGCGCGGCAGCGCGTGAAGGCCGGCACGGCCACCGAACTGGACCGCAGGGTGGCCGCACACGCCCCCATCTTCAACGTGTGGCGCACAGATGCAGACCTGCGTTCCTGGGACACCAGTCTCGACCCGTCCGACCGCAAGACGGGATCGCTGTGGGGCAAGGACCCGTTTGTTTCGAACTGGGGTAGCGTCGGCTTCGGCCGGGTGGTGACCCCCGAATCGTGGCTGTCCACATGGTCAGGGCTGTCATCCAACGCGTCGCTGGACAAAACGCTGTCCAGCATCTGCCAACCGACGCTGTTGATTGAATACACCGGCGACCAGTGCACGTTCCCCACGGACATCCGCACGATCTACGACCAGATTGCAAGCGCTGACAAGCGTCACATCCGCGTGCGCGGCAACCACCACGGCATGGCATTGAGCCGTGACGAGGAGCCCGGCCAGCGTGTTGCAGGGCGCCATATCGTCGAGTGGCTGCGCGAGACGATGTGCTGACTCCAGCGACGGCGGGCGCCGCTCCTCGCAAGTCAGCCCCCGCGCCACACCATCACGACAGGTAGACACATGCAGCAAACAGATTCTGTGCGCCCTTCCCGACTGCTTGAGGGAGTGCGCTATCCCGATGAAGACCGTCTGCGGCGCTATGTTGCCGAGGGTGTCTTGACCGATGAAACGCTTGCCGGCGCGTTTCGCGCGGCGTTCCGCACCCACGCTGACCGAACCGCGCTGGTTGGCCCCGAAGGCAGTTATACGTACGCTGCTCTGGACGAAGCCACCGACCGGCTCGGCGCCGCGCTGCTGGCGCTCGGCATGCGTCCGCTGGACAGTGCGATCTTCCAATGCGGCAACAGCAACGAGCTGCTGCTGACGTTCTTCGCCTGCCTGAAGGCCGGCATCATTCCCCTGTGCTCGCTCCAAGCGTTCCGCAAACTGGAGATCGGCTATCTCGGCAACTTGTGTGGCGCACGCCTGCATGTCGTACAGGGTGACGATCCCAAGTTCGACGATGTCGAGTTCGCCGAGTCGATGCAAGCCGAGGTCAGCAGTCTCGAATTTGTCCTGCAGGCGCGCGGCGAACGCCGAGGTCGCGCCGTGCTGCTGGCCGATTTGATCCGTGACATGCCGCTCGACGCGGCACGCAAGCATCTGGATGCGGTTCGGCACGAGCCCTTCCAGGTTGCGGTCTTCCAGCTCTCGGGCGGCACCACGGGCGTGCCAAAGATCATCCCGCGCTTTCAGAACGAGTACCTCTACAACATGCGTGCCGTGGCCGCATGGAACAGGTACACGGTGGACGACGTGCTGTTCTTCCCCACTCCGTACATGCACAACCTGAACATGGGTTGTTTCTTTGGCCCGCTTCTGCTGACCGGCGCAACGGTGACGGTGTCGCCTGACCTGAGCGAGGCCAACCTGCAAGGTCTAGTACGCGACTACGCGCCGACCTGGTTTGGTGTGGCTGGGCCAATCCTGATGCGGATCGCACCGGAACTGGCCAAGGCTGATGCGAACGCCAAGGCGCGCCGCAACTTCATTGCACCGAAGAATGGCGCGAACCTTGAGCGCCTGACGGGCTCGCCCGCACTGCACATCTTCGGCATGACTGAGGGCACCATCATGTTCACGCAGCCCGAGGACCCTCAAGAAATCCGTGAGAGTTCGATAGGGAGACCAGTGTCCGCGTACGACGAAGTCAAGATCGTGCACCCGGGTACAGAAGACCTGGTCGCCGACGGTGAGATCGGCGAGGCCCTGTTTCGCGGGCCGTACACCATCCGGGGTTATTACAAGTCAGAGAAAGAAGACGCTCAACGTTTTACGCCGGACGGCTTCTACCGCTCCGGCGACCTGATGCGTTCGCGCATTGTGCAAGGCAAGCGCTACTACTTCTTCTGCGGCCGCATCAAGGATGTGGTGGATCGCGGCGGAGAAAAGATCAATGCCGAGGAGCTGGAGAACGTCATCAATCAACACCCCCAGGTGCTCGCCTGTGCGGTGGTCGGCATGCCTGACAAGGTGTACGGCGAGCGGGTCTGCGCTTTCGTGATTCCGAAAGCTGGCGGCACTCAACTGACGCTGCCGACGCTGACCGCGTTTCTGGCAGAAGCCGGTCTGGCCAAGTTCAAGTGGCCGGAGCGCCTGGAAGTGATCGCCGAATTCCCCCTGACAGCCTCCGGCAAGCTCAGCAAGGTGTTGCTGCGCGACCGGATTACCCAGACGCTGGCCGCCGAAGTCGCCGCCCCTGTCGCTGCCCAAGCACCTGAAGGAAACTGACATGACCGAAACCTCCCTCTCCGTCGCAGCCTCAACACTCGAGCTGCACGGCGTGCACCACACCGCGCGACCGACCTGGAAACTCGCCGAAACCGTGCACTTCTACCGCGACCAGCTTGGCCTGCCGTTGGTACACGCCATTTCCGCCAAGGGCTGGGGGCCGGATGGGCATGCCGACTTCCTGCACTTCTTCTTCGACAGCGGCCTAGGCAGCACGATCGCGTTCTTCTATTACATCGGCACCGAGCGGCCCGACTGGTTGACCGTGCGCGAGCACTACCAGGATCGCGCCACCCACACGGCGTGGCAGGTACGGGACGAGACTGAACTGCTCGCCTGGCGCCAGCGCGTGGAAGCCGCTGGTATTCCGGTGCGGTACCAGATCCGCCACGAGGTCATCGAGTCGATCTATTTCAACGACCCGAATGGCTACCCGATTGAGATCACCTGGCAGATACGCCCGTTCAGCGACGCAGACAAAGCGGACGCAACGCACACCATCGAATCTGCCATTGAACTCGAACGGGCACGGGATCAAGGTGCCGCCTTCACGTCCATCGAGCCCGTATGGCAACGCAAGGCAACTCGCCTTGAAGCGCAGCCGATGGCACCGGGCAAAGCGTCGGTCTACGTGCTCGACGTGCCGGAGTTCGCAGCACTGGCTGATGCGGCCAACAAGAACGATGGCTGTACCGTCACCCGGCTTGGCAACGGCTATTTGCGCATCGACGGCAACCCCGATCTGCGCTTTGGGCGCAAGGCGCTGGGGTTCAAGCCAGCGGTCTGGTATGGCGCGCTGACCGGCGGCTTTTGCGGGACGATCCAGCAGTTCGATATGGACGCCCTGGTGATCACGGCGGGAGATGTTGCATGAGAGTCGCCATCATCGGAGGCGGGCCGTCGGGCCTGTTCCTCTCCATCCTCCTGAAGGAGCGCATGGCCAATGTCAACATCGACATCTTCGAACAGAACGCCGAAGATGCGACATTCGGCTTTGGCGTGGTGTTGGCAGACACCGGTCTGTCGAACCTGCGCGCGGTCTCACCGACCGTGGTTGACCAGCTGGCGCACGCCATGCGCTTCAACCACCAGCACTCGGTTGTCTGTCACGAACACCCCATCACGATGAAGCGGCCTGGGGCCGGTGGAGGCGCCATCCCGCGCATCCGCTTGCTATCGATTCTGCAGGCCAGGGCACGCGAGCTGGGTGTGCGCATCACGTTCAACAAGCGCATCGACGATTTTTCGGCCATTGATGCTGATCTGATTGTCGGCGCCGACGGCGTCAACTCCCGCCTGCGCAACGCCCAAGAGACCGAGTTCGGCACCACACGGCGTTCGCTGACGAATCACTTCGCGTGGTATGGCGTCGAGAAGCCCTTCGAAGCGCCAGCGCTGGTGTTCCGCAAGCGCAAGGGGGGGTACTTCGTCGCGCACTACTACCCCTACTCAGACACGATGAGCACGTTCGTGGCCGAGTGCGACCACCAGACATGGCTGGACTTTGGCATGGAGACCATGCCTGACGACGAGCGCAAGGCCCTATTCGAAACCGTGTTTGCACCCGAACTTGGTGGCTACAGCCTCATCTCGAACAACTCGGTGTGGCGCCAGTTTCCGGTCATCATCAACAAGAACTGGCACGTCGGCAACAAGGTGTTGATTGGCGACGCGCTGACCAGCGCGCATTTTTCGATCGGCTCAGGCACCCGCATTGCCATGGAGGACGCCATGGCGCTGGCCGATGCCATCGTCGCGCATCCGGACGACGTGCCGGCAGCATTGCAGCAGTACGACGCCGAGCGCCGCCCACAGAAGGCCAAGCTGATCAGCGCCTCCGAAGCGTCCTACATGTGGTACGAGCGCATTCGAGAGTGGATGGAGCTGCCAACGCCACATGAGTTCGTCTTCCGCTTCATGACGCGTACGGGTCGCGTGAATCTGGAGCGCCTGAAGAAGCAGTTTCCGGAGCTGATCGCGGAGCTGTCCGCGGGCGGCGTGCCAGAGCTGGCCGAGGAAAAGCCGTGATGAAAGCGACCGAATACGTGCTCAGCGAACGCCCCTTCGTCGTCCGACGCACCGTTCGCTGGGGCGACTGCGACCCGGCAGGTGTGGTCTATACCGGGCGCTTCACGGATTACCTGCTCGGCGCGGTCGGACTCTTCACCGCCCACATTGCTGGAGGGCGCCACCTGGGCAAAGCCTATGGCGTCGGTCTTCCATGCAAGGCGATGCGATTCGAATTCATCGGCACGCTCTGGCCCGACGACGTGATCGACATCACTTGTGCGATTGAAGCCATCCGCACGCGCTCGTTCGACATCCGCTGCCTCGCGCGGCGTCCCGACGGTGGGCCGATATTCGACGCGATGTTCTCGCCGATTTGCGTGCGTCTGGACGAGCGCATCGGCACACCGATTCCGGAGCCGCTGCGGGCAGCGCTCACCTCGCATATGGCAAGCGCGGCAGCGCATTGAACCCCTGTATTGAACCCCATTCCCTCCCCAATCATGCGTTACAGAATTGGACAGATTGTTCCGAGCTCCAACATCACGATGGAAACCGAAGTCCCCGCGATCTTCGCGGGGCGCATGCGTGAGCATCCTGAGCGTTTTTCCTTTCATTCCAGCCGGGTGCGGATGCATCGTGTCGTCGCCGAAGAACTGGAGCGGATGAACCGCGACATGGGGCGCTGCGCGCTGGAACTTGCGGACGCGCGCGTCAACGTCATGAGCACCGCGTGCCTGGTGGCCACCATGTGCATGGGGAAGGGCTACCACCGCAAGGCGATCAACGAGCTGAACGCGGCGCTAGAAGGTGCGCCCTACCAACCCGAAATCATGACCTCTGCCGGTGCGCTGGTTGAGGAACTGAAAGACTTCGGCGCGCGCAAGATCTCGCTGCTCGCCCCGTACAGCGATGATCTGACACGCACCGTGGTGGCCTATATCGAAGACGAAGGCATCGAGGTCAAGGACGTCATCAACTTTTCCATCCTCGACAACCTGGCCGTCGGTGAGCGAGACCCGATGCAGTTGCTCGAAGACGTCAAGCGGCTGGACGTGGGTGGCGTCAACACCGTCGTCCTATCCGCCTGTGTGCAGATGCCATCGTTCCCGGCCGTTGAGCACGCACAGATGGCACTGGGCATTCCGGTGACGTCAACGGCTGTCTGCACGGCACGCCAGATGATGCGTCGGCTAGGCATTGCAGCAGTGGCGCCGGGTGCCGGCGCTTACCTGGGCAGCCAGGCTGGACTCAACTGACGCACGATTCGCTTCCGATACGAGCCGCTCGAAGAAGTGGCTTCGATAACCAAGGAGACAACCCATGCAGCGCCCCAATGATGTCTTGCCGCCCGCCGGCAAGTGGATTTATATCGCCGTCGTTTTCGGTGCCGCGCTAGGTATGCTGGTCGGCTACGCGCCCTTGTTCAACGCCACTGCGGGCGTATTTGCTCGACCGCTTGCGGCTGAGTTCGGGTGGGGACGGTCGGAGGCCTCGCTTTCCTATGCGGCCTCCATGTTTGGCCTGGCGGTCGTCAGCCCGCTAATCGGCTCGCTTATGGACCGCTTCGGAATCCGGCGCGTCATTGCCATCTCCGCCGTGATGTTCGGTCTGGCCACGGCAGCCACGGCACTGCAGGATGGCAGTAAGACGCTGTGGGTTGCCCTCTCGATTGTCATTGGCGTATCCGGCGCTGCCACCTCGGTGTTGGGCTATCTCTCGGTGCTGCCTCAATGGTTTGACCGTCGCTTGGGCCTGGCCTTGGGGATCGCCATGTGCGGACTCGGTGCCGGCACGGTGCTGATGCCCATGACGGCCCAGTATCTTGTCACCACATACGGATGGCGCACTGCCTACGCGGTGCTGGGTGGCGGAACAATTGTCTTCTCGCTCGCAGCGTGCGGACTGCTGCACGAGCGTCAACGCCCAGCGCATCGCACGGCGGCCAAAGCGGCACAGAGCACGGAAGGCGTTGCACTCAGCTCAGCAGTACGCAGTTACAAGCTTTGGGCAATCTGGCTGGTGTTCGTGCTCGCATCCGCTTCGACACTCTCGTTGGGACCGCACCTGCCGGCCATGTTCGCTGATCGCGGCTTCAGTACAGCGGAGGCAGCCCGCAGTGCGTCGACCGTCGGTATTGGGCTGTTGATTGGACGACTTGCGACAGGCATTCTGGTTGACCGTATTCATGCGCCATTTGTCGCTTGTACGTTCTTCTTCGGTGGCGCGATTGGCATCTTTTTGCTGCGCGGCACGGCCGACTACAACACGCTGCTGATAGCGACGGCTCTTGTTGGCCTGACAATCGGTGCCGAGGGCGATCTGATCTCGTATCTCGTTCGCTCGTACTTTGGCTTGCGCTCTTTCGGCACCTTGTTCGGTATCGCGTTCTCCGGCTACGGATTTGGCGCGGTCGTCGGCCCGATTGGTCTCGGTGCCTGGTTTGATCGATACGGCAACTACGATGTGCCGCTGATGGTAATGCCATGCATGTTGCTTGTAGCGGGCCTGCTGACGCTGTCACTGGGAAGGTACCGCCGGCCCGGTATTCAAGAAAGTACGGGCGCTGCCGTGGCAGCTTCAGCGTAAATGCACCGGTCGCACGAGCAGGTAGAATTGTGACGGTCGCAATTTAGCGAGCAATCCCGCCGGCCACTATCGCCTTCGCCTATGCCAACCGTTCGCAAGTCCGTTGCCGTTGCCGAGAAACCCAAACGTGCTCCTCGCGGGCGGGGACGTCCGCCCAAGAGCGACTCGCCCATTGGAGCCGAGCCGATGCTCAGCCGGGTTGCCATTCTGCAGCATGCGATCGAGCTGACGAAGACGATGCCACTGGACCAGATTTCGATGGTCCAGTTGTCCAAGGACTTTGGCGTAGCGCCTGGATTGATTCACTACTACCTGGGTGGTCGGGACAAACTGGTTTCTGGGGTTCTGAACGCGTACTACCGGATGCGCATGACGCGCACCACCGGTCTGACAGGTGACTGGCGAAGCGACGTCGAACGCATTGCGCGGAATAGCTTTGAGGTTGCAGTGGAGAACCCCGGCATCAGCCTCTATGTCGCATCTCACAATCGCTATCGCCTGTTCCAGGATGTCGAGCCCGGCGAGACCGATTACGGGATGGAGTTCTTCAACCTGATGACCTCCGCCATCATGCAAGGTGGCTTCACTGCGGACCAGGTCGCGCTCGCCTACCACTTGATCGCGCAGTATCTGGTGTCGACAAGCATGGCGGAAGCCGGTCGCCAGTTGCCTGCGTACCACCAAGCCTTCATAGAGGAAAAGCTTGGGGGAGCTTCAGCCAAGCAATACCCGGGGGCGCACTTCGTCAGCAAGGCGTTCTCGCGGCTGTCGTCGGAAACCTCGTTCGAGGAAGGCCTGCGCATCACGCTCGATGGTGTCGAGGCGTGGCGACAGGAGCCGCGCCAAATCAAGAAGAGCAAGGCAAAGACAGTCTAGGTGCATTCAATGGCCACGCGCTGCATGCGCGTGGCGCACAGCCCATTGCTCTAATGGTAAGCACTTATTTGACACCATGGCAATTTAACTAAAATCAATAATTGAGTGCATATCAAAAAACACACGGAGGAGACAAGGAATGAGATTCAAACGAGTTGCCGCGGCTGCAATGCTCACGTGTTCGGGGGCCGCTTGGTCTCAGTCGAGCGTGACCCTGTACGGCGTCGTGGATGCCAGTATCGAGTTCGCGAATCATGTGGGCGCGGTCCCGACAGCTGCCAATGCTTTCAACCCCGGCGCAGGAAACCAGGTTGTCCGGTTGAATTCAGGCGGTTTGTCTGGGTCGCGCTGGGGCATTCGTGGGGTTGAGGATCTCGGCTCAGGCCTGCAAGGGCTATTCGTTCTCGAAAACGGATTCAACGAAGACACCGGCACGATGCAACAAAGCGGGCGCCTCTTCGGCCGGCAGGCGTTCGTTGGGGTCAAGAGCTCTCAATATGGACAATTGACGCTAGGCCGGCAGTACACGTCGCTGTTCGACAGCATCGCCAACTTTGTTCCGGCGTACTTCGCAACGCAGTACGAGCCGATCGTGGTACTGAGCGGCGCCAATTTCCGAGAGGACAACACCGTCAAGTACACAGGAAATTTTGGTCCGGTGACAACGATCGCGCATTGGTCATTCGGCACTGGTCTGGCGTTACCACAGGTCGCCCCTAACGGGACGGCGATTGGCGGCAACGGCGAGGTGCCCGGCCAGTTCCGCCGCGATAGTGCCTATGGCGCCTCTGTCAGTTACATGAGCGGGCCGCTCGCAGCCGCTGTGGCTTACGACCAGTTCAATCCGACTATTGGAACCGGCAGCGGAACCTTCAAGAAAGCCGTCGTGGCCGTTAGCTACGACTTTGGCCCGGCTCGCATCATGGGTGGCTACCGCTGGGGACAAAACAAGAACCCGACCGGCGCTGAGGTTGGCCGTGATGACTACTACTGGGTTGGCGGCATCTATCAGGTCACGCCGGCGTTCAGCACCACACTGGAGTTTGCGTACGACAACCTCAAGAATGCCTATGGCAGCACGAGCGTGCCGAATCCGTGGCAGATCAACCTGATTGCAGACTACAACCTCTCCAAGCGGACGGACGTTTATATCTCGACGGCGTACGCGAAGCACTCTGGATTGATGCTCGATACAGCGTCGATTGGGTTCGCCAACAGCTTGGCACTGGGCAACAGTTACTCGTTGGGCAACGGGCAGACTTCCATGGTGGGCGTCTCCGTCGGAGTCCGCCATAAGTTCTGACCCATTGTCCGTCCGTCACGGGCGTTGGCTCCGCTCCATGAAGCGATTGCCGTCTCCCGAAAAGACTTCATCGTAGTAAGCGGTCTCTTGTTGTGTCTCCACCCTTGGGATTTGTGGCCACGCCACAACCCAAGGGTTTTTTTCCAGGTGGGATTGCGCAGCAGCGCCTTCTGCTCTGACGACCATCGAATCTGGCCCATCAAGAACTAGACTGTCATCCAGCCGCGTGCTCCAAACCGCCAAGGCGTGCTGCGCGGGTTCTGATGCGCGTCTACGCGGGCTCCGCTTGCGCGAATGCCCGCGCGGTCGCTCTCGCTACGAGCGAATCCTCCGCAACAGCAAGCGGTTGTATCGGAGCAAAAGCGATTCGGCTGACGTCCTTCTCAGGCACTCCAAGTGCATTCAGTAGCGTTGCGACAACCCTCTCAGGGTGATCCTCCGCTGCCTCGTTCGCCATCAAGCGTGCGATGGTGGCCAGCGCCAGACCACTGATGAGATCGAGCGCAATCTCGATCGGAATCCGGCGAAACCGCCCCGTGGCGAAGCCTTCTTCAAGGTGCTGCGGCAAGTATTCGTAGATCAGGTTGTTCGGCGTCGCGAGATGGATGCCGGTCTGAACGATAAAGCGTGCAAACAGCGGAAATGCCCTGGCCTTGTACAGATACAGGCGCACGCCCGTGGCAATTCGCTCTGCGGGGTCCGCATACTTTTTCACCTCGGCTTCGATCAGGCTGATGAGCTCGTTGCTCAGCTCCTCAGCCACAGCTACGAGCAACTCTTCATTGGTGCGGAAGTAGTTGTAGAACGTGCCCTGTGACACGCCCGCAGCGGCGATGACGTCTTGGATCACGCTCGCTCCCACGCCCTTTTCCGCAAAGACGGCTAACGCACTTTCCACCAGGCGAGCATGCATACGCTCACGGCGCTCGGCGGCTACACGGCTGCGATGGTCTGGCTTGGCGGCGGCTGTCATGGGGCGATTTCCGATGGTCGTTTGCGAAATTCTAAGCCCAACCTAGGGAAAACGAGAATCTTGTCATAATGACACATATCTCAGTATGATGATTCGCAACTCGATCAAGGAGTCCATCGATGAATCTTGCTGACCTCCCAGTTCCTCTGACGACCCATACCGTGCGCGCGGGCGGCAAGGACATCTTCTATGCGGAGGCCGGCACGGGCGCACCGCTGTTCATGCTGCATGGCGGCGGGCCGGGCGCATCCGGTGTGCCGAACTACGAGCGCAATATCGCGGAGCTTGCACGTCACTTCCGGGTGATCGTGCCGGACATGCCCGGGTATGGGCGTTCCACTAAGGGGCTGAGCCGTACCGATCCGTTTGGCGACTGTGCCCGCGCCATGCTGGCGTTGATGGACGTATTGAAGATTCGACGCGCCTGCGTAGTGGGCAACTCGCTGGGCGGCGCATGTGCATTGCGCATGGCTCTGGACCAGCCCACGCGCGTGGCGGGCTTGGTGCTGATGGGCCCGGGGGGGATCGACACCACACGCGGCCTGCCGACTGCCGGCCTGAAATGCCTGCTGGACTACTACAGCGGGAAAGGCCCGACCAAAGACAAGCTCAGCACCTTCATTCGGCAATACCTCGTCTACGAGGGGGGCCGCATTCCCGAATCGGTGATTGACCAGCGCTACCAGGCCAGCCTCGACCCTGAAGTGGTGGCGCAGCCCCCATTGGTCCGGCCAAAAGGGATTCCCAAATTCCGGCTCATCGACTTCACGCGCGACCCGCGTCTGCTGAAGTTGCAGACACCCACGCTCGTGCTTTGGGGTACGGAAGACCTCGTCAACCGCCCGAGTGGTGCGCAATCGCTGCAGCGCCGGATGCCGAACTGCGACGTATATCTGTTCAGCCGCACCGGCCACTGGGTGCAGTGGGAGCGCGCGGAAGAATTCAACGCTGTTGTGACGGCTTTCACCCGCAAGCAGATGGAGCCCCAGCATGGCTGACATGACGTCCATCATTGTTGTCGGTGCCGGCCCGGTAGGCATGTGCGCTGCGCTTGAGGCAGCGAGCCGAGGAATCGACGTCACCGTCATCGAGGCCAAGTCGGCCGACAAACCGGCCGATGCCAAGTGCAACACCGTGGCATCCCGAACGCTGGAGATTCTGCGTCGTTTTGGCATTGCAGACGAAGTGCGCGCGGCGGGGCTGCCTGACGACTACGCAACGGATGTCATCTATTCCACGAGCCTCACGGGGCCGGAGCTCACGCGCATCCCACTGCCGTCACGCAGCGAGCGTGCGTTGGAGCCGTTTCCCAAGGGCTTTCCCGACGCGCATTGGCGCACGCCGGAACCCTTTGTGCGCGTCAGCCAGTTGTACTCGAACCCGGTCATCGCCCGTCGGATGCATGCCACGCCGGGCATCACCGTACGTTACGACACCGAGGTGCTCGGCTACACGCAGGATGCCGATGGCGTAGACGTCAAGGCCCGAACCCAGGACGGGGCCGAGATCAGCTTGCGCGCAAAGTACGTCATTGCGGCCGATGGGGGACGCAGCGCCATCCGCCAGACTATGGGCGTGCGACTGCAAGGCGATGCGGAACTGGCGCACATGCGTTCGACGCTGATTCGCGCGCCGGGCTTGCGCAAGCTGTTCGATGGCCGCCGCACCGCATGGATGAGCTGGATCGTGAATGACAAGGTGCGCGGCGTGGTCGTGGCAATCGACGGCACCGACACCTGGCTGCTGCATCGCTCGTTACCGGAAGGGCAGCGCAACTTTGAAACGCTGGATCTGCACCAGTCCATTCGCGACTTGCTCGGTGTCGATGCCACGTTCCCTTACGACGTCATACATCACGAAGACTGGGTGGGCCGCCGTCTTGTGGCATCGCAGTTTCGTGACCGGCGTGTCTTTCTCGCGGGAGACGCTGCACATCTCTGGGTGCCATTCGCGGGCTATGGCATGAATGCCGGCATTGCCGACGGCGTCAACATCGCCTGGCTACTGGCCAATGTGCTGCAGGGCTGGGCCGACGCGGCCATGCTGGACGCGTACGAGGCAGAACGGCAGCCCATCACAGAACAGGTATCTCGGCATGCCATGGAGAGCATGCTCAAGACCATTGAAACCCTGGGTAAAGGCACCGCACCCAAGGCGCTTTCTTCCCGCTACAACCCTGCCGGCATCGCCATGCGCAAGGTCATGGGGGCCAAACTCTACAAGCTCAATGTGCCCCAGTTCGCCCCTGAAGGGCTGAACTTTGGCTACTACTACGAGCGCTCTCCGATCGTTGCGTACGACGGCGAGAAGGCGCCTGAGTACACCATGGGCAGCATCACGCCATCGACGGTGCCGGGTTGCCGCATGCCGCATTTCTGGATTGCGCCCGATGTCTCGGTCTACGACAAGCTCGGTCAGGCGTACACCCTGCTGCGCTTTGATCCGTCGGTGAACGTGGAGGCGCTTTTTGCGGCGGCCTCGGACAGCCACATGCCGCTCGAAATGGTGGACGTGCACTATCCCGCCAATGACCCGGCGTTCCGACACGCGCTACTCATCGTTCGGCAAGATCAACACGTCGCGTGGCGTGGCAATACAGTTCCAGCCAACCCCGCCGCGCTGATCGACCTGCTTTGCGGCAGGCGTGCCGATCGGGCGACGACGCGGCAGCGCAGCGAGCAGGAGGATCTGTTCGCATGAACACGACATTGTTTGGCCGCATTCGGCTGGGATACGTCCTCATCGAGTCCGCCCGGACCGACGCCTGGAAGCAGTTCGCCGCCGACGGACTCGGGCTGCACGTGGACCACACCGGCCCCGGCGAATTGGCCATGCGCCTGGACGATCGGGCGCGTCGCCTGATCGTGCGGTACGGCGACGCCGAAGACGTGGTCGCCCTCGGCTGGGAAGTTGACGACGACGAAACGCTCGGCCGGGCCCTGGTGAGGCTGCGCGAGCATGGCCTGGCGCCCAGGCTGCATCGCGGCAGCGAAGCGGCACTGCGCGGCGTGGCGGAATACTGGTCTTGCGTGGGACCGAAGCGTCAATCCATCGAGCTCTTCACGGCGCCCACCACGACGGAGCAGCCGCTGACGATGAAAGCGAGCGGGTTTCTGACGGGGGACGCCGGCATGGGCCACGTCGCCATCACAACCCGCGCCCCCGAGGCCATGCAGCAATTCTGGGAACGCATCTTCGACGCGCGTGTGTCCGACCGCATTGAAGACCGGCTGGGCGGCGTCAACATGGATTTCACGTTCTTGCGATTGAACGAACGCCATCACTCGGTGGCAATCGCGGCGACACGCGGCGTGCGGATGGACCCGCTGCGCACGAGCATCCATCACCTGAATCTGCAGACAGCAAGCCTGGATGACGTGGTCGAAGGCTATCGCCGTTGCCGCGCGCTCGGCTATCCGATTGCCAATGCGATCGGACAGCACCCGAACGACCGCGAGCTTTCCTTCTACGTCGAGACCCCTTCCGGCTTCGAAATCGAACTCGGCTGGAACCCGATCGTCATCACCGAAGACGCCGAGCGCAGCTGGACGCAGGCGACCTATCGCGGCATCAGCCTGTGGGGGCATTTTCCGGAAAACCTGACGCTGGGGATGTCCCTGCGCCGCGCTGGCCGTGGGCTGTTATCGCTCGCTCGCCATGAGTTCACCGTGGAGAGCGCCTCATGAGCCGCATTGCAGACGTCGATGTTGTCATCGCCGGGCTGGGACCGACCGGCCTCGTGCTCGCCCACACCCTCGGCATGCGCGGCGTGAACGTGCTCGTACTGGAGCGAGAGCCGGCGTTCTACGGCAACGCCCGCGCGGTCTATACCGACGGCGAATGCATGCGCATCTTCCAGTCCATCGGCATGGCGGATCGTCTATTGAGCGACATGCTTGAAGATGTGCCCGTGCAGATGATGCTGGCGGATGGCACGTGCCTAGCCGCCATGTTCAATCCCGACCGGCGGCACGGTTGGGCACTGAGCCAATTCTTCTATCAGCCGTTCCTCGAGACCACGCTGGCCGAAGGCTTGTCGAACTACTCAAATGTCCAGATTCTGCGTGGACGAGAGGTCGTCGGATTCGAACAGGATGCGGAAGGCGTAAACGTGCGCCACGTAGCCTGCGCAGGCACCGGCTACGGCAACGGTGCACCGTCAGCGAACCCAGGCAACGCGCCGATTGGCGAAGCCATCGTCCGTGGACGCTACCTTGTGGGTGCAGACGGCGGCCGCAGCGTCGTGCGTTCGCTGCTCGGCATCAAGATGTCTGGCCGCTCGTTTCCCGAGCCATGGCTGGTGGTCGACATCAAAGCCAAGGACGGACTGGAAGGCCTGCGGCACGTGCCCTACTTCGCATTCGTGGCCGACCCGACGTGCCCGACCGTGAACTGCGTACAGCCGCAAGGGCACCACCGGTTCGAATTCATGCTGGCGCCCGGGCAAACCAAGGAATACATGGAGGACCCGGCCACCGTCCGGCACTACCTGTCCAAATATGTCGATGTCGATCGCTTCGACATCCTGCGCAGGCTGGTCTATACGTTCAACGCACTGGTGGCCGATCGGTGGCGCGACCGGCGGGTGTTCCTGGCAGGGGACGCCGCCCACATGACCCCGCAGTTCATCGGACAGGGCATGAATGCCGGCGTGCGCGATGCCCACAACCTGGGCTGGAAGCTCCATGCGGTACTCAATGGCACGGCCTCCGATCGTCTGCTGGACACCTACGAGACCGAGCGGCGTCCGCATGTCACCGCAATGATTCGCGAGGCTGTGCGACTAAAGGATTTCGTTTCGGTCTCCAACCCGTGGATCGCGGCGTTACGCAACGGGCTCGCCCGCGTGGTCTTGCGGCTCCCGGTGATCGGGGCGTTCATCCTGCGCGCGGACTTCATCCCCAAGCCGGTCTATCGACGCGGTGCTTATCTCGGTTTGCGGCGTCGCCGCCGTTCTGGCCCAGAAGGCGCCCTGATGCCGCAGCCTGTGGTCCGCACATCGGATGGCTACCGATGTCGGCTGGACGATGTACTCACTGGCGACTTCGTCCTATTGGGTGCGGACACCGACCCGCGTGCTTCTCTCGACGCCGACCGCCGAGCGTGGTGCGACCGCAGCGGCGTGCAGTTTGCCGTCATGTACCCCTGGGGCGGTCGCCCCTATGGCGATGTTGCTCAGTGCTGGCCGAAGGATTTGGTCGAGCTTGAAGACGTTTCCGGCGCGTGGTTTGACTGGCTCAAGTCAGGCGGTGCGCGCAAACGCAGCGTCGTCGTTCTGAGGCCAGACCGCTTCGTCTTTGCCGTGGTACCGGCCGCAAAACTCGCCGCCGCCATTGACCAGCTTCAGCTCGCATTGGGCACGGTAGAAGCAGCAACGCAAACGGCCCGCACATCTGAGACCCGCCCGCTCGATTCATCTCGCTGCATTCCAACCAAGGAGGCCGCTTGAACGCGACCGAAGATATCCAGCGCGCAGCCGTAAGCCTGCGCGAAGCACGCACCACCCGTATCCCCATTCCGCCGGTTTCCGCATCGCACCCCGTATCGGGGCTTGCAGCGGCGTATGCCGTGGCAGAACTGAACACGCAGGCTCGGTTGGATGCCGGCCACCGTATTGTCGGCAAGAAGATCGGGCTCACATCGAAAGCGGTCCAACAGCAACTCGGCGTCGACCAGCCCGACTTTGGCGTGCTCTTCGACGACATGGAATTCCTGGATGGCGCCGAGATTCCGACTGCGCGCCTGATTCAACCCAAGGTAGAGGCGGAAGTTGCGTTCGTGGTCGGGCGCGATCTGTCCACGGCAGCGCCCACCTACGGCGAATTCCTGAACTGCCTGGCCTATGCACTGCCCGCGCTGGAGATCGTGGACAGCGCCATCGCCGATTGGAAAATCACCCTCTTTGACACCGTGGCTGACAACGCCTCCTCAGGCGCGTATGTGCTGGGCGATCAACCGGTGGCGATTGGCACGCTCGCGCTGGCAGACCTGGGCATGGTCATGACCCGCGACGGCGACACGGTATCGGTCGGCACGGGCTCTGCATGTCTGGGGCACCCGCTTCGCGCCGCCTATTGGCTGGCCCGCACGATGGCTGAGCGCGGCCAAGGTCTGCACGCTGGCGAGGTGATCCTGTCGGGCGCCCTTGGGCCCATGGTGGCCGTGAAGCCGGGCGACCTCATTCAGGCGCGCATTGCGGCATTGGGCACCGTCAGTTGCCGCATGGCCTGAGCGAGAGCGACATGACATCACGCAAATGGAAGGCTGCGATCATCGGCAGCGGCAATATCGGCACGGATCTCATGATCAAGATCCTACACCACGGCAACCATCTTGAAATGGCCGCCATGGTCGGCATCGACGCCGCCTCCGACGGTCTGGCGCGCGCGGCGCGGCTCGGGATTGCTACGACGCACGAAGGCGTCGAGGGCCTGACAAGGTTGTCTCACTTTGACAATATCGACGTCGTTTTTGACGCCACGTCGGCAGCAGCGCACGCACACAACGCCGCGTTTCTGGGCAGCCTGCGCCCGCAGATCCGCATGATCGACCTCACCCCGGCTGCCATCGGCCCGTACTGCATTCCGGTGGTCAATGGCGATGCTCACCTGGCCGCCACAAACGTCAACATGGTCACGTGCGGCGGACAGGCCACCATTCCCATGGTGGCGGCGGTCTCGCGTGTGGCTAAGGTGCACTACGCAGAAATCGTCGCCAGCATCGCTAGCAAGAGTGCAGGCCCCGGCACCCGGGCCAACATCGATGAATTTACCGAGACGACATCGAGGGCCATCGAGCAAGTCGGCGGTGCTGCAAAGGGTAAGGCCATCATTGTTTTGAATCCGGCTGAACCGCCGCTCATCATGCGCGACACCGTCTACACATTGAGCGCAATGGCCGATGAAGATGCCATCGAGACGTCGATTGAACAGACCGTGCAGGCCGTTCAGGAATATGTGCCCGGCTATCGGCTCAAGCAACGCGTTCAGTTTGATCGCATCTCGCCAGAACAGCCGCTGCGCATTCCAGGCGTGGGCGCCCACATGAGCGGCCTGAAGACGAGCATCTTCCTGGAAGTCGAGGGCGCAGCACACTACCTGCCCGCCTATGCTGGGAACCTGGACATCATGACCAGCGCCGCGCTGCGTACCGCGGAGAAGATGGCCCGGCACACCCTTGCGGTAGCAGCGGCATGAAGGACGAGTTCATGAACAAGAAGCTCTACATCTCTGATGTCACGCTGCGCGATGGCAGCCATGCGATCCGACATCAATACAGCGTTGAACAAGCTAAGACGATTGCCGCGGCGCTGGATGCCGCCGGTGTTGATTCCATCGAAGTCGCCCACGGCGACGGACTGCAAGGCGGCAGCTTCAACTATGGCTTCGGAGCGCATACCGACATTGAATGGATCGAGGCCGTAGCCAGTGTCACACGTCGCGCAAAGATTGCCACACTGCTGCTGCCCGGCATTGGCACTGTGCACGACCTGAAGGCGGCGTACGAGGCCGGCGCGCGCATCGTGCGCGTGGCAACGCATTGCACAGAGGCCGATATTTCGCGCCAGCACATCGAGTACGCACGGCACCTGGGCATGGAAGCCGTCGGCTTTCTGATGATGAGCCATCTGACGACGCCCGTTGAACTGGCGCAGCAGGCCAAGAAGATGGAAAGCTACGGTGCGACGTGCTGCTATGTGGTCGATTCTGGCGGCGCCTTGACCATGAATGCCGTGCGAGAGCGCTTCAGAGCATTCAAGGACACCCTCAAGCCGGAAACCGAAACCGGCATGCACGCGCATCACAACCTGAGTCTGGGTGTCGCCAACAGCATCGTCGCGGTGGAAGAAGGCTGCGACCGTATCGACGCCAGCCTTGCCGGCATGGGCGCTGGCGCAGGCAACGCGCCGCTCGAAGTCTTTATTGCCGCTGCTGAACGCATGGGTTGGCAACACGGATGCGACCTGTACCAGCTCATGGACGCCGCCGACGACATTGTCCGTCCCTTGCAGGATCGCCCCGTGCGGGTGGATCGGGAGACACTGGCGCTGGGTTACGCCGGTGTGTACAGCAGCTTCTTGCGCCACTCCGAAGCGGCTGCGGCGAAGTACGGCCTGAAAACGGTCGATATCCTGGTGGAGTTGGGGCGACGCCGGATGGTCGGCGGGCAGGAAGACATGATCGTCGACGTCGCGCTCGACTTGCTGCGACAGGCGTCTCACTGAGTCTTGGTTGGAGGTCCCATGGGAACGTCATCACCGCCCGGCGCCGGCCGAAACAACGCTGCTGCAGCCGTTTCCGCGCCGCAGCCGAGAAGCGAAACACCACCACAGGGGTGGATCGACGTCCACCACCACCTGTTCCCGCCCGCGTACAAGGCCGAGAACGCACGCCGCGGGATCACCGAAGAAGCAGGCGCACGCATTCCGGATTGGACACCCCAACACTCCATCGACGTGATGGACGCAAATGGTATCCAGACGAGCCTCCTGTCGCTGTCAGCGCCCGGTGTGTACTTTGACGACAAGCGCGCGGCCATCGACCTCGCGCGATCCTGCAACGACTATGGCGCCGAGCTGACGCAACAACACCCGGGGCGCTTTGGGCACTTTGCCGCGCTGCCGATGCCGTTCACGCAGGAGGCATGCCGCGAAGCCGTGTATGCACTGGACACGCTTGGCGCCGATGGCATTGTGCTGCTGGGCAGCGTGGACGGCCGCTTCCTGGGCGACCCCGCCTATGACGAGCTGATGGCTGAGCTAGACCGTCGGCAAGCCATCGTCTTCGTGCATCCCAATCTGCATCCCTCCAGCAAGACACTGGATGTTGTGGCGCCCGGATTCGTGCTGGAGTTTCTATGCGACACAAGCCGCGCGGCGCTCAACCTGATCTTGCGCGGTGTGACGGAACGGTATCCGCACATTCGCTGGATACTGGCGCACGCCGGCGGCTTCCTGCCTTATGTTGCGTGGCGTGCGTCGCTGCTGAATGCCATACCTAGCTTTCAGGACGCGATCCCGCAAGGGCTGCTCACCTATCTGCGCCGCTTTTATTTCGACACGGCGCTCTCCCCTTCCCCGATGGCCCTGGCGGCGCTGGGCGAACTGGTGGAACCGGACCACATCCTCTTCGGCAGCGATTTTCCATACGCGCCGGCGGCGGTGACCTCGCTTCAGGTGCAGACGCTCCAGCGCAACGTCGTGGATAAAGCCGTGCTCAGCGGTATTGAGAGAGGCCATGCACTCCGCCTGTTTCCGAAGTACGCGCAGCCGGATGAAGCGGTCGCCCCTGCGGCCATTCACGATGGCACGCCACTCGCGGCGAAAGCCCGCAAGCTCATGGTTAAGCCCGTCGGAATGTTCGCGGAATGGTTGCGCGATCGCTGAACAAACACAGAGCAAGCTGACCGCTTTCAGCTCCGCCATCCGCGGCTAGCCAGCCGCATCTTTCCTTGATTTGCCTTGAATTGCGCCATTGGCAGCGCAGGGCATCGCTTTGCCTTTTTTTGCCGTACCCATGACAACACAAAACAGGAGACATCGATGTTCAGCCGCACCCAAGCCATTCTTACCGCCGCCGCAATCGGCACGTTATCAGCCAGCGCACACGCCGCCGAGGGGTTTCAATTGCGCTACAACATTGCAGGCAGCATAGGCGGCGAAATGTTCAGCCCGCCCGACAGGACCGGCTTCGCAATGGGGCTCGCCGCCACCTACATCGACGTCAACAAGGTCACCGGTGATGACGGCAACGTGCTGACCAAAGCCATCCCCGGTGGGACGGTACTGCTGCCGGCTCCGGTTCCGTCGGCCCTATATCCGCGCTACGCCGCCAACACGGCGCAGGTTGACGGCACGGGCACGTTCAAGCTCTGGAATCTCGCGCTCGGCTATGTGACCACGGACAGCTATGGCGACGGCCGGTTCGCCTTCGGTGCCGTCGTTCCCTATGGCACCAAGACGCAGACATTCCACGCAAACGCGACAACGCCAGCACTGCAATGGAGCCCGCTGGTACCGCCCAGCATCCAGAGTGCTGCCAACGCGCAGTTTGGCGCTGCATACCAGGCGGGCCTGGCATCGCAGGCGGCGAGCGAAACCGGCGAAGTTTCAGGCTTCGGCGACGTCGAGCTCCAGGCCGGCTGGCTTTACACCTCCGAGCGCCTGCGCGTCCTGGCCGGCGCATCACTGGTGCTACCAACCGGAAAATACGACGCGAACCCCGGCCCCGACATCGGCTACGGCAACTTCTACACCTTCCGTCCGGCGGTGCAAGCGAGCTATCTGCCGACCGACAACACCGCGGTGGCCGTCAAGCTGACCTGGGGCATCAACACGAGAAACCGCGACAACGACGTGCGCAGCGGCAACTGGATCGGCGTGGAAAACGCACTGGCCTACAAGAGCGCGATTGGCGTGTTCGGGCTGCACACCGTCTTCGTGCAGCAATACCAGAGCGATTCGAACAACCCGTGGGGCACCAGCCGTTATCGCACGGTCAATGCCGGCGGTTTCTTCACGACGAAGGTGCCTGGTATCGACGCGGCGGTCACGCTCCAATACATGCGGACAGTCGCGTCACACAACGCCAAGGCCGGGAACTTCACGCAGATTCGGATCATCAAGGTGTTCTGACGCCGACGCCAAGCATCGCGCCCCGAGACTGCCAAGCCATACGTCATCGACGGGCGCGGTGCCCCGGCGTGAGAACGCTCACCCGAATCACCACGCCCCTACCATCCGCTCAATAGTTGTAGTCCATGCCCCGGCCCGACATGATCACCCGGCCGTAGACGGTGGTGTCAGCCACGATCCTCGACACGCCGCCGTACCGGTGCGCATCGTCATCGATGCGGGTCCAGTTCGCCCCCTTGTCGTCGGAGCGATACACGGCGTCCTTGCCGTTGATCGTTCCCACCAGGTAGACGGCCGCTGTGTAAGCAGCGCCCGTCGCAGGCACACCCAAGGCTACCTTGATGGCGCCATGTACGTTGGTGGGTTCCGAGCCCACCGTTGCCATACCGGTCAACTTCGTCCACGTGATTCCAGAATCGACGGAATGCCAGAGATTGTTCGCGTCGGCCAGCCAGATATCTCCCTCGGCAAACGGGTTGACCGCCAAGTCCGTGACATTGAAGCCGTTGGGCGCCCAGGTTTGTGAACTGGCGCTGAAGGTGTGCCCGCCGTCGATTGAGTAGTGGAACTTGCCGGAGTTGGAGGGGTACCACCAATTGCCGCCATGCTCATACGCGTAGACCTTGAGCGGATTCTTCCGGTCAGCCGCCATGTGATAGGCCACCGCGGGAGCCGGCAGGTTGGTGGCAGTCCACGTGGAGCCACTATCGGTGGTGTAGTACGGCACCGCACCGGCAATTGCCCAGATCACGTTCGAGCCGTCCGCCGTCACCGCCACGCTGGATTGGTCTCCCGAGTGGGTCGCTGCCACCGTCGGCACGCTCGCAAAGGTTGTCCAGCTAACGCCGGAGTCGGTCGAATATGCTCCCTTGGATGTACCGAACGTTCCAACTGCAGCGATGTAGGCTGGATGATTCCAGGCCATGTCAATGCCCGTTCCGTTGCCGTCCCGCCCCAGGGGTGCCGATGCGCCGAGGTTCGGAGATCGCGTCGCCGCCGCTGTCAACGACGTGTGGACGTACAGGCCGGTGTCACCCTGCCCGCTGGCGAGTACATAGGACGCACCCGGCGGCGGTGCCACCATCGCGAGGTTGA
This sequence comes from Ralstonia sp. 25C, assembly GCF_051904805.1. Lineage (NCBI taxonomy): Bacteria > Pseudomonadati > Pseudomonadota > Betaproteobacteria > Burkholderiales > Burkholderiaceae > Ralstonia > Ralstonia sp. 25C. The sequence goes on along the minus strand of NZ_CP196737.1, from coordinate 3,600,200 downwards.
TCATCTCCTCGATCCCGTTCACGTCGAAAGTCCAGTGCGGTGTCGATGTGGAAAACGCATCGCTCGTCGACCATACGCCGCCGCCGGTCACGTAAGACACGTGATTGGGATTGAAGGGATCGATCTGCAGGTCATCCGTCCAGCCCCAATACTGTGGCGAGGAAGCCCCCGTCGTACCGGATGCGTCGTGAAAGTTGTGGGTTCCGTTCAGGTCGCCTGACCTGCCGAACTCCGTCCAGGTCTGCCCGCCATCGGCCGAGCGCATGGCAACCTGCACCCATGCTGCGTCGCCCCATGTGCCGGATACGCCAAACGCAATCTTCGTCGTCGCACCGCTGCCCTGCACCGAAACGCCACCAATGCCGCCGTAGTACTGGCCCTCGCCTGAGGCGATCAGCTTGGTCCACGTCGAGCCGCCGTCAAACTTGTAAAGGAGCGATGGCGTACCGCTACCTGGGCCCGAGCCGGTCGTGAACGGCACGTAAAGCACGCCGTCAGCCGCGCGGGCCAGATGCGGAATATGTAGCTGGTTGCTCGCGATGGCGCTAGTCACCGCAGCCGGAAGCGAGACGCCAGACCACGTCGCGCCGCCATCGGTCGATTTGTAGAGGTAGGAGCCAAGCCCCGCGAGGCTCTTGTAGTCAGGCGCCACACCTACGTAGATCGTTGAGGTGGCGTTGCCGGTGGGCGTAAAGCCTGTGGTCGGAACGGTGGCGTCCAGCACGACAAACTCGACCCCGATGGGGCTCCCCTGGTTGGCGTTGGAGATATCGGTTGAGGTCATCACGTAAGACGACAGCGAGCTCATCTGGCTCCAATGGATGCCGGAGTCCGTGCTTTTCCAAAGCCCTGCAGTGCGGGAGGCGTAGAACATCGTCGAAGGGCGATTAGGGTCAACCACCAGCCGTTCGCCGATCGCCCTGCCCTGGTTGTTCGACCCGACGGGAAAAGGCAGCGTCACGTAGTTCCACGTGTTGCCCTGATTGGACGAGTAATAGAAACGCCCGTTTCCGGACGAAACGTACATGCCCGTCGTCATGTAGACCGCATTGGCATTCGACGGATCCACGGCCAAGCTCTCGGCGCCCTCGTATCCGCCGTCGAGGCGACTGAAACCGTCGGTCATGGCAGCCCAGTTGGAGGTGCTGTTGTCCCAGCGATAGGCACCTGCAACGTCCGTTCTCGCATAACGCAGGTTGACCACGGTCGGGTGGTAGATCACCCCCGGCACGTACCCGCCGCCGCCCATCTTGACATTGGTCCAGCCCGTGGAAGGCGCCACAGACGCCGTGGAACCGGGCGTACCAGGACCAGGACTGGTAGCCCCCGGCGTACCGGGAGTGCTGCCCGTCCCACCCGACGAAGGCGCGCCGGTGTCAGTAGACCCGGCTGGCACCGTTCCCGTGGATGAGGTGCTACCCGACTCGCCACCTCCACCGCAAGAGATGAGCAGCAACGACGCCACTACAACGCAGAATTTCCTTTGAATCACAATTTCCCCCCGACTGAATTTGAAGACTTATAGAAGCCAAACGTTTTCTCAAATCACTCCGTATGACGTCAGTTCCTGGTCATCGCCAACAATGCAACGCATGCCGCCAACTCGCCCTCCGCGTACTTCTTGTGGGCCTCGGTAATCGCATTGCAATGACCTGTCAGCTCCTTCGCTATCTAGTAGGCCTGGCTTCGCTCGCGGACATGTGCAGTTGCCTGCCCGTTTGCAGAATGCGAGGATTAGCATAGTTGAAAACGAGTATATTGTCATGATGACATATATGTCATTTTGTGATTGTGGCAAACAGGACAGCAAGCCTTCTAACCGAACCGCCCCAAGAGCAAGGAGACAAGCATGTCCACTGGACATTCGTCACTCGCACCGCCCGCAGCCTGTTTCCGGATGTTGACAAAGCCACCGACGAACCGACCGCCGCCCTGCTGCCCCAGCTCATGCAGACGCACGAAAAGACCGCGTGGATGCTGCGCTCGTTGCTGGTGTAGTGCACCCGGCCGGAGCGACAAAATGGCGCCCCGCCTCTAATGGTTTCGTTGTGCCCCGCCGGCGCGCAAATTCCACCTCTCTCCCAGCCATATGCAGTTGCAAAAAATGGAGGCGGCCCTCCCAGAGACTCGTTGCACTTCGCATTTCGAGATCACTCCGGGCGCTCTCCCTTATTGCGTGAATGTCGCTCCGCAGGAGGGCGCAACCACCGATCCAGGAACGCTCGGAGCCGCTGCGCTACATCTGCCAGCCCTGCCTCGGCGGGCCTCAAAAGTCCAAGGTCGTTTCGGATATGCGCCCGGCAGCCAATGCCAGCCTTCGGCCAGGGCCTGCTTGTTGGTAGATGTGCGCCCTGCTCTATCGCGGCCTCAAAGCTCCGCGCCCATCTTTCAGCAGCGGCTTTCGTGGTGAAGATCTTGCTCAGGAGCGGATGCCCCTTTTTGCGGACTTGTGCCCGCTATGCGCCATCGCGCTTTGTGAACGTCGCCATGCTCGGTCTCGGTAGACCGATGCTGTGTTCTCACTGCGCCAAAATTGCACCAAAACGCCGCTCAGTTGGATAGAAGCCGCGCCAGCAAAGGCGCGGCGACCAGATGCTGAGGCCCTTCTAAGCCGACGGTCGGGGGTTCGAATCCCTCTGGGCAGGCCAACAATCCTTATGGATCAATGGCTTAGAGAATCACCACATCGGAGTGGTTTCTGAAAACTGCGCTCGCAGTGTGCCATAGGTGCACCAAGGAAAGTACCCGCAAGCCCCGCCCCAGGCCACTCTACAGCCCTCCCCGCTCCGCCCACTGCACCAAAGGCAGCGGCGGCCATTGGCGGGAGGAACATCGGTGACATAAGCTGCCCAAACGCCCGCAATGGGCGCAGACAATTCGCACTGAGGAACGGAGCAGTACAGCACCCAGTACCTGTGCATCCACATAGAGGATGACGGGTATGGGCACGATCATCGAGAGGTACACAAAGCACGGCGAAGTCCGGTTCCAGGCAAAGATTCGCCGCACCGGCGTCCCGATTGTCTCCAGGGTGTTCCCTTCCCGAGAAGAAGCAGAGGCTTGGCTACAGGCCACCGAGCCAGAGCTACAGGCTCGCTCCCGGCAAGCTGCTCGCACACAAGCCCAGGCGAAATTGATAGCCAAGTTCAAGGAGCAGCCGCGCATCGTTGCCGACCTACTCCACCGGCACATTCAAGAGGAAACCGTCCGCAAGAAGGGGCGGTGGCTGAGGTCAGCTCTAGCGTACCCCCCATCCAGCGCAGCCAGAAACTGCACCAATGTCGACCGCTCGCACAGCCAGCGCGAACAGTCCGTCCGACGAAAATGGCCCACCGCAAATGCGATATGGGCGTGTGACCTGCACTTCCAACTCAATCGAACGGCGGCCACACAGTAGTGCATGCCACCAACGCTCCTTAAAACGTCGTGTATGAATGAGTTTGTCTGCTGCGTTCATAAGCGGATCAGGCTGATGGTGCCGACTTCGCCTTGAATAGGGTGTAGCCCATCAGCGCCAGCATAGGAAGGAAGCCGATAATCGTGAGCGCCGCCCCCACGAAAACATAGGGCGATGTCCGCCCGACGACTCCGGCTCGTCTCATGTTGAGGTTGCATAGGAACGCCAACACCACAGCGGTGTAGAACACGCCAGCGGAAGCGATGTGCTCCTGTTGCTCAAACGCGCGAAGCTGGAATACAAGAAGCAGCATCAACATTGCGGCCCATAGGTATCTCTTAGCCATACGCAATTGGCGCTCGACCTCGCTTGCTGTCCCAGGATCAGTTACCGAGGCTCGCTCATTACCGGCCGCTCCTGCGTTAACAGCACGAACTCCCTCTTGAGGAACCTGCGAGGTTGTTCCGTGTTCGTCCCTGTTCCCATCCAAGCCTGTTTTATCCAATTCGCCCCCCCTGACCATGTTCTGCTAGCGCAAGGCCGCCAGCACAAAAACAGCATTGTTGGTCGCATGCAGCAGAATTGGTGCAGCAAGACCATTGGTTCTCCGCGCCATCCAGCCGGCTAAGAGGGCAAGTACGAAGAAGAAGGTCATGTGATCGGCATCCCAATGCATAGCCGAAAACAGTGCCGACTGCCAGAAATTTGCCCAACCGAAGCTGATATGCCGGGAAAGTCCGCCCAGCAAGCAACCACGGAACACCACCTCTTCGCACACAGGAACCAGTACAGCGACCAAAAGCAACGCTAGCGGCAAGCCGCCCATTGCATTCGCACCCATGACGATGGCATTCACCCACGTGGCTCGCAGGCCCGTTGGGGCAGCAAACGGGCCTGCGAGCCGACTACGCACGAACAGAAACAGAATGAGTCCTAGCACGCAGACGCCAATCAAAATCCAGGCCTCTACCCGGTCCCCCCGGCTACCCAACCACTCACGCCACGAGAAGCGTGCCGCAACCCACAGCAAGCCAACTGCCGATAAGCACAGCGTCCAGATTTCGGCCTTTACGATCTGATGCTTCTGCTCAGCCGAGAGGACACCTGCGCCAATGAAGGCGTCTGAGCTCACACCGAAGCGAAACATCGGCACCAGTAGTAACGCCCCAATAAAGACGGCGAACCCAAACCAGGCATGGCGCAAACCGATGCGCTCAAACAGGGGCACGGATGGCTTGCCCAACCGGGTTCGTACCGTGCCACGATAGTGCGTCGGAAAACACAAGATTCCTGGCACGAGCGCTAAAAGCAATGCATAGCTCAGCGGGAACGTCAGCAATGTCAGTAGATCAGCCCGGAAAATCATCTTGGGGTCCAGGACAAGCATGTGCGCATATGCGTATCCAAGCTTCTGCATTGGTTCCGACTTAGCCAGCCCCGTAAGCAGGACGTCCGCCAACGCGCCTGAGTCACGGGCGCCTATCGCAACATCCAACCGCAACTGCCGCATCTCCGACGTTTCGTTTGCACGAGGCAGTGTTCTGTCGTTTAGTGCCCTCTGCGCACCGGCAAGATCGCCCGCCGACCGCAACACTTTTGCGGTCGTATACGCGTCGATCTTCAACCCTGCCATTTGAGCCCGACGAAGTTCGTCACGCGCTGCCGCTGCCGGCAGAACTTCCAGCGCCGTTTTGATGCGCACGGTTTCCTGCCAGACGTTCTGCGGCAGAGGCGCGACTCCAAGTAGCCTGGTCGCGTATTCGACTTCCCCGTTCTTCGCCAAGTGGCGTATGGCAGTCCCCAGTCGATCGCTTCGGGGATCGAGTTGCACGGCGAGAACGGCCTGCTGACCGGATTGCTGTTCATCCTGCGTGATGCCGTAGGCCTTAGACAATGCCGCGTGCAATCGCGCCCGCTGGGCGGGCGTCCACGCACTCGCGCGCGCCAACAGAAGTTGTCCATAGGAGACGGCGGCCTTGCCGTATCTGTGTTCCAGTGAGAACAGGGACGCCTCCGGGTCGGCAGCGTACTGCGCTTCAAGCCCGGTCTGGCAGGCGTCGAAGTCCTTTGAAGCGGCATCGCTCCAGGAGGAGTCCTCCGCCCATGCAAACCGCTGGATGAATGTACATTGCGCGATCGCGAGCGAGGCGTCGCGCGGAGATTCCCGCAGTGCCTGACGATACGCGGACAACATCTCCTCATAACCCTGACGCTCAAGGTTTTGTACCTGTGCAACGGCCAAGTCGGGAGAACGAAGTATCTCAACCTTTGTGAGCGCGCTTGCCGAGCTAACCGCGCTGAAAGCAACGAAGATGGTCCCGAAAATTCTAAGCAGCATGCGCAGGCGTCGTTCTGGGTGGACCATTGCTTACTGAACCACCTTCGCCTGCTTGAGCAGTCCGCCGACTAGTTTCACGGTCGAACGCTCCAGTTCGGCGGTCTCCAGCGCCTGCTTGATGGCCGGCTTCACCGAATCGTAGGCCGGCACTTGCGTCGGCCGCACCGCGTCTTGCTTGACGATGTAGCGTTGATTGCCAACCTCAACCGGGGTGGCACTCATTGCGCCAGGCTGTAGCGCCGCGATCTCGCGCGCGACGGGCAACGGCAGATTCTGCGTCTTGCCGTCTTCCACCGGCACCTTAAAGCTCACCCAGTCCATCTCGCCGCCACGCATCTTGTTGGGCGCCGTGCTGTATTGCTGAGCAAGCTTGGCAAAATCGCCACCCTGCTTGAGTTGCGTGACAACTTGCGTGGCGGTTACGTCATCACCCACTTGAATCACGCGCGGCTTGTATTCCTTATCGCCCAGACTGCCCACAATCGCGTCGTAGCGGGCCTTGATCTGCTCTTCAGTCACAGGGGCAGGCTTGATGTTGTCCTTCAGCCAGAGCTGCGTGATCGCGGCATCGTGTGCGTCCTGCACAGCCTGCTTGACGACGGGGGACTTTTCGTAAGCTGGGTTCTTGGCGGCCTGTTGACGAAACAGCTCGCGGGCAATCAATTGCTGCTTGAGTGCCTGCGTGACGTTCGGATTGGCTGGCACGCCGCTTTGAGCGACAGCGCGGTCGAGTTGGGTCTGCGTAATCTGGGTGCCGTTGACGATGGCCACGACGCCCGCCGGAAGCCCGTCGGCCCACGCACAGGGAGCCGCTGCAAGAGCGGCCACCATCAAGACTGCCGACTGAAGCGATCGATTCTTCATGCTGGAATTCCTTTGAATTTTTTGAGTTCACTAAGGCTGCCGAACGAAGCGCTGCGGCTGCGTATGCAGGAAAACGACCCGCAGCAGCCCGCTTCCGGCCACCTAGGAAAGTAGTACGGTACCTAGAACCATCAATCCGATCCCTGCGTACCAAGCAGCAACCAGCTTCCGACCGACTGTGTGCCTTCTTGCGTAAGCCCAGATGTACATGGGTACGAGAAAGCAACAGAGCCCTTGAAGCGGACTACCGGTAAACGCATGCAGTCCGATCAGCAGTTGCGACAACGCAGCCAGCAGCATGCCGCCGATAAGGACAACCGTCCCAATTGATGCAATCACAATGTCTCCGTTTGGTTGCGGCGCAGCGCCTTTCGCGAACGTCTACGCGATGGCGTCGGCGAGCAGCTTCCGCTCAATATGTCCAGTTCAATGTCGCGAGCAAGACGGTCGGCTTGCTACCGAGTTCGGCAGGCTGGACAAGTGCTCGGCCGAGCAGCAATTCGCTGGTCAACGCGCTCTTTCCATAGGCGGCCGACAGACGCACCCCGAGGCCCGAACCGGCCAAGTACTGCCAATGCTGCGTAGCCACCAACTGCGTCTGCCCGCCATCCAGGAAGGCGTACGGCTCGATGCGCACGCCTGCGATTGCGGGCGCATTGGCCCACACCACTTCATTGCGTAGGGTCAGGCCTCGGTCACCACTGATGATGCCCTCGCGAAAGCCGCGTACCGAGCTCATGCCGCCGGCAAAAATCTGCTCCGAACCAAACAGCGCCACGTTGGACCACTGCGCCTGGACCTGTCCTCTATAGGCAAACGTGGCTTTGGCCACAGTCGCCAGTGGCAATTGCGTGCTGGCATTGCCGTCAAGCTTCCAGAACTGGCTGTGCGCCTCGTCACGGGTGATGTCTGGTGCGTCCCGACTGGCATCGAGCGTGCGCATGCCGCGGGAGACACCCGCCTCCCAGGTCGCATAGCCACCCTGATCGCCCAAAGCAAACTTGCGCAAGCCATTGATGGCGACGCGCAGTACCGACAGGCTCTGCGGATCAAGCATCAGGTTGTTGACCTCACGATCGCTACGCCGATGAGTAAGCGTCACGTCGAAGGCGGTACGTCCGGTCTGGTCGCGCTCGATCACGCGGTTCCAACCGAAGGTATGCGCGAGCGTGCGGCCGTAGACGAGCGCGGTATCGCCGATCAGGCTGTTGTACTCGGAGATCGAGCCGGTATAGCTGAAGGTGTTGTAGCCGAACGGTGCCGCGGCGGAAACGATGGCCGCGTTGGTGTCACGCGTGCCGATGTAGGACAGCGACATCGCCTCCTGGAAACCTAGGGCGTTGTCAGCATCGATACCGGCGCGCAAGCGTGTGGTGCCCGTGGCGCGGCTGCCGTAGTTGTCGGTACCCACGTTGAAGCGAAAGCGATCACCCGGCTGGTTCGTCAACGCGACGACTGAGCCGCCCGGGCTTTGACCCGGCAGGATCTGCACCTCAGCCTGGTTGCGGCGCAGGCGGTTGATCTGGTCGACACCTTGCTCCAGGTCGGTCAGCTTCAGCGTCTCACCCACGGTCGGCATCGACCAGACCGTACCGGCATCGGTCACCCAGCCGCCAGCTTGTGGGCTGCCGGCGGTCGGTTGATCCGGGACCGACGTTTTGACCGTCTTGCCATTGATCTGCAGACTCTCGACCTTGCCCGGCACCACAGCGATGGTCAGCACGCCGTCCTTGAGGTTCTGCGGCGGCAGGTAGGCGCGCGTGGTGACGTAGCCGTGCTCCACGAACGCCTCGGTCAATCGGCGCAGCAGCAAGTTGATACGGTTGGTACCGAGGGCGTGGTTCAGGAATGGCTGTGAGATCTGTTCAACGGCCCCCGCGTCCAACACGGTGTTGCCACTGAGCTCAATGCGGTGAATATCGAAGGTCGTACCGGACTCGGCCACCGATTCGACGGTGGCAGTGTCCGGTACGGCAGCGGGCACCGCAATTTGCGGCGCAGGCTGCGTTGCCTCGCGGCGGCGCTCGGCGTCTTGGCGCTCGCGCAAAGCGCGTTGTGCCGGGTCTTCAAGCGGCGGCGTCTGGGCGTGGGCGTTGGCGACCAGCGCGATCACCCCGGCAGCCAGCATCCCTTCAAACGTCTTGTTCAACATCACTTCCTTCCCAACACAATGCGGGTGTCCCGCTTTTTCTTTGTCGCGACCCGTCGAAAACTCGGTCGCCTTACTGCCACAACCACGACGTCAAGCCCACGTGCGAATCGATCGACACCGGCTGACGCGATTTGGCACGCACGGTCACGATGCCGTTGCTGGCGGTAACGGTCTGTCCGTCAAAACTGCCGCCTTCGATCTGGCCTTGGCCATTGATCGTGAGCGCGCCGCCCAGCGCAAGCCAACTGCCGCCCACGTCCGCGGCGTACAGACGTGCCCAGGTATCCCCGAAGAACGCCTTGAAGCCACGATCCCGTGCGAGTGCTGTGTAGCCCGTAATGCCGACGGCACGTACCTTGGGCGCCGTGACAGTCAAGCTACCGATGGACAACACCTGTCCGCCGATATTTTCGGCAAGCGTTCCGGCATTGACGGTCAGGTTGCCGCCTGCCGAGACCGTACCGCCCGTCGTGGTGACCGTGCTCGACGCACTCTCGCGGCAGAAGATCATGCAGCTGCGATAGAAGTGGGCGCTGCCAGTGGCAAAGGCTTCGTTATGGAACGTGTTAACGGCGGTAATGGCGATGTCTGCACTGCCATTGGCCAGAATCTGACCGCCGACATTGCTAACGCTGCGCCCACGGATGGTGGTGCCAGTTTGTGAGACGAGGTACGGCACCTGCCCCAGCGCTGGGATGCTGCCGTAGTCCACATCGAAGCCCGAACTGTGATTGCGCAGGAACAGCCAGCGCGTGCCGCTGCTGCTCCACGTGGACGGTTGCTCGCCGTTGGCGCCGGCCGTCTTGTCCAGCAAGTTCTGCACGTCACCCTGCGCTGCCAGCGTGAGCTTGGCGTTGGACAGGATGCGGCTCTGGTGGTTGACGATGTCACCACCTGCGCGCAGCACCACATCATCGCTTTGCCCAAAGACAATGCCTTGGGTACTGGCCGTTGCGTCGTTGCGGATCGTGCCGCCTGCAAGCAACGTGACAGCGCCTTCCGAAGTGGCTTGGGTGGTGTTGCGTGTCTTGCCCTGGATCAGGCCGCCCGTATTGGTGAGGTCGGCGTCGCCCTGAATCAGCACACCACCATTCACAGCCGCAACCGTAGCGGGCATCGCAGCGGATGCGATGGTGACGCTGCTGCTATGAATCGTGGCGTTGCCTGCGGCGATCACGCTGGAATCGGATTGGCTGTAGCTGCCTGTGGCGTTGAGCGTGACGTCTGCCCCGGAAGACTGCACGGTGCTGGCGTTGCCCTTGGCAGACGCAAGCGCGATCGAGCCCGCCTGAATCGATGTGCCGCCCACGCCATCCATCTTGCTGCCGGCAAGTTGGACGGCGCCGGGTGCGGTAATCGCGATGGTGCCTTGCTGCGAAGTCCACTGAGACTGCGCCGTGCCATCGGCGTTGAGCGACAAGGACGCCACCTGAGCGACGATGTTCTGGGTGGCGGTCATCTGCGACGCCGTCATCGAAACGCCGGGGCCAGCGTCACTCAGGCCAATGCCGCCCGTGGCGGTCAACGTGCTGTGGTCAATCGTGACGGGTTCGGTGTGAGCCTGTCCTGCGCTGCCAATCACGATGCTGCCGGTTTGCGTGGTCGTGCCGGCGGACAGCGTGCTGCTGTCGAGGTGGACCTTGTTCGAAGCGATCTGGATGTTGCGGCTGGCGGTCAATCCGCCATTGCCCGTCAGGCCGGCCGAACCGATCAATACATCGTTTGCAGCTTGCACCGTCCCACTCGCAAGCTGAAGATCGCCGGTGCTGCTGACCACGAAATCCCCTGCGGTGGCAAACGCGGTGCCAGCATGGCGGACGCCCGCGCCTTGATCGGTTGCGATCAGCTCGATGCGGCCACCAGAGAGTGATCCGCCCGACGCAATGTCAATCGCGTAGCCCAGCGGCGTGCCGGTGCCCGTGCTGCTGTAGCTGACCCAAGACGAAAGGTTGTCGGTTGGAGAAACGCTGGTATCGATTTCCGCCCGGCTGTCGCCCGCGACGATGCGGACCTTGCTATTCGGGTCGGTGAAGTTGTTCTGGACTGCACCGGCTACGCGCACCTGCTTGGCGATCAGTTCGAGGTTCAGCATCGTGCCGGCTAGGCCACCCGGGCCGATGTTGATGGCACCGGCATTGGTGTTGAGCACCACGTTGCGCTGTAGCTGGCCTGCCCCATTGGTGAAGTCGTTGAACGACACCTGTCCAGTCGTCAGAGCTACGTTGCCGGTGTTGGTGAACGAACCGCCATCTACCGTAATGCCGTTTGGATTGGCGATGATGACGTTAGCACGCGGTCCCAGCACGGCGATGTTGCCTTGGATCAGCGACGGATTGGTGCTCGTGACCTGATTGACGATGGTGCGGGCGGCGACCGTGGTGTTGTTCAGGTCTGCGCCCGCACTGCCGACGTTGAACGACGAATAGGTGTTGTGCGAGACGCCTGCGACGCCGGGAGCGATGTTGACTGTCTGGCGGCCGTTTGCGCCAGTGCTGACCGTCGTAGCAGTTCCGCCGTCCGCGACGATACCGGCGGCCATCGACACCGGCGGCACGAAGACGGCGCATAGGCCGATGAGCGCGGCCAACTTGGCCGGGCGATGTACTGACTGCACAGAAACTCCCCCCAATACATGTCTTGCTTTCCAGCGCCTGCTCGTAGCAATTCAAGCGCTCGGAAACTAAAGGCTCTACCGTTCGACCACGACGCTATCGATCGTGTTGTTTGTCGTGCCAAAGTCCTTGGATTCACTGTGCGTGACCAGGAAATAGTGCAGTTCTTCGACGTAGTAGCCTTTGCTTGAACCGCCTTTAAGGTCCTTGCAATCCAGAGGCCACGCTCGGCCTGCAAACGAAGCATGGAAAGATTTGGCTTCGACAGGATCGCCGATCGTGCACGTCTTCCCATCGAGAAGCGGCGTCCCCTTTGCATACGCTTCTGACCGATAGGAAAAGCTCGCGCCCGGCGCCCATGCCGGCACCTCAACATCCAGTTTTTGGGTCACTGCTCCGCCGCTAAGCGCAGCTGTTCTGGCGTTCATCTGTGACCTGAGCTGCACCACACCAGCAATCTCACGATCCACGTTGAAGTCGGGGCCATAGACTTCGTGAACCCGTGTATTTCCGTCGGCAGTCGGTTTAATCTCCAGAACCATTGGTCCGAGGGTCGGAAACCGGTCATTCCTCATGGTTTGCGTTATCTTCGCCAGCTTCACTGGCGCGCTGCCAGGAAAAGTAGATCGCAGCCTTGAGGCGGCGGTCAGAACAGCCGCGGAATCGACGGCCCGACCTGTCCCTACCTTTGCTTCGACCCCGAAGCGCACCAAACGCTGCCGTTCCGCGGTGGTCAGCTTCGCAGGATCAACCCAGCGGGCGAATTCCTCGAGATCGGCTTTAGCTCTCACGTCATCGCGCAAATTTGCGTACGCTAGAGACCGGTACCAGTATGCATAGGCGAAGTCCGGCTGAGCGGGAATGCCAGCCGATAGCGCTTCGATTGCCTCCTCGTTGCGATTCAGCGCGACGAGGTTTCGACCAAGGTGGTAGTAGAGCGGCATCCCAAAGCCAGAGCCTCGACCGGTCATGCCGATCTCCTGGCGCATGCCTCCCTGAATAAGGGCCACCGCATCACCGTAGCGACCGGCATCACAGTAAATCGACGCAAGCTCGATGATTTCCCAACCAGTCTTCGGTGGAACCAAGCGGAAAGCTTCCTCCAGATCCGAAATGGCGGCCGCGTTGTTACTTTGCTCGCCATACGCGCCGGCGCGCGCCCTGAGTAATAGCGAACGTACAGCGATGCCCTGATCGCGAACGGCGAGACAGCGCGTCGTCACATCGATCACCTTGGCCACCTCGGTGGACTTAGTCTCCAAGAGAGCCGCTCCACAGTCGGCCTGAGTCTCGATCACTTTCGGACGACCGGTCGGTTGCTCGTCTGCCCACGCCAGACCATGCAGCGCTGCAAGAGCGAAGCCGAGTACTGCGGCGGTAACGGACTTTTTAAATGGACCGCGCAGCTTCATGGCATCTCCTTTTCATCAAGGTCTGGACGCAGACGCATGAGGAGCGCAGAAGTCAATGTGCCCTGCAAGGTGCATTCAATTTCAACGCGATCCTTGCCCAGAAGCTCTGGGTTGTCGTCAATGAGCAAAGCTCGCTCGACCGAACCCGCTCGTGGTGGACTGTTGGACGGAATAGTCTCTTTGGTCCACTGATCGACTGGGTCTCCGATATACCGACGCTCGGTACGGCTCCACCCACCGACCTCGTCTTTGGTCAGCCGTTCACCATCAACGATGTAGGGACGAATCTTCTTCACCGTCGAATCGACGTCGCCCTTCGCGATAAAGCCCCAGTACGTAAACTTGCCAACACCGACGGTCTCGGATGATTCGTCGTAGTAGCCAACCAACTCTACAGTGCCAACATGGATTGGCTTGTCGAACATCTGGATGCGCTGGCCTTCGCGCAGTCGGTTCTGGACCTTCGGATACGCCACGTCGCCGAGCGTTCCAAGATGCATATAGCGTGACCAGGTTGCTTGTTCCTTACGCAATTCGTCAAAGAACGCGCGGTCGCATGAAGAAAAAGCACGAAACAGCCTTTCAGGAGTTGGTTCCTCGGCGCGCGCTAAACATACGGCGGAAATCCCGACCACGAACAGGATCGCTCGAAACAAAGAAATCATAGCTCTATCAACAGTCATCTCTAACGACGTAACACTGGGAGAATTGGGTCCTACTCACGAGGATCGGCTACGCCAGCATCAACTGCTGGTGTCTTTCGCTGCCTCAGGCTTCGGACGTTTCAAGCGTGGGCCGAGAACGGTCAAAATCCGCGTCGTCTCGAAGACGTGGTACGCCTTGTCCTTGTCGGTAGGCTTTTCCTTCAACAATCGGATAAGCAGTGCCGACCTGTACCACTCTGGACGAGGGCCAGGAACAAGGACCGGTACGTAGTAGATGGTCTTATGAATGGACCAACCATCGCTGAAATCTGCTTCAGAGACATACACCGTGTGGCTGGCATCCAGATCGGGGAGAAGTCTATGTTCGGTGCCTGCCAATGCCTTGGTGGCCTGATCCTGCGGTTCGACGCGCGAAAAATTCGGCCCATCGTCTTCGGGCTTACGGTCCTGGAAGCCTTCAACCACTTCGAAGTACGGTGCATCGTGATCGCGTGCAATTTCCGCCGCACGATAGATTGAATAGGCGTAGGCGGTCGGCAGAGGCGTCGTCTGATTACCCTCAAAGACCACGCGATAGACCTCGTCCGCGATTTGCTTGTCGCTATAGCCACCGACAGGCTGGACGTACGATTGATATGGCGTCGGCACGCTCATTGGGGTGCATCCCATCAACGTCATGCCGAGGATAACGGCGACCCACACTTTGGTCGAACTACGTCCATTTCTCAAAAAATTCAACTTCTACCTCTTTCTTGTGTCGACACGCCGGATTTCGCGTTGTTGTGATGCTTTGCCTGTGTCTGCGTTCCGGATAGATTCCCGATCCTGTTAACTATCTGCACATAGACATCAAGACCCGACCGCTAGTAATTGTCGAACGCGACGTCTTTGCTCAAAAATTTGCACTGGATTCCGAAACCACCTATGAGAGATTGATTGCGCTGATTCACTCTGACTAACAGTCCTCAACGACAATTGGTTCGTCGGGGCCTCGCCAAGCAATCCTTCGATAAGGCCCAGACAATAACCCTTGCTCGCGCAAGTATTCGAAGACATCCGCCGGACACCAGTCTGGACCGGCAGAAAAGCAAACCCCTTCGTCCCGCAGGCTGGCGAGTAGGTTCGCTTTCACTATCGGGGTTACTGCAGAAGCCGAAACGACTTCCGGGCAAGCAATCGACACAGGGCTAAAACCGAGAGAAGAAACTCGCGGCAGGAACGTACGGTCAACGACCTCCACGACAATTCGCGATGTCGCCGCCTCCGTAACGAAAGCTTTGACGGTAGAAATCTGCATCACGATCACCTTACCTTGACGGTTGTGAGGGTTCTCACATTTGCTGAATCCGTCGTCGAAATTGAATCGATAACCATTTCTGGCCCCCCACCCGGGAGGTGTTGACCCGGCCCCAGAAAGTACTGATTCCCCTCCATTGGACTCCTTGGCGACATGCCGGAGATCCCGTCCACTTGGCGAACCTTGAAGCCATCCGCCAGCGAGCCCGGCTGTAATCCCATTGATTGCTCAAGTTGAATAGCTTGCGCTTTGCTGATGACGGTTTCCCCTCCCAAATTCAAAGCACCGGTTATGTTTAGGATAGCTCGTTGGTCAGTAACATAGGTTCCATTCCTACCAATGGTCGGGTAGCTGTCCCAGCCAATCGGACTCACATTAAATCCAGTGTTGGAGTCGAGCATCCCCACCTGACGTTGCCGCGCCGCTTGCACCGAGCCATCTGTAGCTGTCGGCCACTGAATATTCGCCCCCGAACTACCTGCCGCATCCGGCCCTGGCGATGGGGACGCGCTCGCCCCATTCCCATACGGCTGTGTACGAGCGGCGTTAGCAGCGCCGTTCAGATCACCGCTTCCGTTATATAGAGGACCACCACCGCTAGAGTTTCCGCTTCCCGTGGCGTACGGATTGGTGCTATTGGCCAGCACCAATTGGTTTGATCCAGTGTCAATAATTCCCGGACGTCCTGCGCCCGGCAAAGAGCCCGCGCCAGACGACAACGGCGTCCGCAGCCCCAGCGCAGGTGAGAACAACCCATCCAGCACCATGCCGTACTGGGCCCCGTAATAGCCTGCTGCGGGGTCAGGATTGCTGCCGTAGTAAGGCAAGCTACCAAATATCCCTGCTGCGGGGAACATCGTCATCGTCCCCAACGTCACCGCAGCCGGACTCGGGTCCAGCGAACGGATGCCCGGGTCGTTGGGGCCATAGGCGAATACCGTGCCCTTTGCGTACCCGAAGACATTGCCTCCCGCCCTAGCCTGATCCATGGCGTTACGGCATGCGTTCGAACTCCGATCGAAGCAAGCGCTTCGGAGCTCGTCGTCACGTAGCTTGGATTTTGCGGCTAGATCATCGCGGACCTGGCACTGCGAAGACGCTGGGTCTTTCGCACAAGCCGCCGCGGCATTGTCATAACGCTCCTGCTCCGAATAGACAATCGTGCTGGGGCGACGATGGTTTAGCCAGTTGTTCTGGGCTGCGTTCTCACCGGTCGTCAGACCCGCCGTCTCGTTGCCGCCGATGGCGTGAGCCAGAGCACCCCCAGCTAGACCCGTCAGCTGCACGGTCAGCATATCGAGCGCTGGATTGCTGCTACCGTCCGTTCCCGCGTACAGGGCCGACCCAATCAGCGGAGCAGCGATTGCTCCAGAAAGTCCTCCCGCCGCACCGCCAGCGCAACCCGTTCCTTGCATTGCCGAGATTGCACACCCGAGGGCTACGTGACCGAGAATGTTGCCAGCAATGGTTCCCGGTGTTGCATTGACTTCATTGATGCCGGGGCTAGCCGAGCCGAGAGCATTGGCTGCCGCCGCTCCAGCATTGGACGCCAAACTATTGAGGAAGGCCCGCCCAAAACTGCCACCACTGACGACAGTATTGACGGCAGCCGTCGCCCCACTCAGCACCAGAATAGCCTCCGCCTGCTGCAAGTAGTTGCCGGCATTGCTCACACCGGCTTGCGCCAGGTTCGTGCCCGCAATGTTCTGCGCACCTGCGACATTGGCCAGCGTATTGCCCTGTCCAAAGTGTTCAGCAATCCCCAGTGAGCCATCCGCGTTCACAGAGATGCCGTTGGCTATGCCTGCCGTCACTGCGGCGGTGGCACCTGCGGTGAACAGTTTCCCGAAGTTGATGCTGTCGTTTGCTGCAAGCTGGCTGCCTGCTGAACTGACCATCGCCCCGGCTGCCGCACCGGCCACCGTCGCGCTCACCATACCGCCAGACAGCCCTGCCAACACTGGCCCCAGCGCGCCACCACTCATCACAGCAAGCATCACCATCACGACGCCCGCGAAGATCTGCCCCGCCCAATCTGTGGGGCGCACATAGGTGTCGGTATGCGTCTCGGTGACGGCCTGCCTGCCCGCCTGAATCGCCGCCGCCACACGCGCAGACTCCTCCGCGCTCATCGAGCCGTCAGCATTCAACTGCGCCAGCACGCCATTGATGTTCTGCACCTGCCCAGCAATGTCCGCCGCATTGGCCGCAAACATGAACCCACTATTGGGTTGCCCTTGCTGACCGGTAGTACGTGCCCATCCGTCCTCAATCGGCTGCCACGCGGCCGTCATCTCGGCCGAGCGCTGCTCGTTGACGATGGTGGTGTTGGTCGTGAGTGTGCCGTACGAGCCCAGCGTGCCGGTGTTCTGAATCGGGTTGTTGGCGATCAGGTCCAAGCTCTTGCTTGCCACGATCGAGCCGCCCGGCTCAATGCCCGAGTAGCCTGGCGGCAAATACACCTGCGGCACCAGCGCGCTCACCATCGGGCACGCGCCGCTCATGCAGTTCGGGTCCGGCACCTGCTGGGTGACGTACCACAGCATCGGTTTGTCCAGCGCCGCAAGCTGGTCCGGCGTGAGCGCCTGCCCCAGTTGGATGTTGTGCGCCTTCGCGTAGTCCACCGCGTTCTGATACAGGATCAGCTTTTCCTGATCGTCGACGCTCAGGTGGTTCTGGTTGTCGTAGGTCAGGCCATTAATGAACGTGGTGCGGCCCGTGGTGACAAGCGCCTGCTGGTCCAGCCGTGCGTTCTCGGCCTGCGGGTCGTAGTAGAACGGCGTGCTGCCGGGGCGCAGGTCCGCCGGCAGCGCATTGATGAGCGTTGCCGGACCGACACCACCCAGCACCGCCGTGGCCGGGCTGCTGGTCAGGAATTGCGCCGTCGAACCCGTCGTTGGCGATGTGAGCGGACTGCCGCTCAGGGGTGCGTTGAAGTGCCAATTAGGCACGCCACCGGTCTGGTTTGTCACCACCACCGGGTTGAACTGGAACTGGCCGTTCGAAGTGCCGGGGTTGGTCGGGTTCGGCACGCCCTTCTGCAGGACCGTAGTCGGGCCGCTGAAGGTGTCCGGCGTGCCCGTTACCGGCAGTTGCGCATTGGGCGTACCGATCGGACCCAGGCTGACGACCTGCTGGCCACTGGTTGACGGCGGCGTCTGGATCGACGGATTCGTAATGCCGTTGGTAATCGTGGCGCCGGACAGCGAAATGGCCGTGCCTTCGATGTTGCCGCTGTTGACCAGTGCCCCACCCGAGCGGATGGCCAGGTTGCCGCCGCTCACATAGGAGCTCAGTTGGCCAATCGTCGGCGCGTTTTCTGCGTTGGCGTTCGTGCCATTCGTCAGGTTGCTGCCAAACACACGCTGGCAACCCGAGATGTCGCCGGCCGAATCGCAACCCCAGCGGTCACTTGCGTTGCTGTTCTGATCGTAGAACGACCAGTGGTAGTACTGACGCAGGAAGACCGAGCTGTTGTCGAAGCTGCCGGTAGTGATGGTGTTATTGCCGCCGGCAACGATGGCGCCGCCGTTGTTGCGCACCGATCCGGCGTTGATGGTCAAGTCACCAGCTGCCAGGATCATGCCGGCGTCGCCGGTTGCCGACTGCGTGGCGGTGGCGCAAGTGCCGCTACCCGCTTTCCCGCAAGGAGCGACGTCGGAGCCGTGGCTTGCGTAGACGGTCGTCGTCGGCGCAGCTTGGTTCACAAGGCCATTGGCCGCGTTGATCGATACCGATCCAGCGGTCGATTGAATCGTGGCGCCCGTGTTCGTCACCGTCGGCGCGGTGATCTGCACGTTCCCAGCCGCTGCGATGGTGCCGGTCTGGTTGGTCAGTTGCGAGAGGTTGGCCGTCAACGTGCCGCCAGCAACAATGCTGGCCGCCTGTTGCTTCGGGTCGATGACTTCGTGGTATGCACTGCCGCCACCCGAGACGCCCGGATCACTACAGGTCGTCGGGTTTCCGACGCAGCCCGGCAGCGTGGTGCGGTTGACGTTGAGCTGGCCAACGTTGTTGACCGAACCGGCCAGGGTGATATTGCCGGCCGCTGCGATCTGGCCACCATTGTTCAAGGTGCCGACCTGGGTCAAGTCAATGTTGCCGCCTGCCGCGATAACGCCCTGCTTACCGGCAACTTGCTGCACGGTGACTTGGGGTGCCGGTGCGGTGGCAGTAAAGCCACTCAAACTGCCAGGACCCACCGGGCCATTCATACCGAATGCAGCCGGGCCGAGCCAGAACCAATGCGGGCCGGCCTGCCCCTGCTGGGGAATGCACTCGGTCGAAATGCACGCTTCGTTGACAACACCCAGCGGAGTCTCTCCGGTAAAGGAGTTCCATCCCAGTTGCGCCGCCAGTTGTTGCATGAAGGCGTTGACCGTGCCCGGATCGATCGATTCCGTGATGGTCTTGGTCAACCCGGCCGACGTGCCGTTGTTGAGCGTACTCACGGCCATCTGGATGTTGCGGGCAGCGCTCATCTGCCCACCGTTGTTAGACAACGCGGAGGCGGTTACTACTAGATCGCGGCCGGCCTGGATGATGCCGGACACGCCGTCCTGGGTCGTCGTTTCGGTCCGGGTGACCGTCGGCAGCGTAATAAAGGGCGATGAGCTACCGGTGACTGGCTGATAGTTATTGGTGGGGTTGGTGATGAGACTTGGCGAACCAAAGTGCCACAAATTCAGCGCCTGGGCCGTGGGACCGTTGTCGCCACCACCACCGCTAGGCATCCAGTTCTCGATTGCTTGGTAACCCGAAATTACGCCATTGGCATCCGGTTTCAAATCACCAATGGTGAGCGGAAAGTAGTACGGGCCGTATGCTGGACCATCTTGCGTGCTACTGGAACCCGGGACAATCAACTGCACCTGCTTCTGCCCAATCACGATCTGAGACAGGTACGTCGGATTGACCTCCTGCCCCGTGACAACCGTGGTACCGGCACCGGTAGGAGCAGTCGCATCATTGACAACCTGGCTCGCCGTGATATTCACGTCACGACGCGCACCAATCGTGCCGCCTTGGTTCAGCACGTTGCCCGATACATTGACGTTCACATCACGGTTGGCTTGCGTCAATGCACCAGCGTTGTCATAGCCAGCACCCGCGATGTTGACGTCGTTCAGCGCTTCAACCGTCCCTCTGTTGGTAGTGCTGCCAGTCACCGACACATCGTTGTCGGCATGCAGGGTCGCGCCTGCCGCGTTGCTGATCGTGCCACCGGCAACCGTCAGGTTGTTGCCAGCGATGATCTGGCCGCTGTTGCTGACTGCACCCGGCGTACTCAGCGTCAGGTCACCCGCATGCTGGATCGACCCCGTGTTGCTGATGCCATTGGCGGCGTTGACCGTGGCGCTCTTGCCGCCGACCGTCCATGCGCCCGTATTGGCCAGCGCGCCCACGTTGTACGTCAGTTGGTTGCCAGCGTTGATGGTGCCCAGTGTTGCGCCATCGACTGTCTGGTTCTGCAGGTTCAACGTGGCGTTGTTGGCCGCCAGGATTTGGCCGCCTGCGTTGTTGAAGCTTCCGTTGCCGCCCTTTACCGTGGTGGTTAGGTCACCGCCCGCGGCGGTACCCGATGGGCTGCCTGCAAACATCACGCCGTTCTGGTTGCTAGTCAGCGCGTTGGCGGTAATGTTCAGCGCTTGCGTGCCCAGCAGCGTGCCGTCCTGGTTGTTCAGCGCGTTGTCAGCCGTCACGTTGACGGTCTGGCCGCCGATCAGGCCGGCGTTCTTCACATCCGTGCCGTGCACCGTAGTCGCGGCGCCGCCAAGCGTCCCGGTGTTGGTGATCGTGGTGCCCGCTGCCGTCAGAGCATTGGATGCCGTGACCGTGCCCGCATTCGTTACGGTGCCGCCCGTGAGGTTGGCAGAAGCCGTATTGATCGCGCCCGCTGTGGCAACACTCTGCGTGCCTGTCACCGCCAGTGTGCCGTTGACTTGGCTGGTCTTGCCAGCGCTACCCAGCGACACATTGGCACCGCTAACAGTCGCGTTGCCACCTACCACGGGCAACTCTGCAATGGCGACATTGTTGGCAGCCGTGGCCGTCAAATTGCCAGCGGCTTGGCTGCTACCTGTGAGCGCGATATTGCGGCCGGCGGACAGGTTCGTGTCCCCAACGCTTGCCGTGCTGCCCTGCCCCACGATGTCCTGCGACGCCGTGGCCGTCAGCTTGCCCAGAGCGACCACCTGCCCGTCGACGGAGGCATTGCCTTGTGTCGCGTTCAGCGTCGTATCGGTGGCCGACTGGGTGGAACCGGAAACGGCAACGTTCGTACCTGTCAGTGCAACGTTGCCGCTGTGTGCGATCACCGTGCCGGTCGCACTGGTCGTGCCGGCTCCCGATTGCGCGGAGACGCCCTGCGCCGCATACACCGTGCCGCCCAGCGTTGTACCGGTTTGGCCGTTGGCCGTGACGTTGCCGTTGGAGAGTACGGCTCCAGACGTTGAAAGCGTTCCGCTGGTGGCTGTCAACGCGGTATCGCCGCCCGAAGCGGTGCCGCCTGACACGTTGACATTGCGGCCCGCAGTGGCGGACAGCGTTGTGCCCGACGTCACCGAGCCCACGCTACCGACGGACACATCGCGCGTGCCGGAAAGCGTTGTCGCGCCCGTGCTTTGCGCCGTGCCAGTGACGGAAGCATCTTGACCAGCCGTCACCTGCAGATTGCCGCCAGTTGCAAGCTGACCACCGACCGTCGCGTTGCGTGCGGCGGTCAGGGTTACGGCGCCGGGGGACGACACAGTACCGCTCAGCGAGATGTCGCCGGTAGTGCCACCCGCAATGGCGGTGATCGTGCCATTGGAGGCCAGCGTGCCGGTGGCGGCAATGGCCCCGTTGGCCGTCGCCAGTTGGAGGTTGCCTTGGGAGGCGACCGTGCCGTTGACGTTCAGATTCTGGCCTGCTGTTGCAGTGGTGGTCGTACCCGCCACCACGGAGCCAGTGCCGCTGACGCCTATGTTGCGCGCGGCATTGAGCACCGTAGCGCCCGAGCTTTGCGCGGCGCCCGCGATGCTGATGTCGCGTCCCGCCGTCGCCTGCAAATCGCCATTCGTGGTGACAGGCCCAGCAGTGGAAAGATCACGTGCCGCGTTGAGCGTGATCGTGTTGGGCGACGAGACGTTGCCACCCAGCGCAATATCGCCCGTGCCGTCCTTACCTTGCGCGGAGACAGAGAGGTTGGTGGCGTTGAGACTACCGGTGAGATTGACGCTATTGCCGGCCGTAGCGGAAAGGGCTTGGCCAGCACCCAAGTTGCCCGCGCCAGTGAGGCTGCCACCCGCGTTCAACGTCAGGTTTTTGCCAGCCTGGGTAGCCCCGCCAACATTGACATCACCATCTGCCGAAACGGAAACGTCCTGCTGTGCCTTGACAGTCCCGGACGTGGACACCGCGCCCGCCGACGTAACGCCAACACTCTGCTGCCCATACACGTTGCCAACATTGACGTTGCCGTTGGCGTCGATATTGACGTTGGACGTATTGGCAGC
The DNA here is from genome assembly GCF_051904805.1 of Ralstonia sp. 25C. Taxonomy (NCBI): domain Bacteria; kingdom Pseudomonadati; phylum Pseudomonadota; class Betaproteobacteria; order Burkholderiales; family Burkholderiaceae; genus Ralstonia; species Ralstonia sp. 25C. Next base: position 3,577,967 of record NZ_CP196737.1, on the reverse strand, counting down.
CAGATCACCGGCCGCACGCACGCCCAGGCCCTGTGCCGTGCTGATGAGCTTGATCTGCCCGGCCGTCATGGCACCAAAGGCCGTGGCGTCAATGGCCAGGCCGTTCTGTGCTGTCGGGCTGTTGGCAGCGTTGTTCTGGCCAGTGCTGGTGACTTGCCAATCGGAGCCGGCGCGCCCGGTGCCCGCCGCAACCGGCGCAACTTGCTGATTGCCAGCGATCACGTTGATCTGATCGCCGGCGTAAAGCGGTGCGTTCACGCCAACCGTTTGCCCGATCAGATTGACAGCGCCGACCGTGCCTTCAATGCCGGCACCATTTGTCGTTCCCGCCACGGGGTCAATCTGAATGCGCCCGCTGCTGACCAGAAAGCCGATAGCCGTTGCTTGGTCGAAGCCGACATTGGCACCGCTGCCGTTCAGGAACTGCGGCGCACCGGTTGACAGCGTCACGCGAGGCGTGTTGGTAAAACCAGCGCCTTGCGTGTAGATGCCAGCGGGTGCGGCAAAGATGACCGACGCCGGCGCACCAAACACTTCCACCGTGCCGTTGACGCGGATCGGGTCGGTACCCGTCACCTGTGTGAGGATGGTCGACGCCGGGCCAGAGGTCGCCAGGTTGGCATTGCCGCCGACGTTACCGCCCAGGAACGTTCCGCCGCCCGTGAGCGAGTTGTTGAGTACGAGACCGATCGGATCGACCGTCAACGACCGCAGTACGTTGTTGGACAAGCCCGCCGCGTTGGGCGTGGTGATGTTGATGACCGGCACGCCACCGCCCGCGCCGGTCGTCTGCGTGAGCGTGGGAGTAAAGCGGATGGGCGCGGTGGGGTCGGTGATGGCACCGGCCTGTGCCTGCTGCATGCCCCAATGCAACAGCAGGCGGCCCGTGGTCAGCCACGAAGCATGCTGTTCAGCAAGAACGTCGAGCGAGGATGTGCCGTGCGTGGCGATGGTAGCGGCGCTTTGGCGCGCCGCCTGCCAGGAGATCTGCACCGGCCCGCACCAGGTGATGACGGCAACTACGGCAGCGAGGGCTCGCGCAAAAATGGAGCGACGAGCGCTGTCGTAACGACTGGCGGTGACGTCGGCACTTGCCGGAACGCCTTGTTCTTCTTGTTGTGCAACGGCACGCGGCAGCGCAAGCGCAGCCCGTGCGCTGGCCGAAACCGGCTGGCGCATCGCAGAAACTCCCCAAATGTTGTTGCGTGGGGTCGCTTCACGACGGCGGAAAGCTTACCGTCAGGCGCCCCTATTGACTTGGGGCGCATGATAATTCAACACACTGTGTACGAGTCGTCAGAAAAGTCAGGGAACGTAAAAACCAAGATGAAATTTTTTTACATCTGAGTTGCAACCCCCAAATCCGCCGGAATAGCAGCGAAACCCTCACAAAATCGTCAAATCCAGCAAACAGGAAACCCCTCCTTTAGAGGGGATTCGCAACACCAAATCTCGCCCGCCATTGAAGTACGCGAGAATGCCTCGCGCATCCAGTCAAACGCCCCGCCGACCAATCGCATACATACCTCGTGCCAGTTGAGCCCGGAGTGCCACTATGTCGATCAACGGCGTGCCCGCACGCCTACTTAGAATCTCTAACAAAATGAGTAGCCGGGGCGGCTAACCCAAGCTGAGTCCTGTTACGCCCGCCACTTCTCCAAGCCTGCGGCGGGATGCTCCGACTGGTCCAGGAAACTCCCTTCAGCGAAATCGATGGCCTGACAACCAAGGTGCTCACAGAGGCTTAGGATTGCGCCGATGATCGCTTCGTTGGCACGCACATGGAGCATCACGTCCTCTACCGGATCATCGTCTCCGACATTGAACTCGATCGAGCCAAACTCGCCGTCATAGATACCCCAGATGGGGTCACTCCAGTCCGTGCCAGGAAAAACCTCCGATACAGCCGTCTGCAGCTCGGAGAGCAGCCCCAACGGAACAGGTTGCTCATCGTCCGGAATCTCATCGACTCTGCTGTAACGCCGGGGGAACTTGAACAGCGAAACATCCCAGCTCATCTGTGGACTCCTATGACAATGGGTTGCGGGAAGCCGGGCAAATTGTCCATGGATGTCATGCTGAGAAGCGCTTCGGCATCACTCATTGGCGAAAAAATCAAACGAAATATTCGCGGCTTGCCCTACACCACCGGCAACTCCGTCGTCGACAACACCTCCTTGAGCACCATGAACGTCCGGATCTGCCGCACGCCGGGTAGGTACAGCAGCTGTTCCGCATGCAGCCGGTTGTAGCTCTCGCTGTCCTTGGTGCGAACGAGCATGAAGTAATCAAACTCGCCCGTCACGACATGGCACTCCAGGCAGCCTGAGACCTTCTGCACCGCCTTCTCGAATGCCGCGAAAGACTCTGGCGTGGAGCGATCCAGCACAACGCCGATCATCACGAGCGAGCCCAGGTCCATCGCGCGGGGGTTTAGCAAGGCCACGATCCCTTTGATCAAGCCCAGTTCCTTGAGCCGCTCCACGCGTCGCAAGCATGCTGGCGGGCTGAGGTTCACCTTGGCCGCAAGCGCGACGTTTGAAATCGAAGCATCACGCTGGAGCGCCTTCAGGATGGCCCGATCGGTGCGATCCAAGGCGTGGCGTGCGGAAGCCGCCGCACTGTCAGATGCCGTCTGCAATTTCGTTTCGTTCTTTCTCATTTTCAAGAAATAACCGCATCCCTATTCTATAGTTTGATTTTCCATATTGCGTATACCCGGCTATCTTTGCAACCGCATTTTGCGGCGTTCTGCGTACCATTGGTTTCCGACATCCCGCCATTTGCGGCATTGAAGGAGCCCTCTCATGAACCTGCAGAAATTCCCCCGCTATCCCCTCACGTTCGGGCCGTCGCCGATCCAGCCATTGAAACGGCTGAGCGCGCACCTGGGCGGCAAAGTCGAGCTGTATGCCAAGCGGGAAGATTGCAACAGCGGCCTGGCCTTCGGCGGCAACAAGACGCGCAAGCTGGAATACCTGATTCCGGAAGCGCTCGAAGGCGGGTACGACACGCTGGTGTCGATTGGCGGCATTCAGTCGAACCAGACGCGCCAGGTGGCGGCCGTTGCGGCACACCTGGGGCTCAAGTGTGTGCTGGTGCAGGAGAACTGGGTGAACTACTCCGATGCCGTGTACGACCGCGTCGGCAACATCGAGATGTCGCGCATCCTGGGCGCTGATGTACGGCTCGACGCGGCGGGCTTTGACATCGGCATCCGCCCGAGCTGGGAACAGGCCATGGAGGATGTGCGCAAGCGCGGCGGCAAGCCATTCCCGATTCCGGCCGGTTGCTCGGAACACCCGCTGGGCGGGCTGGGCTTTGTAGGCTTTGCCGAAGAGGTGCGTCAGCAGGAAGCGGAACTCGGCTTCAAGTTCGACTACATCGTGGTGTGCTCGGTCACGGGCAGCACGCAGGCCGGCATGGTCGTGGGCTTTGCGGCGGATGGCCGGGCCGACAAGGTGATCGGCATTGATGCCTCAGCTAAGCCCGAGCAGACACGCGCGCAGATCCTGCGCATTGCGCGACACACCGCCGAGGTGGTCGACCTCGGTCGCAACATCACGGAACAGGATGTGGTGCTCGACGCGCGCTACGGTGGCCCCGAATACGGCCTGCCCAACGAGGGCACGCTGGAAGCCATCCGCCTATGCGCCCGTCAGGAAGGCATGCTGACCGACCCCGTGTATGAGGGGAAATCCATGCACGGCATGATCGACATGGTGCGCAACGGCGAATTTCCTGAAGGCTCGCGCGTGCTGTACGCGCACTTGGGCGGCGTGCCGGCGTTGAACGCGTACAGCTTCATCTTCCGCAATGGGTGAAGCGTCAAGCCGATCTGCGATGCGCGCTGCCGTCTCTGAACGCGCCCGCTGAGCCCGTTAGCGTGCCTTGCTCCGCCCGCTTTTGCGGGCACTGGCGCCACGCGTCGCCTCTCGGCTTGCCGGCGCGCTGTCCGCATGCATCTGCTCGAGCCACGACAGCGCATCGACATACGACAGGAACTGCCGCAGATACGCCGGCGACAACTCACGCATCGACAACAACGCGCGGTGCACAAGGCTGCTCGAATTGAGCGGCCCGGCATTCGACGGCACCTCGAGCTCCAGCGACTGACGCAACTGCGTTTCGGCGCTGAGCTTTGCCCAGATGTTCCGGAAGTCGTCGAGCATGCCCACTTCCGGATACGTGCTGGCCGTACGGGTCTGCTTGATGTCGCTCAGCAACACAGCCAACGGGCTGCGCGCGGGCTGGCATGAAGGCGCGGCGCTCTCACCCGGGCTGGCAGCGGAAGTACGGCTGGCGTAGTCGGCGAGTAGTTGGTTCACCCGCGCATACAGGGTGTCCTGCGCAGTGCCGGTCTGAGCGGCCGCCCGCCGGTGCAGCGCCTCGATCAAGCGAAAGCGGATCGGGTCTGCGCGATCGGCACCGCTGGCGCGCAGGGCGTCAATCGCGGTGGCGAGTGTCGCCTCAGTGGGCTTCACGGCGCCCACCGTTGGAAGCCGACGAGCGCGGCACGGGCGCGATTTCCACGCGCCGGTTCTTGGCGCGGCCCGCGTCGTCTGCGTTGGAACTCACCGGCTGCTCGGAGCCGAACGCCGCGGCAAATACGCTGGATGCAGGGATGCCCTCGTCGATGAGCGCGCGCGTCACCGTCAGGGCACGCTTGGCCGACAGCTCCCAGTTATCCGCAAACTGGCGGTTGCCGGATTGCACTTGCTGGTCATCGGTAAAGCCGCTCACCATCAGAATCTCATCGCGCGACTTCAGGTATGCAGACAGCGGGCCGGCCAGGCTCCTGAGCAACGTGCGCCCTTCCGGCTGCAACTGGTCGGAGTTGAGCGCAAACAGCACGCTGCCGTTGATGCCGATGCGCCCGTTCACGAGCGTCACCCGCCCGGCCGCCAGCGGGCCCGCCAGCGCCTGCTCCAACGTCTTGCGGCGCTGCGCTTCCGCCTCGCGCTGCTTGACCTCGCTCTCCAGCTTGGACGACAGCTCCAACTGCACGCCAATCACGCCCACCAGAATCAGCACAAAGGCGCCGAGCAGCACCGACATCAGATCGCCAAAGGCCGCCCAGACAGGCGCCGTGGCTTCGACGCCGGCGTCAATGTCGTCGTTCATGCCGCCTCGGCTCCGGCAAAGCGCTGCGTATTCTGCGTGCCGCCAAGGCGCTGCAGATCTTCGATGATCTGCTTTTGCGACAGCATGCTCAGGTCGATCACCTCGCGCGCCTGCGCCACGTAGTAGGCAAGCTGCTCGTCACTGCGGGTGAGGGACTTGTCCAGCGCGGACTCGATACGCTCCAGCTGCGCCATCAGCTTGTCGTTCGATTCGCCAAACAGTTGCACGGCCGCGCCGAACGCTTCACTCAGGCTCGCGACTTCAGCAGCGCTGCCCGTCACCTGGGCAGCCACAGCGCCGAGCTTGCCGGTTTCGGCTTCGACATGGTCCGTGAATCGCGTGCCGACGCGCTCCAGCAAACCTGCTGAGGTGGCCACCAGCCCATCCACTGCGGTGCGCTGCTCGGTGGACGCATGGTTGACGGCGTCGAGCAGCGTTTCCAGCGTGCCCAGCAGGCGCGTGCGCTCTTCCAGCATGGCCGTGTCGCGCACCATGCTGTCCGACAGCTTCTGGCGCAGTTCGGCCACCACTTCGGCGGCCGCTTTGGGGGCCTCCGATGCGGCCTGCACGAGCTGCGAAATCTCGGCGATCGTGCCCTTGGCGTGCGCCTCCGTTTGCGCGGAGATGTCGCGCGCGGTCTGCGCCAGCGCGTCGCAGATGTCCTGCTGCCGGTTGGCGGTGACGGCGCCAGCCTGCTCCCATGCTTGGCTCAGGCGCGTACCCATCGCGCCGAGCGTGTCCGCCCAGGCGGCCAGTCGCTGCTGATCACGGGCTTCCAGCGCGGTCTGCAGTTCGACGTGCGATTGGTTCAACGCTTGCAGCAGCGCGGCACCGTGCTGCTCGAACGTGGCAGCTGCGCTTTCCAACGCGCGTTGATGCTGGCTGGCGGCCTCGGTCTGCGCATGCGCTTGTCGCGCCAGTGCCGCATCCCAAGCACCGGACAAGCGGCCTGCCGTGGTGTCGAGACGTTCGGACACGCCATCGAGCAAGCGGGTCGAACGTTGCTCGAACGTGTCGGCAAAGCGGTCCAGCGACGTGCTCACCTGGCCGACCAGCGCCTCGCTCGAACGTTGGTGTGCGGTCAACGCGTTGTTCCAGATGCCGGCCACCGTCTCGGCCGTGGTCTCGAAGCGCGTCGATAGCCCCTCCAACTGGCGCTGTACAGCGTGCGTAACCGTGTCGTGCAGCGTGGCGGATTCGCGGGCGAGCCCGGCCATGGTCGTTTCCACCACGGGCTGGATGGCGGCGCTAGCGGCACGCGCGCTATCAGCGGCACTCTCCTTCAGCGACTGCCCGACCGAGACGGCGAGGTTGCTGTATGCCACCTCCGCCTTGTCCAGAAACGCTTGCTGGCTGGCAAGCTGGCGCTCGCTGCTGGTGGCGCTCTGTTGCTCCAGCGCGGTCATCATGGCCTGCAAGCGGTCCACCAGCGCGGGCATCACATCGGACTGCCGCTGCAGAAGCTGGAACGTGGCTTCGCGCTGATGCGCATGCGAGTGGATGCGCAGCGTGGTAGCAATGTGGGCATCCAGCGCCTGCACGGCCTGCAGACGTTCACGCCGGCACAGCGCGGAGAGCAGCCCCAGCATGGCGGACGTCGCGACACCGGCAATCGAGGTGCCGAACGAAAACCCCAGCCCCTTGATCGGCGCGGCCAGCGATGCACGGATCGCTTGCAGGTCTGTCGCGCTTTCCAGCGCGGCACCGGTGCCCTTGAGCGTGACCACCATGCCAAGCAACGTGCCCAGCATGCCCAGCAGCACGAGCAGTCCGACCAGATACGGCGTCAACGCCGGCCCGGGCAGCGCGGCGCGCTCGCCCTCCACGCGCAGGCGCACGGCGTTACGCAGGCTCGGGTGCAGGGGTTCAAGCCACGTAGCCAACTGCGCAGGCGGCTCGGACAGCCCCGCCACGGCGCGTGCAAGCGTGCCGGTCGCCTGCTGGTAGCGGCGCAACTCCAGCGCACCCGTCAAGTAGATGGCACCGATGAGTACCGTCACGGCAAGCGCCAGCGCATTCCAGCCGACCAGATAGCCGCCGGCGATCCAGCCCACAGCCGCCACGCCGGCAAAGAAAACGATGAGATTCAGGTGATGTCTGGACATGGTGTCCCGATTAGCGGGTGCGAAGGGCGGCAAGCAACCCTTCGACCGGTTGAAAACGAACATCCAATTCCGCCAGCAGCACGCTCCGCATGTCGTTGCGGAATGTGTTCAGCCACGCATTGGAGGGGGCGGCGAGGGATTCAGTCGCGTGATCGGCCTGCCGTTGTTGTTCTGCCGCGCGCAGGCGCTCGAAATACTGCCCGAGCAAGGTTGGAATGCCGCCCAGCAGCGTGCGTTCGCGCACGGCGAGGGCTTGCTCCATGCTGGCATCCAGCACAGCAAGCTTGGCCAGCGCCGGTGAGTTTGCCGCCAGCGCACGACGCAGACTGCTGCGCAGGTTGCCGACGTCCATCTCCATGGCTTGCTGCATGGAGAGATAGCGCTGCCGGAAATCCGCGTAGTCGACGTCAGCTGCAGCGGGCGCACTCTGCACCGGCGCGCGCAAAGCGCTGGTCGATCTCGTGTCTGGCGAGCCGCTTGCGTTGATGGCTTTGGTCAATGCCGTGCGAACGCGGCTGCACATAGCCTCCGCAGTGGCCGCCTGCGCTCCAACCGCCCGCGCGCTGGGCGCCACGGCCGGCGGACTGGCCGCCAGCGCGCTCGACAGCGTGATGGCGTCAGTCCAGCTCAGCCATTGGCTCAGCCGGTCGGCCAGCGATTGCGCCGGTTGAGGCACATCGGCGTCGGCCAAGCGAGCAAGTAAACGGATGAGCGCGGGGCCGCTCAGGGCTCCGCGCGGCTGGGCGTGCGCCATGCTGCGAATGCAAAAAAGGCAGAATTTTACACACGCCCGCCAATGCGCCCGCCCGTGCCGGGCGAGGACGCGCCGTCAGCCCTGCCGACGGGCGCGCACCGCGCCGGCCAGCGCATCGAGCAAGGGCTCGGTCTGGGCCCAGCCCAAGCACGCATCGGTAATCGACACGCCGCGCTGCAGCGGCACGCCGGGTTTCAGATCCTGGCGCCCTTCTTCCAGATGGCTTTCGATCATGACGCCGACAATGCGGCGCTCGCCGGCGGCCAGCTGCTGCGCCACGTCCTGCCCCACGTCGATCTGGCGCAGGTGCGATTTGCCGGAGTTCGCGTGCGAGCAATCGACCATCACCTGCTCGCGCAAGCCGGCCTTTCGCAGGATCGCGCAGCTGTCTTCAATGGCCGCCGCGTCGTAGTTGGGCCCCTTCTTGCCGCCGCGCAGGATGACGTGCGCATCGCTGTTGCCGCGCGTCTCGAAAATCGCGGCCATGCCCATCTTCGTCATGCCCATGAACGAGTGCGAGGAGCGCGCCGCCAGAATCGCGTCGGCGGCAATCTGCACCCCACCATCGGTGCCGTTCTTGAAGCCGATCGGGCAACTCAGGCCCGAGGCCAGTTGCCGGTGGCTCTGGCTCTCGGTCGTGCGCGCCCCAATGGCGCCCCAGGCAACGAGGTCGGCAATGTACTGCGGGCTCAGCAGATCCAGAAACTCGGTGGCCACCGGCAGGCCGAGCGCCGTCACCTCCAGCAACAGCTCGCGGGCGCGGCGCAGGCCTTCGTTGATGCGGAAGCTGCCATCGAGCCGCGGGTCATTGATGTAGCCCTTCCAGCCGACGGTGGTGCGGGGCTTCTCAAAGTACACGCGCATCACGATCAGCAGGTCGTCACGCAGGCGCGCCGCTGCAGCCTTGAGGTGATGGGCGTACTCCATCGCCTGGTCATGGTCGTGGATGGAGCACGGGCCCACCACCGCAATCAGCCGATCGTCCCGGCCCTGCAGCACGTTGGTGATGGCTGCGCGGCTGGTTTCCACCTGGGCCTGCACTTCGGGCGATACGGGCAGTTCGTCCAGCAGTAGCGCCGGGGAAATCAGCGGGCGGACGGCGCCGATGCGCACGTCGTCAATGCGGGTCGTGTCTTGCGTGGCGTCGGCCACGCCGACTTCCTTGTCGTGCTTGGGATCGTCAATACGGGTCATGGCAAGCGGTGTTCTGTGGCTCTGGCGAAAAAACAGCGCTCATTAGGCCTGTGCGGGGCCGGCTGCGCAAGCGCAACGGTGCGCCAGCCGCACGGAATCTGTTCTCCGACAAGAAACCGGCTGGCGATGGCCATCTCAGGGGGTGACTGCACGTCGACCTAATCTTTCTCTCCGAGCCGCCTCATACGAATGCGCTATTCAGAAAAGGGACGAATCGGCCGCTCTAAGGAGGTGGCAGTGCACAATGTCCATCACGCCGTTACGTTGAGAAAAAAGAGGATCCCATGCCGCTGGCCCGCCAGCTTCCGTTGTCCAGCTTGCAGGTTCGCGCCGCACCTGCCGTCTATGCGCAGGCCCCTGCCCGAACTTAGCCACCCGCCCTTGCCGACCGTGTCGGGCGTCCGCTCGCCGCCCGACCGTTCCGAACCCTGGAGCGATCCATGACCGTCAGAACGTTTGCGAGCACCGTGGCGGGCTTCATGGGTGTGTCGTCAGACAACCCGGAGCTGCTCAAGGCGCAGTACCGCGCCTTTTCGCGCCAGCTGCCGATGATGTATTTCATCCTCATCAGCAGCACCTGGGCGGTCGCCCTCGCCTTCCGCGGCCAAGCACCCAATTGGCTCGCCATCGGGGTGCCACTGCTGCTCACGGCGGCCTGCGTCGTGCGCGTGCTGCACTGGTGGCGGTCGCGGCGGATTGACCCCACGCCCGAACTCGCCCTGCGTGCGCTCAAACGCACCAATCGGCTGGCGAGCATCATCGCCGCGGCCTTCACGGCGTGGTCGCTGGCGCTGTTTCCCTATGGGGACCCGTACACGCGCTCGTACCTGGCCTTCTACATGGCCATCACCGTGATCGCCTGCATCTTCTGCCTGATGCACCTGCGCTCGGCAGCCACCATCGTCACGGTCATCGTCAGCGGTGTGTTCATCGCGTTTTTTTCCGCGACGGGGCAGCCAACCTTTGTGGCCATCGCCATCAACATGGCGCTGGTGTCGTTGGGCCTGCTCGTCATCCTGATGATCAACTACCGCGATTTCACCCTCATGGTGAACGCGCAAACCGAGGCCCGCCGCCGTGAAGCCGAACAAGGCCGGCTGCTGCAGATGATCGATGACATGCCCATCGCGGTCATGACGGTCAAGCCGGACTCGTTGGTCATCAACTACGCCAACAACACCTCCAAGCGCCTGGTCGACCGGATCGCGCACCTGCTCCCAGTCAAGAGCGACAGCTTGCTCGGTACCTCCATCGACATCTTCCATGCGCAACCGGAGATGCAACGCCGCCTGCTGGCCGACCCGTCCACCCTGCCGTACAACACCCGCGTACAACTGGGCCCGGAAGTGCTGGACCTGAAAATTTCTGCCGTGCGTGCCAACGACGGCAGCTACATCGGCCCCATGCTGACCTGGGCGCTGGTGACCAAAGAGGTGGAAGCCGAAAACCGTATCCGCCAGTTGGCCCACTACGACATGCTCACGGGGCTGGCCAATCGCACCAACTTTCGCGAACAGCTGGATGCACGGCTTGCGGTGCCGGGCGCCCGCCTCGGGCTCCTGTATATCGATCTGGACGGCTTCAAGGTCATCAACGACACCAAGGGCCACCGCGCGGGCGATGCCCTGCTTGAACAAGTGGCGGCACGGCTAAGTTCGGTGTGCAGCTCCGCCGGCACCATCGCGCGGCTGGGCGGGGACGAATTCGCCGTGCTGGTGCCGCACGACGATGCCAACCAGGCAACGGCGCTGGCTTGCGCCATCATCGCGGCGCTCAGCACGCCGTATCCCCTGGGCACGGACCAGAGCGTGCGGATCGGGGCATCGGTCGGCATGGCGCTGGCGCCAGCGCATGGCCATGATGCCGAGAGCCTGCTCGCGCGTGCGGACATCGCGCTCTATGCCGCCAAGGCGGCCGGCAAAGGCATGGCGCGCCTGTTCAGCGCAGACATGGAAACCCGCATTCAAGAGCGTGCCCGTCTGGAAGCGCAGCTGCGCGTGGCGCTGGAGCGTGAAGAGCGCCTGTTCGTCTTCTACCAGCCAATCATCGAGGTGGCGACCGGCAAGGTCACCGCCCGCGAAGCGCTGGTGCGCTGGCACCATGCCGAGCGCGGCTGGGTGCCACCGGCGGAATTCGTGCCCATTGCCGAGCAAAGCGGCCTGATCGACCAGCTCGGCCGCTTCGTGCTGCAACAGGCTTGCCGAGAAGCCGCCCGCTGGGAAGACGGTGCGCGCGTAGCGGTGAACGTATCGCCCATGCAGCTGGGCAAGGCCACGCTGGCGCAGACGGTGCGGGCGGCCCTGCTCGATGCGGGCCTCGCGGCTGACCGGCTGGAGATCGAAGTCACGGAAACCGCGCTCGTCCAGAACGAGGCCGAGAGCATTGAAGACCTGCGCGAGCTCTATCAGATGGGCGTGCGCGTTGCGCTCGACGACTTCGGCACGGGGTACTCGTCGCTGGCGCATCTGCGCGCGTTTCCGTTCGACAAGATCAAGATCGACCGCTCGTTCGTCTGCGACTTGCAGCAGCGGCCCGATAGCGCTGTGCTCGTCAAAGCGATTGCCGATCTGGGCCGGCAGCTTGGCGTGATTACTGTGGCGGAAGGCGTGGAAACACCGGCGCATGCGCGGATGATCCGCGAGGCGGGTTGCACAGAGGCGCAAGGGTATTTCTACGGCCGCCCTGCGCCATCCGAAGCGGACCGGGACGCCGTGGAAGCCTGCTCTGCGGTGGAGCCGGCAGCCGCCGGGCTCAGCACCTGCGCCGGCTGACTCAGCGCCACCGCTCGGTGCATCCGCGCGTAGGCAAACGCATAGTCCAACTCCCCCGACGCCTGCGCGTGCAATGTGAAGAGCGGCTGCCCAACCTGCACCTGATCATGCAGCCGCACGTGCATTTCCACGCCGGCCACTTGGCGCATCGGCGCACCGGCCAGCTTGGCGATCCGCGCGAGATGGCGGTTGTCGATACTGCTGATGATGCCGTCCTGCCCGGCCACCACATCGCGGCGGAAGATGGCCTCACCGGGCACGCGCAGGCCGCCCTGCGCTTCGCAGATCTCTTCGAACTTGCGCCAGGCGGCGCCGCTGTCGAGCACGCCTTCGGCATCCGCACTGCCTGAGCCGGGTGCCGCCGCCCCGCAGAACTCCAACAACGCGCCAGCCAGCAGCAACGAGCGCTCGCGCAGGTCGAACGGCGCCGTCGGCAAGCGCTGCAGCACGGCCAGCACGTCACGCGCTTCCAGCGCAGGCCCGATCCCCCGCCCTACGGGCTGCAAGCCATCGGTTGGCACGATCAGCACATGCACGCCAAACGCCCGCGCCACACGTTCGAGCAACATGCGCAGGCGCTCCAGGTCGGGCTGGCTACGCACCTTGGCGGTAGGCCCGACCGGCACATCGATCACGACATGGGTCGAGCCCGCTGCGATCTTCTTGGACAGAATCGACGCCACCAGTTGCGCATCGCTGTCCACATCCAGCGCCCGCTCGACGCGGATCAACACATCATCAGCCGGGCTCAGGCTCAACGCCCCACCCCACGCCAGCGACGCGCCCACGCGGTCAACCACGCGACGCAACTCCGTCGCGCTTAAATTCACCCGCGTGAGCGTTGCCATCGTGTCGGCCGTGCCGGCCGGCGAGGTGATGGCGCGTGACGATGTCTTGGGCAATAGCAGCCCAGCCGCAGCGGCAATGGCCACGACGATCGGGCTGGTGCGGTTACCCGGCAGCCCGCCCACGCAATGCTTGTCGGCAACCACGGGGCGATCCCACGTGAGTCGCTCGCCGGAGTCGACCATCGCCTGCGTCAGGTCGATGGTCTCTTTCACGCTCATGCGCTCGCCCGCGCATGCGCTCAGGAACGCAGCGATGTGCACATCGGCGTAGCGCTCGTTGGCGATGTCTCGGATGACGCTGCCGAGCTGGTGCGCATCCAGGTGTGCGCCGTAGATCTTGGCGCGCACCGCCCGCAGTGATTCCAACGCCGGCGCGTGGCTCACGCTCACCGCATCGCCGGGCCGTGCCATCAGCGACTCGGCGGCGCTGACAGACAGGCTGACCTCGCACTTCTCCAGCAACGTGGACGAGACGAGGTTGAGCGTGGCGATCAGCGCGCGCTCGCCAATGCGCACCTCCACCCGGGCTTGCGCGGCAAAGCCTTCCGCGCGGCAGATCGCGCAATCGGGGGGCATGTAGATGACATGCTCCTGCCAGGTGTCGATGCCGAGCGGCTTGAACGTCAGCCGATCGGGCAGCGCCGTCACCTCGGGGGGCTCGCGCATGGCAATGGCTCCGGTGGCCGCCGAGGTTCCTCGCGGACCATTACACGGGAAAGCGAAAGTGCCCGCTGTGCAAAGTGATCTGCTTGGACCCCGTCAGTTCGAACATGGCCCGGGCAACCGCTTCGATGTCACCGCGATGGCCGGCAAACGCCTGCACCAAGTCTTCGGAGCGGCATGACCGCGCGCCGAAGTGGTCTTCCAGTGCCTCGGCCGTGATGGCGTAGGTGGCGTTATTGCCGTCCACCGAGGCGCGGCATTGCAGCACCGGGCCGGCCGCGCAGTAAGTGGGCTCGCCGGTGGAAAACTCGATCTGTTTCATGATGCATTCCCCAGGGTTGGGATGTTGCTATCGCCAGCGTAGGAGCGCCGCCCTTAGCGGACAAGCCGACTTGTGACCTCGGGCAGAGGTAGATCAAACAGTGGCGCGATTGCCTCCACCAGCGGTGTCGTCAATGCAATGCGATTGGACGGATGCGCGATGGTGTCGCAGGTGACGACATCCGCCGCCACGTCGCACAAGGCGCTGTACGCCCGCTCGGCAAAGACAGCGTGAACTGCCACGCAGTATGGTCGCGGCAACCCTGCACGCTGCAGCTGCTCGGCGGCGGCAACCAGCGTGCGTCCGGTGGAGATGATGTCGTCCACCAGCACTGGCACACATTATCCCGCGGGCATGTCGGGCATGGTGGACCCTATGGCCGACACTTCCACGTGCCACGCGCTATGGCGCGTCTTGTTGAGCACCGTCCACGGCGCATCGCACAGCTTGGCGACGTGTTCGACCCACTGGCGGCTTTCCTCATCGGGGCCGATCAGCACCGGGTTTTGTACCTGCGCGCGCACCCACGCCGCCAATGCAGGCGCCGCCTGCACGGCGACAGTGGGAATCCCATAGACCTCCGACAGCGTGGAGATGCGATGCAGATGCGGGTCGACCGTGACGAGCCAATCGAAGTACTGTGTGAGCAACGCGGCAAAGTGCTGCGCGGTGCAGATCTCGCCGAACTGGAAGATGGCGTCTTGCCGCATGTAGGCTAGGTACGGCGCCACCAGCCCCACGCGGCGCGCGCCGCCTTCGCGGGCAGCAAGGGCCAGCCACAGCAGGGGCAGCAGCTTGTCGTCGGGCCGGTCGAGCGTGCAGATGATGGCGACATCGGCGCCGCGCACTGGCGTTCGCAGCCGCACGTAGGAGTCGCCATCGGGAAAGCGCTTGATGTCCGCGTGGCCGATTTCCGCGCCCAGCGGCAGCGCCAATCGAGCAGCTGCGGCTTGATTGCCGGGCATGGCCAGCACGATGCGCCTGCCCGCCATGCGTGCAGATGACTGAACCGGTGCCCGGGGTTCCATGATCAGATCAGCGGATAGGTCTGCCGATACTCCGGCATGCGCACCGGCCATTGCAGTTCGTGCTCGATGCGCTGGCGCAGGGCGTCGCTGGCAGCCGGTTCGCCGTGAACGACGAAGGTCTGGCGTGGCGCGCGCGTGAAGCCGCGCAGCCACGTCATTAGCTCGTTGGCATCGGCATGGGCGGAGAGATTGGCAATCTGCTCGACCGTCGCGCGGATCGGGACCTCTCGCCCGTGCACACGCAACGCACGCTGTCCGGCCAACAGGGCCGCACCGCGCGTACCTGCCGCCTGGAACCCCGACATCAGGATGGCGTTGCGCTTGCCGCCGCCGAAGCTTTTGAGGTGATGCAGCACCCGGCCACCTGTGGCCATGCCGCTGGCGGCCAGAATGATCTTGGGCGTACGGTCGCTGCTCAAGTGCATCGACTGCTGCGGACTCTGGATCGGCACGGCCAGCGCACACGCCGCCTGGCAATCCGCTGCTTCGATACGCAGATCGTCAACGTGATGCGCAAACACCTCGGTGGCGCGCTCTGCCATCGGGCTATCGAGGTAGATCGGCACATGCGGAATGCGGTGCGTACGGATCAATTGATACAGGCAGAACAGCAGCGCCTGCGTGCGGCCGACCGCAAACGCAGGAATCAGCAGCGTACCGCCCTGGCCGATGGTCCGCCGCACGATCTGCTCGAGCACATCAAGTGGATCGCCAGCCGGGTGCACGCGGTCGCCATAGGTGGATTCCACCAGCAGCGTATCGGCCTCGGCCACGGGCTCGGGTGGCCGCATGACGGGATCGACTTGCCGGCCCAGATCGCCGGAAAAGACGATGCGCTGGCCGCCAGCAAACAGCGTCAACGTGGCCGCACCGATGATATGGCCGGCACGATGGAACTCGGCCTCCACGCCATCCACCACGGGAAAGCGCTCGCCGTATGCCACCGGGTGAAGTTTGCGCAGCGCCTTGGCGGCGTCCTTCTCGTCATAGAGCGGCAAGGCCGGATGGTGGCGGGAGAAACCCTCCGCGTTGGCGTACTGCGCATCTTCCACCGCGAGCCGGGCGCTGTCGGGCAGCATGATGTTGCAGAGCTCGGCCGTGCCCTTCGTGCAATACACGGGGCCGCGAAACCCGTTGCGCACCAGCAGCGGCAGGTAACCGCTGTGGTCGATATGCGCGTGGGTCAGCACCACGGCATCCACGTGATGGGGGTTGATGGCGAGTGGGTCCCAGTTGCGCAGCCGCAAGGATTTGTAGCCCTGGAACAGCCCGCAATCGACCATCACGCGGTGTGCGCCGGTGTCCAGCACGTACTTGGAGCCGGTCACCGTATCGGTGGCGCCGAGAAACTGCAGCCGCATGTCTCTCCCCCCTCTTCTTTGCCTGCTTGCTGCGCTGCTCAGCGGATGGGGACGCGCTGCTGCGGCGAAGCCTCCTTCTTGGGCAGCGTCACGCGCAAGAGCCCATCTGCATATGTCGCGTCGACCTTGCCCTCGTCAATGGCGGCATCCAGCGTGAACATGCGCTGCATCGCGCCGCTGTACCGCTCGCTGCGGATGACGCGTTCGCCTTCCTTCTTCTCGGTCTGCCGCTCCACCTTGGCCGAGATCATGACCGTACCCCGATCGACCGTGACGTCGATGTCTTCCTTCTTTGCACCCGGGATTTCCGCCACCACGTTGTACGCGGCATCGGATTCCGTCACGTCTACCTTGAACGGCAGTACCCCGTCCATGTTGCCCCGGAACGAACGCAACAGCCCCTGGAAGATATCGCCCACCGGTTCAATGGCGAACGGGTCGTAGCGCCTGAGTTGGCTCATGGCTACCTCCTGATACATGGCTTGAATGGACGGGAATGCCGGTACTCACCGACACATTCATCGTGGCACGGCGTGCCTTGCGGCAGATCAATGTCCGGATACCGCAATCAAAGACCGATTGAGAGGTATCGCCTGGCGCACGCGTGGCCCCGTTGCCGGCACCACGGAAGCCCCACGCGTTGACGCGCATCAACCCATCCACGCGAGAGAAGAGAAGAATACAAAGGCTGGCATGCACTCAAGCGTGCACCAGACCGACGCAGCACTCGCTGCGCATCTTGCTCAAATGGAGTGACACCGTGACGATTCCCGTCGAACTTTCGTTTCAAGGCCTGCCCTACTCCAACGCGATTGAAGAAGCCGTCGCCCATCAGCTCAGCCGCCTGGAACGGCTGCGCAGCCACATCACCCGCTGCCGGGTCTGCCTGAGCCAGGAAGCCAAACATCAGCAGCAGGGCCGACCGTTCAGCGTACGCGTCGACCTGATGACGCCACTGAGCGACCGCATCTTCAGCGACACCTCTGAACAAGACCCCTACCTTGCCCTGCGCGAGGCCTTTGCACGCGTGGAGCGCATGCTGATCGACGCCACACAGAAGCAACGCAACCACAGTGGGCAACCGGCCGATCCAGCCGAAGAAGCCTGACCCGCTCCGGGTTGTCGAGAGCGGGCCACAGGAGGTACACACATGACCGCTCCATCCAATCCGATGCTCGCCGCCCACGTTGCACCGCTGGCGCCGGATGCCAATGCATTGGTCGCCAGCCTGCTGACAGCCGCCGCCTATCCGCACCCCGCTGGCCGCCCACGGCTAATCGAAACGCATCTGTCATGGGTGTTTCTGGCCGGTGAATTCGCCTACAAAATTCGCAAGCCGGTGGTGCTGGACTTTGTCGATTTCTCATCGCTGGCGGCACGGCGCGCGGATTGCGAAGAGGAATGGCGGCTCAACCACCCGCTCGCGCCTGGCTTGTACCTGGGCGTGGTGCCTCTCACGCGCGATGCCGGCACGGGCGCCATTCGCGTTGGCGGGTACGGTGACACGGTCGACTATGCCGTGCGCATGCGGCGCTTTCACCAGCACGACGTGTTGCGCGCCATGGCACTTGAACGCCGCCTAGGGCCGCAGCAGATCGACTCGCTGGCCGACCTGATCGCCGATTTTCACAGCGCCGCGCCCATCGCCGACGCGAGCACCGAATACGGTACCGCCGCACGCATTCGCCGGACACTTGAAGACTGCGCAGACGCCGTGCTCGCGCTGTGCACCGACCTGCAACGGGCGAAGGCTGCAGTATCGCTGCTGCGCCAGCATGCCGAGCGGCTTGGCCCCGCGCTCCAGTCTCGCACGCGCACCAGGCACATCCGCGAATGCCATGGCGATCTTCATCTGGGCAATATCGTGCTGATCGGCACCCGGCCGACACCGTTTGATTGCCTGGAGTTCTCGGCCGCGTTGCGCTGGATCGACACCATGTATGACACGGCGTTCCTCTTCATGGATCTGCTGGCGCTGGACCTGCCGGACCTCGCCTACCGCCTCATCAATCGCTACCTGGAACGCAGTGCAGACTATGGCGGCCTGGCTGTGCTGCCCTTCTACGCCGCCATGCGCGCGCTGGTACGTGCCCGCGTGCTGCTGGAGCGCGCGCACCAACTGGAAGACGCCGACGAGGAGGCCACTACGCAGCGCGACGAGGCACACCGGCTGCTCGATCTTTCGGTGTCATTGCTCACGTGCAATGACGGCTGCCTCATCCTCATGCATGGCCTGTCCGGCAGCGGCAAATCCACCCGCGCCGCGCAGTATGCGGAAGCCGAACAGATGATCCGCGTGCGTTCAGACGTCGAACGCCAACGCAGGCATCACGCCAACGCAGCCGAGCGCTACACACCGCACGCCGTCGACCGCACGTATCGGCGCATGGCAGCCATCTGCCGCATTGGCGTGCGCGCGGGTTTCCCGATGATTGCGGATGCCACCTTTTTGGCACACCACCATCGGGACCCGTTCTTCGCATTGGCGAAACGCCTTGGCGTGCCGGTGGCGATTGCCGACTGCGCTGCAACCCTCAACGTCTTGCAAGCGCGCATTACCGCGCGTGCCAGGCGCGGTACGGATGCGTCCGAAGCGGATCTCGCCGTATTGGATGGGCAGATCTCATCACAGCAGCCGCTGTCTGATGACGAGCTTCGCCACGTGATTCCCGCTGCGGTGTCCGCGGTGTTGCCGTGGGTACTCCGCACGCTTGCGCACCGATGAGCGCAAGCGCGGGTCGGCTACAGCGTGTCTTCGTCCGAAAACAGCTGGTGGCGAATGGCGTAGCGCACGAGGGCCGCTTCGCTGGAAAGCTGCAGCTTGTCCATCAGCCGCATCTTGTACGTGCTGATGGTTTTGGCGCTGACGCACAGGCTGGTGGCAATGTCGGTCAACGGCTCGCCCTGCACCAGCCGGCGGTAGACCTCCATTTCACGGTCGGACAAGCGCGTGTGGGGCGCTTCTTCACTGGCCTCGCCCAGGCTGTGGGCCAGTTTTTCTGCAATGGCCGGGCTGACGTAGGTACCTCCGCTGGCGACCTTCTGCAGCGCCGTCACCAGTTCGGTCGCAGCACTTTCCTTGGTCAGATACGCCGCCGCGCCGGCGCGGAATGCCCGCGCAACGTACTGCTCTTCCGCGTGCATGGTCAGCACCAGCGCCCGCACACCGGGGTGATCGGCACGCAGTTGCTGTAGCAACTCCAGCCCGTTGCGGCCTGGCATGGACAAATCCAGCACGATCACCCGGGGCTGATGCTCGCGCACGAGTTGCAGAACCTGCGTGCCGTCGGACGCTTCGCACACCACTTCGAAATCTCCGGCGCGCTCCAGGATGTGGCGCACGCCGTCGCGCATCACGGCGTGATCGTCGGCGATCATCACGCGGATCATGAACGGCTCTCCTCAGTCAAAACTTGGTTGGCAGGAAAACACACGGTCAGCCGGAACCCAGCGTCGAGCGCATGCGATGTCGTGGCCTGGCCACCCAGTTGGCGCGCCCGCTCGCGAATCCCGAGCAGGCCGAGCGGCCGGCGCGCACCTTCCGCGGGCGGTGCGCCGCTCCAGCCGCGGCCGTTGTCTTGAATGGTCAGTTCCAGCATGTCGCCCTGGCGCCCGAAGTGGATGTCCACGCGGGTGGCATCGGCATGGCGCACCACATTGTTCAGCGCCTCCTGCACGATACGGAACACTGAAATGGCCGAGTGTTCGTCCATCGACACCTCTTCGGCCCGCACCTGAATGATCAGGCCGAAGCGCTGGCGCACGTTCTTGGCGATCCACTCAATGGCCGGCACGAGGCCCAACTCATCCAGCAACGGCGGGCGCAAGTCGGCGGAAATCTGGCGCACGGCGGCAATGGTCTCGTCGATCACGCGCTGCATGGCCGTCGTCTGCGCGGTCAGCGTGCCCGGCGTGCCGGCCGCCTGAAGATCGGCCGCCAGCAGCGAGATATCCATCTTCAGCGCGCTCAGGCGCTGGCCCAGATCGTCGTGCAATTCCCGGGCGATACGGCGACGCTCCTCCTCGCGCGCAGCGAGGATGCTGTCGGACAAGTGCTGCAACTCTTCCTGCGAGCGCCGCAGTGCGGCGTCGGCGCGCATGCGCTCGGTGGTGTCGCGCAGCATCACCGTATACAGCTTGGCGCCGCTGTCCTCGATCTGCGAGATGGACGCCTCGATGGGGAATTCGCGGCCGTCCGCGTGCAGAGCAAACAAGGCACGCTGGCGGCCCATCTGGCGCTCCGACACGCCTGTCACGCCAAACCTGCGCACATGGGCCTCGTGTGCATGGCGAAATCGCTCAGGGATGAAATCGGCCAGCGGGCGGCCAATGGCGTGGCTGGCGGGACACCCAAACAGCGTTTCGGCCATCGGGTTGAACAGGACGATGCGCTGCGCGTCGTCCACCGAAATGATCGCCTCCATGGACGAGCGGATGATGCCCGCCAGCCGGGCCTCGCTCTTTTCCAGGTAGGCGAGATAGTCGGTGACGGTGGCGCGCAGCATGCGCAGCCGGAACCAGTAGAACGTGAGCGCCAGCACGGCAGCCAGACAAGCGATGGCCAGCAGCAGGATGGCCGCCCCGCGCACGCGTGGAATGGCGACCGAAGCCAGCCACGCCGCCGAGACAAACAGCAGCACAACCGCCAGCCCCCCGGCCAGCAGTTCGGCCGGCGTGGAATGCAACTGCAGCAGGCGTCTGCGCCCTGCGGCTGCCGAATGCCCGGAATGCCCGGTTTGTCCCTCTTGGTTCATGGATGAATGCCGGCCCCACCAGACAAAGATGCCGTCACATTAATCCATCTGATCCTCAATGGGAATTGACAATGTGATGGATGCGTCGCCAAACGGCAGCCGGCTGTCAGGGTTCCCTGACAAGCACACGGCGCGCGCCGACACGACTCTCAGCGCACCCTGATTTCGCCGGATGCCGCACTTTCAGATACTTCCCATATACGGACACCGGGACAGCCAGATAAGCGGCGATCGGAAACCGCAACCTGTTCGCCCCCTCAGGAGAGGCCGTCATGATGCCCAACGCAGTCGAAGCCCGCCCCCAAGCAAAAGTGGGCCGCCCTGCCCCCGTCGCCCAGCTCAAGCTGGTGCGTGACATTCACGCCCCGGCCCCGATGGACCCGGCGCTGCAAAGCCAATGCGCCAATTGCGTGATGCACTGGGCCTGCCTGACCAACGCCGTACCGACGGCACAGCGCATGCAACTGGAGCGCATGGTCCACACGTGGCGCAAGGTCGGCAAAGGCGAGACGCTGTTCCGCGCCGGTGACACCTTCCACGCCATTTACGCCGTGCGCTCCGGCTCGTTCAAGACGGTGGTATCGCACCCCAACGGTTCGAGTCATGTCACGGGTTTTCAGTTGTCGGGCGAAACCCTCGGCCTAGATGGCATTGCCGCTGACAAGCACACCTGCGACGCCATTGCCCTGGAAGACAGCACCGTCTGCTCCATGCCGTTTCATTGCGTGGAAGACCTGTGCCAAGACATCCGCCCGCTGCAACACCGCCTGCATCAACTGATGGCGGAAGAGATCGTGCGGGAATCCGGCCTGATGCTGTTGCTGGCCGGCCTGACCGCTGAGGCACGCGTGGCGACCTTCCTGCTGAACCTGTCGTCGCGCATGCAAGCGCGCGGCTATTCGCCGTCGAGCTTCACGCTGCGCATGACGCGCGATGAAATCGGCAGCTATCTCGGCATGCAGCTGGAAACCGTCAGCCGCGCGCTGTCACGCTTCCAGCGCGAAGGCTGGATCACGGTGGAAGGCAAGCGGATCGCCCTGCTGGATGCCGCTGCGCTCAGCGCGCTGTAACCGCGTCATCGGCCGATTGCGCCTGCGCAACCCGCTTTCAACCGCCAAGCTGCAGATGGTCGATGACCTCCGTCACGCCGGGCGCGGACCATGCCGCGCCCATGGCGGCGCGCCGCTCCGAAGCAGAGTCCACGCGCCCGCTCAGCGTGACGGTACCGCCTTGCACCGATACCTGGATGTGGCTGGCTTCGCGCTCGGCATGCCGCCGTAGCGCAGCGCCGATCTGCTGCGACACATCGGTCGGCACCAGCCGCGCCTTGATCTTCAGCCGGTTGATGAGCCCGCCCACACCTCGCAGCGTGCCGACCGCACGCGCGGCCAGTTCGCTCTGATAAGGCCAGTCGACCTCGCCTGACAGCGTTACCCAGCCGTTTTCCACCAGCACCTCGATGCGGTCGGACGGCACACTTGCATGCCATTCCAGTGCGGAACGTGCAGCCTGCGCGATGTCTTCATCGGCATGCGTGCCGGACAACCGTACTTCGATCTTCTGCACCACGCCGCGCACGCCGGCCACGCGTTCTGCGGCGTGCGCAGCAGCCAGCTTTTCGGTGTAGCTGTGCACATGGCCCGTCAGGGTGACGACCCCGTAATCGACCTCCACGCCAATGGAGGCTGCGTCCACAGCTGGCTCCCAGACCAGTTCGTCGCTGACATCCCGCTTGATGCCCAGGTCGCTTTTCATGGCGGTCTCCTTGCCTTGTTGGTTTGCTTGCCTGGCGTTCACGCGCCTCAGGTCCAGTGACGCTCACGTGCCGATTGGCAAGCGAGGCAGCGCAACGCGGTGGGCTGCACTTGCAGCCGGGCAAACGGGATGAGCTCGCCGCAGTCCGCACACACGCCGTATTCGTGCCGGCGCATCCGCTCGCGCGCGGCGTCGATTTCGACCAGCTCGTGCCGGTAGTGCGTCTGCATGATGTCGCCCGCCAGTTCGCTGCTTTCGCGCTCGGCCAAGTCAACGTTCTGAAATGGCTCTTGCGCCATCGGCGGCGGTGCACTGGACATGGCGCTGGCCAGCTGGCGCCGCGCGCGTGCTTCGTGTTCATCGAGCAACGCGTTGAGCCGTTGCCATTGCGCGTCGGTCAAGTGGGTCATGCCCCTCTCCTTGTCATGCGGGTCTGCCGTCATGTGCCGCGTCATGCCTCGGAGGGCGAGAGCCACGCCGGGCGCCGCCGCACCTGCCCCCACTGGCCTGCCACCCTCACCTGCTCGACAAAGCCGGCCACCTCTTCGTGCGACAGGCCGGTCAGCACATCGCGCTGACACAGTGCCAACACTGGCGAGGGAATCATCGAGGTGATCTGCGCGATCTCCTCCACGGCCCGAAACGCACCGCGCGCCGCCATCACGCACACCACCGACAGGTGCCCCGGCAGCGGTGTCTGGTCTTTGAGGAAATCGCGCATGGGCGCGGCAAGATGGCCCATCCAGATCGGCGCCAGGACCACGACTTGCTCGAACGAGCCGAGGTCGGGCCCTTCATAGCGATACGGCGCGCGCTTGCCCAACACGGTTTCGATCACGCATCGCACGTCGCCAAGAAAACCGGCACGCGGGCGAGCGTCCGTCACCTCCGTCAGTTGCCAGCCGCTCTGCGCGGCCATCAGTTCGGCCACCAGGCGAGCGGTGCCGGTGCGCGAGTAATAGATGATCAATGTTCTGCTCATGACGAACTCCCAGGCAAGCAACTCGGGCGCGAAATTCGGGGCACGCGATCGACGCGGTCAGGACTTCACCCACAGATGGTCGATGACGGCCCGCACGCCGGGCGCATCCCACGCAGCCTCGCGCGCGGCACGGCACTCGTTGAGATTGCGCAGCGCCCCGGTGAGCGTGACCGTACCGTCCGCCACCGACACATGCACCCGCGCCGCCTCCAATACAGCCTGACGCTCCAGCGCCTTCGTGATGCGGGCAGTCAGATCCGTGGGGCCCACGGCGCCACGCAAAGTGAGCGCGTTGGCGACGGCCCGAACGCCGCGCACCCGGCGCACGGTGTCCAGGGCGGCACGACGCTGAAAATCCTGGTCAACCTCACCGCGCAAGGTCACCGCGCCGTCGTCGACCGTCACCGCCACGGCGCCCTCGGGCACGGAGGTGTTCCAGTGCAGCGCGGCGCAGATGGCCTGGGCAATCTCTTCGTCGGGGCGGCGCATGTCTGGCGGCACGCGTACATCCACGTGCACGACCAACGCCGTCACGCCCGCCACACGCCGGGCGGCGTCCTCAGCAGCGGCCTTGTCGGCAAACGTGTTGACGCTGCCAGTCAGCGTGACCACACCGTCCTTGACGCGCACGGCAAAGCGGTCGTCCTGTACGGCCGGATCCCATTCCAGTTCTTCCTCCACATCGTGCTTGAGTACGATGTCGCCTTTCATGGTGCGCTCCTTCGATTCACGCGCGCGCTCAGTGGGACAGCAGCACCGGCACCGTCATCGTGGCCAGCAAGGTGCGGGTGACCCCGCCCAGCACCAGCTCGCGCAGCCGGCTGTGGCCGTAGGCGCCCATCACGATCAGATCGGCGTTGCTGTCGGCGGCGCGCGAGAGCAGCATCTCGCCGATCGCCACATCCGACTCTACGCAGCGCACCTCTTCGACGGTCGCATCAATGCCGTGCACCTTGAGCGCGCGGGCGACCTGGCCGACCGTGGTGTCTTCGGCCCAGTGTGGCGGGCGTTCGCCCAGCATCTGCAACACGCGTACGCTGGCACCCGGCATCAACGGCAGCGCATCGTGCAGCGCGCGCGCAGACTCCCGCCCGCCGCTCCATGCCACCAGCAGCCGTTGCGCCACCTCCGTAAACCGCCCGGCGTAGGGCACCACCAGCACGGGCCGCCCAGATTCGAGAATCAGCGTTTCGACAAAATCGGCTGCAACAAAGCCAGTCTGGTCATCCGGGTTGCGCTGGCCGACGATCAGCAGATCGGCCTCACGCGCCTCGCGCAGCACGAGTGCAAGCGGATCGCCCTCTACAGCACGCCATTCCGCTTGCTCACCCAACGCTGCCGTGGCGTCACGAAAGTTCGCGTGCACGACATCCCGCACGCGGTCGCGGCGGTGGCGGTCTTCCTCCAGGTATCGCGCTGCGCCTTCCATCATGTAGAACCAACTGGGGCTCGGCATAAAGCTGGCATACACGCCGATCAACCGGGCGTGGTGTGCGCGGGCGTACTGCATGGCTAGGTGCAGGCGGTGCACGGCGCCTTCGCTGGCATCCAGATGCACCATCACGCTGGCATAAGTCATGTCCACTCCTTAGCGTTTAGGCAATCACGACGTTGGAGAGCGGCTGCGTTGCCTCGTGCTCGGTTTGCGCCTCAACGGCACGCACCAGCAGCACCGGCAACCGGCTCTGCCGCACCACGGCCTCGGCCACGCTGCCCAGCAGCATTCGCCGGAACCCGCGCCGGCCGTGGGTACCGAGCACGATGGCCTTGGCATCCACATCGTGGGCCGCCTGTTCAATGGCGTAGCCCATGTCGAACGTGCCGATGGGGTCGTCCACCACCATCGTCTTGACGCGCACCCCAGCCTTTTCGGCTTTGGCGCGGCCGGCGACCACAATCTGCTTGCCTTGGTCGATGAGCGCTTCGGTAAAACCGCGCACGTCGATATAGCCGACGTCGTACTTGAGGTAGCTGTTGTCAATGACGTGAGCGATGACCAGTTCTGCATCGAGCTTGCGCGCAAGCTCGATGGCCTGGTCGAGGGCGCGATCGGCGGTTTCGCTGCCATCCAACGCCACCAGGATCCTGTCGTACATGGTGAGCCTCCATATCAACCGGGCCGCGCGCGGGGGTCAGCTTGCGGGCCTCAGTTTGTCTGCTTCCATGTTGGATCAACTGCGCGGTGGCCCCTTGATTTACATCAGCGTTTGCCCCGGCGCCGGGGTGTGGTGCTCGCTTGATCTGCCTCAATGGGCAAGATGCGACGCCCGCTAGACTCATCCGCCTATTTGCCGCGACGCCCGCTCCAGGAAAAGCCGCGTCGCAGGGGCCTCACACCTTGTGCGGGATCAACACCCGATAGTGCCCCGTCCTTATAGTGAAAACGAATGTGCAACGGAGTCCAGCATGAGGGTTGACGAGATTTGCTCGCGCCGCATCGTCCACGTTTCGGCGTCGACGACGCTGCAGACAGCCGCCCGGATGATGCGGGACCAGGGTCTGCGTGCGCTGTTCGTGACCGAGCAAACGGCCACCGGCACGCGCGTAGCGGGCATCGTCACCGACCGCGACATGGTGGTCCACGGTATCGCCGACCACGACGATTGCTCCCGCGCCACGGTGGCGCAGGCCATGACGCGCGGCGTGCTGACCATCCAGGGCCATGCCGTGATCAGCGAGGCGCTGCGCACGATGATGGGCCATGGCTTGCACCGGCTGGCGGTGATCGACGCGCAGCAACGGCTGATCGGCATGCTCACGCTGGATGACACCATCCGCGCGATGGGCGGCGAATGGACGCTGCTCGCCGGCATCCTGGGCCGCGACCGCTGTGCCGAACCGGCTTCAAGCACACCGTCGCAGCTGACGGTCTAGCGCGTCTTCTTTTTCACGACGAGGAGCACATCATGCTGCCCAATGTTGGAACCCCCGATCGCGTGGTCCGCATCCTGATCGGCATCGCCATGATTCTGCTGGCGGCGTTCGGCAAGGTGCCGGCGTGGGTTGGCTGGCTTGGACTGGTGCCGCTGGTGACGGGCGCGATTCGCATCTGCCCGCTCTATTGGGTGCTGGGCATCGGCCGGGATTGATCACCCCGAAACCAGAAAGCCGGCCCAACCCAGGGCCACCATGGTCAGCAGGCCGATGGCAACACGGGTTGCATAGCCCTTGCCGCCGCTGAGTGCCACCACCAGCTTGGCCAGCGTATTGACCGTCAGGGCCAGCATGATCAGCAGGCTGGCCGTCGGGGGCGCAAGGGTGCCATTGGTCGTCTGCGCGGCAATGGAGGCCGTGGCGGCATGCACATCTGCCAGGGCACCCAACAGGGTCACGGCAGCCACAGCCGCCGATCCAAACCACATCTTTGCCAAGGCCGTCACCAGCAAGAGTGCAGCGGTCCACCCTCCAAAGCCGATGGCGATGCGCCAGTCAATCGACGAGGTCGCGCTGTCTTCCTCTGCCTGAGGCGCGCTGCGATCACGCAGCACCCAGAAGGCGACCCACGCGCCAACGCCCACTCCGGCGACGATCAATGGCACCGCCAGCAGCTTGAGCAACGCAACATTGACCGCGGCGACAAGCAAGGCCATCTGGACCAGCGTGGCAACGTTGGACATCAGCGCAGCCGCAACCGCACCTTCCACAGACGCCTGCTGCGCCCGCGCCCGCCCGCCCATGGTGGCGATGGTCGCCACGCTGGAGGCAAATCCGCTGAACAGCCCGGCCAGCGGCAACCCGATGTGGCTGCCCAGCCACCGCACCGCCAGGTGTCCCGCATTGCCTGTCACCATGACGAGCAGCACCACCAGCCACAGCGTGTGCGGGTTCCACACCTGCAGCGGCCCCATGGGGCGATCGGGAATGGCGGGCCACACCAGTAGCGCGGCCACGGCCAGCGTCAGCAGGTCAGCCAGTTCACGCTGAGTGATGACGGTGCGGGCAAACCGATGCAAGGCGGCCTTGGCATATAACAGCACCAGCAATACGGTGCCCAGGCCCGCGGCCATGTCAGGGGCAACCACCGCGTAGGCCCCCAGCAAGGTGGTGGCCACCAGCGCCACTTCGGTGGTCACACCTGGGTCTTGCTGCGCGGAGTGGTGATAGCTCAGCGCAGCCAACACCGTCACCGCCAGCAGCGCCATCGGCAAGGCAAGCGGAATCGGCAGGCTGGCGGCAATCGCGCCCGCCAGACCAGCAATGGCAAACGTCCGCATGCCGGCGGTCAGTTCCGCCGTGCCGGGGTGACTGCGCTCGCGCTCCAGGCCAATCGCCAACCCCAGCCCCAGCGCAACCGAGAACGACAGTAACGAAGACATCACCTGCGTGGCCGCGTCCATTCGATGATTCAGTATGCGCGCCGGATGCCCCTGCCGTTTGACGCAGCGCAGTTGCCTACGCCACCTCAAGCGACGGCCGGACACCACTCGACCATACTCAACACATGAGCCGCTACCGGAGACATCCATGCCTGAATCCATGCAAGCCATGGTCCTCCAGAACGCGGGGGCGCCGTTGGCACTGCGCACCGTCCCCAAGCCGGTGCCGGGGCCGGGTGAAGTGCGGATTGCCGTATCGGTTTGCGGTGTCTGCCGGACAGACCTGCACATCGTCGATGGCGAACTTGCGCACCCTAAATCGGCGCTGATCCCCGGCCATGAAATCGTTGGCACCGTGGAGTCGTGTGGCCCCGGCGTGACCGCTCCCGCACCGGGAGAACGCGTTGGCGTGCCCTGGCTCGGCCGGACCTGCGGCGCCTGCCCCTTCTGCCTGCGTGGGCAGGAAAACCTGTGCGACCGCCCCGCCTTTACCGGCTACACGCGCGATGGTGGCTATGCCGAATACGTGGTCTGCGATGCACGCTACTGCCTGCCGATCCCCGAGCGCTACGACGACGCACACGCGGCCCCGCTGCTGTGCGCAGGGCTGATCGGGTTCCGCACCTTGCGCATGGCCGGTGATGCTGGCCGGATCGGCATCTATGGTTTTGGCGCAGCCGCGCACTTGATCACGCAGATCGCCGTTGCCGAGCAACGCCAAGTCTTCGCCTTCACACGAGCCAACGACACCGCGGCCCAGCGGCTCGCCCTAGAGACCGGCGCGTGCTGGGCCGGCGCCAGCGACGAGGCCCCGCCCGAGCCCCTGGATGCCGCGTTGATCTTTGCGCCGGTCGGCGCGCTGGTTCCGCAGGCGCTACAGGCCGTGACCAAGGGCGGCGTGGTGGTTTGCGGCGGCATCCACATGAGCGACATCCCGGCGTTCCCATACCGGTTGCTGTGGGAGGAACGCAAGCTCATGTCCGT
The DNA here is from genome assembly GCF_051904805.1 of Ralstonia sp. 25C. NCBI lineage: Bacteria > Pseudomonadati > Pseudomonadota > Betaproteobacteria > Burkholderiales > Burkholderiaceae > Ralstonia > Ralstonia sp. 25C. The sequence continues at coordinate 3,549,006 of NZ_CP196737.1, read as the reverse complement.
CGCCAACCTGACCCGCGCGGATGGTCTCGCGCTGATGCGCGTGGCGGCCGAGGTGCCGTTGCAGGTGCACGTCACACCGTATCCGCTGCGCGACGCCAACGTCGCGCTCGATGACTTGCGCGCGGGCCGCGTAGCCGGCGCCGCCGTACTGCGCGTGGCGCGCCAAGACGATTGATGTGCATCAATGGGCGCGCCACCGCCGCGCCTACGCTGAAAACATGCGGCATGGGTCCGCACACACTTGGGAGGCCGCCATGTACCAACGTATCCTGCTCGCCATTGACGGCAGCCATGCTTCGCGACTGGCGCTGCATCAAGCGATTGTCGTGGGCAAGGCCACCGGCGCGGAAGTCGAGGCGCTGTTCGTAGCCGACACCACGGACGCGGCCATCGATATGGTCGGCTTCGACGCCATTACCTACGCAGAACGCGTCACCGCCTATGGTCGCGACACGCTGTCCGACGCCGCCACGAAACTCGAGGCCGCCGGTATCAAGCACTTCACCAAGCTGCTCGAACACGCCGTTGCCGCAGGACAGATTTCCGCCACCATCGTGAGCGAGGCCAACGAAACGGGCGCCGACCTCATCGTGCTCGGCACGCATGGCCGACGTGGGCTCAAACACCTCTTGATGGGGAGCGTGGCCGAAGGCGTTGTCCGCAAGACCAACAAGCCGGTGCTGATGGTGCGCAGCGAGGTGGAGGAGTAAGAACCGCGTGTCAGCGAGACATGCTATGCATGGTGCGCGACGTGTATCGCGCGATCTCGTCCGTTACCGCTTGCTGCAAGTCTTGCAGAGAGATCGGCGCGCGCATCAGCACGCTATTGTTGTTGTCCGACGATACGCACAGCCGGATATGGCGCACGCAATCATCGTCGCCGTATTGGACATGCAGAATGCGCGTCGTGGTAGACGGATGCCACACCACGCGCCCGAGAAAATAGGTGCGGGCCTGGCCTCGCTCAACCGGGTCGACGACGAGGTCGAAATGCGTCACCAGGAACTGGTGCAGTGTGTCTTTCGCGATGTCCTGCATGGAATGGCCAGATGCGCCAGCGGCGGAAGGGGCGAAATATAGCGCAGGCTCGCGCGCTCACAAACCCGCGAGTGCATGACGCAACAGCAGCGCTGCCAACACCAACATCGTCACGCCAATCAACCCGTCCAGCACCTGCCACGCTCGTGGCCGCGCAAACCAGGGCGCAAGCCAACGCGCACCAAAGCCCAGCGAAGCAAACCAGAACAGGCTGGCCGAACTCGCCCCCGCCACAAACCACCCGCGCAGTGCTGCCGCCTGCTGGGCGCCGATGCTGCCCACCAGCAGCACGGTATCCAGATAGACGTGCGGGTTGAATAGCGTGAAGGCCGCCGCCTGCGTCAGCGCAGCCACTCGGCTTAGGCCATCGCCGCCTTGGGAGGCCCGCAACTGGCTGGATTGCCGCGCACGCTGCAGCGCCCGCCAGCCATACATCAACAGGAATGCCGCGCCAGCCAACGCCAACGCACGCGCGAGCCCAGGCCGGTCGCCCAGCGCCTGTGCCATCCCGAGGACGCCTGCGCTGATCAGCAGCGCATCGGCCAAGGCGCAAAACAACACCACGCTACCAACGTGCTCACGGCGCAAACCCTGGCGCAGCACGAATGCATTCTGCGCACCAATGGCCACGATCAGCCCGAGGCTCAGTGTCAGGCCTTGAAGAAAGACAGGAAACATGTGTGGAAGGGAGTGGATGGCAGTTGTCATGCGTACAGCTTGCCCGCCGCACCATATGAAGACAAACTATCTATTCTTCACCTGATTAAGAAAAACTTACGCCATGCTGGACTACGCCGCCCTTTCTGCACTGGCCGCAGTCGTGCGCGAAGGCAGCTTTGAGCGTGCAGCGCGCGCTCTGCATGTCACGCCATCGGCCATTTCGCAGCGCATTCGCCTGTTGGAAGAGCGCATCGGCTGTGCCTTGGTGGTGCGCGACCAGCCCTGCCGCGCCACCGAGACCGGGCGCCGCCTGTGCCAGCACGTCGACCACGTACGGCTGCTCGAACAGGAATTGCAGACGACCCTGCCGACGCTCGCGCCGGAAGGTGTGGCGCGCGTCGCGCTGCCGATTGCCGTCAACGCCGACAGCCTGGCCACGTGGCTCGCGCCGGCCATCGCGCGTTTCGCCGCGGAACAACCGGTGCTGATGGAGGTGGCGGTGGATGACCAGGACCACACCACGGAGTGGCTACGCAGCGGCGCAGTGCTGGCTGCCGTGACGGCCACCGCGCGGCCCGCCGCAGGTTGCAACAGCCGTCCACTGGGGGCCATGCGCTATGTGGCAGCGGCCAGCCCAGCCTTCATGGCAGGCCATTTCGCCGATGGTGTGGGTGCCGGCACGCTGGCGCAGGCGCCCAGCCTGCTGTTCAACACCAAGGACGAACTGCAGGCCCGCTGGGCGCGGCGCTTGTGTCATCGGCATGTGGAACTGCCGCACCACACGCTGCCCTCATCGCAGGGTTTTGTGACAGCCGCACTGGCCGGCATGGGTTGGGGCCTGCATCCGCAAGCGTTGATCGCGCCTCATCTTGAAGACGGCTCGCTCGTCGAGCTGGTGCCCGACACACCGCTGGATGTGCCGCTGCACTGGCAGCACGCACGTGCGGCGTCCGCGCTGTTGGATGGCCTGAGCCGCGAGGTCATGGCAGCCGCGCGCGTTGCCCTGCGTGCGCCTTGATGGCGTGGCGCGGGTTTAGAGCGCGTTCAGCGGAATCTTCAGGTACTGCACGCCGTTGGGCTCCGCCGGCGGCAGCGCACCCGCGCGGATGTTCACCTGAATGGACGGCAGCATCAGCGTGGGCATGCCGAGGGTGGCATCGCGCCGAGTGCGCATCTGCACGAACTCTGCCTCGGTCACGCCATCGCGCACGTGGATGTTGGCCCGGCGCTGTTCCGCCACGGTGGTGTGGCTCATGGCCTCGCGGCCATTGGGCGGATAGTCGTGGCACATGTAGAGCCGCGTGTCAGGCGGCAAGTCCAGCAAGCGGCGAATGGACTGGTACAGCGTGCTGGCATCGCCGCCGGGGAAATCGCACCGCGCGGTGCCGACATCCGGCATGAACAGCGTATCGCCCACGAACACGACATCACCCACGCGGTACGCCATATCGGCCGGCGTATGGCCCGGCACCGCCAGCGCCTGCGCCTCGATCTCGCCAATGCGGAACACCTCATCCGGCGCGAACAGGTGGTCGAACTGCGAGCCATCGAGCTGGAACGAGGGCTCCAGGTTGAAGATCGGCTTGAACACCCCCTGCACCACGCGAATGCGCTCGCCAATGGCGATGCGCCCGCCAAAGCGCCCACGCAGGTACGGCGCGGCCGACAGGTGATCGGCGTGCGCGTGCGTTTCCAGCAGCCACTCGACTTTCAAGCCTTGCGCCTCAATGAACGCCGCCACGCGATCCGCCGATTCGGTGCGCGTGCGGCCCGACTTCGGGTCGTAATCGAGCACCGAATCGATGACGGCGCAAGGCGTACCGGGCCCGGCGTGGACCACGTACGTCATCGTGCAGGTATCGGGGTCGAAAAAGGGTTCGATCTGAGCGTGCATGGAGGGCTTCCGCAAACAATCTATATTTTTATAGAATATCGCCAGATATTGCGTTCTGCCAAGCGTCCAAATTGCGCCTCCCGCCCGATGACTGATCCGACCCCTGCCCCCACCGAAGTGACCCCGCTGCCCGAAGCGGCCATCTCCATGCTGCGCGCTTCTGCCTCTCAGGCGTGCGCCGTGCTCAAGGCGATGGCCCACGAAGACCGCCTGCTGCTGCTCTGCCAGCTCACCCAGGGCGAGCGCAACGTGGGCGAGCTGGAAGCCCTGGTCGGCCTGCACCAGCCGAGCCTGTCGCAACAGCTTGGTGTGCTGCGTGACGAGGGCCTCGTCGCCACCCGCCGCGAAGGCAAGTACATCTACTACCGCCTGGCCAGTTTCGAGGTCATCCAGATCATGCAAACGCTCTCGGACCTGTACTGCGGCAAGGTCATGAAGCGCGTCCAGTAACCGGAGCGCGGAACGTGTCTCCACTGGAAGCAGGCTGGCTCATCAGCGCGGTGCTGGGCTCGGTGGTGGGGCTCATCCTGGCGCTGACGGGTGCAGGCGGTGCCATCGTGGCGGTGCCGCTGCTGATTTTTGGGTTGCATCTGACGGTGTCGCAAGCCGCGCCGATTGCGCTGCTGGCGGTAGGCCTCTCGGCCGGGCTGGGCGCCGTGCTCGGCCTGCGCGAGGGCCGCGTCCGCTACAAGGCGGCAGGACTGATGGCACTGTGCGGCGTCGCGGTTTCACCGCTCGGCATCTGGGTGGCGCATCGCGTGCCCAACACGCCGTTGACGGTGCTGTTTGCCGTGGTGCTCGGCTACGTGGCGGTGCGAATGTTCCGTCAGGCGCGCGGCGTGTCTGCCGATGCGGAATCGTCGCAACGCGCATCGGCGCCCTGCCATCTCGACACCACCACCGCCAAACTCATCTGGACGCTGCCGTGCGCGCGCGCCTTGGCCGCATCCGGCGTGGGCGCGGGTTTTCTGTCGGGGCTGTTAGGCGTGGGCGGCGGCTTTGTGATCGTGCCGGCATTGCGTCGCGCAACCGACCTACCGATGCAAACCATCGTCGCCACGTCGCTGGCGGTGATTGCGCTGGTGTTGACCGGTGGCGTGGTCGCCTCGGCCCTCGGTGGACATGTCGACTGGCAGATCGCCCTGCCATTCGCGGTGGGCGCGCTCGCGGGCATGCTGCTCGGCCGCAGCTTTGCGCAGCATCTGGCGGGCCCGGCGCTTCAGCAAGGCTTCGCCGCATTTGCTGGCGTGGTGGCACTCGGATTGATCGCCAGAACGTTTATTTGACTGGCGTGTTGCGGAAGCGGTACAATCGCCGGCTTCGGAGCGTAGCGCAGCCTGGTAGCGCAACTGGTTTGGGACCAGTGGGTCGGGAGTTCGAATCTCTCCGCTCCGACCAGCATTCAGCAGCAAACAAAACGGCTTACGTGATAAACGTAGGCCGTTTTGCTTTGTGCGGCCCTGGGCGGAACCTGCGCGACCGGTAGTGTCATCTGTCGGTGCTATAACGACAGCATTGACGCACCGCTCGACCAGTCCTCCATGAACCTCATCCTCTGGCGCCACGCCGAAGCCGAAGACATTGCCGCGCCGCTGCGCATTCAGCGCAACACCGACCTCCAGCGAGAACTGACCAAGCGCGGCGAGAAGCAAGCCGAAAAAATGGCCGCGTGGCTCCGTCCTCGCCTGCCCGAGGGCACACGTGTGATCGCCAGCCCGGCCGTACGCACACAACAAACCGCACGCGCCCTCACCGAGCATTTCCACACGCTGCCGGAAATCGCCCCGGGCGCGGATGTCAGCGAGATCCTTGCCGCCATCGATTGGCCATCGAACACGAACCTGCTGCTTGTCGGGCACCAGCCGTGGATCGGCCGCCTGGCCAGCCTGTTGATCGCGGGCACCGAAATGGACTGGAGCGTGAAGAAAGCCGGTGTCTGGTGGTTGTGCCGCCGCGTGCGCGAAGGCGAAGCCCAGACCGTGCTGCGCGCGGTGGTCAATCCGGACCTTGTGTGACATATTGGCCTTGTCACGCTAACGACACGCAAAATTCATGTAACGGTCACGTTTGACACGCTTTTGTCGCTGATCTGTCATGTGGCGTCTCTAGAATCGCCCCCGAAAGCCAACCCTGGCCACCCTTGGGGGATACACGAATGCGAGACCTGCCGACGCCCACCCAGCCGTTGATCGACGCACTGCCGAGCCTGAATTTGGGCAACGCTCGGAGGGGCCTTCCTCGCTCACCCGACGCTGTTCCGACGCGTGACAAACCTGTTCTGGCCGTTTCGTGGGCGCGCCATCAGGATGAAGTGACCGAAGCGCAGCGCCTGCGCTACAAAGTCTTTGCCGAGGAAATGGGCGCCCGCCTGCCCTCGGCCCACGCCGAGCTGGACGTCGACATGTTCGACGCCGTGTGCGATCACCTGATCGTGCGCGACCAGAAGACGCTGCGTGTGGTCGGCACCTACCGCGTGCTGCGCCCGGATGCCGCCAAGCAGATCGGCTGCCTGTACTCCGAATCCGAATTCGACCTCGTGCGTCTGACGCACCTGCGCCCGAAGATGGTTGAACTGGGCCGCTCGTGCGTGCACCGCGACTACCGCTCGGGCAGCGTCATCATGGCGCTGTGGGCCGGCCTGGGCGAATACATGCAGCGCTACGGCTTTGAATCGATGCTGGGCTGCGCGAGCGTGTCGATGGGCGACGGTGGGCACTTTGCCGCGAGCCTGTATCGCAGCTTTGTCGACGACGGCTCGCTGGCGCCGATTGAGTACCACGCCTTCCCGCGTGTGCCGCTGCCGGTAGATGAGCTGAACCAGAATCTCGAAGTCGAGCCGCCCGCGCTGGTCAAAGGCTACCTGCGTCTGGGCGCACAGATCTGCGGCGCACCGGCCTGGGACCCCGACTTCAACGTCGCCGACTTCCTCACGCTGCTGCGCCTATCGGACATCAACCCGCGCTACGCCCGCCACTTCCTGCGCGGCTGAAAACACCCGCACCAAAGCAAACGGCCCGAATCACACCGGGCCGTTTTGTTTTGGAGCGTCGTAACGACGATCCGCTTACACGTAGACCACCTTGTAGCGGCGACCAATGCGCTGCCACTCGTCGGCTTCTTTCGTGAGGCTGTATTCCACCAGCGGGTTCTGCTCGATCCAGCTCTTGGGCAGCTCCACTTCGAAGCCGCCTTCGTTGAGCTCGCCCTCGCTATGGCGCACGCGCAGCTCGGGTAGCTGGATCGCACCACGCCGACGGCACAGCACAAACGCCAGGCGCAGGCTGAACAGCATCCGCCAATCGAGGAACTTGCCCCCGCCCGAAAGCTTGCCCAGCTTACCGGCGTGCCCCAGGAGCAGCGTGGCCAGGCGCGCCTGATCCGTCTTGGAAAAGCCTGGCATATCCGCATGGCTGGCGATATAAGCCGAGTGCTTGTGGTAACCGCCGTGCGAGATGCTCATGCCGATCTCATGCAGATTCGCAGCCCAGCCCAGCAACGCGAGGTTGTCCTCACGGCGCTCATCGGGCGGATCAGGAAACTGCGACAGCAGCGACGTCGCCGCATCGCGCACGCGGTGCGCCTGCGCGCGATCCACGTTGTAGCGGCGCATGAACTGCTCGATCGTCACCGTGCGCATGTCTTCGTGGTGCGTACGGCCGAGCAGGTCATACAGCACGCCCAGGCGCAGCGCGCCGTCGGTCACGTCCATGCGGTCGATGTCGAGTTCGGCAAACACGCCCAGCATGATCGAGAGCCCGCCCGGCAGTACAGGAATGCGATCCGCCTTCAGGCCCGCCAGCTTCAGCCGATTGGTGTTCTCCACCTTGACGAGTGCGCGCTTGAGCCGCTCCAGCCCTTCGCGCGTGATGATGCCGTGGTCGGTGCCCTTGTCGTTGAAGCCGTTGAGCTCGATCAGCTCCGCCAGCGCGCGCGCCGTGCCCGACGAGCCCACCGCCTGGTTCCAGCCCGCGGTACGGTACTGCTGCACCAGCACCTGGATCTCGCGACGCGCGGCAAGCTCCGCCTGCTTCATCGCGTACTCGTCCACATTGCCATTCGGGAAGAAATGGCGGCTGTGCGACACGCAACCGATATACAGCGATTCCATCAGCTTGGGCTTGTACCCGTTGCCGATGATGAACTCGGTCGAGCCGCCACCGATGTCGACGACCAGGCGGTTGCCCTGGCATGCTGGCGCATCGTGCGAGGCGCCGAGGTAGATCAGACGCGCTTCTTCACGACCGGCAATCACTTCAATGGGAAAACCGAGCGCGGCTTCCGCCTCGATCAGGAATTCCTGCGCGTTCTTGGCCACGCGCAGCGTGTTGGTCGCGACCGCGCGCACGTGTTCGGGAGCGAAGTCGCGCAGGCGATCGCCAAAGCGGCGCAGCGCGTCCACGCCGCGGCGGCGCGCGGGCTGGTCCAGGTATTTGTCTTGCGTCAGGCCTGCGGCAAGACGCACGGGTTCGCGCAGCGCATCAACCTGGAAGATCTGGCTGCTGCTGGCGCCACTGGCGGTGACGGTTTCGTCGACGCGGCCGATCATCAGCCGGAAGCTGTTGGAACCCATGTCGACAGCGGCCAGCAGACGGGGGGTGGGACTCATGAATGGAAACGGGAACAGGTAAAAAGCGGAATCGGGGGCGCGACTATTGTCGTTCGAAACAATGCGCAACAAAATATGTCTCTATTGTGTCCCGAACATGACAATTTCAATGTGTCACAAATTTGACACCCAACTATGAAAAAGTGGCCGGATCGTCATCCGTCTGAACGCAACATGTCCACCCTGCCCGCCGGCGACCTGCTCAACCGCGAACTGGGCATCCTGGAATTCAACGCCCGCGTGCTGTCCCAGGCGGCCGACCCGGGGGTACCGCTGATGGAGCGGCTGAAGTTCATCTGCATCGTGTCGAGCAATCTGGATGAGTTCTTTGAAATCCGCATCGCCGGGTTGAAGGAACAGATGCGCGACAACCCTTCGTCGATGACGCCGGATGGGCTATCGGTACAGCAGGCGTTTGGGGTGGTAACGGAGCAGGTGCGGCGGCTTGTGGCGCAACAGTATGCCATGCTGCAGGACGAGATCCTGCCCCTGCTGGAGAAGGAAGGCGTCTTCTTCCACATGACCACCAACTGGAACGAAGCGCAGCGTGCGTGGTGCCGCAACTTCTTCCAGCATGAGCTGGTGCCGATTCTCACGCCGATGGCGCTGGACCCGGCGCACCCATTCCCGCGCGTGCTCAACAAGAGCCTGAACTTCATCATCGAACTGTCGGGCAAGGACGCCTTTGGGCGCGAAGCCGAACTCGCCATCGTGCAGGCACCGCGTGCCCTGCCCCGCCTGGTGCAGATGCCGCCGGAACTGTCGGGGTATCCGCATGGGTTCGTGCTGCTGTCGTCGTTCATGCAGGGCTTTGTTCACGAGCTGTTCCCGCAGATCGACGTGCATGGCTGCTATCAATTCCGCGTCACGCGCAATTCCGATCTGTTCGTATCGGAAGACGAAATCACCGATTTGCGCGAGGCGCTCCAGGGTGAATTGTTGACCCGCCACTTCGGCGATGCAGTGCGCCTGGAACTCGCGCACGACACCTCGCCCGCGCTGGTGCGCCGACTGCTACAGGAGTTTGGCCTGAGCGAGGCCGACTGCTACCGTGTGAAAGGTCCGGTGAATCTGGTGCGCCTGCTGCAGGTGCCCGACTTGGTGGACAAGCCGATCCTGAAGTATCCGCCGCACGTACCGGCGACGGTCAAGCAGGTGGCGAACAGCTCGAGCGTATTCGACGCCATTCGCCAGGGCGACATCCTCCTGCACCATCCCTACGAGAGCTTTACCCCCGTGCTGGAACTGCTGCAGCAGGCCGCGCGCGACCCAGACGTGGTGGCAATCAAACAGACGGTGTACCGCACTGGCAATGAATCGCCGGTGATGGAAGCGCTCATCAAGGCGGCACTCAACGGCAAGGAAGTCACGGTGGTGGTCGAACTGCTGGCGCGCTTTGACGAAGAGACCAACATCAACTGGGCGGACCAGTTGGAATCCGCAGGCGCGCACGTCGTGTATGGCGTGGTCGGTCACAAGTGCCACGCAAAGATGCTGCTGGTAGTGCGCCGTGAAGTCTCGGGCAAGGGCAAAGCCGTCAAGCTACGCCGCTATGCGCATCTTGGCACCGGCAACTACCACCCCAAGACCGCCCGCCTCTATACCGACTTCGGCCTGATGACGGCCAACGAGCAGATCTGCGAAGACGTGCACAACGTGTTCCAGCTGCTCACGGGCACGGGCGCGCAGGTCAAGCTGCATCATCTGTGGCACTCGCCGTTCACGATGCACGAGAACCTCGTCGAGCATATCCGCGCAGAAGCCCGCGCCGCGCGCTCAGGCAAACGTGCGCGCATCATCGGCAAGATGAACGCGCTGCTCGAGCCGACCATCATCGATGAGCTGTACAAGGCGTCGCGCGCGGGCGTGAAGATCGACCTGATTGTGCGCGGCGTGTGCGCGCTCAAGCCGGGCGTACCAGGGTTGTCGGAGAACATCAGCGTACGCTCGATCGTGGGGCGTTTTCTGGAACACCACCGCGTCTATGCGTTCCATGCCGGCGGCGAGGAAGTGGTCTACCTTTCCAGCGCCGACTGGATGGACCGCAACCTGTTCCGCCGCGTTGAAGTGGCCTTTCCGGTGCTCGATCGTAAGCTCAAGGCACGCGTCATCAAGGAAAGCCTGCAGGTGCATCTGCGCGACAACGCCTCGGCGTGGGTCATGCAATCGGACGGTACCTACGTGCAGCGTCAAACGCGCGGCAAGCACGTGCGCATCAGCCAGTTGGAGTTGCTGAACCACTTCTCACCGCAGGCGGCAGCAGCGGCGGAAACGGCAGCTGCCGTGGCGGCCGCTACCGCCGCGGAACCGACCGTGCGCGCGCCGGTGGAAATCTCGGCCGGCTAGCGCAGTCCCGGTTTGGTAAACAAAAAACGCACGCTCAACGGCGTGCGTTTTTGTTTAGGTGAACGACGTTCAGGCCGCGCGTTCGTCGCTCACGCTGGCGCTGCGCACCACCGTCCGCTCGGGCGGAAACACCGCGCGGAACGTACTGCCCTTGCCGTGCTCGCTGGTCACCTGCAATTCACCGCCGTGGCGCGAGAGCACATGCTTGACGATCGCCAAGCCCAGGCCCGTGCCGCCCGTATCGCGTGAACGGCTGCGGTCCACGCGGTAGAAGCGCTCCGTCAAGCGCGGGATGTGTTCGGCTGCAATGCCGATGCCCGTATCCGTGACGGAGTAGACGGCGTGGCCATCCCTCACACCCCAATCAAGATGGATCTTGCCGCCCTCCGGCGTGTAGCGCACGGCGTTGGACGCCAGGTTGCTGAAGGCCGACAGCAATTCCAACTCCGCTCCACACACGCTGACTGTCGGATCGCACGACATGCTGACGGTGTGCCGTCCGGCAGAAAGCGCTTCGATGTCGTGCTGAAGCTGCAGCATCATGCGCTGCATCGGCACCGGCGCAAGCGAAGGCGGCTCCGAATTACCTTCCAGCGTGGCCAGGGCCAGCAGGTCTTCCACCAGGTGCTGCATGCGCATGGCTTGCGTATGCATCATGTCGAGGTAGCGCTTCTTGTCTTCTTCGGGCAGTGGAATATCCCGCACGGTTTCCAGAAAACCCGAGAGCACGGTCAGCGGCGTCTTCAGTTCATGCGAGACGTTAGCGACGAAATCACGCCGCATCGCCTCGGTGTTCTCCAGCTTGGTGATGTCTTGCGACACCAGCAGCTTGCGATCCTCGCCATACGGGAGGATCTGGGCAGAGACGATGCTTTGTTTGTGCGGGCCCACGTCATGCATGGTGAGCGGCTCCTCGAACTCGCCGCGCGCCAGATAGCGCACGAACTCGGGTCGGCGGATCAGGTGGGTAATGCGTTGGCGCAGATCACGCTTGGCAGACAGGCCGAAGTGCTCCTCGGCCACGGCGTTGCACCATTCGATCTGGTCTTCGGCATCCAGCATCAGCACGCCGTTTGGTGACGCCTGGATGGCCTGGATGAAGCGGCTGTGCTGCTGCTCCACCTGCAGCACCTGCATGCGCCAGCCCTTCACCAGCCGGTGCAGGCGATAGTAGACCTCGCCCCATAGGCCGATCGCGCTGGGGATCTCGCCATAGGCCGGCGAATCCAGCACGCGCCACAGGCGCTGAATCTGATAGACGTAATAGAGCAGCATCGCCAACAACATCGCACTGAGCACAGCCAGCGCGATGACCTGATTGGCGAACACATACAGGCATGCCGTGATGATGCCCATCAGGGCGCCAAAGACGGCAAAGCGGGTCCAGAAGACGTTCATGAAGGCATTCTAAGCGCTGGACCACGAAGATCGTATGACCACGCGATTGGCGACGGCGCAACAAGACAACAGCACAACCGCGCGGCAGATCAGCGAAGGGTTACTGCCCCGGATTGCGCGCCAAGCGATAGCCGCTGCCGCGCACGGTTTCGATCATGTTGCTGTAGCCGCCCGGGGCAAGTGCCGCGCGCAGGCGCTTGATATGCACGTCCACCGTGCGCTCTTCCACAAACACGTGGTCGCCCCAGACCTGATCGAGCAGCTGCGAGCGGCTGTGCACGCGCTCCGGGTGCGTCATCAGGAAATGCAGCAGGCGGAACTCGGTCGGGCCCAGATCGAGCTTGATCGGGTTTTCTGCTTCGGTGTTCGTGGCCGTCACGCGGTGCGTAGCCGGGTCCAGCTTGAGGCCGTTGATGGCGACCACATCGTCGGTCAGTTGCGGCGCACGGCGGCGCAGCACGGCCTTGATGCGGGCCAGCAGTTCCTTGGGCGAGAACGGCTTGGTGACGTAGTCATCGGCACCGCTGTCCAGGCCCATGATCTTGTCCTGCTCTTCGCTGCGGGCGGTCAGCATGATGATCGGGATCTGGCGCGTGCGCTCGTTGGCGCGTAGCTCCTTGGCGAACATCACGCCGGACTTGCCCGGCAACATCCAGTCCAGCAGGACGAGGTCGGGCAGCACGTCGCTCATCAGCGAGAGTGCCTGTTCTGCGTTGTAGGCGCGGATCGGGTAGTGCCCTGCGTGCTGCAGGTTGACGGCGATCAGTTCGGCGATCGCCGGTTCGTCTTCCACGACCAGAATACTGCTCGGCATGCTCACGTCTCCAATCCCTCTCTTATTCGCCCTCACCCAGGATTTCACGCTCCAGCGCTTCGCGTCCGGCATGCCGAACGTCGGTTCCCTTGACGATGTAGATGATAAATTCTGCGATGTTCTTGGCATGGTCGCCAATGCGCTCGATAGCCTTGGCAATGAACAGCAGATCCAGCGCCACCGAAATCGTGCGCGGATTCTCCATCATGTACGTGATGAGTTCGCGCATGAAGCCGCGGAATTCCTCATCGATGGCCTTGTCTTCCTGCAGGATCGACACGGCCGCCGCGGTATCCAGGCGCGCGAAGGCGTCGAGCGCGTGGCGCAGGATGGTCGCGGCCATCTCGCCCGAGCGTTCCACACCGGCGTAGTTCAGCGCATGCGCCTGCTGGTCTTGCATGAGGCGCTTGGCGCGCTTGGCGATCTTGGCGGCCTCATCGCCGGCGCGCTCGAGGTTGGTGATGGTCTTCGAAATAGCCATCACCAGGCGCAAGTCACGCGCGGTCGGCTGGCGGCGCGCGATGATGTTGTTGCAGTCGCCGTCGATCTCGATTTCGAGTGCGTTGATCTCCTGCTCCACCGCGAGCACCTGGTCGCACATGGCGGTGTCGAAGTTGGCCAGGGCGCGCATCGCACGGGCGATCTGCGCTTCCACCAGGCCACCCATCTGCAGCACCTTGGTGCTGATGGAAGTCAGGTCGCTATCAAATTGCGATGACAGATGTTTCTCGGACATCGTTTTTCTCCTTGTCGTTTCAGCGTGGCAGATCAACCAAAACGGCCGGTGATGTAGTCTTCCGTTTCTTTGCGCTGCGGCTTGATAAAGATCTTTTCGGTATCGCCGAATTCGATCAGCTCACCCAGATACATATACGCCGTGTAATCGGAGCAGCGCGCCGCCTGTTGCATGTTATGCGTGACGATGACGACGGTGTAGTCATCCTTCAGTTCGGCGATCAGTTCTTCAATCTTGCCGGTGGAAATCGGGTCCAGCGCGGAGCACGGCTCATCCAGCAGCAGCACTTCGGGGCGGATGGCGATGCCGCGTGCGATACACAGACGCTGCTGCTGGCCGCCCGACAAGCCGTAGCCCGACTGGTTGAGCTTGTCCTTCACTTCGTTCCACAGCGCGGCCTTGGTCAGCGCCCATTCCACGCGGTCATCCATTTCCGAGCGCGACAGACGCTCGAACAGCTTCACGCCAAAGGCGATGTTGTCGTAGATCGACATCGGGAACGGCGTCGGCTTCTGGAACACCATGCCCACCTTGGCACGCAACAGTGCGATGTCCATCTTGGACGTGAGCAGGTTCTCGCCGTCCATGTTGATCTGCCCTTCCGCACGTTGCTCGGGGTACAGCGCGTACATCTTGTTGAAGGTACGCAGCAGCGTGGATTTGCCGCAGCCCGACGGGCCAATGAAGGCCGTCACCTGCTTCTCCGGAATCTGCAGCGAGATATTCTTCAGCGCATGGAACTTGCCGTAGTAGAAGTTCAGGTCGCGAACATCGATCTTGGGTTGTTGCGTGCGCACTTCGAGGGACGTAGCAGTCATGATCATTTCTTCGTGAACAAGGCACGCGCAAGGACATTCAGCCCCAGCACACCCAGCGTAATCAGGAACACCCCGGCCCAGGCCAACTGCTGCCACTCGGGGAACGGGCTCATCGCAAAGCGGAAGATCACCACCGGCATCGTCGCCACGGGCTGGTTCAGGTCCAGGCTCCAGAACTGGTTGTTCAGCGCGGTGAAGAGCAACGGCGCGGTCTCGCCGGCAATGCGGGCGATGGCCAGCAGCACACCGGTAATCACGCCGGCATACGACGCCTTGAGCGTGATCGACAGAATCATCTTCCACTTGGGCGTGCCGAGTGCCATGGCCGCTTCGCGCATGGCGTTGGGCACGAGGTTCAGCATGTTTTCGGTGGTACGCACCACAATCGGAATCTGCAGCAGCGCCAGCGCAAGCACACCGGCCAAGCCCGAGAAGTGCTGCACGCGCGCCACCACCAAGGCATACACGAACAGGCCGATGACGATGGACGGCGCCGACAACAGAATGTCATTGATGAAGCGCGTGGCACTGGCCAAGGGCGACGTCTTGCCGTATTCGGCCAGGTAGATGCCCGCCAGGATGCCCAGCGGCGTGCCGATCAGCGTAGCCATACCCACCAGCAGGAACGAGCCCGCGATAGCGTTGGCAAGGCCGCCTCCCGGCGTGTTCGGCGGCGGCGTCATCTCCGTGAAGAGCGACAGCGACAAACCACCCACGCCCAGCGACAGCGTGGTCCACAGAATCCACGCCAGCCAGATCAGGCCAAAGCCCATGGCAGCCAGCGACAACGTAAGCGCCACACGATTGACGTTGCGGCGGCGGGCCTGCAAGCGCGACTTGATCTTCTCCGAGTCGGCGCGAACAGCAGGAATGGAAGGCGTACGCATGGTATTGGGTCTCATGGCACCGGTCGGCACGTGCGGTAGATCGCGTTGGTTCACTTCTTGCCCTCGCCCTTCTGCAGGCGCAGCAGCAACAGCTTGGACGCCGCCAGCACGATGAACGTGATCACGAACAGGATCAGACCCAGCTCCATCAGCGCTGCGGTGTGCAGCCCTTGGCCGGCTTCCGCAAACTCGTTGGCCAGCGCCGAGGTAATGCTGTTACCCGGCGAGAACAACGACACATCCGACAGCAGGTTGGTATTGCCGATCACGAACGTCACGGCCATGGTCTCGCCCAGCGCACGGCCCAGGCCCAGCATCACGCCGCCGATCACGCCGGCCTTGGTGTACGGCAGCACCACGTTCCACATGACTTCCCACGTCGTACAGCCCACGCCGTAGGCGGATTCCTTGAGCAGCGTCGGCGTGATTTCGAACACGTCGCGCATCACCGCCGAGATGTACGGGATGATCATGATCGCCAGGATCACCCCGGCGCACAGCAGGCCGATGCCGATTGGCGCGCCCTGGAACAGCGCACCGATGAACGGAATCTTGCCGATGGTATTGGCCAGCGGCGTTTGAAAGTATTCGCCAAAGATGGGCGCAAACACGAGCAGGCCCCACATACCGTACACGATGGACGGCACGGCGGCGAGCAGCTCGATGGCGGTACCCAGCGGTTGACGCAGCCAGGCCGGCGACAGCTCGGTCAGAAACAGGGCAATGCCGAAGCTCACGGGCACGGCAATGATGAGCGCGATCAGCGAGGTGACCAGCGTGCCGTAGATCGGCACCAGCGCGCCATACACATCGGCGGGCGGATCCCACTCCGCGTTCCACAGGAACGACAGGCCGAATTTCTGGATCGACGGCCAGGCGCTGATGATGAGCGAGACAATGATGCCGCCCAGCAGCAGGAGCGTGATGATGGCGGCAAGGCGGGTCAGACCACCGAACAGCAGATCGCCAGTGCGGCTCGGCGCGCGCATGCTGGAGGCGCCGGAGGAATCAGAAAGCGTGGCCATGAGGGACACCAGTCAGCCGTGAGAGCCGTGAAAGAAGCGTTGAAATGGCGCGGGCGGCCGAATGACACCGCCCGCGCCGTGTGCTGCATTGAATGACGAGCACGGATGCAGCGGCAACGATCAGTTGTAGATCGCCTTGCCCGAAGCGTCCTTCACGCTCGACTTCCACGTCGCGCGGATCTGGTTCTTCACCACGTCCGGCAGCGGCACGTAATCCAGGTCCTTGGCTGCGCCGTCGCCGCCCTTGTAGGCCCAGTCGAAGAACTTCATCACTTCAGCGCCCTGTGCCGGCTTGTCCTGCGTCTTGTGCAGCAGGATGAACGTTGCACCGGCGATCGGCCATGCGTCCTTGCCCGGGCCGTCCGTCAGGATCTGGTAGAACGACTTGTTCCAGTCTGCACCGGCAGCCGCGGCCTTGAAGGCGTCGGCGGTCGGCTGCACCACGTTGCCAGCCTTGTTCTGCAGGTTCACGTGGGTCATCTTGTTCTGCTTGGCGTAGGCGTACTCAACGTAGCCGATCGCGCCCTTCAGACGCTGCACGAACGCAGCCACGCCCTCGTTACCCTTGCCACCCGTACCGATCGGCCAGTTCACGGTCGTGCCTTCGCCGACCTTGCTCTTCCACTCGGCATTCACCTTCGACAGATAGTTCGTGAAGATGAACGACGTGCCCGAGCCGTCGGCGCGGCGCACCACCAGGATGTCCTGGTCCGGCAACTTGGCCTTCGGGTTCAGCTTGGCGATGGCCGGATCATTCCACTTCTTGATCTCGCCCAGGTAGATCTTGCCCAGCACGTCACCATTGAGCATCAGTTCACCCGCCTTCACGCCCGGCAGGTTGATCACCGGCACCACGCCGCCGATCACGGTCGGGAATTGCAGCAGGTTGTCCTTGTTCAGGTCGGCGTCTTTCAGCGGCATGTCCGATGCGCCAAAGTCGACCGTCTTGGCCGTGATCTGCTTGATGCCACCACCCGAGCCGATGGCTTGGTAGTTCACCTTGGTGCCAGTCGCCTTTTGATAGGCGTCAGCCCACTTGCTGTAGACAGGAGCCGGAAAGGTAGCGCCAGCGCCGGTAATGTCGGCAGCAAACGCAGCACCAGCGATTGCCAGCGAGACGACGCCCGCGATCGCGGTCTTAACCAGTTTCATGTGTGTTCTCCGAGGAGCGGTTGAGCGATGACAAATTTTTGACACCCGAACTTTAGGCCGCCTAAATGACAGTTCCGTGACAACACAGAAACTTCTTATAACTGCTCTGTAAGACACGAAAGTCGCCTCGCGCGCATAAAAAAAGCGACCCGTAGGTCGCTTTATAGGCATTCGATTGACGTGGCAGTGTCACTGAAATGTCGCTGCCAGACGCTCCGCATGTTGGTTTGCCAAGTCCGCATCTTGGGCCTCCACCATCACACGCACGACCGGTTCCGTGCCAGAGGGGCGGATCAGCACACGGCCCTTGCCTTCCAGCTCAGCTTCGCTGGTTTTGAGGGCGGCTTGCAGGCCCGTGTGCGATTTCCAGTCGAAGCCCTTTTCGACGCGCACATTGATGAGCTTTTGCGGGAACAGACGCACGCCGTCGAGCATTTGCTCCAGCGTCTGACCACTGCGACGCAATGCCGCGAGCACCTGCAGTGCCGAGATGATGCCGTCGCCCGTGCTGTGCTTGTCCAGGCAAAGCAAGTGGCCCGAGCCCTCGCCGCCGAGCAGCCAGCCGTTCTTCTTCAGTTCTTCCAGCACATAGCGGTCGCCCACCTTGGCACGCACAAATTCAACACCCTGCGCCTTGAGGGCCAGCTCCACGGCAAGGTTCGTCATCAGCGTGCCCACAGCGCCCTGCACCGGCAAACCGGCGGCGCGGCGGGCCTGCACCATCACGTAGAGCAGTTCGTCCCCGTTGTAGAGGCGGCCGTTGCGGTCGACTACCTGCAGGCGATCGGCATCGCCGTCGAACGCCAGACCGATGTCGGCATCGTGTTCACGCGTGGCCTCGACCAGCTTGGCCGGTGCGGTCGCGCCATAGCCGTCATTGATGTTGCGGCCATTCGGCTGGTTGCCGATGGAGACCACGTCCGCCCCCAGTTCATGGAAGACGTGCGGTGCAATGTGATAGGCCGCGCCATGCGCGCTGTCCAGCACAACCTTCATGCCGAACAGGTTCAGGTCGCTCGGGAACGTGCTCTTGCAGAACTCGATGTAGCGGCCAGCGGCATCGTCGATACGGCGGGCCCGACCCAGCGCGTCGGAAGCCGCATATTCCATCGGCTTTTCCAGCTGGGCTTCGATCTGCAATTCGGTCTCATCAGGCAGCTTGTCGCCCGTGGCCGAGAAGAACTTGATGCCGTTGTCGTAATACGGGTTGTGCGACGCCGAGATCACCACACCCGCCGACAGCCGCAGCGCGCGCGTCAGGTATGCTACACCAGGCGTGGGCAGGGGACCACTCATCAGCACATCGACGCCGGCGGCCGTAAAGCCCGCTTCCAGCGCGGCTTCCAGCATGTAGCCCGACAGGCGCGTGTCCTTGCCGATCAGCACCGTGGGACGGCCATGGCCGTGCGCTTCGTTGCCATGCGCCAGCACCCGACCGGCGGCATAACCGAGACGCAGCACAAAATCCGGCGTGATCGGGCTTTCGCCAACGCGCCCGCGAATGCCATCGGTGCCGAAATACTTCCTGGACATGGGGAATCTCTCCTGAAGATGTTGCTTGCTTTGTTTGTAAGGCGCTGCCCCCAGCCGGGCAATCGTCTGTTCGCTCGACCCCCGGCCGTGCGAGGCCGGGGCGGCTGTCATTCCAGTGGCGGATCGATGCGTTCGTGGCGCATGGCCCACCAGACCTGAAGGGCTTCCACGGTGGGTCGCACATCGTGCACACGTACGATGAAAGCGCCTCGCTCCGCAGCCAGCAGCGCTGCGGCCACGCTGGCCGTCACCCGTTCCGCCGGCGGCTTGCCGCCCAGCACTGCGCCCAGCGTCGATTTGCGTGACAAGCCGGCGAGTAATGGCAAGCCAATCTCTTCGAACTCCGCCAAGCGGTTGAGCATCGTGAGATTGTGATTCGGCGTCTTGCCAAAGCCAAATCCCGGGTCGAGCGAGATGCGCTCCGCCGCCACGCCGGCCGCCATGAGCGCGTCGACTTGTGTGCGCAGGAACGCCGCTACCTCGCCCATCAAATCCGCATAGTTTGGCGATTCCTGCATGGTTTCCGGATCGCGCTGCATGTGCATGACGCACAGCCCAGCATTGCTCTTCGCCACCGCCTCTATCGCACCCGGCCGCCGGAAGCCCCAAATGTCATTGATGAGGTCGGCGCCAGCATTCAACGTGGCCCGCATCACCTCGGGCTTGTAGGTATCGATCGACAGCGGCTTGCCGCAATCGCGCAGCGCCTCAACGATCGGCATGACGCGGTCGAGTTCTTCTTGCAAGCCAAGCGGCGCGGCACCCGGGCGGCTCGACTCACCACCGATGTCGATCATGTCGACGCCTTCGGCAATCAGTTGCTCGGCATGGTGTAACGCGGCATCGCGCGCCGCGTGCTGCCCTCCGTCGGAAAATGAATCCGGCGTGACATTGAGAATGCCCATGACCAGCGGGCGCCGATGACGCGGGTAACGAAAACGCCCGCACTGGAAATGCGTTGGGGTCGGAATGGAGGCAGACAAGATAGACGAGGCAGAATGCAGCGCAGGACCGGAATGCTACGCGAGGCACGCTAAAAAAGGCAGCCACAAAAAAGCCGGTGCGCGGGCACCGGCTCTTCTGCGTTACCGCATGGGCAACAAACTACGTGGTCATCATGCCGTGGCAGGCACATTGCCCGGATTCACGGCCGGGGTGCCACCACCCGGCGGCGTGCTGCCACCACCGGTGGAACCGTAGCGCGGCGGGCGCGGCGGCTTGCCGTCCATGATGTCGTTGACCTGGTCTGCGTCGATGGTTTCCCACTCGAGCAGCGCGGCGGTCATCGCCTCCACCTTGTCGCGGTTCGATTCCAGCAGGCCCTTGGCCAGGGTGTACTGCTCGTCCACGATACGACGGATTTCCGAGTCCACCTTCTGCTGCGTCGCTTCGGACACCGTCTTCGAAGCCATGCGACCGAAGAAGCCGTCCTGCTCCGTATCAACGTAGACCATGGTGCCAAGCGTGTCGCTCATGCCGTAGCGCGTCACCATGTCGCGGGCCATCTTGGTGGCGCGCTCGAAGTCGTTCGAGGCACCGGTGCTCATCGCGCCCAGGAATACCTCTTCCGCTGCGCGACCACCGAACAGGATGGCGATCTCTTCGAGCATCGTGTCCTTGTAGGCATAGTGCTTGTCGTGCTCAGGCAGTTGCCAGGTCAGACCGCCCGCCCAACCGCGCGGCATGATCGTGACCTTGTGCACCGGATCGGCCTTCGGCAGCAGCTTGGCCACCACTGCGTGACCCGACTCGTGGTACGCCGTGGCCTTGCGCTCTTCTTCACGGATCACAGCGGACTTGCGCTCCGGACCCATGTAGATCTTGTCCTTCGCGTCTTCAAAGTCCTGCATGTCGACCACGCGCTTGTTGCGGCGTGCAGCAAACAGCGCAGCTTCGTTGACTAGGTTGGCCAGATCTGCACCCGAGAAGCCCGGCGTACCGCGTGCCAGCACCGATGCATCCACATCGTTGCCGATGGGCACCTTACGCATGTGCACCTTGAGGATCTGCTCGCGGCCGCGGATGTCGGGCAGGCCGACGTAGACCTGACGGTCAAAGCGACCCGGACGCAGCAGCGCCTTATCGAGCACGTCAGCACGGTTGGTCGCAGCAATCACGATCACGCCCGAGTTGGCCTCGAAGCCGTCCATCTCAACCAGCATCTGGTTCAGGGTCTGCTCGCGCTCGTCGTTGCCGCCGCCCATGCCGGCGCCACGATGGCGGCCGACCGCATCGATTTCATCGATGAAGACGATGCAGGGCGCTTGCTTCTTGGCGTTTTCGAACATGTCGCGCACGCGGGCCGCGCCCACGCCAACGAACATTTCAACGAAATCCGAACCGGAGATGCTGAAGAACGGCACCTTAGCTTCGCCGGCGATGGCGCGCGCCAGCAGCGTCTTGCCGGTACCCGGAGGGCCCACCAGCAGCACGCCGCGCGGAATACGGCCGCCCAGCTTCTGGAATTTCTGAGGATCCTTGAGGAAGTCGACCAGCTCGACGACCTCTTCCTTCGACTCGTCGCAACCGGCCACGTCGGCAAACGTGACGCTGTTGTTGTTCTCGTCGATCAGCCGAGCGCGCGACTTGCCGAACGAGAAGGCGCCGCCTTTCCCGCCGCCCTGCATCTGTCGCATCATGTAGAACCAGAACACGATGATCAGCAGCGTCGGGCCCAGGTAGGTAAGTATCGAATAGAGCATATTGGGCTCGTCTTCGGCCTTACCCGTCACCTGCACGCCGTACTTCATCAGGTCGCCGACCATCCAAATGTCGCCCGGCGAGATGATCGAATACTTGTTGCCCTCGTTGGGCGTGACCAGCAGCGTACGCCCCTGCACTTCCACGCGTTTGACCTTGCCGGCCTTCGCGTCATCCATGAATTGCGAGTACGTCACCCCTTCTTGGGCGCGTGGCTTGTCGAACTGCTTGAAGACGGTGAACAGCACCAAGGCAATCACCAACCAGATGGCCGCCTTCTGAAACCAGTTGTTATTCAAGGCGAGACTCCTTTAGAAATGCCTTGACGGGATGCTTGGCATTGTAATGCACGGATACCGCCGTAGGTTGATTGCCCGCAAGACCATCGGCAACGCAACCTCATACCGAGCGCCTTTCCTGACTAACGTCCGTCAGCCCGGATGCTTGAGTTGTCGGCCCAGCAGGAACGTCTCGGACGATTTGTCGCGGGAGGCCTTTGGCTTGCGCGGCGCCACGATCTTGAAATGGCGCTTGAACATCTCGACGATCTGACTATAGCCGCTGCCGTGAAAACATTTGATCAGCAGTGCACCTTCAGGTTTCAGGTGCGCCATGGCAAATTCCACGGCCAGTTCGGCGATGTGCTCCATGCGCGCGGCGTCCGCCGACGCCACTCCGGACAGATTGGGGGCCATATCTGACAAAACAAGGTCGACTTTGCCTCCGCCCGTGGCTTCCAGCACGATTTCTTCCAGTTGCCGGAAGACCTCGTCCTCACGGAAGTCGCCCTGGATGAACTCAACGTCGGCAATCGCTTCCATCGGCAGGATGTCGATGGCGACGATGGCGCCGTCAATGCGGCCATCCTTGGCGCGCGGCGAGGCGGCCAGCTTGTTGCGCACGTACTGGCTCCAGCTGCCCGGCGCGGCACCGAGGTCAACGATGACCTGGCCCGGCTTGATCAGCTTGTCCTGCTCGTCGATCTCTTTGAGCTTGTAGGCGGCGCGCGCGCGATAGCCCTCGCGCTGCGCCAGCTTCACGTACGGATCGTTGATATGGTCGTGCAGCCACGACTGGTTGAATTTGTTTTTTGCCATCGAATGGATTGCCAAACTGCCTAAACATGGCGGCTTGGACTGATTTTGGCGGATAATACGCGCCGTTTGTCTTTTTCCGCGATCCCGCCCTTATTTATGCCCGCCCTCACCCTCACCCCTGCCCAGCGATCGGAACTGCGCTCGGAAGCGCATGCATTGAATCCGGTCGTCATCATCGGTGCGGAGGGCCTGACCAAGGCCGTTCTAGCCGAAATCGACCGCTCGCTGGCGGCTCACGCGCTGATCAAAGTTCGCGTGGCCGGCGACGACCGCGAAGCCCGCATTGAAATCTACGACACCATCTGCGCCCGCCTGCAGGCAGCCCCGGTGCAGCACATCGGCAAGCTGCTGGTGATCTGGCGCGAAGGCCCCGCTTACCTGAAGGAAAACCAGCCGAAGGACCTCAAGCCGCCTCGCAAGACCACGGTGGGTGCCGGCCCGCGTTCGATCACGGTCCGCAAGCCCAATCCGAACAGCGCCCGCCGCCCGAAACCGGTCCGCCTGAGCGTGCTCGGCAACGAGCGTGTCACGGCGGGCGGCAACGTCAAGCGCGCCAAACCGCGTCAAGCCAGCCAGAAGAAGAAGGCGTTGTCCTGATTCAAGGCTGCACACAAAACGACCGGCGTTTCAGCCGGTCTTTTTTTTGCGCCTTAGGAAGCCTGCCGGATGCCAGCCGTCTTCCAGATCAACGCAAGACCGAGCAGGCTTTGCACGAGGTAGAACGCGCTGGACACGCCATGCAGCATGCCAAATTGAGCACGGTATGCCGATTGCCCTACCGCCAAGCCCTGCGCCGCAGCTTGTTCGCGCAGTGAAGCCATGAACGGCTGTAGGCCAAAATAGCCGACCAGCACGCATACCAGCATCCCTAGCACCAGCCAGCGCAACGGCTTGTAACCACCCTGCCCGCGCCGGACCAACGCCGTCGCCGCCAATAACAGGAGGCAACCGCTCGCGAGGCCGATCCACGCCTCCGCGTGGAACAACCGCCCGGCGATCGCACCCGCCAACTGGCGATCTTCCAGCATGGCAAACAGCGTGGGCGCGGCGACGTAGCCGATGGTCCAGAGCGAACCGCACCACACCGTGGCGAGCAACTGGAAGAAGCGCTGCGGCATGGTGGCTGGCTCCAAATGCGGATTAGAGGTACTTGACCGCGACGACTTCGTATTCGCGCTCGCCACCCGGGGCGACCACGGTGGCGACATCGCCTTCAAACTTGCCGATCAGTGCGCGTGCGATCGGGGAGCTGATCGAGATCTTGCCGGTTTCCAGATCGGCTTCGTCATCACCGACGATCTGGTACGTGACGGGCTTGCCCGAGTCCAGATCTTCCAGATCAATGGTGGCACCGAACACCACGCGGCCTTCTGCGTCCAGCGCGGCCGGATCGATAATCTGCGCGGCCGCCAGCTTCGATTCGATTTCCATGATGCGGCCTTCGATGAAGCCCTGACGCTCCTTGGCGGCATCGTAGTCGGCGTTTTCGGACAGATCTCCCTGGGCACGCGCCTCAGCGATGGCGTTGACGACGGCCGGACGCTCCTTGGTCTTCAAGCGCTGCAGCTCTTCCTTGAGCATCTCGGCA
Organism: Ralstonia sp. 25C; assembly: GCF_051904805.1. NCBI lineage: Bacteria > Pseudomonadati > Pseudomonadota > Betaproteobacteria > Burkholderiales > Burkholderiaceae > Ralstonia > Ralstonia sp. 25C. Next base: position 3,524,714 of record NZ_CP196737.1, on the reverse strand, counting down.
CCGCGCTTGGTAATGGGAATGGTGCTCATAGCGAGTAATTCGAAATCACAAAAAAATCAGCCGCTGCGAAGCGGGAGGGCGCGTAGCGCACACCCGCCTGACGGCGGCTGTCGTTGTTTTGACACGGACGCTGTAGTGTAGGCGAACCGTCCGGAGGGGGCAACTGCCTCACTCCGGGCGATTTGCCGCGACGCTATGCCACGCCGCGGGGTCGGACGAGGGCCTTACAGGGTGGCGTGCAGACCTTGGAGGTCGTACACATCCAGGTTCTGCATGTGCTTCAGGCCCTCCACCGCGGCGCGGGCGCCAGCGATGGTGGTGTAGTACGTCACGCGTTGCGCCAGAGCCGCCTGGCGGATCGAACGCGAATCGGCAATCGCGGTACGCGTCTCGTTCGACGGTCGTGAACACGAGAGCGATCTCAGCGTTCTTGATCATGTCGACGATGTGCGGGCGACCATCCTTCACCTTGTTGACCACGCGCACCGGAATGCCCGCGGCTTCGATGGCCGAAGCCGTACCGCGCGTCGCGACGATCGGGTAGCCCAGCGTATGCAGCGCGCGGGCAACTTCCACCGCGGCCGGCTTGTCGCTGTCCTTCACTGTCATCAGCACGGTGCCCTTCTCGGGCAAGCGCGAACCGGCGGCGAGCTGGCTCTTGAAGAGCGCCTCGCCGAAGGTCTTGCCGACGCCCATGACCTCGCCGGTGGAGCGCATTTCCGGTCCAAGCACCGGATCAACGCCCGGGAACTTGTTGAACGGGAACACGGCTTCCTTGACGCTGTAATACGCCGGCACGACTTCCGCTTCGACACCTTGCGAATCCAGCGACTGGCCGGCCATGCAACGCGCGGCCACCTTAGCCAGCGAGATACCGGTCGCCTTCGACACGTACGGCACCGTACGCGATGCACGCGGGTTCACTTCCAGCACGTACACGATGTCTTGGCCATCGCGTTGCTGGATGGCGAACTGCACGTTCATCAGGCCGACCACGTTCAGCGCCTTGGCCATCGCGGCGGTCTGGCGCTTGAGTTCGTCAACGGTCGCCTGCGACAGCGAGTACGGCGGCAGCGAGCAAGCCGAGTCGCCCGAGTGCACGCCAGCCTGCTCGATGTGCTCCATCACACCGCCGATGAAGACATTTTTGCCGTCGGAAATACAATCCACGTCGCACTCGATGGCGTCGTTCAGGAAGCGGTCGAGCAGCACGGGGCTGTCGTTCGACACCTTCACGGCTTCGCGCATGTAGCGCTCGAGGTCGCGCGGCTCGTGCACGATTTCCATCGCGCGGCCACCCAGCACGTACGACGGACGCACCACCAGCGGATAGCCGATTTCTTCGGCCAGCTTCAGCGCTTCGTCTTCAGCACGTGCGGTACGGTTGGGCGGCTGACGCAGGCCCAGCTCGTGCAGCAGCTTCTGGAAGCGCTCACGGTCTTCAGCCGCATCGATCATGTCCGGCGACGTACCGATGATGGGCACGCCGTTGGCTTCCAGGTCGAGCGCGAGCTTCAGCGGGGTCTGGCCGCCGTATTGCACGATCACGCCGACCGGCTTTTCCTTGTTGACGATCTCGAGCACGTCTTCCAGCGTGACCGGCTCGAAGTACAGGCGGTCAGACGTGTCGTAGTCGGTCGAGACGGTTTCCGGGTTGCAGTTGACCATGATGGTCTCGTACCCGTCTTCACGCAGCGCCAGCGCGGCGTGCACGCAGCAGTAGTCGAACTCGATGCCCTGGCCGATCCGGTTCGGGCCGCCGCCCAGCACCATGATCTTCTTGTTGTTGGTCGGCTCGGCTTCGCACTCGCCGTGTTCTGCCTCGTAGGTCGAGTACAGGTACGCGGTGTTGGTGGCGAACTCGGCGGCGCAGGTGTCCACACGCTTGTAGACCGGGCGGACCTTCTCGGCGATACGCTTCTCGCGCACGGCCTTGGCGGTCGTCTTGGTCAGCTTGGCCAGGCGACGGTCGGAGAAGCCCTTCTGCTTGAGCAGACGCAGTTCCGCGGCCGACAGGCTATCTAGCGTGCGAGCCTTGACCAGCGCTTCGGTCTTGACGATGTCTTCGATCTGCGCGAGGAACCAGGGGTCCACTGCCGTCTCGGCATAGATCTCGTCGATCGACAGACCCAGGCGGAAAGCATCGCCCAGATACCAGATGCGGTCCGGGCCGGCTTCGCCGATCTCTTCGATGATCTCGTCGCGGTCGGTCAACTTTTCGTCCAGGCCGTCCACGCCAACTTCCAGGCCGCGCAGTGCCTTCTGGAACGACTCCTGGAAGGTGCGGCCCATGGCCATCACCTCGCCCACCGACTTCATCTGCGTGGTCAGGTGGCTGTCGGCCTGCGGGAATTTTTCGAACGCGAAACGCGGCACCTTGGTGACCACGTAGTCGATCGACGGCTCGAACGACGCCGGGGTCGCGCCACCGGTGATCTCGTTCTTCAGCTCATCCAGCGTGTAGCCCACGGCCAGCTTGGCCGCGACCTTGGCGATCGGGAAGCCGGTGGCCTTCGAAGCCAGTGCCGACGAGCGCGACACACGCGGGTTCATCTCGATCACGATCATCCGACCGTCCTTCGGGTTGATCGAGAACTGGACGTTCGAACCGCCCGTGTCGACGCCGATCTCGCGCAGCACCGCCAGCGAGGCGTTACGCAGGATCTGGTATTCCTTGTCGGTCAGCGTCTGTGCCGGGGCCACGGTGATGGAGTCACCGGTGTGGATGCCCATCGGGTCCAGGTTTTCGATCGAGCAGACGATGATGCAGTTGTCGGCCTTGTCGCGCACGACTTCCATCTCGTATTCCTTCCAGCCGAGCAGCGATTCTTCGATCAGCAGCTCGTTGGTCGGCGAGAGGTCGAGACCGCGCTTGCAGATCTCTTCGAATTCTTCGCGGTTGTAGGCGATACCGCCGCCCGTGCCGCCCAGCGTGAACGACGGGCGGATCACGATCGGGTAGCCGCTGGTGCCGGTTTCCTTGGCGATGTGCGATTGCACGGCCACGGCTTCGTCCATCGAATGTGCGATGCCCGACTTGGCCGAACCCAGGCCGATCTTGGTCATCGCGTCCTTGAACTTCTGGCGGTCTTCAGCCTTGTCGATGGCTTCCGGCGACGCGCCGATCAGCTCGACGTTGTACTTCTCGAGCACGCCGTGGCGATGCAGGTCCAGCGCACAGTTCAGCGCGGTCTGGCCGCCCATGGTCGGCAGGATCGCGTCCGGGCGCTCCTTGGCGATGATGCGTTCGACCACTTCCCAGGTGATCGGCTCGATGTAGGTCACATCGGCCGTGCTGGGGTCGGTCATGATCGTGGCCGGGTTGCTGTTGACCAGGACCACCTTGAAGCCTTCTTCACGCAGCGCCTTGCAAGCCTGCGCGCCGGAGTAATCGAACTCGCACGCCTGGCCGATGATGATCGGACCCGCGCCGATGATCAGGATGGTTTTAATGTCTGTACGTTTTGGCATAACCCGCTCGATTCGATTAATTCAGTGTGGCCGTCGCCAGCTTGGCGGAAAAGCCGATAAACATGGCGCCGACGCCGCTGCTCATACTGGCAGACAGGCGTCGTCGCGCGCGGAACGCCGCGGCCAGCCGCGCGCCCACGAAGATGATGGTGGTCAGGTACAGGAAGCTGCAGACTTGGCAAACCAGCCCCAGCACGACGAACGACACCACCGGCAACGCGTAGTGCGGATCGACGAACTGGATGAAGAACGAGATGAAGAACAGGATCGCCTTCGGGTTCAGCAGGCTGATGATCAGCGCCTTCTTGAACGGATTGGCTTCGTTGCTTTCGGCTGCCCCAAGGCTCTGGTCAACAGCATTGCCCTGTTGGCGTGCACGCCAGTTGCGCACGGCGCCGCGCAGCATCTGCAGACCGATCCACGCTAGGTACGCCGCACCGATGTACTTCACGACGTAGAACAGCGCCGGACTCGCCTTCAGCAGCGAAGCCACACCCGCCGCCGACAGCACCATCAGGATGGCATCGCCCAGAAACACGCCGCATGCGCCCTGGTAGCCCGCGCGCACACCGCGACGGGCCGCCACCGACAGCACGTACATCGAGTTCGGACCCGGCAGCAGCACGATGAAGATCGTGCCGAGCAGGAAAGTCCAGAACTCGGTGATGCCGAAGTGGGCGAGCATGAAAGCGTTCATGGCGATCTCGTTTGCCTTACTGCTTGGCTGCGTCCATCGCCGCGGTGAAGCGGTCGAACAGATACGCGATGTCGTGCGGGCCAGGCGAGGCTTCCGGGTGACCTTGGAAGCAGAATGCCGGGCGGTCCGTCAGCTCGAAGCCTTGCAGCGTGCCGTCGAACAGCGAGACGTGCGTCACGCGTGCGTTGGCCGGCAGCGATTCCGGATCGACCGCAAAGCCGTGGTTCTGCGAGGTGATGACCACGCGGCCGTCCTGCAGATCCTTCACCGGGTGGTTGGCGCCGTGGTGACCGGTCTTCATCTTGAGCGTCTTGCCACCGACGGCCAGGCCCATGATCTGGTGACCCAGGCAGATTCCGAACGTCGGGAGGCGACGGTCCAGGAATTCCTTGGCAGCCGCGATGGCGTAGTCGCACGGCTCCGGATCGCCAGGGCCGTTGGAGAGGAACACGCCGTCCGGGTTGTGCGCCAGCACGTCAGCGGCGCTGGTTTGCGCCGGCACCACCGTCACGCGGCAGCCGCGCTCGGCCAGCATGCGCAGGATGTTGAACTTGACGCCGAAGTCATACGCGACCACGTGGTACTTCGGCGCTTCCTGCTTGCCGTAGCCGCGGCCCAGTTCCCATTCGGTCTGGGTCCATTCGTACGGCTCGGTGACGGACACCACCTTCGCCAGATCCATGCCCGACAGGCCCGGGAACGAGCGTGCCAGGTCGATGGCCTTCTGCACGTTGTCTTCGCCGGCGAGGATGCAGCCGTTCTGGGCGCCCTTCTCGCGCAGGATGCGGGTCAGCTTGCGGGTGTCGATACCGGCAATGGCGACGACCTTCTCGCCCTTCAGGTAATGCGAGAGCGAGTGTTCCTTGCGGAAGTTCGACGCGAGGATCGGCAGATCCTTGATGATGAGGCCGGCGGCATGGACTTTCGTGGCTTCGACGTCCTCACGGTTCACGCCGACGTTACCGATGTGCGGGTACGTAAGCGTGACGATCTGGCGCGAGTAGCTCGGATCGGTAAGGATTTCCTGATAGCCGGTGATGGCGGTGTTGAACACCACTTCGCCGATCGTATGACCGGCCGCACCGATGGAATAGCCACGAAAGACCGTGCCGTCTGCAAGCGCAAGAATGGCGGGCGGGAAAGACGGCAACACGGGTAGCTCCTGCTGGATTCACCCTGTGCCGACCTGATCGCCTTGGCGCCAAAGCGGAATTCCGGCTGCGCGGAATCCGGGCCGTTTGCGCGTCGAAACTGGGGCAACATTCACCAGGAAACGAGGCAAGACGGGGCGGTAGGCGGGAGGTAGGAAGCGGTTGGCGCTAGGGTGATGGGTTTCTGAACTCAAACCTGAAAATTATACCGTCACGCCACAAAAAACTCAATAAAAGGAAGGACTTATCGGCGGGTCACCCGCCAACTGTGACGGCCCGCCTGTGTTGCCGGCCCGCCTCCAGACTGGCGGGCACGTCACTTTCTTTGCGTTGCTACCCCTGCATTGCCGCTTGCACCTGCGCCAGCGCGGTCGGGTCTTCAATGGTCGTCAAATCGCCCGGATCACGGCCTTCGGCCACGGCCTGCATCGCGCGGCGCAGCAGCTTGCCCGAGCGCGTCTTGGGCAGCGCATTGACGAAAAACACGCGTGACGGCCGCGCCACCGCTCCCAATTGCGCCTCCACCGTGCGCATCAGTTCGCCTTCCAGCGTCAGCCGATCTGCAGGCTCAGCGACTCGCGACGCGTCCCGCACGATGGCAAACCCCATCGCCACCTGCCCCTTGAGTTGGTCGGCCACGCCCACCACCGCCACTTCCGCGATGGCCGGATGCGACGAGAGGCTCTCTTCGATCTCGCGCGTGCCCAGGCGATGGCCGGCGACGTTGATGACGTCGTCCGTGCGGCCGAGGATGGTGACGTAGCCCTCCTCATCACGCACGCCCCAGTCGAAGCTCGAATAGATGTGCCGACCAGGAAATGCAGACCAATACGTTTTCAGGAAGCGAGCATCGTCGCCCCAAACCGTTGTCATGCAGCCTGGCGGCAACGGCGCGGCGACGGCCAGCAGACCCTTTTCGCCGGGGGCACAGGATTCGCCTGTCGCCTCATCCAGGATGTCCAGCTTGTAGCCGTACACCGGAAAACCCGGCGAGCCGAGCTTTTGCGTGGAGGGCTCGACACCCTGCGGGATGGCCAGCATCGGCCAGCCGGTTTCCGTCTGCCAGTAGTTGTCGACGATGGGCTTGTGCAGCGCCTCGCCGATCCAGCTTGCAGTCGGCTCGTCCAGCGGCTCGCCAGCCAGGAACAGGCGGCGCAGACTGGACAGATCATGCCGCTGCAGCAGCGCCGGGTCCTGCTTCTTGAGCACACGGATGGCGGTCGGCGCGGTGAACATCACATTCACGCGGTATTGCTCGACGATGCGCCACCAGACTGCGCCATCCGGACGGATCGGCGTACCTTCGTACATGACGGTCGTGAGGCCGGCGAGCAGCGGCGCATAGACGATGTAGCTGTGTCCCACCACCCAGCCGACATCCGATGCCGTGAACATCGTGTCGCCGGCCTGCGCGCCAAAGATGAGCGGTATCGACGCGGCCAACGCCACCGCATAACCGCCGGTATCGCGCTGCACGCCCTTCGGTTTGCCGGTCGTCCCCGAGGTGTAGAGGATGTACGACGGCTCGCTCGATCCCATCCATTCGCAAGGCACGTCTGCGTCGGCATGCTGGGCAGCGAGCGTGGCGTAATCGACATCGCGCGGGTGGTGCTGCATTAGCGCGAGCTTGCGGTTAACCAGCAATACACGCTCGGGCTTGTGCGCGGCCAGGTCGATGGCGGCATCGAGCAACGGCTTGTACTCCACCACCTTGCCCGCGCGCGAGCCGGCGTCGGCGCTGACGATCACGCGCGGCGTGGCGTCGTCGATGCGCGTGGCGAGGCTATTGGACGCGAAACCGCCGAACACGACCGAGTGAATCGCCCCGATGCGTGCGCACGCCAGCATGGCAAAGGCTGCCTCGGGAATCATCGGCAGGTAGATCAGCACACGGTCGCCGCGCTTGACGCCCAGCGCCTGCAGGCTGGCCGCCATGCGATTGACCTCGCGATAGAGCTGTCGATACGTGTAAGTGGTCTCGATGCCGGTTTCGGTGGACACATACACCAGCGCCGATTGCTCGCCGCGGGTGGCGAGGTGCCTGTCGACGGCGTTGTGGCACAGGTTGGTGCGCCCGCCCACAAACCAGCGCGCGAACGGCAGGCGCGAATCGTCGAGCACGGCGGAATATGGCGTCTGCCAGTCGATGCGCTGGGCTTGTTCACCCCAGAAGCCGGCAGGGTCGTCAATGGAACGCTGATACAGCGCGCGATACGCGGCGGACATGGGCATGACGTTGTCTCCTGGCCATCGTGTGCGATGGCTCGATCTTGATGTGTCGAATGCGCCAACTTTGAGGCCGTGAACTTACGCAGGTCTTACCCGCCGCCCAGAAGCAAAACGGCGCCCCGCAGGACGCCGTTTTATTGTGCCAATCTCAGTGCTTCTTGCGCTTGGCCGATGTGCTCGCCACTGGCTTTGCCTTGACCACGGGCTTGCCGGCCACCTTGGCCGCCGGCACACGCGTGGTGGCAACTGGGGCACGGGCCCCGGCGGTCGACACACGCACCACCCGCGCCTGGCCGCCCCGGGCGCCGCCGCGCGCCTGCGGCAGCATCAGCACGACGTTGTGCCCGCGGGGGATGGCATCACCAGGCAACTGGTTCCACGCACGAATCTGCGCGACCGACACGCCATAGCGGCGTGACAGCCCCGCGACGGTATCGCGCTTGCCCGCACGCACCACCACCTTCCGCAGATCGGGCATGTCGGGCTCGACCGCCATGGTGGCGTTCTCGGCCAGTTCGGGGCTGATGTCGGGTGTGTCCTCCTTCGCGCCATCGGTACGCGGCACCACCACGGTGGAGCCCGCCTTCAACCGCATGCCCTTCGGAATGCGGTTGATCTCGCGGATGGTGTCCGGGTTGACCTTCAACCGCGCCGCCAAGGCCTCCACACGTTCGCGATTACCGACCGTCACGGCCGTCCAGCTCGACAGGCCGCCGCGATACGTGTTCAGGTTGTATTGGAACGTTTCCGCGTTGTCGTAAGGCAGCAGGATCTGCGGGTTCGACGCGCCCAGAATCACTGGCCGGTTGAACGACGGGTTCAGCGCCTTGAACTCGTCCATCGGCAGATTGGCCAGCTTGGCCGCCAGCGTGACATCAATATCACGCGAGGTCGTCACGGTGACGAAGTACGGGTGGTTCGGGATGTCGGGCAACGAGACGCTGTAGCGCTCCGGATTGGCGATGATGTTCTTCACCGCCTGGAGCTTGGGCACGTACATGCGCGTCTCGGCAGGCATGTTCAAGTTGACGTAATCCGTCGACAGCCCAGCCGCCTGGTTACGGGCGATCGCCCGCGCGACCGAACCTTCGCCCCAGTTATAGGCGGCCAGCGCGAGTTGCCAGTCGCCAAACTGGTCGTGCAGCTTGGAGAGGTAGTCCAGCGCAGCATCAGTCGAAGCCAGCACGTCGCGGCGCTCGTCCTGGAAGACGTTCTGCTTGAGGTTGTAGGTCCGGCCGGTGCTCGGGATGAACTGCCACATCCCGGCCGCCTTGGCGCTCGACACTGCCTGGGGATTGAACGCGCTTTCCACGAACGGCAGCAGGGCCAGTTCGGTGGGCATGTTGCGCCGCTCCAGTTCTTCAACAATGTGATACAGGTACCGGTTCGAGCGGTCCACCATGCGGCGGAACGCCTCCGGGCGCTGCGCATACCAGTCGGTACGGTCATCCACGGCCGAGCTTTGCAGGTTGGGCATGGAGAAACCCTGGCGAATGCGCGCCCAGAGATCCTTGGCTGGCCCTTTCAGGGACGCCACAGACTGCTGATCAACATTGACGACCGGCGCGTTTTGGCTGGTCGCGGAGGCAGAGGCGCTTGTGCTGGCGGTGTCGGCGTTCGGGGCGGGAGCCGTAGCACAGGCCGCGAGAAGCAGACTGAGCACAGATGCCGCAAGAAGTCGCACGGATCGCATCAAGTTCTGAGGGGTTGGGGCTAAAAATTGCCCCGATAGTATGGAAGGCATCCGGTCACGTCAACCCGCGTTCACCCGGCGCTTGCCGGGGCAAAGGCGTCTCGGCGCGCCGCTCGACACCCCGTGCGCCCAGCGGGCTCAACGAAAACCGTTCTTCCACTCACGCAAAGCGGCGAATACCGCGACCGGGTCCGCCGCGTCAATGCCGGCGTGATCAGCCACCGCCTGAATCACTTCCGGCTCGTCCGATCGCATGAATGGGTTGGTCGCACGCTCGTGGCCCACGGTGGTGGGCACGGTCGAATGCCCCTCGGCCCGCAGCGTCGCCACTTCATCCTCCCACGCGGCGAGCGCGGCGTTGCCGGGTTCAACAGCGCGGGCAAAGCGGACATTCGATGCAGTGTATTCATGCGCACAGTAAACACGCGTATCGGGCGCCAAGGCGGCCAACTTTGCCAGCGATGTGCGCATCTGTGCGGGCGTGCCCTCGAAGAGGCGGCCGCAGCCGGTGGCAAAGAGGGTGTCGCCGCAGAATAGGCTTTCGGGAGCGCCGTCTCCTTGCAGGCGGCCGACATAGGCGACGTGCCCACTGGTATGGCCAGGGACGTCGATGACGTGGAACGTGGCCGCTGGCTGTGCGAGCGTCACAACATCCCCTTCGCGCACGGCCTCGGTCCGGCACGGGATCGATTCGCCGGCGGGGCCGATCACCGGCAGGGGGGCACCCTCGGGATTTTCCGGATACGCCGCAACGAGTTCCGCCACCCCGCCAACGTGATCCGCATGATGATGTGTGATTACAATGGCACCGAGCGCAAGCCCGCGCGCCTTCAGGAAGCGCAGGACCGGTTCCGCATCACCTGGGTCGACGACCGCAGCCACACGGCCATCGTGAAGTGCCCAAATATAATTGTCGGAAAACGCAGCGATCGCTTCGACTTCAAGCGCCACACCATGCGGCACACCACTCTGGACCATGTCCGACCCCTCTAACGATCGTCGCATTATAGATTGGCACCACTGGCTCGCTTCGCCGCCCGGGCAATACGTCCTGCGGTGGGAGCAGGCGCAGTTCGACCGCACCGTGGCCGACATGTTTGGCTTTCACGCCTTGCAGCTCGGCCACCCAGGTTTTGGCGCACTGCGTGAAAACCGCATTCCGCTGATCGCCCGTGTGGTGGACGATATCGACCCCACCGCCCCGACCGAAACACTGGATTCGATGGACGGCAATCCGGCCGAGCCCGCCGATGCTGCCGAAGGGGAATCCGACCCCAATACCCCGCTGCGCCAGGCCAAGCCTCGCGTCATCTGCCGTTACGACGAGTTGCCCTTTGCCTCCCAAAGCATCGACCTCGTCGCTCTGCCCCATGTGCTCGAATTTACCGACGACCCGCACGAAGTACTGCGCGAGGTCGCGCGCGTACTGATGCCCGAGGGGCGACTCGTCATCACTGGTTTCAACCCGCTGAGCCTGTGGGGCGTGCGGCAAGGCATGCGCCGCCTGGGTACCGAATCGTTCCTGCCCGCGCAGAGCCAGATGATCGCGTTCACGCGCCTGAAAGACTGGCTCAAGCTGCTCGGATTTGATATTGTGCGCGGCCGTTTCGGCTGCTACTGCCCGCCCAACCGCACCGACAAATGGTTGCAGCGCACGGCCTTCATGGAGAAAGCCGGCGACCGCTGGTGGCCGATCTTCGGCGCGGTGTACATGCTGCAGGCAGTCAAGCGCGTGCCTGGCATGCGACTGGTCGGGCCGGCATGGAAGACACGCAAGGCGTCAGCGCTGGTACCGGCCGGTACGCCGGTTGCCACGCCCTCCGGCTCGCATTCGACCAAGACGCCGCCGGCAGCCGCGCGCGATGGCCAATCGGGCGCTTGAGCGCAGCGACCTCACGCCCCCTCACTGACCCTTTACCAATCGTTTTCATGCAGGAAGTCACCGTCTATTCCGATGGCGCATGCAAGGGCAACCCTGGCCTTGGCGGCTGGGGCACCGTGCTCGTCTCTGGCAGCCACGAGAAAGAACTCTTCGGCGGTGAAGCCGTCACCACCAACAACCGCATGGAGCTGATGGCCGTCATCGAGGCCTTCCGTGCACTCAAGCGGCCGTGCCGGGTGAAGGTCTATACCGATTCGCAGTACGTGCAGAAAGGCATCAGCGAATGGCTAGCCGGCTGGAAGGCCCGCGGGTGGAAAACCGCCGACAAGAAGCCCGTGAAGAACGATGACCTGTGGCGCATCCTCGATGAACTCGTTGTCGGCCACGACGTCAGCTGGCACTGGGTGAAGGGCCACGCAGGCCACCCCGGCAATGAGCGCGCCGATGCGCTGGCCAACAAGGGCGTCGAAATGGCGCGTAAGGCCACGCAAGCCGGCGCCTGACGCCCTCCCTTCCTTTTTCCGATCTACGACGGATCCGTGCAACGCTGTGTCGGCACCCTCGGCGCGCCCGGCGCGGTCGTTGTCAGGAACTGCGGCATGCCATCGCGGGCATAGATCAACCGCAGCGGGCCGCGCTTGCCCAACCCATCATCGACATCCGCCTGTAGCCACCCGGTCTGCCCCCATGGCCCCCCGCCCACACTGCGCTTGATGAGCAAAGCCGGGCGGTTGGCACCATCGGGCCAGTCGACCTTGCCTTCAGGGTCGTAGCGATTGGGCAGGCGGCCGTACAGGTACAACGTGTTCAGCGTCTCGGCCAGGTAGGCCACCCCTTGCGGTGTAAGACGCGGCAAGGCCTGCTTGGCGAGCTCAGCATTCAACCGCTCGGCTTCCGCTGCGCACGTGGGCGGTGCATCCGCTGCACGTGCATACGAAATACCAATGGCAACGGCGGTGGCGATGGCCCAGATCAACAGCCCACGCAAACGACGCGACGGTACGGTGGGGATGGCGGGCAGCGGTTCGGTACGCATGGCAAATCTCCTTGGTGGTGTGACGGTCAGGACAGGAACAACTTGCGTTCGGCCTGGCGGCGCTTGGTCAGGCCCTTGAGCGGCTTGCCGCCGGCCTTGTCCCACAGCAGGAACTGGTCGGCCGCGCCGGCGTAGTCACCCGCGTTGAGCTTGCGCAGCAGCGTCGATGAGCGCAGCCGCCCCGCCCCCAGGTTGAAGACAAACGACGCCAGCGCATCGAACTGCCCCTGCGTGATCGATACGCGCACCGCCTTGGCGATGCCCTGCTCGGTGTCGGCGAGGTCCTTGCGCAGTAGTGCTTCCGCCTGCTGCTGTGAGATCGGGCCCTTGAAGGTTTCGCCCGGGCGGATCAGGTGGCCGTAGCCGATGGTCGGTTTGCCAACCGCATCCAGATACGTCGACAAGCGCAGGCCTTCCGATTCCTTGATCAGCGCGAGACCTTGCTCGCCAGTGGTGCGCGGGTTGTGCTCAGTGCTCATTGCTCTGCTCCTGGAGATTGCGGGGCGGTATTGGGGTCGGCGTCGGGCGTGGCGCCGGAAGCGGGCTTGACGGGTCGCGGCAGCAGCCGGTTCGTGTATTCGTCAATCAGCCGCATCACTGCCTCGGGTGGCTGCAGCGCGGTGAACTTCATCTCGATGTCGATGTGCTCGCTGTCGCGGCCGCGCATGTCACCCGCCCCTCGGCTCGAATGCGGCGCAAGCGAGACGTAGAACCGGCCGACACCACCCGCGCCCTGACCTTGTGCGGGGAGGGTCTCGGCGATGTCACTGCGCACGGTCATGTTCACGGTCATCTCGTCGAGCGCGAGGCCACGCGGCATCGCAAATGACACCAGCGGCAGCGCCAGTCGATGCTGGCTGTCGAGGGCGAGTTCCACTTCGCGGGCGACCAGCGTGCCGTTTTCATCGGCATCGAAAAACTGGTCGAGCAGCGCGGTGTACTGCTGCGCCAGCATCTGGTTGGCCGACGACGCTGCGTGCTGCATGCCGCGCGTGATGTCATCAAGCGTCAGGCCGTTGAGGCCTGGATGACCGTGGTTGCCGCTGCCCCCGCCCCCGCCGGCACCACCACCGCCACCGGGCGGCGGGGAAATAGGCGGCAACGGGGGCGATGCCTCGGCAGCGGGCGCGTCGGGCGGCGTGCTGTGGAATGGCGTGGGCGCAAACGGCGGCGCAGGCGGTGTGTCTGCGGGCGCTGACGACGCACGATCGTCATCACGCCGGCGGCGGCTGAAGAGTTTGAACATGGTGTCGGGTCGGTCGAGTCGATCGGATTGATCGGGTCAATCGGTGGCGCGCGGCAGGCGTGCGCCTGTCAGGACACCAGCCGTGGGGAGGCCGGCCGGCGTCTGTTGCCGTCGCGGCTTAGCCTCCAGCGGCCGGCGCAGGGGCCGGGGCATTGCCGCCTGCGGGCACCTTCTCGCCGACCATCGTGCCGTCGGTCGGCGTGGCCGGCAGTGGCTTGACGTCGTTCTCCTTGCCCTTCACAACCACCGGCTTGGTCGCGGCGTCGGTCAGGAATTCCATCACCCGCATCAGCGCTTCGGGCGGGTTCTGACGCTTGACCTGGGTGTGGAAGGAGTACTTGGCACGTGTGTCGGTGCTGCGCGTCTGCTCCGACTTGTGCGAGGCGCGGCCCGACACCGACACGCTGAACGGACCCCATCCCAGCTTGGCCTGGAACGAACCTTCCGCCTCCGTGCTGGATGACGATTTCTCCGATTGCGAAATCTCCAGCTCGAAGTCGATCGTGCCTTCCTCGATGGCGATCACCGGATGCACCACCGCGCACAGCAGCGGGATGCGCATCGTCTTCTGGATCGTGCCCTGCGATACCCCCTTCTCATCGACGATGGTTTCGTCGTAGTCAAATTGCACCGCAACGGCCTTGCCGTTCTGAATACACACCTGCAGCAGAAAATCCGCATAAGATTTTGCCGCCGAGGTTTGCGCTGCAATCATTGCCTGCAGCGGCGCAGAGATCATCTTGTCGATCGGCAGCGCATTGATAACCGACCCGATAAGTCCGTTGTCCATTTAAAACTCCTCACTTTGAATTAATTGGACGCACAGGGCTGTGCGCCGGAATTCAAGGTAAGCGCTTTGAGCGCCGGATTCGACGCCCCAGAAGTCCCGGCCGAGGCACCAGAACGGTGGCCCTAGCGCCAGGCAACGCCTGCCCCATGACTTTCGGCACGGCACTTCCGTTTCAATGCACCCGGATCATCTACGCCCTACAAAATAATCGGTTTCGCTTGAAAACAATTAACCGAAGCACGAGGGGTCGATGAATATTCTGGTAATCGATAGCTTGCCGCTTTTTGCGGCAGGTGTGTCTAATGTGTTGAATGCTCTTGATGCGCATGGCGTATTTATCGATACGCACTATTGCGTGCCCTTTGGGCCGGCCTGCAGGGAGGCTGAGCCCAGCGCCGTCGTCATGGAATGGAGCGCGCAGGATGACGGCGCACGGCAACGTTTGTCGGAGCTGAAAGCGATGCTGCCGGAAGTGCCGATCCTACTGACGGTGCCGGCCATTGGCCGCCACGTGGTGGGTGACGCGCTGCGGTTTGGCGCGGCCGGCGTGGTCGACCGCCAAGCCACCGCTGACGTGTTGCTCGAAGCCTTGCAGCGCATCACCTCCGGTGCCGTCTACCTGCCCCCGATCAGCAATCTCGCGCTCGACGACGCAGGGCAGCGCATCGGGGAAAGCCCGGCAGAGGTATGGCAGCGCCTCACACCGCGCCAGCATGAAGTGCTGCAACTGCTTGCAGAAGGCAAATCCAACAAGCAGATCTGCCGCGTGCTCAATGTGGCCGAGGGCACCATCAAGAACCACCTGTATGCGCTGTTCCGGCAGATCGGGGTGAGCAACCGCACAGAAGCGGCGCTCTGGCTATCGCGTTGCAAGGCGGGCATGGCGCGCCTGCAACTTTGCACGATGTAACTCCGCCCCCGGCGGTGCCCCCTTTGGGGGCATCCACGACAGCGTTGCTCGCCACAGGATGCCCCTTTGGAGTCGCAACGATCAACGTTCCGTTGCCATGACACTGGAATGATTGATCAACTCGTTTTGGAAGGTCTGATTGAACTGCTGTGCGTCGGGGCGGCTCACATTGATATTCAGCACCGCGTGCTTCGCCGCCCCCGCAGTCACCCAGCCTTTCGCCTCCACGGGTGACGCAGTCAGTTTCAGCTTCTTCGAATACGACGCGTCGCACTTCACACGCAGCACGACGAAAGTCTCTCCCAACGTGGTCGAGCGCGCCGCATTCATCGCCTGGTACTCCTCCTCCGTCAGGTTAAGGAACACGGACAGCCCGGACGGCGACTGCAGGTAGTCACTATCGCGCGCCTGCCAGCCCGTGCCACTCTTGCGCCAGTCAGAAAAACCGAAGTGATACAGATAGCCATCGGTCGGGCAGCCTTCGATCGTGGCCGCAGATGCGGGCAGCACCGAAAGCATCGTCATCGACGCAGCGACCACACCCAAGGCGCGTCGCATGGTTTGAGGCAACTGCGTGTTCTTCATCTTCATGATGGGCTCCATCGATCAGGGTTGAGTGCGCAGCAATGCGCGCTCTGATCGTGTTCGCGCGGCGCGGCGCGAACAATGGAGCAATGGACAGGGATCGATGGCCCAGGCGATGTGTTTGACGGGCCACCCTGGACAGAGATGACATTGCACGTGGTCAACCCTGCAGCGCGGCACCTGATTTAACGCATTGCATTCGCGTGGCCGCGCCATACACTGAGTGCGAGGCGGCACGCAGTGCATCGCCGTTTTTTCATGGAGGTCGGCCATGAAAACCATCGAGTTTCACACGGGTGCGCCACGCTACTGCGCGGCGGATCTCACGCTCACGTGCACGGCCAGCGTGGATGGCACCTTCGCCTGCTACGCCGTGACCGCGGAGGCGCTGGAAGAACATTTCGGCGCGCGCTCCTGGCGGCAGGAAGATCTGCTACAGGCCATGGAGTCGCATCGCGGCACCATCGAAGACATGGCCCGCTCGCTGTTCAAGCTGACCGACTCACACAACATCGTCCTGCGCAGCGGACATTTCCGCTTCGGCATGTAAACCTGCATCTGTAGATCAGTAGATCAGGCGTTGCCTGCGAGCGGCGCCGGCCGGCACGTTCGCGCGCACCACAGCAGCGGGCGGCCAGGGGACGGGGGGACACCGGGGCACCATGCGGGACGACATCGGCAGGGCCTCGCCACCACATCCTTTGGAGGCTCACCGTGGAAGCACGCATCGATCTCTCTCTCGAAGTCTTTCGCACGCAGTTGCAGACTGCCCTGCACATTCTGACCACGCTGGAAGAAACCCAGGAGCGCCTGCTCAAGATCACGCTCAAGAGCCTGGAAGACGCCGAGCGGCGCGCCTTGCAGGCTTGCGCATCCGTTGCCGAGGCCAATTCATGGGAAGACTTGGCCACCCTACCCGCCACGCTGCTGCAAACCCGCGTGGAGCAAAACGGCCGCCTGTTCCAGACCATGCTCAACCTGCTTAACGAACAGCATCAGGCCCTGCTGCAAGAGGGCACGACCTCAGCCGACGCTTGGCGCACACTGGCAACGCACTGGGGCGACGAACCCATGATCGCGCCGGTGCGCGCGCTGTTTGGCGGTTTCGGCACGGTAGAAACACCGACCATGCCGGAAACGCGACCCTCAGCGCCCACGGCATCGGACAAAAAGAAAGCCAGCGTGAAAGCTGGCCTTCCGGTTTCCGCTACCACAAGCACTGGGGTTGAACCTGCAGCGCCTGCGGTTTGATTGCGTGATGCTGAGGTGAGCTAGTCCGGCTTGCATTCGTATTTCATTTCGCGCCGCCCATCTTCGTAGACCACCTCCAGCCGGCAGGTAAAGCCCCACAGCCGGACCACGTGCCGCAGCATTTCTTCGTAATTGGCGCCCAGCGGGCGGCGGGCGCTCTGCTGGTGGCGCAGCGTCAAGGAGCGATCGCCGCCAATGTTGACGTTGGTCACCTGGATGTTCGGCTCGACGTTGGAAAGGTCGTACTGGGCGGCGAGCAGTTCGCGGATCATGCGATAGCCGTCATCGTCGTGGATGGCCGTGACGCGCAGCTTGGCATCTCGGTCGTCGTCCAGCACGGAGAACAGCTTCAACTCGCGAATCACCCGCGGCGACAGAAACTGCAGCAGGAAGCTTTCGTCCTTGAAGTTGCGCATGGCGAAGTCCAGCGTCTGCTGCCAATCACTTCCGGCGATCTCCGGCGCCCAGCGGTAATCCTCATCGGTGGGGGATTCGCAGATACGGCGGATGTCCTGGAACATCAGGAAGCCCAGCGTGTAGGGATTCAACCCGCTGTAATACGGGCTGTGATACGGCGGCTGGTAGATGACGTTGGTGTGCGCCTGCAGCAGCTCCAGCATGAAGGCATCGTTGACGAGTTGCTCGTCGTACAGCTTGTGCAGGATGGTGTAGTGCCAGAACGTGGCCCAGCCCTCGTTCATCACCTTGGTCTGGCGCTGCGGATAGAAGTACTGCGCGATCTTGCGCACGATACGCACGATCTCTCGCTGCCAAGGCTGCAACTTGGGCGCGTTCTTCTCGAAGAAATACAGCAGGTTCTCTTCGGGCTCGGGCGGAAAGGTCGGTTCGGGCTCCGGCACATCGTCCACGGTGGTCACCGCGCGCGCGCGATGCGTTGGCAACGTGCGCCACAAGTCGTTGACCTGCGCCTCGAGGTACCGCTCGCGCTCCGCCTGGCGCGCCTGCTCTTCATTGATCGACAGCTTTTTGGGCCGCCGATAGCGGTCCACGCCGTAGTTCTGCAGCGCGTGGCAAGAGTCGAGCAGCAGTTCCACCTCCTGCTCGCCATAGCGCCGCTCGCATTCCGCGACGTAGCTCTTGGCAAAGAGCAGGTAATCGACGATGGCATCCGCGTTCGTCCAGGTGCGGAACAGGTAGTTGCCCTTGAAGAAGGAGTTGTGGCCGTAGCAGGCATGCGCAATGGTCAGCGCCTGCATCGGCATCGTGTTCTCCTCCATCAGATAGGCGATGCAGGGATTGGAGTTGATGACGATTTCGTAAGCCAGCCCCATCAGCCCACGCTGGTAGCCACGCTCCGATGCAAGAAAGTGCTTGCCGTAAGACCAATGGTTGTAACCCAGCGGCAGACCCGATGACGCATAGGCATCGAGCATCTGCTCGGCGGTGATGATCTCGATCTGATTCGGATAGGTGTCCAGGCCGAATTCAGCGGCAATGCGGGCGATGCTTTGGTCGTAGCGCCTGATCAGCTCGAAGGTCCACTCCGAGCCCGTAGATAGGTAGGCCATGCTCGTTCCCGTTCGTCCATCTCACACGTGGCGTGTTCGCCATGGCGTGCACTACCGCCGTGCGGCGACGGTGCACTGGTTGGGGGACGACTCACGTCCGCTGATGTGCAATCAAGCGGCGCGCTTCTGAAACAGATCGTGCAGCACCGGGTAAATCTCGTCCGCTTTGAGGATGCGCTGCATCGCGAAGTTGTCGTGCCCAGCCTTCAACGTAAGATACTCTTCCCACAGGTTCTGTGGCTCTGTCGACACCACCTCCACATAGGCGTAGTACTGCGTGACCGGCAGGATCGATTCGCGCAGGATCTTGGCGCAGAGCTCTGAATCGCCCGCCCAGTTGTCGCCGTCCGATGCCTGCGCGCAGTAGATGTTCCACTGGCTGGGTGAATAGCGCTCCTGAATCACCTCGGCCATGAGCTTGAGAGCACTCGACACGACGGTCCCGCCGGATTCGCGTGAGTGGAAAAAATCGTCTTCGTCCACCTCTTTCGCCACGGTGTGATGGCGGATGAACACCACGTCGATGCGCTCGTAGTTCCGCTTCAGGAACAGGTACAGCAGCATGAAGAAGCGCTTGGCCAGGTCCTTGCGCGTCTCGTCCATCGAGCCGGACACGTCCATCACGCAGAACATCACCGCCTGCGCCTGCGGGCGTTTGCGCTGCACGCGGTTGTTGTAGCGCAGGTCGAGCTTTTCGATAAAAGGCACGCGGTCCAGGCATGAGCGCAGATGACGCATTTCCTTCATCAGCTCCTGCGCGCGCGCGCAGTACGGGCCGTCGTTTTCGAGTACCTCGTTGTATTCTTCCTCCAGCTCGTGCAGGCGCCGCTGGTAAGGACTGGACAGTGCGATACGGCGGCCGAGCGAGCTGCGCATCGTGCGCAAGATCGACAGGTTCGACGGCGTGCCATCGAGCGAGAAACCCGCACGCACCTTGCGCACTTCCGCGAGCTTGGCCAGGCTGCGCTTGGCCAAGTCGGGCAATGCCATGTCTTCAAAGAAGAAGTTCAGGAAGTCCTCGCGCGAGAGCGTAAAGATGAAATCGTCTTCGCCCTCGCCCGAGTCGCTCGCCTGCGAGCCCGTTCCGCCGCTGCCCTGCTGCGGCCTGTCAAAGCTGTCACCGCGCACAAACTGGCGGTTGCCGGGGTGGATGCCTTCACGGCGCCCACCCTGGCCGTGGTGGAACATGGGCTCGGAGATGTCCTTGACCGGAATGGACACCTGGCCGCTCTGCTCGATGTCCATGATCTTCCGGCCCGACACCGCCTTGGCCACCGCACGGCGGATCTGGTCCCGATAGCGCTTGATGAAGCGCTGCTTGTTGACGGTGCTCTTGCCGCCACCGTTCTCCCGCCGATCGATGATCGTGCCCATGTGACTGCCCTCGGTTGGAAGTTGTACGCGCTCGGCACTCCCTCCTTAGGACGACTTCCTGACACGCAGATACCACTCCACCAGCAAGCGCACCTGCTTCGGCGTGTAGCCCTTTTCCACCATACGGTTGACGAAGTTCTCGTGCTTCTCCCGATCGTCATGCGACGACTTGGCGTTGAACGAGATCACAGGCAACAGATCCTCCGTGGTCGAGAACATCCGCTTTTCGATCACCATGCGCAGCTTCTCGTAGCTGGTCCAGAGCGGGTTCTTGCCCCCGTTCTTGGCTCGCGCACGCAGCACGAAGTTGACGATCTCATTGCGGAAATCCTTCGGGTTCGAGATACCCGCCGGCTTTTCCACCTTCTCCAGTTCGTCGTTCAGTGCACTGCGGTCGAGAATCTCGCCGGTGTTCGGATCACGGTACTCCTGATCCTGGATCCACAGATCGGCAAACACCACGTAGCGGTCGAAAATGTTCTGCCCGTATTCCGAATACGACTCCAGATAGGCCGTCTGGATCTCCTTGCCGATGAACTCCACATAAGGCGCTGTCAGATACTCCTTGATATAGGACATCAGCTTGGATTCCGTCTCGGGCGGAAACTGCTCGCGCTCGATCTGTTGCTCAAGCACATACAGCAAGTGCACCGGGTTGGCCGCGACCTCAGTGCCATCAAAATTGAATACCTTCGACAGCACCTTGAACGCAAAGCGCGTCGACAAACCCGTCATGCCTTCGTCGATGCCGGCAAAGTCGCGGTACTCCTGATACGACTTCGCTTTCGGGTCGACATCCTTGAGGCTCTCGCCGTCGTACACGCGCATCTTCGAGAAGATGTTCGAGTTCTCGGGCTCTTTAATGCGGGTGAGCACCGCAAACTGCGCCATCATCTTGAGCGTGCTCGGCGCGCACGGCGCCGCGGCCAGCGAGCTGTTACGCAGCAGCTTGTCGTAGATCTTCACCTCGTCCGACACGCGCAGGCAGTACGGCACCTTGACGATATAGATACGGTCGAGGAAAGCCTCGTTGTTGCGGTCTGACTTGAAGCTCTGCCACTCCGCCTCGTTCGAGTGCGCGAGAATCACCCCATCGAACGGGATCGCGCCAAAGCCCTCGGTGCCCTTGTAGTTGCCCTCCTGTGTGGCCGTCAGCAACGGGTGCAAGACCTTGATCGGTGCCTTGAACATCTCGACGAATTCAAGCAGCCCGCGGTTGGCCAGGCACAGTCCGCCGGAATACGAATACGCGTCCGGATCGTCCTGCGGATAGTCCTCCAGCTTGCGAATGTCAACCTTGCCGACCAGCGACGAAATGTCCTGATTGTTTTCGTCGCCCGGCTCCGTCTTGGATATCGCAATCTGCGACAGCACCGAAGGGTGCAGCTTCACCACGCGGAAGCGCGTGATGTCGCCATTGAACTCATGCAACCGTTTCACCGCCCACGGTGACGCAATTGTGTTCAGATAGCGCTTCGGAATGCCGTAGTCTTCTTCGAGAATCTTGCCGTCTTCCTCGGGCGAGAACAGCCCGAGCGGGGACTCGTGAATGGGCGAGCCCTTGAGCGCGTAGATGGGTACCTGCTCCATCAGCGCCTTCAACTTCTCGGCAAGCGAAGATTTGCCACCACCCGGGGGGCCAAGCAGATAGAGGATCTGTTTGCGTTCCTCAAGACCCTGCGCGGCATGTTTGAAGAAGGAGACGATCTGCTCGATCGTATCTTCCATGCCGTAGAACTCCCGGAAGGCCGGGTAGATCTTGATGACCTTGTTGAAGAACAGCCGGGACAGGCGTGGATCGTGATGCGTATCCACCAGTTCGGGCTGACCGATCGCAGCAAGCATGCGCTCCGCGGCGGTCGCATAGGCGGTCGAGTCCTTCTTGCAGATATCCAGATACTCTTGGATGCTGTACTCGTCCTCTTTGCGAGCTTCAAAACGCGTTGCGTAGTGGCGGAAAATATCCATATCTCCCCCGTAGACGCTTCCTCATCCCAACATGGCTGCCGCAGACGAGGCTAGTTGTGACGTGCGTAAGTGCGGTAGTGATTCCACTGTAGACCAACCAGCCGCCAGCACAAGGGCCAAGAAAAAAACATCGCCCCTCGAAAACCCACGTCCGGCGTGCATTAGCGCTCGATACCCCTCAGTGCTAATGATGCCGACGCGGCCACGCTGACGCTTGCCACGCTTGTCGCTCCCACACGGCTTTCAATAAACAACGAATCTGCGCTGCAACACAACACCCGCGCAACGCTATCGTGCCGATTGCAACACAGCAGAAACCATACCCATGCCGATGCGCTATGCATGCCAGTGTGCGTGCCAGTTGGTGTGTAACCAATCGGTGCGAGTTCCCACCTGCGTTGAGACACGCAGAACGAATGGCTGATACCGAAGATAGACGAGGAGACAGCGATAGCCGCCACTTGCAGCGGCAACGTTCATTGCTTCACACAACGGCAAATTGCGCCATTCGCGCGCACTACGCCTCAGCGCGGTGCATATCGATTTGCGGGATTCGTCTGTGAGAGGAGGCGACTGAGCAACGCCCAGCTGGCGCTGCTATGAAAAGCACCCGGCAGTCGGGTAACCGGGAGAGAGAACGCGCAGCAAACGCAAGACAAACAAAAAGGCCCTCGGCGATTGCCAGAGGGCCCTTTTTGTGCGATTGCTCGCGAATTTGGTGGGTGGTACAGGGATTGAACCTGTGACCCCTGCCGTGTGAAGGCAGTGCTCTACCGCTGAGCTAACCACCCGAAAACTGCTGCCGGGATGCGGCGAAAACGAGATTATGACGAAAAGCGATTGCCGTGTAAAGACCCCGACCGCACTTTTTTTCTTCAGGCGGCCGGCGGCGCAGCTTCGGAGGCCTCGCGCGTCCAGACGGTCTTGCCGCCGCTGGCCTTGTCGATCTCTTTGAGCACGCCGGCGTGAGCGGAGGCTTCGGCTTCCGTGGCCAGCAACACAGGCAGTTCCAGCGCACTCAGATCGATGGCAACCGCTTCGGCCGACGCACCATCACCAGTTTCGAGCATGTCGATCACCAGCGTGTTCTGGCCGCGTGTCATGGCCAGGTAGACCTCGGCCAGCAACTCCGCATCCAGCAATGCGCCGTGCAGCGTGCGGTGCGCGTTACTTACGCCCAGCCGGTCGCACAGTGCATCCAGCGAGTTGCGCTTGCCGGGGAACATCCGGCGCGCTTCGAGCAGCGTGTCGATATGGCCCGACAGATGCTCGCGGAAGGTGGGCAGCCCCAGGCGCTGGAATTCCATATCCAGAAAGCCCAAGTCGAACGCCGCGTTGTGGATGATCGCCTCGGCGCCCTGCACGTAGTCGCGGATCTCGTTGACGACTTCCGCAAACTTCGGCTTGTCGGCGACGAACTCGTTGGTGATGCCGTGCACCGCCATCGCACCCGGGTCGATCTCGCGTTCAGGGTTGATGTAGAAGTGCAGGTTCCGGCCGGTCAGGCGCCGGTTGACCATCTCCACGCAACCGATTTCGATCACGCGGTCACCGGTGGCGGCGTTCAGGCCGGTGGTTTCGGTATCGAGGATGATCTGTCGTGTCATGCGTCCCCCTTCCCCTTATTTGAAGACGACGGTCTTGTGGCCGTTGAGCAGGATGCGGTGTTCGGCATGCCATTTCACGGCGCGGGCCAGCGCCACGCATTCCACGTCGCGGCCGACAGCGGTGAGTTGCTCCGGGTCCATGCTGTGGTCCACCCGCTCGATTTCCTGCTCGATGATCGGGCCTTCGTCCAGGTCGGCTGTCACGTAATGGGCCGTCGCGCCGATCAGCTTCACGCCGCGCTCGTGCGCCTGGTAGTACGGCTTGGCGCCCTTGAAGCTCGGCAGGAACGAATGGTGGATGTTGATGGCGCGACCTTCCAGCTTGCGGCACAGATCGTTCGACAGAATCTGCATGTAGCGCGCAAGCACGACCAGGTCGATCTGCTGCTCCTGGGCGATTTCCCAGATGCGGGTTTCCTGCTGCGCCTTCTGCTCCTCCGTGCCTTTGAGCAGCGGCAGGTGCGTAAACGGCACGTTGTACGACGCCGCCAGTTGATAGAAATCGCTGTGGTTCGACACGATGGCGGCGATCTCGATCGGCAGCTGACCGGCGCGGGCACGGAACAACAGGTCGTTCAGGCAGTGGCCGATCTTCGAGACGAGGATCATCACGCGCGGCTTGGCGGCGGCGTCGAACATGCCCCATTGCATGGAGAAACGCTCGCCGATCGCCGTGAAGCGCTCGCGCAGCGTGGCCAGATCAAGCGGCTGCCCCTGCGGTACAAAATGCACGCGCATGAAGAAGCGGCCAGTGAATTCGTCGCCGTATTGATCGGAGTCGAGAATGTTGCAGCCCTGCTCGAACAACAGGCCCGACACGGCGTGGACGATGCCGGGCTGGTCCGGGCACGACAGGGTGAGGATGAAACCGGAGTGACTCATGAAGCGTTTTACGTATTGTTGTCGGGCGCGAACCGTTGCGGCGCATGGAGCGAACTCAGGCGCACCAGGGCATCGAGGGTGACGAGCGTGGCGTTGACCGTCATCGCGCAGTCCGCCATGATATCAAGGGCGGCGTCCGGGCTGGCGCGGAGATGGCCGGCCACTTCGCCGTCCTGGTTGGCGGGAGTAAAGTCGGCCGGCAGCGTCAGATCGAAGGCGAAGAGCGTTTCGCATTGAATGCCTTCCGGCACGTCGCGCAGGACGTCCAGGGTGCCTCGCCGCACCAGCTGGGCCGCCAGATCAGCGCCGATGCCCGCTTCTTCCCAGCATTCCTTTTCCAGCGCACCGCGCGCGTCGAACCCGTGGCCGATGCCACCCGCGACGAGGTTGTCCCACATGCCGGGGTCAATGGGCTTGGTCTCCGCACGTTGGGCCAGCCAAAGCATCGGGCCGGCTTCGTCCACCCCGTCGATCAAGCCATTCATATGCGCCGCATAGGTGCGGATGCCGAAAAAGCGCGCCGCAGCCCTTTCAATGAGCGCCAACGTGGGCGTGCCCCAGCCGGTGTTGACGGCGAAGCGCTCATCGCGCCAGCCGCGCACGTGGCCGTCTTCCGCCAAGCGCTCGATTACCTCGGCCAGCGCGACGGTGCGGTCGGCCTCGGTAGCCAGCATGCCGCACAACTCGACGCGGTCCGCCGACACCTCGAACCACTGGGGCCAGCGCCCGAGCAATGCAGCTCGATCGCGGCCAAGCCAGCCGACACGCTGCCCAGCGACGATCCACGGGACTACGGTTGCTGCATCGAACGTCTGGCGCACAGCCAAACCCTCCCGGACACGCTGGATGCGCAGGTCCGTCATGCCAACCGCCTACAGGGCCGGGCGTGCATTGTGCTTTCCGTGCAGCACGGGTCGCGCGATAATGCGCCGTTCATACAAGCCGTCATCAGACTGGAGAAACAAGGATGGATGAAATCGACGAGCTGTCGGATCTGCCGACCCCGCGCTTTATCTGGGGGTTCGCTATTGCCGTCACACCGTCCGGCGAAGTGTCGCACGATGAGTTCGAATACCTGACCCACACCCGCTCGCCGCGCTTTACCTGCCGCGTGGTCGAACTGGAAGATGCGCCCGCCGAGCCGGAAGACGAAGGCGATATCGATGGCCGCATCGTCCACTTCGACAACCCCAAGCGGATGTTCTACATCACCGACCTGGGCCTGGCGCTGATGAACTTCACGCTGTTCGACAAGGTGGACAACAAGGCCAAGCTGAAGAACGCCTGCGACGAGGCCATCGCCGACTGGCTGACCCGCCGCGACTTCCTCGACTCCGAACCGGACGACGACGAGGAGTAAGCCGCTAACCCTGGCTGCCTGGGCTGCCGTCTTCCGCAAAGCGCAGGTCGGCCAGGCGCACATCGGCGTAGGAACGGCCCGCGTCCAGCAGCGCCGATACCTGCGCCTTCACCTGCTCCTTCTGCGCGCGCATGGCCCGCGGCGGCAGGGCCGGATCCTGTCCGGTGTGGTGCAGATACAGCATCTTGTAGGTGAGTTGGCTGACCATCCATTGCCGCAACACGCGCCGCCGGCCGGCGTGCTCGGCCTCCAGTGTGTCGATCTGGGCCAGCAGGGTGGAAAACGCGCGCGCCACGTCTGCGGCATTCCCCGGCTCACCGGCAATGCAGCGCTCCGCCAGGGCGCGCGCATCCGACGGCGACATGGCACCGGTTTCGACAAAGCGATCCGCCACCTGGACGGGCGCCGGTGCTTGCCGCGCCAGCCTTGCAGACACCCCCGAGAGCGCTTCCTGCGCACGGCGGATGGACGCATCCAACGACTCCGCACTGCCCTGCACCATGCCGGCAAAGGGCATTTCGCTGGGTTGTTCGGCGCGTTTCTTGGCGTCCATCGCTCCCTCCGGGTGGCTGCCCGCTGCGCTGTTGCGCTGCGAGCGAAAACGGAATTGTAGAACGCCGCGCACATTTATCGACAAATCCGCACAGTGGCTCCGCATGGCTTGCGGAACGCAAACGATAACGCCGCGTCACAGTGCGTGGCGGCTGTTGGCCGCAACCCACGCGGGGTGACCACGCCACGGTTAAAATACGCGTTTGTGCGGCACCGTCGCATCTCGCGCCTCATTTGCTGACCGCCTTTGCGCGGCAAGGAACACGCCTTGATCAAGTGGATTCTCGTGGCCCTCTATCTGGGCTCCATTCTGTATGTGCATTTTCGCGGCAAGGTGCGCCTGAAATTCTGGCGCCAGATGTTCGACCACTCCGCGGTGGTCGCGCCGGTCAACTGCTTCATGTATGCGTTCTCGGGCGTGCCGCAAACGCCGTACGTGCCGGTCGAGCGCTTTCCCGATCTGGAAAAGCTGCAGGCCGCGTGGCCGCAGATCCGCGACGAGGGCATGGCGCTCGTCAATCTGCGCAAGATCAAGGCCGCCGAAAAGAACGACGACGCCGGCTTCAACTCCTTCTTCAAGAATGGCTGGAAGCGCTTCTACCTGAAGTGGTACGAGGCGAGCCACCCATCGGCCGAGCAACTGTGCCCCAAGACGGTCGCCCTGCTGCGCAGCCTGCCCAGCGTGAAAGCGGCGATGTTTGCCGAACTGCCGCCGGGCGGCAAGCTCAACCCGCACCGCGATCCGTTTGCGGGCTCGCTGCGCTACCACCTGGGCCTGGCTACGCCCAACGACGACCGCTGCTTCATCGAGGTCGATGGCGAACGTCACAGCTGGCGCGACGGCCAGGGCGTGGTCTTTGACGAGACCTATCTGCACTGGGCCGAAAACGCTTCCGACAAAGACCGCCTGATCCTCTTCTGCGATATCGAACGCCCGATGAAATTCGGCTGGGCGCAGAGCATCAACAAGTGGCTCGGCCGCAAGGTCATGACGGCCGCCAGTTCGCCCAACGATGACGGCGACCAGACCGGCGGCATCAACAAGCTGTTCCGCTATGTGTGGCTGATGGGCCAATACCGCCGCCGCTTCAAGGCGTGGAACCGCAAGCTGTATTACGTGGTGAAGTTCGGCTTGATCATCGGCGGCGTCGCACTGATCGTGTGGATTTGAGCTACGTCTCGGCAGTCTCGCTTCGCAAAAGCCGGCCTCGCGCCGGTTTTTTGTTGCGTTTGCAAAACGTACCGACGCTGCACGCACCTTTTGCCGCGTCGCAAAGCAGGTGTGGAAAAGCGCTACATCCGGCACAGATCTCACCTAATGTCAGGAACTGAGCGCTTCGGTGCTCATCTGATATGGCGGGCACGCCGCTTGCTGCTCGGTGTTTGACACCCTTGCCGATGGCGGGGCGCAAGTCAAAGCCGGGATGCGGGTGGCTGTATCCCCTCCTTTCACACCAGAGACAGAGAGATCGCCATGAACAAGAACCTCTTCAGCCGTCGTACCGCTGCCACGCTTGCCGCCGTCACGCTGCTTGGCACCCAGATCGCAGCCTGCACGACCACCAGCCCGAATGCACAAGGCTCCGACGTGATGACGTCGACCAACAAGCATGCCACCACCAATTCGCAGGCCGATTCGGTGCTCTCGCGCCTGTACACCACGGCCAACGGATCGCGTGATTTGGTCTCGCGCGCCAAGGGCGTGCTGGTGTTCCCATCGGTGCTGAATGCCGGCTTTGTGGTGGGTGGCCAGTATGGTGAAGGCGTGCTGCGTACGGGCGGTGGCAAGCCGCTGGGGTACTACAACATTGCCTCGGCGTCGCTGGGCTTCCAGGCAGGCGCTCAGTCGCGCGCGCTCATCATCCTCTTCATGACGGATGAAGCGCTGCAGAAATTCCAGAACAGCCAAGGCTGGACTGCCGGTGTGGACGCTACCGTCGCGCTCGCCAAGATTGGCGCGAACGGCGCAATCGACACCAACACCGTGCAGCAACCGGTCATCGGCTTCAACCTGACCAACGCGGGCCTGATGGCAGGCGCCTCGATCGAAGGCACGAAGATCACCAAGCAGAACAACTGATCCGCGCAGGCCTAGCCACAGAAACCGCCGTCTTGTACGGCGGTTTTTTTTTCGCCTGTTGAAGGCGTTGCAGCAACGTCGCAGCCACGGGGAAACCCGGAGAGGGTGTATCAGCCTTCTCGGCTAGCATCGCGGCACACAAAACAGCCATCCGAGACGAGGGGAAGACATGACAAATCGCAATTTCGCCTGGCGTGGGATGCTGGCGGGTGTACTGCTGACGGGCGTACTGGCAGCGACCAGTGCGATGGCAGAGCCCGGCATTACAGACAGCAAAATCCTGATCGGCCAGACCGCCGGCTTTACAGGCCCGGCGGGCGAGCAGGTCAAGGAGATGACACAAGGCGCCAAGCTCTACATCGACGCGGTCAACCAGGCGGGGGGCATCTATGGGCGCAGGATCGAATTGATCTCCGAAGACGATGGGTTCGATGCCAACGCTTCGAAGAAGCATGCCCACACGCTGATCGCCGATAAGCAGGTCTTCGCTCTCTTCCTGCCGCGCGGCACGCCCAACACCGAGGCCATCATGACCGAAGCGCGCCCCTCGGGCGTGCCCGTGGTGGCACCGTCAACCGGCGCCGCCACGTTCTTCGATCAGCCGGACCCATTGCTTTTTGTGATGCGTGCGAAATACCAGACGGAGATTGCAGAACTGGTGCGGTACTTCGGCACGCTGGGGTTGCGCCGCCTTGCGCTCGTCAACGTGAACGACACCTTCGGCAAGGACACGGAGATCGGCTTCAACAACGCCACGCAAAACCTGCCGGCGGATGCACACCGCATCTTCACCGTCGACCGCCTGAAGCCGGACGTCGCCAAGGCCGCGACGGATGTGGGCAAGTTCGCGCCGCAAGCTGTAATCCTGGCCTGCCCGAGCACCACCGCGCGCGCCATGATCGAAACGCTGAACAAGCAAGGCACAGTCGCGCAGATTGCCGCGCTGTCCAACAACGCCGCACTCGCTTTTGCGCAATCGCTGGGGGCGCTGGGCCGTGGCGTGGTGGTGTCGCAGGTGATGCCGTCTCCGGTGCGATCCACGTCGCGGCTCGGCCGTGACCTGTCGGCCAGCGCAAAGGCGGCGGGCGTGGCACCGTCGTACGCCATGATGG
The DNA here is from genome assembly GCF_051904805.1 of Ralstonia sp. 25C. Lineage (NCBI taxonomy): Bacteria > Pseudomonadati > Pseudomonadota > Betaproteobacteria > Burkholderiales > Burkholderiaceae > Ralstonia > Ralstonia sp. 25C. The sequence continues at coordinate 3,495,309 of NZ_CP196737.1, read as the reverse complement.
AAGGCTATGCGGCTGCCCGGATGCTGGTAGAGGGGCTCAAACGAGCAGGCAAGACGCCCACGCGCGCCAGCTTTGTCGCCGGGCTGGAAGCGGCTGGCACGATCGACCTGGGCGGGCTCGACGTGCACTACGGCCCCAATCTGCGCAAGGGTTCGAACTATGTCGAACTGACGGTGATCGGCCCAAATGGGACGTTCGTCAAATAGGTGCGTGCCGCCGCGCAGGCTGCCTGGGCAACTGCTCCTACGCGAGGCATAGCGGTTGCCCGCGTAAAATGCATGACTACATAAGAAAATACAATTTGGAATTCACATACTGCCCATAACAGAATGCATGAACAACATGCATGACTGGGATCAAAGCGGCAGATGGAACTCCGACAACTTGAAGCATTTGCAGCGGTCATGTCGACCGGCAGCGTCACCGCGGCGGGCAAGCTGCTGGGCCGGTCTCAGCCCGCCATCAGCCGGCTGATCCAGGATCTTGAAGCGGAAATCGGCTATGCGCTGTTCACGCGCGCAGGCCCCCGTGTTTCGCCCACGGAACAGGGTTTCCTGCTGTACGAAGACGTTGAACACACGCTGATCAGCCTGCGGCAGATCCGCACCCGCGCTGAAGAAATCGCCCGCGGCGAAGCGCGTCCGCTGCGCCTGGCCGCCACGTCCGCACTGGCGGCCGGCCTGCTGCCATCCGCCCTGGCAGAAGAGCCCGAACTCGCTCAGCACGTTCAGATTCGCAGTGCCTCGCCCGAACAGGTCGTACACGCGGTGCTGACCGGCGCGGCGGACCTGGGCATCAGCAGCCTGCCGCTGGAGCATCGCGGCGTGACGGTGCATTGGATTGGCGAAGCGGCCTGCGTGGCCGCCGTGCAGGACAGCGATCCGCTGGCCGCCGGCCAACGCGTGGCGCTCGCCGACTGCGCGGGCCGGCGCATCATCACGATGCACAACCCGTATCGCCTGCGTCGCCGTCTGGATCAGGCGCTTGCGCAAACCGGCGTCGCGCCGGCCGAACTCATCGAGACCAACGCCTCGCTCAACGCGCTGACCGCCGTGCGTGCGGGCCTGGGCGTAGCGCTGCTGGAGCCCGTTACAGCCTATGGCGTGCCGATCGACGGTGTCGCCGTGCGGCCGATCGATGCCAGCATCCCCTTCTTCTTTGGCGTGATCACGCCCGAAGCCAAGCGGCCGTCGGCTGCGGTGACCTCGCTGATCGACGCGCTCTCCCGCGCTGCACAACGCCTGCTGCCCGATTGCAAGCTGCATGACCCTGCGCGCCACGCCAGCATGCTGCAGGTGCTGTACGGCGAGCCCGTCAACGAAACGGAAGACGCATCCGCATGACCACTGCACACCAAGACGATGCGCACCAGGCCACCAGCGCTGCTGGGCTTGCCGCGCTGGAAGCCCGTTTGCTGCAGGACCTGGCCTGGCTGGAATTGCCGGCCAAATCATGGACGCTGCCACACACGCTGGAAAACCAGCCCGGGCTGGACGTCGCCATCATCGGCGGCGGCATGGCGGGGCTGGCGGCAGCGGCATCGCTCAAGCATCTGGGCATTGGCGCCGTGGTGTTCGACCGCTCCCCAGTCGGCTTTGAAGGCCCGTGGGCAACGACGGCGCGTATGGAAACCCTGCGGTCGCCCAAGCAGTTGACCGGCCCCGCACTCGGCCTGCCTGCGCTAACGTTTCGCGCGTGGTTCGAGGCGCAGTTCGGTGCCGATGCCTGGGAAGCGCTCGACAAGATCCCACGCCTGCAATGGATGGACTACCTGCGCTGGTACCGCCGCGTGCTGCAGCTCGATGTCCGCAACGAACACCATGTGAAAGCGATCCACCCGCGTGTGGACGGCGCGGTCGAACTGGTGATCGACGCGCCGGGCCAACCGACTCAGCGCGTGTATGCGCGCCGCGTGGTGCTGGCGACCGGGCGCGATGGCCTTGGCGGCCCGTCGGTGCCGGACTTCGCACATCGGCTGCCGCGCCGCTGGTGGGCGCATTCGTCCGACGCCATGGACTACGGCACGCTGGCCGGCAAGCGCGTCGGCGTGATCGGCGCAGGCGCTTCTGCCATGGACTCCGCGGCCACGGCACTGGAAGCCGGCGCTGCCAGCGTCGACCTGCTGATCCGTCGGCCCGACCTGCCACGCGTGAACAAGGGCAAAGGCGCCGGCAGCCCTGGGCTCGTGCACGGCCATCTGCATCTGCCCGACGCATGGAAATGGCGCATCCGCCATTACATCAATGTCGAACAAGTGCCACCGCCGCGCGGCAGCACACTGCGCGTATCGCGGCACCCGAATGCGCGCTTCAACCTGGGCTGCGGCATCCTGGGCGTGGACGAGCACGATGGCGTGTTGCACGTCGCCACGACCAAAGGCGTGTTCCAGCTGGACTTCCTGATCTTCTCGACCGGCTTCCGCACCGACTGGGCTTCGCGCCCCGAGTTCAGCGCACTGGCACCGCACATCCGCCAATGGCGCGACCGCTATACCCCGCGCCCTGGGGAAGAAGACGCCGAGTTGAGCGACTCGCCCGATCTCGGCCACGCATTCGAATTCCGCGAGAAGACGCCCGGCACGATGCCCGGCTTGTCGCGCGTGCATTGCTTCTGCTATCCGGCATCGCTCACGCACGGCAGCGTGTCGGGCGATATCCCGGCCATCAGCGAAGGGGCACGTCGCCTAGCGCAGGGTATTGCCGGCCTGCTGTACCACGAAGACATCGAAGAGCACTACGCCGCCATCCAGGCGTATGCAGAACCGGAAATCTTCGGTGATGAATGGACACCCGCAGCACCGCCTGGCGTCGATGTCGATGCGAATGCCGCCTCCAGCCAGGAGGCCGCACGATGACGGGCTGGTTACTGCGCCGCATCGGCCAGGCGCTGCTGGTCGTGCTGGTGATGACGGTGATCGTGTTCGTCGGCCTGCACGCCATCGGCAACCCGGTCGACATCCTGATCGGCCAGGACGTCGACCAGATCGACCGCGCACGCATCATTGCCGAACTCGGGCTCGACAAGCCACTGTGGCAGCAGTACCTGAGCTTCCTGAACGGCGCGCTGCACGGCAACCTGGGCAAGAGCTTCGTCTACAACGAACCGGCCATCCAGCTCATCTTGCAGCGCCTGCCGGCCACGTTGGAACTGGCGTTTGCGGCGTTGATCATCGCAGTGGTGATCGGCGTGCCGCTGGGGCTGTTTGCGGGGCTGTATCCGAACCACCCCGTATCGCGCCTGTTGATGACGGGCAGCGTGGTGGGCTTCTCTCTGCCGACGTTCTGGGTGGGGCTGATGCTGATCATGGCCTTCAGCGTCAGCCTCGGTTGGCTGCCGGCCAGCGGACGCGGCGAAACCGCCCGCCTGTTCGGCATCGAATGGTCGTGGCTGACGGCCGATGGCCTGCGCCACCTGCTGCTGCCGGCGATCAACCTGTCACTGTTCAAGCTCTCCCTGGTGCTGCGGCTCACATCCGCCGGCGTGCGCGAGGTGTTGCCGAGGGACTTCGTGAAGTTTGCGCGTGCCAAGGGGCTTTCCCCGCTGCGTGTGGTGCTGGCGCACGTGCTGCGCAATACATTGATTCCGCTGGTGACGGTGCTGGGGCTGGAACTCGGCTCGACCATCGCCTTTGCCGTCGTCACGGAGAGCATCTTTGCGTGGCCCGGCGCAGGCAAGCTGATTCTGGACAGCATCAACTCGCTGGATCGCCCGGTCATCGTGTCGTACTTGATCGTGGTGGTGTGCTTGTTCGTGTCGCTCAACCTGATCGTCGATATCCTGTATCGCCTGCTGGACCCGCGCGTGCGCACGGCGGATAACGCGGAGCCCGCATGAACACGACTTCGCAAGCTACGACTGCGGCCGCAATGCCTGCACCGCGCAAACAATCGCCATGGCGACGTGTGGCGGCAGATTTTCTGGCGTCCAAATCGGCCATCTTCGGGATGGTCGTCGTGGTGGTGTTGATGCTGGCCGCGCTGGCCGCACCGTGGATCACACCGCAGAACCCGTACGACCTGATGGACCTTTACATACTGGACTCGCGCCTGCCGCCGGGCTCTCCCAACGGATTGGGCACGTTCACCTATTGGCTTGGCACCGATGGCCAAGGGCGGGATCTGTACTCGGGCATTCTCTACGGCTTGCGGATCAGCCTGGGGGTGGGGATTGGCTCGGCAGCGGTGGCCGCCGTGATCGGCACGCTGCTCGGGCTGATTGCGGCGTATGCGGGCGGTCGCGTCGACAGCATCATCATGCGCACGGTCGATCTGCTGCTGTCGTTCCCGTCGGTGTTGGTGGCGATGATGATCCTCGCGTATCTCGGCAAGAGCATTACGAACGTGGTGCTGACGCTGGTGCTGCTGGAGTGGGCGTACTACGCGCGCACGGTGCGCGGACAAGCGCTGGTCGAGCGCCGCCGCGAATACGTTGAGGCGGCCCGCTCGCTCGCCCTGCCCGGCTGGCGCATCGCGCTCAAGCACATCCTGCCGAACTGCCTGCCGCCGCTCATCGTCGTGGGCACGCTGCAGGTGGCGCGGGCGATCACGCTGGAGGCCACCCTCTCCTTCCTGGGTCTGGGGGTGCCGATTACCGAGCCGTCGCTGGGCCTCCTGATTGCCAACGGATACCAATACATGCTGTCTGGCCAGTACTGGATCAGTTTCTATCCGGGCATCGCGCTGCTGCTGGCGCTGGTGGCCATCAACCTGGTGGGCGATCGCCTGCGTGAAGTACTGAACCCGAGGACGCAGCGATGACGGCGTCCACCAACGCGACCACACTCGAAGTCCGCAACCTGCGCACGCATTTCTTCACACGTGAAGGCGTGCTACCGGCCGTGGACGACGTGTCGTTCTCCCTGGCGCGCGGACGCATCCTGGGGCTGGTGGGCGAATCGGGCTCGGGCAAATCGGTCACCGGTTTTTCGATCATGGGCCTGGTTGACTCGCCCGGCCGCGTCGTCAGCGGCGAGATCCTCTACCAGGGCCGCGACCTGACGAAACTGCCGGCACGCGAACTGCGCAAGCTGCAAGGCAACCGCATCGCCATGGTCTTCCAAGACCCGATGATGACGCTCAACCCCGTGCTGCGCATCGATGCCCAGATGATCGAGGCCGTGCGTGCGCACAGCAACATGAGCCACACGCAAGCGCGCGAACACGCCCGTGACACGCTCGGCCTGATGGGTATTCCGAGCCCGGAAGAGCGCCTGCGCGCGTACCCGCATCAACTGTCGGGCGGCATGCGGCAACGTGTGGCGATTGCCATTGCGATGCTGCATCGCCCCGACCTGATCATTGCCGACGAGCCGACCACGGCGCTGGATGTGACCATCCAGGCGCAGATTCTTTCCGAAGTGCAGAAGCTGGCGCGCCAGCACGGCACCGCGCTGATCTGGATCACGCATGATCTGTCGGTCGTCGCGGGTCTTGCTGACGAAGTGGCCGTGATGTACGCCGGCCGCATCGTCGAACACGGCCCGGTGGATGCCGTGCTCGATGCGCCGCTGCACCCGTACACCATGGGCCTGATCGACAGCCTGCCCAGCGAGAACCGCCGCGGCCAACGCCTGCGCCAGATTCCCGGCATGACGCCGAACCTGCTGTCGCTGCCGGCTGGCTGCGCGTTTGCGGCGCGCTGCCCGCGTGCAACAGAAGCCTGCGGCGTGCGCCCCGAGATAACGCAACCCAACCCGCATCGCCTCGTGCGTTGCTTCCACCCGGGCACGTTGGCGGCCGCCACGCGGGAGGTCGCATGAACACGCCGCTGGTAGAACTCAAGCAGATCAGCAAGCGCTTCAGCGATCGCAAGATCGGCCCGGTCGATAGCGTGCTGCAGCGTGTTGGGCTGGCGAAGCCGCCCGCCGTGGTGCGCGCCGTCGATGGCATCGATTTGGCCATTCAGCCCGGCGAAGTCGTCGGCCTGGTTGGTGAGTCGGGCTGCGGCAAATCCACGCTCGGCCGGATTGCGGCGGGCCTGATGCCGCCGTCCGACGGCGAGGTGCGCGTCGATGGCAAGTCGGTCAACACGCTCTCCGCCAACGAAGCACGCGATGCCCGCCTGAAGATCCAGATGATCTTTCAGGACCCGTACGCTAGCCTCAACCCGCGCCTGCGCGTGGAAGAGATCATCGGCGAGGCGGCGCGCGTACACGGCCTGACGGATCGCGCCAACTATGCCGATTACGTGGCCGCGCAGATGCAGCGTGCAGGGCTGGACCCCGCCCTGCGCGATCGCTATCCGCATCAGTTCAGCGGCGGGCAGCGGCAGCGCATCGGCATTGCACGCGCGCTGGCGGTGCAGCCGTCGATGCTCGTCTGCGACGAGGCGGTGGCGGCGCTGGACGTGTCCATTCAGGCGCAGATCCTGAACCTCTTCATGGACCTGCGCGAGCAGCTCAACCTGACCTATCTCTTCATCAGCCACGACCTGGGCGTGGTGGAGCACCTGTCGGATCGCGTGGTGATCATGTACCTCGGCCGCGTAGTGGAGTCCGCACCGGCAGAGGAAGTCTTCCGCCGCCCGAACCACCCGTACACGCAAACGCTGCTGGCGGAGATTCCACGCTTGTCGGCTCGGCACAAGACGTTCACGGCCATTCAGGGCGAAATGCCCAGCCCGCTGCATCCGCCCACCGGCTGCCATTTCCACCCGCGCTGCCCGCACGCCATGCCCCGCTGCAAGACCGAAACGCCGACATTGAAAGGCATTGCGGTCAACCATGTCAGTGCCTGCCATTTGAACAACGCGATTTGAACGAGCTTCAATAGCCAAACCAAACAACAACGAAGGGAACAACCGTGAAACGCCTCCTTGCCTCGTCGCTTGCTGTTGCGCTGTTCGCTACTGCTGGCACTGTCAGCGCGCAAACGCTGAACATCGCCTTTGCCGATCCGCTGTCGTCGCTGGACCCCCAACTGAACAACCACGCGGGCGACCGCTCGGTCGACGTGCATTTCTGGGATCTCCTGGTCGAGAACAAGTGGAACAAGCTGCAGCCCGGCCTGGCGCTGTCGTGGAAAACGCTCGACCCGAAGACGTGGGAATTCAAACTGCGCCCCGGCGTGAAATGGCACGACGGCCAGCCGTTCACGGCGGATGACGTCATCTTCTCGTACCAGCGCGCGCGCAGCGTGCCGGGCAGCGTGGCGACGTTTGCGGGCTATCTGCGCACGGTGGAATCCGTCACCGCCAAGGACCCGCTCACGCTCATCATCAAGACGAACATCCCGAACCCGGACCTGCCGCTGAACCTGGCCTCCGTGCATATCGTCAGCAAGCACGTGGGCGAAAAGTCCGCCACCGAGGACTACAACGCCGGCCGCGCCGTAGTAGGCACGGGCCCGTACAAGTTTGTCTCGTACGTGCCGGGTGACCGCGTGGTGATGGCGCGCAACGACAGCTACTGGGGTGGCAAGCAACTCTGGGAGAAGGTCAACTACCGCTACATCAACAACGCCGCAGCGCGCACGGCCAACCTGCTCTCGGGTGAAGTGGACGTGATCGACAAGGTATCAGTGGCTGACCTCGCGCGTCTGCGCCAGTCGCCCAGCGTGAAGGTGTTCGCCTACCCCGGCCTGCGCGTGATGCTGCTGCAACCGAGCTTCCGTAAGGGAGCCAACGAATTCATCACCGGCACCGATGGCAAGCCGCTCGCGAACAACCCGCTGCTGGACGTGCGCGTGCGCCAGGCGCTGTCGCTGGCGATTGATCGCAAGGCGATCGTCGATCGCATCCTCCAAGGCGCGGCCACCGTCGCCAACCAGTGGATGCCGTCGGACACTTACGGCTACAACCCCGACGTGAAGAACATCGCTTACGACCCAGCGCAAGCCAAGAAGCTGCTGGCCGACGCCGGCTTTCCGCAAGGCTTCAACCTGGTGATGCACGTGCCGAACGACCGCTACCCGCAAGGCCCGGAAACGGCACAGGCGGTGGCGCAGTTCTGGACGCGCATCGGCGTGAAGACCAAGGTGGAGGTGGTGCCCTGGTCGGTGTACTCGGGCCGCGCCAACAAGAACGACTACGCGATGAGCATGCTGGCGTGGGGCAACGGCACGGGTGAGGCAAGCTACGCGCTGGTCAACGTGCTGGCCACGGTGGATACCAAGAAGGGCCTGGGCGCCTCCAACTGGGGCCACTACAGCAACCCGGCCGTGGACAACGCACTGAACGCCTCCACCGAAGAGTTCAACACCGAGAAGCGCGCGGCCATCCTGCGCCACTCGGTCAAGCTGGTGTCGGACGACGTGGGCGTACTGCCGCTGTACCACTACCAAAACGTGTGGGCCGCCAAGAAGGGGCTGAAGGTGACGCCGATGACCAGCGACCGCACCGCGGCGCAGATGGTCACCAAGGACGGCAAGTAAGCGCCATGGGAACATTCGCGCTCAGCGTTGCACCGGTAGATGACCTGATCGACGTATCGCGGCAGATCGTCGTGACGGGGCTGGTGCCCGGCGTACAGGTCGGCATCGTCGCGCAGACGCGCCGTGGCAATGACGTGCTCTGGCACAGCCGCGCGGCGTTCGTCGCCGATGCGCAAGGCACTGTCGACCTGACCCGGGACGCGCCTGTCTCGGGTGACTACACCGGCATCAGTGCCATGGGCCTGATCTGGAGCCAGCGCCCCGACGACGGCAAGGCACGCGAGGTGTTTCCATCCCTTTCTACCGCAGGCTTCGAACCGCTGACGACCACGCTCACGGCCACAGCGAATGGCGAGTCGATCCACGCGAGCTTCGTGCAACGGCTGGCCGCGCCAGGTGTGACACGCCACGATGTGCGCGACGAAGGCCTGGTCGGCACGCTGTACCTGCCCGACCCGTATGCGCACCCGGGCCCACGCCCAGCCGTGCTAATCCTCAACGGCTCGGGCGGCGGTATCAACGAGCCGCGCGCGGCGTTGTATGCCTCGCACGGCTATGCGGCCTTTGCACTGGCGTATTTCAAGGCGCCGGGGTTGTCGGATTACATCTCCAACACACCGCTGGAGTATTTCGAGCGTGCGCTCGCATGGCTGCGCAAGCGTGTTGCGCCGCTGCATGACTTTGTCGCGGTGAGCGGCCAGTCGCGCGGTGGCGAACTGGCGTTGCTGCTGGGCGCGACATTCCCCGAAGCCGTATCTGCGGTGATCGGCTACGTGCCGGGCGCCGTCGTGCACAGCGCACAGAACGCCGCCGACCCAGCCATCGGCCGCGAAGGCCCGACGTGGTTGTATCGCGGCCAGCCGCTGCCGCATCTGTGGGAAGGCAACCGCACCGCCAGCTGGGCGCCGTTCGACGAAGGCCCCGCGCCGCATCGGCATGAGCGCGCTATCCGCACCGCGCTCCAGGATGCCGATGCCGTGGCACGCGCCCGCATCCGCATCGAACGTGCGCGTGGGCCGGTGCTGCTGCTATCCGCCACCGACGATGGCTCATGGCCGTCGAGTGATTATTCGCGCATGGTCACCACCAAGCTGGCCGAGGTGCGGCACCCCTACCCCGTTGAGCATTTCGACTACGAAGGCGCGGGCCACGCGATCGTCTTTCCGTACGTGCCGACCACGCAGCTCGTCTACGCGCACCCGGTGTCTGGCCGCATCAGCACCGGCGGCGGTGAGCCGCGTGCCAACGCTCGCGCCGATGCCCAATCGTGGGCGGCAGTGCGACGCTTCCTCGCTAGCGCAGTGGCTGCGCGCGGCGCCTCCGTACCCGATTCTCGGAGCCTTTCATCGATGGATTTCACGCCTACCCAAGATGTGGTCGACCAGGTTGCCGGCCTGGAAGACGGCAGCACCGCGTATGCGCTGCGCCACGCCCGCGAGAAAGTCGCCACTGCGACGCAAGGCAGCTATGACGCGTTGCTCGACCCCGCCCTGCCCGGCCTCACGCTGGGCGAACGCCTGCTCGTGGCGCTTTACGCCTGCCGCCTGACGCCCGCGCCCGAACTGGTCGAGCACTACCGCGCACGCCTGGCCAACACGCCCGTCGATGCCAACGCGCTGCAAGCCGTAAACGATGGCGATATCGACGCGCTGGCCGACACGCGCCTATGCGCCATCCTCACCTTCACACGCACACTCATCGAACGCCCCATCGATGGTGATCGCGATGCGCTGCTGCGCCTTCCCACCACGGGCCTCGCCACCGCAGACGTCGTCACGCTGGCGCAGCTCATCGCCTTTCTGTCGTATCAGACACGGCTGGTGGCCGGCCTGCGCGCGCTGAATGCACTCAACGGCGCCAGCACCGCCACCACCTCCACGGAGACCGCAGCATGACCGAGATCATCCGCGCGCACGGCTTCACCAACGAATCGCTGGAATGGAAGGCATGGCTGGATGTAGTTGACCTCGACCGCGCCACGCCCGAGCAGATCGCCGTGCTGGAAGAGAGCCACCCGAAGGCGAAGACGTCGGACTACTACCGCTTTCTCGTCCACCAGCCGGAGATCCTGCGGCAGCGTTCGGCGGCGTTCAACGCGATCATGTATGCGCCGGGCGGCCTGTCGCGCGCCGAGCGCGAACTCGCCAGTGCGGTGGTGTCGCGCGTGAATGGCTGTGTGTATTGCGCGTCGGTCCATGCGCAGCGCTTTGAGCAGCTTGCCAAGCGCAACGATGTGATCAAGCAGGTCTTCGAAGACCCACACACCGCGGGCACGAATGCGCGCGAGCGTGCCATCGTGCTGTTCTCCATCGACCTCACGCTACGCCCCGGCGACGTGCGCGCCGAAGACCTGCAACCGCTTAAAGCGGCCGGGCTGACGGATGCGGAGATTCTCGATCTGATCCACGCCGTGGCGATCTTTGCGTGGGCCAACCGGTTGATGCTGAATCTGGGTGAGCCAGTGTTTCCGGACGCAGCATAAGTACTGCACTGCTCAAAAGAACAAGCCGCAGGTTTGCGCCTGCGGCTTTTTTGTTGCCGAAAGGCTAGCGCACGCGGTCCGTCGTCGGCGCGTGCATGCCGTCGGTATAGGAGTCGAACTTGCCGGCCTTTGCGCCGTCTGCGTAGACGTCGAATCGTGTAGCGAGTCCGCCATCGGTGTAGGGGCCGCGTGCCGCCATGGCCGCGCTGCCATCCGTGTACACATCTCGGGTGGCGCTTGCATGCGCCACGGTCGCACCCAACGCAGCGGTGGCCGCTGCGGCGAGCATCAAGAGCTTCTTGTCCATTTCACATCTCCTTTGCTGCTGGATGGGTTTCCTGCAGCCAACGCTCATGCTGGCAAGTGGCCAAGACTGACACCCTCACGATGCCGGCCTCACGTTCTGGTTGACCCGGAACAGGTTGCCCGGATCGTATCGGGCCTTGATCGCGGCCAGCCTGGCGTAGTTGTCGCGGTAGGTGGCCTGCACGCGCTCCTGCCCTTCGTCCATCATGAAGTTCACGTAGGCACCGCCTGCCGAATACGGATGCAGAGCATCCCAGTAGCCCTTGCACCAGTTGGTGATGCGCTCGCGCTGGGCTGGGTCGGGGTCAACGCCAACGATGACGGCAGCCCACTTCGAATCGCGGTAGGCGAACGGCGTTTCCTTGCGGCCCATGCGATGCACAGCAGCATCGATCGGATACAGGTGCATCGTCGAATGCATGGTCGGCAGTTGCGAACCGTGTGCCACATGCAGGGCGATGGCCTCTTCCGGCAGGTCGTTGACGAAGTCGGCGCGCCAGTACCACTGCAGGCCGGGCGGGTACAGCGCATCGAAGGCGCTTTGCAGCATCGGATAAGGCATGGTGCCGACGCCGTACAGCGCAGGCTGCTGTGCGCGCACCGGCGCGAACGCCTCTTCCGCCGCAGCAGGGTCGCCTGTGTAGCACCAGACGACGCCGCACATCTTCTGCAGATGCAGTTCCGGTGGGAACGGCGGTGCCGGCGGCACGGTGAGGAACGCGAAGAAGCCATTGAGTTCGGGCGGTGCCTTCGGCAGGAAGTCGCGATACCAGCGCAACACTTCCGCGGCTTGCTCCAGCGGCCACAGCGTGGGGCCCGCGATCACGTTGCTCAGCGCGTGCAGGCGGAACTCAAATGAGGTGACGACACCGAAATTGCCGCCACCACCACGCACCGCCCAGAACAGATCGTCATTGGCGTGCGCGCTGGCTGTCACGAAGCTGCCATCGGCGAGCACGACATCGACCGACAGCAGATTGTCGATCGTCAACCCAAAGCGCCGCGCCAGATGGCCAATGCCACCGCCGAGCGTCAGCCCGCCGACGCCGGTGGTGCTGATGATGCCGGCCGGCGTCGCCAGGCCGAAGGCGTGCGTCGCATGATCGACATCGCCCCAGGTGCAGCCGCCTTCCGCACGCACCGTGTGGGCGACTGGATCGACACAAATGCCGCGCAGGCGGGCCAGGTCGATCACCAGGCCGTCATCGCACACGCCCAGGCCGCCGCCGTTGTGCGCGCCGCCGCGCACAGCCAGCAGCAGATCGTGATCGCGCGCGAAGTTGACCGACGCCATCACGTCGGCCACGTCGGCACACTGCACGATGAATCGTGGCCGCTTGTCGATCATCGCGTTGTAGACACGGCGTGCCGCGTCATAGCCCGGATCGCCAGGCTCGATCAGCGCGCCACGCAACTGGGCGCGGAATGTGTCCACCGAGGTCTGCACCGTGGTGTCTTCGTTCATGTTGGTCTCCTCGGCAGGCGTGGCCGAACTGGTTCTGGCGATGTCCGCAGGGCGGTTTGAATTGCCCGCATCACAACCGCTTCAGGCTGGGAAACGGTGATGGAAGTCTAGGAAGCCGTCGTCGTCCGTTCTATCCGCCGCCTTGATCATTTTTTTGCGGACTGCGTGCGCGCCGCTGATAGTCAATACTGACTATTTGTTTTGCGGGATCTTCGGCCTTCAATGAAACGCAATGGCGGCATGGCCCGTCAACGCGTCAGGAGGGAAGACAAATGCCGCTATTCGTCATCGAACGCCAGTTCGCCGAGGCGTTGGAACTCCAAGCCGCAGGCGTGGCAAACGTGCAGAGGATCAACGCCGATGTGGGTGTGAACTGGGTCTTCTCCTTCCTCTCGGCCGACCGCAAGAAGACCTATTGCCTGTACGAAGCGCCGAGCGCCGAAGCCATCCGGCAGGCGGCACGCTTGGCCAATCTGCCTGCCGATGCAGTGATCGAGGTCACGCAAGTGCGCCCGGAGAGCTTTGCGTAACGTGCTGTCAACATGCCCTGTTGACATGCGCTGTACACGCTGCAACCGCCTGTGCCGGCCCGATGCGAGATTCTGCGACGGCTGCGGTGCGTCGCTCTCGCCTGCGTTTTCAACGCCGGATGACCGTGTCGGCAGCACCCTGAGTGCTGCGGCCATGGCACGCTTTGTCGGCCGCGAGCACGAGCTCGAGGTACTGGAGCGGTTGATGATGCAAGCGCAGGACGGCGCCGGCGGCATTGCGGCACTGGCCGGCGAACCCGGCATCGGCAAAACACGCACCGCCGAAATCGTCGCCGAACGGGCCGAACGGCGCGGTATGCGTGCGCTCTGGGGGCGCTGCAATGAAGAACCCGGCGCGCCGCCCTACTGGCCCTGGCAGCAATTGGTGCGAAGCTGGATCGCCTCGCACGACGAGGCCAGCATCCGCCAAGCACTCGCGGGCGGGGTCGCGCCGCTCGCGGAGATCGTGCCGGACCTTGCCGACCGGCTGCCCGATCCCGCACTTGGCCCTGCACTTGATCCACTACGCGACCGCGCCGTTGCCGCGCCAAGCACGGAAGTCGCGCAGGCGCGCTTCCGGTTGTTCGATGCCGTGAACACCTTCTGGCAGCGCGCGGCGCAACAATGCCCGCTGCTGCTGGTGCTCGACAACGTGCATTGGGCGGATGCGTCCTCGCTGCGGCTGCTCGAATTTCTTGCGCCCGACCTGTGCGGCAGCCGCATTCTGCTGCTCGTGACGTACCGCGACGTCGAGCTGTCGAGGCAGCACCCGCTGTCTGCCACGCTGGGCGAGCTGGCACGCCAGCCGCGCTTCGAACGCCTGCGCCTCGGCGGGCTGACCCATGCCGAGACGGCGGACATGATGCAGTTGGCCGGCGGCGCAGCCTTTGCGCCGGCGCTGGTCGATGCAATCCATGCGCAAACGGAAGGCAATCCCTTGTTCGTCGGAGAAATGACACGCCTGCTGGCGCAGGAAAGTTCATCGGGCGGCGCAGGCTGTGCGCTGCGCATTCCCGAGGGCATCAAGGAAGTCATCGGGCGCCGTTTGAACCGCTTGTCTGCGCGTGCGAACAAGGTGCTCACCGCAGCAGCCGTCATTGGCCGCGCCTTCGAGTTCCGCCTGCTGACCGCACTCGCAGACGATGTCGACGAAGACATCTGCAGCGCAGCCATCGACGAGGCCCTGCAGGCCCGTGTGGTCGAAGCCCTGCGCGAGCCCGGCCACTACCACTTCGCCCACGCCCTCTTCCGCGAGACGCTTTACGACGAGATCCCCGTGCCCCGGCGCAGCCGGCTTCACCTCAAGCTGGCGCGCGCCATCGAGATGATCCACGGCGACGATCCCGAGCCCCATCTGCCCGCGCTGGCCTACCACCACTGGGCAGCACTGCCCGGCGGAGATGCCGCGCTGGCCGTAGATTACGCGCAGCGCGCAGCGCGGCGTGCCGACCGCCAACTGGCACACGAGGAATCGGCACGCTACTGCCAGATGGCACTGCAGGCCATGGACGCCGGCAGCGGCATGTCGCGTGACATGCGCGAAACACACAATACGCACGCTATGCGCTGCAGTCTGCTCAATGCGCTTGGCACCGCGCACAGCCGTGCCGGCGACTGGCTCCAGGCCATGCAGACGTTCAAGGAGGCCGCACGCCTGAGCGTCGAATACGGCAATACACGGGAACTGGCAAACGCCGCGCTCGGCTTCGAAACGGCAAGCTGGAGCCCCGGGCTGCCTGGCGGCCCTGCAGCCGAGCTCCTGCGCGAGGCCCTCGCGGCCCAGGGCAGCGGCGACCCTGTGATGAGCGCCCGCCTGCTGAGCGCTCTGGCGCGCGCCCTCATCTTCAGTGGCGAGGAGGAGCAGGCAACCCGCGTGCATGAGCAGGCCATCGCGGTGGCGCGCAGGGCCGGTGATCCCGCAACGCTGGCCGACACGCTGGTCGCCACGGTGTCGCTGCGCTGGCAGCACGAGCGCATCGCCGAACGCATCGCCGCGTCGGACGAAGCCTACGAACTGGCTAGGCAGGCTGGCGACCCCATCCTGATGTGCGCGACGCGCGCCTGGCACCTCTTCGATGATTTTGAGCTCGGCGACATGGCGGCCTGGCGCGCGAATCTTGAGGAATACGAGCGCGGTGGAGAGACACTGCGCCTGCCGTTCGTCCATTACACCGCCAGCATGTCGCGCGCCATGCACGCACTGTTCGAAGGGCGCTTTGCCGATGCGGAGCGCCTGATACCGAGCGCTTACGAGATCGCGCGACGCATGCCCGGCATGGATACCGCGGGCGTCTACGGCGTTCAGATGTTCATGCTACGCCGCGAGCAGGGCCGGCTGCACGAGGTAGCGCCGCTGGTGGAGCATTTCGTTCAGCACACCAGCGCGATGGATATCTGGCAGCCCGGCATTGCCTTGATGCACGTCGAGCTTGGCCAACTGGAGGCGGCGCGCAAGAAGTTCGACGCACTCGCCAAGGACAACTTCCGCGCGATCGCACGCGACGGCGTCTGGGTGGCCAATCTCACCTATCTGGCCCTTGTCTGTCATGCCCTCGGCGATGCGGCCCGGGCGCCCACGCTCTACCGACTGCTTGCCCCCTTCAGCGGGCGCAACCTGGTGTTTGGCACCGCCATCGCGTCGTTCGGCGCAGCCGACGCGATACTCGGCGCATTGAGCACAACGATGGGCGACTGGCCGCAAGCGCAGCAGCACTTCGAGGCCGCGCTGGCCATGAACGAGCGCCAAGGTGCACGACCGGCGCTCGTGCGCACTCGCCTGGCCTTCGCCCAGATGCTTCTGCGCCGCGGCATGCCGGCCGATCTCGCGCGTGCCGATGCTTTGCTGCACGCGGCCGAAGCGGAGGCGGCGTTGCTCGGGATGGCCAGCTTGCCGGCATGCATCGACGCCACAAGGGCGTTGGCCAAGGCCACGGCGGTCGAGCATTACCCCGCAGGACTGAGCCGCCGCGAAGTCCAGGTGCTGCGCCTGGTCGCCCTGGGGAAGGGCAATCGCCAGATTGCCCGGGAGCTCTTCGTCAGCCCCAACACGGTGGCCAATCACGTGAGCAGCATCCTCGGCAAAACGCACAGCGCCAACCGAGCGGAGGCAGCGGCGTTTGCCATCCGGCACGCGCTGCTGTGAGTTCGACGCGACGCCGCTGCGGAAACTGTCAGACGATCAGACCATCGGCAACTGCCGCACCGGCTTGCCCGTTAACTGCGCAACAGCGTGCGCCACAGCTGGCGCGATCGGCGGCACACCAATCTCGCCCACGCCGCTGGGCTCGGCCGTGCTCGGCACGATGTGCGTTTCGATGATGGGCGTCTCGGCCATCTTCAGCATCGGGTAGTCGGGGAAGTTCGACTGCACGATCTGCCCATTCTTGATATCGATCCGCCCGTACAGCGCCGCCGTCAGGCCGAAGATGACCGCGCTCTCGATCTGCTGCGTGACGATCTGCGGGTTGACCACCGTGCCGCAATCCACCGCGCACACCACGCGATGCACACGCGGCTTGCCGTCCTTCATCGATACCTCCACCACTTGCGCCACGACGGAGCCAAAGCTCGGATGCAGCGCAATCCCACGCGCACGCGGTGCCCCATCGACGGCCGGAGCCAACGACTGGCCCCAACCGGCTGCCTGCGCCGCTGTGTCGAGCACCTTCAGCTCACGCGGATGCGCCTTCAGCAAGTCACGCCGCATCGCCAGTGGGTCGAGCTTAGCCGCGGCAGCCACATCGTTGAGGAAGCCCTCCATGAAGAACCCGTTGTACGAGTGGCCGACGCTGCGCCAGAACCCCACGGGAATCGGCAGGTCGACCGCCACATGCGCGATGTGCTCGTGTTCAATCTCGTACGGCAGGTCGAACAGCCCCTCAGCGGTGTAGCGGTCGATACCGGCCGAGGGCGCGCCGAACAGCCGGTCGAGCTCGCCGGCAAGAATGGATTGCCCGGCACTGCGCGACGCAATCGCCGTGATCTTGCCGTTCTCGACCCGCGCCTTGAGCCGCGCGATGGCGTGCGGGCGATAGAAGTCGTGGCGGACGTCTTCTTCGCGCGACCAGATCACCTGCACTGGTTTGCCTTCGGTCTTGGTGGCGATGGTCACGGCCTGACTGATGAAATCCGATTCCAGCCTGCGCCCGAATCCGCCGCCGATGAGCGGGATGTCGATATGGACCTTGTCGCCGCTCACGCCCGCCGCACGCGCGGCCACCAGTTGTGCCAGCGTGGCGACCTGCGTAGGCGCCCAGAGGTGCACGCCGTCCTGCGTCACCTGCGCCGTGCAGTTGATCGGCTCCATGGTGGCGTGCGCGAGATACGGCGCGGTGTATTCGGCCTCCACGAGGGTCGCACCGTCGGCCTTGTCGAATGCCTTCAGGCCGTCCCCCATGGACCGATACGTGAAGCCGCCCTTGTCACTGTCGAGCGCGCTGACGAGTTGCTGCCGGATGCCTGCGGAATCGAGCGTGGCATGCGGGCCGTTGTCCCACACCGGCTCAACCGCTGCGAGCGCCTCGCGCGCCTGCCAGTAGTGGTCAGCCACGACGGCCACGCCGGGCGAACCTCCCGCAGCGCCATCAAACGGCACCACATAGCGCACACCCGGCATGCCGAGCGCCGCTTTCGATTGAAACGTCTTCAGCTTGCCGCCAAACACCGGGCACATGACCACAGCCGCATAGAGCATGTCGGGCAGACGCGTGTCGATGGAAAAGCGCGCGCTGCCATCGGTTTTCGAGACCACATCGTTGCGCGGTGCGGGCTTGCCGATCAGCTGGTATTGCGAAGCGGGCTTGAGCGTGACCTTAGAAGGCGCGGAGATTCCTCGCGCCGTCTTCGCCATACCGCCAAACGTGGCCTGCTTGCCACCGGGGCCGATCAGTTGGCCGTCTTTGATGCTTACCTGCGCTGCGGGCACATTCCATTCGCGCGCAGCCGCTTCCACCAGCGCAGCACGCGCCGTGGCGGCCGCTTCGCGTACCGGCTCCCAACCGTCGGCCACGCTGCTGCTGCCACCGGTGATGATGAGACCGATCTCACGTGCGCTCTTGGCCATGATCCAGTGCAGGGCGCGCGCCCAGGCCCTATCGGCGCTATCCGGATGCAGTGGCAGCGAGCTGTCGCCCATGGCGACGACGTTGCCGTAGATGCGCTCCACCGGCGAGCTTTCGATGCTCACACGCGCGAGCGGAATATCGAGTTCTTCCGCCGCCAGCATCGACAGCGCAGTGTGAATGCCCTGCCCCATCTCCACGCGCGGCATCGCCAGCACGACGTTGCCTTCGGGCGTGATCTTGATCCAGCCGTTCAGCGCGATCTCGCCGTTGTGTTCGGGAAAGACGGCCGTGTCGCCCACGCGACTGCGCGGCGGCATCACGCCCCAACCCACCACCAGCGCACCGCCAATGCCCAGGGCCCCCAACAAAAAGCGGCGACGCCCACGACTCCGGAGCTTGCTTGCCTTCGCGTTCATTTCTGCCCCTCCCGCAACGCCTTGGCGGCACGTTTGATGGCGACGCGCACGCGCGGGTAGGTGCCGCAGCGGCAGATGTTCGTCATGGCGGCATCGATATCGGCGTCACTCGGGTCTGGCACGCGGCTCAGCAGGTCAGCGGCGGCCATGAGCATGCCGGATTGGCAGTAGCCGCATTGCGGCACCTGCTCGTCAATCCAGGCCTGCTGCAGTGCGTGCCGTTTACCGTCGCCACCGGCCAGCCCTTCGATGGTGGTGATGTGCTTGCCAGCCACAGCCGCCACGGGTAGCACGCACGACCGTACGGCCGCCCCGTCTAGATGGACGGTGCACGCGCCGCACGCCGCCACGCCACAGCCGAACTTGGTACCGGTGAGGTTCAGGTGATCCCGCAGCACCCACAACAGCGGCGTGGCCGGGTCGCAGTCGACGCTGACCGAGCGGTGGTTGACGTCCAGATCCATGGGGCGGTGGTCTCCTAGCCAGTTGTGATTTTTTGCCGGCCAAGCGTACGTTCAAACGCCTGGGGGCGGCAATAGTGGTCCACCTCGACACGGCAACGGCCCAGAACGCAAAAAGGCCCGAGCACTTGCATGCTCGGGCCTTGGATTCCTGGCGGAGAGAGGGGGATTCGAACCCCCGATAGGCTATTAACCTATACACGCTTTCCAGGCGTGCGACTTAAACCACTCATCCATCTCTCCGGAAGCCCGCGATTGTAGCACATCGTACGGACTCGCCAAGTCTCCTTCTTTAGCAAAAGGCCCCGCCTTGCTGGCAGAGCCTTTTCTGTACCCCGGCCAACGCATCGGCGGGCATCTGTTTTCGTTCAATGCAGCGTCCCGCTGACCTCAGCCATCTGCATGGCAGCCTCTTCCATGCGCGATTGCAGGGTCTCCATGACCGTCGCGCGGATCGACTCGGCCTTCATCAGCAGGCGCAGCGCGATGTCGGCGCCACGGCTGGCGGCCACATGCTCGACGAAGGCGATACGTGCGCGTTCGTTGAGTGTGGCGACGTGCGCGGCTTCAGACCACACCTGCCATGCGGCAGGCTGACCCACAAACTGCTCGCGGCGGCGCAGCAGATCCGAATCGATGGCAGCAGCAATTTCGACGTCTTGAATGGTGCGGTTCATGGCAGTCCCCCTTCTGTCTGTGTGCGGCGCCCTGTGCCGGGCGGGTGCGATCGGATTAACGCAACCCCCATGCCAGTTTTCAAGTGCACGCATTCGGATTGTTTTGTCTGCACGTCGCCCTATCACAAGCTGTTTGAAACGTAGGGTGGGCGGGCATTTACGGGTGCCGCCCCCACATCGGTGGGGTGCGAATTCCTCATCTGAAAAATGCATGCAACGCGGTCGCCTGCGGTTCGTTACGCCGCGCGTTACGTAACGCGCGCTCGGTTGGTTGTGCTACGCGACAGTGGCAGCAGACGAAACTCGGTTGTCATTCTCTTTAGCCTCCCTTTGCGCGCAACTAAAATGCCGGCCACTTCAATACCTGCACAAGACTACGCACCGCATGCAGCTAGAGAAAATACTGAAATCTGATTTTCAATACCTTGAATTCGGTAGAAATACGTTTGCGAATCGCACCTTACATAACGCATCACACGATTCGGAACCACGGCGCCAAGCCTTGCCACAAAAAGTTTTACACGCGAAACAAACCCTCCCATCGCATTAAGTAAAAATGCGGATAAGGCGTGTTATTCAGGATTTTCTTTTCAATGCCGATAACCCCGTGGAGACCGAAAAATGCGACTTGGGAAAATCGGTCTTCCTGTTGTCGAATTCGCCTCTTCCGCAGTCCGCAGCACCTTGCGCATCACCACCGTGGTGACCCCCCGTCATTCTGGCGCCTCGGTACGTAGCCACTTCCATTCTTTCTGCAAACCGGAGGACGCTGTGAACCTATCCCAGATGACCATCAAGGCCAAGCTGACCATGGGCTTTGGCGTGCTGGCCGCCATCGTGATCGTGGTGTCAGGCGTGTCGCTGCGGGCCCTGTCCGAATCCACCGAGGGCTTCTCGAACTACGTGCATGGCATCAGCGCCCGCGCCGACGTCGCCAACGACGTGCGTACGGCGGTGGACCGCCGCGCCATTGCCGCACGCAACCTGGTGCTGGTGGTCACGCAACAAGACCTGGATCTGGAAAAAGCCGAGGTCCTTCGCGCGCACGACGACGTGCAGGCCAAGCTCAAGCAACTCAAAGAGCGGATTGCCGGTGCCAAGGACGTCAGCGAGCGCGCCCGCGCGCTGGTAAATGACATCGACAGCGTGGAAGCCAGATACGGCCCCGTGGCCACCAACATCGTCGGGCTGGCACTGGCCGGCAAGCGCGATGAGGCCATCCAGAAAATGGACAATGAGTGCCGCCCGCTGCTGGCCGCCCTGATCAAGGCCACCGATGCCTACGCCGCGTACACGCACGAGCGCCAGGAGCAGCTCGTGCAGGCGTACGAAGCCCAATACGTCATGCAGCGCAACCTGCTGACCGGCCTGTCGATCGGCGCGGTGTTGCTGGCGGTGATTGCGGGCGTGATCATCACCCGCTCGATCACGCAGCCGATCCGCACCGCGGTGGATGTCGCCAGGACAGTGGCGCGTGGCGATCTGAGCAGCCACATCCACGTGCAAGGCAAGGACGAAACGAGCCACCTGCTCTCTGCCCTGCGCGACATGAACGGCCGCCTGACCGAGATCGTCGGCAAGGTGCGCGACAGCAGCGGCAGCGTCGCCGGTGCAGCCCAGCAGATCGCCGCCGGCAACGCCGACCTGAGCCAGCGCACCGAAGCGCAGGCATCTTCACTGCAAGAGACGGCCGCCAGCATGGAAGAGCTGACCTCCACCGTGAAGCAGAACGCCGAGAACGCCCAGCACGCCACCTCACTGGCCTCCACCGCATCGGACGTCGCGCTCAAGGGCAGCACGGTGGTCAACCAGGTCGTGTCGACCATGCAGGACATCAGCGACCGCTCCAGCAAGATCGCCGACATCACCGGCATCATCGAGGGCATCGCGTTCCAGACCAACATCCTCGCGCTCAATGCCGCAGTGGAAGCCGCGCGCGCGGGTGAACAGGGCCGTGGTTTCGCGGTGGTCGCCAGCGAGGTGCGCAGCTTGGCGCAGCGTTCGTCCACGGCGGCCAAGGAGATCAAGGAGTTGATTGCCTCGTCGGTGGAGCGCATTCACGATGGCTCCACGCTGGCCGGCGAAGCGGGCGAGACGATGACCGAGGTCACGCAAGCCGTGGCCCGCGTCACGCACATCATGGAAGAGATCGCCGCTGCGTCGGTCGAGCAGAAGCGCGGCATCGAACAGGTCAACCAGGCGATCTCGCAAATGGACGAAGTCACCCAACGCAATGCGGCGCTGGTGGAGGAAGCGGCCGCCGCCTCGCAGTCATTGCAGGATCAGGGGCAGGAATTGAACGCAGCCGTGTCGTTCTTCCGCATCAGCCCGCAGGCCGCGCACGCCTGATCCGATTTTCCCAGCCGCCATCTCTAAGCCGTCATCTCCATGCCGTCTTTAAGCCCGCCGCCGAAAGGCCGCGGGCTTTTTCTGCTTTCTGTCCTGTGTCTTTCGTTAGGCCGTTGTCCGTGACTTCCGCTGCATTGGCGGACGTGCACGCGCGACGCACAGTGAACTTGCCCCGATCCCTACCCATGACGGAGCAAGCCCGGGCCGCGCACGGCCCGCTCTGCCGACGAAGGTCACCATGCGACCCAACACCCCACACCTGCGGCACCGGCCGCCTTGCGCCGTCATACCGCGCATGCCACATACCGGCGGGAGGCCAGCATGATCCCGCTCGCCCTCATGCAGTGGCTGCGCCCGCGTGCGGTATCGCACAAGGTGCCGGTCACCGCCCTGGCGGAACAGTTGCGCGAAGAATGCGAAGCCATGGCCCGCTACGCCCTGCACCATGGGCTGCCGGTGGCGCCGGAGCTGATCGCCCAACTCGGTAGCCTGATCGACCGGCAGATGCCGGGGCACGCCACACCGCATGCCACACCACACCACGCGCTGGCGGCCATCCACCGCAAGCTCGCGGCGGCCATCGCACCGGCCACACCGCAGGCCGTCACGCTGCTCGACGCGCAACATCGCAGCGACCACCCACTCGCGTGGCTCGGGCCCGTGCCGCTGATCCGGCTGCTGACCAGTGCCGCAATCGTCTTCCTGATCGCAGTCATTGCCACCGGCATGTCGCCCGATGTGTCGAGCGCGAATATCGACCGGGGCTTCCTGCAGTCCGACGGCACACGCCTGCTGTGGAACACCCTGTTCCTGCTGTTTTGCGCGGGGCTGGGGGCGTCGTTTGCGACGCTGTTCCAGGCGCACCGCTATGTGGCGGCCTCCACCTACGACCCCAAGTACGACGCCTCGTACGGCGCGCGGTTGATCCTCGGCCTGATTGCGGGGCTGATCCTGGTGGAGATGCTGCCCGCGCAGCTGTTCGACCGCGGCAGCATGCACAACTTCGGCAAACCGGCGCTGGCCATGCTGGGCGGTTTCTCCGCCACGGCCGTGCACCGATTGCTGCAACGGCTGGTGGACGCGCTCGAAACCCTCGTGCGCGGCGATCGCGCTGCCGATGCGGATGCCGCCATGCAGGCCTACCGCGCCCGTGCCGCCAGCGAACGCACGCAGTGGCAGAGCGAACTCGCCGCCAACCTGATCGACCTGCAGCAGTCGCTCGACAACACCGCCTCGCCCGAGGCCATGCGCCAGCGGCTTGCCGATTTCACGCGCGCCATGCTGGCCGCCAGCGACCCAAGCGCTTCCACTTCCCGAGACCAATGGCAACCCAAGGAGTGACCCCATGCTGTTCCTGTACAACATTCCGGCCTGGGCGATGGGCGCGGTGATCGTCTTCGTCACGCTTGCGGTCGCGCTGGGCGGCTATGCGCTGTTCCGCCGCTGCTTCCCGATCGTGCTCGACGCCGAGCAGCGCAGCATGACGGTGGCGATGATGGCGGCGGTCACGACCATCAACTCGCTGCTGGTGGCGTTCTCGGCCATCTCGGTCTGGGGCGCCTACCAGGCCGCCGCCGACATCGTGGCGGCCGAAGCTGCCTGCGCCACCGAACTCGCGCATGACCTCTCGGCGTTCTCGCACCCGAGCGCCTCAGCCGCACGGCGCGAACTGATCGTCTATCTCGAACGCGTTGCCCATGACGAGTGGCCCAGCATGCAACAGCGGGCACGTCCGGACGATGGCGCCGAAGCCGCATTCGACCGCATGTTTGCCACCGTCAACCGCGTTACACCGAGCGACGATCGCGAACGCGTCCTGCTGATCGAAGTGCTGGGCCGCGTCAACGAGATGGTGAAGTACCGCGAGAAACGTCTGCAGAACCTTGACGCCGCCATGCCCGGCACGCTCTGGGGCGTGATGCTCATTGCGAGTGGCCTGTCGCTACTGCTGCTCTATGCGTTACCCGCCACGCGCTTTCACGTTGCCCTGGTGACAGTGTGGGGCGTCACACTCGGCCTGGCGTTCTTCTTCGTGCTGGCGGTAGACCGGCCCTTTGCGGGGGAAGTCAGCGTGAGCGCGGCCCCCATCGAGCGGGCCATCCAGGTGCTCTCGGAAGACGAGGGGCTGATGGCACCCCGGCCCCAGTAGCGCCCCGCGCATGCGCCTGCGAACAGCATGGACGACGATCCGGAGGCCACGAATGCCCGAGAAACTTGCATGAATGAAGGTCTGAGGTCCATTGATGCTGCAAAAAGCGGCATCAACGGGGGAGCTGAGACCCGTGAACGCATAAAAAAGCAGCATGAACGGGTGGCCGAGACCCATTAATGCTCAAAAAAGCAGCATTAACGGAAGTCCAAGTCCCATGAATGCATAAAAAAGCAGCATGCATGGAGGTCTGAGGTCCGTGAACGCCGCAAAAAGCAGCATCTACGGGAGTTTGAGACCCGATGGCGGCTCTTTGGGAAGCAACGCCAACAACGCCACTGGGCCGCGACCTTCGCGGGGACAGACAAGACTCAGTCCACCGCTTGCCTGAACGGCACGCGCCCCCGCTTTGATTGCTCTGCACGTGCACGCCCATGCTGCCCACAGCGACGGTCCGCCCCAGCGTGCCGTCGCTGTTTTTTTGGGCGGTCACGTGATGCGTCATAGAACGCCGTCCCTGTCATCCCCCCTATTCAAGCGCGGTGCGCGCCTGCCTACGCTGCATCCACAGCAACACGTTCCCCAACGTTCCCCAACGTTCACCCACGTTCGACACACAACCGACCAGGAGCCCAGGATGCACCCCACGGTAGAACACGCAACCCGCAAGACTGACTCGCACCACGATCGCCGGCGCGCACGCGCGTGGTTGAACCGGACCGCCTGCATTGCCGCCGTCGCTGCATTGCTGACCAGCCTGTCGGATGCCGATGCCGCGTCCCCCGCCACACTTGGCGCATACGGCGCCGACCTGAAGCGCGTGTCGGTATCGGGCCTGTCTTCCGGCGGCTTCATGACCGCGCAGTTCGACGTGGCGTATTCGGGTGAGCTGATCGGCGCCGGCATCGTCGCTGGCGGGCCGTACCACTGCGCCGGGCTGTCGGACCTTGTCCCGCCCTTCACCGCTGCCACCACGCTCTGCATGCAGCCCGTGGGCGATGCTCCCTCTGCCGACGACGCCTGGCGCGATGCGCAAGCCTTCGCCAAGCTCGACCTGATCGACGACCCGGCCAACCTGCGCAAGCAGCGCATCTACGTGTTCAGCGGCGCCAAGGACAGCGTGGTGGCTACGAAGGTGGTCGACCAAACCGCCCGCTTCTATGAAGTGGCCGGCGTGCCTGATACGCAGGTCAGCTACCGCAAGCACCCGGATGCCGGCCACGCGTTCGTGACCGACCGGCCGCAAGACATCGCGTGCGCCGCCAACCGCAGCCCCAACATCAACAACTGCGGCTTCAAGCAATCGCACGACATCGTGCGCTGGATCTACGGCACGGCCGACGCACCGCTCAACCCGCCTGCCGAAGTGGCGCACGGCAAGGTACTCACCTTCGACCAGGCGCCGTTCGACAAGACGCACCGCGCATCGCTGCTCAAGAGCGGCTACGTGTACGTGCCTGCTGCATGCGAGGCCGGCGGCTGCGCCGTCCACGTGGTCTTCCACGGCTGCACGCAAAGCGCGCAGACCATCGGCGAGCGCGTGGTGCGCGACGTCGGCTACAACGAGATCGCCGACACCAATCGCCTCATCGTGCTGTATCCGCAGGTGGCCAAGTCTTCCGCCAACCCGCTCGGCTGCTGGGATTTCTGGGGCTACACAAGCGCCGACCCGGATCGCCCCGACTTCTACACGCGCCAGGCGCCGCAGATGGCTGCCGTGATGCAGATGATCCAGCGCCTGGGTCAAGCGCGCCCGTAAGTCCCTCGCCTCCACGAACCTCTTGCCAGAAGACGCCCATGCTCGCCAACCTGATCTCTCAGTTGCAGGCCGCCCAGCGCGACGCACTGCAACGCTGGACCCACGCCGTCGCCGATGCGGCCACCCGCTCCCCGCTGCCCGCAGCAGACCTTGATGCCTGGCGCGGCCTGACCCTGGCTGCCCTGCAGGCCGGCCAGCACTACTCGACTGCGTGGCACTCGACGCTTGATGCCGGCTGGCGCGAGCAGCGCGATCGCCTGGCGCTCGATGGCTCGGCCGATGCGCTGCGTGCGTTCGCCACCCTGCATGCCGATCTCGCCGCCCGCGCCGGTGAGGCCCGCGCCAAGCACACCAGTGCGATGGCCGCATCCGCTGCGCAGTACCTGCAGGACCTAAACCAGGCACGCGACGCCACCGACATCGCCCTGGCCCTCACGCGCCTGACCACAGACAGCCAGGCCCACAGCCGCGAACACGGCATGCAGCTCGCCATGCTCGCCAGTGGTCTGCAACCGGCACTCACGCAGTGGACCGAGCGCGCGCTGTCGCCCGCTCGCACGACCAGCACCCCGGAGGCCGCGTCATGAACATCCACCTGCGCTTCATCAACCGCTCCAACGATTGCGGCAACAGCGAGGTCGTGCTGTTCCAGCGCAACGTTGTGCCTGATCTGGAAGAACTGGCGATCGCCTGGAAAGTCATCCGCTTCTGCGGGCGCGATTGCCAGCATCCGTTCGTGTTCTCGACCGAGCTGGAGGTCTCACTGGGCGATGAGCACGGCAACTTCTCGCCGCGCGTGGCGGCACACCCCGGGGATCGGCTGCTGGTCACGCCGCACCCGACCGGACGTGGCCGGCTTGTTCACGGCGCGGTGGAGCACGGCACCAGCAGCGCTGACATCCAGGTCGTCAATCGCCTGGGCCGGGGTGCGGTCAACGTCAACGCATTCAGCGCCGGCAAGTTGCTGGCCGCCAAGGTGGCCGTGGCGCCGGGGCAAAAGGCGGAGTTCCGCTTCACGCCATCGCTCTGGATTGGCGTGGCCTCGGGCATTGAAGAAGGCCGATCGCTGAACGCGGCGGTGCTGTCGTCCACCAACACGCTGCTGCAACTGGCAGGCATTGCCGCCGCCGACATCGTGATGCGCGGCGGAGGCAGCGGCACCGGTGCACAGCCCTTCAGCTTCGCGCTGGAAAACATCCAGCACCTATAGCGCCACCCCAGCACCACCCCAGCACCACCCCGACCCATTGTTTGACGACCTGTCCATCGGAAAACCGGGCAGGCCGGAGGCAAGGTGCGCGGCAAACCGATTGCCGCTTGTTCGACTCTCTCGACTCAGGAGCCCGAAGTGGATATCCAACTGAACTTCATCAACCGTTCCAACGATGCCAACAATTCCAGCATCGTGATCTTCCAGAAAAACGTCGCCACCGACTTCGACGAACTGGCCATCGCCTGGAAAGTCATCCGCAACTGCGGCCAGGGCGACAACCACCCGTTTAAGTTCCCGATGACGATGTCCGTGAGTGCCAGCGACAGCTACGGCAACTACATGCCGCAGCAGCTCGCCACCAACGGTCAGGTCTTCCAGGTGGTGCGCTCCACCTCGGGCGACGTGCTGCAGCTTTCCACCGACGCGGGCAACAGCTCGGAAGTGCAGGTGCGCAATGATCTGCCGAGCGGTGCCGCCAACGCGACCATCTACAAGGACGGCAGCGCGCTGGCGATCAAGACGTCGATCGCTCCGGGCCAGAAGGCAGTGTTCCAGTTCAAGCCGACCATCTGGATTGGTGTGGCGTCGCAGATCGAGCAAGGTCAGCTGCTGAATTCGGCCGTCATCTCCGACATCAACACCGAGCTGTCGCTGCTGGGCATCGCCAGCGCCGACATCGTGCTCACCGGCGGCGGCCCGGGCCCGAAATCGCAGCCGTTCACGTTCCGACTGGAAAACGTGGTGATGGCGTAAGCGCCCCCGGCGCCCTCCCCACTGCCCCCGATGGCGGCGCCACGCGTGCCGCCCCGGGTCACCCTACTCACCTCACCCTCATCCCCCGAGCTGCCATGGACATCAAACTCAACTTCATCAACCTGTCGAACGACAGCAACAACAGCCAGGTCGTGCTGTTCCAGAAGAACGTCTCGACCGATTTCGACGAGCTCGCGATCGCCTGGAAAGTCATCACCAACTGCGGCCGTGGAGACAACCATCCGTTCGTCTTCCCGATGCAGACGGCCGTGAGCGCCAGCGACGCTGACGGCAACTTCATGCCGCGCAAGGTGGCCGAGAACGGCCAGATGTTCAGCGTCACGCGCGCAGCCTCGGGCAACGTACTGGCACTGTCCGGCCGTTCGCCCAGTTCGCGCGAGATCCAGTTGCGCAACGACTTGCGTACCGGCGCCATCACCGCTTCGGTGTTCAAGGACAACCGCCTGCTCGCCCACAAGACCGGCATCGTGCCCGGCCAGAAAGCCGTGTTCCAGTTCAAACCCACGCTGTGGATCGGCACTGCCTCGCAGATCGAGCAAGGTGCGGTGATGAACTCCGCCGTCCTGTCGGACATCAACACCGAACTGTCGCTGCTGGGCATCGCCAGCGCCGACATCGTGATGACGGGCGGTGGCAGCGGCACCTCGGCCACACCGTATGTGTTCCGACTGGCCAATGTTGTGATGGGCTGACGGGAGTGGTCAGCCCCAGGGCCGGAGCCCCACGTTTCGGCCCGCCCTTTGCCGGCTCGTCGGGAGCCGGTTTTTTTGGGTTCATCGCCCATCTTGTGGGGAATGCCCCAAAGCGCCGGCTTCCGGCGACTGCAACTGGCTGTAGTCGGCCCATACCCGACATCGGCAGTACGGGTTTAGGCGCCCAGAAGCTGACGCTCGTACAGTCGAGCAACGAGGGAGATGTCGCCGCAGGCCCGTGCTCCCGATGGAGGTTGGCTGCCCCTTAGAGGGCCGGGGACAGTCGCCCTGGTACCGCTGCGTTGCAGTCAACCGCTGTCTACCCCTGGGGCTAGGCTTCAGTTTCCCCCTCGGCCAAAAGCGCTGGAACCTTGCTCTCTGCGAACAACTCCCGCAACAACCGTCCGAAACGGCTCTCTTTCTCGGCTCTGACGATGCGCCGGCATGCTTCCAAGAAATTCATTCCAGCCTGACCGAAGTGTTTCTCGTACATTTCGTGCTGCTCGAGAATGTCCAAACTTTTGAGTACAAAAAGCTTGAAATCACGACCTTTCAACGTGCGCATCGCAGTCTCGAAATCGTCGATCGTAGCCGCTCTCATCGCCGCTTCTTCCCGATGGCCCCATCCGTCGCTCTCAAGAAGGTGCTTGATGGCATCGACGACGGTCGCACTGTGAATTCGAGCATCGCGCGCATCGTCGATTGCTGCCTTAAGTTTTGGGTGTAGCGGCTTACGGAAAGGTAATTCCCCGAATTCGGCCTTGTCGGCGATGGTCGCGAAGTGAGCCAGCCAACCATCAATCAAAGCCTCTTCAAGTTTGGCACCGTCCGGTAGATCGGCCATTCGTTTTCCGAGCGCCGTGACAGTGTAGGCGTCAAGGTCGCCGACTCTGGCGATAAGCTTGACCGCATCAGCTACGAGATCGTCGTCGCAGTCTGCGATGTACCAATCGAAGCGCTCAAAGAATGCGTACGCGAGATTTCTAGACTCAGTGCGATTCTCATTGTGTTGGTAGCCTTGGACGATGGCTTCGATCGCCTTTGCGTCGTGCCTTCCGTCGCGAACGAAGGCGACAACCAGTTCCTCAAATTCGTCCGAAGAATTGATCCCTAGCTTTGACAGCAGAATTTTCCATGCGGCCGGTGTCGAGTCTTCGGCTTTCTCCTTTGACGCATCGCCTTCCTGCCTGCGGTAGCGCCTCACAAGGTCGCTAGGACCTCGGTTGTAGCCTGCGACATACTCCAAAGTCGGCCCGTCCTTGATGGCTTTATTTGCAAGAGCAGAAATGAGCACAATCGAGGGAACAGTTCGTGCCTGTATGGCGAGAGACATGTCCCCCGTCGTACCGAGGAGCCGAACCACAAGACGGTAAGCCTGACGGATGACCCGGATATTGGTGATCCCGCACGCGTCCACCGCAGTCCTGGCCGTCGCGCGGTAAGGGCTATTCAAGTTCGGAACCGCGATGTCAAATGCCTCCCCAGGTGTCGGCGTGAAACGAAGCTCTTCTTCGACCACCTTCTCTCGGAACGCCGCCCAGAGCGCGCTGTCGGCGGGCGCGGAGAACTGGTCCGAATTGAGAATTAAGAGGAATCGCGTACCAAAATTCTGAGAGTATTCGTTGACGAAGCCTAGGACCTCGTCAACTGACAACGAGGCGTGCTTGCGCTCGATGTCGTCGATGACTACGAATCGGTTGCGCAAGGCAACAGGGACTGCTACCAGCGCAAGCTCGTCGAGCGCCGAAAACCCCTCGTGGACCTTCTTCAAGGCGTTGACGCTAGCCTTCCAAGTCTTCATCAGACCTTCTGTCAACGAGCTGCTCTCACCGCCTACTGGGAGCGCGCTTTGGACCACCTTGAGCTTGAGCTGATTGATATCTTTCAAGCCAAAGAGGGACACGTAGCGCGCGCCTTCGACAATCGGGTCCTGCGACTCTTTGCGAATCTTGTTCCAGAGGTGGGTTTTGCCGGTGCCCCATGCGCCTGTCAGCGCGATGACTTTTAGGTCAGCGTTGTCGATGAGCGAGATCAACTGCGTTTTAGATTGTTCGATCGTCATTTGCTTTATTCGGTGCTGAATCCGGCAGACGGTCCCGCCAGTACGACGTTTGGGTTGTATCACTGGCGCACTCGACCAGCCATCTGCTGTGAAGATTGTTCGAGATTCGAGGAGAACGCGTTGTCATGTGTAAATCCTAAGCCAGCAGCGGGCCACCGCGAGTTTATGGGCCGCTCCGAAGCTGCCGTTCTCGACCGGCAGCAAATGGCCAAACTCGGCCCATCGGTCCGCCCTTGGGTTCTTCCCCGGGAATCGGCGATGAACCGTCTTTTTTCCTAGACCGGATCGCGGATGTAGCCGACCAGCTTGTCGACCACCGGCCGATTCGGCTTGGTGAGCAGGCTAACGACGATGGCGGCAGCAAACCCGGCGGGCACGCCAAACGCGCCCGAGGCGATCGGGTCCACACCAAACCACGGCTGGCCAAGCACGCCCGTCATGCGCGTGAAGAACGGATAGTTGGCGATGATGTAGTACACGCTCACCGCCAAGCCGCTCACCATGCCCGCAATGGCGCCGGCGCGGTTGGTGCGCTTCCAGAACACCCCCAGCACCAGCACGGGAAAGAAGCACGACGCCGCCAATGAGAACGCCGCCCCCACCAGGAACAGGATGTTGCCCGGCTTCAACGACGTCACATAGGCCGCGAGCAACGCCACGCCCAGCAGTACGACCTTGGCACTCGTCACGCGCCGCTGATGGCTGGCCGTGTTGTCGATCATGTGGAAGTACACGTCATGCGACAGCGCGTTGGCGATGGTCAGCAGCAGGCCGTCGGCGGTGGACAGCGCAGCCGCCAGCGCCCCTGCCGCAATCAACCCAGAGATCACATAGGGCAGTCCGGCGATCTCCGGTGCCGCCAGCACAACCATGTCTGGCTGCATCATCACCTCGGCCCATTGCACGATGCCGTCGCCATTGATGTCGTGCAGTGCAAACACAGGTGGATCGACCTTGCGCCAGGGCACGATCCATTGCGGCAAATCCGCGAATGGCGCGCCCACCAGATGCTGCAACAAGTCGAGCTTGACCAACGCCGCCAACGCCGGCGCCGAGACGTAGAGCAGCGCGACGAAGAACAACGTCCAACTGACGGAATTGCGTGTCTCGCGCACCGACGGCGTGGTGTGAAAGCGCGTGAGGATGTGCGGCAGACTCGCTGTGCCCACCATCAGGCAGAACACCAGCAGGACGAAGTTCAGCCGCTCGGTGCCGCGCTCGTTTTCCGAGGTGGAGGGAAACGGCTCGGCCGAGGGTGGCGGCAGTTGACTCCGCGCCAGCGCGTCTTCACGTTGCTGATTCCACACCATCGACGCGGTTGCGGCATCGGCGGGAAAGTCTTCCCGGGCCCGCTCCAGCGCCTTGATTTCGCGCAGCGGCGCGTTGCGCTCGCGGGCGAGCTTCAGTTGCGTGTTTAGCGCCTCGCGCGCTTCCACAAACGACTGCGGCAGTTGCGCAATGCGCTCTTGCAGCGCGCGGGCTTCGTTCAGGAAGTGGTCACGCACGCGCTGTTCAGCCGGGTCATGGGCAATGCGCTGCTCCTCCTTCTGAATCTGCAGCAGCAGGCGACCCGTCGAGAGCTGCGGCAACGGATCGTGATACCGCTGCCAGCCGATCAGCCCCACCACGCCCAGAAACGACACGATCATGATGATGTACTGCGCCACCTGGGTCCACGTGACGGCGCGCATGCCCCCCAGGAACGAGCACACCAGAATGCCCGCCAGCCCGAAGAACACCCCCACCGAAAACTCCACGCCGATAAAGCGCGTGACCACCAGCCCCACACCCTGAATCTGCGCGACGAGGTAGACGAACGAGCACAGCGTTGCGCCCAGCACGGCAATGCCGCGCACCACGGAGCTGCCGCCACGCTCCCCATTGCCATAGCGCGTGGCGAGGAAGTCCGGCACCGTGTAGCCGCCGAATTTGCGCAGATAGGGTGCGAGCAGAAACGCCACGAGGCAATAGCCGCCTGTCCAGCCCATCACGTAGGCCAAGCCTTCATAGCCGGAAGCGAATACGATGCCGGCCAAGCCGATGAACGACGCAGCGCTCATCCAGTCCGCCGCGGTGGCCATGCCGTTGAAGAACGCCGGCACGCGGCGCCCGGCCACGTAGTACTCGGTCAGATCGGCCGTGCGGCAGATCAACCCGATACACGCATAGATGGCGATGGTGACGAACAGGAACACATAGCCCAGCCACACGCCGGGCCCGCGTACGCGCTCAATCGCCCCCATCATGACGATGAAGAGCAGCAGCCCTACGGTGTAGAGCCCGTAATAGAGAAACAGCCGCTTGCGAAAGCGGCTGTCTTGTTGTGGATCCGAAGCCAAGATGGGCGGCCCGTGTTAGCGCGCGTCCTTCAGCTGATCCAGGATCGCCGGGTTCTCCAGCGTGGACGTGTCTTGCGTGATGTCCTCGCCCTTGGCCAGCGAGCGCAGCAACCGGCGCATGATCTTGCCCGAGCGCGTCTTGGGCAGGTTGTCGCCAAAGCGGATGTCCTTCGGCTTGGCGATCGGGCCGATCTCCTTGCCCACCCAGTTGCGCAGTTCGGTGGCGATCTGCTTGGCTTCATCGCCCTCGGGACGCGAGCGCTTGAGCACCACGAATGCGCAGATGGCCTCGCCGGTCATGTCATCGGGGCGGCCCACCACGGCAGCCTCGGCCACCAGCGGGTTCGCCACCAGTGCCGATTCGATCTCCATCGTGCCCATGCGGTGGCCCGACACGTTCAGCACATCATCGATGCGGCCCATGATGGTGAAGTAGCCGGTGTCCTTGTCGCGGATCGAACCATCGCCCGCCAGGTACAGCTTGCCGCCCAGCTCTTCCGGGAAGTAGCTCTTCTTGAAGCGCTCCGGGTCACCCCAGATGGTGCGGATCATCGACGGCCACGGGCGCTTGACGACCAGGATGCCGCCCTGCCCGTTCGGCACATCCTGGCCGGTTTCATCGACGATGGCGGCCATGATGCCCGGCAGCGGCAGCGTGCACGAGCCCGGCACCAGCGGCGTAGCGCCCGGCAGCGGCGTGATCATGTGGCCGCCGGTTTCGGTCTGCCAGAACGTGTCGACGATCGGGCAACGGCCGCCGCCCACGTTCGTGTGGTACCACATCCAGGCTTCCGGGTTGATCGGCTCGCCCACGGTGCCGAGCAGGCGCAGGCTGGAAAGATCGTATTGCTTCGGGTGGATCTTTTCGTCGGCTTCAGCGGCCTTGATCAACGAGCGGATTGCCGTCGGCGCGGTGTAGAACGTGTTGACCTTGTGGCGCTGGATCATGTCCCAGAAGCGGCCGGCGTTCGGGTACGTCGGCACGCCTTCGAACACCACTTGCGTGGCACCAGCCGCCAGCGGCCCATACGTGATGTAGCTATGCCCCGTGACCCAGCCGATGTCGGCCGTGCACCAGAAGACATCGTCGGGCTTGAGGTCGAAGGTCCACTGCATGGTCAGCAGCGTCCACAGCAGGTAGCCGCCCGTGCTGTGCTGCACGCCCTTCGGCTTGCCGGTCGAACCCGAGGTGTAGAGGATGAACAGCGGGTGTTCCGCGCTGACCGGCGTGACTTCACAGGTGTCAGGCTGGCCCGCTTCGACCTCGTCCATCGCGCGGTCGCGGCCTTCCACCCAGTTCACGTTGCCGTTGGTGCGGCGATAGACGATCACGTGCTTGACCGCCTCGGTGCCTTCCATGGCCAGGGCTTCATCGGCGATGGCCTTGAGCGGCAACGCCTTGCCGCCGCGCATTTGTTCATCGGCGGTGATGAGCGCCACGGCGCCCACGTCGACGATGCGCTCCTGCAGCGATTTGGCCGAGAACCCGCCGAACACCACCGAGTGCGTCGCCCCGATGCGCGCACAGGCCTGCATGGCAACGATGCCTTCAATCGACATCGGCATGTAGATCACCACACGGTCGCCCTTCTTGATGCCCAGGGCCTTCAGGCCGTTGGCGAAGCGGCAGACGCGTGCGTGCAGTTCGCGGTAGGTGACGCGCGAGACCTTGGCGTCGTCGGTTTCGAAAATGATGGCGACCTTGTCGGCGTTGCCGTTCTCAAGGTTGCGCTCGAGGCAGTTGTACGAGGCGTTGATCTCGCCGTCTTCAAACCACTTGTAGAACGGTGCGTTGGATTCATCCAGCACCTTGGTAAAGGGCTTGTGCCACACGAGGTGCTCGTGTGCCAGGCGTGCCCAGAAGCCCTCGTAGTCTTGTTCGGCCTCCGCGCACAGGGCACGGTATGCATCCATGCCGGCGATGTTTGCCTGTTTGACAAAGGACGCGGGTGGGTCAAAAACGCGCGTTTCCTGCAGGACAGATTCAATGCCAGCCATGATGTCTCCTGATAGCGATGTCTGTGATCGTTTTGCGGCGAATCTAAGCGGCTGACCTGACTCCAGCCTTACGTATTCTGACGCCGCGCTTGGACCACGATTGGACACGAAGGGCATTACTATAATGCGTCACTTCGTCTGACGGCTCGCATCGCAGTGCAGCATGACCGGCCCGAGAGCCGCGCCGCGCGCCGTTTTCCACCCCATTCATTCATCGTGTCCATCCACGCCCTCTTCCTGATTGCTGCCATGGCATTGGTGGGCAGCAACGTCGGTTTCGGCAAATCGATTGTTGCCGTCATGCCGGTGATGCTGTTTGCGCTGCTGCGGTTTTTGATCGCCATCGCATGCATGGCGCCGTGGTACAAGCCCACCCGCATGCGCCGCGTGACGCGCACCGAGTGGACCAACCTCTTCCTGCAGGCGTTCTTCGGCACGTTCGGTTTTACGCTGCTGATGCTCAACGGCGTCAAGCTGACGTCGGCGCTGGCAGCCGGCATCATCACCAGCACGATTCCGGCCACGGTGGCGCTGCTGTCGTGGCTGGTGCTGCGCGAAAAGCCGTCGCGGCGGACCTTTGTGTCGGTCGTGCTGGCGGTGGCGGGCGTAGCCATCCTGAACGCTTATCGTGGCGGCGAATCCTCCGGCGCGGCACCCGCAGATGCATCACAAGCGCTGCTCGGCAATGCGCTGGTCATGGGCGCAGTGCTGTGCGAATCGATCTACGTGATCCTCTCGCGGCGCCTCACGCAAACGCTGCCTGCCATCGAGATCTGCGCGTACACGCATTTGATCGGTGGCCTGCTGATGCTGCCGCTGGGGCTGGTGCCGCTGCTGACGTTCGATGTGTCGAGCGTACCGGCATCCATCTGGGGCTTGGTGATCTGGTATGCGCTATCGGCGAGCATCTTTTCGTTCTGGCTGTGGATGAAGGGCATCCGCCACGTGCCGGCACATCTGGCGGGTGTGTTCACTTCCGTGCTGCCGATTGCGGCGGCCACGTACGGCGTCGTCGCACTGGGCGAGACGCCTGGCTGGCCGCATGCCGTGGCACTGGCGTGCGTGGTGGTCGGCATTCTGGTCGCTAGTTGGCCCGCACGCCAGCGCCAGCCGGTGCGCCGTGGGCGCGTCGTCGATCCGCTGGACCCGCTCGACCCTTCGCTTGATCACGAATAACAACGCTGCATGAAACGCTACTTTCGCCTTCGCAATCTGCGCATCTTCGGCGCGCCGGTCTATGTCCACTGGACGGTCCTGGCCGGCTCGGCAGTGCTGCTAGCGCTCTCATTCAAAACACCGTTCACCGCGCTGGCCACCCTGTGTTCGTACCTCAGCATGATCCTGTTGCATGAGGCCGGACATGCGTACTTGGCGCGACGGGCCAGCGCCCGCGTTGAAGCAATCCACCTCGGCCTCTTTCACGGCCTGTGCGTGTACGAAGCACCGCCACGCGAACGGGACATCTACGTGATTGCCTGGGGCGGTGCGCTGGCGCAGTTGGCCGTGGCCCTGCCCTTGATCCTGCTGGCCAACGTCACGCCCATCGTGCGCTGGCCGGTCCTGGGTGAAGTGGTGCTGTACCTCGGTTATGTCAGCCTGTTCTGGGCCATCGTCAACCTGATCCCGGCGCCCGGCCTGGATGGTGAGTACGCGTGGCGCCTGCTGCGCTGGCCCGGCAAATGGCGCTCGGGCACCAAACCCGCGCGTGCCCGGCATCTGCGCCGCGTGAAATAGCGCGCACGGGCCGCAAACGTAGGCAGATCCTAAGCCGGCCCGCATCGTCCTGACGCCACAAGCCGCTACAATCGCGCGGTTTTTCGTCCACCGCCCTTTCTGTCACATGAAGTCGCCCATCGCTCCGCTGCGCCCGATTCCGCGCCTGATCTTCTTTTCCCGCTGGCTGCAATTGCCGTTGTATCTGGGGCTGATCGTCGCCCAGGCGGCGTATGTGTACCTGTTCGTCGTCGAGGTGTGGCACCTGGTTTCGCATTTGAGCGACATGGACGAAACCAAGATCATGCTCGCCGTGCTGGGGCTGATCGACGTGGTCATGATCTCCAACCTGCTAATCATGGTGGTCATTGGCGGGTACGACATCTTCGTGTCCAAGCTCGGTATCGAGGGGCATGAGGATGAGCCCGAGTGGCTCGACCACGTCAACGCAGGCGTGCTGAAGGTGAAGCTCTCGATGGCGCTGATCAGCATCTCGTCGATCCACCTGCTCAAGACGTTTATCGACGCCGGCCAGAAAGACACGCATACGATCCTGTGGCAGGTGGCGATTCACCTGGCCTTCCTGGTATCTGCGCTGGTGATGGCCTGGGTGGACAAGATCGTTTCGCACGCCCACCCGCACGACGAGACCGCCGAGGCACATTGACGTAGCACGTTGTCGGCGCGCCGATTCCGACGAATCCGCTCGGACAATCCGCGCCCGACATTGGGTGTATGATCTGCGGCTGTTCTGAACCGGCGGCGCCCGCTGCCGGTGCACCGCGCAAATGTGCAGACCACTGCGCCTCTGCCGCATCCAGCACCCGGTTTCTCATTCCTACATCGTTGGTCCCCACCATGACCGTCATTCGTCAAGAAGACCTCATCCAGAGCGTCGCCGACGCGCTGCAGTACATCAGCTACTACCACCCGATGGACTACATCACTGCTCTGGGCCGCGCCTATGAGCAGGAGCAGAGCCCGGCAGCCAAGGATGCCATCGCGCAGATCCTGACCAACAGCCGCATGTGCGCAGAGGGCAAGCGCCCGATCTGCCAGGACACCGGCATCGTCACCGTGTTCCTGAAGGTGGGCATGAACGTGCGCTGGGACGGCGCCACGATGAGCCTGGAAGAC
The DNA here is from genome assembly GCF_051904805.1 of Ralstonia sp. 25C. Taxonomy (NCBI): domain Bacteria; kingdom Pseudomonadati; phylum Pseudomonadota; class Betaproteobacteria; order Burkholderiales; family Burkholderiaceae; genus Ralstonia; species Ralstonia sp. 25C. The sequence goes on along the minus strand of NZ_CP196737.1, from coordinate 3,457,355 downwards.
ATGGTCAACGAAGGCGTGCGCCGCGCGTACAACGACGTCGACAACAAGCTGCGCGCCAGCGTGCTGGCTGACCCGGCCGGCAAGCGCACCAACACGAAGGACAACACCCCGGCCGTGATCAACATGTCGATCGTGCCGGGCGATACGGTGGACGTGATCGTTGCAGCCAAGGGCGGCGGCTCGGAAGCCAAGTCGAAGTTCGTGATGCTGAATCCGTCGGATTCGATCGTTGATTGGGTGCTCAAGACCGTGCCGACCATGGGCGCCGGCTGGTGCCCGCCGGGCATGCTGGGCATCGGCATTGGCGGCACGGCAGAAAAGGCCATGCTGCTGGCCAAGGAAGCCCTGATGGAGCCGATCGACATTCAAGACCTGATCGCCCGTGGCCCGAGCAACCGCGCAGAAGAACTACGCATCGAGCTGTACGAGAAGGTCAACGCGCTGGGCATCGGCGCGCAGGGCCTGGGCGGCCTGGCCACCGTGCTCGACGTGAAGATCCTCGACTACCCGACGCACGCGGCCAACCTGCCTGTGGCGATGATCCCGAACTGCGCAGCAACCCGCCACGCGCACTTCACGCTGGACGGCAGCGGCGTTGCCAAGCTGGAAGCACCGGACCTGTCGCAATGGCCGAAGGTCGAGTGGGCACCGAACACCGAAACGTCGAAGCGCGTCGATCTGAACGCGCTCACGCCGGAAGAAGTGGCCTCGTGGAAGCCGGGCCAGACGCTGCTGCTCAACGGCAAGATGCTCACCGGCCGCGACGCCGCGCACAAGCGCATCGCCGACATGCTGGCCAAGGGCGAGAAGCTGCCGATCGACTTCACCAACCGCGTGATCTACTACGTCGGCCCGGTCGATCCGGTGCGCGATGAAGTGGTTGGCCCGGCAGGCCCGACCACCGCCACCCGCATGGACAAGTTCACCGAAACGATGCTCGCCCAGACGGGCCTGATCGCCATGGTGGGCAAGGCCGAGCGCGGCCCGGTCGCCATTGAATCCATCAAGAAGCACAAGTCGGCTTACCTGATGGCCGTGGGCGGCGCGGCCTACTTGGTGTCGAAGGCCATCCGCGGCTCGAAGGTGCTGGCGTTCGAAGACCTGGGCATGGAAGCCATCTACGAATTCGACGTGAAGGACATGCCTGTCACCGTCGCCGTGGATAGCTCGGGGACGTCGGTCCACAAGACTGGCCCGGCGGAATGGCAAGCGAAGATCGGCAAGATCCCCGTCGCTGCTGCTTGATTCTCCGATGACGACACGCGCGCAGGCACCGGTCGGGGTCTTCGACTCCGGCCTCGGAGGCCTCTCCGTCCTGCGCGCGATTCGCGCCGAATTGCCGGCCGAATCGCTTCTCTATCTGGCGGACTCCCGCCATGCCCCATACGGGGAAAAATCTCCCGAAGTCATTGCCGATCGCACGCTGCGTGTGTGCGAGTGGCTGGTCGACCAAGGCTGCAAGGCGCTGGTGATCGCGTGCAACACGGCCACGGCACAAGCCGTGCATGTGCTGCGTGAAAAGCTGGCGGTGCCGGTGATTGGCGTCGAGCCGGGCCTGAAGCCGGCAGTCGCCATCTCGAAGAGCCGCGTGGTGGGTGTGCTCGCAACCGAAAGCACACTGCGCAGCGAGAAATTTGCACGCCTGTTGGCAGCCGTCTCTGGCGATTGCACGGTGCTGAGCCAGCCCGGCTACGGCCTTGTCCCCCTGATTGAGCGCGGCGAGACGTACTCCCCCGCCGTGCTGGAACTGCTGCAGGCCTATCTGCAGCCGATGCTCGATGCCGGCGCCGACACGCTGGTCCACGGCTGTACGCACTACCCGTTTCTGGAAGACGCCATCCGCGAGATTGCGGGCGATCGGCTGACGCTGATCGATACCGGCCATGCCGTTGCACGGCATCTCGGCCGTACGCTGGCCGCCGCGCAATTGCAGGCCACAGGCAACGCCGCGTCACCGCGCTTCATGAGCACCGGCGATGTGCTGCCGCTGCAAGCCATGGTGGCTGCCTTGCTGGGCGAGGCGCCCATGGCGCAGCACGTGGACATTGGCGACGCGCCGCTCAGCCCTGCTACGACCTCACTCGCTGCTTCGCAAGCTGAATAAAAAAACGCCACCTGGGTAGGTGGCGTTTTTACTTTGGGTTTCAGCCGAGGTTCGGCTGCGCGGCAGGCTCAGCCACTTCGGCTTCGCTATCCTCTTCAGCCGGCTCGTACTTCGCCACCACGGCAGTGGCCAGGCTATTGCCGATCACGTTGGTGGCCGTGCGGCCCATGTCGAAGAACTGGTCGATACCGATGATCAGCAGCAGACCGGCTTCGGGCAGGTGGAACATCGGCAGCGTGGCCGCCACCACCACCAGCGAAGCACGTGCCACGCCAGCCATGCCTTTGCTCGTGAGCATCAGCACCAGCAGCAGCGTGACTTGCTGCGTAAAGCTCATCTGGATGTTGTAGGCCTGGGCGATGAACATCACCGCAAACGCCTGGTACATCATCGAGCCATCGAGGTTGAACGAATACCCCAGCGGCAGCACGAAGCTTGCCACACGCTTGGGCACGCCAAACTTCTCCAGCGCTTCCATCGTCTTCGGGTAGGCCGATTCACTGCTGGCCGTGGCAAACGCCAGCATGGTCGGTTCACGAATCAAGCCCAGCAAACGACCGAGCGAACGACCCAGCAGCACATAGCCGACGAAGAATAGGATCGCCCACAGCAGCGCCAGGCCCAGGTAGAACTCGCCGATCAGCTTGCCGTACGTCCAAAGCACACCCACGCCTTCCACCGTGATGGCCGCAGCCATGGCGGCGAACACGCCCAGCGGCGCGAAGCGCATGACGTAGTCGGTAATGCGGAACATCAGCTTGGTCAGCTCTTCCAGGCCACGGCCGATCACGCTTTCCATCGGGTTCTTCATCGTCGACAGCGCAGCGCCGAAGAACAGCGAGAACACCAGGATCTGCAGGATTTCGTTGGTGGCCATCGCCTCCACGATGCTGCGCGGGAACACGTGCGTGATGAAGGCCTTGAGGGTGAAGTCACCCGTCTTCAGGCCCGACGTGGCGGCAGCATCGGGCAGCGGCAGGTTCATGTGCACGCCCGGCTGGAAGAAGTTGACCAGCACCATGCCCAGCGCCAGCGACGTGGCCGATGCGCACACAAACCAGATCATCGCGCGCAGGCCGACACGGCCGACCGCGTTGCCACCGCTCATGCTCGCCAGGCCCGTCACCAGGGTCGAGAACACCAGCGGCGCAATGATCATCTTGATCATGCGCAGGAAGATGTCCGTGATGATGCTGAAGTACGAAGCGATGTCCTTGGCCGCCGCAGCGTCCTTGGCGTATTCGTGGCAGCCCCAGCCGACGGCAATGCCCAGCACCATGGCAATGCCAATGTGGGAGGTCAGACGTTTGGTGTTCAAGACTTTCTCCAAGGAATACCCGTGGCCGGAGGGCGGCACAGGCAGGCGCGGATCTTATGGGGACCAGGGCGGCCCAATTTCGTCACGCTTTGTAAAAAGCGACGATATTAGACAAGCGGATGGCCATCGTTATGTCGATGTTGCATAGCACCATGCAATTTCTGCATACATTGACGCGCGGCCATCAACCGCCTGCTGCAATGCCGCACGGGGCTTGGAACGACACGGAATCGACGGGAAAATTGAGGCGCGCGCAATGTCGTGGCAGAGCATCTGCCAAGCGCTTTTGTCGACACATGGAATGCGACGCCCAGGCCACTGTGACCCTTGTGGCTGGGCAATCGCAATCAGCGCGGCGGCGTGAATCCGATCGACCGCCGCTCACGCAGCTCCGGCTTGATCGAATGCTCCTGCCGCAGTTGCGCCAGAAACGCCTCGGGGTCCAGCGCCTCGCCTAGCAGCACGGATTGCTGCTTCACCACCGCAAAGTCCCCCGGCGTGAGCATGTCGAGCGAGGCAAGGATCTCGCGCCACACCGGTTTGAGCGCGTCGGCGTTCCCGCCCAGCGCTTCGGTAATGAACATCTGCTCGCGCTGCGGCCGCATCAGGGGTTTGAAGCGGATCTTGAACGCAAAGCGCCGTAGCGCGGCCTCGTCAATGCGGTCAAACAGGTTCGTGGTGCAAACGAAGATGCCGTCAAAGCGCTCCATGCCCTGCAGCATCTCGTTGACTTCCGACACCTCGTAGTTGCGCACGGCGGCCTGGCGGCTCTGCATGAAGCTATCGGCCTCGTCGAGCAGCAGCAACGCCCGCTCCTCTTCTGCACGCGAGAACATCGCGGCAATCTGCTGCTCGGTTTCACCCACGTACTTGCTCATCAGGTCGGACGCACGCTTGATCATCAGCGGTACGTCGAGCTGGCTGGCGATGTGTTCGGCCAGCACCGTCTTGCCCGTGCCCGGTGGGCCGTAGAAGCACAGCGTGCCGCGCTTGCGGGCGCGCAGCGCATCGATGATGCGGTCGACAGAGAACCGCGTCTCCACGTTCAGGTAATCGAGCTTGTATTCGGTGACGACGCGGTGTGCCTGCACGTCTGGGCGCAGGCCCATGGCCTGGTCCGCATGGTCAAGCTGGCGCACGATGAGCGATTCGGCAGACTCCTCCATTGCCGGCTGCGTCAGGCGAGCGAAGCGCGCCGCGGAGTCGATCTGCGCGGGCGTGAGTGTCTTGCGCGCCGCCAGCTTGGCCATGAATGCATCCGACACATCCAGCCCCTCCAGATGCTTGCGGATGATGCTCTCGCGCACCGTCGGCGGCGGCACCTTGAGTTCCAGATGGAACTGGAAGCGGCGCAGATACGCCGGATCGATCTGGCGGATGGAGTTCGACACCCAGATCACCGGCACCGGATTCTGCTCCAGCGTCTGGTTGACCCACGCCTTGCCGTTGACCGAGCCGCGCGGCTCTTCGTGGCCAAACAGGCTCATCAACTCGCGCGTCGGGCCGGGGAACACATCCTCCACTTCATCGAACAACAGCACCGCGCCGGGCCGCCCGCGCAGGAAGGCTTGCGACACCTGCAGCGAGCGATAGCGGTCTTTGCCGGTGAGGCTGTTGCCGTCCTTGTCGAGGCAATCCACTTCATACAGTTCGCAGCCGGCATCGCGCGCCAGCACGCGTGCGAGTTCGGTTTTGCCGGTACCGGGTGCACCGTAGAGCAGGATGTTCACGCCCATTGCGCGCGTCTGCGAGGCGTTCTCCAGCAGCGCGGTCAGATAACGCGCGTCGGTTTCAACGTGCGGATAGTCGGATTGCGAGAGCGTGGTCGGCGGTGCCGGGCGCGTGAAGACCGCCATCATGTCCGCTTCGGTGGGGTAATCGCCCAGCAGCACGTGCAGGAGGCGGTCGGAGATGCGCATCAGATCGCCCAGGTCGGTGACGCTGTTCTCCGGCAGCGGCGGCTCGATCAGGCCCAACGTTTCCAGCCGCGAGCCGGGCCGCAAGGAGGCCGCCACCTCGGCGGTGCTCGCGCCAGCCAGACCCGCCAGCAATTGGAATGCCTCTTGGCTGTGCGCGACCTTGCAATCGACCATCACCGCGCGCAGGTCGCGCTTGTACTTCACCAGCGAGGCAAACAGCAGCAGCGCGCGCTCGTGCGGCGGCAGGCCCAGCACGCGCGCCAGCATGTCGATATTGCCGACCAGCAGCACACGCTCGTTGGAGAGCCGCTCGCCCAGCGCATCGCACGAGGCACCGAAGACGGTGAACATGTCCTTGGCGTGGTGCTTGACGTACTCGTCCAGGTAATAGAACAGCGAGCTCTCGTCGAAGGCGCTGCTCCACTGGCCGTGGCGGTCCATGAAGGTGGGGAGGTCCAGCTTGCCGACCGCGCGCCAGCCCGGCATGTCGGCACAGCGCGCAGCCAGGAAGCGCTGCAGACGCTGGATGACCGTCACTGGCCAGATCAACTCCAGCGCGCAGACGGTGAGGATGTCGTTGATATTCGTGCGCAGATTGAAGCGCAAGCCCATCGCGCAGACGGTACGCAGCGCGAATTGCGCGCACATGGAATCCAGTGACGATAGCAGCGATTGCGGCTGCCTTCCGCCGGTGGGGACGAACGTCCCGTCGTCATCGCCGTCGGCGCCGTCCAGGCTGAGGTTGGCTTCGTCCATGGTCGCCCCCTGTTCCCACTTCCCCGTTCACGGTTGGCCGGCCGGTCACCGTGTTTGAATGTGTTTCATCCTAGCGCGTTCGCGCACACAGCGTACCCGGGTGATCCCCGTGTTTTGCAAATTGCGCGCCTGCACCTGCCGCGCGCGCAAGCCGCCTGGGCAACCGCTTCTCCGCCATCCGCCATCTGGACGGCGGCCACACCCCACGAATGAGAGGGAATCCTTACAAATAGGAATCATTATCATTTATACTTTGCCAATCGGCACAATAGGCTGACCCTGGGGTTAGGCTGACTTATCGCAACACGGTTGCATATTGCAGGCCTACAATACCTGTCATGCTGGCGGCGATCCCGCTGGCTCCAACGCTAGGCGCCATGGAACTGCTCCTCAGTCTGCTCATCAGCATCGGGGTGTCATTGATCGTCTTTGGCAAGCGCTGAAGCCTTCGTCCTGCTGCATACCTTGCTGCGTCGCCAACTTTTTCCGCTTTCGATTCCCGGTCGTTGATGATTCACCCTCGTACTCTCAAGATCCTGGTGGTCGTGCTGCTGTTGCACGCGGGCGTGCTGATGCTGATCCAGCTGGGCCTGATCCAACCGCCGCTGAGCAAGGAAGAACCGCCTGAACTGCAGGTGAACCTGATTCCCGCCGCCCAGCCCGAGCCCATCAAACAGCCCGAGCCACCCAAGCAGCCGCCGGTCAAGCAGGAGGCGCCCAAGCAGGTCAACATCGTCAAGCCGGTGCCGCAACCCAAGCCGACACCCATGCCGACGCCTGCGCTGCCGCCGTCTAACAACGCACCCGTCGTGCCCGCCGCACCGCCTGCTCCGCCGACGCCACCGGCTGAACCCGCGCCCGCGCCGGCTCCGGTGTCGTCGGGCCCGATCAGTGTTGGCATCAACGATATCCAATGCAGCGATCCGCAACCGGTCTATCCGTCGATGTCGCAGAAGATGGGTGAGGAAGGCCGCGCCATGGTTAAGCTCTCCATTGGCACGGGTGGCGAAGTCACCAACGTGGCGCTCACATCGCCCTCGGGCTCCCCTCGCCTGGACCGCGCAGCCATGGAAGCCGCACGCTCCATCAAGTGCACCCCATACAAGCAGAACGGCCATGCCGTGCCCGTGGTGGCCAGCAAGCCGTACGTTTTCAAGCTCGATAATTAACCCGATCCGTCTCTCGAAATCAGGACTTCCATCATGCAGGAACTCGGTCTTTCCCATCTCTGGACACAAGGCGACATCGTGACGCGCGCCACGGCGATTCTGCTGCTGCTCATGTCGCTCGCTTCGTGGATCGTCATCCTCACCAAGGCGTGGGACATCGTGCGCCTGAAGACGATGGCGCAAGGCGCCGAAAAGCGCTTCTGGCACTCGGATGATTTCGACCACGCCATGCAGACGCTCGGCAATCCGAAGGACAACCCCTTCTACACGCTCGCGCAGACGGGCCGCGAAGCCGCGCAGCACCATCGCGCCAGCCAGCCACAACTGCACGATGTGATGGACATCTCCGACTGGCTCACGCGTTCGCTCAAGAGCGCAATTGACGAGTCCGTCGGTCAGATGCAATCGGGCCTGGCGGTGCTGGCATCCGTGGGCTCGACTGCACCGTTCGTCGGGCTGTTCGGCACGGTGTGGGGCATCTATCACGCGCTGCTGGGTATCGGCGCGGTGGGCGTGCCGACCATCGACAAGGTGGCCGGCCCCGTGGGCGAATCGCTGATCATGACGGCCTTCGGCCTGGCCGTGGCCATTCCGGCCGTGCTCGGCTACAACGCGCTCACGCGCGGCAACAAGGCCATCATCGCCAAGCTCAACCGCTTTGCGCACGACCTGCACGCCTACTTCGTGACCGGTGCTCGCCTGCGCCCGGGTGCCGCACGCGATGAAGCCGGTGTGCGCCTGGCCGCAGTCAAGCCGCAATAAGGAACGGCCATGGCTTTCGGTTCTTTCGACAACGACGACGAGGTGATGAGCGAGATCAACATGACGCCGCTGGTCGACGTCATGCTGGTGCTGCTGATCATCTTCATCATCACCATTCCGGTGATCAACCACGCGGTGAAGATCGACCTGCCGCGCGCCTCCAACAAACCCGACGACGCCAAGCCGCAAAGCGTGAACGTGGAGATCGACGCGCAAGGCCAGGTGTTCTGGAACAACCAGCCGGTCGATGAGGCCACGCTGCAAGCCGACATTGAAAAGGCCGCGCAGCAACAGCCGCAGCCGGAAATGCATCTGCGTGCCGACCGTAGCGTGCGCTACGAGCGCGTGGCACAGGTGATGGCCGCGATCCAGCGTGGCGGCCTGGCGCGGATCGGCTTCGTGACGGAGCCCCAACGTAACTAAGGCAACGGACGCCGCATCACCCTCCGCCCCGAAACCCCCGTCTCCGTACGGGGGTTTGTCGTTTCTGGCACCGTAGATTTGCAATGGGGATGGGCTACTTGTACTTTTGTGACCATCTCCTTACTCCTGCGACAGGATCGTCCAACGCGCGCATGTCCCATTCCTCTTCCAACTCTGCCGTCGCCGCACGACGCACGACCCTTGTGCCTCAAGTGGTCGTGCCGGCATTAGGCGTTCTTGTCTTGCTGCTCGTGCTCTGCACCGTCCGCCCTGAACTGGCGGGCAACGTCTTCGGCATCGCCCAGCGCTGGGTGACCGGACGTTTCGACTGGTTCTACATGCTGGCCGTCACGGGCTTCCTGGGCTTCCTCGTCATCGTGGCGGCCAGCCGCTTCGGCGACATCCGCCTGGGGCCCGATGAGGCGGAACCCGAGTTCAGCTTCGTCTCCTGGACGGCGATGCTGTTTGCGGCCGGCATGGGCATCGGCCTGATGTACTTCGGCGTGGGCGAGCCCATGCAGCACTACCTGCAGCCGCCGACCGCCACGCCGCAAACCGCCCTCGCCGCACGCGAGGCCATGCTCACCACGTTCTTCCACTGGGGCCTGCATGCGTGGGCGATCTACGGTGTGATGGGGTTGGCTCTGGCGTATTTCGCATTCCGCTACAACCTGCCGTTGACCATGCGCTCGGGCCTGTATCCGCTGCTGCGTGAGCGCATCAATGGTGCGCTTGGCCATGGCGTGGATGCCTTCGCCTTGATCGGCACCATCGCCGGCATTGCAACGACACTCGGCTACGGCGTCCTGCAGCTTGGTGCCGGCCTGCATCAGGTGGGCGGCTGGCAGACCGATTCGGATACCTTCCGCGTGGCACTGATCTGCGCCGTGGTGGTGCTCGCCGGCATCTCGGCAGCGTCGGGGCTGGGCAATGGCGTGCGGCGGCTCTCGGAGCTGAACCTCACGCTGGCCTTCCTGCTGCTGGCCTTCGTCATCATCGCGGGGCCCACGGTGTTCGTGCTGCAGGCCTTCAGCGAGAACGTCGGCAACTACATCGCCAACCTCGTCAGCCTGTCGTTCCGCACGTTTGCCTATACCCCGGCCAACTCGGCGGACTGGTTCGGCGGCTGGACGATCCAGTACTGGGCATGGTGGGTGTCGTGGTCGCCGTTCGTGGGGATGTTCATTGCGCGCATTTCGCGCGGTCGCACGGTGCGGCAGTTCGTGATCGGCGTGCTGATCGTCCCGACGGTGTTCAACCTGCTGTGGATGACGGCTTTCGGCAACAGCGCCATCTGGCTCGACGCACACCAAGCCGCGGGCGGCCTCGCACAGACCGCCACCAACGTCGACGCGCTGCTGTTCCGCTTCTTCGATTTCTTCCCCGGCACCACGGCGCTGTCGTGGCTGGCGATCGTGCTGATTGCCGTGTTCTTCGTCACCTCGGCCGATTCGGGTGCGTTCGTGATCGACACGATCGCCTCACGCGGCGCCGTGCAATCGCCGGTATGGCAGCGGTTGTTCTGGGCGGCCGTACTTGGGGCCACGGCGGCCATCCTGATGCTGGCCGGTGGGCTGAAGGCGCTGCAGGCGATGACGCTGGTGGCCGCCCTGCCGGTGGCCGTCATCATGGTGCTGCTGTGCTATGGGCTGTGGCGCGGCATGTCAGCCGACCGCGCACACTATTCGCGGGAACTAGCCCCCGCAACGTCATTCTGGAGCGGCCAGCGCTGGCGGCAACGCCTTGCGCAGATGGTGAGCCCATCGACCCAAGCCGACGTGCGTATCTTCCTCGCCAAGCAGGTGCGGCCGGCCATGAACGATGTGGTCAACGAATTGAGCCGGCGCGGCATCAGGGCACACGTGCTCGACACCGACGACAGCGTGCGCTTGGTCATCCCAGACCCATCGGATCGGGACTTCGTCTACGGCGTGCGCAACGCAAGCAAGCCGCTGCCCGTGGCCACCCCCAGCCAGGCCGCCGAGCCGGAAGCCGCGCAGGTCTACGAGCCCGTCACCTTCTTTGAAGACGGCCGCGAGGGCTACGACATCGAATACCTGCGCGGCGAAGAGATCATCGCCGACATCCTGCGCCACTACGAGCGCTATCGCGCCCAACGCGCCGACGAGCGCACCAGCCTGCTGCGCGAGGCGCCGGGCCACACCTGATGCACGACCGGGCCACGCGCCCGGTTTTTGTTGGCGAGCAGCGATCAGCACATCGTCAGTCGCAACTTGAAATGATAACGATTCTCATTTATTCTGGGAGACATTCGCTGAAGACCCTTATCAGTCCACGCTTTTACGCCCATCAGGCCCGCCATGAATACTGCCGAACACCCAGACGCAGGACGCACCATCACCCGCCGCCGCCAGATCATCGTGGCCCGCAAACGGCCGGTGTCCGCTGATGCAGCACCGACAACCCCATCCACCGAACCCGCTGCCGTGACGATCGGCGACACGCGGGTCATGACTTCCGAACAACTCTTTGCGGGCCAGAACGCCGTAGCAATTCATCACAACGGCGCGGTGTACACCCTGCGCGTGACCCGCTTCGGCAAGCTGATCCTGACCAAGTAAGCCGCACCACGTACCGACTTTTGTGGGGACGTCTCTCAGGAGACATTCGGCCGTAGCCAGCCTGTCGTCATTCGCGTGGGCAGAGACCAGACCCCTCTGCCAGACAACCGCCAGCCAAGCCGCTCTTTCGCATCCACGTGCGGTCCAAGCAAAAGGGCGCGACCTGCGCCGCGCCCTTCCCTGCTACTTGTCTGATCCGCCTGATCTGCCGGCATTGGCAGATTGCGACGATTGCGATTCGCGCCTCAGCAGATCACGTGCACCGAGGCGATGCCCGCCTTGGCGATCTGCACATCCTCCGCCGATTTCACACCTGACACGCCCACCGCGCCGGCACACACGCCTTCCACCAGAATAGGCACACCGCCTTCCAACATGCCCTGCAAATGCGGCGCGGACAGGAACGACGTGCGGCCGTTGTTGATGATGTCTTCGTAGACCTTCGATTCACGGCGGCCCAACGCGGCCGTCTTCGCCTTTTCCGGCGCGATGTACGACGAAATGACCGCGCAGCCGTCCATGCGGCGCAGCCCCATGAGGTGGCCGCCATCGTCCACCACGGCGATCGTCACGGCCCATTGATGCGCACGCGCTTCTTTCTCGGCGGCATCCAGGATCTTGGTGACATCGTCCTGGCACAGGCAGGGCTTGGTTTTCATGACGTTCTCCTTTGTCGTGGTGATGCAAATGCGCGAGTGCCGCGCGAAGCGAAAGTATGCCACCGTCATGGGTCGCGACCGTAGCGTAATCCTGGCCTTGTAACGCAACTGAGCCGATACATTCCTGCGTCTTCAGTATCGTCGTGCACGCGCCGCTTTCCAGCCTTTCTTGTTGCTCACGTTAACACCCCACGCATCGATTGAAGATGCACAAAGAAAAAGCCCGGGTATCGCCCGGGCTTGATGTTGCGATGCGGCAGCGCGTCAGGCGCCGTCGGTATAGGTGTCTCGACGGTCAACGCGAGCGCCGTCCGTATACGGGTCTGGGCTGCCCACCTTGGCGCCATCGGTGTATGGGTCGGCACGGCCCACCTTCGCGCCGTCGGTGTAAGGGTCAGCGCGGCTGACCTTATGCGCATCCGGGTACGGGTCGATCGAACCCGCGTGCGCGACCGCCGCACCGAGCGCCAACGCCAAGCCGCCCACTGCAGCGGCCAGGGTGCGTATTGCAAAGCGTTGCGTGATGACTTGCATGAGGACTCCTTCGATCATGGCACTGCGAACATGACGCGCGCCGGCGCGAGGCTGGCGCACGTGCCCACATCGTTTTCATGCGGACGTCATATCGACCGTGCAAGCATGCCGACGTTGCGGCGCCGCGCCGGTTTGTCGCGGGGAAAGACGGCGGCTTGCCATCCTCTTCCACGCAGATGCCGTGCCAAGGGACGCAGGCAAAGAAAAAGGCTCCCGAAGGAGCCTCTCTTGAAGAAGCAGCCGCTTAACGCCAGTGGCCCCAGCGGCGACCGTCATACCAGCGATAACGCGGTCCCCATCGATACCACCCAGCACCCACCACTACGGGCGGCGGCCCATAGTAGTACGCAGGGGCCGGCTCGTAATACGCGGGCGGGGGCGGCGGATAGTACGCCGGGGGCGGAGGCGGATAGTACGCCGCCGGCGGGGGCGGGTAATACACCGGGGCCGGCGCCACATACACCGGCGCCACTGGCACACCAAAACCAATGCCGACGCTCACGTGCGCCGACGCCACTTGCGGCACAGCCAGCACTGCCAGCGCGGCTGCACCTGCCACCAACAGCCCATTGCGTCGAATCATGTTCATCACCTGCAGCTTGATGCACTGGCTAGAGGGGTGGGCCAGCGCCGATTACGGGTATCTGTATTGTATTCAGCGCGACTGACACAGGTGATACTGCACATACGACTTGGTAACAGGACGTAACGGCACCACGAGGTGCGCTAGCGATACGTCACCCCAGCGCGGGGCTGCAATCCAGCTCTCCTGCGGCGATCATCGTTTCCGCATAGGCGCGGGCGGCCTCGAGCGCGATGCTCGCGCTCGGATAGGTGTTGACGGATTCGCGCACCGTGGTACGCGGCAGCAGCGTCAGGCCGTCGCTGACGCGCGTAATGGTCACTTCCGCGCGCCAGGCGTTGGGGGAGAGTTCGTAGGCTGACACTTCGATCTTGCAATCGTCTCGGAAAGTCATGCGTCCTCCGCTTCGTACTGAGGCGCCAAGGCCACACGCGTCAATGCACGAACAGCCAGATCAGCAGCAACACGAACGCGGGGACACCCAATAGCCACGCGATGAGATAGGGCATGGTCGCCTCCTACATGTGGGTGGGCCATGTAGAAAGCGTACAAAGACGCGCACGGACGTCGTATCCATGCGCGTCCGCATCGCCCTGTAGGAAGGGACCGAAATCGCTGTCGGCCCGCTACCGACGGGGCTACCCCGTGCGGGGGAGCCTCAACGTGCGGACTCGGCCTTGACCGCTACGTCACTTGCCTCGGAAACCGCCTCTTCCGCCGCTTCTGCAGTGGCGACTTCCAAGCCCACCGTGGCCTTCAGAAACTTCACCGCAAGCTCGGCCCCGGGGGGCGCAGCATCGGCGAGGTTCTCGGCGACAAAGCCCCACTGACGGCGAACCTCGTCGCCATGACGTTGCAGCGTACGGGTGATGCTGTTCTGCGTCTGTACGCCGATTTCCACAAAATTGCGCGTGTAGCCAGAGACCCGCTCGCCAGCGGGCTGCAGGTAACGCGCCTGTGCGGTCCACCACTGGCTGGGGTCTTGTGCGCTCACGGCGTCTTGCAGGCACTGCTCGGTCTCGCCAAAGCCAGCCTTGAATGCCTGGAGGTTGAGCCCGATCAAGCGATTCACGCCGTCGACGGTTTCTTCGGTCACGGCCAGCCACGCTTCGAGCTGGGATCGGTGCAGGATGCCGAGTTGCTCCAGAGTCATCATGTCGGGTTCTCCCGGGTGAGGTCGGTGGTTGCGTCCGGCATCTGCCGGCGTTTCAGTGTAGCCGTGGGCGCAGCCGATTTCTTTGACCTCCCCCATTTGTCCTACAGGTCTTTCGGAAGCGTTCACCTTAGGCACGCCAGCGGTGCGCAATACAGTGAGATGCATACCTTTGCCATCCAATGGAGCCACGATGAAAAGACTCACTGGACTCACTGCCGCCCTCGTCGCTACGGCTGTACTTGCCGCCACGCCGCCGGTTTTCGCACAGGTTGCGGGCCACGCCGCCTTGGGCGTGTCCGTGACGGAACTCGACGCGATCATCAAGGGCGTGAGCGTGAAGAAACAGGTGCTCGGCAAGCCGGTCTACAACGAGGCCAATCAGAAAGTCGGCAACGTGCAGGACTTGATCGTGACGCCGGAAAACGCGGTGTCGTTTGCGATTGTCGGCGCCGGTGGGTTCGTTGGCGTGGGCCGCCACGACGTGGCCATCCCCGTGAATCAATTCACTTATGACCAAGGCAAGATCACGCTGCCCGGCGCCACCAAGGATGCCATCAAGGCGCTGCCGGAATTCCGCTACGAGCGCCAGGAAAAACCCGCCAAGACGTGATCGAAAAGCGCGGAACTTTGCTGCGGAAAGCCGGTTCGCAAGTGTCGGAATCGGCTGACAGATTTTTCAGGCAGCGGTCTCTGCACATGCTCGCCCACGCGACCTTCAATAGAGATACAGCAACGACACAAGGAGTGTGTATGCGTGCCTTCGTATCCTTGATTCTGGCGGCCGCGTTGGCATCCGTCAGCGGATGCGCGGACATGACGCCCAAGCAGCGTAATACCGCACTCGGGGCGGCCGCAGGTGGTGTCGCCGGGGCGGCCATCTGGGGCGGTCCGGGCGCCACGCTGGGTGGTGCTGCACTGGGTGGCGTGATCGGTAACGCCGTCACCAAGTAACGCGCCGCAACCGCAGCGAAGGGTTGCTGCACGGCAGGGCCAGGCAGAGTTGCCTGGCCCTTTTTGTTTTTATTGCGTGAGCGCAGCCGCCGCATATGCATATTCCCCTCATACGCGTATGCCGATGCCGGCGCATAATCGGCGTTTTGCAACGGAGGCACTGTGCGATACGAGCAAGAGGGCTTTGGCGTGAGCAGCACACCGATCCTGAGCGTCGAAGGCCTGCGCAAACGTTATGGCGACCAGACCGTCGTCGATAACCTCAGCTTCAACGTACGCCGCGGCCAATGCTTCGGGCTGCTCGGCCCCAACGGCGCTGGCAAGACGACCACCCTGCGCATGCTGCTCGGGATGACAATGCCCGATGCCGGCGCCGTGCAACTTTGCGGCGATGCGGTTCCAGAATTTGCACACCGTGCGCGCATGCGCGTGGGTGTAGTGCCGCAGTTCGACAACCTCGATCCGGATTTTTCCGTGTCGGAAAACCTGCGCATCTTCGGGCGCTACTTTGGCCTGTCTGCCGCCGTCATCCGCGAACGCATCCCCAGCCTGCTGGAATTCGCCCGGCTCGAGCAAAAAGCCGATGCGCCGGTGCGCGCCCTCTCCGGCGGCATGAAACGTCGGCTGACCGTGGCCCGCGCGCTCATCAACGATCCGGACATCCTCGTCATGGATGAGCCCACCACAGGGCTGGATCCGCAGGCACGCCACCTGATCTGGGAGCGCCTGCGCTCGCTGCTGGCCGCCGGCAAGACCATTCTGCTGACCACGCACTTCATGGAAGAAGCCGAGCGCCTGTGTAACGAGCTTTGCGTGATCGACAACGGCCGCAAGATCGCGCAAGGCAAGCCGCACGAGCTCATCGCGCGCGAGATCGGCTGCGATGTGGTCGAGGTCTACGGCGACGATCTCAACGCGCTGCGTACGCTGCTGAGCCCCATGGCTGAGCGCGTGGAAACCAGCGGCGAAACCCTCTTCTGCTATGCGCGCGATCCGCAACCACTGGTGGCGGCCCTGCGCGCGCAGACGGAAATGCACACCATGCCCGGCCTGCGCTATCTGCACCGCCCGGCCAATCTCGAAGACGTGTTCCTCCGCCTGACCGGCCGCGAGATGCGTGACTAAGCGCGACTGAGGCACCCTCACTATGTCCACAGAAATCACACTCGCCACCGCGAAGCAGCGCGCATATCCCCAACCGCTGCTGCCGCTCAACTTTCGCAACTGGCAATACGTCTGGATGCGCAACTTCATGGTGTGGCGCAAGCTGGCCATCCCATCGATGGCCGGCAACCTGGCGGACCCGATGATCTACCTGTTCGGCCTCGGGCTCGGCCTGGGCCTGCTGGTCGGCCATGTGGATGGCGTGTCGTACATCGCCTTTCTGGCCGCCGGCACCGTCGCATCCAGCACGATGATGTCGGCGAGCTTCGAGGCAATGTATTCGGCGTTCTCGCGCATGCATGTGCAGCGCACGTGGGAAGCAATCCTGTATGCGCCGCTGAGCCTGGGCGACGTGGTCCTCGGCGAGCTGTTCTGGGCGGCCAGCAAATCCGTGCTGTCAGGCTTGGCGATCATGCTGGTGGCCGGTGCGCTCGGCTATGCATCGATGCCGCAGGCGCTGCTCGCCCTACCCGTCATCGTGCTCACCGGTTTCACCTTCGCTTGCCTGGCGATGAACATGACGGCGCTCGCGCCCAACTACGACTTCTTCATGTTCTACCAGACGCTGGTGATCACGCCGATGATGCTGCTCTCTGGCGTGTTCTTTCCGCTGTCGCAACTGCCGCCGCCTGTACGCGCCATCACAAGCGTGCTGCCGCTGCCGCATGCGGTTGAGCTGATTCGCCCATTGATGCTCGGCCGCACGCCAGACAACATCCTGCTGCATCTCGGTGTGCTCCTGCTCTACGCCGTCGGCGCGCTGTGGCTGTGCCTGTGGCTCTTGCGCCGCCGCATGCTCAAGTAAGCCCCGCCATCCGCCCAACAAAAAGCCCGTCACGAAGACGGGCTTTTTGTTGGCGATGAAGAACGATTTACTCGTTCACGGCCGAGCGCTGCAGATGCAGTTGCGTGCGCGGATCATCGTTCTGCGCATTCTCACGATCGGCCTTGGCCGAGTTGTTGCGCGCCGCTTCCAGACGATCGAGATACGCCTCGTCGATGTCGCCCGTCACGTACTTGCCGTCAAAGCACGACGCGTCGAAGTCCTTGAGCGCCGGGTTGACGTCGCGCACGGCGCGCTTCATGTCTTCCACGTCCTGGTACACGAGCTGGTCTGCGCCGATGATCTTGGCGATCTCGTCGTGCGTGCGGCCGTAGGCCACCAGTTCGCCGCGCGTCGGCATGTCGATACCGTACACGTTCGGGAACTTCACCGGCGGCGCGGCCGAAGCGAAGATCACCTTCTTCGCGCCCGCATCACGGGCCATCTGCACGATCTCCGATGACGTCGTGCCGCGCACGATGGAGTCATCGACGATCAGCACGTTCTTGCCCTTGAATTCGATCGCCATGGCGTTGAGCTTCTGACGCACAGACTTCTTGCGCACCGCCTGGCCCGGCATGATGAAGGTGCGGCCGACGTAGCGGTTCTTGAAGAAGCCCTCGCGGTACGGCACGCCCAGGTGGTTGGCCACCTGCATGGCTGCCGGACGCGACGAGTCGGGAATCGGCATCACCACGTCGATCGGGTCGCTCACCTCACGCTTGATCTTCTCGGCCAGGTAATCGCCCATGCGCAGGCGCGCGTCGTACACCGACACGCCATCCATGCGCGAATCCGGGCGGGCCAGATACACGTATTCGAAGATGCACGGCGTGAGCACCGGGTTCTTCGCGCATTGCTTGGTGTGCAGCTTGCCTTCGAGGTCGATGAAGATCGCTTCGCCAGGCGCCACGTCGCGCTCGAACTTGAAGCCGATACCCTCCAGCGCCACCGATTCGGAGGCGACCATGTATTCGATCTTGCCGTCCGGCGTTTCCTGGCTGCCCAACGCCAGCGGGCGGATACCGAACGGATCACGCACGGCCAGCACGCCGTAGCCGGAGATCTCGGCTGCGATGGCGTACGAGCCGCGCACACGGCGGTGCAGGCCTTCCACGGCGGTGAAGATGGAATCGCGGTCCAGCGGGATATCGTTGCTGGCGCGTTGCAACTCGTCGGCCAGCACGTTCAGCAGCACTTCGGAATCGGACTGCGTGTTGATGTGGCGGCGGTCGCGCCGGAACATCTCTTCACGCAGTTGATCGGAGTTCGTCAGGTTGCCGTTGTGCGCCAGCACGATGCCGAACGGTGCGTTGACGTAGAACGGCTGGGCTTCTTCCTCGCTGGAAGAACCGGCAGTCGGATAACGCACCTGGCCGATGCCGCTCGTGCCCGGCAGGCCGCGCATATTGCGCGTGCGGAACACGTCGCGCACCATGCCATTGGCCTTGTGCATGTAGAAGGTGCTGCCGGCTGCGGTGGCAATGCCTGCCGCGTCCTGCCCCCGGTGCTGCAGGAGCAGCAGGCTGTCATAGATCAGCTGATTGACAGGCGTGGAGGAAACCACGCCAACGATACCGCACATGTCGATCTCCAGCGAGAACGTATTGGTGGCGCCCACACCCGTTGCAGGCGCCTGGAAAACTTCGCAAATCGTCTAGCTTGTGGCCAGACGCCTCGAATCAAGCATCAATAGTGGACGTATTTCGCGACGTCCGGCGGCAGCAGCGGCTTGGCCGCCTGCGCTGCCTGCTCCGCATAGGGCCGCGTAATCGCATCACGCCAGAACGGCTGCTCCGGCAGGCTGGTAAAGCCCGCCACCGTCATCAGCACCAGGATGATGACGCCGCCGCGCGCCAGCCCGAACACCATGCCCAGCCCGCGATCCGCCGGTTTGAGGCCCGCACTGGACAGCACCGCCGACAGCAGCGCGCCCACCAGCGACGTCGCAATCACCGTCACGATAAACAGTAGGACGAAACCCAAAACCGTGCGCGCCACCGGCCCACCCGGCAGCGACTCGGGCATCCACCCTGCCGCCACGCCCGAAAACGAATACGCCACCCACGCCGCAAACAACCAGCCCAGCAGTGCCAGCACCTCGCGGATCAGCCCCCGAAACAGCCCGACCAACGCCGACGTGACGACGATGAACAGCACGCCGTAATCAAAAAAAGTCGGTTGCATCAGGCAGCAGCTGGAGTTGGCTTGGGACGGGGCTTGCGCAGCGGATCAGCGTGTCTGGCGTGTGCGCTGCGTGCCACATGGTTATTGCTGAACGAGTTTAGGTGTCAGACCGATCTGCTCGGCGCGCTTCTGCGCCGCTTCCGCCGACGCGCGGTCATTGAACGGCCCCGCACGCAGCAGCGCCAGATCACCCTTCTCGGGCACCTTTTTGTGTTCGATAAAGCCGGGAATCTTGTCGGCCTTCAACTTGGCGAGCCAGTTGCTTGCGCGTTTTTCGTCTGCGAATGCGCCAATCAGCAGGATGAACTTGCCGTCCTTGGCCTCGGTGCTCGGCGTGGCGGCTTGCTGAGTCGGTTGCGCCGGCTTGGCGGCTGGTTTTGTTTCGGCAGGCGGCGTCGGCTTGGCGGCAGGCGCGCTCGAAGCAGGCGCGGCGGTACTGGGCGCCGGAGCGTCGTTCGCGGCGACCACTTCCTCGCCTTGATCCAGCGCTTGCGCCGGGTCGCCGGATGCCCCGGCCGCGCGCGACGTGGCGCGGCGGCTGGCCACCTTTGGCTCATCGCCGCGGGCCTTGGCGCCTCGATCGACAGGCTGATCTTGAATCTGCACGGCCACCGCGTCTGTGACGGGGCGCGGCTTGGCGTCAAACACGAGCGGCAGCACAATCACGGCTGCCCCCACCAACACCAGCGCGCCAATCAGGCGGCGGCGTGCGCGTTGCTTCTGGGGGAGTTCGGGATCCAGGCCATCGTCGTCATCGTCTGTGCGACGCGACGCGCGGCTGCGGCCGTTCGACGATGCGCGGGAACCACGCACCGCATCGCGGGCCACATCGGCGGCACTACCTGCGGCAGCGCCGCGTGAGCGTTCGCCTTCAGCGTTCTTGCGGGAGGAGAAGATGGAAAACAGTCCCATGAGGGCCCCGGGTTTAGTGCGCGCGACGCTTGCGCTCCGCCAGCACGCCGGCAACGGTGTAGAACGATCCGAAGACCACGATTCTATCATCCTCAGTCGCCCGCTCCATGGCGTTGCGATAGGCTGTGGCGGGATCGCTGAATGTGTTCACGCTCGATTCCTTGCCCGCGTGGAAGCCGGCATCGGTCAGTGCTTGCTCCAGGCGCGTGGCACTGGCTGCGCGTGGCGTCGGCAGGTCGGTCAGGCACCAGTGGTCGACCTTGTCGAGCATGTGGCCGAGCACACCGGCGATGTCCTTGTCCTGCATCGCGCCAAACACCGCGTAGGTGTAACGGTAGAAGCCCATGTTCTCGAGGTTCTGGCCCAGCGCCGCCGCCGCGTGCGGGTTATGCGCCACGTCCAGAATGACCGACGGGCGGCCCGGCAGCACCTGAAAGCGCCCCGGTAGTTCCACGTGCGACAAGCCCAGACGCACATCCTGCGCCGAGACCGGCAGCCGATCGCGCACCGACTCCAGCGCTGCCAACGCCGCCGACGCATTCAGCAACTGATTGGCCCCGCGCAGCGCCGGATAGCCGAGACTCGGCCACCGCCGCCCTCGTCCGCTGAAACCCCACTGCTGCTTGTCACCCTGGAAGTTGAAGTCGCGGCCGATCAGCCAAAGGTCCGCGCCAATGGCTTCAGCCTGCTTAACCAGAGAGATGGGCGGCACCGGATCGGAGCAGATCGCCGGCTTGCCCGCGCGGAAGATGCCGGCTTTTTCGAAGCCGATCGCTTCGCGCGTGTCGCCCAGATAGGACATGTGATCCAGATCGACGCTGGTGATGATCGCGCAATCGGTATCGACGATGTTGACCGCATCCAGCCGGCCACCCAGACCGACCTCAAGGACCACCGCATCGAGCCCCGCGTTGGCGAACAGATGCATGATCGCCAGCGTGGTGAATTCGAAATACGTCAGGCTGACGGGCTCAGGGAAGCTGCAACGCGCGCGCTCCACCGCTTCGAAATGCGGCAGCAGCATCGCATCGGAGGCGATCTCGCCATTCACGCGAGCGCGCTCATTGAAATCGATCAGGTGCGGCGAGGTATGGCAGCCAACCTTGTAACCGGCGGCCAGCAGGATCGCCTCCAGCATCGCGCAAGTCGAACCCTTGCCGTTGGTGCCACCCACAGTAAAGACGACGGATTTCAGTTCCAGACCCAGCGCATCGCGCACGCGGCTGATGCGAGCCAGGCCCATGTCGATGCCGACCGGATGCGCAGTTTCGAGGTGGGCCAGCCAGTCGGGCAGATTGTCGAATGTAGGCATGCGAAATGTGTGGCGCGGCTTGTGTGAAACTTGCTGCGCAAAAACAAGAAGCGCGGACTCTCGCCCGCGCTTCGGTTCAACAGGTGGAGCGCATCAGGCCAGTGCGTCGGCCGGTTGTTTCTGCAGGAGCGCCAGCAGTTCAGCGATCTCGCGGCGCATGTTGCGGCGGTCGACAATCATGTCGATGGCACCCTTCTGCAGCAGGAACTCGGCGCGCTGGAAGCCTTCCGGCAGCTTCTCGCGCACGGTCTGCTCGATCACGCGCGGGCCGGCAAAGCCGATTAGCGCCTTCGGCTCGGCGATCACCACGTCGCCCATGAAGGCGAAGCTGGCGGACACACCACCCATGGTCGGATCGGTCAGCACGCTGATGAACGGCAGCTTGGCTTCGGCCAGTTTCTGGATCATCGCGGTGGTCTTGGCCATCTGCATGAGCGACAGCAGGCTTTCCTGCATCCGCGCACCGCCCGTGGCCGACACGCAGATGAACGGCACCTTCTGCTCCAGCGCCGTCTGCGCGCCGCGCGTGAAGCGCTCGCCCACCACGGAGCCCATCGAGCCGCCCATGAATTCGAACTCGAAGCAGGCCACCACCACCGGCAGCGCGTGGATCGCACCGCCCATCACGACCATGGCGTCGGTTTCACCCGTGTCGTCCATGGCCGCCTTGATGCGGTCGGGGTACTTCTTGCTGTCCTTGAACTTGAGCGCGTCGACCGGGACGATCTCCTGGCCCATCTCGTAGCGGCCTTCGGCGTCCAGCAGCGCGTCCAGACGGGCGCGCGCGCCGATGCGCATGTGGTGGTCGCACTTCGGGCAGACGTGCAGGTTCGCTTCGATGTCGGTGCGATACAGCACCGACTCGCAAGACGGGCATTTGATCCACAGGCCTTCCGGAATGCCTTTACGTTGCGACGGATCGGTCTGTTGGATCTTGGGCGGAAGCAGTTTGTCCAGCCAGCTCATGCGTGCTCCTTGAATGCAGTGTCGCCGAGATTAGGCGTCGAGCGCCTGGCGAATCTCCGCGATGAAATCAGTCAAGTATTGTACCGCGTGTTCGCGGGGTGCCTCTTCAAGCAATTGCACAATGCGGGATCCGATGACCACAGCATCCGCCACACCGCTGATCGCACGTGCCGTTGCCGCATCACGAATACCGAAACCGACACCCACCGGCAGCCTGGCGTGCTGGCGGATTTGCGGGATACGCGCGGCCACGGCGTCCAGGTCGATGGTGGCGGCGCCGGTCACGCCCTTGAGCGACACGTAGTAGATGTAGCCGCTTGCCACGCGGGCGATCTGGGCGATGCGCGCATCGGTGGAGGTGGGTGCCAGCAGGAAGATCGGATCGATACCGGCTTCGCGCATGGTCTTGGCGAAGCCCTCGCACTCCTCGGGGGGGTAATCAACCACCAACACGCCGTCTACGCCGGCTTCCGACGCTGCCTTGGCAAAGGCGGCGACGCCCATGCGTTCGATCGGGTTGGCGTAGCCCATCAGCACCACGGGCGTGGTCGTATCGGTGGTGCGAAACGCGCGCACGTATTCCAGCACGGTGCGCAGGCCCACCTTGTTGGCCAATGCGCGCTCGGAAGCACGCTGGATGACCGGGCCATCGGCCATCGGGTCGGAAAACGGCACGCCCAGCTCGATGACGTTGGCGCCGCCCTTGACCAGAGCGTGCATCAGGTCAACGGTCATCTCGGGATACGGGTCGCCCGCCGTGATGAACGGAATCAGGCCCTTGCGGCCCTGTGCGGACAACTGCGCGAAAGTTTGAGCGATGCGGGACATAAGAGGATCAGGTTTCAGGCGACCTTGATGGTCTCAGGCGCCTGCGAATCAGTCGGTTGGGCGTTAGCGGCAGCGGCGGCGTGCACGGCGGCCACGCGCTCGCGCGCCACGCGGCAGTAATCGGCATTGATCTCGAAGCCGGCGAAGCGGCGGCCAAGGCGCGCACATGCCGCGGCCGTCGTGCCGCTACCCAGGAATGGGTCCAGCACCAGACCGCCCGGCGGGCAGCTTGCGAGGATCATGCGCTCCACCAGCTCCAGCGGCTTCTGCGTCGGGTGCTCGGCGCGCTCCGGGTCTTGCCGGTGCAGGCGCGACACGCTCCAGACGTCCTTCGGGTTGTAGCCGACTTCCAGCCACTTCTTGCCCTCGAAACGCTTGCGGCTGCGCGCTTTCTTCGTCTCGGCGTCGTACGGAATGCGCACGGCGTCGACATCGAAGTAGTAATCGCGCGAGGCCGCAAAGAAGCCGATGTTGTCGTGCACCGACGAGAACTTGCGCGTGCTGCCGCCCATACTGGGCACGCGGCGGTCCCAGATGATCTCGTTGATCATCGTCAGGCGCTGCTTGAGCATCACGAACAGTTCCGGCGCGTATTGCCACGTGCAGAACAGGTAGAGCGAACCGTTGCGCGCCAGCTTTGGCCGTATCGCATCGATCCAGCGTTCGGACCACGCAAGGTAGGCGTCGCCCGACAGCTTGTCGGAGTCGTTGCCGTAGTCCTTGCCCAGCCCGTACGGCGGATCGGCGATGACGAGGTCCACACTGCCATCGGCCAGATGCCCGACCCCGGTGATGCAGTCCTCGTTGAAGATGCCGTCGATGGCGCGCTCGGTCATGCGTGTGCTACTGCCTTAGAGGGTGATGCCGGAGAATTCGGCGACGGTATGCATGTCCTTATCGCCGCGGCCCGAGAGGTTCACCAGCAGGATCTTGTCCTTCGGCAACGTCGGCGCGAGCTTGCACGCATAGGCCAACGCGTGGCTCGATTCCAGCGCGGGAATGATGCCCTCCATGCGGCACAGATCGTGGAAGGCCTGCAGCGCTTCCTTGTCGGTGATCGGGACGTACTCCGCGCGGTGCGCGTCCTTCAACCAGGCGTGTTCAGGACCCACGCCCGGGTAATCCAGGCCTGCCGAGATCGAATGCGTCTCGATGATCTGGCCGTCGTCATCCTGCAGCAGGTACGTGCGGTTGCCGTGCAGCACGCCCGGCGAGCCGCCCGTGAGCGATGCGGCATGGCGCCCCGTCTCGATGCCCTCGCCCGCCGCTTCCACGCCGATCAGCTTTACGTCGGCATGGTCGATGTACGGATAGAAGATGCCCATGGCGTTGGAGCCGCCGCCCACGCAGGCGATCACGGCGTCCGGCTGGCGGCCGATCATCTCGGGCATCTGCACCTTGCACTCTTCGCCGATCACGGCCTGGAAGTCGCGCACCATCATCGGATACGGGTGCGGACCGGCCACCGTGCCGATGATGTAGAACGTATCGGCCACGTTGGTGACCCAGTCGCGCATCGCTTCGTTCAGCGCGTCCTTGAGCGTGCGCGAGCCCGATTCCACCGGCACCACGGTCGCGCCCAGCAGCTTCATCCGGTAGACGTTGGCGGCCTGGCGGCGCACGTCTTCGCTGCCCATGTAGACGACGCATTCCATGCCGTAACGCGCGGCAATGGTGGCCGTGGCCACGCCGTGCTGGCCAGCGCCGGTTTCGGCAATCACGCGCGGCTTGCCCATGCGGCGTGCCAGCAGCGCCTGGCCGATGACGTTGTTCACCTTGTGCGCGCCGGTGTGGTTCAGGTCTTCGCGCTTGAGGTAGATCTGCGCGCCGCCGCAGTGCTCGGTCAGACGGCGGGCGTGATAGATGGGCGACGGACGGCCGACGAAATGCTTCAGCTCGTACTCGTATTCCTTGATGAACTCGGGATCGTGCTGGTAGCGCGCATAGGCGTCGCGCAGTTCGTCCAGCGCGTGGGACAGCGTTTCTGCAACGAAGGTGCCGCCGTAGGGGCCGAAATGGCCGTGGGCGTCGGGCAGGTTGTACATGGCAATCTCTCATGTCGTCCGCTGGGGCCTCGTTGAGGACCATCCAGCGAAGATATTCAGGAAGGCACGACCCGCAAGAAGCCGGCGATATCGCTCAGGCCTGAACCGACGCGCCCAGGGCAGCATCGGCCTCGCGGACCGCACGCACGAATGCGGTCATGCGGGCGTGGTCTTTCACGCCCCGTGCGGCCTCGATTCCGCTGCTGACATCGACAGCGTAGGGCCGCACGCGCTCAATCGCGCCAGCGACGTTTTGCGCGCTCAACCCACCACTCAAAACGAGCCGAGGAGCGGCGCTTGGGGTTGGCGAGGATGGCGATTGCGGGAGCCATTGCGGGGGAATCAGGGTCCAGTCGAAGACGTGGCCGCCGCCGCCATACCCCTCAACAAATGCGTCGAGCAGCAGGCCTTGGGCAGCGGCAAACCGATCGGCGAATTCTACCAAATCGGCCCCGGGCTGAACACGCAGGGCCCGCAGCCAGGGCAGCCCGACCTTGTCGGCGATTTCCGCGCATTGCTCCGGGGTTTCATCCCCATGGAACTGGAGCAGCGTCAGCGGCACTTGGTCGAGTACGCGAGCCACGTCGTCGGCACTGGCGTTGACGAACAAGCCCGTCACCGTGACAAACGGCCCGGCGCGGCGGGCCAATTCAGCCGCGCGGTCAATGGCGACATAGCGCGGGCTGGGCGGATAGAACACCAGCCCGACGGCGTCAGCGCCCAGCGCGACGGCGTGGTCGACGTCGGCCGGTTGCGTGAGGCCACACAGTTTGATGCGGGTTCGGTGGAGCGACATGGCGGATTTCAAAGCCCGGCGTGCTCGTCGAACACGCCGCGGAACAGGCTGGACGATGCCGACGCGGTCAATGCGGCCGGCAACTGGAATGCGTCAGGATAGCCGACCTCGGCCAGGTACAGCCCATCCGGCATGAACGTCGGGGCGGCGGCTATACGGCTGCGGGCGGCCAGCACATCGGCCATCCACGACGCCGGCTGGCGGCCACGCCCGATCGCCACCAGGCACCCCATGATGTTGCGCACCATGTGATGCAGAAACGCGCTGCCGCGAATGCGCACGAACACCCATTCGCCCTCGCCTCGCACCTCCATCGAATACATCGTCTTGACGGGCGATTTGGCCTGACATTCCGCGGCGCGGAAAGACGAGAAATCATGCTCGCCGACCAGCACCTGCGCGGCTTCGTGCATGGCTGCCACGTCAAGCGACTGGCCGGGTGGCAGCATGACGTAGCCGGCCTTGCCATCCAGCAGCGGCGCGCGCGTGGGCCCGAACGTGAGTGCGTAGTAGTACGTGCGGCGATGCGCGGAGAAGCGTGCATGGAAATCGTCCGGCATCGCCTGCGCCCAGCGCACAGCAACGGTCGACGGAAGAAACGCATTTGTGCCGCGCACCCACGAGAACGGCTCGCGCACGAGGTCGGTATCGAGGTGGACCACCTGGCCCAGCGCGTGCACGCCGGCATCCGTACGGCCAGCGACAGTAGTCAGCAGCGATACACCCGCAAACTGGCGCAAGGCCGCTTCCAGCACGTCTTGCACGGTGTTGCCGTGCGGCTGCGATTGCCACCCCGAAAACGCGGCCCCGTCGTACTGGATGCCAAGCGCGATGCGCGTCATGCCTTGTGAATCCTCATGCAAAAGGGAAAAGAAAAACGCCGGCAGGATACCACCCTGCCGGCGTTGTCGATCGCGCGGGGCGACCGTATAGCGTGCTGCGCGTTAGCCGATCTGGCGCATCAAGGCTTGCGCCTCTGCGTGGAACGATGGATCGCCCAGGTCCAGCACTTCCTGCAGCAACTCGCGTGCACCTTCCTTGTCGCCGATCTCGATGTAGGCCTTGGCCAGATCGAACTTGATCTGCAGATCGCGCACGCCGTCGGCACCGTGCTCGCCGGACAGCGTGTGCGGCAGGTTGGTGTCCAGGCGGATGGCCGATTGCGGCTCGTCGTTGATCTCGTGCGCCGGCTCGGCGTGATGCGCTTCTTCTTCGAAGTGCATCGGCGCTTGCGACGGATCGGTCGGCTGGGCCCACGACGGCAGGCTTTCTTCAGCAGCGGCTGCAGGTGCGGCCGGAGCAGCTTCTGCGGCAGGCGGCGTCGGGTTCAGGTCCAGCGACAGATCCGACAAGTCCATATGCAGCGGCGGCGCCGACACCGGCTGATAAGCCTCGCCGGCATGCGCGTTGAACTGCGGCAGCTCAGCAGCCGGCTCGGCATGCTTGAAGACGTCCGCAGCCTCGTCCGGTGCGGTAATCGGCTCGCCCGCGACCGGCGCCGGGAATGACTCCAGCGGCAGTTCGAGATCGGCCAACTGCGGGGCCTTGGTCGACGGAGCCGACGGGTCCAGGTCCGGGGACAGCGTGGTCCAGTCGTCTGCACGGCGGGTGGTCTCACCCGTCACGGTCGGCTGGAACGCTTCAGCTGCGGCCACGGCGCCAACACCCGCCAGTGCGGCTGCAGCAGCGGCCGTACCAGCATGATCGTGCGCGGCGGGCGCCTCAGCGGCCGGATGTGCATCACCCTGCACCGTCAGATAAAGCGGATTGGCAGGGTCAAACTTGCGGCCCATGGCTGCGGCTTCTGCCCATTCCGACGAGCCCGCACCCACCTGCGCCAGCATTTCTTCTGCAACGGTCTGGAAGCCGTGTGCGTCCTGGCGGTTTGCGTAAATTTCCATCAACTTCAAGCGAATAGCTTGGCGCTCTGGGTGTTGCTCCAGCGCCTCGCGCAAGATTTCCTCGGCCTGCACGTCGCGGCCATAGGCGATATAGACATCGGCCTCTGCGATCGGGTCGACTTCGTTGCTCTCGTTGCCGCCGCCGATGCGGAAATCCGCACCGAACACGCTGTGCTGCGAAGTATCAACGCTCTGCCCGCCCGCTGCGCCGAACAACGAGTTGGCGCCGGCCATCACGGTGCTTTCCTGAGACAGCAGGCTGTCTTGGAAGCCATGTGCCTGTTCCGGCTTCTGTTGGCGGCGGCGAACAACGGCCAGCGCGCCCAGACCAGCGACCAACAGGCCACCCAGGCCCAGCGCCATCGGGTTACCCAGCAGCGACGAGAAGAACGACTCTTCTTCGATCGGCGGCTGCGGCGCCACGACGACCGGCGCCTTCTTCGGCGCAGCGGCCGGAGCGGATGCCGCGGCCACCGGTGCGCTGGCAGCCGCTTGCGGGGCCGACGCCGTAGCGACAGGCGTCGAAGCCGATGCAGCTTCCGGCGAGGATGCTGCTGCGGTTGTCGACGAAGCCGGCGCAGCAGCAGCCGTTTCTGTCGGAGCCGTAGACGGTTGAGCTGGTGCTGGTGCCGGAGCAGCAGCGGACGGCGCAGGTGCCGGTGCATTGGCCGCAGCCACTGCCGGTGCAGCCGTCGAAGGTGCCGCGCCTGCTGCCGGCTTGGCCGCGTTCGCAGCCTTGGCCAGTTCGGCGTTCTTCAACTCCACCAGGCGCTGCATGTCGGCGAGGTTCTTCTCCAACTGTGCAACGCGCGATTCCATGTCCTTGAGGGCGCGCTCCTTGGCAACGAGCTCCTCGTCACGTGCGGCGGCGTTGGCCTTGCCGGTGCGATCCGCCTTCGACAAACGCAGTTCGTCGCGCCCGCTCGCGGCCGGCGTAGCCTGATCCTGCACACGCGCCGAAACGCTGCCGCTCTGCTGGCGAGCCGAATCAGTATCCGTGGCAGCGTTGGCTTCTGCTGCCGTTGCCAAGCGATTGCGGTAACCGGCAAAACCGGACGTCTGCGCAACCACCTCGCGGCGGGCTTCGCGCGGCGACGTTTTCTGCGCCTCTGCCTGCGACGGCACCTTCAGCACCGAACCGGTACGCAGGCGATTGATGTTGCCGCCAATGAACGCGTTCGGGTTATTGCGGTACAGCGCCAGCAACATCTGGTCGAGCGACACGGCGTCCTGGCCTTGTGCGGCCGTCGATGCGACGTCGTACAGGCTGTCGCCGCGCTGCACGGTATACGAACCGCCTGGGGCTGCATTCGGTGCGGCCGCTGCTGCGGCAGGTGCAGCCTGCTGCGGACGTGCTGCCTGGCGAGCCGGACGTGCCGGCGCTGCAGCCGCCGGAGCCGGCGCTTGGGATTGCGTCGCGGGCGAAGAAGCGGTTTCTGCTGCGCCCGGCGTGGTGGCCTGCACCACCGGCGTCGGCGCAAAGTTCTGCGGGCTGTTGCGGGAGCCGACCGGATCCAGCAGGAACGTGTAGGCGCGCGAAACGTGGCCGCTCGCCCAGTTCAAATCCACCAGAACATCGACAAACGGCTCAGCGACCGGCTGGGTGGAGCGCAGGCGCACCACGTAATTGCCGTCCGACTGTCGCACCAAGGAGGCGCGCAGCGAAGACACGATCGGGTTATATGTCAGGCCGGCACGCGCGTAAGCGTCGGGAGCAGCCAGTTTGGCAACCAGGTTCTGCGCCTCTTCCGCCGTCACGCCGGTCAGGTCGATATCGGCCTGCAGCGGCTGGCCGAGGCTGGAACGCACGTGCAGCGCGCCGAAGCCGGCCGCCTGCGCAGCGGGCTGGATCAGCAGCAGACTCGCCGCGGCAAACGCGACGGCCGACCAGCTAGGACTGCGATGGGACGATTCTCTCCGGCGGTATTGGCTCACCCTCACCTTCGACTCCGTTATCTTGTAATGTGCAAACGAACTTAACATCAACGAGTTAGCGCAGCAAGTTCACTCAAAAGGTGAAAAGCTGGGATAAGAACCGCCGTCAATTTTTATCAAAACGACACAATTGGCGAGATTCTGAAGCACCCGACGTACCCCCCGGATTGCGCGTGCCTCAACGTGGCGCTAACTCTTCCCCGTATCCGTCCACCCCACGAACGGGGGGACAGTTTCCATGCGGTAATTCTGGCCGCTATTGTGTACCAACGTTACAAGCCGTGGGCATTCAGATGGCACAACGCCGCGCAGGCCGCGCGGCGTTGGTCCAAAAAGCCCACTTTCTGTTGTCAGCTTGCAACGACAAGCGCCGAAGCGCGCCTCGACAACGAAAGCAAACCCAACATCACTTGCCCAGCAGGATGCGCAGCGTACGACGCAGCGGCTCGGCAGCGCCCCACAGAAGTTGATCGCCGATCACGAAGGCGCTCACATATTCCGGGCCCATGTTCAGCTTGCGCACGCGGCCCACGCCAATCTGCAGGCCACCGGTGATGGACGCCGGCGTCAGTTCCTTCTCGGTGATGCTGCGTTCGTTCGGCACCCACTTCACCCACGGGCTACCCGAGCGGATGATCTGCTCGATCTCTTCGAGCGGCAGGTCGCGCTTGAGCTTGAGCGTCAGGCCCAGGCTGTGGCAGCGCATCGCGCCAATTCGCACGCACAGGCCATCGACCGGAATCGTCTGTGCCGTGCCCAGGATCTTGTTGACCTCCGCCTGGCCCTTCCACTCTTCCTTCGACTGGCCGTTGTCGAGCTGCTTGTCGATCCAAGGGATCAGACCGCCCGCCAGCGGCGCCGGGAAGAACTCGGTCGGCACGTCTTCGCGGATGGTCTTGGCGACCTTGCGATCGATGTCCAGGATGGCGGACGCCGGGTTGGCCAGTTCATCGGCCACTGCACCGTGGATCACGCCCATGCCCTTGAGCAGTTCGCGCATGTGGTTGGCACCGCCGCCCGAAGCGGCCTGGTAGGTCATCGAGCTGACCCACTCGACCAGGCCTTCGCGGAACAGGCCGCCCACGCCCATCAGCAGGATCGAGTTCGTGCAGTTGCCGCCGATGAAATTCTTGGTGCCGGCCGCCACCGCGTTCTTGATAAGCGACAGGTTGACCGGGTCCAGCACGATCACGGCGTCGTCTTCCATGCGCAGCGTCGATGCAGCGTCGATCCAGTAGCCATTCCAGCCGGCAGCACGCAGCTTCGGGAAGACTTCAGTCGTGTAGTCACCGCCCTGGCACGTGATGATCGTGTCGCAGGCCTTCAGGGCTTCGATGTCGTTGGCGTCGGCCAGGGGCGCATCCGTCTTGGCGAACGCGGGCGCCTTGCCACCGGCGTTGCTGGTGCTGAAAAACACCGTGTCGATCAGGTCGAAATCCTTCTCTTCCTGCATGCGCTGCATCAGCACACTGCCGACCATGCCGCGCCAACCGACGAGACCTACCTTCATGATTGTGAACCTCTAGTGATTTTCCCCGCCTCGGTCGCCCGGCGTGACTGCGCGGGGAAGGCGAACAGGCACGACGGACGATCAGGAGATCGTTTTTTTGGTAATCGTTTTGATGGTCGTGCGAATCTCGACAGGCGTGATGCGAGCGCGAACGGCAGTGCCCTTGGCGGCGATCGCCAGGGTACCGAGAATGCCGAAGAGAAGCGCGGTCGAGATCATCTGCAAAAATATACACGATTTGGCGGACACACAACGCACCGCAACATGCGCCCGCTCAAAAAACGACGATTGCGGCGCCTCAAGTGACGGCGCCGCAACGCATTAAGATTTACAGCGCGGCCACCACAGCCTCGCCCATCTCAACCGTGCCGACCTGCTTGCAGCCCGGCGTCAGGATGTCGCCGGTACGGTAGCCCTGGGCCAGCACCTTCTTGACGGCATTTTCGATACGGTCGGCTTGCTCGGCCTTGCCCAGCGAGTAGCGCAGCATCATCGCCGCCGACAGGATCGTCGCCAGCGGGTTGGCAATGCCCTTGCCCGCGATGTCGGGGGCCGAACCGTGCGACGGCTCGTACAGGCCCTTGTTGTTCGCATCCAGCGACGCCGACGGCAGCATGCCGATCGAGCCCGTCAGCATGGCGGCCTCGTCCGAGAGAATGTCACCGAACATGTTGCCGGTGACGATCACGTCGAAGTTCTTCGGCGCCTTGACCAGCTGCATGGCCGCGTTGTCGACGTACATGTGCGACAGCTCGACTTCCGGATATTCCTTGTGCACATCGGTGACGATGTCCTTCCAGAACTGGAAGGTCTCGAGCACGTTGGCCTTGTCGACGCTGCACAGCTTCTTGCCGCGCTTGGCAGCGGCTTGGAAAGCGACGTGCGCGATGCGGCGGATTTCCGGCTCGCTGTAGCGCATGGTGTCGAAGCCTTCGCGCGCACCGGCGAACAGGCCATCCGGTGCAGCACGCACGCCGCGCGGCTGACCGAAGTAGATGTCGCCGGTCAGTTCGCGCACGATCAGGATGTCGAGGCCACCCACGATTTCAGGCTTCAGGCTCGATGCACCTGCCAGTTCCGGATAGCAGATCGCCGGGCGGAAGTTGGCAAACAGCTGCAGGTGCTTGCGCAGGCCCAGGATGGCCTGCTCGGGGCGCAGTTCGCGCGCCAGCGTGTCGTACTTCCAGTCACCCACGGCGCCGAACAGGATGGCGTCCGCCTCCTTGGCAAGCTTGAGCGTGTCTTCCGGCAGCGGATGGCCCTTGGCTTCGTAGCCGGCGCCGCCCACCGGCGCGAATTCCATCTCGAACGACTCGCCCAGCACCTTGAGCACTTTCACGGCCTCGGCGACGATTTCCTTACCGATGCCGTCACCCGGCAACACTGCAATCTTGGTCATGTGGTTGTCCTTGTTGTTCTGGTGTCAGCTCAGCCGACGAGCTTGTGTGCGAGCCACGGCATCTTGGCCAGGCGCTGCGCTTCGTAGGCTTTGATCTGGTCTGCGTAGCGCAGGGTCAGGCCGATGTCGTCGAAACCGTTGAGCAGGCAGTACTTGCGGAACGCCGTGATGTCGAACGGATAGGCCGTACCACCCGGCGTGACGACGACCTGCTTGTCCAGATCGACGGTCAGTTGATAGCCGGGGAACGCCAGCGTCTCGTTGAACAGGTGGTCGACTTGCGATTCCGTCAGCACGATCGGCAGCAGGCCGTTCTTGAAGCAGTTGTTGAAGAAGATGTCGGCAAAGCTCGGCGCGATGATGGCGCGGAAACCGTACTGCTGCAGCGCCCACGGTGCGTGCTCACGCGAGCTGCCGCAGCCGAAGTTCTTGCGCGCCAGCAGCACTGATGCGCCTTGGTAACGCGGCTGGTTCAGCACGAAGTCCGGGTTCAGCGGGCGCTTGCTGTTGTCTTGGCCGGGTTCACCGACGTCCTTGTAACGCCACTCGTCGAACAGGTTCGGGCCGAAACCCGTGCGCTTGATCGACTTGAGGAATTGCTTCGGGATGATGGCGTCGGTGTTGACGTTCTCGCGGTCGAGCGGGGCCACGAGGCCGGTGTGGATGGTGAATTGTTCCATGATCGTGTGTTCTCCTTCCTTCCGCTCAAGCGAGCTTGCGCACGTCGACGAAGTGACCTTCCAGCGCAGCCGCAGCGGCCATCGCCGGGCTCACCAGATGGGTGCGGCCACCCGCGCCCTGACGGCCCTCGAAGTTGCGGTTGGACGTGGATGCGCAGCGCTCGCCCGGGTCGAGGCGGTCGGCGTTCATTGCCAGGCACATCGAGCAGCCCGGTTCGCGCCACTCAAAGCCTGCGGCCTTGAAAATCTTGTCGAGCCCTTCGCGCTCGGCCTGCTCCTTCACGAGGCCAGAGCCCGGCACGACCATCGCCAGCTTCACGTTGGACGCAATGCGCTTGCCCAGTTTCTGCACGACCCACGCAGCAGCGCGCATGTCTTCGATGCGGCTGTTGGTGCACGAGCCGATGAACACCTTGTCGATGTTGATGTCGCTGATGGCAACGTTCGGCTGCAGGCCCATGTATTCGAGCGCACGCTCCATGGCATTGCGCTTGTTCGGGTCTTTTTCCTTTTCAGGATCCGGCACGCGGTCTTCAATGCTGACCACCATTTCCGGCGACGTGCCCCAGCTCACCTGCGGGCGGATCTCTTCGGCACGCAGCTCGACCACTTGGTCGAAATGGGCACCTTCATCGGAGTGCAGCGTGCGCCAGTACGTGACAGCCTGCTCCCACTCCACACCTTGCGGCGCGAACGGGCGACCCTTGATGTATTCGAGCGTAACGTCATCCACGGCGACCATGCCGGCGCGCGCGCCTGCCTCGATCGCCATATTGCACACCGTCATGCGCCCTTCCATCGACAGCGCGCGGATGGCCGAGCCGCCGAATTCCATGGCATAACCCGTGCCGCCTGCGGTGCCGATCTTGCCGATGATGGCGAGCACGATGTCCTTGGCGGTACAACCGCGCGGCAGCGTGCCTTCCACCTTCACGAGCATGTTCTTGCTCTTCTTGGCGAGCAGCGTCTGCGTGGCCAGCACATGCTCGACTTCCGACGTACCGATGCCGTGCGCCAGTGCGCCGAATGCGCCGTGCGTGCTGGTGTGCGAATCACCGCAGACCACCGTCATGCCCGGCAGCGTCGCGCCCTGCTCCGGCCCGATCACGTGCACGATGCCCTGACGCTTGTCATTCATCTTGAATTGCGTGATGCCGTAGCTGTCGCAGTTGGCATCGAGCGTGTCGACCTGCAGCTTGGAGACCGGATCGGCAATGCCATGCGAGCGGTCGGTGGTCGGCACGTTGTGGTCCGACACAGCCAGGTTGGCGCTGATGCGCCACACCGGACGCTGTGCAATCTTCAGGCCTTCAAACGCCTGCGGGCTCGTCACTTCGTGCAGCAATTGACGATCGATGTAGAGCACGGTCGTGCCGTCGTCTTCGGTATGAACGACGTGGTCGTCCCAGAGTTTGTCGTAGAGCGTCTTGGCCATGATGCGATCCGTGCACAACGCGCCATTGTTGGCGGCTGCGCGAGCAGTTTCGTGGGGAGTGATCGATTATGCCACCCGGTGCATTGCGGACCGGACGTGACTGACGAAAGGGGGTTTCGTCATTTCGCGAAAGCTCGCTCGGGCAATTTCCGGGCAACAAAAAACCCCGCCGGTTTCCCGAGCGGGGTTCTTGTGAAGCAGACAGCCTGGCTTAGCGCTTGTCGATCGACGGCACTTCGCGCAGGGCGGCGCCGTTGAACAGCTGGCGCGGACGGCCGATCTTGTATTCCGGATCGGTGATCATCTCTTCCCACTGTGCAATCCAGCCCACCGAGCGGGCCAGCGCGAAGATACAGGTGAACATCGACGACGGGATGCCCAGCGCGCGCTGCACGATACCCGAGTAGAAATCGACGTTCGGGTACAGCTTGCGGCTGACGAAGTACTCGTCTTCCAGCGCGATCTTTTCCAGTTCCATGGCGAGCTTGAACAGCGGGTCGTTGTGCAGGCCCAGTTCGTTCAGCACTTCATGGCAGGTTTCGCGCATCAGCTTGGCGCGCGGGTCGTAGTTCTTGTACACACGGTGGCCAAAGCCCATCAGGCGCACGCCGCTGTTCTTGTCCTTGACCTGCTTGATGAACTCCGGAACCTTGTCCACCGAGCCGATTTCTTCCAGCATGTTCAGCGCGGCCTCGTTCGCACCACCGTGCGCCGGGCCCCACAGGCAGGCGATACCGGCAGCGATGGCTGCGATCGGGTTCGTGCCCGACGAGCCCGCCAGACGCACCGTCGACGTCGACGCGTTCTGCTCGTGATCAGCGTGCAGGATGAAGATGCGGTCCAGCGCACGCTCCAGCACCGGGTTCACCTTGTAGTCTTCACACGGTGTGGCAAACATCATGCGCATGAAGTTGCCGGTGTACGACAGGTTGTTCTGCGGGTAGATCAGCGGCTGGCCGATGTTGTACTTGTATGCCATGGCCACCAGCGTCGGCAGCTTGGCGATCAGGCGGATCTGCGAGATCTCGCGCTCACGCGGGTCGTTGATGTTGGCAGCGTCCGGGTAGAACGCGCTCATTGCGCCGACCAGGCCCGTCAGCACAGCCATCGGGTGTGCGTCACGGCGGAAACCGCGCAGGAAGAACTGCATCTGCTCGTGCACCATCGTGTGATTCGTCACAACGTGGTCGAACTCTTCCTTCTGCTTGGCATTCGGCAGCTCGCCCTTGAGCAGCAGGTAGCAGATTTCCAGGAAGTCGCACTTACTGGCCAGATCGTCGATGGCGTAGCCGCGGTACAGCAGCTCACCCTTGTCGCCGTCGATGTAGGTGATCTTGGAATTGCACGACGCGGTCAACATGAAGCCGGGGTCGTACGTGAACTTGCCCGTCTGGCCGTACAGCTTGCGAATGTCGATCACGTCGGGCCCGACCGTGCCCTTGTAGATCGGCAACTCGACGCTGGGCGAGCCATCGGAAAACGATAGGGTGGCTTTCACTTCGGACGGCGTCATGTCGGTTTCCTTCTCTGCTGTTTATGAAAATGAAGTCGGGAGACTCCCGCCAGACGGATCGCGGGGTGCCCAGCGCGGCATTCGGGCGGCTGGACCCGCTGGATCGATTCGTCTTGCGGCAACCTCTCGTGCGCTGGTTCAGACCGAGCGCAGCAAGGTCAAGACGTGCTGGATGTGTGGCACGTCGAGCTCACCCTCCGGCTCCTTGCGTGCAAGCAGGAGGTCCATCAGGTCGTTGTCGGCCAACTCGAACAACTGCGAGAGTGCGGCAACGTCGTCATCCGACAGTTCCGTCTCGTAGCGGTTGAAGAAGCGCTCGACGATGATGTCGTTCTCAAGCAAACCGCGTCGTGCACGCCAGCGCAAACGCGCCCGCTTGTGCGGATCGGACTGGTGAGAGAACGTCGGAGTATTCACAGCAATCATGCTTCTTAAATGTGTGTCGCCGGAAAATGGCGCCGGCGACACACGATGCCAAAGTGCGCTGACTCGCGGCTTACACCGCGCGACGCACCATCAATTCCTTGATCTTGCCGATGGCCTTGGTCGGGTTCAGACCCTTCGGGCACACATCGACGCAGTTCATGATGGTGTGGCAGCGGAACAGGCGGTACGGATCTTCCAGGTTGTCCAGACGCTCGCTGGTGGCCTGGTCGCGGCTGTCAGCGATGAAACGATACGCCTGCAGCAGACCGGCCGGGCCGACGAACTTGTCCGGGTTCCACCAGAACGACGGGCACGACGTCGAGCAGCTCGCGCACAGAATGCACTCGTACAGGCCATCGAGTTCTTCACGCTCTTCCGGCGACTGCAGACGCTCCTTCTCGGGCGGCGGTTCGTCGTTGATCAGGTACGGCTTGATCGAGTGGTACTGGTTGAAGAACTGCGTCATGTCGACGATCAGGTCGCGCACGACAGGCAGGCCCGGCAGCGGACGCAGCACGATCTTCTCCGGCAGCTCACGCATGTTGGTCAGGCAGGCCAGACCATTCTTGCCGTTGATGTTCATGGCGTCCGAGCCGCACACGCCTTCTCGGCACGAACGACGGAACGCAATCGACTCGTCCAGCTTCTTCAGCTTGACCAGCGCGTCGAGCAGCATGCGCTCGTGACCATCGAGTTCCACTTCGTAGGTCTGCATGCGGGGCGCCGCGTCCTGATCCGGATCGTAGCGATAGACTTCAAAAATACGCTTCATTTTTGTGGGTCCTTCCGGTTAGAACGTACGGGCCTTGGGCGGCACGCTTTCTACCGTCAACGGCTTCATCGTCACAGGCTTGTATTCCAGACGATTGCCTTCGCTGTAGTACAGCGTGTGCTTCATCCAGTTTTCGTCGTCGCGGTTCGGGAAATCGCTGTGGGCGTGCGCACCACGCGATTCCTTGCGAGCCGCTGCCGACACCATCGTCGCTTTCGCCACTTCCACCAGGTTGGCCACTTCCAGCGCCTCAACGCGCGCGGTGTTGAACACCTTGGACTTGTCCTTCAGGTGGATGTTGGCGCCGCGCTCAGCCACTTCCATGATGCGCTGGACGCCTTCGTCCATCAGCGTCTGCGTGCGGAACACGCCAGCGTGCGACTGCATGTTGCGGCGGATGTCGTTGGCGACGTCCTGCGCGTACTCGCCCGAGGTCGACGAGTCCAGCTTGGCCAGGCGCTCCAGCGCACGGTCGGCGGCATCGGCCGGCAGCGGCTTGTGCTCGCGGTTTTTCAGGTTCTGCGCAATGATGTGGTTGCCCGCCGAACGGCCGAACACCACCAAGTCGAGCAGCGAGTTCGTGCCCAGGCGGTTGGCGCCGTGCACCGACACGCACGAGCATTCGCCGATTGCGTAGAAGCCGTTGATGACTTCGTTCGGGCTGCCGTTCTTCGGCACCACGACCTGGCCATGATAGTTCGTCGGAATACCGCCCATCTGATAGTGGATGGTCGGCACGACCGGGATCGGCTCCTTGATCGCGTCGACGTTGGCGAACTTCAGGCCGATTTCGCGGATCGACGGCAGGCGCTTCATGATGGTCTCGGCACCGACGTGGGTCAGGTCGAGCAACACGTAGTCGCCGTTCGGGCCGCAGCCACGACCTTCCTTGATTTCCTGGTCCATCGAGCGCGACACGAAGTCACGCGGCGCCAGATCCTTCAGCGTCGGTGCATAGCGCTCCATGAAGCGCTCGCCATCCTTGTTACGCAGGATGCCGCCTTCGCCGCGCACGCCTTCCGTGATCAGCACGCCCGCGCCGGCCACGCCGGTCGGGTGGAACTGCCAGAACTCCATGTCTTCCAGCGGCACGCCAGCGCGCGCTGCCATGCCCAGGCCATCACCGGTGTTGATGAAGGCGTTGGTGGAAGCGGCGTAGATACGGCCTGCACCGCCCGTGGCGAACAGCGTCGTCTTGCCTTCGAGGATGTAGACCTCGCCGGTTTCCATTTCCAGCGCGGTCACACCCAGCACGTCGCCTTCCTGATCGCGGATCAGGTCCAGCGCCATCCACTCGGTGAAGAAGTGGGTCTTGGCCTTGACGTTGCGCTGATACAGCGTGTGCAGCAGCGCGTGGCCGGTACGGTCAGCGGCGGCGCAGGCACGCTGCACCGGCTTCTCACCGTAGTTCGACGTGTGGCCACCGAACGGACGCTGATAGATCGTGCCGTCCGCATTGCGGTCGAACGGCATGCCGAAGTGTTCCAGTTCATAGACCACGTTCGGCGCCTGGCGGCACATGAACTCGATCGCATCCTGGTCGCCGAGCCAGTCGGAACCCTTGATGGTGTCGTAGAAGTGATAGTGCCAGTTGTCTTCGCTCATGTTGCCCAGCGAAGCACCGATACCACCCTGCGCCGCCACGGTGTGCGAGCGGGTGGGGAAAACCTTGGACAGCACGGCCACGGAGAGGCCGGCTTCAGCCAGCTGCAGCGATGCACGCATGCCCGAACCGCCCGCACCGACGATCACGACGTCGAATTTGCGGCGCGGCAGCCCAGTCTTGACTGCGACCATGTCTTAAACCCTCCAGAGAATCTGAGCTGCGTAGCCCGCACAACCGACGAGCCACAGAATCGTCAACACTTGCAGCGTCAAACGCACTGCCACGGGCTTCACGTAGTCCATCCAGATGTCACGCACGCCAATCCAGGCGTGATACGTGAGCGAGACGAACGCCAGGAACGTCAGCATCTTCATCCACTGGTTGGCGAACAGGCCAGCCCAGCTTTGGTACGAGGTGTCTTTCGACAGCAGGAACGAGACCAGCAGCACAACCGTGTAGACCGCCATGATCACGGCGGTGACGCGCTGCGCAAGGAAGTCCTTCAGGCCGTAGTGCGCGCCAACGACGAGGCGCTTGGGACCGATATTGTTATTTGCCATCAGACGCTCCTCAGAACAGGCCGAACAGCTTGGCGCCGAACACGACGGTCAGCAGCAGGCTGACGATCAGCACGCTGACGGCAGTCTTCGACGACGTGGTCTTGTCGATGCCGATATGCAGATCGAGGATCAGGTAACGGATGCCAGCACAGAAGTGGTGCAGGTACGCCCAGATGAGCGCAAGGACGACAACCTTGGCGAAGCCGTTGGACAGGATCGCCGAGAACTTGGCGAAACTGATTTCCGACGTGAGACTTTGTTCGAACAAATACAGCGCGAACGGAAGAAGAAGGAACATCAGCGCGCCGCTGGCACGGTGCAAGATGGATACCTTACCGGCCCAGGGCAAGCGGTAGCGGGCGAGATCGCCCAAACCGATGTTCCTGAATTCCGGCCTGGCTTTCTTGATGGCTTCTGCCATGGTCAGACCCCAATTGGCTAATCAACAAACAAAACAGCTTTGCACAAATCCGCGAGATTCTAGCGCGCTTTTGTTGCGCAGCGCACCAATAATTCCACTCGGCACGCTCCACTTTTGTGCTTTTCGCCCTCGCCTGCCAGTGGCGCGACGCGGGGGCGATTCTCCTCTCTACATCCGCTTCGTGACACGCAATACGTTGTTGCGCGCCGCACAAATCAATGCGCGACTGGGCCGCACGAATCAGGCCCAGCCCGCGTGATCAGCTCAGTTCGTTCTGATAGTAGTGCCGTGTCGTGACGTACAGGCCACGGCGGATCTCCACCGGCTTGTCGCCGAACGTGTGCGACACACGTTCCACCGACAGCAGCGGCGAACCTGCCGCCACCGACAGCAGCTCGGCCGTCGCCGCATCCGCCGCCACGGCGCGAAGGCGCTCTGTGGCACGTAGCATGCGCACGCCGAATTCCGTCTCGAAGAACGCGTACATCGGGCCCTTCCACTCGGTCAGCTTTTCCGCGGTCAAACCCTTGAAGCTCGCGCCCGGCAGCCAGATCTCTTCGAGCACCGTCGGCTCGTCAGAGAAAAACAGCACGCGGCGAATCTGCACCACGCTGTCTCCGGCCTTGAGCTCAAGCAGCCGCGCGATCTCGGCGGGTGCGCGCATGCGCTTGCACTCGAGCACACGGCTGCTCGGGTAGTGCTGCTCGCCCTGCTCTGGCATCAGACGCAAGAAACGGAACTGCACGCCCTCTTCGTAGTGCGTGGTGACGAACGTGCCCTTGCCCTGCCGGCGCGCGACGAGGTTTTCAGCGGCCAATTCGTCGATCGCCTTGCGCACGGTCCCCTGGCTGACCTTGTAGCGGGCCGCCAATTCCATTTCGCTGGGGATCATTTCGCCGGGCTTCCATTCGCCGGCTTGCAGGCTTTGCAGGATCAGCGTCTTGATCTGCTGATACAGCGGACTGAAGGTGGGTGAGCCCGCACCCGCACCTGCGGAGACAGGCGATACACCGCCCTCGCCGCCCGAAGACGGTGGCACAACTGCGGATTGAGGGTTGGGCGTACTCGACATAACCGCCGATTTCACCACAAAAGCGGCGAACCCGTCCAGCCCGTTTATAGAATGTCTTATGTCTTATATAAGACAGAAGATTGTTTGACTTTGAGGCAACGCCCGGCCTACACTCGCGCCGATTCCGGACGACGGGCCCGCACTTGCGGCGACCAGCACCAAGGTCAACCACAAGGGTGTTTCCACTTCGTCATGCGGACGCAGTAAACTGCGAGGCTCTTGCCGATTCTGAGCCGGCCGCTTACGAGGCGCCGACCGTTGCCGGCAATGCCTGCGAGGCTGCACCCACATCCCGCCGGGATGTCCGCCGCGCGCAGTGCGATCCGCCGCTTTTTTTGATACAGCACTACCGTTTGGAGAGTTCTCATGGCAAAAGCACCCATGCGCGTCGCAGTGACCGGCGCTGCTGGACAGATCGGTTACGCCCTGCTGTTCCGCATCGCCGCCGGCGAAATGCTGGGCAAGGATCAGCCCGTCATCCTGCAACTGCTGGAAATCCCGGATGAGAAGGCCCAGAAGGCGCTCAAGGGCGTGATGATGGAGATCGAAGACTGCGCATTCCCGCTGCTGGCCGGCATGGAAGCCCACTCCGATCCGATGACCGCGTTCAAGGATGTCGACGTGGCCCTGCTGGTGGGCGCCCGCCCCCGCGGCCCGGGCATGGAGCGCGCTGACCTGCTGTCGGCCAACGCCCAGATCTTCACGGCACAAGGCAAGGCACTGAACGCCGTTGCCAAGCGCGACGTCAAGGTGCTGGTGGTCGGCAACCCGGCCAACACCAACGCCTACATCGCCATGAA
Source organism: Ralstonia sp. 25C (assembly GCF_051904805.1). Taxonomy (NCBI): domain Bacteria; kingdom Pseudomonadati; phylum Pseudomonadota; class Betaproteobacteria; order Burkholderiales; family Burkholderiaceae; genus Ralstonia; species Ralstonia sp. 25C. The sequence goes on along the minus strand of NZ_CP196737.1, from coordinate 3,415,376 downwards.
GTCGGCGCCGGACCTGCCGCGCGAGAACTTCACCGCCATGCTGCGCCTGGACCACAACCGTGCCCTGTCGCAGATCGCCGCCAAGACCGGCAAGCCGGTGGCGAGCATCGAGAAGCTGTTCGTGTGGGGCAACCATAGCCCAACGATGTACGCCGACTACCGCTACGCCACCATCGATGGCAAGAGCGTCAAGGACATGATCAACGACCCGGTGTGGAACAACGACGTGTTCCTGCCGACCGTTGGCAAGCGCGGCGCCGCCATCATCGAAGCGCGCGGCCTGTCGTCGGCTGCCTCGGCTGCCAACGCCGCCATCGACCACGTCCGTGACTGGGTGCTGGGCTCGAACGGCAAGATCGTCACGATGGGCATCCCGTCGAACGGCGAATACGGCATCCCGAAGGACGTGATGTTCGGGTTCCCGGTCACGACCGAGAACGGCAAGTACAAGATCGTCGAAGGCCTGGAAATCGACGAGTACAGCCAAGGCAAGATCAAGATCACGCTCGACGAGTTGCTGGGCGAGCAAGATGGCGTGAAGCACCTGCTGTAAGCGCATGATCTGAGAAAGAAACCGGAGCGGATCGGCAGCGAACCCTCCGGTTTTTTTGCATTCAAATTCCCCCACCGAGACAGCGCAGTGCACCCCACCGAGGTTTTGTTCCAGGACGATGCCATGCCGGCCCAGTTGCCGGTCTGCGACCACTATGCGGGCGCAGAAAAGCTGATGCGCAAGTCGCTCGCCCTGCAACAAGCCCTCGGGCCCGTCTTCGACATCACATTTGACTGCGAAGACGGCGCCGCCGTCGGCCAGGAACGCGCGCATGCCGAGCTGGCCGCCGCGCTCATCAACAGCGACGACAACCGCTTCAACCGCGTCGGCGTACGCATCCACGACCCGAGCCACGACGCGTGGACGCAGGATGTTCGACATCCTCGTAGGCCAGGCCGGCAGCCGGCTCGCCTACGTGACTGTGCCCAAGGTGCGCGACGTGGTGGAAGTCGCCCGCGTGACCGATCGCGTCAATCAGGCTGCACGCGCCGCCGGTATTGCACGGCATCTGCCGATCCACGTACTGATCGAAACACACGGCGCACTGGCGCAGGTGTTCGACATTGCATCGTTGGTGCAGGTGGAATGCCTGAGCTTCGGGCTGATGGATTTTGTCTCCGCGCACAACGGCGCGATTCCCGGAGCGGCGATGGGTTCGCCCGAACAGTTCGAGCACCCACTGGTCCGCCGCGCACTCACCGAGATTTCCGCGGCCTGCCACGCGCACGGCAAGGTGCCGTCGCACAACGTGAGCACGGATATCAAGCACCCCGAGCGGGCCGGCGCCGATGCCGCGCGCGCCCGGAACGAATTCGGCTATCTGCGCAAATGGAGCATCCATCCAGACCAGATCGCGCCCATTGTTTCGGCGTTCCGCCCTTCCCACGAAGAAGTGACACAGGCTGCGGCCATTCTTGCGGCGGCGCAGGACGCGTCATGGGGCCCGATCCAGCATGAAGGCCGGCTGCATGACCGCGCGAGTTATCGCTACTGGTGGGCCGTGCTGCAGCGTGCGCACACCACTGGTGTCGAACTCCCACCGGATACGGCGACTCGGTTCTTCGGATAAGAGGCGTTGCTCGTAACAGCAGACCTTGGCGAACCACCCCCACGAACAAGGAGCTCGGACGACTCGACCACGAGGCACATTGCCCAGGAATCCGCGCTGTACATGGCATGACACCTCCGTTTGGCGGATCGGTTGCATCGCCGTGTAACAGAACGTTGGGCGCGGCGTACAAATCGGTCAAAATACCGGCCGGTGTGCGCCGAACCCTGGCATTCCGGCCCCGGGCGGCCGCCTCCCCTGATTCAGTCTTACGGAAGGAAACTATGAACAAGTTCATCGCGGGCGCCTGTGCCGGCGTTCTCTCGCTTGCAACTGCGCAATACGCAACTGCCCAGACCACGACCAACGCCAAGCCGGCCGCCAAGAAAAAGGCCCCGGCCAAGAGGACCTCCAAGAAGGGCGCCCCCGTTGCCGCCGCCAAGCCGGAAGGCGTGCAGTGGAAGTGCGAACTGGGCAATGAGCTGTACATCGCCGGCGACATGACGCGCGACCAGATCGTCAAGCTGCACTGGAAGGGCAAGAACTACGACCTGCCCCGCCAACTGACCCGTACCGGCGCAGACCGCTACTTTGATCAGAAGACCGGCTTCGACCTGGTTGTCATCCCGGCCAAGGCCATGCTGTTCGACCGCAACGAAGGCCATCGTCTGGCCGACGAGTGCCAGACCGCCGAAATGGCAGCCGGCGCTCCGGCCCCGACGCAAGCCGGCGCCCTGCGCGCTCCGGCAGGTCTGCCGCTGATGCTGCAGGACAACGCTGCCCCGGCTCCGGCGCCCGCTCCTACGCCGGACGCTGCGCAGCCCGCGAAGCAATAACGCAACATCACGCGAGAAGCCCCGAGGAAACGTCCATGTCAGCGCTGGCTGCGAATCCCCATCTGGAACCACGGCATGGCGGTCCATGCGTGGCCGGTGCGGGCGCGCTGGCGGATGGGCGCCTCGGGCGATCCGCATCTCGGAGGCCGCCCGTCAGCCATTTGGCGGCCTTCGATGACCCAGATACCGTCATGCACGCGTCAACGTGGGTGCATGACCGGCAGTGCATCAGGAATCATCACGACACCCCAGAACACCAGATCGCTCACGCGCTCACCGTCCAGCCGAAGGACGGCAAGGTGTTCAAGGAAATCGTGCAGCAGTTGGTTTGTAGTGATTGGATTGGTTGATTTGACGTCTCTGCAACGGGTGCCCCGGCGCCCCGCGCATCCTTAAGCCTTGGAGTCATGCCATGCCCCACAACCTGAAAAAAACACTCAAGGAATTCAAGATCAACGGCGGCCAGACCGGCAACTTCTATTCCCTGCCGCAACTGGGCAAGGAACTGGGCGTGGCGATCGAGCGCCTGCCGGTGTCGATCCGGATCGTGCTGGAATCCGTGCTGCGCAACTGCGACGGCAAGAAGGTGACCGAAGAGCACGTCGAGCAACTGGCCAACTGGAAGCCGAACGCCGAGCGCGTTGACGAAATCCCGTTCGTGGTCGCCCGCGTGGTGCTGCAGGACTTTACCGGCGTGCCGCTGCTGGCTGACCTGGCCGCCATGCGCAACGTGGCCGAGCGCATGGGCAAGAACCCCAAGAAGATCGAGCCACTGGTGCCGGTCAACCTGGTGGTGGACCACTCGGTCCAAGTCGACCACTTCCGCGAGAAGAAGGCGCTGGACCTGAACATGCAACTGGAATTCTCGCGCAACAACGAGCGCTACCAGTTCATGAAGTGGGGCATGCAGGCATTCGACACGTTTGGCGTGGTGCAGCCAGGCTTCGGCATCGTCCACCAGGTCAACCTGGAATACCTGGCACGCGGCGTCCATAAGAAAGACGGCGTGTACTACCCGGATACGCTGGTCGGCACCGACAGCCACACCACCATGATCAACGGGATCGGCGTGGTGGGCTGGGGCGTGGGCGGCATCGAAGCCGAAGCTGGCATGCTCGGCCAGCCGGTGTACTTCCTGACGCCGGACGTGGTGGGCGTGGAACTGAAGGGCCGCCTGCGCGAAGGCTGCACGGCCACTGACCTGGTGCTCACCATCACCGAAATGCTGCGCAAGGAAAAGGTCGTCGGCAAGTTCGTCGAATTCTTCGGCGAAGGCACGGCCAGCCTGTCCCTGCCCGACCGCGCGACCATCGGCAACATGGCACCGGAATACGGTGCAACGATGGGCTTCTTCCCGGTGGACGAGAAGACCATCGACTACTTCAAGGGCACGGGCCGCACGCAGGAAGAAATCGCTGCGTTCGAAGGCTACTTCAAGGCGCAAAAGCTGTTCGGCATCCCCAAGGCTGGCGAGATCGACTACACCAAGACGCTGACGCTGGATCTGGGCACGGTGGCGCCGTCGCTGGCAGGTCCGAAGCGCCCGCAAGACCGTATCGAAATCGGCAACGTGAAGTCGACGTTCTCGTCGCTATTCTCCAAGCCGGTGGCCGAGAACGGCTTCAACAAGAACGCCGAAGACCTCGACAAGACCTTCACGACGACCAACGGCGTGAACGTGAAGAGCGGCGATGTGCTGATCGCGGCCATCACCTCGTGCACGAACACCTCGAACCCGAGCGTGCTGCTGGCGGCCGGCCTGCTGGCCAAGAAGGCCGTGGAGGCTGGCCTGGAAGTCGCACCGCACATAAAGACCTCGCTCGCCCCGGGCAGCCGCGTGGTGACGAAGTACCTGGAGGCTGCGGGCCTGCTGCCCTACCTCGAGAAGCTGGGCTTTGGCGTAACGGCGTACGGCTGCACGACCTGCATCGGCAACGCCGGTGACCTGACGCCGGAACTGAACGAAGCCATCGTGAAGAACGACATCGTGGCGGCGGCCGTGCTGTCGGGCAACCGCAACTTTGAGGCGCGTATTCACCCGAACATCCGCGCCAACTTCCTGGCCTCGCCGCCGCTGGTCGTGGCTTACGCGATTGCCGGCAACGTGACGCGTGACCTGATGACCGAGCCGGTCGGCAAGGGCAAGAAGGGTCAGGACGTGTACCTGGGCGACATCTGGCCGAGCTCGGAAGAGATCGCCAAGCTGATGAAGTTCGCCATGAACGCCGACACGTTCCGTACGAACTACGAGCAGGTCAAGAAGCCGTCCAAGCTGTGGGCCAACGTCAAGGGCACGAAGGGTCAGGTCTACGATTGGCCGAAGTCGACGTACATCGCCGAGCCGCCGTTCTTCGAAGGCTTTGGCATGACGCCGGCCGCTGCCTCGGCATCGGTTTCGGGCGCACGTGCTTTGGGCGTGTTTGGCGATTCCGTGACCACCGACCACATCTCCCCGGCTGGGTCGATCAAGGAAACGTCGCCGGCCGGCAAGTACCTGCTGGCCAACGGCGTGCTCAAGGCCGACTTCAACAGCTACGGCTCGCGCCGCGGCAACCACGAGGTGATGATGCGCGGCACGTTCGCCAACGTGCGCATCAAGAACCTGATGATCCCGCCGAAGGCCGACGGCTCGCGCGTGGAAGGCGGCGAGACGCTGTTCCAGCCGAGCGGCGAGCAGATGTCGATCTACGACGCCGCCATGAAGTACATCGCCGAAGGCACGCCGACGGTCGTGTTTGGCGGCGAAGAGTACGGCACGGGCAGCTCGCGTGACTGGGCGGCCAAGGGCACGCAGTTGCTGGGCGTGAAGGCCGTGATCGCACGCAGCTTCGAGCGTATCCACCGTTCGAACCTGGTCGGCATGGGCGTCCTGCCGCTGCAGTTCAAGGGCAACGACTCGGTGCAATCGCTGGGCATCGTGGGCGACGAAACCTTCGACATCGAAGGCCTGGAAGGCGAAATCAAGCCGCAACAGGACGTCACCCTGGTAATCAAGCGCGCCAACGGCGAGACCACGCGCGCCGAAGTGCTGCTGCGCATCGACACGCCGATCGAAGTCGACTACTACAAGCACGGCGGCATCCTGCCGTTCGTGCTGCGTCAGCTGCTGGCTGCCTAAGCCGCCGCTGCGCTGTCGACCGGAAGCCGGCTCTTCGGAGCCGGCTTTTTTATGGCTGCCGAATCAAACAACGTGACGAGACCCCAACCGACGCGCAGCCTTTGGTAGAGTGTGTGCCGATTAGGCCGCGTGGCGGAGCGCTCGCCCATCGCCCGGTCCATCTTCAATCGCCCCATCCGCAGGAGCCTCGCACCCATGGCCAAAGTGGTTCTCGCCCTACTCGTCGTGGCGGCTGCCGTGTTCTACATCCTGTTCAAGGCGCCGCAGATCGATGCCCAGGCGCCGGCAGCGACCTTGCCAGCCAACGCCATAAGCGCCGCCGCTGCGCCCGTGCCGCCGCCTCCGCCAATGGAGACGGCCGCTTCTGCCGTCGCGCCGACTGCTCACGCAAGCGCACCGGCAGCATCGGAGCCCGCCGCAGTACAGGCACCAGCAACACCTACGGCGAGTGGCGTTGCCGCCGAAGCCTCGGCGCCTGCGGCGAAACCCTAGCGCCTTCGCCGAGAAAGCGGCACACGAAAGCGACCAAGGGTAAAATAACGCCCCTTCTTTCCAATCGACCGGTACGGCACAGCATGGCAGGATTCCGCTCCAAGGCCCCCCAACGTCTTTCCCCCGATGCAGAACGGCTTGTTGCCGATGCGCTGGCGCTTGATGCGTCGGGCAGCCGCATCGAAGACGTCTACTGGGAACAACGGCTGTCCGAACGTCTTTCGCGGCTGCTGAAGAACGGCAGCCAGACCGCGCTCGACGCCGCGCTCGACCACCTCTTCAAGCACAACGAAGAGGCCTCCGACGTGCTGGCCGAACAGGCCGAAACGCTGGCCGAATCGGCGGTGCTTAGCTCGGGCGGCGTTGAATACGATGCGTTGCTGATTGCGGCACCCATCCTGGCGCACACGCGCTACATGATCCCCTCGGGCACCATCAAGCCTGAACTCGCGCAGACGCTGCAGGTGCATCTGCAGGCGCACGTGATGGCGTCCAACGCACGCGTGGCGTTGGCACCGTACCTGTACAGCATCGACCAGCTGCCGCGCACGCACTCCGACACCTTCGCGCTCACGCACAAGCTGGCGGCGTACGCGCTGTCTGGCCAGCCGCCCAAGATGGATTTGCGCGACATGCCCGAGACTGCACCCATCCTCGCCGACCCGCGTTACCTCGTGGCCATCGTCGTGGCCCAGCACGGCCAGGCGCTGTTCCGCTGGCAGGAGGACGCCAAGGAGCATCACGCCGAACGCTCCGCCTGCCTGGAGCAATGGCGCGAGCAGGTCACCCCAACCATCTCCACGCTGATGCCCGGTTGCGAGTTCGACCTGCTGCTGCCGGACGCCTTCTTCCTGTCGTGCCGCGAATCCGACAAGCAGATCCGCCCGCTCACTGTGCGCGCTGCCGTGAACTATCTGCAGGGCGCGCTGGACATGCCGGCCAACCGCTTCGGCGCCATCATCGGCGCCTTCGGCGAAGAGCAAATCGAGGAATATCGCGTGGCCTTTACGGTGCGTGGCGAGAAAGACCTCATCTACGGCATCGTCTGGCCCGTCTATGGCCGCGATGGCGGCGCCACGGATGTCACCGCAGAAGGCGAGCCTGGCAGCCCGCTGGAGCAGATCTGCGACGAACTGCGCGCCTGCGGCATTGAAGACATCTTCCGCCACGGCCAGCTCTTCGAGCCGGAGTACTGCGAAGACTGCGGCGCCCCGCTTTATGCGGACCGCGCGGCAGAAATCGTCCACGCCGAGATGCCCGAAGACGCGCCGACACAGCAGCCGCTGTTCCACTGAGCATCGCGCGACAGCGCAAGCCACCTTCGGGTGGCTTTTTTATTGCTCGGTCATCGCGCATATTGATGGTTGCTTTGCATCGTACGTGCCCAGGCAGCCTGCGGCACAATGGCGGTCTTCCGCCACATGGCATCACCGACCGAACTCCAGGAGCCCCCCGATGACAACGCGTCCCCTCTTTGGTGGTCCGATTCGCGCCTTGATTCGCAGCATGGCTGCATGTGCGCTGGCTGCGGCAGCCTCCGTGCCGATGGCCGCGCACGCCGACGACCTCCGCATCGGCCTGTCTGCCGACGTCACGTCGATGGACCCGCAATGGAACAACGCCGGCCCCAACAACGCCATGGCGCTGCACATCTTCGAGTCGCTGGTCTTCCTCGACAAGAATGGCCGCTACACGCCGGGCCTGGCCACCTCGTGGAAGGCCATCGACCCCAACACGTGGGAGATCAAGCTGCGCCCCAACGTCAAATGGAGCGACGGCACGCCCTTCACCGGCGAAGACGTAAAGGCATCGATCGAGCGCCCGGCACGGCTGACCAACAGCCCCGGCCCGTTCACGAGCTACACGAAGTCGATCACCGAGGTACAGATCGTCGATCCACTCACGGTGCGGCTGAAGGTGTCGATCCCGAACTACGCGAGCATTCCCAACGACCTGAACAGCTTGCCGATCATCCCGAAGAAGGTGGCGGACGCATCGCAAGCGGACTTTGATGCCGGCAAGGCAATGATCGGCACGGGCCCGTTCGTGTTCGACCACTTCACACGCGGCCAGGAAATCGTGCTGAAGAAAAACCCGGGCTACTGGGGCCGTGCCCCGCAGTGGGACAAGGTCACCTTCAAGATCATCACCGACAACGCCGCGCGCACGGCTGCCCTGCTTTCGGGTGATGTAGACGTCGTGGAGGCCGTGCCAGCCGCCGACGTGCCGCGCATCAAGCAGAACCCGAAGTTCCACCTCGAGCAGCAGGTGTCCTGGCGCACGATCTTCTGGCAGATGGACCAGAGCCGCGATGTGTCGCCGTTCATCACGGACAAGGCCGGCAAGCCGCTTGCCAAGAATCCGTTCAAGGACCGCCGCGTGCGTGAAGCCCTGGCATTGGCCATCAACCGTGATGCGATCGTCAGCCGCGTGCTGGAAGGCCAGGGCGTGGTGGCATCGAGCATCGTGTCCCCGCAGATCTTCGGGCATCCAGGCGGCAAGATTGGCTATGACCCGGATCGCGCGAAGAAACTGCTTGCCGAGGCGGGCTACCCGAACGGCTTCGGGCTCACGCTGCACGCCACCAACAACCGCTACCTGAACGACGCACAAGTCGCGCAGACCACCGCGCAACTGCTCACGCGCATCGGCATCCAGACCAAGGTGGAAACACTGCCGGTGGCCGCGTACTTCTCACGCGCGCGCCAGGGTGAGTTCTCGTTCATGATGCTGGGCTGGGGCTCGGTGGCAGCCGACGTAGCGCTGCGCAGCATCCTCGGCACACCCAACGCAGAAACCGGCTACGGCACCTGGAACTGGGGCCGCTACAGCAACCCGCAGCTGGACAAGCTGGTGCAGACGTCGCTCTCCACGGTATCGAGCGATCAGGCGCATGAGCAGGCCGCCAAGACTGCTGCACGCTTCGCACAGACTGACTACGCGATCATTCCCTCGCATCACCAACTCGCCACGTGGGCCATGCGCAAGGGCATCCGCTACGAAGCGCGGACAGACGAATGGTCGCTCGCGCATCTGTTCACCAAGCAATGATGATGGGTTCGTAATCTCGTAACGTCAGGTCGTAACGCCCTGTTACAGCAAAATCGCCGGAAGTTCCGCATTGGGGTAACTAGCAGGAACTTTCGGCGCAGGCTTTCCTCTATCATGGCGTTTTTCCACGCCGACACCCTGTAACACTCGTGATGTTGCGACCCAAACTACTTTGTCTCGGCGTCGTTGCGCTGCTGGCCGCCTGCTCCAACTTGCAGACCCAACCGACCGATGCGTCGGCCCCGGCCACCACCACAACGCCGAGCACGCCGGCCGCGCAAGCCAAGCCGGCCATCCAGCCTGTACCGTCCACCCCGCCCATCGTCTTCGGTTCGGCCGATGCCAGCGGCAATACCACGGTCAACCTGCCGTCCAAGGACAAGATGAGCTTGTCCGAATACCGCGCACAAACCCGTGACCGCCTGATCCAATCGGAAGGTGCCCGCCCCGACGTGGCCGACTGCGCCGCGCATGCGAGCTGGATCATTCCGCGCTCCACCAATTTTGATCAGTTCCGCCTGCCGACCGGCGCCCTGTCCAACGACCAGGCCAAGGTCGAGCCGTGGGACTCGCGCTTCTCGTCCAGCAAGCAAGGCGCGGTCAAGGTCTCGAGCGTGGTCAGCTTCAATGCCGCCGTGCACAAGCGCGGCACGGGCAACGACCAGTGGGAGCCGGTGCGCGTGCGCTGCGGCTATGACGAAGGGATGATGTTGGCGTACGAACTGCTCGACGCCAACGGCCAGCCGTTTGCCGCACCGGCCGCAGCCTCGTCTTCATCGACCGTGCGCACCCACTGCCGCCGCGGCCACCGTTGCACGACCACTGCCGTGCACGGCAAGGGCACTGCCAAGGGCAAGGCCACGGCTAAATCCGCCAAGGCAACCAAGGGCACCAGCACCGCCAAGACCAAGTCGGCCTCGACCGGCAAATCCACCGCCAAGTCGACGGCCAAGAAAAAGAAGTCGACTAGCCAATAAGACAAACGCGCCGCCAGAAACCTGAGCGGCGCGTTGTCGTTATGGCTTCTGCGTGATGGCTTAGCCGAGGTATTCCAGGATCGCCTGCAGCATGGCCGCACCCAAAGCGGCGCTGCGGGCGCCGTCCCAGCCCACGCGTGCGTCGGGCAAGTTGGCGTTGTCTTTGAACGGCATTTCCAGCGTCAACGACAGGCAACCATACGTGTGACCGATGTACTTTGAGGCGAGTTTGAGCGCGTCTTCGTTGTACTTGCTGGCCTCGTAGCCGTATTGCGTTTGGAAATCCGGTGAGGCGCGCAGGAAGGCCGCAACAAAGCGATCCTGATCGGCACGCTGCGCATCGGTAAAGCCCGGCAGCATTTCGCTGCCTGCCACGAACACGTAGGGCAGCGCCTCATCGCCGTGGATATCGAAGAACAGGTCGACGCCGGTCTGCTCGATGGCCTGGCGCACGCACAGCACCTCGGGGCTGCGCTGGGCGTCGGGCTCCATCCATTCGCGGTTCAGGTTGGCGCCAGCGGCGTTGGTGCGCAGGTTGCCCAGCGACGAGCCATCCGGGTTCATGTTCGGCACGATGTGGAAGACGGCGCGCTCGGCGAGCACGCGGCCGATCGGATCGCCGCTCCATACGCCCTGGTGCGTCAGGCGTGCGAGCAAGCCTTCGACGAACCATTCGGCCATCGTCTCGCCCGGATGCTGGCGGGCGATGATCCACACGTTCTTCTTGCCGGGGCCGGGTTCGCCGACGGTGATGCTGGTCATGTCGCGACCTTGCACCGTTTGCCCCAGACGCTGCGTGCGCACGCCAGGCTGTGTCTGCGCGGCAGCCACGAGCGACAGATGGCGCTCGTCCGAATACGGCTCGAAGTAGGCAAACCAGATGCTGTCGTGCTCGGGTGTCACCTCGAGGGTCATCGTCTTGCCGTCGTAGCGCGTCGGCACGCGGAACCAGTGCTCGCGATCGTACGAGGCGACGGCCTGGTAGTCCTTCCAACCGGCGGGGTACGTGCATTCGCCGGCGTTTTCCAGCGCCAGCTTGCACGCCTGCCCCTGCACGCCTTGCAGGCGGAAGTGGAACCACTGCATGAAGTCAGCATGCGAATCACGTCGGATGCGCAGGCGGATGGCGTCCGCTCGAGTGGCCTCGACGATCTCGATGGCGCCGCTGTCGAATGCGCTGGAAATATGCGGTTGGGTGGCAGTCATGTCGGCTCCTGTCTTCAGATGAGCTTGCGGCGGAAAACCCAGCGCTCGTCGTCGGAATCGGCCGCGACAAACGCGTAACCGTCAACATCGAACGCCTTGAGTTTGCGCGGATCGGTAATGCGGTGCTCGATCGCGTAACGCGCCATCAGCCCGCGCGCGCGCTTGGCGTAGAACGAGATGATCTTGTATTGCCCATTCTTCCAATCTTCGAAGATGGGCGTGACGATGCGCGCCTTGAGCACCTTGGGGCGCACGACTTTGAAATACTCTTCCGACGCGAGGTTGACGAGCACCGGGTCATCGTCCTGCTTGAAGAGCTTGTTTAGCGCCAACGTCACTTCGTCGCCCCAGAAGGCGTAGAGGTCCTTGCCGTGCGGGTTGACCAGGCGCGTGCCCATTTCCAGGCGGTACGGCTGCATCCAGTCGAGCGGGCGCAGTACCCCGTACAGGCCCGACAAAATCCGCAGATGCTTCTGCGCGAACTGCAGATCGTCGGCCGACAGCGAATTCGCATCGAGCCCGCCGTAGACGTCGCCATCGAAGGCCAGCGCGGCCTGCTTGCTGTTCTCGGCGGTGAATTCAGGGGACCAATCGCCGTAGCGTGTCGCGTTCAACACTGCCAACGGGTCGGAAATCTTCATCAGCGTGCCGATCTGGGCCGGCGACAGCTTGCGAAGCACGTCGATGAGTTCTGCGGAGCGCACGATGAAATCGGGCAGCGTGTGGGTCTTGGTGCGCGGCGGCGTATCGTAGTCGAGCGACTTGGCCGGCGAGAGGACGATGATCATGTCAGAATCGCGGTTCACAAGTCTGGAATTGTATCGAATGGCGGACGCTGCTGCCCCGGCCCAAACCCCAGCGCCACGCGTGGTGCTGGACTCCAACATCTGGGTCGACATCCTCATCTTTGACGACGCCGTTGCGCGCCCGATCCGCACCGCGCTGGAAACGGGCCGGCTGGATGCCATCATCAGCCCTGCGTGCCGCGAAGAGCTCCGCCGCGTGCTGGACTATCCGCAGTTCGCGCACTACGCCGTCGATGCGCAAGCGGCGCTGGCCTGGGTCGATCGCGTAACCCGCTCGGTGGCCGATCCCGCAGAGCCAACACCGGCCGCCCGCGCGCAAGGCGAAACCTTCGTCCCGCGCTGCAAGGACCGCGACGACCAGAAATTCCTGGCGCTGGCCGATGCCGCCGGCGTGGCCTATCTCGTCTCCAAGGACAAGGCCGTGCTCAAGCTCAAACGCCGCATGGCCAAGTATTGCGACGTGGCGGTGCTGCCGCCCAAGCAGTTCGTCGCGCTGGTCCAGTTGGAAAGTACTTCCACCATTCAAGCCTGAAGCCGTTTCATCATGACCACTGCCGCTCTGTCCGCTGACTCGCTCGCGCCCATCGCTCCGCCGCCCTCGCGGCTGCCCAACGTTGGCACCACCATCTTCACCGTGATGTCGGCGCTGGCAGCAGAGAAACAGGCCGTCAACCTCGGCCAGGGCTTTCCGGATTTCGATTGCGACCCGCGCATTGTCGATGCGGTGTCCGACGCCATGCGCGCGGGCCTGAACCAGTACCCGCCGATGACCGGCGTACCCGCACTGCGCCGAGCCATCGCCGCGAAAGTCGCCACGCTCTACGGCCACACGTACGACGCCGATCGCGAAATCACCATCACCGCCGGCGCCACACAGGCGCTGTTGACCACCGTTCTGTGCTGCGTACACCCGGGCGATGAAGTGATCGTCTTCGAGCCGACGTACGACAGCTACATCCCGTCGATCGAGCTGGCCGGCGGCAAGGTCGTGCCGATCACGCTGAACGCACCGGACTTCCGCATCCCGTTCGACAAGCTGGCCGCCGCCATCACACCGCGCACGCGCCTGATCATGCTCAACACGCCGCACAATCCGACGGGCACCGTCTGGCACGCGGACGACATGCAGAAGCTGGCCGAGATCCTCGCGCCGACGAACGTGCTGCTGCTCTCCGACGAGGTGTACGAGCACATGGTGTACGACGGCGTGCCGCATGCGTCGGTCGCGCGCATTCCCGAGCTGGCGCGGCGCGCCTTTGTGGTGTCGAGCTTCGGTAAGACGTATCACGTGACGGGCTGGAAGGTCGGCTACGTGGCCGCGCCCGCTGCGCTGATGGCGGAGTTCCGCAAGGTGCACCAGTTCAACGTGTTCACCGTCAACACGCCGGTGCAGCACGGACTGGCGAACTTCATGGCCGATCCGCGACCGTATCTGGAGTTGCCCGCGTTCTACCAGCACAAGCGCGACCTGTTCCGCGCGGGGCTGGAGAAGACGCGCTTCAAGCTGCTGCCTTGCCAGGGCACGTACTTCCAGTGCGTGGACTACAGCGCCATCTCCGACCTGCCCGAGGCAGAATTCGCCAAGTGGCTGACGAGCGAAATTGGCGTGGCGGCGATCCCCGTGTCGGCGTTCTATTCGCAACCGCACGAATCGGGCGTGGTGCGCTTTTGCTTCGCCAAGAAAGACGAAACGCTCCAACTGGCGCTGGAGCGTTTGTCGAAGGTGTAAGACCGGAGCCGATTAGCGCTTACCCCTCCTCCGCGATTGGGTCCGGACACACATCGATATCTGAAACTGTACGGTCAGCTTTAGTGCAGAGTTGGAGCTGTATCTCCATCTCCAGCAGTTGCCCGAAAAGTATGGATCGACGCAGCGTACCTATCGCAATGTGACCGCAGTCGAAGAGACAGCGATCGGTCAGCAGTTCTCCAAAGACAACAGATCATCAATGGTTTGCCTGCGACGAATTAGTCTGCATTTCGTGCCCTCGCACAGAACTTCAGGAGCAAGCGGTCTACTGTTGTAGTTCGATGACATCGACGCACCATAGGCTCCGACATCGTGGAATACCAAGAGGTCACCAACTAGTGGCTCAGGAAAATCTCGGTCTTCAATCATGCCGCGGCTGTCCTGCGTAAACACATCGCCGGCCTCACACAGCGGCCCAGCCACTGCAAATGTACCAACCGACCGAGTCATGGCCGCATCTGAGCCATCAGCGGGCAACACAGAGATTTCATGATAGCTGCCGTACATTGACGGGCGCACCAAATCGTTGAACCCCGCATCCACCAGTACGAAATGATGTTCCGGCGTCTGCTTGATCGCATGAACCGAGGCAACTAGAAGGCCAGCCTCAGCCAAGAGAAACCGACCGGGCTCAATTTCGAGCCGAACTGTATGGCCAAGGTGACGTTCAACCTCGCGACGCGCATGGTTCCATAGCTGGAAATAGTGGGTGGCATCCACGCCAGCATCCCCTTGGCGATACGGAACTGAGAGCCCCCCGCCGGCAGAGATCGCGTGGAAATCACAGTCGATCTGCTTTGCTACTTCGACCAGGGCTCCACAGACTTGTGCGAGATGGGCATAGTCCACCCCAGACCCGATGTGCATGTGCAAGCCTTCGAGACGCAATCCATGTTTTCGGATCAGCGCAATTGCCTTTGCCACGTCGGTATGCCAGATACCGTGCTTACTGTGCGGGCCACCGGTGTTCGTCTTGTTGCTGTGACCGTGTCCAAAGCCGGGATTCACGCGTATCCATACCGAATGCCCCGGCGCATTGGCGCCCAGATACTCGAGCATATGCAGTGAACCAACGTTGACGCTAATGCCATGTCGCAGGACTAGCGCCAGTGTTTCCTTGTCCATCACATCAGCGGTAAACGCCACACCAGGCGGATCACTTCGAGCATCGAAGCCGGCCACCAGACTGCGTTCGATCTCCCCCGCTGAAACTGCGTCTACGACAACCCCAAGCTCACGCATGAGCTTGAGTATGTGAACGTTCGAGTTGGCTTTCTGTGCATAGCGAATGACATCAAACTGCCGCAGCAGCTCGACTCGCTCACGAATCGTTTCGCTGCTGTATATCCAAAGAGGTGAACCATATTCGTTCACCAAGTCGCGTACGGGGATGTTCGAGTCTAGCGCTGCCATATACCAGCCATGATGGTCACTGTAGGTTTGATCATGCCGCGATTCGCCGCGTAGGTAAAATATCGAAATGTCGTCACTCCATTCATTTCTGATATAGCCGGCCATGTCACTCACACACAGGCACGTGGACGTTTTTCGGGCGCTGATGACGGCTGGAAGCGTGACAAAGGCTGCGGAGCTTCTTTTCACCTCGCAGCCCACGGTAAGTCGGGAACTCGCTCGTATCGAGCAAGTCGTCGGGTTCAAACTTTTTGACCGGAGCAACGGAAGGCTCAGGCCTACCGCTGCGGCACTGACACTATTTGATGAGGTCAAGCAGTTCTACGTTGGCCTTGAGCGCGTAGCTTCCACGGCGGCACATTTACGTGCTTTCAAGGGTGGCGGACTTTCTGTACTGACGCTGCCGATGTTCTTGCAGACCTTGCTCCCAGGTGCATGCCAACGGCTCTTTGCCGGGCGATCGGATGCCACACTGACAATTGAAGCGCAGGAATCCCCGTTTCTCGAAGAATGGCTCTGCGCACAGCGCTTCGATCTTGGTTTAACCGAACAGAGCAAGGCCCTGCCAGGCACTCGACTGGAGCCACTTCTTGAGATTGACGAAGTTTGTGTCTTGCACGATGGACACCCTTTGCTGGCCAAACGAAAGATCGCCCTTTCGGATTTTTCAGGAGCCAATTTCATCAGCCTCTCACCAGCTGATCCCTATCGCCTGCTGTGGGATGAGGCATTCGCTCGGCAAGGTGTCGTTCGTAACCTATTAATCGAAGCGCCAACTGCAGCCGCAGTTTGCAGCTTGGTTCAGAAGCGATTGGGAATCGCGATTGTGAATCCTCTCACCGCCATGGAGTTCGTCCCGCTGGGGCTTCATGTTCGGCCATTGAGGACGTCGTTTCCTTTTCGCGTCAATCTGCTGCGTGCGGAACACCGACCGGCGAATCACCTCGTTGAACCCTTCACTCGTGCGCTTCGCGAAGAGGTCACCTTGGTTGCCGCTTCGCTAAAGAGAATCACTTCGGTGTCATCAACACAACCTCGAACGCTCAAGGTGTAGCTGGGCATGAGCCAATTTGGTATGTCATCAGTACACGACGCTGTACGCCTGCGGGGAGATTGCTCGCATTGACCTGCCCCGCGATTAGTACGCTGACGACGTGGAGTGCATTTAAACCACGTCAAAACGAAACGCTCCAGTTGGCGCTGGAGCGTTTGTCGAAGGTGAAGGTGTAAGACCGGAGCCGATTAGCGCTTGCTTGCGTAGTGCGCCAGCATCTGCTCCAGGTTCGCCTTGCTGTCTGCCCTCGTTTTCTGGACGTTGGGGTTCTCCGCCATCGCGGCCAGGTAAGGCTTGACGCCCTCGACCTGCGCCAGCAGGTCTTCACCGTAGATGATCTTGGTGGCCGAGCTCACCAGCGGGAAGTGCACGATGGCCGCGCAGTCCGCAATGGTGAACGTGTCGCCCGCCACGTACGGCGCGAACTTGAACAGCTTGGCCGCCGCCGGGATGTTCTTCTGCAACTGCTCGCGCGTTTTCGCTTTCAGGTTGTCGCTGATCTTGCCGCCGAAGAACGCTTCGGGAAACAGCTGGCGCGCCACCAACTCCAGGTGCAGCTCCAGGAAGGTCACCACCTCCCGCACCTTGGCCGCCTGGAACGGGTCGGCCGGAATGAGCGGGTGTTCCGGATAGCGCGCCTCAAGATAGTCGACGATGACCTGCGATTCGCACATGCCGCGATCGCCATCCTTCAGGTACGGCACCTTGTGCAGCGGCGAGATTTCGCCGTCGGTCTGGTCGGGCCAGCGCAGCGACTCTTCAAACGGAAGGCCCTTCTCCATTAGCGCGAGCTTGACCTTGTTGTAGTAGTTGCTCGCGGCAAAACCGTATAGCGTCAGCATGAAGCACTCTCTCCTTGGGTGGCGCTGTGTGATGGAAGCGCCCATTATGGTTGGCGCGGATGCCTAAAATCGCACGCTCGTGCTATTTTAGCCAGACTTCTTTCGATCGAAGCGGATTTCATATGCAGACTATCGGGATTGTAGGGGCCGGCGCCATGGGCCGCGGCATTGCACAGATCGCGGCCCAGGCGGGCTTGCGCGTCAAGCTGTTCGACGCCAACCCGCAAGCCGGGGAAGCGGCGCGCACCGCACTGGCCGATACGCTCGCCAAGCTGGCCGCCAAAGGCAAGCTGACCCAGGAGGATGCCGACGCGACTGTCGCGCGACTGATCCCGGCAGGTGCCCTTTCCGATCTGGCCGACTGCGATCTCGTTGTCGAGGCCATCGTCGAAAAGCTGGAGGTCAAGCGCGACCTCTTCCGCCAGCTCGAAGACATCGTCCGCGCCGACGCGATCCTGGCGTCGAATACGTCGTCGCTGTCGATCACAGCGATTGCAGCCACCTGCAAGCACCCCGAGCGCGTGGCGGGCTTCCACTTCTTCAATCCGGTACCGCTGATGAAGGTGGTGGAGGTGATCGACGGCCTGCGCAGCGCGCCTGCCACCGGCGATGCCCTGGCCGCACTCGCCAAGCGCATGGGCCACACGGCTGTGCGCTGCATCGACATGCCGGGCTTCATCGTCAACCACGCCGGGCGCGGCATGAACACCGAAGGGCTGCGCGTGGCGCAGGAAAGCGTAGCCGCCTATGCCGATATCGACGCCATCATGCGCGAGCAAGCGGGCTTCCGCATGGGGCCGTTCGAGTTGATGGACCTGACGGGGCTGGACGTTTCGCACCCGGTGATGGAATCGGTCTACCGCCAGTTCTACGACGAGCCGCGCTACCGCCCCTCACAAATCACCGCCGTGCGCTTTGCCGGCGGCATCCTGGGCCGCAAGACGGGCGAAGGGTTCTATCGCTACCCCGAAGGCCAGAAGCAGGTGCCCGCTGAAGCGCCTGGGCCGACCGCTCGCCCATCGTCCGTATGGATCAGCCGCGCGCACGAAGCCGGTCACGCCGCTGCGCAGCGTCTGCTGCTCGATCTCGGGGTCACGCCGGAAGCAGGCTCGAAGCCTTCCGCTGATGCGCTCATCATCGTCACGCCGCGCGGGCTGGATGCGACGGCGTGCGTGGCTGCCGAAGGGCTCGACGCACGCCACACCGTGGCGCTCGACACGCTCTATCCGTTTGCCGCCACCAAGCGCCGCACGCTGATGACCACGCCCGCCACTGACGCCGCCTATCGCGATGCCGCGCATGGCCTGCTCGCATCGGATGGCGTGCCGGTGACGGTGATTCGCGATTCGGGCGGCTTCGTTGCCCAACGCATCGTCGCGTGCATCGTCAACATCGCGTGCGACATCGCGCAGCAGCGCATCGCCACACCGACAGACATCGACCTCGCTGTTACGTTGGGACTGGGCTACCCCCAGGGACCGTTGGCGTTGGGCGACACGCTAGGCACGAACGCCATTCTCGAAGTGCTGCAGAACCTGTACACGCTCTATGGTGACCCGCGTTATCGCCCGAGCCCGTGGCTGTTGCGTCGTGCTCGTCTGGGTATGTCGCTGCTGACGCTGGACACCTGAACCCATCCCTCCGACACGAGGCCATTGCCATGACCGCGCAACTGCTCTCCCAACGCATCGGCTCCACGCTGGTGCTCACGTTGTCCAACCCCGACGCACGCAACGCACTGGACCCGGTGATGTACACCGCGTCGATGGAGGCCCTGGACCGCGCCGCCAACGACAGCGAGATCCGCGCCGTCATCTTCACCGGCGCCGGCAACGCGTTCTGCGCCGGCGGCAACCTGAACCGCCTGCTGGAAAACCGCAGCAAGCCGAAGAGCGTGCAGGAAGACGGCATCGACGCGCTCAACCATTGGATCGAGACGATCCGCACGTTTCCCAAGCCGGTGATTGCGGCTGTGGAAGGCCCGGCAGCGGGCGCCGGTTTCTCGCTGGTGCTGGCGTGCGACTTTGCGATTGCCGCGTCGGACGCGAAGTTCGTGATGGCGTATGTGAACGTAGCGCTCACGCCGGACGGCGGCGGCTCATGGCATATCGCGCGCTTCCTCCCTCGCCCGCTGGCCAGCGAAATCATCATGCTCGGCAAGCCTGTCGGCGCGGAACGGCTGGCACACTTTGGCCTCATCAACGAAGTCGTCAAACCCGGTGAGGCACTGGACCACGCGCTGGCACTCACGGAAAAACTCGCCGCGCAGTCGCCGCACGCGGTGGGCCGCATCAAGGGCCTGATCGCCAATGCGGAAGACGCCTCGCTGCACGATCACCTGAAGGCCGAGCAGCACAGCTTTGTCGAAGCGCTGCACCACGCCGATGGCAACGAAGGCATCTCGGCCTTCCTGCAGAAGCGCAAACCCCAGTACCGCTGATCGCGCAATCGCATGGTTCCCTTTCCCACACCCAAGCGCCGGCGCGTCTACCTGATGCGTCACGGCGCCGTGACGTACTTCGACGAAACCGGCCGCCCCGTTCCCTCACCCGAGAACGTGCCGCTCAACGAACTCGGCCGCAGCCAGACCACCGCTGCAGGCAAGATCTTTGCCGCCGAGAACATCGTCTTTGACCGCGTGATCGTCAGCGGCCTGCCGCGCACGGTGGAAACCGCGCAACGCGTGCTGGCCGAGATGCCTGCGATGCAGGAGCGCGGCATCACGCTCGAACACTGGCCCGAGCTGCAGGAGATTCGCGGCGGCAAGCTGGCGGAGATTCCCGAGCATGAACTCGCGCAAGCCTTCATCGGCGCGTTTGAAGGCACGGTGCGCGAAGACCGCCGCTTCCTGAACGGCGAGAGCATCGGCGAATTCCTCGACCGCGTGATTCCGGCCATTGCACGCCTGCGCGCCCTGCCCGACTGGGACACCGTGCTGCTCGTGCTACACGGCGGCACCAACCGCGCGATCCTCTCGCACGCCATCACCGGCGGGGAGCGCGTGTTCTTCGGCAGCCTCGCACAGACCGCCGGCTGCATCAACGTGCTCGATGTCGGCGACGCCCCGACCGACTGGGTGCTGCGCATGAGCAATTTCTCGCCGCCCTCGCCCACGCATCTCGGCTCACGGCTGACGACAATGGAGGTGCTGCTGCAGGAATACCTCCGCCATCGCCAGCCGACCTGAACTTTCCACGACACACAACAAGATTCGGAGACACACCCATGGCACAGACGGAGCAGGATTTCTCGGCATTCGAAGGCACGCGCCCGGTGGCGGAACAGCAGAAGTTCGACATCGATGCGATGGAAGCGTGGATGCGCGAACACGTGGAAGGCTTTGCCGGCCCGCTCAGCGTGGAGCAGTTCAAGGGCGGCCAGTCGAATCCGACGTTCAAGCTGATCACACCATCGCGTACGTATGTGATGCGCGCGAAACCGGGGCCGAAGGCGAAGCTGCTGCCGTCTGCGCACGCCATCGAACGCGAATACCGCGTGATGGATGCGCTCGCCAAAACCGACGTGCCTGTCGCCAAAATGTATGCGCTCTGCGAAGACGAAGCCGTGATCGGCCGCGCCTTCTACATCATGGAGTTCGTGCAGGGCCGCGTGCTGTGGGACCAGGCCCTGCCCGGCATGGCGCCCGCCGAGCGCACCGCCATCTACGACGAGATGAATCGCGTCATCTCCGCGCTGCACACGGTGGACTACGCCGCCATCGGCCTGGCGGATTACGGCAAGCCCGGCAACTACTTCGCGCGTCAGATCGAGCGCTGGAGCAAGCAGTACAAGCTGTCGGAAACCGAATCGATTCCGGCGATGGACAACCTGATCGAATGGCTGCCCAAGCACGTGCCGCAAGAGGCCGAGGAAGTCACCAGCATCGTCCACGGCGACTACCGGCTCGACAACCTGATCTTCCATCCGACCGAGCCGCGCGTGCTGGCCATCCTCGACTGGGAGCTGTCGACGCTGGGCCACCCGCTGGCCGACTTCAGCTACCACTGCATGAGCTGGCACATCGAGCCGGGGCAGTTCCGCGGCGTGGCGGGGTTGGACTTCAAGGCGCTAGGCATTCCCACCGAAGCCGAGTACATCCGCCAATACGAAGAACGCACCGGCCGCCGCATCACGGGGGACTGGAACTTCTACCTCGCCTACAACATGTTCCGCATTGCCGGCATCCTGCAGGGGATCATGAAGCGCGTGGTGGACGGCACGGCGTCTTCGGCGCAGGCGCTGGAAGCGGGCAAGCGCGCCCGCCCGATGGCCGAGCTGGGCTGGAAATACGCCCAGCAGGCCGGCGCCTGATTCAGCGGTTCATTCGTACTCGCGCGCTGCTTCCAACGGACCGGACAGCGGCGCTTCCAGCTCCAGCACCACCCCGCCCGGCAACTGCACAAAGATCTGTGCGGCAGGCCGCGCGGGGTGTTTTCTTACGTGGTGCTGCATGCCACTTTCACGCACCGCCGCCAGCACGTCGGCCGCATCCTTCTTGGTGCGGAATGCGATGTGCGAAAACACCAGCTCGGGGACGTCGCCTTCCTTGTCCACGAGATGCACCAGCGCATCGTCGTTCTGGTACAGCCAGGTGCCGGGAAACGGAAACGCCGGACGAGGCCCCGGCTTCCAGCCGAGCACATCGGCGAAGAGTTTCAGGATGGGCGCATCACCGCTCACGTGAAAGTTCACATGGTCGAATGTCCAATCGCTGTCGGATGTCATAGCAAACCGCCTCCTTCAATGTCGATGATGGCGCCGGTCATGAAGCCGTTGGTCATGGCCAGCAGATAGCCTTGGGCGAGGTCGTCCGGCGTGCCGACGCGGCCGACCGGCAGCCCGCTGCCGATGCGCGCGAGCATAGCTTGGCGATCGGCCGGCGCGCCCCACACCTCGGTGTCGACGACGCCGGGGCTGACCACGTTGACGCGGCGTGGCGCCAGTTCCTTGGCGAGATTCTTGGCCGCCGCTTCCACGGCGGCGTTGATCGAGCCACGCAGCAACCCGGTCGCCGTTGCCTTGCGCGAGAGCAGACCCGACGTGAGCGTAATCGACGCGCGCTCCGCCAGATGCGGCAACGCAGCCTGCACGGCCATCAGCGCGGCAAACAGCTTGGTGCCGAAGCCCTGTTCCAGGTCAGCACGTTGCAGCAACGCGAACGGCGGTGGGCTCGTGCGCGAGCCGATGGTGATGATGAGATGGTCGATCTGGCCGCCGGCCGCTGCCTGCGCCAAGGCGCTCGATAGCGCTGCAGTGTCGTTCGCGTCCACGGCTATCCCATCGAGACCGCCCTCCGTCTTGGCCGATCGGCCCAGCACCGTCACGCGTGCGCCTGCCGCCAAGGCTGCTCGTGCCACCGCCTGCCCAATGCCCGCCGTGCCACCCAACACCACCACCGACTGGTCCTGCAAGGTCTTCGAAGTCATGCCAACGCTCCTTTGAAAAGAAGAAAGAAAAACCGTCCATCGATTGGGGCCATTCTTTCATCAAACAAGAACGAGACAATCTGGCTATGCTTTGATGATTCTCCAAATCCGCTTTGACAATGATCGCCCTCGACGACCTCCGCCTGCTGGTGCGCATTGCTGACGCCGGCAATCTGTCCGCCGCCGCACGCCAACTCGGCTGGCTGCCCGCCACGGCCAGCGCCGCACTCAAGCGTGTAGAGACTGAACTCGGCGCGCGCCTGTTCGAGCGCACCACACGCAGCATGCGCCCCACCGAGGCCGGCCAGCGTTATCTAGGGTATGCAAGGCAAGCGCTGGAGGCGCTGGACGAAGGTGCCGAAAGCCTCGGCCAGGATCGCACCGAACTGTCCGGCCCCATCCGGATCGCGGCCACATCCGACCTGGGCCGGCACATCCTCCGCCCATGGCTGGATGCGTTCTGCGACGAACATCCCGGCGTGCGCATCACGCTGGTGCTGGGCGACCGGCTGGCCGACCTGATGCGCGAAGACCTCGACTTCGCGCTGCGCTATGGGAATCTGCAGGATTCGGCACTGGTGCGGCGGCCGCTGGCGTCGCATCCGCGCGTGATCGTCGGCGCGCCGTCGTACTTCAAGCAGCATGGCCGCCCCGCGCACCCCAGCGATCTGGCCGACCACCGTTGCCTGATCCTCCTGCGCAATGGCGAGCCCGTCACGCGCTGGCAGCTCACGCATGCGAGCAGCCCCGCCCCCATCGACGTGCGCGGCGATTTCCAATGCGATGACGGTGCCGTCGTGCGCGACTGGGCCGTCGCCGGACGCGGCTTGGCGTTCAAGTCATGGCTGGATGTCGCGCAGGATGTGTTCGCGGGCCGGTTGGAACTCGCGCTGCCCGCCTGGAGCCACGCGCCGACACCGCTTCAACTCATCAGCCTGGCGCGGCGCCATCGCCCCGCGCGGCTGACGGCTTGCGCGGACTTTCTCGCCGCGCGCTTTGCCGAGTTCAGTGCGCGTTATCCGTTCCCGTCAGCAAAGGCGGCGGCAGCGTCGTCCAAAGCCACCTCCGCCATCGCGGCGAACACGTGATCGCGCAGCCAGCGGCTGGCGGCATCCTGGTCGCTGTTGGTATGCCAGTACAGATACAACTCCAGCGGCTGCACGTTGAATGGCAGCGGCAGCATCACGTTGCCATACGGCTCGTTGGCGATGCGCGCGTAACGAATCGGCAGCGTGGCCAGCAAGTCGGTGCAGCTCACCACGCGGCAGGCAGCGGGGTAATGCTGGCAACGTAGCCGTACGCGCCGCTCATGCCCCAGCCGGCGCAACTCCACATCTTCCAACCCCGCCCCGCGGCGCCGCGATGACACCTGCACGTGCTCGCACGCCAGGTAGCGCTCCAGCGTCAACGGCCCGTTTGCGATGGGGTGACCAGGGCGCGCCAGCACCACCATCGGATCACTCAGCAGCGGGGCATGGCGGATGGCCGGCGACGTCGGCAGCAGGATGTCCGCCGCCGCGTCGATGGTCCCGGCCAGCAACTCGGCTTCCAGCTGGCGGCGGTCGCCACGCGCGGTCGTCACGTCGATACGCGGCGCCTCCTTGGCGATGGCGGCCATGAGCGGCGGCAGCAGTGTCGCCTCCAGCGCATCGCGCATCGACAGCGTGAAGCGGCGCTCGCTCGTGGCCGGGTCAAAGCGTGTGCCCTCGCGCAAGGTGCGCTCGAACCCCCGCAGTGCCGTCCGCACCTCGGCGATGAGCGTGCGGGCCAGCGGCGTCGGCACCATGCCCTGCCCGCGCCGCTCGAACAGCGCATCGTCAAACAGCTCCCGCAGCCGCCCCAGCGCGTGGCTGACGGCCGGTTGGGTCAGGTTGAGCGTGCGCGCAGCCGCCGTGATCCCACCTTCCGTGTAGATGGCATCGAAGACAACGAACAGGTTCAGGTCCACCCGGGAGATATGCATAGCGTTGATGAACGGCAATCCACGAAATTCATTTTTCTTATTGTAGGCGAAGGCTTATGCTGGCCGCATGACAAGTGACCCGACCGCGCTCACCGTACCGACCGGCTTTGAAAAGCTGGTCAAGCCGAGCCCCTTCCTGACGATGCTGGGGCCGGTCTACGCACGTGCGATGGGGCCAAATGCGGGCACATCCATGGTGATGGGCTTTCATGTGCTGGAGCACCACCTGAACCGGCGCGGCATCCTGCACGGCGGCGTGGTGGCCTCGCTGGCCGATGCGGCGCTGGGTTACTGCCTGGCCGAACCCGGCGACGGCACAGGCGGCGCGATCGCCATGTCCACCGCCAGCCTCACCGTGGATTTCATCGCCTCAGCAGGTATTGGCGACTGGATCGAGATCACCCCGGAAGGGTTGCGCACCGGCAGCAAGCTGGCTTTTGCGCAAGCCCTCTTCCACCGTGGCGACCGCTTGATTGCCCGCGCGAGCGCCGTGTTTGCCGTACTGAGCGGCCCCGCCTGAACGATTCGACTTTCGGAGGAGACACCATGAATTTCGACTACACGCCCAAGGTCAAGGAGATGCAGGAACGCCTGCTCGCCTTCTTCGACCAGCACATCTACCCGAACGAGCATCGCTTCCATGAAGAGGTCGAAGCCAATCGCCGGGCCGGCAACGCGTGGATCCCCACCAAGGTCATCGAAGAACTCAAGCCGCTGGCACGCAAGGCCGGGCTGTGGAACCTGTTCCTGCCGCGTTCGCCGCGCGCACCGGAAGGCCTGTCGAACCTCGAATACGCCCCACTGTGCGAAATCATGGGCCGCGTGCCCTGGGCGCCCGAAGTGTTCAACTGCTCCGCGCCGGACACAGGCAACATGGAAACGCTGGAGCGCTACGCATCCGAAGAACTGAAAGACCGCTGGCTGGAGCCGCTGCTGCGCGGCGAGATCCGCTCGGCCTTCCTGATGACCGAGCCGGCCGTGGCCTCGTCGGACGCCACCAACATCGAATGCCGCATCGAACGCCAGGGCGATGAGTACGTCATCAACGGCCGCAAGTGGTGGTCGTCGGGCGCCGGCGACCCGCGCTGCGCCGTCTACATCGTCATGGGCAAGACCAACCCGGACGCTGGCCGCCACGAGCAGCAATCGATGATCGTGGTGCCGGCCGATGCGCCGGGTATCACCGTCATGCGCCCGCTAAGCGTGTTCGGTTACGACGACGCGCCGCACGGCCACATGGAAGTCGACCTCAAGAACGTGCGCGTGCCGGTCGGCAACATCCTGCTGGGTGAAGGCCGCGGCTTCGAGATCGCGCAAGGCCGCCTGGGCCCGGGCCGTATCCACCACTGCATGCGCAGCATCGGCGTGGCCGAGCGCGCGTTGGAACTGATGTGCAAGCGCTTGAGCTCGCGCATCGCATTCGGCAAGGCCATCGCGCAGCACAGCGTCTGGCACGAGCGCATTGCCGAGGCGCGCTGCATGATTGAACAGGCTCGCCTGCTCACGCTCAAGGCCGCGTACATGATGGACACCGTCGGCAACAAGGTCGCCAAGGCGGAGATTGCGATGATCAAGGTCGTGGCCCCGAACATCGCCTGCCAGATCGTCGATTGGGCGATCCAGGCGCACGGCGGCGGCGGCGTGTCGGGCGACTTCCCGCTCGCGTCAGCCTACGCGCACCAGCGCACGCTGCGCTTGGCCGATGGCCCGGACGAAGTGCACCGCGCGGCCATTGCCAAGCTGGAACTCGCCAAGCACCTGCATCTGAAGGACGTTGCCGATATGCCGGTCACGCGCGGCGCCTGATTACCGCACGCGAGAAAGATCACTCCTTGACCCCGCCCCGAGCGGGGATTTTTTTGCCTGCGCGCGTCGTCTGCGCGTTTTGGCGTTCTGTGCTTGAATGACCGGCTCTCTCCCCCTCTCGTTCAGGAGCACGCAAGTCATGATCGACGTCTATAGCTGGGCCACGCCCAACGGGCACAAAGTGCACATCATGCTGGAGGAATGCGGGCTGCCTTACCGCGTTCACGGCATCAACATCGGTGCCGGCGACCAGTTCAAGCCCGACTTCCTCAAGATCAGCCCCAACAACAAGATCCCGGCCATCGTCGATCAGGATGGCCCGGACGGCAAACCCATCTCGCTGTTCGAATCGGGCGCGATCCTGCTGTACCTCGCCGGCAAGACGGGCAAGTTCCTGCCCGACGATGTGCGCGGCAAGTACGAAGTGCTGCAGTGGCTGATGTTCCAGATGGGCGGCGTCGGCCCGATGCTCGGCCAGACGCACCACTTCCGCATCTACGCGCCCGAGAAGATCGAGTACGCGATCAACCGCTACAGCAACGAAGCCAAGCGCCTGTATGGCGTGATCGACAAGCGCCTGGGCGAATCGAAATTCCTCGGCGGCGCGGATTACTCCATCGCCGACATCGCCACGTGGCCATGGCTGCGCAGCTGGAAGAACCAGGGCATCGAGCTGTCGGATTATCCGAAGCTGCAGCGCTGGTTTGAGGCCATTGAAGAACGCCCCGCCGTGCAGCGCGCGGTGAAGGTGCTGGCCAAGGAACGCCCCGCCGTGCAGGACGACAAGGCGAAGGAGATCCTGTTTGGCGCGACGCAGTACGAGCGTCGTTGATTCGCCCGTCTTGCTCCAGGAAACAGGCCGCGTGATGCGGCCTTTTCTTTTGGGAGCCGTCAATGCGCGCGCCTTTCTGGCCGCCTACACTGGCCTCACACCTGTTCTTGCGTGAATGCCATGGCAGCGTCTCCCAAGCTCGGCCTCGCGGCCATTGTTTCCGTAGCCGGTTATCTCGGTCTCGCAGCCTTGGGCTGGGGCGGTGTGGGCTCGCTGCTCGCGCATCCTGCTCGGGTCGCGCTTGTCGTGGTGACGGTGCTGCTGACCATCGCGGCGCTGTTTGCAGGCGGCAACCTCAGCGCAGGGGAACGGGAAGACCGATCCAATCGGTGGGTGCTGCCGGTGTTCGGCGTGATCGGCTTGGCGAGTGCATGGCTGCCCGCCTACACCGACCGGCATGACCTCTGGTGCATCGACGGCGATGCCGTGCGGTGGCTGGGCGTCGTGCTCTATGCCGCTGGTGGCGCGCTGCGGCTGTGGCCTGTGTATGTACTGGGGAATCGGTTCAGCGGGCTGGTGGCGATTCAACCCGGCCATACGCTAGTGACGAGCGGCATCTATCGGTATGTGCGCAACCCGAGCTACCTGGGGTTGCTGGTGACCACGCTGGGGTGGGGGCTAGGTTTCCGCGCACTGGCCGGCGTGGTGCTGACGCTGCTGCTCATTCCCCCGCTGATAGCCCGCATGCACGCCGAAGAAGCGCTGCTGCACTCGCAGTTTGGCGCGGAGTACGACGCATATCGCGCCCGGACCTGGCGGTTGATTCCTTGGCTCTATTAGATTGGCTTCGCGCTCAGCCCTGCCCGCCTAAAGCGAAGCACTGCACATCCGGTGCGGTATAGGGCGTTGGATACGGCGACCTCGGCCCCACCTCCAACCGCATCGGTTGTAGCGCCAGCACCTCGGCTTCATTGCGCTCGCGCGTGGTGAGTGCCGGACCCGGCGGGTTGGGCGGCGCCAGGGGCTGGTTGACGGCGCAACGCACCGGCTTGCCGTCATGCAGCCGCACATCCATGGTGTAAGACGGCCCAGATGGCAGCGGTGTACACGCCACGGCACTCCACACCAGTCCCGTCAGCACGATCCAGAGACGCGAGCCCATTCGGCACCTCCAAACTTTGCGCACACCGTACGGTTTGACTCGCCCTGTCACCGCGAGTGCCGACATCGCACGCTTCAGGCGGCCAGCATTCCCTGCTGCTCAATGAAGCGGATCACCGCATCCAGCCCACCCTGCGCCCGCAGATTGCACATCACAAACGGGCGATCCCCGCGCATCTTGCGCGTGTCGCTCTCCATCACCTCCAGATTGGCGCCAACGTACGGCGCCAGGTCCGTCTTGTTGATAATGAGCAGATCCGACTTGGTGATGCCCGGTCCACCCTTGCGCGGGATCTTCTCCCCACCTGCCACGTCGATCACGTAAATCGTCAGGTCCGACAGCTCGGGGCTGAACGTGGCAGCGAGGTTGTCGCCACCGGATTCGATGAAGACAACATCCGCATCCGGAAACTTGGCCAGCATGCGATTCACCGCTTCCAGGTTGATCGACGCATCTTCGCGAATGGCGGTGTGTGGGCAACCGCCCGTCTCCACGCCCATGATGCGATCGGCCGGCAGCGCACCGGAGATCGTCAGCAAGCGCTGGTCTTCCTTGGTGTAAATGTCGTTGGTGATCGCCACGAGGTCGTAGCGCTCGCGCATGGCCTTGCAGAGCATCTCCAGCAGCGTGGTCTTGCCGGAGCCCACCGGGCCGCCCACGCCAACACGCAGGGCAGGAAGTTTCTTGGTACGCATGATGGTCAGATTCAGGATCGAAAGAGTCTTGAGTATTGCGCTTCATGGCGGGCTGACAACACGCCAAGCCCAGGTGAAAACGTTGACAGTTCAGGCGGATGACACGCCGCGCGTCGCGTGGCTTCTTCCACCGCGCGTGCCACCGCTGCATGCAAACCGAACAGGATGCGTTGCCCTGCCGCCTGCCCGAGCGGCACGGCCTTCACCGCCGCCGCCATCTGGTTTTCCACCCACGCAAAGCAGTACGCCGTCACGCCATCGTGCGGATCGACATTCAGCGCGGCAGCCGCCGCCGCAAAGGCCGTCGGAAACGTCACCGATGCATGTGCCGACAACGCGGCACGCAAGGCATCGTCGCCCCAGCCCATCTGCTGGATCAGGCGATTGAGCGACCAGCCCATCTGCGAAGTTTCCAGCCGCAGCTCGCGCGTTTCACGCGTGGCGAGAAACCACGCATCGCGCTCGGCCACGGCATCGAAGCGGCCGGCTTGCCAGTCGGCAAATTGCAGCAGCCACAGCGGTGCCTCGCACGCGGCGAGCACGTCGAGGCCTTCGGCAATCCACTGCGCGGCCGACGCCTCATCGGCCACGTGCCGCACGTCCACCGCCGCCTCCAGCCCTTGCGAATAGCTGAACGCGCCCACCGGCAGCGCCGGGGATGCGAGGTGCAGCAAGGCGGTCAGTTGGGCAACGCTAGTCATGGTGATGGTGGTGATGACCGCAGCCGGGGCCGTGCACGTGACCATGGCTGTGATCATGATCGTGTGCGTGATCGTGGCCATGAGCGTGGCTGTGATCGTGGTCGTGCGAATGACCGTGGTCGTGCCCGTGATGCTCGTTGTACAGCGCCTGCGCTGCGGCGTAGTCCTCTTCGAACGTCGCATCGTGGCCATGGCGATGGCCGCCGCCGTACGCACCCGCTTCGGGCTCGAACGGCGCTTCCACGTGCGCGACGGTCACGCCCAGGCGCACGAGCATGTCTTCGAGCACCGGATCGGCTTCGAGCTGCAGCGCGTCGGCGCTCACTTGCACGGGCGTGTGGCGATTGCCGAGGTGGTAGGCGGCGCGCATCAGGGCGAGGCGGTTCTCGCTGGTGACGCGCAGCACTTGCTCGGGCGCGGCCTGCACTTCCACCAGCGTGCCGTCTTCGGCTACCAGCACATCGCCGCCGCGCATGACGGTGCCACGTGGCAGGACGACGGCGACCTCGCGGCCATCGTCCAGCGTCGCGCGTAGGCGGCTGCGGCTGCGCTCCAGAAACGGCAGTACCAGCTTGGGCGCGCGCTTGACCAGCACGGAGGCCAGGCCGTGTGGCGCAGGGAGGTGTTTGGTGATGGAAAGCATGGTCAGTATTCGTTCATGATTTAGCGCGGGTGGTCCATTCCTTGTTTCATCCCCTGCCGGGGCTGACTCACTTTCTTTGTCTTGCCAAAGAAAGTAAGCAAAGAAAGGCGCGCCCGAGATGGCGACCCCCTCCTTGAATTTCTGTCGCAGGGAGGGGAAGGGAAAAACTCGCTTCGCTCAAACAGTTTCCCTTCCTTTTTCCTCCCTGCAACAGAAATTCAAGGCGCCATCTAGGGCAGTGAACAGCAAACAATCTCCTGCTCGTGCACCACTCCGTATTGCAGATCAACTCTCGTACTACAAAGCTCGCATTGCGCACACGCACTGCTATGCACGCATCACGCGAGCTTTGGCACCCACACACGTTCCGCGACGGTTTGGCCTTTGACGTTCCTGCCCTTGATGGCGCCTTGAATTTTCGTAAGCGGGCGGAAAAAAGGCCGGGAACTGTCTGAGCGCAGCGAGTTTTCCCGGCCTCCGCCCGGTTACGCAAATTCAAGGAGGCTTTCGCCATCTCGGGCGCGCATTTCTTTGGTTACTTTCTTTGGGCAAGACCAAAGAAAGTGACTCAGCCCCGGCAGGGGATGAAACAAGGGATGGACCACCAAGGCCCATCCCAAGCAAATCCTTAAAACAAAAAGTACCGCTGCGCCATCGGCAACACCTCAGCCGGCTCGCAAGTCAGCACAACACCATCCGCCACCACCTGATAAGTCTCCGGATCAACAGTAATGTCAGGCTGCCAGTCGTTATGAATCATGTCCGCCTTGGTGACAGTTCGCGTGCCCTTGACCACGGCGGTGGTCTTAGCCAACCCATACTGTTCCGCCACGCCAGCCGCAGCCGCTGACTGCGACAGAAAGCTCAACGAAGACCGGCCCAGCGCCCCACCCGCCGACCCAAACATCGGCCGATAGTGAACAGGCTGCGGCGTCGGAATCGACGCATTCGCATCGCCCATCGCAGCAGAAGCAATCATCCCGCCCTTCAAGATCAGGCTTGGCTTCACGCCAAAGAACGCCGGCTTCCACAGCACCAAGTCCGCCCACTTACCGACTTCGACCGAGCCGACTTCATGCGCAATGCCATGCGTGAGCGCCGGGTTGATCGTGTACTTGGCCACGTAGCGCTTGACGCGGAAGTTGTCATGCCCGCCGCGCGCATCGTTCGGGTCCCCCGCCAGCTTGCCGCGCTGCACCTTCATCTTGTGCGCGGTCTGCCAAGTGCGCAGCACCACTTCGCCCACGCGGCCCATCGCCTGCGAGTCGCTGGAGAGCATCGAGAACGCGCCCAGGTCGTGCAGGATGTCTTCCGCAGCAATCGTCTCGCGGCGGATACGGCTCTCGGCAAAGGCAATGTCTTCAGCAATGGACGCATCGAGGTGATGGCACACCATCAGCATGTCGAGATGCTCGTCCAGCGTGTTGACGGTGAACGGCCGCGTCGGGTTGGTCGACGACGGCAGCACGTTCGACTCACCGCACACGCGGATGATGTCCGGCGCGTGGCCGCCACCGGCGCCTTCTGTGTGATACGTGTGGATCGTGCGGCCTTTGAATGCGGCGACGGTCGCTTCCACAAAGCCCGATTCGTTCAACGTATCGGTGTGGATGGCGACCTGCGTGTCCGTGTCGTCCGCCACGCCCAGGCAGCAGTCGATGGCGGCGGGCGTGGAGCCCCAGTCCTCATGCAGCTTCAGGCCGATGGCGCCGGCGTCGACCTGCTCGCGCAGCGCGCCCGGCAGGCTGCCGTTGCCTTTGCCCAGGAAGCCGATGTTCATCGGATACGCATCGGCGGCTTGCAGCATGCGCTGCATGTACCACGGGCCCGGCGTGCAGGTGGTGGCATACGTGCCGGTGGCAGGGCCGGTGCCGCCGCCGATCATGGTCGTCACACCGCTGTTGAGCGCTTCGTCAATCTGCTGCGGGCAGATGAAGTGGATGTGCGTGTCCACACCGCCAGCCGTGACGATCATGCCCTCGCCCGCGATGATCTCGGTGCCCGGACCGATGACGATGGTTACGCCAGGCTGGATGTCCGGGTTGCCCGCCTTGCCGATCGCCGAGATGCGGCCGTGTTTCAGGCCAATGTCGGCCTTGACGATGCCCCAGTGGTCGATGATCAGCGCGTTGGTGATAACGGTGTCGGCGCAGTCTTTCGATTCGCGCTGGCTCTGGCCCATGCCGTCGCGGATGACCTTGCCGCCGCCGAATTTCACTTCTTCGCCGTAGAGGGTGAAGTCGCGTTCGACTTCGACGATGAGGTCGGTGTCGGCCAGGCGGAGGCGGTCCCCCGTGGTCGGGCCGAACATCTCCGCGTAGGCGCGGCGATCAATCTTGAGTGTCATGTCCGTTCCTTCTGCGTGAACTTCAGAGCTTGCCCATCACACGGCCGGCAAAGCCGTAGACCACCCGGTCACCGGACAGCGCCACGAGTTCAACCGTGCGCTCCTGCCCCGGCTCGAAGCGCACGGCGGTGCCGGCGGCGATGTTGAGCCGGTAGCCACGCGTGGCCTCGCGGTCAAAGCGCAGCGCGTCGTTTACCTCATAGAAGTGGTAGTGCGAGCCGATCTGCACGGGGCGGTCGCCGGTGTTGGCCACCGTGACCGTCAGCGTGGGCCGGCCGACGTTCAATTCCAAGTCGCCGTCTTGCGGCAGGAGTTCGCCGGGGATCATGGTGTGCCCTTTGCGTTAGATGGCGGCAGCCAGCAGGCTCGCGCCGTACAGCGCCACGCCCACGCCCGACAGGCGCGCCAGCCACGCCAGACGCGGCTTGAGTGCAAACCCTGCGCCAATGCCAGCGGTATGCAGCAGCGCCGTCGCCACGGCAAAACCGCCGACGAAGTACGGGAACATGGCCTGTGCTCCAGCCGGGAATTCCGTGCCGTGCGCATAGCCGTGGAACAGCGCGAACGCGCCGCACAGCAGTGCGCCGCCCCACGTCGGCAGTTGCGCGCGCGCGGCGATCAGCAGGCCGAACACCAGCAGCGATGCGGCGATCATCGGCTCGACCATCGGCAGCGCCATGCCGCCTGCGCCGAGCAGTGCGCCCATGACCATCAACGCAACAAAGGCGACCGGCGCCCACAGCGCATCCCGCACGGAGCGCGATGCAAGCGCACTCCACACGCCGACGGCCACCATCGCCAACAGGTGGTCGGCGCCCGTGAGCGGGTGCAGGAACCCGGCGAGCAGGCTGCCCTCCGCCGTGTGACCGGGGTGCCCCGGGTGGGCGAAGGCGATGGAGGCGCCAAACGTAAGCGCGATGGCCGCAGCGGGCCGGACGAAGCGAGACAGGAGTTGGGTCATGGCAGAACTCTTCGTAGAGGGCGTTTAAACAATCGGGTGGTGGACGGTGACCAGCTTGGTGCCGTCCGGGAATGTGGCTTCGACTTGGATATCGGGAATCATCTCGGCCACGCCGTCCATCACGTCATTGCGTGTGAGGAGCGTGGTGCCGTAGTGCATCAACTCGGCCACGGTGCGGCCGTCACGCGCGCCTTCCATGATGGCGGCGCTGATGAAGGCGACGGCTTCCGGGTAGTTGAGCTTGAGGCCGCGGCCCTTGCGGCGCTCGGCCAGCAAGGCGGCGGTGAAGATCAACAGCTTGTCTTTTTCGCGCGGGGTCAGTTCCACGAGGGGCTCTCTTCGGTGAGGTTCTTTGGAGTTTCCGTTGAACGACGCAGGGTCACGTCGCCCAAAGGCGCAGCGGACGGCCCGCTACGCCGTGCATCGGTTCGCGCAACGCAAGCCATGTCCGTGATAGCAACGCACGTGCATCTTCGGGCCGGCGTGCGAGCACGCGCAGCAGCAAAACGTTTGGCAATCCAGGCGCATCCTGCGTGAGACACGTCACGCCAGCGCGCAGGGTGTCGTTGTACGGCAGGTGTTCGGCCATCGTTTCTGCCAGGGCCTCGGTGGCGCCCTCACCTACCGCCCACAGCGTACCGACGACGTGGAAGCCGGCCATGCCCGTGGTCGCGTTCAACATGGGCGATTGCGCATCGAATGCGGCGGACTCGATCCACAGCGGTTGCCCGTTGCAGCGCAGTTCGGTTCGCATGGCGATGTGGCCTTCGGCCCACGACTCGCCGGCAGCGTGGCGGCCGAGCATGGTGGTGTCCCAGCCAATGGCCGTCGCCCCAGGTGCCAGGTCCAACGTCAGATCGATGATCGGGCACGCTTGGTTGAAGACGATGTTCTCCTGCGGCAGCCAATCGAGCCGCGCACCGTCATCCACGCGGATGGCGACGCGCTGCGTGGCCGTGCGGCCGAGCGACTTGTACCATTTGGTCGCGCCCGGCGTGGTCAGCACGGCATGCGCATCGGCACCCAGCTCGATGTCGATATCGAGCACATCGCCGCCGGCAATACCTGCTGGCGGATGCAGCATGACGACGTGGCAGATGCCTTCGCCTTCCGGGTACAGCGCCTTCTGCACACGCAGCGGCCCCTGGTGGCGGCACGCTGCCAGCACAGTCCGCTCGCCACGCCGCGCAAATGCCAAACGCAGGGAGGCTTCCCAGGACGCGAACGCGGCGGCCTGCGGCGGAAGTGGAAAATCGGGATGGCGCATCAGGCGTGCAGCACGGCGACTAGGAATTTTCTCATCATAGCCAGATGCCACCGCTTCCGCACACCCTGCATTCGACTTTTTTCGCAGCGCGGCGGTGCATCAAACGGCCACCAGATCACGCACACCGTCGGCTTCCATGTTGGCGCCATCGCCCTGGGCGACGACCTCGCCGCGGCTCATGACGACGTAGCGGTCGGCGATGCTGCGGGCGAAGTCGTAATACTGCTCGACCAGCAGCACCGACATGCCGAATTCATCGACCAACCGGCGCAGCGTGCGGCCGATCTCCTGAATGATCGACGGCTGGATGCCTTCAGTCGGCTCGTCGAGGATCAGCAGGCGCGGCTCGCTCATCAGCGCGCGGCCAATCGCCAGTTGCTGCTGCTGGCCGCCGGACAGATCACCGCCGCGCCGGCCCTTCATCTCCTTGAGCACAGGGAACAATTCGTAGATCGAATCCGGCACCTTGGATGGCGCACGCTTGGCCGCCGCACCAATCAGCAGGTTCTCTTCCACCGTCAGGCGCGGGAAAATCTCGCGGCCCTGCGGCACATAGGCGAGGCCCTGCGAGACGCGCTCATACGCGGGCAGCTTCTGGATCGCACGCCCTTCCCAATCGACGGTGCCGCTGGCGGTGGGCACCACGCCCATCAGGCACTTGAGCAGCGTCGTCTTGCCGACGCCGTTGCGGCCGAGCAGCGTGGTCAGCTTGCCCGTGGGCACCTCAAAGCTGACGTTGCGCAGGATATGGCTGCCGCCGTAGAACTGGTTCAGTTGAGCAATGGTCAGCATCGCATGTGTCCTTAACGCCCCAAGTACGATTCAATGACGCGCTCATCACGCTTGACGGCATCGAGCGTGCCTTCCGCCAGGACACTGCCTTCGGCCAGCACGGTCACGCGGCCTGTATCCCCCGCCAGCGCGGCGACGAACTCCATGTCGTGCTCCACCACCATGATCGAGCACGAGCCGCGCAGGCCGTTGAGCAGCGCGGCGAGCTGCATCGTCTCTTCGTCCGTCATGCCAGCGACAGGCTCGTCGAGCAGCAGCAGTTGCGGCTGTTGCATCAGCAGCATGCCGATCTCCAGCCGCTGCTTTTGCCCATGCGAGAGCAAACCGGCGGGCCGATACGCCTCCGCTTCCAGATGGATGCGGCCAAGCGTTTCTTCGATGCGCTGGCGGCCGTCGTTCAGCAGGCGCGCGCGCAGCGACACCCACCAGCGCTTGTCAGCCTTCATCGCCAGCTCCAGGTTTTCCCACACGGTGTGCTGCTCGAACACCGTGGGCTTCTGAAACTTGCGGCCGATGCCGATCTGCGCGATACGCGGCTCGGTCAGGCGCAGCAGGTCGATGCTCTGACCGAGGAAGACGCGACCTGTGACATCGGCATTGCGCGGCCCGGTCTTGCCGGTGATCACGTCCATCATCGTGGTCTTGCCCGCGCCGTTGGGGCCGATGATGCAGCGCAGCTCGCCGTGATCGATCGACAGCGTGAGCGCGTTCAGCGCGCGGAAGCCGCCAAAGCGCACGGTCACGTCTTCGAGATACAGGATGGCGCCGTGCGAGACGTCGATCTTGTCCGGCTCGACCAGATGGCCCATGCCGGTGGCAGTGCCTGTCTCCGCACGGTCAGGGAGTTCGGTAAACGTGCTCATGCGTGGTCTCCGGCGGGCGGTGCGGCTTTGGCGATGGGCTCGGCGGGCGCTTCCGCAAGGAGGACGTTCTCGCGCCGCAGTTGCCGGCGCAGCGTGCGCAGGCCCAGCACGCCGTTCGGTAGATACAGCGTCACCAGCACGAAGATCGCGCCCAGCACGAACAGCCAGTATTCCGGCACCCACGCCGTCAGCAACGTCTTAGCACCGTTGACGAGGAACGCGCCGATGATCGGGCCGATCAACGTGCCACGCCCACCGACGGCCACCCACACGGCCATTTCGATCGAGTTGCCCGGTGACATCTCGCCCGGATTGATGATGCCGACCTGCGGCACGTACAGCGCACCTGCGATGCCGCACAGCACCGCCGAGAACGTCCACACGAAGAGCTTGTAGCCGAGCGGGTTGTAGCCGGAGAACATCACGCGCGCCTCGGCATCCCGGATGGCCGTGACCACGCGCCCAAACTTGGACGTGACGATCGCGCGGCAGGCAATGAAGGCCAGCACCAGCGCAATAAACGTCGCGACAAACAGCACCGTACGCGTCGGCAACGCCCAAACCTGAAAGCCGAGGATGCGCTTGAAATCGGTAAAGCCGTTGTTGCCACCAAAGCCTGTTTCGTTGCGGAAGAACAGCAGCATGGCCGCATACGTCATCGCCTGCGTGATGATCGACAGGTACACGCCCTTCACCCGCGAGCGGAACGCAAAGAAGCCGAACAGCCACGCCAGCACACCGGGCACGAGAATCACCAGCAGCATCGCCCAGGCGAAGTGCTCGGTGCCATGCCAGAACCAGGGCAGTTCCTTCCAGTCGAGGAAGACCATGAAGTCCGGCAGGTCGCTCTTGTAGACGCCCTCGCGGCCGATGGAGCGCATGAGGTACATGCCCATCGCATAACCGCCCAGTGCGAAGAACAGCCCATGGCCGAGGCTGAGGATGCCGCAGTAGCCCCACACCAAGTCGAGCGCCAGCGCCGCCAGCGCGTAGCACATGATCTTGCCGACCAGCGTGAGCGCATACGCCGACAGATGCAGCGGGCTGCCCTCCGGCACCAGCAGCGCACACACCGGCGCCCCGATGCAGACGATGAGCGAGATCAGCACCAGCGCCGACCACCCGCGCCGCGACAGCAGCGGCATGCGCGGCGGAATATCGAGAGAGAACTTGGTCGTCATGGATCAGGCCTCCGCGCTGCGGCCCTTGAGGGCGAACAGACCCTGCGGACGCTTCTGGATGAACAGCACGATCAGCACCAGCACGATGATCTTCGCCAGCACCGCGCCATAGAACGGCTCGATGAACTTGTTGATGAGCCCCAGCCCGAACGCGCCGATGATGGTGCCGGCCAACTGCCCCACCCCACCCAGCACCACGGCCATGAACGAGTCGATGATGTAGCTCTGGCCGAGATCGGGCCCGACGTTGCCGATCTGCGAGAGCGCGCAGCCGCCCAGCCCTGCAATGCCCGCACCGAAGGCGAAGGCGTAGCTATCCACCTTCCAGGTGCGTACGCCTACGCAGGCAGCCATCGTGCGGTTCTGCGTGGTGGCACGCACGAACAGGCCCAGGCGCGTGCGGTTGAGCACCGCCCACGCAATCGCCACCACCGCCAGCGCAAACAGCAGAATCACCAACCGGTTGTACGGCAGGATCAAGCCGGGATACAGCGCAATGCCGCCGCTCATCCAGCTCGGGTTGGCGACCTCCACGTTCTGCGCGCCGAAGATCGAGCGCACGGCTTGCATCAGCAGCAGGCTAATCCCGAAGGTGGCGAGCAGTGTTTCCAGCGGGCGGCCATACAGGTGACGCAGCACGAGCCGCTCCAGCGCAAAGCCCACCACGGCTGCGGCCAGGAACGCCGCCGGCAGCGCCGCCGGCAGATACCAGTCGAATGCATTCGGGAAGTGGTTGCGGAAAATTGTCTGCACCACGTAGGTCGCATACGCGCCGATCATCAAAAACTCGCCGTGCGCCATATTGATGACGCCGATCAGGCCGTAGGTGATCGCCAGCCCCAGGGCTGCGAGCAGCAGCACCGAGCCGAGGCTCAGGCCAGCGAACAGGTTGCCAACCAATTCGGCCTTGCGCTGTTGCGCAGACAGGCTATCGAGTGCCTGTTGCGCAGCGGTGCGCAGTTCGTTATCAGCGCCGCTGTCTTTGGCGAGCAGCGGCAGCAGGCGTTGGCGCGTTTGCGGGTCGGTGTCGTTGGCGAGCAGCTTGAGCGCTTCGAGCTTTTCGGCATGCGTGCCATCGTCGAGCGCGAGGTTGGCCCACAGCAAATCGAGCTTGGCGCGCAAGGCCGCGTCGGTCTCGTGCTTGCGCGCGGCATCGACGATCGGACGCGACGCGGTCTCGGTATGCGCCAGCAGCGTATCGATGGCCTGCGCGCGCACGGCGCGGTCCGGCGATTGCAGCACGAAGCCACTCGCCGCGCTGTCCACTTGCGCACGCAGGGCGTTGTTCAGGGTGAGGGATTGCAGATCGTCCGGCTTGACGGTGACGGGCTTGCCGGAAATGGCATCGAGGTATGTCTCGCCGTCCTGACGCACCATGCCGGCAGCGGGGGCAAAGAACAGCGCGTCGTTCTGCAGGGCTTGCAGGATCGGGCCGGCCTGCTCAGGAGGCGCGGCGGCCAGCGCGTTGAGCGTCTTCACCTTGGCGTCGAAGTCGTCTTCGGCCAGGGGCTTGAGATCGGCCTGGCTGAGTGGGATAGGGAGTTGTCCGGCAGCCCACACAGATTCAGCAGGCACCGCAGCCAGACAGAAAGCGCACAGCAGTGCGGCCAGGGAATGAGGCAGGGAATGAGACAACCAGCGGGACAAGCGCATCATGGCAATCCGATGCGTGGCGACCGGTGTTGAGGCCGGTGCGCCACGTCGTGCAGCGTCATTCAAAAGACCGGCTGCGCTGCATGCGCCGCCGGTCCGCCTGATCACTTCACTTCGTCAGGCTTGCCTTCGTTACCCGCGATGTACGGGCTCCACGGCTTGGCGCGAATGACCGTCGGCGTCTTCCACACCACGTTGAACTGGCCATCGCCCTTCACCTCACCGATCATCACCGGCTTGCTGAGGTGGTGGTTATTGTTCATCACCAGCGTGTAGCCCGACGGTGCCTTGAACTGCTGGCCGTACATGGCCTTGCGCACCTTGTCCACGTCGGTGGAGCCGGCCTTCTCGACAGCCTGCTTCCACATCATGATGCCGACGTAGGTCGCTTCCATCGGGTCGTTGGTGACGCGCTTGTCACCGCCCGGCAGGTTGTTGGCCTTCACCCACGCGGCCCACTTCTTCTTGAAGCTTTCATTGACCGGGTTCTTGACCGACATGAAGTAGTTCCATGCCGCCAGATGGCCGACCAGCGGCTTGGTGTCGATGCCGCGCAGCTCTTCTTCACCCACCGAGAACGCCACCACCGGCACGTCCTTCGCCTTCAGGCCCGCGTTGCCGAGTTCCTTGTAGAACGGCACGTTCGAGTCGCCATTGATGGTCAACACCACGGCCGTCTTGCCACCCTGTGCAAACTTCTTGATGTTCGCAACGATGGTCTGATAGTCGCTATGACCAAACGGCGTGTAGACCTCTTCGATGTCGCTGTCCTTCACACCCTTGCTGTGCAGGAACGCGCGCAGGATCTTGTTGGTCGTGCGCGGGTACACGTAGTCGGTACCCAGCAGGAAGAAGCGCTTGGCGCCGCCGCCTTCCTTGCTCATCAGGTATTCCACCGCGGGAATGGCTTGCTGGTTGGGCGCCGCACCCGTGTAGAAGACGTTCTTCGACATCTCTTCGCCTTCGTACTGCACCGGATAGAACAGCAGACCGTTCAGCTCTTCATACACCGGCAGCACGGATTTGCGCGACACCGACGTCCAGCAGCCGAACGTCACCGCCACCTTGTCTTGCGTGAGCAGGCCGCGCGCCTTCTCGGCAAACAGCGGCCAGTTCGAGGCCGGGTCCACCACCACCGGCTCGAGCTTGCGGCCGAGCACGCCGCCGCTCTTGTTGATCTCGTCGATGGTCATCAGCGCCACGTCTTTGAGCGACGTTTCGGAGATGGCCATGGTGCCCGACAGCGAATGCAGGACCCCGACCTTGATCGGCTCTTTTGCCTGGGCAAACGCAAAATTGGACACGGACAACAGCGTTGCTGCGGCAACTGCCGACAGCTTCAACAGCTCACGACGTTTCATTGCGGCTCCTTGGGTTATTGGGTGGCAAGAACGACTCCCGGTGCCGAAAGTGCAACTACCGTGCCATCACATTTCGCTCATGGAATGGGAAAACCGCGCCAAAACGGTGCCAAAACCGCGCCAAGGAAGCGCATTTGCGTTCCGTGATGCGCGCGCTTGGGGCACACGCAAACAAGCACAAAACAAGCGGAGCGCAAGCAGAAAAGCAAAGGCCGGCATTGCGCCGGCCCTTTCAGTTGGATGCGGAAAGCGCTCAGGAATAGCGCCGCGAGATCGACTCCGCCACGCAAACGGGGCGCTCCTGCCCCTCGCGCTCGATGGTCACCGCCCACGTCAGTTGCGCGCCAACCAGTGCGGGAGCATTCGGCAGCGATGGCAGGGTTTCCAGCTCCAGCAGTGTCACGCGTGCACGCACGCGGCTGCCCACCGGCACCGGCGCCGTGAAGCGGACTTTGTTCAAGCCGTAGTTCACACCCATCTTCACATCCGGCATCGCCAGCGCGTTCTGCATCAGCATCGGCAGCAGCGAGAGCGTCAAGAAACCATGCGCCACCGGCGCACCAAACGGGGATTCCCGCTTGGCGCGCTCCACATTGACGTGGATCCACTGATGATCGCCCGTGGCTTCGGCAAACAGGTTGACCTGCTGCTGCGTGATCTCGGTCCAGTCGCTCACTGCGACTTCCTGGCCGACCAGTCCTTTCAGTGCATCGAGCGACTCGATGGTGCGCATCTGCGTTGTCTCCTTGTTGTTGTTCGATGGCTTGCCAGGCAAGCGCGTCAAGCTTGCGGGCGTCGTCCGAACATGCCCATGCCGGTGAGCGTGCAGACCAATTCACCGTGCTGGTTGTGGGCTTCCCAGCGGTTCTTTGCCACACCGCGATCCGGCTTGGACTGCGACGGCTTGATCTCCACACAGGTGGTCGACACCGACAGCGTATCGCCCGGATACACCGGTTTGAGCCAGCGGATTTCATCCACGCCCGGCGACCCCATGCTCGACGCCTTGCTGAGGAAACCCGTCACCATCAGCCGCATCATGATCGAGCACGTCATCCAACCGCTCGAGATGATGCCGCCATAGATGCTGTGCTTGGCGGCTTCGGCGTCGATGTGGAAGGGCTGCGGATCGTACTGGCGTGCAAACGTCAGGATCTCTTCTTCGGTGACGGTGTACGTGCCCACCTGCAGCGTGCGGCCGACTTCGAAATCGTCGAAATAGAACTCGTATGGAAGCGTTGCCTGCGTCATGTCGTGCTCTCCAAATGACAACGCCCCGCACGCATCGGAATGGGCGGGGCGCTAAGTGTTGCGCTTAGGCTGCCTTCTGGAAACCGGGCAGCGATGCGAAGCGCGCAAGATGATGATCCACATCGCCGAGCGTTGTGTTGATCATCGTGAGCCGCTTGAACATGTGCGCGGCGGGCAGTTCGTTCGTCACGCCCATGCCGCCGTGCAGCTGCACCGCCTCCTGGCCAACGTCACGCGCGGCTTGTCCCACGCGCGCCTTGGCCGCCGACACGTAGCGGCGGCGCGCTTCCACATCGCCATCTTCAAAATGCGCAGCCGCCAGATACGTAATCGAACGCGCTTGCTCACCGTGGATGAACATGTTGACCATGCGATGCTGCAGCGCCTGGAAGCGCGCGATCGGCACGCCAAACTGCTGGCGCGTCTTGGTGTACTCCAGCGTTGCCGCATTCAACGCATCGATCAGGCCAACGGCTTCAGCGCACAGCATGACGCAGCCCAGATCGGCCACGGCGTCGATGACTTCCCATGCGTCGCCCGCCTTGCCCAGCAGCGTGGCGGGTGCGTTGTCGAAGCGGATGTCAGCGGCATGCAGGTTGTCGATCGTGCGGTAGTCCTTGACCGTCACACCTGCGGCATCGCGGTCGACCACAAACAGCGAGAGGCCCGACGTATCGCGCGCCTCACCACCTGTACGCGCGGACACGATCAGCTTGTCGGCCTGCGCGCCATGCACCACCACCGCCTTGGCGCCGGTGAGCGTCCAGCCACTGCCTTGCTGCGTCGCACGCGTCGTCACGTTAAAGAGTTCGTAGCGCGATTGCGGCTCGCCGAAAGCGATTGCCAGCTTGACGGCACCGCTGGCCACTTCCTCCAGCAGCGCATCCTGACCACCCGCTAGCTTGAGCGCCTGCGCGCCCAGCACGGTCGCTTGATACGGCTCCACCACCAAGCCGCGGCCCAGCTCCTGCATTACCACCAGCAAGTCCATCGCGCGGCCATCAAATCCGCCTTGCGCTTCCGGCACCGGCAGCGCGGTCAAACCCAGCTCAGCGATGCTGTCCCACGCGCTCTGCGACACGCCCTCGGGCGAGTACACGATCTTGTTACGCGCCTCGAAACCGTAGTCCTTGTCGATAAAGCGGCGCACCGCATCGGCCAGTTGCTTCTGTTCGTCGGTGAACGAGAAATCCATTGTTGTCTCCGTTATCCGTTGCTCGTTAGACGCCCAGAATCATCTGGCTGATGATGTTGCGCTGGATCTCGTTCGACCCGCCGTAGATCGAGGTCTTGCGATAGTTGAAGTAGTACGGTGCGAGCGGCGCGGCATCGTTATCGCCAGTGATGGCCTGCTGCGTTTCGCCTTCCAGGTAGCTCGGATCAAACGGCTGGGCATACGGCCCCACGGCCTCAACCATCAGCTCGGTCAGCATCTGCTGGATCTGCGTGCCCTTGATCTTGAGCAGTGACGCCTCGGGGCCCGGCCCCTTGCCAGCGTTTTCGCTCGACACCACGCGCAGCACGGTGATCTCCAGCGCCAACAGTTCGATCTCCAACGACGCCACCTTGGCACCGAACACCGGGTCCTGCAGCAGCGGCTTGCCGTTCTTCTGGTGCTGCAACGCGACGCGCTTGAGGAAGGCGAGTTCGCGCTTGGAGTTGCCCACGCGCGCAATGCCGGTGCGTTCATGGCCGAGCAAGTACTTGGCGTACGTCCAGCCGCGGTTCTCTTCGCCGATCAGGTTTTCGACCGGCACCTTCACGTTGTCGAAGAACACCTCGTTCACTTCGTGCTCTTCGTCGAGCATGATGATCGGCCGCACGGTAATGCCCGGCGTCTTCATGTCGATCAGCAGGAACGAAATGCCCTCTTGCTTCTTGGCTTCGGGATCGGTGCGAACGAGGCAGAAGATCATGTCGGCGTGCTGGCCGAGCGTGGTCCAGGTCTTCTGGCCGTTGACGATGTAGTGATCGCCCTCGCGCACCGCACGCGTCTTGACGGATGCGAGGTCGGAGCCCGAGCCCGGTTCCGAATAGCCCTGGCAC
Organism: Ralstonia sp. 25C; assembly: GCF_051904805.1. Classification (NCBI taxonomy): domain Bacteria; kingdom Pseudomonadati; phylum Pseudomonadota; class Betaproteobacteria; order Burkholderiales; family Burkholderiaceae; genus Ralstonia; species Ralstonia sp. 25C. The sequence goes on along the minus strand of NZ_CP196737.1, from coordinate 3,371,340 downwards.
CACCAGTCGGTGCAATCGACGATGCGCGGCAGGAAGTAGCGCTTCTGCGCCTCGTTGCCGTACTTCATGATCACGGGCGCGACCATGCTGACGCCGAACGGCAGCACGCCTGGTGCGCCAATCTGCGCGCACTCTTCGTCCCAGATGTGCTTTTGGATGGGGGACCAGCCGGTGCCGCCCCACTCGACCGGCCAGTGCGGCACCGACCAACCCTTGGCTGCCAGCGCCTTGTGCCAGCGAACGAAATCGTCGCGGTTGAGGCGACGGTGGTTCAACACCTTGTCTTGGATGTCCTTGGGCAGATTGGCCTGCAGCCAGCCGCGGACTTCCTGGCGGAACGCATCGTCGGCCGCCGAGTAATTCAGATCCATGCCTGTCTCCTTTGGTTGGCTCCCCGCTGCGGCAAATCAGCAGAGAACGTTCTTGTCGGACCGGCGCGGACCTGAATCGGGGCGACTAGTGCACGGGCTGCTTGAGCGCGTCGGGCACCAGCAGCGGCATCACGTCGATGCCTTCCTCTGCCAGCTCCTGCGCTTCTTCCCGAGAGGTGGTCCCGCGAATGCCCCGCTCTGGCGCCTCGTTGTAATGCATGCGGCGCGCCTCTTCTGCAAACCGTTCGCCGACATCCTCGGTGTTGGCCAGGATGTGGCGCACGGCCTTTAGATAGAGCTGTTGCAGGGCCACGGGCGCACCACCCTCGCCTTCGACCGCTTGGGCGGCGCTGCTCTTGGAGGCAACATCCGCTCGCGACGACGACAGGTTCAGGCGCGGCGCACTCGGCAAGCGCTCAACCTCGCTGTGCCCGCAAACCGGGCACGTCAACACCCCGCGTTCCTGCTGCGACTGCAAGTCGGCATCGGAGCCGAACCAGCCTTCGAAGCGGTGGTCATTGGCACAACGGAGGTCCAGCACTTTCATGATCGGTCCAGCGCATGGGGACGAGTGTATCCCCGATTCCAATATTTGTGAACGGTCGTGCTAATTTTTTCGCACGACCGTTCGCCATCGTACGTCAAACAAGAAATTAGCGGTCGGCGGCGAGGATTCAAGCGATTTAGGCGCCACCCGGTGTCCATGCGCCCGACAGGATTTTCTCTAGCCAGAACGTACCGATGATGGTCTTCACGTCAGAAATCTTCCCCTCGCGCACCCAGTCGATCAACTGGCCGGCGGGCGCGATGAAGGTCTCGAGGAACTCACCCTCATCGAGCTTCGCTTCGCCCTGCGTGAGATCGCGTGCAAGATAGATGTCGATGAACTCGGTGGAGTACGAGATGACCGGGTGGATGCGCGTGAGGTAATCCCAGCGTTCGGCGGTATAGCCGGTTTCCTCGATCAATTCGCGCTTGCCGCAGGCCAGTGCGCCTTCTTGCGGGTCCAGCTTGCCGGCGGGGAATTCGATCATCACCTGGCCGACGGGATAGCGGAACTGGCGCTCCATCAGCACGGTGCCATCGTCAAACAGCGGGATCATCATGACCGCGCCGGGATGGATCAGATATTCCCGGCTGGTGTTGCGGCCGTCCGGCAGGCGGACGATGTCCTGCTTCAGCGTGAGGAATTTGCCCTGATGCATCAACGCGGAGGCCACTTGGGTCTCGCGCAGGCCGGCGTCCTGATCGTCTTGATTGCAGGTGGCACCAGTCGATGCCGGGGATGCGTTAGGCGGTGTGGAGTCGGACATGGCGCTCTCTCATGCCGAGACAGCGGGAACCTGCCCGGCGGGAATTAACGGGAATCGCGGGGATGGCGAACCAGGTATTGCCACGTAAAGCCGGGAAACGCGAACACCAGCATCAGGCATGCGGTGATCGCGTAGAACTGCCAGCCTTGCGGGAAGGCATTGCCCTGGCTCGATTCGATGCCGAAACCGATCAGCCCCACCACGATGTACATGGCGATCAGTTCGGTGCCGCGCAACCAGAACGGCTTGCGCGGCCAACGCGCCGGCACCAGGGCCAGCACGCGTTGATTGACGAACGGCAGGTTGGCACAGATCAGTGCCAACACAATGACAAACAGGCCGCCCGCTGATGTGCCCATCATGTGCTCATCGTGCCACGCTGGTTACGAAGCCAGCGTCAGCCGGATCGCCTGGTAGCACATGGCCATCAGGCCGGCCGGGAAGATACCCAGCAGCAGTACCAGCACGCCATTGAGCGACAGCAGCGAGCGCAGGCCGAAGGTCGCTTCCACGGGGCCTTCGTCGGCCGGCGTGTCGAAGTACATGACCTTGACGACGCGCAGGTAGTAGAACGCACCCACCAGCGAGAACATCACCGCCACGATCGCCAGCCACGACATACCGGCATCCACCACCGCACCCAGCACCGACAGCTTGGCGTAGAAGCCAACGGTCGGCGGCAGGCCCGCCAGCGACATCATCATGAACAGCGTCAGCAGCGCAAACCACGGGCTCTTCTTCGACAAGCCCTTCAGGTCGGCAATCTCTTCAGCCTCGTAGCCCTTGCGCGACAGCAGCAGGATGATGCCGAAGGCGCCCAGCGTGGTCAGCACGTAGGTCACGGCGTAGAACATCGAGGCGCTGTAGGCCTGCGCCGTCAGGTCCGGCTTGCCAGAGCTCACGCCCGACAGCAGACCCAGCAGCAGAAAGCCCATGTGCGAAACCGTCGAATACCCCAGCAGACGCTTGAAGTTGGTTTGCACCACACCGGTGATGTTGCCGACAGCCAGCGACACAACCGCCAGCACGATCAGCATGTTCTGCCAGTCGAACGCCAGCGGCAGCATGCCTTCGACCAGGATACGCAGCGTCATCGCAAACGCGGCCAGCTTGGGCGCACCGGCGATCAGCAGCGTCACAGCCGTCGGCGAACCTTGATAGACGTCCGGCACCCACATGTGGAACGGCGCAACACCCAGCTTGAACGCGAGACCCGCCACCAGGAACACGACGCCAAACACCAGGATCGTCTTGTTGATGTTGCCGGTATTGATCTGGCGGAACACTTCACCCAGTTCGAGCGAGCCCGTTGCGCCGTACATCATCGACATACCGTACAACAGCAGACCCGAGGCCAGCGCGCCGAGAATGAAGTATTTCATCGCCGATTCCGACGACACGTTCGAGCGGCGGCGCAGCGCCACCAGCGTGTACGACGCCAGCGACAGCAATTCCAGACCCAGATACAGCGTCAGGAAGTTGTTACCGGTGATCATCACCACCTGCCCGCCCAGCGTGAACAGCGCGAACATGTAGAACTCGCCGTTGTACATGTCGCGGTCGGCCAGATACTTGCGCGTGTACACCAGCGTGACGAACAGCGCCAACGCGGCCGTCGCACACAGCACGTTGGCCATCGGATCGATCACGGCCAGGTTGCTGAACACGTAGTGCGTTTCACCGGTAGCCGCGTTGAGCGCGAACCACACGGTCAGCACCAGCGTGATCACCAGCGACACCGGATACGCGACGCTGGTGCGGTTGCGACCGCGTGCCAGGTCGATCCAGTTGACCGCACCAATACCGAGTGCGAGGAAGATGATCGGGGCGATAGCCGCCATGGATGAGGACGATTGCATGGTTTCTTCTCCCCGCTTACAGCTTGCTCTGTGCCACGTGGGTGAGGAGATTCACCACGGACGCGTGCATGACATCAGTGAAGGGCTTCGGATACAGGCCCATATACAGCGTGGCGATGGCCAGCACGCCCAGCATGAAGAACTCGCGGCAATTCAAATCCTTCAGCTCAGCCACGTGCTTGTGCGTCACATCGCCGAAGATCACGCGCTTGACCATCCACAGCGAATACGCTGCGCCGAAGATCAGCGCGGTGGCAGCCAGCAGGCCAATCCAGAAGTTGAACTTGACCGAACCCAGGATGACCATGAATTCGCCGACGAAGCCCGAGGTGGCCGGCAGACCGCAGTTGGCCATCGCAAAGAACACAGACAGCGCGGCAAACTTCGGCATCGTGTTGACCACACCGCCGTAATCGGCGATCTGGCGCGAGTGCACACGGTCATACAGCACACCGATGCACAGGAACATCGCGCCCGAGATGAAGCCGTGCGAGATCATCTGGACGATACCGCCCTCAACACCAATCTCGTTGAAGATGAAGAAGCCCAGCGTGACGAAGCCCATGTGCGCGATCGACGAATACGCGACCAGCTTCTTCATGTCGGCCTGTACCAGCGCCACCAGGCCGATGTAGATCACGGCAACCAGCGAGATCGCGATGATGAACGTCGACAGGCTGTGGCTCGCATCCGGCGCGATCGGCAGCGAGAACCGCAGGAAACCGTACGCACCCAGCTTCAGCATGATCGCGGCCAGAACCACGGAACCGCCGGTCGGCGCTTCCACGTGGGCGTCAGGCAGCCAAGTGTGCACCGGCCACATCGGCACCTTCACAGCAAACGCCATGAAGAAGGCAATGAACAGCAGGATCTGCTCGTTCATCGACAGCTTGAGCTGGTGCCACTGCAGGATCTCGAACGTGCCACTGTGGAAGTACAGGTACAGCAGCGCAACCAGCGTCAGCAGCGAGCCCAGCAGCGTGTACAGGAAGAACTTGATGGCCGCATACACGCGGTTCGGGCCGCCCCACACGCCGATGATGATGTACATCGGGATCAGCGTGGCTTCGAAGAACACGTAGAACAGCAGACCGTCGAGCGATGCGAACACGCCGATCATCAGACCCGACAGGATCAGGAACGCCGCCATGTACTGCGCCACACGCTCGGTGATCACTTCCCAGGCCGAGATCACCACGATCACCGTGATGAACGCCGTCAGCACCACGAACCACATCGAGATGCCGTCGACACCCAGGTAGTAGCTGATGTGGAAGCGCTCGATCCAGCTCGACTTCTCGACGAACTGCATTGCGGCCGTCGACTTATCGAAACGCGTGATCAGCGGCAGCGTGATCACGAAGCTGATCAGCGAGCCGATCAGCGACATCCAGCGGACATAACCGGGATTGCGGTCTGAGCCCGAGGCCAACACCAGCACGCCGAAGAAGATCGGCAGCCAGATCGCAAAAGACAGAACCATTTTTGTTATCCCTTATTTGCCCGCCAGGAACACGAAGTACGTCAGCAGCGCAACCGTGCCGACAATCATCGCGAACGCATAGTCATAGATGTAACCGGACTGGAGCAGACGCACGACGCTCGCAAACCAACCCACCAGACGGGCGCTGCCATTGACGATCACGCCGTCGATCACACCCTGATCGCCGCCCTTCCACAGGCCACGGCCAAACTTGACCGCACCATTGGCGAAGACGATCTCGTTGATCTTGTCCATGTAGTACTTGTTGTCCAGCAGCTTGTAGACGCCCGAGAAACGCTTGGCAATTGCTGCCGGAATATCCGGACGCTTCAGGTAGAAGAACCACGACAGCACCACACCGGCCGTCAGCAGGATGAACGGTGCCGACGTGAAGCCGTGCAGCGCCATCTGGACCCAGCCGTGGAAATCTTCGCTCAGCACCTTCATCGCTTCGTGGTTCTCGCTGTTGAAGATGACTTCCGAGAACACCACGCCGTGCTTGAAGAACTCGCCGAACAACATCGGCTGGATCGCCATGGCACCGACGATGACCGACGGGATCGCCAGCAGCACCAGCGGCAACGTCACCACCAATGGCGACTCATGCGGTTTCTGACCCGGAGCCAGGCCGTGATGATGGTCAGCGGTTTCTTCCTCGTCCACGTGATTGCCTTCGTGATGCGAGTGCTCCTTGCCGAAGCGCTCTTCGCCGTGGAACACTAGGAAGTACATGCGGAACGAGTAGAACGCCGTCACGAACACGCCGGCCAGCACCGCCCAGTAGGCAAACTCTGCGCCCGGCAGGTGCGACTCGCGCACGGCTTCGATGATCGAATCCTTCGAATAGAAACCCGAGAAGAACGGCGTACCGATCAGCGCCAGCGAACCCACCAGCGACGTCAGCCACGTGATCGGCATGTACTTGCGCAGGCCGCCCATGTTGCGCATGTCCTGATCGTGGTGCATGCCGATGATGACCGAGCCGGCACCGAGGAACAGCAGCGCTTTGAAGAACGCGTGCGTCATCAGGTGAAACACGGCCACTTGGTAAGCCGATGCGCCGAGCGCGACAGTCATATAGCCGAGCTGCGACAGCGTCGAATACGCCACCACGCGCTTGATGTCGGTCTGGATGATGCCCAGGAAGCCCATGAACAGCGCGGTGATGGCGCCGATGATCAGCACGAACGACAGCGCGGTGTCCGACAGTTCGAACAGCGGCGACATGCGCGCAACCATGAAGATGCCGGCGGTCACCATGGTGGCCGCGTGGATCAGCGCAGAAATCGGGGTCGGGCCTTCCATCGAGTCCGGCAGCCACACGTGCAGCGGGAACTGCGCCGACTTACCCATCGCGCCGATGAACAGGCAGATGCAAGCGACCGTCAGCATGTGCCAGTCGGTACCCGGGAAACCGATCGTCGCCAGGTTGTCGCGGGCGGCAAACACGTCGGCGTAGCTCAGGCTACCGCTGTAGGCCAGCAGCAGACCGATGCCGAGCACGAAGCCGAAGTCACCCACGCGGTTGACCAGGAACGCCTTCATGTTGGCGTAGATGGCCGTCGGGCGCTTGAACCAGAAACCGATCAGCAGGTAAGACACCAGGCCCACCGCTTCCCAGCCGAAGAACAGCTGCAGGAAGTTGTTGCTCATCACGAGCATCAACATCGAGAACGTGAACAGCGAGATGTACGCGAAGAAACGGTTGTAGCCGTCGTCCTCTGCCATGTAGCCGATGGTGTAGATGTGCACCATCAGCGAGACGAAGGTCACCACGCACATCATCATCGCCGTGAGCGAATCGATGAGGAAGCCGACTTCCATCTTCAGCGAGCCGACCGTCATCCATTCGTAGACGGTGCCGTTGTAACCGGCGCCGTTCAGAACGTCTGACAGCGTCAGCGCTGACAGCACGAAGGCGATCGCCACACCGAGAATGGTGACGCTGTGCGACGCCGCGCGGCCGATCTTTTCACCAAAGAACTTCGTGCCGAACAGCCCGGCGATCGCCGCGCCGGCCAGCGGCGCCAGCGGAATCGCCAGCAGCAGGTTGGGATTGAGCGTAGTAGCCATTGGAGCTTCTTATAAGTGGATACGCCGATCAGCCCTTCAGGCTGTCCAGGTCGTCAACGTTGATGGTGTCCAGATTACGGAACAGCACCACCAAGATGGCGAGACCAATCGCGGATTCCGCCGCGGCCACCGTCAGGATGAAAAACACGAACACTTGCCCCGCCAGGTCGCCCAGGTAATGGGAGAACGCGACGAAGTTCATGTTGACCGCCAGCAGCATCAGCTCGATCGCCATCAGCAGCACGATCACGTTCTTGCGGTTCAGGAAGATGCCGACGATGCTGATGGCAAACAGCACCGCGCCGAGCACGAGGTAATGGGCAAGGGATAGCGAGGACATATGGATTCTCCCGGGGCTCAGCTCTTCGATTCAGCCGAAGCTGCAGCAGCCGTCTTTTCCGCCGGCATCGAAACCAGGCGCACGCGGTCCTTGCGTTGCACGCGGATCTGCTCCGCCGGCTTCTGGCTCTTGTTGTCCTTGCGGCGGCGCAGGGTCAGCGCCACGGCAGCGACGATCGCCAGCAGCAGCACCACACCCGCCACTTCAAAGGCGTAGATGTAGTCGGTGTAGATGAGCTTGCCGAGCGCCTGGGTGTTCGGGCCGGTAAAGCCCTTCGGCAACTCCTGCACGGGTTGGGTGCGCCCCATGAACGTCTTGGTCAGCACGACGGCCATTTCCAGGATGATCACCACGCCGACAAACGCGGCCATGGGCACATACGTCCAGAAATCGCGTCGCAGATGCTCGATGTCGATATCGATCATCATCACCACGAACAGGAACAGCACCATCACCGCCCCCACGTAGACCAACACCAGCGTAATGGCGAGGAACTCTGCCTTGAGCAGCATCCAGATCGCCGCCGCGGTGAAGAACGAGAGCACGAGGAACAGCGCCGCGTGCACCGGGTTCTTCGCGGTGATGACCTTCAGCGCTGCGAGCACGAGCACGAGCGCGAAACTGTAGAAGATGATCGTCGTGATTTCCATGATCCTGGCGCGGGCCATTTGGCGGCACGCGCTTGTCCAAAGTCGAGGCAGCACCAGGCTGCCGCAACTGGTTGGCTCACGAGGAGCCGTTATCCAACCGGGATGTCAACTGCACCGCCCGCCAACTGCTCGGCGGACGGCTTGAATCAGCGGTACTTTGCGTCGGCCGCCTTGTTGGCCGCGATTTCCGGCTCGAAGCGGTCGCCCACGGCCAGCAGCATGTCCTTGGTGAAATACAGGTCGCCGCGCTTTTCACCGTGGTATTCCAGGATGTGCGTCTCGACGATGGCGTCCACCGGGCAAGCCTCTTCGCAGAAGCCGCAGAAAATGCACTTGGTCAGGTCGATGTCGTAGCGCGTGGTGCGGCGGGTGCCATCGTCACGCTGATCCGACTCGATCGTGATGGCCAGCGCCGGGCACACGGCTTCGCACAGTTTGCAGGCGATGCAGCGCTCTTCCCCGTTCGGATAGCGACGCAACGCGTGCAGACCGCGGAAACGCGGCGACAGCGGCGTCTTCTCTTCCGGGAAGAGCACGGTGATCTTGCGCGCAAACAGGTAGCGCCCGGTCAGCGCAAGCCCCTTGAAGAGTTCCTTCAGGAGCAGGCTGTTAAAGAATTCCTTGATGGCAAGCAACATGGTGGCTTCCTATTGTCCCGTTACTTCCAAATGTTCCACGGCGACACGATCCAGATGGCAACAACAACAAGCCAACCCACAGTGAGCGGAATGAAGATCTTCCAGCCCAAGCGCATGATCTGGTCATAGCGATAGCGCGGGAACGATGCGCGCAGCCAGATGAAGACCGACAGCAGCAGGAAGACCTTGATCAGCAGCCAGAAGAAACCCGGGATCCAGTTGAACACCGGCGCATCGATCGGCGAGGCCCAGCCGCCCAGGAACATCGTCGCCGTCATCGCCGAGATGACGATCATGTTGATGTACTCGGCCAGGAAGAACAGCGCGAACGCCATGCCCGAGTATTCGATCATGTGACCGGCCACGATTTCCGACTCGCCTTCCACCACGTCGAACGGATGGCGATTGGTTTCCGCCACGCCCGAGATGAAGTACACGCCGAACATCGGCAGCAGCGGCAGCCAGTTCCACGACAGGATGTTCACACCGTGGTTGGCGAAGAAACCGCGGTTCTGCGAGTTGACGATGTCCGACAGGTTCAGGCTGCCCGTCACCATCAGCACCGTCACCAGCGCAAAGCCCATGGCGATTTCGTACGAAATCATCTGTGCCGAGGCGCGCATCGCACCGAGGAACGCGTACTTGGAGTTCGATGCCCAACCGGCCAGGATCACGCCGTACACGCCCACCGAACTGATCGCCATCACATACAGCAAGCCGGCGTTGATGTTCGACACCACCGCTTCGGCCTGGAACGGCACCACCGCCCAGATCGCCACAGCCGGCATCAGCACCATCAGCGGCGCGATGATGTACATGCCGCGGCTGACCGCGCTCGGCACCATGACTTCCTTGAGCAGCAGCTTGAGCACGTCGGCAATCGGCTGCAGCAGGCCCAACGGGCCCACGCGGTTCGGGCCCAGACGCACGTGCATCCAGCCGATGAGCTTGCGCTCCCACAGGATCAGGTAAGCCACGCACAACAGCAGCGGCACGATGATGCAAACCGCACGCACCAGCGTCCAGATCAGCGGCCACCAGCCACCAAAGGTGGACGCGCCGAAAGAAGTAATCGACTCGATCATGTTGACCCTTACACCGTCGCCGCCAGCGCGGACGATTCAACCTTCTCAACGCTTACCGCACCGAACATCGCGCCCAACTGAGCCGAAGCTTCGGTTGCGGCCGGCACACGGATCACGCCAGATGCCAGCGATTTATCCAGCACTGCCGGCAGTACTACGCTGCCCTGCCCTTGCGTCACGCGAACGGCATCGCCGTTAGCCAGACCCAGTTGCGCGAACACGTCAGCCGACAGGCTTGCGCGAACCGCTGCTCGGGCTGCAGCAGTCAATTGCAGCGAACCTGCACGGCGCACGATCGGATCGGCGTGGTAGATGGGCACATCAGCCAGGCGTTCGACGCCAGCAGCGGCAGCAGCCGGAGCCGCAGTTTGCGCGGTCGTCACATTCGACAACCGCTCGGCAACCGGCTTCGCCAGCACCTCATCACGCACGACTTCGGACGTGTCGTAATCGAAACCCGATACGTTCAGCAGGTTGCCCAGCACGCGCAGCACCTTCCACGCCGGGCGCGAATCGCCCAGGCTGCGCACGACACCGTTGAAGCTCTGCGGCAGGCCTTCGCAGTTGACGAAGGTGCCCGAGGTTTCGGTGAACGGCGCGGTCGGCAGCAGCACGTCTGCGTATTCGAGCGCGGCGCGCGAGGCGAACGGCGACAGCACGACCACGGTGTCAGCCTGATCCAGCGCGGCACGCGCCTGCTTCGGATTGGCCGTATCAAACTCCGGCTCGGCGCCCAGCAACACGTAGGCGCGGCGCGGCTGTGCCAGCATCGCGCCAGCATCCAGGCCATTGCCTTGCGGCAGTGCACCGGCAATGTAGCCGCCCACCGTGTTCGCGGCTTCCGTCAGGAAGCCCAGCGTCGCGCCGGTCTGCTGCGCGACCCATTGGGCCAGCGCATGCAGTTGCGAGAATTGCGGATGGGCCACGGCAGCGTTGCCGAGGAACACAGCCTTGCGCTCGCCCGAAGCCAGGCTAGCAGCGATGCGCGTGGCAACGTCGCCCGCTTCGATACCGTCAGTACCAGCCGGACGCGCAGCGTTGTTGGCAGCGGCAATTGCCACGGCCACTTCGGCCAACAGCGACAGCCATTGCGACGGCGCGCCCAGCAGTTGCGTGGCCGGCATCAGCAGATCTTCGCCACCAGCACCGATCACGCTCAGTTGCGAGCCCTTCTTGCCGGCTTGACGCAGACGCGCAGCCAGCAGCGGGTGATCCTTGCGCAGGAAGGCGCCCACCACCAGCGTGCGCTGCAGCAGCGACACATCGGCGATCGGCATGCCCAGCCACGGCGCACCCGTCGGCTTGACCGAGAAATCCGACTGACGCAGACGGAAGTCGACGTTGTCGCTGCCGATACCACGCACCAGCTTTTGCAGCAAGAACAGCTCTTCCAGCGTGCTATGCGGGCTGGCCAGCGCACCGATCTGCTCGGCGCCATGGTCACGCTTGATGTTGTTCAGGCCGTTGGCCACGTATTCGAGCGCCGTGGTCCAGTCCACCGCCTTCCACTGGCCGCCTTGCTTGAGCATCGGCTGGGTCAGTCGGTCGTCGCTGTTCAGACCTTCGTAGGCAAAGCGGTCCTTGTCGGACAGCCAGCATTCGTTGATGGCTTCGTTGTCCAGCGGCAGCACGCGCATCACGCGCTGATTCTTGGTCTGGACAATCACGTTTGCACCCAGGCCATCGTGCGGCGACACCGACTTGCGGCGTGCCAATTCCCACGTACGAGCCGAGTAACGGAACGGCTTGCTGGTCAACGCACCAACCGGGCACAGGTCGATCATGTTGCCCGACAGCTCGGAATCAACAGTCTGTCCGACGAACGTGGTGATCTCAGAATGCTCACCGCGGTTGAGCATGCCCAGTTCCATCACGCCAGCGACTTCCTGGCCGAAGCGGACGCAACGCGTGCAGTGAATGCAGCGCGTCATCTCTTCCATGGAGATCAGCGGGCCCACATTCTTGTGGAACACCACACGCTTCTCTTCCTTGTAGCGCGATTCGGACTTGCCATAGCCGACCGCCAGATCCTGCAGTTGGCACTCGCCGCCCTGATCGCAGATCGGGCAATCCAGCGGGTGGTTGATCAGCAGAAATTCCATCACGGACTTCTGTGCCTTCACCGCCTTCTCGGAGTTGGTGAAGACCTTCATGCCCGCGGTAACTGGCGTGGCGCAGGCCGGCAGCGCCTTGGGCGCCTTCTCGACCTCGACCAGGCACATCCGGCAGTTGGCCGCGACCGACAGTTTGCGGTGATAGCAGAAGTGAGGAATGTAGGTGCCCGTCTGGCGAGCTGCCTCCATTACCAGGCTGCCTTCGGCAACCTCGACCTTCTTGCCATCGATTTCGATTTCAACCATGTTCTGCCACGCTTAAATGTAGGTGGGCACCATGCACTGCTTGTGTTCGACGTGATACGCGAACTCATCCCAGTAGTGCTTGAGCATGCCGCGGACCGGCATCGCGGCGGCATCGCCGAGCGCGCAGATGGTCCGGCCCATGATGTTTTCCGCCACGTTGTTCAGCAGGTCCAGGTCTTCCTGGCGGCCCTTGCCGTGCTCGATACGATCAACCACGCGGTACAGCCAGCCGGTGCCCTCACGGCACGGCGTGCACTGGCCGCACGACTCTTCGAAATAGAAGTACGACAGGCGCAGCAGCGACTTCACCATGCAGCGCGTTTCGTCCATCACGATCACGGCGCCCGAGCCCAGCATCGAGCCGGCCTTGGCGATCGAGTCGTAGTCCATGTCGGAGGCCATCATCAGGTCGGCCGGCACGACCGGCGCCGACGAACCACCCGGGATGACCGCCTTGAGCTTCTTACCACCGCGCATGCCGCCAGCCAGTTCCAGAAGCTTGGAGAACGGCGTGCCCAGCGGAATTTCGTAGTTGCCCGGACGCTCCACGTCGCCCGACACCGAGAAGATCTTCGAGCCGCCGTTGTTCGGTTTGCCCATCTTCAGGTAGTTGTCCGGACCGATCGACAGCAGGAACGGCACCGCGGCAAACGTCTCGGTGTTGTTGATCGTGGTCGGCTTGCCATACAGGCCGAAGCTGGCCGGGAACGGCGGCTTGAAGCGCGGCTGGCCCTTCTTGCCTTCCAGCGATTCGAGCAGCGCGGTTTCTTCGCCGCAGATATACGCACCATAGCCATGGTGCGCATGCAGCTGAAAGTTGAAGCCGGAGCCTAGGATGTTGTCACCCAGGAAGCCGGCAGCACGCGCTTCTTCAAGCGCCTGCTCAAAAATCTTGTACTCGTTCCAGATCTCGCCGTGGATGTAGTTGTAGCCCACGGTGATGCCCATCGCGTAGCCGCCGATGGCCATGCCTTCGATCAGCGCGTGCGGGTTGTAGCGAATGATGTCGCGATCTTTAAATGTGCCCGGCTCGCCTTCGTCCGTATTGCAGACCAGGTACTTCTGGCCTGGGAACTGGCGCGGCATGAAGCTCCACTTCAGGCCGGTCGGGAAGCCCGCACCGCCACGACCACGGAGGCCCGAGGCCTTCACGTCGGCGATGACTTGTTCAGGGGTGATCTTTTCCGTCAGGATGCGCTTGAGCTGCTGATAGCCGCCGCGCTTGACGTAGTCTTCGAGGTGCCAGTTGTCGCCGTTCAGGCCAGCGAGAATCAGCGGCTGGATGTGTCGATCGTGCAGGGAGGTCATTTACTTGCCTGCTCCGTTGGACGCCTTCGCCTGGAGATCGGCGATCAGCGCGTCGAGCTTCTCGTTGCTCATGAAGCTGCACATATTGGTGTTGTTGACGATCATGACCGGTGCGTCACCGCACGCGCCCATGCACTCGCCTTCCTTCAGCGTGAAGTTGCCGTCGGCGGTGGTCTCGTTGAAACCGATGCCCAGCTTCTTCTTCAGGTAGTCGGCAGCGCGCTCACCGCCCGACAGTGCGCACGGCAGGTTTGTGCACACCGACAGCTTGAAGCGGCCCACCGGCTTGGTGTCGTACATGTTGTAGAACGTCGCCACTTCCTCGACCCACACCGGCGGCATTTCGAGGTACTCGGCCACAAACTGCATGACTTCGGGCGAGACCCAGCCTTTCTCGCTCTGCGCGACCGCCAGCGCCGCCATCACGGCGGACTGCTTCTGGTCGGCGGGATATTTCGCGACCGCCCGGTCGATTTCCTTGAGAGCTTCTGCGGATAGCATGTTCGTTGCAATTGGTGCGGGACGCGGGGCGTATTGCCTGACTGCCTTACCCCGGCGTGCGTCCTCGTTTCACAGCCGCGCTTGCCAGCGCGTCAAACCGTTGTTTCCTGCCGGTTCAGCGATCGATCTCGCCAAACACGATGTCTTGCGTACCGATGATCGTCACAGCGTCGGCGATCATGTGGCCCTTGGCCATTTCATCGAGCGCAGCCAAGTGGACGAAGCCCGGTGCACGAATCTTCAGACGGTACGGCTTGTTGGCGCCGTCCGAGATCGCGTAGATGCCGAACTCGCCCTTCGGGTGCTCGACAGCGGCGTACGCCTCGCCTTCGGGCACGTGCATCCCTTCCGTGAAGAGCTTGAAGTGGTGAATCAGCTCTTCCATGTTGGTCTTCATGTCCACCCGCGACGGCGGCGCCACCTTGTGGTTATCGGTGATCACCGGACCCGGGTTCTTGCGCAGCCACTCAATGCACTGACGGATGATGCGATTGCTCTGGCGCATTTCTTCCACGCGCACCAGATAACGGTCGTAGCAATCGCCGTTCACGCCAACCGGGATATCGAAATCCATGCGGTCGTACACTTCATACGGCTGCTTCTTGCGTACGTCCCAGGCGATGCCCGAGCCACGCAGCATCGCGCCGGAGAAGCCCTTGTTGAGCGCACGCTCCGGGCTCACCACGCCAATGCCAACCAGACGCTGCTTCCAGATCCGGTTGTCGGTCAGCAGCGTTTCGTATTCGTCGACGTACTTCGGGAAACGATTGGTGAAGTCTTCGATGAAGTCCAGCAGCGAACCCGAGCGCGTTTCGTTCAGGGCGGCCAGGGCCTTCTCGTTGCGCACCTTGGATGCCTTGTATTGCGGCATCGTGTCAGGCAGATCGCGGTAGACGCCACCCGGACGGTAGTAAGCCGCGTGCATACGCGCACCCGACACCGCCTCATACATGTCGAACAGGTCTTCGCGCTCACGGAAGGCGTACAGGAACACCGCCATCGCGCCCACGTCCAGCGCGTGCGAACCGATCCACATCAGGTGGTTCATGATCCGCGTGATCTCGTCAAACATGACGCGGATGTACTGGGCGCGCAGCGGCACTTCGAGGCCCAGCAGGCGCTCGATGGCCATCACATAGGCATGCTCGTTGACCATCATCGACACGTAGTCGAGACGGTCCATGTACGGCACGCTCTGAATCCAGGTCTTCTGCTCAGCGAGCTTCTCGGTCGCGCGGTGCAGCAGACCGATGTGCGGATCCGCACGTTGGATGACTTCGCCGTCCAGCTCGAGCACTAGGCGCAGCACGCCGTGTGCGGCCGGGTGCTGCGGGCCGAAGTTCAGGGTGTAGTTCTTGATATCTGCCATGATCGGGCGCCCTTCAGTGCTTCAGACCACCGTATTGATCCTCGCGGATCACACGCGGCGTAATCTCGCGCGGCTCGATGGTCACCGGCTGGTAGACCACGCGACGCTGCACCGGGTCATAACGCATTTCAACGTAGCCCGAGACGGGGAAATCTTTACGGAACGGATGGCCGATGAAGCCGTAGTCGGTCAGGATGCGGCGCAGGTCCGGGTGACCTTCGAACACCAGGCCGTACAGGTCGAACGCTTCGCGCTCGAACCAGTCGGCGGAATTCCAGATCGTGGTCACAGACGACACGACCGGCAGGTCGTCGTCCGGTGCGAACACACGCACACGCACACGCCAGTTATTCGTGATCGACAGCAGATGCGACACGGCCGCAAAACGCGGGCCATTCCAGGCGCCGTCGCCGTAGTCGGCGTAGTCGACGCCGCACAGATCCATCAGCTGTTCGAACTTGAGCGACGCGTCATCGCGCAGCGTGCGCATGACGTTGAGGTAATCGGCAGACTTCACCACGAGGGTGAGTTCACCAACCGACTCGGTCAGGCTTTGAACGCGATCGCCCAGCGCCTTTTCCAGCGCGGCCTTCAGGGTGGCAAGCTTCTCAGTCATGTCAGGCCTTGCGCGCGATGGTGTTGGTGCGACGGATCTTGGCCTGCAGCTGGATGATGCCGTAGATCAGCGCTTCAGCCGTCGGCGGGCAGCCCGGCACGTACACGTCGACCGGCACGATGCGATCGCAGCCGCGCACGACAGAATACGAGTAGTGGTAGTAACCGCCGCCGTTGGCGCACGAGCCCATCGAGATGACCCAGCGCGGCTCGGCCATCTGGTCGTACACCTTGCGCAGCGCAGGTGCCATCTTGTTGCACAGCGTGCCGGCCACGATCATCACGTCGGACTGACGCGGCGACGGACGGAACACCACGCCAAAGCGGTCTAGGTCATAACGCGACGCGCCAGCGTGCATCATTTCCACGGCACAGCAGGCCAGGCCGAACGTCATCGGCCACAGCGACCCGGTACGGGTCCAGTTGATCAGCTTGTCAGCAGTTGTCGTGACAAAGCCTTCGTTGAGTACGCCTTCGATCGCCATTTCACATCACTCCCAATCGAGCGCGCCTTTTTTCCAGATGTAGACGAAGCCCACGAGAAACTCGAGCAAAAAGATGCCCATCGCAATGAACCCCGGCCAGCCAATGTCGCGCAACGCCACGCCCCACGGAAAGAGGAACGCGGTCTCCAGATCGAACAAGATGAACAGGATGGCGATGAGGTAATAGCGCACGTCGAACTTCATGCGCGCGTCTTCGAAGGCTTCGAAGCCGCACTCGTACGGCGAGAGCTTGTCAGGATCGGGATTATTCGGACCGAGAACTCGGCCGATAGCCATCAGAACGAGGCCAAGGCCCACACCGACGACGATGAACAGCAGAACGGGGAAATAGGCTTCGAGGTTCAAGGGACGCCCGCCTTTTTGAATGGTTGCAACAGCACTGCCCGCAGGCGGCGCCTTGTCGCCCCATCGAAGGCGCCGGGTCCGCAGCCTTACGACGTCTCGACTACACGTCGTCTTGCGGAGGGGCCTGCGCGGAACACTCCCGTTGAACAGACCCCGAAAATTTGATTGGTGCCGACGGCGAGACTCGAACTCGCACAGCTTTCGCCACTACCCCCTCAAGATAGCGTGTCTACCAATTTCACCACGTCGGCTGGGGGAAGAAACTTTATCAGGAAGCCAGATCAGGCCAAGGACCCTTGCTGTTTTCCGTATTGTTTCAAGCCTCACATTCTACCGCAAAGCGAAGCTTTTGTTCAATGCACAAAGAAAAATCTTATGCTTCGTGGCGCACCGAGGATCCCGGCAGTGCGCACACGATGATTACACCCAATTATTTCGGCACGGCCGGGCCGGAGGCCGCAGCAGGAGCGGCCGGCACCGATGCAGCAGGCACCGAAGCCGCGGGGGCCGTAGGCGCAACCGAACCCATCACACCCGCCGAAACGCTGCCCTTGTTAGTGCCGATGAGCGTAAGTGCCAGCGTGGCCACAAAGAACACGGTGGCCAGCACGGCCGTCGTGCGCGACAGGAAGTTAGCCGAGCCCGTAGCACCGAACAAGCTGCCCGATGCACCGGAGCCGAATGCCGCACCCACATCCGCGCCCTTACCGTGCTGCAACAGCACCAGGCCGATCACGCCAAGCGCGCTCAGAATTTGTGCCACCAGCAGCAGAGTCTTCAGAATTGCCATTTCGCTTCTCTCAATAATGTGTTGCAGCGGCACACACCCGGCATGCCACAACGTCGACCGACCGCTTAAGCGCGACCGATCGCCAGGAAATCTTCGGCCTTCAGCGATGCGCCGCCGATTAGGCCGCCATCGATGTCCGCCATTGCAAACAACTCGGCCGCGTTGTCCGGCTTCACGCTGCCGCCATACAGGATCGACAGACGCTGCGCCACACCAGCATCACGGCCAGCAACGCGCGCACGCAAGAACGCATGCACCGCCTGCGCCTGCTCGCTCGTCGCTGTCTTGCCGGTGCCGATCGCCCAGACCGGCTCGTAGGCGACGACGATACGGCCAAGCTGCTCGACCGACAGGGCTTCCAGCACAGCATCCAACTGACGACCGACCACCTGCTCCGTCTCCCCGGCTTCACGCTGGGCCAGCGTTTCGCCCACGCAGACGATCGGGGTGATGCCATGTTCCAGAGCACGCAGCGCTTTGGTCGCCACTTGGGCATCACTTTCGCCGTGGTACGTGCGGCGCTCGGAATGACCGACGATCGCGTAGCCGCAACCGAACTCCGATAGCATCGACGCCGCCACTTCGCCGGTGAAGGCTCCGCGCGTTTCGGCCGACACGTCTTGTGCGCCCCAGCCCACTACCGAACCTGTCAGCAGAGACTGGCACTGCGCCAGATATGGAAACGGCGCACATACCGCCAGCGTGGCGTTGGTTTTGCCTGCGGCCTTGATCTGCTCAAGCAGCGCGGCGTTGGCACTCAGACTGCCATGCAGCTTCCAGTTACCCACCACCAGCTTCGGTCTTGCGTTCACGTTTTTGCCCGGTCGACTGTCAAATAAACCCGGCATTCTACCGTGGCGACAAAAACAGGGTCAATTTTGGCGTCTTGGGATCAATCCCAAACCAACATGATCTTGCCGATGTGGGCGCTGGATTCCATCAGAGCGTGTGCCTGTGCGGCTCGCGCAGCCGGCATGACCTCGTGGATGACCGGCTTGATGCGACCCGATGCCAGCAACGGCCAGACCTTTTCATACAGGTTCGCCGCGATGGCGGCCTTGAACGCAACCGGACGCGGACGCAGCGTCGAACCCGTCAGCGTGATGCGTCGACGCAGGATGTCGCCCAATGGCACTTCGGCCTTGGCGCCCCCCAGCAGCGCGATCAGCACGATACGGCCGTCGTCAGCCGTGCAGGCGATCTCCCGCGCGACGTAGCTGCCGCCGACCATATCGAGTACCACGTCGGCGCCGCGGCCCGTCTCGGCTTTGACGATCTCGACGAAGTCTTCGGTCTTGTAGTTGATGGCGCGCGTGGCGCCCAGCTCGACGCAGGCGTCGCACTTGTCAGCGCTGCCCGCCGTGGCGAACACGCGATGGCCCAACGCAGACGCAATCTGGATCGCCGTGGTGCCAATGCCGCTGGAGCCACCCTGCACGAGCAGCGTTTCATCTGCACCATGCGCGCCACGCCCGAGCAGGCCGCGGTCAAACACGTTCGACCACACGGTGAAGTAGTTCTCGGGCAGCGCCGCGGCTTCGACATCTGACAGACCGGCCGGCACCGGCAGCACCTGCCCCAGCGACGCCGTACAGAATTCGGCATAGCCGCCACCCTGCACCAGCGCGCAAACGCGATCACCGATTTTCAAGCCGTAGCGATTGTCCGCGTGTGCCAGATCACCGCTGACGATTTCCCCCGCCACCTCCAGCCCTGGAATATCCGAAGCACCCGGCGGCACCGGATAGTTGCCCGTGCGCTGGAACACATCCGGCCGATTCACACCAGCCGCGCGCACGCGGATCAACACTTCGCCGGCCTTCGGCTCGGGCATCGGCCGCTCGCCGAGCTTCAGCACTTCGGGGCCACCGTATTCGGTAATTTCAATCGCTTTCATGGAATCGGATCGGGTGAGGGTTACGACGCAACGCGCTTCGGTTCGACAAAATGCTGCGGGATGCCGCGCGATGTCTCGCGCAAGATTTCATCCTTGCCGTGAACGATGGCGTCGGCGATCTTGCCGATATGCAATTTGAGCCACATCTCGGTCTGCGAACCAGCACGATAGTCAGCGGGACCAAAGCTATCGACACGGGCACTTGCACGCAAATTGTCGGCCTGCTCGAACGAGCGCGGGCTTTCGGGGTTGTAGACCGCATACGTGCGCCCACCGCCCTTGCGCGCCACCGAAAACGCGGGAATATCGCTCGGACCATCGGCCACGTAGATCATGTTGGCGAACGGCACGCGGCGCTCGTCTTCGGCAATCGACGAGTTCACATTGACCGCTTCGGGGTGCTTGTTGACGCCCTTGTTGATCTCGAACAGCGCACGCGTCTTGGTGGTGTTGTCGATGGCGTAGATGACTTCCGAGATGACCTGGCGGCCATTCGCATCAGGCGCTTCCAGGAATTCACAGCCCCACACGCCGTCGATGTACGGGGCAATGGGCGAGCCCTTGATCATCTCCGTCAGGCCAGTGCTGACGATGTAGTGCTCGAGCTTGATGTCGAAGGCTTGGTAGGCCGCGTTGTCACGCACCCACGCCTTGCTGCGCTCAAAAAAGTCCGTCACACCGGGGAAGAATTCGAGCTCCGCACCGAGTTCGCGCAACGCCGCGTTGTTGAGGCCGGCCATTCGACCATCGCGCACGTAGCGGAGCAGCACGTTCAAGTAGAACGTTTCGCGGTTGACCTTCTGGCCACGCGATTCGATTTCTTTTGAACCCGCCTCGACTTCATCCCAGAAGCCCTGTTCGGCGATGTTGAAGCGCTCGAACAGCGGCACTTGCATGTAACGCGGGATCAGCGTCTTGTCGAAATCCCAGACGACGGCGATGCGGTTTTGCTCGAAGAGGCGGCTCATGATGGGTCGCGGAAGAAGAACTCGCGACGCAGTGTAAACAAAAAAACGGCTGGACACTGTCCAGCCGTTTTTCCTAGCGAAAACCGCTCGCTTACTGCTGTTGTTGCTGCTGCTGTTGCGACACAGCCTCGCCCGCGCCCGGCGCTTGCGGCGCAGCGGCCGGCACGTCGCCCTCTTCAGCCTTGGCGGCCTTGATCGACAGACGCATGCGGCCCTTCTCGTCGGTGCTCAGCAGCTTCACGCGCACAGCCTGGCCTTCCTTCACGTAGTCGGAAACCTGGTTCACGCGCTCGTTGGCGATTTCCGAGATGTGCAGCAGACCGTCCTTGCCCGGCAGGATGTTCACGATCGCGCCGAAATCCAGCAGCTTGAGCACGGTGCCGTTGTAGATCTTGCCCACTTCAGCTTCGGCCGTGATGCCTTCGATGCGACGCTTGGCTTCTGCCATGCCTTCCGACGAGGTCGACGCGATGGTGATCGTGCCGTCTTCGCCGATATCGATCGTGCAGCCGGTTTCCTTGGTCAGTGCCTGGATGGTCGAACCGCCCTTGCCGATCACGTCGCGGATCTTCTCCGGATTGATCTTGACCGTGATCATGCGCGGAGCGTGCTCCGACAGTTCGGCGCGGGCGCCGCCCATCGCAGCCTGCATCTTGCCCAGGATGTGCAGACGGCCTTCCTTGGCTTGCGCCAGAGCGACCTGCATGATTTCCTTGGTGATGCCCTGCACCTTGATGTCCATCTGCAGCGCGGTGATACCAGCGTCGGTACCCGCCACCTTGAAGTCCATGTCACCCAGGTGATCTTCGTCACCCAGAATGTCGGTCAGCACGGCGAACTTGTTGTCTTCCAGGATCAGACCCATGGCCACGCCAGCCACGTGCGCCTTGAGGGGCACGCCAGCGTCCATCAGTGCCAACGAGCCGCCGCACACCGAAGCCATCGACGACGAACCGTTCGACTCGGTGATTTCCGACACCAGGCGGATCGTGTAACCGAATTCGTCAGCAGCCGGCAGCACCGGAATCAGTGCGCGCTTAGCCAGGCGGCCGTGGCCGATTTCGCGACGCTTCGGGCTGCCCACACGGCCGGTTTCGCCCGTGGCGAACGGCGGCATGTTGTAGTGGAGCATGAAGCGATCACGGTACTCGCCTTGCAGCGCGTCGATGATCTGCTCGTCGCTCTTGGTGCCCAGGGCGGCCACCACCAGCGCTTGCGTTTCACCACGCGTGAACAGTGCCGACCCGTGCGCACGCGGCAGCACCGACGAGCGGATCTCGATCGGGCGCACCGTGCGGGTGTCGCGGCCGTCGATACGCGGTTCGCCATTCAAGATCTGGCCGCGCACGATCTTCGATTCGAGCTCGAACAGAATGTTGTCGACTTCCACGCCGTCGGCTTCCACGCCGGCTGCAGCCAGCTTCTCGGCGACCGACTTGTAGACTTCCTTCAGCTTCTGGCTGCGCGCCGACTTCTGGCGCAGCTGGTAAGCGGCTTGCAGATCGGCCAGGCCCAGCTCGGACACCTTGGCGGTCAGCACTTCGTTCTTCGGAGCTGCTTGCCAGTCCCACTCCGGCTTGCCACCTTCGCGCACCAGATCGTGGATCGCGTTAATGGCGATCTGCGACTGCTCATGGCCGTAAACCACAGCACCCAGCATGATCTCTTCCGACAGCTGGTTGGCTTCGGACTCGACCATCAGCACGGCACGCTCGGTACCGGCCATGACCAGGTCCAGCTCCGAATGCGCCAGTTGTGCGCGATTCGGGTTCAGCAGGTACTGGCCATCCTTGTAACCCACGCGGGCTGCGCCCACCGGGCCGTTGAACGGCAGGCCCGACACGGCCAGTGCAGCCGAAGCGGCCACCAGCGCCGGGATATCAGCCGGCACTTCCGGGTTGATCGACAGCACGTGGATGACGACCTGGACTTCGTTGTAGAAGCCTTCCGGGAACAGCGGGCGCAGCGGACGATCGATCAGGCGCGACGTCAGCGTTTCGTTTTCCGACGGACGACCCTCACGCTTGAAGAAGCCACCCGGGATCTTGCCGGCGGCGTAGGTCTTCTCGAGGTAATCGACCGTCAGCGGGAAGAAGTCTTGACCCGGCTTCGGGTTCTTGGCGCCCACCACGGTGGCGAGCACAACGGTGTCTTCCATGTCGAGCAGCACGGCGCCGCTCGCTTGACGGGCGATCTCACCCGTTTCCATGCGGACCTTGTGGCCGCCCCATTGGAATTCTTTGACGACCTTATTGAACATGGTCATAGCATCTCCTGTTCGGTATTCGCGGCGCGCTTCATTACGCTTCGCCGCGACAAACACGTTCCGGAAGACGGTGCGGTTGCAGAGGTGTGTTTATGCCATTCCAGCGCAACGCTTGCAGGCAACGCCGCGTTGGAATGACACAAGATTCTGCTTCCTGCCGCCCCCGGTCCTAACAATCAGCGATATCACCGACTGCCATCATTGCCGGTTGCCCGGCGCAGCCGCAAATGCGGCCGCCAAAAACAAAATGCCTGCATCAGCATGCTGACGCAGGCACTTGTTCATCACGCGCAGTGCGTGAGACCCACCATTACTTACGCAGACCCAGCTTGGCAACCAGCGCGGTGTAACGGTCAGCATCCTTGCTCTTGAGGTAGTCCAGCAGACGGCGGCGGCGGCTCACCATCTTGAGCAGGCCACGACGGCTGTGGTGATCCTTCATGTGCGCCTTGAAGTGCGGCTGCAGTTCGTTGATGCGGGCGGTCAGCAGTGCAACTTGCACTTCCGGGCTACCCGTGTCGTTGGCGCTGCGGCCGTTATCCTTGACGATGTCTTGCTTCTTGATGTCAGCGACGGACATTTTGATTCCTTTGACTTGCGGACACTGCAGCGAAGGCCGCCGCGGGTGCCGTGTTGAACAATAATCTTGCCAGCCATTCCGAACCCGGTTTGGGCAGCAAGACCGCGATTATAGCCGAGAACCCCGCCCTGACGACAGTTCTGTGTCACGCGCGCTCAATAGCGCACCATCTTGCATGTCGTCGGCAGCGCTGTTTGCGCTGCAGGAATCACTTTCAGCGTGCGAAAACCATAGCCGGAACCCTCGATGTCGAACGGCACGCCGGGCGTACCGGCGCGCTCCATCTGCGTGACGATCAGCGGTTGAATGGCTTGATGGTCCTCCGCGCGCAGTGTGATGCGGTGGAATCCGTTATCGAGCGAAGCGCCTTGCAGCGCACGCGCCACGGCACCTGCCTCTGTGGTGCCGGCACGCTCGATGGCGGCGGCCAGCATGTCGATCATCATCTGGTCACGCAGCAGCGGGTAGTCGTCGGCCGGCAACGGATAGCGCGCGCGGAAAGCCTTGTAGAACGCGTCGGACTTGGCGCCGCCCAGATTTGGATGCCACTCTGCCACTGCGACCACGCGGCCGACGCCCGCCTCACCCATCGCGCCCGGTGCACCCAGCGAGTTGCCGTAGAACGTGAAGAAACGCGCCTTGAGCCCCACATCGCGCGCCGCCTTGACCAACAGCGTCAGGTCATTCCCCCAGTTTCCGGTGATAACCGTGTCCGCGCCCGATGCGGCAATGCGCGCCACGTACGGCGCGAAGTCCTTCACTTTGCCGATGGGGTGCAGCACCTCGCCGACGATGGCCACGTCCGGGCGCTTCTCGCCCAATTGCTGGTGTGCGAGTTGCGCCACCTGGCGGCCGAAGGTGTAGTCCTGGCCGATCAAATAAACCTTCTTGACGGCCTTGTCCGCACGGATGACTTCGGTGAGCGCATGCATGCGCATGTCCGCCGACGCGTCGAAGCGGAAATGCCAGAAGCTGCACGCCTCGTTGGTCAACGCCGGGTCAACGGCGGCGTAATTGAGGAACAGTACGCGCGCGTCCGGATGACGCTCGTTGTAGCGTGAAATCGACGTTGACAATGCCGCGGCAGCCGCCGAACTGTTGCCCTGCAGGACGAAGCGCATACCGGCATCGGTGGCGGCCTGCAGTTGCAACAATGATTCATCGACGGTGTTCTTACTATCCAAGCGCACGAGCGCGAGGGGATGGCGGCCATCAGGCAGTTTCACGCCTCCGCGCGCGTTCACACCTTCGATGGCGATGCGCAGATTGCGGTCCACCGCTTCCCCCGCATTGGCGAACGGCCCCGAAAGACCTTCGATCAACGCCAGCCGGATCGGCGCAGCTTCAGGCTGGGCACTTGCCGCGCCACACAACCCCACGGCCGCCAGTGCGGCCACGAACCAACGAAACACCATGGCAAATCTCCGTGAAGCGCGGATGGTAAAGCGGCTGCGCACGCCAACACAAGGCACGCGCAGCCGCACTTGACGCATGGGATCGTTTCAACGGCAACATCCACGCGAGGCGCATCACCTGGCGTGGATGTTCGGGTCGGCCATGTCGTGGATCGCACGAACATCGCTCTCAAAGCCAATCAGCATGGCGCACGCTCCTGGCGTGCCCGGTGCTGCTGCACCCGCTTCGCGTCCCGGTGGGTAACCGGCAGCGCGCTCTGTGGTGATCGTGTGGGGGTCTGGGCTGACTCCTGCGTGTGTTGGTGAAACCCGCGATCAGATCTGCGGGTTGAGTTTTTCGCTGCTCTTGTCCTGCAGCTTGTTCAGCGCCGCCAGGTAGGCCTTGGCGGATGCCGCCACGATGTCCGGATCGGTGCCGACGCCATTGACGATGCGGCCCGACTTGGACAGACGCACGGTCACCTCGCCCTGCGCCTGCGTGCCGGTGGTGATCGCATTGACCGAATACAGAAGCTGCTCGGCTCCGCTGCCGACCTTGCTTTCGATGGCGTTGAGCGTGGCGTCGACCGGGCCATTGCCCTCCGCCTCGCCCGTCACTTCCTTGCCATCGGCAACGAAGACGATACGTGCGTGCGGGCGCTCACCGGTTTCCGAGCGCTGCGCCAGCGACACGAAGCGGAAGTGCTCGCCTTCGCTCTGCTGCGCTTCGTTCGAGACGATGGCGACGATGTCCTCATCGAAAATCTCGGCCTTCTGGTCGGCCAGTTCCTTGAAGCGCGTAAAGGCAGCGTTCAATTCGGCTTCCGAGTCCAGCTCAATGCCCAATTCCTGCAGGCGCTGCTTGAATGCGTTGCGGCCCGAAAGCTTGCCGAGAACGATCTTGTTGGCCGTCCAGCCCACGTCTTCGGCACGCATGATTTCGTAGGTGTCACGCGCCTTGAGCACGCCATCCTGGTGGATGCCCGACGCGTGTGCGAAGGCGTTGGCGCCCACCACAGCCTTGTTCGGCTGCACGACGAAACCGGTGATCTGCGAGACCAGCTTGGAGGCCGGCACGATCTGCGAGGTATCAACACCGACGTCGAGGTTGAAGTAGTCGCGGCGCGTCTTGACGGCCATCACCACCTCTTCAAGGCTGGTGTTGCCGGCGCGCTCGCCCAGGCCGTTGATCGTGCATTCGATCTGGCGCGCGCCACCCAACTGGACAGCGGTCAGCGAGTTGGCAACGGCCATGCCCAGATCGTCATGGCAATGCACGGACCAGATCGCCTTGTCGGAATTCGGAATGCGCTCGCGCACCGAGCGGATCAGCGCGGCATAGCCTTCCGGCACCGCGTAGCCCACCGTATCGGGCAGGTTGATGGTGGTCGCGCCTTCGGCGATCACGCCTTCCAGCACGCGGCAGAGGAAATCCATGTCCGAGCGGCTGCCGTCTTCCGGCGAGAACTCGATGTCGTCCGTGAACTGGCGGGCGAAGCGCACAGCCAGGCGGGCTTGTTCGTACACCTGATCCGGCGACATGCGCAGCTTCTTCTCCATGTGCAGCGCCGACGTGGCGATGAACGTGTGGATACGGAACTGGCCGGCCGGCTTGAGCGCCTCGGCAGCGCGGGAGATGTCGCGGTCGTTCGCTCGCGCCAGCGAGCAAATGCGCGAATCCTTGACCGACTGCGCAATCGCACGGATTGCCTCGAAGTCACCATTGGAGCTGGCCGCAAAGCCGGCTTCGATCACGTCCACCTTGAGCCGCTCGAGCTGCTT
This sequence comes from Ralstonia sp. 25C, assembly GCF_051904805.1. Classification (NCBI taxonomy): domain Bacteria; kingdom Pseudomonadati; phylum Pseudomonadota; class Betaproteobacteria; order Burkholderiales; family Burkholderiaceae; genus Ralstonia; species Ralstonia sp. 25C. Next base: position 3,344,847 of record NZ_CP196737.1, on the reverse strand, counting down.
GGCGATGCGGATCTTCTCTTCCTTGGTCATCGATGCCCCGGGGGACTGCTCGCCGTCGCGCAAGGTGGTATCGAAAATGATGAGTTTGTCGCTCATGGCGGCTCCTAGAGGGGGTGACGTTTTTGACGTCGGTCTTAGTGGGTGTCTCGAATGTTTTTTGCGGCGCAGAATGCAAAACGCCCCGGCGTGCATGGTTGCAGGCCGGGGCGCTGTGAATTCTGGTTCGCGAAAACTTGGCGGTTTCTGCTTGCCTTGTCTTGCGATTTCCTATGCGCGTGTCCCGACCTGACGACCTAGTAGGTCATCAATCGAGACTAGCGTAATCAGAATGGAAATCGGGCGCGAAAGCATGCGGACGACTATAGACGAATTCAAAAATTGACGCAAGCGCACAAGGGTGCAGCGCATTGATCACTCATGCGCATCGTCGGAAGTGGGCTTCGGCACCCGCGGGCTGCCCTGCTGACCATGCAGCGTACGCCAGCCCCAGAGCAGATAGCCCGACACCGCATAGCCGACGAACAGGCCAAACAGCGCCACCGGCGGATCGCTCGACACGACCACGAACAACACGAGCACCAACACCATCACGCCGAACGGCACGCGGTGACGCACATCGAGCGCCTTGCCGCTATAGAACGGCGCGTTCGACACCATCGACAGACCCGCATACAACGTCAGCCCGAAAGCGACCCACGGCATCCACAGCTCTTTCACCGGCAGCTTGTTGTCGATTGCCAGCCAGACGAAACCGGCAATCAACGCTGCAGCAGCCGGGCTCGGCATGCCCTGGAAGAAACGCTTATCGACCGAGCCGATGTTGGTGTTGAAGCGTGCCAGACGCAGTGCAGCCCCCGCGCAGTAGACGAACGCCGCGAGCCAGCCCCACTTGCCCAGGTCACGCAGAATCCACTCGTACATGACCAGCGCAGGCGCGACACCGAACGACACCATGTCCGACAGCGAGTCGAATTGCTCGCCGAACGCACTTTGCGTATTGGTGATACGAGCTACGCGGCCGTCCATGCCATCAAGCACCATCGCCGCAAAGATGGCGATCGCCGCCGTCTCGAAGTTCAGGTTCATCGCCTGCACGATGGCGAAAAACCCCGCGAACAGCGCCGCCGTCGTGAAGGCGTTGGGCAGCAAGTAAATGCCGCGGCGGCGCGGGCGGATGACTTCGAGATCATCGTCCTCCGAGCGCGGTTGGTTGTGACGCAGCGGACGCAAATGCGTGACGTTGCTGGCGGTAAAACGCTTCTTGCGTCGGTTGAACGCGGGCATGGCGGCCTCCGGATCAGTCCAGCTCGGCGAGCACCGTCAGCGTGGCGGACACCTTCTCGCCGATCGTCACGCGTGGGCGTGCCGTCAGCGGCAGGTACACGTCGACGCGCGAGCCGAAGCGGATGAAACCGTAACGCTGGCCGCGGGTAAGCGCCTCGCCTGCCTTGGTGTAGCAAAGGATACGTCGCGCGATCAACCCGGCCACCTGCACCGAGGTGACGATCTGGCCATCAGCGCGACGCAGCACGATGGCATTGCGCTCGTTCTCGAGCGACGCCTTGTCCAGGTCGGCATTGACGAACTTGCCCGGGAAGTATTGCACTTGCTGCACCGTGCCATCGACCGGCGCGCGATTCGAGTGCACGTTGAACACGTTCATGAACACGCTGATCTTCAGCGCATCACGATCGGCGTACGGGTCACGCACTTGTTCGACGGCTACGATGCGGCCGTCTGCCGGCGAGAGGATCGCGTTGGCTTGCGTCGGCACGGCACGCGCCGGATCGCGGAAAAACTGCAGCACAAACAGCGTCAGCACCCAGAACGGCCACGCCCAGCCGAAGCCGGCGGCCATCTGCACGATAAGCGAGACGATGAAAATCCCGCCCAGATACGGCCAGCCCTCGCGGGCGATGATGGGATGCGGATACGTGTTGTTCAAATCAGACCTCGACAGCGTCTTGAAGGAAATGCGGCATTCTAGCCGACACGGGGCCGCGCCAGCACTTGAAACGGTGCCGAATTCCGTCGATTCAGTATAAAAAAAGCCAGCCCGGAGGCTGGCTTCTTCTCGCACAAGGCTTGATCGATCAGTTCTTCGACTGGTCGACCAGCTTGTTCTTGGCGATCCACGGCATCATCGCGCGCAGCTTGGCGCCAACTTGCTCGATCTGGTGCTCTTCGGTCAGGCGGCGGCGCGAGATCAGCGTCGGTTGGCCTGCCTTGTACTCCAGCAGGAAGCTCTTGGCGTACTCGCCGGTCTGGATGTCCTTCAGGCACTGCTTCATGGCCTTCTTGGTCTCGTCCGTCACGACGCGCGGGCCGGTGACGTATTCGCCGTATTCGGCGTTGTTCGAGATCGAGTAGTTCATGTTGGCGATGCCGCCTTCATAGATCAGGTCGACGATCAGCTTCAGCTCGTGCAGGCACTCGAAGTACGCCATTTCCGGAGCGTAGCCAGCTTCCACCAGCGTCTCGAAGCCAGCCTTGATCAGCTCGACCGTACCGCCGCACAGCACGGCTTGTTCGCCGAACAGGTCGGTTTCGGTTTCTTCGCGGAAGTTGGTTTCGATGATGCCGGCGCGGCCGCCGCCGTTGGCGGTGGCATACGACAGGGCGATGTCACGCGCTGCGCCCGACTTGTCCTGGTGCACGGCGATCAGGTGCGGCACGCCGCCACCTTGGCTGTACGTGCCACGCACGGTGTGGCCCGGGGCCTTCGGGGCGATCATGATGACGTCCAGATCAGCACGCGGGATCACGGCACCGTAGTGCACGTTGAAGCCGTGGGCGAATGCCAGTGCGGCGCCTTGCTTGATGTTGTTATGCACTTCGTTCTTGTACACGTCGGCGATCTGCTCGTCCGGCAGCAGGATCATGACAACGTCGGCTTCCTTCACAGCCTCGGCCACTTCCTTCACTTGCAGGCCGGCGTTGACCGCCTTGTTCCACGACGCGCCGCCCTTGCGCAGACCGACCGTGACCTTCACGCCCGAGTCATTCAGGTTCAGGGCGTGGGCATGGCCTTGCGAGCCGTAGCCGATGATGGTGACGTTCTTGCCCTTGATCAGGGAGAGGTCGGCGTCCTTGTCGTAAAACACTTTCATGGTGATGTCCTAATTTTCAAATACTTCAATATCGATGGGGGCCGGCAGCATGCACGCGCCGGTTCAAACCTTCAGAATGCGCTCGCCGCGGCCGATACCCGAGCCGCCCGTACGGACGGTCTCAAGAATGGCAGCGCGATCGATGGCATCGAGAAACGCGTCAAGCTTGCTGCCGTTGCCGGTCAGCTCGATCGTGTAAGTCTTCTCGGTGACGTCGATGACGCGGCCGCGGAAGATATCCGCCGTACGCTTCATCTCCTCACGTTCCTTGCCGACGGCACGCACCTTCACGAGCATCAGCTCGCGCTCGATGTGCGCACCTTCGGTCAGGTCGACGACCTTGACGACTTCCACCAGGCGGTTCAAGTGCTTGGTGATCTGCTCGATGATGTCGTCCGAACCGGTCGTGACGATCGTCATGCGCGACAGCGAGGCATCTTCGGTCGGGGCGACCGTCAGCGTCTCGATGTTGTAGCCGCGCGCCGAGAACAGGCCCACCACGCGCGACAGCGCGCCCGGTTCGTTTTCCAGCAGGACAGAAATGATATGGCGCATTACAGGTCCTCCGCGCCGAGCAGCATCTCAGAGATGCCCTTGCCTGCCTGGACCATCGGCCAGACGTTTTCGGTCGGGTCGGTCTGGAAGTCGAGGAACACGGTACGATCCTTGAGTCGGAAGGCTTCGCGCAGCGCGGGCTCCACGTCGGACGTCTTTTCGACGCGCATGCCCACGTGGCCATACGCTTCTGCCAGCTTCACGAAGTCGGGCAATGCCTGCATGTAGGAGTGCGAGTAACGGTTGTCGTACTCGATTTCCTGCCACTGGCGGACCATGCCCAGGTAACCGTTGTTGAGCGAGCAGATCTTCACCGGGGTGTCGTACTGCAGGCAGGTCAACAGTTCCTGGATGCACATCTGGATCGAGCCCTCACCGGTGATGGTGACGACTTCCTTATCCGGGAACGCCTTCTTGATGCCCATCGCGTACGGCAGGCCCACGCCCATCGTGCCCAGGCCACCGGAGTTAATCCAGCGACGCGGCTCGTTGAACTTGTAGAACTGTGCAGCCCACATCTGGTGCTGACCGACGTCGGAGCAGACGAAGGCATCGCCGTTCGTCAGTTCCCAGATCTTTTCGACCACGTATTGCGGCTTGATGATCTCGGAAGTGCGGTCGTACTTCAGGCAATCGACGCTGCGCCACTGCTCGATCTGTTCCCACCACTTGGCCAGCGCCGTCTTGTTCGGCTTGGCTTCGCCCGATTGGATCTGGCTGATCATCTCCTGCAGCACGTCCTTGACGTTGCCGACGATGGGGATGTCAACCTTCACCCGCTTGGAGATGGAGGACGGATCGATGTCGATGTGGATGATCTTGCGCGGCTGCGACGAGAAGTGCGCCGGGCTGCCGATCACGCGGTCATCAAAACGCGCGCCGATGGCAATCAGCACGTCGCAGTTCTGCATCGCCATGTTGGCTTCGTACGTACCGTGCATGCCCAGCATGCCCACGAACTGCTTGCTGGTGCCCGGGAATGCGCCCAGGCCCATCAGCGTGTTCGTAACCGGGTAACCCGTCAGCGCAGCCAGCTGGCGCAGCTCTTCGCTGGCCTCGGCAAGCACCACGCCGCCACCCGAATAGATGTACGGACGCTCAGCCTGCAGCAGCAGGCTCACCGCCTTGCGGATCTGGCCCGAGTGCCCTTTGTTGACGGGGTTGTACGAGCGCATCTCGATGGTCTTCGGATACTCGTACTTGCACATCTCGCGCGAGACATCCTTGGGGATGTCCACCACCACCGGGCCCGGACGGCCGGTCGCGGCGATGTAGAACGCCTTCTTGATGGTCGAAGCGAGGTTGCGCACGTCCTTCACAAGGAAGTTGTGCTTGACGATCGGACGGGTGATACCGACGGTGTCGCATTCCTGGAAGGCGTCCTGGCCGATGGCGTGCGTCGGCACGTTGCCGGTGATGATCACCATCGGGATCGAATCCAGATAGGCGGTGGCGATGCCGGTCACGGCATTGGTCACGCCCGGGCCGGACGTCACGAGGGCGACACCGACCTTGCCCGTGGCGCGCGCATAGCCGTCAGCCGCATGGACTGCCGCCTGTTCATGGCGCACCAGGATGTGCTCGATCTTGTTTTGCTTGTAGAACGCGTCGTAGATATAGAGCACCGCGCCGCCGGGGTAACCCCAGACGAACTCGACGCCCTCTGCCGCGAGCGCATTGACGAGGATGTCAGACCCCATCATGTCGGCAGATGAACCGCTATTGGCGTGGGAAAATTCCGCGCTTGGCATATTCATGTCAGTCCTTTGCAATTTTCGGCAAAAAATTGTTTGGATGCTCTCTACCGGGCTTGTGGCGCGGATTTGAGCGGTGCGCGTCTGCATGGATGGTCCGCCTGATGGGCGGCCAGATGAGACAAACCACAGATATTGTGAACCGTCGATGATACTGCAATGCCGCATGCCGGTCCAGCGACGGCACGATTCGCCCCGGAACGCACCCGCCAGACAGTTAGACTGTCCGCCGACCCGCATTTTTGCTAGCATCGCAACATTTTTGACGGTTCACGCCGTCGTTGCCGTGCGGCGTCATATTCACATTGCGTCACACCGTGACATTCTGAAATTTCGCCAGACCGCCCCCTTAGGATTCGCTCCGCCGTTGTATGGCCTCTGAACAGGAACTGTCGGCCTTCCTCATAAGCGTCGAAAAACGCGCCTTCAAGCAGGCAGTATTCGCAGTCCGCGATGACGACGCCGCGCTCGACATCGTGCAGGACGCGATGATCAAGCTGGCCGAGAAATACGGCGATAAGCCCGGGGCCGAACTGCCGTTGTTGTTCCAGCGCATTCTTCAAAACACGATCCACGACTGGTTTCGCCGCACCAAGGTACGCAATACGTGGGTCAGCCTGTTCTCCAGCTTCCGCACGGATGCCGAGGGCGACGACACCGACCCCCTGGAGCTGATCGAAAGTGAAGCCGGCTCCACCGCCGCCGAAAGCAGCGCCGACAAGGTGGAGCGCGCCCAAATGCTGGAAATTCTGGAACGCGAGATCGAGAAGCTCCCGACACGTCAACGGGAGGCCTTCCTGATGCGTTACTGGGAGGACATGGATGTTGCTGAAACAGCCCAGGCAATGGGCTGTTCCGAGGGGAGCGTGAAGACGCACTGCTCGCGGGCAACGCACGCCCTGGCCCAAGCGCTGAGGGCGCGAGGGATCCGACTATGAACAAGGTAGAACTCCGAGAACGCCGTTTTGCGCATGCCGTCCGTACCGCTCTGAATGAGTCGGCCGGGCAGTTGCCGCCCGATGTGCGCGACCGCCTCGCTGCGGCGCGCCGGACAGCGCTCGCACATAAGAAAGCGGAAGCACCGCGCACGGTGCACTCGCCCGCCTTGGCCATGCCGGGGGGCGGCTCCGTTTCCTTCGACGCGGAGGAAGGCTCGTCCTCGCCGCTCCACCGTGTTGGCGCCTTCCTGCGCCGCTTTGGGCTGCTGTGGCCGACCATCGCACTGGTGGCGGGGTTGGCCGGCATCTATCAGTGGCAACAGCAGCAACGCGTGGACGAACTCGCCGAGGTCGACGCCGCCATGCTGCTCGACGATCTGCCGCTGGCCGCCTACGCCGATCAAGGCTTCCATCAGTATCTCGACAAACGCGATCAGTGAAAGGCTGATCGATGAGCAATTTGCACCGCACCCACGGCCAACCACCGCGAGGCGATCGGCTCCTGCGCTTGCGCGTCGGCTTCCTTGCGCTCGTTGGCGCGACGGGGCTGCTCACGGCTGAGCTGGCGATGGGGCAAATGCCTGCAGCATCGGCACCCGCGTCCGCGCCGAGCGTGACGACCAACGCGCTGGCATTGCCGACGCCGCCCGCGACGAATCCGCAACCGTCCATCCACCCGAACTGGTCCGAGTTGACCATCGTGCAGCAGCGCATCCTCGCGCCGCTGGCACCGGAATGGAACGGCATGCCGGAACTCTCGCGCAAGAAGTGGCTGCAAATCACGCAGGCGTACCCGAAGTACACGCCCGCGCAGCAGCAGCGACTACAGACACGCATGGCTGACTGGGTCAAGTTGACGCCAGAACAGCGTCACCGCGCCCGCGAAAACTTCCAGACCAGCAAGTCCGTTCCGCTGCAGAAGAAGAGCGAGGCTTGGCAACGCTATCAGGAACTCCCGGAAGAGCAAAAGAAGGCGCTCGCCGCTGCGGCAAAGGCGCAGAAACGCCCGTCTGCAGTGACTGCCTTGCCGGGCAACGCAGTCCTCGCCAAGGATGCCGCCAAGGCGCTGCATCACGGCGCACGCACCAAGCCGGGCACGACCAAATCAGCGCCGAATCCGCTTGCGCCTGCCAAGGCGACGGGTACGGCTTCGGCCTCCGCGCCGGCTGCAACACCAGCACAGGCACCGGCGGTTTCCGCGCCACAGACGCCGGTCACGCCGATTGCGCCTGCGCATCCGACGACTTCACCGACCAACACTGACGGGGACTCCGGCAACCCACCGCCGTCCACCGTGCTGGGCGGCTGAGCCCGGCACACCGTTTGGCATAATCCGAGCACGCGTCGCGCACCTTCCGCCGACGCATGATCGACAGCGCGACGCTTGCGCTCACCCGGTTCGATGCCCAATACCGCTCTCCCCGCTTCGCCCGTTGGGGCGCATGACTCACTTGTCGCTCCCACGCTGCGCCGCCGCTTGGCTGCGATGCTCTATGAGGGGCTGCTGCTGTTTGGCGTGATGTTCGGCGCAACGGCGATCTTTCTACTGCTGCGCGCGATCTTGCCGCCGTTGGCGCGTACGGGCGATGTCGGCCTGCAAGTGTGGGGCTTCTTCGCGCTGGGTCTGTACTTCGTGGGGTTTTGGCGCAAGCGTGGTCAGACGCTCGCCATGCAGACGTGGCGGATGCGCGTAGTGAATGCGGATGGCTCGCGCATCTCGCTCGGGCGTGCCGTGGTGCGCTATGCGCTGGCGTGGATCTGGGTGGCAGCCGCTGTCGCCATCATTCACGTGAGCGGGGTTTCGCGCTGGGCGGGCGCTGGCGTTGCGCTGGGTTGCGTGCTGGCGTGGGGCGCATTGGCCTGGCTGGACCCGCAACGCCAGTTCTTGCACGACCGCCTGGCCGGTACGCGGCTGGTGCGCGACTGACGCCATCCTCATCGGCGACGGCCCAACCATGACCCGCGCCGATCTTTCCGCTTCATCCGTGCCCTTCGCTTCGCTGACGGCCGCCAACGCGCGACGCGTGGCGGTGGCGCTGCAATGTGCGGCAACGCTTGCCGTGGGGTGGGCGGCGCATCGCTGGGGCGGCTTGGGATGGGCGGGTGCGGCCACCGTTGCTGCGGTGGCACTGGTGCTCGGCTATCTCATCTCCGTGGGCTGGGCCTTCGTCGTAACGCGAACTACGCTCGGTACGGCTATCCCAGATGACCCTGCATGGGACCGCATGCCCGTACCGCACGAATTCCGGATCAGCGCAGCGGGCTTCATTGCCTGCTGGTTGCGCGAATGTGTGTCGGTGGCGTGGATGTTCAACGTGCTGCAGCCGTTTCGGGCGCAAGCCGCGTTCGATGTGCCAGCCGACGGCGGCAAGCGCGTGCCGGTACTGATGATCCATGGCTATGGATGCAATCGCGCGGTGTGGTTGCCGCTGCAGAAACACCTGGCTGCCGCCGGCCACCCGATCGACGCCATCGACCTGATGCCGCTGCTGGGCGACATCGACGACTATGCGCGCGACATCGCGGGTGCAGTTGCACGTATGACGCGCGCGCACGGCCGCGCGCCAGTCCTGCTCTGCCACAGCATGGGTGGGCTCGCAGCGCGTGCGCTGCTGCAGCATGCGCCGGACGGCTGCCAAGTCGCGCATGTCATCACATTGGGAACGCCGCATCGCGGTACGGCGATGGCGTGCTCGGGGCGCGGTCACAACGTGCGCCAGATGGCATGGGCAAGTCCATGGCTACGCCAGCTTGCGGCCTCTGAAACGCCCGCGGTACGCGCACGCATCACGTCGATTTTTTCGTGGCACGACTCCATCGTCGGGCCTGCAGGCGCGTCTTGGCTGGAGGGCGCGCAGCATATCGACTTTGCCGCGATCGGCCATGTGTCGTTGCTATGCGACGCCCGCGTGCGCGGCGCCGTGCTAGCCGAACTCGCACGCATCGACGGTAGCCAGCCGGCCGCATCCGCTTAAAACGCGCGCCCGGCTTCGCTCTCGGCCGCAGGCCTTCTCCTCTTGCGGCAACCACGTCATGTGACGGTCATGTTTCTGACATGGCTTGTTCACGCAGTAGTGGCGAAATCCGTCCAACGCAGCCACCGTTGCCGACATGGTCTTGCCCAAACTGCCATCGCGCCCCGCTTTCCTCCGCCGCCTCGCGCAACGCTTTCGCGCCGCTCCCCTCACCGGTTCCGACTGGAACGCCTCACCGCCTCTGATGCAAATGGCTGCCGGATTTGCCGCGGCCGGCGCGCTGGGCTCGGCCGTACCGGCTGGTCGCGGCGATGTGCGTGAACATGAGGCCGCGGCCGTCGCACCGAGTACCACACTCACGCCCGACTTGAACGCGGACAAGGACAGCCAGGACACCGACCCGCCCGCCGAGAAAATCCACCGCTACCGCACGATCTGGCTGTCGGACATCCACCTGGGCACGCCCGGTTGCCAGGCGGAGTACCTGCTGGACTTCCTCAAGCACCACGAATCCGACACGCTGTACCTCGTTGGCGACATCGTCGACGGCTGGCAACTGCGCAAGGGCTGGTACTGGCCGCAGGCCCACAACGATGTGGTGCAGAAGGTGCTGCGCCGCGCGCGCAAGGGCACGCGTGTGGTGTTCATCCCCGGCAACCATGATGAGATGGCGCGCCAGTTCCACGGTCTGAATTTCGGCGACATCGAAGTCGCGGAAGACGCAGTGCACGTGACTGCTACCGGCAAGCGCCTGTGGGTCGTGCACGGCGATCTGTTTGATGGCGTGATGCAGCACGCGCGCTGGCTCGCCTACGTGGGCGACACGCTCTACACCTTCATCCTGGCGATGAACCGGCATTTCAACCGCATCCGCGTGCGGCTGGGGTTTCCGTACTGGTCGCTGTCGCAGTACCTCAAGCACCAGGTCAAGAACGCGGTCAACTTCATCAACTCGTTTGAGCGCGTAATGACCGACGAAGCGCGCCGACGCGGCTGCGACGGCGTGGTCTGCGGGCATATCCACAAGGCCGAGATCCGCGAGATCGACGGCCAGCTTTACTGCAACGACGGCGACTGGGTGGAGAGTCTCTCCGCGCTGGTCGAAACGATGGAAGGCGAGTTGCAGATCGTCTACTGGACGCATCTGCTCGATGCGCCGCGCACTTCCCGCCGCGCACGCCGTGCCGCTGCGGCCGCTGCCTGATGGAAACCCAAGCCCACATGACCAACACCAACATCGACCTCACGCAGCCCCAGCCCGCCGCCGCTCAATCGACATCCGCCACACCGCAAGGAGAGCCCGTGAAAGTCATGATCGTCACCGATGCCTGGGAACCGCAGGTCAACGGCGTCGTCCGCACCCTGACCCAGACGCGCCGTGAGCTGGAGGCCATGGGCCACATCGTCGACATGATCACGCCGCTCGAATTCAAGACGGTGCCGTGCCCGACGTATCCGGAAATCCGCCTGTCGATCCTGCCGGCCAAGCGCGTGCGCGAGCGCATCGAAAAGTTTGCCCCGCAGGCGCTGCACATCGCGACCGAAGGCCCGCTGGGCCTGGCAGCACGCGCCTATGCGCTGCGCCACAAGCTGCCCTATACGACGGCGTACCACACGCGCTTTCCCGAGTACGTGCAGGCGCGCTTTGGCATTCCGCTGGCGTGGACGTATCGCTTTCTGCGCTGGTTCCATAGCCCCGCCCAGGCCGTGATGGCCCCGACGCCCGTGGTGCTGAAAGACCTCGCCGACTACGGCATCACCAACGGCGTGCTGTGGACGCGCGGCGTCGATCTCGACATCTTCACCGCCCAGCGCAGCAACGTGCTGAACACAGCGCACCCAATCTTTCTGTACGTCGGCCGCGTGGCCGTGGAGAAGAATGTCGAGGCCTTTCTGGAACTCGATCTGCCAGGTTCCAAATGGGTCGTCGGTGAAGGCCCGGCGCTGGCCGGCCTGAAGGCGAAATACCCGAACGCCAACTACCTGGGCGTGCTCAAGCAGCCGGAACTGGCCAAGGTGTACGCCTCGGCGGATGTGTTCGTCTTCCCCAGCCGCACCGATACGTTTGGCCTCGTACTGCTCGAAGCGCTCGCTAGCGGCTTGCCGGTGGCGGCGTATCCGGTGACGGGCCCGATCGACGTGCTGGGCGATTCGCCAGCCGGTGCGCTGCGCGAAGACCTGCGCGAAGCCTGCCTGGAAGCGCTGCGTATCGACCGCACCACGGCCCGGGCGCACGCCGAGAAGTTCTCGTGGCGCGCAGCTTCGGAACAATTTCTGGCCCACCTGCGCCCGATGCCGGCCGTACAATCCAGCGATTCCAAGACTGTTCAACCGTCCACCGCCGCAGGTGGTTGACCCTGCATGAAGCCTGCTACTCCGCCGGATCATCCGCCGGCACCCCCAGCCGCGACCACGTATTCGCCCGCCGACAACCCGCACAAAGGCAATCGCGGCGTCACGCGGGCGTGGTTTGCGCTCAAGAATTCCATCAGCGGCATCCGTTTCGCCATCGACGAGGAAAGCGCATTCCGACAGGAGCTGACACTGTGCGCGATCCTGCTGCCCTGCGCGTTCATCATCCCCGCGACCACCGTGGAGCGGATCATGATGATCGGCACGCTGGTGCTGGTGCTGATCGTTGAACTGCTCAATTCGAGCGTGGAAGCGGCGGTCGATCGCATCTCGCTGGAGCAGCATGGGTTGTCCAAGCGCGCCAAGGATTTCGGCAGCGCGGCCGTCATGCTGGCCCTGCTGCTGTGCGGGGGGACGTGGGTGGCAATCGCCTGGCCGTGGGTCGCATCGCTCTTGCGGTAAAGAAAGCCAACACGAAAACCGGCGCCAACGTTTGGCGGGGTCTGGGGCATCACATTGGGGCTCGTTGCGTAAGCACGATCTTTTATAATCCGGGCACACAACGCCACGGAGACAGGGCCCACAGCCTTGGCAGTTCAATGGAAACCAAGCAGCATTCCACCGGCCCACGCCGCACGCGCGATCGCATCCTTGAGGTGTCGCTGCGCCTGTTCAACGAGCTGGGCGAGCCCAACGTCACCACCACGACGATCGCCGAAGAGCTGGAAATCAGCCCGGGCAACCTGTACTACCACTTCCGCAACAAGGACGACATCATCAACTCGATCTTCGTGCAGTTCGAGCAGGAGATGAGCCGTCGCCTGAAGCTGCCGGATGATCACAAGGCCACGCTGGACGAGACCTGGGGCTATCTGCAGTACATGTCGGAGTTCATCTGGAACTACCGCTTCCTGTACCGCGACATCAACGATCTGCTCGCGCGCAACCGCATGCTGGAGCTGAACTTCAAGCGCATCGTCGAGCAGAAGCGCCACTTTGCGATGGACATCTGCCACCAGTTCATTGAAGACGGCGAGATGGAAGCCACGCCCGAACAGGTGGACGTGATCTGCACCAACATGGTGGTGGTCGGCACCTACTGGCTGTCGTTCCAGTTTGTGCAGCACCCGCGCCAGTACAACGACCCGAACGCGATCCGCGACCACCTGCACGGCGCCAGCTATCACATCCTGTCCATTCTGGCGCCGTATCTGCGCGGCAAGCCGCGGCGGGCCTTTGATCTGCTAGCGGTCAGCCGCAGCAGCGATTTGCCGCCGGAAACCAACCCTGTCAAATGAAATCCATCTGCGTCTATTGCGGTTCCAGCCCCGGCGTACGGCCGGAATACAAGGCCAACGCCATCGCCCTGGGCGAAGAGATGGTCAAGCGCGGCCTCTCGCTTGTCTACGGTGGCGGCAACGTCGGCCTGATGGGCATCGTGGCCGATGCGGTGCTGCACGGCGGCAACCCGGTCGTCGGCATCATCCCCAAGTCGCTGGTGCGCAAGGAGGTCGGCCATAAGGAGCTGACCGAGCTGCACATCGTCGACAGCATGCACCAGCGCAAGCAGATGATGGCCGACCGCGCGGATGCCTTCATCGCCATGCCCGGCGGCGTGGGCACGTATGAAGAGCTGTTCGAAACCTTCACGTGGCTGCAGCTCGGCTACCACAACAAGCCCATCGGCCTGCTGAACGTGGCGGGCTTCTACGACAAGCTGCTGGCCTTCATCGACCATGCGGTGCAAGAGGGCTTCCTCAAGCGCCATCACGCCGACTTGCTGCACGTGAGCCAGGACCCGGCCGAGTTGATCGACATGCTGGCAAACGCGCCGCGCGAAACGGTCGACAAGTGGTCGGAACGCCGCGAGCGCACCTAGCGCTATGCAAGACACGTTGCTCAAGATGGCGCTGTATGTGTCGCTGGTGCTGATCGTGCCGGGGCCGACCAATACGCTGCTGCTGTCATCCGGCCTCAAGGTTGGCGTGCGCCGGACCAGCCCACTCATTACTGCGGAAGCGCTCGGCTACGTGGTCGGCATTTCGCTCTGGGGGTTCTTTCTCAGTGCGGTATCGGCCAAGCAGCCTTGGCTACCGATGGCCGTCAAGCTGGTGAGCTCGGTCTACATCCTCTTTCTGGCGGCCAAGATCTGGCGACAAAGCGGCGCGCTGCAGCACGTCACCGCCAGCCCCGTCAGCCTGCGCGACATGTTCCTCACCACGGTGATGAACCCGAAAGCGCTGTTGTTTGCGAGCACGCTGTTCCCGCTGGAAGCGTTCCGGTCCGCCAGCTATTTTGCGTGGACGATCGGCGTATTCCTGACCGTGCTCGTGCCGATTGCGATTGGCTGGTCCTACCTGGGCGTGCTGCTGACGGCACGGCGGACGTGGGCACCCCACACGCCCGTGCTGCTGCGTGGCGCCTCGCTGGTGCTGCTGATGTTTTCCGGCACGCTCATGTATTCGGTGCTCGGCCACTAAGAGCCGCTAACAAAACTGTCCTGGCTAGGCGTGCCGACGCAGACAGTACTGAAGTACGGCAAGGAGGCGCAACGACGCCAGGGCGGTTTTGTTAGCGGCTCTAAGCCGCCCGCTAGAACGACGAGCCAGGCTGCGCAAGAAACGCCACCTCTTCCGGCGTGGACGCACGCCCAAGCGCCGCATTGCGATGCGGAAAACGCCCAAAGCGCGCGATGATCTCGCGGTGCTTCTCCGCCCAGACGAGCGAGTCGGCATCGCCGTCCTGATCACGCAGGCGCGTGTAGAGCCGAATCGACTCGTCCTGCATGGCCAACGCCTCGCTGTGCTCGAACGGCAGATAGCAGAACGCACGATGATGGCGCGTCGGCAGCTTGGCGTCCCAGCCGGCTGCCACGACGATCTGCGCGGTGTGCAACGCTGCCGCATCGCTGGCAAAGGCGCGCGCGGTGTCGCGGAACATATTGCGCGAGAACTGATCGAGCACCACGATGCGCGCGATCGCCTCCTGCGGCGTGTCCATCCATGTATCTGCACTGCCCGCGGCAAGCGCTTCCCACAGCGGCAGGAAGCGTGCGCGAATCTCTGCATCAAACGCGTCGGACTTGGTGAACCACTCCGGCCGCGCGTCGACCAGCGGCGCATTGCCAAACCAGAACGCGAGTACGTCGTCTGCGGTGGGCAAACCGATCATCGGAGTCTCCTCGATTGTTCTTGTGTCCTGCGTGAGCGCGGCACTTCAGCGCTGCACATTGCGCATCCAGTCTGCGGTCTGCCAGAAGGCTTGCATCAGGCGCATCTGCAGCGCTTCGTCCAGGCCGAGGTCTTGCATGGCGAGTGCCATGCACCGCATCCATTGATCGCGTTCCTGCGTGCCGATCTCGAACGGCAGATGGCGCGCGCGCAAACGCGGGTGACCGAACCGCTCGATGAAATGGTTCGGACCACCCAGCCAGCCGCACAAGAACCAGAACAGTTTGTCGCGCGAGCCATCAAGGCTTGGCGGGTGCAGCGCACGCAGCACGGCAAACTCGGGCTCGAGGTCCATCAGGTCGTAGAAACGATCGACGAGTTCGCGCACGCGTGCCTCACCGCCAATCAGGTCGAAGGCCAGGGTTTCGTGGCCGGTAGTTTCATCAGTCATACAGCGTCAATCACATCAAGAGATTCAGACATCCCGGAGCGTTGCCATGGCCGGACGACGCAGCACGTCGCGCAGGCCCAGCCAGCCGCCAACAAAGGCGCACAGCATGCCGCCCACGATGCCCACCGGCAAGATCGCCGGGTTGAAACGATACGGAAAATCGAACACATACGCCGACAGTACCCAGCCGATGGCGATGGCGCCCACACCGGCCATCAGCCCAGCCAGGCCACCAACGATCAGCACCTCGGCGTATTGCGTCTGGCGCACCACGCCTGAGCCCGCGCCGAGTGCGCGCAGCACGCCGGCATCGCGCAGGCGCTCGTCACGCGAGCCGGACAGGGCTGCATACAGCACGAGCACGCCCGCCGCCAAGGTGAACACGAACAGGAACTCCACCGCTGCCGTCACTTGGTCGAGCACGCCCTGCACTTGCTGCAGGATGAGCTCGGTGTCCACCACCGTCAGGTTCGGAAACTCGCGCACCAGCTTGGCGGGCAGATCAGCCTGGCCAGCGGGAATGCGAAAGGCCGTGACGTAGGTTTGCGGCATATCGCGCAGCGCCACAGGCGGCAGGATCACGAAGAAGTTCACCCGCATCGAACTCCAATCGAGCTTGCGCAGCGACGTGATAGGCGCGTCCACGGTCTGCCCGCCGACATCGAAGCGCAGCACATCGCCCAGGTGCAGGTTCAGCGTCTTGGCGATGCCCTCCTCCACCGATGCCTCGGGATTCTGTCCGCTAAACCATTGGCCCGCGACGATGCGGTTTTCCGGCGGCTGCGCAGTTGCGTAAGAGAGGTTGAATTCGCGCTCGACCAGGTTTCGCGCGCGCGATTCGGCATAGGTCTGGCGATCGATGGTCTGTCCGTTCACCTGCGTCAGGCGCCCACGCACCATCGGGTAGAGCTTGGGCTCGGCCACGCCCGCCTGGGCCAGCGCTTGGGATACCGCTTCCATCTGGTCGGGCTGGATATTGATGATGAAACGATTAGGCGCGTTAGCCGGCGTGGCGTTGTGCCACGAGCGGATCAGATCATTGCGCGTCATGGCCAGCAACAGCAGCGCCATCAGGCCAACGGCCAGCGCCACGGTTTGCAGCACGCTCACGCTGCGCCGACGCTCCAGCACCGCCAGCGCAAAACGCCAGCCCACGCCAAGCGCCCGACCGCGTCCCAGCGACACCGCCAGCGCACGCAAACCGGCCGCCGCCAGCAATGCAAACACGACGATGGCGCCGGCAAACCCGGCCGCCGTCAGCGCACCGAGCTTCACATCCCGCGCAGACACCACGAGCAGCGCAAAGAACGCTGCCGCCCCAAGCGCATAGCCAACCCACGACGCGACAGCGCGCTCGGCCACATCGCGGCGCAGCACGCGCAACGGCGCCACACGCACCAACGTCAGCAGCGGCGGCACGGCAAACCCCACCAGCAGCACCAGCCCCGCCGTCACGCCCACCACCGCCGGCCAGATGGACGGCATCGGCAACGTTACCGTCACCAGATCGCCCAGCGACGCCAGCAGCAGCCAGTGCGCGCCATACCCCAACGCCACACCCACCGCCGAACCCAGCACGCCGATGAGCAGGAACTCCAATGCAAACGTCCCGAGAATCTGACCTTGCTTCAGCCCCAGGCATTTGATGACGGCTACCGCATCGGTATGCCTCGCCGTATAGCGGCGCGCAGCCATGGTGATGGCGACTGCCGCAATCATGGCGGCGAGCAGCGCGACGAGCGAGAGAAAGCGTTCGGCACGGTCCAGCGTTTCACGCATCTGCGGCTGGCCGTTCTGCAAGGATTCGATGCGCACGCCGCGCAGCTGACGCGTCTTCAGTTCGCTCTCAGCCCAGGCGTGGAAGGCATTGGCCGCCGCATCCGGCCCCGCCACCAGCAGGCGATACGTGACGCGGCTGCCATAGGTGACGAGGCCCGTGGAGGCCAGATCGGCCATCGGCAGCATCACGCGCGGCGCGAAGTTCATAAAGCCTGCGCCACGGTCCAGCTCTTGCGTGATGACGTGGGCGATCTTGAACGTGCGGGTGCCCAGGCGAATGGCGTCGCCCACACGCACTCCGAGCGCTTCGAGCAGCGGCGCGTCGACCCACACCGTGCCGGGTGCGGGAATCGCGTGGATGGCAGCGCCAGTCGCGTCACGCCCGTCGCTCACCTTGACGGCACCACGCAGCGGGTAGCCCGGGGCAACGGCCTTGACCGCCGCCAGTTGCGACGCCGGCTCACCGGACGATCCGCTGGTCAACGTGGTCGCCATGCTGGGAAACGCCGCCGTGTGCGTGACCTGCAAGCCGCTGGCGCGCGCATGCGCTTCAATGTCCGCAGGCAGCGGCTGATCCGACACGACGAGCACATCGGCGCCGATCAACTGACGCGCATCGCGCTCCAGGCCGGCATGCATGCGATCGGCGAGGAAGCTGACGGACGCCAGCGCGGCCACGGCCAGCACCAGCGCGATGAGCAACAGGTTCAGCTCACCCGCGCGCCAGTCGCGGCGCAGCATGCGCAGGGCTTGGGTCCAGACGGAAAAACGTGACATGGGCAGAACATGGACGGGGCGCAGAGCGCCTCGACGTCAATTAGGCAGACCCGTCATGTTCGCATGACTCGCATGACTTCAGCGCGCGAGCGCGGGGGCCTCGTCTGCATGCCAGGGCAGCGCCTGGTCTGCGGTGAGCAATGCAACCTGTTCGGGGGCGCGGTAGCCCGCCAGATGGTTCAGGCCCGTGCGGAAACCGGCCTCGCCAATGCGCTCCATCAGCTCGCGCACCCAGGGGGCCAGCGCGTCATTGCGGCGCACTGCCAGGTAGTACGTTTCGCGCGTCAGCGGCACGAAATGCAGGCCGTGGGCCTCGGCGCCCGGGCGCAAGCCAAAGCCGATATCCGCCCGGCCCTCCTGCACGGCCACGGCAATCTTGTCGCTGGAGAATTCCTGCTCGTCGTATCCGTTAATCTGATCGGGATACAGCCCGGCGGCAACCAGCAACTGATCAAACAGCAGCCGTGTGCCCGAACTGCGCTGCCGGTTGATAAAGCGCGCTTGCGTACGCGCCAAGTCGGCCAGCGATTGCACGCGCCCCACCCATTCCGGCGACATCATCAAACCCTGCTCGCGATCGGCCAGTGCGATCAGGCGCACGGCGGTCGGCCGCAACCACTTGCGCAACGTCTGGTGCGCAATCGAGCCTGCGCCCTGCTGCGGCGCCACATAGAAGCCCGCTACCTCGCATTGTTTTTCCTGCAGGCAGATCAAGCCTTCGACCGCGCTGCAGAACACGGTATCGAGTTGCGCACCGTGGCTTTCATGGGCAAACGACTGCGCCAACACCTCCACCGCCGGGTCATGGCTGCCCGAAAAACGGATGCGCGTTTGCGACTGAGAGGCGTCGTCCAGCTCCGACAGAAACTGGTTCATGGCCTGACGCACGGCCGGGTCAAGCTGCTCGCGCAGGCGCATTTCGGCGCGCAGCATGCGCTCGCCAAACAGCGTGAGTGACGCGCCACGGCCGCGCTCCATATCGAGCAGCGAGCGCCCCAGCATCTCTTCCCACGCGCGCATCACCCCCCAGGCGTGCCGGTACGACAGGCCCACCTGCTTGGCTGCCCGATGCAGTGACCCCGTCTCCCGCACAGCCCGCAGCAACTGGAAGACCTTGCCATTAGCGCGCGGGTTGTCGTCCGGCCCGACGACCGGAAATACCTCGAACTGGAATGTCATTATGTTTATGGTTTCCTATTTACTTCGGTCCGGCGCCCGGAGAACAATGCCCATCGTCTCTCCGGGGCGGGCGTATCGTGGCCGCCGACTGCCCCGCGGCTGCCGCCATCATGCAGCATCCGACATAAAGCGTCCACGGCCCTCACATTGCCCACACAACATGTCCGGATTGTTCAAGGCACTTCGGTGGTTTGCCACCTCGTTCGTGGCACTCGCATTTGGCACGAGTGCATATGCTGGCGATCTCCGCATGGCCACGACCACCAGCACCGAAAATTCCGGTCTGCTGAAGGTGCTGCTGCCCAAATTTGAAGCCGCGACCGGCATCCATGTGCAGGTGATTGCCGTTGGCACCGGCAAAGCGGTGAAGCTGGGGGAATCGGGGGATGTGGATGTGGTGCTCGTGCACGCGCGGCAACTGGAGGACGCCTTCGTAGCGTCCGGCGGCGGCATCGACCGGCGCGACGTCATGTACAACGACTTCATCCTGGTCGGCCCCACGGACGACCCGGCGCGCCTGCGCGGACAGAAAGACGTCATCCAAGGCATGCAGCGCATTGCCAGCACGGGCGCCAAGTTCATTTCGCGCGGCGACAACTCCGGCACCGACGTCATGGAAAAGGCGTACTGGAAAGCCGCCAACATCGACCCGAAAGGCAAGCCCTGGTATGTGAGCGCCGGCCTGGGCATGGGCGAAGTGCTGAACATGGCCGCGCAGATGAACGCCTACACGCTGTCCGACCGCGCGACCTACGGCGCCTACCGCGCCAAGACCGGGCTCGATATCGTGCTGGCCGGCGACACGCGCATGTTCAACCCGTACGGCATCATCGCCGTCAATCCGAAGAAATATCCGACCACCAACTACCCAGATGCGACCAAGCTGATCGAGTGGATCACCTCACCCGCCGGACAGCAGGCGATTGCCGATTTCAAGGTGAACGGGGAACAGGTGTTCTTCCCGGATTACGGCAAGACCGTCGCAAGCGGAAAGTAAGCTTCCGCACACGCGCGTGACGGAACGGCAGCTCAGGCTGCCGTTTCCAATTGCGGATGTTGCGGCAGCTCGGCGGCCACTTCGCCGATCATGCGGCGCAGCCACATCACATCGGGTGCCGCATGGCTGCGCTCGTGCCAGAGCTGGTAGAAGCGCATTTTCGGGAACGTCACGGGCGCGGGCAGGATGCGGATCGGTAGATACTGCGCGCAATGCGCGGCGAACTGGCGGCCCGTGGTGAACACCAGATCCGTGCGCATCAGCACATACGGCACCAACCCGAAGTACGGCAACGACACCTGGATTTGCCGCTTGAGCCCCTGTTCAGCAAGTGCCTGATCGATCATGCTGCGCTGCATGACGGCATACGGCGCGGGCGCCAGATGCGGCATCTCCACGTAGTGCTTGAGCGAGATGCCCTTGCGCGCCAGCGGGTGCTGGGCGCCGAGCATGCAGACCACCTCATCGTCGAACAGCGGGGAGATGTGCAGATGCTCCGGCGGCGAGAGCCAGTTGCCGATCACCAAGTCCATGCCGCCCTGCTCCAGCGCGGCGAGATAGTCGACCCCCGCATTGAGCGGATGCACCACCAGCTTGGCCTGCGGCGCGTGCTTGCGCAGCCGTTCCACAATATTCGGCAGGAAGAACGCATCCAGATAATCCGGCGCGCCCAGGTGGAAGGTGCGCGTGGTATTGGCCGGATCGAATTCCTGCGACGGCCGGGCGATGCGCTCCATCGCCTCCAGGCTTTGCTGCGCCAGTGACAGCAGTTCGTGACCGCGCTCCGTCGGCACCATGCCGTTCTTGCCGCGCACGAGGATGGCGTCGCCGGTGATCTCGCGCAGGCGCTTGAGCGTATTGCTGATGGCCGGCTGCGACTGGCCGAGCTTGACCGCCGTGCGCGTCACGCTTTGCTCGGTGAGCAGCGTGTAGAGAGCGCGCAGGAGGTAGGTATCGAGGTGATCTTTGCCGTGCATCTTTGGGCGGAGTCAGACTGCCGTGGGGTCATGTCAGTGTATGTCACCTGTACGCCGCGCCGCCAGACCGCTACCGGCGGGTATACCCCGGATTTTGGCTTTCCGATGCGGGTTATCACCTGGGCCAAATATTGCATTCCTAGCCCGGTGCTATGGTTCCAATACGGACACAACGACACACAAACAGGCATGGAAACCCCCATGGAGACTCAGCCCATCCGCTTCTTCCATCGCGGCCAGGTGCGCACCGTTACGGACGCGCCGATCACCCGGACGGTGCTGCAATACCTGCGTGAAGACGCGCACTGTACAGGCACCAAGGAAGGGTGCGCCGAGGGCGATTGCGGTGCATGCACCGTCGTGCTCGGCGAACTGCAGGCGGACGGCAGCGTCGGCCTGAAGGCGGTGAACGCTTGCATCCAATTTCTGCCCACACTCGACGGGAAGGCGCTGTTCACCGTGGAAGACGTGCGTAGCAAGGACGGCACACTGCACCCGGTGCAGCAAGCGATGGTCGAGTGCCACGGCTCGCAATGCGGCTTCTGCACGCCGGGTTTCGTGATGTCGCTCTACGCGCTGTACGAGAACACCGGCAGCCAGGCGCCCATCCCTTCGCGTCAGACCATCTGCGATTCGCTCACCGGCAACCTGTGCCGCTGCACTGGCTACCGCCCCATCATCGACGCGGGCGAACGTATGTTCGAGCTGCCCTCGCCGGCTGGCATTGATCGCACGCAACTGGCGCAAACGCTGCGCAACTTGCAGCGCAAGGACACCTTCAGCTACGCGCCTGTCGGCACCGAGAATGCACCGCGCTTCTACGCACCGCGCACCGCCTCGGCTTTCGCCGCCATCAAGGCTGCGCATCCGAACATCCGCATTCTGGCCGGCAGCACCGACGTCGGCCTTTGGGTCACCAAGCAGTTCCGCGAGCTGGGCGACATCCTGTACATCGGCCAAGTGGCGGACCTGTACGCACTGGAAAAGCGCGACGGCTGGATCGAGATCGGCGCGGCGGTTTCGCTGGAACAAGCCTATGAATTCCTGGCCGAGGATTACCCCGAGCAGACCGAGTTGTGGAAGCGCTTCGCCTCGCTGCCGATCCGCAACGCCGGCACGCTGGGCGGCAACATCGCCAACGGTTCGCCGATTGGTGACTCGGCCCCGGCACTCATCGCCATCGGCACGCGTGTTGTTCTGCAGCGTGGTGAAGTGCGCCGCGAGTTGCCGCTCGAAGACCTCTACATCGCCTACCAGAAGAACGCGATGGAGGACGGCGAGTTCGTGGCCGGCCTGCGCATTCCGGTGCGCGAAGGTCGCGACGCCATGCGCTTCCGCACGTACAAGCTGTCCAAGCGCTTTGACGAAGACATCTCCGCCGTGTGTGCGGCGCTCGCCATCGAACTGGACGGTGACATTGTGCGCAGCGCGCGCATCGCTTACGGCGGCATGGCAGCCACGTCCAAGCGCGCCACCGAAACGGAAGCCGCCATCATCGGCCAGCCGTGGAACGAAGCGACCGTGCGCGCTGCCATGGCAGCCATGTCACGCGACTACACCCCGCTGACCGACATGCGCGCCACCGACAACTACCGCCGCATTTCGGCAGCCAACACGGTGTACCGCTTCTGGCTGGAAACCCGCACTGACGCGCCGCTCACCCTCGAACAGATCAATGTGCGTGCGGTCGAGCTGAATACCCTCACCGCGGCCTGAGAACATGAATAAGCAAACCGAAGCCTTCCTGCTCGCAGAAGCCGATATTGCAGCGGCCATTCCTGACCAGCGCGGTGCTGTGGTGGGCATCTCGCGCCCGCACGAATCCGCACACCTGCACGTTGCCGGCACCGCCACGTACACCGACGACATTCCCGAGCTGGCCGGCACGCTGCACGCGGCACTCGGCATGAGCACGCAAGCGCATGCGCGCATCGTCAACATGGACCTGGACGGCGTGAAGGCCGCGCCGGGCGTGGTGGCCGTGTTCACGTCGGCCGACATTCCTGGCACCAACGATTGCGGCCCGATCATCCACGACGATCCGATCCTGGCAACCGACACGGTGCACTTTGTCGGCCAACCGATGTTCATCGTGGTGGCCACGTCGCACGATGCAGCACGCCGCGCGGCACGCTTGGGTGACGTCGAATACGAAGTGCTGCCGCCGCTGCTAACGCCCGAAGAAGCGCGCGCCGCCGGCAAGTCCGTGCTGCCGCCGATGCACCTCAAGCGCGGCGAACCGGCAGAGCGCATTGCCGCTGCGCCACATTCGGAAGCCGGCCAGATGTCGCTGGGCGGCCAGGAACAGTTCTATCTGGAAAGCCAGATCTCGTACGCGGTGCCAAAGGAAGACAACGGCATGCACGTGTGGTGCTCCACGCAGCATCCGACTGAGATGCAGCACATGGTTTCGCACATGCTGGGCTGGCACGCCAACCAGGTGCTGGTGGAATGCCGTCGCATGGGTGGTGGCTTCGGCGGCAAGGAATCGCAGTCGGGCCTGTTTGCCTGCTGCGCCGCGCTGGCCGCATGGAAGCTCGCCTGCCCGGTCAAGCTGCGTCCGGATCGCGACGACGACATGATGATCACCGGCAAGCGCCACGACTTCCGCTTCGCCTACGAAGCCGGTTACGACAACGACGGCCGCATCCAGGGCGTGAAGGTCAACATGACCTCGCGCGCCGGTTTCTCGGCTGACCTGTCCGGCCCGGTGATGACACGCGCCATCTGCCACTTCGACAACGCCTACTGGCTGCCGGAAGTGGAAATCGACGGTTTCTGCGCCCGCACCAACACACAGTCGAACACCGCGTTCCGCGGCTTCGGCGGCCCGCAGGGCGCGTTTGCCATCGAATACATCATGGACAACATCGCGCGATCGGTCGGCAAGGATGCGCTCGACGTGCGCCGCGCCAATCTGTACGGCAAGGACAAGAACAACATCACGCCGTACGGCCAGACCGTGGAAGACAACGTCATCCACGAGCTGCTCGACGAGTTGGAAGAGACGTCCGACTACCGTGCCCGCCGGGAGGCCATCCGCGCATTCAACGCGACGAGCCCGGTGCTCAAGCGCGGCCTGGCGCTCACACCCGTGAAGTTCGGCATCTCGTTCAACGTCAAGCACTTCAACCAGGCCGGTGCGCTTGTGCACGTGTACAACGACGGCTCGATCCTCGTGAACCACGGTGGCACCGAAATGGGCCAGGGCCTGAACACGAAGGTCGCGCAGGTGGTGGCGCACGAACTGGGTGTGGCGTTCACGCGCATCCGCGTCACGGCCACGGACACCAGCAAGGTGGCCAACACATCCGCCACAGCGGCATCGACCGGCAGTGACCTGAACGGCAAGGCCGCGCAAGACGCCGCGCGCCAGATCCGCGCACGCCTGATCGCATTTGCTGCCGAGCACTACGAGGTGCCCATCGAAACGGTATCGATCATAGGCGACCAGTTGGAAATCGGCGCACGCCGTGTGCCGTTCGATGAACTGATCCGCCTGGCCTACATCGCGCGCGTGCAGTTGTGGTCGGACGGCTTCTACGCCACGCCCAAGCTGCACTGGGACCAAGCCAAGTTGAAGGGCCGTCCGTTCTACTACTACGCCTATGGCGCAGCGGTGTCGGAAGTGGTGGTCGATACGCTCACCGGCGAATGGCGCCTGCTGCGCGCCGACGTGCTGCACGATGCCGGCCGCTCGATCAACCCGGCCATCGACATCGGCCAGGTAGAAGGCGCGTTCATCCAGGGCATGGGCTGGCTGACCACGGAAGAACTGTGGTGGAACAAGAACGGCAAGCTGATGACGCACGCGCCGTCCACCTACAAGATTCCGACGGTCAACGACTGCCCGCCGGACTTCCGCGTGCGCCTGTTCAACAACGCCAACGTGGAAGACAGCATCCACCGTTCCAAGGCGCTGGGCGAGCCGCCGCTGCTGCTGCCGTTCTCGGTGTTCTTTGCCATCCGCGATGCGGTGGCCGCTGTGGGCGATGGCCGCACCAACCCGCCGCTGAATGCACCCGCCACCAGCGAGGAAATCCTCAAGGCGGTGGATGCCATCCGCAGCGCCCCGCTGTCTGCCTGAACCGGAGACTGTTATGACCGCCATGGACCACACGCAACTGCGCCCGTTCCGCTTCGCCGATGTGCTTGCCACCGTGCAAGCCGGGCAGCCGTGCGTGCTGGTCACCGTGACGGACGTGCAGGGCTCGGCCCCGCGCGAGCCCGGCACGCTCATGCTGGTGTGTGGTGATGGCTTCTTCGGCACCATCGGCGGCGGCCATCTGGAATGGCGCGCAATGGAAATCGCCCAGGCGATGATGGATGCGCCCGAAGCCAGCGGCGAAGCACGCCGCCAGTTCGTGCGCATTCCGCTTGGGCCGGCGCTCGGCCAATGCTGCGGCGGCGTGGTGCGCCTATCGCTCGAACGCCTCGACGCACGTGATGTGGACTGGATCGCCCTGGCCGACGACGCCATGCGCCAACGCCGCAGCCTGCGCCGCTTCGTCCCCGCAGATGCGGCCTTGAATGTTGAAGCAACGATTGGCGATGCCGCCGCTGCAGGCGTGCAGTTCGACACCAACGGCTTCACGCAAACCGTGCTGCCGCCAGACATGTCGATCGTGCTGTGTGGCGCGGGCCACGTCGGCCACGCCATCGTGCGTGCGCTGGCCCACCTGCCCTGCCGCGTGACATGGGTGGACGAGCGCGATGCGATGTTCCCGTTCCCGACGGAAGTGCCTCCGAACGTCGTCATCGAATCCACCGATACGCCGGAAGCCGTGATCGACCACGCGCCCGCCGGCAGCTACTTCCTGGTCATGACACACAACCATGCGTTGGACCTCGCGCTGTGCGAACGCATCATGCGCCGCACGGACTTTGCCTACTTTGGCCTGATCGGCTCCAAGACGAAGCGCGCACGCTTCGAGCACCGCATGGTCGAGCACGGTGTCGATCCGGCACGCTTGCCGGAAATGGTCTGCCCGATTGGCATTGCCGGCATCGTCGACAAGGCGCCGGATATCATTGCGGTCTCCGTCGTCGCGCAACTGCTGCAGGTACGCGAGCTGCAACAACATGCGCTCACCAGTGCAAGCAGCGGCGCGGCGGTTCCTTACCGAGTCCCTACATCCGCCTGATCATGCCGATCTCTCCCGCGCTTGCAGAACGCATCGCCACCAGCCCGAAAGCTGAGCTGCACATCCACATCGAAGGCTCACTCGAACCCGAACTGATGTTCGCGCTGGCTGAACGCAACGGCGTCAAGCTGCCGTATGCCTCCGTTGAAGAAGTGCGCGCGGCCTACGCGTTCGACGATCTGCAATCGTTCCTCGATCTGTACTACGCCGGCGCCAGCGTCCTGCTCACCGAGCAGGATTTCTACGACATGACCGCCGCGTATGTGGCACGTGCCGTCGCCGACAACGTCCGCCATGCCGAGATCTTCTTCGACCCGCAGACGCACACCGCGCGCAACGTGCCGATGCACGTGGTCATCCACGGCATCGTCCGAGCATTGGATGATGCCGAGCGCGATCATGGGTTCTCCAGCGCGCTGATCCTCTGCTTCCTGCGCCATCTGAGCGAGGAAGATGCGTTCGACACGCTCGAAGCCGCCCTGCCGTATATCCAGGACCCGGGCAACCGCATCATCGGCGTCGGGCTGGATTCGTCGGAGCGTGGCAACCCGCCCGAGAAATTCGCACGTGTGTTCGCGCGCTGCAAAGAGCTGGGGCTGCGACTCGTCGCCCACGCCGGTGAAGAAGGCCCAGCGCAATACGTGATCGACGCCCTCGACATCCTCAAGGTGGAACGCATCGACCACGGCGTGCAGGCCATCGATGACGCCGCACTCGTCAAGCGCCTAGCCGCCGAACGCATCGCGCTGACGGTCTGCCCGCTGTCGAACGAAAAGCTGAAGGTCTACCCCGACTTGCGCGATCACTCGCTCAAGCAACTGTTGAATGCCGGTTGCGCCGTCACCCTGAACTCGGATGACCCGGCCTACTTTGGCGGCTACATGAACACCAACTGGCTCGCCACGTTCAACGCCCTCGACCTGACCGCCGCCGATGCCCACACGCTCGCTCGCAACAGCTTCGAGGCGTCGTTCCTGCCCCAGCAGGACAAAGCCCTGTGGCTGAACGCGGTGGATGTCCACTGGAACGCCACACACTAAGCCCCCACGAGACAACGAATGACCACAATGCCCCCGACTTCCAACACCGTTCACGCCTACCGCGGCCGCGTGCTGCATTTCCTGCACGATCCGCAGTATCGCGAGCGCGATGCCTATGAGTATTGGGAAGACGGCCTGCTCGTGGTCATGGGCGGCAAGGTCGTTCAAGCCGGCGACTACGCCGCGCTGCGCGAAAACCTGCCCACCGGCACCCAACTCCACGATTACAGCGGCAAGCTGATCGTGCCCGGCTTCATCGACACGCACATCCACTACCCGCAGACCGACATGATCGCGTCGCCGTCGCCGGGCCTGCTGCACTGGCTGGAGACGTACACCTTCCCGGAAGAGCGCCGCTTTGAGAGCGAGCAGTACGCCGCCGGCGTCGCCTCGTTCTTCCTCGACGAACTGCTGCGCAACGGCACGACCAGCGCGATGGTATGGAGCACCGTACATCGCGGCTCCGCCGAAACACTGTTCACACAAGCCCAGCAGCGCGGCATGCGCCTGATCACCGGCAAGGTGATGATGGATCGCAACTGCCCGGAATCTCTGCGCGACACGGCCGAATCCGGCGCACGTGACACGGCCGACCTGATCTCGCGCTGGCACGGCAAGGACCGCCTGGGCTACGCCATTACGCCGCGCTTCGCGCCCACCTCAAGCGAAGCGCAATTGGAAGCCTGCGCAGAACTGGCCAAGCAGTACAAGGACGTCTTCATCCAGACGCACGTCGCCGAAAACCCCGACGAAGTGAAATGGGTGGCTGACCTGTTTCCGAATGCACGCAGCTATCTGGATGTGTATGACCGCTACGGCCTGCTGCGCAAAGGCGCTTTCTACGGCCATGCCATCTGGCTGGACGACGGCGACCGCCAGCGCCTGGCCGAATCCGGCGCAGCCGTGGCGCACTGCCCCACGTCCAACCTGTTCCTGGGCAGCGGCCTGTACAACTTCCACAAGAACGACGCGCACCGCCTGGCGCTGACGCTCGCCACCGACGTTGGCGGCGGCAGCTCGTTCTCGATGCTGCGCACGATGGGCACGGCGCACAAGGTCGCGCGCATGGGCAGCTATCACCTGACCGCGCTGCGCATGTTCTACCTGGCCACGCGCGGCGCCGCAGAAGCACTGGGTTGGGAAGACAAGATTGGCAGCTTCGTACCGGGCGCCGAAGCGGACTTCATCGTGCTCGACCCCGCAGCCACGCCGCTGCTCGCACGCCGCAATGCGCGCTCGGAAACGCTGGAAGAGTTGCTGTTTTCGCTGGCGCTGCTCGGCGAAGACCGTGCGGTATCCGCCACTTACATCCAGGGCCAGGAAGCGAAAATTCAGGCCAAACTGGGTGTTGGCGCCGTCGCCTGATCCCCTTATAATCGCGGCTTCCATTGGGGAGTAGCCGCTCGAAGTTGACACTTCGAGGGCCACGTCAACAGACTTGACCGCCGTCGCAATGACAGGTGGTTATGGCGTGGTCAGCAGCCACTCAGGGTGCCCTAGCACCCGGTGACGCGCCTGGCGAGACCGATGACACACCTCTGCGGATAGGGCCGGCAGCGGTGCGTCATTGGTTCGTACACGGCCCGGACACCACAACAAACATGGAAGCCTTCCTCGTCTCCACCGGCATCGTCGCCCTCGCGGAAATCGGCGACAAAACGCAACTGCTATCGATCCTGCTGGCCGCGCGTTTTCGCAAGCCGGTGCCGATCATTCTCGGCATCTTCATCTCCACCCTCGTCAATCACGCACTGGCCGGCGCTGTCGGCGGCTGGATCACGCACGTGCTCGGCGAAAACGCACTGCGCTGGATTCTCGGCATCGCCTTCATCGCCATGGCTGGCTGGATGCTGATTCCCGACAAGCTCGACGATGAAGAAGCGCCGAAGGACACGCGCGGCCTGGGCATCCTCGGCACCACCATCGTTGCGTTCTTCTTTGCCGAGATGGGCGACAAGACGCAGATCGCCACGGTGGCACTGGCGGCGCGCTTCCACGACGTCGCATGGGTTGTCGCTGGCACGACCGTCGGCATGCTGCTGGCCAACGTGCCCGCCGTGCTGATGGGCAACAAGTTTGCGTCGCGTATGCCGATCACGCTGGTGCATCGGATTGCGGCGCTGATCTTCCTGGTGCTGGGTGTGCTGGCGTTGTTGGGTGTGGGTAAGTAAGCCGCACAGATCAGGGACAAAAAAAAACGGGGCCGCAGCCCCGTTCAACCCTCACCGGTCATGTCACCCGCTAGGGAACGCGTGACATGCTCCGATAAACCTTTCTGTTGTTGCTTCAGCGTGCGCCTCAGTTCGTCTTCGCGCCGCCTTCAAACCACTTGGCGATGATCGTGCGCTCGTCGTCGGTGATGTTGGTGACGTTGCCCAGTGGCATCAGCTTCTGCTGCACGACCTGCTGGTAGACGAGCTGTGCATGTGCCGACAGTTGGTCCGGCGAATCGAGCAACACACCCTTGGCCGGCGAAGGCATCAGAGTAGGATGTGCCGAGTGACATTGGTAGCACCGTGCGGTAACGACTGCCTGTACTTTGGCGAAGTCCGAGCCACCAGCCGCAGCTGTAGCAGCGGGTGCCGAAGCACTTCCTGCAGCAACGGCCGGGACCGCAGCGGCGCTTTCCGCCACCGGAGCAGCCGGACGCGGCGCAAGCCACACCGCCACACCCAGCAGCACGGCCACGCCCGCCGCCGGATAACCCCAGTTGATCACGCCCTTGTGCTTCAGGATGAAGAACTGACGGATCAACACACCCGCCAGCATGATCAGCACCAGCACAACCCAGTTGTACTTGTTCGCGTACGTCATGCTGTAGTGGTTCGACAGCATTGCGAACAGCACCGGCAGCGTGAAGTACGTGTTGTGCACGCTGCGCTGCTTGCCGCGCTTGCCGTGGATCGGGTCAGGCTTCTCGCCCGCCTTGAGCGAGGCCACCACCTTGCGTTGCCCCGGGATGATCCAGAAGAACACGTTGGCGCTCATGATGGTCGCGATCATCGCGCCGATCAGCAGGAATGCCGCGCGGCCCGAGAACAAATGGCACGCCGCGAACGCAGCCAGCACCACATAGATCGCCACCAGAATGCCCACCACGCGATCGTTCTTGCCGAACACGCGGCAGATGGTGTCGTACACCAGCCAGCCGACCACTAAGAAGCCCAGCGCCAGGATCACCGCCGTCGTCGCCGTCATGTCGAACACGCTGCGATCGATCATGTAGACGTTGGCGTTGAACAGGTACACCACCGTCAGCAGCGCGAAGCCCGACATCCAGGTGGAGTACGACTCCCAGTAGAACCAGTGCAGATGATCCGGCAGTTGCTTCGGCGCCAGCAGGTACTTCTGCGGGTTGTAGAACCCGCCGCCATGCACGGCCCACAGTTCACCGTCGACGCCCTTGTCCTGCAGGTCCGGTGCGGTCGGCTTGGTCAGGCTGTTGTCGAGCCAGACGAAGTAGAACGACGAGCCGATCCACGCAATCGCGACGATCACGTGCAGCCAACGCAAGAGCAAGTTGGCCCAGTCGAGGATATAGCCTTCCATGATTCGCTCCCCTCTGCCCTTAGCTGCCGCGATAGGTCGAATACGACCACGGCGACACCAGCAGCGGCACGTGGTAGTGCGCGCTCGTATCGGCCACGCCAAAGCGCAGCGTTACCACGTCGAGGAACGCGGGCTCGGGGAGTTTGACGCCGGCTGCGCGGTAGTAGTCGCCCACCGCGAAGTCCAGCTCATAGACGCCGGTCTGGAGCGCGTCGCCTTCGAGCAGCGGCGCATCGCAACGGCCATCGTGATTGGTGCGAACCGATTTGATCGGTTGGCGCTGATTGTCGACAATCTTGAACAGAGCGATCGCCAGGTTCTGGCCCGGCGTGCCTGCAGCGGTGTCGAGCACATGGGTAGTCAAGCGTCCCATTTGTCTTCCTCTGTAATTTGAATTTTCAGAAGCGCCGCTGCCTCCACTTGCACCTCGCGCCGAGCCCTTGCCTGGCAAGGGTTGGCGTCGGGGCCCGCTCGGTACGTGCTGTGCACGCATCCCGGCGCGCGTCCAGCCGGTTTACGCCTGCCGCCTTCGCTTTGAAGGGGCGTGCCAAACCGGCAAAGCCGTCGCTCGCTCTGGGCTCGACTCCCTGTCCTCGTGGGGACTTGAAACAGGGATTTCCCTAGTTTGTCGATTTCCAGAACGCATTTTGTTGACAATATTGAAGGTGCCCCCGAATAATTGTCAACAGATTTTCGCAGTTGCTTATGCTGCGATGCGTTACTCAAAGGCGGGTCTGCCATGTCCAAGAATCTCAAGCTGGTCTCCACGGAAACGACATCAAAGTCGAGCATCAAGACATCGGGGGCAACGCGTATGTCAGTCGAAGAGCGGATGTATCACGAGATCTACGACGCGATCATGGAGCACCGCCTGCCCCCGCGCACCAAGCTGACGGAGCATGCGCTTTGCGAAATCTATGCCACCGCCCGCCATACGGTGCGCAAGGTCTTCTCCCAACTGGCCGCGGATGGCTTGGTGGACCTGGAGCCGAATCGCGGTGCGTTCATCGCCGCGCCCTCCATCGACGAAGCGCACGCCATGTTCGAGCTGCGCCAGATCCTGGAGCGCGCCGTGCTCGACAAGGTTGGCCATAGCGCCAACCCCAAGGCCGCCATTGCTCCGCTGGTAGAACTCGTCAAGGAAGAGCGCCAGGCCTTCGTCACGCATGACCGCCCGCGCTGGATTCGTCTTTCTGCGGAATTCCACGTCGCACTGGCTGAGCAGGCCGGCAACCCGCTGGTCGTCGAGATGATGCGGCGCCTGGTGTCGCGCACCACGCTGATGATCGCCAGCGTGGAGGCGCCCGGCCACAACGCGTGCTCATTCGACGAGCACCTGGACATCCTCAACGCACTGGAGCGCGGAGACGCTGCTGCCGCGCAGGCCCACATGGCCCAGCACTTGCAATGTTGTGCCGACCGCGTGCGCCCCGAAGCGCCCGCTGACTTCGACCTGCGTTCGGTGCTGGGCACGCGCGAGGACAACGTCTAAACCGGTTTTGCTGCGATTTTGCTGTATTGGGCGAGCCGGCACGACAGAGGCCAGCCGCCCCAGGCCGGATGCCGTCCGGCTCACCACCCAAGGAGACCTTATGACGAGTAGCACCATCGCCGCCCCCACGGCGGATCTGACCAACGAGCGCGTGGCGTACGGGCGCCTGCTCGCGCTGGGCTTGCAACATGTCTTGGTGATGTATGCAGGCACCGTGGCGGTGCCGCTCATCGTGGGCGGTGCACTGCATCTGCCCAAGGAGCAACTCGCCTTTCTCATCAACGCCGACCTGTTTGCGGCCGGTCTTGCCACGCTCATCCAAGCGTTCGGCGTCTGGAAATTCGGCATCCGCATGCCCGTCATGATGGGCGTCACCTTCGCCTCGGTCGGCCCGATGATCGCCATCGGCTCCGACCCGAGCATCGGTCTGCTGGGCATCTATGGCGCGGTGATTGCGGCAGGGTTGTTCGGCATCATCGTTGCGCCGCTCATGGGGCGCGTGCTGGGTCTCTTTCCTCCGGTGGTGACGGGCACCGTCATCACGCTGATCGGCATGTCGCTGATGGGTGTGGGCATCAACTGGGCTGCGGGCGGCCAGCCGACCATGAAGACGATGGTCGACGGTGTGCTCAAGACCGTGCCCAACCCGGCGTATGGCGACCTGAGCGGCTTGGCGATTGCGCTGGCGGTGCTGGTCATCATCCTGCTGCTGACCAAGTACGGCAAAGGCCTGATCGGCAACATCGCCGTGCTGCTGGGCATCTTGATCGGCACGTTCATCGCCATGGCGTTCGGCAAGGTCAGCTTTGCCGGCATTGCCGAGGCCAACATGGTCGCCGTCATCACGCCGCTCCACTTCGGCATGCCGACGTTCCACTTCGGCGCCATCGCGTCGATGTGCATCGTGATGATGATCACGCTGGTGGAATCGACCGGCATGTTTCTCGCGCTGGCCGAGATCACCGGCAAGAAGCTCTCCACCGACGACCTGACCCGCGGCCTGCGCGCCGATGGTCTGGGCACGGTGATCGGCGGCGTGTTCAACACGTTCCCGTACACGTCGTTCTCGCAGAACGTGGGGCTGGTGACGGTGACGGGCGTGCGCTCGCGCTATGTGGCGGCCATGGGCGGCGTGATCCTGATCCTGCTGGGCCTGTTCCCGA
Organism: Ralstonia sp. 25C; assembly: GCF_051904805.1. Taxonomy (NCBI): domain Bacteria; kingdom Pseudomonadati; phylum Pseudomonadota; class Betaproteobacteria; order Burkholderiales; family Burkholderiaceae; genus Ralstonia; species Ralstonia sp. 25C. The sequence goes on along the minus strand of NZ_CP196737.1, from coordinate 3,311,445 downwards.
AGATGGCGCACATCGTGGCGTCCGTGCCCTCGTTCGTGCTGGGCGGTGCGGGCATCGTGATGTTCGGCATGGTGGCGGCTACGGGTGTGCGCATCCTGGGCTCGATCGACTTCAACAAGTACCGCCACAACCTGTTCATCGTGGCCATCTCGATTGGCTTCGGCATGATCCCGACGCTGGCACCGACGTTCTTCCAGTACCTGCCGAAGTGGCTGGAGCCGGTCACGCATAGTGGCATCGTGCTGGGCACGCTGGTAGCCGTCACGCTGAACCTCTACTACAACGGCATGCAGTCGGCAGAGCACGCCATGCGCGACGCCGCTGCCAACACGCACGGCACGGAGTGATCGGATGACCGAGCGCATGAACGACGCACTGCTGATCGCCCGCCATGCCGACGTGCTGGTCACCATGGACGCGCAACGCCGCGAGATTGCCGACGGGGCGCTGGTGGCGCGCGGTGGCGTGATCGAGTGGGTGGGCGCCACGGCCGATCTGCCGGCGCAGTATCGCGATGCCATCGGTCAGCCCAACGTGCGCGTGATGGAGCTGCGTGACCACGTGGTCACGCCCGGCTTCGTCAACACGCACCACCACATGTATCAAAGCCTGACGCGCGCCCTGCCCGCCGCGCAGGATGCCGAGCTGTTCGGCTGGCTCACGAACCTGTATCCGGTATGGGCCGGCCTTACGCCCGAGATGGTTCGCGTGTTGACGCTCACAGCCATGGCGGAACTGCTGCTTTCAGGCTGCACGACCTCCAGTGATCACCTGTATCTGTACCCCAACGGCAGCCGGCTCGATGACTCCATCGAAGCCGCGCAGCAGATCGGCATGCGCTTTCACGCCGCACGCGGCAGCATGAGCGTCGGCCGCAGTCAGGGTGGCCTGCCGCCGGACCGTGTGGTTGAAGGCGAAGAGGCCATCCTCAAGGAAACGCAGCGCCTAATCGAAACCTGGCACGACGCCGATCGCCATTCCATGCTGCGCATGGTGGTGGCGCCGTGCTCGCCCTTCTCCGTCTCGCGCGATCTGATGCGCGAATCGGCCAAGCTCGCACGCAGCTATGGCGTGTCGATGCACACCCACCTGGCTGAGAACGACAACGACATCGCCTACTCGCGCGAGAAGTTCGGCATGACGCCGGCTGAGTATGCGGAAGACCTCGGCTGGGTCGGCCACGACGTCTGGCACGCGCACTGCGTGAAGCTCGACGCGCACGGCATTGACGTCTTCGCACGGACCGGTACCGGCGTGGCGCACTGCCCATGCTCCAACATGCGTCTGGCTTCGGGCATTGCACCCATCCGCACAATGCGCGATGCAGGCGTGCCTGTCGGCCTTGGCGTGGATGGCAGCGCCTCGAACGACGGCGCCCACATGCTGGGCGAAACGCGTCAGGCGATGCTGCTTGCACGCGTGGGTTTCGGCCCCGCAGCGATGAGTGCGCGTGAGGCATTGGAAATCGCCACGCTCGGCGGCGCCCGCGTGCTCAATCGCGACGACATCGGCGCGCTGGCCCCCGGCATGTCGGCTGACTTTGTCAGCTTCGACCGCCATCAAGTCAGCTTTGCCGGCGCGGACCACGACCCGGTTGCCGCGCTGGTGTTCTGCGCCCCGTCCAACGTGGCGCACAGCGTGATCAACGGGCGTGTGGTCGTCGAAGACGGCCGCCTGACCACGCTCGAACTTGACGCCCATCTCACGGTTCACCGGAAGCTCGCGCTGGAACTCGCGCAGGCTGCCCGGGCAGTCCCGGCCTGACGTGATGGTGCGCTGCCTCGTTCATGACGCCACTGTGATGTCGTGAATTCGGAAAGCCGCATTCCACCGTCTGACCGGTGTTGTATGAAGTCTCCTCGATCTCAGAAAAATCATGACCAACAATCACTACCCGCGCGATCTGATCGGTTACGGCAAGAACCCGCCCAACGCCAATTGGCCGGGCGGCGCGCGCGTGGCCCTGCAGTTCGTCCTGAATTACGAAGAAGGCGGCGAGAACTGCGTGCTGCACGGCGATGCCGGCTCCGAACAGTTCCTCTCCGAAATCATCGGTGCGGCTGCCTACCCTGCTCGCCACATGAGCATGGAAGGCATCTACGAATACGGCTCGCGCGCGGGCGTGTGGCGCATCCTGCGTGAGTTCGAGAAGCGCGGCCTGCCGATGACGATCTTCGGCGTGTCGATGGCCCTGCAACGGCACAAGGACGTGACGCAAGCCTTCGTCGACCTGGGCCACGAAATCGCGTGCCACGGCTGGCGCTGGATCCACTACCAGAACATCGACGAAGCCACCGAGCGCGAGCACATGCGCATCGGCGTCGAGATCATCCGCCAGATGACCGGCAATGCGCCGCTGGGCTGGTACACCGGCCGCGACAGCCCCAACACGCGCCGTCTGGTGGTCGAGCACGGCGGCTTCGCCTACGACGCCGACTACTACGGCGACGACCTGCCCTTCTGGACCGAAGTCGAAACCTCGGCCGGCGAGACCAAGCCCCATCTGGTGGTGCCATACACACTCGACACCAACGACATGCGCTTCGCCAGCCCGCAAGGCTTCAACACGGGCGACCACTTCTATCAGTACCTGAAAGACGCCTTCGACGTGCTGTATGAGGAAGGCGACCCCAACGGCCTGGCCGCACCGAAGATGCTGTCGATCGGCATGCACTGTCGTCTGCTGGGCCGCCCGGCGCGTTTCCGGGCGCTGCAGCGCTTCCTGGATTACGTGCAATCGCACGACAAGGTGTGGATCTGCCGGCGCATCGACATCGCCAATCACTGGATGCAGCACCACCCGTACGCAAAGCAACCCGTTTCGAGCACCGCAGCATGAGCCAGACCACTTACACCCTCTCGCAACTCAACGGCATGGACGCTGCGCAATTCGTGCAGACGCTGGGCGGCATCTACGAGCACTCGCCGTGGGTGGCAGAACAGGCTGCCACGCAGCGCCCGTTCGCCTCGGCTGATGCGCTGACCGCTGCGATGCGCAACGCCGTTGATACCGCCGACATTGATTCCCAACTCAAGCTCGTGCGCGCTCACCCGGAACTCGCCGGCAAGGCCGCCGTGCGTGGCGAACTGACGGCCGAGTCGACGCGCGAACAAAGCGGCGCGGGCCTGAATCAATGCGCGCCGGAAGAGTTCGCGCGCCTGCAGGCACTCAACGCCCAGTACAACGAGAAGTTCGGCTTCCCGTTCATCCTGGCGGTGCGCGGCTATGACCGTCACGGCATCATCGACAACTTCAGCAAGCGTGTTGAGAACGATCGCGACACTGAGCTGCGTACGTCGCTGGAACAGATTCATCGCATCGCCGGTTTCCGTCTGAACGATTTGATTTCAGGCTGACAGCACGACGCTGCCAATGTAGCGAGCACGGGGCGCTGCCCGGCCGGAATGCCTGACCGGCCGGTCCGCGATTGCACCAGAGAGTGCAGCGTGGTGTGCGGCACAAGACCTCACAGGAGACAACAACATGCAGTGGACCATCAAGCGCGGTGTCACGACGTTTGCCATGGCGTCCGCGTTCGCGGTGATGAGCGCAAGCGCCATTGGCCAATCGCCGGAATCAAAGCCCGCCGCACAGCCGCAAGCGGCCAGCGCCAAGCATGCGCACACCACGTATTCCATCCCGCAACTCAATGCGATGGATCACGCGCAGTTTGTGCTGGCGCTGGGCGGTGTCTACGAACACTCACCGTGGGTGGCCGAGCGCGTCGCCGCGCAACGCCCGTTTGCCTCGGCCAACGCACTGCGCGCCGCCATGCGCCAGACCGTGAGCAACGCCGGTGAAGCGCAACAGATCAAGCTCGTACGCTCGCATCCGGAACTGGCTGGCCGTGCTGCCGTGCGAGGTGAGATGACCGCAGCCTCGACGCGTGAGCAAGGCGGCGCAGGACTGACCCAACTGACGCCCGAAGAGTTTGCACGCCTGCAAGATCTGAACAAGCGCTACAGCGAGAAGTTCGGTTTCCCATTCGTGATGGCCGTACGTGGCTACGACCGGCAGGCCATCATCGATGCCCTCGCTACCCGACTGAACAACGACCGCGACACCGAGCTGCGTACGTCGCTGGAGCAGATCGACCGCATCGTCGGTTTTCGTCTCAACGATTTGATTTCAGGTTAATCAGTACAACAACGCTGTGGGTGCGGTGTCATGGGGCATGGGACACCGCCCGGCATGGAGCCTGACCGGCCGGCCTGCGACTGCATCAGCGAATGCGGCGCAACCCGCAGCGAATCCATCAACAACGGAGGAGATAGGAAATGCAGTGGAACATCTTGCGCGGCGCCGCCGCGTTTGCCGTGGCGACCAGCGCCATGTTCATCAGCGCAGCAGATGCGGGGGCAGTGGAATGGAGCGATACCTCAATCGGCTATCGCTATGGCACCCAATTCGCAGAGCCATTTGTGGGTGACGGCATTCACAAGAACATTTTCAACTTCACGCACGCCAGCGGATACAAGTACGGCACCAACTACCTGAACGTCGATTTCCTGCAGTCAGACAGCAAGGACGCCAACGCGCAGGAAGCCTATGTCGTGTATCGCCATACGCTGGATATTGGCAAGGTGCTCGACAAGAACCTCAGCGCCGGGCCCATCCGCGGTTATGGTTTGACCGCCGGTTTTGACTGGAACACCAAGAACGACCCCGGCTACGCGTCGAAGAAACGCATGCTAGTGGTCGGCCCGACGGTGATGATGGACGTGCCGGGTTTCCTGAACATCAGCCTGCTGATGCTGTGGGAGAGCAACGAGCCGGTTGGGGTCACAAGCCGCTACCATTACAAGGCGCACCCGATGCTGAATGCCGCATGGGGCATCCCCATTGGATCGACGGGTCTGTCGTTTGAAGGGTATGCCAACTACATCGCGGCCAAGGGCAACAACGAATTCGGCGGCGGCACTGCACCGGAATTGAATATCGACGCCATGCTGATGTACGACCTGGGCACGCCCTTGCATCTGGGCAAGAACACGCTGCGCGTGGGCATTGAATATCAATACTGGCGCAACAAGTTCGGCAACCCGGCATCGGTGCCGGGCTCTCTGGCAAAAACGCCGATGGTGCGCGCCGAATACCACTTCTGAACGCGCAGCCCCAGCCACAAATAAAAACGGCGCCTGAAGCGATTCAGGCGCCGTTTTTCTTGGGGCCGCTGATAGGCAGCGGCCCACTTAGCGTATCAACCGATCAACGCGCAGCCGACACGTCTGCCACCGCCAGCGCCGTCATGTTGACGATGCGGCGCGACGTAGCCGACGGGTTCAGGATGTGCACCGGCTTGGCCGCACCCAGCAGGATCGGGCCCACCGTCACGCCCTGGCCGCCCGTGATCTTGAGCAGGTTGAACGCGATATTGGCCGCATCCAGCGTCGGCATCACCAGCAGGTTGGCGCTGCCAGCAAAGGCGCTCTTGGGCAGGAAGTGATGGCGGATATCTTCCGACAGCGCCGCATCGCCCTGGATCTCGCCTTCCACCTGCAGCTCCGGCGCTTCAGCCTTCAGCAGGTCATACGCAGCGCGCATCTTGCGGGCCGATGCGCTCTTCGACGAGCCGAACATCGAGTGCGACAACATCGCCACCTTCGGCTCCTGGCCGAAGCGGCGCACTTCTTCTGCCGCCAGCTTGGTGATGTCGGCCAGTTCTTCCGCGCTCGGGTTCTCGTTGACGAACGTGTCGGTGATGAACAGCGTGTGCTTTTCCAGCATCAGGCCGTTCATGGCGGCGAACACCTTGGCGTTCGGCGCCAGGCCGATCACGTCGCGCACGTGCTCCAGGTGCGCGTCGAAACGGCCCACCGTGCCGCACAGCATCGCATCGGCATCGCCTAGGCGCACGAGCAGTGAGCCGATCAGCGTGTTCGAGCGGCGCAGTTGCGACTTGGCCATGTCCGGCGTCACGCCGTTGCGGCCCATCAGTTCGTGATACGCGCTGTGGTACTGGTGGAAGCGCGGATCGTCTTCCGGGTTCACCAGCTCGAAATGCACGCCCGGCTTCAGGCGCAGGCCGGCCTTCTGGATGCGCATTTCGATCACGTGCGGACGGCCGATCAGGATCGGCTTGGCCAGACCTTCGTCCACCACCGTCTGCACGGCACGCAGCACGCGCTCTTCTTCACCTTCGGCGTAGACAACGCGCTTCGGGTTGGCCTTCGCAGCCGAGAACACCGGACGCATGGTCAGGCCGGTGTGATACACGAAGTCGCTCAGTTGAGCGCGATAGGCGTCGAGATCCTTGATCGGGCGCGTGGCCACGCCGGACTCTTCTGCGGCCTTGGCAACAGCCGGAGCGATCTTCTCGATCAGGCGCGAATCGAACGGCTTCGGAATGATGTAGTCCGGGCCGAAGTTCAGGTCCTGGCCGGCATAAGCCTGCGCCACGGCGTCGTTGGTTTCGGCTTCGGCCAGCTCGGCAATCGCCTTCACGCAGGCCAGCTTCATCGCTTCCGTGATCTTGGTGGCGCCGCAATCGAGCGCGCCGCGGAAGATGTACGGGAAGCACAGCACGTTGTTGACCTGGTTCGGGTAGTCCGAACGGCCCGTGGCGATGATGCAGTCCGGGCGCGCGGCCTTGGCCACTTCCGGGCGGATTTCCGGTTCGGGGTTGGCCAGCGCCAGGATGATCGGCTTCGGCGCCATGGTCTTGACCATGTCGGCGGTCAGCACGCCGGCGGCCGAGCAACCGAGGAAAACGTCGGCATCGCGCACGATGTCAGCCAGCGTGCGGGCCGACGTGTCTTGCGCATAGCGTGCCTTGTTGGCCTCCATCTTGGCGTCGCGGCCAACGTAGATCACGCCCTTGGAGTCGACCACGTAGACGTTCTCGCGCTTCACACCCAGGCCCACCATCACGTCCAGGCACGCAATCGCCGCAGCACCAGCGCCCGACACCGCCACCTTCACCTTGGCGATGTCCTTGCCGACCACCTTCAGACCGTTGAGCAATGCAGCCGACGAGATGATCGCCGTGCCGTGCTGGTCGTCGTGGAAGACGGGGATGTTCAGGCGATCACGCAGCTTCTGCTCGATGTAGAAGCACTCCGGCGCCTTGATGTCTTCCAGGTTGATACCGCCCAGCGTCGGCTCCAGCGAGGCGATGATGTTGACCAGCTTGTCCGGATCGCGCTCGGCCAGTTCGATATCGAACACGTCGATGCCGGCAAACTTCTTGAACAGGCAGCCCTTACCTTCCATCACCGGCTTGCTGGCCAGCGGGCCGATATCGCCCAGGCCCAGCACGGCAGTGCCGTTGGTGATCACGCCGACGAGGTTGCCGCGCGAGGTGTACTCGGCTGCCAGCGCCGGATCCTGCTCGATCGCCAGACACGGATACGCCACGCCCGGCGAGTACGCCAGCGACAGGTCGCGCTGGTTGATCAGGGCCTTGGTCGGGCGCACCTCGATCTTGCCGCGCGTCGGGGCACGGTGATATTCGAATGCGGCACGGCGCAGTTCGGCCTCGGCGCCGTTGTCTTGAGTATCGGGCGAGGCGTCGTGGAGCTTGTCGTTCATTTTGATGAATCCTGATGGAGTGTTCCGCAGATGAAGCGCGCATGCGCTCAGGCAGAAGCACCCGAGTACGGAGTGGCGAAAAACAGGGAAAACCAGAGAAATACGGAAGCGAGGCCGCAAGCGTTGCGGGGCACCGTCAGAGGGGTGGCGACGGGGCGCAGGCAGCGCCGGCCACGGGTGGCGGTCGGCGCGAAGTGGAATGGATTGACAACGCTCAAGCGGAGTACGGCTGGCGGCCTACAAATTAGGTCACGCATTCTAACGTAGACCGCCGGCCAAACCCACTCGGGCGCACTACTTAGGCGCCGCTGGGGGTGCTGGTTTCACCTTTGGATCAACGGGCAGCTCCACGAGGATCGGCCGGGCGTTCGGCGCGGGGAAATTGGCGAAGGCACTGCGGATCAGATACGGCATCACGGCGGTGAGCGAGCCATCTCCGCCCTGCGTCTGCGCCGTCACCTGATAGACGCGCTTGCCGGTAGCAGCCTCGTCAATCTCTGCATGAAAGGCATAGAACGGCACCTGCACGTTGGTTTCCACATATTGCGGACCCCACGGGCCCCAAGGCCCCCACGGACCACGCCATGGCCCCCACGGCCCCGGTCCCCAGTACGGATCAGGGTAGACCGGCTGGCGCACCTGCACGAGGCCGGTGGCGGTTGAATAGCTCAGGCGAACGACATAGCGTGCGCTGGCACGCGGCACGCTGGTAAAGCCATGGGCAGCCAGCTGATCGGACGTCCAGGCCTCGTAGGTTTGCCGTTCCAGATCGTTTTGCTGCGCTGCACTATGCTCGAATGCATAGGTGCGCGGCGGCGTATCGTCCCAGCCAGGCTGCTTGAATGCCGTCACCTGGCTGGTCACGGTACTGGCGCACCCCGCCAGCAGGCTGGCTGCCATCAGCGCGCCAGCCATCGGCCAGATGCCCGAGGTCTTGATCCATTTCCACATAAAAACTCCCCTACGCTCAATCAGACAGGTACTTGCAGCGCAAGACACATTGCGCCCGGCGCTCTATTCAGAGTCATGCCGCGCGCCGAAGATTCCCGCCAGTACAATGGCCTTTTGCGACCGCAGACAACGCAGATAAGGATGTTACCGATGTTGCGCACCGATACCGCCGTCACGATTTACCGCAAGGACTACACCGCGCCCGCCTTCCGCATTGACGAAGTGGCGTTGGAAATCGACCTCGTGCCCGAGCGCACGCGCGTAGTCAATCGCCTGCGCATGACGCGCACGGCTGCCGGCAAACCGCTCGTGCTGGTGGGCGAAGGGCTGGAGCTAGCGGGCGCAACCGTTGATGGCCAAGCCCTGTCGGGCCTGCAAGCCGACGGCGATACGCTCACCATCGATGCCGTGCCCGCCGAGGTGGATGCCAGCTTCACGCTGGAACTCACCACGTTCTGCAACCCCGCCGCCAACTCCTCGCTGATGGGGCTGTACGTGTCCAACGGCAACTTCTTCACGCAGTGCGAGGCCGAGGGCTTCCGCAAGATCACCTACTTCCTTGACCGCCCGGATGTGATGACGGTCTACACCGTCACGCTGCGCGCATCGAAGGCCGATTACCCGGTGCTGCTGTCCAATGGCAACCTCGTCTCTGAGAGCGATCTGCCGGACGGCCGCCACGAAGCCGTGTGGCATGACCCGTTCAAGAAGCCGTCGTACCTGTTCGCGCTGGTGGCGGGCAAACTGGAATGCATTGAAGAGCGCATCCAGTCCGCCTCGGGCAAGGAGAAGCTGCTGCAGGTGTGGGTCGAATCGCAAGACATCGGCAAGACGCGTCATGCGATGGACTCGCTCATCCACTCGATCCATTGGGACGAGCGCCGCTTCGGGCTGGAGCTCGATCTGGACCGCTTCATGATCGTCGCCGTGGGCGACTTCAACATGGGCGCGATGGAGAACAAGGGCCTGAACATCTTCAACACGAAGTACGTGCTGGCCAATGCGGAGACCGCCACCGATGTGGACTTCGCCAACATCGAGTCGGTGGTCGGCCACGAGTACTTCCACAACTGGACCGGTAACCGCGTCACCTGCCGCGACTGGTTCCAGCTGAGCCTGAAGGAAGGCCTGACGGTGTTCCGCGACCAGGAGTTCTCCGCCGACATGGCAGCGCTTGCAGGCAATGAAGCCGCCGCCGCAAGCGCCCGCGCCGTCAAGCGCATTGAAGACGTGCGCCTGCTGCGCCAAGCGCAATTCCCAGAAGATGCCGGCCCGATGGCCCACCCGGTGCGCCCCGATAGCTACGAAGAGATCAACAACTTCTACACCGTCACGGTGTACGAGAAAGGCGCGGAAGTCGTGCGCATGTACCAGACCCTGCTCGGCCGCGACGGCTTCCGCAAAGGCATGGACCTGTACTTCCAGCGCCACGACGGCCAGGCCGTCACCTGCGACGATTTCCGCGCCGCCATGGCCGATGCCAACGGCCGCGACCTCACGCAATTCGGCCGCTGGTACAGCCAGGCCGGTACACCAGTCGTGGCAGTCGAAGGCCATCACGACGCGGCCACGCGCACCTACACGCTCACGCTGCGCCAGCGCTGCGAGCCGGTCGGTATCGAAGTGAACAGCGGCATCCAGAAGCAGCCGTTCCACATTCCGTTTGCAGTGAGCTTGATCGACGCCCAAGGCCGCGATCTGCCGCTGCGCTTGCGCGGTGAAACCGCATCGCCTTCGCCCGTCACCACGCGTGTGCTGGACTTTACTGAGGCCAAGCAGACCTTCATTTTCGAAGACATGGCCGAAGCGCCGCTGCCCTCACTGCTGCGCAATTTCTCGGCGCCGGTCGTCGTCGAATACGGCTACACCACCGAGCAGCTCACCTTCCAACTCGCGCACGATTCCGACCCGTTCAACCGCTGGGAAGCCGGCCAGCGTTTGGCCACCGATACGCTGCTGCGCATGGTGTCGGACATCCAGCACGGCCGCGCTCCTGTGGTGGATCCGGCGCTGGTGGAAGCGCTACGCGCCGTGGTGGCAGATAGCTCGCTCGACCCCGCTTTCCGCGAGCAAATGCTGATCCTGCCGGCCGAGAGCTATCTCGCCGAGCGCATGGATGTGGCCGACCCGGCCGCCATTCACACCGCGCGCCGCACGCTGCGCCGCACGCTGGCCGAAAAGCTCAATAGCGAGCTGCTGCGCGCCTATCAGGACAACCTGACCGAAGGCGCCTACTCGCCCGATGCCGTGTCCGCTGGCAAGCGTGCGCTCAAGAACATCGCGCTGGGCTATCTGGTGGAAACTGAAGCCCAGGAAATGCTCACCCCGGCATTGGCCCTGGCCGAGCAGCAATACGCGCGCGCTACCAACATGACCGACCGCATGGGCGCACTCTCGGCGATGGTCGCCAGCTATGCGCCGGGCCGTGAAGCCGCATTGGCCGACTTCTACACGCGCTTTGCCGACGACGCGCTCGTCATCGACAAGTGGTTCTCGCTGCAAGCCGTACAACCCGGCGGCGCTGGCAAACCGACGCTGGAAACCGTGCGCGCGCTGATGGCACATCCGGCCTTCACGTTGCGCAACCCGAACCGCGCGCGTTCGCTGATCTTCAGCTTCTGCTCGGGCAACCCTGCGCAGTTCCATGCCGCCGATGGCTCTGGCTACGCGTATTGGGCTGAGCAGGTGCTGGCGCTCGACGCCATCAACCCGCAGGTGTCCGCACGCCTGGCGCGCGCGCTGGACCGCTGGCGCAAGTACGTGCCCACGCTGCGCGACGCCATGCAGGACGCGCTCAAGCGCGTGGCGGCCCACCCGAGCCTCTCGCGCGATGTGCGCGAGATCGTCGGCAAGGCACTGGCGTGATGCAGTCTGTTACCCAGTGTGTCGTAAAATCGCGCCCGTCTCAGGAGAACCCATGAAGCGCATCAACCTCACCCGCTACCTGATCGAAGAGCAGCGCGAGCACAACACCATCCCTGGCGAGCTGCGTCTGCTGCTCGAAGTCGTGGCGCGCGCCTGCAAGGCGATCTCGCACAGCGTCAACAAGGGCGCACTGGCCGGCGTGCTCGGCTCAGCCGGCACCGGCAACGTGCAAGGCGAAACCCAGCAGAAGCTGGACGTGATCGCCAACGAAGTCCTGCTCGAAGCCAACGAATACGGCGGCAACCTGGCCGCCATGGCCTCGGAAGAAATGGAATCGTTCTACGAGATTCCGCACCGCTATCCGAAGGGCGAATACCTGCTGCTGTTCGATCCGCTCGACGGCTCGTCCAACATTGACGTGAACGTGTCGATCGGCACGATCTTCTCGGTGCTACACATGCCCAAGCCGGGCGAAACCGTGACCGAAGCCGATTTCATGCAGCCCGGCGCCAAGCAGGTCGCTGCCGGCTATGCCGTGTACGGCCCGCAGACCACGCTGGTGCTTACCGTCGGCAACGGCGTGCACATGTTCACGTTGGACCGCGAAGTCGGCAGCTTCATCCTGACCAGCCGCGACGTGAAGATCCCGGCCGATACGAAAGAATTCGCCATCAACATGTCGAACATGCGCCACTGGGCCCCGCCCGTGCGCCGCTACATCGACGAATGCCTGGCCGGCACCGAAGGCCCGCGCGGCAAAGATTTCAACATGCGCTGGATCGCCTCGATGGTGGCCGACGTGCATCGCATCCTCACGCGCGGCGGCATCTTCATGTACCCGTGGGACAAGCGCGAGCCGGGCAAGGCCGGCAAGCTGCGCCTGATGTACGAAGCCAACCCGATGGCCTTCCTGGTGGAACAGGCCGGCGGCGCGGCCACCAACGGCCATCAGCGCATTCTCGACATCCAGCCCGAGAAGCTGCACCAGCGCGTCTCCGTCGTCCTCGGCTCCAAAAACGAGGTGGATCGCGTCACGCAGTACCACTTGGAAGCCGAAAAAACGGCGTAACCACGCCGTGTAAGGTCAGTGTTTCAGCGGCTCTTGCAGAGCAACAAAAAGTTCTGTTAGAATCGCTGTTTCCGACGCCGCTGTAGCTCAGTCGGTAGAGCAGCGCATTCGTAATGCGAAGGTCACCAGTTCGATTCCGGTCAGCGGCACCAGAATTCAAAAAGCCCAGTCTTCATCGACTGGGCTTTTTGCTTTGGCCTTGCGAAACCGATCAGATTTTCGGGATCCGCAGCTTCTGCCCCGGATAGATCTTGTTCGGGTCCGAGAGCATCGGCTTGTTCGCCTCAAAAATCACCGGGTACTTGTTCGCATCCCCGTAGGCCTCCTTGGCGATGGCCGACAGCGTGTCTCCACGCTCCACGGTGTGCCAGTCCGATTCTTCCGACTCGGTATTCACCGACATCTGGTCATCCACCGATTTGATCCCTTCGACGTTGCCGCAGCACAGGATGATCTTCTCGCGCGTTGCCTGATCCGGCGCCACGCCAAACACCTTGGCAGCATCGCCCTCCACCTGCACGGACAACGCCGTGGCGCTCAGGCCTTGCTGGGCGATGTAGTCCTGAATCGCTTGGCCCTTTGCATCGTCAGCAGCCTTGGCAGCGTCGGCATCGGCGGATGCATCGGCCGGGGCGGCGGCAGCGCTGCCGCGGAACAGCTTTTCGCCAGCCTCTTTGATGAAGTCAAAAAAACCCATAACGACCTCCATAAGTACACAACGGGGAACGGGAAATCAGCAGGCGCAGAACAGCCGGGGTGCGCCCTCCGCCGCAGTGTAGCCCCTCACGTGCGGTGCCTCCATGACATGCGCCGGCAAATGCAAACTTTGTGGCCGCTAGCATGCTGCAGCGCAGCAAGATCGCTGACACAATGGTCTCATGCTGAAACACTTGCGATACGCCGGTGAGGCAAGCACCATCGCTCTCATCCGGGCTATTTGCCGCTGCCAATGAACCGCATCTGGATGAAATCCATTTCCCGGCTGGTCGACGCGCTCACCACGCCGGGCTTTGGCCGCCAGACGTGGCCGCCCAAGCCCGTCCGCCCCGCCAAACCCAGCACGCGCCGAGAGGCCGGGCGCCGCATCCACTCTACGCCCACCGAAGGCACCTTCGCGCGGGAGCAATTCATCTACGAACCGGAATCGCCCGCCGTTGTAGCGCGCCGGCCAGAGTATTGGCTTTACACGCCCCCGCTGCGCGGCAGCAAGCCACCGGCGCTGATGGTGATGCTGCATGGCTGCAAGCAATCGGCCGAAGTACTAGCCCACGGCACGCGCATGAATGCGCTGGCCGACCGCGAAGGCTTTCTGGTGCTGTATCCGGAGCAACCGCGCCGCGCGCATCCCCAATGCTGCTGGCATTGGTACGACCCGGAACACGCTGGCGCTCGCGAGGCCGACGGCATTGCACAGTTGATCGCGCAAACGCTAGCGCAGACCGGCGCTGACCCGTCGCGCGTCTATCTGGCAGGGCTGTCTGCCGGCGCCGGCTTGGCAGGCTTGATGGCGCTGCGGCATCCGAACCTCTTCGCCGCGCTGGCGTTGCACTCGGGGCCAGCTTTGGGGGTCGCGCGCACAGCCGCTTCCGCGCTGAACCTGATGCGCCGCGGCGCACGCGTGGACCCGCTCGAAGCGCTGTCCACCTTGGTGAACGTGCCTACCTACCCTGGCATGCCGACGATGATCCTGCACGGCCTGCGCGACGAAGCCGTCAACCCGGCCAATCAGGCGCAGTTGGCGGCGCAGTTTCGTGCACTGAATCATCTGAGCGATGCACCGGGTGTGTCGCGCGAAACCTCACGCGGCGAAGGCTTCGTACTGCGCAATGACATGCGCGATGGCGACTGCGTCGTCAGCCTATGCCAACTGACCGCGACCGGCCACGCCTGGAGTGGCGGGGACCCGCGCTACGCCTTCCATGCAGCAGGGCCAGACGCGACCTGGCTGTGGTGGCAATTCGCGCGGCGTCACGCGCGCGACACCGCGCTGGCTGCGTAGGCAGCAGACCTATAGATCGATCGAGCGCTGCAGGCTCTCGCGCCCGAGCAGCTCATCGATCAAACCGTAGCCGCGCGACAGGGCCGCATCCTCCGCTGCTTCACGCGTCGGCAACGGGCGCTCATCGTGCGAATGCGCAACGAGTGTCTCGACGGCAGTCGGGTCCGCGCCGGACTCACAGATCCGCACAACGAAGTCCCATTGCGTCGGCACCGATGCGCCCTTCTCCGCCCTACGTTCTGCACGCGGGATGGCCAACACGTAGACGTCGAAATCCTTGTACAGCTCGGTGCGCCAGTTTGATTCCATGGTCATGCCGCCTCCGATGAGCGTGTCGACATGGCCAGCACGCCCGCAAAAAACAGGCCGACGCATGGTCGGCCTATCGTTACAGCATCAGCATTCACCCTTCTTGGCGTGGCCCGGAGGGCAGTGGTAGCGTCCGCGATCATCATCGTCGCGATCACGGCGGCCATGCCAGCGGCGGTCGTCGCCACGATCCCAGCCACCCTCGCGCATCTCCCAGCCACGCGGGCCTTGCTCCCAACGCGGCTCGCGCCAGTGGTAGCCCTCCCGGCCGTGCTCACGATAACCGTGACGCCAGACATAACGACCATCGCGCCATTGCCAGAAACCCGGCACCCACACGTAGCCCGGCTCCAGCACCGGAACCGGCTCATATTGCGGCGGCGGTGGCGCGTACGCTGGGCCGATCTGCACACCAATCGACACCTGTGCCTGCGCAGGCAAGGCAATCATGCCCGCCACACCCGCAGCGGCAAGACTCGCGGCGAGAATCCATGCGTTCTTTTTCATGTGGGTCCTCCTTCAACTTTCCAGTGCAACTGAAATTGATTGGATCGTAGCATCGGCCACACCGCTTGCCTGTAGGGTGTTACGCGGCGTTACCTCCGTTACGGGAGGCCGACAATGTGTTCACGTTTGCGTGATGTTTTGGGGGCGCGCCTCCCCTAGCCACGCGCAAAATGCTTGCACCACCTCATCGCCAAGATTCCGCACTGGGCAGTACCAGTAGTAGCTGCGCGCGACCAGGGCCAGGTCCGGAAACGGCGCCACCAGGCGCCCCTCTTCCAAATCGTCGGTGATGAGCGCAGACGGCCCCATTGCCACACCGAGTCCATCGATAGCCGCCTGGATCGACAGGTAGAAATGCTCGAAGGTGAGCGCATGTGCTGGGCGCAGGTCAGGCACACCGGCCAGCACAAGCCAGCTCGGCCAGACCGACGGCAAGGTATCTGAATGCAGCAGCGTGTGATGGCGCAAATCCGCTGGCGTGGAGAGCGGCAAGCGCTCCAGCAGCGCCGGGCTGCATACCGGAAAACGACTTTCATCGAGAAAGCGCCCCGATTGAAAACCCGCGTGGATTTCCGGCCCGCCACGGATGATCACGTCAAAGTTATCCGGCAGACGTTCGATTTCCTCGGTGGACGTTGTCAGGCGAACCTCCACGCGCGGAAAGCGCCGCTGAAACGTCGACAGCCGAGGGATCAGCCAGCGCATCGTAAAGGTCGGGATGCTGTTGACGCGCAAGATTCGCACCGCATCGCGATCACGCAGCGATTGGCTAGCCGCGCTGATGCGGTCGAGCGCCACGCCGATCTCCGACAAATAGCGCTGCCCCGCATCCGTCAATTCCACACGCCGATTCAACCGACGGAACAGCGGCACGCCCAGCCAGGCCTCCAGCATCTGGATCTGCCGGCTGATGGCGCCGTGCGTCACGCTCAGCTCTTCGCCCGCGCGCGTGAAGCTGAGATGGCGCGCCGCCGATTCAAAGGCACGCACCGCGTTCAACGGGGGCAGCTTTCGCATTTCACGTGAGTTTTTCGCACATATCGGGTCAGTATATATCGATTGTTGACCACTACTTGCCGCGCTACGCTGGCGTCTTCCCGCTCCCGCCATCCGCCTCGGGTGAGGAAAATCGACTCGAACGTTGCCCGCCGCCCACTGTGACTCCCGCCGTCATCGCTCTGGTGCTCTGCGCCGCTCTGCTCCACGCTTCCTGGAATGCACTGCTGAAAAGCGGCTCGGATCGCCTGCGCGCCATTACGTTGATGACGCTGGCTTCGGGCGTCGCCGCAATACCGATGGCGACCGCGTTGCCGCTTCCCGCGCCGGCCGCATGGCCGTATGTGGCGCTGTCCGCGGTGCTGCACGTGGGCTACAACGTGTTCCTCGCGCGGGCGTATCGGTTTGGCGAGTTCGGGCAGGTGTACCCGATCGCACGCGGATCATCGCCCTTGCTCGTGACGATCGGCGCAGCCATGTTCGCCGGGGAAATGCCGGGCGCCGTTGCCCTCGCGGGCGTCGTGCTGGTGAGCGGCGGCATTCTCAGCTTGGCGCGCGGCCGGAAGGCCGACCTCGGGTCCACGCTGGCGGCGCTCACCACCGGCGTGTTCATCGCGTGCTACACGGTGTGCGATGGCATCGGCGCGCGGGCGGCCGGCAACGCCAACGCGTATTCCGCGTGGCTGTTCATGCTCGACGGGCTACCCATGGTGCTGCTCTATCGCGTGTGGAAGGGCCCGCTGAATATCGACGTGCGCGATGCCAATACGCTCAAGACGTTCGGCGGCGGCGTGGTCTCGCTCGTCGCATACGGCATCGTCATCTGGGCGGTGACGCTCGCGCCGATGGGGCCGGTGTCAGCCCTGCGCGAAACATCGGTCGTCTTTGCGGCGCTCCTCGGCCGGCTGTTTCTGAAGGAGTCGCTCACGGCGCGACGCTTGTCTGCGTGCTCCGTAATTGCCTTCGGCGCCTATTGTCTCGGGCACCCCGCGTGAGCACCTCGCTCAAGCATTTCGCGGCGGATATTTGACTTGCAGGATGTCGATCTGCTCGACGCCCGTGGGCGTGCGCAGCGGCACCGTATCGCCCTCGCGCGCCTTGATGAGCGCACGCGCAATCGGCGAGATCCAGCTCACGTGCCCGATATCCAGATCGACCTCGTCCATGCCGACGATGGTGATGGTGGTTTCATCGCCATCTTGATTGGCATAGGTGACGGTCGCGCCGAAGAAGATCTGATCGTTATCGCCCTGCAGGCTGGCATCGACCACTTCTGCTTTTTCGATACGGCGCGTGAGAAAGCGGATGCGACGGTCGATCTCGCGCAAGCGCTTCTTGCCGTAGAGATAGTCACCGTTCTCGGAGCGGTCACCATTCGATGCGGCCCACGACACGATGCTCACCACCTCGGGGCGCTCGGTGTCGATCAGGTGCATCAGCTCGGTGCGCAGGCGTTCATAGCCCGCGGGCGTGATGTAGTTCTTCGAGCCTGGCGGCAAGGGCGCTGCGCCCTCGGGCAGATCGTCTTCGTCATCGCCGGCATCTTCCCGGACGAAAGCTTTGTTCATGATGCAACCAACGGACAGACACGGTGGATCGGGGCTCCATTATAGAAAGTTGGCCCCATCGACGTCCCCGGCGAAGAAAAGTGGAGAAGGGGGTTCACAAAATCGGAAAACTCTGTATAATCTCATTTCTCGGTTGCGGCTGTAGCTCAGTTGGATAGAGTACTTGGCTACGAACCAAGGGGTCGTGGGTTCGAATCCTGCCAGCCGCACCAACCTAATCAGTACAAAAAGGGCTTCCAGAAATGGAAGCCCTTTTTGTTTGTCTGCTCGCCCATCACTTCTCAGCACCGCCAAACGCAAGGCACAAGCGCGAAGCGTCAGCAAAGCGAGGCAAGAAGCGAGCGAGAACTACGAGCCTCATCTTTCCTAGCGATATACGTGATTCGCGCGCAAATCATGTGTATAATCGCGCGCTTCGGTTGCGGCTGTAGCTCAGTTGGATAGAGTACTTGGCTACGAACCAAGGGGTCGTGGGTTCGAATCCTGCCAGCCGCACCAACCTGATCCGTATAGAAAAGGGCTTCCAGAAATGGAAGCCCTTTTCTTTTGTCCCGCCCACCTTGCGCGCATTGGCGCAAACAAAAAAGGCGAAGCCCAATGGCCTCGCCTTTTTTGCTGGTCGCCGCGCGTCACTCGCCGCCGCGATCCCGAGCGATGCGAATCACATCCGGGTTGCGACGCAGCGCGCGCATCACGTCAGCTAAGTGCGCGCGGTCATGCACTTGGATCAGGAACGTCATGTACGTGGCCTCCTGAGCGCCCTCCTGCTCCATCGACACGTGTGCCACGTTGGCATCGGCTGAAGTCAGGTCCGCCGCCACGCGCGCGAGAATGCCCTTGGTATTGCGCACCAGCACCTTGATCGACACGTCGAACGCGCGTGTCGTGTGCTCGGCCCACATCACATCGATCCAGTGCTCCGGATCCTTGCCGTGCAAGCGCTTGGCGACACGGCATTCCTGCACGTGAATCTGCAATCCCTCGCCCTTGCCGATATAGCCGACGATCGGATCACCCGGAATCGGGCGGCAACACGGCGAAAACACCATCGCCATGCCCTCGTCGCCGCTCACCGTAACGGCAGGCGCCTCTTCACCCGTGAAGGTATGCATGGCCGCCATGAGGGCTTCATCACCTTCGTGCGCGCCCTCTTGCAGGATGATCTCGATGCGGCGCGCGACCACAGCGGCCACACGGCGGCCGAGCGCCAAGTCTGCGAAGACATCTTCGCGCGCCTTGTTGCCCGTCCACTGCACAATGCGCTCCCACACCTGCGCGGACACCGCCTTCATGTCGATGCCGAGCTGGCGCAGCGCCTGCTCCAGCAAGCGCTCGCCAAGCTGGATGGCCTCGTCGAGCTTGGCCGTCTTGAGGAAATGGCGGATCGCCGCGCGCGCCTTGCCCGTGCGCACAAACGTGAGCCACGCCGGGTTCGGCTTGGAGTACGGCGCCGTCACCACTTCGACGATGTCGCCGTTCTTCAACTCCGTGCGCAGCGGCAGCAGTTCGTTGTTGATCTTCACGGCCACGCACTGGTTGCCTAGATCGCTGTGGACCGCGTAGGCGAAATCCAGCGCCGTGGCGCCACGCGGCAACGCACGGATCTCGCCCTTGGGCGTGAACACGTAGACCGCGTCCGGGAACAAGTCGATCTTGACGTGCTCCAGAAACTCCTGCGAATCGCCCGTCTGGCTCTGGATGTCGAGCAACGACTGCAGCCACTGATGCGCCTGTTGCTGCGCGCGATCCGGCTCGTCCTGATGCTGCTTGTACATCCAGTGCGCAGCCACGCCCGCCTCGGCAATCTGGTTCATCTCGCGCGTGCGGATCTGGAACTCCACCGGCGTGCCGAACGGCCCCACCAGCGTCGTGTGCAGCGACTGATAACCGTTGATCTTCGGGATGGCGATGTAGTCCTTGAACTTGCCGGGCATCGGCTTGTACAAGCTGTGCAGCGCGCCGACCGTCATGTAGCACTGCATCTGCGTGTCGACCACCACGCGAAAGCCATACACGTCCAGCACCTGCGAGAACGACAACTGCTTGTCGTGCATCTTGCGGTAGATGCTGTAGAGCGTCTTTTCTCGCCCCGTCATCTCGGCGGGAATGCCGGCGTCCGTCAGCGCGCGTTGCGCCGTCTCTAGAATACGGCTCACGACTTCACGCCGATTGCCGCGCGCGGCTTTCACAGCTTTCTCAAGCGTGGCATACCGGAACGGCGAGCCAATGCGGAAGCTCAGTTCCTGCAGCTCGCGGTACGTCGTGTTGAGGCCAAGACGGTGCGCGATCGGCGCGTAAATCTCCATCGTCTCGCCGGCAATGCGGCGGCGCTTTTCAGGCGGCACATGGTCGAGCGTGCGCATGTTGTGCGTGCGATCGGCCAGCTTGACGAGAATCACGCGCACATCGCGCGCCATCGCGAGCAGCATCTTGCGGAAGCTCTCCGCCTGCGCCTGCTCGCGGCTCTGGAATTCGAGCTTGTCCAGCTTGGTCAGGCCGTCGACCAGTTCAGCGACCTTGGGGCCGAATTTCTCGGCCAGCTCGCTCTTGGTCACACCCTGGTCTTCGATCACGTCATGCAGCAGCGCCGCCATGATCGATTGCACATCCAGCTTCCAGCCCGCGCAGATCTCTGCCACGGCCACGGGGTGCGTGATGTACGGCTCGCCGCTCTGGCGATACTGGCCGAGGTGCGCCTCGTCGGAAAAGTGGAACGCCTCTTTCACCAGCTTCAGATCAGCCGGCTTCAGGTACGACAGCTTCTCGGTCAGCCCCGAAATGGAAACGACTTGCTGGCGCGGCGGCGTGGCCGGCTGCGAAGTCGGCCCAAACAGATGCCGGTAGGTCTGCTCCAGTACCGCGTCGATAAACAGCGTGTCGGCCGCCTCGGGTTTGGCTGCCGGGGCTGCAACCTCAGCGGCTGCTCCCTTGGGCGACTTGGGCGGCAGCGCAGCCCGCTCCCCGACCAGATCGGCACCACGCGGATCGGGCAAATTCGGTGCGCCAGTACGCGGCGACCCAGGGCCAGAAGCGGATGTCGGCATGGAAACGATGGAAGCGGTAGGGGAAACAGGCTGCGGCGTGGAGGCACCGCTCTCGCCCAGTGCAGGATCAGACGACCCCGCAGGCGACTCCACCGGCGGCACGTTGTGGTCGTGTGCGGCGGAGTGCTGTGTCCTGGGCGAAGAAGAAGCGGGCGAGGTAGGCATGCCGGGGTCTCGTGCAATCGCGAGCGATGGCCGCGATCAGTCGCCAGGGCAGCGTACCACGCCAGTCAATGCACTCTGCTCAGGACGGAACCTTCTTGAGCATTTCGATACCGACCTGGCCTGATGCGATCTCGCGCAATGCGGTCACGGTCGGCTTGTCTTTGGCATCGACCTTGGGCGTGTGGCCCTGAACCAACTGACGCGCGCGGTACGTTGCGGCCAGCGCCAATTCGAAGCGATTCGGAATCTGTTTCAAGCAATCTTCGACGGTAATACGCGCCATGAAAACTCCACCTGGTGGCAAATCTTGTTGATATCGATATTTTAGCAGCAGCGCAGCACTCGGCCCTCAAAGCGCATCGGCGCGGGCGCTACCACACTTTTGCAATCGCGCTGAAAAACACGATTGCACTGCACCTGTTCAGTGAATGCCCAACTCGACGAAAAGCTCGCCGTGACGCGCTTTCTGGGCACCGAAGCGCAGTCGCGTGGCCTGCACAACCGTGCGTAGTTCAGCCAGCGCAGTATTGAAGTCTTCGTTGATGATGACGTAGTCGGCCTCAGGCGCGTGCGCCATTTCGGAGCCGGCCGCCAGCAGGCGACGCACGATCACGTTGGGCTCGTCCTGCCCGCGCTTCTTCAGGCGCTCTTCGAGGGCCGGGAGCGACGGCGGCAGGATGAAGATTTCGACCGCATTGGCAAAGCGCTGGTGCACCTGCTGCGCACCCTGCCAGTCGATTTCCAGCAGCACGTCGGTGCCGGCGCGCATCTGCTCTTCGATCCACACACGCGAGGTGGCGTAGTAGTTGCCGTGCACTTCGGCCCATTCAAGAAACTCGCCGCGGTCTCGGCACGCCTTGAACTCATCGACAGTCATGAAGTTGTATTCGCGGCCGTGCTGCTCGCCGGGGCGCGGCTTGCGCGTGGTGGCCGACACCGACAGCCGGATCGTCGAATCCTGCGCGAGCAGCGCATTCACCAGCGTCGATTTGCCGGCGCCGGACGGTGCCACGACCATGAACAGGCTGCCGGGGAAATGATTCTCGATGGGCGTATCGACCGCAGAGTGCGCTTGAGAGGTTGGCATGTTGTCGTTCTAGGGAGTTATTCGAGATTCTGGACTTGCTCGCGCATCTGCTCGATCAGCAGCTTGAGCTCCATCGATGCATCGGCCAGCTCCTTGGCGGCGGCCTTGGAGCCCAACGTGTTCGCCTCGCGGTTGAGCTCCTGCATCATGAAGTCCAGGCGCTTGCCGATTTGGCCGCCCTTTTCCAGGATGTGGCGCGTCTCGCGCAGGTGCGCTTGCAGGCGCGAGAGTTCTTCGGCGATGTCGATGCGGATGCCGTACACCGTGGCTTCCTGGCGGATGCGTTCGGACAGTTCGTCGCGCGTCAGTGCCGGCGTGCCTTCCGGTGCGGCCAAGCCGAACGCCTCACGCAGGCGCTCGGTCAGCTTGTCTTGGTGCTGCTGGATCAGCGCCGGCACCATCGGCGTGAGCTGCTCGACGATGGCGAGCATGGCGTCCACGCGGTCAAGCAGCATCGCCTTGAGTGCATCGCCTTCGCGGCGGCGCGATTCCAGAAGTTGCTTGAGCGCCTCTTTGGCGGCGTTGACCACAGCGTCCCGCAGGGCATCTTGCGTGAGCTGAGGCTCCGCCAGTACGCCGGGCCAGCGCAGAATTTCACCCATGCGCAGGGAACCCGAAGCCGGCAGATGGCGCGTCACTTCCTGCTCCAGCTTGGCCAACTGTTGCAACACGCCGACATTGAGCGCCGCAACGTCGCTGGCGGCTTCCTGGCGTTGCAGGTTGATCCGGCACTCCAGCTTGCCGCGCGACAGTGCGCCCATCAGCATCTCGCGCAGGGCCGGCTCGAAAGCGCGGCACTCTTCCGGCGCGCGGAACAGCAAATCCAGGAAACGCGAATTGACGGTGCGGAATTCGACCGACACGGTGGCGACGTTTCCGCTGGGAGCGCCGTGGGCGTCGGTAAAGGCTGCCTGGCGTGTGGCAACGCCGTAGCCGGTCATGCTGTGGATCATGGACGTGGTGTGTTTTGGTCGAATCAGGGAATCCGGCGTCGGTTTTAACGCCCGGAATTGGCGGGGAATCCCCCACCTTTTTTCGGTTTACAACGTGTGGACTGGTCAGGGAGAATCCGACTGCTATTTCGCCACACAAACCCATGACAGAGTCAAAAGGCTCAGGACAGCCACGCAGCGCCCCATTACCGGTCGGCACCCTGCTGTCCAATTACCGTATTGTAAAGAAGTTGGCCAGCGGGGGGTTCAGCTTCGTCTATCTCGCCACCGATGAACATGGGACGCCGGTGGCCGTGAAAGAATATCTGCCGTCTTCGCTGGCCCGTCGCGCGCCAGGCGAGTTGATTCCGGTCGTCCCTGAAGAAAGCGCGAGCGCATTCCGCCTCGGGCTCAAGTACTTCTTCGAAGAAGGCCGGTCGCTGGCCAAGATTTCCCACCCTGCCATCGTGCGTGTGCTCAATTTCTTCCGGGAAAACGGCACCGTCTATATGGTGATGACGTATGAGCAGGGCAAAACGCTGCAGGAGCACATCCTCAACGCGCGCCAGCAGGGCAAGCTCAAGATGCTGCGCGAGCGCTTTATCCGCCAGGTCTTCCATGACCTGATGAGCGGCCTGCGCGAAGTCCACATCCACAAGCTGCTGCACCTCGACATCAAGCCGGGCAACATCTACCTGCGCGAAGACCATTCGCCGATCCTGCTCGACTTTGGCGCCGCACGGCAGACGCTCACCGCCGAGGCCTCGCGCTTCCAGCCGATGTACACGCCGGGCTTTGCCGCGCCGGAGTTGTATCGCAAGCACAACGAATTGGGGCCGTGGACGGACATCTACAGCATCGGCGCCACGATCTATGCCTGCATGGCCGGCACCCCGCCGCAAGAGGCCACCCAGCGCGAGAAGGAAGACAAGCTGGAAGAAAGCCTGGAGCGCCTGCGCAAGGCCTACACCGGCAGCCTGATCGACATGGTTGGCTGGTGCCTGAAGATGAAGCCGGAAGAGCGCCCACAGAGCGTATTCCGCCTGCAAAAGGTGCTGCGCGAAGAAAGCAATGCGCTGACAGAAATGCAGGCGCTGACCGCCGTTACGCAAGGCGGCCCAGTGCCCGAAGAAAAAGAGGCGTTGACGACGCGTTTCATGAGCCGCCTGTTGCGCCGCCGGGACAACTGACATCCGGGCCGGGGAGTATGATTCCCAAGCGGTGGGCACGCGGTAACGGGACCAGCGGCCACACCGTTTTCCATTCCCGAATTCTCTTTCGCAATGCGCTTCTCGGTTTATCAAGAAAGCAAAAAAGGCGCGCGACGCGTCAACCAGGACCGCATGGGGTACTGCTTCACGCGCGACGCCATGTTGATGGTGCTGTGCGACGGCCTGGGGGGCCACTCGCTGGGTGAAGTCGCGGCGCAGCAGGCGCTGCAGACCATGGCGCGCCAGTTCCAGCGCCACGCGCGTCCATCGATTCGCAATCCGCGTGATTTCCTGCACGAGAGCATCATGCTCGCGCACCGCGACATCCACCGCTATGCAGAAACCAACGGCCTGCCGGATGCGCCGCGCACTACCATCGTCTGTGCGCTGGCCCAGCGGGGCTCGCTGCACTGGGCCCACGCGGGCGATTCGCGCATGTACCTGATGCGCAAGGGCGAACTGGTGACGCGCACGCGCGATCACTCCAAGATCGAAAACCTGCTGCAACAGAACCGCGTGCTGCCGATGCAGGTGGCCAACCACGCCGAGCGCAACAAGATCTACAACTGCCTGGGTTCGCCCAACCTCCCGCTGATCGACATCGGCGGGCCGGTCGACCTGGAGCCGGGCGACGTCGCCATGCTGTGCTCCGATGGCCTGTGGGGCAGCGTGCAGGAAGACGAACTGGTCAACACCTGCACCAGCTTCTCGGTCACGCAGGCGATTCCGGAACTGATTGCCCGTGCGCTACGCAACGCCGGTGACACCGCCGACAACACCACTGCCATCGCGATGATGTGGGAGCTGGACGCCGTCACCACCACGCAGGATTCGGTGCAGACCGACACCCTGCCGCTGAACGCCTTCACCACATCCATCCTGGACGCCCCGCAAAGCGAATCGGGGCTGATGTCGGAAGAGGAAATCGAGCGTTCCATCGCCGAAATCCGCGCCGCCATCGACAAGACCAGCAATCTGACGCGCTGAGCGCCACCGAGCCACACCGCGCTGTCCCTCACCACCGGCCCGCCCTGCCCGCATCACGCTGGCAGCGCGGGCCGGTATCATGTCGGGTTATCCGTTTTCTCAAGCGAGCCCCACATGCGTCCTAGCGGCCGTCAGCCCGACCAACTCCGTCCTGTCACCCTCACCCGCCACTTCACGCGCCACGCCGAAGGCTCGGTGCTGGTGTGCTTTGGCGATACGCAAGTGCTCTGCACGGCCAGCGTGCTGCCCAAGGTGCCGCCGCACAAGAAGGGCAGCGGCGAAGGCTGGGTGACGGCCGAATACGGCATGCTGCCGCGCTCCACGCACACGCGCTCCGACCGCGAAGCCGCACGCGGTAAGCAGACTGGCCGCACGCAGGAGATCCAGCGCCTGATCGGCCGCGCAATGCGCTCAGTGTTCGATCTGGCGGCGCTGGGGGAATACACCATCCACCTGGATTGCGACGTGCTCCAGGCCGACGGCGGCACGCGCACGGCCAGCATCACGGGCGCGTTCGTTGCCGCGCACGACGCCATCACAGTGATGCGCGAGAAAGGTCTGCTGGCCGTAGACGCCAAGCCGATTCGCGATTTTGTGGCTGCCGTCTCGGTGGGCGTTGTCGATGGCGTACCAGTGCTCGATCTGGACTATCCGGAAGACTCCGCCTGCGATACCGACATGAACGTCGTCATGACTGGCGCGGGCGGTTTTGTGGAAGTGCAAGGCACTGCGGAAGGCACGCCGTTCACGCGCGCTGAAATGGACGCGCTGCTTGGCCTGGCCGACCAGGGCATCCGTGAGTTGATTGGCCTGCAGAAGCAAGCGCTGGGGCTGTAATGCGCAAGATCGTCCTGGCCTCCAACAACGCCGGCAAGCTGACGGAGTTCAACGCGCTGCTTGGCACCCTGGGGTTCGACGTCACGCCGCAAGGCGCGCTGGGCATTCCCGAGGCGGAGGAGCCCTACGCGACCTTCGTCGAAAATGCGCTCACCAAGGCGCGCCATGCCAGCCGTGCTTCCGGATTGCCTGCGTTGGCGGATGACTCGGGTATCTGCGTGCACGCGCTGGATGGCGCCCCGGGCGTCTATTCCGCGCGTTACGCGCAGCTGATCGGCGAAGAAAAGTCTGACGCCGCCAACAACGCCCGTCTCGTGCGGGAGTTAGCCGGCAAGGCCGACCGGGGCGCGCACTATGTTTGCGTGCTGGTGTACGTCCGCCACGCCGACGATCCGCAACCGATCATCGCCGAGGGCAACTGGTTCGGCCAGGTGATCGACACACCGCGCGGCGACGGCGGTTTCGGCTACGACCCCTACTTCCTGATCCCCAACCTCGGCAAGACCGCCGCTGAGCTGTCCAAAGCCGAAAAGAACAGCGTGAGCCATCGCGCACAAGCGCTCGCACAATTGGTCGAGCGGCTGCGCCTGTTTGAAAACGCCTGAGTTTCGATGATCCCGATTCACCCTGCCGGCGCCAGCAAGACGCCTTCCGCAACCGCAGCAGAGACTGGCGACAAAGTCACCTCCGTCTTCCTGCAGCCGGGCAAGATCAGCCTGCCGGCCTCGCCGCCGTTGTCACTGTACGTGCATGTGCCGTGGTGCGTGCGCAAGTGCCCGTATTGCGATTTCAACTCGCATGCGGAGCCGGAACAGGGCATTCCCGAAGCGCACTTTCTCGCAGCGATCCGGCAGGACCTCGAAGCCGCACTGCCGATGGTGTGGGGCCGCCATGTGCATACGATCTTTATCGGTGGCGGTACGCCGAGCCTATTGTCCGCGCAGGGGCTGGACCGGCTGCTGTCGGATATCCGCATGCTGCTGCCTGTCGATGCCGATGCCGAAATCACGATGGAAGCGAACCCGGGCACGTTCGAAGCCGAGCGTTTCCGCAGCTATCGCGCCAGCGGGGTGAACCGCCTGTCGATCGGCATTCAAAGCTTTAACGATGTGCACCTGCAAGCGCTGGGCCGCATCCACAGCGCCACCGAAGCGCGCGCCGCCATCGACATCGCCCGCGCGCATTTCGACAACATCAACCTCGACCTGATGTTCGCCCTGCCCGGCCAGACGCTTGCCGAGTGCGAGGCGGATGTCGAGGCGGCGCTGTCGTTCGATACCAACCACGTGTCGCTGTACCACCTGACGCTCGAGCCGAATACGTACTTCGCCAAGTACCCGCCCGCGCTGCCGGATGACGACACGGCGTTTGCGATGCAGGACTG
This sequence comes from Ralstonia sp. 25C, assembly GCF_051904805.1. NCBI lineage: Bacteria > Pseudomonadati > Pseudomonadota > Betaproteobacteria > Burkholderiales > Burkholderiaceae > Ralstonia > Ralstonia sp. 25C. Next base: position 3,284,003 of record NZ_CP196737.1, on the reverse strand, counting down.
GATCCACGCGCGACTGGCCGCAGCCGGCTACGAGCACTACGAAGTCTCGGCGTATGCCAAGGCGGGCAAGCGGTGCAAGCACAACCTGAACTACTGGCAATTCGGCGATTACCTTGGCATCGGGCCCGGCGCACACGGCAAGCTGAGCTTTCCGCACCGGGTCATCCGCGAGCTGCGGCACAAGCATCCGGACACGTATCTGCGCCACGCCGAAAGCGCGGGCGGCGCAGCGGTCGTACAGGAACAGCGCGAGGTCGATGCCGCCGATCTGCCGTTCGAGTTCATGCTCAACGCGCTGCGACTGACGGAAGGTTTCCCGGTCACGCTGTTCCAGGAACGCACCGGCCTGCCGCTGCGCACGATCGAGCGCGAACTCGATGCCGCCGAGCAACGCCGCTTGCTCACACGTGACCACATCGCGATCCGCCCCACCGAGCTGGGGCAGCGATTCCTGAACGATTTGCAGACATTGTTCTTGGCCGACGACGAAAACTGACGTTACCCGGTGCCAAGTTGCACCGGGTGCCGTTACAATGGCGGTCTTGCTCGCAACGAGCAGCTCAGCAGTCCTGCAGTACACGGAAGCGTGGCCGAGTGGTTTAAGGCAGCAGTCTTGAAAACTGCCGATGGGGTGACCCATCCGTGAGTTCGAATCTCACCGCTTCCGCCAGTCTTTTCCCGCCCTCCCCTCGCATCAAACCAACGCCCCAAGCAACACATCCGTCCCCTTGCGGGATGCATCGATGGCGTGCGCGGCCGTCTCCCGTAGCACCGCCTCATACCGGGCAATCGCCTCGTCCAACCCCATCCGCCTCTGCTGCACCTCACCGAGCGACGCCGCCAAGTTGGCCGCATCAACCAGCGCCGTATTCGCGCCGAGGCCACCCGCCGGGCTCATCGCGTGAATGGCATCGCCGAGAAACGTCACCCGGCTGCTTGACCAAGGCGCAACGGGCAGCGCCGTGCGCACCGGCAGCATGACGGTCGAAGCCGCGTCGCCGTGGACAAACAGCGCGCGCAATCCGTGCGCCCAGCCTGCACTCAGCGACGCGAGTCGCGCATCGACCGCACCCGCTGTGCCAAGTCGCGGGTTTTGGCCGATCACGGCCCAGTACAGATACGGCGCCACGTCGCTCAATCCCGCACGCAGACTCGCAGGAGACACCGCAAAACGCATGGCATCGATGATGACGGCCACGCCATCGCCGAAGACGACGGTGGTGTTGCCCGGCAATCGATCGTCAAGGCGTGCAAGCGCTGCCGGCGTCAGATACGTTTTGCCGTAGATGACCGAGGCATCGGTCAATACGGGCGCAGCGTGCGGCAATCGCTGTGCGCGCACGCTCGAATGCACGCCATCCGCGCCGACCAGCACGTCGGTCACGCATGACGAGCCATCGTCCAACATCACCTCGATACGGCCGTCCGCGCGCGTTTGATGGCGGATATGTCCGCGGCCGAAGTGCACAGACGCGCTGATGCCATCGAGCAGGACTTCGCGCAATGTCAGCCGGTGTGCGTTGAGGTCGGGAGCCTTGTCGACATGGTCGTTAGCGTCATCGCGCCATGCATCCACCCAGCGGCCGTCGGTCGGGCGGAGGTATGGATCGAACACGTTCACACGGCGCGCCGGCACCGCGCAGGACTTGCTAAACAACGCGTAGCGTGCGGGCGGTAGACAGGCTTGGAGCGCGTCTTGGCCATCGGCGTCGATACGGAGGCGATAGCCCTGCGGTCGGCTGCTCATGGCTTGGTCGCGCTCGAACACATCGAAAGCGATGCCGTGTCGCCGCAGCCCTTGCCCCAGGCATAGACCACCCAGACCCGCGCCAATGATGGTGACATGTAGCGGTTCACGCATCGGCGTGCTCCTGCGCAACAACATGATTGAGCGCGCGCCGAGCGGCGGCGAGTGCCTCCTCAAAGCTGGCCACGATCTCCATCGGCAGCTTGAACGCCCGCACAGCAATAGCCACCTCCGCTTGGATCGCCATGCGGCGCACCGCATTCGGCTCGACGTGCACTAACGCCCGGCAATGTTCAGCCAGCGCCGCCTTGTTCTCCTTGAGCCAGATCGCGCGCAGACGACGGTCTTCGGGCACCTCGTCTTCGACTTGCACGCCCTGCAACATCGCGAACGGCTGCTTGCGTGCGAGCAGCGCATCCATCTCCTGCGTCCACTGCAGCGCATACCCCGGCACGCGCGCACCGCTGCGCAGCATCACGATCGGCCACGCCGAAATATCGTAGATGCGAAATCCATCCAACCTTTCTGCCATGGCGTTCCTCCTTGGATGACGAAGTGGCAACCGGCGCCCTGTGCGCCGTGGGGTCACTATCGCGCGCGCACGACGAGACGTGATAACGTCATTTCGACAGAAACTATTGAAAACCCGTCACCATGCATGCCCACGCGATCCGCGCCGAGGAGCAACAGGCCGTCATGCAGGACTACAGCGACCGCGCTGACGGCCCGGAAGTCATCGCCGTGCGGGGCAGCGCCACCAGCAACGCCGAGCTGCAACTGGGCACCCGCGAGGTCGGCTGGCATCGCCACGTGCGCGGACAACTGTTCTGCGTGGAAAGCGGGCTGATGCACGTGCGCACGCATCGCGGTTCGTGGTTGATGCCGCCGCATCGGGCGGGCTGGATCCCACCGGGCGAAGTGCATCGCGCCGCAATCAGCGGTGTGATGAGCGGCTGGTTCGTGCTGGTCGCGCCCGAGCAGTGCATGGCGCTGCCCGACCGCCCATGCGTAGTCGGCATCAGCGATGTCATGCGCGCGCTCGTGGAACGCGCGGTGATGTGGCCCAAACGCGATCACCTGAGTCCGGAACGCGCGCGCATGGCGGCCGTCCTGCTCGACGAACTGCGCCACGCGCCGCACGAACCGCTGCACTTGCCGCTGCCCACCGATCGACGTCTCGTGCGCATCGCGCAAGGCATCTTCCGCGCGCCCGGTGACACACGAACACTGGACGCCTGGGCGGAGTGGGCCGGCGTATCGCCGCGCACCATTAACCGGCTGTTCCTGGCTGAAACGGGCATCGGCTTTGCACAATGGCGACGCCAGGCGCGGCTGGTGCATGCGCTGGAGCGACTGGCCGCCGGTGAGCCTGTCGCCAACGTGGCGGATGTACTGGGCTACGCGTCGCCCAGCAACTTCATCGCCATGTTCCGCCAGTACTTTGGCGAATCGCCCGCGCGCTACTTCGGCCGTCGTGAGGCCGCAGGCGCGGCCTCCGCGGATATCACAAGCCCGGCGGGCGGCAAGTCTGCAGGGCAAAGCTGATATAGTCGCGTCGGCTCCGATTTCTGACTTCTGCAATGTCCTTCGTCTTCCGCCGAACCGTTCTCACGCTCGTCGCCGCGGCTTCTGTTGCGGGCGCCGGGTTGGCTCATGCTCAAACCTCCGCGCCGCAAGCGCCTGCAGCCCCCACAGCTGCGTCGGGCGGTACCGTGGCCGAGCTACAGCAATTGCTGGCACAAAAGCGCCTCACGGAATTGCGCACGACGTACAACGGCGATTACGGCACCAGCCTGCTGCTCGTGAACGAAGACACAACCGCTTACGTGGCGCTGTCGTATCGCAAGGAATTGTGGCGCGTGTACAAGTTCGCATCCGTGGCACCGGCCGAAGGCGCGTATGAAACGCTGGCGCGCCAGACCCGTACGTGGGCCGAAGACGATCTGCGCCGCGCCGTGACGGCCGGACAGAAAGCCCAGCTTGAGCGTGAAGCGCAGGCTGCCGAACAGCGTGCCACGTCGCTCGGTCAGGAAGTGCGCATCATGCAAGCGCAGCGCCAGAAGATGCTGGAAGAACAGCAAAGCATGCGCCAGCAGACCCAGGCGCTGGACGTCGAGCGCCGCGCCTACAAGGCCCAGATCGACTCGCTGCAGCAGCAGATCCGCCTGCTGGAAAAGCAGCTCAACGACCCACACTGGTCGCCAACGCCGTAACCCAAGCGCGGTGCGATATCAGACTGATCTGATCGACCGCCCTCTCCCCCTCGCCCTAACATCCCCAGGTTCTGCTGGGGCGGGGGTCTGTGCCTGCCCTGAAAAATCCATCAACGGGGGGGTGCAGTGGAGAGTCTGAACATCACCATCGACGGCCACCTCGGCATGCCGGGGCTGGCGCGGCTGCGCGTGCCACCGCCGTTCGGCACGTCACGCGACATCATAGAAACCATTGAATCGCGTCGAGCCGCCGCCCTGACGGAAGAAGTGCTCGCCGCGTTGCGCGTCGGCACGCAATCCAATGCGTCTATCTGGCGCCCGCGCCTGACTGTCATCGCCATTGGCGTTGCCTGCACGGTGTTAGCAGCGTGGCTAGGCTCGTATACCGGAAAGCGGCACCAGTTGGCGCCGACCGCCGAGCAACATCTGGCTACCGCGCCCGCCCAGCCGCACAAACCGATGCCCGCCCCCGTTGTCAGCAAGCAAGCTGCGCCGAGCCCGATGGTCAGCGCCGCACCCACACCGACACTGCCCGTCGCTGCCAGGGTCTCCAAGACTGTGACCGCAACCGTTCAGACGGAAAAGGCCGCGGTGCCCCCTGCCAAGCCTACGGTTGCCAGGGCGATCGATCGACACGTGCCGCACGCCACGCGCCCAGTTGTCGCCGCGAGACCTGTCACCCCAGCGCCGATCGTTGACGACAGCACGTCTTCGTCAACCTATGGCACCCCGACCCCGGCGTTTGTGGCCCCTGGCACGTCGGTGCGCATCGAACTGCAACGCCACACTCGCCTGACTGACTGATCCGGCGGCACCTCGGCACCCGAAACGGGCGGCGGTTGCTAATGCAACTGGCCGCCCGTTTCGCGTATGTCTTGTGCGTTTCGCAGCGTGGTTTCAATGACGATGCGCAGCCCAGCGACCAAGGTATCGTGCGCCATGCTGGGCTGGCCAGCATGGTTGGCCGCCTGCGAGGGCAGATAGGGAATGTGGAGAAACCCGCCGCGCGTTGGCAGCTTTTTTCGGGCGATCGCATGCATCAGCCCATAGAAGACGTGGTTGCAGACGAACGTGCCCGCCGTCTGCGACACCGCCGCCGGAATGCCGGCAGCGCGCAAGTCGCGCACGATGGCCTTGATCGGCAGCGTAGAGAAATACGCCGCCGGCCCATCATGCTCAATGGCGACGTCGATCGGCTGCTTGCCGGCGTTGTCAGCAATGCGCGCATCGTCCACGTTGATGGCGATGCGCTCGATCGACATCTCGGCGCGGCCACCGGCTTGGCCCACGGCGATCACCACGTCGGGGTGCAGCGTCTGCAGCAGCTTGCCGAGCACCTTGTTGGATTCACCAAAGACGGTCGGCAACTGGCGCGCCATGATGTCGGCACCCGCGATCCCCTGACCGTCGAGGGTGCGCACTGCTTCCCACGACGGATTGACGGGTTCGTTCTCGAATGGATCGAACCCCGTGACGAGGACGGTAGGCATGACGTTCTCCCGCAGCTGCATGCATCAACAACGATGATAGATGCCCGCTGCAGATCATGCCCAGGCGCGGCGAGGGGCCTTACTTGGCCTTGCTGCGCTTGTTCTCGAAGCTCAACAGGATGTCAACTTCTTCCGTGCCCGCGGTGTGCAGCCATTCGCGCGTCAGGCGTTCGCCCAGGCGGCGCATGTCGCCCTGCAGGTTCACGTCGGGATTGATCACGCGTACGCCGGTCTTGGCGAGCTCGGCTTCGTCGTGCTCGTACGTCTGGCGGCTGGTCTCCCAACCGCGCGCCTCGTAATCCTTGGCGAGCTTGAGCACCGTCTGCTGCACGGCCGGCGGCAGCTTGGCGAAGCGCGCCTCGTTGACGAACACAGCGTTCTTCGGAATCCACGCATTGACCTTGTAGTAGTAGGTCATGCGCTGGCCGGCCTTGGTTTCCAGACCGGTGGACGGCGAAGTCAGCATCGTGTCGATGCGGCCCGCGCTGATGGCCGCGCTCAGGTCAGGTGCTTCCACCTGCACCGGCTGCGCGCCGTACAGTTCGGCGATGCGCTTTTGCGCAGCGTTGTAGGTGCGCAAACGATGTCCCTTCAGGTCGGACAAACGTGCAATCGGCGTTTCGGAATACAGGTTCTGCGGCGGCCAGGGCACGGCGTACAGCAGGCGCAGGCCGTTGGCCTTCATCAGCGCCTCAACCTTGTTGCGCGAGGCGTCCCACAGCAGGCGGGCGTCGTTGTAGCTGGACACCACGAACGGGATCGAATCCACACCGAATAGCGCGTCGCGCTGAGCCAGCGTGGAAAGCATCACTTCGCCCGCTTCGGCCTTGCCGTCCTTCACGCCGTCGAAGATGGTCGCGGCCTTGAGCAGCGAGCCATTCGGATACACCTCAAGCTTGAGCCCACCATTGGTGGCGCTATTCACCGCGCCAGCGAAAGCTTGCAGGTTTTGCGTATGGAAATTGACGGCCGGGTACGGCGTGGCCACGCGGAACGTTTCAGCGCCGGCTTGCGCGGCAGAGAACAGCGTCAATGCGCTGGTTGCGAGAACACAAAAAAAGCGGCGTCCCGACATGGAACGGCCGCCCGTCATCTGGCTGCTCATTGAATCCCCCCGGAGAAGAGCGCGATGCGAGGACAACGACCGCACACCCCATTTGGGCCCGGGTGGCGATCACGTGGGTGGCACCCGCCGGCATCAGATTGACCAGCGTGGCGCGCGCCGCACGCGTCGCATTAGACACGATTACTGCAGCATCAGGAAGTCCACCCGCACGATATTGGCTGCATGCAACAGCAGTGCGGGTTGGGGGTTGCGCTTTGATCTCGGTGCGCTTATCGGGCCAATCCAGCAACGCCAGGCACGATGATGAAGTTGGCCGCCGGTCCGCTAGCGGCACATTTCGCGTGTACCTGACCCGCTGGAAACGGTCAATGAGCGTGCCAAGTCAATGAACCGGCTCCAGCGCCAGCATGGCGAACGTTGCCAGCCAATGCTCACCAGCATATTCGCCACTGACCACATGCGGCAGCCCAGCCTCAATATGGAGCTTTGCGGCCTTATCCAGCACAGCCTTGGCGGGCGCGCTTTCCGGAAGGCGCCGAGCAATCCGCTTCATGCACCAGGCTCGGCTCAGGTTCAAACCGTTCAGGTGGGCAATCTTGGGGTCGCTATGGTCGCTGACATGCGCCGGCGTCATGAGGCGATCGATATGGCCCGGCACTGGCAGGTATTGGGCAAACCAGCCAGCAAACTCGCCGGCCGGCAGCACGTCCGACATCAGCAAGGCTTCGGTCAACGCGGCGGACAGGAACTCGTCGCCGCCCGGCTCGTAGTGCGCCGGATAGTTGGTGTCTTCCCCGTAATAGCGGCGCGAGGCGGACACCACCAACTCCTCCAACTCCGCATCGCGGCGATGGCGCGCGAAATCCAGGATCAGCTTCAACGCGAAGGCGCTGTTGTAATGCGTGCCGACCCGGATCGGATAGCTCAGCTTGGTGAAGTAGCTGAGGATGCGGCTGCGGATTTCTGCCGTCAGCGGCTCCATGGCGGCCAGCCACGTTTTGGCTTTGGGATGCTGCCAAACGGCCAATTCCTCTGCCAACGCCATAACCCAGGCGAAGCCGTATGGGCGCTCAAACGATGTGCGCCCCGGCGCCTGGAAATACGCGCACTCCTTCTGCATGTTCTCGACAGTGAAGTGCTCGTCAAACAGCTTCGTAATGGCATCCTGCTGCGGCAGAGACGGATACAGCCGCGCACAGCGCGCCAGCAGCCAATAGCCATGCACCGCCGAATGCCAGTCGTAGCAGCCGTAGAACACCGGGTGCATGTCGCGCGGCGAGCGCACATCCTCTGCCCCATTCAGCAGATGCATGATGTGGTTCGGATACTCGTGATACAGCGAGCGCAGCGGCAGTGCTGCCAGATCTGAAGCCTGCTTGACGGTGAGTTCGACGGTGAATGGCATGGCGTCTCTCTAGCGGAAAACCAGGAAATACATGAGCAGAATGTTCGCGCACAGCAGCACCAGCGCGGTCGGGATCTGCGTCTTGATGACGAGATACTTGTCCTTCAACTCCAACAGCGCGGCCGGCACGATGTTGTAGTTGGCGCCCATGGGGGTCATCAATGTCCCGCAGTAGCCGGCCAACATGCCGATGGTCACCAGCGGAGCAGGATTGGCGTGCTGACCAACCACCAGCAGCGGCAGCGCAATACCGGCCGTCAGCACCGGGAATGCCGCAAACGCATTGCCCATGATCATGGTGAACAGCGCCATGCCCACGCAGTAGATCACCACCAGCAGGAAGCGGTTATTCGGATCGGCAAACAGGCTCACGATGTCCTTCACCGATTTACCGGTCTGGGCCGCCACAAACACGCCACCCAGCATCGCGAGCATTTGCGGCAGCACCGCGGCCCAGCCGATGGAATCCAGCAGGCGACGCGACTCACGCACCGCGTGCAGCGGCGACCCGCCAGTCAGCGCCCAGCCAACCAGGATGGCGCAGACACAGCTCACGCAGAGCGCGGCCAATGTCAGCTGCTTCTGATCCAGGATGTAGACACCGCCCACGGAGACGCCTTTGAACGCCAGCGTGCAGAGCACCGTGATGACCGGGATCAGCAGCGCCGGCACAAACAGCTTGTTGCGCAGCTTGTTGGCAGAGGCATGGCGTTGCTCCGGGGTGCTCTGCTTGTACGTGCCGATCGACAGCAAGCCAGCCCCAGCGATCAATGCGATCAGCACAACGATGACACCGACGATGCGATACGCCATCGGCTTGCCAAGCGTCGACACCATCAAATCGCTGAACAGAAAGACGGAGCCGAACAGGAACCAGAACAACGCCGTGGTCAGGCGCTTGGGGTTGCCCTTGTCGCGCAGCGTCATGCCCACCAGCAGCATGACGATAAAGCCGATCAGATAGAAAACGCCGTTAATAGTCAGCAGGGTGCTCATGCTGTCACCTCATTCGTCTTGGACGGATTGGATTGTTTCCAGGCATCGACATCGCGCTGGATGCTGGCATCGAGCCGCACCAGGCGGAACATGTGGATGACGAGCGCGGCAATGGCGGTGGGAATTGCCCACAGGCCCAGCTGCAAAGGCTCAATGCCAGTGATGCCGTTTTCCTTGAGGAACGCATCCATCAGCAGCACCGCACCGAAGGCGAGGAAGATGTCTTCACCGAAGAAGATGGCGATGTTGTCGCAGGCGGCGGAGTGCGCGCGCAGCTTGTCGCGGATGTGCTGCGGCAGATCACCGTGGCGGGCGGCTGCGGCACCTTCCACCATGGGCGCCAGCAATGGCCGCACGGTTTGCGCATGACCGCCGATGTAGGTCAGGCCGAGTGCGCCCAGCCCTTGGCGCACCACGAAATACAGCATCAGGATGCGGGCGGAGGTGGCGCTTGCCAGGCTGGAGATCCAGTCTTGCGCACGCTCTTTCAGGCCGTAGCTTTCCAGCAGACCGATGATCGGCAGAATCAGCACGTAGACCGCCAGCGATCGGCTATTGATGAACTTCTCGCCGAAGGTTTCCAACAGCGTGCCAAGGTCCATGCCGACGGACAGCCCCGTGGCCAGCCCGGCCACGGTCACCACCAGCAGTGGATTGAATCGCAGGACGAACCCGACGATGATGATGACCACCCCAATCAGTGGCCATAGATTGACTGCCGTACTCATGTGGCGCTTCCCCCCAAAGTTGCTATAAAAAGGCCCCGCATGGAAGTTGCGGGGCCCGTATCTCAGGCGCCGGCGCTGACAGCAATACCCTCGCTGCCAAGCCGTTCCCGAATGCGTCGCGCGAACGCCAGCGCATGTGCGCCGTCGCCGTGCAGACAAACCGTTTCCGCGCGGATCGGAACCCACGTGCCGTCAATGGCCTTCACGCGCTGTTCGCGCACCATCGTCAGCGTCTGGTCCAGTGCCGCGTTCTCATCGTCGATCAGCGCGCCGGGCGTGCCGCGCTTCACGAGCGAGCCGTCTGCGTTATAACCGCGATCGGCGAAAACCTCTTCCTTGGCGTGCAGGCCCAACTCACGCGCGGCCTTCACCAGCTCACCGCCAGCCAGGCCAAACACCACCAGCGACGGATCGAAATCACGAATGGCGCGCACGATGGCCATGGCCAGTGGCCGGTCACGCGAGGCCTGGTTGTAGAGCGCACCATGTGCTTTCACGTGGGCCAGCTTGCCGCCTTGGGCGCGCACAATAGCCGATAGACCGCCGATCTGGAAGAGCACGCCCGCGTAAATCTCTTCCGGAGGCAGGTGCATCTCGGTGCGGCCGAAGTTTTCACGATCGGGAAAGCTCGGATGCGCGCCGATCGACACGCCTTGGCGCAGCGCCCACGAGGTCGTCTGGCGCATCGTGTTGACGTCGCCGGCGTGCCAACCGCACGCGATGTTGGCGGAACTCACCAGCGCGAGCAGCGCCTCGTCGGTATCGCAGCCTTCGCCAAGATCGGCGTTCAGATCAATTGCAGTCATGGGTGTCTTCCGGTGCATCAGGCATTCAAGCGCGCGTTCGGTTGCGCGTTCAGTCGCGTTTTGGCCGTGCGCCGCGCGGTGGAGAGAATGCCCTGGCGCTGCCAATCCAGCGCGGTTTCGATTTGCTGCAGATAGCGTGCCACGTCGGCACGAGCGGCTTCGGCCTCTTCCAGCGTCACGCGCTGGAAACGCACGCGGGCGCCCAGCGGAATCTGCGCCAGGCGCCACTGGTCGGCCAGGATGACCGTGCCGATTTTCGGGTAGCCGCCCGTGGTCTGTGCGTCGGCCATCAGCACAATCGGCTGGCCCGAGGGCGGCACCTGGATCACGCCCGGCACCACGCCGTGTGACAGCAGATCGCCGCTGCGCTGCTTCTTGCGCTTGAGCTCCGGCCCTTGCAGGCGGAAGCCCATGCGGTTGCTGTTGGGAGTGAGCGTCCAGTCGGATTCCCAGAACGCGGCTTGAGCCTCGGCGAGGAAGTCGTCGTACTCGGGGCCGGGCAGTACGCGAATGACGGGCGTGTCATCCTGCACGCGGTCAAACGTCCAGCGTGCGGCCTTCACGGCAACGGCCTCGCCGCTGATGTCGGGAGCGTAGGTAGCATCAGCGGGCAGCACAGCCAGCTTGTCACCGTCCTTTAGCGGACGCCCTTCGAAGCCGCCGAAGCCGGCCTTCAGGTCGGTGCTGCGCGAGCCCATCATCTCCGGCACATCGATGCCACCGGCCACGCACAGGTAGGCACGCACGCCGCCCTGCGCCACGCGCAAGGTCAGCGTCTGGCCGCGTTGCACGGAGATGACGCGCCAGGCATGGACGGGCGTCCCATCGAGCGTGGCCCGGCAGTCGGCACCGGTCAGCGCGATCAAACCATTGGCGTGGAAGCGCAGCGTGGCGTTGCCCAGCGTGAATTCGATGCCCGCCGCATCACTGCGGTTGCCGACCAGGCGGTTGCCCACGTACAGCGACAGCGGGTCCAACGCGCCTGACGTGCACACGCCAAAGCGGCGATAGCCCGTGCGGCCCAGGTCTTGCACGGAGGCCAGCACGCCGGCCCGCACGATCTCGATCATGGGTTGTGGTTTGGCACTCATGCGCGCACCTTCGAGGCGACAAAACGGATACGGTCTCCGGGTGCGAGCAGCGCGGGGGGATTACGCTGCGGCATGAAGAGCGCCGCGTCCGTGCGGCCAAGGAGTTGCCAGCCGCCGGGCGAGGCGGCCGGATAGATGCCCGTCTGCTCGCCGCCGATGCCCACCGAACCGGCCGGCACGGCCATACGCGGCTCCGCGCGGCGCGGCGTGGCGAGCGACTTGTCGAGCCCGCCCATATAGGCAAAGCCCGGCTGGAAGCCCAGGAAATAGACGATGTATTCGGGCGCGGTGTGACGGCGCACCACTTCGGCCGGAGTCAGGCCGGTGTGCTTGGCGACTTCGCGCAGGTCGGGGCCTTCATCACCGCCGTAGGCGACTTCAATGTCGACCAGCTTGCCATCAGCCACCAGGGCTTCGCTTTCTTCCCAGACTTCGCGCAGGCGCGTTTCCAGCACACGTGCATCCGCCTGCGGGCCGAACACGAGCGTCAGGTTGTTCATGCCTGGCACCACGTCAATCACGCCCGCCCAGTGGGACGCGCGCGATGCCATGGCCCAGATACGCTGCTGGCAATTCAAGGTCGCTGGCGGCGGCACTTCGCACAACAGCGCCAGTTCGCCCAGCCGATGAATCGTGCACTGCAACTTAACCCCCGGGTCTGGTGTGCTCTCGGTTGCCGGCAAACCGGAAAACGAAGCGCGATTGAAAACGAAAGCGATACGTTAATAAAACGTTGATAAATTCTATATAAGAACTAACCCTTAGCTCGCGGATTGGGCATCCCGCCCGCTTGTGGTGCGGGTAGGCGCCGTTCTCATGATAGGAAAGTGCTCGCCTGCCAGGGGCAGCGTGTTATGCACGCGCCATATGAAACCCTGACGACAGCGAAGACGCTGTGCCGGTGCAGCCGGTCAGTGGGCGGCCTGCTGGCCCTCGTGGCGCGTGGCGCGCAAACCCAGCCACAGGGCCAGGATGGAGCAGACTGCCATCATGCCCAGCAACGGTGCAGCGGTCTGGCCGATGGCAGCGACCACCGTACCGGTGACCATGCCGAGGCCAAATTGCATGGCTCCCATCAGCGCGGAGCCGGTGCCGGCACGGGCGCCCTGCCCGGCCATCGCCAGCGCGCCCGTGTTGGGCGAGATGCAGCCGATGGACGCGACGTAGCAAAACAACGCAGCCAGCACGAGCGGCAGCGGCATCCAACCCGCCATCGCGGCCGCGGTCGCCAGCACGCTGGTCACAACGGGAATCCACAGCGCCCGCCGCAGCACGCGCGCCGGCGAATACTTGCGCACCAGACGCACATTCACACGCGAGGCCGCGATCATCCCCGCCGCGTTGCTGCCGAACACCCAGGCGTAGTGGCCCGGCGACAGCCCATAGCCGTCGATCAGCACGAACGACGACACGGTGATGTACGCAAACATGCCCGACAGGAACACCGCGCCGCACCACATATAGGCCGCGTAATGGCGATCGCGCAGCAGCGCCCAGTAGTCCTGCAGCACGTGGCCGACGGCCAGCCGGCGCGCGTTCTCCGGGGCCAGCGATTCGCGCATCAGATAGTGCACTGCCACCAGCGACACCACGCCAAACGCCGTCAGCAGCGCAAAGATGACCCGCCATGACGCCACCTGCAGCACCGCCCCGCCAATCATCGGCGCCAGGATGGGCGCCACGCCCATCACCAGCATCAGCGTGGAATAGGCTTGCGCGGCGCCGGCGGGGTCCATACGGTCACGCACGGCGGCACGGGCGATCACCATACCCGCGCAGGCGCCAAAACCCTGCAGACCGCGCAGCACGGTCAGCATCGTCGCGTCCTTGGCGAAAGCGCAGCCGATGGACGCCGCCACATACAAACCCAGGCCGATATAGAGCGGCGGCTTACGGCCAAAGCGGTCACTGGCCGGGCCGTAGATCAACTGGCCGATCGCCAGGCTGATCAGAAAGACCGTGAGCGTGAGCCCCGCCGCAGCCGACGACGTATTCAGATCGCGTGCAATGGTGGGCAGGCTCGGCAGATACATGTTGACCGACAGCGGGCCGATCGCCGTGAGCGCACCGAGCAGCAGAAGCCAGCCGGGAATCGGGCCCGGCATGCGGGACCGTGCGGGAGTGGGAGCAGTCATGAGGGGGAAACACGAGATGCGAGACGCGACAGCGGGCGTGAACCCATGCCGGAGCAAACCTCAGACTGTAGCGCAAAGCGACAGGCCGCGCCTGCGCACCGCTCAAGTGCAACGCAGCCTGGGCGCCCCAGCGAAGGGCCGGGCGTGCCACCTGCATACATCAGCATGACAAGCTCAGCACGGCAAATCGGCCCAATTGGCCCGGCACGGGATTTGCACTGTGCCACCCCTCGTATGGGGCAGGCGCCAACCGGCCGAAATCGGGTTCCGGCATGGTGTCGAACGATATACATTACCGTTGATGGCAAGCATCACCAGACCATGATGATTGTTGCGATGCGTCGCGGCGAATCTGCATCGCGCATGGGGAACGACCGGCAATCTGAGAAGCGTCGTCAACGCAAATAATGAGACCGCCTCCGCAGCCCGCATGACACATGCGGCTCGCGGCGAGCGGCAGGAAACCACGAGCCAACCTGTTGTGACACAACATCCTCCGCGCCTGTCCCTGACAGGCATGACCAAGCGCTACCCGAGCGTGGTCGCCAACGACGGCGTGAGCCTCACCGTCGCGCCGGGCGAGATCCACGCCGTGCTGGGCGAAAACGGCGCCGGCAAGTCGACGCTGATGAAGATCATCTTCGGCGCGGTGCAGCCCGACGCCGGCGAGATGCAGCTCGACGGCCAGCGCGTCGAGATCGCCAACCCGCACCAGGCGCGCGCACTGGGCATCGCCATGGTGTTCCAGCACTTCTCGCTGTTCGACACGCTGACCGTGGCCGAGAACATCCTGCTCGGTCTGCCGACGGGCACCGATTTGCGCGACGTAGCCGAACAGGTGCGCACCACCGGCGACAAGTACGGTCTGCCGCTGGAGCCGCATCGCCATGTGCATACGCTTTCCGTAGGTGAACGCCAGCGCGTGGAAATCGTGCGCGCGCTGCTCACCAAACCGCGCCTGCTGATTCTCGACGAGCCGACCTCGGTGCTGACGCCGCAGGCCGTCGAAAAGCTCTTCGTGACGCTGCGCCAACTCGCCGCCGAAGGCACCAGCATCCTCTACATCAGCCACAAGCTCGACGAGATCCAGGCCCTGTGCCACACCGCCACGGTGATGCGCATGGGCAAGGTCACGGGCGTATGCGACCCGCGGCAGGAAACGGCGGCATCGCTGTCGCGGATGATGATTGGCGGCGAGCCCCCGCGTGAGCTCCGTCCGCAGACCACGCCGGGTGAGGTGCGCATGGAGGTGGCCGGGCTGTCGCTGCCCAAGGCACACGCCTTTGCGACGGAGCTACGCGACATCGCCCTGCAGTTGCGCAGCGGCGAAATCGTCGGCATTGCGGGCGTGTCAGGCAATGGTCAGCAGGAGCTGCTGGCTGCGCTGTCGGGCGAAGACACGCGTGCCTCGGCACAGACCATCAGCATCGGCAACGAGCCGGTCGCCAAGCTGGACCCGCGTGCGCGTCGCAAACGCGGGCTGTCGTTCGTGCCGGAAGAACGCCTGGGGCGCGGCGCGGTGCCGTCGCTGTCGCTGGCGGCCAATACGCTGCTGACGCACCAGCGTGCGCCGCAAGTGCGCGGCGGGCTGATCGACAAGACCGCCGCCGCCAAGCTGGCCGCCAAGATCATCCAGCGCTTCGGCGTGAAGGCGGGCGGACCGGATGCGCTGGCCAAGAGCCTGTCGGGCGGCAACCTGCAGAAATTCATCGTCGGCCGCGAAATCGAATGCGCGCCGCGCGTGCTCATCGTTGCGCAACCCACCTGGGGCGTGGACGTGGGCGCAGCGGCGCAGATCCACAATGAAATCCTCGCGCTCAAGGCCGGGGGCTGCGCCATCCTGATCGTGTCGGAAGAACTCGACGAACTCTTTGCGCTGTGCGATCGCCTGCATGTGATCGCCAACGGGCGCCTCTCCCCCTCCACCCCCACGCACGCCACCGACCGCGAACAGATCGGCCTGTGGATGAGTGGCATGTGGGACAAGGCCCCGGCTTCGGCAGCCGCATCTGCGGAGGTGGCCCATGGCTGAAGTCATGCATGGCAGCCGCTTGGCGCTGCCCATCTCGCTGGAGTTGCGTGCGATTCCGTCGCGCACGATGGCCTACGCCTCGCCGCTGATCGCGCTGGTGCTGACGATGGTGTTCGGCCTGCTGCTGTTTGCGCTGCTGGGCAAAGACCCGGTGGCTGGCCTGCGGGTGTTCCTGATCGAACCGCTCGCCAACAAGCGTGCGATTGGCGAGGTGCTGCTCAAGACCGTGCCGCTGGTGCTGTGTGCGCTGGGGCTGTCGGTGTGCTACCGCGCCAACGTGTGGAACATCGGCGCGGAAGGGCAACTGATCGTCGGCGGCATTTTTGCGGCGGCCACGATCATCGCTTTCGATACGCCGACGCCGGCGATTCCGGGCGGCTTCGCGTTGGTGCTCGCCGTCATCGCAGGCTTGGTTGGTGGTGCACTGTGGGCGGCGATCACCGCCCTGCTGCGCGATCGCTTTCATGCCAACGAGATTCTCGTCTCGCTGATGCTCACGTACATCGCGCAATTGCTGCTGCTGTACATGGTCAACGGGCCGCTCAAAGACCCGAACGGCATGAACTTCCCGCAGTCGATGGTGTTCGACAGCGCGTTCGTGTTGCCTACGCTGATGGCCGGTACGCGCCTGCACGTTGGCTTCCTGTTCATGCTCGTGATGACGGCGGCGATGACGCTGTTCGTGTTCCGCAGCTTCGCGGGCTATCGGCTGCAAGTCGGCGGGTTGGCACCGCAGGCGGCCCGTTACGCGGGCTTCTCGTCGCGTAAAGCGCTGTGGACCGCGTTGCTGATCTCGGGCGGGCTGGCAGGCATTGCCGGCGCCTTCGAGGTGACGGGGCCGATCGGGCAGTTGCTGCCGTCCATCTCCCCCGGCTACGGCTTCGCCGCCATCGTGGTGGCCTTTGTCGGGCGCCTGAATCCAGTGGGCACCGTGCTGGGCGCGATCGTGATGTCGCTGTTCTACATCGGCGGTGAACTGGCGCAATCGCGCCTGGGCCTCCCGTCGGCCATTACCGGGGTGTTCCAGGGGATGCTGCTGTTCTTCCTGCTGGCCTGCGACACGCTCATCGAATACCGCCTGCGCTGGCGCGCGCACCACTGATCGGGCAGAGAGAAACAGAAACATGGAAAGTCTTGCTCCCCTGATCGCCGCGTCGATCAACGCCGGCACCCCACTGCTGCTGGCTGCACTGGGCCTCTTGATGAACGAACGCTCCGGCGTCCTGAACCTGGGCGCCGAGGGCATGATGCTGGTGGCTGCCGTGGTCGGCTTCATGGTCGGTTACCAAACGCAGATTCCGCTGCTGGGTTTTGTGGCCGGCGCGATTGCCGGCATGGTGATGGCCGCGCTGTTTGCATGGCTCGCGCTCGTGCTGGTGACCAATCAGGTCGCGACTGGTCTCGCCCTGTCGATCTTTGGTACCGGGCTATCGGCCTTCATGGGCCAGCGCTTTGTCGGCATGTCGCTGCCGGCGCAGGCACATGGCATCCCGGGGTTGGAGTCGATCCCGTTTGTCGGGCCCGCCCTGTTCGCACACCACTGGATGGTCTATTTCAGCCTGCTGCTGTGCGGCGCGATTGCGTGGTTCCTGTTCAAGACGCGCGCGGGCCTGACGCTGCGCGCGATTGGTGAATCGCCGGAATCGGCCCATGCGCTGGGTTATCCGGTGCGCACGATTCGCTTTGGCGCATTGCTGTTCGGCGGGGCGTGCTGTGGGCTGGCGGGTGCGTATCTGTCGCTGGTCTACACGCCGATGTGGGTCGAGAACATGGTCGCCGGCCGCGGCTGGATCGCCCTGGCGCTGACCACCTTTGCCACCTGGCGCCCGCTGCGCATCCTGTTTGGCGCGCTGCTGTTTGGCGGCGTGACCATTCTGCAATTCCATCTGCAAGGGATGGGGGTATCGGTACCGTCGCAGATTCTGTCGATGGCGCCGTTTGCCGCGACGATCGTCGTCCTGGCCATCATCTCGCGCAATCCGGACTGGATTCGCCTGAACATGCCTGCGTCGCTCGGCAAGCCATTCCGCCCAGGGGCTGCCTAAACTGCGGCCTAAGCTTTTCAGCATTGCCACTTTTTCCGCTTCAACACAGTCAACGAGCCACACAACAGGAGAAATCGATGAACGTTACCCGCAGGATCACGCTGGCCGCGCTGGCCGCCGGCGCTGCCCTCACCCTCTGGGGTTGCGGCAAGTCCAATGACAACGCCGGCGGCAATGCCGCACCGGCCGCATCGTCGGCCCCCGCTGCCGCCGCACCGGCCCCGGCCAACGAGCCGCTGAAGGTCGCGTTCGTCTACGTCGGCCCGGTGGGCGATGCGGGCTGGACCTACGCCCACGATGCTGGCCGCAAGGAAGTCGAAGCCAAGTACGGCGACAAGGTGAAGACCAGCTTCGTTGAGAACGTGCCCGAAAGCGCAGCCGACGCCGAGCGCGTGTTCCGCGATCTCGCCACGCAAGGCAACAAGGTCATCTTCGGCACCAGCTTCGGTTTCATGGAATCGATGCTCAAGGTGGCCAAGGAATTCCCGGACGTGAAGTTCGAGCACGCCACCGGCTTCAAGACTGCCGACAACCTCGGCCAGTACGACGTGCGCACGTATGAAGGCGCGTATCTGGCGGGCGTGGTGGCCGGCAAGATGAGCAAGTCGGGCAAGCTGGGCGTGGTGGGTTCGGTGCCCATCCCTGAGGTGATCCGCAACATCGACTCGTTCACGCTGGGCGCGCGCAGCGTCAACCCGAAGGCCACCACCCGCGTGGTGTGGGTCAACAAGTGGTTCGATCCGGGCAAGGAGCGTGAAGCTGCGACGACCCTCATCGGCCAGGGCGTCGACGTGCTGATGCAGAACACCGACTCCGCCGCCGTGGTGCAGACCGCGCAAGAGAAAGGCGTCTACGCCATCGGCTGGGACAGCGACATGACCAAGTTCGGCGAGAAGGCCCACCTGGCCGCCTCGATGAACAAGTGGGGCGTGTACTACACCAAGGTCATCGGCGACGTGCTCGAGAACAAGTGGAAGCCCGAGACCATCTGGTGGGGCCTGAAGGAAGGCATGATCGACCTGGGCGCCTACAACGCCGTGGTGCCGGAAGACGTCAAGGCACTGGTCGAGACCAAGAAGAAGGGCATCATCGACGGCTCGGCCCCGATCTGGAAGGGCCCACTCAAGGACAACACCGGCAAGGAAGTCCTGCCCGCCGACAAGGTCGCCGACGATGGCTTCCTGCACGGCATCAAGTTCTACGTGGAAGGTGTGGAAGGCAAGATCCCGGGCTAAGCTGCGTCCGATTCAAGCGCTTTGGCAAAAAGCCGGCACCTCGCAAGAGGGCCGGCTTTTTTCATGGGTTATCACATCCACTGATCGCACCTCAAACCGCAACACTTCTCAATCATGAGCACTATCGAAGCCCCCTAGCATGGAGCCCCTTGGCATCTTGCGCTCATGAACATGAACTACATTGTGAAGCCCAGCGATTCTCTCTGGAAAATCGCGAGCACTTGGTTTGGCGATCCCGAGAAATGGAAAATCATTGCTGAGGACAATCGACTGACCTCAGCTAACCAACTCCTGGTCGGCCAATCGCTACAGTTGCGCGACTCGGTCATTCGCCACGCTCAGGGAGCCGCCGTGATGGCGCCCCCACATAACAAGGCTGGATTCGAGTTTCAGCATGCCACGAGCATCATTCCCGGCCGGGCCTATTTTTTCGTATTAGCAGATGAAATCAATCCGGCTCGAGCAAAGGTCGTCCGCAAAGTCATGGTCAATCCTGCGATGACAAAGGCCTTTGCAGCACGGCTCAACCGCTCCATTCCAGTAGTACCTAACCCAGAGGCATTTGGGATTCACCCAACCGCCCCTACGTCAAATCTGCCTCCGGGGCGACACGCCCTCGGAATGAAGCCCAGTCCATATTCATCTGCATCCTCTCGACCCTTTGGCGCGCCAAGATTCTCGGGTAGCAGCTTCTGGATTGACGTTGCCAAGGCCAAAGCTGCGGGTGCGACATTCCACGACACCCATGAAATTCTGGCCGATCTGGACCGAATCGCGGCCAAAACACGTGACGGCAACTCTGCCGCCAACATTGCGAGAATTCGGCGCTTGGTACAAGCTGACGCTGAAGTCTTGGTTCGGGGCTCAGTACCCGCCAACGCCATCAAGAGTTCCACAAGCCTCGCAATCACCCGTGGCCTACAAGGTGTGCAAATCATTGGCTTCGCAATGACCGCTTACGACATGGGCCATGCCACCCAAAGAGCTTTGGTGCTTCACTCTGCCAAACCTATCGCCGCAGAAACAATCCGGCAAACCGGAGGTTGGGCGATGGCTTGGGCAGGCATGAAACTTGGGGCAGCGGGCGGCGCCGCACTCGGTTTCGAAACTGGGCCCGGCGCAATTGTCACGGGAGCCATCGGTGCCTTCGTCGGCGGTACTGCAGGCTATTTCGGCTTTGACTGGATCGCGGATCATATTGATGCCAACTGACCTCTCCCCTCCCCGACCACCCTGGATCACTTTCCCGCAGCTTCAGCCTGGTGAACTGGCACTCCACGTACAGCAGGGTATTGCGGAAACGTGGTTCGATCAGGAATGGCGCCCCTACTGGGCACTCCTGACGCCCGAGCAGAAGAAGCGTTACTTGGACGATTGGCAAGCTAGCCCAGAATGGCGTGATGCGATCGCGTTTGTTTTCGACAACTTCTCTGACTTGGACATCGAGCTAGATGCTAGAGAATCCGAGGCGTATCTGAAGGCGCAGCGCGAGCACAGTGAGACAAAGAAACGGTCGCTGTTTGCACGTCTGTTCAAGCGATAGCAGCTCTTCAACAGAGGACATATGCGACCGAATGCCGGCACCTCGCAAGAGGGCCGGCTTTTTGCATGCGCGATGGCCGCTCAAGGCTTGAAAACCGGGCAGCTTCCCCAAGCTGATACGATGGTCCGCCGGTCAAACGATCCCATGTGACGCCGGCTTTTCATCCAGGAGCCCACGATGTTCGGACGACTCTTCCGCCTGTGGAGCGTAGTGCGCAACGACGTGCGCCTGCTGTGGTTTGCACTGCGCCATCCGGACAGGCCATGGTGGCTCGCGCCCGCCGCGGTGCTACTGGTCGGTTATGTGGTATCGCCGATCGATCTGATTCCGGATGTCATTCCGGTGATCGGCTGGGTGGACGACATCGTGCTCGTCCCGTTTGCGCTGCACATGCTGCTGCGCGCCCTGCCCCCACGCGTGCGCGAAGATGCGCGCTTTGCCGCCGCTCGACGAGTGACGCCGAGCGGGCGGTAAGCCGCTGCCTTACGGCAAGAGGATCGTCGAACCAGTCGTCTTGCGCGACTCGAGATCGCGGTGCGCCTGCGCCGCATCGGCCAGTGCATAGCGCTGGTGGATCTCGATCTTCACCTTGCCGCTACCCACCACATCGAACAGGTCTGCCGCCATCGGCTCCAGCAGATCGCGGCGCGCGGTGTACGTCATCAGCGTCGGACGCGTGAGCTTGAGCGAGCCTTTCGCGCTCAACACGCTGATGTCGAACGGCGGCACGGGGCCTGATGCGTTGCCATAGCTGACCATCCAGCCGCGCGGTGCCAGGCAATCCAGCGAGCCGGCAAACGTGTCCTTGCCGATCCCGTCGTAGACCACCGGCACGCCCTTGCCGCCGGTAATCTCGCGCACGCGCTCAGTGAAGTTCTCGCGCGTGTAGACGATGGTGTGGTCGCAGCCGTGCGCGCGGGCGAGTTCAGCCTTCGCATCGCTGCCGACCGTGCCGATCACCGTAGCGCCGAGTGCCTTGAGCCACTGGCACGCGATCAGGCCAACACCGCCCGCTGCGGCGTGAAACAGCACCGTATCGCCCGGCTGCACGCGGTAGCTGTCGCGGAGCAGGTATTGCGCGGTCATGCCCTGCAGCATCATCGCCGCGCCGGTTTCAAAGTCGATGGAGTCAGGCAAGCGCACGAGGATGTCGGCCGGCATCGTCCGCACGGCTGCATAAGCACCCGTCGGGCGGCCTGCGTAGGCAACGCGATCGCCCGGCTTGACGTGTGTGACGCCCTCGCCCACAGCCTCCACCACACCCGCCGCTTCCATGCCGATGCCACCCGGCAGCGGCTGCGGGTACAGCCCCGTGCGGAAGTACACGTCGATGTAGTTCAGGCCGATGGCGTGCTGCTTGATGGTGGCCTCGCCGGGGCCGGGCGCGGGCACGTCGACATCGACAAGCTGCATCACTTCCGGGCCGCCGGTTTCAAAGATGCGGATGGCTTTGGCTTGGGTCATGCGTGAATCTCCTTTGGTTCGGGCTGCACCAGTTGCAGGGCGGTCATCACCAGGTCGGCGGTCGACAGATTGGTGGCGCAGGGAATGTTGTGCACGTCGCACGCGCGCACCAGCGCGTTGATGTCGGGTTCGTGCGGCTGCGGCGTCATCGGGTCGCGCAAAAAGATCACCGCATCGACACGGCCTTCGGCAAGCTGCGCGCCGATCTGCAGGTCGCCGCCCCACGGGCCGGACAACATGCGCTGCACGGTCAGGCCGACTTCCTTCTCCAGCCGGCCGCCTGTGGTGCCGGTCGCCAGCAGGTCGCATTGCGAGAGAAACGCCTGATGCGTCTGCGCGAAGGCGACCATGTCGTCTTTCTTGTGGTCGTGGGCGATCAGGGCGACGCGGCGCTTTCGTGATGCGGGGGCTGCGCTTTCGGGCGTAAGGGTGGTCATGGTGGTTGGCTTAGAAGGTGCCAGGAAAGCTGCCGCCATCCAGTAGGATGTTTTGGGCGTTCAGATAGCCAGCGTGCTGGCTGCACAGGAAGGCGCACACGGCGCCAAATTCGGCCGGTTGGCCAAAGCGCCGGGCCGGGTTGCCCTGGCGCTTGCGGTCGAAGTTCTCTTCCGCGCTGATGCCGGCGGCTTTGGCCCCGGCTTCCAGCGTCTTGCTCAGGCGATCGGTCTCGAACTGGCCCGGCAGCAGGTTGTTGACGGTCACCCCGTGCTTGGCCACTTCGCGCGCCAGGCCGGCCACGAAACCAGTCAGGCCCGACCGCGCACCGTTGGACAAGCCCAGCACATCGATCGGCGCCTTCACCGCGCCGCTGGTGATATTGACGATGCGGCCCCAGCGGCGCGCGATCATCTTGTCGACGGTGGCCTTGATGAGGTCGATCGGCGTGAGCATGTTGGCGTTGAGCGCGGCATTCCACGCGTCGCGATCCCAGTCACGGAAGTTGCCCGGCGGCGGGCCACCCGCGTTGTTGACGAGGATGTCGGGTGAGCCGCCCAGGCGTTCACACGCGAGCAACGCCTCGGCGCGGCCCTCGGGTGTGGTGATGTCGGTGGCGACGGCCTCCACGCGCACGCCGTGCGCGCTGCGAATGCGATCCGCTGCCGCCAGCAACGCTTCCGCGCCACGCGCAACAATCACGACATCCACGCCTTCCGCTGCCAGTGCATCGGCACAGGCGAAGCCCAATCCCTTGCTCGCGCCGCATACCAGCGCACGCTTGCCTTTCAAACCCAAGTCCATCCCACAGCCTCCTTTATTTGTTGGCACCAGCACGGCGCGACAGCAACGCCATGCCGGCCAGCACCAGCGCACTACCGGCGATCTGCCACATCGTGATGGGCTCGCCCAACAGCCACCAGCCCAGCAGCAACGTCGATACCGGCCCGATCATGCCCGCTTGCGAGGCCACCGGCGCACCCACACGCGCCACCGCCATCATCGTCATCGTGACGGGCGCCACGGTGCAGAACACCGAATTGATGGCCGACAGCCCATACACCTGCCACGGCAACACCAGCGCATGCACCGGCCGCAGCACCAGAAACTGGATGATGCAAGCCACCGTCGACACGCACATCGCATACGCCACCAGCCGCATTGAACCGACACGCTTGACCAGCTCGCCGCTGGCCAGCAGATAGATACCGTAGCTGATGGCGCTGGCGAGCACCAATCCACCACCAAGCCACACGTTGTTGCCGCCGAGGTTGAGATCGTGCGCGAACACCAGCACGATGCCGGCGTACGCCAGCGCGAGAGACACCCACTGCAAGCCGGTGATGCGCCGCTTGAACACCGTTGCGGTAATCAGCAGCACAAACGATGGCGTCAGAAACAGAATCAGCCGCTCTAGCCCCGCCGTGATGTATTGCAGGCCCAGAAAATCCAGAAAGCTGGAGAGGTAATAGCCGATGATGCCGAGCCCGACAATGCGCCAACGGTCTGACGGTGCCAGCGGCTGCGCACGGCGGGATTGCCACCACCCCATCGCCATGAACAACGGCGCGGCGAGCAGCATGCGCAGCGTGATCACCATGACCGCATCCACCTGGTAGCGGTACATCAGCTTGGCGACGATGGCCTTGGCCGAAAACAGCACCGCGCCCACAGAGGCAAGCAGCAAGCCGCCAGTGTCGGTATGTGCGGGGGTGGAAGACGCGGAAGACGCAGTGGGCACAGCGGAACGAAGGCCTGTTGGAGAGCGTCGTCGATTGTATGGGAATTCAACAAAACGTTCTGGCGGCAGGTGCGCTGCACGTGGCGTGGATGGCGCTTGCCAGCGAGCCAGCCGCCGTACAATCGCCAGTGCCCCGATGAGCCACACCGCCGATAAGCCGCTCGATTTTTCATATGGCGCGCGCCGTACAATGCGCCTCACTACCGCCCACATCTCGCCATGAAACAAGATCCGCGCTTTCCGAACCTGTTCATCCTCAATCACCCGCTGATCCAGCACAAGCTGACGCACATGCGCGACAAGGACACGTCCACGCGCACGTTCCGCGAACTGCTGCGCGAGATCACGCTACTGATGGGCTACGAGATCACCCGCAACCTGCCGCTGACCAGCCGCCACATCGACACGCCGATGGGCCCGATGGAAGCCCCCGTCATCGCCGGCCGCAAGCTGGCCGTGGTGCCGGTGCTGCGCGCAGGCGTGGGCATGAGCGATGGGCTGGTCGAGCTGATTCCGTCGGCGCGCATCGGCCATATCGGCGTGTACCGCGACGAGCAACACCGTCCGGTGGAATACCTCGTTCGCCTGCCGGACCTGGAGGACCGCACCTTCATCCTGTGCGATCCGATGGTCGCCACCGGCTACTCGGCTGTGCACGCGATCGACGTGATGAAGAAGCGCGGCGTGCCGGACGAGAACATCCTGTTCCTGGCCCTCGTGGCCGCGCCGGAAGGCGTGGAGGTGTTCCAGAAGGCGCATCCGGGCGTGAAGCTGTTTGTGGCTTCGCTCGATTCGCACCTGGACGAGAACGCCTACATCATCCCCGGCCTCGGCGATGCCGGCGACCGCCTGTTCGGCACGAAGAACTGATCGCGCTTCGTTTTGCGCAAACAAAAACAGCCGGCATTGCCGGCTGTTTTTGTTTGCGCATCAGAAAACGGTCAGCGCTTCTTCGACCCGCCCAGGATGCTGCCCAGCACCCCACGCACAATCTCGCGTCCAATGGTCGAGCCGATCGTACGTGTTGCCGATTTGGCCAACGTTTCCACAATCGAATCGCCGCGGCCCGTGCGGCCCGTACCCTTGGTCAGGATCGAGCCCACCTCGCCCAACCAGCCGCCGCCCTGTTGCTGCGCTGGCGCGGGCGCCGGAACCGGTACCGGCACAGAACCTGACGACGCCCCAAAATCGGTGCCGATCGACCCCGACGTCGGCGCGGGTGCCGCCCCACCGCCTGCCACGCGACCGGTCAGAATTTCATACGCCGACTCACGATCGATGGCCGTGTCGTACCGCCCCGCCACCAGCGAGTTGGCGATCAGCGCGCGGCGCTCGTCATCCGAGATCGGCCCAATGCGCGACGCCGGCGGCACAACAAACGCCCGCTCCGTAATCTCGGGGCGACCGCCTTCATCCAGCATGGAGATCAGCGCTTCCCCCACAGCCAGTTCGCCAATCGCCTGCTCGATGCTGAATTCGGGGTTGGCGCGCATCGTGGTGGCGGCCGCCTTCACGGCCTTCTGATCGCGCGGCGTGAAGGCGCGCAGCGCGTGTTGCACGCGGTTACCAAGCTGGCCGAGCACGGTATCGGGCACGTCCGACGGGTTCTGCGTCACGAAGTACACGCCCACGCCCTTCGAGCGAATCAGCCGCACCACCTGCTCCACCTTCTGCAGCAGCGACGGCGGCGCATCGTTGAACAGCAGGTGCGCCTCATCAAAGAAGAACGCCAGCTTGGGCTTGTCCAGATCGCCCACTTCCGGCAGGTGTTCGAACAGCTCCGAAAGCATCCACAGCAGGAAGGTCGCGTACAGCTTGGGCGCGTTGAGCAGCTTGTCGGCCGCCAGGATGTTGATCACGCCCTGGCCGCGCACGGTCTGCATCAGGTCGTTGATGTCGAGCATCGGCTCGCCGAAGAACTGGTCGGCGCCCTGCTCTTCCAGCGCGATCAGGTTGCGCTGGATGGCCCCGATGCTGGCCGACGAGATGTTGCCGTACTTGTTGGTGTACTCCGACGAATGCTCGCCGACGTGCTGCAGCATCGCGCGCAGGTCTTTCATGTCGAGCAGCGCCAGGCCGGAGTCGTCTGCAATCTTGAAGACGAGGTTCAGCACGCCGGTCTGAATGTCGTTGAGCTCCAGCATGCGCGACAGCATCAGCGGACCCATGTCGGACACGGTGGCGCGCACGGGGTGGCCTTTCTCGCCGTACACATCCCACAGCGTGACCGGGCAGCCAGCCCATTGCGGTTCTTCCAGGCCGCGCTCCTGCAGGCGGGCCTTGAGCTTGTCGTTCGACTGGCCGGGCTGCGAAATGCCTGTCAGGTCACCTTTCACGTCGGCCAGGAAGACCGGCACGCCGATCTTCGACAGGCCCTGGGCGATCGACTGCAGGGTGACGGTCTTGCCGGTGCCGGTGGCGCCGGTGATCAGGCCATGACGGTTGGCGAGCTGGGGCAGCAGCACCAGTTCAGTTTTCGTGTTCTTGGCAACGAGGATGGGATCGGTCATGGCATTCGGACGGGGATCAATCTTTGGGGGCGGGCACCCATCGCTCGACCGGACGGACGGGTCGGCGGGCGTGTGCAGCATGCTAAAATCTGCGACCGATTATAGAGCGTGCAGGTGGCGTCAGACCGCCATCTGGGCGCCGCGTTTCACCGTTTTCCACCGCATTCCGCTCGGAGAGTTTCATGGCCGGTCATTCCAAATGGGCCAATATCAAGCATAAAAAAGCCGCTGCCGACGCCAAGCGCGGCAAGATTTGGACGCGCCTGATCAAGGAAATCACCGTGGCGGCCCGTCTGGGCGGCGGCGATGCCGACTCCAACCCGCGCCTGCGCCTGGCCATGGACAAGGCCACCGATGCCAACATGCCCAAGGACAACATCCAGCGCGCCATCCAGCGCGGCGTGGGTGGCCTGGAAGGCGCGAACTACGAAGAAATCCGCTACGAAGGCTACGGCATCAATGGCGCCGCCATCATCGTCGACTGCCTGACCGACAACCGTACGCGCACCGTGGCCGAAGTCCGCCACGGCTTTGACAAGTACGGCGGCAACATGGGCGTCGCGGGCTCGGTGGCTTTCCTGTTCGATCACGTCGGGCAGTTCATCTTTGCCCCGGGCACACCCGAAGACAAGCTGATGGACGCCGCGCTCGAAGCCGGCGCCGACGACGTCGTCACGCATGAAGACGGCGCGCTCGAAGTCATCTGCCCGCCGCACGATTTCACCAAGGTCAAGACCGCACTGGAAGCCGCTGGCTTCAAGGCCGAACTGGCCGAAGTCATCATGAAGCCGCAGAACGAAGTCGAGTTCACCGGCGAAGATGCGGTCAAGATGCAGAAGCTGCTTGACGTCCTGGAAAACCTGGACGACGTGCAGGAAGTCTTCACCAACGCGGTCATCGGGGAATAAGCCCCGGACACGCGCATAACGGCGATCGACCTGACCGATCGCCGTTTTTGTTTTCCAGTTTTCGATTTTTTGAGTAGGTACAGCATGAAAGTGATGGTGGTCGGTTCGGGCGGTCGAGAGCACGCCCTGGCATGGAAGCTGGCACGCTCGCCCAAGGTGCAGGTGGTCTACGTGGCTCCGGGCAACGGCGGCACGGCGCTCGACAAGCGCCTGCAAAACCTGCCGATCACGGACCCGGAAGTGCTGGCTGCGTTTGCCGAGCGCGAAGGCATCCACTTCACGGTGGTGGGCCCGGAAGCCCCGCTGGCCGCCGGTATCGTTGATCTGTTCCGTGCCAAGGGCCTGCGCATTTTCGGGCCGACCCAGGCTGCGGCGCAGCTCGAATCGTCGAAGGATTTCGCCAAGGCGTTCATGCATCGCCACGGCATTCCGACCGCCAAATACCAGACCTTCAGCGACGCGGCGCAGGCGCATGCCTACATTGACCAGGAAGGCGCCCCGATCGTCATCAAGGCCGACGGCCTGGCCGCCGGCAAGGGCGTGGTCGTCGCCATGACAGCCGAAGAAGCGCACAGCGCCATCGACATGATGCTGGCCGACAACCGCCTGGGCGATGCCGGTGCGCGCGTGGTGATCGAAGAATTCCTGTCCGGCGAAGAAGCCAGCTTCATCGTCGTGTGCGATGGCAAGAACGTGGTGGCACTGGCCACCAGTCAGGACCACAAGCGCCTGCTCGATGGCGACGCCGGCCCGAACACGGGCGGCATGGGCGCCTACTCGCCGGCACCGGTGGTCACGCCCACACTGCACGCCCGCGCGCTGCGCGAGATCATCATGCCGACCATCCGCGGCATGGAAAAAGACGGCATCCCGTACACCGGTTTCCTCTACGCCGGCCTGATGATCGACGCCGACGGCAACCCCAAGACGCTCGAATTCAACTGCCGCATGGGCGACCCGGAAACGCAGCCCATCATGGCGCGCATGAAGACCGACCTGTACGACGTGCTCGACCGCGCCATCGACGGCAAACTCGACGGCATGGAGCTCGACTGGGACCGCCGGACCGCACTGGGCGTGGTCATGGCCGCACACAACTACCCAGATACGCCGCGCAAGGGCGACGTCATCACCGGCATCCCGAAGGAAACGGAAGACAGCATCACATTCCACGCTGGCACCACGCTGCAGGACGGCGTGCTGACGACGAGCGGCGGCCGTGTGCTGTGCGTGGTCGGCCTGGCTGACACCGTCAAGGCCGCCCAGCGTGCCGCGTACAACGCCATCGAACAGATTCACTTTGATGGCGCACAGTACCGCAAGGACATTGGCCACCGCGCCATCCGCCACTAAGCGACTCCCCGCCGCGCCGATGCCCCAAAATAGGGCAGGCGCGGCATCCGTCACCCCGGGTGATCCCCACCAAGCCCCAAGCGGCCCGCCCGCTACAATGGTGACAACCGCATGACTCGGCCGCACCCGCAGCCCCGCCCGATCTGATGGATACCCAAGCCGTCCGCGCCTACCTGCTGGACCTGCAGGACCGCATCACCACTGCCGCCGGCGCACTCGACGGCGGTAGCTTCGTCACCGACACGTGGGAAAAACCACCCACCGAGCGCCTGCGCGGCAGCGGCCGCACCCGCATTCTGGAAGGCGGCGCGGTGCTGGAGCGCGGCGGCGTCGGCTTCTCACACGTGATGGGCGACACCCTGCCCCCCTCAGCCACCGCCAACCGGCCCGAACTGGCCGGGCGCGGCTTCGAGGCGATGGGCGTGTCGCTGGTCTTCCACCCGCGCAACCCGTACGTGCCGACGGTGCACATGAACGTGCGCTGCTTCGTGGCCGTGCGGCCCGATGCCGAGCCCGTCTGGTGGTTCGGCGGCGGCATGGACTTGACGCCCTACTACGGCTTCACCGAAGACGCCTCGCACTTCCACCGCACGTGCCAGGGCGCCCTCGCCCCCTACGGCGACGAGCTGTACCCGCGCTTCAAGCAATGGTGCGACGACTATTTCTATCTGAAACACCGCAAGGAAGCACGCGGCATCGGCGGCATCTTCTTCGACGACTTTGCTGAGCTCGGCTTCGAGCGCAGCTTCGAGATGATGCGCTCCGTCGGCGATGCGTTCCTGCCCGCCTGGCTGCCCATCGCCGAGCGACGCCACGCCACCCCCTATGGCGACACCGAACGCGACTTCCAGGCCTACCGCCGTGGCCGCTATGTTGAGTTCAACCTCGTGTTCGACCGCGGCACGCTGTTCGGCCTGCAAAGCGGCGGACGGACGGAATCGATCCTGATGTCGATGCCACCGGTCGCCAATTGGCGCTACGACTGGCAGCCCGAACCGGGCTCGCCCGAAGCCGCGCTGTATACCCATTTCCTGCCGGCGCGCGACTGGGTATGAGCCTTCCCACATTCGCCCGCCCCGATCTTGGCCGCCCCTATCGCCTCGGCTTGCTGGGCGGCACGTTCGATCCGCCGCACGTCGGCCACATCGCCCTGGCCGAGCTGTGCATCGCCCGGCTCGATCTGGACGAACTGCTGTGGATTCCGACCGGCGTGTCGTGGCAGAAAGCCGCTGACATCACGCCTGCGCCGCTGCGCTTTGCCATGACCGAACTGGCCGCCAAAGCGGTACGCGGTGGCTCCGCCAAGGTCCACGTGACCAGCATGGAAGTCGACCGCCACGGCCCCAGCTACACCATCGACACCGTGCGCGAACTGCGCGGCGTCTACGGCCCGGACACCTCCATGGCGTGGCTGATGGGCGCCGACCAGCTCGTCGGGCTGGACACCTGGCACGGCTGGCAAGACCTGTTCGAATATGTGCACCTGTGCGTCGCCACGCGGCCCGGTTTCGACTTGCAGGCGCTGCATGCGCCCGTGCAACGTGAACTGGATGTGCGCCGGGGCGACACGGCATTGGTACAATGCGCACCCGCCGGTCACATGTGGATCGACCAGACGCTCGCCGTCGACCTGTCGTCCACCCGCCTGCGCCAGCAGCTTGCAGCCGGCGAGCGCTGCGACGCCGACCTGCCCGCCGGCGTGGCCGACCTGATCCAATCGCATTCGCTGTACCGCCGTGCCAATGGCACGGTGAGTGTTTGACCGCGTGATTGACTTCACTCGCGCGCTTTTTTGACCTTTCTTTCGCCTTTTAAACGTTCTTCTCACTCAGTATGGATATTCGCAAACTACAACGCGTGATCGTCGACGCGCTCGAAGACGTCAAGGCGCAAGACATCAAGGTCTTCAATACGACGCACCTGACCGAACTGTTCGACCGCACGGTCATCGCCAGCGGCACGTCCAACCGCCAGACCAAGGCACTGGCTGCGTCCGTACGTGACGCCGTGAAGGAAGCCGGCGGCCACGTCATCGCCGTGGAAGGCGAAGACGTGGGCGAATGGGTGCTGGTCGACTGCGGTGACGCCGTGGTCCACATCTTCCAGCCGCAACTGCGCCAGTACTACAACCTGGAAGAAATCTGGGGCGACAAGCCGGTGCGCGTCGAACTCGGCGGCACCAGCAAGCGCGGCCTGCCCAAGGCCAGCGAAGACTACGACGACGAGGAAGATGAGGCCGAAGAGGTCACGCCCGCTAAGCGCCGTACCACCAAGCCGGCGCTGGCCGGTGAGCGCCCGACCAAGGCAGCGGCACCGAGCAAGAAGGCGCCCGCCAAAACCGCTGCCAAGAAGCCTGCCACCAAGCGCGCAGCCGGCACTGGCAAGCCCGCCACGAAGGTCGCAAAAACGGCAACCAAGACCGCCGCCAAACGCGCTCCGGCCAAGAAGCGCGCGGCGTAACCTCGCGCAGGCAGTCTCGCCATGCAGTTGCTGATCGTTGCCGTCGGGCACAAGATGCCGTCCTGGATCGAGGACGGCTTCTCTGAGTACGCCAAGCGCATGCCGCCCGAACTGCGCATCGAACTGCGCGAGATCAAGCCCGAGCAGCGCTCGGGCAGCCGCACCGCCGCCACCGTCATGCAGCTCGAAGCCGCGCGCATTGAAGCCGCGCTGCCGAAGGGTTGCCGCATGATCGCGCTGGATGAGCGCGGCAAGGACCTCACCACCGTGGCACTTGCCGAATCCCTCACCGGATGGCAACAGGAAGGCGGCGACGTGGCCTTCGTGATCGGCGGCGCGGACGGGCTCGACCCGGCGCTCAAGGCGAAGGCCCGCACGCTGATCCGCCTGTCGAGCCTGACGCTGCCGCACGGCATGGTGCGTGTGCTCCTGGCCGAGCAGCTCTATCGGGCGTGGAGCATCACGCAGAACCACCCGTATCACCGCGTATGACCACGGATCTGGCAGGCCAAAACGGCGTGCCGCACCTCTATCTCGCATCCCAAAGCCCGCGCCGGCAGGAATTGCTGCGCCAGATCGGCGCGCGCTTCGAGCTGCTGCTGGCGGATGGTGATGAGGATGCCGAAGCGCTGGAAGCCGTGCTTCCCGGCGAAACACCCGACGACTATGTCCAACGCGTCTGCGCATTGAAGGCGCAAGCTGCGGTGCGCCGCCGCATCGCACGTAACCTCCCTGCCCTGCCGATCCTCACGTCCGACACCACGGTGTGCCTGGGCGGCGAGATCCTCGGCAAGCCGACCGACGCCGCCGATGCTCACCGCATGCTGCGTGGCATGTCCGGCCGCGAACACCGCGTGCTGACCGCCGTGACGGTCGTCACCGCCAGCGGCACGCCGATGCACGCGCTGTCCATTTCCGACGTGCGATTTGCCGTACTGACGGACAACGACATCGCCCGTTACATCGCCAGCGGCGAGCCGTTCGGCAAGGCCGGCGCGTATGGCATCCAGGGCCGCGCGGCCGCCTTCGTCGCCCATATTTCGGGAAGCTATTCGGGTATCATGGGCCTACCCTTGTTCGAGACGGCAGCGCTGCTCGCACAAGCGAGCATCGTTCTCTGACCGGCCGCTGAAGCACGCGCCGAGCAGCGTGCGAGGGCCGGTTTCAAGACACGCTTCGGGCGCGCAATACCAGCCCAGAGGCGGGTGCTGAAACCCGCTCTCTTGGTACCCCCCATGTCCGAAGACATCCTCGTCAATATCACGCCGCAAGAAACGCGCGTGGCCATCGTCCAGCAAGCTGCCGTTCAAGAGCTTCACATAGAGCGCACGCTCACACGTGGCCTGGTCGGCAACATCTATCTCGGCAAGGTCGTACGCGTGCTGCCTGGCATGCAATCGGCCTTTATCGATATCGGCCTGGAGCGCGCAGCCTTCCTGCACGTGGCTGATATCTGGCACCCGCGCGATGCCAAGGACGCCCCGCCCACGCCGCAGGTCGCCATCGAGAGGACGTTGTTCGAAGGCCAGGCGCTGATGGTGCAGGTCATCAAGGACCCGATCGGCACCAAGGGCGCCCGGCTGTCTACGCAGGTCAGCATTGCCGGCCGCACGCTGGTGTATCTGCCGCAGGACCCGCACATCGGCATCTCGCAGAAGATCGGCAACGAGGCCGAGCGTGAAGCGCTGCGCGCGCGCGTGACAGCGATGGTGCCGACCGAGGAGCGTGGCGGCTTCATCGTGCGCACGATCGCCGAGGAAGCCACCGACGAGGAGCTCGCCAACGACGTTGCCTACCTGCGCAAGATCTGGGCGACCATCCGCCACAACGCGACCACCCTGCCCGCGCCGTCGATCCTGTACCAGGACCTGAACCTCGCCCAGCGCGTGCTCCGCGATTTCGTGACGGACGAGACGCGCAGCATCCAAGTCGATTCGCGTGAGAACCATCAGAAGCTGATCGAATTTGCGCAGGAATACACACCGGCCGTGGTCGAACGCCTGACGCACTACACCGGCGAACGGCCGATCTTCGATCTGTACAACATCGAGGCGGAAGTCGAGCGCGCGCTGTCGCGCCGGGTCGATCTGAAATCGGGCGGCTACCTGATGATCGACCAGACCGAGGCGATGACGACGATCGACGTCAACACCGGCGGCTACGTGGGCGCGCGCAACTTCGACGACACGATCTTCAAGACCAACCTGGAAGCCGCGCACACCATCGCGCGGCAACTGCGGCTGCGTAACCTGGGCGGCATCATCATCATCGACTTCATCGACATGGAGTCGGCCGACCATCGCGACGCAGTGCTGGCGGAGCTGCGCAAGGCACTGTCGCGCGACCGCACGCGCATCACGGTCAACAGCTTCTCGCAGCTTGGGCTGGTGGAGATGACGCGCAAACGTACGCGGGAATCGCTCGCGCACGTGCTGTGCGAGCAATGCCCGGTGTGCCATGGCAAGGGGCAGGTCAAGACACCGCGCACGGTGTGCTACGACATCCTGCGCGAAATCATGCGGGAGTCGCGGCAGTTCAATCCGCGCGAGTTCCGCATCCTGGCGTCGCAGTCGGTGATCGACCTGTTCCTGGAAGAAGAAAGCCAGCACCTTGCGATGCTGGGAGACTTCATCGGCAAGCCGATTTCGCTGCAGGTGGAATCGTCGGCGGCGAGCCAGGAGCAGTACGACATCATCCTGATGTAATCGCACAGCGCCTGACGCTAGGCGCTTATTTTTTCTCGCGCGGCAGGCGGCCCAGCAGGAAGAACTCCTCGTTCGGCCGCATCGAAATCACGTTTGCCATGCGGTTCGACAGGCCGAAGAAGGCCGTGATGCCGGCGATATCCCACACGTCTTCCTCATCGAAACCATGCGCGCGCAATGCTTCATCGTCGGCTTCGTTGACCGTGTGTGAAGCGGTGCAGACCTTCATCGCAAAATCGAGCATCGCGCGCTGGCGCGGCGTGATGTCGGCCTTTCGGTAGTTGACCGCCACTTGGTCGGCCACGAGCGGGTTCTTCTCATAGATGCGCAGGATCGCGCCGTGCGCGACCACGCAATACAGGCACTGGTTGGCGCCGGACGTGGCCACCACGATCATCTCGCGCTCGCCCTTGGTCAGGCTGCTGCCCTCGCGCTGCATCAGCGCATCGTGGTAGGCGAAGAAAGCGCGGCACTCGTCGGGCCGGTGCGACAGCGCAAGGAAGACGTTCGGCACGAAGCCGGTCTTCTCCTGCACTTCGAGGATGCGCTCGCGGATGTCTTCGGGAATGTCGGCCAGCTCAGGAACGGGGAACCGGCTGATGGGCGGGTGGCTGGCTGCGGTGGCGGTCATGGGTGTCTCCTGTCGTTTTCAGAAGCTTCCAGACCGCCACATGGGTTGCTTACTGCGTGGCGAACTGGATGCGATGGAGTCCAGCATACAACCCATCGCGGTCGATGAGCTCGCGGTGCGTGCCGGCCTCGGCAATCTTGCCGTGCTCGAGCACGACGATGCGATCCGCGTTTTCGATGGTCGACAGGCGGTGTGCGATCACCAGCGTCGTACGGCCCTGCATCAGCGCTTCCAGTGCAGCCTGCACCTGCCGCTCGGATTCGGAATCCAGCGCGGAGGTCGCTTCGTCCAGGATCAGGATCGGAGCGTCTTTGTAGATGGCGCGAGCAATCGCCAAACGCTGGCGCTGACCACCGGAGAGCTTCGAGCCGTTGTCACCGATATTGGTGTCGACGCCCTCGGGCAGGTTATCCACCACATCCGTCAGATAGGCGGCTTCCAGTGCACGGCGCACGCGGGCCATGTCGATCTCGGAAGCATCACGCGCGCCATACGCCACGTTGGCAGCGATGGTGTCGTTGAACAGCACCACGTCCTGGCTCACGAAAGCGATCTGGCGGCGCAAATCGTGCAGCGACAGGTCCGCCAGCGCATCGCCGTCGAGCGAGATCGTGCCGGACGTCGGATCAAAGAAGCGCGGCAGCAGGTTCACCAGCGTAGTCTTGCCACTGCCCGACGGGCCCACCAGCGCAACGATTTCGCCGGGCTTGACATGCAGGTTGATGCTGTCCAGCGCAGCACGGCCATCTTCGCCGTAGCGGAAGGTGACGTTGTCGAAGCGGATGTCGCCGCGGGCGCGATCGATCGGTTTGCCGCCTTCTTGCGGCTCGATGGGCGTGTCGATCAAGCCGAAGATAAATTCGGCGGCGGTCAGGCCGCGCTGCAGCGGCTGGTTCACATCCGTCAGGTGCTTGAGCGGCGAGATCAGCAGCAGCATCGCCATCACAAAGCCGGTAAAGCCACCGACCGTGGTCTGGTTGGCTTGCGCCTGCAGCATGGCAATCGCCAGGATGATGGACAGCGCCAGCGCCGCCAGGAACTGCGTCACCGGCTGGTTCAGGCCACCGGCCACGGCCACGCGCATGGCATAGCCGCGCAGGCGGTTGGTCATGGCATTGAAGCGCAGCGATTCATACGCCTCGCCGCCGTGCAGCTTGACGACCTTGTAACCACCGACCGCCTCTTCCACCACGTAGGCGGCCTGGTTAGTCAGGTTCTGGCTCTCGCGGTTGAGCGAGCGCAGGCGGCGGTTGATGCGCGACATCAGCAGGCCGATCACGGGCAGGATCACCGCCACCACCAGCGTCAGACGCCAGTTTGTATAGAACAGGAAGACCAGCAGCGCCAGCACCGTCATCGAGTCGCGCACCATCGTGATGAACACGCCGGTCAGCACCTGCAGCACCTGATTGACTTCAAAGATGACGGCGTTGATGAGCGACGCAGCCGTGTTGCGCTGGTAGAACGACGCCGGTGCCTGCAGCAGGCGCTCGAACATCTTCATGCGCAGATTCAGCAGCACCTTGTTCGACACGAGGCTCAGCAAATACGTCGACGCAAACTGCGCCACGCCGCGCACCACGGCAATACCCACCAGCATGGCCGGCACCTGCCACAGCTTGCCGGCGTACTCACCGCCGAAGCCCTGGTCCAGCAAGTCTTTCACCACCTTGGGGATGATCCCCTCCGTGGCCGCCACCACACCCATGGCGACCATAGAGAGGATGAAGGCCGTCATCTCGGGGCGGAGATAGCCCCATAGGCGCTTAAGATGGCCGGGCTGGGGCGCCGGTGCTGCGGTGTTTGAAGAATCAGTCACTGCCATGGAATCAAAGGGAAAATCGGCCGGAGACGATCCGGACCGCGTATCAGTAGAAACTCAGAGAACGTCGACACCAGGGCGCAGCCGCCGCGAGAGGTCATTGCGTCGCAAGTCCCAGCGCAGCTTGGAGGTCAGTTCCGGCTCGGGCAACTGCCAGTTGGCGCCGGCCGGCGTGCCGCGACGCAAGAAATACTTGTCGAACGTCGACTGCGACAGGCCCCACTTATTGAGGAACTGGCGCCGGCCATCGTTCTTCTTCACCTTGCCAGTCGACTTGCACTGGAAGTGATAGACCAGCGAGTCGCCCACGCCCAGGAAGATGCGGCAACCGGCGTGCCACAGCTTCATGGAGAAATCGTTGTCACTGCTCATGCCAGGCGTGAGCTCGCTGCTGTAGCCGCCGAGCTTGAACCACCAGCGCCGGTGCACCACCGTCGGCGGCCACGTGGCGCCGTACCAATCACCACGCACCAGGCGCGGCGCGTCAGCCAGCAGACGGGCTTCGTCAAAGGTCTCGGCATCACGGCCGTAGTCGCCCACCACTACGCAAGGGTTGCCGGTGTCGACGGGTTCGATCATGGAGCCCGACAGCATGAACAGGTCGGTGTCCAGCTTCTCCAGCCGGCGCACGAGCGCGGTATCCCAGCCGGGGCAGCAGACCATGTCGTCATTCAGAAAGACGATGTAATCGTGCTTGGCCAGCATGGCCGACTCATTGACAGCCAGGCAGATGCCGACGTTCTGCGGTGAATGCGTGTGATCCAGACCCTGCTCACGCACCCACTCCAACGTGCCGTCCGAACCATCGTTGACGTGCACGATGATCTGATGGTCGTACGCCGAATGTGTGCGAATGCTGTGCACGCACAGCTTGAGCAGTGCGAGGTTATTCCAGGTCGGCAGTAGGATGGAGAACATAGCGGAAATCAGGAATGGCCGCGGAGTGCAGCCACCCGCTTGTGGCGGTCGCGTATTGTACCGCCTGCAATCCCGAGCCCTGTGCCACAATACCCGCCGCCAACCCGCGCCAAAGTGCAGCGGCTCAGACACGCGCGATGAGTCTGCCGCCCAACACAGCGACTGAACACTGCAGGCGCACGCCCTTTTCCATGCCCATCCAGCTAAGCGCCACCATCCTCACGCGCAATGAAGCGCACAACATCGGTGATTGCATTGCCTCCCTGGCGGGGCTCGCCGATGAGGTGATCGTGCTCGATTCCGGCAGCACCGATGCCACGCGCGATATCGCCCGCGCCCACGGCACGCGCCTCATCGAAGATGACGGCCCGTGGCCCGGCTTCGGCCCGCAGAAAAACCGCGCGCTCGATGCAGCCAGCGGCGAATGGATTCTCTCGATCGATGCGGACGAGCGTGTCACGCCCGAGTTGGCCGATGAAATTCGCGCCGCCATCGCCCAGGCCGATGCCACCGGCACTAACGCCTACGCGATTCCGCGTCTATCGCAGTTTTGCGGCACCTGGGTGCACCACTGCGGCTGGCGACCGGACTATGTGACACGCCTGGTCCGGCGCGGTCAGGCGCGCTTCTCAGACAACCTCGTCCACGAAAGCCTGCAAGTGACTGGAGCGACGGGCCGCTTGCGCGCCTCACTGCTGCACTACAGCTACACGTCGATGGATCAAGTGCAGCGCAAGAGCGCGCAGTATGCGGAAGCCGGTGCACGCGAATTTGCCGCCCGGGGCAAGCGGCCCGGGAGGCTTTCTCCGGCGCTACACGGCGGCTGGGCCTTCATCCGCACGCTGCTGTTGCGACGTGGGTTTCTGGATGGCAAAGCCGGCTGGGCCATTGCGCGGATGAACGCGTCGGTCAGCTACCGCAAATACCAGCGCGCGCGTGAACTGACCGCTGCATAAATCAGCGGCCGATTTTCTCGTCCGGCGCGCGGGTGACAAGCTGCGCCGGGAGGTTGGGCTCCCAGGCGCGCAGGTCGCCGGTCGGGTACAACTTGAGCGCGTAAAGCGCCCGCTTGAAACGCCCTTTCAGGCCCGACTCGGGCACGGTAGGCAGTGCGCCGGCTGCGCCCGGCTGGGCGGTGGCTCGCACATAGCCGCGCGCGAAGACATGCTGCGTAATGCCCCACTTCAACAAGAACTCGCGCCCACCGCGATTGCGGCGCACGCGGCGCGTCGTCGAACAACCAAAGTGGTAAATGCGGCTCGCGCCCACCACGCGGAAAATGCGGCAGCCGACCAGCCACAGCTTCATCAGAAAATCGTCGTCGCTGCTCATGCCCGGGCCGAACTCGATGCTGTAGCCCCCGACGAGATGCCACAACCGCCGGCTGACCAGCATAGGCTGCAGCGCCACGCCATCGCGGTCCGCCGAGGGTGGTTGGTTCGCCATGTGGGCCAGCAAGCCAGCTTCGTCAAAGTTGTCGGGCCCGGTGCCGAAGTCGGCCACGTTGACCTGTACGTTGCCGGTATCTGTCGGTTCCGTCAGTTGCGCAGCCAGGTAGGCAAATTGATCGCCTACGGCGTCCACCGCCGACACCAGCGCCTGGTCCCAGCCGGGCGTGACGACCATGTCGTCGTTCATGAACAGAATCCACTCATGCGAGGCCAGTCGCGCCGCATCGTTGAGCGCCAGGCACACGCCGACATTGCCGCGGCTCCATGTGTGCGGCAAACCCTGTTCGCGCACCCAGTCGAGCGTACCGTCGGAGCCTTCATTGATGTGGACAACGATCTCATGCGCAAAGGTGGAATGCCGACGGATGCTCTCCACGCACAGCTTGAGGTAAGGCAGGTTGTTCCAAGTGGGGATCAGGATGCTGAACATGGCGCTCAATGCTGGTACGTGCGATCGGAAGGATGGCCGACATGGGATGCGATGCCCGCCAGAATCGCCATGACGGCCGCATAGAACGACACCGTCTGCTTCAACGTGAAAATCTCCACCGTCAGCCCGAACACGAAGAACGCTGCGGCGAATACCAAGCCCATCAGCGCAGCACGGCGCATGGGTGCAACGGGCGACTTCAGGCAGCGCCAGCACAGCATGGCAGGCAGGAGGTGGATCGCGATTATGCCCAAGCCGCCCAACAGGCCATATGCGGCGGTGAACGCCAACAACTCATTGTGGGCCTCACCACAACCCAATTCACGGGCCATGGGCGTCATCTGTCCGGCATCGACCAGCGTCTGAAGGTTGCTGCAAAAGCCACCGGCCCCGAGCCCAAACACCGGATGGCTCTCCGTCAGAATCACTGCCGCGTGGTAGATCTGCAAGCGGATACCAATCGAGGTGTCCTTGTGGCCCTGCGCAAATTGCGCCAGGTCGGACCATACCTCGTGCACGCGTACCTGAATCGAGGCCGACACCAGATAGACCACGGCGACGCCCAGCACCGCAGCCACCGGCACCAGCAAGCGCCAACGCAAAGGCTTGCTCTGCCCTCGCACCATCATCACCAGCAGCAAAATGGCGGGAATCGCCACCCATCCGCCGCGCGACCCGCTCAGCAACGACGTCGCCAACCCGGCCAGCAAGCCAGCCACCTTGAGCACGCGCACGGCCACCGAGTCTTTGCGCCACCAGTTCAGTGACAGCACCGACAGCACCCCCAATGCCAACGCCATATCGCCATAGTGGATCGGGTTGAGAAACGCGCTGCCCAAGCGATTGCCGCCCCAGTCACGCCCACTCCACAGACCGACCCCGAGGGCAGCAAAAGCGGCCACCGTAAACGACAGATCGCACCAGCGCATCCAGCGCAACGGCACGCGGCGCAGCGCCAGAAGCAGTGGCACCGCCACAAGAAAACGCGAAGGCGTATCAAACGCACTCCAGCGCATCTGCGCGTGCCATGCCTCGCTCAGCAATACAGCAACGAGCGGCACCGCCATCGCCACGCACGTCGCCTGGACGAGCCGATTGACATCCCGTGGCAAGGCAAGCCCGGCGGATTCGGAACGAGACGTCACCACGGCCCACAGTGCAACCAAGCTCGCCGCAATCAGCAACGCACTCGCACCGCCGCGCACGGCAATGGCGACCAGGGGATACAGCAGCAAAAACGCCGCCAACGGCGCATGCCGGGCATCGACCATACCAGGCCGCTTCATCAAACCGTTCATTGTGTTCAGGTAGGGAGATCAGTCGTAAAGCGTGGCGACGTTCTGCGCATCCAACGCCTGGCGCAACGCTGCAATCGCGTCTTCGCTCGGCACGATGCGCCACGCATCGCCGAGCACCGCTTCGCAGCGGGCTTGCTCGCACACATAGCTGATGCGCACGGAAACGCCATTGCCATCGGCTGCCACATGCGGCGTGAGCAAATCGCGCAGCTTGGCCGCTGTCGAATCCCCATTCATGGAGAGACGAATCGCCCGTGCAAACTTGGCACGCGCCTGCGTCATGTCCATGACGGATTCGGCCGTGACGCGCACCCCGCCGGTGAACATATCGTGGCGGGCGCTGCCCTGCACGATCAGCACTTCGTCTTCCTTGAACAGCGCGCGGTTGGCTTCGTAGACTTCGTTGAAGACCGTCACTTCCGTGGCTTCGCTGGCGGAACCGTCGTCGAGCATGACGATCAGCATCTTGCCGCGCTGGGTCATCTGCGTGCGCTGGCCGACGATGACGCCGGCGACAGTCTTGTTGCGCGCATCGCGGTTGCCATAGCCGCCGCCCCCACCGCCACCGTTGCCCTTGTTCGTGACTTCCTGGGCGAGATCGGCCAGCGTGGTGCGCGCAAAGCGGCGCACCTCTTCGCGGCATTCGTCAAACAGGTGCCCGGACAGGTAAAAGCCCAGCGCCTGCTTTTCTTCCTGCAGCTTGCGCTTGGTGGTCCAGGCCGGCTCGTCAACGAGTTCGGGGCGATGCGCTTCAGCATCGTCGCCGCTCATCAGATCGAACAGCGAGACCTGGTTGGCAGCGGCGGCCTTTTGTTCGGCGGCTTCCATCGCCAGACCGATCGAGGCGAGCAGCTGCGCGCGGTTGTCGTTGAGGCTGTCGAAGGCGCCAGCACGCACCAGCGCTTCGATCGTGCGGCGGTTCACCTGGCGGCGATCCACGCGCTCGCAGAAGTCGAACAGGTCCTTGAACGGGCCGTCTTCGCGTGCGCGCAGGATGTCTTCAATCGCAGATTGCCCGCTGCCCTTGATGCCGCCCAGGCCGTAGCGGATGGTCTTGGCATCGGTGGGGGCAAAGCGGTATTGGCTCGCGTTGATGTCGGGCGGCAGTACCTTCAGGCCGTTCTTGCCGACGCAATCGTCGTAGAGGATCTTCACCTTGTCGGTGTCGTCCATGGCCAGCGACATGT
Source organism: Ralstonia sp. 25C (assembly GCF_051904805.1). Classification (NCBI taxonomy): domain Bacteria; kingdom Pseudomonadati; phylum Pseudomonadota; class Betaproteobacteria; order Burkholderiales; family Burkholderiaceae; genus Ralstonia; species Ralstonia sp. 25C. The sequence goes on along the minus strand of NZ_CP196737.1, from coordinate 3,242,158 downwards.
TGGCTGCCATGAATTCGGCCGGGTGATGCGCCTTGAGCCACGCGGTGTAGTACGCCAGCAGCGCATACGCCGCCGCGTGCGACTTGTTGAAGCCGTAGCCCGCGAACTTCTCCATCAGGTCGAAGATTTCGTCGGCCTTTTCGGTCGAGAGGCCATCCTTGGCCGCGCCCGCACGGAACAGCGCGCGGTGCTCGGCCATTTCTTCGGCTTTCTTCTTACCCATCGCACGGCGCAGCAAATCAGCGCCGCCGAGCGAGTAGCCGCCCACGATCTGCGCCATCTGCATCACCTGCTCCTGGTAGACCATGATGCCGTAGGTCTCCTTGAGCACCGGCTCGACGCGCGGGTCGGGGTACTCCACCTTCTCGCGGCCGTGCTTACGGGCGCAGAAGCTGGGGATCAGGTCCATCGGGCCCGGGCGATACAGCGCCACCAGGGCGATGATGTCCTCGAAGCGGTCAGGCTTGGCGTCTTTCAGCATGCCCTGCATGCCGCGGCTTTCCAGCTGGAACACGGCGACCGTGTTGGCCGTCTTGAGGATGTCGAATGCCTTCTTGTCCGTCAGCGGGATGTGGCTGCAATTCCAGTCCGCCTTGGACGGATCGAGCATACGGATGTAGCGCTCGGCCCAGTCGAGGATGGTCAGCGTGGTCAGGCCCAAGAAGTCGAACTTGACCAGGCCGACGGCTTCCACGTCGTCCTTGTCGTACTGGCTGACGACGCCGGCGTCTTCGCCACCTTGCGTGTAGAGCGGGCAGAAATCGGTCAGCTTGCCCGGGGCGATCAGCACGCCGCCCGCGTGCATGCCGACGTTACGCGTCATGCCTTCCACGCGTTGGGCGAGTTCCAGCAGCTGTTTGACTTCTTCTTCGTTGGCTTCGCGCTCGGCCAGCAGCGGCTCTTCCTTCTTGGCCTCTTCCAGCGTGACGAGCTTGCCCGGCTTGAACGGGATCAGCTTGGCCACACCGTCGACGAAGTTGTAGCCAAGGTCCAGCACACGGCCCACGTCGCGCACCGCAGCCTTGGCGGCCATGGTGCCGAAGGTGGCGATCTGCGAGACGGCATCCTTGCCGTACTTCTCCTTCACGTACTGGATAACGCGGTCGCGCCCGTGCTGGCAGAAGTCGATGTCGAAGTCGGGCATCGACACACGTTCCGGGTTCAGGAAACGCTCGAACAGCAGGTTGTACTTGAGCGGGTCCAAGTCCGTAATGCCCAGTGCATACGCCACCAGCGAGCCTGCACCCGAGCCCCGGCCCGGCCCCACCGGCACGCCGTTGTTCTTGGCCCAGTTGATAAAGTCCGCCACGATCAGGAAGTAGCCCGGGAAGCCCATCTTGATGATGGTGCCGGTCTCGAACTCCAGGCGGGCGTAGTACTCAGCGCGTTTGGATTCGCGCACCGCCTCGTCGGGGAACAGCACTTCCATGCGCTTTTCCAGGCCTTCCTTGGCGAGGTGGACGAGGTAGTCGTCCAGCGACATGCCGTCGGGCGTCGGGAACAGCGGCAGCTTCGGCTTGCCCAGTTCCAGCGTGAGGTTGCAGCGCTGCGCAATCTGCACCGCGTTGGCGAGCGCGGACGGGATGTCGGCAAACAGCGCGCACATCTCGTCCTGCGTCTTGAAATACTGGTCGGTCGTGAAGCGGCGGGCGCGGCGCGGGTTGGCGAGCAGCTCACCTTCCGAAATGCAGGTGCGGGCCTCGTGCGCCGTGAAGTCGTCCGGCGTCATGAACTGCACCGGGTGCGTGGCGACCACCGGCAGGTGCATCGCCGCAGCCAGCTTCACGGCCTGCTGGATGTAGGCCTCGGTGCCGGCGTGACCGGCGCGCTGCAGCTCAATGTAGAACGCGTTCGGAAACACGCGCGACCAATTCGTCGCCAGCTTGCGCGCCAGCGCCTCGTTGCCGTTGGCCAGCGCCATGCCGACATCACCAGCCATGCCGCCGGACAGCGCCAGCAGGCCGGAGCCCAGCGGTGCATCTTCCACGCCGGGCTCGTCGAACCATTCAGGGGCGATTTCCGCGCGACCGCGATGTTGGTTACTCAGCCACGCCCGCGCCAGCAACTGGCAGAGGTTCAGATAGCCCTGCTTGTTGCGCACAAGCAGCAGCAGGCGGCTGGGCTTGTCGCGTTCGTCGTGATTGGTGATCCACACGTCGGCGCCGACGATGGGCTTGACGCCCTTCCCGCGCGCTTCCTTGTAGAAGCGCACCAGGCCGAAGGCGTTGGCGAGGTCGGTCAGCGCCAGGGCGCCCATGCCATCCTTGGCGGCGGCCTTGACGGCGTCGTCAAGGCGGACGTTGCCATCGACGACGGAATATTCGGAGTGGAGACGGAGGTGGACGAAGCGCGGCGAATTCATCCGCGTATTGTAACGGCTGACACCTTCCGCCAAGCATTCAGCCCCTGCCAAATTGACCTGCGGCAACCCGCGCCGCTGCGTGGGCCGTTATAATTTCGGCTTACGAATCAACGGGTTACCCAGGCGCCCCAAAATCGGCGCGGCAGCACATGCAGATCGTCAATATTTCCGCTTACAAATTCGTCACCCTCGAAGACCGCGAGACCCTGCGCCCCGCCCTGCTGGCCGAGTGCCAGGCGCGCGAGCTCAAGGGCACCGTGCTGCTGGCACCCGAGGGCATCAACATCTTCCTGGCTGGCTCGCGTGAGGCGATCGACGGCATCGTCGGCTGGCTGCGCAGCGACGCGCGCTTTGCCGATCTGGCGCCCAAGGAAAGCTTGTCCGACCACCAGCCGTTCCGCCGCCTGCTGGTGCGCCTGAAGAAAGAAATCATCACCATGCGCCATCCGCTGATCCGCCCGGAAGACGGCCGCGCGCCGTCGGTCGCGCCGCCCGATCTCAAACGTTGGCTCGACCAGGGCCACGACGACGAAGGCCGCCCGGTGGTGATGCTCGACACCCGCAATGACTACGAAGTGGCGGTCGGCACCTTCAAGAACGTCGTCGAATACAACCTCAAGAAGTTCACCGAATTCCCACCCGCGATTGCCGCGCACAAGGACGACTTTGCCGGCAAGACGGTGGTGTCGTTCTGCACCGGCGGCATCCGCTGCGAGAAGGCGGCGATCCACATGCAGGAGATCGGCGTCGAGCGCGTGTATCAGCTCGAAGGCGGCATCCTCAAGTACTTCGAAGAAGTTGGGGGCGACCACTACGACGGCGATTGCTTCGTCTTCGATCATCGCACCGCACTCAATCCTGAGCTGCTGCCAGCCGGGCCGAAGCAATGCTTCGCCTGTCGCGCGGTCGTCACGCCGGAAGAGCAGCAATCGCCCGATTACATCCCCGGCCAGCGCTGCCCGCACTGCGCGAGCCACCAGACCCGCGCCGCGGCATGAAGCGCTTCGCCACCGCCCTCCTCGTCAGCGCGCTCTGCCTTTCGGCATTGGGCGGTTGCTCGACGAGTTGTGCGGGCGGCTCGAACCGGGGCGTGTTCTGCGGAGCGGGCACGCGGTTCTAAACGCGCATCGCACCAAGAAAAAACGCCGGACATGCCGGCGTTTTTCCTTGGGCGCTCAACCTTCTTACTGACGGCCGCGCACGAACTGGTTGGTGATGGCGACAACACGTTCGCCGAACAGCTTGGCGGTTTCCAGGTCGCCGGGCAGCGGGCCCTCTTCCGGGCTCGCATCCGACGGCGATTGCGACAGCGCACCACCAAACCCACCCAGGTAGTTCACGTCGTTGCGCGTGGCCGCCTTGCTGTTGGCCGGCATCATGCCCGTGCCGACCCAGATCATTCCGTGCTGCTGCGACAGCGTCCACAGGTACTGGATCGACGAAAATTTGTCGCCGTTCATCGACGCCGAGTTCGTGAAGCCAGCGGCGATCTTGTCTTTCCACGCGCCCGTGAACCATGCCTTGGACGAGGCATCGGCAAATTTCTTGAAGTCGCCCGAGACACCGCCCATGTAGGTCGGCGCACCGAAGACGATGGCGTCAGCACCGGCAAGCACCTCCCAGGTGCCGTCATTGACATCGGCCACCGAGATCAGGTGGGCTTCGGCGCCGGCGGCTTGCACGCCGGCAAAGACAGCCTCGGCCTGCTTCTTGGTATGGCCATAACCACTGTGATAAACGATCGCAACGCGTGCCATGGGAATCCTCTTGTGGGTTGGAGTACGACAGGAAACAACAGAAAAACAAAAAACGAAAAACGGCGCACCTATCGTGCGCCGCCAACATTACGGCAAATCGAAGACCAGCACTTCGCTGTCATCGCCGCCGGAGAGCGTCACCGCCGCTTCGCTGGTGAGCTTGGCGGCATCACCGCCAACCAGGGTGCGACCGTTGACGCTCAGCTTGCCCCGCACCACGTGCACATAGGCGCGACGGCCCTCAGCGATGGCCAACGTGGCAGTTTCAGCGCCGTCAAACTTGCCGGCGTAGAGCGCCATGTCCTGATGCACCTTGACGGAGCCGTCGCGCCCGTCGGGGCTGGCGATCAAGGCGAGCTTGCCGCGCTTGGCGGCCTCGTCGAAATGACGTTCTTCGTAGCCGGGCGTCAGGTTCAATTGCGCGGGCAGCACCCAGATCTGCAGGAAATGCGTGGTCTGGTCCTGCGCGTGGTTGAACTCGGAGTGACGCACGCCAGTCCCAGCCGTCATGCGTTGCACGTCGCCGGTGCGCAGCACGCTGCCGTTGCCCATGCTGTCCTTGTGCGCCAGCTCGCCGTCGAGCACGTAGCTGATGATTTCCATGTCGCGGTGGCCATGGGTGCCAAAGCCCATGCCGGCGGCGACGCGGTCTTCGTTGATGACGCGCAACGGCCCGAACTGCACGTGTTCCGGGTCCATGTAATCGGCAAACGAGAAGCTGTGACACGACTTCAGCCAGCCGTGGTCTGCATAGCCGCGGTCTTGAGAGGGGCGGATTTCAATCATTTTGATGAATCTCCTATCCAAATTACTGCGTTGATGGACGGATGTTACGCGGATTCGCTATATTCACGCGGTACGGCTTTGATTCATCCCATCAAAAATTCTGAACATGGCGCTCTCGCTGGAATCCCTCGAAGTCCTGGACGCGATTGAACGCAAAGGCAGCTTTGCCGCTGCCGCGCACGAACTCGGCAAGGTCCCGTCTGCGCTCACCTATGTGGTGCGCAAGCTGGAAGACGACCTTGACGTGCTGCTGTTTGACCGCCGTCGGCATCGCGCAGAACTCACGCCTGCCGGTCGGGCGCTGCTCGACGAAGGCCGCCACCTGCTGCAGGCCGCCGACGACCTCGCCCGCCGCGTCAAGCGTCTGGCCACCGGTTGGGAGGCGACGCTGACCATCGTGGTGGACGACCTCGTGCACTTTCGCGCACTCATGCCGGTCATCCAGGATTTCTATGCCGAGAACACCGCCACGCGCCTGCGTTTCTGCCGCGAGGTGCTGGCCGGCACGTGGGACGCGCTGCTCTCTGGCCGCGCCGACTTGCTGCTCGGGCCCGCCCAGGTGATGCAGGTGCAGGGCATCCAGACGCGCTCGATGGGCAACATTCCGTTCGTATTTGCGGTGGCGGCACATCATCCGCTTGCGCACATGGAAGAGCCGCTTCCCGCCAGCGCGATCTCGCGGCACCGCATCGTTGCGGTGGGAGACACCTCGCGCAATTTGCCTGCCCGCACCGTCGGCATCCTGGCCGGGCAGGACACGTTGGTGGTGCCCTCCATGGCCGACAAAGTGCAGGCGCAGATCCGCGGCCTGGGCTGCGGCTGGCTGCCGGTGCCGCTGGCGCAGCCTTACCTCGATTCCGGCGTGCTGATCGCCAAGGAAACCACCGAGGACAAGCGCGCCGGCGCATTCCAAGTGGCATGGCGAAGCAACATGCGTGGCAAGGCACTGCAATGGTGGGTCGACAAGCTCGATGATCCACGCTTGGTGCAAGCCCTGCTGATGCAGTAACCGCATCGATCCCGCAGAATAGCGACATCGGCATCCGGAGCTTCGCCTTGTCCCAAGCCAATCTTGATACCTCGGAAACCGCGGCTGCGTTACCACGCGGCGCATACCGCGGCCGCTTTGCGCCCTCGCCCACCGGCCCGCTGCACATTGGCTCGCTCGTCACTGCGCTGGCGAGCTGGCTCGATGCACGCGTGCACGGTGGCACATGGCTCGTGCGCATTGAAGACATCGATTTCCAACGTAATGTGCCGGGCGCAGATCGCGACATCCTCGCATCGCTGGAAGCGCTCGGGCTGATTTCCGACGAAGCACCGCAGTGGCAAAGCACGCACCTGCCGCGCTTCGAAACCGCGTTGGAGCAACTGCAGGCCATCGGCAAGCTGTATCCGTGCGGCTGCACGCGGCGTGAGATTGCCGACTCCGTCACCACCATCGATGCCCACGGCCGCCTCCGCCATCAAACCCTCATCTACCCTGGCACCTGCCGCAGCGGCCTGCATGGCCGCCAGCCGCGCGCCTGGCGCGTACGCGTACCAGAGGCGGATGCCGCCACGGTCTGCTTCAACGACCGCTGGCAAGGCGTGCAATGCCAGAACCTGGCAGAAGCCGTGGGCGACTTCGTGCTCAAGCGCGCCGACGGCATGTGGGCGTATCAGATTGCGGTGGTAATAGACGATGCCGCGCAGGGCATCACAGATGTCGTGCGGGGGTCGGATCTGCTCGACTCAACACCGCGTCAGATCTATCTGCAGCAGTTGCTGGGACTGCCCGCGCTGCGTTACCTGCACGTGCCCGTGGTGGTGAATGCAGAGGGTGAAAAGCTCAGCAAGCAGACCGGCGCGCACGCGGTCAATCGCAATGAGCCGCTCGCCGCGCTGACGGAAGCGGCGCGGCACCTCGGGCTCGACATTCGTGCAGACGATGTGGAAGGGTTCTACCGGGACGCCGTCCCGGCGTGGGCCAATCGCCTGGCGCAATTGACCCCGGCGGCGTAGCTGCCGCCGTTTTAACAGCAATGACTTAGCGCTTGCGCGGCACGCCACCCAGGAGTGCGGCAATCGGGCGCTTGGCCGTGCGCGGATGACCCGCCGGCTGCGCCGGCTTGTTGGCATCAGAGGCATCCGCCGGCGCCGTCGATTCGTACGGTCGGTTGAAGAATGGATCATCCGACGGACGGAACGCCGGGCGCACGATGGTGTGATCCAGCACACGGGCGCCATTGCGCTCATCGCGCTCGCGGGCGCGGCGGACTTCACCGCGGGCACGCTTTTCATCGCGCTCACGACGTTCACGGTCGCGGGCTTGCTCGCCGGTCGGGTCGAAGTCGACCAGTTGCTCGCGCGGCAGGTTGCGCTTGATCAGCTTTTCGATATCGGCCAGGAAACGCTCATCGCCCGGCGCGAACAGCGACAGCGCATCACCGGACGCACCGGCACGGCCCGTGCGGCCGATACGGTGCACATAGTCTTCCGCATTGAACGGTAGGTCGAAGTTGATCACGCACGGCATCTGCGAGATGTCGAGACCGCGCGCAGCCACGTCGGTAGCGACCAGCACGTCGACGGTGCCCTGCTTGAAGGCTTCGAGCGTTTGCATGCGCTCGGTCTGCGTCTTGTCGCCGTGGATGGCGTTGGCGTTGATGCCTTCGCGCTCCAGCGCGCGCGCCAAGCGCGAGCAGCCGATCTTGCTGTTGGAGAACACGATGCACTGGCGCGGCAGGCCTTGCTCCGCACGCTGCTTCAATAGGTGCACGAGCGCGGCCTGCTTGTGGTTGTCCGGTACGGTGTAGATGACCTGGCGGACGTTCTCTGCCGTGGCGTTGCTGCGCGCGACCTCGATCGTCTGCGGATGACGCAGGTAGCTGGAGGCCAGCTTCTTGATCTCGGGCGAGAACGTGGCCGAGAACAACAGCGTCTGGCGATGCGCCGGCAGCAGGTTGATGATGCGCTGCAGGTCGGGCAGGAAGCCCATGTCGAGCATACGGTCGGCTTCGTCCAGCACCAGCATGCGCACCTGCGACAGGTTCACGCTGCGCTGTTGCACGTGGTCGAGCAGACGGCCCGGCGTAGCGACGAGGATTTCCACGCCGCGGCGTAGTTGCTCGGTCTGCGGGTTCATGTCGACGCCGCCGAACACGACGGCGCTACGCAGCGCCGTGTACTTCGCGTACTTGGCGACGTTGTCGTACACCTGGTCGGCCAGCTCACGCGTGGGCGTGAGAATCAGCGCCCGCACCGGGTGGCGTGCCGGCGACGCGCTCGTATTGGCGTCGGGCAGCAGGTTGTGGATGATCGGCAGCGAGAAGCCGGCGGTCTTGCCGGTGCCCGTTTGCGCGGCGCCCATGACGTCGCGGCCGGCAGTGACCACCGGAATGGCGGCAGCCTGGATGGGCGTGGGCTTGGTGTAGCCGCTTTCGGTCAGCGCGCGGAGGACGTCCGGATGCAGGCCGAAGCTGTCGAATGTCACCGAGTCGTTAGCCGGTGCTTCTGACGCGTCGGTCATGGGTGCAGTGTTCATATGGGGAGGCAGCATGCCGGGTGGCATGGTGGCGCGACAGACCCAGGCGGGAAATCCTAAAAAGGACCGCTAGCGGCTCGCGCAAAGCGTTAAAAATCAAGATTTTATCATGCGAGACGTGGCGCAGGACGGATGAACGCCTCACCCAGGCCAAGGCAGCACCCCATCTGTCTTGACCCGGATCAAGTCACGCCGGCCCGCGCTGCGCGACCATCGCGGCATTCCAACCTGCGCCCAAGCCCCCATGGTCACCACCCTGTTTGAATCCGCCGACCACGTCTGCCTGATGTTTTCCGATCTGGTCGACGATCACGACGATCTGCCGGTGCAGACCAATCAGTTTCTCGTGGTCGACCACGGCCACGGCGCGCTGATCGATCCGGGTGGCCAGATGACGTACAACGCCCTCTTTCTGGCGATGAACAAATACTTTCCGCCCAAGCAGCTCGACTACGTGCTGGCATCGCATGCGGACCCGGACATCGTCGCATCGGCGGGGCGCTGGCTCACGAGTTCGAGCTGCGACATCCTGATCTCGCGCGTGTGGGAGCGGTTTCTGCCGCATTTCTGCAACGTGGGCAAGACGGAAGGCCGCATCGTGCCGATTCCGGATATGGGCATGGCCATTCCGCTGGGGCAGTCGCATGTGCTGGCGGTGCCGGCGCACTTTCTGCACTCGGAGGGCAATTTCCAGTTCTACGATCCGGTGTCGCGCATCCTGTTCTCGGGCGATCTGGGGGCGTCGATGGTGCATGCCAACGTGGCCGCCAAGCCCGTGGAGGACTTCGACGCGCATCTGCCGCTGATGGCGCCGTTCCACCGCCGCTACATGAGCGGCAACCGCGTGTGCCGGCTGTGGGCGCAGATGGTGCGCGGGCTCGATGTCGAATGGATCGTGCCGCAGCACGGCCAGGCCTTCCGGGGCAAGGCCATGGTCAACCGCTTTATCGATTGGGTGGAAACCCTGGACTGCGGTATCGACTTGATGACGCAGGAGGTCTTCCGCCTGCCCGCGCTGCCGAAAACGATGGCGGGCGCAGCGCTCAAGACGCGGGTTTAGCTGCCGGGCTGGGCGCAGCCGGCAGAATGATCTTCATCATGGCGCCCGACAGTTCGTGCGCCAGCACACCGGCATCGATGCGCGAGGGGTCGTGCCACGTGTACATGAACCCCATCACACCGCCCATCGAGTGCGCGGCGACACGCGCATCGCCAAACTCGAACACGCCGGCACGCTTGCCCTCGTCCAGCAGCGCATACAGATCGCGGTAGTACGCCCGCGACATGCCGTGCAGCCACTCAACCGTTTCCGGCCGCAGGTATTGCCGATCACGGTAGGTGAGCGCGGCAGCGTAATGACAATCGATGCAGCGGCGCGCCATCTCCAGCAAACACGCTTGCAGGCGCTCACGTACGGGCAACGCCGGATCGGCCGTCTCGCGAATGGCCGACAGGCAGATCTGCGCGGCCTCCCGGCATAGGATGTCGAAGATCTCGTACTTGTCGGTGAAGTAGTAGTACACCGCCGGCTTGGTCACGCCGAGCGCACTGCACAGGTCGCTCATCGTCATGCCCGCGTAGCCCTTGGTGTAGAAAAGCTGCGCGGCGGTGTCGAGAATCTGCCGGCGGCGGGCTTCCTGCCGCTCGGCGATATGGGGGCGCGTTGCAGTGGCGGGCGCTTCGGTTTCAGCAGGCGATTGCACGTCAGGATCGGCGGACGCGGCCGTTTTGCGGACGGAGGACATGTCACACATTTTCGCATGCCGCCCGCAAACACGCCGTGGCGCGCACGCATCTTCGGGGCATCAAAGCCTTGGATGCTTGACGCATCAAGGAACACCTCAATATGCTTACCGGGCGGTATACAAACTCAAGCTCACGAGCTATCGCCCGACATGACGTTTCGCAAACTGCTGATCGCCAATCGCGGCGAGATCGCCATCCGCATTGCCCGCGCGGCCGCTACGGTCGGCCTGCCCTGCGCCGCCGTCTATTCCGAGGATGACCGGGATGCGCTGCACGTACTGCGCGCCGATGAAGCCGCGCCCCTGCCCGGCACCGGCCCGCGCGCGTATCTCGACGGTGAAGCCATCCTGGCAGCCGCACGTGCCGTAGGCGCCGATGCCATCCACCCCGGCTACGGTTTCCTGAGCGAGAACGCGGCCTTCGCTCGCCAGTGCGCGCACCACGGCGTGCAGTTTGTCGGACCTGCACCGTGTGCGCTCGATCTCTTTGGTGACAAGGCACGCGCACAGGCACTCGCACACGAGGCTGGCATTCCGATCGTCAACGGCACGCGTGGCGCGACAACGCTTGAGGAAGCGCAAGCCTTCTTTGCCGCGCTACCGCCTTCGCACGGCATGATGATCAAGGCGATTGCTGGCGGCGGCGGACGCGGCATGCGCGCCGTGCACGATGCGCAGGCGATTGCCGAGGCCTATGCGCGCTGCGTGTCCGAAGCCACCGCCGCGTTCGGTACCGGCGATGTGTACGTGGAAGCGCTGGTGCCGACACCACGCCATATCGAAATCCAGATCGTTGCGGATGCCCACGGCAACGTCGCCCACCTCGGTGAACGCGAATGCAGCTTGCAGCGCCGTCACCAGAAGCTGATCGAGATTGCGCCCAGCCCTGCGCTGGACGAGTCGCTGCGTACACGGATCGCCGATGCCGCCGTCTTGCTGGCCAAATCGGCAGGCTACTGCGGCATCGGCACGTTCGAGTTTCTGGTGGAAGGTGCTGGCACGCCGCATGCCCGGTTCTACTTCATGGAGGCCAATCCGCGCGTGCAGGTCGAGCACACCGTCACGGAGATGGTGACCGGCGTCGATCTGGTGGTGACACAACTGGCGCTTGCACAGGGCACATCACTCGCGGAACTGGGGCTTGCTCAGCCAATTCCACCGCGCGGCCACGCAGTTCAGGTGCGCATCAATGCGGAGACACTCGATGCATCAGGCCAACCCCACCCCGCTACCGGCGTGCTGACGGCATTCGAGCCGCCCAATGGCCCCGGCGTGCGCGTCGACACCTGCGGCTATGCCGGCTACCGGCCCAACCCACGCTTCGACTCATTGCTGGCCAAGTTGATCGTCCACGCGCCGGGCGGCACATATGCACAAGCGCTGGCACAAACGTACCGCGCGCTGTGCGAGTTCCGCATCGAAGGGTTGGCGACCAACAAGCGCTTGCTGCAAGACCTGCTGCGCGATGCCGATGTGCAGGCCAACGCCGTGCACACGCAATTCCTCGATGCGAAGCTGGCCGAACTGGCTGACGGCAATGGCGAAGCGCATCCGACCTTGCATGCAGCGTCCACTGATGCCACCGATCTCGCGCCGACAGAATCGTTGGTCGACGAGCTTCCCGGCAACGCTGAACTGCTCACCGCCCCGATGGATGGCGCGCTGGTCCAGATCAACACGGAAGTGGGTGCCACCGTGGCACGTGGTGACGTGCTGGCCGTGATGGAAGCGATGAAGATGGAGCACGTGATCACCGCGCCGGCCGCAGGACAGGTGCGGCAAGTCTGTGCCCGCGCAGGCGCCACGGTGCGCGAGGGCCAGCCACTGGTGGTGCTCGAGCGCAGCGACACCCAACTGGATGCCGCCGCCACCGGCACCGATGTCGACCTCGATCACATCCGCCCCGACCTACAGGCTGTCATCGACCGCCACGCCTTCGGCCTCGACGCAAACCGGCCGGAGGCCGTCGCGCGCCGCCGCAAGACAGGCCAGCGCACCGCACGCGAAAACATCGACCACCTGTGCGACGACGGCTCGTTCATCGAGTACGGCGCGCTCGCCATCGCCGCGCAACGCCAGCGACGGGCGTTGGATGACCTGATCCGCTCAACGCCGGCTGACGGCATCATCACGGGCATCGGCACGGTCAACGCAGCGCACTTCGGCGACCAGGACGCGCGCTGCATGGTGCTCGCGTACGACTACACCGTGCTGGCCGGCACGCAAGGCACGTTCAACCACAAGAAGACGGACCGCGCGCTGGAACTGGCGCAGAAATGGAAGCTGCCCGTCGTGCTGTTTGCGGAAGGCGGCGGCGGCCGGCCGGGCGATACCGAAACGCTTGGCGTAAGCGGCTTGGACTGCCCGACGTTCATCCACTTCGCGCGCCTGTCAGGGCTGGTGCCGACGGTCGGCATCGTGTCGGGCCGCTGCTTTGCCGGCAACGCCGCACTGCTCGGCTGTGCGGACGTGATCATCGCCACGCGCGGCGCGACCATCGGCATGGGTGGCCCGGCGATGATCGAAGGCGGCGGCCTTGGCGTGTACGCGCCTGAAGAGGTGGGCCCGGTCAACGTACAGGCACCCAACGGCGTGATCGACGTGCTGGTCGAAGACGAAGCCGAGGCCGTGGACGTTGCGCGTCGCTACCTGAGCTACTTCCAGGGGCCGCTGGCCGATTGGGACGCCGTCGACAGCCGCCACCTGCGCCACGTCATTCCCGAAAACCGCATGCGCAGCTACGACATGCGCGCCGTGACCGAGGCGCTGGCCGACACCGGCTCGGTGCTCGAGCTGCGGCAGGCCTTCGGCATTGGCATCATTACCGCGCTGATCCGCATTGAGGGTCGCGCATTTGACTGCATCGCCAACAACCCGCGCCATCTGGGCGGCGCCATCGATTCGGCAGCGGCGGACAAGGCGTCGCGCTTCATGCAGCTGTGTAACGCGTTCGACTTGCCCATCGTGTCACTGTGCGACACGCCTGGCTTCATGGTCGGCCCCGAGGCGGAAAAGACGGCCACCGTGCGCCACGTCAGCCGCATGTTCGTCACGGCAGGCAACCTGCACGTGCCCTTCTTTACCGTGGTGCTGCGCAAAGGCTACGGGCTTGGCGCGATGGCCATGGCGGCAGGCGGCTTCCACGCGCCGTTTTTCACGGCGTCGTGGCCGAGCGGCGAATTCGGCGGCATGGGCATCGAAGGCGCCATCCGCCTCGGTTACCGCAAGGAGCTGGAAGCCGTGGAAGACCCCGCCGCGCGCGAGGCACTGTTCCGAAAGATGGTTGACGCCGCGTACGAAGAAGGCCGCGCACTGAACATCGCGAGCTATCTGGAGATCGATGCCGTGATCGATCCGGCCGACACGCGGCGCTGGCTGCTGCGCGGGCTGCAATCCGTGCCGCCCGCGCCACCGCGACATGCGCGCGATCCGGCTACGCGCCGCTTCATCGACACCTGGTAGGCGCGTAGACGAAACAGCAGCCGGGGTGCGCCTAACCCATCAGTCTGCGCGGTCGGTACGCAGCGGACCGTACTCGATGGGCACCCACGCGAAGGCCTTGCCGTCCTTGCGCACGTGGCCCAGGCCGGGGAATGGCAGATGCGCACCGGCAACCCACAGCTTGTCTTGCGCCGCTTCGTTAAACAGCTTGCGGCGCGAGGCGACGGCCTGCTTCTGATTGACGTCGTATTCGAAGGCAACCTCGGGGTGCTGGAACTGAACCGCATGGCTGTGCACGAGGTCACCCCACACCAGCAGGCTCTTCCCCTTGGACGCGAACAGATAACCGCTATGCCCCGGCGTGTGGCCATTGGCGACCACCGATCGCACACCGGCGACCACCTCATCGCCCGGCTTGAACTGCTTGAGCTTGCCGGCCGCCGCGTACGGCGCCACGGAATCACGCGCCATCTTGAAGAACGGCTGCATGTCCTTCGGCTTGGATGCAGCAATCGTTTCGCTCAGCCAGAAATCGGCTTCCGGTGCTGCCACATAGACCTGCGCGTTCGGGAACGCCGGTTGCCCTTGCGGCGTCAGCAAACCGCAGGCGTGGTCGGGGTGCAAATGCGTGAGCAGCACCGCATCGATCTGTTCAGGTTGGTAACCCGAGGCGCGCACGTTGCCGGCCAAGCCGCCCATGGTCGGGCCAAAGCACGTGCCCGAACCGGTATCCACCAGAATGCGCTGGCTGCCCGTGTCGATCAGGAAACCATTCACCGCCGTCTGCATGCCCGGCGTGTTCGACACGAACATCCGCGCCAGCAGGCTCTGCATCGATTTTGCGTCGAGGCCGAGCAACGTCTTGGCGGGCAGATCGGTGTAGCCGTCGTACAGCGCAGTGACAACGTCGTCGCCGAGGGCCATGCGGTAGTAGCCGGGCACTTGGGCACGTTGTTGTGTGGCGGCAGGCGTGGAGGCTGCGGTGGAGGTTGCGGCGGGCGTCGCGGTCTGGGCGTGAACTCCGCCAATCGAAGCGGCCATCGCAACGGCCACAGCAGCAGAGGTGAACAAACGCATGTCTTGGCTCCTGAAATAAACCACTGCCCCTTGGCAGCGGCGAGCCGGGATCATGCCACTTCTGGCGCACACGTGGTGCCGCTATTTGCGGCAGGGGTATTGCCTGAAAACACACAAGGCCCGACATGCCGGGCCCATGGCTTCATGCCGATCGACGGCGGCTGCGCATCCGCCAGTCAACCGGTCGCGCGCTTACTGCACATGAAATTTTGGCGACGACACCACGGTGCCGCTCACCGTGCAGTCCGGCGTGAGCAGCGCGTTGGTGAACGTCAGCGACGAGTTCGGATCGTTCCACGCGGTCACGACCTTGCTCGGGCCACAGCCGCCCAGCAGGAAGACATTGACTGCCGCGTTGTTGATCGACAGCTGGGTGGTGCTGTCGGCCTGGCCCGTCCACGGGTTCGCGCTGCTGGCCGTTCCCGTAATGAGGCCGCACGTCCCGCCGCCGGTAAACGATGTGGACGTGAGACTAACGATGCCCGACGGCGTGATCGTGCCCGTGAAGGTCGCTGTGCAATTGGCGCTGATGGAGCCCTTGGACAGCGTGGTCTGGCCGGTGACCGAGAACGGCTCGCCGTTCGGGTTCATCGGCTGGCCATCGACACGCGAAACGGTGACGGCAAGTGCGGGGGTGGCTGCTACGGTGGCAAGTGCGAGTGCAACTGCAAGAGATACGACTTTACGTGTGCTCATTTATTGCCTCACTAGAACTGACGGTAGAGACCGTCTTAAAAATGCGGCGCAAACCGGTTCCCGCTTGGTTTGCGCCGCGCCAATTAGCCAGGCGCAGACAGCCAATACCCAGCTAAAACTTGTACGACACGCCCAGGAACGTGATGATCGGATTGGCCTTCAGCGTGGTCTTGGTGGTAGCCAGCGTGGTGCCGTCCGCCGCCTTGATGACGGTGGCCGCTTCCGTCTTGAGCGGCATGTACGACACCGTGGCCGTCAATGCCCAGCGCTCGTTGATCGCATAGCTCGCCCCCAGGTTGAAGATGGGCGCCCAGGACGACGACGATTTCCCCTCGACGTGCGTCGGCCCCGGCTTGCCGGCGCCGGCCGCCAGCACGCTACCCAGTTCACGGTTCACCGCGGCCGCAAAGTTTGGGTTCAGTTCGATGTTGGTGAAGAAGCTGTAGACCACGCCCACACCCGCGAACGGCCGGAACTTGGATTGCGCGTGCCCGAAGTACCACTGCACGATGACCCCGGGGCTCCACTGGCGCGCCTTGCGCACAGCGGGCTGGTTGGACGGGTCATCCAAGTCGACATGGCCGAGTGCACCCGCTGGCCCTGGCGCACGGATCACGCCATGCCCGGTCAACTTGAATTCAGGCGGCACGCCAGCAATCGTGGTCAGTGCAACGTTGTCGGTAAAGAAATGCGTGAGCGTCAGCCCCAGCGTATTGGCATTGCTCACGCGCAGCCCGCTGTTGGGCGAGGTAAAGCTGCCCGGCAAGCGCAGCGGGTCATTGATCGGCGCGTTGATCACGCTGGTGGTGAGGTTGCCGCTCGAGTCCTGCGGCATGATGTGGAACCAGCCCAGTGTCGCCACGTTGTCACCGGCCTGCTGCGCCATGGCACCGGCGGAGGCGCAGGCCACCGCCAATGCGACAGTCAGTTGTTTCATGATGCTTCCTCCTGTTGTTCTGAGCGAGGCGCGGCCTGACGTTGCGTCATCGGTGCCGCGCCCCGTGGCGTGTTGTTCCGGAAACGTCACTGCACGAAGGCGCCGACGGTGAAGTACGGGTTCTTCGTATCGCTCATATCCAGGAAGCCGAAGGTCTTGCCGGTGAAGATCAGCTTGCCGGTCGGGGTGGAACCGGCTGGAGCGCTCGTCTGCGTGGTGCGGATCACGCCCGGCACCGACTGCGTGAAGTCCAGGTTCAGCGGGCGCGTGAGCGCTGCTTGCGATGCGTTGAACGGATCGAGCAGCGTGGCCTGCGTGCCCACCAATGCAGTGGCGCGATAGTTGAACTGGCTGTCCACGCCCGTGTATTCGCCGTCTTGCGAGCCCTGTGTGATGTTGGTGGCCGGCGCCATGATCGAGATGCCGGACTCGTCATCCGCCACCGGCGGGCCCGCCGTCAGATCGGAGTTGGCCGCCCCCACGCGAATGAAGATCGGCACGAGCTGGCCATACAGCTTGCCCACGATCAGCACGCCCTTGCCCGCCTTGTTGGGATCGAGCGAGGACACCGTGGCCGGCACCTGCGGCTGATAGTTCAACGTGGTGAACGCCGGCGCATCGCCGCGCAGCGTCAGCTTCTGGTTGACCGTTGCGCTCGACATCAGGCACGCACCGCCGTTCTTCACGCCCAGGTTGTCGCACTCGGTGTAGGTGCCATCCGCGTTGATGGTGAACCGCGCATCAACCGCCTGCTGCGAGAAGCTCTGCGATGGCACCTGGTGGTAGCCGAGCTGGTTGTAGTTGCCCGCGATCTTGGTCAGATCGGTCTCGGTGTTCGAGAAGCTGATGAACGGGTAGTACGGGAACGTGGTCCGCGCAATCTTGCCCACGCCGACGATGCCGTCGAACTGGATCGTCGCGCCCGGAATCGTGCCGCCCAGCACGCCCTGCCCCAGGAAGAACCGCGCCGGGCGGCTCGGATCCAGGCTCGCGTTGTTCAAGCGATATGCGCACTGATTGAGCTTCTCGGTCGGCAGTGCCGTCTCTTGTGTGAGCGTGCCGCTCTGCACGTTGTTGGGCGGGGTGTCGCGTGTGGGGGCCACCGTGCCCGTCGTGAGCGGAATCGGCGAGGCCAGATAGGTGATCTGGTACGTCATCTTGGTGGTGTCGAGCTGCACCTTCACCAACTCGCCCGAGCCGGAGCCACCGGTGAACACCGTGTTGTAGTCGATGGCCTGCGGGCACAGGCGCTGGATCACGGGGGGCGGCGGATCATCGCCCCCGCCACACGCCGTCAACAGTGCCGCCACCATCGGTGCGCATGCGAGCGCGGCCAACCATTTACGCCATTGCATCTGCGTCTCCTCCATCTTGTTGTTCAGACGCGGCGGCGGGCAGGTTCCACGCACAGCCGCCGCGCACGATTGCGTTGAAGCGCCTTACTGCACGAACGCGCCCACCGTGAAGAACGGGTTGTATTTGTTGTTGTTCATGAGCATGGCGTAGACGTTGCCCACCTTGACGGCCACGCCCGTGTCGCCCGCCTTGAACAACGCCACGTTGCCGCCGGGGCCTTGCGCGTTGAAGTCGTTCTGTGCCGTCACCAGCAGCTTGCCGGGCGCGGCTTGCGTGTAGTCGAGCGAGAACTGCGCCGTCACCCGTGAGGTGAGCGGATTGATGAACGCCGCCGTGCCGTTCTGGAACAGCGTGGACGTGTAGTTGGCCGCGAGCGTGGACACGGCCGTACCATCGCTGCAATTGCCCGCAGAGGCATGGAAGAAGCCGCCGCTGTACGCACCCGACAGCTCGGGGTGATCCACGGTGGCGTTCAAGCCATTGCCGCTGGCCGGCGCGCCGCTCGGGCCGTTGTTGGTCACCACGCCACATGCAGAACCACTGGTCGCGCCGATGTACCCGCCCTTGAGCACATTGGCCGGAATGGCCGTCGCAGGCGACAGGATCGAGATGCCGATCTGGTCGTCCGCTACCGAAGCGAGCAGGTTCGCTGCATCGCTATGCGAATAGCCGACACGGATCACCACCGGCACGACCTGCCCGTTGAGCTTGCCGGCAATCAGAATCCCCTTGGCCTGGCTCGGCGCCAGTAACACCAGCGGCGACACCTGCCCCACATACGGATACGGCACGCTGGCGCTCGTCGGGTTGCTGACGAACACGTTGTCCGGCGAGCCATCGGCGTTCTGCCGCCGTGTCCACGGCGTGCCGGTCGTGTGGCAGGAATAGTCGATGCCCTCGGCCGTGCAGGTGCCGTCGGCGTTCAACGTTTGCGTCCAGTTGACGGCGTCGGGCTGCCAGCCTTGCGGGGCAGTCGTCTGATTGCCCGAGCCCGTCGGCGTGACATGCACCCCGACCTGGTTGTAGCGACCGGCCACCTGTGAGAAGTCCGTCACCGTCTCGGAGAAACCCAGGAACGGATAGAAATCAAACGTACGGGAAGGCACGGCGCCAATCACGACGCCGGGAATCGGCTGGATGCCGCCAAACTGAATGGTCGCGCCTGGTATGCCGCCCCCCACGATGCCCTGCCCCACAAACAGCATCGGCGGGTCTTGCGGGTTGACGGTGATGGCATAGCTGTTGTCGTCCGTCTTGCCCGACTGCAGCACAAACGCACAGCGGCTCTGTTCAGGCGTCGGAAGGTTCGTCGGATGGGCGAACGCGCCGTTGATCGTCAGCCCCTTGCGGGTCGTGTTCACCTGCCCCGCCGAGGTCGGCACCGACGACTCGATGAACTGCATCTGATACGTGTTCTTGCTCGTATCGAACTTGACCTTGATGTATTCGCCGCTGCCCGAACCGCCCGTGTAGGTGGTCGAGTAATCCAGCGACGCAGGGCACAACGTGCTCTGCGTCGTGGGCGAGGTATTGGCACCGCTGGGCGGACACGAACTGCCCGAACACTGCGCCACATCCGACGCGCCCGGGTCATCGGCTCCTCCGCACCCGCCAATGAAGGGCATGGCCAGTATGCAACTGATTGCCATGACAACAAACAAATGACGTTGACTCCCCATGGTTTCCTCCTTGGGTTTTAAAACGTGTTGTGACGTGCTGTGTTTCGTGCCGGAGAACACCGGCCATATCCCCGCCCGCCGCGTACGACGGCCGGCAGCGCACGACCTGCTCTGTCAGCAGATCGATTTAAAAATCAGCAAAAGCAAGGAACGCGTTTGCTCCGCGTGCCACTGGCGCAGCACACGACTCGGCAAGCGCCGAGGCAAAAAGCAATATCTGGGAAAACCGCCGCTAACGCGACAAATCGGCCGCGCAGTAATAACGATGGCGATGACGCGCGTGGGCACGCGCACAAGCGGAATGCTGGAAGGGCCCGTTTTGAATGCGTAACATCCTATGTCTCCGAAGGGTACGCGACTGCCTATTGACTTATCGTTGTGTGCGCAACTATGGGCCGCACAGACTATGAAGTAAATAGAGATTTCATTCAAAACAATGTCGGCGATCGCCCATACAAGCAGACATGGCGCGGTTCGGTGGTATTTCAAACGAGGGAATGAAATCGTTTCGTTTGAAGTGTTTTAAACCCATCCCCTGAGTGTGGGGAGAATGTCTGGGCACGCCGACAATTAACCGAAGAATCCCAATCCGGATATTGTTGCGATGCGCATTTCCGTAGCAAAAAACGATCCCGGGATCAAAACGCACAAAACAAAATCGCCGGACAAACCGGCGCATTGCAATCGCGACAATAAGGAGGAGGGAAAGCGTGGTGGGCCCCCCGGGAGTCGAACCCGGCACCAACGGATTATGAGTCCGCTGCTCTAACCAAGCATGAGCTAGAGGCCCAGAGAGCGGCGCCCTGAAGGAACTACAGCGGGCGACCGACAAAAAATTGACCCGGCGGATTAGGCCGGGCCATGTGCGTGATTTTAACCGAAAGTGGGCGCGAGCCCACTCCGAAAATCCCGCTTTAGCTACCTTCCAAGAAGCTCTTCAGCTTGTCCGAGCGGCTCGGATGACGCAGCTTGCGCAGTGCCTTCGCTTCGATCTGGCGGATACGCTCACGCGTCACGTCGAACTGCTTGCCGACTTCTTCCAGCGTGTGGTCGGTGCTCATTTCGATACCGAAACGCATGCGCAGCACCTTGGCTTCGCGCGGCGTCAGCGAATCAAGCACGTCCTTCACCACGCCGCGCATGGAGCCATGCAGCGCCGCTTCAGCCGGAGCCAGCGTGTTCGTATCCTCGATGAAGTCGCCCAGATGGGAGTCGTCGTCGTCACCGATCGGCGTTTCCATGGAGATCGGCTCCTTGGCGATCTTCATGATCTTGCGGATCTTGTCTTCCGGCATCTCCATCTTCTCGGCCAGCGTTGCCGGATCCGGCTCGTTGCCGGTTTCCTGCAGGATCTGACGCGAGATGCGGTTCATCTTGTTGATCGTCTCGATCATGTGCACCGGAATACGGATGGTGCGCGCCTGGTCGGCGATCGAACGCGTGATGGCCTGACGGATCCACCACGTGGCGTACGTCGAGAACTTGTAGCCGCGACGGTATTCGAACTTGTCCACCGCCTTCATCAGGCCGATGTTGCCTTCCTGGATCAGATCGAGGAACTGCAGACCGCGGTTCGTATACTTCTTGGCAATCGAGATCACCAGACGCAGGTTGGCCTCCGTCATTTCGCGCTTGGCTTCACGGGCGCGGCGCTCGCCTTCCGACATCTTGCGGTTGACGTCCTTCAGCTCCGACAACGGCAGCACCACGCGCGCCTGCAGGTCGATCAGCTTCTGCTGCAGTTCGTGCACGGCCGGCACGTTGCGCTCGACGATCGTGCTGTACGGCTTGCCGTCGGCCACCACGGTCTCGATCCACTTGAGGTTGGTCTCGTTGCCCGGGAAGCGCGAAACGAAGTCGCCACGCGGCATGCCGCACTTGTCGACCACGATGTTCAGGATGGCGCGCTCCAGCTTGCGCACTTCGTCCACCTGGCCACGCAGCGTGTCGCACAGGCGCTCGACATTGCGTGCCGTGAAGCGGATCGTCATCAGTTCAGCCTGGATGGCTTCCTGTGCCTTCACGTAAGGCTTGGACTTGTAGCCTTCCTTCTCGAACGCACGGCGCATCTTGTCGAACTGCTCGCCAATCACGCCGAACTTGACCAGCGCAGCCTGCTTGAGCTCCTCGAGCTGACGGGCCGAAGCGGCGGCAGCGCCAGCACCTTCATCGTCCTCGTCTTCCTCTTCGTCGGCTTCCTCTTCGGCTTCTTCTTCCTCGAACTCCTCTTCTTCCTCGGCTGCAGCGGCAGCGTCGGCCTCAGCGTTCGGGTCGATCAGACCGTCGATGTACTCGTCGATCTTGGCTTCGTCGTTGGCGACGCGCTCGCCCATGGCGAGGATTTCCGAAATGGTGACCGGGCAAGCCGAGATGGCCATGACCATGTCTTTCAGGCCGGCTTCGATACGCTTGGCGATGACGATTTCGCCTTCGCGCGTCAGCAGCTCGACCGTGCCCATTTCGCGCATGTACATACGCACCGGGTCGGTCGTGCGGCCGAATTCGGAGTCAACCGTTGACAGCGCGGCTTCGGCTTCTTCTTCCGCCTCTTCTTCCGTGGTGACGGAAGGTGCGTTGTCGTTCAGGAGCAGCGTTTCGGCGTCCGGCGCCTGCTCGTACACGGCAACGCCGATGTCGTTGAGCGTGGCGACCAACGTTTCCAGCGACTCCACGTTGACCATGTCGTCGGGAAGATGGTCGTTAATTTCGGCGTAGGTCAGGTAGCCGCGCGATTTGCCCAGCTTGATCAGCGCCTTGAGCTTCTGGCGGCGAGCCTCGAGCTCTTCTTCCGAACCGCCTTGCTGCGAGGCAGCAAATTCCTTGAGCAGGGCTTTTTCCTTGGCCTTGCGGTCGCGGGCCTTCAGCTTGTCGGATTTCGGTGCCGGAGCGGCGGGGGTGTCAAATTCTTCAGTCACGTCCGTGCTGCTGTCATCGTCTGCCTGCGTCTCTGCCTTGGGCTTGCGGCCGCGCTTTTTGGGCTCGGCTGCTGCCTCGGCGCGGGGCGCAGGAGGAGTTGTGGGGGTGGCCTCTGCCTGGGCGGTGCGCTTGGTGTCTTCCGCGGTTGCCTTGGCTGGCCTGGCTGCGGTGCTGGTACGAGCGGTACCCGTCTTGGTTGCGCTTGCGCTGGCAGGGGTCTGCTTGCTCTCGACTTCGGTTGCTTTCGATTTCGCCACGGTGGTTGTCTTGCCCTTGAGTGCGACGGAAGCGGCTGTGCCGCCAGGTCTGGCGCTCGTGCTCATCGACGTCGAGACCTTGCCTGAGGTTGAAGATTGAATCGCGTCCCTTGTGCGCGCTGCCGGTTTGATGGGCTTGCTGGGCTTGGCGGCGACAGTGATGTCGGCGGACTGGCGCGGCTGGGCTTTCCCCGTTTTTGCCGGCGCAGTGGCCTTGGTTACCGCCTGCCCCACAGGTGTCCGACCATTTGCGACTTTCGCCGTTCCCGCTGTGGTCTTTCCGCCGCCGGAGCCACGCGCCGATGAGGATCGCGTGGCAGAAACAGAAGCAGGACTGGCCTTGGAACCGGCCTTCGCGGAGGTCTTCACCTTCACCATGGGCACGCTCACTCCCCCTGAAATGGGAAAAAGGTATTGCAATCCAAACCGGCTATTCTAGCACGCTAGACCATGCCGGTCTAAACGAAAATCGGGTTTTCGCCTGAAAAATCAAGGGACTACCCGCAATTGCCCGCCGCGCTTGGAACGCCTGCTGCGGCGTGTGCGCTACACGAGCCTGCGCCGGCGGCTGATCTCGCCCACCAGCCAGCGCATGCGTTCTTTATCGTCGTCGCTGGCGTGGCCGGCTTCCATCTTGCGCTGCAACATTTCCAGCTCCCGCTTGAGGGGCTCGGCCAGCATCTTCTGCACAGCGGTGTCGAACTCGGCCGTGGCCGGCTCCAGCTCGATATCGTCTTCCAATACCGCAACGCGGAGCCCGGCGAAGGCCTCGGCATAAGGCGTCTGACCAAGACGCTCGACGAAGGCGCCGAAGTGCATATCGGGACTCGCGGCATCACATTCGGCCAGCAGCCCCGCCAATACCTCACCTTGGGGCAGTTGGGGCGCTGTCAACTGGGCGCGCGCGTCCGCGTCGAGGCGAGTGGCAAGCACGGGGTAGCGCATCAGCAGCCGCAGCAGCTTCTGCTCCAGCGCAGTGGGTGCGGTGCGCGCCACACGGGGGCGCTTCTGCGTCATACGGCCGGCATGGACGGGGTCGCTGCGCAGGCCGCAGAGGGCCTCGATATCCGCAGGCGTGGTTCCGGTCATCTCGGCCAGGCCGCGCACGATCTGCAGGCGCAAGCCGCCGGACGGCATCGCGGTCAGCAGCGGCTTGGCTTCGTACTGGGCGCGGGCGCGTCCTTCGGGCTGACGCAGGTCGAGGTCTTCCGTCACGGCCTGCAGCAGGAAGCGCGACAGCGGCATCGCGTTGTGCACTTCGCGGGCAAAGGCCTCGGTGCCCTCTTCGCGCACGAAGCTGTCCGGATCGTGCTCAGACGGCAGGAACAGGAACTTGATCGTCTTGTTGTCGGTGGCGTGCGGCAGGCAGGCTTCCAGCGCGCGACGCGCGGCCCGGCGCCCAGCGGAATCCCCGTCGAACGAGAAGATGACGGTATCGACCTGCCGCAGCAGCTTCTGCACGTGGATCGGCGTGCAGGCCGTGCCCAATGTGGCCACGGCATTAGCAAACCCGAGCTGCGCGAGCGCGACGACGTCCATGTAGCCTTCCACGACCAGCACGTAGTCCAGCTCGCGGATGGCGTTGCGCGCCTCGAACAGGCCGTACAGCTCGGTGCCCTTGCTGAACAGCGGTGTCTCGGGGGAGTTGAGGTATTTGGGCTCGCCCTGCCCCAGTACCCGGCCGCCAAAGCCGATCACCACACCCTTGGTATTGCGGATCGGGAACATGATGCGATCGCGGAAGCGATCGTAGCGGCGGTGCGTACCGTCGGCGCTGGTCTTCTCGCTTTCGATGACGAGACCGGCCTCGATGAGCGGCCCGGCGGTGGCGTCCTCGCGGTACGGGCCGAATACGGCCTCGAGCGATTGCCAATCGTCAGGTGCGTAGCCGAGGCCGAAGTGCGCGGCAACCTCACCGGTCAGGCCGCGACCCTTGAGGTATTGGATGGCGTTGGGGGCGCTGCGCAACTGCTTGCGATAGTGCTCACAGGCGCGAGCCATGACGTCGCCGAGTGCGACAGTCTTGGCTTGCTGCTCGGCGCGGGCGGCGGGCGGCAGGCCGCCGCGCTCCTCCGGCACCACCATGCCGACGGACTGCGCGAGGTCCTTGATGGCCTCGACATACGACAGCCCGGAAAACTCCATCAGGAAGCCGATCGCCGAGCCGTGCGCGCCGCAGCCGAAGCAGTGATAGAACTGCTTGGTGGGCGACACCGAGAACGACGGCGACTTCTCGTTATGGAATGGGCACAGCCCCATGAAATTGGCGCCGCCCTTCTTCAATTGGACGTAGCGGCCCACCACGTCGACGATGTCGACGCGGTTGAGCAGGTCGTCAATGAACGGCTGCGGGATCACGCGGGCTGCGCCCCTTTGGGGATTGCGGGTGTAAAGGGGAATCAGGCGCCGGTCAGGGCAGCCTTCACGCGGGCCGAGACTTGCGTCATGTCAGCGCGGCCAGCCAGGGCCGGCTTGAGGATGCCCATGACCTTGCCCATGTCCTGCGGGCCGGCGGCGCCAGCCTTGGCCACGGCGTCACGCACAGCGGCGTCGACTTCGGCTTCCGACAGTTGCGCAGGCATGTAGACCTGCAACACGGCAATCTCAGCGGCTTCCTTGGCAGCCAGATCTTCGCGGCTGGCTTGCTGGAACGCGGTGATGGAGTCCTTGCGCTGCTTGATCATCTTGTCGACCACGGCCAGCACGGCGGCGTCATCCAGCTCGATGCGCTCATCCACCTCGCGCTGTTTGATGGCGGCCTGCAGCAGGCGGATCGTGCCCAGACGATCCATTTCCTTGGCGCGCATGGCGGCCTTCATGTCTTCCGTGATCTGGGCCTTCAACGACATCTGGGACATTCCGAACTCCGATAAACGGCAAAACCCGCTCAGGCGGCTGGCCCAGCGGGTTGCAAACTTGAAAAAGTGGATCGCTGATCGTAGCACAGAACCCAGGCGGCTCTTGCCTCGATCGGTGGGGGGTCAACTCGCGGAAGCAGCCTCCCCCGCCGCAACAGCCGAGGCCCAAGCCCACTGGAAGTTGTAGCCGCCGAGCCATCCCGTCACGTCGACCACCTCGCCGATGAAGTACAGGCCCGGCGCGGATTGCGCCTCCATCGTCGCGGACGACAATGCGCGCGTATCGACCCCGCCACGCGTGACTTCGGCCTTGCGATAGCCCTCACTGCCTGAGGGCGTCAGCTCCCAGCGGTTCAGTGCGCCACCGATCGCACGCAGCAACTTGTCAGACAGTTCGGCAATTGGCGCGTGCGGATTTGCGCCATGCGTGGCACACCACGCTTGCGCCACGCGCTCCGGCAGGCGCTGCGCCAGCACGGTCCCGAGTTGCTTGCGCGAACCGGACTTCTCATCGCACAGCCATTGCGCGGCGTCGGTGTCCGGCAGCAGGTCGATGGCGAGCGGCTGACCGGAATTCCAGAAGCTCGAAATCTGCAAGATGGCGGGGCCAGACAGGCCACGGTGCGTCAGCAGCAAATCTTCGCGGAAGGTCGTGGCGCCGCCCTTCTTGCCGCCCTTGCCCGCAGGCTGGGCAACCGTCACATCGACCTCCATCGACACACCGGACAGCGCCGAGAACGGCGCCCAATGTTCAGCATTGAAGGTAAGCGGCACCAGCGCCGGATGCGTCTCGACGATCTTCAGCCCGAACTGCCGCGCAATCCGATAGCCAAAATCCGTCGCGCCGATCTTGGGGATGGACAGACCGCCCGTAGCGACCACCAGCTTGCTGGCGACGATCTCGCCGGCGCTGGTCGAGAGGCGATACGCATCGCCATCCTTACCCACCTCAGCGATCGAGCAGCCTGTGCGCCAGATGACGTTGCCCTTCTCGCACTCCACTTCGAGCATGCGGATGATGTCTTCCGCGCTGTCGTCGCAGAAAAGCTGACCCTTGTGCTTCTCGTGATACGGGATGCGGTAGCTGGAGACGAGGCTGACGAAATCCTGCGCCGTGTACCGCGCCAGCGCCGAGCGGCAGAAATGCGGGTTGTTCGACAGGTAGTTGCCCGGCGCCGCATTCACGTTGGTGAAATTGCAGCGCCCGCCGCCGGAGATG
Organism: Ralstonia sp. 25C; assembly: GCF_051904805.1. Taxonomy (NCBI): domain Bacteria; kingdom Pseudomonadati; phylum Pseudomonadota; class Betaproteobacteria; order Burkholderiales; family Burkholderiaceae; genus Ralstonia; species Ralstonia sp. 25C. The sequence goes on along the minus strand of NZ_CP196737.1, from coordinate 3,215,546 downwards.
CGAATTTTCTCGGCCAGCTTGGTCGCGTGGTCGATCAGCACCACGCGCGCGCCGCGCTGCCCGGCCACTGCCGCGCACATCATCCCGGCCGCGCCCGCGCCGATCACCGCTACATCGCACCGCATCATGATCGCCGCGCCGCCTCTGTCTATGCTGGAAAACCGTGCATTTTAGCTTGTGCTATCTTCGGCGCCTTCCTACGGATTTCTTCCTTCACACGCCATGCTGGTCCTCGGCATCGAATCCTCCTGTGACGAAACCGGCGTCGCCCTGTACGACACCGATGCCGGCCTGCGCGCGCACGCACTCTATTCGCAGATCGCCATGCACCGCGAATACGGCGGCGTGGTGCCCGAACTGGCCTCGCGCGATCACATCCGCCGCGTGATCCCTTTGCTGGAAGAAGTGCTCGACAAAGCCGGTGCCACGCGTGCGGACATCGACGCAATCGCCTATACAAAAGGCCCAGGGTTGGCTGGCGCGCTGCTGGTCGGCGCCTCGGTTGCGAATGCACTGGCGTTTGCACTGGGCAAGCCGCTAGTGGGCGTGCATCACCTGGAGGGGCATTTGCTCTCGCCCCTGCTGGAAGCGGATCGACCCGAGTTTCCGTTCCTGGCGCTGCTCGTTTCAGGCGGCCATACGCAGTTGATGCGCGTCGATGCCGTTGGCCAATACACGCTGCTCGGCGAAACGCTCGACGATGCCGCCGGCGAAGCCTTCGATAAGACAGCCAAGCTGCTCGGCCTCGGTTACCCCGGCGGCCCGGCCGTCTCGCGCCTGGCTGAATTCGGCAACCCGGGCGTGTTCGACCTGCCCCGGCCGATGCTGCACTCGGGCAATTTCGATTTCTCGTTCGCGGGCCTCAAGACTGCAGTGCTCACACAGGTGCGCAAGCTCAACCTGACCGACAGCGAGACCTGCGAACAACCGCGTGCCGACCTGGCCCGCGCGTTTGTCGACGCCATCGTCGAGGTGCTCGTCAAGAAGACGCTGCGTGCTGCGCGGGAGCATGGTCTCAAGCGCATCGTCGTGGCTGGCGGCGTGGGCGCCAACCGCCAGTTGCGCGACGGCCTGAACGCCGAAGGCAAGAAGCGCAGCCTGCGCGTCTACTACCCCGACCTGCAGTTCTGCACCGACAACGGCGCGATGATCGCCTTTGCCGGCGCGATGCGGCTGCAAGCCGATCCGACGCAGGTGCAGGACGGCTACGGCTACGGCGTCACGCCACGCTGGGATCTGGAAGACATCCGCATCCAGCAAGCATGAAAAAGCCGCTCGATTGAGCGGCTTTTTCTTCGGTACTGCGTCGATTACTTGTCGAGGCGCTTGTCGCGCTCGATCAGCGCATAGGCGCTGTGGTTGTGGATCGACTCGAAGTTCTCGGCTTCCAGCGTGTAGGCGACGATGCGGTCGTCCTGGTTCAGACGCATGGCGATGTCGCGCACCAGGTCTTCCACAAACTTCGGGTTTTCGTACGCACGCTCGGTCACGAACTTCTCGTCCGGACGCTTGAGCAGGCCCCACAGTTCGCACGAGGCTTCTTCTTCGGCCATGCGGATCAGCGATTCGACCGGCGTATCGGCCGCCAGCTCGGCGTCGATCGTGATGTGCGAGCGTTGGTTGTGCGCGCCGTACTGCGAGATCTTCTTCGAGCACGGGCACAGGCTCGTCACCGGCACCAGCGCCTTCACACGCACCTTGGTGTGGCCGTCGCGCACTTCGCCGATCATCGTCACTTCATAGTCCATCAGCGACTGCACGCCCGACACCGGGGCCGTCTTGCTGACGAAATACGGGAAGTGGACTTCGATGCGGCCAGCGTCGGCTTCGAGCTTTTCCAGCATCTTTTCCAGCAGGAGCTGGAATTGCGCCAGATTCAACGGCTCGCGCTCTTCTTCGAGCAGCGCGACGAAGCGCGACATGTGCGTGCCCTTCTGGTCCGCAGGCAGATGCACGTCGAGGTTGTACGTGCCGATGGTGTTCTGCACGCCCGAGGGAGTCTGGAGCGACATCGGGTAACGCACGCCGCGCACACCCACGCGTTGGATCGGGATCTGGCGGGTGTCATGGCTGGACTGCACGTCCGGCATCACGAAGGCCGGGTTCATATCGTTCATGATCGGTTTCCTTTACGGTCGCCCGGCCATCGCAGTCGGCCGGTACGCAACGAGTGTGAAACCGCGGAACCTGGCTGATGGTGACCACCCCTCAAGTGATCGAATCTGCCCATCCCGCGACTGCGCACACAATTCAGAAATAAGACTGGCGGAGTGTAAAAGAAATTTCCCACCTCTGCAGTCAACTACTCAAACCCCGAAACGCAATACGGGTGATTGAGGCGGCCTATCGCCGCAAGTGGCTCATGCAACGCGTGGTGCGGCAGCCCGTGGCTGCACGGCAAAGCGCTCGCGGATCGAAGCGAGGATGCCGTCGGCGCTCAGCCCGCATTGGGCCAGCAAGGCCGCGTGGTCGCCATGGTCAATAAAGCGGTCGGGCAGCCCCAGTTGGAGTACAGGCGTCGCCACACCAGCGGCGGCCAACGCCTCCAGGCAAGCACTGCCAGCGCCGCCCATCACGCAGCCCTCTTCCACCGTGACGACGTAATCGTGCGTGCGCGCCATTTCCAGCACGCAGGCCACATCGAGCGGCTTGACGAAACGCATGTTGACCACCGTCGCATCCAGACGCTCGGCGGCGGCCGAAGCCGGTGCCACCATCGAGCCGAACGCCAAGATCGCTACGCGCTGACCTGCCGGCGCGGTGGAGGCGCGGCGCACCTCGGCCTTGCCCAGCGGCAGCGGCTCGAGCGTCGGCTGCACTGCCACGCCGGTGCCGGCACCACGCGGGTAGCGCACGGCCGTCGGGCAATCCTGGGCAAACGCCGTGCTCAGGAGCTGGCGGCATTCGTTTTCGTCAGCCGGCGTCATCACCATCATGTTGGGGATGCAGCGCAGGTAGGCGATGTCGTAGGCGCCCGCGTGTGTGGCACCGTCCGCGCCGACCAGGCCCGCGCGGTCCAGCGCGAACACCACCGGCAGATTCTGCAGCGCCACGTCGTGGATCAACTGGTCATAGCCGCGCTGCAGGAAGGTCGAGTAAATGGCGACGACGGGCTTCAGGCCCTCGCATGCCATACCGCCGGCAAACGTGACGGCATGCTGCTCGGCAATGCCCACGTCGTAGTAGCGGTCGGGGAAGCGCTGCTCGAACTCCACCATGCCGGAGCCCTCGCGCATGGCCGGCGTGATGCCGACGAGGCGCTTGTCCGCCGCAGCCATATCGCACAGCCATTGGCCAAACACCTGGGTGTACGTCACCTTGGCCGGGCGGCCAGACGGTTTGATGCCTTCCTGCGGATTGAACTTGCCCGGGCCGTGATAGAGGATGGGGTCAGCCTCGGCCAACTTGTAGCCCTGGCCCTTCTTGGTGACCACGTGCAGGAACTGCGGCCCACCACCCTCGCGCGCGCGCTGGCGGATGTTGAGCAGCGTCGGCACGAGCGATTCGAGATCGTGCCCATCGATCGGGCCGATGTAGTTGAAGCCGAACTCCTCGAACATCGTGGCCGGCACGAACATGCCCTTGGTGTGTTCTTCGAAGCGCTTGGCGAATTCGAGCACCGGCGGCGCCACCGACAGCAGCTTCTCCACGCCCTTCTTGGTGGCCGCGTAGAACTGGCCGCTCATCAGGCGGGCGAGGTAGCGATTGAGTGCCCCCACCGGCGGCGAGATCGACATGTCGTTGTCGTTCAGCACCACGACCAGCGGCAGATCCTTATAGACGCCCGCGTTGTTCATCGCCTCGAAGGCCATGCCAGCACTCATTGCACCGTCGCCGATGACGGCAATGGCGACACGGTCTTCGCCGTTGGTCTTGGCGCCCAGGGCCATGCCCAGCGCGGCGGAAATCGACGTGGACGAGTGCGCCGTGCCGAACGTGTCATACGGGCTCTCGCTGCGGCGCGGGAAGCCGGAGATGCCGTCCAACTGGCGCAGCGAGCCCATCTGGTCACGGCGGCCGGTGAGGATCTTGTGCGGATAGCTCTGGTGGCCAACGTCCCACACGATGCGGTCTTCCGGCGTGTTGAAGACGTAGTGCAGCGCGATGGTCAGTTCGACCGTGCCCAGGTTCGACGACAAGTGGCCGCCCGTCTGCGAGACGGAATCGAGCACGAAGGCGCGCAGCTCGCTGGCCAGGGGGCCGAGCTGGCGGCGGTCCAGGCGGCGCAGGTCGGCCGGATCGTCGATGGTGTTGAGAAGTTCGTACGTCATGGTGGACCGCCGGTCAGGCGTTTTGGCAAAGACTTCTACCGTCAATGCAATGTTGTTCAGTGGCCACGCCGCACAATCAGATCGGCCATCTCGGCCAATCGCGCGGTACAGGCTTCGCCGGCTTCACCGCCGATCTCGCGGGCGAGTTGTGCGACCGCCGCGCCCGCTGCGGCGTGCAGCTCCTCGGCCAGCGCCCGGGCCTTGTCCAGCCCGAGGATGGACACGTAGGTCGGCTTGTCGTTGGCCTCGTCCTTGCCGGCGGTCTTGCCCAGCGTGGCGGTATCGGCCGTCACATCGAGGATGTCGTCGACCACCTGGAACGCCAGGCCGACTGCACCCGCATAGGCATCGACCTGCTCCAAGGCAGCGGCATTCACGCCAGCACAGAGCGCGCCCATCCGCAGGCTTGCCCGCAGCAACGCACCGGTCTTCATGCGGTGCATGGCTTCCAATTCGTCTTGCGACAGCGCAATGCCAACGCTCTGCAGATCGATCGCTTGGCCACCGGCCATGCCCAGCGAACCCGACGCGCGCGCCAGCTCACCCACCAGTACAGCACGCGTTGCCGGGCTCGCGGCGCCCAGCTCGGCCAGCACGATGAAGGCCTGCGTCTGCAGCGCGTCACCCACCAGCAGGGCCGTCGCTTCATCATAGGCGCGATGCACGGTGGGGCGGCCACGGCGCAGGTCGTCGTCGTCCATGCAGGGCATGTCGTCGTGGACCAGCGAGTAGGCGTGGATCATCTCCACGGCGCAGCTCACGCCGTCGAGCGCCTCGGGCGACGCATCGCCCAGCGCGCCGGCAGCATGCGCCAACAACGGGCGTACGCGCTTGCCCGCACCAAGCGTGGCGTAGCGCATGGCAGCGTGGAGGCGTTGCGGTGACACGGTTTCGGCCGGCAAGGCACGCTCGAGCGCGCTTTCCGTCCGTGCGACCACAGACGCCATCCATTGGGCGAACTCACTCATGCGTCGCCCTGTTCGTTCGTGTTGCTGTCGTCGGCAAGGGGCTTCAGTGCATCGCCGTCAAGCACGCGCACCTGCTGCTCGACGCGCTCGAGCACCTGCTGACAGTACTTGACCAGCTCGGCCCCGCGTCGATAGGCCGCAAGCGAGGCCTCCAGTGGCAATTCACCGGATTCCATGCTGGCGACAAGGGTTTCAAGTTCCGCCATGGCAGCCTCGTAAGAAGCAGGCGCAGCAGATGGCGTGGCAGACGCGCTGGGGGCGTCGTTTGAGGCACGGGGCATGCCGATTGCGAATCAGAAAAGGACAATCCGGCATTTTACGGCAATTCGGTGTGCGTTCTGCGCACTCGGCGTGGGGCATCGTCCGACGGTACATGACTGACGGGGGGATGACATTGGGGCGAACGATGCGCGGGGCAGCGGCCGAAAGGCGACAAAAATCAGGGACTTATCGATTCCCCTGGGGTACAATCGCCCCCTTTCCTCCAAAGGCCGGGCCGGTATACGCCGCTCCGAACGATGGTTTGGGTCTGTTGGCCCATTGAACGTATGGTCGTTGGCCCAAGCGGGGGCCGGCAGCGCTCGTTTCCTACCTCAACAGACCCTACGCCACCTGCCGATGGCGTCCTTTCCCAAATCGAATTTTTCATCGAATTTTTCGATGGTTGGGTTGTTCACTGCTTTCACCGTTATTGGGAGTGGGGATAATGTCCAATCTCAGCGCCGCACTGCACTTGGTGCCGTCTGAAACCCAGCTGCCCGTCTCTGCATACTTTGACGAGGCGCTGTATCAAACTGAAATCGAACGTCTGTTCAAGCATGGCCCGGGTTACGTCGGCCATGAGCTGATGGTCCCCGAAGTTGGCGACTATCACACGCTTGCCGCCGAGGCCGAAGGCCGCGTGCTGGTGCGCAATCCGAACGGCGTCGAACTGCTTTCCAACGTGTGCCGGCATCGTCAGGCGATCATGCTCAATGGGCGCGGCAATGCCCAGAACATCGTCTGCCCACTGCATCGCTGGACATACGACCTGACAGGCGACCTGCTGGGCGCGCCGCACTTCGAGAAGCAGCCGTGCGCGCACCTGTCGCGCTCGCCGCTGCAGAACTGGAATGGGCTGCTGTTCGAGGGCAAGCGCGACGTGCGCGAAGACCTTGCCCGCCTGGGCGTGGCGCGCGATCTCGACTTCTCCGGCTACATGCTCGACCACGTCGAGGTGCACGACTGCAACTACAACTGGAAGACCTTCATCGAGGTGTACCTCGAGGACTACCACGTCGTGCCCTTCCACCCGGGTCTCGGCCAGTTCGTCTCGTGTGACGACCTGGAATGGGAATTCGGCGAGTGGCACAGCGTGCAGACCGTCGGCATCCACGCCAATTTGCGCAAACCGGGCACGCCGGCGTACCAGAAGTGGCACGACGCCGTCCTGCGCTTCAACAACGGCGAAATGCCCAAGTACGGCGCGGTATGGCTGACGTACTACCCGAACGTGATGGTCGAGTGGTATCCGAACGTGCTGGTGGTCTCGACGCTGCATCCGCTGGGCCCGACCAAAACGCGCAATGTGGTCGAGTTCTACTACCCGGAAGAGATCGTTCTGTTCGAGCGCGAATTCGTTGAAGCGGAGCGCGCCGCCTACATGGAAACATGCATCGAAGACGACGAGATCGCCGAGCGCATGGACGCCGGGCGCCTCGCCCTGCTCAAGCGCGGCACGAGCGAAGTCGGCCCGTACCAATCGCCCATGGAAGACGGCATGCAGCACTTCCACGAGTGGTATCGACGCACAATGAACTACTAAGGAACGACTGACCGTAGGCATCCGCGGCCTTCCGGGTCACAATACGAACGGTGCAGCCACGTGGCATGCACCGTTTTTTTTCGCCCCGCCCCATGTCCAGCAACCTCGCCACCCAAGTCGCCGAAAGGTCCGACAGTTCGTCCCGTCAATCGCTCTGGATGATTCTTGCAGCGTTCGCTTTCTCGGCGATGGGCGTGTGCGTGAAACTGGCCTCGTCGCACTACAGCACGGGCGAAATCGTCTTCTACCGCAGCGTGATCGGCATGATCGTGATGGGCGCCATCTTGGCCAAGACGGGCGCGGGCGTCCGCACGCCGTACCTCACGTCGCATATCAAGCGCAGCGTGTTCGGGGTGACGTCGCTGCTGCTGTGGTTCACGTCCATCAGCCTGCTGCCGCTGGGCACGGCCATGACGCTGAACTACATGTCGCCGGTGTGGATTGCGCTCATCATCGGTGCGGGCGCTGCGCTGGCGGGCAAAGCGGGCGGCGCCGACAAAAAGATGGTGGCGGCCATCCTGATGTCGTTCATCGGCGTGGTCTGCCTGTTGCAGCCGAGCGTGGGCGGCGGGTCAACGCAGCTTGCCGGCGGCATGGTGGGACTGGTGTCGGGCGTGTTCACCGCCCTCGCCTATGTGGAAGTCCGCCAACTGGGCGACCTGGGCGAGAACGAAGCGCGCATCGTGTTCTATTTTTCGTTTGTGAGCGCCATTGCAGGCGGCGTCTGGATGCTGATTGGCGGGGCGCAGCCGCATACGTGGCACACCGCTGGCCTGCTGCTGGCCGTGGGGCTGCTGGCCACGCTGGGGCAGACCGCCATGACGCGCGCCTACAAGCGCGGCAATACGTTGCTGACGGCCAATCTGCAATACACCGGCATCGTCTTTGCGAGCGGTTGGGGTATGTTGCTGTGGAATGACCGGCTGAATGCGCTGTCGTGGGCGGGCATGGCGCTCATCATCGGCAGCGGCATCGTGACCACGGTCATGCGCGCCCGCCAGTCGGGCACCGAGCACCCGACACCGCAAACCGCCGTGTCCGGCCCGGAAGCCGAGATTCACCCGGAAGTCTGATTGATCGAATCCCTGGAGATTGTCGCCATGAGCGAACGCGCTCACTACGCTACCCTCATCACCGCACCGCAATTGGCCGCGCTGCAGCAAAGTGCACCGCAAAACGTGGTCGTCATCGATTGCAGCTTCGACCTGGCCAACCCGGCCGCGGGGCGCGATGCGTATCACGCCAGTCATATTCCCGGTGCGTTCTATATGCATCTGGATAACGAGCTGTCCGGCCCGAAGACGGGCACCAATGGCCGCCACCCCCTGCCGGATGCGGAAGCCCTGGTCGCGCGTCTGCAAGCGTTAGGCGTGAACGACGACACGCAAGTCGTCGCATATGACCGTCAGAGCAGCATGTTTGCGCCGCGCCTGTGGTGGCTGCTGCGTTGGGTGGGACACGCCGATGTGGCGGTGCTCGATGGCGGCCTGCAGGCTTGGGAGGCTGCGCACTTCCCCATCGACAACGTCGTGCCGGAAGAGCCGCAACTCACCGCTACGCCGGGCAACCTGACGCGCAAGCCATCGCTCGCACCGCTGGTCACGGCCGACATCGTGCAGAAGTACCTCGGGCAACCCAACAAGCCCATCATTGATGCCCGCGCGCCCGACCGTTACCGCGGCGAGAACGAAACGCTCGACCCCGTTGGCGGCCACATCCCAGGCGCGCGTAACCGGTTCTTCCGCGACAACCTGCAGGCCGACGGCACATTCAAGCCGGCCGAGCAATTGCGCGCCGACTTTGCCGCCGTGCTGGCCGGCGCCCAGCCAGAGGACGCGATGCTGCAATGCGGCTCCGGTGTGACTGCCTGCCACAACGCACTGGCCATGGAAATCGCCGGGCTGAGGGGCGCGGCACTCTACGCCGGCTCCTGGAGCGAGTGGTGCAGTGACCCTTCGCGCCCGGTGGCCACGGGGCCGAACCCCTGATCGCCGAATTATTCGCGCAACAAAAAGCCCGGCATCGACCGGGCTTTTGTTTTGAAGCGGACACAGTGCTTCAGTGCACGTGGCCGTGGAGGCCGTTGGTCAGCAGGAAGATCATCAGAACACCCGCCGCGATCAGCGCAACCTGTATCGCCGATTCCTGCTTGCGCGGCCGGCGCTTCATCTGCGGCATCAGATCGCACACGGCGATGTAGATGAAGCTGCTCGACGCCACGACCAACACATACGGAATCCACGACGTCAGGCGATCCAGCAGGTAATAACCGAGCACCGCCCCAACCAGCGCACACACGCTGCAGATCAGGTTGTAGACAAACGCGCGCGTCTTCGAGAAGCCGGCGTTGAGCAGCACCATGAAGTCGCCGATTTCCTGCGGGATCTCGTGGGCGGCAATCGCCAGCGCAGTCACAATGCCGACCTTGGTGTCGGCTAGAAACGCGGCGGCAATGACGATGCCATCCGAGAAGTTATGCAGCCCATCGCCCACCAGGATCATCAGGCCGCTGCGGCCGGCTTCCTGGCGATCATGGCCGTGATGGTGACCATGCCCATCGCCCTCGTGGTGATGCGAATGGCGAATCAGCGAGATTTTTTCGAGGAGGAAGAAGCCAAGGAGCCCCGCCAGCAGCGTGGCGAACAGCGCATGCGTGTTGGGCTCGATGCCGTGATGCGCTTCGAACGCCTCGGGCAGCGAGTGCAGCAACGACGTGGCGAGCAGCACGCCCACCGAGAAGCTGACCATGCGGTCCACCACGCGCGAGAGCACGGTCAACGACAGGACGGCAGCACCGGCCATGCTGCCGATGCCGGACAGCGCGGTGGCCAGAAGAATGCCCAACAGGGTGGTATCGAAGGTCATGCAAAGGGCAACAAACGCAACAGAGTTGCAAGAAGACGCGCATTGTATGCCCGTTCAGCAACCTTTGCCAGCACACACAAGAAAAAGGCCCCGAGTCACACCTCAGGGCCTGTCGCTGGGGCGATGGAGCGTCTACGCCACGCCGTGGTCCTTGAACCACGCCAAACACTTCTTCCAGCCGTCCTCGGCGTCGGCCTTTACATAGCTTGGGCGGTAATCGGCGTGGAAAGCATGGCCGGAATTCGGATACACGACGATGCGCGACGCATGTGCCTTGGGGTTCTTGGATTTCTCCAGCGCGTCTTTCATCGCAGTCACGGCATCCTGGGTGATGCCGGTGTCCTTGGCGCCGTACATGCCGAGCACGGGCGCCTTGAGTTCGTCCACCTTGTCGATCGGAAAGACCGGCTGCAGTGCCGTCGGGGCACCCTTCGGGTGGCCGTACCACACGACAGCCGCCCGAATGTCGGGGCTGTGTTCGGCAAACAGCCAAGTCTGGCGACCGCCCCAGCAGAAGCCCGTGATGCCAATGCGCGCCGGATCGCCGCCGTTCTGCTTGGCCCACGCAACGGTCGCGTCCAGATCGCCCGTCACCTGCGCGTCGGGCACCTTGGAGATGACGTTGGCCTGCAGTTCCTGAATGGTGGCGTACGACTGCGGATCGCCCTGGCGCACGAACAGCTCCGGTGCGATGGCCAGATAGCCGAGCTTGGCAAAGCGCCGGCAGACATCGGCGATGTACTCGTGCACGCCAAAGATTTCGCTGACGACGATGACTACCGGCAGCTTGGTCTTGCCTTCAGGCTGCGCACGGTAGGCCGGCATCCGGAATTCGCCCACGGGCACGGACACCTCGCCCGCCGTCAGCCCGTTGAAATCCGTCTTGATGGCCTGGGCGGACACCGGCAGCACCGCCGCCGCAAATGCCGAACCCAGCGCCGTCTTCACAAAGCCGCGGCGATCAAAGCCGCGGCCGGGTACCAGACTCTCCACTTCTGCATCCAGCTGCATCGCACTCTCCTCACGCCCCGCGGGCGGTTACGGTGAACGAAGCGACTAGTCTACCGAAGCAGATGCTTCGCTGCCGAGGCTAGTGCAGTTTGACCCGCGGGTTCGTCTTGCTGCGCAGCCAGTGCATGACGGTGTCGACCGACATCCGCACCCAGCCGTGCAGCGCCAGCACGTGCATCCGATAGAGCGAGGTGTACATCAACCGCGCCATCAAGCCCTCGATGAACATCGAGCCGCCGATCAGCCCGCCCATGAGGCTGCCCACCGCGCTGAAGTGACCCAGCGACACCAGAGAGCCCAGGTCCTTGAAGCCGAACGGTTCGACCGGCTTGCCATCCATACGCTTGCGTAGCGCGTCGAACAGGTAGGTGGCCTGCTGGTGCGCAGCCTGCGCGCGCGGCGGCACGCTGGTCGAAGCCTCGGGCCACGGGCAACTCGCGCAATCGCCAAACGCGTAGATGGCATCGTCGCCTTCGACCTGCAGCGTGCGCGAGACGACCACCTGCCCCAGCTTGTTGACCGGCAGCCCCAATTCGCCCAGCACAGACGGCGCGCGAATGCCTGCCGCCCACACGGTCAGATCCGCGGGGATGGACTTGCCGCTGGCGGTATTGACGGCGTGCGCGGTGACTTCAGTCACGCGCTCGCTGGTGATGACGTCCACGTCGAGCTTGTGCAGCAACTCGGTGGTCGCGGCCGAAATACGCTCCTTGAGCACCGGCAGAATGCGCGGGCCGCCTTCGATCAGGTGGATGCGGATGTCGTGGCGCGGGTCGAGCTTGTGCAGTCCGTATGCCGCCAGCACGTGCGCCGTGTTGCGCAGCTCGGCAGACAACTCCACACCCGTGGCGCCCGCACCAACGATGGCAATGTCCACCTGGGGGCGCGCATCGCCCACACCGTTCTGGGCGCGCATGCAGGCGGAAATGAGCTTGCGGCGGAAGCGCTCGGCCTGCCAGGCGGTGTCGAGCGCGATGGCGTGCTCGGCCGTACCCGGCACACCGAAGAAATGCGTCACGCTGCCGATGGACAACGCCAGCGTGTCGTAGGCAATGGCGCGCTCCGGCAGCACCTCGGTGCCATCGTCATCCACGCTGCCCGAGATCGTGATGGTCTTGGCGGCGCGGTCGAGCCCCTTCAATTCACCCTGCTGGAACTCAAACCCATGCCAGCGGGCCTGCGCGGCATACTCCAGCTGATGAGTGTTCGGGTCCATGCTGCCAGCAGCGACTTCGTGCAGCAGCGGTTTCCAGATGTGGGTCGGATTGCGGTCGACCAACACCACTTGCGCAGCGCCGCGCTTGCCTAGCTTGTCGCCGAGGCGTGTTGCCAACTCCAACCCACCGGCTCCGCCGCCTACCACTACGATGCGCGGCCCATTCGTCGCCGTTGCGCCATCCGCCTGCCCTGCCATGTGTTTCTCCTACAAGCCTTGAAAAACTGTGCGATCAGGTGATCGATTAGATGCAGTCTGCTGCAATGCAAAATTCGCCGCAACCCCAAGCACCCGGATAGGCCGGATCATGAATCGCGCATGGCACGGTCGTTCGCAGACTGCCTCGGCAGGGGAGCCACCGCCAGACTTGGCTTCGGTGCGCCCTCAGTGTGCCCTCAATGCGCCTCCTCCCAGTTGGCGCCCACGCCCACCTCGGCCACCAGCGGCACGCGCAGCGTGGCGACGCTGCACATCAGCTCGGGCAAGCGCTCGCGCACCACGGCCAGTTCATCCTGCGGGACTTCCAGCACCAGCTCATCGTGGACTTGCATGACAAGACGCGACTGCATCGACTCGGCTTCCAGCCAACCCTGCACGGCCAGCATTGACAGCTTGATCAGGTCGGCTGCCGTCCCCTGCATGGGCGCGTTAATGGCGGCGCGCTCCGCAGCCTGACGGCGCGGGCCGTTGCCGCCGTTAATGTCGGGCAGCCACAGGCGACGACCGAAAACGGTTTCCACGTAGCCGCGTTCGCGCGCGGTCTGACGCGTTTCGTCCATGTAGCGCGCGGCGCCGGGGTAGCGGGCGAAGTAGCGGTCGATATACAGCTTGGCGGCATCGCGGCCGATGCCTAGGTTGCTGGCCAACCCGAACGCGCTCATACCGTAGATCAGGCCAAAGTTGATGACCTTGGCCACGCGGCGCTGGTCAGCGGTCACCTCCAGCGGCGTCACGTTGAACACTTCGGCAGCGGTCGCGCGGTGCACGTCCTGACCTTCCTGGAACGCGCGCATCAAGCCTTCGTCCTGCGACAGATGCGCCATGATGCGCAGCTCGATCTGCGAGTAGTCAGCCGAAACGATCATGCTGCCTTCCGGCGCAATGAACGCCTCGCGGATGCGCCGCCCTTCTTCCGTACGCACCGGAATGTTCTGCAGGTTCGGATCGGTCGAGGCCAGACGGCCCGTCACCGCCGTCGCCTGGCCATAAGTGGTGTGGACCCGGCCGGTGCGCGGGTTGATCATCTTCGGCAGCTTGTCGGTGTAGGTGGACTTGAGCTTGGCCAGGCCCCGGTAATCGAGCAGCAGCTTCGGCAGCGGGTAGTCTTCGGCCAGCTTCTGCAGTACCTCTTCGTCCGTCGACGGCGCGCCGCTGGCAGTCTTCTTGACGATCGGCAACTTCATCTGGTTGAAGAAGATGTCGCCGATCTGCTTGGGTGAACTCAGGTTGAACGGCTGCCCCGCCAGCTTGTGCGCCTCGGCTTCCAGATCGATCAGGCGCAGGCCAATTTCGTTGCTCTGCTTGGCTAGGCGCTCGCTGTCGACCAGCACACCGTTACGCTCCATCTTCTGCAGCACGATGGAGGTCGGCATTTCGATCTGCTCGTAGACGTAGTCGAGCTTGTCGTCCTGTTCCACCTTGGGAAACAACGTGCGATGCAGGCGCAGCGTGATGTCGGCATCCTCAGCGGCATATTCGGTGGCGCGATCGAGTGGCACTTCATCAAAGCCGATCTGCGATGCGCCTTTGCCGCACACGGCCTCATAGGTGATCGTCTTCAGGTGCAGCACGCGCTCGGCCAGCGCATCCATGCCGTGATTGCGGTGCGATTCGAGCACGTACGACTGCAGCATCGTGTCGTGCTGGATACCGCGCAGCGCGATGCCGTGGTTGGCAAACACATGCGCGTCGTATTTCAGATGCTGGCCGACCTTCTTGCGCGATTCGTCTTCGAGCCACAGTTTCATACGGGCGAGCACCGTGTCGCGCGAGAGCTGTGCAGTGGCATCGAGCCCCGCCACATCCGGCCCGCGATGCGCGACCGGGATGTAGCACGCCTCGCCCGGCTTGACCGACAGCGAAAGTCCCACGAGCTGCGCGAGCATCGGGTCAATGGAGGTCGTCTCGGTGTCGATGCAGACGAGGTTGACTTCGTCCAGGCGCTGCATCCACGACTCGAACTGCGCTTCGGTGGTCACCGTCTCGTACTTGACCTCGTCGGGCGGCGCTTCCACATCGAACAGGTTGGCTTGCGCCGGCTGCTGCGCCTCGGCGGCGTAGTTCTTCACGGGTGTTGCAGCCTTGCGTGCGGCACCGACGCTGCGCGTATCGGGCAGCGCCTCTCCAGAGGCTTCACGCAGCCACGTCTTGAAGCCGTAGCGCGAAAAGAAATCGACCAGCTCGGTCTTGTCTTCACCGCCGTCGATGAGCGCATCAAACGTCGGCACTTCCTTCGACAGATCGCAGTCGAGCTTGACCGTCAGCAGCTCGCGGCCCTTGGGCAGCCATTCGAGCGTGTTGCGCAGGTTCTCGCCTACCACGCCCTTGATCTCGCCCGCGCGGGCGATGATGTTGTCGAGCGTGCCGAATTCGGTCAGCCATTTCACAGCGGTCTTCGGGCCGACCTTGGGCACGCCAGGCACGTTGTCCACCGTGTCGCCAATCAGCGAGAGATAGTTGACGATGCGCTCGGGCGGCACGCCAAACTTGGCTTGCACGCCGGCGGGGTCGAGCGTTTCGTTGGTCATGGTGTTGACCAGCGTGACGTGGTCATTCACCAGTTGGGCGAGGTCTTTGTCGCCCGTTGAGACGATGGTCCGAACGCCTTCCTTGGCCGCGCGTTCGGCCAGGGTGCCGATCACGTCATCGGCTTCCACGCCATCAATCATCAGGATGGGCCAGCCCAACGCACGCACGGCTTCGTGGATGGGTTCGATCTGCGCACGCAGGTCGTCCGGCATGGGTGCACGGTGTTCCTTGTAGGCCGGGTACAGGTCGTCGCGGAACGTCTTGCCTTTGGCATCGAAAACGCAAGCGCTATACTTGGCCGGGTAGTCGTTGCGCAGTTTGCGCAGCATGTTCACGATGCCGTAGATGGCCCCCGTAGGAAACCCTTCTCCGTTACGCAAGTCGGGCAGTGCGTGATAAGCACGGTACAAATAACTCGAGCCATCGACGAGCAACAGCGTTTCTTGACTTTCCGACATTCCCATGGACTCTAATGTGACTGGAACGCCAAAAGGCGCTTCCAACAATGACGCTTCCGCTGAAGGTTCGACCCTTGGCGGCGTGGCGAAGCAGGCTGCTGATGTGTCCGCGACGGAACTGACCGGGGTCAGCCCCGCGCGCCAGGCCACCACGGCTGATATGGACGTCAACGTGACGGTCGGCGTTGAGCACGAGCCTAAAGCTGACGTGGCACACGGCCGCACCGAACGCAAGATGATCCCCAGCCTGCGGGCACTCGCCGATGAGGAACGCGCCACCGCAAAGAAAGCGCGCGCCTCCTGGCAGATGTTCACGATTATGGCAGAGTTCATCGAGGCGACCGAGTACCTCTCGGAGATCCGACCGGCTGTCTCGATCTACGGCAGCGCGCGCCTGCGCGAGGATTCGCCGTACTACGAACGCACCATCGAAATCGCTCGGTTGTTCTCAGATGCGGGCTTTGCCGTCATCTCCGGCGGCGGCCCCGGCATCATGGAAGCGGCCAACAAGGGCGCGCACGCGGGCAAGTCGGCCAGCGTGGGCCTGAACATCGAGTTGCCGCATGAGCAGCAGGGCAATCCGTATCAGGACATCTCGATGCGCTTCCGCCATTTCTTCACGCGCAAGGTCACCTTCGTGAAGAACTCCGATGCGTTCATCGTCATGCCCGGCGGTTTCGGCACGCTCGATGAACTGGCCGAAGTGCTTACGCTGGTGCAGACCGGCAAGTCGCGCAGCGTGCCGGTAGTCATGTTCGGCAGCCGGTTCTGGAAGGGCCTGCTCGACTGGTTCCGCTTCACGCTGCTGCCGATGGGCCTGATTGCCGAGCACGATCTCGACATCATGCGCATCGTCGATGAACCCAAGGAGGCGCTCGACGCCGTCTACGAGTTCTATGAAAAGCGCGAAGGCACCTCGCCGATTCCGCCCAAGGAAGAGATGTTCTATCTGTAACCGGGGGTGTGACGATCGGCGCCATCCCGCTGGGCGCTGGCGAGGGGGCTGGACTGCTAGAATGTAGGGTCCCAGATCACTCGCCGGAGTCCATCATGGATTCGCTGTTTCACCCGTCCGCCGCCGCAGCTCACTCCGGTTTTGCCAAAGCCGCGCGCTTGATGCGCCACGCTGGGTTGCTGGCTGGCGCCGCCCTCTGCCTCGCCCTGCCCGCACACGCCGAGGTGACGGCCGACAGCGCCGGCCTGGACCTGCCCGACGTCAAGGCCATCAACAATCAGCCGCTCGCCAAACCTACCCGGGGCGCCATCCACAACGAGACCGTCAAGCCGAGCTTCGAGTACCGCGACAACGACGGCACGCAAGTTGAGGAATACCGCTTTCAGAAGGGCCAGGCACCGGATATCCACGTCAAATCCGGCATGGGTACGTCGTACAACCTGAGCAAGCCGGAAGACAGCTCGCCGCGCATCCGTGAACGCGGTGATATCGACCGGGTGCCCTCGGTCAACGTCCTGAAGTTCTAAGCACCGCAGCGCGGTGCACGCAAGCCGGCTCGTTGATGGGCCGGCTCTCTTCCTTCCACCCGTTTCCCATTCCTGAAGCATGGCTGTTTTCACCCCGGTCTCCGACGCCGAGATCGCTCTCTGGTTGGATCAATACGATGTGGGCGCCGTGCGCGCATTTCGCGGCATCCCCTCCGGGATCGAAAACTCCAACTTCTTCCTGACCACGGAGAAGGATGGGCAGACGCACGAATATGTCGTCACCCTGTTCGAGCGACTGACGCTCGAGCAACTGCCTTTCTATCTGTATTTGATGCAGCATCTGGCGCAGCACGACATCAGCGTGCCGGCGCCGATTCCCGGCCGCGATGGCGAGATCCTGCGCACACTCAACGGCAAGCCGGCGACCATCGTGACGCGCCTGCCGGGGCGCTCGAATCTGGCGCCGACGGTGTCGGAATGCGCCATCGTCGGCGACATGCTCGCGCGCATGCACCTGGCCGGCCGCGACTATCCGCGCCATCAGCCGAACCTGCGCAGCCTGCCCTGGTGGAATGAGGTGGTACCCGATGTGGTGCCGTTCGTGCACGGCGACACGCGCGCCCTGCTGGAAAGCGAACTCGCGCATCAGCAACGCTTCTTCGCCAGCGCCGACTACGCCGCGCTGCCCGAAGGCCCGTGCCACTGCGACCTCTTCCGCGACAACGTGCTGTTCGAGCCCGCGGATGAGGGGCACCCCGAGCGCCTGGGCGGCTTCTTCGATTTCTACTTCGCCGGTGTCGACAAGTGGCTCTTCGACGTGGCCGTCACCGTTAACGACTGGTGCATCGACCTGGCGACCGGCGTGCTGGATGCCGAGCGGGCACGCGCCCTGCTCCAGGCGTATCACGCCGTGCGCGCCTTCACCGAGACGGAAGCGCGGCACTGGCAAGACATGCTGCGCGCTGCAGCCTATCGTTTCTGGGTCTCGCGCCTGTGGGATTTTTACCTCCCGCGCGATGCCGAACTGCTCAAGCCGCATGACCCGACCCATTTCGAACGCGTGCTGCGCGAGCGGGTTGGCGCCAATGGCCTGATCCTGGACCTTCCCCAACCATGCAACTGATTGAAGCACCGGCCAAGCAAGGCTACGTCTGGCTGCGCCAGGGCGTGTGGCTGTTCCGCAAGAACCCAATCGCGTTCCTGCTGCTGACCATGCTGTACACCTTTGCGGCATTGACCACGCAGTTGCTGTTGCCTGTGTTGTCGCTGCTGCTGGTGGCGCTGGCGCCCGGTATCTTCGTCGGCTACATGTCCGCCTGCCGCGACACGGTGGCCGGCAAGCCGATCGGCCCGGGCTCGCTCCTGGCGGGCTTTCGCGCGTACGGCAAGGATGCCGCGCGTGGCCTCTGGCGCCTGGGCCTGGTGCACATGGGACTGTGCTTCGTCATCGTCCTGATCATCACGACGCAGATCGATGCCGACATCGCCAAAGCCGTGTTTGAAGGCAACGTCACGCCCGAAATGGCGCGGCAACTGTATCTGCTGAGTCTGTTGGGGCTCGCGCTGTATCTGCCGGTGGCGATGCTGTTCTGGTTCTCGCCGCTGCTGGTGGCGTGGCACGAGATTCCGGTGAAGAAAGCACTGTTCTTCAGCTGGATCGCGGTCTGGCGCAACCGCATGGCGTTTCTGCTGTATGGGCTGCTGTTCGGCGTGCTGATGGTCGCCGTGCCGTCGTTCCTCGAAGCCGCGTTGGCTGCAGTTGGCGCCAGCACGATTGCCCCGGCGCTGATCGCGCCCTACCAGATGGCGGTGGTGACGGTTCTGTACTGCTCGATCTACGCCACCTACCGCGGCTGCTTCAACGTGACGCAAGCCGCCGGCCAGACGACTGACACGACGGCCTGATCTGCGCCCACGACCCGATATCGACGCGCTCAGTTGATCGGGTCCAGCTTGGCGATGCCCAACGCCAAGACCTTCACCCCGTGGCGGTTGAATTTGATGTGGGCGCGCGCCTCGGCGCCCTCGCCTTCCAGCGTCGTGATGACGCCTTCCCCGAACTTGTTGTGGAACACCGATTGGCCGACGCGGAAGCCGGTGGCTTCGGCGCGCTTGGCATCGGCGTAGTTCTTGCCGGTGTCCATGCCACCGGTCGGGCGCGTGCCGGTGTAGGCATCTTCGTCGCCGCGTTCGGGGCGCTTGAACCAATCCTTGCCCCAGGCGCCACTTTCGCCTTGCGCACGGCGCGTAGCCTGGTAGCCCGAGTGCTGCGGCGTGAGCCACTTCAGCGTGTCTTCCGGCAGCTCGTCGAAGAAGCGTGAGCGAATGTGGTAGCGGATCTGGCCGTGCAGCACGCGGCTTTGCGCGAACGACAGATACAGCCGCTCGCGTGCCCGCGTGATGGCCACGTACATCAGACGGCGTTCCTCTTCCAGACCGTCCTTCTCCATCTGGCTGTTCTCGTGCGGGAACAAGCCCTCTTCCAGCCCGGTGATGAAGACCACGTGGAACTCCAGCCCCTTGGCGGCATGCACGGTCATCATCTGCACGGCGTCCTGGCCAGCTTGGGCCTGGTTGTCGCCAGCCTCCAGCGAGGCATGCGTGAGGAACGCGACCAGCGGCGTCATCTCGGCCGGCGTCTCATCGGTGACGAGCTCGGAGACGGTGTCCGTCTCACCGCCCTCGATGCGGATCATCGCGTCGTGGCGCACCGGCAATGCGGTGGCGATGGCATCCACGCCATAGCCCTCTTCGGCCACGAACGCCTGGGCGGCGGTCACCAGTTCCTGCAAGTTCTCGATGCGGTCCTGGCCTTCCTTCTCGCCCTGGTAATGCGTGATCAGGCCGCTGGCGTGGATGACGTGCTGAACAATCTCGGGCAACGTCATCTGGCGCGTGTCGGCGCGCATCTGCTCGATCAGGCGAACGAACGCCGACAGCTTGGTGCCCGCTGCGCCCGTCAGATACGGGACCGAAGCCGCCAGCGAAATGCCATACAGCTTGGCCGCATCCTGCAGCAGTTCCAGCGAGCGTGCCCCAACGCCGCGCGCCGGGAAGTTCACCACGCGCCCAAATGCAGCGTCGTTGTCTGGATTTTCCAGCAACTGGATATACGCCAACGCGTGCTTGATTTCCGCACGCTCGAAGAAGCGCAGGCCACCGTACACCTTGTACGGAATTCCCGCCGAAAACAGCGCGTGTTCAATCACGCGCGACTGCGCGTTGCTCCGATACAGGATGGCGATTTCCGAGCGCGACATGCCGCTCGCGATGCGATCTCGGATCTCATCAACGATCCAGCCGGCCTCTTGCCCGTCCGTCGCGGCCTGATAAACGCGCACCAGCTCGCCATGACCGGCGTCGGTGCGCAGGTTCTTGCCCAGGCGCCGCGAGTTGTGCGAGATGAGGTGGTTGGCGGTATCGAGAATGTTGCCGTGCGAGCGGTAATTCTGTTCCAGCTTGATCCGGTGCTCCACGCGGAATTCGCGCTCGAAGTCGACCATATTGCCGACGTTGGCGCCACGAAACGCGTAGATGCTCTGATCATCATCGCCCACCGCAAAGATGGCGTTGGGCGTGACACCGGGCTCGCCAAGGCCAGCGAGCACTTTCAGCCAGGCATATTGCAGCTTGTTCGTATCCTGAAACTCGTCGACCAGGATGTGCTTGAAGCGGCGCTGGTAATGCGCGCGGATGGCATCGTTGTAACGCAGCAGTTCATAACAGCGCAGCAGCAGTTCGGCAAAGTCGACCACGCCTTCGCGCTGGCATTGCGCGTCGTAAGCGGCGTAGAGGTCGGCCATGCGGCGGTCGTATTCGTTGGCGATTTCCAGATCGCCCGCACGCAGGCCCTGCTCCTTGGCGCCGTTAATGAAATACTGGACGTTCTTGGGCGGGAATTTCTCGTCGTCGATATTGAGCGACTTGAGCAGGCGCTTGACGGCGGAAAGCTGGTCTTGCGTATCCAGGATCTGGAAGGTCTGCGGCAGGCCGGCATCGCGGAAGTGCGCACGCAGCAACCGGTTGCACAGACCGTGGAAGGTGCCAATCCACATGGCGCGCGTGTTGATCGGCAGCATGGCCTGCAGACGGGCCGTCATTTCCTTGGCCGCCTTGTTCGTAAACGTGACGGCCAACACACCCGACGGCGACACCCGTGCACTCTGGATCAGCCAGGCGATGCGGGTGGTCAGCACGCGCGTCTTGCCGCTGCCCGCCCCCGCCAGGATCAGCGCCGATTCATCGGGAAGCGTGATGGCAGCGCGTTGTTCGGGGTTCAGATTGGCGAGCAGGTCGGACATGCGGGAGAAGCCTCGGCAGAATCCTGAAATTATACCGGTCCCCTCCCCCACCTCGCCGGTGCCTGCCACTGACAGGTCGTATAATTCAAAGCTTTCGCCCGCCATTTTTTGTGGGCCAAACGTCTATTTGCGCGGATTGCGCCCCTGTCAGCATGACCGATCAAAACCAAGCCCTCGCCAAGAGTTTCGAACCCACCACCATCGAGCAGAAGTGGAGCGCAGCGTGGGAAGCGATGGGCGTCTCCCGTGCGACGCTTGAAGCCGGCAAGCCGGACTTCTGTATCCAGCTCCCGCCGCCGAACGTGACGGGCACGCTGCACATGGGTCACGCGTTCAACCAGACCATCATGGACGGCCTGACGCGTCATGCACGCATGTCGGGCGCCAACACGCTGTGGGTGCCGGGCACTGACCACGCCGGCATCGCCACGCAGATCGTCGTCGAGCGCCAACTGGATGCGCAAGGCGTGTCGCGCCACGACATGGGCCGCGAGAAGTTCGTCGAGAAGGTCTGGGAATGGAAGGAGCAATCGGGCTCGACCATCACGCGCCAGGTGCGCCGCATGGGCGCCTCGATCGACTGGGAGCGCGAATACTTCACGATGGACCCGAAGATGTCGCGCGCCGTCAGCGACGTGTTCGTGCGTCTGTATGAGCAAGGCCTGATCTACCGCGGCAAGCGCCTGGTCAACTGGGACCCGGTGCTCGGTACCGCCGTGTCCGACCTGGAAGTGGTGAGCGAAGAGGAAGAAGGCTCGCTGTGGCACATCCGCTATCCGCTGGCCGAGCCGGACACCGAGCGCGGCCTGACACACCTGACGGTCGCCACCACCCGCCCCGAGACGATGCTCGGCGACACGGCCGTGATGGTGCACCCGGAAGATGAGCGCTACGCCCACCTGATCGGCAAGTTCGTTCATCTGCCGCTCACCAATCGCCAGATCCCGGTGATCGCCGACGAGTACGTCGACCGCGAGTTCGGTACCGGCGTGGTCAAGGTGACCCCGGGCCACGATTTCAACGACTACGCAGTGGGCCAGCGCCACAAGCTGCCGCAGTTGTCGATCCTGACGCTCGACGCGAAGATCGTCGCCGATGCCCCAGCCGCCTATGCCGGCATGGACCGCTTCGACGCGCGCAAGAAGATGGTCGAGGATCTCGAAGCGCAAGGCCTGCTGGCCGAGGTGAAGAAGCACACGCTGATGGTGCCGCGCGGCGACCGGACCGGTGTCGTGATCGAGCCGATGCTGACCGACCAGTGGTTCGTTGCCATGAGCAAGCCGGCGCCGGAAGGCACGCGCTTCCCGGGCCGTTCGATCGCCGAAGTGGCGCTGGACGCCGTGGAGAGCGGCAAGATCAAGCTGGTGCCCGAGCAATGGGTCAACACGTACAACCAGTGGCTGAACAACATCCAGGACTGGTGCATCTCGCGCCAACTGTGGTGGGGCCACCAGATTCCGGCGTGGTACGACGAAGCCGGCAACGTCTACGTGGGCCGTACTGAAGAGGAAGCCAAGGCACAGGCTGCCGCCAAGGGCTATACCGGCGCACTCACGCGTGACGACGACGTGCTGGACACGTGGTTCTCGTCGGCGCTGGTGCCGTTCTCGTCGCTGGGCTGGCCGGCCGATACGCCTGAGCTGAAGCATTTCCTGCCCTCCACCGTGCTGGTGACGGGCTACGACATCATCTTCTTCTGGGTGGCGCGCATGGTCATGATGACCCTGCACTTCACCGGCGAAGTGCCCTTCCACACCGTCTACGTGCACGGCCTCGTGCGCGATTCGGAAGGCAAGAAGATGAGCAAGTCCGAGGGCAACACGCTCGACCCGGTCAACCTGATCGACGGCATTGCGCTGGAGCCGCTGCTGGCCAAGCGCACGACAGGCCTTCGCCGCCCGAAGGATGCCCCCAAGGTCGAAAAGCGCACGCGCAAGGAATTCCCGGAAGGCATTCCGGCGTTCGGCGCCGACGCGCTGCGCTTTACTTTCGCGTCGCTCGCCACGCTGGGCCGCAGCATCAACTTTGACCCGGGCCGCTGCGAGGGCTACCGCAACTTCTGCAACAAGCTCTGGAACGCCACGCGCTTCGTGCTGATGAACACCGAAGGCCAGGACTGCGGCATGCAGGAATGCGTCGGCGATTGCGGCCCCGAAGGCTACTTGGACTTCTCGCAAGCCGACCGCTGGATCGTCTCGCTGCTTCAGCGCGTGGAAAGCGAAGTGGAGAAAGGCTTTGCCGACTACCGCTTCGACAACATCGCCAGCGCCATCTACAAGTTCGTCTGGGACGAGTACTGCGACTGGTACGTGGAACTCGCCAAGGTGCAGATCCAGACCGGCACGCCCGCCCAGCAGCGCGCCACGCGCCGCACGCTGCTGCGCGTGCTGGAAACCGTGCTGCGCCTGGCCCACCCGATCATTCCGTTCATTACCGAAGAGCTCTGGCAGAAGGTCGCCCCGATGGCCGGCCGCGCCAAGGGTGACGGCACCGAGAGCCTCGCGCTGCAAGAGTACCCGCGCGCCGCGCTCACCAAGATCGACGAGCAGGCCGAACAATGGGTCCAGCAGCTCAAGGCCCTGGTGGATTCCTGCCGCAACCTGCGCGGCGAGATGAACATCTCCCCCGCGCAACGCGTGCCGCTGTACGCCAACGGCGATGCCGAATTCCTGCAAGTGGCCGCACCGTACGTGCAGGCGCTGGGCAAGCTGTCGGAAGTGAAGGTCTACACCGATGCCGCCGCGATGGAGCAGGACGGCGCCGGCGCCCCGGTCGCCATCGTCGGCGAGAACAAGCTGCTGCTGAAGATCGAGATCGACGTGGCGGCTGAACACGCCCGCCTGAGCAAGGAAATCGACCGCCTGCGCGGCGAGATCACTAAGTGCGAAGGCAAGCTCGGCAACGAATCGTTCGTCGCTCGCGCGCCGGCGGCAGTGGTGGAACAAGAACAGAAGCGTGTGGCAGATTTCAAAGCCACGCTCGCCAAACTGGAAGCGCAGATTGCGCGCCTGCCTGTGCAGGCTGCCTGATCTGTTGCTGAATCTGTCGGGTCAGAATCAAACGTCGTCAAGGAAACTACGATGCAACGTGTTACCAAAGCCGTCTTCCCAGTAGCTGGGCTGGGCACTCGCTTCTTGCCCGCCACCAAGGCCAGCCCGAAGGAAATGCTGCCGGTGGTGGACAAGCCGCTGATCCAGTACGCCGTGGAAGAGGCCATGGCCGCCGGCATCACGGAGATGATCTTCGTCACGGGCCGCAGCAAGCGCGCCATTGAAGACCATTTCGACAAGGCCTACGAACTCGAAGCCGAACTCGAAGCCAAGCAGAAGACGGCCCTGCTGGAGGTCGTGCGCTCGATCAAGCCGTCGCACGTCGATTGCTTCTATGTGCGCCAGCCCGAAGCGCTTGGCCTGGGCCATGCCGTGCAATGTGCAGAAAAGCTCGTCGGCGATGCGCCCTTCGCGGTCATCCTGGCCGATGACTTGCTGGACGGCACGCCGCCCGTGATGAAGCAGATGGTCGACCTGTACGATCACTACAACTGCTCGGTAATCGGCGTGGAAGAAATCGACCGCGAGCAGAGCCGTTCGTACGGCGTGGTGGATGGCCGCCCGTGGGAAGAAGATGGCAGCGTGATCAAGATGTCGGGCATCATCGAAAAGCCGGCACCGGAGAATGCACCGTCCAACCTGGGCGTGGTCGGCCGCTACATCCTGACGCCGCGTATCTTCGATCACATCCGCAACCTGAAGCCGGGTGCCGGCGGCGAGCTGCAGCTCACGGATGCGATTCAGTCGCTATTGTCGGCTGAGCAAGTGCTGGCCTATCGCTACAAGGGCGTGCGCTACGACTGCGGCAGCAAGCTCGGCTACCTGAAGGCCACGGTGGAATTTGCGCTCAAGCACAAGGAAGTCGCAGACGAGTTCCGCACCTACCTCGCGTCGCGCGGCTAACGACTAGCGCACACGAAGCGCACAAAGAAAAAACCCGCGACAGCTTACGCTGCGCGGGTTTTTTGTTGCCAGAGTGCTGCCACCGTCCGGCGCGGTGTCCCGTCCCTCGGGGTCGGAGGCTTAAGAGCCTCTCCTTATTGCGGTGCCGCCAGCGGCTTGATGGTGTTGTTCAGCAGGCCCCAATACGAGCTGGTGCTGTACGGCAGCATCTGTTCTGCGTAGTTCCACCAGAAGTAGCCACCGATGAAGCGCGGGTCCGCGGCCATCGTGGTGGTACCCATCGGGTAGTACGACTTGATCAGGCTCTGCTGCACCGACGTGGGCGCCGACGTGCTCGACGTACCGATCTCGCCAAAACCGACCTTGGCCACCGGGAAGATGCTTTCCAGCAGCTTGAAGTCAGCGGCCCAGCTCGGGCTCAGGCCCGGGCAGTCTTGGTACGGGTAGTAGCTGAACAGCGCGTAGTCAGCACCCTGACGCACGCGTGCTGGCAGATAAGTCTGCGCCCAGGTTTGCCAAGCATCCATCGGCAGTTGCCAGCAGTTGTTGCCCTTGCGATCGTCGTTGTAGTACAGCGTCACGGCAGTCAGACCGCCGTTGGCCTTCACGATATCGTGCGCGGCAGCCACCATGTTGCCGATGTCCCGCTCCTCACTCGCGGCCACCGAGTTCGGGCCGTTCGAGTCGACGCGCAGCCACTCCCCGTTGATCTCGTTGGCGATCTCCCACACGTCCACGACGTTCTTCAGGGTGCCCACCAACTCGTTTGTCCGGTCGGTGTACGTCTGCAGATCAGTCGGGAAGTAGTACGAGTCCATGATCTCGCCCATCACGTAAGCAACGGAATGGAGCTTGACCAGCGCGGGGTAGTACTGCGCAGCCGTCGTACCCGGGTCAAAGACCACGCGCACAGTCGGCTTGTACGGCAGGTGCGTGAGCGATGCCACGATCGCATTGATGTTGCTGACGTCGTCCAGCGTAACGCCATAGATCGGTGCCTTCGGGCGCGTGGCCTGCGCCGAGGCGGTTTGCATTCCCAGGCCCGTCAGCGCTGTTGCCGCCACCAGACCCACCATGACGCGCTGGCTCAAGCGCGCCACCCTCTGTGCTGCTTTCTTGGTTTCCAACATTGTGTTTTCTGTTCCCTCGGACGCAAACGTTACGCCCAAATTTGGTGGACAAGCGCCGTCCTACCTGTGCGGTATCCCGATGTGATTAACAACTTGTGGTTGACACACTGAGCACCGAACGGGTGCAAGCGTCAAAAGACGCCCCGGCCGGCGAATGGAATGCGCGATGACGCTCTGCCGGGTTAACCGGCGGGCCGCGCTTATTTGAGAACTGGTACAGATGGTGCGCCCCTCACCCGAAGGCGAGACGCGGCTTCACAAAGATGAAAAGCCCTGCAACAGCAGACTGCCAACACGTTCCCCCCGGTTGACAACCTGATGCGCATGATACCGAAAGTTGCGCGCAGATCAACGAAATTTAACACTGCTTATGCAACGATAAAGAAAAAACCGCGCCCCATTTCGAGTACGCGGTTTCTTCAAAACGCCCGACTGGCGAGCGTATCGGCGATGTGGGACGTCTTACTTGTGCCGGTAGTTGATACGACCTTTAGTGAGGTCATACGGCGACATTTCCAGCTTCACACGGTCTCCCGCCAGGATACGGATGCGGTGCTTCTGCATCTTGCCCGACGCATACGCCCAGATCTCCACGCCGTTTTCGAGTTGCACGCGAAAACGGTTGTCGGGCAGTGCTTCCGAGACCACCCCTTCAAATTCGATCAGTTCTTCCTTGGCCAAACTCGTTCCTTTGTGTGCAGCGCGCGGCTGCGTCATGGTTGCAATGGTGTGATGACCCGCCAGAGCCCGGAGGCATGCCCCATCGGGCATACAGCCGTGTCGCTGCGATCATCTCAGCCCGGACAGCGGGCTATGGGGGGTCCGAATCGCACCAAACACAAATCGCGCCCGCCAATGGCGTGCGCTGTTTTCAGTGCAAGCGAGGAATGGGTGGTGGTCGCAGTTGCGCGCCGCCCTGCTCGACGCGGGGGGAACCCCGGTGCTGGACTCGGCTGCCATGGACCATCTCGGCCCGGCGGTCAGCCGGATTCGCCCGCTATTCTACCACGGCAGAGTTCGCGCTGTTTCAGGCGCTATCGGCAAGCGGCATGTGCGGCACACCGCCGTCGATGATGGTTTCGGCAAACCGCAGCGCCGCCACGCGTGCATCCCCCACATTGGTGAACTGCTGGTCCCCCGAGAGGCGAAACACCTGCGTCTGCCCCGGTTCGGGCGACTCCCCTGCCCGACAAATCATCACGGCTGCGTTATAGCTGCGGTCTTCCCTGGCCTCTGGCCAGCGTGCCGTGCGTTCATGTTGGTAAGCCAACGGATAGATGTCGAAGCCTTTGTATTGGCCCGCCGGCGAAGTGTCCATCGCAACTGCCCCCTTCTTGAACGTCGAGTGCTGTCCGACTATACACCCGTGCGTTTTTCATGGCGATGAAAGCGGCGACAACGTTTGATTTAGACCGCGCTGCCCGCCGCTCCGATCTGGGGAATGCGCCCACTTTGCAAACAGCGCTATGCCGTCTCCGGGAGCCGGATCGCCTCGGGCGCCAGGGCTGGTGTATCCGCAAACGGCAGTCCGACGTAGTTTTCCGCCAGCATGCGTGCGCCCGCCGGAGAGCTTGCCACGTAGTCCAGCTCGGCGCGTTGCAGCCTCTGCATGAACGGCGTGTGGTCGTCGAAGCGATGCAGCATCGACGTCATCCACCAAGAGAAATGCTCGGCGCGCCAGACGCGCTGCAGACAACGTTCGGAATAACGCGCGAGTTGGGTGGTGTCGCCTTGCCGGTAACGGGCCATCAGCGCTTGCGCCAGCACGCGAACATCGGCCACAGCCAGGTTCATGCCCTTGGCGCCCGTGGGCGGCACGATATGCGCGGCGTCCCCCGCCAGAAACAACCGCCCGTGCTGCATCGTCTCGCAGACAAAGCTGCGCATCGGCGTGACGCTTTTCTGCAGGATCGGACCTTCCTTGAGGTGCCAGCCGTCGTTGTTTTCCAGGCGCGTGTGGAGTTCATCCCAGATGCGGGCGTCGGACCATTCGGCGAGGTTCTCATCCGGCTTGCACTGCAGGTAGAGCCGCGTGATCGTGGGTGAGCGCATGCTGAACAGCGCGAAACCGCGATCGTGGCTGGCGTAGATCAGCTCGTCGGCGGCCGGCGCCGCTTCCGCCAGGATGCCGAGCCACGCAAACGGATAGACGCGCTCGAACACCGCTTGGCGCTGTGCCGGAATCGCCGGCCGGCAAATGCCGTGAAAGCCGTCACAACCGGCGATGTAGTCGCATTGCAGCGTTTGCGACACGCCATCGTGCACGAACTGCACCGATGGCGTGGTGGACTCAATGTCGTGCACCGAGACGTCGCTCACGTCAAACAGCAGCGGCGCGCCCTGTTCCACACGGGCGGCAATCAGGTCCTTCACCACCTCATGCTGCCCGTACACGGTGATCGAGCGGCCGCCCGACATCGCCGTCAGGTCAATGCGATGGCGCTTGCCCCCAAACAGCAGATCGATGCCATGGTGCACGAGCCCCTCTCGGCGCATGCGCTCGCCCACGCCGGCTTCGGTGAGCACATCGACGGTGCCTTGCTCCAGCACGCCGGCGCGGATGCGCTCTTCAACATACTGGCGGCTTTTGGTTTCGAGGATGACGGCGTCGATGCCGTTGCGGTGCAGAAGCTGCCCGAGCAGCAGGCCGGCGGGGCCGGCGCCGATGATGGCGACCTGGGTGCGCATGGTGGTTGTCTCCGAATGGATTGGAATCGTTCTGGCAACCATTGTTGGCGCGCACCTTGATATCGCACAATGCAATATGGGCGATAAACTTTATCGCTCATTCAGATAGTGGTTCGCCCATGTCCACCCTGCCCGACTTTGATCTGAACCTGTTACCGATCCTGCTGGCGCTGCACGACGCGCGCAGTGTGAGCATGGCGGCGCAGCAGCTCGGCATGAGCCAGCCGGGCGTGAGCACGGCGTTGGGCAAGCTGCGCGCCGCGTTCGATGACCCGCTGTTCGTGCGCACCTCGCGCGGCATGGAGCCGACGCCGCGGGCGCTGGCGCTGATCCCCGCCGCACGTGATGTGCTGATGCGCGTGCAGCAGGGCATTCTCGAAACCAGCGCCTTCGATCCGGCCACGACCACCCATACGTTCTCGATCTCGCTATCGGATGTGGGCGAGATGGTGTTCCTGCCGCGCATTGTCGAAGCGATGGCGCGCGAGGCGCCGCGGGCGTCGGTGCAATCCGTCTCGCTGCCGCCGGCGCAAGTCGAACGCGCACTGGAGACGGGCTCGCTCGATCTTGCTGTCGGCTACTTCCCTGATCTGAAGAAGAACAACTTTTTCCAGCAGCGGCTGTTCACGCATTACTTCACCTGCATCGTGCGGGCGGATCACCCCGTTACACGCGGCGGCAACACGAAGCTGTCGATGGCGCAGTTCCTGGAATACGGCCACGCCGTGGTGCGCGCAGAGGGGCGCAGCCAGGAGCTGTACGAGCGCTTTCTGGAACGCAAGCGCATCCGTCGCACGCCGGCGCTGCTCACGCCGCATTTCATGAGCATTCCATTCATCCTCGCGCGCACCGATTTGATCGCGACGGTGCCGCATGCCGTGGGGCTGTCGTTCATGCAATCGCACGCCAACATCTGCGTGATGGAACCACCGCTGGAGTTGCCAAGCTTCGATCTCAAGCAGCACTGGCACCGCAAGTTCCACAACGACGCGCGTAGCCAATGGCTTCGTGCGCTGGTGTCGTCGCTGTTCAACGATGAGGCGGATGAGTGGCGGGAGCCGGGGCATCCGCCTGCCAAGCGTAAGCACACGAAATAGCGACGCTGCGCCGCATGTTCGATAGGCGAATACTCGATTGCAATGCGAACACGAAGCCTTTAGGATCGTCGCCACGCGCAGGCGACGCCGATGTGGTTTTGCTCGGCCCACGCTTGCCGATCAACCTTTGGAGACCTTCATGAAACGTCGTGCCCTGCTGTTGAGCGCCGTTGCTGGTGCGCTGATGACCGGCCTGCCCGCCTTTGCGGACGAGCCGATCAAGATCGGCCTGATCGCGCCCTTCTCCGGCCCCTTTGCCGACTACGGCAAGCAGATGGAAGGCGGCATCAAGGCGTATCAGAAGCTGCACGGCACCACCGCCGGCGGCCGGCAGGTGCAGATCATCATGAAGGACACGACCGGCCCCGTGCCGGACGTGGCCAAGCGGCTTGCGCAAGAGCTGGTCGTGCGCGACAAGGTGGACTTTCTCGCCGGTTTCGGCCTGACGCCCGAAGCGCTGGCCGTCGCACCCATTGCGCAGCAAGCCAAAAAGCCGATGGTGATCTTCAACGCTGCGTCGTCATCCATCACCACCAAGTCGGATTACGTGACGCGCGTGTCGATGACGCTGCCGCAAATCTCCGCACCGATCGCCTCGTGGGCGCTGAAGAACGGCATCAAGCAGGTAGCCACCGTGGTGGCCGATTACGCGCCCGGCGTCGATGCGGAAAACGCATTCAAGCAGACCTTCACCGCAGGCGGCGGCCAAGTTGTGGAAGCCGTGCGCGTGCCGCTGCGCAACCCGGAATTCGCACCGTTCATCCAGCGCGTGAAAGACACCAAGCCGCAGGCCGTATTCGTGTTCCTGCCAGCGGGCGAACAGGGTGTGGCGTTCATGAAGGGCTTCCGCGAGCGCGGGCTGGCACAGGCGGGCATCAAGGTCATCGCTACGGGCGACCTGACGGATGACCACGTGCTACCGGCCATGGGCGATTCGACGCTGGGCGTCATCACGTCGTTCCACTACTCGGCGGCGCATGACTCGCCGCAGAATAAGACGTTCCTGAAAGCCTTTGCTGACGCCAATCCGGACGGCGGTCGCCCCAACTTCATGGCGGTGGCCGCATATGACGGCATCGGCGCGATCTACGACGTGATCAACAAGTTGGGCGGCAAGATCGACGGGGACAAGGCGATGGCCGCCTTCAAGGGCATGAAGATCGACAGCCCGCGCGGGCCGATCACCATCGACCCGGCGACGCGTGACGTCGTGCAGACCGTCTACATCCGCAAGGTGGAGAAGGTCGGCAACGCGCTGTACAACGTCGAGTTCGACAAATTTGCCGACGTGAAAGACCCGGGCAAGTAACGCGCAATTCAACCGCAGTCCAACATTAAGCAACGGCCACGAGCCGTTGCAGCAGCGGCGCATCGGCGAGCAAGTCCGCGCTGGTCGATGCGTGCACGATGCGCCCACGATCGAGCACCAGCGCCTGCTGCGTCAATTGCAGCGCCAGGCGCGCGTGCTGCTCCACCACGATCACCGCCATGCCGCCCTCGTCGACGAGCGCGCGGATGGCGCGGCCGAGCTCCTGCACGATGATCGGCGCGAGACCTTCCATCGGTTCGTCCAACAACAGGAGCGCGGGATTCGTCATCAGCGCGCGGGCGATGGCGACCATCTGCTGCTCGCCACCCGAGAGCTGATTACCGAGATTGCGGCGCCGCTCTTGCAAGCGCGGGAACGTCTTGTAGACGCGGGCGACATCCCAGGCGCCGGGGCGGGCGACGGCAGTCAGATGCTCTTCCACCGTCAGCGACGGAAACATCCACCGCTCCTGCGGTACCCAGCCAAGCCCGGCCCGCGCACGCTTGTGCGGCGCTACCTTGGCGATATCCGCGCCCTGCCAGCGGATACGCCCGCCGTGCATGCGCGTAAAGCCCATCAGCGTGCTCAGCAGCGTGGTCTTGCCGACGCCGTTGCGGCCCAGCAGCGCGAGGCTGCCGCCTGCCTCCAGCGTGAACGACACATCGTCCAGCACGACGGCATTGCCATACCCGGCGGTCACGTTCTCGAATGACAGCAACTTAGGCATGTTCGGCCTCCCCGAGGTAGACCTCACGTACGCGCGGGTCGGCGGCGATCTCCTGCGGCGTGCCCTCGGTCAGCACGCGTCCGGCCACCAGCACGGTGATCCGCTCGGCAAAGCGGAAGACGAGGTTCATGTCGTGCTCGATGAACAAGATGGTGATGTCGCGCGGCAGGCTGGCGATCACTTCGAAAAGTTCAGCGCTCTCCCCGGCCGGAATGCCGGCGGCGGGCTCGTCGAGCAGCAGGATGCGCGGCTGCGTCGCCAGCGCCAAGGCAATCTCCACCAGACGCTGCTTGCCGTAGGGCAACGCGTGCGTGGGCGACAACGCATCGGCGCCGAGTTGCAGGCGACACAGCAGGGCCATCGCTTCATCGCGCGCCTCCTTGTGCGACGCGACAGTCCGATGCCAGTGCCACGACGCGCCAGTGCGCTCGAAGATGGCGAGCATCACCGACTCCAGCACCGTCAGCCCGGGAAACAGCGTGTTGATCTGGAACGTGCGCGTGATACCGCGTTTGACGCGCTGGTGTGCGGGCACGCGCGTGATGTCCTCATCGCCCAGCAGCACCTGGCCGGACGTGGGTGCGAAGGCACCGGTCAGCAGATTGATGAAGGTGGTCTTGCCTGCCCCGTTCGGGCCGATCAGCGCATGGCGCGCACCGGGTGCGAACGAAAGCGAGATATCGGAATTGGCGTGGAAACCGCCCCAGCGCTTGGACAGGCCGCGTGTGCTGAGCGCTGGCGTAGGGTGCATCGCTGGCGCACTCATGCGGCATCTCCCTTGCGCGCACGCTTGGCCTGGATTGCGGAGACAGCCGCCTCCAACCCGCCCACAATGCCGCCACGCGCAAACAGCACGATCACCATGAGCAGCAGGCCGATCCAGAACTGCCAGTAGACCGGGTTGATGCCGGCCAGCACATCCTGCGCGACCATGAACACTGCCGCGCCGATCAACGCGCCGTACAACCGCCCTGCGCCGCCGAGCACGAGCATGATCAGCAGCTCGGCAGAGCGCGAAAAGCCTAGCGAATCCAGTCCGACAAACTGCGTGGTCTGCGCGAGCAAGCCGCCTGCGACACCGGCAATCGCCGCGCTGACGGTGAACGCCGCCACGAGCCGCATGCGCACATCCGCACCGATGGCCGGCATGCGTTTCGGACCTTGCTGGATGCCCCGCAACGACAGCCCGAACGGCGAACGCACCAGGCGGCGCAGCAGCACAAACACCAGAAACAGCACAACAAGGCTGTAGACGTACGCGGTGCGCCCCTCCAAATCGAACGCGAAGGTGCCGAGCAGGTTGCTCATCGTCACGCCAGAGAGGCCGTCGACGCCGCCGGTCAGGAACGCCATCTTGTTGGCGGCTTCGTACAGCATCAGGCCGATACCGAGGGTGACCATCAAGCGCGTCAAGTCCTGCCCACGCACCACGAGGAAGCTGACGCAGAAACCGGCAAGCGCAGCGACAAGTGCCCCAGCAGCAAGGCCGGTCAGAGGCTCGCCCCAGCCATGCGCGGCCAATAGCCCTGCCGTATAAGCGCCCAGCCCGAAGAAGCCCGCGTGCCCGAGCGACACGATGCCCGCATAGCCGAGGACCAAATCGAGCGACAACGCAAACAGCCCCACGATCAGCACCTGGCTGCCGAAGACAAGGTAATCCGGCAGGAAGAAAAAGACTGCGATGGGCACGCACCAGAATGCGATCTCGAACGGCGACCAGCGTGCGTCGGGCAACCCATGCGTCTGCAGTTGCCCGGCCGGCTGCGCGGCGCGCATCAATTGCTGCAGCATGCTCATGCGCGCCTCCCTAGCAAGCCACTCGGGAAGAGCACGAGCAGCACCACCATCAACCCGTAGATGACGAACGCGCCGATCTCCGGCACGTAATACTTGCCCGCCACGTCAAACACGCCCAGCACCAGCGCCGCCAGCAACGTCCCCTTGATCGAGCCCGCACCGCCCACCGCCACCACCAGCAGGAAGTACACCATGTACTTGATCGGGAACCCCGGATCGAGCCCGAGCACATCGATGCCCAGCCCGCCGCCCAAGCCTGCCAGCCCCGAGCCCAGCGCAAACGTCACGGAAAACACCAAACTCACGTTGATACCCAACCCGGCCGACGCCTGTTGGTTGTTCGACCGACGCCCGCACCTGTGCGCCAAAACGCGTGCGCTCGATCAGCCAGGCCAGCAACGTCGTCAGGACGATCACGATGCCAATCAGGAACAGCCGATAGCGCCCGACTTCCAGGCCGCTATCCAACACGCGCAACTGCCCACGCAGCATCTCGGGCAACTCAACGGGTTGCTGCGACGGCCCCCATACGTAGGTCGCACCTGCCATGGCCATGAAGACGAGCGCGATGGAAAACAGCACCTGATCCAACGGGCTCGCACGATAGAGCCGCCGGTACAGCGTGCGCTCCAGCACAAAGCCAATGGCCGCGGTGACAAGGAAAGCGATGGGCAGCGTCGCCAGAAACGGCACGCCGAGGCGGTTCATCAGTACCACGCACACATAGCCGCCCGCCATGGCGAACGCCCCGTGCGCGAGGTTGATGAAGTTCATCAGGCCCATCGTGACCGACAGGCCAATGCTGATCAGGAACAACAGGCTGCCGTAGGCCAGCCCGTCAAACAACACACCCAATGCGCTGAGCATGGGTCTCCTCCTTGGGTTTCCGGCTCGGCGGCCAGTTTGCCCTGTGTGTTGCGTGGCGTCTCTCCCGAGACGAAGGGTTACGTCTTGGCGGCGGCCTCCGCGTCCATCTCGGCAAACACCGTCTGCGCAAGGTGGAAGGCATGGTTGGCTGCCGGCACGCCGCAGTAGATGGCGGTTTGCAGCAGCGTCTCCTGAATCTCGTCGCGGGTCACACCATTGTTGGAAGCGGCGCGCAGGTGAAGACGCAACTCGCCGTCGCGGCCCAGCGCGACCATCATCGCGATCGTCAGCAGGCTGCGCGTATGGCGTGGCAAGCCGGGGCGCGTCCAGATTTCGCCCCAGGCATAGCGGGTGATGAGATCTTGGAACGGCGCGGTCAATTCAGTCTGCGCAGCAGTGGCACGATCGACGTGGGCATCACCCAGCACAGCACGGCGCACCTGCATGCCAGCGGCGTAGCGCTCGCGATCATCCATGGGCCACCTCGCGTGCGACACCCGTAGTCAGGAAGCTGACCAGTGCTTCGGTATAGCCGTCGGCCTGCTCCCAGTTGGCAAGGTGGCCGGCAGAAAGCTCAACGTACTGGGCACCCGGTACACCCGCGGCGATGAGCTTGGTTTGCGCAGCAGGCGTAGAGATATCGTGCGTGCCGCCAATCACCAGCATCGGCACGCGGATGTTCGGCAGTTGCGCGCGCAGGTCTGCATCGCGGATGGCAGCACAGTTGCCGTTGTAGCCGGCATCCGGTGTGGATAGCAGCATCGCCTTGACGATGTCGACGCGGCTGGCGTTGGCATCGCGATAGCCCTGCGTGAACCAGCGCTCGAGCACCGTCTCGGTGATGCTCGCCATACCGCCCTGCTCGACCTGCGCGATGCGCGTGTTCCAGCTTTGCTGTGTCCCGATCAACGCGGCGGTGTTGGTGACCACCATGCGCGGGAAGCGCTCGCCGTGATACGCGGCCAGCCACAAACCGGTCAACCCGCCCATCGACAGGCCGCAGAACAGCGCGAGCTCGATGTCGTAGTGATCCAGCAGCGCGAGCACATCGCCGCCGAGCTGCGCCACACCAAACGGCGCAGCCGGCACGCTCGACTGGCCGTGACCACGCTGGTCATAGCGCAGCAGACGGAAGTGCTGGCGTAGCGCATCGAGTTGCGGCGCCCACATACCGAGGTTGGTACCCAGCGAGTTCGACAGCACCAGCACCGGCTTGCCGTTCGCAGGCCCATCGTCGAATTCGTGATACAGGCGGACGTTGTCGTGTTCGAGCCAGGGCATGGTGTCTCCGTGAGTTCGCGTTCTGCGTATTCAGGGGTGGCGGCGAGCGTGTTCCACGAGCACGCGGTCAACAGCGGCGCCCGCATCGCCAAGATAGTGAGTGGGGTCGAGCAGCGCGCTCAGCCGTTGCGGCGTGGCGGTGCCCCAGATGCGCAACACTTCGGCGTCTTGCGCCAGAACGTCGTGCAGCGTTTTGTTCTCTTGCACAGCCTTGCGGCTCGCAGCCTCGACCACGTGGTGCGCCTGCAGGCGGCCGAGGTCTGCACCGAGCGCGAGCATCACGGCTTCACCGAGGATCAGCCCGTGCGTCAAGTCAAGGTTCGCGCGCATGCGTGCGGCATCGACCTGCAGGCCTTCGACGATGTCGCGCATGCGGTCGAGCGCGCCCGCAGTGAGGCACGCCATTTCGCGCAGCGTTGCCCACTGCGCTTGCCAGCCGCCGAGCGCACGTTCGTGCTCCTGCGGCAGTGCGGACAGCAACGTGCTCGCTAGCCCCGGCATACGCGTGGCGGCAGCCAGCACCGTCGCACAGCCAACCGGGTTGCGCTTGTGCGGCATGGTGGAAGACCCGCCCTTGCCCGCGCCCGAGGGCTCGGCGACCTCACCCACCTCGGTCTGCATCATCAGCGAAAGATCGCGCGCGAAGTGCCCGAGCGTGCCGACGAGCAATGCGAGCGTCGTACCGATGTCAGCCACGCGATCCTGCTCGCCATGCCAAGACAGCGTCGGCAATGGCAAATCCAGTTCGTGCGCCAGCGTTTGAGCGACTGCACGTGCGTGTTCGCCGAGGCTCGCCAACGTGCCCGCCGCGCCACCAAACTGCAGCGCCGGCACGTGCGCGCGCAAAGCGGCAAATCGATCCTGCGCGCGATGCACGGCTTCCAGCCACCCCGCCACCTTGCGCCCGAACGTGGTCGGCAAGGCCTGCTGCAACCACGTGCGCGCCACCATTGGCGTATTGCGATGGCGTTGCGCGAGTGCGGCCAGCGCATCGGCGAGCTTCTGCAAATCCGCCTCGATCAATGCCGCCGATTGCCGCCACTGCAGCATCAAGCCGGTGTCGATGATGTCCTGGCTGGTCGCACCCCAATGTACGTAGCGTGCAGCGTTCTCATCGTGCTGCGCGACGGCTGCAGTCAGCTGCTTGACCAGCGGAATGGCGAGGTTGCCCGCACTGGCCGCGGCGTTGCCAAGCGCATCCAGATCAAGCGTGACCTTGGCGCACACCGCGCGAATCGGTGCAACAGCTTCCGCCGGAATCACGCCGACCGCGCCTTCGGCCTGTGCAAGCGCCGCCTCCACGTCGAGCATCGCGCGCACGGTAGCCGCATCGGACCACACCGCCAGCATGGCCGGCGTGGAGAAAGCGCGATCGAGCAATCCGCTGGTCATGGCCGGATCAAACGCGCTCAATGATCAGTGCAATGCCCTGGCCGACGCCGATGCACATCGTGCACAACGCATAGCGGCCGCCGGTGCGGTGCAACTGGTACATCGCCGTCGTCACCAGGCGTGCACCGCTCATACCGAGCGGATGGCCGAGCGCGATCGCGCCGCCATTCGGGTTGACGCGCGGGTCATCGTCGCGCAGACCAAGCTGGCGCATCACCGCCAAACCCTGAGCGGCAAATGCCTCGTTCAACTCGATCACATCCATCTGATCAATCGTCAGGCCGAGTTGCTTCAGCAGCTTTTGCGAAGCCGGCGCCGGGCCGATACCCATCACGCGCGGCGGCACGCCCGCCGTGGCCATGCCGACGATGCGCGCACGCGGCGTCAGGCCAAACCGCTTGGCGGACTCCTCATTGGCAAGCAGCAGCGCGCAAGCGCCGTCATTCACGCCGGATGCATTGCCCGCGGTGACGGTGCCGTCCGGACGCACCACGCCCTTGAGCTTGGCAAGCGCTTCCATGGTGGTCGCGCGCGGATGCTCGTCGCGGCTCACGACAATCGCATCGCCCTTCCTCTGCGGGATCGTGACCGCGGTGATTTCCTGCGCGAGCGTGCCGTCTTC
The DNA here is from genome assembly GCF_051904805.1 of Ralstonia sp. 25C. NCBI lineage: Bacteria > Pseudomonadati > Pseudomonadota > Betaproteobacteria > Burkholderiales > Burkholderiaceae > Ralstonia > Ralstonia sp. 25C. The sequence goes on along the minus strand of NZ_CP196737.1, from coordinate 3,177,598 downwards.
CTGCGCACGCGCGGCGCTGGCCTGGCTGCGCAGTGCGAAGCGGTCCTGGTCTTCGCGGTTGATGTTGTAGTCGGTGGCGACGTTCTCGGCGGTTTCGGGCATCGAGTCGACGCCGTACTGGGCCTTCATCAGCGGGTTGATGAAGCGCCAGCCGATGGTGGTGTCCTGGATGGACGCCTCGCGTGAGAACGCGCTGGTGGCCTTGCCGACCACGAACGGCGCGCGGCTCATGCTTTCCACGCCGCCGGCGATCATCAGCGACGTTTCACCCGAGCGGATGGCACGTGCGGCAGTGCCCGTGGCGTCCATGCCCGAGCCGCACAGGCGGTTGATAGTCGAGCCCGGCACACTGTCCGGCAGGCCCGCCAGCAGCGACGACATGCGCGCCACGTTGCGGTTGTCCTCACCGGCCTGGTTGGCGCAGCCGTAGATGACGTCGTCGATGGCCGACCAGTCGACCTGCGGGTTGCGCGCCATCAGCGCCTTGAGCGGCACGGCGCCCAGGTCGTCCGCACGCACCGAGGACAGGCTGCCGCCGTAGCGGCCGATGGGGGTGCGGATGGCGTCGCAGATAAAGGCTTCAGTCATGGTGTGTCTGTCTCCAACAATCGTTATGCGCGGGGGTTACGCACCTGCAGCGGCGCAGCCGTCAGCGTCTGCAGCGACTCGAAATCCAGGCCCTCGGCCATCTCGCGCACTACCAGCCCTTCGGGCGTGATGTCGATCACGGCGAGATCGGTGTAGATGGTATCGACACAGCCGATGCCCGTCAGCGGATACGTGCACGACTGCACGATCTTGCTGTCGCCCTGCTTGGTCTGGTGCTCCATCATGACGAAGACCCGCTTGGCGCCAATGGCCAGGTCCATCGCCCCGCCCACGGCAGGAATCGCGTCCGGTGCGCCAGTGTGCCAGTTGGCCAGGTCGCCCGTGGCCGACACCTGGAAGGCACCGAGCACGCAATAGTCGAGATGGCCGCCCCGCATCATGGCAAACGAATCGGCATGATGGAAGAACGACGCACCCGGCTTGATGGTGACGGGCTGCTTGCCGGCGTTGATGAGATCTTCGTCTTCCTCGCCGGCCGCAGGCGCGGGGCCCATGCCGAGCAGGCCGTTTTCCGTATGCAGGATGATCTCGCGATCCGCAGGCAACTGGTTGGCCACCAGCGTCGGCAGGCCAATCCCCAGGTTGACGATCGAACCATCGGGGATGTCGCGCGCCACGCGCGTGGCGATCTGATCGCGCGTCCAACGCTGAATCTTGGTGGTAGCTTCGGCGCTCATGCGGCCTCCTTAGCGGGTGTAGCGCTGGCAAGCTGCACGACGCGCTTGACGAAAATGCCGGGGGTGACGATGTGCTCGGGGTCCAGCTCGCCCAACTCCACCGTCTCGCTGACTTGCGCAATGGTGCACTTGGCTGCCATGGCCATCACCGGGCCGAAGTTGCGTGCGGTCTTGCGGTAGACGAGGTTGCCCCAGCGGTCTGCGCGCAGGGCCTTGATGAGGGCGTAGTCGGCCGTCAGCGGCAATTCGAACACATACGGTTTGCCGTCGATGATGCGCGTTTCCTTGCCTTCGGCCAATTGCGTGCCGTAGGCGGTCGGGCAGAAAAACCCGCCAATGCCGGCACCTGCGGCGCGGATGCGCTCGGCCAGGTTGCCTTGCGGCACGAGTTCCAACTCGATATCGCCCGCGCGATAGAGCGCGTCGAACACATACGAATCCGCCTGGCGCGGGAACGAGCACACGATCTTGCGCACGCGGCGCGCCTTGAGCAGCGCGGCAAGACCGGTCTCGCCGTTGCCGGCGTTGTTGTTGATGATGGTGAGTTCGCGTGCGCCGTGCGCGATGAGCCCGTCGATGAGCTCAGACGGCATACCGGCGGTACCGAACCCGCCAATCATGATGGTGGCACCGTCGGGAATGTCGGCCAGTGCGGCCTCCACGGACGGACAGATCTTGTTGATCACGTACTTTCTCCGGCTGGGGGCGCGGGGGCCTTGATGGCTTGGCGCCGCTCGGAGCATCGCGGGGCCGCAAGCGAGCCCAGCCGCGAAAGACGGCCTGCGAGTCTCCTGTTTGACGACTGGATCGACACAGGTCTTTGCAGTCCGCCTATGCTTTCCTTTCCGTGTTTTTGTTCGCGATATGTTCTATACACGAACACACGTTCGATCCAAGAACTAATTTACGCCCCACCTCCGGCAGTGTCAAGGCGTGCGCATGGCGATCTCCCGTTCGAGTAGCGAAATGTAGGGAATGCCAGTAGGCTTGAGTCCACTGCATCGCTTTCGCCTCTTTTGCATGTCTGCTGCCGAACTGCCCACTGAAAAACCCAGCGATTCCTACGTCCAGTCCTTTGCGCGGGGGCTGTCCGTTATCCGTGCGTTCAACGCGGAGCGCCCTGAGCAGACGCTGTCCGAAGTGGCCGAAGCGACCGGCCTCACGCGCGCCGGCGCTCGCCGTATCCTGCTCACACTGGTCAGCCTGGGCTATGTCAGCTTCGAGGGCCGCCTGTTCCGCCTCACCCCCAAGATTCTCGACCTGGGTTTCGCCTACCTGACCTCCATGCCGTTCTGGAACCTCGCCGAGCCGGTCATGGAAGAGCTCGTGCAAACGGTGCATGAAAGTTGCTCCGCCTCAGTGTTGGATGGCACAGAAATCGTCTACGTGCTGCGCGTGCCCACGCAGAAGATCATCGCGCTGAACCTGTCGGTCGGCAGTCGCCTGCCGGCGTTCTGCACATCGATGGGCCGCATGCTGCTGTCGGGCCTGCCCGAAGACCAGCTCGACGTGGTGCTGCGGGAGTCGGATCGCCGCCCCCGCACGCAGCGCACCATTACCGAGGTCGAGGCGCTGAAGGACGTGATTGCGGGCGTGCGCCAACAGGGCTGGGCGCTGGTCGACCAGGAATTGGAGGAGGGGCTGATCTCGTTGTCCGCGCCGATCCGCAACCGTGCGGGCGACATCATCGCCGCCATGAATATCAGCGGGCAGGCCAACCGAACCTCCGCCAAGCAGATGACGAAGCAGTTCCTCGGGCCGTTGCAGCAGGCGGCGGAGCGCATCTCGGCAATGGTGCGCGTGCGGACCTGAGCGGTTGATCTGGGTGAAAGCACGAACGTTCAGGTGTGCTGCGCGCCTCGCATCCCGGCCGTTTTTTCAATAAAATTGTGGCTCCGTGGGCAAAGAGGATGTCTGTGACTCAACACACCGCCATTCGCACCGGTTTGGATGTGAAAGGTCGCCAGCACCGGCAAGCAGTCGCTGCGCGCATCCTGGCGTGTGCCCTGCCCCTGTTGGCCTGCCCCGCCTGGGCGCAATCGCTTCCGGCTGCCGCAGCGACTGCGCTGCAGGGCATGACCCCATTGGCACGCATGCTGGTAGGTGCCGCAACAGGCCGCAGTACCGCAGCGGCCGGCGTACCCGCCCTCACCGGGCCGGCACGCAATACCGACCGCGCCCTCACCCAGGCCTGCGCCGAAATCAACCGCTACACCCCCGTTCCGCTCGACCGGGAAACGGCCCTGGTGCAATGCACGCTGGCGCAGAAGAAGAACCTCATGTTCGTCATCACGCTGACGAACTACGCGGCGCATTCGGCGGCATCGCAGGGATTCCGGCTGAACTTCGTGCCGATCCTGCAGAAGAACATCTGCAATAACGGCGACGTGCGCATCCTGACGCGCCTGGGCCTGGGCCTGGTCTATCGCTATCGGGGCAATGATCACGAGACGGTCGGCGATGTGCCCATCAACGAAACCATCTGCGGCACGCTGTAAAACGCCCGGCTCAGCCCGGAGCGCCCCGGGAATCTCCTGATGGAGCGGCTGGGACTGCCATGTCATTAATGGCAGACAACCCCAGTGCTCCACCACCCTGCCGCGCTACCTTGTCTACGCACCACCCTGTGCAAACCCAACCTCGCGCGACCCGCTCGACTCCGCCCGCCCAGCCAAGCCGGTGCCAGCCTGGCATGGGCTATAGTGGGGCGCTCTGCTCTTCCACCGCCTTCATATGGTTATCCGGTTAGCGAGCAGCCAAACGGGCGGTGCGCCTGTATGCTCGCGGTCGATCTGACTTCACACGCTGTCATTCACCCAAGTCGTCAAGGAGGAAAACTCGATGAAAACAACCCGACGTCTGACGCAATGTGCCGGCGCTGCCGTCCTGGCCGCTGCCACCCTGATCGCCACCACCGCCCATGCCGACCAAGTTGCCGACATCAAGAAGAAAGGCGAACTCGTCTGCGGCGTCCTCGGCACCGACGAGCCGTTCAGCTTCCTGAAGGACCCGATGAGCCGCGAGATCGTCGGCTATGACGTCGACATGTGCGACGCCGTGGCCAAGAGCCTGGGCGTGAAGCCGGTGCTCAAGCAGCTGGCCGTGGCAGCACGTCTGCCCGAACTGCAGCAGGGCCGCGTCGACCTGCTGGCCGCCTCGCTCACGCACAACAAGGAGCGCGAAGCGCAGATCGACTTCTCGGTGTCGACCTTCATCACCGGCCAGAAAGCCATGGTGAAGAAGAGCAGCGGCATCACGTCGCTCGCCCAGCTTGATGGCAAGAAGCTGCTGACGGTGAAGGGTTCGACCATGGAAGCCAACATCGCCAAGGCCATCAAGAACGCCGATGTCGTCTCCTTCGACAACAGCCCGCAGGCGCTGCTGGCCCTGCAGCAAGGCAAGGGCGTCGCCTACGTGAACGACGAAACCACGCTGATCGGCAACATGGCCAAGATGGGGCCGGAAGCCAAGAACTACGCCCTGCTGCCGCAGAACCTGTCAACCGAGCACCTCGCACTGGGCATCCGCAAGGGTGAACCGGCCTTCAAGAAGCAGGTCGACGACGTGCTGCTCGGCATGGAAAAGAGCGGTGAAGCGCAGAAGCTGTTCGACAAGTGGTTCGGCCCGAAGACCAAGATGGCCTTCCCGGAGCGCACCTTCAAGATCTCGACCGACAAGATCGATTAACAACAAGTCGGGCCGCCCGGACCGGGTCAGTACCAGCGTCCGGGCGGTGAATCCCCATGCCCCAATTTGATTTGTCGATCCTGCTCTCGGGGCAGTATCACCAGTGGCTTGTCAGCGGTTTTCTCCTGTCGATCAAGCTCTCGGTGCTGGCCTTCGTGCTGGCGTTGCCGCTGGCCATCGTCGTTGCGCTGCTGCGCCTCGCGCCGGCTGCGCCGTTGCGCGGCATCGGCCAGACCTTCGTCGAGGCCATCCGCAACGTGCCGCTGCTCGCCCACATGCTGTTCTGGTATTTCGGCGCGCCGCAGATCCTGCCGGAGTTCATCCGCGACTGGCTCTACAGCATGAACTACGAGGCCGCGAGTGCCGTCATCGCGCTCGTGCTCTACACCGCCGCCTACATGGCGGAGGACATCCGCAGCGGCATCCGCTCGATCCCGAAGGAACAGCTTGAGGCCAGCCGCGCGCTGGGGCTGTCTTTCCTGCAAGCGATGCGGCTGGTGATCCTGCCGCAATCGCTACGCGTGACGGTCCCGCCGCTGGTCAGCCAAACGTTGAACCTGTGGAAGAACTCGAGCATCGCCATGGTCATCGGCGTGGCGGAGCTGATGTACCAGGCGCAGCAGGTGGAGAGCGCCACCTTCCGCGGCTTTGAGGCATTTGCGTTTGCCACCGCCGCCTATCTGACCATTTCGATTGCGATCACGGTGTTCTCGGCCTGGTATCAGCATCGCTACCCTGTGCGGACGCTGTAGCCATGCTCGACCTCATTCAAACCTACGGCATCTATTACCTGATCGGCCAGTACCCGAATGGGCCGCTGGGCGGTCTGGCGCTGACGTTCCTGCTGGCATCGGCCGGCTTGGTGCTGGCATTGCCGGTGGGCATCCTCCTCGGCCTGTGCCGCGTCAGCCCGATTGCCGTGCTGCGCTGGCCGGCCACGGCGCTGGTCTACGTGGTGCGCGGCACGCCGCTGCTGATGGTGATCTTCTGGGCGTACTTTCTGCTGCCCACCCTGACTGGCCATCGCACCGATCAATTCAGCACCATGCTGACCGCGCTGGTCATCTTTGACGGCGCCTACTTGGCTGAGATCGTGCGCGCCGGCATCCAGGGCTTGCCGCGCGGGCAGATGGAGACAGCCCGCTCGCTCGGCCTGTCGTACATGCAGGCGATGCGGCTGGTGATCCTGCCGCAGGCACTGCGCAACATGCTGCCGTCGCTAGTCAACCAGTTGGTGTCGACCATCAAGGAGACCTCGCTGGGCTACATCATCAGCCTGCCTGAGGTGTCGTTCGTGGCCGGACAGATCAGCACGGCCGTGATGGTCAAATCGGCCGAGGTGTATGGCCTGTTGGGCATCAGCTACTTCGTCATGTGTTTCAGCTTGACGCGCGTTGCGTTCTATCTGGAGCGGCGGCTCGCAGCACGCGCTCCATCCAAACCATGAACATGATCACGATCGAACACGTCGACAAGTGGTATGGCGATTACCACGCGCTGGTCGACGTCAATGAAACCGTTGCCAAGGGCGAAGTGGTGGTGGTGTGCGGGCCATCGGGCTCAGGCAAGTCCACGCTCATCCGCACGCTCAACCGGCTCGAAGCGATTCAGAAAGGCCGCATCACCGTCAACGGGCACGATGTGCACGCGCACGGCGTGGACGTGAACGAACTGCGCAGTGGCATCGGCTTCGTGTTCCAGCAGTTCAACCTGTTTCCGCACCTGACGGTGATGCAGAACTGCACGCTGGCGCCGGTGCGGCTCAAGCGCATGCTGCCGCAGGAGGCGAAGGACTTTTCGATGAGCCTGCTCGAACGCGTAGGCCTGCCACACAAGGCCGACGCCTACCCGAGCGAGCTGTCGGGCGGCCAACAGCAGCGTGTGGCGATTGCCCGCGCGCTAGCGATGAAGCCGCCGGTGATGCTGTTTGACGAACCCACCTCCGCGCTCGACCCCGAGATGGTGAACGAGGTGCTGCAGGTGATGAAGAATCTCGCGCGCGATGGCATGACCATGGTTTGCGTGACGCACGAAATGGGCTTCGCGCGCGAAGTGGCCGACCGCGTGCTCTTCATGGACCAAGGTCAGGTGCTGGAGCGCGCCACACCGGAAGACTTTTTCCAGCGTCCGCAGCACCCGCGCGCGCAGCGCTTCCTGGCGGATATTCGCTCACCGTGGAGCATGCCGACCTGAGTTCGATGCGGTTGCTCAATAAAAAACGGGGGACGATGTGTCCCCCGTTTGCTTTGTTGCGCGACAGCCGAGCTTACTGAATCGCCTTGTCGTTCGGGTGCGCGTACAGGTCCTTCATACCCGCCGTCATTGGGTAGTTCAGGTTCAGACCCTTCGGCGGAATCGGCGACAGGAACCACTTCTTGTACAGCTCGTTCGCCTTGCCCGACTTCATCAAATCAGCAATCACGTCGTCGGCCACTTTTTTGAAGGCCGGATCGTCCTTGCGCATCATGCACGCGTAGGTTTCGGTCTGCAGCGGCGTACCGGCCACCACCCAGTCGGCCTGATTCTTGGCCTTGGTGCGCTCGCCGTACAGCAGCGGCTCGTCCATCACAAACGCTACGGCGCGGCCCGATTCCAGCGTCAGAAACGCCTGCCCATGATCCTTGGCGAGAATCAGGTTCATCTTGTCGCCTTCCTTGGCTTCACCGTTCATCTTCTGCAGGATGCGATCTTCGGTGGTACCGGCAGTGGTCACCACGGTCTTGCCCTTCAGGTCGGGGAAATCCTTGATGCCCGAATCCTTCTTCACCAGCATCAGCATGCCGTAGATGAAGATGTTGTTCGAGAACGCGACCTGCTTTTGGCGCTCTAGGTTGTTGGTGGTCGAGCCGCATTCAAAATCGATAGAACCGTTCTGGAGCAGCGGGATGCGGTTCTGCGATGTGATCGGCGTGAGTTTGACTTGCAGCTTCTTGCCCACCGCCTTCTCCACGCCGGCGACGATCAGGTTGGAGATCTCTTGCGAGTAGCCGGTGATGGTGTTCGCGTCCGCCTGGTACGAAAACGGGATCGACGATTCGCGATAGCCCACCGAGATCACGCCCGATTGCTTGATCTTGGCCAGCGTGTCGTTGGACTGCGCCTGCGCGCCGGTCGACAGGGCTGCCAGCGCGCCGGCAGCGGCCAGCGTCAGGCAACACAGAGTACGTTTGGTCGAGTTGATCGAGTGCAGCGTCTTCATGCTTCCCCTCCTATGGGATGTTCGCTCCGGACTACGTTGGTTACCAATGGGCGCGGGCTGCGCGCTCGGTCTTTTGAATCTGTCTTGTGTCACGCCGCCAGTGCATACGGCACTGGAGAAATCGCGGGCTTGCGACCGGCAATCTGATCGGCCAACAGGCCCGCACTGCCAAGTGCCAAGGTGAAACCCAGCGCGCCATGGCCGACGTTCAACCACAACCCTGCCACCGGCGACGCGCCCACCACCGGCACGCCCGTGGGCGTTGCAGGGCGCATACCGGCCCACGGTGCTGCATCGGCTCCCGCATCGGCGGCACGCATCGCGCCCGGAAACAGCGCGCGGGTTTCGTCATACAACGTCTGCACGCGGCGCGTATCGAGTGCCATCGACCAGCCCACCAGATCGGCCATGCCGGCCACACGCAACGTGCGCCCAATCCGGGCATAAACAATCTTGCGCGCGGCATCCGTCACGCTGATCACCGGTGCGGCATCGCCCTCGCCCAGCGGCAGGCTGATGCTGTAACCCTTGAGCGGATACAGGCCGACATCAATGCCGAGCGGGCTGAGCAGCTTGGCGCTCGTCACGCCTGCGGCCATCACCACCGCGTCGGCGGCAAGCTGTTCGCCATCGGCCAGTTTGAGGCCGCGCACGCGGCGGCCCTGCGTCCACAGCGCATCGACACCGGTGTTGAAGCGCAGTGTCACATTCGACATCTCGCGCAGCCGGTTGAATAGGCCGATGCAGAGCTGGTGGCAATCGGCCACGTCTTCGTCGGGGGTATAGATGGCGCCGACGATCCGATCGCGCACGCCGGCCAGCGCGGGCTCATGGGCGATGGCTTCATCCGCCGACAGCGCATGTTGTTCGCAACCGAGCGTGGCTTGGTAGCCGACCTGGGCGCGAGCCGATTCAAATGCTGTGGCATCGCGGTGCACCACGAGCTTGCCGCGTCGGGCAAAGCTGAACGCCAAGTCCGGCGATGCCTCGCGCAGCGCTTCCATGCGCGTGCGGCTGTAGAACGACAGTGCTAGCAGTTCACGCGTGGTGCGGTCGGCGCGCTCTCGGTTGCACGCCGCGATAAAGCGCAACCCCCAACGCAGCAGAGCCGGGTCCAGCGAGGGCTTCAGGCGCAGCGGCGAATCGCGGCGCAGCAACCAGCCCGGCACATGCGAGAGCACGCCAGGGCCAGCCAGCGGCGCCACATAGCTGTAGCTCAACTGGCCGCCGTTGGCGTAGCTGGTGCCCTCGCCCGGGCCCGGATGGCGTTCGACCAGGGTGACCTGGTGGCCTTCCTGCGCCAGCGCGTGGGCCGTGCTGATGCCGATGATGCCGGCGCCGACTACTGCGATTTGCATGAATACGCTGCCACGTTGAAGTGAATGGATGGCAGCTTACGGATGCGGGAGGCGGTTGCGCAAATGCGGAGTTGTTGGGGGGGATGTTGTGGGGCTATGGGTTGTGGCTTGCTTGTTGGTTTTGGCCCTGGTGGTACATCCCCTGTTTCACCCCCTGCCGGGGCTGAAACAAGGGATGCACCACCAGCGCAAAAAACCAAGGCCCAACAGCCCCCCCCCCTTCATCACTGCAACATAAACGTCTCGTACTCCAACCGATCCAACTTCCGATCCAGAATCACAAGGCTCGCCATCACAACGAGCAGCAGAGACACGGCAAACCCATACCCATACCAAGCCGGCCCAAGCTGTAGGGTGATCCACGTCAGCACACCGTTCAGCACGACAAACGCCGCGGTGAGCGCCAGCACCACGCGCCGCCGGTCGAGGTAGAAGAAGATATTCACCACGCCCAGGAACACCACCTGCAAGCTCGCAGCAATGGTGTCCACGTACAGCAGCGGCAGGTAGAGCTCCGAAATCTGCAACACCCGCAGCACCGAGCCGCCGACAGCAAACAGCACCAGCGCCGCCATGGCCTGGATCTTCACGATTTCGTACAGGCCCGCGCGGATGGTCTGCACCATCGTGTTGCGCATGTCTTCGATGTGCTCGAGCGACGCCCCGCCCCGCACGGCATCGTAGAAGGCGTCGTAGTACTCGACGAAATCCGTCTCGATACGCACCAGGAACACCGCCATGCCGGGGATGATGCCGAGATAGGCCAGAAACACGGGAATGTCATAGATGACCGATGCGTTCAGCGGACCAACCACCTGCTGCCCTGTACCCGGCGCATACCAGAACATGAACTTGTCGAGCCAGATGCCGAGGTTGTACAGCAGCCCGATCATCATGAGCGATGGATAGGCAAACCGCTTGTCGAACACCTCGAACGAAAGGAAGCGCCGTCCGCTGAAGTTGCGGTAGATGAGCCCCGCCATGCCGATCAGCAAACACAGCTGACCCAGCACGAAGCCCAGCAGCAGCCCTTCCAACCCCTCGCGATTGAACAGCAGCGCCAGCAGCACCGTGAGCGTGTAGCCGATCAGGAACAGCCAGACGATGGCCTTGTACTGCTTCATGCCCGACAGAAAGATCACGGCGATCCAGATGTTGGCCATGACCACGAAGCCCGCCAGCATCAGCACACGGTAGATGGCCGACTGCTGCGGGAACGCAAACAGCACAAGGAGGAGCCCCAGCCCACCTGCAATCAGCGTCATCACAAACGACACCGCGTGGTAGTTCGGCAGGACAAGGTCGTCGCGCTTCTCGAACAGGCGGTCCGACGTAAAGCGGGTGAAAGCGAGTTGCAGCGGCCCCGTCAGGATCAGGCTGATGGCAATCAAGTAGGTGACAGACACCTGGAACTGCGTGATGAGCGAGCCCGGAATCACGAAGGGCAGGCTCAGGATACCGATCAGCAGAATCCCGACGATGGACAGAATCCACGGCCCCGAGCTGATGATGCCGGCATAGGTGTAGGCGCGCAGCAGCCCGAGCAGGCTGTCGCGCTTGAGCATCTTGCGCAGTTCAAAACCAATGCCGGCCATCAGCGGGCTCCCTTTTGCTGATTCGGCAGATTTTGCTGACTTTGGTGCGCATGGTGCGGGCAGGCTGCAGCGGCAGTCTTGGCGCCGTGCTCGGTACTCAGGTCGGGCATGTTCTGCAAACGCGTGTACAGCTCGCGGTAGCTGCCGACCATCATCTCTTGCGTGTAGTAGCGCTCCACGCGGGCGATGCCGGCGGACTGGGCTTCGTGCCAGCGCGACTCATCCCGTAGCAGCGTGAGTACTTCAGCGGCCAGCGCCGCCGGGTCGGCTATGCGGACCACAGCACCGGCTGAGCCCAACGCGGCGTCATCGCCATCCAGGCCGAACAGGAGTTGCCGGCACGAACCCACATCGGTGGTGACCGACGGCACACCTGCCGCAAACCCCTCCAGCACCACCAGCGGCAGCGCCTCGCTGATGGAACTCAGCACCAGCACGCCCACCTTCGGCAGGATGTCGTCGATCTTCTGGAAACCGAGGAACTTGATGCGGTCACCCAGGCCCAGGCTTTCGGCCAGGCTGTGGCATTCCTGCGCGTATTCCGGGTCTTCGTCTTCTGGGCCGGCGATCCAGCCTTCGGCGTCGGGCATCTCGCGCGTGATGGTCAGCATGGCGCGGATGAAGGTCTTCACGTCCTTGATCGGCACGACGCGGCCGATCAGGCACATCACGCGCGGCACGCTGGCCGGGCGCTTGTCGCGCAGCGCAGCCAGGCGCGGCAGGTTGATGCCGTTGGGGATGTTGCGGGTCTTCGCTTCCGGCGCGCCGTCGATCACCTGACGCCGCCGGTTGCCCTCGTACAGCGCGATGATGTCTTCGGCGGCGTCATAGCAAACGCGGCCGATGGTTTCAAAAAAGCGCACCCACAGATCGCGGAAGTAGCTGATCTGCGCGATGTCCTTCTCGAAGATGCTGCGGTTGTCACGGATCCACTGGCTCTGGAACAAGTCGATCTTGCGTTCCTTGGTGTAGATGCCGTGCTCCGACACCAGCAGCGGCCGCCCGCGCTTGTAGCGCAGCAGCGCGCCCAGAAAGCCCGCGTAGCCGGTCGAAATGGTGTGGAACACCTTTACCGGGATCAGGTTTTCAGCAATGCGCACGAGCTGCCACAGCGGCTTGTGCATGATGCGCACGGTCCAGAAGTAGTCCGTGAACGACGGGTCGGTGCAGTAGCGCCGGTAGTAGTCCGTCATCATGTTCCACGCGCGATGGCTGTAGAGGAACTGCTCCTCGGCCAGCGGCCCACCGTCGCGCAGGTCGGCAATCGACGCACGGATGAGGTCGGCGGTGTCTTCCTTGTGAGCCGGGTTGCGCAGTGCTTCGTGCAGCTTGTGCGAACGCTCGAAGGCGGCGGCATCCCCGCCACTGGCCTGCACCAGCGGGGGCGGCGGAAAGTCGTACAGGTAGTGGCACTCCAGGTGCACCACGTTGTCGGGCAAGGCGTAAACAGGCTTGCCGTAATCCTCACGGCGGCTGCCGATGAAGACGATGGCAAAGCGGATATCCGGAAACGCCCGGATCATCTGGTTGACCCAGCTCGACACCCCGCCGCTCACGTAAGGGAACGTCCCTTCGAGCAGCAGCGCGACGTCGGCGGATTCAGCGCGTGGAAAGTGGTCGCTCATGACACTTAGGATGTCCAGTAGCGCAGCAGCGGGCGCAGCAGCGGCAACGGCGATCGGCTGGAAAACTGCGCCAGCGCCGCGCGCGCGCCGGCATAGTCGTGGCGCAGGAAGCAGGCTTCGGCCAAGGGCGGCAGCAGGCGGTCACGTGGAAAGCCGAATCGCTCCGCCTCGCGCAGGTGCGCCTCGGCCACGTCGGGCTCGCGGCGTGACAGCGCCAGCCGGCCGCGCATGTACCACAGCGCAGCGTTATCGGGTTGGATGTCCAGCGCAGCGCTGGCGTAGCGCTCGACTTGTTCGGCGGTATAGCGGTACACGTCGCCCTGCACGAGGTTCTGGTAGATCAGTTCCCAGTACAGGTCAGCCAGGCGCTTGTTGATGTCGTAGCGGGCCTCGGGCGTGGCGGCCTCTTCCAGGCGCGGGAGTTCGGCCAGGATCTTCTGCATCAACACCTTCTCAGCGTTGTCGAGCATGCCGTAGGCCAGCAGTCGGATGTCGTCCACCGGGTCGGCCAGCAAGTCGCGCAGCACGGGGCTGGCGGTGCGCGTGGGCATGGATTGCATGGCCACTAGCGCGGTCATGCGGCTTTGCACCGGCGCACGCTCATTGCTGAGCTGCGCGCGCAGCCGTGCCCCGCCACCGTGCGTCACGCGCGAAATCAAATGCGCCACGAACACCGGCAAGCCCACGTCGGCGATGTCTTTGTCGTCTTCGGGCTTGGGGAACAGCTTGGAGAGCAGCAGACCGCCCAGCACCAGCAGCCCACCCGCCACCGGCACGAAAAAGCACAGCGCGGCCAGGTAGCCATACGTCCAGACAAACGGCACGCGGTAACGGCGCGGCAACAAGCGCCACGCGGCCAGGCCGATCAGCGCTGCTGCAGTGCCCTGCAGCAGCAGGCACGACAGCAGCAGCGCCAGGCTGTTGCCGGCATGCAGCACCATCACCACCGCCGCAATCTGCGCCGAGAGTCCGCCGAGCGTGAGCTTGAACATGGTCCCGTGTGCCTCCGCCGTCAGCCGTCCAGATGGCAGCGCGCCAGGAAGCGCACCAGCGCCTCGCCCGGGTGCTCGCCGGTCACGTGCAGCGTCTGCATGCTGATGTGCGCCTGCTCGAAGTCCACGCCAAACTGCGCGCGCAAGCTGTCTTCAATGCGCACCAGATAGGCCGACACGGCACCCGCACCCGACAGCGGCATCAACGTGACGATGGCACGGCGTGCCTTGCCACGCGCCTGCCAGACCACGTCCAGCGCACGGCGGCTGCGCACCACACTCTCGAACAGCGCATCGCTGGCTTCATCTTGATTGAAGATGAGCGCCACCACCGAGGAATCGATGCCCGTATCGCGGTGCAAACGCGCCAGGCGGCCGAGGTCGAGCGCAAATTCGTACGGCGCGTCGGGCACGAGGTCGAGAATCTCGGAGCTGACGGTGAGGTGACGCACGCCGTCGGCGTAGTAGCCGAGCAGCACCAGCAGGAACTGCAGGTTCTCGTACGACAGCGAGAGGAACGGCATCTGCTGCACGACCACGATGCCGATCAGTTCATCCGCCCCCGACAGCACCGGCGCGCACGCCACGTAGCGCGAGCCATCTTCATGGCGCAACTCCGGCGCCTGCGGGTGGCCAAGCGTGTGGGTATCAATGCAATGGCGGATCAACGGGTCATCGGCAACGATCTCGAACGGCGCGCCCACGTGGGCCACCGGCTCGGTGTCGACGTGGTTACCTGTGACACGCACCATGGCGGCCACTTCCAGTTGGCAGGCCTGCGCCGCCCATTGCAGGAACTGCACAGCGCCGGGCAGTTGCGCCACGTCGGGTTGGTTGTCACCGGACCCGTGCTCGCGCGCGGCCAGCGCAATGTTGCGCAGTTGCGTGAGCGTGTCGCGCAGCGTGGTCGGCTTGGCCAGCAGGTCGTTTTCCAGACGCTCGTGCGACAGACGCAGCAGAAAGTGGTTTTTGGTCAGTGCTGCCAGCCGGTCGTTCAGATAGCCGTTGACGGTGCGCGCGCGGGATAGCCGCGCACCCCAGATGTCGCCAAACTGCCCGCCCACCAGCACAAACATCAGGCCACCCAGGAAGTACATGCGCGGGAATCCCCCCGCGGCCTGGCCGTAGAACAACCACCACGCGCCCAGCACCACCAGCGCGGCCAATGCGCCCAGCAGCGTGCCGTAGCGCAACGCCAGAATGAGCGGCACCAGCCAGACCCACGGAAACCCATAGCCCAGCAGCAATGGATTGGCGGGCGAAAACAGCCAGAGAATGCCGATGGCCACTACCGTCGCGCCCAGCGTTTCCAGCACGGCCGTCGGGCTCTGGCCTGCCGATAGGGCCGGCGCCAGCAGACGCCCATACCAAGTCGACGCGCCAATGCCCTGCGCATTGCGCCGACGCTCAGTGCGTCGATCCTGGCTGCGCGAATCGACCGCCTGGGCCCCCGCCGAGCGCTCAGGCTGTGCAGCGTTGGCCTTCATCAATCCCGACCCAGGGGCGACAGCAACTGGCGCAGCAGCTTCTGCGCCACGGCCGACACAGCATCGCGGCTCCAGCCCGTGCGGCTGCCGGTGGCACTCCAGATCACATTGCCGCTCTGCACGTCGATCACCTGCAGCGTGATGCCGACGGCGGGTTCACCATCCACGCCGACCTTGTAGCGCCATTCCTCGACTGCACCGGTCAGGGCGTAGCGCGCCTTCTCGCCGCGCGCCCAGTCGAGTGCGCGGGCCACGGCTTCACGCTCGGCCGGCTCGAACAGCGACTCGCCATTCAGGCTGGCCGGATATTGCTTGAGGTTGGTAAAACCGCGCGCCTTGAGGATGCTCGCCGCGATGGCCTCTGCGCGCAGGCCAGCCTGCGGCGTTTCGGTGTAGTTGACGATGGGCAGCACCACCCACGCATCCGATGCGCTGGTGGCCGGCGCACGGCCGCTGTC
Source organism: Ralstonia sp. 25C (assembly GCF_051904805.1). NCBI lineage: Bacteria > Pseudomonadati > Pseudomonadota > Betaproteobacteria > Burkholderiales > Burkholderiaceae > Ralstonia > Ralstonia sp. 25C. The sequence goes on along the minus strand of NZ_CP196737.1, from coordinate 3,161,911 downwards.
CACCACCGCGCAGGCAGACAGGGCCAGCGCCATGCCGATACCGGCGGCAGCCGCCAGCCAGCGACGCCGACCAGCCTTCATCGTGTTGAGCGAGGGTGCCATCGCGTTCTCCGTAGCTTCTTTTGTTGTGTGCTTCATATCGTGTTTCCTTACCCCGTGCGGTGTTCTTGTCCTGCTCTTGTTCTGCCTCAGCGATGTCAGTAAAGCCAGCGGTAGCGCAGGCCGATCTCGGTCATCGGCGACGTGCCGGCGCGCGTGATGGAAGCGTGCTCAAGATACAGTGCCAGATGGTCGTTGCCGAACACGCTGCCGGCCACACCCAACTGAACCTGCGTGCCCATCCCTTCGCGATTGTCGTGCAGCAGGCCGACATCCATGAACGGACGCCACGCCCGCGTATAGCGATCCAGATAATCCATACCAAACCCGAACAGCACCCCGAACTGCGCAAACGAGCCCGGCATGAACTGGTTGATGTTCGGCGCCGCGTCGCCCGGCACCAAGCGGCCAAGCAAGGCGCTCGGGCTGCCCGACGCGTTGTAGCGGGCGTAAGTGCCCACCACGCGGATCGTGTAGTCCGGATATTCCACGCGGAAGCGGTGGCCGATCTCGCCATCAAACACCATACCGCTGCCCAGGAACGAGCGATCCTGCCCATAGAAGCGATCACCCTCCACCCGGGCGCGAACGTACTCACGCTGCGTCAGGCGCCAGTTGCCGCCAATCGACACCAGATCCTTCATCCCGCCCACGCGCAGTTGCGGCGTTTCATTGGCAGGCTGGTTGCGGCCAACCGAGACTTCGGTTCCCAGCGGTCCCGTTTGGCCCAGCAGACCATCGAGCCTAAATGCCGTGAACGACGCCAGCCCTTGGCGCCAGCCGACCGTGCCCTTCCATTGCGTGTTCTGCGTCTGGTATTGCGAGATCCAATCGACGCTGCGGTCTTGGGCGGGCACGCCGGTGAGTTGCGTGTCGTCGATCGAGCGTTGGTTACGCTGGGTGGCGCGCACCAGCATGCTGGTGTGATCGGTGATGCGGATGCCGGCGGCGGCGCTGCTCTCGAAGTACGTGAGCGGCGCCTGCTTGAACCACGTTTCGCGCGGCTCCAGCGCCTGCGCATTGGTCAGCAACGTCTCTCGCACGCGCTCATGAAGCTGTTCGTCATCGGGCGCGGTGGTCAACCCTTCGAACGACAGGCGTTGCGCCTCGCCCAGCCGGTCCGTCACCGTGTTGGCGTCGATGCGGTTGTAGAGTGGGAGGCGGTCTGCGGTGTCGTCCAGCAAGCGGTTGAGCGTTTGCAGATCGCGCTCAGCCAGGGCGATGGAGATTTCGGCGTAGGCCGGGCGCGTCATGCGCCGCGTGTACTGCTGCAGCAGCCATGCGCGCGCCAGGTCGTTTGCTTCGCGCGACAGGGCCCAGCCGAGCGCGGCCTCCTTGGCGACGGCGGAAACGAGCTGGTCGCTCACGCGTGCTTGCTTGCGCGCTTGTTCCCGATGATTGGCGGGCGTTTCCGGCGGCTCAGGGGGTAGGACGTCGAGGTCGCCGAGTTCTGAGGCCGCCACGGAAGCGCGGCCGCCTTCGCGCGCCTGCTTCGTGGCGCGGCGGTCGTCGCGCAACAGCTCGATCAGCAGGCGCTGGGCCAGGTCGCCCGATCCAAAGGTTTGCGCCAGCGACACGCGCCGGGCGCGCAATTCGGTGCGAGCGTCATCGTCCATAGGCACGGCATCGTCATCGCCAATCGTCACGCGGGTACCCGCGCGGCGGTTGTTGGCGGCGGCCGTCTCGTTCTTCCCGCCCTTCTCGTCCTTCCCGCCCTTTGCGTTCTGACCGTCGGCGCGCCAGAGCAGCCACCAGGCTTCGCGGCGCAGGCGCCAGGCGGCATCGGCCTGGCCGGCCATCTCGCGTGCGTCGGCATAGGCGAGCAACCACAGCGGATCGTTCTGCATCGACTTACCCTGGCGACCCAGGAAGCGCAATGCAAGGTTGACATCGGACAACTGCAAACCTGCGGCGGCATAGGCGCCCCAGTAGACGGAGTCGTTCTCGGCCTCGCCGCGCCACAGCGTCAGGGCGCGCTTGAGGTCGTCATGCTTGCCGGAGTCGAGCAGGCCCCACAGGTAGGCAGCCTTCACGTCGCTGCTGGCATCGGGCAGCGAAACGGCGCGGCGCAGGTCGCCCATGGCGGCAGCCCATTGGCCGCTCTGGCGGTAGTACTCGGCGCGGGCACCCAGCACGCCTGGGGATTGCTCCGCCGCGCGGCGCTGCTCCGGCGTGAGCGACGCGAGCAGCCCTTCGATACGACGGAACGCGCGTGCACGCGTGTAGTAAGAGAGCGCCTGCTGCAGGCGGACCATCGTGCCGTCCTTGCGGAAGGCGAGTTCAGCCAGACGGCCGGCATCGATCGGGCTGGCATCGTAGAACTCGATCATCGATGCCAGGTCGTCGGGTTCCGCGTTGCCACCGATCAGCAACTGCCGATACGCCTCGCGCGACAGGTCATCACGCTGGTTCAGCCGTGCCAGCTGCGCGAAGGTGCGCCAGTACAGATCGTCCGTCGGCGAGGCGACCTTGCCGGCCACCTGCATGGCGGTCAGCGCCTGCTCGAACTGGCCGCGCACATACAGCATGTTGGCCAGCTTGAGCGCATAGCGCGGGTTGGGGCCGAATTCCTTCTGCAGGCGCACGTAGGTGTCGTAAGCCTGGTCGTCCTTGCCGGCGCGCTCGGCCAGGATGGCGTAGCGCTCAAGAATCGCCTGACGGTGCGGCCCGCGCGCGATGCTGTTCAGATAGGCAAGCCCTTCCACTGGCTCGCCCAGCCGCTCATACGCCGCGATGACCTGGTCGAGCAGCTTCATGTCGCCGGGCTGGCGGCTGGCCTGGTAACGCAAGCCAGCCAGATAGGCGTGGTCTTCGTTCAGCGCGGGAGCCAGGCGCAGCACGTTCTGCCAGGCCGCGTCGTCGCCGGTGGATTGCGCGTAGGCCAGCCAATAGTTCAGCGCCGCCATCGGCTGATGGTTCCATTCGGCCACCTGGGCGGCGCGCTCGGTCCAGATCTTCAGATCGGGGCGTTGGCGCACGGCGGCCTCAGCCACACGCAGGGCGTCGTTCAAGTTGCCGCTGCCCATAAAGACGCGATAGGCGAGGTCGTAATCGTCTGCATTGAACGGCGCCATGCCGCGCGGGCTGGGCTGCGCGCCGCCGGCTCCACTGCCGTCGGTGCCTTTGTCGGCGACGTGGCGGATGCGCGCGGCGTGGCGCTGGCGGCGGGCGAGCCCTTCGGGGCCGTCCATGAACATCGCGTCGGCGGGGGACGGCAGCGGCTCCGGCCGGCCGGCAAACGCCCAATCGTGGCGCGCCGTGCCGCTGGCCAGGGCGACGCCCTCGCCCGCCTGACGCCACGTCAGATGCAACAGGCGGCGCGCGTACTGGTCCGCCAGGTCGGGCCGGTTGCACGCCATGGCCAAGCGCGTGAGAAAGCGCAGCGTTTCGGTGTCGTCGATCAGCGGGCCGACACGGCGCTGGGCCTCGGTCATGGCCTCATCGAACAGGTTGCCGCCTTGCAGCGCCTGCAGCCCACCAATGAAGTAGCGGCGCTGCTCATCGAGCGATGTGGCCGCCGCCTGGGCGGCAAAGTTGGCCGCTGCGGCGGCGCGGTATTCGCCCACGCCAAGCGCGATTTCCGCCGTGCGGGCCTGCCAGTGAGTGGCGTGGGCCACGTCCTGCTTGGCCAGGCGCTGGTAGAACTGCACGGCGATCGGGCCCAGGTCCAACCCGCGGGCCTTGGTGGCCAGAATCTCCAGCTCGGCCACCGTCCACTTGAACCCCAGCGCCTGCTTCAGCAGGCCGCGCAGGTCGCTCAGCAGCGCCACGCGTTTCGGGTCATTCGGCTGCAGCGCATAGGCGCGCTGTTCGCGGATGGCGATGTCGAGCAGCAGCGCCTCGCGCTCCAGCGACGCATCCTTCAACGCGCGCATGCGGGCAACCATGGCTTCCGCTTCTTCCAGCCGACCGGTGCGCACGTACTGGGCCGCCAGCACGCTCAGGAACTCGCCGTCATTCGGGCGCACACGCAGCCAGGCTTCCAGATACGCCACCGACAGCGCGTCGACCTTGCCGCCCTCGAGCAGGCGCGCTTCCAGACGCTCGCGCGGAAACATCAGGGCGAGCGCCAGCCCGACCAGCGCGCCAAGCGTGCCGATCAACCAGGGCGACAGCAGCCGTTCGCGCGGGGTCAGGTCAGCAGACCACATCGATACGTTGGTAGGTCACGGTTTGGGCGGCGGCGCCGTTCAGGTCGACGCGCACGCTGTTGTCTTGCGCGCGGGCGGTGCGTGCCGGGCTGCCGTTGACCTGCACACGGCAAGCCCCCGCATTGGCCAAGCGCACAAATGGCTTGTGATACCCGCCCGCCTCGAACGACATGCCATTGCCGCTACGCGCAAAGCTGCGCACAAACGCCGCAGCTTCGGCAATATAGGCCGGCTTGGCGGCCTCTGGCGCGGGCGTGATGCCAAAGCGTGCCGCACCGTCGTTTAGGTGAATGTAGATGCCGCCGGCTGCCTTGTCGAAACCGACCACGCCTTGCGCATCGGTCAAGCGCGGCGTGCCGGACGCCATCCAGCGCAGTTCGCGCAAGTCGCCGTTGCCACGCACGGTCCACGCGTTCTGATCGTCGACATCGCGGGCGACGGCCATGTCGCGGAAGTCGAGCACTTTGGACACGTATTCGGTGGAATAGATCGGCATCACCGGCTGCGACAGCGCGTAGTCGTAGACCTTCTTCAAGGCCTTGAGCGACGCAAGCTTGGTGCCCGAATACATGTGGTAGTAGATGTTGATCGGCTTGAAGCGATACGGCGTATCGGTCATCTGCAGCGTTTCAATCAGGCGCTCGAAGCCGTAATACGGCCCCGTCCAGTCATTGGTATAGACGTTTTCGTTCTGATTGGGCGCAAACACCTGGTAAGCGCCCGGCCCTTTGTCGATGCCGATGGAAGCGATGCTTGTCCACGACGGCGAGCTGCGCGTGATGGTGGTATCGCCGCCGTTCATGTTGACGACGCCGGCCTGCCATGCCATGCGGACAGCCACCTCAGGCGGCTGGCAGTCACCCGACCATTGCAGGATCTTCACGCGCTTGCCGGGCGGCGCCAGGCGCTCGTCGATGTAGTGGATGGAGCCGGCAATCTCACGGTCCAGATTGAACTTGTAGCCGGGAATGGTCAGCGCGAAAGCGGTGTCCCCGCCGCCTGCGTCCTTGCCCGGACCGGTCGCGGCGCTCTGCACCGTGCGGCTCCAGTCAAAGGGGTGCGAGTACGTATGCGTGCCAAGCTCGACGTAGGGCAGCGCAAACATCTTGCGGGCAATGCCCTCGAGCCGCGGCGTCAGCTTCGGATACAGCCCGGCCGCCCCCACCTCACCTTCCACCACGGACAGCGTGGTCGGAATGCGGTACTTCTCCCACACCTCTTGCTGCAGCACCTCGCCCGAATATTCGGGGCCGGGGAATTCCGCACGCGAGGCAAAACCGTCGCCATCCACGTGCACGAGCATCAGGCGGCGGCCATTCTCGCTGGTCAAGTCGGGAATGGGCATGTCGGGCAGTGCCAGCGCGCGGCGCAGAAACTCCATTGGCTGCACCACCCAGCGCGCCTGGTCGATCTTGTCCATCGCAAACACCGCATATGGATTCAGCACGTAGCCGCCCCAATCGGTGATGGCGGCGGCGTCGAACTGGAAGTTGCCCGACTTCAAGCGCAGCAGCGATTGCCCATTCGCGCCGACCTGGACCGGCTGGACTTCATAGCGATCTGGCCGGGGGGCCATCTCGAAACCCATGATCCTGTCTTGCGAGACGACTTCCAGCGGCGCCGTGACACGCCCTTGCACAAACTTGAGCTTGAGCAGGTTGGCCATGCTGGCATCCGCCGGCAGCCCGAATTGGTTCATGAAGGCGATGCGCACGCCGTCGTGCATGCGCTGCCTCACCCACGATGTGAGCGCCGCCACGTGGCTGACCGAGCCCGAGTTGACCCACACCACCACGCCGGCATAGCGATCGGGCGGCACGTCGGCAGGCAGCGGCTTGTTGATATCGGCGTACTCCACGTCGTAGCCGAGAAAGTTCAGCGGCATGGCCACGAAGCGCACGCCTTCGCTGGTCTCGATGGCGTAGCGCAGGTCGCGCTCCTGCAGGATCAGCACCTTGCGTGGCAGCACCTCGATGCGGCCCACGCCAATGGTCGACAGCGCCGGGTCGGTCACGTACGGAATCAACCCTTGTGCCTTGATGCGCTTGGCCGTGTCGCGTGCGCAGGCGCGGTCGGCCGGCGGGCAATAGTCGATGGCGATCACGGGCAGGTGGTATTCATCGCGGATCTTGCGCGCCTGGCCCATCAGCCAGTCGCGGTCGGCGTCGCTCACCACCTTGTATTGCTTGGCGCCCTGGTCCCAGCCGCGATACAGCGATTCAAACGCCACCGCATACGCCAGGTCATGCACCTGCGGCAGGATCTCGAAGCCGCGATTGAAGACCAGCTTGGCGTCCGGGTAGCGCGCCTTGATCGCCCGGATCACGCGCACCATGCCCGCTTCCTGCGCCGCGCGCGCCGCGTCATTCTTGGCGATGAGCTGGTACGAATCGAGCGTATCGAGGAAGAAGCCCCGGTAGCCCCGATCCCACAGCGGCTTGATGACATGGTCGACATAGAACGCCGGCCACTCGGGTTGGGCCTGGTCCACCACGCGCGAGGCCCAGGCCTCGTTGCTGCCGGAGAGCCACGCCTTGGGCAGCGCCTTGTACCAGCGGCGCTCGGGCGTGACCTCGCCTACGCTCACATAGGCGAGCCACTGCGTGTTGGGCGTCTTGAATTGGGCGGGATTGAAATCGTGGTCGGGTTCCACCACCACGGCATCGAACGCGCGCAACGGGCCCACGGGCGGTTTGTCGCCGTAGTACCAGGCAATATTCGGCGCGCTGGCCGAGCCCAAAGATGCAACTTCAGACGCACCGGAGCCGGTGGTGGCAGGCGCTTGCTGGGCAAGCGTCATACAAGGCATCGACACGATGGCCGCTGCAAAAAGCGCCGCCAGTCGCGTCACAAGCGGTCCGACCGCCTCTGCCGTATTCCCCCGTTTCCCCCCGGTGCGCCGCTGTAAACGGCTGAGAACCCACATGAACTGCCACTCCGCTGTGCAACTCGGTGCACGATAAGGCCGCTCTGCGTCGGCGCTGAAGATGGGCGCATGAACCTGCGCTAGACCGGAACAGCTGCATTTTCTCTCAATCGCCAACCTGCAAACGCAGGCCCCGCAAGGCGATCGGGGCAGTCTGTCCGAAGCCGCAAGTATCGCCCATGGCACGGGTACACGGCAAACCACTTTTCGGTTCCCTCCCCCCACGGTAGGGCTTAAACAATTGTTTGAGATCACTTCCGCACACGGTGGTTTGACAAAGCGATCGGCGCTGCACCATGATCATCCGAAGCCACTTTCCACGCGGCGCGGCAGTTGCCGCAGCGCAACGGCACGCACCACACCGCCATCATGTCCGCCCTGATCCTCCTCGCGCTCGTCCTGATCAGCGCCTTCTTTTCCGCCTCCGAGATCGCGCTGACCGCCTCGCGCCGGACGCGCCTTCAAACGTTGGCGGACGACGGCGACGCTCGTGCCCTGCGCGTGCTGCAGCTCAAGGACATGCCGGGCAACTTCTTCACCATCGTGCAGATCGGCGTGAATGCGGTGGCCATCCTGGCCGGCATCATCGGGGACAGCCAGATCTCAGGACCCTTGGCCGCCTGGCTGGGCGAGTGGCTGCCCGCCGCCCGCGCCGAGCGCATCGGCAGCATCGCCGGCTTCGTCATCGTGACGGGGTTGTTCATCCTGTTTGCCGATCTGCTGCCCAAGCGCCTGGCTGTGCTCTACCCTGAGCGCAGCGCCTTGGCCGTCATCGGCCCGATGCAGACCTGCCTGCGCGTACTGCGGCCCGTGGTGTGGCTATTCAACGGGGCGGCAGACATGTTCCTGAAGCTCTTCGGCGTACCGACGCACCGTGTGGAGCAGATCACCACCGAAGACATCACCGCCATGGTGGGCGCCGGCGCGGAAGCCGGTGTGCTGCGCAAGCACGAACTGGCTGTCATCGAAAACGTGTTCGAGCTGGAATCCCGCACCATCACCTCGGTGATGACCGTGCGCGATGAAGTGGTCTACTTCACCATTGACGAGCCGCTGGAATCAATCAAGAAGAAGATCATCGCGCAGCCGCATGCCGAATACCTCGTCTGCCGCGAAGACATCGATTCGGTACTCGGCTTCATCGCCTCCAAGGACATCCTGCAGCAGATCCTGTCTGAAGAGTCATCCGCTGTGATCCGGAACCTGGGTAAGCACTACGACAAGAACCTGCTGGTGCTGCCCGACACGCTCAACCTGTCGCAGGCGCTGGCGCGCTTTCGCGAGATGCATGAGAGCTTTGGCGCAGTCGTCAACGAATACGGGCTGGTGGTGGGCGTGGTCACGTTGGACGACATCGTCGGCGCCGTCATGGGCGACATCCTCTACCTGGGCGAAGACGAGCAGATCGTGCGCCGTGACGACGGCTCTTGCCTGATCGACGGCGTCACGCCGCTGGGCGACGTCAAGCGCGCGTTCGACCTGGACGACCTGCCCGGCGAGCACCACGTCGAAACCATTGCCGGGCTGGTCATCTACGCACTCAAGCGCATTCCCAAGAAGAGCGAAAGCGTCGACATCGGGCCCCTGCGTATTGAAGTGCTCGACATCGACAACCACCGCATCGATCAGTTGCTGGTGTCGCGGCGCATCGACCCGCCGGCCGGCGCATCGACCTCGTCGCCCTCGGCATCGTGAGCGGCAAACACTTCCTTGGCGGCAAACATGCCGTTGAGCGCCGCCGGAAAGCCTGCATATAGCGCCATCTGCAGGATCGTCTCGGTAATCTCGTTGCGCGTAAGGCCCACGTTGAGCCCGGCCGCGATGTGCACCTTCAACTGCGGCGCTGCGTTGCCCAGCGCGGTGAGCGCGGCAATGGTGGCGATTTCGCGCTCGCGCAGCGTCAAGCCAGGGCGGCTGTACACATCGCCAAAACCGAATTCGACGACGTAGCGGCCGAGGTCGGGCGAGATGTCGGCCAGCGCCTCGACCACGCGCTCGCCCGCCACATCATCGACTTCCTTCAGCTTTTGCCACCCCCGTACATAACGGTCACTGTTCAGGTCGTTTTGCAGGTTGGCGTGGCTTGCGGCTTGCGGTGCGGCTTGTGTGATCAGCGTCATGAGCATCCTCGTTCGGTTGGCGTTTTGATTTGCGAGTTGAGGAAGCAGAGCCCCGCGCGTTTTCCGCGGCTTCGATCTGTGCCCGGATGCCGTCGTAGACGACAAGCTTGACGCGCAGCGTAGCCAGCGTTTCGGCCCGCGCGCGCAACTCCGCTTCCAGCGCCGCCGCATGCAATTCCAGTATGCGTTGGCGCGCCGACACACTCTCCAGACTGTCGCCCTGCCGCCGCAGCGCGGCGTACTCCTGCATCTGTGCGATCGGCATGCCGGTGTCGCGCAGGCGCAGCAGGAAGGCAAGCCACGTCATGTCTTCAGCACGGAAGACGCGATGGCCGTTGTCGCGCCGCTGCACGGTGTCGAGCAGGCCGATGCGCTCGTAATAGCGCAGCGTATGCGTTGACAGGCCGGTGGCCTCTGCAACTTGGGCGATGGTCAGGAAGGTGGTCATGAACGGAGCTTAGAAGTTAGAGCGCACTCTAAGTCAAGCGACTTTAGCGCGATTCTTTCCACCCTGGCAAAAACAAAACGCCGGCCCCCTTGTGAGGAGCCGGCGCAGTGGTGTGCAGAAAAATTGGCGGACTGCCTAGTAATCAGTTCAGTTGCCTACGCCGTATGCGCTCTTGTCTTGCAGCTTGGGGCGGTGGTCGTGCTTCTTTTTCTTCTTGCTATGCGGCGCTTTCTCGCCAGCGGCCGGAGCCGAGGCAGCTGGCGCGGGCGCTGCGGCGGCGGCCGGTGCAGCCGGCGCAGAAGCTTGCGCGAACGCGCCGGCGCTAAAAAGTGCAGCCACGAGGGTGGCCAAGAGCTTGTTCATCGTGTTGTCCTTACCTTATGAAGAGAAGAGACGGGATGGCGTCATGCGCGGGCACCGCATCGGCATGAACCGCCCATCACCAAGCAGTCTGGTTCAGGCCCCTGCCGTTGTCCAATCTCGTCCTCACGATACGCGTGCGGTGGGCCGGCACCTTGACGTGCCGCAACCCCAGCCCATTGTTACGCGCGCTTACATCGTCAGCAGAACGCTTACAAACAGCGGTGCACGGGCTCGCGATGTGGGGCGTTTTAGGAGGCATGGATCGCAACATGGGACGAGATCCATGTATCTGGAGTCCCAACATCCCGCTTGATGAATCTGAAGGAGTCTCACATGAAAGTCGCTCAATCCCTGGCCGCTCTGATCGTTGCTGGTGCTTTCGCAGCCCCCGTGTTCGCCGCTGGCACCGCCTCCGCACCGGCTGCTGCACCGGCTCCGGCCGCTGCTGCTGCGACGACGGCGACCACCGATGCCGCTTCGGCCCCGAAGGCTGAAGCCAAGCACGAGAAGAAGCACGCGCACAAGAAGGCCCACAAGGCCGCTGCCAAGTCGGAAGCCAAGACCGACGCTGCTCCGGCTGCCAAGGCCGCTGAGCCTGCCAAGCAATAAGGCAGTCGCGCCATGAAGAACGCCGGGAGTTTCCCGGCGTTTTTTTATGCCGCCTAAAGCCCCATCAATGCAGATGCGGCAAGCGCTTCGTCCCTTCAATCTGCACCGCCTGCAACTCGTGCGGTTTCAGACCCAGCACGCTCAGAATGGTCGGCGCGATCTGGTTGGTGTCAACGCGTTCGTCCACCACATCGGCGTCGATCCCTGCACCCCAGACGACGATCGGCACGTGGCGATTTTCCTGGCGGAAACCGCCGTGCTCGGCGATCTTCGATAGCTTGCTGCCGGCCCATACCGTGCCCTGCTGCGCAATGCCGACGACATCCGGGTCGCGGTCATCGTTGGGCTTCACGCCAAAGAAGTCGGCCACTTCCTCGCCCACCACAACTCGCGCAGCACCAGCCTGCGTGAACGGTTTGGCGACAGCATTGCCCGCCGCGTCCGAGCCAATACCCATGCCCGAATAGCCGAGCAGGAACTGCTTCGTGAACTTCAGCGCCGCCAGTGAGCGGTCGTTCAGCCACAGCAGGATGCCGTCGTCGTCCATGGCATGCGCGACGAGGTGCGGCTTGGTCGCGTCCTTGCAGGTGGCGGCGTATTTTTCCCACGCGCAGTTGAGGGCGTCGATCATGTCGCCGTCGTTGATGATGGTGAGGTCGCCACGGCTGTTGGGGGACTGGCCGTGCTTAGCCGACACGATCACCACCGTGTTGGACGGGTCAGCAGCCTTGACCAGGTCACCCAGCTTGTTGTCGACGAAGGTGAGCGCGCTCTGCAGCACCGGGCCCGGTACCGTGCCGTTGTTGGTGTAGCCGCCCAGGCCGCCCGTGACCTTGTTGGCGGTGTTGGATGGATCCGGGTAATACGCCGACTTGTTCAGCTTCTGCGCCGTCGACACGGCCTGGAAGTTCATGCCGAGGATGGCGGGCACACCCGGCGTGCCGTTGCCGGCGTGGTCGTGGCCGGCAAGCCAGTTGAGCACCGCTTGCACCTTGAAGCTGTCGTAGCGCTGGGTGTTGGTGTTGTCCTTGGTCCAGTCGGGGCCGGGGCCGGCCGGCACCGACGGGTCGGTTACCGAGCTGTTGATCTCGGGTGCGAACAAGTCGTCGATGCCCTGCCCGCTTGGGCCGCTGAGGATTTCGTACGCAGCGTGCTTGTCCGACCACGCGGTGTGCAGCCCATGCTTGCGTGCGACCTCGAACACCGTGTTCACCTTCAGATACTGGTGCGGATACACCGGCGCGCACGTCACCGGCGACACCGGCAGGAAGCTCGGATCGATCAGGTCCTGCGCGTGGCCGGTCAGCTGGAAGATCTTCGAAAAATCCGCATAGAGGCCTGGAATGCCCTGACCGCTGTCGAGGCGGTTCATGTCACGGGCGATGACCTCGGCGTAGAAGACCTCTGCACCCGGCTTGGTGGTGTGGCAAGTTGCAGCCGTGGTGCCGGCCGGCAGCAGGGTGCGGCTGTATGCGTCGTCGTAGTAGATGCCGGTGGTCTTCGGGTTGCCGCCGGTCACTTGGCCAACCATGCCGGGAAAGGAATCCGACGGAAACGGCGTGCGCGCATTGCGGTAGCTCACCCCCTGGCGCACTAGGCGCGCCAGCGTGGAGCCCGGATGGTTGCCGACGTACCAGTCGAGATCCGACTGATGCAAACCATCCACCGAGATCAGCAGCACATGCTTGGCGTGCGCATGGCGCGCCTCATCGTCATCGGCATACGCATGTGCGGACAGGCCGCAAGCGAGCGTCGAAAGCACAGCAAGCGCGAGGTGTTTTTGGGGGGACACGGGTTTCTCCTCTGGAATACCGCCATCAGGCGGCCCGGCCACGCTAGCGCCCGCGTATGTCTGCGCGGAGACCTGCGCGTGTCACCCCAATGACAAATGTAACGACGCAACGGCCGCCCACCGGAGCCAACGTCTGCCGCGCGCGCTCCACCCGGCAGTTCCCATAGAATGACGTGCCCGCCGCATTTCCCAGTTCTCACCCACACACGTCCATGTCCGTTTCGCACGCCCTGCCCCGCCTCGTGCTTGCCTGCCTGCTACCCATCGTGGCCACCTGTGCCGCCGCCAACGAGGGGAGCGAGACCAGCGACTGGAGCATCGCCGTTGGCCCGTCCATCTACGTGGCACCGAAATACCCAGGCGCAAAATCGAGCTTCGTGTTTCCGTGGATCGATCAGGAGGTCGAGTACAAGCACCGCTTCTTCTCCAAGGGCATGGACTTCGCGGGTGTGTACCTCGCCAATGACGACACCTGGCAGGTAGGCGGCAACTTTCAATTCGACCCGACCTGGCGCTACGCGCACGACGATGCGCGACTCAATGGTCTGGGCAACGTCAACGCCACGGTGCGCGCCAAGGCGTTCGCGCAATACACGGTGTCGTTCCTCACGCTGTCCACCGATGCGGAACAGGACATCCTCGGCAACCGCCAGGGCTTGATCGTCAATGCTGATGCCTATGCCAGTGCACCGCTCGGCCGCTGGCTGTTCAGCCTGGGCACCGGTGTGTCGTGGACGAATGGCCAGTACATGCGCACGTTCTTTGGCGTGGATGATGGGCAAAGCGCGCGTTCGGGCCTGCCGGTGTTTGCGACACATGCCGGTGTGCGTGACGTCCACGTCAACGCCATCGTCACGTGCAAGCTGGATGACCGCTGGACGGCCAACGGTTCCGTCACCGTCGCACGCCTGCGGGGCGATGCGGCTGACAGCCCGATCACGCAGCGTCGTCAGCAGACTACCGCCATGGCGTCGCTCACGTACCGCTTCCGCTAAGCCGAGCCACGATTAGCAAAGGCACCCTCAACGCCGCGCCAGACCCGACTTTCGGCTGCAACGTAACGAGCCTGAAAGCGTTCGTGCACCAGCTTGGCGCCTAGGCGCGACGCGCAATCGGTTGCGGCCTGTGAGGCCGATTTGCCTTGGCAGGCATTTGCGCACCGGACAATCACCCATCAAACCAGAACTTCGGGGGGAGTGCATCTCACCCAAACGGACCATGCCCCTTTTTCGCAACAGAGACTGCGGCACACGTGCGCAAGCGGTCTAGTTTTTTTGCTAGTCTGTTCGGCAAGCAAAGATTGGTTCTGATCGAAGCGCGCTCAACGCGTGCTGTTTGCGGCAAACCCGCAGCGCACGCGCAGGGCAAAACAGGAGGGCCTTACCATGTTGCGGTGGATTGCAAACTGGGCATTGAACCAAGCCCCCTCTCCCGAAAAGCAGGCCGAGCGCGCACTGGGGGAGTTGCGCATGGAGCTGTATCAGGCCGAACAGCGCGTGCTCGACGCGCAGATGCATGCGGACTACTACCGCGCGCGCATCACCTTCCTGGAAGACGTCATCCGCAAGGGCGTTGAACGCGTCTCCGATCAGCGCAGGGGCAAGCAGGAAAGCGCGCACGCGCTGCGCACGGGGCTCAAGTTCACCGCCGAGTTGTGGCGGGAATCCCAATCCCATCTGCAAACGCCATCGCGCGATGCGCAGTTGCTGCGGCGGCGCACGGCGATGTCGTTCATGGAACAGCACGATGCGCAGGCGGACGGGCATCGTGAGCCCAAGCTCCATCTTTCCGAGATGCCCGCGGGCTCGCACTTTGAGGGCAACGTCAATCCGCTGCCGCAAGCGAAGCACGTGTCGCCGGAAAAGCTCTAGCCCACCGGCGCCAACCTAAGGCGCCACCATCGACACCCCATACCGCGCGAAGATGCGCTGCAGTTCGCCGCTGGCGCGCAGCGCGTTGAGCGCGTTGTCCAGCGCCTGTGCCAGCTCCGCCTGGTCTGCCTTGACCGCCATGCCGATGGCCCATCCGTGCACGGGCAGCAGCGGCGATTGAAGCTCCGTCGCCACAAAGCGCGTCGCAGGCACGCCCTTCGCCTTCAGCGCGTTTTCGTATTCCGAACGCATCACCATCACCGCCACGACATCGCCGGCAAACAGCGCGCGCAGGGCATCGTCGGCGTGCGGGTAGATCTTCACCTTGTCGCGCAGCACCCCTTGCGCGCTGGAGAGCAAGGCGTTGGCGCCAGCCGTACCGCCCTCGGCACCGGTCACCAGGCCTGCGAGGTCTTCAAAGCGATTGACCTGGTGAATGCGTTCCTGGTCATAGACCAGCACGAAGGTTTCGCGGTGGTAGGGCGCGAAGATCAGCACCTCGTGGTTCTGCCGGATGAAAGCCGGGTCGACCGGCACATGCAGCATCACGTCGGCGGGGCCATAGCCGAGGTAGTGCCCGCGCCAGACCATGTTGCGCAGGTCATCCGATACGCTGTCGTCATCCGCATCGAACGGTAGCAACGCTGGCGACAGGCCCATCTGCTTGCTCAGCGCATTGGCCAGCGCCACGTCGATGCCGGCGAATTGACCGCCCACGTTGTCGGAAAACGGTGGCAACCCCTTGTACAGCGCAATCTTCAGGCTGCCGGTCTGGCGGATCTTTGCCATGTCGGCATGCGCGGGCATGGGTGCGGCGCCAAACAGCGCCACTGCCGCAGCGAGCAGAAAGGCGGCAAGGCGGCGGCCAATGCGGACCGTGTCTGGCCAAGGGTGGGCGGTCATGAAAACGCTCCTGATGGATAGGCGCGATAGGCCTGATAGACGTGATGGACTGAACGGCAACCCGCGCGTTACTCCTGCACGCGGCGGGATTCCAGATACGTCTTGATCGACCAAATGGCTTCCTGGCTCAGCACACCTTCAAACGGCGGCATGTAGACACGGCCATCACGCGTGCGGCCCTTGCGGACGGTGGTGGTCACGTACTGCGAGACCTCGGCAAAGCAGGCGTCCTGTTTCTTGCCGGCAGGCATCGTCATGCAATCGGTGTCGAGCTTGCGCAGGTCGGGGGCAATCCCGCCGGAAATCGCCTCCAGCCCGTGGCAGCGCGCGCAGTTCTGGTTGAATGCCGACGTGCCGATGCGCAGCGCCTCGTCATGGTCCTTGCCGGGCGCGCGGTATGGATTGTCCTGACGCCACTCCTCTCCGAGTTGCGGTAAGGTGTGCGTGTCCACGGCCTGTGGTGTGACATCGCCGTGGGCGGTTGCGGTTGCGGGAAGTCCGCCGGCCATGAGCGTACAGGCGGAAAGCAGCGCAACGAGTTGACGGGGCAGTTTCATGGGTGGTCTCCTGTGTCGTTGAAATGTCTTTTGAGGGCATTTCTGCAAGAGCCATACCAAGCGCGGAACCTGCGCCAAATCAAAACGCCATCCCCTGGCTCTGTTGACATGGTGGTACGCCAAGACCTGGAAAAGCGTCGGGATGGTGCTCAGGAATGCAACACCCTGGCAAGCGTTTTGCTTCATGGCGCAACACTTCCGGCGCGCAACTCAACAACAGCGAGCCGGACGACCCGCACATAGATCGCGGGCGACTTCAAGGAGACAACCATGATTTCCCACGCGGCAGCCGCCGTGGGCGCTTCCGAGAGTGCCCGCGCCTCGTCCTCTGCGTCCGGTGACGCCTCGGACAGCGATCAGCCAGAGCTGATTGCCCAATCGCACGAGCGCTCGAAATCGTACGGCCTGCGCCCCTACGAATCGCCCGATTTCTGCCCTGTGCAGCAAAGCGAGCTGAAAACGCAGATCGAGCGTAGCCAGTCGCTGTTTGCGCACGCGCTGCCCGTGATGGAGACGCTCTACAGCCAGATCGTCAACACGCAGAGCATGGTGATCCTGACGGATACCGCCGGCCTGATCCTACATTCGCTGGGCGATGACGATTTTCTGGCCAAGGCCAGCAAGGTGGCCCTGCAGCCGGGCGCGTCGTGGTCAGAAGAGAGCCGGGGCACCAACGCCATCGGCACGGCGCTGGCCGAGGCCCGGCCCACGCTCGTTCACGCCGCTGAACACTACTTGGAAGCCAACCGGTTTCTCACCTGCTCGTGCGCGCCCATCTTCGACCCGTATGGCAAGACCGTCGGCGCGCTGGATGTGACGGGGGATCATCGTGGCTTTCACAAGCACACCATGGCGCTGGTCCGCATGTCGGCGCAGATGATCGAGAACCAGTTGTTCGCCAACACGTTCCAGGACGTGGTCTGCATTCACTTTCACTCGCGGCCCGAGTTCATCGGCACGCTGGTGGAGGGCATTGCAGCGTTCACACCGGCCGGGCGCTTTCTGTCGGCCAACCGCAGCGGGGAGTTCCAGCTCGGGCTGTCGAGCCGGGCGTTGCAGGCGCACACTTTTCCGTCGCTGTTCAACCTATCGATGTCGCAGCTGATCGACACGGAGCGCGGCGCCCCCGCGGGCATCGTGCAGTTGCAGTTGCCCAGCGGCGTGAAAGTCTTCGCCCGCGTGGAATGGAAGCGGCAGGGCGCGATCGCACGCAGCGCCATCGGCAATGAGCCGGCTGGCGAATCCTACGCGGCGCCGGCCAGCCGCGCCTATATCGCCCCACCCCGGCAAGCCGCCAGCCTGGACGCGCTGGACACGGGCGATGCGCAGATCAAGACCGTCATCGGCAAGGTGCGCAAGGTCATCGGCAAGGACATCACCGTGATGGTGTTGGGCGAAACCGGCACCGGCAAGGAACTGCTCGCCCGCGCCATTCATGCGGACAGCCCCCGCCACGCCGGCCCGTTCGTCGCCGTGAATTGCGCGTCGATTCCGGAAGCGCTGATCGAATCGGAGCTGTTTGGCTATGAGGAAGGCGCCTTTACCGGCGCCCGCAAGAAAGGCGGTATCGGCAAGATGGTGCTGGCCAACGGCGGCACGCTGTTCCTGGATGAGATTGGCGACATGCCGCTGCACCTGCAGGCCCGCCTGCTGCGCGCGCTGCAGGAGCGCGCGGTGTCGCCGCTGGGCAGCAACAAGCTGATCCAGGTGGATGTGGCCGTGGTGTGCGCGACCCACCGCAACATGCGCGAGATGGTGGCCAGCGGCCAGTTTCGCGAAGACCTGTACTACCGCCTGAACGGCCTTGTCGTGCGCCTGCCGGCGTTGCGCGAGCGCAGCGATCTGGACGCCGTGGCCAACCGGCTGCTGCGCCAGGAACACGCCGACGCGCCGCCCATCAGCGAACCGGTGGCGCAGATGTTCCGCAGCTACCACTGGCCCGGCAACATCCGCCAGCTCGGCAACCTGCTGCGCACGGCCCGGCTGATGGCCGAAGACGCACCGGAAATCACGGTGGACCACCTCCCCGATGACTTTCTCGAAGACTGGCACGCGCGCCACAGCACCCCGTCAGCCACGGAGAGCGTGAGCACTGCACCCGCACCAATCGCGCAGGCAGCAGTCGACGCGGCCCCCAAGCGGCTTGCCGACGTGGAAGCCATGACCATCCTGGCGGCGGTGAAGGCGCACAACGGCAACATCTCGGCGGCCGCCAAGGCGCTGGGGATTTCACGCAATACCGTCTACCGCAAGATCGACGAAGCCGGCGGCCTGCCCCGCGCCGATTGACCACGCCGCTGCGCGAATCGCATCGCGCAGCGCCTGCGCCATTGCGCCGGTCGCCAGGTGCCCGCCGGGCACCCACACCAGCCGCGCTTGCGGCATCACCGCCTGCAAGCGCAGCGCATTATCGGGTCGGCAAACGTTGTCTTGTCGCCCATGCAGCAGCGTTACCGGCAACCCGCTTGCGTCGATACGTGCTGCCGCCCTGAGCAACGCTGCTTTCCCCAGTCCCGCCCTACCGACGAGGTAATGCGCCTGAAGCGCGTACTTGTGCAGCAACGCCCTCTGCTGCGGCCACGTCTGGCGCTTGCCTGCCAGTGGCAGACCAAGCAATCGACGCTCCGCCCGCTGCCACTGCGTGGCGATGTTCAATTTCTGAACAGGTGTACCAGCCTGCAACATGTCTGTTGCAGCGAGCAGGCGCCCGCGCGCCCCGGGGAGACCCTCGCCACACCGATCGACGCCACGCAGCAGACCCCGCCCGGCGCCACGCGCGTTGAAGAGGGCCTGCACGTCATCGAAGCCGGTCAGGAAGGTGCCGCGCAGCACCAGCGCCACCACCGCATCGGGAAAGCGATCGGCATACGCCAGCGCCAACGCTGCGCCCCACGACCCGCCGACCACGCCCCAGCGCGCAATGCCGAGCGTGGTGCGCAACTGCTCTAGATCCGCCAGCAGCGCCCCCACCGAATTGCGACGCCGAGACCCAGCCGGACGCGATTGGCCGGCGCCGCGCTGGTCCGGCAGCACGACACGGTGCAGTTGCGGATCGAACCAATCAGCCATTGACGGACTGCACCCGCTGCCGGGGCCACCGTGCAGCACCACCCACGGTTCGCCGCTGTCCGGCCCGCACAGTCGCACATGCAAGCGATGGCCATCCGGCGTGCGAAGACGCATGCAAGTCGACGTGTCTGGCCAGGCGGAAGTGGGCATGGATGTTGCCTTTCTTAGCGTACGGCTACGCTCGGCAACACGCCGGTGCCAGCCGCGCAATGACGCACCACACTCACTAACTATGCCAACGCCTCAAGGAGGAGACATGACCTGGACCACGCCCGCCTACACCGAACTGCGCCTGGGCTTCGAGATCACGATGTACATCGCTAACCGCTGACATCTCGCAACGGAACGCACCGTTCTCCTGGGCCCGCCTGCAGTTCACGGCGGGCTTCTTTTTTCGGCTCTCCATTTGGCTCACAAGCTGGCCGGCTTCTTGCTCAATCCGGCCAACACGTTGGGCTCGCATCATGACGATACTCAGGGTTCTTGGTTCGGCCGCTGGCGGCGGCTTCCCGCAGTGGAACTGCAACTGCCGCAACTGCGACGGCGTACGACGCGGCACGCTACGCGCCACGCCGCGCACGCAGTCTTCCATCGCGCTGGGCGATGACCACCAGAACTGGATCATCGTCAACGCATCGCCCGACATCCTGGCGCAGTTGCGCGCGTCGCCGGCACTGCAACCGGCGCGCGCGCCGCGCGACACTGGCATCGTCGGCGTGATCCTGATCGACGCCCAGATCGACCACGTCACCGGCCTGCTGATGCTGCGTGAGCACCGGCAACCGCTACCCGTCTATGCATCGGCAGCGGTGCTCAGTGATTTGTCCACGGCGTTTCCCCTCACGCGCATGCTGTCGCACTACTGCGGGCTCGATACGCGGGTGTTGGCGTTGGATGGCTCCGCATTTTCCGTGGCGCCGCTCGATGCCGTGGAACTCACCGCGGTGCCGCTGGAAAGCAAGGCACCGCCCTACTCGCCGAGCCGCAACGCACACCGCAACGGCGACAACATCGGTCTGCGCATCGTCGATCGCAAGAGCGGGCGACGCGCCTTCTACGCACCGGGCCTCGCGCGCATTGAATCGCACGTATTCGAAGAGCTGAGCACCGCCGATGTCGTACTCGTAGACGGCACCTGCTGGACCGACGACGAGATGCTGGCGCTCGGCTTTTCCACCAAGACCGCCGCCGACATGGGCCACCTGGCGCAGTCCGGCCCCGGCGGCATGATTGAAACGCTCGACCGGCTACCCGCCGCGCGCAAGGTCCTCATCCACATCAACAACACCAACCCGATCCTCGATGAAGACTCGCCGCAACGTCGCGAGCTGGAAGCACATGGCATCGAGGTGGCTTACGACGGCATGGAAATCTCGCTATGACACACTCTGTTGCCTGGACCGCCCAAGAGTTTGAAGCCCGACTGCGCGCCAAGCAGGCGGGCTATCACATCCACCATCCGTTCAACCTGCGCATGCGCGCGGGCGAATGCACGCCGGAAGAGATCCGCACCTGGGTCGCCAACCGCTTCTACTACCAGGTCAATATCCCGCTCAAGGATGCGGCCATCCTTTCCAACTGCCCCGACCGTGACACCCGCCGCGAGTGGATCGTCCGCATCCATGACCACGACGGCGATGGTCATGGCAACGACGGCCGCCCCGGCGGCATCGAGAGCTGGGTACGCCTGGGCGAAGCGGTGGGCCTGAAGCGCAGCGAACTGTGGTCGCACCAGCATCTGTTGCCGGGCGTACGTTTTGCCGTGGATGCGTATGTCAACTTTGCGCGGCGGGCGCCGTGGCAGGAGGCGGTGTGCTCGTCGCTGACGGAGATGTTCGCGCCGGACATCCACAAGGAGCGGCTGGCCGGATGGCCCGAGCAGTATCCGTGGGTGCAGCCGGAAGGGCTGGCGTATTTCCGCTCGCGCATTCCGCTGGCCTCGCGCGATGTCGAACATGGCCTGCGCGTAACGCTCGACTATTTCCGCACTCCGGAGCAGCAACAGCGCGCGCTGGACATCCTGCAGTTCAAGCTGGACATCCTCTGGTCGATCCTTGATGCCATTCAACAGGCCCACGCCCATGACCCCGTCCCTGCCTGATCCAAGCCACCCCACCCTGCACCGGACCTTCCGCCTGCAGTGGGAAGACGCGCAGCAGAGCTGGGTGCTGCTGTACCCCGAGGGCATGGTCACGCTCAACGACAGTGCTGCCGCGATCCTGCAGCGCTGCGACGGCGCCCATACCCTCGACATGCTGATCGACGATCTGCAATCCGCTTTTGGCGTGCAGGGCATCGCGCCGGAGGTCCACGCCTTTGTCAAACATGCACTCGAACGCGGCTGGCTCATTTAACGCCGAGTCCTTGCTCGCACCGGCGGAGCCGCCTGTTCCGGGCCCACCGCTGTGGCTGCTGGCGGAGCTGACGTACCGCTGCCCGCTGCATTGCCCGTTCTGCTCCAACCCGGTGGACTACACCCGGCACGATCGCGAACTGACCACCGAGCAATGGTGCGATGTCTTCACGCAGGCGCGGGCGCTGGGCGCGGTGCAGCTTGGCTTGTCCGGCGGAGAACCGCTGCTGCGCAAAGACCTGGAAGCGCTGGTCGCACATGCGCACAAACTTGGGTTCTACGTGAACCTGGTGACGTCTGGTGTCGGCCTGACCGACGCGCGGCTTGGCGCATTGCGTGCGGCGGGGCTCGATCACATTCAACTGTCGTTCCAGGATTCCACGCGCGAGCTCAACGATTTTCTGTCGAGCACGCGCACCTTTGAGCTGAAGCGCTGCGTGGCGGACCTCATCAAGGCGCACGAGTATCCGATGGTGATGAACTGCGTGATGCACCGGCACAACCTGCCGCACGTGGGCGCCATCATCGACATGGCGTTGGAGATCGGCGCGGAGTATCTGGAGCTGGCCAACACGCAGTACTACGGTTGGGCTTGGGAAAACCGCCTGGCGCTGATGCCCACCATCGAGCAACTGCGCGAAGCCGAAGCTGTGGTGAATGACTACCGCGCGCGCATCGGCAAGCGCTGCCAGTTGCTCTATGTGGTGCCGGACTACTTCGAGCAGCGCCCGAAGAAATGCATGAACGGCTGGGGCACGACCTTTCTGGGTGTCGCGCCCGATGGCGTGGCGCTGCCCTGCCATTCCGCGCGCATGCTGCCGGGGTTGGACTTGCCCAACGTGCTGGAGATGCCGCTGAAAGCCATCTGGCAATCGAGCACGGCGTTTCAGCGCTATCGTGGCACGCAGTGGATGCCCGACCCGTGCCAGTCCTGCGACTCGCGCGAAGCCGACTACGGCGGCTGTCGCTGCCAGTCGTATCTGCTCACGGGCAATGCCGAACGCGCCGACCCCGTCTGCGGCAAATCGCCGGATCACGGCAGGCTGCAGACCGTCGTCCTACAAGGTCGGCTGGCCGCCATGGACCGCTTCGGCCAACTGCGCGATCACCGCGCCGACGAACTATCGATCGTGTTCCGCACGGACGCCAACTCTCGACGATTGACTTCGTCATAGCGAAAGAAAGGGCCGGACATTGCCGGCCCTGTTCTTTTGCGCGCTTCCGCGCTAGACATTGAATCAGCGGCTCAACACCCATGCCACGAGTTGCTGTGCCTCTTCTTCCTTGAGGTTTGGATGCGGTGGCATGGGAATGCGGCCCCATACCCCCTTACCGCCCTCGCGCACCTTTTGTACGAGCCGCGCCGGCGCTTCTGCGTCGCCCTTGTACTTGGCCGCCACGTCGGCAAACGCTGGGCCGACGATCTTGTTCTGCACGCTGTGGCACGAAAAGCAGCCGCTCTTGTCCGCCAGGGCTTGCATGTCTGGGGCAGCATATGCCGCCGCGCTGATGGCCGTTGACGCCAACGTCAACAGCGAAACCATTCCTTTACGCATGATGTCCTTCCAACACTTCGTGATGCTGTCATCGGCCGTGCCGGGCGTTGCGCCGTTGGGGGCACTACCCGGCACGGTGCAACCGAGTCCACTGAATCACTGAAATTGGTTTGGTGCTTGCCACGCCATGCGGGCGCATCGCGTCGTTGCAAATGCTCGCAATAGCCAGCTATTGCTGCGCTTTGCCCTTGCAGGGCGCGCATGTGCTTGCAAGCACATGCCGCTACGCAGGCGGATTGCGGTGCAATCCGAAACCCCTGCTTCGCCCTAGCGCTGCATCCCGCATGGCCTGTCCTTCACCTTCCATTTCAATGATTCAGCGGACTAGTTCTTGTGCAACTTGAACACCCAGACCGAACCACCCTGCTCCAGGAAGTTCACGCGCTTGGCCACTTCACCGCCCCACAGTGGCACAGCGCCGCCCCAACCGGAGACGACGGCCACGAACTGCTCGCCGTTGTCTTCCCACGTGACGGGCGGCGCGACGATGCCGCTGCCGGTCTGGAATTTCCACAGCTCCTTGCCGGTCTTGGCGTCCGCCGCCTTCAGGTAGCCCTCGGGCGTGCCCCAGAACACCAGGCCGCCGGCGGTTGTCATCACACCACCCCACAGCGGCGCGCTGTTCTTGATCTCCCATTCCAGCTTGCCGGTCTTGGGGTTGATCGCGCGCAGTGAGCCGATGTAGTCCTCATTGAGCGGCTTGATGGTGAAGCCGGCGCCCAGGTAAGCCGCGCCCTTCTTGTAGCTGATCGGCTCGTTCCAGATGTCCATGCCCCACTCGTTGGAGGGCACATAGAACAGGCCGGTCTGCGGGCTGTACGCCATCGGCATCTGGTTCTTGCCACCAAGGAAGCCCGGCGCCGCAAACACCGACTGGCCCTTTTTATCGTCACCGGTGGCGGCAGCCGGATCGCCAGGACGGTGGTCCGGCGAGTAGTTCGGGCGACCCGTCTTCAGGTCGATGCTGGTCGCCCAGTTGACCTTCACGAACGGGAACGCGTTGAGCAACTGGCCCGTCTTCGCGTCGTTCACGTAGAAGAAGCCGTTGCGGTCCGCCTTGGCGCCCACGCGCTTGCCGTCCATGTCGAACGTGACGAACTCGTTCACGCCGTCGAAATCCCAGCCGTCGTTCGGGGTGTTCTGGTAGTGCCAGACGATCTTGCCGGTGTCCGGGTCGATGGCGAGCGTGGATGACGAATACAGGTTGTCGCCCTTGCGGATATGGCTGTTCCACGGGCCAGGGTTGCCGGTACCGAAGTACACCAGGCCGGTCTGCGGGTCATACGTGCCGCCCAGCCAGGTCGATGCGCCGCCGGTCTTCCAGGTCTCACCGGGCCAACTGGCGTTGAGCGTGCCGGTGATGCCGTTCTCGGTCTTGTTGCCGTCCTTGTCGTACTTGTAGCCCATGTGGCCTTCGACAGTCGGGCGGGTCCAGATCAGCTCGCCGGTCTTGGCGTCGCGCGCTTCCACGCGACCCACCACACCGAATTCGCCGCCCGACACGCCCGTCAGCACCATGCCCTTCACGATCAGCGGCGCGGCGGTGTACGAATAGCCCGCAGCGTAGTCATCGATCTTCTCTTTCCAGACCACCTTGCCGGTGTCCTGGTTGAGCGCCACCAACTGCGCGTCCAACGTGCCGAAGATGACGAGGTTGTCGTACAGCGCGGCGCCGCGGTTCACCACATCGCAGCACGGCATGATGGCGTCCGGCAGGCGCTGCTCGTACTTCCAAAGCTTCTGCCCTGTCTTCAGGTCGATCGCGTAGATGCGCGAGTACGACGCGGTGACGAACATCTTGCCGTTGTAGATGAGCGGCTGGGCTTCCTGCCCGCGCTGCTTCTCGCCGCCAAACGAGAACGACCACGCCGGCACGAGCCGGTTGACGTTCTTCGTGTTGATCTTGGTGAGCCCCGAAAACCGCTGGCCTTGCGTCCCCATGCCCCAGGTCAGCACGTCGCCGGAAGACTTGGCGTCGTTCTGGATCATGGCGTCTGTCACAGGGGGCGTTGCTGCGGTAGCGGTGAGCGTTGCCGTCAGGCCTGCCGCCGCCAGCGTGATCACGCGTAGTGTCCTCATCGTTGTCTCCTACCTCTCTGTTGTTGTCAAAGTCCGCTGATGCGACAGTCGCACCGCACGGGTCCTTGGCAAGTCCCATGCCATCTGGCAAACGCAGAGGCACCGCGGCATCGCGCGCGTTTGCGCGCCGTGTTGTGCTTCACGCCGCAACACATCCCTGTTCTGTTGCGAAAAAATGGAGCAGGCACGTCACGCTGCTCCAATGCCCTATTGCCACGCATATCGCACTCCAATCCACACGCTGCGCGGCGCACCGGGCGCAACAAATTGCGCGTTAACCGGGTTGGCGCCGTTGAAGGTGTTGTTCGGTCCCGTAAAGGCATTTGCGCCCAGCACACCAAAGCTCTGGTAGCGGCGGTTGAACAGATTCGACACCGTGGCGAACACCTGCAGTTGCTTGGTCACCTGGTACGTCGTATCCAGATCGGCGAGGAAGTAGCCGGAGAGCTTGCCGTTGGCATCGGCGTTGTTCTCATCGCCACGCGCGTAGATGCTGCCGCGCCAGATCAGGTTGGTGCCGATCTTCCATTGGGGCGTGGCGGCGTAGTCAACGCGGAGCTTGATGGTGCTCTCGGGAATGCCGGGGATGCGGTCACCGGCTTTGATGTGGATATTGCCGTTGGCGTCCGCGCTGGAATTGCTGGGGCTGTGCTCGGTCCAGTCGGAGCGATAGGTCGCATTGACATAGCTGTAGCTCGCGCTGATGCCCAGCGGCCCCACTTGCGTGTGGGCCGCCAGCTCAAAGCCCTGCCGGCGCGTACGGCCCACGTTCTGGAAGAAACCCAGCGTGCTGGCCGCGCCGGCGCTCACGAATTGGATGTCGTCGTTGAGCGTCGTGCTGTAGGCGGCAGCGCTCCACGTCGTGGCCTCGCCCGCGCGACCGCGCATGCCAACTTCAAAGGTCTTGGAGATGACGGGCTTAAGCGGCGGATCGGCAATGAAGTTGTTCGGCAACGAACACGGCGCGGCGGGGTCCGCACATGCCAGCTCGATGGCGGTCGGTGCGCGCATGCCTTCGTTGTACGTCGCGTACACGGTCAGTTTGGGTGTCGGGTTCCAGTTCAGCCCGATGGCCGGGTTGAAGCGCGAGAACGTGTGATCGCCATCGAGCAGCGGTTGCGCGCCGCTGGCATCGCGGATGACGGCGCGCGCCCAGTTGTAGCGGCCCGCCAGCGTGAGCGTCCACTGCTTGGTGAGCGACAGCGTGTCGTTGAAATACACACCGAGGTTGCCGTTGCGCGTCTTCGCGTTGGTGGTTTGCGTAAAACCTCCGATGCCGACCGACGCGCGTGCATCGGTAAAGAAAGCGTCCTGCGTGCCCTGCGTAAAACCCGAGTTGGCAAAGTCCGCAGCGGCACCCACCACGAGCTGGTTCTCCATGCCGGCCAGCGTGCCCATGCGCGTCAATTGCACGCTGGCGCCATAGCTGTCGGTGGAGATGACGGACTGCGCGTTGTGCGACTGCACCGTATCGACATTGCCATTCGCATCCACACTGCCGAAGTCCTCGTTCACGTTGCTGCTGAGATTGGCGTTGCGGAAATGCCGGTAGTAGACGTTGCCGCTCAGCTGCAGATCGTCGTTGATGAAGTGGTCGCCCGACAGCGTGATGTACGCCGTGCTGTTCTTGTTCGTGTCGGGAAAGGTGTACGCCTGCGCCGGGTTGCTAAGGAACGAACGCGGAACCGTCTGGCTGCCCTGCAGCGTGTTGTCAGCGCCGCCCATCGACAGCGAAAGCGTGGTGTCCGCGCTGGTGTAGCGCAGCTTGCCGAATGCCTGACGCACGCGGCTGGCATTGTGGTCGGCCCAGCCGTTGTCGTTCAGGGCGCTGGCGCTGACGTAGTAATCCAGGTTGGCGCCGATCATGCCGCCCTGCTCCGCTTGAGCGGATTTGCGCCCCCACGAACCGCCGGACACTTCCGCGGAACCGCCCGGGTTCTGCTTGCCGTTCTTGGTGGCAATGGTGATGGCACCGCCCAGCGTGTTCAGCCCATAGGTCGGGTTCGAGCCCGGGATCAACTGGATGGTGTCGATCGCCATGCGGGGGATCAGGTCCCAGTTCACCACGTCGCCGAAGGGCTCGTTGGCGCGCACGCCATCCACGAACACCGACAAGCCCTGCGGTGTGCCCAGCACCGGCGATGCGGTAAAGCCGCGATAGTGGAGATCCGTCTGATACGGGTTGCCCTGCACCTCGTTGATGTCGACGCTGGGCAGGTTCTTCTCAAAGTCGTCGGTGAGCACCGTGCGGTGCTGGCTGCGCAAATCGCTGCCCCGCAGCGTCTGCACATTGGCGGAGACTTGCGACAGCGGTGTGCCAACGCCAAGCAGCGGCGTGGTGCCGATGACCGTGGTGGTGGCGAGCATCAGGCGAGCGTCGGCGTCGGCGTCGGCGGGTGCCGTCTGCGCGTGCGCGCAAAGCGGGCCGCAGGCCAGCGCACTCGCGTAACACAGGCGCAGCACGGCCTGATACGTCCGGCGCTGCGGCACGTTGGGACGGCGCATAGCCGTGTCTCCGAATGATTTTTTGACCCAGGTTCTTTGACCTGTAAGTCAGCGGGCAGGCGCGCGGTTGTCGCGGTTGTCGATCGCCACGCGCCTGCTGCCTTTGCTGCAGACGACTACACCATCAGAAGAAGCCCAGCGGGTTGACGTCGTAGCTCACCAGCAGGTTCTTGGTCTGCTGGTAGTGGTCGAGCATCATCTTGTGGGTCTCGCGGCCCACGCCCGATTTCTTGTAGCCGCCGAACGCCGCGTGCGCGGGGTACAGGTGGTAGCAGTTCGTCCACACACGGCCCGCCTTGATGGCGCGGCCGACGCGGTACGCGCGGTTGATGTCGCGCGTCCACAGGCCGGCGCCCAGACCGTATTCGGTGTCGTTGGCAATCTGGATGGCCTGCGCTTCGTCCTTGAACGTCGTCACAGCAATCACCGGGCCGAAGATCTCTTCCTGGAACACGCGCATGCTGTTGTTGCCCTTGAGCAGCGTCGGCTTGATGTAGTAGCCCTTCGACAGATTGCCGGGCAGCACTTCCACATCGCCGCCGACCAGGCATTCGGCGCCCTCTTCCTGCGCGATTTCCAGATAGCTGCGGATCTTGTAGAACTGCTGCTCCGAGGCTTGCGCGCCGACCATCGTTTCCGTGTCGAGCGGATCCCCACGCTTGATGGCCGCCACCTTGGTCATCACCGCATCCATGAAGCGGCTGTAGATGGATTCCTGCACCAGCGCGCGCGAGGGGCACGTGCACACCTCACCCTGGTTGAAGAAGCCGAGCACCAGGCCTTCAGCCGCCTTTTCGATAAAGCTCGACTCGGCCTGCATGATGTCTTCGAAGTAGATGTTGGGGGACTTGCCACCCAGCTCCACCGTCGACGGGATGATGTTCTCGGCCGCGCATTTCAGGATGTGCGAACCCACCGGCGTTGACCCCGTGAAGGCGATCTTGGCGATGCGCTTGCTGGTGGCCAGGGCCTCGCCAGCTTCCTTGCCGTAGCCGTGCACGACGTTGAGCACGCCCGCCGGCAGCAGGTCGCCAATCAGCTCCAGCAGCACGTTGATGCCCAGCGGCGTCTGCTCAGCCGGCTTGAGCACGATGCAGTTGCCGGCGGCCAGCGCCGGGGCCAGCTTCCAGGCGGCCATCAGCAGCGGGAAATTCCACGGGATGATCTGACCCACCACGCCCAGCGGCTCGTGGATGTGATACGCCACGGTGAATTCGTTGATCTCCGCAGCGGAACCCTCTTGTGCGCGGATGCAGCCGGCGAAGTAGCGGAAGTGATCGGCGGCCAGCGGGATATCGGCGTTCAGCGTTTCGCGCACGGGCTTGCCGTTGTCCCACGTTTCGGTCACGGCCAGCAGCTCAAGGTTCTGCTCGATGCGGTCGGCAATCTTGAGCAGGATCAGCGAGCGGTCCTGCGCCGAGGTGCGGCCCCATGCGTCGGCCGCGGCGTGGGCGGCGTCGAGCGCGCGCTCAATATCTTCAGCCGTCGAGCGCGGGAACTCGGCAATCGCCTCGCCCGTCACCGGCGTGGTGTTGGTGAAGTACTGGCCCTTGACCGGCGCAACGAACTCGCCGCCGATGAAGTTGCCGTAGCGCGGCTTGAACGAAACGATGGCGCCGGGCGTGCCGGGATGAGCGTAACGCATGGGATGTCTCCTGATGTATGAGTGATGACGTCAGCGTTGCTGTGTGCGGTGTGCGCTGTGTCCGTGCTGACTCTGCAAAAGGTGGGCCATCCCAAGATGTGGGGGTGCTGAGCGCCGGGCAATCGCCGTTTTGCCTTGCGCGCTCGTGGTGGTGCTCCAGAATGCAACACTCACTGTTCCAAAGCGCAACGCTCAAACCGCTTGCGCGCAGGTTCTGGAGCACGCGCCGCGTGGCATGACTTTCGCAATGCCACCGGTTGCCCTGAACCCACAAGAACACAATGAGACCGGCGTATCCCCATGCCACAGCCTTCGCGCGCGGCTGTGCCATTGCCGCCCTGGCCCTTGCTTGGCTGCCATCGCCCACATGGGCTGAGCCCAACGCTGACCCAGCAGGCTCGCCGCTGTGGTCGGCCATCCATCAGGAATTTCTGGGCAACGCGCCGGTCATGTTCGACAACCGTGTCCACGTGACCGGCCCAGCGTTTGCCGAAGACGCCATGCAAGTGCCGATTGCCTTCGATGCCTCGGCGCTCGGCAAGGTGGAGCGCATCGTCGTGGCAGTGGATCGCAATCCGATCCGCCAGGTGCTGGCGTTCGAGCCGATGCGGGCGCGGCCTGCGCTGTCGTTCCGCTTCAAGCTGCAGGAAGCATCGGCGGTGCGCGTGGCGGCGCGCACGCCAGATGGCGTCTGGCACATCGGCACGTTGATGGTGGATGCGACCGGCGGCGGTTGCACGCTGCCCGGTGCCACGCGCCAGAACGCTACCTGGAGCACCACGCTGAACCGGGTCGAATCGCGCGTGTTTCCCGGCTTCAACGGTGCGGGCACGCGCATCCGGTTGCGGGTGATGCATCCGATGGATACGGGCCTCGTCACCGGCATTCCGTCGTTCCATATCGAACGGCTGGAACTGCTGGATGCGAACCGTCAGCCCCTGCTTCGGCTAGCGTTGCACGAACCCGTGGCGGAGAACCCGATCTTCTCGTTCGACTTTGACGGCCCGGCCGAACGGGGTGTCTCGGTGGTGGGCGTTCGACAACAACGGCAACCGCATCCGCGCGCAGGTGACGCCATGAGCCACATGCGTGTTCTGTGGCTATGCCTCTTCATGCTGCCCGTCGGCGTGCTGGCCGAAAGCCTGGATTACCACCTCGTGCCACGCCAGGTGGCACCGGACGTCTGGGTGCTCGAAGGCGCCAATGCCGATTTCGCGCCCGGCAATGGCTGCAACATCATCAACACCGGGTTCATTGATACGGGCGACGGCGTGCTCGTCATCAATACGGGGCCATCCGCGCTGTACGGTGCGCAGCAGCGCCGCGCCATTGGCCAGGTCACCTCGGCGCCGGTGCGCTGGGTGTTCAACCTGAACCTGCATCCGGATTATTTTTTCGGCAACCAGGCCTATGCGGACGTTGGCGCGCAGGCGCTGCCGGGCACCATCACCGGGACGCAACAGGAAGGCGCCGCGTATGCCGACAACCTCTACCGCCTGTGCGGCGACTGGATGCGGGACACCGTGCCCACGCCACCCACCCAACCGTTGACGCCCGGCCAGCGCACCTTCGGCCGCCATCGCATCGATCTCATCCGGCTCGATGGTCATACGGCCGACGACCTCGTGCTGGTGGACCGCACCAGCGGCGTGGTGTTTGCGGGTGGCATCGCCTTTCATGACCGAATTCCGACGACGCCGCATGCGGACCTCGCCCGCTGGCTCGCCAGCCTGGACGCGCTCCAAAGCATCGTTTCGCAGAGCGGTGTGCGCGTGCTGATCCCGAGCCACGGCCCTGCCCTCGGCCACGCCGATGCCATCGCGCAGACGCGCCAATACTTACTGTGGCTGGATGCACGGCTGCGGCGCGCGGCGGAAGACGGACGCGATCTGGCGGAGGTACTCGCGATGCCGGTAGCGCCCGAGTACGCCCGCTGGGGCGGCATGCCCGCCGAGTACGTGCGCAATGTCACGCGCTTCTACCCGCGCTATGAAAGCGCGGCGTTGGCCCGCTGACATGGCCGAGGCGCGTGCTCGTCGACAGTGGATGCAGTTGATGTTTGCCCTCACCGTCAACCCATCGTTCAGCACACTCGCCGCACCGATGCGCGTGTCGCTGGTGCGGCTCCAAGACGGCCTGTACGCGGCCCGCGCCGACAATGCCGAAGCCACCCGCATCAACGCCGGTGAAGTCGTACCGACGCTGGTGCACATCACCGGCAATGGCGTGCTGGTGGTGGACCCAGGGCCACACCTCCATTGGGGCGATCGCTTGATTGCCGCCATCCGCAACCTCACCGCCGAGCCGATCCGCTGGGTGGTCAACACCCACGCGCACCCGGAGCATGTGTTGGCCAACGCCGCGTTTGCACGGCTGCAGCCGCGCCCGGCGTTTCTGGCGTCGGTTGCCACCGCCAACCTGATGCGGCAACGTTGCGACAGCTGCCTCGCGCGGCTGGCCCGCATGCTTGGCGAACGCGCGATGCGCGGCACACAGATCGTCATTCCCGAACCCGCCCTGCGCGACGGCGATTGGCTGCACACCGGCAAGACGGCGTGGCAGGTGCACGTCCACCCTGCGGCGCATAGTGCTTCCGATACCACGCTGTATGCGCCGCAGCGGCGCGTCTTGTGTGCGGGTGGACTCGCGTATCGGCAGCGCGTACCCGATCTGCAGGAGGGTTCGCTGCTTGGCTGGCGGCAAGCGCTGCGGGGCCTCGCGCAGTTGCCGACTGACATCGTGGTCGCCACGGCCATCGGCACGCCTGCGCAGATGCTGCAGCCGACGCTGTCGTATCTCGATGCCCTCAACACGTCGATTGCCGATGCGATCGAAGCCGGTGGAGACGGCGCACGCGCGCTCGACTACGCGCCGGGCCTGGCGTACCGCGACTGGCGCAACTTCCACCCCCGGCATGCGCTGAACGTGGCGCACGCCTGGCGCGAGCTGGAAGACCGCTGGATGGAGAACGCGCCACTGAAGTAGGCGCTGCACGCGCTGCTCCATTGCGGAACAGCCATCGAGACACCTGTTGCACCGAGTGTTGCGTCTCACCACACCGCCAGCATCCCGCCCATAGCGCGCAAACGTTATTCGAATCGCAACAACGCCTGTGAACGCATGGCAATCGGTTGCGAAACCGATGGTATGCATATTGCGCTGCCTCGCCCGGTCCGTGCCCAATCCGCCGGACCGATGACACGACAACCACAAAGACAATACGGAGACGACATGCAGAGCAAACACCTTCGCGACGCGTTCCTGGTGGCGAGCCTAGGCTGCGCGGCAAGCAGCGCCCTGGCGCAGTCCTCAGTCACGATCTACGGCACGATCGATGCCGGGCTGCAATACCGCAACCACAGTGCCGACAACACCGGCAGCCTGACGGAGATGCGCTCCGGCGGCATCAGCCCGAGCATCTGGGGCCTCAAGGGCACGGAAGACCTGGGCGGCGGGCTGAAGGCCACCTTCAACCTCGAAGGTCACTACAGCAGCGACACGGGTACGCTCACCACAGGCCCGGGCTTCAGCTCGGAACTCTTCCGCCGGCAAGCGAACGTGGGGCTCAGCGGCAACTGGGGCACCGTCACGCTCGGCCGCCAGTACAGCCCGGCGCTCATCGGCACCATCGGCACCGAAGCGCGGGGCTTCAAGGAGCAGTTCTCCAACCTGTTCGGCTGGGCCTACAACCAGTTGGCCGCACCCGCCAATGCCTTGGGTGCCGGCACCAACGCCGGCAACGACATCGGCGTGTTCACCGCCAACACGGTGCAGTACTCCAACAACTTCGGGCCGGTGTGGCTGGGCGTGGCGTACTCGCTGGGCGAGGCGGCAGGCAGCTTCAAGAAGGGCAACGAGCTTTCGCTGGGGGCCACGTACACCGGACCTGTGGTGGTCGGCCTGGGGTATCAGTCGATGGCGGACAACAACACCGGCGAGACGCTCAGCCGGTTGTGGAGCGCGGGCGTTGCGGTGCCGTTCAACGCCTTTACGGGCAGGCTCAACTTCATCGGCGTCACCAACAATGCACCGAGCGGTGCGCGTGTGTCCGACGTCAAGTCGATCGGCGCGGGCCTCGACTACAAATGGAGCGCGAGCAACACCGCCACACTCGCGGGCTACTACAGCAAGTACGAAAGCAGCGCGCACAACAGCTCGACCAAATCGATCGTGCTGAGCAACGACTACGCGTTCTCCAAGCGGACCACGCTGTACGCGCAATTGGTGTACGTGGATGCGGGTACGGTGGGCGCGGCGGATCCGCTGGAAAACCTCAAGACCACCATCGTGGCGGGGGGCACGGCGCCGGGCATGAAGACGGTGCTGGCCGGTGTCGGGCTGAAGCACTCGTTCTGATGCACTGATGGTCTGATGTTCTGACGCACGCAAAGCAAAAGCCCCTCGACCGTGAAGCCGAGGGGTCCTCGTACACCCAACCACCTTAGAAATTAGAACTTGTGGCGCACGCCCAGCATCACGCCCAACCGCGAGTTGTTGCCATACGTGTTGCCCGAGTTGTTGAACGCCGCCGCACTGTTCAACGCCACCCACGCGCCCTGCAGGTGCGTGTAGTCGATTTCGGCATACACATCGGTGCGCTTGCTGAACGCGTAGTCGAGCATGCCGGCGCTGGTCACGCGCTTACCGCTGGTGCCGAGGTGCTTCATCCAGTCGTATTGCACCGTGCCGATAAAGCTCAACGCGCCGGTCAGCGGCACCTTTGCGCCAACGTAAGCGGCCTGGTTCTTGTAGTCGGCCACGTCGAGTCGGCTGTTGGTGTAGCCCAGGTACCACGTGGCAATCGACGACTCCAGCTTGCCGCCGAAGCCCCACACCGTCTGCTTGCTGGCCAATGCTGCCGGCACCGCACTGAAGAACGCCGAAGACACATCGCGCGTCACTTGGTACACCGCGCCCACTTCCGCCGGACCCATGCTGTAGACGATCGAGCCCGCGCCCGCAGAGCTCTTGCTGAAGCTGCCCGCGGCCTCGCCAAACGTCCACGCGCCAGCCAGCTGCAGCCCGCCGAACGACTTGATGTACTTGACCGTGTTGTCATAGCGCAGGCCGGTGTAGTTGCCGCCCTGGTAGCCGACAATGGAGTTGTTGGCAAACGCCATCGCCTCGTACGAGGACAACACTTCGTGCGCCAGCGTGTACTGCCGGCCGAGGTAGAGCTTGCCGTAGTCGCTCTCCAGGCCCACCACGGCCGTGCGGCCAAACAAGCGTCCGCCCTGCTGGCTGTTGCCGGTATCGGGCGAGAAACCCGATTCAAGGATGAACATGGCCTTGGTGCCGCCGCCCAGGTCTTCAGTGCCGCGCAAGCCCCAGCGGCTGCCGGTGAGCACGCCGTCGGTCATCTGCAGGTTGTGGTTGCCCGCTGCGTTTTCATGCGTGCTGTAGCGGATAGTGGTGTCGATCAGCCCGTAGAGCGTGACGCCGCTTGTGGCTTGCGCCGCTGCCGGCAGGCTCGTGGCGCCAATCACTAGTGCGGCCAGTGCAGCCAGTGTTGTTTTGTTCATGATTCCTCCGTCTCCTCTTTTGATGTCGTGGTGTTACATGTGCGGCGGCTGCCCGCGCAGCCGGGTTAAGTTGAAGCGGCCCACGGCTGCACCGGCCGGGGTCGCCCGTGATGGTGGTTACCGGTCTGCCGTGGTGGCGCTGCGGCTCAGCTGCGCTTGCACGGCCATGCGCACGGCAGCGTTGGCCGCGCCGTAGCCGAGGTAACCGTTGCGTTGAACGAGTTCAAAGAAGAAGCGCTCGCGAAAGGGTTCGGTGTAGGTGTGCAGAAAATCGCCGTGCGCGTCGCGGTCGTAAAGCAGGCCGTCGTCGTGCAGGCGTGTGAGCAGCGCGTCGTCCAGCCCAAGGCGGGCGGCGACATCGTCGTAATAGTTCTCCGGCACGTGCTGCAGGCGAGCGCCGGCACGATCAATGGCTTCGATGGTCTCGAACAGCCGCTCCGTGCGGAAGGCAACGTGATGCACCCCGGAACCGGCGTACGCGGCAATGAACCGCCCGGTTGCCGTACGCCCGCTTTCCGACACGTTGAGCGGAATCCGCACGTTGCGGTCTGCGCTCACCATGGCGCGGCTTTTCACCAGGCCATACGGATCGGCAATCTCCTGCACCGCCTCGGCCTGCATGCCGAAGATGGCGCGGTAGAACAGCACAAAGCTGTCGAGCCGATGTGCGGGCAGCGCCTGCGCCACGTGGTCGATGGAAACGAGGCCGGTGGCGTCCGCCTGCGCGGTGGGCTGCAAAACGAAATCGCTCTCGTAGATGCTGCGGTCCGCATTACGGTCGTCGATCAGATAGAGCAGCGTGCCATCGGGCGCACGCAGCGCGGGGATGCTGCGCTCGCTGGGGCCCACCGGCCCGCGCCACTCCTGGCAGCACAGCGCCCGCGCGCGTTCCATTGCGCGTTCGGCATCGTCCACCTTCAGGCCGATCGCGCAGACAGACGGGCCATGCAGCTCGAAATGCTCTGACGCCGCGCTGTCCTGCTCCATGTTCAGGATCACGTTGACGCGGCCCTGCCGATACAGGTCCACCGCCTTGGACCGGTGGTGCCCCGCGAAGGCAAACCCGAGCGCACGCAGCCGCCCCTCCAGCTCGCGCCCGGCGGTGGCATCCACGGCAAATTCAAGGAAGTCCACGCCGTCAAAGCGTGCCGGTGCCGGCAGCGCTACCGCGCCGGCTTCCGATTCCAGCCACACGAGCGATCGCATGCCGTCTTGCGCCGTCGGCCGTGCGGGCGCGGAGCGGAACTCATCGTTGAACACTTCGAGCGACAGCGGGCCGGTGTAGCCGACCTCAAGCAAGGTGCGCGCAAATTCCGTCACCGGCAGATCGCCCTGGCCCGGGAAGTTACGGTGATGGCGGCTCCACGACAGCACATCCATCGACAGCTTGGGCGCATCGGCAAGCTGCACGAAGAAGAGCTTGTCCGCCGGCACGTCATGCAGCCCATCCAGCGTGTCGCCCAGCGACAGCGTGTGGAAGCTGTCGAGAATCAGCCCGAGCGCCGGGTGGTCCGCCTGCTTCACGATCTGCCACGCCTGGCGCCACGTCCGCGTGTGCCGGCCCCAGGCCAGCGCTTCATAGCCCACGCGCACCCCGCGCGGCGCGGCAAGCTCGGCCATCTGGCGCAGATCATCGGCGGCGCGTGCGGGATCGTCCACGGAGATGTCTTGCACGTTGCTGCAGACGAGGATGTCCTGCACACCCAGCTGCGCCATGACGTCGAACTTGCGTTCGGCGCGCGCCAGGTTGCGGGCAAGCTGCTCGCGCGGCATCGCCTCGAAATCACGAAACGGCTGGTACAGCATGATCGCCAGCCCCAGGTCTGATGCCATTTGGCGCACGCTGGCCGGCGAGCCGTCGAAATTCAGCAGGTCGTTCTCGAAGATCTCGACGCCGTCAAACCCGGCCGCGGCGGCGGCTTCCAGCTTTTCGGGCAGCGTGCCGGACAGGCACACGGTGGCGATGCATTTAGGACGGGGTCCCAGGTTGAGCGAACTCAGGGGCGAACTCGGGCGCGAACTCATGGCGATGCAGTGATGCGGCGTTCAATCGATGCCCGCAGCGTAGGTGGGCACCCCGTCCACTCACAAGCGTCATTCGCGCAACAACGTGCGATGATCGTACAATCACGCGCACATATCGTTCGTTTCTAGGGTTATCGCCATGAAGAAAGAACCGTTGGATCGGCGCGACTGGATTGCCGGCTTGGAAAAAGGGCTCGCCATTCTGGAGGCGTTCGACCACGAACACCCCCGGCTGACCCCCACCCAGGCGGCCGAATTGACCGGCCTCACCCGCACCGCCGCGCGCCGCTACCTGCTGACCCTGGAACACCTCGGCTACCTCACCAGCGAAGGCACGCTCTTCAGCCTGACGCCGCGCGTACTGAAGGTGGGCTGGTCGTACTTCGATTCCGCCCGGCTGCCGCGCACGGTGCAGCCGTTCCTGCAGCAGGTGACGGCCGCTGTGGGCGAAGTGGCCTACCTCAGCGTGCTCGACGATTGGGAACTGGTGTTCATCTCGCGCACCAGCACCAGTCGCGTCATGAGCACGGGCTTCGTGCTCGGCGCCCGCGTGCCGGCACCGCTGGCGTCGGCCGGCGTGTTGATGCTGGCCGCACAGCCCGAAGACGACGTCAAAACCTGGCTGGAAACCTGCGTGCTGACGCCCTATACGCCATACACCATCCTGCAGCGCGAACGCCTGCTCGATGAGATCCGCAAGGCCGGCCGCCAGGACTACGCCGTGGTTGAGCAGCAATTGCAGATCGGCGTGCGCGGCGTGGCCGTGCCGCTGCGCGATCGCCATGGCAACGTCGTGGCGGCATTGAGCGTGAACATGCAGATCGGCGAGGAAACCAGCGAGCAGGCCGTGCAGCGCGTGCTACGGGTGCTCCAAGACACGGCGCTTTCGATCATGCGCGTCCTGTAATCGACTGCGCACCCCCAACTCGGCCAGCCGCCTCCCCTTTTTCACAGCCCTCGGACTCGGAAGACTCGGAAAAACCCTTGAGTCGTGCGTTATTCGCACAGCGTTGTGCGATCATCGATCAATCCCCGCCGCGATTCGCTTGTGCCCCCCTTGGGTGGCGGACTACGCTGCGGTGCGTGTAACAGACACAGAGACACAGACGGCCCTTCAACACCGATAGGCCGCACAGATACCACTTGGAGACCACCATGACGGCAGCCGCCCACGAGCCCCAGGGCAAGCATCAGTCGAAGAAAGCCGCCGCCAGCGGCTGGATCGGCTCGGCGCTCGAATACTACGACTTCTTCATCTACGCCACCGCAGCGGCGCTGATCTTCCCGCAGATCTTCTTTCCGAAGGGCGATCCGAAGACAGCCATCATCGCTTCGCTGGCGACGTACGGCGTGGGCTATGTGGCGCGGCCGATCGGCGCGTTCGTGCTGGGGCATCTGGGCGACACGCACGGGCGCAAGAACGTGCTGCTGTGGTGCATGTTCCTGATGGGCATCTCGACGATCGGCGTAGGCCTGCTGCCGACCTACGATCAAGTCGGCCTGCTGGCGCCAACGCTGCTGGTAGTCATGCGCTTGATCCAGGGCTTTGCCGTGGCCGGTGAAATCTCCGGCGCCAGCTCGATGATCCTGGAGCACGCACCGTTTGGCCGACGGGGCTTCTTTGCCAGCTTTACGCTGCAAGGCGTGCAGGCGGGGCAGATTCTGGCGGCTGCCGTCTTCCTGCCGCTGGCGCACTACATGCCCGTCGAACAGTTCAACAGCTGGGGCTGGCGCATTCCGTTCCTGCTGAGCTTCGTGGTCATCATCGCCGGCTACGTCATTCGCCGTGAGGTGCACGAAACGCCGGCCTTTACCGCCGAGCAAAAGCAACAGGGCCGTCCCCGCTCCCCGGTGCTCGACGCCTTCAAGTACAGCTCGCCCGACATGCTGCGCGTGGTCTGCATGGCGCTGATGAACGTGATTCCGGTGGTGGCGACCATCTTCGGCGCGGCCTATGCAGTGCAACCAGCGTACGGCATCGGCTTCGCCAAGGACATCTATCTGTGGATCCCCGTGGTGGGCAATATCGTCGCGGTGCTGGTGATTCCGTACGTGGGTGACCTGTCTGACCGCGTCGGCCGCAAGCCGCCCATCATCATCGGCTCGCTGCTGGCCGGCTTGCTCGCGTTTGGCTATCTGTACGCCATCAGCATCAAGAACGTACCGCTGGCCTTTGGTATGTCGATCCTGATGTGGGGTGTGGTCTATCAGGGCTACAACGCGGTGTTCCCGAGCTTCTACCCCGAGCTGTTCCCGACCCGCACCCGTGTGTCGGCGATGGCGATTTCGCAGAACGTCGGCACCGCTATCACCGCCATGCTGCCGGCCCTCTTCACGGCTGTCGCGCCCCCCGGATCCGCCAACATCTGGCTGACCGTCGGTGCCATCGCCTTTGGTGTGACGGTGGTCGCGGCCATGGCTGCGCTCAGCGCCCGCGAAACCTACCGCATCCACATGGATGACCTGGGCCAGCCGACCGCACAGCCCGTCGACAAGGCCGAATATGCCCGCCAACGGGCCGGAGCCCTGGCCGCCTGAAACCCGTACGCAGAACCCCATGATCTCTGGAAAAACCACCCTCATCGCCCACATCGGCTACCCGACGGAGACCTTCAAGTCGCCGATGATCTACAACCCCTGGTTCGAGTCGAAGGGCATCGACGCCGTCGTCATGCCCATGGGGGTCAAGGCGGAGGACTACGCGCAGAGCTTTCCCGCCATCTGCCGCTTCACCAACTTCCGCGGCGCGCTGGTCACCATGCCGCACAAGGTGACCACGGTGGACATGGTGGATGAAGTGACGCCCGCCGTGCGCATTGCCGGCGCGTGCAACGCGGTGCTCAAGCGCGAAGACGGCACGCTGCTGGGCGATCAGTTTGATGGCGCCGGCTTCGTGCGCGGCGTGTTGCGCAAGGGGCGGCAGCTCGCGGGCGCACGCGTGTTGCTCTCGGGCGCGGGTGGTGTGGGTTCGGCCATCGCGGCCTCGCTGGCGGCGGCGGGCGTGGGCGAACTGGCCTTGTATGACACGCGTGCCGCGTCTGCGGAATCGTTGGCGCAACGCCTGCGCACGTACTACCCCGAGCTGGTCGTGCGCACGGGTTCGAACGACCCGGACGGTTTTGACGTGGTGGTCAACGCCACGCCGGTCGGCATGAAGGAAGACGACCCGCTGCCCTTCGACGTGTCGCGCATCGCCCCAAGCTGCTTCGTCGGCGAGGTAGTCATGAAGGCGGAATACACGCCGCTGCTGCGCGCCGTGCGCGACAAGGGCTGCGAAGTGCAGGTCGGCACCGACATGCTGTTCGAAATGATCCCTGCCTATCTCGAATTCTTCGGCTTCGGCACCGCGACGGCGGAGGAACTCAGGCACACTGCCGCCATTGCGTACTAAGCCATTGCCAACCGAGCACTTGGCGTTGCCTGAACACTGATGATTCGCCGCCCGCTGAGCTTTGCCCTGCTGCTGCCGCTGCTGCTCTCGGCGCAGCCGGTGGCGACCGACAGCTACCTTCCCGCCTTACCCGCCATTGCGCAGGCATTGGGCTCGGCCAGTACCAGCCTCACGGTGTTCGCACTCGCCTTTGGTATTGGGCAATTGCCGATGGGCAGCCTGGCCGACCGCTTCGGGCGCCGGCACGTGCTACTGGTGGGGCTGGCCTGCTACGCCATCGCCGCGCTGGCCGGTGCACTGGCGGTGAGCGCCGCCATGCTGACCGCCGCGCGCGCCCTGCAAGGCTTTTCCATGGCGGCCATCCTGGTGTGCGCGCGTGCCGCGGTGCGCGATCTCCACCCTGCCCGCGATGGCCCACACGTCATGGCGCGGGGCCTCACCGGCCTGGGCTTTGTCGCATTGGTGGCGCCGATTCTGGGCGCCTTTGTCGCGCAACATGCCGGCTGGCGCTGGGTGCTCGCATGCATGAGCCTGTACGCCATCGTGCTGTGGGTCATGTGCTGGCGTGGCTTTGCCGAAACCAAGCAGGCACACCCGCAGCAGGCCGGCGGCGTACGCGAGATTTTTGCCAGCGCGGAATTCCGCCGCTGGGCGCTGGTGGCCGCCACGACCTACGCCGGCATCTTCTGCTTTCTGCTGCTCTCGCCGATGGTCTATATCGGCTATCTGGGCCTCTCCCCCGCGTTGTACGGGTGGATACCGGCCGGCGGTTCGCTCGTCTACATCGTGAGCACCACCGTCTGCCGGCGCCTCTTGCGGCGCCAGAGCCTCGTGCGCACCGTGCAGCAAGGCGCCACACTCAGCCTGTGCGGTGCCGGCATCCAGGGGCTGGGGTGCTGGCTCCTGCCCGGCGAGGCGTGGCCGCTGCTGCTCGGGCATGGTGTCTATTGCATGGGGCACGGCATCCACCAGCCCTGCGGGCAGGCGGGCGCCGTGAGCGATCTGCCACACCTGGCCGGGCGCGCCGTGTCATGGTCGGGCTTCATCATGATGCTGGCGGCGTTCTGCCTGGGACAGACGGCGGCAGCCTTCGACGATGCATCGCACAGCCTCGGCGCCTGGCCGATGGTGGTGCCCATGATGATCGCCGGCACCGCGCTGGCCTATATCGCCTTCTTCAGACTGCCGAAACTGCGGACTGCGGCTTAGTAAGCCCACTGCCGTGTTGCGCAGGGCCTCGCCTGCGCCCCCGCGCCCGTGGTACAAGACACGGTGTTCCATTCATTGTTTCGCCACAGGAGTTCAACCATGGCCCGCGATGCCGACCTGCCCTTCAAGACCGCCGGTCTGGAGTTCATCGAGTTCGCCACGCAAGAGCCGGCCTCGCTCGGCAGCATGTTCGAGTCGCTCGGCTTCAAGGCCATCGCGCGGCACGTCAGCAAAAACGTCACGTTGTACCGCCAGGGCGACATGAATTTCCTCGTCAACGCAGAGCCCGACTCGTTCGCGCACCGCTGGGCCGAGGAATACGGCGTCGGCATCTGCGCGATCGGCATCCGCGTGAATGATGCACAGCACGCCTACGAACGCGCCGTCGAGCTCGGCGCATGGCCGGCCGAAGGCGAGCCCATCGGCCCGGCCGAACTGGTGATCCCTGCCATCCAGGGTGTCGGCGATACGCACCTGTACTTTGTCGACCGTTGGCGCGGCAAGCACGGCGCCAAGGGCGGCCTGGGCGACATCTCCATCTACGACATCGACTTCCGCCCGCTGGACACGGCCACCGCGCATGAAGACTGGCACCACACCGGCGTTGGGCTCGCGCGTGTCGACCACCTCACGCAGACCGTCGGCGCCGGCCGCCTGCAGGACTGGATCGATTTCTACCGCAACCAGCTCGGCTTTCGCGAAATCCACGAATTGCACGCTAACTGGCACGTGGCGCCGGATTCGCGCGTGATGGTGTCGTCGTGCGGCACGATCCGCATTCCGCTGTATGAAGAGGGCACGCACCGCGCCCACCTGATGCACGCCTACCTGCCCGATCACCCCGGCGAAGGCGTGCAGCACATCGCGCTGGCCACCGACGACATCGTGCGCACCGCAGCCGCACTGGCCGCCAACGGCGTCACCTTTGTCGAACCGCCGGCGCACTACTACGACACCATCGACGCCCGCCTGCCCGGTCATGGGCTCGACATCGCCACGCTGCGTCGCTACGGCATCCTGATCGACGGGGAAATCGTCGATGGCGTACCGAAGTTGTTCCTGCAAACCTTCGTCAGGCGCCACCCGGGTGAGATCTTTTTCGAGATCGTGCAGCGGCGTGGTCACCACGGGTTCGGTGAAGGCAACCTCGCCGTGCTGACGGCGGCCATGGGCGGAGCGTAAGCGGCCAGGCGTCCCCTACGACGGCTGCGTCATTCGGTCTGCCCGGCGCGCGCAAAGATGTCCCAGCTCGCCATGAACAGCGCAGCGACCAGCGGCCCGATGACGAAGCCCGTAATGCCAAACAGCTCCATCCCGCCCAGCGTGGATACCAGCACCACCCAGTCGGGCATCTTGGTGTCCTTGCCGACGAGCAGCGGACGCAGCAGGTTGTCCACCAGCCCGATCACGCCGCCGCAGAAGGCCACCAGGATCACGCACTTCCACACCGCACCGATCATCAGGAAGTAGATCGCCACCGGCACCCACACCAGGCTCGCGCCAATCGCGGGCAGCAGCGACAGAAACGCCATCAGCGCGCCCCACAGCACCACGCCGCTGATCCCGAGCGCCCAGAAGATGAGGCCGCCCAGCGCCCCCTGCACCAGCGCCACGACAATGTTGCCCTTGACGGTGGCACGCACCACCGTCGTGAACTTGCTCAGCAGCAGTTGCTTGTGCTCTTCATCCAGCGGCAACGCCCGGCGCACACGGTTGCCGATCTCACTGCCATCGCGCAGCAGAAAGAACACCATGTACAGCATCACCCCAAAGCCGACCACGAACTGGAACGTGTTCTGTCCAATGCTGAGCGCCTGGGCGGCGGCAAACTGGCTGATCTGCGCAGCGCCGTCGGTGAGTTTTTTCTGCAGACCGGCAATGTCGGCCAGCCCCCATTTGGCCAGCAGGTTCTGGACAGACGTCGGCAGCGCCTGCATGCCCTGCTGGAAATACGCGGCGTAGTTCAGCTTTGCGCTCTGGATTTCCTGATAGGCCACCGTGATTTCCTGCACGATGGTCGCCGCCACGAACACCAGCGGCAAAATCACGATCACAACGATCAAGGTCAGCGTGACCAGCGCGGCAAGATTGCGCCGCTTGCCGAAGCGCGCCGCCAGCCAGCGCTGCACGGGCTGAAACAGAATCGCCAG
This sequence comes from Ralstonia sp. 25C, assembly GCF_051904805.1. Classification (NCBI taxonomy): domain Bacteria; kingdom Pseudomonadati; phylum Pseudomonadota; class Betaproteobacteria; order Burkholderiales; family Burkholderiaceae; genus Ralstonia; species Ralstonia sp. 25C. The sequence continues at coordinate 3,118,568 of NZ_CP196737.1, read as the reverse complement.
AATCGCCCCCCAGAACACCGCGCCCACAAACGGCGACAGAATCCAGCCGAGACCGATGGTGACGGCGGCGAGCAGGAGGTAGAAGAACTTTTGGCGGTCGGTTTTGCTATCCATGAGGGCCGTCGCGTGAAGGTGGGTCTGATGGCCCGGCACGGCACCGGGCGGTCGAAACGGGAGTGTGCCCGCAAAGCGGGGGTTGTCATAGGTGCCGCAATCAGCGTGCGCGAAGGCGCTGCGGCCCATGGGTAGCGTGCATGCGCCCAATGACGGGGAGATGCGCCCGATTGATGGGCCGGAAAAACAAAAACCCCGTAAGTCGGAGACCTACGGGGTTTTTGGCTACTGCTGGCGGAGAGGGTGGGATTCGAACCCACGGTACCGTCGCCGGTACGCCTGATTTCGAGTCAGGTACATTCGACCACTCTGCCACCTCTCCGGTAACTGGGTCGCTGAATCGCGAAACCGCGACTATAACAGACTTTTTCCGCCGAAATCAAGAGGTGCGGAACAACGTCATCAAATTGCCGGTTTCAGCACTTCCTGGCCGCCCAGATACGGGCGCAGCGCCGTCGGCACCGTCACCGAGCCATCCGCGTTCTGGTAGTTCTCCAGCACGGCCACCAGCGTGCGGCCCACGGCGAGGCCCGAGCCGTTGAGCGTGTGCACCAGCTCCGGCTTGCCCTGCGCGTTACGGAAACGGGCTTGCATGCGGCGCGCCTGGAAATCGCCCATGTTCGAGCACGAGCTGATCTCGCGGTACGTGTTCTGCGCCGGAATCCACACCTCGATGTCGTACGTCTTGGTGCTGCCAAAGCCCATATCGCCCGTGCACAGCACGACGGTGCGGAACGGCAGTTCCAGCTTGCGCAGGATGTTCTCCGCGCAGTTCGTCATGGCGTCCAGCGCGGCGGCCGACGTTTCGGGCTGCACGATCTGCACCATCTCAACCTTGTCGAACTGATGCTGGCGGATCATGCCGCGCGTGTCCTTGCCGTACGAGCCGGCTTCCGAGCGGAAGCACGGCGAATGCGCAGCGAACATCATCGGCAGCGCATCTGCGGCGATGATCTCATCGCGCACCAGGTTCGTGAGCGGCACCTCGGCGGTCGGGATCAGGTAGAAGTTTTCAACGCGCTCGCCGTCTTCGCCCTCGGCACCGTGACCCATCTTGCGCGGCACGCGGAACAGGTCTTCCTCGAACTTCGGCAATTGGCCCGTGCCACGCATCGACGCAGCGTTGACGATGTACGGCACGTACGCTTCGGTGTAGCCGTGTTCCTGCGTGTGCGTGTCGAGCATGAACTGCGCGAGCGCGCGATGCAGACGCGCCACCTGCCCCTTGAGCACCGTGAATCGCGCGCCCGACAGCTTGGCACCAGCGTCAAAATCCAGCCCCAGCGCGGCACCCAGGTCCACGTGATCCTTGACCGGGAAGTCGAACGTGCGTGGCGTGCCTTCGCGGCGCACTTCCACGTTCTGCGTTTCGTCGCGGCCGGCCGGCACGCTTTCGTGCGGCAGGTTCGGGATCGATAGCATCAGGTCCTGCACCTTGGCCTGCACCACGTCGAGCTGCGCGGCGGAGGCCTTCAGCTCGTCACCGATGCCCGACACCTCGGCCATCACGGCCGAGGCATCCTCGCCCTTGCCCTTGAGCATGCCGATCTGCTTGGACAGGCTGTTGCGGCGGGCCTGCAGCTCTTCGGTGCGGGTCTGGATGGCCTTGCGTTCGGCCTCGAGCGCGGCGAAACCGGCCACGTCGAGCACGTAGCCGCGGTCTTTGAGGCGCGCGGCAACGGCGTCGATGTCTTTGCGCAGCAGTTGGATATCAAGCATGGTGGGAGAGAACCGAGGATTGCGAACGATCGATCTGAAAGATCGAAAAGGCCGATTTTATCGTACCGGCCCGTGGGTCTTACTTGTTGCGGGAGGATTTGCCTTGGGCTTCGTGCCACTGCGCATCTAGCTCGCGCAGGTGCCGCAGCTTGTCGCCGATCTTGCCTTCCAGCCCGCGCGGTGTCGGTACGTACCAGTTCTGCGCGGGCAGATCGTCGGGAAAGTAGGTTTCGCCGGCAGCGTAGGCCTCGGGCTCGTCGTGGGCGTAGCGGTAGGCGTGGCCGTAGCCGAGTTCCTTCATCAGCTTTGTCGGCGCGTTGCGCAGGTGCACGGGCACCGTGCGTGACTTGTCCTGGCTGACGAAGGCACGCGCCGCGTTGTAGGCGTTGTAGCCGGCGTTGGACTTGGGGGCGATGGCCAAGTAGATCACCGCCTGGGCCAGCGCCAGTTCCCCTTCCGGTGAGCCAAGGCGCTCGTACGTCTCGGCGGCATCCAGCGTGATGCGCCCGGCGCGGGGGTCGGCCAGACCGATGTCTTCCCATGCCATGCGCACAATGCGGCGCGCAAGGTAGCGCGGATCGGCGCCACCATCCAGCATGCGGCAGAACCAGTACAGCGCTGCATCCGGGTCGGAACCACGCACGGATTTATGCAGCGCGCTGATCTGGTCGTAGAACGCATCGCCGCCCTTGTCGAAGCGGCGCAGGTTTTCGGACAGCGCTGAAGCAAGCAGGGCCTCATCGATGATCGGCACCGCGTCGCCCTCGGCTTGCGCACGCGCGGCACGGGTGACGATCTCGACGTTGTTGAGCAGCTTGCGGCCATCGCCATCGGCAGACGCAACGATGGCGTCGAGCGCGGCGGGCGTCCATTCCAGCCCGCCCAGTTCCTGGCGCGCACGTTCGGCCAACTGCTTGAGCTCATCGTCCGACAGGCTCTTGAGCACGTACACCGCCGCGCGCGACAACAATGCTCCATTCACCTCGAACGACGGGTTCTCAGTCGTCGCGCCGATGAAGGTGAACAGCCCGCTTTCCACGTGCGGCAGGAAGGCATCCTGCTGGCTCTTGTTGAAGCGGTGGACTTCGTCGACAAACACCAGCGTGCGGCGACCGTTGGCGCGGAACTGCTCAGCGCGTTCCACCGCTTCGCGGATGTCCTTCACGCCCGACAGCACGGCAGACAGCGCGATGAACTCCGCGTCGAAAGCGTTCGCCATCAGCCGCGCCAGCGTGGTCTTGCCCACGCCCGGCGGGCCCCAGAGGATCATCGAATGCGGCTCACCGGAGGCAAAGGCCACGCGCAGCGGCTTGCCCGGCCCCAGCAGGTGCTGCTGGCCGATCACCTCATCGGCGGAATGCGGGCGGAGGCGCTCGGCCAGCGGCATATGAGCCGGCGCATCCGGGAAGAGAGAAGCAGAAGCGTTCATGCGGGGATTGTCGCAGAAACCGGGCGCACCCCCGGCGCCCCATTACGCATCAGTTCGACGCGCGCTGCACCAGCCCCATGAATTCCTTGGACGGCAGCGGCCCGTGGCATGACTGCGATCCGTCGGGGGAACGCAGCAGCAACCAGACGCTCTCGCTGGCGGGCGGCTGAACGACGAACGGCTGGCGCGCGGAAGCCTCCGGCAAGCGCGGGTCGACCGGCGCCTGGATCGGCACCACCTGACCGGCATGGCCCTTCACCAGCGCGCTGCATTCGGCGCTCGGCAACTGAGTCGCGCGCAGGAAATCCTTGTTGACCAACGCCTCGGCCAGCACCGTGTCGGGCGCCGTGAGGAAGGAATCGACGTCAAAACGCGATGCGCTGGTCGACGCGCACCCGGAGATCGCTGCCACCACCGCCGCAATGGCAGCAGTCCGTTGCAGCGGCGTGAACGTTGGCAAAGGCATGGTCGGTCTCCCTGTCAAGGACAGTAACGGCGCCGGCCCGCACGCGTCATTGCTTGATCACGTCGGCGCCCTTGGGCGGCGTGAAGCGGAACGCGTTGGCCGGCAGTTGCGGATTCTTCTGGATGTTCGAGAACGTCAGCAGCGTGGTGTTGCCAAAGGCGTCACGCAGCTCCATCCCCTGCAGCTCGCCACCGCGGAAACCGATAGCGATGCGCTCGAATTGCGTGTCCTTGGCCTTGGGCGTCAGTTCGGCCCAGTCGATGCCGTCCTTGGTGCCGCCTTCCTTGAGCGTGAAGTTCTTCGCAAGGTCGTTGCTACCGAATAGGATGGCGGCCGGGCTGGAACCCAGCGATGCATCGAGCTTGCGCTCCGTCACCTGGTTCAGGTCCTTGTCGAAGATGTAGAGCGTTTGGCCGTCAGCCGAAAGTTGCTGATCATACGGTTTCACATAGCGCCAGACAAAGCGGCCCGGGCGCGAGAAAACGAAATCGCCGCTGGACGTACCGGCCACACGCAGCGGATTGCCGTTGGTACCGCCCTTCACTTGCCGCTGCACAAACTCGCCGCGCGCGGTGCTGACATTGCTCACGAAGGCGTTGAGCTGTTCGACCGCACCCGCATAGGCACCGGCCGACCACGCCGCCAGCGATACCAGCCCGGCGGCCATCAGGTGACGTGCTTTCAACACAAACATAGGAATCCCGGTCATCAGTTGATCTTGTCGTTAGTAGCCGGCCGCGCCGGAACATTCCACTGGCGCGGTAACGCGATGTAACCGCAACATGCGGGCAACGTCATTCCTCTTCGACGACGTTGCCGTTGCGGTTGGGCGCCAGGATTTCGCGGTTGCCGTTGCCCGACATGGCGGACACGAGCCCCGCCTTTTCCATGTCTTCCAGCAGGCGTGCGGCGCGGTTGTAGCCGATGCGCAGGTGACGCTGCACCAGCGAAATCGACGCACGGCGGTTCTTGAGCACCACGTCGACGGCCTGGTCGTACAGCGGGTCGGCCTCGCCGCCACCGCCGCCAACAATGCCTGCGCCACCGCCAAACCCATCGCCACCGCCCTCGTCGGCAACACCGCCTTCGAGGATGCCTTCGATGTAGTTCGGCTCGCCCTGCGATTTGAGGTTGTCCACCACGCGGTGCACTTCGTCGTCCGACACGAAGGCTCCATGCACGCGCACCGGCAAACCCGTGCCGGGCGCCAGATACAACATGTCACCCATGCCCAGCAGCGCCTCGGCGCCCTGCTGGTCGAGAATCGTGCGCGAGTCGATCTTGCTGCTGACCTGGAAGGCGATCCGCGTGGGCACGTTGGCCTTGATCAGGCCGGTGATCACATCCACCGACGGACGCTGCGTCGCCAGCACCAGGTGGATGCCGGCTGCACGCGCCTTCTGCGCAATCCGCGCGATCAGCTCTTCGACCTTCTTGCCGACCACCATCATCAGGTCGGCCAGCTCGTCGATCACGATGACGATCATCGGCAGCTTGTCGAGCGGCTCCGGCGCATCAGGCGTGAGGCTGAACGGGTTGGGGATCTTCTCTTCGCGCGCGGCGGCTTCTTCGATCTTCTTGTTGAAGCCGGCCAGGTTCCGCACGCCCATCTTGCTCATGAGCTTGTAGCGGCGCTCCATCTCACCCACGGCCCAGTTCAGGGCGTGGCCCGCCTGGCGCATGTCGGTGACGACCGGGCACAGCAGGTGCGGAATGCCCTCGTAGATGCTCAGCTCCAGCATCTTCGGGTCGATCAGGATCAGGCGCACCGCATCAGCCTTGGCCTTGTACAGCAGAGACAGGATCATCGCGTTGATCCCGACCGACTTACCCGAACCCGTGGTACCGGCCACCATGCAGTGCGGCATCTTGGCCAAGTCCGCCACCACCGGCTTGCCTGCGATGTCCTTGCCCAGCGCCATCGTGAGCTGCGAAGCGCTCTCGTTGTAGACCTGCGAGCCGAGAATCTCCGACAGGCGCACGGCCTGACGCTTCGGATTCGGCAGTTCCAGGCCCATGTAGTTCTTGCCCGGAATCGTCTCCACCACGCGGATCGACACCAGCGACAGCGAACGCGCCAAGTCCTTCGCCAGGTTGACGATCTGGCTGCCCTTCACGCCCGTGGCCGGCTCGATTTCGTAGCGCGTAATGACCGGGCCCGGATAGGCCGCCACCACCTGCACTTCCACGCCGAAGTCCTTGAGCTTCTTCTCGATCAGGCGCGAGGTGAACTCGAGCGTCTCGGCGCTCACGGTTTCCACAACCGGCGGGATCGGGTCGAGCAGCGCCAGCGGCGGCAGGTCGGAGTCGTGGATGTCGACAAACAGCGGCTGCTGCTTCTCGCGCTCCACACGCTCGCTCTTGACCACGGCCGTCGGGCGCACGATCTGCACCGGCGGCGATTCTTCGATGCGCACGCGGCGAGTTTCGACCACCTCTTCGCGCTCGACCTTGGCCGCCTCGCCGATGGCGCGATCCTGCTTGCTCTCGCGGCGCGTCTTGAAGCCGACAAAGAGCATCTCGACGCCCGCGCCGATCTGCTCGGCCAGGTTCAGCCACGAAAAATGGAAGAACAGCGACAGCCCGACCAGGAACGTGAACAGCAACGCCAGCGTGCCGCCGGTAAAGCCCAGCGAATGCTGCATCGCCCCACCAATCACATCGCCCAGCACGCCGCCAGGCGCACGCGGCAGCTTCATGTGCATGCTGTACATGCGAATGGCTTCCAGACCCATGCTGGAGGCCAGGATCAGCGCAAAGCCGATCCACGTGACGCTGGCGTCCACGCGCGGCATGGCAGTACGTGGCAAGCGCTCGTCCGACATCAGTTCGCGCCAGCCACGCCAGACTCGGCGCACCAGCAGCACCGCCCACCAGTAGGCGGACGCGCCAAAGACAAACAGCAGCAGGTCTGCCAGCCACGCACCTACGCGGCCGCCGAGGTTGCGGATTTCGTCGACCTGGCTGGCGTGGGTGAAACCGGGGTCGGCCCGGTTGTAAGACAGAAGGATGATCAGGAAGGCGATGGTCACCGCCAGCAACAGGAACCAGCGGACCTCCCCCAACAGCCGCCCAATGCGGGACGGCAGTGCGGAGGGATCGGTACGGGTTGTCGGAGTGGTGGAAGCTCGAGCCATGCGGGAGACGGGTGCGCCGCTTGGCAGTAGGCCGCGCGGCTTAAAGACAGCACAAATACGATGCCAACGATTGTAACGCGGCCCTATCACCGCCATTGGAATTTACAACCGGGCGGACGAGGGGGGGCCACTTTATAATGGCGGCCGTCACCCTCACCTACCCTGCACGGCGATCGCTTCACCCCACGCGCCGCGCAACTACGGAACGCATCATGGCAAAACACGCAAAAGTGCTGATCCTCGGCTCCGGCCCCGCCGGCTACACGGCCGCGATCTACGCAGCCCGAGCCAACCTGAACCCCGTGCTGGTCACCGGTCTGGCCCAGGGCGGCCAGCTCATGACCACCACCGACGTGGAAAACTGGCCCGCTGACAAGGAACACCTGCAAGGCCCCGAGCTGATGCAGCGCTTCCTGGAGCACGCAGAGCGCTTCAACACTGAGATCGTGTTCGACCACATCCACACGACGCACCTGAACGAAAAGCCGATCCGCCTGGTGGGCGATTCGGGCGAATACACCTGCGACGCGCTGATCATCTCCACCGGCGCCTCGGCCCAGTACCTGGGCCTGCCGTCGGAAGAAAAGTTTGCCGGCCGCGGCGTCTCCGCCTGTGCCACCTGCGACGGCTTCTTCTACAAGGGCCAGGAAGTGGCCGTGGTGGGCGGCGGCAATACCGCCGTGGAAGAAGCGCTGTACCTGGCCAACATTGCCAGCAAGGTCACGCTCATCCACCGCCGCGACAAGTTCCGCGCCGAGCCGATTCTGATCGACCGCCTGCATGAGCAGGAGAAGAAGGGCAAGATCGAGATCAAGACCAACATGGTCCTCGACGAGATCCTGGGCGATGACTCCGGCGTGACGGGCGCCCGCCTGAAGGGCACCAACGAGAACGAAGGCAAGACCGAAGAACTCAAGGTGGCAGGCGTGTTCATCGCCATCGGCCACAAGCCGAACACCGACATCTTCCGCGGCCAGCTCGACATGAATGACACGGGCTATATCACCACGAAGAGCGGTCTGGCCGGCATGGCTACGGCCACCAACATTCCCGGCGTGTTCGCTGCCGGCGACGTGCAGGACCACATCTACCGCCAGGCCATCACCAGCGCCGGCACGGGCTGCATGGCCGCGCTGGACGCCCAGCGCTACCTGGAAAGCCTGGAATAAGCCGCACCTCACCGCAGGTTCTGGCAGCGGCCGATGGGAAACCATCGGCCGTTTTGCGTTGGAACGTTCGGCGTGCGGCCTGCGGCGCATTCGTATAATCCACGCACGCTCGACCCTGATTCGCCTCTCGCCATGAAACGTGCCCCCACTCCCCCTGCCAAACTCAGCCTGACCGATCTGGCCAAGTTGCGCGACCAGCTCAAGGTTGAGACCGAGGCACGTGAGGCCGAACGCCAGCGCGCTGAAGAAGCCAAGCGCAAGGCCGCTGAAGAGGCCAACGTGTTCCGCGCCAGCATCGGTGAAGTGAGCGCGCTGCGCCAGAACAAGCGTGTCGAACATCCACGCAATCCACCCGCGCCCGACCCGGTGCACTCTCGCGCCGAGGACAAACGCGTGCTGGATGCCTCCCTGTCGGACGAATTCGACGTCGACAATCTGCTCGACACCGACGACACCCTCTCCTACCGCCGCCCCGGCATCGGCGAAGACGTGCTGAAAAAGCTGCGACGCGGCGAATGGGCGACGCAAGACCAGATCGACCTGCACGGCCTGCGCCGCGAAGAAGCACGTGAGGCATTGGCAGCCTTTCTGCGCCGGGCGGTGCAACGCGGTATCCGCTGCGTGCGCGTGATTCACGGCAAGGGCCTCGGTTCGCCCGACAAGACACCCGTGCTCAAGGGCAAGGTGCGCTCGTGGCTGGTGCAGAAGGAAGAAGTGATCGCCTTCGTTGAGCCGCGCAACACGGCAGGCGGTGCCGGCGCAGTGCTGGTCCTCCTGCGGCAGCCGCACGGCGCCTGATCGCTTCTCTATCCCAACAACAAGAACATTTCATGCACGTCGGTCGTCTGCAATTGGTCATGCACTGGATGGAGATCCTCGCGGTCTTCTCGTTTGCCATCTCGGGCTTGGCCGAGGCGAAGCGGCGCCGGCTCGACGCCGTGGGCGCCTTCATCGTCGCGTTCCTCACGGCGTTTGGCGGCGGCACGCTGCGCGATCTGCTGCTCGATCGCCGGCCGTTCTACTGGGTGGAGCACCAGGACTATCTGATCGCGCTGTTCGCGATGAGCCTGTTCGCCAACTGGGTGATCCGGCTGGTGAGCCAACTGGTGTCGGATCGCGTGCTGATCGTGGCCGACGCCATCGGCCTGGGCCTGTTTGGCGTGCTGGGCACGCAGCTGGCGCTGGATGCAGGCGTGCCGGTGTTCGTGTCGGTGATGATGGGCGTGATCACGGCGGCCTTCGGTGGCCTGCTGCGCGATGTGGTCTGCAATGAGGTGCCCATGCTGCTGCGCGACAACCACCCATACGCGACTTGCGCCTTTGTCGGGTGCTTCCTCTATGTCGGGCTGACGTTCACGGACCTGCTGCCGAGCGTGGCCGTGGTGATCGCCACGCTGGCGATCGTGATCGGGCGGCTGGTGACGCTGCGCTGGAACATCACCCTGCCGCGTTGATCAATGCTGAATCGACGCTGACCGGCACAGGCGCGCCGGTCATTACGCTCGCTTAAACAGCGGCTTCGTCCTTCTCGCCGGTGCGGATGCGGATCACCTGCTCCACCGGCATCACAAAGATCTTGCCGTCGCCGATCTTGCCGGTCTTGGCAGCCTTGACGATGGTGTCGATGACGTGCTCGACCTGGTTGTCGGCCACCACCACCTCGATCTTGATCTTCGGCAGGAAGTCGACCACGTATTCGGCACCGCGATACAGCTCGGTGTGCCCCTTCTGACGGCCAAAGCCCTTCACTTCGGTGACGGTCAGGCCGGTCACCCCCACGTCGGCGAGCGACTCGCGCACTTCGTCCAGTTTGAAGGGCTTGATGATGGCGGTGATCTGTTTCATGGGTGTCTCGCTAACTAGTTGGTGAGGTATTCAAGCGTCCAATAATACTGGAGCCGGTTAATGCGCACATCGTGGGCGATGCCGGCCACCGCCTGCAGCAGGGTCGGATCATCGGGAAAGTTTTTCAGCACGTCGTGCTCGGTGCCGTCCTGCAGAGGACGACGCTGCCAAGTGTTGCCATGTTCGTCGCGATAGGCGATGGGCGTGCTGGACCCCGGCACATACTGGTTATCAAACCACAACACGCGCACGCCTCGGCCGAGCACGTGGTGCAACTCCTCAACATGCTGACGCAGCTGCTGCAGCGGCACATGCGACCACCAGCAGCCCGCCGTCATCACGTCGAACGTGCCGGTTGCAAACGGCAGCGCGTTGTTGTCGGCCCGCACAAACGATGCGCCGGCAATGCCCTTCGCGTCTGCAATGCGCAGCACGGTGTCGTTGTAATCAGCGCCGACGACGCTGCGCGCATCCGTCATCGCTTCGGTCCAGAAGCCAGTGCCGCACGCCAGGTCGAGCACCCGTGCGCCGCGCGTGAGGTCACGCACGCGGGCCTTCAACCACGCCAAATCGTCCTGCCGCTCCGGCTTCGCATAGATGCGTTCGTATTCGGGGGCGCGTTTGGCGTAGTAATCGAGCATGGGATTTGTCGCTCCTGACTTATTCCTTGAACCGCGACGTGATCGGATACCGCCAGTCGCGCCCGAACGCCCGCTGCGTCACGCGGATGCCCACCGGCGCCTGGCGGCGCTTGTACTCGTTGATCTTGATGAGCCGCACGATCTTCTGCACGTCGCCTTCCGCAAACCCGGCGGCAATGATGTCGGCCACGGGCTGGTTCTGCTCCATGTAGCGCTGCACGATGGCATCGAGCGCGTCGTATTCGGGCAGGCTGTCCTGGTCGGTCTGGTTCTCGCGCAGCTCGGCCGACGGCGCACGCGTCAGGATGCGCTCCGGAATCACCTCCGACAGCGTATTGCGGTAGCGGCACAGCCGGTAGACCAGCGTCTTGAAGATGTCCTTGATGACGGCGAAACCACCGGCCATATCGCCGTACAGCGTGCAGTAGCCGACCGCCATTTCGCTCTTGTTGCCGGTGGTCAGCACGATGCGGCCGGACTTGTTCGATAGCGCCATCAGCAGCGTGCCGCGGATGCGCGCCTGGATGTTTTCTTCCGTCGCGTCTTCGGGCAGGTTGCGGAACTCTTCCGCCAGCGCGCCCTTGAACGCGTCGAACATCGGGCTGATGGCAATCTCGTCGTACTGCACGCCCAGGCGGGCCGCCATGTCGCGCGCATCGACCCAAGAGATATCGGCCGTGTAGCGCGAGGGCATCATCACCGCGCGCACGCGATCGGCGCCCAGCGCATCGACCGCAATTGCCAGCACCAGCGCCGAATCGACGCCGCCCGACAGGCCGATGATCGCGCCTGGGAAGCCGTTCTTGCCGAGGTAATCACGCACGCCCAGCTTGAGCGCCTCGTACACCTGCGCCTCCAGCGAAGCCTCGGGCACGATCGTGCCGGGCAGTGCCCTGCCGCCGTCGAACTGTACAGTGCCGACGCCTTCGGCAAACTGGGCCATCTGCACGACGACCTTGCCCTCGGCATCGAGCACGAACGAGCCGCCGTCGAACACCAGTTCATCCTGCCCACCGACGAGGTTCGTGTACACGTGCGGCAAGCCCGATTCCTTCACCCTCGCGCCGATGATCTGCTCGCGCAGGTCTTCCTTGTCGAGGTGATACGGCGAGGCGTTGGGAATCAACACCACTTGCGCGCCGGCTGCCTTGGCGTAGGCCGTGGCCGTGGGGTACCAGGCGTCTTCGCAGATGATGACGCCGAAGCGCGTGCCATCGACCTCGAACACGAAGGGCTCGGTGCCGGGCTGGAAGTAGCGCTTCTCGTCGAAGACTTCATTGTTGGGCAGCTCGAGCTTGTTGTAGCGGCCGACCAGGCGGCCATCGACTGCCACGGTGCAGCTATTGGTGGGCTTGGGCAGCACGCCGGGCGCGGGCGCTTCCAGCGAGATCTGCGGGTGCCCGATCAGCACGTGCAGGCCGGGGAAGGCCGCCAACTCGGTGATGAGCGCATCGAGCGCACGCGCGCTGGCGTCAAGGAATGCCGGGCGCAGCAACAGATCTTCGGGGGGATAGCCGGTGAGCGACAGCTCCGGCGTGACGAGGATGCGCGCACCAGCCTGGTGCGCTTCGCGCGCAGCAGCGACGATGCGGGCAGCATTGCCGGCGAAATCGCCGACGGTGCAGTTGATCTGAGCGAGAGCGACAGTGACGGTCATGGGGGCAATGTGGATTGCAAGCGCGGCATCCAGGGCTGGAATTAGAATCGGCGCATGACCTCTCGCCCTCTCGTTCCCGAGCCCCAAGTGCGCGCTGGTTCGCGACACGAATTGACCGATTATCGCACGCGACTTGTGACCGATCTGCGCGACATCGGCCGCGATGCGTGGGATGCCCTGCTCGCCCTGCAGCCCGAGGCGACGCCGTTCCTGCGCTTCGATTTCCTGCACAGCCTGCATGCGAGCGGCAGCGCCTCGCCCGATACCGGCTGGTCGCCGCAATACCTGACGCTGTGGGAAGACGGCCCGGATGGCGAAGAAAACGAAGTGCTCGCCGCCGCCGTACCGCTGTATGTGAAGGGCCACTCGTATGGCGAGTACGTCTTCGACTGGGCCTGGGCCAACGCGTATGCGCAGCACGGGCTGGAGTACTACCCGAAGTGGTTGTCTGCGGTGCCCTTTACACCCGTGCAAGGGGCACGGCTACTGGCACGTGACGCCGCCGCCCGAGCCGCGCTGCTCGACACGCTGCTGGCTGTGGCGCGGCAGAGCGGTTTATCGTCGCTGCATGTGCTGTTTCCGACGGCAGACGAGGCCGAACAGATGCGCGCCGCAGGCATGCTGTTGCGACAAGGCGTGCAGTTCCACTGGTGTAACGCGGGCTTTGCCAGCTTTGATGACTTTCTTGCCGCGCTGGAGCAGAAGAAGCGCAAGAACATCCGCGCCGAGCGCCGCCGCGTGCGCGACGCGGGTATCACCTTCCGGCACGTCCCCGGCGCTGCCGCCACCGATACCGACTGGCGCTTCTTCCACCGCTGCTATCGCACCACCTATCGCGAGCACCACTCATCCCCGTATCTGAACTTGGAGTTCTTTCGCCAGATCGGGCAGACGATGCCGGAGAACCTGCTGCTGGTGATCGCCTCGCGCGACGGCAACGACATCGCCAGTGCCCTGCTGGTGGTGGATGCGCGGCCGGAGGCTTCCGTCATGTACGGCCGCTACTGGGGCGCGGTCGAACACCACCCCTGCCTGCACTTCGAGACCGCGTATTACCAGCCCTTGTCGTACTGCATCGAGCACGGCATCCGCACCTTCGAAGGTGGCGCCCAGGGCGAGCACAAGATGGCGCGCGGCTTCGAGCCGGTAGCGACGCTGTCCGCGCACTGGCTCGCGCATCCAGACTTCGCCGATGCGGTGGGACGGTTTCTCGACCGGGAAACGGCCGGCATGGAAGCGTATCTGGACGAGCTGACGGACCGCTCGCCATTCAGGCAACGGCAGGAATCCGATTAACGAGGGAAGAACGGCGAGGGCGGGAAAAACTGCGTCCGCACGAACGGCGGACGCGGGGGCGAAGCTTAGCGCGCAGCGGGCTTTTGCTGGGGAATCACGCAATGCGTCATGTTGGCATCGGTGGATACGGCAGCCGGCGCCACGGCACGCTCACCGGCATGGGCAGCATCCGACGGGCCCACCAGTAGCGCCCAGACGGTAAATGCGGCCATGGCCACAGCGGAAAGCACAGGAACGACAACGGTCTTGTTCAACATCGCAGTACCGAGGGTGGGAGTCAAACTTGACCGGCAGTCTAGAGGCGTCGTTTCCGGCGGGCAAATAAGCGTTTCTTAAATCTCTGTGTAGCGGGATTACGATAGTTGAATTATGCGGAATTCATAATTCCATCAAAAAAATGCATACTTAGCGCCTGATCCCCCGTAGATGCCCATGCCATGCGGGTTGGCAGGGCATCACATTGCGGCAGCGACGGCCGCCTCGCAAAAAAAATCCCGGCGTTCCTTCCGGAAGCCGGGATCTGTCTGACACGCCGTACAGCAAAATCGCCAGATGGCTTACTTCTTATAGTTGGCGACGCCGTTGACGATTTCCTTATGGGCTTCTTCGATACCGCCCCAGCCTTCGACCTTGACCCACTTGCCGGCTTCCAGCGCCTTGTAGTGCTCGAAGAAGTGCTTGATCTGGTCCAGCAGGTTCTGGCCGATGTCCGACAGGTCGGTCATGTGGGCGGTGGCCGGGCTCAGCTTGTTGACCGGCACGGCCACCAGCTTGGCATCCACGCCGGATTCGTCCGTCATCTTCAGCATGCCCAGGGCGCGGCAGCGAACCACGCAGCCGTGGATCAGCGGGAACGGCGTGACGACCAGCACGTCGACCGGGTCACCGTCGCCGGACAGCGTCTGCGGGATGAAGCCGTAGTTGGCCGGGTAGCGCATGCCGGTGCCCACGAAGCGGTCCACGTGCAGCATGCCCGTTTCCTTGTCGGCTTCGTACTTGACCGGATCGCTCTGCGCCGGAATCTCGATGATGACGTTGAAGTCGTTGGGAATGTCCTTGCCCGGCGAGACGTTGTTGAAGCTCATGGAAATGCTCCGGAATGCGCGAAGTGCGTAAAAACGCGACGCAAATGGTTGAAAAAAGGTCAAAAACCGTCGGCGGGCATTATAGCCCCTGGCGCCTCGCCCCCCCCTACCCCCGGCCCGCCCGTGCGAAAATCACGCGTTGCCGATCTTCTGCAGGAACCCCCCATGCACGCCCAGCACTTCATCGCCAACCGCTTGATGTCGCCCGATTCGGGCATGCGCATCAAGGTGTTCGACCCGTCTGACGGCCAGCCCTTTGCCGAAATCGCCCGCGGCAACGCCACCGACATCAACGTGGCCGTGCATGCTGCGCGCCGCGCATTTGATGGCGTGTGGGGCCAGTTGCCCCCCGCCGAACGCGGCCGGCTGCTCATGCGCGTGGCCTTGCGCCTGGCCGATCACGAAGAAGAACTGGCCCGCCTCGAAGCCCGCGACACCGGCAAACCCATGCGCCAGGCCCGCGCCGATGCGCGCGCCATCGCCCGCTACTTCGAGTTCTATGCCGGCGCGGCGGACAAGCTGCACGGCCAGACCATCCCCTATCCGGCGGATACCACCGTGCTCACGATCCGCGAGCCGCATGGCGTGACGGCGCACATCATCCCGTGGAACTACCCGATGCAGATCTTCGGGCGCAGCGTGGGCGCCGCATTGGCGGCGGGCAACGCCTGCGTGGTCAAGCCGGCCGAAGACGCCTGCCTGTCGATCCTGCGCGTGGCCGAACTGGCTGCGGAAGCTGGGCTGCCCGACGGCGCACTCAACGTGGTGACCGGCTACGGCCACGAGGCAGGCGCGGCCCTGGCGGCGCATCCGGGCGTCAACCATGTGTCGTTTACCGGGTCGCCGGAAACCGGCAAGGCCATCGCGCGGGCGGCGGCCGAAAACCACGTGCCCGTCACGCTCGAGTTGGGCGGGAAATCGCCGCAGATCCTGTTTGCGGATGCCGACCTGGAAGCGGCGATTCCCGCCGTGGTCAACGGCATCATCCAGAACGCCGGGCAGACGTGTTCCGCCGGCAGCCGCGTGCTGATCGAGCGCAGCGTGTATGAAACCGTGCTGGACCGGCTTGCCACGGTATTCGAGGCCATCAAGGTGGGCCCCTCGTCGCTGGATCTGGACTGCGGCCCGCTCATCAACCCCAAGCAACAGCAGCGCGTGTGGGATTTCGTCTCGGATGCGCAGCACGCCAACATCCCCGTCATGGCGCAGGGCATGGTCGTGCCGGATGCGCCCGAAACCGGCTATTACCAGGCGCCGATGCTGCTGCGCGACGTGCCGCACACACACCGCCTGGCACAGGAAGAAGTCTTCGGCCCCCTGCTGGCCGCCATGCCGTTCGACACCGAAGCCGAGGCGCTCACGCTGGCCAACGGTACGCCGTACGGTCTGGTCGCCGGTGTCTGGACGCGCGACGGCGCCCGACAAATGCGCCTGGCGCGCAAGCTGAAGGCAGGCCAGGTCTTCATCAACAACTACGGGGCCGGCGGCGGCGTGGAGTTGCCGTTCGGCGGCACAGGCCACTCGGGCCATGGCCGCGAGAAGGGGTTCGAGGCGCTGTACGGCTTCACCACCTTGAAGACCATCGCCATCCGCCACGACTAAAGCCGACCACCACCAACGCAAGCGCCCAGACGGTGTGGCCGTTCCCTGCCCTAGATGGCGCCTTGAATTTATGTTGCAGGGAGGAAAAAGAAGGGAGGCCTGTCTGAGCGCAGCGAGTTTGCCTCCCTTCCCTCCCTGCGACAGAAATTCAAGGAGGGGGTCGCCATCTCGGGCGCGCCTTTCTTTGCTTACTTTCTTTGGCAAGACAAAGAAAGTGAGTCGCCCCCGGCAGGGGGTGAAACAGGGGATGCACCAACAGCATCAACCACCTCACCAATAAGCATTCAGACAAGGAGACACCATGCGGCTCACCGGCAAGATCGCCATCGTCACCGGCGCGGGTTCGGGGTTCGGCGAAGGCATCGCCCATACCTTCGCCCGTGAAGGCGCGCGCGTCATCGTCAATGATCTGAATGCCGAGGCCGGCGAGCGCGTAGCCAATGCCATCCGCATCACGGGAGGCGACGCACATTTCGTGCAGGCGGATGTGTCCAAGGGCGATTCCGTCGCCGCGCTGCTGGGCGAAACGCTGGAGCGCTATGGCGATCTGCACATCGTCGTGAACAACGCCGGCACCACGCACAAGAACAAGCCGATCCTGGAAATCACCGAAGACGAGTTCGACCGTGTGATGGCCGTGAACGTGAAGTCGATCTACTGGACGGCGCACCACATGGTGCCGCATTTCCGCGCGCGCGGCGGCGGCGTGTTCGTCAACGTGGCGTCCACCGCGGGCATCCGGCCGCGACCAGGGCTCGTTTGGTACAACGCCAGCAAGGGCGCGGTCATCACGGCCAGCAAGGCGATGGCGGCCGAGCTGGGACCGGACAAGATCCGCGTGAATTGCGTGAACCCGGTGATGGGCGCCACTGGCCTCATCGAACAGTTCATGGGCATGCCCGATACGCCCGAGAACCGCGCCCGCTTTCTGGCGACGATTCCGATGGGGCGGCTCTCCACGCCGCAGGATGTGGCCAATGCGTGCCTCTACCTGGCGTCGGACGAGGCCGAGTTCATCACCGGCACGTGCCTGGAAGTGGATGGCGGGCGCTGCGTATAAACCCTGTTGCCGGGGCAGCGTGGCGCAGCGCAGAATGCGGTGGCGGTTTTCCGGGCCGAGGTAGGTAACGAGTCGTACTCGGCCTGAACTCACAACAACGCTGGAGACCCGATGGCCACGACGACCCCACCCACCTCACCCACTCCACCGGCCAGCGGCGCAGGCACCCTGCCCCAATCCGCCAGTGCGTTTGAAGAAGCCACCTACCGCAAGGTGAGTTGGCGCCTGATTCCCTTCCTGCTGCTGTGCTACGTGGTTGCGTATCTGGACCGCGTGAACGTTGGCTTTGCCAAGCTGCAGATGCTCAACGACCTCAAGTTCAGCGAGACCATCTACGGCCTGGGTGCGGGCATCTTCTTCATCGGCTACTTCCTCTTTGAAGTGCCGAGCAACGTGATCCTGCACCGCGTGGGCGCGCGCCTCTGGATCGCGCGGATCATGATCTCGTGGGGCCTGATCTCGGCCGCCATGATGTTCGTGACCACGCCGGCCATGTTCTATGTGATGCGCTTCCTGCTGGGCTTGGCCGAGGCTGGCTTCTTCCCGGGCATCATCCTGTACCTCACGTATTGGTATCCGGCGGCGCGGCGCGGGCGCACCACCACGTTCTTCATGACGGCGATTGCGCTGTCGGGCGTGATTGGCGGCCCCATCTCGGGCTGGGCGATGAAGGCATTTGCCGGTGTCTACGGCCTGGCCGGCTGGCAATGGATGTTCCTGATCGAGGGCATTCCGTCGATCATCGTCGGCATTGCCGTGCTGGCCTACCTGGACGACCGCATCACCCACGCCAAGTGGCTGACCGACGAAGAAAAGGCCCTCCTCACGCGCAACATCGCCGCCGAAGACGCCGAGAAGGAAGACCCGCCCATCCGCACCGTCATGGCCAGCCCGCGCGTGTGGCTGATGAGCCTGATCTACTTCACCTTCGTGATGGGCCTATACGGCGTGAGCTTCTGGCTGCCGACGCTGATCAAGCAGACCGGCGTGGCCGATCCGTTTGCCGTGGGCCTGCTGACCGCGATTCCGTATGGGGCGGCCGTCATCGCCATGGTCCTGGTCGCACGCAGTGCCGACCGTCTGCGCGAGCGCCGTTGGCATATCGCCATCCCTGCTGTGGCGGGCGCCATCGGGCTGATCCTGTCAGCCGTGTGGCACACCAACACGACGCTGGCGATGGCCGCACTCACGCTCGGCACCATGGGCATCCTGACCACGCTGCCGCTGTTCTGGAGCCTGCCGACCGCCTTCCTGGCCGGCACGGGTGCGGCCGCCGGCATTGCGCTCATCAACTCGCTGGGCAATCTGGCGGGCTTCCTCAGCCCCTACGCCGTGGGCTGGCTCAAGGATGCGACCAAGAGCACGGACTCAGGCATGTACATGCTGGCCGCGTCGATGGTGCTGGGGGCGATCCTGACGCTGTCGGTGCCGGCGCGCATGGTGAACAAGTAGCCGCGCCGCCGTACCGCCACCAATGAAAAAGGCCGGGTTCCCCCGGCCTTGTTTCATTTCACGGCAAGCAGCGCGCTCTGCCGGTAATGTCGCTGCGCCTCTTCCGGGCGTTCGGTCTGCTCATACATCTGCGCCAGCGCCAAATGCGCATGCGCACGCAGGTTGCCGTGGTGATCGGCGTCGGCATACTTCAGCGCCGATTCCAGGCTCGACTGCGCCTTGCCCCAGAGCTGCTCCTTGAAGCACAGCATGCCCAGCGTGTAGAACAGGTCGGCATCCACCGGATGCTGCGTCAACCATTTCTCGGCCTGCTGAATGAGCGGCAGCGCTTTGCCAGGTACGGCGCAATCGGCATAGCGGCGGATCAGGCGGCCGTCCCAATGCGCTTTCAGGCCATCTTCGACGATGCGCTTGGCGTCGTCCGTGCGACCGAGCTGCGCGAAATACAGTGCAGCCTGTGACGCGATACGCGGCGAGCGGCGTTCTTCGGTGGTCAGCTCGCGCCAGAAGCTGTTGAGCGCATCGGCATCGTGGCGACGCTCGGTCAGCAGGGTCTCGCAGGCCATCTGCTTGAGGCGCGCAGCCAGCACAGCGTGGATGGCGTTGCGCTTTTCCAGCGCGCGCGTCAGACGCAGCACCTCGCTCCAGTTCTTCAGATGCTGGTGCGCGCGCAGGGCAATACGCTGCGCCTGGATCTGGCGAGAACCCTGCGATTGCAGTTGCGCGATCTTCTCCAGCGCGCCTTCGGCATCGCGTGCATCGACCAGCAATTCCGCCATCGACACGAGCTTCGCTTGCTCACGGTCGGGCGAGTTGACCTCGGCCATCCATGCGTCGCGGCGATCGGTTTCTTGCATGCGGTGCGCAGCGCGGGCGCCGATCAGCGCGGCGGTTTCGCGTTGCGCGTCCCACGCCTGTGCTTCGCGCGCGAGGCGCTCGGCGCGGCCGAAGCGGCCCGCGAACAGGCTCTCCATCGCCTCACGCAGCGCAGCCGAGGCCTTCAGGATGCGATTGCGCTCGCGATACGCCGCGGCACGCGCCGGCATGCCCGCCACGTGGTGGAACAAGCGCATCACCAGATGCAGCGCCACGAACGTCGCCAGCAGCACGGCAAGCACGAAATTGAGCGACATCTCCACCCGGTACGGCGGGTAGAACAGCACAACGTTGCTCAGGTTGAGTTCGGTAAACAACGCCAGCCCGACGGCGGCAGCAAACAGCAGCGCGACCCAGAATACCCAGCGCATGCTCACTCCTTACTATCCAAACCGCGCTGGCCGCGGGCGGCCGCAAGGCTGTCAACCAGCGTCGGCACCTGCAGCGTGCCGACCGCCGAGCGCACTTGCGCCAGCTGCGTCTGCACCGTGGTCACGCGCGGCGATTGCACGTCGAAGTAGCGCGCGAGCAGCGTGTCGGCGCGACCGAGGTCTGCGCGGAACACCGCATCGTTGCGCGAAAGCAGTGCCAAACGCGCATTCATCAGACGCAGCTTGAGGTTTTCGCGCAGGAACCACGCTTGATCGGAAGACAGCAGCAGCGCCTCGGTCTGGTCAACGCGGCGCACCTGCACGATCTGGCTCAGCTCGCCGCGCAGGTCGTCCCACAGGCGTCCCCACCAGGCGCGCACGCCCACAGACCATCCCGTGCCTGCCTGTGCCGCTGATGCGGCCGGCGCCGAAGCCGGTGCTGCGTGGGCCTTGGCATTCTTGGCCGATTTTGCTGAGGCGGCATGCGGTGCCTGTGCGGCCTGCTCGGCCTCCAGCGGCTGTGCAGCGGAAACCAACGGCAACGTATCGACGGCGCTGATGGCATCATCCAGGCGCCCGGCGGCGCTCGACAGGTCAATCGACGGCATCGCCTTGAGCTTGGCAATGTCGCGCGCCACAGCACGACGGATGGCAACGAACTGCGGCTTGTCGATGGTGGCCAGACGCGCATCAATGGTCTGCAGCGCAGCCAGTGCACCGGCCACGTTGCCGGTCAACTGCAACTGGTCGGCGGCCACTTCCAGCGAATGTTCGATTTCCGCACGCTGCCAATCGTCGCGATTGCGCAGCAAGTCTTGGCTGGCCTGTTCGAGTGCGGACTGGCGGTCGCGGGTTTCCGTGGTGCGAGCGTCCAGCGCGCCGAATTTTTGCTGCAACTGGGCAACCGCATCCTGGTCCGCGCGAGACAGCACGCGCATTTCCTGCGCCAGGGCTTCATTCTGCTGCGCGCGCTGGCGGATGTCGCGCGCCAGGCGTTCATTGCGCACCTGCAACGCAGCCACGGCGGCCACCACCACAACCAGCACGGTCCAGATCAACCAGCCGCCACGACGCGGCGCGTGGTTGACAGTCATGCTGGGGGCAAAGGCAGCGGGTGTGGGTGCAGGCGTGGGGATCGGTGCCGGGCTCGGCGTGGCGGCCGCGGGCGTCGGCGCCGGAGCGGACGAGGGAACAGGAGTCTGCGTCACGGTGGAGGAAGGAAGAGGAGTATTCGATTCAGTTGGTGCCGGTGCTGCGGACAGCGCCGTCACCGGCCCCGCCCATGCGAGCACGCTGGCGAGCAGGCGGTCGTCACCGGCACCGGTGAGCGTGACATTGCGAAAGCCCAGCGACTGGGCTTGCTCAACGATGCGCGCGTGCGATGCAAAGCAAGGCGCGCCGTGCAGGGTTTCAAGATCAGCGGGCGTCAGGTTGGCGCGCGCCAGGTCGTCCAGATTGCGGACGGCCTCGGAGCTGGTCAGCGTCCACGCATGGCGGCCGGCCAGTACGATCCGCAACGCATTCCATGCCGCGGCATCGGGCACGGGCACGCTGCGGCGATAGGCTTCCACCGCGCGCACCGAGACACCGGCTTCACGCAGTTGATCCGCCAGCCATTCGCGGCCGCCGTTGCCGCGCACGATCAGCACTTCGCGGCCACGCAGCGATGCCACGTCGAGTTGGGCATACAGCGCTTCGGAATCCTGCCGCGCGTCGTCGGCATGCGTGTCGGGCCGAATCACGCGATGCGCGGGCGGCGCAACGCCGTGCGTGGCGAGGGCCTGCGCGCTGGCGGGGCCCACCACGGCCACCGGCACTTCCTGCGGCCAGCGGAACCCTTCCGGCATGGCGGCAAACGCCTGCTGCACGGCATTAGGGCTGACGAACACGACCAGCGCATAGCGCGACGGATCGCTCAATGCGGCGCGCAGATCCTCGAGATTCGGCGTCGGCGCAATATCGAGCAGCGGGAATTGGTGGGTGCGCAGCCCGTGACGCTCCAACGCAGCAACCAGCATGGGTGCCTGCGCGCGCGGGCGCGTCACCACCACCACGGGCGGTTCGGCTGGTTTAGCGGCGGAGGGCGCGCTGGATGAGGGTGGCAAGCGATCGTCCATAGCGTGCCGTAGAGATTAGGTTGCGGGCGGGGTGTCGGCGCCGATCATGGCGAGAATGTCGCGCGCGCCACCGTCCAGCATCTGCTGGGCAACGCGTGCGCCCAGCGCATCGGCTTCGGCCAGCGTGGTGGGCGCGGCTTCGCCGTCGGCGGCCAGCTTGCGCGTACCGTCTTGCGAGGCCACAAACGCGCGCAGGCGCAACGTGCCGGCATCCGACCATTGCGCGAACGCTGCCAGCGGTACCTGGCACGAACCGCCCAGCATGCGCGAGACAGCGCGTTCGGCCGTCACGGCCAGCGCGGTGCGTGTGTCATGCAGCGGTGCGAGCGCGGTCTGTACATCAGCACGGTCGGCGCGGATTTCGATACCCAGCGCGCCCTGCCCGGCGGCCGGCAGCGATTCTTCCGGTGCGATGGTCGAGCGGATGCGATCTGTCAACCCTAAACGCTTGAGCCCCGCAGCAGCGAGGATGATGGCCGCGTAGTCACCGCGATCCAGCTTGCCGAGGCGCGTATCCAAGTTGCCGCGCAACGGCTGAATGACCAGATGCGGAAAGCGTGCACGCAGCGAGGCCTCCCGGCGCAGGCTGGAGGTGCCGACCACCGCGCCCGCCGGCAACGACGCCAGATCAGCGTAGTCGTTGGACACGAACGCATCGCGCGGGTCCTCGCGCTCCAGCAGGGCAGCCAGCACGAAGCCTTCGGGCAGTTCCATCGGCACGTCCTTGAGCGAGTGGACGGCCAGGTCAGCCCGCCCCTCGGCCAGCGCGACTTCCAGTTCCTTCACGAACAAACCCTTGCCCCCTACCTTGGCGAGCGAGCGATCGAGAATCTGGTCACCGCGCGTGGTCATTCCCAGGATGGACACGTCGCACGCGGGATAGTATTTTTGCAATGCAGCACGCACGTGTTCGGCTTGCCAAAGTGCAAGCCGGCTTTCGCGCGAGGCGATGACCAGCTTGGTCGGCGCCTGGGCTGCAGGAGTCGTTGCAAGCTGGGATTCGACGGAAGTCGGGCGGGCATGAGAAGACATGCGGCAATGGTAGCACGCAGCTTTTTCGCCACAGCCGGGCTATCACGTTGAAGTGATGCAGAAAGAAGGGCCGTTCAGGCACCTTACCGATCCAACCTAGGAGACACCATGACGCAGCCCGCCGCGCGCCGCGCTTCCTCGCGCGCGACCCCCGCCCGCAAGGCATCCGCCGCCCCCGCCAAAACCAGCAAGACGCCCAAGGCGGCCACAAAATCGGCTGCAAAAGCCAATGGCGCGGATGAGACCAACGGCGCATCGCTCGGCCCAACCTCGCGCCGCTCATCCGGCAGCGCAGCCGCCAAAGACCAGCCGCTGAAGGAGGACATCCGCTTTCTGGGCCGCCTGCTGGGCGACGTGCTGCGTGAACAGGAAGGCGGCGCCGCCTTCGAAACGGTCGAGACCATCCGCCAGACCGCAGTGCGTTTTCGCCGCGACGGCGACCGCCAAGCCGAGCAGGAACTCGACCGCCTGCTGAAAGCCCTGTCGCGTGAGCAGACCAACTCCGTGGTGCGCGCGTTCAGCTACTTCTCGCATCTGGCCAACATTGCCGAAGACCAGCACCACAACCGCCGCCGTCGCGTGCATGCGCTGGCCGGCTCGCCGCCGCAGCCGGGCAGCATGATGCGCGCGCTGCTGTCGGTGGCTGACGAGGGTGTCTCGGGTGAAGCGCTACGCCGCTTCTTCGATGCCGCGCTGATCGTGCCCGTGCTCACGGCCCACCCGACCGAGGTGCAGCGCAAGAGCATTCTCGATGCGCAGCGTGAAATCGCCCGCCTGCTCGCCGAGCGTGACACGCCACTGACCACCCGCGAGCGCGAACGCAACACGACGCTGCTGCGCGCGCACGTCACCAAGCTGTGGCAGACGCGCATGCTGCGCACCACGCGGTTGATGGTGGCCGACGAGATCGAGAACGCGCTGTCGTACTACCAGACGACGTTCCTGCGCGAGATTCCCGCGCTGTACCGCGAGCTGGAAGAGGACGTCGCTGCCGTATTCCCACGCCGTGGCGCACGTGGCGAGCCCACGCCGTTGGCGCCCTTCTTCCAGATGGGCTCGTGGATCGGCGGTGACCGCGATGGCAACCCCTTCGTCACGGCAGAAACGCTGCGCTACGCCGCCCGCAAGCAGGCCAGCGTGATCCTCGCGTGGTATCTCGACGAGATCCACGCGCTGGGCGCCGAACTGTCGATGTCGACCTCGCAAGTGGATGTGAGCGCCGAATTGCTGGCCTTGGCGGAGCAGTCGCCCGACCATTCGGAGCATCGTTCGGATGAGCCATACCGGCGCGCGCTGATCGGCGTGTATGCGCGCCTGGCTGCGACGTGCCGCGAACTGACCGGTGAAGACGCCGGCCGCCATGCCGTCGGTCCGGCTCCGGCTTATACGAGCGCGGAAGAGCTGCGCGCCGACATCCAGATCGTCACCGATTCGCTGGCGGCACACCACGGCGAGGCACTGGCGGATGCACGCCTGGCATCGCTGGCGCGGGCGATCGATGTGTTCGGCTTCCACCTCTCGTCCATCGACTTGCGGCAGGTATCGGACGTGCATGAAGCGACCGTCGCCGAATTGCTGAAGGTGGCAGGTGTGGAAGGTGCCTACGCGGCGCTGTCCGAAGCGGACAAGCGCACGCTGCTGCTGCGCGAGCTGCAACAGCCGCGTCTGCTGACGCTGCCGTTCCATACATACAGCGAGCAGACCACGCAAGAGATCGACATCTTCCGCGCCGCGCGCGAGGTGCGTGCCCGCTACGGCAACCGCATCGTGCGCAACTACATCATCTCGCACACCGAGACGCTGTCCGACCTGCTGGAAGTGATGCTGCTGCAGAAGGAAGCCGGCATGTTCCGCGCGAACGCCAATGGCGCTGGCGTGGGGCTCGACGTGATGGTGATCCCGCTGTTCGAGACCATCGAAGACTTGCGCAACGCCTCGCAGATCATGGGCGACCTGCTCGCCCTGCCCGGCTTTGATGCCGTGCTGGCGGCGCAAGGCAACGAGCAGGAAGTCATGCTCGGCTATTCGGATTCCAACAAGGATGGCGGCTTCCTCACCTCCAACTGGGAGCTGTACAAGGCCGAGCTGGCGCTGGTGGAGCTGTTCGAGCGCAAGGGCGTGCGCCTGCGCCTGTTCCACGGCCGCGGCGGCACGGTGGGCCGTGGCGGTGGTCCGACTTACCAAGCCATCCTGTCGCAGCCGCCGGGCACGGTGAACGGGCAAATTCGCCTGACCGAGCAGGGCGAAATCATCTCCAGCAAGTTCGCCAACCCCGAAATCGGCCGGCGCAACCTGGAGACCATCGTTGCGGCCACGTTGGAAGCCACGCTGCTGCCCACGCGCAACCGCCCGAAGGGCCTGGAAGAGTTCGAAGCCGCGATGCAGGCGCTGTCGGATAACGCCTTTGCTGCGTACCGCAACCTCGTCTACGAAACCCCGGGCTTCAAGGACTATTTCTTCGCCACCACGCCGATCACCGAGATTGCCGACCTGAACCTCGGCTCACGCCCGGCCTCGCGCAAGCTGATGGACAAGAAGCACCGCAAGATCGAAGACCTGCGCGCGATTCCGTGGGGCTTCTCGTGGGGGCAGTGCCGTCTGCTGCTGCCGGGCTGGTTCGGCTTTGGCAGCGCCGTGCAGCGATGGCTCGACGACGCCGGCAACGCCAAGGCCCGCACCGCACGCCTGGCCACGCTCAAGCGCATGTACAAGCAATGGCCGTTCTTTGCGAACCTGCTGTCGAACATGGACATGGTGCTGTCCAAGGCCGACCTGAACGTGGCCTCGCGCTACGCGCAGTTGTGCGACGACCGCAAGCTGCGCAACGCAGTGTTCTCGCGCATTTCGGCGGAATTCACGTTGACCGAGCAGATGCTGGCGGCCATCACCGGCCACGCTGAACGGCTGGCGGACAACCCACTGCTGGCGCGTTCGATCAAGAACCGCTTCCCGTATCTCGACCCGCTGAACCACTTGCAGGTGGAACTGCTCAAGCGCTTCCGCTCGGGCAACGCCGGCAGCGATGATGCACGTGTCCGGCGCGGTATCCACCTGTCGATCAACGGGATTGCGGCGGGTCTTCGCAATAGCGGTTGAAGCGGTTGATCAAGCCGCCAGCGCGGTGGCGGCCGGCCGACGGCTGATCCAGGCCATCGCCATCGCACCTGCGTAGGACAGCGTCATCAGGCCGAACACGGTGGGCGCGGCGTGCGCCACGTCGGGCACCACCGTCACAACGGCGCCTGCCGCTGCCACGCCCAGCAGGCTGCCGGTCTGCCGCGCGGCGTTGAGCAGGCCCGATGCCGTGCCGGCCAGTTCGCCCGGTGCGGCAGACAGGATGGTCGACGTCATCGGCGCAATCGCCAGCGCGGTGCCGCCGCCGTACGCCACCATCGTCACGCTGGCGAGCCACAGCGGCGCGTGCCCACTTAGCGCAGCCGACGTCGCCATCAAACCCAATGCAGCGATCAGCAAGCCGCTCAGCATCATGCTGTGCGCAGAGAACCGCCCCATCAGTTTGCCTGCAGAGATGTTGCCCGCAGACAGGCTGACTGCCATCGGCAGCATGACGAGCCCGGTCTGGCGCGCAGTCAGGTGCTCCGCGTTCTGCAAGTGCAGGCTCAGCATGAACAGCGCGCCGTAATAGCCGAAGTTCAGCAGGAAACCCATGCCATTGACGGCGCCCAGCGTGCGATGCGCAAACCATGCCAGCGGCACCAGCGGAGCAGGCGCGCGACGCTCAGCCATGACAAACAGCGCGCCGGCCGCCACCATCAACAGCGCGGCGCCCCACACCCACGGGGATTGCCCACCGCGCACCGGCCATTCAATCGCCGCAAAGCACAGCGCCGCGAGCATCACCGCACTGGTCACCTGCCCCGCCCAATCGAACGGTCGGGCACGCGCCGGTTGAGCGTGGCGCACGATCACCCACGTCCCCAGCATGCCCACCACGCCGAGCGGCACGTTGATGAGGAACGCACTGCGCCAGCCGTACGTGTCGACCAGGATGCCGCCCAGCGCCGGGCCTACGGCGGCGGCCGTGGCCACGATGGCGCCCCACAGGCCAATGGCCCAGGCCCGCTCGCGCGGGTCTTCAAATGTGCTGCGGATCAGTGACAGCGAACTCGGCAGGAACATCGCCGCGCCCACGCCTTGCAGGATGCGCGCGGCAATGAGCGTCGCTACCGACGGCGCCAGCCCACAGCCGGCCGACGCCACGATGAACACAGCCATCCCCGCCATGAAGACGGTGCGCGCGCCAATGCGGTCACTCAGCAAGCCGCCCGTGAGGATGAAGGCAGCAAACGCCAGGGTGTAGGCGTCGACGATCCACGCAAGCTCGGCAACGCTGCTGTGCAGGCTGTCGCGCATGGCGATGAGTGCCACGTTGACCACGGTGGTATCGAGCACCGCCATGAACACGCCCGACGTGAGGATGCCCAGCGTAGCGTTGCGGCGCCAGCGGCTGAGGTCCGCCGCCGGCGGTGATACAGAAATGGCGTTGCAGGTAGGCATGGGGGAATCGCTTGGCAATGTCATGCAGCCAAGTGTAGGCTGGGGAATACATGCAAAAAAGCAGCGTTTTTGCATCGCACAACAGCAAAAATGCATCACGCAACGACGAACATTCGGAGCCAACCGTGAACTGGGACAACGCGCGCTTCTTCCTCGCCGTGGCACGCACCGGCACGCTGCGCGGGGCGGCACAGCGCCTGGGCGTGGATCAGGCCACGGTCGGCCGCCGCCTTGCCGGGTTGGAGGACGAGCTGTCGGCCAAGCTGTTCCTGCGGACGTCGACGACGCTGGTGCTCACGCCCGCCGGGGAAGCGTTGATCGGCCCCGCCGAAACGATGGAGCAAGCGGCACACACGATCGAGCGCCGCGTGGCCGGCATCGACGAACAACTGGCCGGCACCATCCGCGTGGCCACGACCGACACCATGGCCGCCACGTTCGTGCTGCCAGCCATCGCACGGTTGCGTCAGCAGCATCCGGGCATCGACGTCATCTGCATGGCGTCCAAGAGCATCGCCAACCTGACCAAGCGCGAGGCCGACGTCGCCGTGCGCACGCTACGCCCGGATTCGCCTGACCTCATTGCGCGGCGCATCGGGCAAATGGAAACCGGTGTCTATGCAAGCCGCAGCTACGTTGCCGCACGCGGCGAGCCGGAAGAAGGTACCGCCTTTGCAGGGCATGACCTCGTGCTCTACCCGCGCAACGAAGTGCCGTGGATGTGGGACGACCTCTGCGGGGAGCCAATCACGCGTGGGCGTGTGGTCCTGCAGAGCAACTCGGCCACAGCGTTGATTGAAGCCGTGGCTGCAGGGATGGGGATGACAGAGCTGGTCTGCCGCAGGGCCGAGGCGTATCCGCAACTGGTGCGCGTGCTGCCCAACCGCCGCAGCCTGCAGGACGTCTGGCTCGTCACCCATGCCGACCTGCACAAGACTGCCCGCGTGCGCGCCTTGCTCGATTGCATCGTCGAGGCGTTTGACGCGCACAAAAAAACCGCCGCGCCGTAGCGCGCTTCCAGCGTGGCGGCGCGACAAACCGCTAGCCGATAAAGGCGACTGGGACGGGGTCCTCACCCAGCACCGAGAGCAGCACGGCCCAGTGCATTGCCTCGTCGCCCAGGATGCTGGCGGCGGCCTTGGTCAGATCGCGTGTGTAGAAATTCGGCATCACACCCAGGTAGGCGGAGGTCGCGCCCTTCTCCAGCCCGGCCGCAAAGCGCAGCACGTCGGCCTGCGTTTTCAACTGGCTGACCGGGAAGTTGTATTCCGCCACCTTCTTTTCCATGACCGGCGTGCCGCCCAGCTTGGACACCGTGCCCGCCAGCACCGACGCATGCGCCTTGTGGTGGCCCTGAAACTTCACCGCCGTCGCCAGCACGGGCTTTTGCAGCAGGCCGCTTTCGGCGCCCACCTGATACGCGGCGATGGCCTGGTACTCCAGCCCGAGCGCCACGTTCAGGATGTTGATGTCGTCTTTCACACTGCCCGATTGGGTCTGTGCCCAGGCCGGCATCGACTGCCCCAGCGACACCGCCGCCAGCGAGCCCAGCGCCATCAGCCCCGGCGCGCGTAACAGCACGCGGCGGCGTGCGTCGATGTGCGGGTTGTCTCCATCGAACAGCGCCATCTCTTTGCTCGTATCCATCGTCGGTCTCCTTGCATGTGGGGAAGAAGCACGACCCGCGTGATCCCACATCGTGCGGATCGCCGGCGTTTGTCCAGCGCCTGACCGCTTATACGAAGGGCGCGTTCGATTGGATGCAAACCGCGGCGCCGCCCACGTGAATTCCCACAACGGCCCCGGTTTCTTCCTACACTTTGGGCACACCCCTCCACAAATCGCCCTGTGCTCACCTTCCAGCGCACCGCCGAAAACCACGCCGCGCAAGACGCCGATCCGCCGTCGACGGCGGCAGGCCGCCCGCAAAGCACCGACGCTGAAGCGCTGGCCGCGCTGCTGCAACGCATCGGCCTGGGCGAGCGCGACGCCCTGCGCACGCTCTACACACGCTGCGCGCCGAAACTGTTTGGTCTCGCGCTGCGTATCTTGGTCAGGAAGGATTGGGCCGAGGACGTCTTGCAAGAAAGCTTCGTCAACATCTGGCGCCACGCCGGCGATTACCGCCCGCATCTGGCCGCCCCCATGACGTGGATGACCACCATCGTGCGTAACCGTGCACTCGATTGCCTGCGCCGGCAGCATGCTGAACGCGTGCAGGAATCGGTGCCACTGGACGAGACGCACGCCGAGGTGCTGGCCGACCACGCCCCCGGGCCGGCCGACCTTGCGCTCGCCGGCCAGCAGGCACGCGCGCTGGCCGAATGCCTCAAGCGCCTGGACCCGAAGCAGCGCGAAGTCATCTCGCTCGCCTATCTGCGTGACCTGTCGCACAGCGAGCTGACACAAGCGCTTTCGCTGCCGTTGGGCACCGTCAAATCCTGGATGCGGCGCGGGCTCGACCGCCTGCGTGAATGCCTGGGAGCGCCGTGATGGACCTACGCCGCTACCCCGATCTCGTCGATAAGCTGGCCGCCGAATACGCGGTCGGCACGCTGCGCGCGGGCGCCCGCCGCCGGTTCGAGCAGTGGATCCGCCGCCATGACGACGTCCGCGCGACGGTTGAGCGCTGGCAGCGTTACCTGGCCGACCTGCCCGCCTTGCAGCCCGCCACGGCGCCGTTGCCGGAAATCCTCTGCCGCGTCGAAGTACAACTCGGCTGGCGCGAACCCGCACCCTCGCCAAAAGCCCTCTGGCAAAAGCTTTGGCAAGGTACCGGCTTCTGGCGCGGTGCCACGGCAGTCGCGGCGATTGTCGCGGCGGTGGCGGTTGGGCTGAACCTGCGGCTGTCGGAGCAGTTGCGCGATGCGCCCATCGCCAACGCCGTGGCCGTGCTGCAGGACGCGCAGGCGCAGGCTGCTGTCCTCGTCACCTGGGATGCGCGCACCGGCACGCTATCGCTCAAGCGGCTGGATGCGACGCCGCTCACCACCGAGCAAGCGCTGCAACTCTGGGCACTGTTTCCGAATGGGAAGCCCCAGTCACTTGGCCTGATCGGGCACCAGCGTGCGGTCCGGCTGACGGTCGCTCAGCCGCTGCGGCAAGTGCCCGCTCTCGCCATCAGCGTGGAACCGCGCGGCGGCTCGCCCAATCCAGACGGGCCGACCGGGCCGGTGGTCTTCAAGGGCGCGCTGATCGACAGCACCCTGTAGGCCCAAGGGGCCTAGCGATATAATCGCGGTTTCCTGAATTTGCGGCCGACGCCCCTGTTTGGCCGCCTTCCTCCAGCTGTCCGCCATGACCTCCCAACTCGCCAAGAAGGCCGAAGCGTGGTCCGCCCGCTTTAACGAGCCGGTGTCCGATCTCGTCAAGCGCTATACCGCGTCGGTGTTCTTCGACAAGCGCCTTGCGCTGTTCGATATCCAGGGCTCGCTCGCGCATGCGGCCATGCTCGCCAAGCAGGGCATCATCGCCGAAGCCGATCGCGCCGCGATTGAGAAAGGCATGGCGCAGATCCGCCAGGAGATCGAAGCCGGCACGTTCGAGTGGAAGCTGGACCTAGAAGATGTGCACCTGAACATCGAAGCGCGCCTGACCGCCATGGCGGGCGACGCCGGCAAGCGCCTGCACACCGGCCGCTCGCGCAACGACCAAGTTGCGACCGACATCCGCCTGTGGCTGCGCAGCGAGATCGACAACATCGTCGGTCTGCTCAAGGCCCTGCGCGGCGCGCTGCTGGACCTGGCCGAGCAGCACACCAACACCATCGTCCCGGGCTTCACGCACCTGCAGGTCGCGCAACCGGTGGTGTTCGGCCACCACCTGCTGGCCTACGTGGAGATGTTCACGCGCGACACCGAGCGCATGCTCGATTGCCGCAAGCGCGTCAATCGCCTGCCGCTGGGCGCCGCCGCGCTGGCCGGCACGAGCTACCCGATCGACCGCGAATTCGTCGCGCAGCAACTGGGCTTTGACGGCGTGTGCCGCAACTCGCTGGATGCCGTGTCCGACCGCGACTTCGCCATCGAATTCTGCGCCGCGGCCGCGCTCGTCATGACGCACATCTCGCGCTTCTCGGAAGAGCTGGTGCTGTGGATGAGCCCGCGCGTCGGCTTCATCGACATTGCGGACCGCTTCTGCACCGGCAGCTCGATCATGCCGCAGAAGAAGAACCCCGACGTGCCCGAACTGGCGCGCGGCAAGACCGGCCGCGTCAACGGCCACCTGATCGCCCTGCTCACGCTGATGAAGGGTCAGCCGCTCGCGTACAACAAGGACAACCAGGAAGACAAGGAACCGCTGTTCGACACCGTGGATACCGTGGTCGATACGCTGCGCATCTTTGCCGACATGGCGACCGGCATCACCGTCAAGGCCGACGCCATGCGCGCCGCCGCGCTGCAGGGTTACGCCACTGCTACCGATCTGGCCGACTACCTGGTCAAGCGCGGCCTGCCCTTCCGCGACGCGCACGAAGCCGTGGCCCACGCTGTGCGTGCCTGCGACGATCTGCGCTGCGATCTGGCGGATCTGTCGGTTGCGCAACTGCGTGACATCAGCGGTCTGGGTGACAAGGCAACGCTGATTGGCGACGACGTGCACGCCGTGCTGACGCTGGAAGGCTCGGTCGCCTCGCGTAACCACATTGGCGGGACCGCGCCGGAACAAGTGAAGCAAGCCATCGCGTTTGCACGCGCGGCGCTGGCGGAATAATCGGCAGCACGCTCCAATACAAACGCCGCGCAATCACTCGCGCGGTGTTTTGTTTTGGGGCGAACGGATGCACACCCGTGCGCCGCTCGTCGCATCGTTTGCCCATCCTGAGCACCGTGGTTCTCTTCCCCTCGCGTTATACAAGTTTGCAAATGACCGGGATACGCCCTGCCGCATGAATCGGCCGCGGGTGCCCGTCTATGCTTCGCTCCAACATCCCTCACACCGATAAAACGCGCGCCGCCCACACGCAGGCTGCAGCGCTGCGAAAAAACCAATCGCGAGACAACGGTCTGGAGAATGCCCGCGCGCGCATGCGGGCACCCGCACCGATAGCAAAACCAGAACAGTGCCCCTCACGCTACCGGCCGTTCGGACCACACCGATCGGCCAGCGCGGAGCCCTGCCAGGAGACAAACCACCATGGCTGAACAGTCCATTCCGTCGAACGACGGATCTTGGCGCCGCCGGCTTTGCCGACGCACGCGCCATCGATCGCTATTTCCAGATTTCCGCGCGTGGCAGCACGCAACGCCGTGAGGTGGTAGCGGGCATCACCACCTTCATGGCGATGGTGTATGCCGTGTTCGTCGTGCCCGGTATGTTGGGCAAGGCGGGGTTCGACACCAGCGCCGTGTTCGTTGCGGTGTGCCTGACGACCGCCTTCGGCTCGCTATTGATGGGTCTATGGGCCAAGCTGCCCATCGCCATCGGCTGCGCGATTTCGCTGACGGCGTTCATGGCATTCGGCTTGGTGCTCGGGCAAAAGCTCTCGCCGGAAGTGGCCCTGGGCGCGGTGTTCCTGATGGGCGTGGTCTTCACCGCCATCTCGGCCACCGGCGTGCGCTCTTGGATTTTGCGCAACCTCCCGTCGGGCGTGGCGCACGGCACGGGCATCGGCATTGGCCTGTTCCTGCTGCTGATCGCATCGAACGACGTCGGACTCGTCGTCAAGAACGCCGGGGCGGGCCTGCCAGTGGCGCTGGGTCACGTCACCGCCTTCCCGGTGATGATGTCGGTGCTGGGGCTGGCAGCCATCTTCGGCATGGAGCGCCGCCGCGTGCCGGGCGGCATCCTGATCGTCATCGTCGCCATCTCGGCCCTGGGCCTGATCTTTGATCCGCAGGTCAAATTCACCGGCATTTTTGCGCTGCCGTCGCTGGCCACCGCGGGCCATGCTTCGTTGATCGGCGCGATGGACATTCGCGGCGCCCTCTCCGCTGCCGTCCTACCGGCCGTGCTGGCGCTGGTGATGACCGCCGTGTTCGACGCCACCGGCACCATCCGCGCCGTGGCGGGCCAAGCGGGGCTGCTCAACGACAAGGGCCACATCATCAACGGTGGCCGCGCACTGACGGCCGATTCAATCAGCTCGATCTTCTCGGCATGCTTCGGCGGCGCCCCGGCAGCGGCTTACATTGAGTCGACCGTGGGCGTGGCGGCTGGCGGCAAGACCGGCCTGACCGCAGTCGTCGTCGGTGTGCTGTTTCTGGCGGTGATGTTCTTCTCGCCGCTGGCGGGCCTGGTGCCGTCCTACGCAACTGCACCCGCGCTGATGTACGTCGGCCTGTTGATGCTCTCCAGTGTGAGCAAGCTGCACATGGACGATATGGTCGATGCGCTGTCCGGCCTGGTCTGCGCCGTGTTCATCGTACTGACCTGCAACATTGTCACCGGCATCATGCTCGGCTTCGCCACGCTGGTGATCGGCCGTCTGGTCGCTGGCGAATGGCGCAAGCTGAACGTTGGCACCGTTGCGATTGCCGTGGCGCTGGTTGCGTTCTATGTAGGCGGCTGGGCGATCTGACCACGCACTGAACCGTCTTCACAAGAGACAAACCGGCCAGACCCGCAAAGGGTTGGCCGGTTTTGTTTTTGCGCCGCGCGTTATCGTTTGCACGAACGCAAAAAACGCCCGGCACCAGGGCCGGGCGACAATCACACTACCAAGGAGCCGGTTACTTATTGGGCTGCGGCGTCAGGCGCAGATACGGACGCAACGCTTTGTAGCCCTTCGGGAATTTCTGCTTGATGACCTCTTCATCCTTGAGCGACGGCACGATGACAACGTCATCGCCGTCCTGCCAGTTACCGGGCGTCGCCACGCTGTGGTACTCGGTCAACTGCAGCGAGTCGATCACGCGCAGCACTTCATTGAAGTTGCGCCCCGTCGATGCCGGATACGTGATGATCAGCCGCACCTTCTTGTTCGGGTCAATCACGAACAGCGAACGCACGGTAAAGGTTTCGCTCGCATTCGGGTGAATCATGTCGTACAGCTGCGAAACCTTGCGATCCGGGTCAGCAATGATCGGGAAATTGACGCTGGTGTTCTGCGTCTCGTTGATGTCGTTGATCCAGCCCTTGTGCGAATCAACCGAATCCACCGACAGCGCGATCACCTTCACATTGCGCTTGGCAAATTCGTCCTTGAGCTTGGCCGTCAAGCCCAGTTCAGTGGTGCAAACCGGCGTGTAGTCTGCCGGGTGCGAAAACAGCACGCCCCAGCTGTTGCCCAGCCACTCGTGAAACTTGATGCGGCCTTCGCTGGAATCCTGCTCGAAATCCGGGGCGATATCGCCCAAACGTAGAGACATCGTGTCCTCCATACACTGATTGGGAACCACTATAGCCAGATTGCCATCCAACCAAAACGACTATAAATTCACAACAACATCACTTTTTGTCATTTGGCGCGGCATTTGCTGACGAAACGGTGGAAGGCATGCGCACGTTGCCGGACAATGGCCAAGGCTTTGATCCATCGCAGCATGCGCCACACGGGCGCTTGAAGTTTCACAAGGCCCACACATATGCTAGCGAATAAGCGCGTCGATAGATTGACGATCGAATTTCCCCATCCCAAGTACCAAGGTGCCCGACCATGACGAACACATCCCCCAACCTGGCCGACCCCGTCAATAAGGAGAAACTGATGACCGACGTGAAGACTGTTCTGTCCGACGCTGAAGCCCTGCTCAAGCAAGCTGCGTCCACCAGCGGCGAAAAGGCCGCCGAGCTGCGCGAGCGTGGCATGGGCCTGCTGCGCCAAGCCAAGGAGAAGGCGCAAGACCTGCAAGACGCCGTGGTCACCAAGAGCAAGGCCGCCGCGCGTGCCACCGACGACTACGTCCACGATCACCCGTGGCAAGCCGTGGGCGTGGCAGCCGGCGTGGGTCTGCTGATCGGCCTGCTGCTCAACCGCAAGTAACCTGCCGCACCCTTTCTGGCCGATGGCGCGCCCTATGTGGATCGCGCCATCGGCCAGTCGCATTCTGGCGGCACCGCCCGGGCACAGTGCGTGCTGCAACGGCGGTGCCGCCCTCGCCTCGTCCCATCCCCCCGGAACCAACATGTCTGATGACACCAGCCCAAAGCTGTTCGCCTCCCTGAAGACACTGGCCGGCACAGTCGTCTCGATGCTGCAAACGCGGCTTGAGCTGGCAAGCGTTGAGCTGGCCGAAGAAAAAGAGCGTCTGCTCGGTGCCGCCTTCCTCGGCATGCTGGCGGTCAGCCTGATCGGCCTGGCCATCATGACGCTGACCGCGCTGGTGGTGATCCTCTGCTGGGATACCTACCGCTGGCAGTCGCTGGCCATCATGGCTGCGCTCTATGCACTGGGCGCGGTAGCGTGCTTGTGGAAGGTCCGTGCGTCGCTGCGCAGCGGGCCGCCGCTGTTCGAGGCCACGCTGGCCGAACTCGACAAAGACCGTGAGATCCTGCGCCGATGACCGATCCGACCCAACACAACCCGTCGACCGACGCAGCCTCGGCTCATGAATCTGGGCACAACGCACGCCATCACGTGCGGCCGTCTCGCCGCGGCAGCGAGGCGCGCTTGCCGCTGTCCGTGCGCAAGGAGCTGCTGCTCACCCGCGCCGCGCTGGAGCGTTACGACTACGCGCAGGCCCGCAGTGATGTCCATCGCGCGGCCAGCCGCACGTTCAGCCTGGGCGGGCTGGGCGCGCTGCTGCCGAGCCTGATCCGCCCGCTGGCGCGGCCGAACAGCCTGATGCGCACACTGGGCATCGCCCGGGAATATCCGCTGGTCGGTACCGCACTTTCGCTGGCATATGCTGGGCTGCGCCGCACCTTCATCGGGCGCATCACGCGCCGGCTCGGCAAGGTTGGGCTGGTAGCGGGCGCGGCATGGTGGGGCTATCAGAAATGGCAGGAAAGCCAGAGCGATCAGGTGCCTCATCCGTCTACCGCGCCTTCCCAAACCGACGCGAACGAGATCATCCCAGGCAGCACGTCCTGAGCGCGCCCAACGAAGAAAGGCCGGAGCAATCCGGCCTTTTGTGTTTCACACGCGCACCTCAGTGCAGCGGAATGGGGTGCCGCACGCGCTCCCAGCGACGAGCCATGCTCTGGCGCCAAGCGGAGAACCCATGCGCGGGCGGTGTAGATTCTGCAACCGAGGCGGTATCGAAGCGGGCGGGCTGCGCCGATGTATCGGCGTCATGTCGTACGTGGCGGCGACCATGCCACAGCAGCGCGCCGCTGGCCGTCCAGCCGATTACAAACAAGGCGTCGCCCACGTGCATCAGTGAGTCGGGGGACGTGCCCGCATGGAAGATGGCGCCAAGCATGTCGGGCGGCAACTCCGCGCAGACCCAGAGGAAAATTGCCGGCGCTGATGCGAAAACGCCAGGCTGCCACCATGGGTGGGCTACCTGAACTTGGCTGGTCTCCATGGCGTCCTCCATCGCTCTTGTAATGATGTTTTGATGCTAAGCCCGGTATGCGCAAATGGCGACCCGCCCGGCGCTGAACGGGCTGTCGGATTCCTCCGACACGCGCTGCGTGACAACGTTTTCGCGCTGATCCGTTCGAACTAGGGATCACTCAGGGTGGCATGGAGATCGCGTTGCCATGCGGGGCGCAGCGTTTGCACGCCAGAACAACATCGGGAATTCGATGGAGCCGAGGCCCGCAAACTCATATGCATAATGCATAGACGGGCTGTATTGATGCCGTATCGTACGCAACACACTTTCCCACGCCATGCTGGTTGCCACCGACCTCCTCCGCCGCGACGCTCGCTCGGGTGCTACGTTGTTGCACCCGGCCACGCTTGCGGTTCGCCCCGGCGATCGCATTGCGCTGACCGGCCCTTCCGGTGCGGGCAAGAGCGTGCTGCTGCGCGCGCTGGCGCTGCTGGATCCGCTCGATGGCGGTCATGTGACATGGCGGGGCGAACGGATAACGCCACGCGCCGTCCCCGCATACCGCTGTCAGGTAGCGTATGTGCGCCAGCGCCCCGCGCTGCTGCCGGGCACGGTGGAAGACAACCTGCGCTTGCCGTACCAACTGCGTGCCCGACGGCACAACACTGCATTCAACCGCGATACGGCCCTTGCGCTGCTGGCCGGCGCCGACCGCAGTGCGACATTCCTCGACAAATCGGCCGCTGACCTGTCTGGCGGCGAAGCGCAGATCGCGGCACTCGTCCGCACGTTGCAGACGGAGCCGACGATCTTGCTGCTCGATGAGCCGACCGCCGCACTGGACCCTACCTCCGCGCGCGCCATCGAAGCCCTGTTGCAGCACTGGTTTGCGCAGGCCCCCGAGCGACACGCGTGGGTATGGATTACACACGATCCCGCGCAGGGTGCACGCATCGGCCAGCAGCATTGGCGTGTGGAAGCCGGCCGACTTCAAACGGAGGCCAGCCGATGAACGGGCAGGCCCTCACGCTCTCCGCCTGGCAGGTTGGCATTGCGGCGGCGCTGATCCTCGTGAACGGCGCGCTGTCGGTGGCGCTCGGGTTGGGGCTGGAGCGGCGCCTGGCGTGGGCCGGCGTGCGCACCGTGGTGCAGTTGCTGGCGATCGGCTTTGTACTCGAATGGGTGTTTGCCCACGCGCATTGGGCAGTAGTGCTGGCCGTCGTGGCCGTCATGACGCTGATTGCCGGGCATGCCACCGCCAGCCGTGGCGCGCGTGGTTATGCGGGGCTACGCCTCGACGGCACGTTGTCGGTATTCGGCAGCACGTGGCTCATCGGGGCGATCGGGCTGACAGTCGTGCTGCACGCGCAGCCGTGGTACGAGCCGCAGTTCGCCATTCCGATCATGGGGATGATTCTCGGCAACACGCTCACCGGCGTGGGCTTGGCGTTGGAGCGCATGACGGGCGAGCTGATTGCCACGCGCGATCAGGTGGAAACCGTGTTGGCACTCGGCGGTACACGGTGGGAGGCGGCGCGCAATGCCGCCCGCGCCGCGGTGCGCGCCGGCATGACGCCGATCATCAACCAGATGTCAGTCGTAGGCGTGGTCAGCCTGCCGGGCATGATGACGGGCCAGGTGCTGGCCGGACAATCGCCGCTGGAAGCCGTGCGCTACCAGATCGTCATCATGTTCTTGCTGGCGGCGTCTTCCGGGCTGGGGACGGTGGCGGCGGTGCTGCTAGCCTACCGCCGGCTGTTCAGCAGCGAACATCAACTGCTGAGCGCGCGCATCACGCAGCGAGGAGGCTGAACCCCACATGGTGATCGCCCTGTCTTGCGGCCTGGTGCTGCTCAATGAAGACGCCGAAGTGCTGCTCGCACACGCCACCGAAACACGCCACTGGGACATCCCCAAAGGCGCTGCCGAACCCGGCGAATCGTGCCGCGACACCGCCTTGCGCGAAACGCGCGAGGAAACCGGCCTCGTGCTCGACGGCCACACGTTGATCGAACTGGGGCGCTTCCCCTATCGGCGCGACAAGGCACTGCACCTGTTCGCCACGCGCCTGCGCCGCGCTGACGTGGCACTGGACACGTTGGCGTGCACGTCGATGTTCAACAGCTACCACACCGGCCGGCTGATCCCCGAGATGGACGCATACCGCTGGGCCAGCGCCAATGAGGTGCCGCAGTATGCGAGCCAGTCTCTCACGCGGCTGTTTGCGCAGGCGCTGACGCTGGCGAGCGTTGATGCGCGACTGCGCGAGGCGGGGCTTTAGCCCTCAAACAGGCACATCGCCCTCGATGGTAGTGCGATGCAGCGTGCGCCGATATTGATCCGGGCACCCGGGCGCGAAATGGATGGTGGACCGGTTGTCCCAGAACAGCATGTCGCCGGCACGCCAACGGTGCGTGTAGACGTTGTCCGGGCGGACGCTGTGAGCGAAGAGCTGCTCGAGCACGGCGGTGCTCTCGTCTTCCGGCAAACCGACGATGTGCGAGGTGAAGCCCTCGTTGACGAAGAGCGCGCGCTTGGCCGTCTCCGGATGCGTGCGGACGACCGGGTGGTTGACCGGCGGCACTGCATCGCGCTGCGCCTGCGTGAGCGGCGGCCGCCACGTCGATAGCGCGCGCAACCGCTCGTAGCGGTACACGTACGAATGCACCGCGCGGCGGCCCTCGATCACGCGCTTGAGCTCCGCCGGCAGGGTCTCATAGGCGCGGACCATGTTGGCGAACAGCGTGTCGCCGCCCTCTTGCGGCAACTCCCGCGCCAGCAACATCGAACCGAGACTCGGCAGCGGCTTGTACGACAGGTCCGAATGCCAGTCGCGGCCTGCATCACCCAAGCCGATCGGCTGACCGTTTTCGACCACGTTGGAGACGACGAGGATTTCCGGATGCCCCGCCAGATGGAACTGGTTCAGCACATGCACCTGCTGCGGGCCGAACCGGCGACTGAAAGCGACCTGCGCCGCTGGCGTGAAGTCAACGTCGCGAAAAACGAGCAACCCGTCGTGCGCAAGCCACGCCTGGCGGATCGCCGCGATGTCGTCGTCGGAAAGCCCGGCGGCATCGCCCAGGCCAAGCACCTCGGCGCCCAATGGCGCCCCGGGCAAGCGGCGGATGTGAAAGCGAGCGGTGTGAACAGCAGGCGCCTCAGGCGCAACGGTAACGGCGTCGGACATGATGCAAGCGCGCGGTAGCAGACGGGTAGCGAATGAATTTCACATTACACCGCTCGCGCATAACCTACGCCAACGAAGGAAACCGCAGATCGATACGCGCTCAGCTGTAGACAGTGGCGTCGGGCAGCAGGCCTTCCAGCGCGTAGCGGCCGATGGCGCGCAGTTTGTAGTCGATCGGATCGTGCAGCGTATGCGTGCGTGCGTTGCGCCAGAAGCGGTCCAGCGCGAGTGCCGCCTTGGTGGAGCGGGCCCCAGTGGCCTCGAACAGTTCCTGCCCGATGAAGAGCGCGGCACGATGTGCTACGACTTTCGCCTCAGCGGTGGCGAGCGATACCTCGGCGCGTTCATCGGCGGTGAGCGCCGGGCCTTTGCGCCAGGCGCGGTCCAGGCGTTGGATGGCGCGATCGGCGAGCGCCTCGGCGGCGAGCCATTGCACGCGCATTTCGCCGAAGCGGTGGATCTGGTAG
The DNA here is from genome assembly GCF_051904805.1 of Ralstonia sp. 25C. Lineage (NCBI taxonomy): Bacteria > Pseudomonadati > Pseudomonadota > Betaproteobacteria > Burkholderiales > Burkholderiaceae > Ralstonia > Ralstonia sp. 25C. The sequence goes on along the minus strand of NZ_CP196737.1, from coordinate 3,077,942 downwards.
GGGTCGTCCGCCACGCGCTCCACGCCGGAAGTGAACCATGGCCGCGACGATTGCAGCGTGTGCTTGCGCGCTTCGTCCAACGCGCCAGCGGCGATGCCCGTGTAGAGATTGACCAGCACGTTCTGCGCGAGGCACGAGCGCAGGGTCTGATATGGCGCGAAGACGGTCTCGGGGCCAGCCAGCACTTCGTCTTCCGCCACCTGCACGTGGCGGAACTGCACGCTGGCGCTGTCGGTCTGACGCTGCCCGATCGGGTGCCAGTCATCCCGCACGGTGATGCCGTAGCGCGCGGTCGGCACCACGGCGATCACGGGCTTACCGGTCGTCTCGTCATGCGCCGACACGACCATCATGTTGGAGCCGAGCGTGCCCGAACAGAACCCCTTCTCGCCATCGAGCACCCAGCCGCTGCCCGAGCGCTGCGCGCGCAGGCGGTGGTCAAGCGGATTGACGGCGTTGCCCCACCACCACCCAAGTTCAGCGGTAGGGCGTAAAAAGCGCTCACGCTGCGCATCGGAGGCATACAGATAGACCGTGGCGGTTTGCAGATACTGAAACGCCAGCAGATGTCCCAGCGAGCTATCCACCGCCGCAATGCTGCGCACAGCGGCAAACGCATCCGCCCAGCTCGCTCCAGCGCCGCCGTACTGCGGCGGAATCACCAGCGGCAACAAGCCCGCGCGCGCAATCGCTGCCTTCTCATGCGCGGCGTGGCCACCCTGTTGATCACGCTGCGCCGCCGTGGCAGCCAGTTCAGCCAGCAGAGGGGTGAGGTCGGGAAGTTGATGCAGATCGTCGAGCTTCATGCACGTGCCTTTTGCCGGGGGTGTTAGACGGTGCAGGCACTATACGGAGGCGCCTGGCCACCCTGAAGGAAGCAATCCGCATACGCATATTGACCGCGCGACTATGCGCGGGCGTAGTGCGCGCGCATGCGCTCCAGACACGCGCGTGCATCACCCACGACCAGCCGGCTGCTGCAGGCGATCATGAGATTGCGCGGCAGGCCAAAGTCCTCCACGGCCCAGCCGTCGGCATCGTTGCCATTGGCGTTCGGCACTTGGGCGATGAGCGGCACGGCGGGCACGTGGTAGCACCACACGTCCTTGCCACGCGCGATGGCATAGCCAATTTCAAAGCACGTGCCAGAGTCGGGTTCGTGGCCACGGAAATCAGCCACGTTGGCCATCACCGCGTCAGCCGAGTCGATCAGCGCGATGTTTTGGCGGTAGATCTCGGCAGCGGTTGATGGGCCGTCTGCCTGCGGGGCGATCGCGTTGTCTAGCGGGTATAGGCCGATGAAGTCGAATGCGGCGCACAACGCCTTGAGCGCTTCGCCATGCGTCGCAGGTTGCGGACGGAAGACATCGGGGCCGGCGAGGTAGAGGCGCAGGGACATGGGCGTAGACCGGAGAGTGACACGCGCAGGATAGCGCCGCATGTACGCGACACAAAAGACAAAGGGCCCGACATTGCTGTCGAGCCCTCTGAATTTTGGTGGGTCCTGCGGGATTCGAACCCGCGACCAATAGATTAAAAGTCTACTGCTCTACCGACTGAGCTAAAGACCCGAAAGACCGCGATTATAGGGAGATTCTTACGCCCCTGTCAACGCTTGCCGAATCAAACCAAGCGTTCCATCCGCCACATCTGATAACGGAACGCCAGCACCGCGCCGATCAGGATGCCTGTCAGCGCGATGAACGAGCCGATCGCCAGCGTTGACACGCCAGACAGTCCCTGCCCGATCGTGCAACCCAGCGCCGTCACGCCACCCACGCCCATCAGCATGCCGCCGACGATGTGGTTGCCGGTGTCTTCGGCATTGGCAAAGCCTTCCCAGCGGAACGTGCGCGTGGCCAGCGCCACCACGGCCGAACCGGCAATCACGCCCAGCACGCTTACGATGCCGACCGTCAGCACCTTCGACGTATCGCTGAAGAACATCAGCCATTCGAGCGTGTACGACACCGGGGCCACAAAGCTCAGCGCTTCCATGCGGCCGCTGTTGGTCGCGACAAACGCTTCTTGCAGCGTATTCGGATCTTCCTGCACGTAGCCGAGGTGGCCCGACACGTACCACATGCCCACGATGATGAGCCCGACGCCGATGCCGCCCAGCAGATTGTCGCCCGTGCGGAAATCGCGCCCCAGTAGCGCCCACAACGACAGCGCCCCGCCAATCACCAACGCCAGCACCAGACGCAGCGTGCGCACATCCACCGACAACGCATGGCCCAGCACGCTGGGCAAATCCTGCGAGGTCGGCAATATCACGGCGACGCTATCGACCGTCGCCACACGCACCACGCCAAACACGCCCTTGAGCGTCATGTACGCCGCCAGCCCAAGGAACACGAACACCACCACAGATTTGAGGTTACCGCCACCAATGCGCACCAGCGTCTTGCTGCCGCAGCCCGAGCCCAGCACCATGCCGAAGCCGAACAGCAGGCCGCCCACCAGCGACGACAGCCACAGCAGCTTGCTCGCCGTGTAGATCGTCTTGCTCGTATCAATCAGGCCCAGCCAACTCAGCACGCCCGTGCCGATCATGGCCACGCCGATGGCGAGCGCCCACATGCGCAGGCGGTTCCAGTCGCCGATGTTGATGGCGTCGGACACCGCGCCCATCGTGCAGAAGTGCGTACGCTGCAGAATCGCGCCAAACACGAACGTGAGCGCGAACGTGGCCCACAAAACCGTATGCGACAACGCGTTGAGGTCAATCTCTGGCATGGCGCGTCAAACGTATCGGGTCGGGTCGGGTACACCAGCGGCCTCAAAGCCCGCCTTGCGGATGCGGCACGAATCGCACACGCCGCAGGCGCGGCCTTCATCGTCAGCCTGGTAGCACGACACGGTCAGGCCGTAGTCCACGCCCAGGCGCACGCCGGCCTGGATGATCTCGGCCTTGGTCATGGCGATGATGGGTGCGTTCACGCGAATGCGGTCGCCCTCCACGCCGGCCTTGGTGGCCAGGTTAGCGAGCGTCTCGTAGGCGGCAACGTATTCGGGGCGGCAGTCCGGGTAGCCGGAGTAGTCCACCGCATTGGCACCGAAGAACAGATCGCGCGCGCCCACGGCCTCGGCCCAGCCGAGCGCCAGCGACAACATGATCGTGTTGCGCGCCGGCACGTAGGTGATGGGGATGCCCGATTGCGCGCCGTCGGTCGGCACGTCGAGCGTGTCGTCGGTGAGCGCAGAGCCGCCGAACTTGCGCAAATCCAGGTCAACGATTTCATGGCGAACCGCGCCCAGCGATGCGGCCACCTTCTTGGCCGCTTCCAGCTCGGACGAATGGCGCTGGCCGTAGCGCATCGACAGCGCGTAGGTCTCAAAGCCATCGGCATTGGCCATGGCGAGCACGGTGGCGGAGTCCAGCCCGCCGGAGAGCAGGACGATGGCGCGTTTTTTCATGGGCGGAGCCTTGGGAAGCCAATCAGGGAAGGCCGCATTTTAGCGCGCCGTCACCCCGGTAGCGCCGCACGCAGAGCATGACGACCATTCCGGCCGCACCATGAAAAACGCCCGCCGGTGCAATCACGGCGGGCGCCTGGTGCGGCAGAGGATGACGCGTCGATCAATGCATCGTCTTCAGCCGGCTTTGTGCGGTCTTGGCCTGCTCAGAGTTGGGGTACTGCGCAACCACGGCTTCCAGCGTCTTGCGCGCAGCTGCCTTCTGGCCGGATTCGCCCTGGTTGGTGGCCACCTGCAGCAGCGCGTCCGCCGCCTTGGGATGCTGCGGGTTCGTGCGTGCCATGTTCTCCAGCACATAGCTGGACCCCTTGTAGTCGCGCTGCGCGTACAAGGCATTGCCCAGCCAGAATTGCGCCAACGGCAAGTACGGGCTCTGCGGATACTTCTTCACGAACGCCGAAAACTGGTTGCCCGCGCCCTTGAAATTGCCCGTCTGGAAAGTCTTCAGCGCAGCGTCGTATTCGTCCTTCTCGCCGGGCTGGACCGGGCCTTCGCGGCCTTCCACCGTGGCTTGCTGCGGCTCGAACTTCTTCAGGCGCGCATCCAGGTCGGCATAGTAGTCCTTCTGCTGCTTGGCCAGCGTGTCGACCGCGTTCTGCAGCACTTCATTCTGCCCACGCAGGCGCGCCACTTCAGACTTGAGCGTCTCGATCTGGTTTTGCGCGTCGATCAGGTTCTTGCTGTTCTGGTCGATGCGCTGCGCTGCGCTGGATTGGAAGTTGTTGAACTTGTCGCGCATATCGATGATGGCGCGGCGCGCCTCATCGTCGTCAAACACCCCCGCTGCCGCCGGCGCGGCCAGGGTCAAAGCTCCACCCGCGACAAGCGTCATCGTCAGGATGGCCCGGCGCAGGGCCCCGAGCGTGGCCCCTTCGGCGCGCTGTTTCATCATCGTATTCATGGGATTCCAACGTAAGAACGCCGGCCACGACAACACGGCCGGCGTATGCGACTTCAAACGGCCGATCAATACACGATGTCGGCGCGGCGGTTCTGCGCCCACGACTCTTCGTCATGGCCGGTAGCCTGCGGCTTTTCCTTGCCCAGGCTCACGGCTTCCATCTGGCTGTCAGGCACGCCCATCGACGACAGCGCGCGGCGCACGGCCTCGGCACGCTTCTGGCCCAGTGCGAGGTTGTACTCGCTGGTGCCGCGCTCATCGGTATTGCCCTGGATCAGCACCTTGCGCTGGTTGTGCGACTGCAGATAGCGCGAGTGCTGGCCCAGCAGGCCTTGGTACTCCGACTTGACCGAGTAGCTGTCGAAATCGAAGTAGATGCTGCGCTTGGCCAGCGGGCTGTTCGGGTCGGTCAGTTCGTCACGGCCCACATCCACCGGGGTGACTTGGCGAGCATCAGCGCCCGTGCCGGCGGCACCGCCCGTACCGTTCTTGGCGGTGTCATCGAGCTTCACGCCCGAGCTGCAAGCGCCCAAGGCCAGCAGCGCGGCAATGGCTGCGAGTTTGATCATGGTTTGAGGCTTCGACATGTCCGATTTCTCCTAAAGGAACGGCCGCGTTATTGCGTGAAAGGACCCCACGCCGGCTCGCGAACCTCGCCGGCTTGGAGGGAAAGAATCTGACGCGTGCGGCCATCGGTCGACACCGCGGCCAGCACCGTCTTGCCACCCACGCGCGTGGAATACAGGATGAACTTGCCGTTGGCGGCAAAGCTGGGGGACTCATCGTAGGACGTATCCGTGAGCGCGTTCACATCGCCGTTCGTCAAATCTTGCGTATACAAGCGGAACGCCCCGCCCACGCGCGAGATGTACGCCAGCAGCTTGCCGTCCGGCGACACGCGCGGGCTGGTGTTGTAGCTGCCCTTGAAGGTCACACGCTGCGCACCGCCCGCCTCTTCACCGTCGGCCGACATGCGATAGATCTGCGGCGCACCGCCACGATCACTGGTGAAGTAGACCGAGCGGCCATCGGGCGAGAACGACGGTTCCGTGTCGATTGCGCTGCTGCGAGTCAGCCGACGCAGACCCGAGCCATCAGCGTTGACCACGTAGACCTGCGTATTGCCGTCACGCGAGAGCGCCACGGCCACGCGGCGGCCATCGGGCGACCACGACGGCGCCGAGTTGTTGCCCTTCTGATTCGAGATCACGGTGCGGCGACCGGCCACCAGGTCATGCACGTACACCACCGGCTTCTTGAGCTCGAACGACACATAGGCGACCTTGGTGCCATCCGGCGACCAGGACGGCGAGATGATCGGCTCGTTGCTCGTCAGCGCGATTTGCGGATTCGCACCATCCGAATCGGAAATCTGCAGCTGGTAGCGGCGGCCCACCTTCGACACGTACGACAGGCGCGTCGCAAACACACCGCGCTCACCAATCAGCTTCTGGTAGATGTAGTCGGCAATCTCGTGACCCGCCAACCGCAGTTGGCCCGGGCCCCGCGTGAGCGAAAGACCGCCCAAGCTTTCGCCCTTGGCCGTGTCATACAGGCGGAAGCGGATTTCGTAGCGGTCGCCGTTACGGGTGACGGTGCCACCCACGAAGGCGGCGGCGCCACGGGTCTTCCAGGCACCCAGGTCCGGCGCAGGACTGTCTGGCACCACGGCGCCGGCGACATCCACGTTGGAGAAGCGCCCACTACGCACCAAGTCCGCACGCACGATCGCGGAGATGTTCTGCGGGATACCCGCTTCGCCCTGGAAGTTGGCAATCGCAATCGGGTACTGGCTGGCGCCAACGCCCGAAATTTCCACGTTGAGCTGGGCGTGGGCAACGCCAACACTCGCCGCGGTGAGCAAAAGCGCCTGCGCGGCTCGTCGGAAGATCTGAATCCACATCTTGCGCATCATATTCATCATCCGTATTCGAATCTGGAAGCTTATTGCCTGTCCTTGGGCTTGAACGTCAACGTGACACTGCGCATGCCCTCGGGAGGATTGGGTAACGGGTCGGAGCGGTCAACAGCTCGCAGCACGGCTTCGTCATACGCGTCGTTGCCACTGGACTTGGTCAGGCGCTTGGACAGGATGGACCCGTCTGGCGCCATCTGCACCGCCACCACCGCCGTTGGGTTGCCGCTGACGGCTGACGGGTCGAACACGATATTCGGCTTGACCTTGGCGCGCACGCGCTCGGCATAACCTGCCGCTGCCGTGCCGCCAGTGCCCTGGCCCGTACCAACGCCGCCGCCGGAGCCCGCCACCTTGCCACCGCCAGCCGGCGAGCCACCCGCCAGCGCTTGCAGATGCGCCAGGTTGGCGTTGCGCTGCGCATTGGCCTTGGTTTCCGCCGCCTTGCGTTCGGCCTCGGCTTTCAACTTAGCCTCTGCCGCAGCCTTCGCCTTCTGCTCCTTCTGCTTGGCCTCGGCTTCCGCCTTCGCCTTGGCTTCTGCCTGGGCTTGCAGTTGCGCGTTCTTGCGCGCCTGCGCCTCGGCCGCAGCCTTGTCCTTGGCCTGCTGCTCAGCCAGCGCCTTGCGCTGCAGATCAGCCTGACGGGCCTGTTGTTCCTTCAACTGCGCCTGGCGCTTGGCTTCCGCGCGCTCAGCGGCGGCGCGGCGCGCCAACTCGGCCTCGCGGGCTGCGGCGGCCTCTTGTTCGCGTTTGCGCTTCTGCTGCTCCAGCGCGATGTCGGCCTCGTCTTCCACCTTGGCGGGGGGCGCCTTGATGACCGGTTCCGGCTTCACCTCCGGCGGCGGCGCCGACTGCACGGCCTGCTGGACGGCAGCTTCATCCCACAGCTCCGCCTCTTCGCCGCGCGGTGTGCTGCTCTGCCATTGCACGCCGAAATACAGGAAGGCGATCAGCAGCAGATGCGTGAGCACCGCCAACCCGAACGCGCGCAGCGTGCCGCGCTCGCGCACAGGCTCATACCGATGCAGCTTGGAGTGCAACGCCGTCGTGGCCATGACGCTCAACTTGCCTCGCCTCGGTTCATCCGCGTGCCCATCACGATTTCACCATCAGGCCGACGCGCTTGACGCCGTCGCCCTTGAGCACGCTCATCACGGTCAGCACGCGGTCGTATTGGACCGCCTTGTCGGCGGCAATCACGACAGGCTGATCGGGGTTTTCGTCGGTACGCTGCTTCACAAAAGCGCGCAACTCGTTGTTATTGGCAAGCTTTTGCTCGGTCGCCCCTGAACCTGTTTTGACGCGAGCAAGGATCGTGCCGTCGCTCTTGATCGTCACCACAATAGGCGGCTGGGTCTGCTGCGGCGTGGCATTGGCCACCGACGGCAGGTTGACCACGCCGGGGTTCACCACGGGTGCGGCCACCATGAAGATGACCAGCAGCACCAGCATCACGTCGATGTACGGCACGACGTTGATGTCAGCCTTGGCCCGTCGGGCGCGGCGCGTTCGCTGGATGGTCGCCATACGCTCGGCTCCTTAGCGCGTCTGGCGCTGCAGGATGTTCGAGAACTCTTCCATGAAGCTCTCGAAGCGGTTGGCCAGACGATCGATCTCGGTGGCGTAGCGGTTGTAGGCAATCACCGCCGGAATGGCCGCAAAGAGGCCGATGGCCGTGGCGACCAGCGCTTCGGCAATACCGGGCGCCACCGCCGACAGCGTGGCCTGCTGCACGTTCGACAGGCCGCGGAAGGCGTTCATGATCCCCCACACCGTGCCGAACAGGCCGATGTACGGGCTTACCGAACCGACCGACGCCAGGAACGGCAGATGCGATTCAAGCGAATCCATCTCGCGCTGATACGCGGCACGCATGGCGCGCCGGGCCGCATCCAGAATGGCGCTCGGGTCTGAAATGGCACCACGCTGCTGCTCACGCGTCTTGAGGTATTCGCGCATACCGGCTTCAAAAATGCGCTCCAGCGCCCCCGTGGTGTGGCGGTTATTGGCGGCACTCTGATACAGCGCCTGCAGGTCGCCGCCGGCCCAGAAATCGCGCTCGAACGATTCGGTCTGGCTGCGCGCGGCACGCAGCGCAAAGGCTTTGCGGAAGATGTACGTCCAGGAGAACAGCGACATCACCAGCAGCAGGCCCATAACAAATTGGACCAGGACACTGGCGTGCAGCACCAGCGAGACGATCGACAGATCTTGAGTGACCTCGACGGGATTCATGCGGCAGCTTTGATGGTTGCGAGTACGGGAGCGGGAATCGGGGTCGGACGGAATGTGAGCCGGTTGACACATCCGACACGAATCGTGCCGGTGGCGAGCAAGATATCGCCGCGCCAGCTTTCCTGGGCGAATTGGACCGATGCCGGGCCGACGCGTTCCATACGCGAACGGATCTGCAACAGATCGTCCAGGCGGGCGGGTGCGCGATAGTCCACAGCGGTGTTGCGCACGACAAAGATGGCCCCTGTCGTGTCAGCCAGCGCCTGCTGGTCGACCCCTAGCGCGCGGAGCCACTCGGTGCGGGCGCGCTCGAAGAATTTCAGGTAGTTGGCGTAGAACACCACGCCGCCTGCGTCGGTATCTTCCCAATACACGCGCAGGTTCCAATCAAAAGAAGACATTGGGCAATTTTACCAAGGCGCATGTGACGGCCAGCCATCCACCGGCTGGCCGAGGGCTTGCGTTGGCGCTCAGGCCATGCCTCGCGTCACGCTGGTGGCCGAAAACGACTGGCAAACGGGCATCAACTCCATCGCGTTGACATTGAAGTGCGCCGGCAGCGCCGCCATCCAGTAGACGGCCTCGGCGATGTCGTCTGCTGTCAGCGCTTCCGTGCCTTCGTACACCTTCTCCACACGGGCATCGTCGCCCTTGAAGCGGACATTGGAAAACTCAGTGCCCGAGCACAGGCCCGGCTCGACGTTCGATACACGAACGCGGGTGCCCGTCAGGTCCGCCCGCAGGTTCAGCGAGAACTGGCGTACGAATGCCTTGGTGGCGCCATACACGTTGCCACCCGGGTACGGATACGTCCCGGCGATGGAGCCAATGTTGATAACGTGACCGCGGTTGCGCTCGACCATGCCAGGAAGCAGCGCACGCGTCATGTGGACCAGGCCCGAGCAGTTGGTACCGATCATGCGGTCCCAATCCGTCAGGTCGGCGCGCTGGGCGGGTTCCAAGCCCAGCGCCAAGCCGGCGTTGTTGACCAGCACATCGACTTCGCGCCAGCCCTCGGGCAGCGAGCCCGGCAGCGCGGCAACGGCATCGGCGTCGAGCACGTCCAGCACGATCGGCAGCAGCGCATCGCCCAGTTCGGCCTTGAGCGTATCGAGACGGTCCTGACGGCGGCCGGCCGCGATCACGCGGTGGCCTTCTCCTACGAAACGCCGCGCAATGGCCGCGCCAAAGCCGGCCGTGGCGCCGGTCACGAATACGATCATGGGAGTGTCTCCGAGCCTGAAAAAAACGAAGGTCTGAGTTTACCTGAAGCGTTGGAGGCTGTTGCGCCGCAATGTGCGCTGCGACGCGCCCGGTGCCTTGCGGCGGTCATGGGCCTGTCGTACACTCGCGGGCAACCATTCCACCTTGCGCGACTGGCGAATCCTGAGGCTGCTCCCGGCAGCCTCGATATGTGGGCAGCGACCACGAGGAAGCGCAAGGTTTCTGGCGTCATGCACAACGACGCCTGCCGCTCGCCTGGGCAGCGAATGGGAAGCAGGGTGACTTGGGTCCCCACTGCTCTGTCTCGACAGAACGGTGTCCAAGCCGCGCGCGTTTCCCCCGCCTCGCCCGACCACCGCCAATTCCGTTTCATTTCAGACCAGACACTCGCCATGTTCGAACGCAGCCGCTATACGATCGACCAGATCGACCCCGAAGTCTTTGCCGCCATCCAGAAGGAAAATCAGCGTCAGGAAGACCACATCGAGCTGATTGCCTCCGAGAACTACACCTCGCCGGCCGTGATGGCCGCCCAGGGTTCGCAACTGACCAACAAGTACGCCGAGGGCTACCCCGGCAAGCGTTACTACGGCGGTTGCGAATACGTGGACGTGGTGGAACAGCTCGCCATCGACCGCGTGAAGCAACTGTTTGGCGCTGAAGCCGCCAACGTGCAGCCGAACTCGGGCTCGCAAGCCAACCAGGGTGTGTTCTTCGCCATGCTCAAGCCGGGCGACACGATCATGGGCATGAGCCTGGCCGAAGGCGGCCACCTGACGCACGGCATGGCGCTCAACATGAGCGGCAAGTGGTTCAACGTGGTCAGCTACGGCCTGAACGCCCAGGAAGACATCGACTACGACGCGCTGGAAGCCCTGGCGCAAGAGAAGAAGCCGAAGCTGATCATCGCTGGCGCATCCGCCTTTGCCCTGCGCATCGATTTCGAGCGCATCGGCAAGATCGCCAAGTCGATCGGCGCGTACTTCATGGTGGACATGGCCCACTACGCTGGCCTGATCGCCGCAGGTGTGTACCCGAACCCGGTCCCGCACGCTGACTTCGTCACCACAACCACCCACAAGAGCCTGCGCGGCCCGCGCGGCGGCGTGATCCTGATGAAGGCCGAGCACGAGAAGGCCATCAACTCGGCGATCTTCCCCGGTATCCAGGGCGGCCCGCTGATGCACGTGATCGCCGGCAAGGCGGTGGCGTTCAAGGAAGCGCTGTCGCCGGAGTTCAAGGCTTACCAGCAGCAAGTGGTGAAGAACGCCGCCGCCATGGCCGAAACGCTGATGGCCCGTGGCCTGCGCATCGTGTCAGGCCGCACCGAGAGCCACGTGATGCTGGTGGACCTGCGTGCCAAGAACATCACCGGTAAGGAAGCCGAGAAGGTGCTGGGCGATGCGCACATCACCGTCAACAAGAACGCGATTCCGAATGACCCGGAAAAGCCGTTCGTGACCTCGGGTGTGCGCCTGGGCTCGCCGGCCATGACCACGCGCGGTTTCAAGGAAGCCGAAGCTGTGAAGGTCGCACACCTGATCGCCGACGTGCTGGACAACCCGCACGACGAAGCGAACATCGCTGCCGTGCGCGCCAAGGTGTCCGAGCTGACCAAGCAGTTCCCGGTCTACGGCTAAGCTGTCGACCAGGGTCGAAGGCGTACACGCCTAAGGCCACGTAGTACCCTGCCGCGATAGGCCTGCCCGGCTATCGCGGCGTTGTTCTTTTTAGCGCTGTGCGTTCTAGGGTTTCCGAGGAGACCGGCATGAAATGCCCTTTTTGCGGCCACGCGGCCACCCAGGTGATTGAAACCCGCATGTCGGAAGACGCCGACACCGTACGCCGGCGCCGCAAGTGCGAAGCCTGCGACCGCCGCTTCACGACCTACGAACGCATCGAGTTGTTCTTCCCCGCTGTCGTCAAAAAGAACGGCAGCCGCGTCGATTACGACCGCAACAAGGTGAAGGATTCCATGCGCCTGGCGCTGCGCAAGCGCCCCGTGTCCGCCGAGGCCATCGACGAGGCCATCGCGCGCATCGAAGAAAAACTCCTCAGCCACGGAGAGAAGGAAATCGGCAGCGACCGTGTCGGCGAGTTGGTGATGCGGGAGCTCAAGCGGCTGGACAAGATCGGGTATATCCGCTTTGCATCGGTGTACCGCAGCTTTGAGGATGTCGCCGAGTTTCGGGATGTCCTTGACGAGATTTCCGCGCCAAGCGTGCGCAAATAGGTTGCTCAGTGGTCAAAGCGCGGGCATTGACCACATGTGACAGTTACCCGCCCCAATCCGCACTAACTTGAGCGGCTCCGCCACGCGTCAGCCGCTCCATGTCCGTCCGCCCTCGCCCCGCCCGCCAACGCGGCGCCATCCTGATTGAATCGCTCATTGCTCTGGCGCTGCTTTCGCTGGGCGCGGCTGCGATGTTTCACGCGTTCGACTCCATCGAGGCCGCCAGCTATGCCTCGCGCCAACTGAGCGCAAAAGCTCGTCCCCCGCTGGTACAACCCGCGCCGCTTTGACATGACGTACCCGCTTATCCGGCCTGCGCGTGGCGTATCGCTGGTGGAGCTGCTGGTCGGTATGGTCATCGCACTGATGGTGCTGGGCATCGCGCTGCAGCTGACCTTGATTGCACGGCAACGCTATCTGCGTCTGGCCGACGAAGCGCTCATGGAGGATCGCGGCATGCAAGCGCTGGAGTTGATTCGCACCGCAGTACAGCAGGCGGGGTGGATTGCGGACACGCCTGCTACCTCGCTCGTGCGCCGTTGGCCCGGTGCGAACGATGCGCTGTCGCTGGAGGGTAAAGACAATTGCGGCAGCCCACACATGCTGTCCGAGTTTGGCTGTAATTCCAACGGAGAGCGGGGCAGCGACGCCCTACTGGTTCGCTTTGCAGGGCGCAACACACAGCCCGATGGAAAAAACGAAGACGGTGCCACACGCGATTGCAGTGGCCGCGGCATACCCGAGCGCATTGACGGCGCAAGCGACCCACGCTTGGGATACATGATGTTGTATGCCTCCCGGAGCAACGGAGAGCTGCAATTGATGTGTCGCTCCCTTACCCGCGAGTTCACCGGCGCCCCCAAGGAGCCCATTGCAGGCTCCGGCATGGTGCGCGGCATCGACACCCTGCAACTGCTCTACACCATTGCAACGCGCCCAGGTGTAGCCCTATCAGCAGGCGGCATGCAAGACGCAGATTGGCGCCACGTGCAGCAAGTGCACGTGGCTGTGGTCGTTCGCGGCGACAACGTCGCTATCAGGCCACCCGAGTCCAACAGAATCACCCTCTTCCCGGGGTTGTCCGCGCAGGCGACCGACCAAGATCTTTACTTCACCCCGACAGACCCACGGCGCAACCGCAGACTCTTCAACGCCACACTCACCGTGCATAACCCGCTGTACTGTGAGGTGGACGCATGCTGAACTCGAACCCGCTCACTCATGCGCGCGGATTCTCGATTGTTGCCGTCATCAGCGCGCTCATCATCATCAGCCTGTTGATGGTGGCGGCCCTGCATATCGCGCGTGATCAGCGCCGACGCGCCACGCTCTATGCGGATCACGCCCTTGCCATGCGCGAAGCCGAAGCAGCGTTGGCGGCTGCGGAATGCGAGTTGGCGCTCGCCACGAAGACCCCCACCAGCCAGGCTTGCGGAGCGCCACCGCCCGCCGCACGCATCGCAGCACTAGACCCGATCACGCTCGCCGGCTTTGCCCCCGGCCGTTGCGGGACCGATGCAACCACACGTGGCCTGTGCTGGCCAAATTCAGGTCAAACCGTGCAAGACCTCGCCCACTTTGAGCCCGATCAGAACAACAACAGCAAGGCCAAAGCCGTCGAACTGGACACATTCACCACCGCAGACACGCGCGACAAACCTGCACACCGCGCCCGCTATGTCATCGAGCCCATTCCCGACACCCAGCCCGGACTCTGGACACATGCCGGCACAGAACGTACGCCCCCACTCTTCCGTATTACCGCCATCGGCTTCGGCAACGACGAGGACGTCAATGTGATGTTGCAATCTGTCTACCGTGTGCGGGCGGTTGCGCCATGAAAGCGCAACACATCGGCGCGTGGCTGGCTGCCGCGTTGCTCGGCTTCACCCCAGGGGCGATCGCCGACCCGGCGGCAGGCCAGTTGCCAACCCATCTCGTCATCGCGCACGGCGACGATGCGTGGAGTGGCCGGCTGCGCGCGATGCAGTTCCGCCCCACGCTCGGCACGCTAGATGCACCAGCGCCGTCCGACCTGTGGGAAGCGAGCCGCCTGTTGGATAGCAATAGCGCAGCGCCCAACACACGCCAACTCTGGACGTTCAACCGCGATGGCGCCGGAGCGCGCAAACCAGCGGCACTGCAATGGGAAGCGCTATCGGCCGCCCAGCAAGCAGAACTCAATGCCGACGACCAACTCGGCGCCGTGCGCATCGACTACCTGCGCGGTATTCGCAGGGATGAACATGCGGGCGCGCACCTGAGGTCACGCACATCGATCCTGGGTTCCATGCGCGGCGCTCACGCTCTGTTACTCGGGCCGCCGGGCTTTGTCTTGGACGCGAGCCATACAGCGTTCCGCAAAGATCATGCGCGGCGAGCATGGATGGTCTACGTCGGCGCGAACGATGGGCTGCTGCACGGCTTTGATGCCCTTACCGGCATCGAATGCTTTGCGGTCATGTCGGACGCCGTCCTGCCAACAGCAGCGCGTAATGCATCGCCAAATCGGCCCGTACCGTCAGCGGTTTGCAGCCGGCCATTTGTCGCCGATGCATCGACAGGTGCGCAGTGGCGTTCGGTGCTCGCATGCGGCAACGGCTCCATGGGGCGTGGCTTGTTCCTGGTGGACGTCACGGACCCCGAGTCCGCCAGCGCTCCTCCTCTGCTGGCCTATGACGACACCGACGACCCAACCGTGGGCCGGATCGACGGCCCCATTCCGATTGTGCCGCTGGCCGACGGCACGCAATCGCATTGGTTCGCCATCAGCGGCAATGGCGAGGGTGACGCGCAAGCCGAAAGCCGCCTGTTGCTGCTGGCACTGAACCAGCCCGGCACGTCCGCATGGTCCAAGAACACAGCGCATGCCATCACAGTGCCGGCGGCCGGTAGCCGCGGTGGATTGGGTGCGACGGCTATCGCGCTGAACGCGCAAGGGCTTGCCACCTATGCATACGCGGCGGACACGCAAGGCCAAATCTGGCGCTTCAATCTGAGCGGCGCATCGCCCTGGCCCAATGCACTGGGCACCAACGACGAACAGCGGCGCACACCGTTTTTTACGGCCAAGTCGAGCGAAGGTGCAACGCAGCGCATTATTTCCCCCCTCTTGTTGGCAGCTAGTGCTGCCGGCTCGTTATTAGTCTTCACCGCTGTCGATGGCGACAAGCACGCCACCGTGTACGGCGTCTTGGATACCGCTGCTTCCGCGCGCAATCTTGGACGCGAACACCTCGCCGGCCGCAGCGCCACCGCCGACGCTGACGCCGTACAGATCAGCGCGGATGGCAGCAGTGGTGCGGCTGGCTGGCGCATCGATCTGCCTGTGGGCCAAGTACCCGAAGATCTATCCACCGCCGACACGCACACCTTGCTGCTGACCACACGCGATGCAGACGACCGTCAGCGCGCCTATCTGCTGAACCCAAGCACTGGTCTGCCCACAGAAAAAAGCGGGCGCACCGGGCAAATCCTTGCCGGGCCGCCACTCATCACCACCCAGGCTGAATCACCCACTCAGCCGCCAACCGGTGAGCCCCCCACGCAAACCACACACACGAGCCTGTGGCAGGTCGATGGAGACCGTATCCGCCGGATGGAAACCCGCACCTACACGCGCCGACTCGGCAGGCTGAGCTGGCGCGAGATGACCGAAACCGGGGCACGCTGATGCGGCGCATACACGCATACACCCTGCTGGAACTGATGGTGGTCGTTGCCGTGGCGTCTGCGCTGGCGTTTATGGCCATGTCCGGCTGGCCGGCGTATCGAGACCGTTCCCGTCGCGCAGCGGCCGGTGCGGCCCTGGTGGCAACCCTCGCCCAGTTGGAACTGCGACACGCACGTACGGGCACGTATCTGCCCCCGGACGACTCCCCAGGCCCGACGCTGCGGGTCGATGGCTACTCGATCAACGTCTCGCCAGATTGCACCGGCATTGACTCTGTCCGTCGACCCAGGCAGTGCATTGAGATACAGGCGGTCCGTGTTCCCCCCGTCCAATCCGATGCGTGCGGCACGCTCACCCTGCGCAGCACCGGTGAGCGTCTGCCACCTGACCCAGCATGCTGGCCATGACCCGCTCGACACGGCGTATCCAGCAGATGGGCGTGACGCTCCTTGAACTGGCCGTCGTGATGACCATCGTCGGCATATTGGCCGTGATAGCGGTGCCCTCGATCGTCGACCGCTGGCAGCGCGCGACGGTGATCTTGCTTGCTGAACAGTTTGCGAGCGCGGTATCCCTTGCCCGGGCCACCGCCCAGTATCAGCACGTTCAGGCGCATCTACGTCCACAAGGCGCGGCCGCAGACTGGTCTAGGGGTTGGGAAGTGGTCACGTCGCCGCCCGCGAGCTCTCCGGACAGAACATCGAAGCCGGCGCAAGAAACCCTGTTGTCGGCGTCCCCTTCCATCCCCCCCACCGTACAGATCACGTCCAAGTTCCCTGACGACACGTTTTCGTTTGCACCTGTGGGATACTCACGCAGAGGCAACGGTGCCTTTCTGTCTGGTACGCTGACCATCACCAGCGGCCGGCATACGCGCAGGGTGCGGATCAACGACGTAGGCCGCGCCCGCATTTGCGACCCGAGCACGGACACGAATTGTCCGGTCGACGGCGACACCCCTTAACTTCCCCACGCTTCGCACCATGTTCTCCGACTTCGACCACGCCATGATGCAACGTGCCCTGGCGCTGGCCGAGAAGGGGCTCTTCACCACCACGCCCAACCCGCGCGTGGGCTGCGTCATCGTGCAAGGCGACGCCATCATCGGCGAAGGCTACACACAGCCCGCGGGTCAGGACCATGCGGAAGTCCAGGCCATCAAGGATGCCCAGTCGCGCGGCCAGGACGTGCGTGGCGCCACCGCTTATGTGACGCTGGAGCCCTGCAGCCACTTCGGGCGCACCCCGCCCTGCGCGGATCGCCTGGTCGAAGCTGGCATCGCGCGCGTGGTGGCGGCCATGGAAGACCCCAACCCCGCTGTCTCCGGACGCGGCCTGCAGAAGCTGCGCGATGCCGGCGTCGACGTGCGTTGCGGCCTGCTGGAGCGTGAGGCGCGCGAGCTGAACATTGGCTTCGTCTCGCGCATGACGCGTGGCACGCCTTGGGTGCGCGTCAAGGTTGGCGCGTCGCTGGATGGCCGCACCGCGCTGGACAACGGCATCAGCCAGTGGATTACCGAAACCGAGGCGCGCAACGACGGCCATCGCTGGCGTGCCCGCGCGTGCGCCATCCTCACCGGCATCGGCACGGTACGTGAAGACAACCCGCGCCTGACCGTGCGCGCGGTCAACACGCCGCGCCAGCCGCGCCGCGTGCTGATCGACTCAGCGCTGGACGTGCCGCTCGACGCGCACATCCTCACCGCCGACGGGCACCACGAACCGACGCTGATCTTTGCCGCGCAACCCGAAGCCGGCCGCATGCGCGCCCTGGCCGAGCGCGGCGCCGAAGTCATCCTCCTGCCCAACACTGCCGGCAAGGTCGATTTGGCGGCCGTGCTGCGCGAACTGGGCCGCCGCGAGATCAACGAGCTACACGTCGAGGCAGGTTTCAAGCTCAATGGCTCGCTGCTGCGCGAAGGGCTGGTCGACGAGATCCTCGTCTATCTGGCGCCCAAGGTGCTCGGCTCGGGCCAGGGCATGTTCAATATGGGGCCGCTGCAGACGCTGGAAGGCGCGGCAGAATTCTTCTTTCACGATATCTCGCGCATCGGGGGCGATCTCCGCATCCTGGCGCGCCGCAACCCAACGGATTGATTGCTCATGTTCACCGGAATCGTCGCCGCAGTTGGCCGCATTGAAACCGTCTCGCCGCTGGGCGCAACCCCCGATGCCGCTGATGCTGGCGTCCGCCTGTCCATCGATGCCGGCGGATTGCCGCTGGCTGACGTTGCCCTGGGAGATTCCATCGCCATCCAGGGCGCCTGCATGACGGTCGTCGCCAAAACCGATACCCGTTTCGACGTCGATGTGTCGCGCGAATCGCTGTCCAAAACTGTCGGACTGGAACGCCCAGGCGAAGTGAATCTGGAAAAGGCGCTGCGCTTGGCCGACCACATCGGGGGCCACCTCGTCTCGGGTCATGTGGACGGCCTGGGCACCGTCACGCATTTCGCGCCGGTGGGGGAATCGCACGAACTGCGCGTGCGCGCCGCGCCGGAACTGGGCAAATATCTGGCCTATAAGGGATCGGTGGTCGTCAACGGCGTGTCGCTCACGGTCAACAGCGTGCGCGACGATGCCGACGGCTGCGAGTTCTCGATCAACTTGATCCCGCACACCGTGGCGGTCACGACGCTCAAACACCTGAAGGCCGGCAGCCAGGTCAACCTGGAAATCGACCTGATCGCCCGCTATGTCGAGCGCATGCTAAGTCACACCACACTCGCGCGGCCTGTCGCCGCTTGAACCCCGTTCGCGCCTGGGTTAGGCGACATCGCGGGGGCCACCTTCGCGTACAATAGCGGGCTTCCCATTTATGCAGTCGCAGGCCACCGAAGTTACAAATTCCGGGGCTGGCCCGCGACGCGCCTCCCGCTACGCCATGTCGATCGCCACAGTCGAAGAAATCATTGCCGAAATCCGCGCCGGCCGGATGGTCATCCTGGTCGACGAGGAAGACCGTGAGAACGAAGGCGACCTGGTCCTGGCGGCCGATTTCGTGACGCCGGAAGCCATCAACTTCATGGTCACGCATGCGCGGGGCCTAGTGTGCCTGACGCTCACCGAAGAACACTGTGATCAGCTGGACCTGCCGATGATGGCGAGCCGCAACGGTACGCAGTTCGGCACCAACTTCACCGTATCGATCGAGGCGGCCGAAGGCGTGACCACCGGCATTTCCGCTGCCGACCGCGCCCGCACCATCCAGGTGGCCGCCGCCAAGAACGCCAAGCCGTCGGACCTGGTGAATCCGGGCCACATCTTCCCGCTGCGTGCCCAGAAGGGCGGCGTGCTGATGCGCGCTGGCCACACCGAGGCCGGTTGCGACCTGACCGCACTGGCCGGCCTGACGCCCGCCGGCGTGATCTGCGAGATCCTGAAAGACGACGGCACCATGGCGCGCTTGCCGGATCTGGTGGCGTTTGCCCAGAAACACGGCCTGAAGATCGGCACCATTGCGGATTTGATCGAATACCGCAGCCGCACCGAGAGCATTGTCGAGCGTGTCGGCGAGCGCACGATGGAAACGCAGTTCGGCACGTTCCACGCCGTCGCGTTCCGTGACCGCGCTGCGAGCCGTGCCCACCTGGCGCTGGTCAAAGGCACGCCGACGCCGGACACCGAGACGCTGGTGCGCGTGCACGAGCCGCTGTCGGTGCTGGATTTGCTCGAGTGCCAGCGCACCACGCATTCGTGGAGCGTGCCCGCCGCCTTGCGCGCCGTGCAGGCCGCGCCGGCCGGCGTGGTGGTCCTGCTCAACTGCGGCGATTCGCCGGACCGCCTGTTCGCGCAGTTCACCGCGCTGGATGCCCCGCACGAGCGCCCGCGCGCCAAGCCCGACCTCCGCCTTTACGGGATCGGCGCGCAAATCCTCAAGGACGTGGGTGTTGGCAAGATGCGTGTGCTGGCCTCGCCGCTCAAGCTGCCGAGCATGGCCGGCTACGATCTGGAGGTCACGGCCTACCAATCGATGGCCGATGCCCCGGAAACGGCTTCAGCCACCACCCACTAAGGTTTCGTACGGCAGCTTCGGCTGCCCCGCTGATTTCTTCTTTTCTGACGCTGCCCTGTGCGGCAACTCCAACCGGAATACACCATGGACCACGGTTTCTACCCGACCAATCTGAACGGCGAAGGCCTGCGCATCGGCATCGTCCAGGCGCGCTTCAATGAACCCGTGTGCGAAGCACTGCGCGAAGCGTGCGTCGCTGAGCTGGAACAACTCGGCGTGGCCGGCGAAGACGTGCTGCTGGTGACCGTGCCGGGCGCGCTGGAAGTGCCGCTGGCGCTGCAGAAGATGGCCGAATCGGGCCAGTTCGACGCACTGATCGCACTGGGCGCCGTGATCCGCGGCGAGACGTACCACTTCGAGCTGGTGTCGAACGAATCCGGCGCCGGCATCACGCGCGTGGGCCTGGATTTCAACATCGCCATCGCCAACGGCATCCTGACCACCGACACCGACGCACAAGCCCACGCTCGCACCCGCGAGAAGGGTCGTGACTGCGCCCGCGCCGCCGTTGAAATGGCCAACCTGACGAACGATCTCGACGGTCTGCAGGATCACGGCCAGGAAGACGAAAACGAGTAAACGCGCGAATCAGCGCCGCGAATATGCGCCCACCGGCGCAAAGGCTTTTCCATGACGCAAGACAATTCTCAGGCCAAGACCAAGGCGCCCGCCAAGAGCGCGCGCCGCCGTGCACGCGAACTCGCACTGCAGGGTCTGTATCAATGGCTGCTCAACCGCAACGACCCGGGCGTGGTCGAAGCGCATCTGCAAGACGCACAAGGCTTCAACAAGGCCGACCGTGCGCACTTCGACGCCCTGCTCCACGGCGCCATCCGCGAAGAAACCACGCTGACCGAGGCCTTCACGCCGTATCTGGACCGCCCGGTCGCCGAGCTGTCGCCGGTCGAGCGCGCTGCCCTGCTGGTTGGCGCGTACGAGCTGGTGCACTGCGTGGACATCCCGTACAAGGTCGTGATCAACGAAGCGGTTGAACTGACCAAGACCTTTGGCGGCGTGGAAGGCTACAAGTACGTCAACGGCGTGCTGGACAAGCTGGCCGCCCAGGTGCGCGCTGTTGAGGTTGCCGCCCGCCGCTGATCGCGGCGTTTGTTGTTCGCCTGACCTTTCGCATCGCTTGAAGATGGACGCCCACCGCTTGCAGACAGCCGCCCGGCTGGCCAATATCCGCGCTTTTCACGTGATGGAGCTGGCCAAACAGGCTCGCGAACTGGAACTGGCGGGACGCAGCATCATCCACATGGGTATCGGCGAGCCGGATTTCACCGCCGCCGAACCCGTCGTGCACGCGGCCGCCGATGCCATGCGGCGTGGCGTCACGCAATACACCGGCGCGCTGGGCATTCGCCCGTTGCGCGAAGCCATCGCCCGTTACTACCAGTCCACCTACGGTCTCGACATTGCGCCGGAGCGCATCATCGTCACGGCCGGGGCATCTGCTGCGCTGCTCTTGGCCTGCGCGGTGCTCGTGGAAGTTGGCGGCGAAGTGCTGATGCCCGATCCGAGCTACCCGTGCAACCGTCACTTCGTGGCTGCTTTCAATGGCACGGCGAAGCTGGTGCCATCGGGGCCGGAAGCACGCTTCCAATTGACGGCCGAGCAAGTCGACGCCAACTGGAGTGACCGTACGCAGGGCGTACTGCTGGCGTCCCCGTCCAACCCGACGGGCACGTCGATCCTGCCGGACGAGCTGCAACGCATTGTGCAAACAGTGCGTGCGCGGGGCGGGTTCTCCATCGTCGACGAGATCTACCAGGGCCTGTCGTATGACCACGCTCCGGTCTCTGCGCTGTCGTTCGGCGACGATGTCGTCACGATCAACAGCTTTTCGAAGTATTTCAATATGACGGGCTGGCGCCTGGGCTGGCTGGTCGCGCCCACCGAACTGGTGCCTGAGTTCGAGAAGGTCGCGCAGAACCTGTTCATCTGCGCGTCGGCGGTGGCACAGTATGCGGCACTGGCGTGTTTTGAGCCGGAAGCGCTGGCCATCTATGAAGACCGCAAGGCCGAATTCCGCCGCCGGCGGGATTTCATCGTGCCGGCGCTGGAGTCCCTGGGCTTTAAGGTGCCCGTCAAACCGGATGGCGCCTTCTATGTGTATGCAGACTGCCGTGGCGTGAACCATCCGCACGCCAACGACGCCGATGCGCTCACGCAGTCCATGCTGCATGACGCGGGAGTGGTGCTGGTGCCGGGGTTGGATTTCGGCCCGCACACGGCGCAGCGCTACATCCGCCTGTCGTATGCAACGTCGATGGATCATCTGGAAGAAGCGGTAGCCCGACTGGGCAGGCTGTTCGCCCGTTAGCCCAAGCGCTGCGCGTCGCCCAAACAAAAAGGCCGTCCCGAAGGACGGCCTTTCTTATATAGCGAACGCAAACTGCAATTGCCGAGGCTCAGGCTTGGCCTTGATGCGCGCTGCCTTCCAGACGTGCTTCTTCCTGCTGGCCGGCGACCGGCTGCTTATCGGCTGGCTTGGCAGTTTGCGCCTTCGCATCGGCCTGCGTCACGGGCGCGGCTGCAGCCACCGGCTTTGCTGCCGGCTCCCGCTCGGACGCCATGGTCACCGGGGACTTGTGCCCCGTCGCCACCATGCGCAGGCGCGAACGCTCCTGCAGCACCTTGCCACCATAGCCGCTGCCATCCGTCGTCACCGCACCCACGTACAGCTTCAGACCACCCTCGATCGAGCCGGCACGCGCGATGCAATCCTTGAGCACCAGCGCACCCACCTTGATATTGGCGTACGGATTGAGCGCAGCACCCACGCCGCCGATCGCCTCGTACTTATCCTTGTGGATGTTGGTCATCACCTGCATCAAGCCCTGCGCACCCACGCCGCTTTCGGCAAACGGGTTGAAGCTGGACTCGATGGCCATCACGCCCAGGATCAGCAGCGGGTCCACGCCGACTTCCTTACCGGTCTGGTAAGCCGCCTTCACCAGTTGACCCGTAGCGGTCGCTGCTACGCGGTACTTGCGGGCGATGTACTCCGCCACAGCAGCCTGCTCGCGCGGCGTACCGGCGGTTGCGGACTCACGCGCGTCGCGGACGACCTGCGTGTTCGGGATCTGCGCGGCCAGTTCGGCCACAGACGGCACCTTGGAGAGCGTGTCCCAGCCGGCAGCCGCCACCGTGCCGCCTTGAGCCGCGGCAGGCGCCACCGCCTGGACGGCACCCGTCCCGGCTGACGGCGCAGTCGGCGCAAAAGCGACCGGCTGTACGCCAGCCGCAATCGCGGACGACGGACCGACCGAAGCGACATTGGTGTCCACACCGGGCGTGAAATGCAGCACGCGCTGGGCGACGACGGCACGCCACTCGCTGTTGAGCGAGAGCGCCACCGCAGCCACCACCGCGAGCACGCCGATGCTGTTGAGCATGACATGCCCGCCGCGGAAGACCCACAGCACGCCAGGATGCAACTCATTGCGGGACGCGACAGCGCCCCCTGCGTTCAACTCCATGCGCAGCTTACGAGGCAGCGCAACTTGACCAGCACGCGCAAGGCGGTGGCCAACCGGAGCAACGAGCCGGCGTTGCAGCGCCGAACCGAGCCCGGAAGAATGAAGGGTTTTCCAACCGTTCATACTTACCTCCGTCCGCTGCGCAGATCCGGTGGGCGCCTTTCTTTTGCATGGCGCCGTGCGTTTCGAATCGCAACGGTTTTTAGTAAGGATGCCGCGCTGTTGCAGTCAGCCGGCATCTGTTGGGGGCACTCCCCTAGTGCCCAGAGAATACGGGCCGTGTCCTTGGGGAGGTCACGTCCCGCAGCGATGCTGTAGTGCTCTGGCGTCGCCCCTCATTCGAACGAGAGATAGGCGAAGGCAATAGCCGAAAACATGTTGCAACGCAACAATTGCCAGATCGGAATGGATTGTAGGAAGCGCATTATGCCAAGTCAATCATAAAGAAGTAAGTTTTTATATCCAAAAGTTATGATTTGACCCGCGTTGTTGGGACTAGCTGACCTGCGAGGCGTTCTGTCATCAGGGTGCCGCGAAGTTTTGCCCGTACAATCGCGGCCACCCCGCCTACACCAAAAAAAAGCGTCCCGGGACGATCATTCGGCCGTTTCGGGGGTGCGTGATGGCGTCCAACCATTACCTTTCGTTACAAAATCTCCATGCAATACAGAGACTTACGTGACTTTCTCGCCCAGCTGGAGCGCACGGGCGAACTGCGCCGCGTGCGTCAGCCGGTGTCACCGCGGCTGGAAATGACGGAAGTCTGCGACCGCCTGCTGCGTGCTGAGGGCCCTGCGGTGGTCTTCGAGCAGCCGGTGGACGGTACGCGCAAGTACGACATACCCGTGCTCGCCAACTTATTTGGCACCACCCGCCGCGTGGCGCTGGGCATGGGTGCGGAATCGCTCGACGAACTGCGCGATGTGGGCCGCCTGCTCTCCGCATTGAAGGAACCTGAGCCGCCGCGCGGCCTGCGCGAAGCTGGCAAGCTGTGGACGATGGCCAAAGCCGTGTGGGACATGGCGCCGCGCAAGGTGTCGTCGCCGGCGTGCCAGGAGATCGTGTGGGAAGGCGACGATGTGGATCTCGCTCGCATTCCCGTGCAGACGTGCTGGCCGGGCGATGCGGCACCGTTGGTCACGTGGGGGCTGGTCATCACGCGTGGGCCGCACAAGAAACGGCAGAACCTGGGTATCTATCGCCAGCAGGTGATCAGCCGTAACCAAGTCATCATGCGTTGGCTGGCGCACCGGGGCGGCGCGCTGGATTTCCGCGAACACGCGATCGCCAATCCGGGGCAGCCGTTCCCGATTGCCGTGGCGCTGGGCGCGGACCCGGCCACGATCCTCGGCGCGGTAACGCCGGTGCCGGACACGCTGTCCGAGTATCAATTTGCGGGCTTGCTGCGTGGCAGCAGAACCGAGTTGGCGACGTGTCTGACGCCCTCGCTCGCGCAGGCGCAATTGCAGGTGCCCGCTGGCGCGGAGATCGTCCTAGAAGGCCACATCCAACCAGATCCGACACACCCGAGCGGCTATCAGCACGCACTCGAAGGCCCCTTCGGCGATCACACCGGCTATTACAACGAGCAGGACTGGTTCCCCGTGTTCACGGTCGAGCGCATCACCATGCGGCGCGACCCGATCTACCACTCGACGTATACAGGCAAGCCGCCCGATGAGCCGGCCGTGCTGGGCGTGGCACTCAACGAAGTGTTCGTGCCGCTGTTGCAGAAGCAGTTTCCGGAGATTGCGGATTTCTATCTGCCGCCTGAGGGCTGTAGCTACCGCATGGCGCTGGTCAGCATGAAGAAGCAGTACGCCGGCCACGCCAAGCGCGTGATGTTTGGCGTGTGGAGCTTCCTGCGGCAGTTCATGTATACGAAGTTCATCGTGGTGGTGGACGACGATGTGAATCTGCGCGACTGGAAGGAAGTGATCTGGGCGATCACTACCCGCGTGGACCCGGCACGCGACACGGTCATGGTCGAGAACACCCCGATCGACTATCTCGATTTCGCCTCGCCCGTGTCGGGTCTGGGCTCCAAGATGGGCATCGACGCCACCAACAAGTGGCCCGGCGAAACCACCCGTGAATGGGGTCAGCCGATCGTTATGGATGCGGCCATCAAGGCCAAGGTCGACACCATGTGGGACACGCTCTTCCAATAGCCACAAGGCTTGGCGGCTCAGTCTGCGAGCGAACGGTCGTTCGGTTATTCTTACCGAGTTAAGCGACTGCTGCATCTAAAAGGCGGGCCTTTCGGTCCGCCTTCCTTTATGGAGACCGCCATGGCCGAAGCACACGACTCCCGCACCGCCAACGCACTGGAGCGCATCAAAGACCGCTCGCTCATCAAGACGCAGTCCTACGTGGATGGCGCCTGGGTAGGTGCGGCGGACGGCGCCACCTTCTCCGTTCACGACCCGGCCACCAACGCGCACCTGGCTGACGTCGCCAACCTCGGCCACGGAGAAACGCTGCGCGCCATCGACGCCGCCAATGCGGCCTGGCCGGCCTGGCGTGAGCTGACCGGCAAGGAGCGCGCGACCCTCCTGCGCCGCTGGTTCGACCTGCTCATCGCCAACGCCGACGACCTCGCCGCACTGATGACCGCCGAGCAAGGCAAGCCGCTGGCCGAGGCCAAGGGCGAGATCGTCTACGGCGCGTCCTTCATCGAATGGTTTGCCGAAGAAGCCAAGCGCGTCTCCGGCGACGTGATGGCCAGCACCTGGCGCGATAAGCGCATGGTGGTGCTCAAGCAGCCGGTGGGCGTGTGTGCGTCCATCACGCCGTGGAACTTCCCGCTGGCGATGATCACCCGCAAAGTGGCGCCGGCATTGGCGGCGGGCTGCACCATCGTCATCAAGCCGGCCGAGCAGACGCCGCTTTCCGCACTGGCGATGGCCGAACTGGCACACCGCGCGGGCATTCCCAAGGGCGTGGTCAACGTGGTGACTGGCGACGCCGATCGCTCGATCGCCATCGGCAAGGCGTTGTGCGAATCGCCGATCGTGCGGCACCTGTCGTTCACCGGTTCGACGCCGGTGGGCCGCATCCTGATGCAGCAGTGCTCGCCGACGGTGAAGAAGGTGGCGCTGGAGCTGGGCGGCCATGCGCCGTTCATCGTGTTTGACGACGCCGACATCGATGCCGCCGTGGAGGGCGCGGTGCAATCGAAGTACCGCAATGCGGGCCAGACCTGCGTGTGTACGAACCGCTTCTACGTGCACGCCTCGGTGTACGACGCGTTTGTCGAGAAGCTCTCGGCCAAGGTGCGCGGCATCAAGGTCGGCAATGGCTTCGACACGGGCGTGGTACAAGGCCCGTTGATCGACGATCAGGCCGTGGAGAAAGTGCAACGCCACATCAGCGACGCGACGCAAAAAGGCGCACGTGTGACCGCTGGTGGCAAGCTGATGGCGGGCTTCGGCTCGCAGCGCTTTGTCGAGCCCACCGTGCTGGCCGACGCTACGCCCGACATGCTCATCGCGCGCGAAGAAACATTCGGCCCGGTCTCCGCCATCTTCAAGTTCCACGACGAGGCGGAAGTCGTGCGCCTGGCCAACGACACCGAATTCGGCCTCGCCTCGTACTTCTTCAGTCGCGACATCAGCCGCATCTGGCGCGTGGCCGAGCAGCTGGAATACGGCATGGTCGGCATCAACACCGGGCTGATCTCGAACGAGGTGGCGCCGTTCGGCGGCATCAAGCAATCGGGCCTGGGCCGTGAAGGTTCGGTCTACGGCATCGACGAATACCTGGAACTCAAATACCTGTGCATGGGCGGCATCTAAGCCGTCACACCACCCCATTGGCCGACCCGCCACATAGAGCGGGCGGCCTTCCCGCTTGCCGATGCACCCATTCGGCGGAGGAGACACATGAGCACCATCCAGGAAGGCGCCCTGCTGTGGACGCCATCGGCTCACGTCATCGCGCGTTCGCGCCTGACGCGTTACCTCGACTGGCTCGCGCGCGAACGCGGGCTGCGCTTCTCGGCCACCACGCCTGAGGGTTACGCCAAGCTCTGGGATTGGTCCACCACCGAACTCGAAGCGTTCTGGACCTCCGTCTGGGACTACTTCGACCTGCGCGCCTCCACACCCTTCACGAAGATACTGGGCGACCGAGCGATGCCCGGCGCGCAATGGCTGGTCGGCGCCAAGCTGAATTACGTCGATCAGGTCATGCGCCACGTGGAGGAAGGCGGCAGCCCCGACCGCCCCGCCATCCGCTACGCCAGCGAGACCAAACCCCTGGCGGATCGGTCGTGGCGCGAGCTGCGCCAGCGCGTCGCCTCGCTGGCCGATGCGCTGCGCAAGATGGGTGTCGTGCCAGGCGACCGCGTGGCCGCGTATCTGTCGAACACGCCGGACGCCATCGTCGCGTTTCTCGCCACGGCCAGCGTCGGGGCGATCTGGTCGGTCTGCGCGCCCGACATGGGCCAGGTGGCCGTCACAGACCGCTTCCGCCAGATCGAGCCCAAGGTGCTCATCGCCGTGGATGGCTATCACTATGGCGGCCGCTCGTTTGAGCGCACCGACGTTGTCGCAGAGATGATCGCTGCGCTGCCGACGGTCGAACACCTCGTGCTGGTGCCGCAACTGCTTGGTGATATCAACCGTGCGCACTTCCCGCAAGCCAAGGACTGGCGCTACCTGACAGCGAACGACGTGCCGCTCGTCGTGACGCCGGTAGCGGCCGATCACCCGCTGTGGATTCTCTATTCGTCTGGCACCACCGGCATGCCCAAACCCATCGTGCATGGGCACGGTGGGCTGCTGCTCGTGCAGACGGCCATGGGCGCGCTGCATCTCGACCTAGGCCCCGACGACGTCTACCACTGGTACAGCAGCACCGGCTGGGTCATGTGGAATTCGCAGGCGAGCGGGCTGCTGGGCGGGGTCACGCTGGCCATCTACGACGGCAACCCCGGTACGCCCGATCTCAACACGCTGTGGCGCTTCGCGCAGGACGCGGGCGTGACGTTCTTCGGCGCGGGCGCGGCGTTCTTCGCGAATTGCCTGAAGGCCGGGATCGAGCCTGGCCGCGATTTCGACCTATCGAAGCTGCGCGCGATCGGCTCGACCGGCTCGCCGCTCTCGGCCGAGGCCTACGACTGGATCTACCGCCACGTGAAGGCCGACGTCTGGCTCAACCCGATCTCGGGCGGCACCGACTTTGCCGGCTGCTTCGTCGGCGGCGTCGCCACCCTGCCCGTCTACGCAGGCGAGATGCAATGCCGCAACCTCGGCTCGCGCGTGGAAGCGCTGGATGAAGCCGGCAAACCCCTCATCGACGCCGTGGGCGAGTTGGTCTGCACCGCGCCCATCCCGTCGATGCCGCTCTTCTTCTGGGGCGACACCGACGGCAGCCGCTACCGCGACAGCTACTTCGACATGTACCCCGGCCAGTGGCGCCACGGCGACTGGATCAAGATCACCCCGCGCGGGGGCGCCATCATCTATGGCCGGTCGGACGCCACCATCAACCGCCACGGCATCCGCATGGGCACGGCCGAGCTGTATCGCGTGGTGGAAGACCTGCCGGAAGTACTCGACAGCCTGGTCGTCGATCTGGAATTCCTCGGCCGCGAATCGTTCATGCCGCTGTTCGTGGTGCTGCGCGAAGGCGCGGTGCTGGATGACACGCTGCGCAATACGATCAATGCGCGCGTCAAGGCGGGGTTGTCGGCCCGGCATGTGCCCAACGTCATCGAGCAGGCGCCGGACGTGCCGCGTACGTTGTCAGGCAAGAAGATGGAGGTGCCGATCAAGAAGCTGCTGCTCGGCGCCCCACCCGAGCGCATCGCCAACCCCGACGCGATGGCCAACCCGGACGTGCTGGCGTGGTATGTGGACTATGCCCGCACGCTGGCCGCGCAAACCAGCACAGCAGCCGAGGCCACCCCAGCGCTGGAATCGTGGCGGCTCTAAACCGATTGATCGCCAGAGGTTCTACAATCTCCACCAATCGTACGATGGCATGGCGCAGACAGGCTGACTAACGTACAGCGTGCACCGGCACGCCAAGAGGTCGGGCTCGCTGTTTAACGGGGATTCACCATGCTTGCAACGACGAGCGTCCTGATCAAGACGGAGGACGGCCGCGAGGCGCTGGCCGCGCGCCGCCACGATATGCAGATACGCCAGCGGCATCTGCTCATCCTCATTGATGGCGCGCGCACGGTCGGGCAACTGCATCAGCTGCTCGACAACTGGGCCGATCTGGACGAATTGCTCCTTGGGCTGCAACAAGCCGGCATGGTGGACGTGCTGCCGGGGGTGCTGTCGGACCTGCCTGCCGCGGCGTCGCCCGCTGACGCCTTCGACCCCATCGCCTATTTCAATCGCCCGTTGTTTGACGACGAGGCCGAAGCGGTCACGCTATCCCCCATCTACGACGAATTGCCGCCGCTCACCGGCATGACGCTCGGCCTGCAGACCACCGCCGCCCCAGCCGACATGCCGGCCGCCAACGAGTCCCAACTGACGCCCGTTGACGTGGCGCCCGTGTCTGCCGCCGCCATACCCACGGCGCCGGTCGTATCCATATCGTCCGTCACACCCGAACTGGCCGACGTCCTGCCGAATGTGATCAAGGTCGAGCTGATGCGTTTGGCGCAGCACCACTTCGGCTCTGCAGCCGGCGCCGCCATGCCGCTGCTGCGCGCATGCGGGGAAGACACCCAATCGCTGTGCGACGTGATTGCCGCCTGCGCCCAGGCAGCCGAACCCATCGTCGGCGACCGGGCAGCCGCCCGCTTCGTTGACGACGCCATGCACGCGATGGCGCAACGGCGCTAGGCGCCCACGGGCGTACAAGCCTTCACACGGCAGTACTTGCCTCGTCACAGATTCCACCGGCCCAAAAAGCCTCCGGCCACTTTGCGCGCGCTGCAGAACAGCGGACAATCTTGCTGTTCTGCTGTTCGCTATCCTCCGCCGGTATGTCCGACCTCAACCCCTCCGAAACCGCCCGACATGCCCTACGCGAGCTTGCCTCGCGCAAGCTCGCCCCCACGCCAGACAACTTCGCAGCCATCTATCACGAGATTGCCGGCAGCAACCCAAACGGCGGCACCGAACGCGCCACGCTCGTCCGTGAACTGCGCGAACACATCGCGCGCACCATCGAGCGCTGCCTGCCCGCCCTGGGCGAAGACGATGCCGCCATCGGGCCCGCCGCTTCCGCGCTGGTCGCAGCGTGCCGGTCAGAGTCGGAAAGCCTGGCGCACCTGAACGCGAGACTCGCGACGTTCAACCATTGGCTAGCACTGGCCGCAGAAGACCAGAACGAGATTCGCAAATCGCTCCTCGGGTTGCTGCAGTTGATCTTTGAGAACATCGGCGAACTCTCGCCGGATGATCGCTGGCTGCGCGGCCAGATCGATGCGCTGATGAAGGCCAGCGAAGCGCCCGTCAGCCTGCGCCGGCTTGACGACCTGCGCCGCCGCCTCAAAGAGGTGATTCACAAGCAGGGCTCGCTGAAGACGAAGTCCATCGAAGCCCAGGAAGAGATGAAGCGGCTCCTGGCCTCGTTCATGGAGCGTCTCTCCGCCGCGGCGGAGATCTCGGGCGAGCACCATCGCCAGATGGAGGCGTGCGCCAAGAAGATCGAATCGGCCACGTCGATCGCCGAGATCGCACCGGCGATCCAGGATGCGCTGTCCGCCACCCGCTGGATGTCGCTGGAATCCGCCCGCAATCGCGATGAGCTGTCGGTGATGAAGAAGCGCGCCGAAGAAGCCGCCAACGAGGTCGCGACGCTGCGCAAGGCGCTGGATGCGGCGTCGGCTTCTGCGCGTCATGATCTGCTGACCGGCACCCTAAACCGCAAAGGGCTGGAAGAAGCGCTGGCGCGCGAGGTTGCGCACGCGGCACGCGAAAGCTCGACGCTGTCGATCGCGTTTCTGGACATCGACAACTTCAAGGCGATCAACGACACCCACGGGCATAGCACCGGCGATGAAGCGCTCTCGCATCTGGCCCAGGTGGCACGTGAAGCGATGCGCCCGCAAGACACGCTGGCCCGCTTTGGCGGCGAAGAATTCGTGATCCTGATGCCCGATACGGGCCTGGAAGATGGCGTCCAGACCATCATTCGGCTGCAGCGCGCGCTGACCCAACGCTTCTTCATGGCGGGCGATACGCGGCTCTTCATCACGTTCTCGGCCGGCGTGGCCGAACTGGGCAAAGACGAAGCACCCATGTCGGCGATTCAGCGCGCGGATCGCGGCATGTATCAGGCCAAGCGGGCGGGTAAGAACAAGGTGGTCATGGTGTGAGTGGACTGCCGTGGTGCACGGCAAAGTCCACCCAAGTCCACCTGCAGGCCCATCAGGCCGCCATCTGTGCCGCATCGGCGGCTACCGAGACCAGCGCCCCCGCCACCCTGCCGATCTGCTCTGACGCCAATCCCGCGATGTTGATACGCCCGCCCTGCGTGCCATAGATGCCGTGATCCACACGCA
Organism: Ralstonia sp. 25C; assembly: GCF_051904805.1. Classification (NCBI taxonomy): domain Bacteria; kingdom Pseudomonadati; phylum Pseudomonadota; class Betaproteobacteria; order Burkholderiales; family Burkholderiaceae; genus Ralstonia; species Ralstonia sp. 25C. The sequence goes on along the minus strand of NZ_CP196737.1, from coordinate 3,046,306 downwards.
GGCGCTCCATGGCATCGGCATCCAGCGGCAGCACAGAAAACATCCCCTTGTGCCGCGACAGGTTCTGTAGCGCGCTGGGCGCCCCCAGGCTGACGAGCGCATCGTCCAGCCGGCGCCGGGTGCCGATGATGCGCTGACGCATGTGTTCCAGCTCATCGCGCCAGCACGCCGTGAGCGTGGTATCGGCGAGGATGGTGGCGACGATGGCGGCGCCGTGGTCTGGCGGCATCGAATAGTTGCTGCGCGTAATGCGCTCCAGAACGCCGCTGACGGGCTGCAAGGCCGCCGCGTTCTTGCCGATTACCATGGCGGCGCCGGTGCGCTCGCAGTATAGGCCCATGCTCTTCGAGCAGCTCGCCGCCACCAGCACTGTGTCCAGCGCATCCACCAGCAACCGCAAACCTTGGGTGTCTTGCTCCAGACCTTCGGCAAGCCCCAGATACGCCATGTCGACCAACGGCACCAGCCCTTGCTCTGCGCAGCACGCCGCGACGGCCTGCCAGACGCTAGCGTCCATGTCGATGCCCGTGGGGTTGTGGCAGCAGCCATGCAGCAGCACGATGTCGCCCGCACGCGCGGCGGAAAGGTCCTCGAGAACGGCGTCGGCATCGAGCACGCCGCCCTCGGCGCGCCAGCGGTAGCGCTCCACCGCCAGCCCTGCGGCCCGCATGATGGGCACATGGTTGACGTAGCCCGGGTCGGACACCCACACGCGCGCCCCAGGCGACGCCACAGCGATGAACTCCGCCAGCAACCGCAGCGCGCCTGTGCCGCCGACGGTCTGCATCGTGTACTGGCGGGCCAGGCGTCGTGCATCGTGGCCGAGCAGCAGCGTGGCAAGGCCCGCATTGAAATCGAGATTGCCCGCCAACCCGCGGTAGGTCTTCGAGGCGCCGGCAGCTGCCAGGCGCTCCTCTGCGGCCTTTACGGCGGCCATGACCGGCGTGCGCCCGGATTCATCCCGGTAGACGCCCACCACCAGATCGACCTTGTCGGGCCGGGCGTCAGCGCGGAAAGCGGCAGTCAGGCCCCAAAGCGGGTCCGGGGCAACGGTTGCGAGGGTCGCGAGCATGTGTGGTCTCCGCAAGAGTGATGCGAGGGTCTAAGTTATGTGTCAACAGACCCTAGGCACGGTTTGCCAGGATCACGCCAGCGGTGATCACGGCAACGCCGCACACAACGGTCAAGGTCAACGATTCGCCCAGCAGGGGCACCGCCCCTAGGCATGCCAGCGCGGGTGCCAGCGAGCCGATGGCGGAACAGCGCGGCGTATCCAGATGGCGGATCGCCAACGCATACGACACGCTGGAAATCACCCCAACGCCCAGACCCTGGGCCAGCAAGAAGGGCATGGCGTTCGACAAGGTGAAATGCCCGATGTGGCTATCGACCAGGCCCACGCTCACCAGCAGCACCAGCACCAGGAACGAAGGCACGCTCAGCAGCAGCGCGCAGCCGATGGCATCGAGCCCGGCGCGGCGCAACCCCAACGTGTAGCTGCCCCACAGCAGGCTGGCCAGCAGCAGCGTTGCCGCCCCGCCGACGAACGCACCCTGCGGCGCATGCGATTGCGACACCAGCAACAGCATCACGCCGACAAGAATGATGGCGATCGCCCGCGCCCGGGCCGCGCCGATTCGCTGACGATCCAGTGCATAGGCGACCAGCGCCACCGACAACGGCGTGGTCCCCGCGATGAGCGCAGCAACGTGGGCGGCGGAGGTCGCCTTGCCGCCGGCAGACGCCATGAAGAAAAACGGCAGGCCGGCGCCAGCCAGAATCATCAGCGCACTGAGCGGCTTCACACGCCGCAGCATCGACCAGCGTGATGGCAGGAACGGCAACAGCAACAGCGTCGGCAAGCCGAAACGGATCAGCGCCACATCACCCGTCGCCAAGGGCGAAGCGCCAATGGCGCGAATCGACAAGGCGAAGCCGGCCCAGATCAACACCGTCAGCACCATCGCCGCATACCCGATCAGCGGATTGGCCTGAAAGGCTGCTCGCCCAGCCGAACCACCCGCGCCCACCCCCCATGTCAAACCGCGCATTCTTGTTCTTCCTCGATTTTCGAATGAAGACAGAATGCCTCAGCATAAAAAGTAGTATCTTGCGATTTCCACCAAGCAAAACAGCCACGTTGGCAGAATCTGCCACTCCAGGAAAGTCGCATGGACAAGAAAGACAGACAGATCATTGCGGCCCTCCAGAAAGAAGGCCGCCTGACCAATCAGGAGCTGTCGGAACGGGTCAACCTGTCACCCTCGCCTTGCCTGCGACGGCTGCGGCTGCTGGAAGAGGCCGGCGTGATCCGGGGCTACACGGCCATCGTCGACGAAGAGGCGTACGGCCTGCCCGTCACGGCGTTTGTCCATATTCGTCTGCAGCAGCACTCTCGGGACGTGGTCACGACGTTCGAGAACCGCATCCGCGCCATCGACGCGATCCTCGACTGCTACGTGCTGACCGGTGAAGCGGATTACCTGCTGCGCGTGCTGGTGGAGAGCCTGCAGGACTACGAGCACTTCGTCCGCAGCCAGCTGCATGCGATTCCGGGCATCGCGGCCATCGATACGAGCTTTGCTTATGGTGTGGTGAAGCGGTCGACGGTGTTTCCGGCGTGGGATGAAAATCGACGGAGCGCGGGGCGGCGGCGTGAAAAGCCTTCTGGCGGATAACTGAATCACCGCAAGAATTCGGCACATCTCTATTGCGTTGCACATGCCAGAATTCGTGGCTATTCACCAGGCAACTCGATACCCCCTTCCCCTTCAACAGAACGAAATGATGAAAACAGCCATAAGACTTGCTGCTTTGATTGCAGTGATGGTGTGCAGCGCTGCCGCGCAAGCAGAAACGGGGAAGATCAAGGTATGTAGATATCCGCGCATCTCATCGACCGCCGACGGAAAGGTGGTGAATTTCCCGCCCCTGAACTATGTCGGCGCATGCGACAAGAATGGGGAAAACTGCCGATCGATCACCGTCAGCGCTGAAGCTGGCAAGATCGGCAAAGAAAAGAAAGCGTGTGCCGTACTTAACGCCACCGTGACAGAGTCGGACGGTATGCCCATCAAGGCTGGCACCGAACTGCGACCAAGCTTCTCATCTGACGAGTTCCGAGGCTATGACGTACTGGCCGGCGATTTCATCGGTGCCGCAAAGGTCGTTGTTGCCTCCGACTTCAAGTAATCATCGCCGGAAAGGCGTCCAAGTCACTTCTGGATTCGCCGCCCACGTTGCTCTCACTTGCCGAACCGCCGCCACCCCGCATAGAATGTGGGGCTACGCGGGCGTCGTATAATGGTAATACCCTAGCTTCCCAAGCTAGAGCCGTGGGTTCGATTCCCATCGCCCGCTCCACCGAACAGTCTGAAGCCGCCCTCGGCGGCTTTTTTGTTGCCTGCTCGCCCTTCATTCCATCGACGGGCAATCGGCACGGGATCTTCATGCAGCCCATCGAACAGCCGGGCACCGGCCCCGACGACATCACGCCGGAATCGCAAGACACCAATAGCGCCGATGGCACTGAGAAGGGCTCGGACGTCGGCCACCCACGCCGCATCCGCTCCTTCGTACGCCGCGCCGGCCGCACGTCCACCGGCCAGCAACGCGCCATCGACGAACTCGGCCCGCGCTTCCAGCTGCCCTACTCCGCCGAGCCGCTCGACTGGGAAGCCGCCTTCGGCCGCACCGGCGCGAAGCGCATCTTCGAGATCGGCTTCGGCATGGGCGAGACGACCGCGCACATCGCGCAACTGCGTCCGGACGATGATTTCCTGGGCGTGGAAGTGCATGAGCCGGGCGTGGGCGCGCTGCTCAAGCTGATTGGTGAACGCGAGATCGGCAATATCCGTATCTGCTCGCACGATGCAGTGGAAGTGCTGGCGCACATGATTCCGGAAGGCACGCTGGATGGCATCCACGTGTTCTTTCCCGACCCGTGGCACAAGAAACGCCACAACAAGCGGCGCCTGATCCAGGGTCCGTTCGTGGCCCGCCTGGCGGCACACCTGAAGCCGGGCGGCTATCTGCACTGCGCGACGGACTGGGAGGAATACGCCCACCAGATGCTGGAAGTGCTGTCCGCCGAGCCGACGCTCGAGAACACCGCCGACGGCTTCGCGCCGCGCCCCGACTATCGCCCCGTCACAAAGTTCGAGAAGCGCGGCCTGCGCCTCGGGCACGGCGTGTGGGACGTGGTCTTCCGCAAGCGCTGACCACGCCCCACGCGCACATCAGCGCCCGCCGAAATGCGTCTCGCCGAAGAGGTTCTTGGCGTGACGCGGGAAGGCGCGCCAGTATTGCGGCGGCGCCTTGACGGTGGCGCCCAGCTCCGCGGCCGCCGCCCACGCCCAATGCGGGTTGTAGAGGAAGGCACGGCCGACGGCGACCAAGTCCGCCCGCCCTTCCGCCACGATGGCCTCCGCCTCGTGCGCCTCGTTGATCAGACCGACAGCAATGGTCGAGATGTCCGCCTCGTTGCGGATCTTCTCGGCAAATGGCACCTGGTAGCCGGTCGACAGCGGAATCTGCTGCAGTGGCGATACGCCGCCTGACGACGCATCGATCCAGTCGCAACCACGCACGCGCAGCGCCTGCGCAAACACCACGGAATCTTCCGGCATCCAGCCGCCCTCGACCCAATCGGTGGCCGACACGCGCACGCCCACCGGAATGTTGTCCGGCACCACGGCACGCACGGCGTCGAAAATCTCCAGTGGATAACGCATGCGGTTCTCGCGCGAGCCGCCGTACGCATCGGTGCGCTGATTGGCGATCGGCGAGAGGAATTCATGCAGCAGATAGCCATGCGCGCAATGGAGCTCGATGGCGGCCATCCCCAGGCGTACGGCGCGGCGTGCGGTGCCGACAAACTGCTCGCGTACGCGGGCTAGGTCGGCATCGGTCATCTCGCGCGGCGCACGCTCTTCCGGGCGCTGCGGCAATGCGGAGGGACCCATCGTCTCCCAGCCGCCCGCATCGAGCGGGAGCAGCGCACCACCCTCCCACGGCCGTGCGCTCGATGCCTTGCGGCCCGCATGCGCGATCTGCATGCCGATCGGCACCAGCGCGTTCTGTCGAATGGCGGACAGCGTACGTTCCAGTGCGGCTTCCGTCGCGTCGTCCCACAAACCCAGGCAGCCGTTGGTGATGCGGCCTTCCGGCGACACGGCCGTCGCCTCGATCATCAACAACCCGGCTCCCGACAGCGAGAGGCTGCCCAGATGCGTGTGATGCCATGCGGTGGCCCGGCCGTTGTCTGCCGAGTACTGGCACATCGGCGAGATGACGATGCGGTTCTCAAGCGTAAGACCGCGCAGTGAAAAAGGCTGGAAGAGTGCACTCATGATCGGGAGACTCGGTGGTCAGCGGCTGACGGAAGCAAGCCGCCAGTGTGTCCGAATCCGCCCGATCGTGCAGACGGCGCGAAAGCCTCGCGCCAAGGAAGGGAAATGCGCGCCTGCTTAGGCTTGCCAGGCGATCAGGTGCGTGTACGCCGTCACCAGCACGATGATGCCGAAGATGATCCGGTACCACGCAAAGCCGCGGAAATCGTGCGTGGCGATGAACTTCAGCAACCAGCGCACGCAGAAGAACGCCGAGATGAACGCGGCCACAAACCCCACCCCGAAGATCGACAGATCATCGGCCGACAGCAGCGCACGCGACTTGTACAGCTCATACACCGTCGCGCCAAAAATCACGGGAATCGCCAGGAAAAACGAGAACTCCGTCGCCACCTTGCGCGACAGGCCGAACAGCAGGCCGCCGATGATGGTCGAGCCCGAACGCGACGTACCCGGAATCAGCGCGAAGCACTGCGCGAAGCCCACCTTGATCGCATCGGAGATACGCAGGTCGTCCAGCGTTTCGATGCGCGGCGCGCCGGCCTTGGCGGCTTCGAGCAGCGCATTGGCGCGCGGGTCGTGCGTCTCGCCGCGATGACGCTCGCGCCATTCGGCCCACAGGATCACCAAGCCACCAATGATGAACGCCGATGCCACCACGATCGGGTTGAACAGATGCGCCTTGATCGACTTACCGAAGATCAGCGCCAGCGTGATCGCGGGAATCGTCGCCACGATCACGTTGATCGCAAAACGCTGCTGGCGCGCGTCACTGGGCAAGCCCTTGATCACGTCGATGATCTTGTGGCGGAACTCCCAGCACACCGCCAGGATGGCGCCGAACTGGATCACGATCTCAAAGATCTTGCCCTTCTCGTCATTGAAGTCGAGCAGTTGGCCGGCGAGGATCAGGTGGCCAGTGCTGGAGATGGGAAGGAATTCGGTCAGACCTTCGACGATGCCGAGAATCAGCGCTTTGATGGCGAGTGCGATGTCCATGCAGTGGGCAAAGAGGGAGAAAAAAACGAAGCGCTGGGCGTGCTACCGAGCTCAGGGCCGCTTGGCCTGAACGTGTACGCCTTCGGGCAAAACCGTGATTGTACCGGGCTCGACGGCAATTCCCGCCACTTTCAGCTGCTCGGGTTTGAAGGTGTAGACCGCGTAGTCATTGAGCAACTGGCCGGCGATCAATGAGCCGATCGCGCTGATCTGCGGGCCCACGCCGCCGGGCACGTTCTGCAGGTCGAAGCGATCGACGTTGGGCTGATCCAGGCGAATCGAGCGGGTCGGCGCGTCGTAGTGCAGGCCGCTGGAAACGGCCAGCGGCCCCGTTAGCGGCTGGCGAAACAGACCACTCTGCACCTGCGCGTCCGCTTGGATGGCGATGCGGTTGCGTGCCGCGTCCAGCGTGATCTGCGGGTTGGTCAACGTCACGTCGAAGAAGCCCAGGAAGCGCCGCTGAAACGGAAACTTGCGCGCCAGCGCTTCTTGCATCTGGCCGCGTGAAAAGGTGTAGCCATCGCCTGTCCAGCCTGTCGGCATACACGCGACCAGCACGGCCGCCACCGCGACAGCAACAGCAGTTGCCCCGGCCCACCAGCGAACACGGTTCGGGCGGGATGCAGGTTTCGTCGAATCGTTCATCTTGGTCAATGCGCTGCGGTGGCGATTTCGAGCCGGGTCAGGAACTGCATGGCATGGACAGCAGATGCGCCGCACATATCCGGCTCCGGCTGCAGGCTGCCGCAGACTGCCGGACGGTCCGGTCGGCCGAAGATGCGGCAGCGGTTGGCGTCGTCCAGTTGCGCACAGCGCACACCAGCCGGCTTGCCGTCGGGCATGCCAGGAATCGGGCTGGAGATGGAGGGCGCAATGCAACACGCGCCGCAGTGGGGTCGGCAGTCCATGGCCGGGTGATGAAGGAAATCGCGGTGGAAACCGCTATTGTGCACCAGCACATTCGAGGCCCAATCCGATTGACAACAGCGATTGCCAGCACCGATGCCGCTTGACCCACACTTGCGGCATGCGTACATTAATGACCCGAAAGTAAGTTATCTGTGAGTCAGTGACGCCAGTGGCGTTTCTGCACCGGCCCACACCCCCAACGCAGTGACCGACGTGACCGACCGAGATTCCGAGTCTTCCGCCAAACGCTGGACGCGCCGTAAAGAGGCCCGCCCGCAAGAACTGGTTGCCGCCGCGCTGAACCTGTTCGTGGCGCGCGGCTATGCGGCCACGCGCCTTGAAGACGTGGCGGCTGCGGCGGGCGTGTCCAAGGGCACGGTCTATTTGTATTTCGCCAACAAGGAAGAGCTCTTCAAGGCCGTGGTGCAGGAAAATCTGGTTCCCGCGCTGGCCGAGGGCGAAGCCCTGATCGACAGCTTTGACGGCACCAGCGAAGCGCTGCTGCATGAAATCCTGATGGGGTGGTGGGAGCTGATCGGCGAATCGCCGGCTTCGGGCCTGACCAAACTGCTGATGGCCGAGTCGGGCAATTTTCCCGATCTGGCGCAGTACTACAACGAAGAAGTCATCGAGCGCTGCGACCGCCTGTTTGCCCGCATCCTGGCGCGCGGCGTCGCCCGCGGCGAGTTCCGCGACACCGACGTGGATCTCTCCACGCTGGCCCTCACCGCGCCCATGCTGTTCCTGATGATGTGGAAGCACTCGTTCGGCCCGTGCGCCGCCAAGGTGCTGGAACCCAAGGCCTTCATTACGCATGTCGTGGCGCTGATGCTGCACGGGCTGTTGCGCAGCCCGGTACCGGGCGCAGTGGTGCCCCCGCCACCTCCGCTCACCGAACAACCGTGGCGCGCGCTGCCCGAGGGCGGCAGCAATGCCGATGAGAGCGCCTCGTCATGACACTGTCTGCCGGAATGTCCTCCGGACTTGCTAAAATGCCGGGTTTGTCGTCAAACCCTCATTTGCATCACTCGCTCCGCGTGGAAGGCATGCCCATGGACATCGAAAAATCCCGGTTCAACATGATCGAGCAACAAATCCGTCCGTGGGACGTGCTCGATACCGACGTGCTCGACCTGCTCAGCGTCGTCAAGCGCGAACACTACGTGCCCGAGGCCTACCGCGCGTTGGCCTTCGTCGACATGGAAATCCCGCTGGCGGGCGGCCAGAACATGCTGGCCCCGCGTGTGGAAGCCCGCGTGCTGCAGGAGCTGGCCGTGCGCAAGCACGAAGACGTGCTGGAAATCGGCGCGGGCTCGGGCTACATGGCTGCCCTGCTGGCGCACCGCGGCCGCCAGGTCACCACGCTGGACATCGTGCCCGAACTGGTTGCCTTCGCCCGCGACAACCTCTCCCGCAATGGCGTGACCAACGTCAACGTGGTGGAAACCAGCGGCGCGCAAGGCTGGGGCGATGGCCTGTACGACGTGATCTGCGTGTCGGGCTCGGTGCCGGCCGTGCCGGAAGCCCTGCTCAAGCAGCTCAAGGTCGGCGGCCGCCTGGCGATCTTCGTGGGCGGCGCACCGGTCATGGAAGCGCAACTCATCACGCGCCTCGCCAACACCGAATACCAGACGCGCAACCTGTTCGAAACGTACGTGACGCCGCTGGTGGGCGTGTCCGCCCCTTCGCAGTTCCGTTTCTGAGCGATTGACCCAACCCGCTCGGCTCACCCCAATCATCATGCAACAGCTCGCTCCCACCGCCCTCGCCCAATGGCTCGCCGACGCTTCGCGCGCGCAGCCCATCCTGCTCGACGTGCGGTGGGCGGAAGAACTGGAAGTCTGCGCCCTGCCTGGGATCACGCATATCCCCATGGACCAGATTCCAGCACGTGCCGGCGAGCTCAATGCTGACCAAGACATCGTCTGCATCTGCCACCACGGTGGGCGCAGCGCGCAGGTCGCGCAATTTCTGATCACGCGTGCGGGCTTTGATGCTGCGCGTGTGTACAACCTGCAAGGCGGCGTCCATGCCTGGGCCAACCAGGTAGACCCGCAGATGGCGACGTACTGATTGGGGAAGCTGCCGCCGGACGCCGTTGACTGAACGCGGCGTCTGCGCTGCCTTCCGAACGCGAACGTTTTCCTCCTCGTCCGGGGGCTTTATGAGTGTTGCTCGCAGTAGCCGCATGCGGATGGCCGCGCGCGGTTCGCTGGTTGTGCTGTGCTGGTCGATGTTGCCGATGTTCGCGTGGGCGCAATCCCAACCGAACGTGCCGGCCGCGACCGACCTTCTCTCCGCTTACCGCGCCGCGTTGGCCAACGACCCGCAATTCGCGTCGGCCCGCGCGCAATCGCTTGCCCAGCGCGAAAAGCTCACGCAAGGCCGCGCCGGCCTGTTGCCGCAGATTGGCGGCGCGTGGAGCTCAACGCGCATCATCTTCGATCAAACCGCGCCGGCCGAATTCAACAAGACGTTTTCGTCAACCGGCTGGACGCTATCGCTTTCGCAGCCGCTGTTCCGCTGGGACCGCTGGGAAACCTACAAGCAAGGCGAGATTGCCGCACAGGCCGCCGAGGCCTCACTCGCGCAAGCCCAGCTCGACCTCATCACGCGTACGGCGCAAGCCTACTTTGATGTGCTGAATGCGCAGGACACGCTGCAGCTCGCTACCGCACAGCGCGACGCGATCCAGCAGCAGTACGAACAGGCACGCCGCAACTTCGACGTCGGCAACGCAAACATCACCGATGCGAACGACGCGCAGGCACGGCGCGATGCAATTGATGCCAACGTCATCGCGGCGCGCAGCGACTTCGAGGTCAAGCAATCGGCGCTCAGACAGATCATCGGCGAGCCAGTCGGCCCGCTGGCAGGCGTGCGCGCTGGCGCTCCCATTCCGCAGCCTGAACCGGCCGCCGCAGAACCCTGGGTGGACCAAGCCCGCAGCAGCAACCTGCAAGTGGCACTCGCGCAATACAACCTGCAAAGCGCTGAGCGCGATGTGAAGAAGGCCAACGCTGGCCATCTGCCGTCGGTGGACTTGGTGGCGCAGACGGGTCACACGAATGCCAGCGGCAACCAGTATCTGCCCTCGCTGCCGGGCGGCGCACGCTTTGATAACTCGCAGATTGGCGTGCAGGTGTCGATTCCGATCTTTGCGGGCGGCGCGATCCAGTCCCGCGTGCGCGAGAACATTGCGCTCGAAACCAAGGCCGCGAACGATCTTGAGTTCGCCCGCCGCTCCGCTGAGCAAGGCGCGCGGCAAGCGTATATCGGCGTGATTGCGGGGCTGGCGCAGGTGAAGGCGCTGGAAGCGGCTGAACTGTCGGCACGCACGGCGTACGACTCCAACCAGCTCGCCTACGGTGTAGGCGTGCGCATCGGCACCGATGTGCTGAACGCGCAGGCCCAGCTGTTCCAGGCGCGGCGCGATCTGGCACGCGCGCGGTACGACACCATCCTGAATGGCCTGCGGCTCAAGTCGGCCGCCGGCTCGCTCTCCGAGGCCGACGTGATTCAGGTGAACACACTGCTGACGGCCAACGGATCGAGCGATATCACCGCGCTGCCACCGCGCCCGAATCGATCGGCCAAGCGCTGATTAGTGCGTCTGGCCGCGCGGCGGCAACGGACGTTCAGCAAACTGCAGCAGCGCGCCGCTGGTGGTCTTCCAGATGATCTGGCGGCCCTGCTTGCCGTCTGCCGAGGGCTGCATGCCGACGGTCGCCAGCGGCGATTTCAACGCCTCCAGGAACGCGGTTTCCAGCTCCATGCGCGGCGGATCGCATGCCATGCGCGTCGAAACGAGATTGCCGAAGCGCATACCCGAGGCCAGCTTCTCGTACGGCCCCGAAAAGCGGTTGCAGCCCGAGTAACCCGACACCACACCGTTGGCCGCATCCAGGCCCGCACTGAACTCGACCGAGATCGGCTGCGCGGCCGGGTCCGCATTGTCCTCTTCTGTGGAAGGCAGTTCCTTGGGGGCGGCGCCGGGCTCTTGCCAGCGCACCAGCACAAAACGGGAGCGGCCTTCGCTCTGGGCTTGGGTCAGCGTGGCCTGGCCAGGGTTGGGCGCAGCGCTAGCGGGCGTCGGCTTGGTTTGGGCGGCCGGTACCGATGCGGAGGCAACCGGCACAGACGCAGCAGCGGACGGTACGGCCGGCTTGGACGAGGCCGCTGGCGTCATGCAGCCGGCACCGATGATGGTGGCGGCTGTGAGCGAGGCCAGCGCTGCTGCCGTCAGCACCACCCGGCGGGGCGTCTGCAGCAGGCTCGGCTTAGGACGATTCGGTTGAGACATGAACGGGTCGTAGACAGTGACAGAGTGCAAACTGCGTGAAGAGCCATTAGTCTGCACGGCTCGCCATGAGTTCGCACTTTTCGTGCCGAAACCAGCGACTGCGTTACAGCGTCGGCAACACCAGCGATGCCACGGCCTCTACAGTGCGTGCCGTCGCGCCCCCATGCGTGGCCGCAAACGCCAGCGCTGCACGTGAGGCGGTTTCCCGCGCATCGGCATCCGACAACCACGTATCGATCACGCGCATCACCGCGCTTGCATCTTCAACCTGGACACACGCGCCCGCGGCCACGGCGTCGCGCGTGGCCTGCGCAAAATTGAACGTGTGCGGACCAATGACCACCGGGGTGCCAACCGCACACGCTTCGATCAGGTTCTGCCCGCCCAGCGGCAGCAGGCTGCCGCCGATGAACGCCGCTTCAGCAGCGGCGTAGTACAGCACCATTTCGCCCATCGAATCACCGAGCAGGACGTCGGCATCGCGCAAAGCGGCGTCGTTGGACATACCAGCGCCCGACACCGTCATCGCGCTGCGGCGGGCCACACGCAGGCCCGCGCGCTCGGCCAATTGCGCGACCTCATCAAAGCGCTGCGGATGACGGGGCACGAGAATCAACAACGGGTGCCGACGTCCGGCATGCTGCGCGCGATGCGCTTGCCAGGCCTCCAGCAACAACGCCTCCTCGCCTTCACGCGTGCTGGCGGCGACCCAGGCGGCGCGTCCACCCAGGGCATCGTGCAGCACGCGCCCAGCCATGATCTGATCCACATGCGGTGTGATGTCGAACTTCAGGTTGCCGGTCACACGCACGCGCGGCACACCAAGTGAGCGATAGCGATCCGCATCGTCCGGTGTTTGTGCCAGCACGGCGGCAAGCTGTGCGTATGTCTCGCGCGCGGCGTCACCGAGTCGGGCCGTGCGCCGATGGCTGCGCGCAGAAAGGCGCCCATTCACCAACACCATCGGCACGCCGGCCGCATAGGCGCGCTCGATGAGCACGGGCCAGATTTCGGTCTCCATCAGCAGCCCGAGGCGCGGCTGGAATTGGCGCAGGAACCGGTCGACCGCGCCGGTGAGGTCATACGGCAGATACGCCTGGATAACACGGCCGTTGCGCTGTGCAGCGAACTCCGCGCCAGTGCGGCGGCCCGTCGGCGTCATGTGCGTGAGCAGCACAGCGTGGTGCGGAAAGCGCGCGAGTAATGCGTCGATCAGCGGCTGCGCGGCGCGTGTCTCGCCGACCGACACGGCGTGCACCCACAGCAGCGGCCGATCAGGGTTGACGCGCGGGGGATAAAAACCGAGCCGCTCACCGACGTGCTGGCGATACCCGGGCTCCTTGCGACCGCGCCACCACAGGCGCAGCAGTGCGAACGGCAATGCAATGCGCCACAGCCAGCGATACAGAACGCGCAGCATCAGAGCACACCCAGCGCACGCAGCGCATCAAGCGCTTGCGCGCTGGTGGGATGGGCCTCGGCGCTGCCGAGGTCGTGCACGTTGGGCGTCCAGTAACCGCCCGTGCGCCATGATGTGGTGAAGTTGTAGAGCGCCACAGTCGGCTTGCACAGCGCAGCGGCAATATGCACGAGACCCGTATCCACCCCCACCACGGCCGTCGCTTGTTCAAGAAAGGCCGTCACATCGGGCAGCGACATGCGCGGCGGAATCACCACCCGCCCCACCGTGCCGGGCACCGCAGCAACGATGGCCTCGCGAATGGATTCACTGGTGCGTCGCTCCACCTCGCTGCCCCACGGCAGCGCGATGGCGTAGTCGCGCGCCAGCAGCTCGCGCGCAACGTCCACCCACGCAGCTTGCGGCCACCCCTTGTCGGCACGCGACGTGGCATGCACAAGCGCCACATACGGACGTGGCAGCGGGAACGGCAACTCAGCCCGCGGCTGCAGACCAAAATCGATGGTATCGGGCAGCGTGTAGCCGAGCGCTTCCGCCACCATGCGGCGCGAGCGCTCGACCACATGCACACGCGGCTCCATCATGATCTTGCGTTGGTAGAACAGCTTGGCGAGCGGCTCGTAGCCCGCACCATCCGTGCGATTGCCCAGCCCCGCGACAAAGCCGCTTGGCGTCAACCTGGCCTGCGCCGCAATCAGCGCGGTCTTGATGAGGCCCTGCGTATCGACCACCGCATCGTACGATTTGGCGCGCAACGCACGGCGGAACGCCGCCATCTCGCCCCACGTCTTGCCGGAACCCAGCGACTTGCGCCAGCGCCGCAACGCAAACGGAATCACGCCCTGCACGCCGCGCACAATGCGCACGATGCCGGCAAAGCCTTCTTCGACCACCCAGTCGATCTCGGCACCCGGATACGCACGCAGAATGTCCGCCACGACAGGCGTGCAATGCACCACATCGCCAAGCGACGACACCTTGACGATCAGCACACGCATGCCGTCATCCTTTCCCCCAACTTCATGAACGCGGACAGATCGATCAGAACGGCAGTGCCGCGTCCGGCTTTTCAGCCAGGATCGCGTGACGGAACTGCGCCTGAATGCGCGCCATGGCCGCATCGTTATCGGCCTCGAAACGCATCACCACCACGGGCGTGGTGTTCGACGGGCGCGCCAGGCCAAAGCCGTCTTCATATTCCACGCGCACACCATCGATGCGGATGACTTCCTTGGCACCGTCAAACGTGGCGTTGGCCTTGATCTTGTCGAGCAGCGCGAACGGCTCGCCTTCAGCACATTTCAGTTGCAACTCCGGTGTGCAATGCGAGTTCGGCAGCGCGTTCAGTGCAGCGCTCGGATCCGCCAGTCGCGAAACGATTTCCAGCAGGCGCGCGCCCGTGTACAGGCCGTCATCAAAGCCGTACCAGCGGTCCTTGAAGAAGATGTGGCCGCTCATCTCGCCAGCCAGCGGCGCGCCGGTTTCCTTCAGCTTGGCCTTGACCAGCGAATGGCCGGTCTTCCACATCGTCGCCTTTCCGCCATGCTCGCGGATGAACGGCGCCAGCTTGCCTGTGCACTTCACGTCGAAGATGATCTCGCCGCCCGGATTGCGCGACAGCACTTCCTGCGCGAATAGCATCAGTTGACGGTCGGGGAAGATCACCTGGCCGTCCTTGGTGACCACGCCGAGGCGGTCGCCATCGCCATCAAACGCGAGGCCAAGCTCGCAATCGGTCGTCTGCAGCGTGCGCACGAGGTCTTGCAGGTTCTCGACGTGCGCCGGGTCCGGGTGGTGGTTCGGGAAGTGACCATCCACCTCGCAGAACAACTCCGTCACCTCGCAGCCCATCGCGCGGAACAGCTCGGGCGCAAACGCACCTGCCACGCCGTTGCCGCAGTCCACGGCAATCTTCATCGGGCGGCTCAGCTTGACGTCGGAGACGATGCGGTCGATGTACTGTTGACGGATATCCACCTGGACGTAGTCGCCCGCGCCTTCGGTGAAATCGCCCTGCTCAATGCGAGTGCGCAGCGCCTGAATTTGCTCGCCATAGATGGCTTGGCCGGCCAAGACCATCTTGAAGCCGTTGTAGTCCGGCGGGTTGTGGCTGCCGGTGACCATCACACCCGACGTGGCACGGCGGCCGGCCAGTTCAATGTTGGTGCCGAAGTACACCATCGGCGTAGCGACCAAGCCCAGGTCAATCACGTCGACGCCGCTTGCGCGCAGGCCGTCTGCCAGCGCTGCCAGCAGTTCGGGGCCCGATAGGCGGCCATCGCGGCCGATGACGACGGCGGATTCGCCCTTGGCGCGCGCCGCCGCTCCGAAAGCACGGCCGATCAGGCGAGCGGTTTCGGTATCGACGGTTTTTCCGACGATGCCGCGGATGTCGTAGGCTTTGAAGATGGTGGGGTCGATGCTGCGCATGGAGTCGTCCACAAGATAGAAATACGATGTTCGCAATTGTAAACGGTCAATGGTGTACGCCCGCATTGCGGCGATCTACGAACGATATAATTGCGAGTTGGGCTTTCTGTGCCGGCCTGCTTCCGCGCCCATTGGCGCACCTTACCCAGCCTGACGCGGCCAATCCATGCCTGCGACCTCACCATCCGACCGTCCGCGTGTTGCCTACCTGATTACGAACTCCGAAACCGGAGGGGCACAGGCGCACGTCGCCGATCTTCTGCAAGCATTGCGCGATCGCGTTGAACCGGTGCTGCTCGCTGGAGGCAACGGCCCGCTGTTCGCCGCAGCCGAGGCTGTGGGCGTGAAAACCATACCGCTAACACGACTCGATAACGCACTTTCCCCTATACGCGCGATTGCCGCACTGTGGCAGCTGATGCGCGCCTTGCGGACTGCGAAACCCGATCTAATCCACGCGCATAGCGCCAAGGCAGGCATATTGGGACGGTTGGCCGGGGCGCTACTCGGCATTCCCGTGATCTACACGGTGCACGGCTTTGCTTTCAAGCCAGCCGCCCCCGTTCCTCAGCGCTTTGTGGCGCATACCGCCGAATGGCTATTGGCGCCATTCGCCACGCACATGATCTGCGTGGCAAACGCCGAACGTGCCCTGACCGCAACATTACCAATTGCTGCGTCGCGTATCAGCGTCATACATAACGGTATTGCAAGCAGCAATGCCCTTGCCACGCCAGATGCGCCAGTCAGACGTATCGTCATGGTGGCGCGCCTGGCTGCGCCGAAGCGAGGGGATCTTCTTATCCGCGCGTTTGCCAGTGCGGCATTGCCTGATTGCGAATTAGTCCTGGCGGGAGAGGGGCCGCAGCAATCGTCCTTGCAAGCTCTGGCCGACAGCCTGGCGCCTGGTCGAGTGAGATTCGCGGGCGCAGTGACGGATGTACCCGCGTTGCTGGCATCCGCCCAGATTTTTGCGCTCGCGTCCGACCATGAAGGTTTTCCAATCTCCATCCTGGAGGCCATGCGTGCGGGCTTACCCGTCATTGCGAGCGACCTGCCCGGTATCCGCGAGCAGTTTGAAGGGGGTACCTGTGGGGTACTCGTTTCCAACAACGATGAGCAAGCCTGGACATCTGCACTGATGAACCTGGCGAAAGACGCCACCTTGAGAGCAAACCTGGGACAGAAAGCCCAAACGCGTTGGAGGCAGGCATTCGGTGTTGATTCGATGGCCGATTCGACTTGGCAGGTTTACGTACAGGCACTGACACGGACAGCGAAGACGCATCGCTTGGCAGCACGCCCAACAGCAGGCGAACAATGAACGAGAGCCACAGCGCCAAACCCGCCTCCCTTCCGATCCGAGTCCAAAGTTCGGAGACGATCCGACGCGCCACTCGCATGCTGGGGTGGGCCGCCCTGGGACTGCTCCTTCTGGGGCTCAGCCTCGTATTGGCAGAATTCGCCAACCAAGCTGGCTATGTAACGAATGTCTTCCGGCGCACGCTGCTATGGTCCGCCGTACCTTATCTGTTGGCCTTCGTGCTGCTGCATCGCTCGCTGCATCTACCCACCATGGAAGGCAATAGCCTGACCGGGGTGGCTGCCACGCTACCCTTCGCGGCACTGCTGTTCGTGTTTGCCTCCTTCCATATCGAGTATTCGCGGGGCGCCCTGCTGGTCGCCTATCTGATTACGTTGATCTGGATCTGGTTCGGCTACCGGCGTTTTGTGCGCAACTACCTGCCGGTGTTCGGCTACACCGACACCGCAGCACTGACACAACTTGAGCAAATTCTCGCTATGCCCGGTGCGGCGCCGGCCAGCCCGAGCCGCTTTCAGCGCATCGACTCCCTCGCAGAAGCCGTGCATTGCGACGGTCTGATGCTTGACCGCAACGCAACGGCTGACCCGGAGCGCACCCGCACGCTGGCCCAGTTCAAGCTCAGCCATGTGCGCATGTATTCGGTAGAGCGGATTGGCGAAATGCTGACGGGCCGCGTAGGCCTGGCGCACATTGACGAGAATTTTCTCGACGATTACGCCGCCCACTATTTCTACAGCTTCATCAAGCGCGCGCTTGATCTGGCTATGGTGCTCTGCATGGCTCCGCTCGCATTGCCAGTAGGGCTAGTGGTTGCTGCAGCCATCCGGCTGGAATCACCTGGTCCGGCACTGTTCCGGCAAGTACGTGTCGGACTGTTCGGCAAGCCGTTTACGATGCTCAAGTTCCGCAGCATGGGCGTCGAGGCGACAGCGCCCGCACAATTTGCCGCCAGACAGGATCCGCGTGTCACCCGTATCGGTCGCGTCATTCGCAAGTATCGACTGGATGAAATCCCGCAGCTGTGGAACGTTCTCCTCGGCCACATGAGCCTGATCGGGCCTCGGCCTGAGCAGGTTCCCATGGTGGATGAGTTTGCCCGAACCATCCCCTACTACCCCTACCGCCACTTGGTCCGGCCCGGGCTATCGGGCTGGGCCCAGGTCCAACAAGGCTACGTTGGCACACACGAAGAGACCGTGACCAAACTCAGCTATGACCTGTATTACATCAAGCATTGCTCCTTCGCTCTAGACCTGCTGATTGCAGTGAAGACGTTGCAGACGCTGCTTACGGGGTATGGGGCACGGTAAATATGGCAGCCTATGTAGCGTCCGCCGCGGGTGCGGCAAGCATGCGCATCCTGTTGCTCAGTACAGGACTGAAGCTGGGTGGCGCCGAACAACAAGTCGCGGCATTGGCCCGCCAGTTCGTCCACCTCGGACATCACGTGGCAGTGGTCAGCCTGACGCCGGGCCGCGACGTTGAACTGCCCACCCCGGTAACGGTGGTACAACTGGGTATGAGAAAAACACCGCTGTCTATGGCGCGAGCGCTTTGGAAATTGCGTGCCCTCGTGCGGGAGTGGCAGCCAGATGTTATCCATGCCCATATGGTGCACGCCAACCTGCTTGCCCGGATGCTTGCTGCAAGCGGTACCGCAACACCCGTCATCTGCACGGCGCACAGTGCGCGGGAAGGCGGGCGTTTGCGCATGCTGGCCTATCGGCTGACAGACCGCTGGGCACGCTTGACCACACATGTCAGCGCGCAAGGCCGCCTGGCCATGGTCAAAGCCGGGGCCGTATCCGCCACACGCATCAAGGTGGTCGCCAACGGTATCGATACGCAAATGTATCGACCTGACACCGTTCTCAGGCAACACGGCAGGGCGGCATTGGGCCTGCCGGATGATGTCCGCCTATTGATTAACGTCGGCAGGCTTGTGCCGGAAAAAGCGCAGGCCATGCTGATCGATGCCTTTGCGCAGCTCAACCCCGACATCGACGCTCGGCTGCTCATTGTGGGAGAAGGTCCGGAGCGCGATGCGCTGGAGCGGCGCATCCGTCATCACGGCTTGGAGGAGCGCGTCATCCTGGCTGGCGCACGCCGAGACATTGCCACCCTACTCAACGCGGCGGATCTATTCGTACTCTCTTCCGACGTCGAAGGTATGCCGCTCGCCCTTGCCGAAGCACTCGCGTGCGGACTGCCCGCGGTTGCGACCGACGCGGCAGGCGTTGCGGAACTACTCAATAACTGCGGAGAAATCGTGCCCCGAGGCAACGCTTCCGCCCTTGCAGAGGCCATGCAGCAAGCGCTGATTCACCCGCAGACCGATACCGCCGCACAGGCAGCGCGGCGCGAACGCATCTTGTCGCGCTTCAGCCTGGAAGCCGTCGCGCATCAGTGGCTAGCGTGCTACGCGCAGTTCATCCGCCCAGCGCGCATGACCACTGAGGAGACCGCGTAATGCAGCGCAACGTCGCTAACAATCTGATGTGGATGCTGACCGAGCGTGGGGTGCAGATCAGCGTCGGCATTGGTGTGGTTGCTATGCTCGCCCGCGGGTTGGGCCCCGAGGGATTTGCCCACTTCCAATATGCGCAAGCCGTCGTCTACATCGCGTCTTCAATCGCCTTGCTTTGCAGCGGAGAGGTGGTCGTCCCCCGCTTGGTGGCGAGCCCGGACCCCATGGCGCAGCATCGGTTAGTCGTGCACGCTTTCGGCCTCAGATTGGCCGCAGGTATGCTCGCTTACCTGTTGATGTGCTGCTTTCTGATCGCCACCCACCAAACGATCGAATTCTGGCTGCCATCGCTCATCCTTGGCATCGCGGTGTTGCTGCGCGAGCCTTCCGGCATTGTCACGACGTGGATGCAGGCGCATACCAGAACCCGCCCGAACGCCCTGTTCAACATGATGTCGCTTGGCGTCAAAGCGAGCATCGTCGGGCTTCTGCTGGCGCTGAGCGTGCACAGTGTACCCACATATGCAACCGCTTTCGCGGCGGAAGCCGTTGTCATGGCGTGTCTGCTCGGCGGTTTCTATTTGGCTCGCGCCCCGCGTATGCAAGTCGAATACGATGCGCCGCTCGCCCGGGAACTGCTCCGCAACGGCCTGCTGTTCTGGGTTAGCTTCATGCTCATGATGGGGTCACGCCGCATCGACCAGCTCTTGCTCAAACCGCTGGTCCCGTTGAGTGAGTTGGGTGCCTATGCTGCCTCGATGCAGATTCTCGACAACTTTGTCATGGTGGCCACGATCCTTGCCGCCGGGCTCGCGCCCATCTATGTGTATGCGCAACCAACGCCGACTGCAGCGCGCCGCAACATCCTCAAGATCGCCGCAGGCATGACTGCCATCGGTGCGACCGGCGCCCTGCTCATTGCCGTCTGCGCGCACTGGATCATCCACCTGCTCTATGGCGCCGCCTTTGCCTCCGCAGTCAATCTGCTGCGCCTTGCGGCGCTGGCCTCAACGCTGGTCTTTGCCGACGTCGCGCTCACCCTGCTGCCCATCTTCCTGCGTCGCCCAGGTGTGATCGCCCTGAAGTGGGGGATTGCGTTTACCGTCACCGTCATCATCGACGTCGTTGCCATTCCGCGGCTAGGCGTAGAAGGCGCAGTTCTGGGCTACGCGATTGCCAATCTGTTTTCCGTACTCTTCGGCATCGCTGTATGGGTTCGTTGCCGCAGCCAACAGCCGACGATGGAGAAGGCCCCCGCATGATGGACCGCACCGCGCAGCGTCCACGCGTATGCTTTTTGACAGGCACACTCAATGCCATGGCCGGCGCCGAACGAATGACGGCCACCGTTGCCAATGCGCTAGCAGAACGCGGCTTTACCGTCAGCGTGCTCAGCCTCTGGGATCGATCAAGCTGCTTCTCGTTGCACCCTTCGGTCCAGCATGACGCGCTGTTCGATCAGCGCCCGTCATTCAAACGCGCTTACGCCGCAACCGTCTTCGGCATCAGGCGGCACGTTAAACAACTTCGCATCGACGTACTGATTCAGGTCGACACCATGCTCGCGCTGTTTGCGCTGCCCGCCACACTAGGGCTCGGTGTGCGACACATCGCCTGGGAGCATTGCCATTTTGACGAAGACCTGGGCAGGCGCGCCCGCAGGCTCGCTCGGCGCCTCGATGCGCGGTACTGCCAACACATCGTCGCCCTGACCGAGCGCGACCGCAACCGATGGATAGAGGCAGCCCAACCGCGGGGCTCGGTGGCCTGCGTACCGAACCCGCTGCCTTTCGCCATGCCCGACCAGGCTGCATCCAGGACGACCAAAAAGGTCTTGGCAGTCGGCAGGCTTGTCCAAGCAAAGGGGTTTGACGTGCTGCTGCGCGCCTGGGCCGTTGTTGCACAACAGGCACCGGACTGGAAGCTGATGATCGTAGGTGAAGGCGAAGAGCGCCCAGCGCTCGAAGCCCTGCGCAGTCAGTTGGCGCTAGATGACAGCGTGGAGCTGCCTGGCATCTACCTCGACGTGACAAAGGCCTACGAGCAGGCCACGATCTTCTGCCTCAGCTCACGTTACGAAGGCTTCGGATTGGTGTTGATCGAGGCGATGGCGTACGGTCTGCCGATTGTCTCTACAGATTGCGAGACTGGGCCGCGTGAATTGCTTGGTGACGGTCAGGCCGCGGTTGTGGTGCCTGTTGATGATCCGGCAGCGCTTGCGGCTGGGCTGCTAAGCGTGATCGACCAACGAGAGATTGCGGCACGGCTCGGCACAGCCGGAAGACAGAAAGCCGATGCGTATTCGCTTGGGCGCATCGCGCTGCAGTGGGAGATGTTGCTACAACCCCCAGCTCAGTGAGCGAGCAGTCGGCGCAAGGCGCGCAGAAGCTAGTGAGCGCCTATAAGCCCCGGCTCTTCAAATTCTCCAGCCAAGCTCATTCGGTTCAAGAACGTTGCATCGTTCTGTGCGATCGGCGCTCGACTCTCACTGCCCATGCCACCGCGAAAACAATCGACGCCCCCGGCGAAGAAACAACGCGGCATTACTCATCGCCGCCAAATGCAACACTGTCACGATCATGAACGACAGGAACATCCACGACTCAGGCATGCCCAGCTTCCACGCCACAGTACCAATCATTCCCAGAACAACATTGCTGGCGAGGATGGTCCAGATCACCGCATTCTGCGACATCCCCATGCGCGACAGAATGTGATGGAGGTGGGTACGGTCAGCCGACATCGGATTGCGTCCGGAAAAAACCCGGCGCGTCACCACCGAAAGCAGATCAATCAGCAGCAAGCCAACGACCCACAGCATGACGGTCGGCGGAACATGCCGACGCGCCTCGTTGTAGGCGGGTTGCGAAAGCTCCACCGCAAACCAAGCAATGGCCAACCCAAGCATCAGGCTTCCAGCATCCCCCAGGAATACACGGCGGCTCCGGCGCAGCGGATTGGGCATGTTGAAAACCAGAAAGCCGACCAATGCCCCAAC
The DNA here is from genome assembly GCF_051904805.1 of Ralstonia sp. 25C. Classification (NCBI taxonomy): domain Bacteria; kingdom Pseudomonadati; phylum Pseudomonadota; class Betaproteobacteria; order Burkholderiales; family Burkholderiaceae; genus Ralstonia; species Ralstonia sp. 25C. Next base: position 3,024,102 of record NZ_CP196737.1, on the reverse strand, counting down.
CAGCACCACGCAGATCCGTTGCGCTGCGTTGTTGCCAACCTCCCCCGCCAAGTAGGCGAGCCAACCCAATACGATGGCAGACAGGCCTCCGGCCAAACCGTCCAGCCCGTCGGACATATTGACGGCGTTGATCACTGCCACGACTGCGAACAGCGTCAGCGGGATACCCCAGTTTGCGAGATCGACTTCGCGCTTGCCCATGAGGTCGCCCAGCGACGACAGGAAAATCCCGCCCCAGGACGTCATCAGCACACCCGCAAACAGCTGTGCGCCGAGCTTCGTCAAAGGAGACATCCCTTTGAGGTCATCGATTAAGCCAACAAAAGCAAGAACACACAGGCCGCCGAACAAGGCAACGTAGTACCCCTGCGAACGCATGAAAAGGATGCCACCGACACCCACCGCTACGAGGATCGCGAGCCCCCCGACGAGCGGCACATCGCCGTCATGACGTTTGCGCCCACCCGGCCGATCCAGCAGGCCACCCCGCTTGGCCAAGGGACGCAGCAATAGCACGGCTACGGCGCTCACCAGCGCCGACATTGCCGGTACCCAGAAGAAATCGAACATACGAATCCCGTCGTCAGTATCTGCGCGGCGCACGAAGCCGGAACTGCCAGTAGGCAACAGAGGTCATTAATCGGGCAAGACTTTGCATGTGCCAAGTGAGGTAGCGCCATTTACGGCGGCTTGCTCGCTGAGCATCGTGCACAACTTCACTGCACTGAACCCAAGTGACCGCACGGCCAATAAGGTGAACCCGCAAGCAAATATCGACATCCTCACAGTAGAGATGATATCGCTCGTCAAAGCCGTTTAACGCAGCAAAGGTGCCTCGATCGAAAACGAGGCACATGCCAGCTAGCCAGTCCACCTGTTGTTTTGATACTGAAACCAAATAGTCTGGCTCGAACCGTCAACGACTCCAGCGCAATAACAAACGGGCCAGTGTTGGGACTTTCCTTGCGCTGTCCTCAAGTCGACCACTTGGCGTAGTCACTCTTGGGCCCACTACACCTGGTTGATGTGCGATCGCTTTGACCAGTGCCGCTAAGCAGTTAGCCGTTAACCGTACGTCAGGATTCAGAACACAAAAATAAGGGGCCAAACAAACACGAAATGCAGCATTATGGTTTTCACCAAACCCTTTAGGGCAATCATTCTGAATCCAGACTAGATTAAACGCGGGATCCTCGTCAATGACACAACGTTCTTCCGGCAAATTCTGCGTCACGATCACCTGTATGGGCAATTGACGCGCTGCGCGCATGAGTTGCTGCAACAACGGCGCCAACAACTCCCCCTGACCATGACTCACAATAGAGACCGTAAGCTGTGGCTGAGGGTTGCCTCCCCTCGGTTGACTCCCCACCGAATCCAATCCCATCAGAGCACACGCAATTGATTCACTTGATACACACCGCGAGAAGAGATCAACTGACGGTCCTGAGCATTGACGCGAACTCCGGTGTGGGAGTCCACGATGCACGCATCTCCGATATGTATACGGGGGTAAATCGTTGCACGGGTGCCCAGAAAACACCCAGTACCAATCGCTGCGTCGCCGTTGAGGGCGGCATAGGGCGATAGCACCGAATAGGCCCCTACTACTGCACCGTGGCCGACACTGCAGTGCACGTTTGCAACGCTTCCTTTATGAAGGGATGCCTTGCTGTTAACGATGGTGAATGGGCAAACGAGCACGCCAGAATCAATTCGTGCGGACGGCGAGACAATAGCCGAACCATGCACATAGGCGGGAGTTTCCACTTCATTTGCCGCGAGCAGTTCCATCACAGTGCGCCGCCCCTTCACTGAGCCAATCGCTACCACAACCGCCTGCCCCTTCACCGGTCGATACCCCTTGATTGAACCGAGGTGTTTTGTGTTTTCGCCATCAGGCAATTGCAATTGCTCGCTTGGCGTATCATCGATAAAGCCGGCGACCGTCGGGCCACCGCTGCGGGCTTCCGCTTGCAGATAGTCGTATATCTCCAACCCAAAACCACCGGCCCCTGCGATAACAACTGATGTGATTGGGGACGCGTGAATCAACGGCATAGTGCTTCGATTATGTTTTAAGAAATTAATTGAATGCGCTTAGGCAATAGTAATCTCGCGCATAAATACACGCAGCAAATCAAATCCATCCCACACTGGCGCAAAATCTAGTGCTCGCCCGAATGGAACAATTCGGTCTATGCCTGCAAGCGGGACTTCAGTCACAAAAGTCTTCAAGGTATGCTGATCAAATCCAGCGTAGGACACTGTCTGGACCCTTCGGTCCAACAATGGTCGCAGTGCATTCAAGTCCGGCAATGCGGCCTCAAAAAATAGGCCCGCGCCACAATGCAGTTGATCATGTAACGCCGGACGATCAAGCCACACTCTTACAAGGTCATTGTTGACGGTAGTTGGGACGCTCACCTGCGCCTCAATCGCCATGATGTCTTCGGCAACCAGCTTGTTGACATAGTCGGCATCAGCAAAGCGCTCCTGCCGCGCCACCACACGTTGTTCAAGGCGCATCCAAAAGTCAGCGGCAGCGTCCTTGGCAGCCGCCTCATTACCTACCCAGAGCACAAGCCGCGGGGACGAGCAAGCCATCTGATCAAACCAATACGCGTCGTTATAGAACGCGTCCACCCAACTCTCCTTCCGCTCCACGTCGGCAGCATGCCATGCCGAAGCATCGATCAGCGCCAGCGAATACTTGTTGGCGAAGGCTACTTCGGAAGCCGTCGGTGGCAGGGGAATTTTCCGAATCTGCTCAACCGTAGTATTCCCCCCCCAGATCGCCCGAACATCGCACACGGCTGAAAACCGGGCTGTAATCTGATCATCCGGCGCATAGCGCACCAGTAGCGTCCGTTGAGCGATCGCCTCGTGGACTGGATCCCTCAGAAGCTGGCCAATGGCCCCAACCAACAAATCAGCTTGCACCGAAGCTTTGCTAGAAAGGCGCACAATGTTGCGGTTACCCGTCAGCAGAGAAAGGAACCACGAATAAACAAAGATCGTGTCAACGTTGGATGGTGCGATGTGCAGAACGGTGCCTCGCGGCACCAGTAGCGCATTTCCCTGGCGTTGCTCCAAGTCTGTACGTAAGCGTTCGAGATTGGCCTTGCGCATCCAAAAGGCCAACGCCGTTAACTCCGGATACATTCGAGCTTCCGGCATCCGCATTAGCGCCGAGGACAGCGCCTCCACAAATGCCAATGATGCCTTGTCAAACGACGGCAACGGCGCTACGCCTCGCAACGCTTCGGGTGATGGGGCATCTGGCAACAAAGGCTCGTATTGGTTCATCACCCCTCCACTACCGTGCCGGCCACGTCGGCTGCATGAGTGTCACTACACCCTCGCAATTCAGCCTTCGCAACACGGCCATGCACTCGGAACGTTCGACCCAATCGCCCACATGGACAGTCGTCGATACCAATCCATTCGCCCACGTCTTCGGTCAGGAGGCTATGCCCCGGATAGCTGGTGGGCAAGGCAGACAATACTTGGATCAATCCCTGCTTCCCCCGAGACAACACTGACCAATCACGCGCGTCCCGAATCAAGACGTCTGCAAACACCGGTGCGTGCAGACGCCCGTGCTCGCATTCCATAAAAATCGAACCGACCTGTTCGACCATGCCATAAAAATTGTGGATGGCCTGAATATTAAACGCGGCGCCCAAAGCGCTCTTAAAGGTGTCATTATCCACCGCCTCATCAAGCAACTTCTTCCAACCACCGCTGTGAATTAGAATCGCATTCTCAAATTTTGGCGGATCTGGAATATCCTTAAGCGCCTGGTAGAAATATTTCCAAACCATGAAGGTAAAGCCAAACAAGAATACGCGTTGGCCTCGATGGCGCTCCAAGAAGGCTCGTATCGCAGCAACGTCCGGCGTCATGTCCTCGTCACGCAGAGCGTAGGTATGATCCCGCCCGAAATTTGACAGCCCCAAGATGCCAGCACCGCGTGCCGAAAAGGATTGTCGATTCTTAATGACACCCGGATGATCAATAATCAGCATTGGCAGGCGTGCCTTACCGAGAAACTGCTGCAGGATCAGCACGAGCGCCTTTGTTTGGGCCATTGATGTGTCGCGATCGAGCACAATGCGAGACACGCGCTGCGAAGTCGTGCCCGACGATGTCAACACCTTGAACACATCTTCCGCCGGCACTGAACTGAGTTCGTATTCTTTGAATAAGCGCACTGGCAAAAACGGTACTTGGTCCAACGCGAATCTCTGACCATCCTGATATCCGTGGGCACGCAAAATCCGGGCATAGGGGTTGCATTCCTGCATATGCCGCCATGTAAGCTGGCTCAGCGTATCGGCCAAGGCATCCGATTTTTTCTCGCGGTCTAGGCCATAGACCGGCCAAGCGAAATAGGGACGTTCGTTCGTCATAGTGTTCCCGCGCTACCGCGATGTTCAGGGGACAAGCGTCGCCAGCAGATCTGAATATTGCACCTTGCCCGCACCGGACAGCGGGAACTCGTCCACCACATGCACGCGAATCGCAGACCGATGCAGCCGATAACGTGCGCTCAGTTGTGCGACCAGTTCGCTCGCAGCATCCGGCGTCGCTCCCTTCCAGGCAACGACCAGTAGATCGTCTCTACCGGTAACCGCAACATCGTACTGCGCCTCGCGCAGATGCGACTCAACTTCGTCAAGCCCGATACGATTACCAAATACCTTGATGAACCGCTTCAGGCGCCCAGCAATATGAAAGTAACCATCATCGTCTCGCCAGGCTAAATCTCCAGTCAACAGCATTCCGTGCTGTGTATCCGGCAACGCGAGATCTTCCTGCCGATCCGCATAGCCCATCATGACGTTCGGCCCGGTATACCTCAGTTGGCCGGTCTCACCCACACCGCTAATGACTTGACCGTCATCGGAGACCAGCTCAAGCGCCCCGCCTGGAATGGCGATCCCGATTGAGCCAACCTTATCCAGCACGCGATCAGACGGTACATACGACATGCGAGCCGTAGCCTCTGTCTGCCCATACATCACGAAAAAACGCTGCCCCCGTGAGGTCGCTAGCTCGCCAAGCCAGCGCACAAGATCCGGTGTTAAACGCCCACCAGCTTGGGTTAACATACGCAACGATGGCAATTCCATACGCTCGAAGCGCAACTGTTTCAGCATGGTGTAAATGGTCGGTACACCCGCTAAGCTTGTCGCTCCATGGTCGCGGAACATATCCCAGAATTTACGGGCCGTCACCGGCTGGCTCGTCAACAGAATCGACGCTCCCACAGCCAAGTGACTGTTGAGGACGGACAAACCGTACGAATAGTGGATCGGAAGGCTCGTAATCGGCCGTTCGGCCTCAGTCAAGCTCAAGTATTGACCAATGGCCTCCGCATTTGCCTGGAGATTGGTTTCGGTCAATTTGACAAGCTTGGGCGAACCAGTGCTACCTGAAGTGGACAGCAAAAGGGCTACATCGGGGTGCACTAGAGGGGATGATGCAGCGCGCGAGCGCCAGACACCTTCGGTAGACCACACGTGCGCAATACCAAAATGGGTATAGAGCCGTTGGCGCAGATCCTCTTCGAGTTGAGCATCCACGAGCAATGCCGGACATCCTCGGCGAAGTGCCCCCAAGTAGGCGGCCACCGAAGGCAATGCATTTTCACACTCGATCGCAACCAACGTACGCGGCGCCACCCCTGATGCGCGGAATACGGTGTCCGCCTTATGCACCAGTTCCGCATAAGAGATGCAAGCTCCGTCCTCAAGAATTAACGCAGGCCTGCTACCGTAGGCTGCCAGGCGATGGGCGAACATCAAATTAGCATCCCCCCATCGACACCAATGGTCTGCCCCGTCACATAGGAAGCCAGGTCAGATGCCAAAAACAGCGCAACCTTAGCGATCTCATCTGGAGAACCGATCCGCCCCATTTTGACTGAAGCAATGCGTTCAGCAAATTTTTCCGAGCCCACCGATCGCGCCATGTCTGTATCGATAAATCCTGGCGCAATTGCATTCACGCGAATATTCTGCGGCGCCAGCTCTTTCGCCAAAGACTTTGTAATTCCAATGACGGCGGCCTTACTACCTGCATAGACCGCCTGGCCAACGTTGCCGTTGGTACCAATAATCGATGCGAGGTTGATAATGCTACCACTCTTATTACGGGCCATTAGACGGCTCGCATACTGAGCGCAATAAAGAACTCCGAATGTATTCGGCTCAAACACTCGATGAACTTGGGCTTCGGTTACCATGCTGATTAAGGCATCATCCAAAACACCCGCATTGGAGACAAGTACATCAAGCCGCTTGTACTCTTTGAAAATAAGCTGGAAAGCGTCCCGTACGCTTTCTGGATTTGTCACATCCAATACGACCGTGGAAACTCGCACACCTTCAACAGAGGCCTCGAGTTGCGCCTTGGCAACATTAAGCAGCTCCTGGGTACGGCCGGACAGGACCACACAGGCCCCTTCTTGCGCAAAAAGCTGCGCAGTTGCGAACCCAATGCCACGGGCAGCGCCGGTGATCAGCGCGATCTTGTCCTTGAGCAACATTACTAGTCTCAGAAAGCGATTTCGTACTTCGACAGAATTTCTTTGGCTTTGCCAACTGAACTCATGTTGACGATGTCATCAGTGTCCATCATGATGTCGAATGCACTCTCTATCTCGGCGATCAAGGCCATGTGAGCAACCGAATCCCACTCGGGAATCGTGTTGTAAGTCAGATCATCCACGACCTTTTCCAGCGGGATCTGTAAAGAACTGGCGAATACTTGATGTAATTTCTCGGTATTACTCATGAATAAATGAAGAGCAAGTAAATGATGAAGAGGAACTAAGCACCTCGCGGCAACTGAGGTAGCGCGATTGTAGACCAATGAGCCCCTCGGGGCATGAGATAGGACAGGACGTCACTCATAGCCTACCCGTGTGACCAATCAGGCCATGCCACAGACCTTTGAACATCAGTCTTGCCCGCTCGGAACGAGGACCGATGCTTAGCACAAAGAACACCAAAAATTGCAGCAGCCTGAACAGATGCGCGCACTTCCACCCAAACGGCATCGGCACCGTACGCAGCATCAAGACCGTATTGCGAAACATGTAGTAGTTCCGAAACGGAGAATGCACGGGAACCTCACGCATACGCCCAAACCAAATGCGGACCACCCGGTCTCCGAGGGAGTGATCTAGCAAGGCGTCACACACACCGAAAATTCGGTAACCGGCGTTTTTCGCACGTAGACACCATTCTGTATCGACATGGTCGATGAAGTACGACTCGTTCATACCGCCAATCGCGCTCAATATGTCCAAGCGCAACAGCGTGCCCGACGAAATCAGGAAGTCTGCCTCGACGAATCCGTGCCCCGGAGCGCATTCAACACGCGAAACCACTCCATTGCGCATCTTGACGAATTTCGACCGCACACCTGTACGACGGTCGATTGTTACTGGCCCCACAGCAGCAACGAGCTCCCCCCGGGCACGCAAGGCAAGGTCAGTTGCCAACAGCCGTCCCACCATGTGGGGTAGGGGCAAGCTGTCATGATCCATAAGAAGTCCGTACGAGCACCCCAACTCACCCAAGCGCCGAAGCCCGATATTGTGAGCCGCGGCAATACCGACGTTGGCTTCAGCTCCGATCACCTCGATACGCGCTGACGCTGAATGACGCGAGAAATCAGGAGCGCAGCGCGAGGCGTTGTCCACCACCACGATCCTGTGCACCTGCCCTACCAACCGATCGACCAACTCGTCCAAGTGGCTAGGGTCCGCGTTGTAGGTAACTACCACAGCCCCCACATGATGCGCGGCGGTATCAGAAAGCTCCTCTCTAGGAGCATGCCCGGCGCTCATCGTGACAATCGGCGACGAATCCGCTGCTTCAATTCTTGAACAAGTACCCGGCCCGGCATCAATGTCAACGGATTACCTGGGCGGAACGCGTCCGCCTCCCCCATTAACTTATGGAACGCACGGTCATCCAACGCGTAGTCTTTCTGGAGCACCTCTCGGTGGGACGGGCTGGCCAGTAGATCAAAGAGCTTGGTCACACCCACCACCTTGTACATGTGTCCCAGCCACTGGTTGTAACCAAAAAAGAGCAGGGCCTTCTCGATGTCGGCATGCACGTCCGACGGAATCGGGTTGTGGACAAGCCGATCCCCAAACGCCTCCACAAGCAGTTCCGATGACACGCCATCGAAGAACTCCCGAGCAATCATGTAGTGCTCGTTCATTGTCCGTATGGAGTTTGCCGGTGTGTGACTGCTCGCATTTTCGCCTGGCAAGATCCGAAAATTAATCAATTCACGATCCGAAATGTGAAACTGCCACCTGCGAATGAACCGCACCCACATCTCAAAGTCAGGCAATTGTCGGTAGCGATTATCGTACGTCCCAATTTGCTGATATACCCCGCTTCGGATCAGCATCGTGGGATGGCAAAGACAGTTACCGTGATCGAAGAAGCGCCGCAGCCATGCCCCGCGCGATCTATTTTCTTGATCGAACACGGTACCGAACTGCATGGTTGACTTATCAACCGGTCGGCCGTCGCGGTCAAAATATTGCGCACGCCCAAATACCGCCGCCAACTCGGCGTTCGACTCAAGGATATCGACTTGATACGATAACTTACCCGGCAGCCAAGCATCGTCGGAGTTGATCAGCGCGATATATTTCCCACGACACCGCGAAATTAACTCGCGTGTTACCACGCCAGCACCGCGATTAACCTCGTGAGGGAATATCTGCATGCGCGGGTCGCTAATACTGCGAATAGCGGCAACGGTCTCATCCGGCGAACCATCGTCTGCGACCAACAACTCCAGATCTTCGTAATCTTGCGTAAGAACACTACGAATCGATTCGGCAACAAACGGCGCGTGATTGTATGCCGGCATGATCACCGATACGGTAGGCGCCTTCATACCAGCCCTCCCATTGCCTTCCGAACAACACGCTTACAGATAGGCGGAACCATCCATCGCAGAATTGTCACCGCCACGGGTGGCAGACACTCCATGACCAAACGGAGCCCACCTCGCACCACTCGACGCAAAGTGACTCCCGCTGGTAACACTGCGACTTCTACACCACCGGCGCCGGCCGCACGCAATCGCACCGCCAGCGCCTCAAATTCAGCATGAAAAACTTGGTCAGTCACAGCGTCGTACTGAGGAATCACTTCAAGCTGAGACGTGAGTTTCTGCCGATGTGTCAACAGACTCCAAGAACCCGCACCGTGAATGCGATAAATCGACAACGGTGCGTCGAGAAATCCAATTAGCCCCTGACGACCGATGGTGATGTTAACTGCCCAGTCATAGGCACGAAGATCAAATAACGCACTTGGCAAATTCCTCAATGCCGACACCCTATACAAGCAAGTAGAGAAATTGCCAATCAGGTTATCGGCAATCAGGTCACGGCTAGACAAATACCGGAAGCCATCCGATGCTGGCACGCGCTCAGTGTATCTAGACTCGTCCTCCGAGTAGACGAAGTAGTTAGATCCACACAGAACGCATTCGCGGTGAGCATCCAAAAAGGCAAGCTGCCGCGACAGCTTCGTTGGGCTGCACCAAATATCGTCACCCTCTAGTACGGCTACGTATTCGGAATCAATTGCGGCAAAACCCCGTTGATAATTACGTGTGATGCCCATGTTCGGTGCCTCCGGCAGAAACCGAAATTGCACGCGAGGATCCCGACCTACGTACTCCCTAATAATGGCGCGAGTACTGTCCGTCAACGCATCATCAGCCACGACGATCTCGAAATTCTGATCGATGTCTTGCCACAACACACTATCCAAAGCTTGTCGGATATATGCAGCGTGGTTATATGTGACCAGCAGAATACTAACCTTCAAATTTGCCTCACATTGACTTGGGGACGAGTACTACGGACTTTAGCTCAGAAAACCATTAATACTTCAGGGCACGATGAATCAGTCGGCAAATCATATCGACCTCTTCGAAGGACAGCGAGTGGTACAACGGCAGACACAGCACGCGCCCAGCGATGTCATCACACACAGGGGTCGCCTTGACGCTGCGCACGTAATTGAGCGACCCAAGCGACGGGAAAAAATACCGTCGCGGAAACACACTGTGCAAATTCAAAGTTTCGATGACGGACAGGTTGATCGCCTCGCTTTCGAAGACGACCGGATAGTAGGCGTTGTTGTACCCGCTGTGCTCAGGAATCTGCGGTCGGACGATATTGAGCCCGCGCAGATTATGGTCATAGCGTGCACACAAGTCAGCGCGCGAGCGCAAAATATCATCCAGATGCTCCAGATTACAAAGACCCATGGCAGCATGGAATTCGGAGTTCTTGCCGTTTATTCCCACACCATCGAACTCAGTCGGTGATACGTGCCCAAAATTGCGCATGCGAGCAAGTGTGCGTAACAACTCTGGCTGCTGCGTGACGACAGCTCCACCTTCAACCGTATGAAAGAGCTTGGTTGCATGAAAGCTGGTTGTCGATATGTCGCCGAACGCGAAAAGCGATTTACCACGATAGGTCGTACCAAAGGCGTGTGCTGCGTCGTAAATCACCCTAAGGTTGTGCCGCTGCGCTATGCGCTCAATGGCCTCCACATCGCATGGTGTGCCATAGACGTGCGTCGCTAAAATGCCAGTCGTCTTCTCCGTAATCAGTGCCTCGATGCTACTGGGATCAATATTGAACGTGCGAGCACAGATATCAGCCATTACCGGCGTGCAGCTTTCCCACACGATACTGGACGTAGTTGCGACATAGCTGAACGGAGTGGTAATTATCTCCCCTGTTAGATTCAGCGCCTTGATGGCTAGTTGTAGCGCGACCGTCCCGTTCGACACAAACAGGAGGTGATCCAGACCAAGTCGCTCTTTTAGCCTAAGCTCCAACTCGTTAACGAGAGGGCCATTGTTAGTCAACCACTCGCGCTCCCAGATTTGCTGGATATACCTCTGATAGCTCGCAAGAGGCGGTAGAAAAGGCTTGGTGACATTGATGTTCATCTGCACTGCCCAAAAAAGACTTTGTTGGATTTATTGAGTTTACCCGACACCGCCCTACCCCCACCTTCGTTCGAAGGCTCCTGAGCAGCCACGCATATCGTCCAAACTCCAAAAAATACCGTCACTTGCGCCCCTCGAAAATGAGATCCTGATGGAATGGCCGACACTCCAACCCCTGCAGAGGGATGTGCTCACTCTCTCGCCACGGCACGGAAATCACATCGTCGAAACCGGCTCGCCTCATTGCGGAGGCTAGCGCGGCTGAATCATACACATACTGATGCCCCCAACTGCGAAGGCTCTCATTAACAAGGTCTGCCCGTTCCTGCACTACCCAACCGACATCCAGCCATTCATCCAATTTCCCTTCGGAATATCGTTCCACCAGATATTCCAATGACGGAGTGGACAGTCGCAACACCGCTCCTGGTTTGAGCACGCGATGGGCCTCGATGAGAAATGCAAGCCCATTCGCTTTCGGAAGATGCTCAATAAAATGTTCACAAAAAATATAATCGACCGTTTCGTCCGGAAATGGCAGCCCTTTTGCAAGATCCCATCGATAAACGCTAGGCCCGCCATACGCATCGATATTGATCCAACCAGGTATTACATTGTGCCCACACGCCACATGCAATTTGAGTGGCGACGTACTTGGGTCGACGTCAGTCAAAACCTTTGGGGGAGCATCCTCTTCAGGCATGCCATCCGCTGCGGTTTCTTGGGTGAGAAACTGAATCCCCTCTAGAGAGCCGAAGCGGAGGTTACCGTAAATATTCCATTCGCCGATCACGCCAAACTGGGCTGCGACAGCAACAAAATCGGCAATCACATAGTCTTCAGCAACTTGGCTCACTGGATCAGAATCGGGAGCTGGCCGGGACAACACTGCCGCCACATCATAACGTCCACGCACAAACGCGCACGGTACTCGCCACTTGGCCTTATAAACATCACCCGCCTTAACGTTCGTGAGAAATTGATTCTCAAGCAGGTTATCGATGTAGGCAACATCTGCACCTGTTCGATCCCTCACATGGATACCCATACCCACCATGGCACTATCGACGTTCATCTTGAACGAAGCGACGATGTACACGTCCTGGCCATGCTCGAAAGTTTCCCTTGGTCGACCATATTCGTCAACAGTTTCCACAGACAGATAGGTCGCAGCTCCATCACCAACACGTTCGATAGTCGCCGTCTTCTCAAATCCCACCTCGTCCTGTGCTTTCTTCTCATGCACAATTCCGGTGTACAGATTTGCGACGTGTGCTGTGTCAGCAAAAGCAAGCATTTTTCCCTGTTCTAGCAATACAGCCTTCGAACAAAGCGATTTGACCGCACTAATATCGTGACTTACGAAAAGCAACGATAGTCCATCGTTCATCATGCGGCGAATACGGTTCATGCATTTCGCCTGAAACACTGAATCGCCTACAGCCAGAGCCTCATCCACAATCAAGAGCTCCGGTTCTACGTGGCATGCTACCGAAAATGCCAAACGTACATACATGCCACTAGAATACGTCTTGACCGGTTGGTCAATAAATTGACCAATATCCGCAAACGCGGCGATGTCATCGAATTTCTCGAGAATTTCATCCCGTGTCAAACCCAGGATGGCGCCACTGAGCATGACGTTATCCCGCCCGGTAAACTCCGGATTGAAACCTGCGCCCAACTCAAGCAACGCCGAAATCTTACCGCGCGTGATTACCTGGCCATGGGTAGGCAACAGGGTACCGCAGATAATTTGGAGCAGCGTCGATTTGCCGGCTCCGTTCCGCCCGATGATTCCAACAGTCTCCCCACGAGCAACATTGAAGTTTACGTCCTTGAGCGCCCAAAACTCCTTGTGGTAAGCCCGCCCGCCACCCTGTTTTTTCCAAAGCCGAGATGCGATAGATTGTTTAAGACGATCGACAGGTGCGTCATAAATATGAAACACCTTAGAGACGTCCTGCACGTGCAAAATGGCATCATCACATGACATCAGCAAATCCCCGGCGAGTCTTTTGAAACCATACAAAACATAGCAACGCAAAAATCAACGATATGGCGAGATAAACAATATACTCAAGCACATTAGGAATAACGCCAAAGAATAAGACACTTCGCACCTGATCGATTGCCACCGTTAAGGGGTTTATATACATCAGCGGCCGAATTTTTTCTGGCAATGCTGTGATCGGAAAAAAAATCGGAGACGTAAACGGCAAAACAGCCGTAAAAATAGTCACAAATTGACTAATATCCCGCAGATAAACGCCAAACGAAGACAATAACCACGAGAATCCCGCAGCAAAAAACACTATTGGCAGCAGCGCCACAGGCAGCAAAATCGACGTCCAGTGCAAATACCCTCTAACCACGCCAAAGAAACAAAACCATACACCAAAGCCAATAATCGCATGAAAGAGAGCCGACCCAACCACGACCCATGGAAGAATCTCCAGAGGGAAAACAACCTTTTTTACGTAGTTCGAATTAGCCAAAATCAGGGATGGCGATCGGTTTAGGCATTCACCGAGAAAATTAAATACCAACAAACCGCAGAAAAGCAACATAGCAAAATCGCTTCTCGATTCGTCAACTGCACTCCACCGCGCCTTGAATACAACACTGAAGAAGAATGTGTAAACAACCAGCATCAACAATGGATTAACGACCGCCCACAACAAGCCCATCAGAGATCCGCGATATCTAATGGAAATATCGCGCTTAATCAGCTCCGTCAGCAAATAGCGATTCGCAAACAGCGATCTAAATAACGAAAAAATATGCATACCCAATTGCTCACAATCTCATCTAGTACAGCCTGCGGGCGAGTCACCCAAACTCGTACCCGAACAGCCTCCCCACTGCGGGGATCGCGAAATTGCCCTTTTGTCACCGCACTCGGCCGAACTTGATTTGCGGTGCGAAGTCGATGGCGGACGTTGGCTTCCGCCAATGCCATGAGTACGCAGCGCCGATTTTGCTCGCCAGCACCTCGACCGACGGACTGGTACAGCAAGCCAAGCGCCAAACCGCTTGCCCCACTGAAGGACCCTAGGCGCCGCCGCCCGTCATACCTTCATTCACACACAATGCAAGAGCTTCCTGCCACGTCGGAGGCTCCAGACAAAACTGCGTTCGCAATTTGTCGTTGCAAAGGACAGAGTTAGAGGGTCGCGCCACAGGAGTCGGATATTCCGAAGAGGCGATTCGCGTAACTTTCGGGCGTCTCTCTATATCAGAAATCGCAATACGGAATATCTCGGAAGCAAAATCCGCCCACGTAGTGACTCCGGCCGCAGTAAGGTGATAAATACCGGACTTTTGAGCCCACCAATCCTCTGCATTAGATACAACTGGAGATTTTTGGGCCAGAATATGGCCCGTTAACGTTGCAATCGTGCGGCTCCAAGTTGGTGCGCCGTACTGATCATCGACGACCTTCAACTCATTCCGCTCACGAGCAAGCCGAAGCATTGTCAATAGGAAATTCTTTCCACGCATGCCGTACACCCAACTAGTACGGAGCACAAGATAACGCTTCGCTGTACCAACTACGGCCTGCTCTCCAAGCAGTTTGGTTTTCCCATAGACATTCAACGGTTCAGTAGCGTCGCTTTCCGTATACCCAGCGTCGTCGGCATGCCTTTGGCGATTTCCACTAAAAACGTAGTCGGTAGAGTAATGAATGAGCCCTGCTCCAATGTCATTTGCGCACTCGGATAGCAGTGCGGGAGCATCTGCATTTACCAACCTTGCTGCATCGACATCGGTCTCCGCACGATCAACAGCCGTATACGCCGCCGCGTTCACAATGACGGACGGTCGGATGCGCGCGACAGTCGCGCGTATGGCCTTGGGGTCGTCCAGCGACAAAGCTGCACGATCGAGAGAAACGATCGCACCCAGGCCACTCAGCGTGCGCGCCAACTCGAAGCCAACCTGACCGGTTGAACCGATAATCAAAATTGGACCGGTTGCGCGTGATGTCATTGTTGGATTCAATTAAATACCTCTGCTTCCCGGAGCATCGGTGCAGCCGCGTCCTTTGCGGCCACGACGGGCTGACCGACCAGAGGCCATTCGATGCCGATGGCGGGATCCGACCAATGAATGGACCGTTCCCATTCTGGGTACCAGTAATCGGTAGTCTTGTAGAGAAAGTCAGCCGATTCAGAAACCACTAGAAAACCATGGGCGAAGCCTGGCGGGATCCATAGTTGTCGCTGGTTTTCTTCGGACAGGCTTACCCCAACCCAAGCGCCAAAATTCTTAGATTCCTTTCGAATATCAACTGCGACATCAAATACCTCTCCGCTGGTAACACGTACCAACTTCCCCTGAGCACGCTGAATCTGATAGTGGAGACCACGCAACACCCCCTTTGACGAGCGCGAATGGTTGTCTTGGACGAAGCTGACCGTAGGATCCACCTTTTCTGCAAACTCCCGCGCATTAAAGCTCTCAAAGAAGAACCCGCGACTATCACCAAACACCTTCGGTTCGATAATTTTCACTTCGGGTAGCGCGGTCGGCGTTACTTGGATTGCCATACTGTTTGATCCGAAAGAATGTTCTGCAAGTATTGGCCGTAGCCATTCTTCGCGAGTGGCTGAGCTAGTTGCAGCAGTTGCTCGGCATTAATCCAGCCTTGTCGATACGCGATCTCTTCAGGGCACGACACCATCAAGCCTTGGCGCTTCTGCAGCGTTGCGATGAACGTCGCTGCCTCGATAAGCGAGTCGTGCGTCCCAGTATCGAGCCATGCATACCCGCGCCCCATGATCTCGACGCTCAGCTTACCGGCGGTCAGATAGCGCGAATTGACGTCCGTGATTTCAAGTTCCCCACGCGGCGAAGGTTTGATATCCGCCGCGATGTCGCATACATCGTTATCGTAGAAATACAGCCCAGTGACGGCATAGTTCGAGCGCGGCGCTTTGGGCTTTTCTTCGATCGAAAGTGCCTGGAAATCCTTGTCGAACTCCACTACACCGTATCGCTCGGGGTCATGCACGTGGTACGCAAAAACCGTCGCACCCTCTTGCTTGCTGTTGGCGCTGCCAAGCTGCCGCGCCAAATCATGGCCGTAGAAGATGTTGTCACCCAGGATTAGTGCAGAAGGGTCGTTTGCAACAAAGTCCCGGCCGATGATGAACGCTTGGGCAAGCCCATCCGGCGACGGTTGGACCGCGTACTGAATATTCATCCCCCAACGACTTCCATCGCCCAACATAGCGGAAAAACGCGGTGTGTCTTCGGGCGTTGAAATCACGAGAACATCTCGGATCCCTGCAACCATCAGTGTCGACAAGGGGTAATAAATCATCGGCTTGTCGTACACCGGCAGCAACTGCTTGGATACCGAGTGGGTGATCGGATAAAGCCGGGTGCCTGAGCCACCGGCCAGGATAATGCCTTTGCGTGCCATGGAGGTTCCTTACTGCCGCTTTTCGTAGTTCGTTGCGACCCAGTCGCGATAAGCGCCCGACACCACGTCCTGCACCCAGACCTGATTGTCCAGATACCACTGGACGGTCTTGCGCAGACCCGTCTCAAAGGTCTCGGCGGGTTTCCAGCCAAGCTCGCGCTCCAGCTTGCGCGCATCGATGGCATAGCGGCGGTCGTGGCCTGGGCGGTCCTTCACGAACGTAATCTGATCGCGGTACGAACCGGTTGCCTTGGGCTTCAGCTCATCCAGCAGGTCGCACAGCGTATAGACGACGTCCAGGTTGGTCTTCTCGTTCCAGCCACCCACGTTGTAGGTCTCGCCCAGACGGCCGCGCGCGAGCACCTCGCGGATCGCCGCGCAGTGGTCGCCTACATAGAGCCAGTCGCGCACGTTCTGACCATCCCCGTACACCGGCAGCGGCTTGCCGCTGAGTGCGTTGGTAATGATCAGCGGAATCAGTTTTTCCGGGAAATGGTACGGACCGTAGTTGTTGGAACAATTCGTGGTCAGCACCGGCAGGCCATACGTGTGGTGGTATGCGCGCACCAAATGGTCCGAGGCTGCCTTGGAGGCCGAGTACGGGCTGTTGGGGGCGTACGGCGTGGTTTCCGAGAATTGCGGGTCGGTCGCGCTGAGCGAACCAAACACTTCGTCGGTGGAAACATGCAGGAAGCGGAACGCCGCCTTGGCGTCTGCGTCCAGCCCGCCCCAATAGGCGCGAACGGCTTCGAGCAGGGTGAACGTGCCGACGATATTGGTCTGAATGAACTCGCCGGGGCCATGGATGGAGCGATCCACGTGGCTTTCGGCTGCGAAGTGCACCACGGCGCGCGGCTTGTACTGCTCGAACAGGCGATCGAGCGCGGCGCGGTCACAGATGTCCGTCTGCGAAAACACGTGGCGCGAGTCGCCTTCTACGGTGGCCAGGGTCTTGCGATTGCCCGCGTAGGTCAGCTTGTCGACGTTGACGATGCCGTCAGCGCTGGGGTTTGCCAGCCAGTTCAGAACAAAATTGCCGCCAATGAAGCCGGCACCGCCTGTGACGAGAATATTGGACAACCTCTGTGCTCCTTGTCGCGTGTCTCTATACGCGGCTGGGTCCGCGCCATGCCCGGGTCAAGGGCGGCGGACTTTGTTGAATGCAATAAGAAGTGGCGTATTCTATCCGACCCTAGGGTTACCCCTCCCAAACGGCCCCATCTTTTTGTAGCGCGTTGTAACACCTGAGACCTTGACGTCTCGTTATGGGCGACGCGCGACTTGCAATTCACATGACAAGCGCGTCACCCGCCCCCTACGCCATCGGCGACCTCCAAGGCTGCTGCTCTCCCCTCCAAACGTTGCTGGCCGCCCTCCCTATCGACGGCCCTCTGCGCTTTGTCGGCGACCTCATCAACCGCGGCCCCGAGTCCCTCGCCACGCTCCGCCAAATCATCGCGCTGTGCGAGTCGGGCCGCGCCCGCACGGTGCTCGGCAACCACGACATCCACCTGCTGGCGGTGGCCGCCGGCGTGCGCAAGCCGGGCAAGCGCGACACCCTCACCGAAATCCTCTCCGCGCCCGATAGCGACCGGCTCATCACATGGCTGCGCCACCAACCGTTGGCCATCTTCGAAAATGGCTTCCTCATGGTGCACGCCGGCGTGCTGCCTCAATGGACGACGGGTGACGTATTGGAACTGGCTGGCGCGGTGGAACGCGAGCTGCGCAGCGCCCATTGGAAAACCTTCCTCGCAGACGCGTTTGGCAACCATCCGGACAAGTGGAGCAACGATCTCGTCGGCATGGACCGCCTGCGTCTGACCATCAACGCCCTCACGCGCCTGCGTTTCTGCAAGCCCGACGGCACGATGGAATTCGAGACAACGGACGCGGAAGGTGCGCCGGATGGCCACATGCCGTGGTTCGATGTGCCAGGCCGGCGTACACGCGGCACGCCGATCGTCTTCGGCCATTGGTCGACGCGCGGGCTGGTGATGCGCGATGACGTGATGGGGCTGGATACAGGCTGCGTCTGGGGCGGCAAGCTGACGGCGGCGAAGCTGTCGCTGGCGCCGGCCGGCCGGGACGTGATCCAGGTGGAGTGCGAGCAGGCGCAGGACCCGCTCGCGCACAAGAAGTAACCGCCTGACCTAGCCCGCGCGGGCGATCAGGGCCGCAACGGCTTCCTGGCTGTGCGCGGCCAGCGCGCGGCGGTCCATCTCGGGGGCCACGGCGGGGCCCACGACCACTTCCGCCACCAGCGGCGGCCCGTTCAGGATGGCGTTGATCGTATCCATCAGCGACAGATCGCCGATGTAGGCGGGAATGGTCGTCAACTCGCCAGTCGCGGCAATGCGATAGCGCAGCGCCAACGGTCGGATCGGCGCGCCGGCGCTCACCGGTGCCTGGAACAGGTTGGCGTGGAACGGCAGCAGTTGCAGCCCGTCCGACGTCGTCCCTTCGGGAAACACGCAGATGGCATCCCCCGCGCGCATGGCATCGGCGATGGCGTGCATGATGCGGTGCGCATCGCGTTTGCGGGCGCGCTCGACAAACAGCACGCCGGTCTGCGCGCACAGCCAGCCGATCACCGGCCAGCTACGAATCTCCGACTTGGCGACAAAACGCGGCGGGCACCAACTGTTGATGGCGTAGACGTCGATCCACGACACGTGGTTGGACACCAGCATCGAACCCGCCAGGTCCTTGCCTTCAACCGGCTCGCCATGCACGACAAGCGAGACGCGGAGCAGCGCCAGCAGCTTGCGCGACCAGCGTTGAATCAGCGCCTGTTTGGTGCGCGGCTTGACCCACCAGAACAGCAACGCGCACGTGAGCAGGCCCTCGACCAGATGCACGAGCAACCGCGACTTGCGCAACAGATGCTTGCGCTGCGGCGTGCTCGTCGTCTCGGTGGGCACGCTTGCCACGCGTTGATCAATGCCCGTCATAGGCAAGGTGACCGGCAACCAGCGTGGCGCGCACGCGGCCTGCCAGTTCGTAGCCCAGGTACGGCGAGTTCTTGCCCTGGCTGCGCAGCGTGCGCGGCTCGAGCTTCCAGATGGCTTCCGGGTCGAACACGCACACATCGGCCATCGCGCCCACTTCCAGCGAACCCGCATGCAGGCCCAGCACACGTGCCGGCTCGCTGGTGATGCGCGCCAGCGCCTTCGGCAGCTCGACCTTGTGCTCCGCGGCCCAGCGCAGCGTCAGCGGCAGCAGGGTTTCGAGGCCGGTCGCACCCGGCGTGGCTTCGGCAAACGGCAGCAGCTTCTCGTCGTCGTCCACCGGGGTGTGGTCCGAGCAGATCGCGTCGATGGTGCCATCGACCAGTGCGCGCACGATGCCATCGCGGTCGCGGCCCGAGCGCAGCGGCGGCACGAAGCGCATCTGCGAGTTGAAGTAGCCGATGTCGACGTCGGTCAGCGAGATATGGTGGACGTTCACGTCGCAGGTGACCGGCAGGCCTTCGGCCTTGGCGCGGCGCACGAGGTCGATGCCGGCCGCAGACGACAGACGGCACAGGTGCACGCGCGCGCCCGTGCTGCGAATCAGTTCGAAGATGGTGTGCAGGCGCACCGTCTCGGCCATCACCGGCACGCCGGAGAGGCCCAGGCGCGAAGCCAGCGGGCCGCTTGCCGCCACGCCACCCTTGCCCAGATACGGATCTTCCGGACGCAGCCAGACGGTAAAGCCGAACGTCTGCGCGTATTGCATCGCGCGCATCAGCACCTGCGTATCGATGATCGGCGAGTCGGCTTGCGAGAAGCCCACGCAGCCCGATTCCGTCAGCTCGGCCATCTCGGTCAGCACCGCGCCCTTGAGGCCCACGGTGAGTGCGCCGAGCGGATACACATGCGCCTGATTCAGGTTGCGCGCGCGAAACTTGAGCATCTCGACCAGGCCCGGCTCATCCAGCACCGGGTCGGTGTCGGGCGGGCACACCAGCGAAGTCACGCCGCCGGCCATCGCCGCAGCCATTTCCGATTCGAGCGTCGCCTTGTATTCGAAGCCCGGCTCGCGCAAGCGGGCGGACAGGTCGATCAAGCCCGGACAAACAATCAGGCCGGTCGCGTCGATGGTCTTGTTGGCGTGAAAATCCGCCGGCGCGTGGCCCACGCCCACCACCTTGCTGGCGGCGATGTATAGATCCTGTTGCGCGTCGATGCCGTTGGCCGGGTCGATCAGGCGGCCGCCTTTGATATGCAGTTTCATCGGTCTTCTTAGTCGTTGTTGCCGGCAACAATGCCCATCACGGCCATACGTACGGCGATGCCGAACGTCACCTGGTTCAGGATCACCGATTGCACGCCATCGGCCACGGCGGAGTCGATCTCCACGCCGCGGTTCATCGGGCCCGGGTGCATGACAATGGCGTCGGGCTTGGCCAGCGCCAGGCGTTCTTGCGTGAGGCCGTAGGCCTTGAAGTATTCCTGCGCGGACGGCAGCAGCGCGCCGCTCATGCGCTCGTTCTGCAGGCGCAGCATGATGACCACGTCGACGCCCTTAAGGCCCTCTTCCATGTTGTGGAAGACGCGCACGCCCATGTGCTCCAGGCCGCCCGGCAGCAGCGTACGCGGGCCGATGGCGCGCACTTCGGCGCAACCCAGCGTCGTCAGTGCATGGATGTCGGAACGCGCCACCCGCGAGTGCAGAATGTCGCCGACGATCGCCACCGTCAGGTTGGAGAAATCCTTCTTGTAGTGGCGGATGGTGAACATGTCCAGCAGCCCCTGCGTGGGGTGCGCATGGCGGCCATCGCCCGCGTTGATCACGTGGACGTGCGGTGCGACGTGTTCGGCAATCAGGTACGGCGCACCGGAGCTAGCGTGCCGCACAACAAACATGTCCGCCTGCATCGCCGACAGGTTGTTGATCGTATCGAGCAGCGACTCACCCTTGCTGGTGGACGACGCGTTGATGTTCAGGTTGATCACGTCCGCCGACAGCCGCTTGGCCGCGATCTCGAACGTGGTGCGCGTGCGCGTGGAGTTCTCGAAGAACAGGTTGAACACGCTCTTGCCGCGCAGCAGAGGCACCTTCTTCACCTCGCGGTCGGAATCCGATACGGAGACGAATTGCTGCGCGGTGTCCAGCACGTGCGTGAGGATGTCGCGCGACAGCCCCTCGATCGACAGCAGGTGCTTGAGCTCGCCGTTTTTCGTGAGCTGCGGGTTGGCGAAAGTCTTGGGCATGGAGAAGACGAAAGCGACGAAAAAGCGACGACGGGGTCAGGTCAAAACAGAAGCGATGCAGCGCAGGCGCTCAGGCACCCTTGGGCTCGCGCGTGAAAACGAAGCGTGCGGAAGCACCCTCACCGGATTCGCTCAGCACGAGCGACTCATTGGCAGGCAGCGTGACGCGTTCACCGATGTAATCTGGGGCGACGGGCAACTGACGTTCGCCGCGGTCAACCAGCACGGCCAACTCCACCGCAGCGGGACGGCCATAGTCGAACAGCTCGTTGATGGCCGCGCGGATGGTGCGGCCGCTGGCCAGCACGTCGTCCACCAGCAGGATGCGGCGCTCGTTCACGTCGAACGGCAATGTGGTCGGCTGGGCCTGGGCGTGCAGGCCCTTCTTGGCGTAATCGTCGCGGTGCATGGCGACGTTGACGACGCCGTATTCCGGCAAGCCAAGGTCATGCGCCAAGCGCTTGGCAATCCAGGCGCCGCCGCTGACGATTCCAGCGACTGACCAGGCATGGCCGTCGGCCATCCGCGTGCGCAGCTGTGCAACGAGGCTCTGGTAGAGGGCCTCGGCATCGATCTGTTGCGATGTCATGATTCGTCGAAGAACTGTTGGAGGATGATGCGCGCGGCCTCAGCGTCGAGCACATCGTCGGAGGCACCGGCATCCTGGGCGGCAATCGACGAGTAGCGTTCGTCCACCCAGGTGACCGGCAGGCCATAGCGGCCATGCAATTGATTGCCGAAGCGTTTGGCGAGCTTGATCATGGGCTGCACCTCGCCATTGGGGCCATCGGGGTGCACAGGCATGCCGACGACGAAGCCGACTGGCTGCCACTCTTTGATCAAGCGCGTGATCTGCGCGAAGCGAAAATCGACTGACCGGTTGGGAATGGTTTCCAGCGCCCGTGCCGAGCGTGAAATCGTATTGCCCAGCGCCACGCCGATGCGTTTTTCGCCGTAATCGAATGCCAGCAAGGTGCCGTCAACAGGCACGGGGGCGATGGCCGGATGCACCGGCTCAGGCATGCCCTGCCTCGCCCGACAGCATGGCGGGGTTGATACCGAGCAGGTTCAGCGCAGCGGCAAACCGCTGCTCGGCAGGCACATTGAAGATGATTTCGGGATCGGCCTGGACAGTCAGCCAGCCGTTACGGCTGATTTCGTCTTCCAGTTGGCCAGCGCTCCAGCCGGCGTACCCGAGGGTCAGGATAAAGCGATGCGGGCCACCGCCCTGGGCGACGGCTTCGAGCACATCCTTGGAGGTGGTCATTTCCAGCCCACCCGGCACGGCCAGCGACGACGAATACGCGCCCGTGGCGTCGTGCAGCACAAAGCCGCGCTCGGTCTGCACCGGGCCGCCGTAGTACACGGATTGTTCTGCGAGGGGGTGGATTTCGAGCTTGAGATCGATCTTGTCGAACAGCGTCGCTAAGTCGATATCAATGGGGCGATTGATCACGAGCCCGAGCGCGCCGCGCTCGTTGTGCTCGCACATGTACACGACCGTTCCCGAAAACGTGGAGTCCGCCATGCCAGGCATAGCGATCAGGAACTGATTCGTGAGATTGATAGGTGCGTCCGGCGAGGCCATACAACTAGTTTACCAAAAGCCCCCGGCCATCGCCCCTTTCATTTGGAGGAAACGGCCTCGGCGGCAAGATTTTTTGTGCTGACTCAGGCACCTGTGCCGGTTGCGCGCGGGGGCGTGGCGTTCAGCGCTTCCAGGTCGGCCGCTTCGAGCCAGCGCCACTCGCCCGGCGCGAGATCGCCCAGCGAGAGCCCGCCGATCGTGCTGCGATGCAACCCGGCCACGTGGTTGCCCACCGCAGCCACCATGCGTTTCACCTGGTGGTATTTGCCTTGGGTGAGCGCCATGCGCAGGTGGTGCGTATCGACACGCTCGGCCCAGGCAGCGCTCACGTTTTCATTCTCATCGGCCAGCAGCACGCCGGCACAGAGCTGCGCAACCTGGGCGTCGGTCACTGGTTCGGCGGTGGTGATTTCATACACCTTGGGCACCTGATGGCGCGGGCTGGTGAGCGCGTGGACGAACTGACCATCGTCAGTGAGCAACAGCAGGCCGGTGGTGTCCTGATCGAGCCGCCCAACGCACTGCACGCCCCGCTCGCGCAGCGGCACTGGCAGCAGCGTGTACACGCTCGGATGGTGCTTCGGCTTCTGCGAGCACTCCACCCCGGCCGGCTTGTTGATCATCAGGTAGGCGCGTGCGTGATAGGTCCAGCGTTCGCCGTCCACGTCGAGCACCAGACCGGCGGTATCGACCAGCGCGTCCGGGTCTTCCATCTCGACGCCGTCAATGAACACCAACCCCGCGAGCACGAGGTCCTTGCAATAACGGCGCGTGCCAAACCCCTGCGATTGCAGGATGCGATACAGCGGAAGACGAGCAGAAGAATCAGCCATGACAACAACGTGAAGAAGACAATACAGCAGCGTTTTTGCGATACGCTCAGCCGGTCTCAGATCCAGCCGAACATCGATGCCCACCGCCACCCAACGCCGCACACCTTATGCAATTGGCGCGCATTTCCAGCGCGGGCTGGTGTGGTTCCGGCGTGATCTACGGCACTTTGACCATGCGGCGCTGCATTATGCCCTGCGCCACTGCCGCGAGGTCTATTGTGTGTTCGTCTTCGACCGCGACATCCTCGACGCGCTGCTCGCGTGCGGGCTGAAGGCAGACCGCCGCATCGAGTTCATCCGCGCGTCCATCGAGGCATTACGCGAGGCGTTGCGCGAGGCCGGCGGCGACCTGATCGTCGTGCACGACCACCCTCGGCAGGCGATTCCGGCGCTTGCACGCCAGCTTCATATCGAAGCCGTGTTTGCCAACCACGACGAAGAACCGGTCGCGCAGGCCCGTGACGAAGCCGTGCGCAAGGCGCTGGAGCAGCAACCGTGTGCCTGGTTCGACTTCAAGGACCAGGTGATTTTCGAGCGCCATGAAATCCTGAACGGCCAAGGCAAACCGTACGGCGTCTTCACGCCTTACAAGAACGCCTGGCTGGCCGCGCTCACGCCGTTCGACCTGCGCGCGTATCCGACGGAGCCGTACTTCGGCGCGCTGGCCAAGCCGCCGCAAGCGCTGACGCACGCGACACCCTCGCTGGAAGCGATGGGATTCGCCCCTTCGAACCTTGCCGAGATCGCCCTGCCGACCGGCATGGCCGGCGCCGAAGCGCTGCTCGATGACTTTGAAGCGCGGATGGATGACTACCGCGCACGCCGCGACTTCCCCGCCGTGCGCGGGCCGAGCTATCTGTCGACGCACCTGCGCTTCGGCACCATGTCGATCCGCACCTTGGCCGCCCGTGCCCACGCGGCCATGCTGCGCGGCAGCCAAGGCGCGGCAACCTGGTTATCGGAACTGATCTGGCGGGACTTCTATTTCATGATCCTGCACCACCGCCCAGACTTGGCTGACGGTGCATCGTTTCACCCGGAATTCGACCGCGTCCGCTGGGTCGACGGCGAAACCGGTGACACGCGTTTCGCGGCGTGGAAGGCGGCGCGCACGGGCTATCCGCTGGTAGACGCCGCCATGCTGCAGATTCACCAGAGCGGCTACATGCACAACCGGCTGCGCATGGTGGCGGCCTGCTTCCTCATCAAGGACCTGGGCGTCGACTGGCGACGCGGCGAGCAGTACTTTGCCGACGTGCTCAACGATTTTGATTTCGCGGCCAACAACGGCGGTTGGCAATGGGCGGCGTCGAGCGGCTGTGACGCGCAACCGTGGTTCCGCATCTTCAACCCGGTCACGCAATCGGAGAAGTTCGACCCGCAGGGCCGCTTCATCCGCAAGTACCTGCCGCAACTGGCGAGGCTGCCTGACAAGTACCTCCACGCGCCGTGGACAGCACCGGCCAGTGTGTTGAAGGAAGCCGGCGTGGTATTGGGCGAAACGTACCCGCATCCGATCGTCGATCATGCGGCCGCACGCGCGGCCACGCTGGACCGCTATGCCGTCACCAAGGCCAATCGCACATCAGGCGCTCAAGCCGCCGCGCTGAGCAAAAGCGAGGCCGAATAACGCACCAAAGACAACGGGCCGGTAATGATGCACCGGCCCGTTATTCTTTCTGCCTGAGGCTGCGTCAGCCTGCCTTGGCCGCCGGCGCGCGTTCGCCGATGAGCGTGCGCAGATGCTGCAACAACTCCTCTTCGTTGTACGGCTTGCCGAGGTAGACGTTCACGCCGATCTCCGCTGCGTAACGGCGATGTTTGTCTGCCGTACGCGAGGTGATCATGATGATCGGCGTAGCGCCGATGCGTTCGTCCGCACGCACGTTGCGCGTGAGGTCGAAGCCATCCATGTGCGGCATCTCGATGTCGACGAGCATCGCATCCGGCGTGACTTCCTGCAGTTGACGCAGCGCATCCACACCGTCGCGTGCCAGCACGGCCTGGTAGCCCGATCGCGTGAGCAGACGCTGCGTCACCTTGCGCACCGTGAGCGAATCGTCGACCACCATGACGATCGGCTGCGTGGCCAGGCCCGGCACCGCGTCGGTGTTGCCGCTGCGCGAGAGCTCGGCCACGGCGCCCGTGGTTTCCTGATCGCCCTGCGGCAAGCCCAGCGCGGCAGCTTCACGCTCGAAGCGCTGCGTGAGCACCACCGGGTTGTAGATCAGCACGATCTCGCCGTCACCCAGCGTGGTCGCACCCGCGATGCCTTCCAGACGTGCGAGGTGCGGGCCAATGTGCTTCACCACCACTTCGCGGTTGCCGATCACTTCGTCAACGTGCACGGCTGCGCGGTCGGCGCCGCTGCGCACCACCACGGCGGGCGAGTACTTGCGCGCCCCCATTACGGGCTGTGCTTCTTCAAGCAGCGCACCGAAGTAATGGAACGGCACCGGGCCCCCTGACGTACTGGGCAGTTGCAACGCCGCAGCGTTGTAGGCCTCCGCCAGCGCTTGCGGACGCAGTTGCTGCACGTGGTCGATCATGCCCGACGGAATCGCGTACACACGCTCGCCCACACGCACCAGCAGCACCTGCGTAATCGCGGTCGTAAGCGGCAGGTGAATCGTGAAGCGCGTGCCGACATCCGGCGTGGTTTGCAGCGAGATGCGGCCGCCCAGGGCCACCGTCTCTGCACGCACCACATCCATGCCCACGCCACGGCCGGCCAGCTCCGACACCTGATCGGCGGTAGAGAAGCCCGGCGTAAAGATCATCTCGGTGAGGCGTGCGTCGCTGGCTTCTTCGTCGGGGGCCAGCAGTTGGCGCTCGAGTGCGCGGGCACGGATGCGGTCTAGGTTCAGGCCACCACCGTCATCGACGAAGTTCAACACCACTTCGTTGCCTTCCTGCTGCACTTCGAGCGTCAGCTCGCCCGCGGGAGCCTTGCCCTTGGCGCGGCGCTCGTCGGCAGTTTCAATGCCGTGCGCAACCGCGTTGCGGATCATATGCTCGAGCGGGCCACCCATGCGGTCCAGCACGCTGCGATCCAGTTCCACCGTACCGCCCTTGATGAACAGGCGGACTTCCTTGCCGGTTTCCGACGCAGCCTGGCGAGCCACGCGATACAGGCGGTCTGCCACGGTATCGAACTGCACCATGCGCGCGCGCATCAGGCTGCGCTGCAGGCCACGCGTGAGGCGTGCCTGCGTTTCCAAGTCCAGCGATGCCTGATCGAAACCGCGGAACAAGTTCTGCTGCACCGTGGCCACGTCGTTGACGGACTCGGCCATCATCCGCGTGAGTTCCTGCAGGCGCGTGAAGCGGTCGAATTCGAGCGGGTCGAAGGCTTCGGCGTGCGCTTGCGCATCGGCAATGCGCGACTCCATCTGCGTTTCGGCCTGGATTTCGATCTCGCGCACCTGCGAGCGCAGACGCGCCACGTTGTCGTTCAGTTCCGACAGATACGTCTTGAGCGCATCGACTTCCGATTCCAGACGCGCACGCGCGGCACCGACTTCGCCAGCATCGTTGATGAGCGAATCGAGCGCACGGGCCTGCACCCGCACCATGGCGCGCTGGCGTTCGGCCACTTCCAGGGCTTCGGCTTCGGGGCTGCGCGCGCCGGTCAGATTGACGCTCGTCGTAGTTGCCACTGCGGGCAGCATCGACGCGCCGGATGCTTGCGTATCCGCCGACATCTGCGGTGCATCGGCAGCGTCGGCCAGACCGGCGTCCAGCGGCAGCACCTTGCCTGAGCCCAGCGCATCGACGTGTGCCTGGATGCGGTCGAACCAGACGTAGAGCTTGCGGAACAGCGCGTCGTCCACGCGGTTCTGGCGCAGGCCGCCTTCAATGGCGCTTTCCATTTCGTGGGCGACCTGGCCCAGCGTCATGGCGCCTGCCATGCGCGCACTGCCCTTGACGGTGTGCAGGTTCCGCAGCAGCAGGCCGGAGGCGCTACGGTCTTGCGGCGCGGCTTCCCACGCGCGCAGATGCTGGCCGAGTTCGGGCAGCGCCGCGTGGGCTTCTTCCAGGAAGATTTCCAGCAGCGCTGGGTCCAGCGCGTCGGTCGGCGCCTGGCGCACGAGTTCGGCCACCGCTGGCTCAACCACGGGCGGCTCGTACACCGGCGTCAATTGCGCGAGATCTTGCGCGGGCGCGAAGGCAGGCTCGTCTGCCAGGCCAGCAGTTTCGCTCTCGGCTTGATCAGCTTCGGCAAAGGCTTGCGGCGCCGGCTCCAGCGGCAGGCGCGGACGCACCAGCACGCGCTCGCACAACTCTTCCAGGCTGCGGCGCAGCGGCTCGTCGGTCTCGGGCCAAACGCTGGCAGCAAACTGATGCAGCATGCCGCGCATGCGCTCAACAGCCTGGTCGAGCAAGCGGAAATCGCCCGGATGCATCGCTACGGGGCGGCTGTTCAGGTTCAGCAGCACCTGTTCCAGCGCATCGGCCAACTGGCGCACGGGCTCCAGCTCAACCACGGCGGAACTGCCTTGCAGCGTATGCGCGGCACGCAGGGCCAGCTCGCTCGGGGGCGTGCGGCCTTCATGGCGCCACTCCGAGAAATCCACCCCCAGGCGACGGATCAGATCATCCGCTTCTTGCAGGTAGACGTTGTACAGCGCCACACTCACACGCACGGGGCCGATGACCTTCACACCATCGTCGTGCGGCACCTCTTCCTGCTCGCCGGTCTGCGCGAACGGGAAGGGAATCACCTTGGCGTCCGCTTCGGCTTCGCTGGCGACAGGCTCAACGACAGCGTCTTCGGCCAATTCAACGGCTTCGGCCGTCTCCGTGATCGGCTCAGCAACGGGTTCGATCGCCGCCGCTTCCATGATCGGCTCGCTGGCGAGCTCGACCAGGGGCTCGACCACCGGCTCCACGAACGGCACCACAACCTCAGGCTCGCTGACTTCGGGTTCGATAGCGGGTGCCGTCGCCTCAGGCATCGGCGCTTCGACTTCCGGCAGCGGGGGTTCGTCGTCCCACGTGAGCGTCGCGGCTTCGTGTGGCTCGACAGCCGGCTCCTGCGGTGCGGACTCGACTGCCAGCGCTTGCGGTTCTGCCGGCGCTACATGTTCGGCAGGTGCATGTGCTTCCTGCACGTCGTGCGACGTCTCGAGCCACACGAACGGGCCGCCATGGCGTACGCGTTCGGCAGCGGCGACCAGCGGTTCGATCGGGTGATCGGCTTGCGGCGATTGGGCAATCGCGGCTGCCCATGTCGACAGCTCGGATTCGGCACGCGTAAGGAGCGCAGCCAGATCGCGGTTAGGTACACGGCTCTCGGCCAGCCACACGTTCATGACCTGTTCGATGGCCCAGGCAGCCTCGCCATAGCGGGTGAGGCCGACCATGCGGCCCGAGCCCTTGAGCGTGTGGAAGGCACGACGCAATTGCGTGAGCAGATCCAGGTCCGAGCCGGTCGCCACGCCGCCGCTGCCGGCTTCGGCAGCAGCATGCAGCGCATCCAGATCTGTACGTACGCCGGCCAGCACTTCCTCGGCTTCAGACAGGAAGATGTCGAGCAGCTCGGCATCAATGGATTGCGTATCGCGCGCGACAGCCGCGGGGGCGGCAGCGTTGGATTCGGCGGCCGGCGCGGCAGCCGGTGCGGCCAGCGCCGCTTGCATACGCTCCAGTGCGCCCGCACTGCCCGCTTGCCAAGCATCGAATTGGGCCAGCGCCTCTTCCAGACGGCGGCGGCGCGCCGGGTCATCGTCGATGGCAGCGGCGTCGCGGGCTTCCTGCAGCGCAGTGCGCAACTCAACGGCCAGCGGATCGGTTGGGTCCACAGGCTGCTTGGCCAGCAAGCGATCCAGCATGGCCTGCAGCGGCGATGCCGCATCGGCATCCGCAGCATGCGTATCGGTTTCCGTAGCGGCTTGGGCTTCGCGGCGGACCAGCATGCCAGTTTCGGCGTCGAAGGCAAAGGCCTGCCAAGCGGTCTCGCGCTCGGTCGGGGTCAGCTTGCCTTCAATGACGATCTCGTCGACCTGCCCACCGGTCAGCTCGGTGCCGGCAGACAGCGCATCCAGCAGGCCCTGCAGCCCGCTGACGTTGGCGGCCAGCGCAGCGAGGTAGCGCTCGCGGTCGGCCGCTGCGTCAACGCCGGCAGCTTGCAGCGCGGCGATGGTCGATTGCGCGACTTCCGTGGCGTGCACGGCTTCGTAGGCGTCCAGCGCAGCAAAAGTCCCCTGCATTTCGCCGAACAGTCGGGCGGCTTCTTGCAGGCCACCGCTTTGTTCACCCTCGCGCTCAAAGGCGTCGAGGTGCGTCTCGGCCGAAGCCAATTGCGTTTGCAGCGTGCGGACCTGCTCGGCACGCGCACGGCGTTGTGCGGTTTCGTCGGCCAGCAGGGCGAGCCATGCGGGCGCGCTGTCGTTGTCGGGATCGTGGGCGGCCAGTTCGCTGCAGCGTGCAGCAAACCAGGCGCTGCGCAAATCGCCGGATTCGCCATGCAGCGCCCACGGGCGGGCCAGCATGCGCGCGAGGAACTGCAGCGTGGGCGCCACGTCGTGGTCACGCGTTTCCGTCAGGCGGGACGACAGTTCCGCCAGTGCGGGTTGACCCAGCGCATGCGCGTGCATGGCCAGCGTCTGCAGCGCGGCGTCGATCTCTTCGGCGTCGGGAGCGGGCTGCTGGCTCAGCGTTTCGAGTGTGCGGCCCACGCGTTGCAGCATGTCGCTGGCATCGGCGGGCAGCAGTGCGTAGTACTGGCGCGTATGCAGCGCACCGGCGGGTGCGTGCGTGGGCGGAATCGCAAAGGCCTGCACGCAGGCAACGATATCGGGCCCCAGCGTGTCATCGCCCACCGGGGCGGCAGGCGCGTTGTGGTAAGCCATGCCCGCCAGCAGGTACAGCGCGTCGGTCAGCAGACCCTGCGGCAGGTGGATGTTGTTGTGCGAGTACTGGCGCAGCAGCAGGTTGACGCGCGCGGCCAGGCGTTTGGCCGTCATGTCGACAGGCACGAGGCCCGCACGCAGCGCACCGAAGGTCAGCGCCAGCACGAGCCAAAGATCACGCTGCAGGTCATCACCCGTGCGGCGCGGTTCGCGCTCCAGTGCGCGGATGCTGTGCAGCAGTTGCTCCAGCGGCGCATAGGCGGCTGCCGCGGCGGCGGGGTCGATTTGCGCGCCCTCGCCGGCCGGGGCGCGCAGCGCAGTCAGCAGCGCGAGTTCGAATTTGCGGCGCAAGCGCGCCAGGCCCGGCAGATCACGCGAGGGCAGCAGCAGCGCCGGCAGGTGGCGCAGTTCATCGGCCCACAAGTCAGCCGGGTGAATACGCTCTTCGCCCAGGCGGGCGAGCACAGCTTGATACGGTTGGAACAGGCGCAGCGGCTCTTCGGCCATGCCGGCCATCAGGTCGGCCACGTATTCCTGCACGGCCTGCACGGCGCGCGAGAACACATCCAGCGTCTGCATGTCCGACGGCACGGTGCCGGCATCCACCGCGTCGAGCAGCCGCTTGGCGGCCTGGCAGTACACGTCGATCCCGCGCAGGCCGACGATCAGCAGTGCGCCGGCGGCCTGGTGCAGATATTGACCGGCCAAGCGCAGCGACGTGGTATCGCGCGCGCCAATGACTTCCGGGTTGGCGACGATATCGGCCACGTATTCGCCGAACTCGCGCACGGCGTCGTCCAGCGCGGCGCGCATGTTGGGCGCTACCCAGGCCAGCGCGGAAAGATCGCGTGCCGGCACGGCAGACTTCTGACGCGCCACAGGGGCTCCCACCGCCTCAAACGAGGCAGCATCTGGCGGGGCGGGCTGCGCGGAAGATTGATGATGCATATGTGCTTCCAAAAAGCAGGAGGCGGTTGCCGCGATTGCCCGGGGTTGGCCCCTTCGGCGTTCCCGCCCGAAATCCAGTGACGGCGTCGATCGTGACGCCGTTACGTCTCGCAGTTACGCAGCTTAGGCGATACGGAACCGTGCCACCGAGTCACGCAGCTCTTCAGCAAGCTGCGTGAGCTGGCGCACCGACTGTGCGGTCTGGCGCGTACCGGTTGAACGTCTGTTCCGTGATGTGCAGGATCTGTTCGATGTTCTGCGCCACATCGGAAGCCAGCGTCGCTTCGTGCGAGGTCGTCTGCGAGATGCTTTCAATCAGTTCGGCAAGCTGGCGCGACACGCGGCCGATCTCCACCAGTGCGGTACCGGCGTTATCGGACAGCTTCGCCCCTTCCACCACACCCGCCGTGCTGCGCTCCATAGCGTGCACCGCGTCTTGCGTATCGGTCTGAATCGTGCGGATCAGCGCACCGATCTGCTTGGCTGCCTCGGCGGAACGTTCTGCCAGGCGCTGCACTTCCTCTGCCACCACCGAGAAGCCGCGGCCGGCTTCACCAGCGGATGCCGCCTGGATGGCAGCGTTCAGTGCCAGCACGTTGGTCTGCTCGGTAATGTCCGAGATCAGCTCCACGATTTCACCGATCTCCTGCGACGATTCGCCCAGGCGCTTGATCCGCTTCGAGGTTTCCTGGATCTGGTCACGGATGTCGTTCATGCCCGTGATGGCGTTCTGCACGGCCTGCTGACCTTGCTCGGCTGCGGCCAGCGAGGCGCGTGCCACATTGGCCGATTCAGCTGCGCCGCGCGAGACCTGCGTAATGCGGTCGGCCATCTCCACCACCGACTGACCGGTCTGGCGAATCTGGCGGGACTGCTCTTCCGATGCGGCCACCAGGCTTTCCGACGTGCTCTGCACTGCGGACGATGCCTGCGTCACCTGCTCGGCCGTCTGCTGCACCCGGCCGACCAGCTCGCGCAGTTCTTCCACGGTGTAGTTCACTGAGTCAGCAATAGCACCGGTAATGTCTTCCGACACGGTGGCCTGCTTGGTCAAGTCACCGTCTGCGATGTCCTGCAGCTCGTTCATCAAGCGCAGAATTGCGGCCTGCGTGTTGTCGTTGTTGCGCTTTTCCACCATCCGGCGCTCTTCCGCTTCACGCTGACGGGCTTCTGCTTCCATCGTACGCACGCGCGAATCGCGCAGGTACAGGGCAGCCAAGCCGGCCAGGCAGACCACGGTCAGGATGGCCGACAGCACCACCCCGCCCAGGGTCAGCGGGCGGTTACGCACGCTGCTCGAATACGCAGACTGCAGCTCCGACAGGTTGGCACGCAGCTTTTCGTTGTCGTTGAAGATCTGCTGCTGGGCGCGCTTTGCAGCAATCAGGCCCGGCAGGTTTTCCAGAATGATCTGCGTGGTCTTCTGCACATTGTCGAAACGCGACTGCAGTTCCACCAGGTAGCCCTTCGTTTCGGGATCGGTCACCGGCGACAGGCGCAGCGCTTCCGAGCCGTTGAGCAGGCCGTTCAGGGTTTCGTTGAAGGTGTTGGTGTCCTTACCGAGCAGGAACGCCGTTTCCGGGTTCACGCCTTCACCGGCCAGGAACTCGTTCATGTTCTTACCCAGACGCTGCGTCAACATCACCAGCTGCGACGAGGCGGCCACTTCACGGGCCGGCGCGTTGGTCTGCAGCTTCATCGACGAGATCTGTTCGGCTTCTTCCAGCAGTTCGGGGTTGGACGCGTTGAACACGTTCAGCGTCTTACCCACCGCCACCAGCGTCTTTTCCTGTGCGAGCACGGCTTGGGCGCTCTTGTCGCTGCGCTTCCACTCGTCGATCGACTTTTGCAGCAGCGCTTCAGCGTCGCCGCCGGACGTGGCACGCACGCCGCGATCGGAGTTGCCGTTCTTGAGCGCATCCAGGTTCTCTTGCAGGCGCGCGCGGCTTTCCTTGAGCTGGGCGAAGGCGTTGGTGTTACCCAGCAACGCCACCGGCACTGCCTTGGCCAGACGCTGCGAGTGCATCAGCGTGTCACCGGCAATTTCAATCTGCACCGAACCGTTGTTTGCCTGGCGGTTATCCAGGTACACCGAGATCAGCAGGGCCAGCAGGCCGACCACCAGGCCGATGGTGAAGACACGCTGCTGTGCGGCAAACGGCACGCGCTCCATCCAGCCGATGATGGCATCGACCGGGGTGCGGCCCAACTGCGTGGGAGCACCAGCGGGATTGTCGTCATCCTCGCGGGTCGGATCATCCAACTGCACGGAAGCGGCGGCCAATGCGCCCTCCACGGCAACCTCTGGCGCCCCTGCCTCGCTCTTGGCACGGCGACCCGCGTTGAACCACTTGAACCCCATAGGACCCTCTTGTTTTGTCGATGCCACTGTCTCGTCTTGTCGAGAACAGCCGCATGGATTTCCCATCCGCGGCCACACCTTGTCTTGCCTGGCGTGGTCCGCACCTCTTGCCCCTACGCGCGTTTCGCTCCGGGTGCGAATGCGCGCACTCTTTCTTGTTCGTTGCCGGGCCGATCGAGCGGCACCGGTCTGACCTTCAACTGTTCAACTGACTAAACGGCTGATTTGCTGAGGACTTGCGCCGCACCATCATGCGCGGCTGCGACCCACCTGCAGGAAGGCCGGGTCGGCCAGCAACTGGCGCACATCCAATTCACGCCACAACAAACCCTGAGCATCGCGCCAGGCGCGGCCCTGCCACGGACGGTTCTCATCCGGCGTGGCCTCGGCCGGCTGCAGATCACTCAGGCTGCGCAGGCCCGCCACGCGCGGCACCAGAATCGCGCAGGCGCGCTGTGGGTCTTTTGACAGGACCACGATCTTGGCGCCCGCGTTGCCGGCCGTCGCGGCCTCGCCGCAGAACAAGCCCAGATCGATCACACCCAGCAATGTGCCGCGCGCATTCACGAGGCCCAGATACCAGGGTTGCGTCAGCGGCACGCGTGCGGGCGGCTGGTAGTCCAGCACTTCGCCCGTTTCGGTCAGCGACAGCAGCCAGTGGTGCTCGCCGATCTGCACCCCCAGAAAGCCTTCCGACGACGACTTGGCGCGCGCCTCTTGCAGGCGGCGTGCCAGCATCGCCTGGTATTCATGCAGGCGCTGGCGGGAGGTCAGATTCGTGCGGGTTTCGGTCATGTGCGATGCCTTGCGGGCGCTTCGGACGATTGCGGGCGATGGCGGGATGCCGCTTACTGCGGCAGCTTGCCGATCTTTTCGAGCAGCTCTTCGGCCTTGACCGGCTTGACGATGTAGTCCGACGCGCCTTGGCGCATGCCCCACACGCGGTCGGTTTCCAGCCCCTTGGTCGTGCAGATGATCACGGGGATGTTCTGGAAGCGCTCGTCCTTCTTGATGGCGCGGGTGGCCTGGTAGCCGTTCTGGCCGGGCATCACCACGTCCATCAGGATCAGGTCGAAGGTCTCGGCTTCGAGCTTGGCCATGGCCTGATCGCTATCGGCAGCCACCGTCACCTTGAAACCGTTCTTGCCGAGAATTTCCGACAGGTGCAGCGCTTCGGTCGGGGAATCATCGACCACCAACACTTTCTTGATTGCCATAAAACAGTCCTTCGATTGATAGAGATGCCGTCATTGCCTGGCAGCTTATGCCGCCGACAAATGCGTCTGGACCGCCTCCAGCAGTGCCTCTTTGGTGAAAGGCTTGGCGAGGTGGTCCACCGCCCCGACCGACTTGCCCCGCGCGCGGTCAAAAATACCGTCGCGCGAAGACAGCATGATCACGGGTGTGGCATGAAATTTTGGGCTTTTCTTGATGAGCGCGCACGTCTGATAGCCGTCCACGTTCGGCATCAGGATGTCGCAGAACACGAGATCAGGCTTCAGATCGCCGACCTTGGCCAGTGCGTCGAAGCCATCTTCGGCCAGCACGACCTGACAGCCAGCCTGCGTAAGGAAGATCTGCGCGGTACGGCGAATGGTGCTGGAGTCGTCAATGACCAGCACTTTGGTGCCGGCAAGAGGACTTGCCAGTGGTTGGGATTCGGTCAGTTGTTCCACCCGCGCGGATTGCATCTTGTTCTCGGCATACGCGACTACGGCGACCTCGGGTCGCCACGACATTCTGACCGGATGGATCGCGGCAAATCGCCGCGCAGCGTGCCCTTCCTATGGGAAGAGGCCCCCGCTGACGACGACTTCAAAACTACGCCCCCCGGCCCGCTTATGAAGTGTGAAGCTCAGAATTTGACGAAGTGTGACAAGTCACCCATCCGCCGTCAATGATGCCGTTCATGCGACGGCCCTCGGACGGGTGCTTGTGGCATGGAAGCGACGAGCTTCATCGAGCCGTCACTTCTTGGTATTTGGCTGTCGGCAAGAGGGCGACCGCTCACTTGCCGCTCATTTGCCGACGAAAGACAGGTCAGATCCGACTCAGATCTGCACCATTTCGAAGTCTTCCTTGCGCGCGCCGCACTCGGGGCACGTCCAGTTGATGGGCACGTCTTCCCACTTCGTGCCGGGGGCGATGCCGTCATCCGGTGCGCCTTGTTCTTCGTCGTAGATCCAGCCGCAAATCAGGCACATCCACGTCTTGAGTTCGGTATTGGTATCGCTCATAGGGTAAAGCTGGGTGGTTCCGTCTATTAAAATGGCAGGCCAGATGGTACCGAATCACGCTCGCGTGCGCCATAACGGGCGCCCAGCGAGCACGTTGTTTGATTGCATCCCAGCTGCTTCTGCATCAAACCACCGCACAATCGGCCTCAATCGCCCTTAGTCACCTTTAAGCCCATGCTGCAGCGGCATCCCGCGCGGCCCTCCTCTCCTCCAACGCATCCATGTCGAACTCCTCCCGTAGCGCCGCCCTGTTTGAACGTGCCCAGAAGACCATTCCCGGTGGCGTGAATTCGCCGGTGCGGGCGTTCCGCTCGGTGGGCGGCACCCCGCGCTTCATTGCCAAGGCAGCCGGCCCGTATCTGTGGGATGCCGACGGCACCCGTTACATCGATTACGTTGGCTCGTGGGGCCCGATGATCGTCGGCCACGCGCATCCGGACGTGGTGCGCGCGGTGCAGGAGGTGGCAGCGGACAGCTTCTCGTTTGGCGCGCCGACCGAGGCGGAAGTCGTCATGGCAGAGGAAATCTGCAAGCTCGTACCCTCCATCGAACAGGTACGACTGGTGTCGTCCGGCACCGAGGCGACCATGAGCGCCCTGCGACTGGCACGCGGTTTTACCGGCCGCGACCTGATCATCAAATTCGAGGGCTGCTACCACGGTCACGCCGATAGCCTGCTGGTCAAGGCCGGCTCGGGCCTGCTGACCTTTGCCGACACGACGCAGAACGCGCCGTCGTCCGCCGGCGTGCCGGAAGACGTGGTCAAGCACACGATGGTGCTGCCGTACAACGACGTGGCTGCACTGCGCGAGGCATTTGCACGCCACGGCAAGGAGATCGCCGCGGTGATCGTCGAGCCGGTCGCCGGCAACATGAACCTGGTCCGCGGCAGCACCGAATTCCACCAAGCCATGCGCGCGCTGTGCACCGAGCACGGCGCCGTGCTGATCTTCGATGAGGTGATGACGGGCTTCCGCGTGGCGCTGGGCTGCGCGCAGTCGCTGTACGGCATCACGCCGGACCTGACCTGCCTGGGCAAGGTGATCGGCGGCGGCATGCCAGCCGCAGCGTTTGGCGGCCGCCGCGACATCATGGGTTTCCTGGCGCCGCTGGGCAGCGTGTATCAGGCGGGAACGCTATCGGGCAACCCGCTGGCCGTAGCCGCCGGTTTGACCACGCTGCGCCTGATTGCGGCAGAGGGCTTCCACGACAAGCTGGCCGCGCAGACGCGCAAGCTGGTCGATGGATTGTCCGACCTCGCCCGCGAAGCCGGTGTGCCGTTCGCCGCAGACAGCGTCGGCGGCATGTTCGGCATTTACTTCCGCGAAGGCGTACCGACCAGCTTTGCCGAAGTGACCAAGAGCGACGTGGGGCGCTTCAATGCGTTCTTCCACGCGATGCTGGATCAAGGCGTGTATCTGGCGCCGTCGGCATTTGAAGCGGGCTTTGTGTCGGCCACGCATGATGACGCGATTCTTGATGCCACGTTTGAGGCGGCTCGGAAGGCGTTCAAGGCAGTTTGAGGACAGGGGACCGCACGGTCCCCCTTTTTATCTCACTCGAACCGGTGCTCGGCCAGCTCCAGCGTTTCGGCAACCACGTCGGATCGGTTGGAAAAGCCGCCGGTAAACCGCACCACTCGCCCAAGCTCGGGTGCATACCAAAGTGTTGCCTTGTACTGAACGGGGACGGTGCCCATGCCGTTCATGTAGCCACTCCGATTCAGATAGCCGCGATAGGCGATGCGGATCGCCCGATAGCTGCCGGCTGCCACCCGAATCGTCTCTTCCTGCTCGGCCACGCCTTGCAGGCTGATGTCTTTCGATCGCTTGGATCGGCTGTACTCGACCTTCCAGCGGCTCCCCACCGTCACATTGGCGGGCACCCAGCCTCCCGGCGGCGCACCCACATCAAATTCGCCACCGACCGGGGAGTTGATGCGATCCAGCCGGCCGTCTTTGAATTCCACGCGCGCGCCCTGGTTGAAGATCACGCGATCGTTTTCGATACGATCAACGCGATACGTAACCTGCTGGCTCGTGCGCGTCAGGTTGTCGGTCAGCCGATAGCGCCACACTTCGCCCACGCGCGGCGCACCGCCGACGACATCCGCCGGCTGGATCGTCGCCGGGACCGGTGCCGTTTGCGGCAACGCACCGGCCGTCTGCCGATAGCTCGCCATGGCGGCAGCACCGCGTGCGTTGATCTGCGAAATCCACGACGCAGGGACGGCCTGCTGACGCGTTTCCGCTGACGAGGCCGGGTTCATCAGGATGCCGACCAGGCGGCCGTTTTCGTCGAACAAGCCGCCGCCAGCGCTGGCGGTATCGGGTTCGACAGACACGTCAATACGGTCCAGCGCGCCATTGGCGCCCGCCCGCAAGCCGGCAACGGTGGCTTCACGCACGGCCAACGCCGGACCGATGACCGACGCGGCAACGACTTTCTGGCCGAAGCCCGGCGCCGCCATCGGCGACAACGGCGCGGCCGGTACGTTGAGGTCTGCCACCTTCAGCAAACACAGGTTGCGCTCCACGTCTGGCGCATCCAGCGTGGCGCCGTAGGTCACGTTGCCGCGATGGACCGAAATGGAGCGGGCGCCCGCCAGCACATTGCACGCGGTGACGACTTGGCCCGGCCCCGTCACGATGCCGGAGCCCGTGCGCAACATCGCGCCCTGCGGGCCGTAGACGTAGACGGCGTACACACTGGTGTTCAACTGATCCAGGCTGATGGCCAGGGCAGGCGCGGCGGAGGCGCAGAGCAATCCAAAGACAACAGGTAGGCGAGATAGGCGCATGGTGGCGTCAGAAACGATTTGGGTAGTTTGGGAAACTGGATGGTGATGGTCAGCGCGGTAACACGTAGCGCAGGTCATCCATGGCGACCGGTTTGGCGTCTGGGCTCTGCTGAATCGACGTGCGGGGCGTTGCCAGCGCGTTGGTCGCCACGCCGGCAGACGGCGTGCTGGCGACAATCAATAGTCGGACGAGCCGCATATCCCCCCGGAGCTGTGGCGTGGTTTGTTCTTTTCTGTCTGCCGCGTCTGCCTATGTCTGCGCAACGCTGCATTGAGGCAGACGGCCGGTACTGTAGCGCGTGGTGTGATCTAGGCACCCCCTACTCGCGCAGGGGTGCACTATAAACGGAACCGGCCAATCAGAGCAGCGTCACCGCTTCCTGCAACTGAGCCGCCAGCGCCTCGGACGCCCGCATCATCGGCGCGCGCAGGACGTTCTGGATCAGCCCTTCGGCGGCGAGGTGCGCCTTGAGTGGCCCCGGGTTCGTCTGTGCGAACAGCAAGCGGATCACCGGCGCCAGCGCGTGGTGCAAGTGGCGCGCATCGTTCAAACGCTGTTCTTGTACCGCCCGCGCCATCTCAACAAACAGTTCGGTCCGCACGTGGGCCGCCGCAATGATCGCGCCCACACCGCCCGCGCACAGCGTGCCGAACACCTGAGCATCCTCCCCCGCCAACACCTGTAGGCGCCCATCGGCAATCACGCGCTGTGTCTTGTCCGCATCGCCACCGCAATCCTTGATGCCGTGGATGTTGGAGTGGGCGGCCAGCGTGAGCAGCGTTTCAACGTCGATGGTTGCGCCGGTGCGGTACGGAATGTCGTATAGCAACACCGGCACGGGCGACGCGTCCGCCAGCGCGGTGAAGTATTCGAGGATCCCGTCCTGCGACG
This sequence comes from Ralstonia sp. 25C, assembly GCF_051904805.1. NCBI lineage: Bacteria > Pseudomonadati > Pseudomonadota > Betaproteobacteria > Burkholderiales > Burkholderiaceae > Ralstonia > Ralstonia sp. 25C. The sequence goes on along the minus strand of NZ_CP196737.1, from coordinate 2,983,934 downwards.
GGCGGATGTAGGACGGTGTGGGGATCAGGAACGCGGCGGGCCGATGCTCGGCAAACCGCAGCATGCGCTCGCGCACCGGCGCCAGGGCGCTACCCGAGACGCCCATCACCACGGGCAAGCCGTCGGCGGCGGCGCGCACGGTGTCGAGCACATCGGCCTGCTCCTGGTCGGTCAGCGCGGCGGCCTCGCCCGTGCTGCCGCAGGCCACGAACCCGGCCACGCCTTGCGTGCGGTAGCGGGCCACTAATGTATACAGCGCACCGTAGTCGACCGACCGCGCCGCGTCGTCGACAAACGGCGTCACGATGGGCACCCAGATGCCGGCATACGACGGACGTGCGGTGATGGACGGATGAGTGGATGAATTTTCAAGCACGACAACACTCCTGGACGAATCAACGACCGATCAAGAACCGTCAGAAGCGCATCGGGAATACAGGGCCCGCGAGATGCGGGTGAGAGGTCAACCGTGTCGAGTGAGTCGGTCAGCCGCTGTTCCGTCGCCCATCTGACGGAACAGCGCTCCGGTCAGACGAGCGGCTGTTTGGAGGCTTTTTTGGCGTGCGCGCGCGTCGACGCGACCGACAGGCTGAAAGCCGGTGCCGTGCAGATCGACGAGGTAAGGGAAATCGCGCGCATGGAAATTGTCAAAAAAGTCCCCATACCGTACTGATATGTGATTGGGGCGTCAAGCGCATAAGCTACAGTGCGCTGGAACGCCAAGAGACGATGTCTGTCTCATGCCACATTCTTTTCAGATTCAGATCCAGACAAGAGGACTCCATGACCCCTGCCCTGACCTTCCGTTCGACGCGTTTTTCGGTGCTGCGCTGGCTTGCGCTCTCGCTGGCCGTGCTGGCGGCGCCGTTTCTCTCCGCCTGCGGCTATAACGATTTCCAGGCCAAGGATGAAGCCACCAAGGCTGCCTGGTCGGAGGTCGTCAACCAATACCAGCGCCGTGCGGACCTGATTCCGAACCTCGTCAACACGGTCAAGGGCTACGCCTCGCACGAGAAGGACACGCTCGAAGCCGTGACCAAGGCGCGCGCGGCTGCCACGAGCTTCCAGATCACCCCGGAGGTGCTGAACGATCCGGCGGCATTCCAGAAATTCCAGCAACTGCAGGGCGAGTTGTCGAGCGCGCTGTCGCGTTTGATGGCGGTGTCGGAAAACTATCCGCAGCTCAAGGCGGATCAGTCGTTCCGTGATCTGCAGTCGCAACTGGAAGGCACCGAGAACCGCATCACCGTGGCACGCCAGCGCTATATCAAGTCGGTGCAGGACTACAACGTGCTGGCCCGTAGCTTCCCGACCAACCTGACGGCCAAGGTGATGGGCTATCAGGTCAAGCCGAACTTCACGGTCGAGAACGAGAAGGGCATTTCCACCGCCCCGGCGGTGAAGTTCTGACGGGCTGACCACCATGCCGATCCGCGCGCGCGCATTCTTTGCCTTCCTGCTGACAACCGCCTTGTGGTTGATCGTGCTTGCCGCCGCGCTGCCGGCGCGTGCACAGAGTGACATGGTGGCCGTACCGCCATTGGCCGCGCGTGTGACCGATCTGACCGGCACGCTGAGCGCCCAACAGCGCAACGCGCTCGAACAGGTGCTGGCCGATTACGAACAGCAGCACGGCAGCCAGATCTTCGTGCTGATGGTGCCCACCACCGCGCCGGACCCGATTGAGTCGTACGGCATCCGCGTGGCCGAGGCGTGGAAGGCTGGCCGCAAGGGCGTGGACGATGGCGCCATCATCCTCATCGCCAAGGACAACCCGGCAACGCTGCGCAAGATGCGGATCGAGGTCGGGCGCGGGCTGGAGGGGTCGCTGACGGATGCGCAATCCAAACGCATCCTGCAGGACGTGATGGCGCCGCACTTCCGCCAGGGCGATTTCTATGGCGGGCTGTCAGCCGGTATTTCGGCCATCCAGACCGTCATTGCGCAAGAGAGCCTGCCGCCGGCGGAACGCGCCAAGCGACAGCAGTCGGGCGGCGGCATCGGCGATTGGCTGCCGGTGCTGTTTCCGCTGGCGATCATCGTGTTCTTCGTGCTGAGCGCGGCGATGCGTTCGGGTGGCCGTGTGACAGGCAGCCTGCCCGGCCGGCCGGGCTCGCGCGTGATGATGGGCAACCGTGGCTGGGGCCCGGGCACCATCGGCGGCTTGGGTGGCGGACTCGGGGGGGGCTTGGGTGGCGGCTGGGGTCGCGGCAATGGCGACTTTGGCGGCGGAGGTGGTGGAGGGGGCGGCTTCGGTGGAGGCGGTGGTGGTGATTTCGGTGGCGGCGGCGCCTCCGGCAACTGGTAACCGGTGAACGTAGCCATGGCATCCCAACCCCGACACCCCCGTGGCGCACGCCGCGCCCTCACCCACCTGCTGACCACGCCGGCGCACGCACGGCGCGCGTTTCCGCCGGACGATCTCCGCAAGCTCGAAGCCGCCGTGCGCGATGGCGAACAACGGCATCGCGGCGAAGTGCGCGTCGTCATCGAAAGCGCGCTGCCGGTGCGCGATGCGTGGGCCGGCGTCAGCCCGCGCCACCGCGCGCGTACGCTGTTTGGCCTGCTGGAGGTGTGGAACACGCACGAACACGTGGGCGTGCTGCTCTATATCAACCTGGCCGACCACGCGGTCGAGATCCTGGCCGACCACGGCATCGCCGCCAAGGTGGATGCGCACGCCTGGCGCACCGTCTGCGACACCATCACGCGTGGCTTTGCGCAGCGTGTGTCGATCGCGCCGGTATGGGATGCGCTGGCGCAGATCAACGACATTCTGGCCACGCACGCGCCCTCCGATGGCACGCCACGCGCCAATGAACTGAGCGATCGGCCACTGGTGCTGTAGCGTCGCACCGGCGAGCGTTTTCCGGCGCGTGTTTCAGCGTTGATACGAATTCGCACGCCCAAGGGAACGCATAGGCGACACGCCCAGGCAGCGAGGCGTCTCATCTTTTAGGATGAGACGACAGCCAGCGTGCCCTCATGAATCTGCGTCATTTCCTCCGGCGCGTTCCACCACATCGACGACAAAACGCTACGCCGTTTCCGCGACGCACCTATGCGTGGAGCGATACAGCGCCACCCACTGCAACAACCACGCACGCAGGGATGGGCCGCATGTTTCACGGATGCAACCATCTCAGCGCCCTGTGGTTGTCCCCACGTTTTTGCATTGCAGCAGGGGGTTCTCGTCACATGTTGCGTCCGTTTGCGCGACTCTCGGCGCACAAATCAGCCGTGTCTTGGGCGATTTCCACCAGCCGCCCTGGCGATTCGGCACGTATCCAATTCGAAACATCCACCTGACACCTGCCGCTGCAAAGACCGCGAGTCGAGCCCAAGTCGTTGTGGGGCAAGGGTTTCGTCGTCGTGGCATGGTCGTCGCTCTACTGTCCGGGGCCGCAAGGCCAAACAGCGATCCGAACGCTCGGTAAGCACATCGCACCGAGACCGCAGGACACAGATTCACGACGGAGTGCCCGTCCAACGGCGTTCCAAGGGGAAGTTCAGCAACACACGGCGTGCGCCGGCCACACAAGATGGCCAAGCACCCAAAGTAGAAGTTGAAGTGTCCGGGGGTAGCGTCGGTGCGAACCGATGCCCAAAGCCAGTCTCGAGCCAACGAGACAGCCAGGCTGCCAAGCGTGCACTGCACGTCTGCCGCTGCATGGCACAGAGAGGTTCCTCCCCCAGACTGCATTTGCTGCATTTTCGGATAGGCGGTCTTTCGCCCTTGTCCGATGGCTGGTCCAGCAGTCCATTGGTGCCGCAACAGCAAGCGCGGCCCCATAAAAATGTTTTGGGGGAAAACATGAACGCGTACATCAACCGTCCGTTGCTCTATGTCTCGCTACGTCACGATGCAACGCGTTGCCGCTACCTGGCTCAGCAGGGCTGGCGACTGATCTTCGCTAACAACCGCCGCGATCTCGAGGCGCTGAATCTGGGCGATGAGCCCGTCCTCGGCGGCCTGCTCGATCTGGACTGCGGCTACTCCGACGCGGAACTGGAAGAGCTGGAGCCCTGGCTGGCGCAGCAGAACATCGGCTGGATTGGCGTGGTCGCCAATGGTGACTTGCTGTCGGAGCCGATGCGCAAGCTACTCGGCCTGTACTTTGTCGACTACTACAACATCCCATGCGACAGCGCGGAACTGGCGCGCGCCCTCGGCCACGCCATCGGCATGGCCAACCTGCGCCCCGCCACCTTGCACGCGCGAGATGCACTGCGCCCCGATGGCATGATCGGCAACTGCCCTGCCATGCAGTCCTTGTTTCGCGGCATTGAAAAGGTCTCGAAGTGGGATACGCCCGTGCTCATCTCGGGTGAGTCGGGCACCGGCAAGGAACTCGCCGCACGCGCGGTCCACTGCGCTTCGCGCCGCGCCGGCCAGCCATTCATTGCCGTCAATTGCGCCGCCATTCCGCCCACGCTGCTGATGTCCGAACTGTTCGGCTACGAGCGGGGCGCCTTCACCGGCGCGGTCAAGCGCAAGCTCGGCCGCATCGAGATGGCACATGGCGGCACCCTCTTCCTCGACGAAATCGGCGATATGCCGCTGGAAAGCCAGACCAGCCTGCTGCGATTTCTGGAAACCGGCTGCATCGAACGGCTGGGCAGCACGGAGTCGGTTGCCGTCGACGTGCGCGTCATCTCGGCCACCCATGTCGACCTGGAAGCGGCCATCGCAGCCGAGCGCTTTCGCGGCGATCTGTATCACCGCCTTTGCGTGCTGCGTGTCAGGCAGCCCGCCTTGCGTGAGCGCGATACCGACATCCTGCTGCTGGCCGAACACATCCTGAATAACGTCCGCAGCCAGTCGCCCGAACACATCAAGGGGTTCTCGCCGACCGCGCTGCGCGCACTCAGCTCGCACACCTGGCCAGGCAATGTGCGCGAGCTGATCAACCGAATCCGGCATGCCGCAGCCATGTGCGAAGACGGCATCATCAAGCCGGCCGATCTGGATTTGCAGCCGCCCGCAGAGCCTTCCCGCCCGCCCACTCTGGCCGAGGCCCGGGAAGCGGCGGAGCGCTGCGCCGTCAAGGAAGCCTTGCAACGCAATCATGAACGGCTCATCGACGTGGCCGAAGAGCTGGGCATCTCACGCGTCACGCTGTTCCGGATGATGCGTGAGCACAAGCTGCAGATCCGCAAGGGAGAGCTGGGGATGGTGTGCGTGCAGGGATAAACAGGGGCGGACCATGTCAGTCAGCCAGCAGAACAAACAACAAACGGCGCGCATTGACCCTGCGCCGAGACCGAGGGAGGGAGGTTGGCCGGGCACCCGCCGCCTCACTGTGTATGGCGGGGCCCTGCTCTTTCTCGAATACTTCGTGCTCGGGATATGGTGGTGGGGCCACCATGTCCTGAAGAACACCACCATTCCGTCGCCGGGGTGGGATCTGGGCGTCTTCTGGAGCGCCGCCGGCCTGGCCATGACGCACGGTGCCACGGCGGCCTATGACTGGGCGTTGCTCCGCGCTGCGGAGGCCGCCATCCTGCCGCCGGACATCTTTGGTCCATTCTCCTATCCGCCAACGTTCCTGCTGCTGATCTACCCGATCGGGATACTGTCGTTCGGCGCGGCAACGGTCGCTTTTTCGAGCTGCGGCGTCGCGCTGTATCTGGGTGCGATCCGGTCGACGCTGGCATCGCAGCAAGTGCCCTGGGTCGTCCCGGCCCTCGCATTTCCTGGCGTCTGGGTGACGCTGCTCACCGGACAGAATTCGCTCTTCACGGCGGCGGCGGCGGGCGCTGCGCTGGTGCTGCTACGGCGCTCTCCGGTGGCAGCGGGTGCGTGCATCGCCGTGCTTTGCATCAAACCGCAGTTGGGCGTGTTGTTCCCGCTCTATCTGCTGTGCGGGCGCCAGTGGCGGGCACTCATGTCAGCGGCATTCTTTTCAATGCTGACCCTGGTGGTGAGCTGGCTCGCATTCGGCACCGACACCTTTGTTGCCGCCGCGAAGAGCATGGCCATGTTCCGCCATGCCATTGTCGAGAACGGCGGGGTGATCCTGTATGGCGCACCAACGGTGTTCGGCACCTTGCGATCCGCTGGGGTTTCGACCACGGTGTCGTATGCGATGCACGCGTGCGTGGCGACACTGGTGATTGGCGCCTGCATCTGGTTGTGGCGCAGACCCTGCCGCTTCGAGTTACGCGCTGCCTCACTGCCCATCGCGACGTTGATGGTGCAGCCCTACCTCATCTACTACGACCTGGCGTGGCTGGCCTTGCCGATGGCTTGGCTCACGATCGACTTCGTACGCCACGGCAGCAACCGCTTCGAAAAGGCGGTGGTCCTTGCCGCCTGGCTTGTCCCTGCGCAGGGTTTGTTCGCCGTGCTCTCGCACCGGACGGGGCAGTGGGCGCCAATCGTGCTGGTCGCGTTGCTCGCCGTTGTCATGCAGCGCGCGCGTGCTGCCCAACGCGCGGTCTCGCCGCGGGAGGCCTTCAACACGGCAGCACAACCCGTTGCCGCGACGGGCGCAAACGCAGCCAATCCGGCACAGGGAACAACAGCGTGATCAAGAGCTTTGAAGGCTTGCGTGGCATCGCGGCCTTGTTCATCGTGGTGCATCACATGTTCTGTGCATGGCCGCACCCGCTCTCCGCCAACGCCTATCTTGCGGTGGACCTCTTCTTTGTCCTCAGCGGCTTCGTCATCAGCAGCGCATGTGGCCCGCAGTTGTCGAACGTGGCCTCCCTGCGCATATTCATGATCCGCCGCATCGGCCGCCTCTGGCCAACGCATCTGACAACTACCGTGTTGGCCCTCATCGTGGCCCGCCATCTGCCGCAGGTTGGTGAGACGCTCGCGCTTGCCACCATGTCGCAGGGCCTGAATGTCTTCCAGGCGGGCATAGGCAACGCCGTGAGCTGGAGCACCAGCGACGAAATGTATGTCTACCTGCTGTTCGGGGTGGGCTACGTCCTGCTGCGCCGCGCTGTCCGCATGGGGGTGTTCGCAGCATTGGCTTTGACGGCATGCGCACTGGCTGCCTGGATCGAGATCGATCGTGCCTGTCTTCTTCAGGGCGGTTGCCTCAGTAAGTTGGTTCACCAGTTCGGCTGGCTGCGGTGTATTGCAGGCTTCTTTGTTGGCACCCTCATCTATGAGTTCCGGGATCGTCTTGTCACGTTGACGAGCCACCCCGTCTTTCAGGTGGCTGCGTGTTCAGCAGCGCTGTTCTTGCTCATTGCTGCTGACACTCTTCCAGGGTCCGCATTGACCGCACCGCTGACGTTCGGCGCGCTGATCAGTGCGCTCATCAGTGACCGCGGCCCCGTCGCACGCGCCCTTCAAACGCCGGCTGCGCTGTATCTCGGCAAGGTGTCATATCCGCTGTACCTTGCGCATGGCGTCATGTTGCCGCTCGTCGTCAGCATGCCGGCGGACATCGGTCTCATGGATCAACTCGTGACCTACGCGCTCTTTCTCTTCTGGGCGTTCGCGGCTGCCCATCTGCTGCACAACTACGTCGAGATGCCATTTCGTCATCGGTTCAATGCGTGGTCTCAAGCGCTCTCGCGTGCCACGCCGTCGCAGGCGCCGACCCAGAGCCTCCATGAGACGCTGCGCGCCAGCGCTACTACGCAACCACAGCGTCTCAAACCAGTCGGGACCCGCCAGCCACGCGCGCAGCAAGACCGCTAGCCGGTTGCCTCTGCGCTTCAGTGGATGCGAGATAGCGCCGCATCACGATGACCAGCAACGCCCCCAACACCGCGGGCAGCACCTGAAGGTAGCGGCCGACATACGCTGCAAGAACGCCTTGCACAGGTGCCAACCACGCCGCAGCCAGCAGAACCCACTCCAGACGAGTCAATGCCTGGACCCTGGCATCGCGCATCAGAAACACGATTGGCAGGACCATCCATACCAAGTCATAGAACATGATGTAGGGCTGCACCAACAGCGTGGCCACCACGAAGGCCGTTGCGCGAAGCTCGAAGCGGGCGCGCTTGACCCACAAGAAGGCCATGACCATCACGGCGGGTACGGCAACGGACGCATGGAGGGCGTAGGCCACACTCACCGGCAAGCCCAGGCTGCGGCCGATGGCAAATACAGTCGGCATACCAAGCCACATCTCACGGCCCCCCTGCTCCACCACGATCCGGCTGAATTCGGGAAGATACGCAGCAAACGCGCGCCACGCATCCACCCCGCAGACGGCGACGCTGCCGGCAACGAAAGCCGAGGTGCACAGGCTCGCAACAACAAGCGCTTTCCATTGCCGACCGCATACCAGCACCAGCGGAAACAGCACACCCAGTTGAGGCTTGATTCCGAGTACCGCGATGCACACTCCGGCAAGTCCCGCGTGGGTTTCCAGCAAGGCAAGGGCGGCCCCGGCTGCAGACACCGTCAACAGCGAGTTCTGGCCCAGCCCCAACGCAACTGGCACCCCTGGGAACGCGGCAAGCCAAGCCAGCCACGCACGGTCGAGGCCGCGGCTGATGCGCGCAAGCATCACGCCATAGACGGACAAGCCCAGCACAAAGTAGAGAATGAGTGCCGCCCCGAATGGCAGCAGCCCGAAGAGAAGGACCGTCAGCAGGAACGTCGGCGGATACGGCCATGGGGAGTAGCCGATCTGGTGCCGCAACGACTCTTCCATCGGCTGCATCCATTGCGCCGAAAATACCGCTGCTGCGTGGTGTTCCACCGCAACCCGGGCAGCCGACCAAAAGACCGAGAAGTCGTAGCCGAGCATGGGTGCCGACCAATCGTCCAGCACGTAGAACCGGAGGCCCCAGATCCCCAGCGCCAAGATCTGCAGCACCCCTGCCACCATCGCATAGACGGTCAGCCGACGCGCCAGGCGGTGCCCCGATTGCGTTGCCGACATGACGCGCCTCCCATGCTGGAATGCGCCTAGCCGCGCTGGCCCCGCACCATCTGGAGCACGCGTCGCTCCCCCGTCAACCGGCTGCGCAGCCGGCGCTCCTGATAGCGGCGCTTGACGAGATAGATCGGGCGCCCCTTGGCCTCGTCGTAGATGCGGCCGATGTATTCCCCCACCACGCCCAGCCCGATCAGTTGCAAGCCGCCAAAGAACAGCAGCAGCGACAGTAGCGAAGCGTACCCCGGCACATCCACGCCCAGGACCATGGTGCGCGCAATGATGTAGCTGCCGTACACGAATGCCAGGCTGGCAATCGCCAGACCGATATACGTCCAACTCCGTAGCGGCCAGGTGCTGAAGCTGGTGATGCCCTCCAGCGCAAAATTCCACAGGCGCCAGCCGGAGAATTTCGACTGCCCAGCGCTGCGCGCCTCCCGCTCGTACGGGACGATGACGGTGTTGAAGCCCACCCAGGCAAACAGGCCCTTCATGAACCGGTGGCGCTCGGGCAACTGCTTGAGCGCATTGACGACGGCACGGTCCATCAAGCGGAAATCGCCAACGTTCTCCGGTAGCTTCAGGTCGGACAACGTGTTGTGAACGCGGTAGTACGCCGCAGCCGTCACGCGCTTGAGGAAGGTATCGCAGGCGCGGCTGGCGCGCTGTGCCAGGACCACTTCCGCGCCCTTCTGCCAGTGCGCCACCAAGGTGGGAATCAGTTCCGGTGGGTCCTGCAGATCGGCGTCGATCGGAATCACGGCGTCGCCCAGTGCCTCGTCAATGCCGGCCGTCAGCGCCGCTTCCTTGCCGAAGTTGCGCGTCAGGTCGATCACCCGTACGCGCTCGTCCAGATGCGACACGGCGATCAGCTTCTGCAGCGTGTCATCCTTGCTGCCGTCGTTCACGCACACGATCTCGAACTGCGTGATCTCGATCGACTCCAGGATCGGCACGACGCGTGCAAAGAAGGACTCCAGCGCCTCGCCTTCGTTGTAGAAGGGCACCACCAGCGAAAGCAGTTGGTTTCTCTTGTAATCCGACATCATTGTTCTCCCCGTCCAAGGCGCCACGGCACGCGACTGTGCGGCGCGGTGCGTGTGCGCTCAAGATGAATGCGGCGCGCGATATGCGCCAGGGCCAGCAGCAATACAACCGGCATCAGCTGAACGCCGATTCGGTCAATCAGAAGCATTCCGCCCAGCGGCAGAAGCCACAGCAGGATCAGCCATTCACGTTCGCCAGGCAGCCACCCGTCGCGCCATGCGTAGGAGGCCAGCCAGGCGATGGCCAGACCGAGGAAGGCCAGGTCGTAGTCGTACAAATAGGGGCTGGCGAGCATGCTGGCCGTCAGGACGGCAGCGGCGCGCAGTGCAAAGCTGCACGGCCGGCCCCATGCATAAGCAACCACAGCGCAGGCCGCCACTACCCCCAACCCGTGCAGCGTGTAGGCCAACACCACCCCACCGTGCAGCATCTTGGCCATGGCAAAGAGGGTCGGCATGCGTTCAAGGTGCACCGCGCCGGATTCCACGACCGACCGCGCATACGCCGCGTTATGCAGAAATGCGATAAACGACTGTGGACCAAACGCCACCAGCGCCAGCCCTGCCAGCGCCAGCGAGGTCAGTGCCATTGCAATCAACGCTGTCCATGCTCTCGCGCACACCAGGGCAACGGGAAACATCAAAGCCAACTGCGGCTTCACCGTCAGCAGTGCCAGCAGCATGCCTGCGGCAATCGGGCTGGCGGGCCGCCTGGGCCGAGGCGAATGCAGCAGCGTGAGGGCCAGGCCAGCACACGCCGCCAGCAACAGTGCGTTCTGCCCGGTGGCGAGCACGACTGCAATCCCGGGGAACGCGGCGCAGGGCAACCATGCCTGCGGCCACGGCACGATCCGGCTGACCACCCAGAGGAAGCATCCGACGCTGACGCCCAGGAAGACGAGTACAGCGAGCCCATACGGCAACAGCCCGAACGGCGCGACGAAGGGTAGGAACGTTGGCGGGTAGAACCAAGGCAGCCAACCCTGGGTGGTCGCCACCAGTGGCACGGTTGCCAGTTCCAGGCTATGAAGTATGGCCACATCGTAGGCAGCGAGCGGGTGCCCCTGCAGGACCAACTGCGCGGCGCTCCAGAACACCAGAAAATCGCCGCCCAGCGGAAAGACGCCCGAGACCTTCAACACACTGGCACGGACAGCCCAGATCGCAAAGTACGAGACGTAGCACGCCAGCGCGGCCATCGAATACACGCGCAGGCGGTCCGGGCCCAGCCAGTGGCGCGCGTCCGCTGCAGTTGCTTCGGGGGTCCTGTGCTTGAGCAGGTTCCAAGCGGTGGCCATGGTGCCCCTCACATCCGCGTTGCCACGCGGCGCACAACAAGCGCCATCATGACCATCAGAACCAGCGGCCCGATCTGCGGCAGCTTCAGGTAGGGATTGGCGTGCTCGTAGAGCGGTAACAGCCAAGCCACCACGAGCAGCGTTCGCTCGCCGCTCGACAAGCCATTGCCACTGCGCTCACGCACGCCGTCACCCACCACCCCGGCAATGGCAACACCCAGCCATGTCAACTCGTAGTCACGCAGATACGGCGACACCATCAGCGTGGCAATGGCCAGCGCAGCGGCACGCAGCTCAAACGCCGTCGTCCGCCGCCAGACATAGGCCATCGCGCCGGCCATCGCCAACGCGACCAACGCCTGTACGGCGTAGGCGCCCGTCACGCTCGCCCCGGCCAGCCGGGCGGCGGCAATGGGCGTTGGCATGCCCCACCACAGGTTGGCGCCGCCTTCGATAAAACTCGTCCGCACCCATTGCGCATTGGCAAGGAACGCCGGCACCGTGCGCCAGCCACACACCAGCACGCTCACGCAGGCAAACGCCACCGTCGTCAGCAGCGCACTGGCCAGTGCCCTCCATGCACGCGAGACCACCAGCGCCAGCGGGAACAACACCGCCAGCTGCGGCTTGATGGCCAGCACACCGATCAGCACACCCGCAAGCACAGGGCGCTTGTTCAGGTGATACACAGCGGCCCCCGCCAAACCCGCCGTCAACAGCGCGTTCTGGCCCGCAAGAATGGTGATGAGCGTGGCCGGCGCAGCCAGCACGGGCAGCCACACCCCTTGCCGCCAGGGGTGCTGCGCCCCCACCAATGTGCTGATCGATCTGAAATAGAAGAGCCCCGTGCCCGCGAGGAATAGCAGATAGCTCACGGTCAGCGGCAACAGTGACAGTGGCAAGACCATCAGCAGAAAAGTCGGTGGATAGAGCCAGGGGAGGATCAGTTCGGCGCCCTTCCCCAAGGTTCCATGCTCGGTAATCACCGCGGTGAGTTGGCGCACGTCGTAGGCCTGCAGAGGCCCCTGCGTCAACGCGAGATGGGAAGCCCCCCAGAACGCCGAGAAATCCGTTCCCGGGCGCGCCACCGCCGCATCGGCAAAACCCTTGCTTGTCCAGGCCCAGCCAAGCAGCAGCGCACAGAACAGAACCAGCACCGCACCGCTGTAGGCGCGTACCCGGGCCAGGTTGACCCAGTGGCCAGCGGCATCCCCATCCGCCGCACGAACCGCAGCGGCGGCGCCCGTGGCTGGTAGACGCACAGATCTCTGGCTCATGCTGCTCCTCGCGTCGGTTCCGGGTGGCGCGCGGCACATGATGGCTGTGCTGCGTCGAGTGGGCTTCATCACGCGCGACAGCTTCGCGCTGCGTGCGGGTCTTAGAGCCCAGTCTTGTTCGCGCACTCGGATAAGGCAAGGCAGGGCATGCGCCTGGCGGTCAGTTTTGGCACCGCTCGATCGGCAAAATGGCATCGACGTTTCAGCGCTGAAGCGTGAGGACATTTCCCCCAATGCGTTGTGGCGACGGCCTTGCTGCGCGCAACCCCATGAGAGCGGCGCCAGGAGGATCGATCAACGTTTCCATCCGGAAACGTCGCCCGGCGATGGGCACACCCCCGGCTAGGGCGCGGTGGAGGGCCTCATGCGGCCCCCCAGCCGACGCGGCGGCGATTTCCACCATCCACTACGCCAATCCCCCACCCGTCCATTTGTATGAGAGCCCCCTTGCGCTGCGTCATCCCTACGTAGCCTCATCCAAATCGACGTGCCACGCCACGCGTTTCCCCCTGGCAACTCCTCGGCCCCGGAATGCGGGCATCCGCCCTCCGGCACGCACCGCGACACTCCCGAATTTCCTGCAAAGCCTTGTCGCACATGGAAGTGCGTGGGGGTGGCCCGGCTCTTGCCTATGCCAGTTCGCAGGACATCATCACCGCCGCCTTGAACGGGGAGCAGCAGGTTCGCAGCAGACGGCGAAGCAAAACGGAATCTCCAATTCAGAGCATCGAATTGAACAAGGGATCGAAACCCATGCCGACTAACAACACGCCTACATCGCCCGTACGGGACAACACACAGCGCAGCGCCGCGCGCTGTGTGTCACCTGAGTTCCTGCGGGCAGATGACAGCAGCGAGGGCTGCTGGCCGTTCCATGCCTGTGCCATCTGTGCGCCGCCGACATGACCTCTTTCGCTTTGGCTTTTCGAACGCGCATGTTTTCCCACTGAAGGAGATTGTCATGAACTACCTCAACGCACTCAAGCACTTCGCCCGTGATGAAGATGGTGTGACCGCCATCGAATACGGCCTGATCGCCGCCCTGATCGCTGTCGTGATCATTGCTTCGGTCAAGCTGGTCGGCACCAACCTGAGCACCGTGTTCAACAACATCGCCAACGCGCTCTAAGCGCGCAGATGTTGCAAACGCGTGGCTCATTGCATCCGACTGAAACGCAATGCACGTCAAGCGAAAGCAGGCGTGGGTCGCCATCAACCTGGCAACCCACGCTCCAGCAACACAAGGCAGAACTTCTGCCTCTGGCAAAGGGAGATTGTGATGAACAGTTCCAGCACGCTTCTACGGCAGTTCCTGCACGACGACCAGGCGGTCACTGCAATCGAGTACGGCCTCATCGCCGCCTTGATTGCCGTGGTCATCATCGCCTCGGTTCAACTCGTCGGTACGAACCTGAGCACGGTGTTTTCCACCATTGCGGCCGCGCTCTAAAGAACCGCCAACGCGATCAGCTACCAGCGCTATGCAGGAGACCAGCATGCACAAGCCCATCAACCCCAGGAAGTGGCTGCGCGACGATCAGGGCGTGACATCGATCGAGTACGCGCTGCTGGGTTCGCTTATCGCAATCGTCATTCTCGCCTCCGTCATAGCGCTGGGTAGCAGCGTGAAGTCGCTCTACGAAATGATCGCTGCGGCCATGCCGTGATGCCGCACAGCACCGAACAACAACAACAACAACAACAACCTTTGCAAAACCCGACCCCATCGAACTGAACACGCACCCACACCAAAGCACCCGAGGACACCATGAACGACGCCACCCTGCTCTCGCCAATGATCGGCCCCGTTGCCATGGGCGTGGCGCTGACTGCGGCGGCTATCGACGCGCAGCATCGCCGTATCCCGAACTGGTTGACCTTCGGTGCGTGGCTGGTAGCGCTGCCGTTGCAGGTGTTGATCCACGGCATCGGCACTGGCGTGCTGGAGTGGACGTCCGGTTGGCTTACGGGCCTGGTGATCTTCCTGCCCTTCTATCTGCTGCGCGGCATGGCTGCGGGCGACGTCAAGCTCATGGCCGCCGTGGGTGCGTGGCTGGGTGCCTTCATGGCCTTTGAGATTGCGCTGGCCACGTTCGTGATCGGCGGCGTCTGGGCGTTGGCATTCACCCTTCGGCACAAGCGCATGGCGCAACTGCGCCGGAACCTGCGCGATGTTCTGTTGACGTCGGGACAGATCAGCCGCGAAGCGGGGGCGCCCACGCCGCAAGCCGATGCGTCCTGGTCGGTGGGCACCCTGCCATACGGCGTGGCGATTGCCGCCGGCACGATTGCTGTTCTGTTTGTGTCGGCTTGATGACCCCCATTTGCACACCTCGACGCGCACTTCCTATCCACTCGGCCAAACGGTGACGAAAATGATTGGAGACCCAAAGATCGAGCACACAGCATTCGGGCATGCCCAGCATGCGCCGCGCGCGCTCGAAGCTGTGCCGCTGCCTACGGGGTCGGATGCTGTCCGGCGCGAGCCCGCCGCCCCTTGGCACATCCTGCCGCGCACCGTCGCCGAAACCGGTTTGGACATCGCGCTGCTGCTCGGCCTGCTGATGAAAGTGGCCTATCTGCATCGCAGCGCTACGCTGGTCATGCTGATGGACACCATCAAGCTGCCCGCCATGGTCATCAATGAAGTTGCCGCCTACGCTGTGCGCGAGCGCATGCTGGAAGTGGCCCACAGGGGCGCGAACGATCTGGACGTGCGGTTCCACCTGACCGATGCCGGCTATGTGCGCGCCGCCGAATTTACCGCGCGCTGCAGCTATGTCGGCGCCGCGCCCGTCACGCTGGAGGCCTACGTTGAATCCGTTCAACGGCACTCCATCCAGTTCGCCTCGCTGTCCAAGACCGATGTCACCGCCGCCTTCAGCACGTTCGTGATGCCGCCGGACCTGCTCGACGACGTCGGCGTGGCGCTCAACACGAGCCGTGCGCTGATGCTCTATGGCCCTGCCGGTGGCGGCAAGACCTATCTCGCCCAGCACCTCGGGATGCTGCTGCCCGGCACGGTGCCGGTGCCGCACGCCATCACCATCGCCGGCGAAATCATCCAGATCTTCGACCCGCTCGTACACGTGGCACAGGAAGACGATGGCGCTCCTGTTGTCTCCACTGCCCGCCGCCCGCTGGACCGCCGCTGGCAGATGTGCCATCGGCCCGCGGTGCTCTCGGGCGGCGAACTCACCCTGGAGATGCTCGAGCTGCGCTATGACGGCACCACCGGCTTCTACCAGGCGCCCCCGCACATGAAGGCCAACTGCGGCATCTACATCGTCGATGACCTGGGCCGCCAGCAAGTGGGCGTGAGCGAGTTGCTCAACCGCTGGATCGTGCCGCTGGACCGCCGCGTCGACATGTTCTCGCTGCGCAACGGCGTGCGGTTCTCGGTGCCGTTCGATGTGTGGCCGGTCTTCTCCACCAACCTCGAGCCTGCCCAGCTTGGCGACGATGCCTTCCTGCGCCGGCTCGGCAGCAAGCTCTATGTGGGGCCGCTTTCGGTGGCCGACTACCGCGAGGTCTATCTGCGCGCCGCGCTGGATCTCGGTCTGCAGAACGCAGCCGCTGCTTTCGACTACCTGCGTGAAACCCTGCACGGCGGCAGCGGCAAACCGTTGTTGGCCTGCATTCCGCGCGATCTGCTGCGCCTGGTGGCGTCCGCCGTGCAGTACCACGGCGGGCCCTCCGAGGTGACGGAAGACGCGCTGCGCCGGGCATGGCAAATCTACTTTTGTTCGCACACGGATTTCAAGGCAACCGATTCCATGAGTGCGGGCACGGGCTGGCGGCAAGACATGCAGGCTCGCACCTGAACTTTGCATATCCGATCCGCTTTATTGGACTCAGAAGGGGGAACTCATCATGAAAAACGCGCGTGCAATCGTGATGCTGGTCGTCGCATTGGTGGCGGGGATCGCGGCCGTCGTATCGGCATCACGCTGGCTGTCTCAGCAGTCATCCAGCTCCGTCAAACAAGTCGTCGTGGCCGCCAGCGACATGGACCTCGGCCAACCGCTGGGCAACGAGCAGTTGCGCACGGTCAGCTGGCCCGCCGGCAGCCTGCCACCGGGCACGTTTGACGATCCCAAGGCGCTTCAAGGTCGTGTCGTGCGCGCGAGTGTGCAAAAAGGCGAACCGATCCTGGAAAACAAGCTCGCGCCCATCGGCACTAAAGGCGGTCTGTCTGCGGTCATCGCAGAAGGCAAGCGCGCCATCACCGTACGTGTGAACGACGTGGTGGGCGTGGCGGGCTTCGCACTGCCGGGCAACCTGGTCGACGTCATCGTCAACACCAACGAAGACGCGAAGAGCGCAAACAACAATAACAACAGCATCTCCAAGATCGTGCTGGAAAAGATCCTGGTGCTGGCGGTCGCGCAGCAGGTGAGCCGGGACGATACCCAGCCCAAGGTCGTCAACGCGGTCACGCTGGAAGTCTCGCCCGATCAGGCAGAAAAGCTGGATGTGGCACGCAGCGTGGGCACGCTCTCGCTGGTGCTGCGCAATCAGGTCGACGTTGCCGCCACGGCAACCGGCGGCGCCACGAAAGGCACCTTGCTGGGTACGCCTGCAGCCGAGCCCGCACCGAAGGTCGTGATGGTTAGCGCCCCGCGCGCAACGGCCAAGGTGCACCACGTTGCGTCAGGCACGGTCCGGCAACGCGACTGCATCGGTGTGCTGGCCGGCGTGCAAGGCAGCATGGAATGCTTCTGACCCACCGCACCTGACAGTCCTTCAACACGCATTGCAACGTAGAGGTTAACCAACCACAGCGTATCAACCGCATTTTCATCTTGTGCAGCAGACCCTCGGGGGGGAGCTATGAAGACGAACCAAAAAACCAATGTCGCCACTGTCGCGCTACGTCGCGCACAGGTCCTCGGCAGCACACGCATGCTCGTCCTGGCGAGTGCCGCCGGTGCCATGCTCTGCATGCCGCCGCACGCGACAGCACAAACGGCCATGGAAGCCGGTGCCGTAGCCAAGTCCACCACGGCGCCGGTCGTGATGCAGTCTCGCGGCGGAGTCTCCGCGCCGATGCAGATGACGATCAGCATGAACCCGGCGCTGGCGACCGCGCCGGCGGCTGACGTACGCGGCCCGAACTGCACGGGCGCCGTGCGCGGCGAGAGCAGCGTGGTGGTCCCGGTTGGCAAGTCTTTGCTCATCTCGCTGCCGGAGCCGGTACGCAACCGCACCCTGGGCAATCCGGGCGTGGTGCAGGCGACCATGGTGTCACCGCAATCCATGTACCTGCTCGGCCGTAGCGTGGGCACCACCAACATGATCGTGCAGGGCCGCAGCGGCGCTTGCAGCATCGTCAACGTGGTGGTCAACGCAGATGCCGGCGGCTTGCAGACCTCGCTCGCACAGTTGATGCCGGGTGAATCGAAGATTCGCGTGATGACCGCGGCAGACAGCCTGGTGCTCGCCGGCAACGTGTCGAGTGCACAAGCCGCACAGCAGGCCATGGAAATCGCGCACGCCTATGCTGCCTCCGCTCAAAGCGGCGCAGACAAGGGCGGTGGCGCGGCCGGTGCACTCGGCGGTGGCGGAGGCGGCAGCAGCGGCGGTGCGCCGGTCATCAACATGATGATCGTCGACACGCCGCAGCAGGTCATGCTGGAAGTCAAAGTGGCCGAAGTGTCGAAGACGCTGCTCAACCAGCTGGGCTCGGCACTCAATGTCCAGGGCGGATTCGGATCCTGGAGCGGGGGTCTCCTGACCTCGCTGCTGACCGGCTCGTCCACCGCGTTGTTCGGCAACAAGGCGAACAACAGGCCCTTCCAGGTTCAGCTGGACGCGCAGAAGAACGACAGCCTGGTGAAGATCCTTGCCGAACCGAACCTCGTCACGCTCAGCGGGCAGGAAGCGAGCTTCCTGGCGGGCGGCAAGATCTACATCCCGGTGGCGCAGAGCAGTTCCTCGGGCGGCGCACCCACCATCACGCTGCAGGAAGAGGAGTTTGGCGTTGGGCTGAAGTTCACGCCAACCGTGATGGCCAATGGCCGCATCAACCTCAAGGTGGCGCCGGAGGTGTCGGAACTGTCGCCCACGGGCGCAACGGTCACGGGCGCAAACACGAACGGCCAGACCATCCTGCCGCTCATCACGACCCGGCGTGCTTCCACGACCGTGCAAATGCGCGACGGCGAAAGCTTCGCCATCGGCGGCCTGCTGCAAGACAATGCGCGCGGTTCGCTCAAGGCATTGCCTGGCGCAGGCGAGATCCCGGTCCTGGGCACGCTGTTCCGCAGCACGCAGTTCCAGCATGATCTGACGGAGCTGGTCATCGTCATCACGCCACGGCTGGTGCAGCCGATGCAGGCCGCATCGGTTCCGTTGCCCACGGACAGCTTCTCCACGCCCAGCGACCTCGCGGTCTACATGACGGGCAACATGGAAGGCTCGGGTACCAAGACCCGCACGGCCAAGCCGGCAGGTGCTGCGGCAACTCCTGCCGCCCCCGCACCCGCGCCAAAGATGCCCGCACAGGCACCGAGCTCGCAGGCACCCGTGCCAGCCCCGGCTGCGCCCGCACCCGTCGCTCCGGCCGCGCCCGCACCGCGCACTGAGCTGAGCACGGTCGCGCCCACGCAGCCCGCGAACGATGCGCCGGAAACGCCAGCCCCAGTTGCGGAAACTGCGCCCACGCCCACCGTCACACCTGCCCCGGCGCCCACCGACGACAACGCTGCACGTGTCGCCCGGATCGAAGCCACCGCAGCGCGGTTGGCCCAAGCCAGGAACAAGACGCAAGGCCGGCAGACGGCGGTGGCCGATACGACCACAACCCCGCAGACACGCTGACCCCGGGAACCATGTGGAGAGATGCCATGAACACCAACTTCAAACGCCTGCAACGTGCCGCACTCGTGATCCTGGCTTGCCAGGCCCTGACTGCCTGCATGACCACGACACCCTTCTGGGACAAACACTTCGGCGAGGCCGTCACCAGCGTCAAACAGGCGCAGGTGATCAATCCCGACGCACCCGCCGGCCTGCCCGCGCTGGATGGCTACGACGGCAAGGCCGCCGTGGCCGCCATGAGCAACTACGACCGTTCCATGACGCGCTCCCCGGCTGGCGGTAGCGGCTCGGGCGCCAGTGGATACGGCGGTGGCGGTGGTTTCGGCGGCGGTGGTTTCGGTAGCGGCATGTCAGGCGCCTTCTCGCGCTGACTGGGAATGGCGGGGGCCCGACCGGCTCCCGCCATCGCAAGCCTGATACCACACCGGCCCATCCGCTGCGCGATGCAACGCCATACAGAACACACGACCGAACGGGGAACTTTGCCATGCTCAAGATCTTGATTGCGTCCGAAGACGGCGAACGCCTGGCGGACCTCGCACGCCTGGTAGCCGCCGCCGGTAGCTACCAGGTCATGCGCCTGCAGGCCGCGCCCGGCAGCCTGTCTACACATGCCTGCCAACTGCGCGGCGCCGATGCGCTCATCATCGACCAACCCAGCGGCGGCGCCAGCCAGATGCTGAGCATCGAACTGCTGCGGCAGCAGTTCTCCGATCTGCCCTGCATCCTCGTCACGCAAACCCAGGAACGCGATGACCTGATCCGCGCACTGCGGGCTGGCGTCAGCGACATCCTGACCTGGCCCCTGGAGCGCGCACAGCTCACCGCGGCGCTCACCCGGCTGGAAACCAACCACACCCCGAGAGCGCGCGAGGAAGCGCGTGTGATCGCCTTCATCTCCAGCAAAGGCGGCGCCGGGTCCAGCTTCATCGCCAGCAACGTCGGCTACACGCTGGCCACACACGCACACAAGCGCGTGCTGCTGCTCGACCTGAACACGCAGTTCAGCGACACGCACTTTCTGGTGAGCAACATCACACCGCCCGCCACGCTGGCGGAAGTGTGCGCACAGGTGGACCGGCTGGACGACGCCTTCCTGGAGGCCTGCCTGACACGCGTTGCCAGCGGCTTCGACGTTCTGGCCGGCGCGACCGACCCGATCAAGGCAGGCGAGATCAAGAAGAACAAGATCGAGTACGTGCTGTCGCTGGTGTCATCGGTCTACGACTTCATCCTGGTCGACGTCGGGCAGGCGATCAACCCGCTGTCGATTGCGGTGCTCGATCACAGTGACCAGATCTGCGTGGTGGTTCAACCGACCATTGCCTTTGCCCGCACCGGACGCCGCCTGCTCGACATCCTGCACGGCCTGCACTACCCCGCCGAGAAGCTCCGTCTTCTGGTCAACCGGCACGGCAAGCGCGACGAGCTGCCGCGCTCCACGCTGGAGCAGGTCTTCGGTCAGAAGCTTTTCCATGTGCTGCCCGACGACGCTTCGGCCGTCGACGACGCCATCTGCCAGGGTATGCCGATCACCCAGCACCACCGGCACAGCGCCATGGCCAAGGCCCTCGTAGCACTGGCCGACGTCTTCGTCACGGCACGCGAGAACGATCGCCACGCCACGCAAGAGAAAGGCTTTTCATTGGGCAAGCTTTTCACGCGGGCCAAGACGTCGTCTCCAAACATTGCCTGACTTTCTTCTGTCGATTCCTCCTGCCAGACGGAGCCCATCATGTCGATCCGCGAACAGCTATCCCGCCCAGACCCTGCGCCGCTGTCCATGAACGGACACGCGCCACATCACCACAAGGTGGCGGGCCACCCGGCCTACCGGGACTTCAAAAAGACCGTCCACGAAGTCGTGCTGGACCGCGTGGACCTGGAGCGGCTCGCCCGGTTTCCGAGCGAGCAGGTGCGCCACGAAATCAGCACGCTGGTCAACAACATCATCGACGAGGAAAAGCTGCTGCTCAACGATACCGAGCGGCGCCAGATGACCACCGATGTGTATGACGAGATGTTCGGCTTCGGCCCCCTGGAGCCGCTGCTGCAGGACCCGACGGTGTCTGACATCCTGGTCAACACGGCCAAGCAGGTCTACGTCGAGCGGCGCGGCAAACTCGAACTCACCGACGTCACCTTCTACGACGATGCCCACCTGATGAAGGTGATCGAGAAGATCGTCTCGCGCGTGGGCCGCCGCATTGACGAAACCAGCCCGATGGTGGATGCGCGCCTGCCCGACGGCTCGCGGGTGAACGCCATCATCCCGCCCTCGGCCATTGATGGGCCCCTGCTGTCGATCCGCCGGTTTGCCACCAACCCGCTGCAGGTGTCGGACCTGATCGATCTCAAGACACTCACGCCGCCCATGGCCAAGCTGATGCAAGCCTTGTCGCAGGCCAAGGTGAATGTGCTGGTGTCGGGCGGCACGGGCAGCGGCAAGACCACGCTGCTGAACATCCTCTCGGGCTTCATTCCGGCCGACGAGCGGATGGTCACCATCGAAGATGCCGCTGAACTGCAACTGCGCCAACCGCACGTGCTGCGCTTGGAAACGCGTCCGCCCAACATCGAGGGCAAAGGCGAGATCACGCAGCGTGCACTGGTGCGCAACGCCCTGCGCATGCGGCCCGACCGCATCCTTCTGGGCGAAGTGCGCGGCGGCGAAGCGCTGGACATGCTCAACGCCATGAACACCGGCCACGAAGGGTCGCTCACCACCGTCCACGCCAACACCCCGCGCGACGCACTCACGCGCATGGAAAACATGGTGAACATGGCGGGCCTGAACCTGCCGCCCAAGACGATCCGGCAACAGATCGCCTCAGCCATCACCGTGATCATCCAGGTGGCGCGGCTGACCGACGGCCGTCGCAAGGTCATCAGCATCCAAGAGATCACCGGCATGGAAGGCGATGTCATCAACATGCAAGAGATCTTCACCTTCCAGCGCACGGGCATTGCGCAAGACGGCTCCGTCAAGGGGCACTTCCGCGCCACGGGCGTCTATCCGAAATTTGCTGAACGGCTGCGCGTGTTCGGGGTGGGCTTGCCAGACGAGACCTTCGACCCGGCAAGGCACTTCGAGGCTTGAGGGCGGCACAGGAACAGTCAGCCCGATACCCAAAAACGGGGGCACCCTAAATGAACGAAATCTTCTACGCCTTCGCCATCCTGCTGTTCGCGGCGGTCGTGCTCTGCATCGAAGGGATCTACCAGTGGTGGAACAACTACCACGGCCCCGAAGCCAAGCGCGTTGATGCCCGCATTCGAGCATTGTCTGCGGGCGGACACGTCGGCGCCGAGCAGCTCTCGATTCTCAAAAAGCGCCTGCTGAGCGAATCGCCGCACTTCCAGCGCTGGCTGATGAGCCTTCCGCGCGTGAGCGTGGTGGATCGCTGGCTGGAGCAATCCGGCAGTGCCTGGTCGGTCGCGCAACTGGTGGGGTACACCATCGTGGTTGGCGTCTGTGTGCTGATGCTGGGCGCATTGCTGCCGATTCCATTCAGCATCGTCGCGGTGTGCGCGGTGTTCGCGTCGATGCTGCCCGTGCTGCATATCGCCTCGCTGCGTCGCAAGCGCCTCAAGAAATTGGAGGCGCAGCTTCCCGACGCGGTCGACATGATTGCGCGCGCACTGCGTGCCGGGCACTCCTTCGCCAGCGCGCTCGGCATGGTCGGGCAGGAAATCAAGGCGCCGATGGGTCCGGAGTTCCATACCACCTTCGAAGAGATCAACTACGGTGTGCCGCTCGACGAGGCATTGACCAACCTCGCCAAGCGCGTGCCGGTCAATGACCTGCGCTACTTCGTGATCGCCGTGCTCATCCAGCGCGAGAGCGGCGGCAATCTGGCGGAGATCCTCGACACCATCGGCAACCTGGTACGCGAGCGCCTGAAGCTGTACGACAAGATCCGCGTGCTGTCTGCCGAGGGCCGGTTGTCGGCATGGATTCTGGGCCTGCTGCCCTTCGCCACGGCCGGCATGATCCTGATCGTCAATCCGGACTTCATGAAGGTGCTGTGGACGGACCCGATGGGTCTGAAGATGATCGGCCTGGCGCTGCTCAACATGGTGCTCGGGCTGATCTGGATGCGAAAAATCATCCGCATCCGGGTCTGATGCAGACGTTGCCGACCACCTGACAACGTGACCTCGTTTTCTTGGGGGGAGACGATCATGCAAGCCATCTATTTCAATCAGTACTTCATCCTGGCCCTGATCTTCGTGGCCGCCTTTGGCGGCGCGCTGGGGCTGCTGCATCTGTTCTCTCCGAACCGCAACCGCGGCCGGATGCAACAGATTGGCGGCCACACCGTCGAGACGGATCTGACCGGCGGCGCCGACCATGCCTGGGTGGAAAAACTCGCCACGTGGGCCAAACCGGTCTCACAACTGTCGTTACCGAAAGACGGTTGGGAAAACTCACAGCTGCGCCTGCGCTTCATGAATGCAGGCTGGCGGCAGGCCTGGGCGCCGTCGCTGTACTTCGCCGTCAAAACGGTGCTGGGGCTCGCCTTCCCGCTGGTGGGGCTGCTGGTGGTGAGCAATTGGCCGGGGCACCACGACCAGGAATTTGTCCTCGCCATCCTCGGGCTGCTGAGCGCCATCGGCTACTACCTGCCCAACGCGGTGCTGGCGCGCAAGGTGGAGCACCGCAAGCGTGCTGTGTTCGAAGAGTTCCCCGACATGCTCGATCTGCTCACGGTGTGCGTGGAGGCTGGGCTTGGCCTGGATGCGGCCATGATGCGCGTGGCGGATGAACTCGCCTTGCGCTGCCCGGTGATGGCCGAGGAGATGCAACTCACGCTGTTGGAGCTGCGTTCCGGATTCGCCAAGGAAAAGGCGCTGACCAACCTGGCGCTGCGCACCGGCGTGGAAGACGTCGATCGGTTTGCATCGATGCTGATTCAAGCCGATCGCTTCGGCACCAGCCTCGCCGACTCACTGCGCGTGCTGTCCGACATGCTGCGCACCAAGCGCCGGATGCTGGCCGAAGAACAGGCTGCGAAGATTGCGCTGAAACTGCTGTTTCCGCTGATCTTCTTCATCTTCCCCACGCTGCTGCTGGTGTTGCTCGGCCCAGCGTTCATCCAGATCTACCGTGTGCTGCTGCCGACCATGACGGGCTCAGGAAGCTGACACACACGCGCGGAGATCGCTGGTCGTAAAGGCCCCCGGACTATCACCTGGCGTATGCGCTGGAGCGGTGGTCCTGTTCCCGGACGCGCGCCGGGTTTTTTCCTTTTGGGTTTTGGAGAGTTGGGGGCAGTGGTGCATCGGCTTCGGCTTGGGTTTTGGGGTTGGTGGTGCATCCCTGGTTTCATCCCTTGCCGGGGCGGGCCTTTGTGGTCCATCCCCTGCCGGGGCTGACTCACTTTCTTTGTCTTGCCAAAGAAAGTAAGCAAAGAAAGGCGCGCCCGAGATGGCGAAAGACTCCTTGAATTTCTGTCGCAGGGAGGGGAAGGAGCCAAACTCGCTTCGCTCAGACAAGGCTCCTTCCTTTTTTCCTCCCTGCAACAGAAATTCAAGGCGCCATCTGGGGCAAGAACGGCCACACCGTCGCGGAGCCGTCGGCACTGGCTCCCTGACTCGCGGCGTTGGTTCTCTGGGTGCTGATGTTGACGCTTTGAGTGCCAGCGATGGCTGTTCGAGCGTCAGCATTGACTCTCGGAGATCCGACACCGACGCTCCGAGACTTGGCGCTGCTCTCTAGAGTCCCGATGTTGACGCTTTGAGTATCAGCGTTGGCTCTTTGAGCGTCAGCACCGGCTCTTGGACACCCGACGCTGACGCTTCGAGGTTCGACGCTGGCTCCATTGGGTCCCCAATGTTGACGCTTTGCGTGTCAGCGCCGGCTCTCTGAGAGTCAGCATCGGCTCTTGGAGGTCCGACACTGACGCTTCGAGACTCGGCGCTGGCTCTCTGGGGTCCAAATGTTGACGCTTTGCGTGTCAGCGCTGGCTCTTTGAGAGTCGGCATCGGCCCTTGGAGCCCGGGCGTTGACGCTCTGGGCTTCGACGTTGGAGCTTCAAGCATCAACGCTGAGGCTTTGCACTTCGACAGGACCAAGAATCACAGCGCCACGGGACAGCCCACCGACGGTGTGGCCGTACCCTGCCCTAGATGGCGCCTTGAATTTTCGTAAGCGGGCGGAAAAAAGGCCGGGAACTGTCTGAGCGAAGCGAGTTTTCCCGGCCTCCGCCCGGTTACGAAAATTCAAGGAGTCTTTCGCCATCTCGGGCGCGCCTTTCTTTGCTTACTTTCTTTGGCAAGACAAAGAAAGTGAGTCGCCCCCGGCAGGGGGTGAAACGGAGATGGACCAACAAGGCCCGCCCCGGCAGGTGATGAAACCAGGGATGCACCACCCACAAAAACACACCCCCACAAGAAATGAAAAAGGGATAGACCACCAAGCCCATCCCTCAGAAAAAACCAACAAACCAGACCAACAGCGAAAAACAAAACCTCAAGAACAAACACTGCTGCTATTAGGATCCTGCCCCATGATCTCCCGCGGCAAGTAGGTAGAAAACCCCGGCACAGCAAGATTTGAGAATCCAATCCAGGTCGCCGGCGAATACGGCGCCACCGTCATCCCCGTCACGCTGACAGCAACGCCACCGCAACTCGTGGCATCGCAGCTCGCGCTGACTGCACCACTGGTGTCATACCACTGCACCGACACATTCGCGGCCTTGAGCGTCGGCAGAATGGTCTGCATCTTGCTCAACACCGATGTCGACCCCTGCCCGCACACCACCGCCTGCCGAGCGCCCCAGCGTGTCGCCTCGCCCACGGCGTTCCAAGTAAAAAGAATGCGCCCAAAGTCGAGGATGCCAAGCAGCACCGTGAGAAAGAGCGCCACCACAAGGGCGAACTCGACCGCCGTCGTACCTTTCTGATGCTTATTCATAGGACTGCCTCATGGTCACTGAGATGTTCCCGAACGGGAACGAAGTGATCGACCCGCTCCCGCCGGCATAGAAGCGCAGGAACGCCATCATGTCGATGACCGGATTGAACGTGTAGCCCGAGATCGTGACGGTGACGGTATTGATCGCCGGGTTGGTGCCTTGCGCGATGTTGGAGGTGCAGCCCGCATTGGACGCATCGCAAATGGACACCATGCTGGACGTCAGCCCCGGCACCAGTGGCGCCTGTGTTTGGGCGACCGTGGGCGTGCCGTAGACGGCCAGGTTGGTTGCGGTGGTATAGGACGTCGCGTTGCCGGCAGCTTGCGTGCTCAGGTAGCGAGTCGCGTCTCGCGTCGCCTTGGCCAGCGTGTTGTACGTATAGATGGCCCGGCCGAATTCCGTGATCCCAAAGGTGATGGCCAGCAGCAGGCTGAGTGTGAGAGCCAGCTCGACCAGTGCCACGCCATGTTGTCGTTGTCGCGTCTTCATGGCTCGCTCCTATTGCACGAGTGCCGGAACCAGCGGGCCCTTGACACCACCCGCCAGGCCACTGGGTGAGCATGGGCTGCTGGCGCTCCCTGCATTGCCCAGGAACTCGAACTGCGGCGTGTTGTGAACACCGTCAATCGGCTGCAGCATCAACATGCAGGCGAAGTTGACGATCTTCGACGCGGAAGACAGCACCGGCACGAGCACGATGCGCCGATTCGCACCGTAGGTGGCGAGATCGCCGCTGCTCCCGCTTGTCGCCAGGCTCTTATAGCCGCCCTTGACGTTGAGCCCGGTGATCTTGTCCCCGCCGGTGACGCTCGTACCGCTATCGTCGTAGTTGGCGTAGGCGAGCCGCTTGTTCTTGAAGTTGGCTGCGCTCTTGTCCGAACCCGATGCCGGCGTGCCGCTGTATGCGTTCTGCGGCACCGTGTTGGTCCAGTTGGTCGACGTGTAGGAGTAGCCCGTGAAATCTGGCTGCTGTTGCGACGCGCCGGACTTGTTCTTGTAGATGCCAAAGCGGGCGTTCCAGTTATCGTCAACCGAGACCTTCGCACCGGGCGTGCCGAGCTGGTCGCCGATCTTGGAGTTGCAGTAGCCCTGATCCATTTCGGTCTTGGTCTCGCTGGCACTGGTGGAGCCATCAAGGTTGTACCAGCCCATCTCACCGGGCGTGGTCGAGCCACCGGCATACAGCATGCTGACCCACTCCCCAATCTGGAAACCGTAGTTGGGCGCGGTTCCACCGGTTTTCGGGATCAGCCCCACTGGAATGGGGCACGTGCTCTGTGCGTGCACACGCGTGGCCACGGCCAGCGCAGCCACCGCATTGCTGGTGGCGCCGCCCACGAACTTGATCAAGCGCGCCGTGATCCCGCTTTTGGAATGCGTGCACTTGACATAGCTCGACGTGTTGGGCGCCACGCCGGCCGCGCTGTATGCGCCGTTCAGTGCGGTGCTGAACGTGATATCGGCCCCCGTCAACGATGCGGACGAGGCTTGATAGACAACGCGGTTGGCGTTGGCCGCCGTCACCCCCGCATTCGTCGCCCGTGTCAGCGCATCGGAGGCGCCATCGAGCTCCTGGGCCGCCGACAAGGCACAGCTATCCACCGCCGACTGAAGCTCCGTCTTGGCCACGAACAAGCCGCTCAAGTCGATCACCAAACCCGCCATTCCGAGCAACACGGCAAGCATCAGGCCGACCATCGGGAGCACCGCCCCTCGTTCTCTCTGCTTGGTATACGCGCGCATATGCCTTCGCCTCCGCCGGTATGCATGGCTATCGGGCGTCGTACTGACTGCCTGCGGCGACTCGCCGGTCGCTTGCAGGTTTCCCCGTCCCTTATCGTCAGTTGTAGCTGCCGCAAACGCAGTCCGAAACTGGCCGTAGGTATGATTCAGCGATGAAACGCGAAGCCGCCTGGTGGCTTGCATCCCGGGCGGTTTGTGCAGGCAGCCCATGTGGCCCTCCGCTAGCGGAACGTCCAGAACCGATGCAAGACAAAGGTGAGCGGCGGCACCACCGACAGGATCGCCGCGAGCCCGATCCAGTAGTTCAGGCCCAACGTCTGGGCCAGCCACGAGATCGCGAGCGTCAGCGCCAGGCAGAGCAATGAGACGGCATAGAAGCGCAGGAAATTGGCGCGCCCGGGCTTGGCCGAGAAGCTCCACAGCGCATTGAGCAGGTACGAGCAGACGTTGGCGCAGACAAACGCCACGCCATTGGCCGTGACCTGAGAGGCAGAAAACCCGTTGATGAGCGTGGTGGCGATGGCCACGTGCACGCCGGTGGCGACCACACCGGAGACCCCGAAGCGGAACACGCGGATCAGCATCATGCGATCCGGCAACCGTTGTGCAAGCGTTGGCGGCAGCACACCCGCCAATGCGTTCATGACGCCCGATTCTGCGTGTCGCATGATGTCCCCCGTCCCTCTGCGATCATTCTTGGTGGCGCAGGCGGGGGGAGAAATCGATCAAATGGATGACGTGGCTGTCGGGAATCGGATGAGCGGGTGATGCGGGACGCGCGGTACGTCACTCCGCATCGCTACGATCGCTGCCGCCGTGGGTGCGGTCAAAACGGCGCAGCGTGTCGATGCGCTCGCGCGTGAGCGGGTGCGACGAGAAGAACGCCGAAGCGTCGTCATCGTTGGCAGCATCGGCTTTCTTGTCGGCATCAGGCTTGTGCGTGCCGCCATGCGTGTCTTCCAGCGCCTGCAGCACGTCGGCAAAGGCGCCGACCGACAGGCCGTTGTTCTGCAGCAGCCGCGCGGCGTAGCGGTCGGCATCGCGTTCGTAATCGCGCGAATAGCGCAGCGTCAGCATCGCTGCCGGCACGCCCGACAAGATGGTCGACACATCCCCTAAGAGCAGCGCCGCCGTCGCCCCAATGGCCGACGACTGAATCACCTGCCGCAAGCCATGCTGGTTTTCCACATGGCCGGCTTCGTGCGCGAGCACACCTGTGAGGCCATCGCCCTCGCCCACCAGCTTGACCAGCGCATCCGTCACGATGATGTCGCCGCCGGGCAGCGCAAAGGCGTTGGCGCCGATCACGCCATCCCGAAACACGATGTGGTACGTGTACGTGGCCCCCGGGTCGCGCAATGCATTGAAGCGCGCGCGAATGCGGTCTTGCTGCGCGACGGGCAGCTTGCTCGGTGTGAGCCAGCGCTCGTCCATGGCGGCCAGCGTGCTGCGGCCAAGCTGCGCTTCCACGCGCTGCGGCACCATGCGCGCCGCCACTTGCGCCGCCCACGGCAAGCCGTAGCGATACCCCAGCACCAGCACCGCCACCATCACCACCAACGCGCCCAGCGCCAGCTTCCAGCTGTTCTGCGCGCGCACGATCCAGCCTTCGTGGTGCCCCGTGCGATGCAGCAGCGCGTTGAGCGCAACTTGCTCGGCGGGGTCGCCAATCTCGGCAAAGGCGCCGTCCGCAAAGGTGATGAGCCGGGGCGCGTGCTTGACGCGCTCTGACACGCGCAACGTGTCGAGCGGTGCCCGGCGCAACAGCGTGCCGTCGGTGCTGTACAGCAGCGCCTCGCCCGCCTCGACGGCAAGGCGCACGGGGTGCGCACGCGAAGTGTGGCCGTCGAAGTAGGTGGCGAGGATCACGGCGCTTAAGTAGTTACAGAGCGATGTCGATGTCGTACCAGTCGACCGCTGCGTCGCCCAGCGCGCCCACCTTGGTGCTTTCTCCAGCCACGAAGGTATCGAGCGAACCCGCAGCCAGCAGCGTCACCGAACCCAGCTTGTAGCGCGCCGTACGGACACGCGCAAACGGTGTGAACAGGCCGACGGTGATGACGGTCAACACCGCATTCGACACGAAGATCCAGAACAGCTTGCCGGCACCAACCTGACTCTGGAAGCGGTTCGCACCCAGCGTGGTGTGGTTCCAGATCACGTTCTGCAGCTGCGCCATCACATACGGCGTCAGGAACAGCAACGATGCATACAGGAAAATCCCGACCGCAATGAGGCCGAGGATCTGGCCCGGGCCCGGTGCGCGCACCAGCGACACGCCCAGCGCCATCGACAGCAGACCGGCCACCACCACCGCCAGAATGGCCAGCCCGAACGCGCGCAGATAGATGCCGTAGAAGTTGCCCGGCGTGGCCGAAAAATCGAACGCCGCCGTGCCGAAGCGCGTGTTGCGATGCTGATAGCGCTTGAAGCGCTGGTGCGCCAGCGGCGCCAGCAGGTACAGCGAAAACACGCTCAGGATCGGCCACACCAGGAACACCATGTAGCCCTCGGCATCCTTGCCCGTGAAGGCGAAGCGCAGCCCGCGGTAGCTGGAATTGGCCATGCGGAAACGCAGCGAGCGCACCAGCAGCCACGGAAACGCGGCCGCCATCAACGCCAACAGCACCAGCCCCACCAGCGGCGACGAATGGCCCAGCAGGTTGAACGCCACCGCCAGCACGAAGATGATCGCGCGGCCCTTGAGAATGGCGTAGGGGCTGCCGTGGTAGTCGAAGCTCGATCCGTCGAGCTGCGTGTTGCGGTAGAAATACTGCAGCGTACGCACCTTCGCCCAGGCGCCGTAGATCCCCACGGTGACGATGGTCAGCAGCAGGTTGACGATCCAGATGCGGAAGTATTCCGAGCCACTGCCGGTAAAGCGCAGCCGCAAAGCTTGCGGGGCAGCCGGAGCTGGGGCGCTGCCCAGGATGGGCTCGCGTGCGATGTCGTTCATTTGATTTCCCTTCCCTGTGTTGTTGTCATGCCCGCATGGAAACCAAGGCGCGCGGGTGGGCCGATTGTAACGACCTCGCTGCGATGCAACGTTTACAGCCTGTTAATAAATCGTCCGGCACACGGTCAACCAAAGGGCAGAAAAAGGGCAACAAAAAACCCCGCAGGCTTGCACCCACGGGGTCTTTTGTTCGGAACAGCCATCCGGAAGGGATGGCCGGGCCGGGTTGCCGGACAGGCAAATTACATCATGCCGTCCATGCCGCCCATGCCACCCATGCCGCCCGGCATTGCCGGAGCTGCATCGTCCTTCGGCAGTTCTGCCACGGCGCAATCCGTGGTCAGCATCAGCGAAGCAACCGAAGCAGCGTTCTGCAGCGCGGTGCGGGTCACCTTGGTCGGGTCCAGCACGCCCATTTCCACCAGATCACCGTACTC
Organism: Ralstonia sp. 25C; assembly: GCF_051904805.1. Taxonomy (NCBI): domain Bacteria; kingdom Pseudomonadati; phylum Pseudomonadota; class Betaproteobacteria; order Burkholderiales; family Burkholderiaceae; genus Ralstonia; species Ralstonia sp. 25C. Next base: position 2,952,577 of record NZ_CP196737.1, on the reverse strand, counting down.
GCCGGTGGCGGCGTTGTAGCCGTAGTTGCCGTTGCCTTCGATGACCTTCGACACCACAACCGAAGCCTCGTCGCCAGCGTTGGTGACGATCTGGCGCAGCGGCTCTTCCATGGCGCGCAGCACGATCTTGATACCGGCGTCCTGGTCAGCGTTGGCACCCTTCAGGCCGGAGATCAGCGCACGGGCGCGCAGCAGTGCAACACCGCCACCCGCCACGATGCCTTCTTCCACGGCAGCGCGCGTTGCGTGCAGCGCATCTTCCACGCGGGCCTTCTTTTCCTTCATTTCGACTTCGGTGGCAGCGCCAACCTTGATCACGGCAACACCGCCGGCCAACTTGGCCACGCGCTCTTGCAGCTTTTCACGGTCGTAGTCCGAGGTCGCTTCTTCGATCTGGGCACGCACTTGCTTCACGCGGGCTTCGATGTTGCGGGCATCGCCAGCGCCATCGATGATCGTGGTGTTTTCCTTGCCGATTTCAACGCGCTTGGCTTGGCCCAGGTCGTTCAGGGTTGCCTTTTCCAGCGTCAGGCCGACTTCTTCAGCGATGACTTGGCCGCCCGTCAGGATGGCGATGTCTTCCAGCATGGCCTTGCGGCGGTCGCCGAAGCCCGGAGCCTTCACAGCAGCCGTCTTCAGGATGCCGCGGATGTTGTTGACCACCAGCGTTGCCAGGGCTTCGCCTTCGACGTCTTCAGCGATGATCAGCAGCGGACGGCCAGCCTTGGCCACTTGCTCCAGCACCGGCAGCAGGTCGCGGATGTTGCTGATCTTCTTGTCGAACAGCAGCACGAACGGGTTGTCCAGCTGGACAACTTGCTTTTCCGGGTTGTTGATGAAGTACGGCGACAGGTAGCCGCGGTCGAACTGCATGCCTTCCACGACATCCAGCTCGTCGGCCAGCGACTTGCCGTCTTCCACGGTGATCACGCCTTCCTTGCCGACCTTGTCCATGGCTTCAGCGATGCGCTGGCCGATGGATTCGTCGCTGTTGGCCGAAATGGCGCCAACTTGAGCGATTTCCTTGCTGGTGGTCGTCGGCTTGCTGATCTTCTTCAGCTCTTCGACGGCGGCCGTCACAGCCTTGTCGATGCCGCGCTTCAGGTCCATCGGGTTCATGCCCGCGGCAACGTACTTCATGCCTTCGCGCACGATCGACTGGGCCAGCACCGTTGCGGTGGTGGTGCCGTCACCGGCGTTGTCGCTGGTCTTGGAAGCGACTTCCTTGACCATTTGCGCGCCCATGTTCTGCAGCTTGTCCTTCAGCTCGATTTCCTTGGCGACCGACACACCGTCCTTGGTCACGGTCGGGCCACCGAAGCTGCGCTCCAGCACCACGTTACGGCCCTTCGGGCCCAGGGTCACCTTCACTGCGTTGGCGAGAATGTTCACGCCTTCGACCATCTTGGCACGTGCGGCGTCGCCGAACACTACGTCTTTAGCTGCCATCTTGAGAATCTCCGAGATCTTTGGATGTTGCCCGCGCGCCCTTAAGCTGCGCCGGCAATGAGGATTGGGTTACAGGTAAGCCTTGCGAACGAGCGCGTGCTTACTTTTGCACCACGGCCATGATGTCTTCTTCGCGCATGACCAGGACTTCCTGACCATCCACCTTGACGCCCTGGCCGGCGTACTTGCCGAACAGCACGCGGTCGCCGACCTTGACGTCCAGCGCGATCGCATTGCCCTTGTCGTCTTTCTTGCCCGGGCCGACGGCCAGCACTTCGCCTTGATCCGGCTTTTCAGCGGCGGCGTCAGGGATGACGATGCCCGAAGCGGTCTTGGTTTCGTTGTCCAGGCGCTTCACGATCACGCGGTCGTGCAAAGGACGCAGGTTCATACACAACTCCTCAATGCAAAGTGAGTGTTTATTCACAAAACGCGCCGCAAGACGCGGCGCATCGGGAAAGCATCGGGGGTCGGAGGCATTGTTAGCACTCCTGCCCGGCGAGTGCTAATTATAGGGACGGGGTATTACGATTTCAAGAATGGGGAATGCCCGGAGGGGGTTGTCGAGATTCACTCAATTTGGAACTTTGGTCACTCAATGTGGAACTCTCGGGCGCAGATGTACACAATCCTGGCCAACAATCTCTTTAATTTCAATGGCTTAGAGTTCACTAGAGCGGTCTGACACAACGCGCTGACTTTCACCCGGCGCTGCATTTCTCGGCTGCGGAGCGTTCCTGCATCGCCAATGAAGCAGGCCCGCAAACACGGGTTTTCCCTGAAGAGGAGAGCCGCCGGTGCGGCCGGGATACCGGCCAAACCTAGCTCCATGCCACCTTAGTGACCTATTTGCCACTTATATCCAATAGCGCGGCCGCCGCGCTGATCCATCCGATTCGCAGCGTCGCCCTCTGGCAAATTTGGCCAGCGCTCGCGTCTAGCCGGATGGAACGCTCCAGAAGATCGGAACCGCCGACTGAATACCGATGACTGCGAGCGAGAACAAGATGACGGACGCAGTCAGAGAGTGGTCCGACAATCCGAGTACCGCAAGAGAGATCGAGCAGACGATCGCAGGAAGTGCGAAGTGCCAGCGCCGCTCCATCTTTCGATCGGAATGAGCACCGTTGAACCACATGCCAGCGCCGGCAAGAAGGCTTGGGCCACCAATGAGGAGTTCAATATCAAAGGCCGAGTAGGCAAAGAGCCGGCGCTCCTTCTGCTGACCATGCTTAGTGCGCCCCGTACGAGGACAGGCAACACAAACGCGCGCCCGCAGTTGCAACGATACGTTGTAGCCTGGCAGGCGCTAGACCTTTCATGCCTGATAGGCAGCAACGAATGCCTTCATAGCGCGCCTTGCGATAGATTCGAGTTGGGTTGGCGGCACGTTATCGAGTGCATGCAGCAGAAACTTCAGCAACAGCTCCGACTCCAGTAGCCCGCACAGATGCGCAGCAGCCACTTCAGGGTCATCGCGACGCAGTTGACCTCTTTCCATGGCGGAGGCTAGAAATTGCGTTGTCAGGTCCATGTACGGCTTCACTGCCCTCGCATATATCGTTGCCCCCAACTTGCTATCGGCAGGGGTGGAAAAGACCAGTCTGCGAAGCGCCTGAAAGCGCGACGAATACACCGTTTGCAGCAGTCGCACTCCAAACGCGAACAGCAAGTCTTCTATGGATTCTGCTGAGGCATCTAGCTGTTCGAGAACTCCGCCTATTTCCTGTGCTGTAGCGGCAATGATGACTTCGTAGTACAGCTCTTCCTTCGACTCGAAGTAGCTATACAGCGTGCCCTTGGAACACTTGGCACGCTCGCTGACGTGGGACATTAGGGTTCGCTCATAACCCTGTTCGAAAAACACTTCCGTGGCGGCGCTCAGCAACTGCAGCCGCTTCTGTTCCGTCTTAGTCCGCACTGCTCCCCCTTTGTCGAACTCGTGAGTTCGATTTTGCCCGAGCGATGGTACACTTCAAAATCGAACTCATTGGTTCGATTTTAGACTAGGAGGAAATCAATGTCGGATATGGACCACATTCGTAAACCCAAGCCTCTGCGGCTGTGGGACACATACGCCTTCCCCGCTGTGTACTTCGCCTTGTTGGGAGCGATATTTCTTATCCTCTATTTGGCCTCGCTGTGGAAGCACGCTTAACGTGTGGGTAGCGCTCCACCTTGCTTTTTTTTTCGTATCCAAATAGCCGGCCGAAGATGCGACTAATAGGATGAGGCGCCCCAACTCCGTCGGGCGCGCCTTTTAGCTGGGGACGTCTACTCCTCAGAACTTGTGACGCATGCCGGCCAGGATGCCGGTCTGGCCGCTGCCGGCCAGCACCGTGCCGCCGCTGCCCAGTGCGAGTGACGAGCCGTTCCGATTCAGTGCGCGGGCGGCGGTGAAGTACAGGTCGGTGCGCTTGGAGAGCGCGTAGTCGGCCTGCACGATGAAGAGCCACGGATCCTGGTTGTTTGCACGGTTGTCCAGGTAGTAGGCCGAGCCGGTCACGGACCACGCAGGCGTGAAGTTGTACGTGGCGCCCAGCCAGTACATGTTCGAGCGCAGCGCCGTGGTCAGTGCCGTGCTGCCCGTTGAACCACCGTATTGCGAACGCGCCCAGCGATACCCCGCCACCAGCTTGACCGGCCCCAGCGCGGTCGCTGCACCGAAGGCGAGGTTCTTGTTGGACAGGTCCTGCGAGGCGGCGCTGGAACCCTGCGTCTGGTCATATGCCAGCGCAAAGCTAGTCGCACCCACGGCATAGGCGAGTTGCCCGCCGATCTGTCGGCCCGCCTTGCTGGCACCCGGGATTTCTCCACCAAAGCCAGCGTCCCAGCCTGTGCTGTAGGTGGCTTCGACTGTCAGCCCGCCGAAGATGCCGAGATACTTGATCGAGTTGTCGATGCGCTGAGCGAACACCGAGTCCATTGATGTGATGGAGTAGCGCGCGCCGACGCCGAGCAGGTCGTACGTCTTGGCAAAGTCGTAGATGGGCGCGTCTTGCCGACCGAGCGTGACGGTACCGGCGCTGCCCTGCAGCCCGACATACGCGCTGCGGCCAAACAGGCGCGAGGTGCTGCCGGTGCCGTTGGCGAGTGTGCCGGTGTCGAGGTTGGTGCCGTTCTCCAGCAGGAACAGCGCCTTCATGCCGCCGCCCAGGTCTTCCACGCCACGCAGCCCAAAGCGCGAGCCCGACTGGTTGCCCGGCTGCATGCGCACAACGGATGCCCCACCGCCGCCCGTCTTCGGTACGTTGTTGATGACTTCGATGCCGATGTCCGCCACGCCATAGAGCGTGACGCTGGATTGCGCATGTGCCAAGCCCGCGGCCATGGTGGCGGCCAATGCGGCCAGTTGCAGACGTTTCATGAATTCTCCTGGGTTGGGTTGTAGGTAAGCAGGCAGCAGCCGGCCCGCCGGGTGGCTCGATACCCGGCAGCCGGAGAAGAACAACGGATAAAGAGGAGGTGGGCTCAGCCGCCTTGCGACGGCTCAATGGAGACGGCTTCCGTCACGCGCACCAGCAGCGTCATGACAAAGGAGATGGCCAGCAGCGCCGCCAGGAACAGCAACCCTGTCGTGGTGCTGTGCGTCTGGCCCTTCAGATACCCGATGGCAAACGGCCCGACAAAGCCGCCGAGGTTGCCGATGGAATTAATGACGGCAATCGACACGGCTGCGGTGGAGCGCGTGAGGAACAGCGTCGGTAGTGCCCAGAACGGCGACTTGAACGCATACAGGCCGGCCAGGCTCAGGCAGATCATCACCATGGCGATGACCGAGTTGCCGATAAAGCCTGCGCCCAGGAAAGCGAGCGCTGCCACGCCCAGCGGAATCGCCGAATGCAGCCGGCGCTCGGCGCGCTTGTCGGAGCGACGCGACCACCAGATCATCGCCGCCGTCGCAACCACATACGGCAGCATGGCGATCAGCCCGACCTGCGTATGCGACAGTGTGGATGAGAAGCCCTTGATGATCTGCGGCATCCAGTACCCGATGCCCAGGCTGCCGCACTGGTAGACGAAGTAGATGAACGATAGGTACAGCACCTTCGGGTTGAACATCACCTTGAGCGTGCCCAGGTGTGCGGCGGCGGGGCGGGCCTTTTTGTCGCGCTCAAGCTCCGCGAGCAGCCAGTCGCGCTCGGCTTCAGACAGCCAGCGCGCATCCTTCGGGCGGTCGGCCAGATAGAGGTAGCACAGCACACCGCCGACGACGGCCGGTGCGCCTTCAAGCAACAGCATCCAGCGCCAGCCGCTCCATTGCAGCCAGTGGACGTTGTCCATGATCCACGTGGAAAGCGGCGCGCCGATGATGTACGAGACGGGAATCGCTGCGGTAAAGAGCGACACCGTGGTCGCCAGTTCGCGCGCGCAGAACCAGTACGTCAGGTAGACGATGATGCCGGGGAAGAAGCCGGCTTCCGCCACGCCCAGCAGAAAGCGCAGCACGTACAACTGCGTCGCGCTTTGCACAAACGCGGACGCCATCGCCACGATGCCCCACGTGACGAGGATGCGAGCGATCCAGCGCCGCGCACCAAAGCGGTTGAGCATGACGTTGCTTGGCACCTCGAACAGAAAGTAGCCGATGAAGAAGATGCCCGACACGAAGCCGAAGGCCTCGCTGCTGAGCGCCAGCTCCTTGTTCATCTGCAACGCCGCGTAGCCGATGTTGGCGCGGTCGAGATACGAAATGATGTACAGCACGAACACGAACGGGATGATGCGCCAGGTGATCTTGCGCACGATCGCATGTTCGTTCGGCAGTGCCGCGGGCATCGTGCTCGGGTGTGTTGAGGCGGAGGAGTTGGGCACGGTATTCACCTTCTTCAAACCGGTTGCGAAAACACCATGCAGACGGGGCTGCCGCTCTGCACGCTGTGGCCGGTCGGGCGCAGGCGCCCGCTGTGTGGGTCGATGCCGAAGGCGACGATGGTGTCGCTGTCTTCGTTCAGCGCGTACAGGTGGCGCCCGCCCGGCGCGATGGTGAAGAAGCGCGGCGTGCGCCCGCCGGTCTTGTCAGCGCCGGTGAAATGCAGCAGCCCCGTGGCGGCGTCGATGCGGAACACGGCGATGCTGTCGTCGCCGCGGTTGGAGGCGTAGACGAAGCGGCCCGCAGCGTCGACTTCAATTTCCGAGGCGCGGCTGTTGCCCGTGAAGGTGTCCGGTAGCGATGACAGGACCTGCCGCGGCGTGAGCGTGGCGGTAGCGCTGTCGTATCCGTAAGTGGTGACGGTCGAATCCAACTCGTTGACGACGTAGGCGAAGCGGCCGTTCGGGTGGAACGCCACGTGGCGCGGGCCGGCACCTTCGCGTGCTTCCACAAAGCTGGGCGCGGCGGGCGCGAGCCGGCCATCGGCAAAGCGGAAGGCGAAGGTACGGTCCAGGCCCTTGTCTGGCACGATGACAAAGCGGCCCGTCGGGTCGAACGGGTTGAAGTGCGGCTTGGCCTGTTTCTGCTCAACGCGGTGCGGGCCGAGGGGGCCGTCGAGCTTGACCAGCTGCGTGACCGCCCCGAGCGCGCCGTCACTGGCAATCGGCAGCACGGCCAGGCTCGCGCCAATGTGGTTGGTCACCACCATGAACTGGCCCGACGGGTCGATCGCCAAGTGCACCGGGTTCTTGCCCTGCGTGCTCTGCTTGTTGATGAAGGTTAGCTGGCCGCTGGTGCGGTCGACTGCGAAGGCGCTGATGTCGCTTAGGTCGCCATGCACCGTGTAGAGGCGGTCGCCGGCGCGGTTGATCGCCAGGAACGACGGGTTCACCAGGTCTTTAACGATTTGTACGGGCTCAAGCGCAGCCGTGTGCGTGTTGACGCGGAACACGCTGATCCCGTCGCCGCGGGCGTTGCGTTCGCGCGTGGTGCGCGAGCCAACGTAGGCATACATAGTCATGGGCTTCGAAGTTGTTAAGGTGGGGTGCGAGGCAGCGTTGGCCGCGGCGTTTTGGGCAGACATGCCGACGGACGCCAGCGCGCTGCCCGACAGAGCGGCCTGCAGCAGACGCCGTCGCGCCAAGCTCGGCTGGGACGGATGGGTGATGGGGTCCGTCGAGTTGGCGGGGGCCGGTTTCATGCTTGTCTCCGTGTGTTTTCTATGGATTGGGGTTTCCACTTGATTGCATTTTTTCGTATACAAGTGCAAAAATACAGTCATGGAAAACACCTACACCCCACCCGAAGCGTCGGTAAGTGTTGATGGCGACACTTATCGCTATGTCGATCTGCCCGCGATGTTCGGCAGCAAGCTCATCCGCCTGCCGGTTGTGCTGCGGTTGTTGCTGGAGAACGCCATCCGCAACACGCAGGGCGAGGAACGCGAGCGCGCGGTGCATGGCGTGCTGCGCTGGCTGGATACCGGCACCAGCGAGGAAGAGATCGCCTTCCAGCCGAACCGCGTACTGATGCACGACACGACGAGCACGCCCGCGCTGGTGGACATCGCCGCCATGCGTGATGCATTGGCGGAAGCCGGCGCCGACCCAGCCGCGCTCAACCCGGTGTTGCCGGTGGATGTGTCGGTTGACCACTCGCTGGCGGTCGAGGCCTATGCGCAGTCCGACGCCGCCACGCAAAACTTGTACATAGAGATGCGCCGCAACGCAGAGCGCTATCGCTTCCTGCGCTGGGCGTCGAGCACGTTGCGCGGCGTGCGCATCCACCCGCCCGGCACGGGGATCATGCACACGATCAACCTGGAGCAATTGGCCACGGTAGCCACCGTGCAGACCATCGACGGTGCACCGTGGCTGGTGCCCGATACCCTAATCGGCACCGACAGCCATACGCCGATGATCAACGGCATCGGCGTGCTGGGCTGGGGCGTAGGCGGGCTGGAAGCACAGACAGTAATGTTTGGCATGCCGGTCATGCAACGCATTCCGGATGTGATTGGCGTGCGGCTGGACAGCGCGTTGCCGGCCGGTTCATCGGCCACCGATCTGGCACTGACGGTGACCAAGGCGTTGCGCGACATCGGCGTGTCGGGCGAATTTGTGGAGTTCTTCGGCCCCGGCGTGGCCACGCTGACGGCGGGCGAGCGCTCCGTGGTCGCCAACATGGCGCCGGAGTATGGCGCGACCACCGGCTTCTTTCCCGTGGATGCGCAGACGCTGGCGTACCTGCGCGCGACCGGCCGCACGGAAGACGCCATCGCACAGGTCGAGGCGCTGCATCGCAATGCCGGTTTGTGGTTCGACCCTGACAACACGCCGCGCTACACGCGCGTCATCGAGGTTGATCTGAACACTGTGCATCTGCATGTGGCCGGGCCGCGCCGGCCGCAGGATCTGCTGCCCTATACGGAGACGGGGCGTTCGCTGTCTGCCGTTGTGCCGAACGCTCGACCGAGCGCAACGCTGCCTGCGCACCCCGTCGCCATCGCTGCGATCACGAGCTGCACCAACACGTCGGACCCTGCGCAGTTGATCGCGGCAGGACTGGTCGCGCGCCGTGCACGTGAACGCGGCTTGCGTGTGCCGGCGTGGGTAAAGACGTCGCTCGGGCCAGGCTCGCCTGCCTCAGCGGAATATCTCCAGCGTGCCGGGTTCGTCGAAGATTTATCGGCGGTGGGCTTCGACATCGTCGGCTTCGGCTGCACGACCTGCATCGGCAACTCTGGTCCGTTGACGGCGCCGATTCAGCAGGTCATTGCGAGCGGCGAGACAGCACCCGTGGCTGTGCTGTCGGGCAACCGCAATTTCCCGGGGCGCGTGCATCCGGACCTGAGCCTCGGCTTCATCATGTCGCCGTCACTGGTGATTGCGTTTGCGCTGGCGGGCGATGCCGCGCTCGACTTGAGCCGTCAACCGTTGCAAACCACCGCGGACGGTACGCCCGTCTATCTACGCGATTTGTGGCCGAGGCGCGCCGAAATCGATGCGCTCGTTGCGCAGGGCACCTCGCCCACGGACTATCACCGCGCGTTTGCCATCGCCACGGCCAACCCGATGTGGGCCGCCATCGATGCGCCCACCACCGCCCGCTACCCGTGGGATGCGGGGTCCACCGCGCTGCGCCGCCCGCCGTTTGCAGCGTTGGACGCGGGCAGCCAGCTTGGCGAGTTCGACGCCCACCCGCTGCTAGTGCTGGGCGATGACATCACGACCGACCATATCTCGCCGGCTAGCGCGATCCCGAAAGACAGCTTCGTCGCCGATTTCCTTGTTGAACGGGGCGATGATCGGAACGACTTGAACGTCTTCGCATCACGCCGCGGCAACTGGGAAGTGATGGTGCGCGCCGCGTTCTACAACAAGACGCTGGTGAACCTGCTGGCACCCGGTGCGCCGGTGGCGCACACCGTGCACGCACCGAGCGGCGATGTCATGCCGATCCACGAAGCCGCTCAGCGCTATCACGATGAAGGAGCCTCGGTCGTGCTGCTGGCGGGTGCGCGCTACGGCACAGGGTCGTCGCGCGACTGGGCCGCCAAGGGGCAGCGGCTGCTCGGAATCCGGGCGGTCATTGCGGTAAGCTTCGAGCGCATTCACCGTTCCAATTTGATTGGCATGGGCATCTTGCCGCTGCGGTTTCCGGCGGGGATGAATCCGCAGGCGCTGGCGATTCAGCCGGGCGATACGGTTCACATCTCCGCGCTGCCGGAGCGCATCGAACCGCGTTGCACCGTCCCGATCCGCATCCGGCGCGCCGATGGCCGCGTGGAAGCGTTCGAGGCCACCGCTGCCGTGGAAACGCAGCTCGAAACCGCGCTGCTCCGCCGTGGCGGCGTGATCCCCTCGATCCTGGGGGACACGCTGGCGACGCAACACTCGACCGCCTCGGCGTAACCCGCAGATGCCCGTGCCCCATGCCTCACGCGCCATGAAGCACGACCGCCCCATCGCTACGCAAATCGTCGATCTGATCCAGGCCGAGGGCCTGGAGGTCGGCTCGCACCTGCCCGCGCAGATGATCGCCGACCGGCTGCGCGTGTCGCGCTCGCCCGTGAACGAGGCGCTGGCACTGCTGCATGAGAAGGGCGTCCTCGCGCGCGAGAAGAACCGTGGCTACTTTGTCGCCAAGCCGGTCACGGCGCCGGCTTCGGTGGTCGCCACCGAACTAGGCTTGGACGAGGACGGCGTGGTCACCCGCGCGTACTTCCAGATCGCCGACGACCGCCTCAAGGGCCTGCTGCCCGACGAGTTTACCGAGCAGGCTATCCGCACACGCTATGAGCTGACGACCACGCAGCTCAACAGCGTGCTCGGCCGCATCGCGCAGGAGGGCTGGGCAGAACGCAAGCCAGGTTACGGCTGGCAGTTCTCGACCATGCTGACCACGCCCGACAGCCTGCTGCAGTCGTACCGCCTGCGGCTGGCGCTGGAGCCTGCCGCGTTGCTGGAGCCCACGTACCGGCTGGAAGCACGCGTCATCGAACGGCTGCGCGCCGCCGAGAATCACCTGCTCGATGGCGGCATCGAAACCGACACCGCCGACCAGCTCCACGACCGTGGCGTGCGCTTCCATGAATCGCTGGTGGAGGCGTCTGGCAACGCGTTCTTCATCGACACCATCCGGCGCGTCAACCGCGTGCGCCGCCTGTTGTCGTATCGCTCGATGCAGCATCGCGAGCGCTATCCCGAACACGCCAAGCAGCACCTCCGCATCCTCGAACTGCTCGAACGCGAGCGCAACGAAGAGGCCTCGAACATGATGCGCGCGCACCTGCGCCACACGCTCGACGCCATCTCCAAGATCTCGAAGATCCTCACCCCTTAGCCAACGAACGCACCATGTCCATCGATTCAACGCTGCTTGCTGCTCTCGCCCCCACGGGGGTTCTGCGTGCTTCCATCAACACGGGTAACCCGATCCTGGCCGGGTTGGATGCACATGGGCAAGCGGTCGGCGTGTCGGTTGACCTGGCGCGCGCGCTGGCGGAAAAGCTCGGCGTGGCGCTGCAACCGGTGGTGGTTGACGCGGCAGGCAAGTCGGTCGACGTGGTGTCGCAGGAGCAGGCCGACATCGGCTTCTTCGCCATCGACCCGCGCCGCGCGACAAGCATCTCATTCACCGAACCCTACGTGCTGATTGAGGGCTACTACCTCGTACGTGACGATTCGCCCGTCCATACCAATGCCGACGTGGACCACGCAGGCAATCGCGTTGTGGTCGGCAAGGGCAGCGCGTACGACTTGTTCCTCACGCGTGAGCTGCAGCAAGCGGAGATCGTTCGCGCGCCGACGTCACCCACGGTGGTGAAGACCTTCCTGGAGACGCAGTGCGAAGTGGCGGCAGGCGTGAAGCAACAGCTCGAAGCCGATGCGGCGCACATACCAGGGCTGCGCCTGTTGGACGAGCGCTTCATGGTGATCCGCCAGGCCATGGGCGTGCCGATCAGCCGTGGTGCAGAAGCTGCGGCGTATGTCGCCGGCTTTGTTGAAGCGATGAAGGAGTCGGGCTTCGTTGCAGAGGCATTGCAGCGGCATGGGGTGACGGGTGTTTCCGTGGGCCCCTCCCGGGGCTAAAAGCGAATCGCTCGGCTCTTCATAGTCGGACATGACCGCGATCTTGTTATCGTCGGAAAAGTCGGGAAGCGCAGTGATTGACTCGCGCACCCCACCGAGCAGGTAGCACAAGTAATGGTGAGCCCAGTTGTTCATGTCTTCCGCGTGGCGCCGCAATCCTCAATCGGGACCCTTACGACCATACGCCTCAGATCCGTGCCCCTCATTTGAGCGAAGGCCACCTTGTTCGAGGTATCGCCTCGGGCGATCGCGATTGGCCGAAGGTGTACATGGCCTTGCGGCCCACAGCAGATGACCGTGACGGCAGCTTCCAGCCGCTGCTCATTCCCAAGCACGAGCGACGCTTTAAGAGCTTCGACGACAAGATCGTCGCCATATGCGCCCGGGCATGACCGTGCGCGAGATCCAGGGCTTCCTGCTTGAGCAATATGCAACGGAAGTCTCGCCACGCCGATAACGCGTGACAATTGGGGCATCTGCTTAACCACGGCTGTCGTCATGTCCGTTCGCTCCGCTAGCCCTGCCTTGGCGGCCGCACTGCTGTTCGGCGCAAGCACGCCATTGGCCAAAACCCTGACGGGCTCGATTTCGCCGATCTTGCTAGCAGGCCTGCTCTATCTCGGCAGCGGCCTTGGCTTGGCAGAAGTGCTGCTGGCTCGGCGGCTGATTGGGAAATCCCCTGAGGCCGCGCAGCCTGGACCGGCTATTCCACGCCGCGAGATTCCGTGGCTGCTCGGCGCCATTCTCGCCGGCGGGGTGGCGGGCCCAGCACTGTTGATGACGGGGCTGACCCGCACCGGAGCTGCCTCCGCGTCGCTGCTCCTCAACGTCGAAGGGGTCTTCACCGCGTTGATTGCTTGGATAGTGTCCAAGGAGAATGCCGATCGGCAGATCGTGCTCGGGATGATTGCCATCGTTGCAGGCGGCGCGCTGCTGTCGTGGCAGCCGGACGCAGCGAGCTTGTCACCGAGCGCGTTGCTGATCGTGGCCGCCTGCGCCTGCTGGGCGATCGACAACAATTTGACGCGCAATGTCTCGTCCAACGATGCGGTGCTGATCGCCTGTCTGAAGGGGGTGGTGGCGGGCACCTGCAACACCGGTCTTGCGCTGGCCGCCGGCAATGCGCTACCCACGGAGGTACCGCTGGTCTCGGCGATGCTGGTTGGCTTTGCTGGGTATGGCGTCAGCCTGGCGCTGTTCGTGGTGGCGCTGCGGCACCTTGGCACCGCGCGCACGGGGGCGTATTTCTCAGTGGCGCCGTTATTTGGCGTCGTGATCTCCCTCCTGATCTGGCCGGAAATCCCTGGGGTGTTGTTCTGGTTGGCCGCAGCCTTGATGGCGCTCGGCGTCTGGCTGCATCTGCGTGAACGGCACGAACATGAGCACGTGCACGAGCCGATGGAGCATACGCACGTGCATCGACACGATGAACACCATCACCACGAACATGATTTTCCATGGGACGGCAAGGAGCCGCACGTGCATGTGCATCGGCACGAGCCTTTGGTCCACAAGCATCCGCATTACCCGGATATCCATCATCGCCACACCCACTAGGCCGCGATTTCGTGCGTCGATTGCTCTCTAGCAACTGCTACACGCGGCAATACGCCTCACGGTTACATGTCTAGACAGACAATACTTATCAACCACAGTAAAAAAAGCGTTTTAAGAGAAATTTCTCGAAATTTCTTGAAAACAGCAACCCGGTTTCTTAGGCTTAGCGCCAAAGAACTTTTCGACTCTCCGATGAGCCCATTCTCGATAGTTCTAAGAACGCTGCGTGCAAAGTCTGAGCTTGCACAGGGAGAATTCGCGGCGCGGCTGGGCTATCGCCAGTCGTACATCTCCGCACTCGAATGCGGCTCCAAACTCCCAAAGGAAGTGGAGCTCATCCGGCGAATCGTCCGCGTCCTAGATTTGGATGACGCAGATGAAGCAAGCCTACGTGACGCTTTCGAGGTATCACGTCACTTCAGTCTGCCTCCGCGCGGTGCTCCCGCTTCCGCCTACCACCTGTGTGCGCAATTTTCCCAGGTGCTGCCGAACCTCAGTCCAGCAGACGTCAAAGCCTTGTCAGCGGTGTTGGAAGTGTTCCAGCGCGGCAGCCGGACGGTTGCTCGCGTGAGCCGCGCGGCGGAGCACGCGAAGGAGATACCCATGTAGAAAATAAAAACGCCACCTAATCCCGGAGGACTAGGCGGCGTGGAGATATCTTTCGATACCCCCTGTTGGCGCAGTTAGTATCGAACTCACTATCCCACCTGTCAAGTCCTCTTCAAGCCTTCCCTTTGGGAAGAGGGAATCCCTTTGCTTGGAGAGACCTCATGCCTGCCGCAAGAAAGGTCGTCACCCGTTCGCCGCACCGGCGAGTGGGGCTTATCGCCTGTCCGTGGTTCCAGCCAACCCCCATCGAATACGAGAGTCTGCTGGAGCGCGACTTTGTGCGCTTAGCTCTTCTGGACCTTCGATTTTCTTCGATCTCCCATCAACCTTTTTCGCTGGATCTCGAAGAATTCGGCACCTATTTCCCCGACTTCCTTCTCGTTGGTCCTGACAAGAAAGTCGTAGTCGAGGTGAAGCCTGACGTGCGGGCACGCGACGACAGGAACAAGCCACGATTGGCATGTGCCCAGCGACTTCTGCAGGAGAAGGGCTTCCAGTTCGTCGTGGCGACGGACAAGCAAATCCACCGAGGCAAGCGCCATGTGCGCGCATCGGTGCTGCTTCGGCATGCACGGAGCCACGTTTCCAGCGGGATAACGGAGAGGGTCCTGACCGCCGCATCCCATTTTCCTGCGGGGACCACGATCCGCCATCTGGCATGCGAGGCAGCCGCGCCGGTTGAGACGGTTCTGCATTTGGTTGGGCGTAGGCGTCTTCGGATAAACACAGCGTTCGACTTCGATGAGGCTCAGTTGGTCTACCCGGTCGGAGGCGTCGATGTCGATCTACACGCTTGACACGGACCTAGTCGTTCAAAGCGGAGACGCTCAATGGCGTGTGCAGCGCGTTCTGGACGACCAGTACGTTCAACTCGAGAACCAGACGACGGGCCGTATCCGCCGGGAACGCATCGCAAAGCTCGCCAGCGACATTTCCTCCAAGAAGCTGACTGTGGTGAGAGATAGCGGACCTCTGCCATCTAGAAAGTCGGCAGACGCATGCGCAATGGTCGTATGCACAACCACACTCCCTCCACGACAGAAGGCAGACTTTGAACGCACATACGCATATGTCCGGCATATGCGTAAATGTGGCATCACCAGAGGCCAGCGAGCCCGAATCTCCGAGGCCATAGCTTCCGTTGCCGAGAGGCTCGGGGATGAAAGACCGCCCAGCACCCCGACGGTCATGCGCTGGATGCGATTTTATGAGAAGAACGAAGGCAACACCGCCAGCCTGGTGTCCCGCCACGTAAACCGGAGCTCTTCTCGAAGAAAAGAAACGCTGGTCCTCCAGCTCATCAGGAAGGTTCTGGCCCGCCACTATTTCGTTCGAGACGGCTGCACATTGCGCGAAGCGCATGACAAGGTGCTCCGCAAACTCAGCGAAGCCACCAAGGACGAAGCGTCCTCGGAAGCAGACGCATCGGTCAGCCTATCAACGGTTCAGCGAATCGCTCGCGAGACGTCTCCGTTTGATCGGGACCGAGCTCGATTGGGAGTGAGCCAGGCGCGCGCCAAATGGCGCTTCGCCAAACCTGGAGGGTACGCAACGCGGCCTCTCGAGCGGGTCGAAATGGACCACACGCTCCTGGACCTCGTCGTACTCGATGATCAACTAGGCATACCACTCGGTCGCCCTGTTATCACGTTCCTTGTTTGTAGCTTCAGTGGTTACATCCTTGGTTTTTTCATCTCCTTCGAAGGCGAAACCGTTGGCCGCGTCGTGCAGAGCATCAAGGTCGCCGTGCAACCCAAAGATGCGATCACCGCAGGCCAGGGACTGGTCAACCCTTGGCACGCCATGGGATTGTGGGAAACGCTCGTGCTCGACAACTCTCTGTCATTCCACTCTCCTCACATCCGTCACGTCGCGAGCGACCTTTGCATGGACGTTGAGTACTGCCCGGTTCGCATGCCGTGGTTCAAACCAGTCGTGGAACGTCAACTTGGTGAACTGACTCGACAGCTGCCGGCAAAGGGGCGGCCAAAGAAGCCTGGAGTCAGCCCTGACCCGGTCGATCCCAATAAGAGCGCATGCATCACGTTCAGCGATCTGTGCTTCGGCGTCCTTCAATGGGTTGTCGATGTACATCCGTTCGAGATCAACGAGCGAAAGATGGCGCGCCCCATCGATCTCTTTCGGGAAGGCCTTGCCAGTTGTCCTGCCCCTACGCTCATGGATGACACGAGCAGTCTCGATGTCCTCGCTGGCCTAAGCGGTACGGCAACCGTCGATCACAGCGGCATCGTTCATCAATGGATCCGCTACGCCAGCGACGAGCTTGGCGCGATTCGTCGCGAAATGGGTGCGAAGTTCAAGGCGAACATCAAGTACAACCCATACGATCTGGGCAGCGTGTTTGTGCAACACCCTCGCAGTGGCTTGTGGACCGCCGTCGAAGCCCGTGACCACGAATACGCTGCAGGATTGACCTCGACACAGCATCGATTGATTCGAAAAGCGGCAGAGGAAAAGCTCACCTTAGCAAACGCCGAAAGGGTTCTCAGAGAAGCTCGTCTTGCTCTTCAAGATCATTGGGCTCAAGCCATCCGCGGCGGCCGACGCATCAAGCGGGGGGCTCGTGAATTTGCTCTCGTCCAAGGCTTCAGCTCTTTGTCACGCACCCGTTCGCCGAGGAAAGCGTTCGACGCGTTGACTATTCCCATAGTCACGGACACAGACCCGGCCGCCCCCGACAACGATGAAATTCCGACCTTTGAAGTGTTCGTTGGAGATGAGTCATGAGCTACAGCCACAGAGCAATACAAGCCGGCTACCGCATCAACCAGATACGTATTCACCATCCAGCTTTCAAAGATGCTTTGGATGGAGTTGGACGCATCATCCAGCTCGGGAACAACTTGGAGCATCCGGTGGGGACATGCGTCATCGCACCATCTGGCGCAGGGAAGTCCTTTCTCATCGAGTCCGTCCAACGCAACGTCTGCAACTGGCCGTTTCTTCGCCCGGAGAGTGTATTGGTTGCGTCTCTGAAAGAGGCTCCCACCGTAGCCCAGATTCAGGAAGACCTACTTGTCGACTTCAACTACGTAATCCCGCCAAGGACGGGGCGAAAGACCAACGCCGCGCTCTTCAATGTCTTGGTCGCTTCGATCGAGCAACACGACATACAGCTGATCGCCATTGACGAGTATCAGCACGTCTTCCTTTCCCGCAAGGACGAGGTACGCGTCGCCATCAACGATTGGATCAAGCGACTGATGACGAAGACCTCCAGGCCTGTTCTGCTATCCGGCACCGAACTCCTGCGCGGCATCGAAAAAGCCGACCCACAGCTGACGACGCGGATCTCATCGATCTTCAATCTGCCGGAGTTCCAGAACGACCTGGATTGGCGTGGCGTGCTGAATGGCTTTGTGACGGCCACAAGCGATGTAGACCTGTCGGAACTGAACACCTACGCAAAGCCTATATTCAATGCAACGAAGGGGGTCATGCGTACCTTGAAGAGCCTCATCATTGAGGCAGCGATGATCGCCATTGACGCCGAGACGACCAAGGTCGAGAAGGATCATCTACGGTTGGGCTTTCTCCGGCTGTTTGGTCCGGGGTCCAGCAGAAGCAATCCGTTTGCATGATGCTGCGAACGGAAACCATGCCGTATCCGCGTCAGGAGGAAATCTCGCCGGAGGAGGATGGGGTCGGATTCGCTCTGCGCATGGCGATAGCGAACGGCTTGACCTTCTGTGATCTGGCTCGGCATCTTGCTACGCCGGGACACCTCTATCTTCCAGCTACTGCCTGCGGCTCAGTCGCCTTCATGTTCGGGTGCACGCCGGAGCGATTGAAAAGAGCCTTTGTCGTCCGTGAGTCTCATCAAGGGGCGCAATCAGCGAATTTCCTCGACCATCACTTCCTGCGCCCCTACCACCTCAGGCAGGGGTCCCCGCAGCTTTGCCCAGCGTGTCTCGAAGAAAACCACCGCGCGCTGGCAGCGTGGTCTGTGTGCCTCGTCACATCCTGCCCCAAACACGGTCTCCGCCTCCAGGATCAATGTCAGTGTGGCCGGTCGATACGCTGGCGTCGGCCCGCACTCGATATTTGCGAGTGCGGGTTGTGCTTGACCACGCGGGACCAAGTGCCCGTCGTCGCGGATGCACGGGAGCTTGCCGTCAGCAGGCACATTGCAGATCTGTTGAACGCTGCTCCCGGCCAATCGGTCGTTCGGACCGCAAGTTGCCTTCCAATTGGATTCGGCAACCTTTCCATTGATACGTTCCTGCGGTTGTTCTGGATTTTTGGGATCGTTAACTCGTTACAAGCCGAGGACCATCCGAGATGCGCGAACCGCTGCCTCTCCACCGACGAAGCAGCGGCTCTTGTACGGCGGGCATTCGATCGCCTCGTCTCCCTCGTCACACGTCGCCCGTCTTGCGAGCTAGTCCGCATCCCCATACCGGCATTGCGGGCCCTGTATGAAGACTGCACAACGCAGGACGATCTGCGGTGCCTCTCGTCCCTCATCTCGCGCTTGCACAAGCGAGCGCCTACTAGACAGCTCCTTCGCCTGACCACCATTGACCATCAATTGCCGTTGTTTGGAGATGCTGATGAGCCGACCACTTAGCCTCGTGCATGCGCCGTACCCGTTCCCACGCGAGTCAGCGGCGTCATGGATTCACCGCACCTGCCAGTTCCATGGAGTTACATACCGGACGCTGGCCGGATATCTGAGCCTCAAGCCGGTCAGGGACCCGGATCTCGCCACATCGCACGACCATGTGTACCGTATCGGCGCTGGCACTGGTGTCTCACCCAAGCGACTTAAAGAACTCGCTGATGTATTCAACGTGGTACGACAGCACCCACAACTGAAACAGCTGCTGAACTTTGAGCGAAAAACACCTACGTATCGGTTCTGCCCTCAATGCTTAGCAACGGACTTGGTCCCATACCTTCGCATTGAATGGCGATTCAAGGATTGGAATTTTTGTCCCGAGCATCGATGCAGGATGTCGGATTGCTGCCCGACCTGCCGCACGAAGATACGAGCGGCGAAACCATGCATCAGTAGCTCAAGTGATGAACCAGTAAGCATCTTGCACTGCGCGACCTGCAAGAAGCCGCTTGCCAAGTTAGGCGATGAGGCCGCGCGGGAGGTGTGGGTTTCTCCAGCAAAGCTCGCCATTCAGCGAGCTATCGTCTCAGCGGTACGAAGCGGCATCTTTCGCATTGACGGGCTCAAAGTACCGCTACCCTTGGCCTTCATGCTTTGGATCAAAGACAATCGCGACGTTGTTAAGGAATGCATATCCCGGGGGGCGCATCGCCCAGAAAATGAACGTCTGAAGTTCATCATGAGGGAGCTCATCGAGTCGTACTGCATACAACGCGGTAGCCGGAAGTCTCTGGAGGAGCTGCTCCACCGCCGAAAGCGGTGGATGAAGAAGAAGCGGACGTGTCGAGCCGAGGCATGCTATGAAGACTTCATCAGCCGCCAGGCAGCGCGTCAATCTGGACATGAAGACGGGGAACCAGCCGGGAAACCGACACAATCAACGTGACGCAGCGAGATGCCCTTGAGACCCCTTGGCTGTAGCTGCCTGCGCGCCTGCGGGAGCGGACTCGAAAGCTCAAGTGGATAGATCTGCTCGCCGGCGCAGTTGGCAAGAGGCGCACCATCAATATTCGGTAAAGACACCATATTTACTGCGCAGTGGATATGGCGCACAGCCCACGCAGACGGTTTGACGAAGCGGGATAGCAGCCACTATGCTGACCTGTGCAAAGCTCCGATCGACTGTCATTCTCGAATGACGGAGCTCGGGCTTCTTCTTTGGCTCGGCGCTTCGCGCTGACTTGGCCTGTCCGATTGGTATGACGACGAACAGACGTAGGGCGATGCGACCGGCGGTGCTGGACATGCTGCAAAAAGGCATGGCGGTCATCCTTCGCCACGCCGCAGCCGCGCGTGCCCAGCAATCGCAGTCTGACCGGTCAGCGCCAGTGGTGCTTCGAACGAAATTGCGAGTCGCGTCCAAGAAGGCTCCAACAGATGCAGGGTAGCCACTCGGGCAGCAGACGTCACTACCGAAATCTCGCAAGATGCCTCGGGTGAGGACTATCCGCCCGTCGCCTAACCCGCCCAAAGGGCTCTAGGACGCCCGGTTCGGTTCACCGATATCGCCCCATCGATGATCCAGTTCGTGACCAAAATCGGGAAAGCAATGAGCCACCAAGCGCTTGTCATTCCCCTGATACCACTCCTTGAAGATTCCAACCGGTCTAAGGCCGATTGCTCCAGTTGTCTTTGAAAAGAGCAACTGTGCTACCGGGGCTCCGCTCATACCTTTCAAATTGGGAGTGTCGTTAAACGTACCCCCCTCCTCGAAATAGACGGTCTTTGGGTCGTACCGAAACAGCAGTACACCTCTCTTCCAATCATGTTCGAAACCGTGGCAGACGATATTCAATACTTGAAAACCCTGCCCCTTCCTCCGAATATCGAATCGGTTTTTCACCTCCGGAAACCCGAAGATCATGAAAGACGAAGTCGCAACCATGTCGGAGCGTTGGCCGGAGACTAACGCGACCCATGCCTTGTTGGCCATCAAAGCAGGGAGTCTGACGAATGCACAGTCCTCTTCTTCGCTTTGCAATGCTTCGAGGCCATCCAGACGGACCTGTTCTCCGTCAATCATGGCGCAGAGCCCTTGTCCACTCCCATAGTCGCGAAGTACGTGTTGGGCTGTTGCGATGGAAGCGCTCTTGCCAGTCGTAAGCAGAAAGCCGGTTCCCATCGTCAGAACGGCGAAATCGTGGTGCGGCTTTTTCACGTGAAAGGACACAAGACAGCTTCGCCACCGCTCGATTAGATTGTTCCCTATAGACTCAAACGGGGCAGACGGGAAATGCTCCAGGAGTGTCTTCATTTGTCCTATCGTGTGAAATCTCGAGTCCTAAATCAACGGCTCAAGACGGCTCAACTTTAGAAATGCACCGTGGAAATGAAAGCAGATAGCCGCTTGTTATTAGGTGCCAGTGGGCTGCAGACGAGCTAGGTATTTCGACGGTATGCGGACGCTACGCGGCGGAACATCGGCGGGTTCCATTGCCTTCTCCAGCACCCGATGGCACCTAGCCGAGAGATACGATTGCAACGTGTCGACATCCTCTTCAGTCAGCTTCTGCAGCAACGGCTCCTATTGGGAACGGGCCCTACATCGTCTGCGTACCGATCGCGGGGAGCAGGTCAATCTTGCCACAGGCGGCCGAAGCCGGGCAGAATCAAGAATGCCAGAAAATGCAGCAAACTCCGGCTCCCCAGAACAAAGTACAGAGACAGCGCGTCTGCAGCCCACTTAGTGGGCTTAGTACGCCTGAGCCTGCCACATCGTTCATTGCCGAACTACGAAGCACAAACAAATGTGATCCATAAAATGTGATCGATATTATGATTACGTCGATTTCCCATCTGGATGAACCGAGAATCGATTGATGAAGATAAATAGTGGAAGAGCGTTCTCGATCGCAACATTGCTCGTCTTTGTTCTCTCTGCTGTGGGATATCTTTGGGGATCTCCCTCCAGCATCTTGGACGTGCGCGGAAGAGATGCGTGCCGTCCAGGTTCGGCGGAAGCAAATAGCGGACGGGTCTACTTGCATGTTACGGGCGGAGCCAACGGCAGTTTCAAGATGAAAGGCACGGTATTCATCCCAATATGGCTTTGGCCGCACGGCGTCTCTACATCGCAACGTGGATGGCTCGAATTGCCTCAGATGGCCCAGGATGGCGAAGTACATGTTCCCTGGATACCCACATTAGTCTCGCCTCCTATCAAAACGGAGCTTGCATCGGCTGCCGTCTACCAGATGGAGGTCGAGGAACAACCTATCGGCGTTGGCTCGCTTCGCTCATATCCACTGGACAAGTACTGGGTGGGCATTCAATCGGCGCGACTGACGCTGCCAGCGCAAACGGGGCACCCCATGGAGAATCTTCCGCTCGAGCTGCATGTGCGCTTCGACGGTGAGCCTGGTTGGGACGCACAGAGAAAGATTGGTGTGGACAGAGGCATTAGCGACAAGCCCTATGCGGTGACCCATGAAGCAAGTGATCAATCGTCAAATGCACAAGGCTGTGGGCTCATTATCCATAGAAGCCCGTGGTATGTCGGACTAGTCGGATCATTACTCGCAGTGCTGCTCGTCCCAGCAATATACGTCTGGCGCCGACCACTGGAGCCAGCAGGACTAGAGTTAATTGCTGCGATTCTTGGTGTGGCAACTATACGGACTTATTTGATTGGCGCACCGACGGCCGTCGGCAACCTGTTGCCCTTTGACTTTGTACTAGCCTTAATAGTCGGCGCCGTCGCCTTCATTCCATTGTGGAGGTCGGACTAGTATCAGATCCCATCATCTCGGCTAGGGTATTCGTTGCCAGCCCTTCCGAGGCCCACGCGCAGACAAGCGCAAGGATCGGGGCACTTTCAGCTTTGCAATCAGGTCTTGGAGCGTCACAATCAAGAATATTTCCCCCACCAGCATTGGTGCCCAGTGAGCCAACTGCACAACGTTCAAGGTGGCCTGACGCGATACAACAAACCACAGGCCGCAGAACATGACTACAGCTGAGCCTGTCACCCACGCACCAAACCAAAACGCAGATCGCCCTTTTCGAATTTCATCGAAATAGGCTCCTTTCGACTTGGTATTCTGTATGCGATGATCACCGTGAATGGCGCCTACTAGCTCAAGCTCCGGATTTGAGGCTGTGTGGTACACCTCCACAATGGCACCGTGCTTGATAGGTAAGCGTTCGAAGGTCAATAGGCGCTCGCCGTCATCGTAGGGCGCAGTGTTGGCACTCACGCCGGCTAGGGACTCGCGGATGACATTCGCTGCCAAGATTCGGCTGCCCTGAGGAGCTTTAATTCTTATAGGGTCGCCCGAGGAAATATCTACACGCGTTAGCTCCCGGTTGCCTCCATTCCATACGTACACCAAGGTACGGGTGACCTGTGGCACCGTTTCGCCAGCGAATTGCACTTCGATTGGGGCCTTAATCCCATTTCTTGGCTCGATAACCGCTAGGCCATCACAGAGTGCGATCAGTCGCCTTCTCGGAATTACCCACCAAGCAAGCCATGCCGTAATCACCGCGCCGAGGGCAGCGACAGCTGCAATAGTGGTGTCGATAGTCATAAGCGATGTATAAATGGAGTCACCGGCGAATTCTACCGGCACCCGTCGCAATCTACCGACGACTTCGGCATCCCCCCTCGGCATGAGTATGCGATGGGGTCTCCCAATGCCCCTTTGTGGCGCTTTTCGCAACCGAACAGAAGAGTGCGCATGCGGCGAGCCATTCTGTAGAAGAGCAGGCATCTTTGCCAATGGCACCGAGCCATAGCAAAGCCGCTCAATCGTGGCTCGATCGTGGAAACTGCAACACCAACGAAACGCCGCCCACCTCATTGCGAGCCTGGAGGGTTACGTTCATCGCCAACGCGTAGATGCGAGACGCGAAGAGGCCAAGCCCACTATTGCTCAGTGCATCACTGTCGGATACCCCAAGGTCGAAGATTCTTTCGATGTCCGCCTCTGGAATAGGTACTCCACGATTGAAAACGGCCAACTCAATAAGGTCACCGGGCTCCGATAGCCGAAGCTCAATGTTGGTTCCCGTCTCACGATAGCGTTGGGCGTTATCGAGGAGGTTGTCCAGTATTTGCTCCAGCTGGATGGAATCCATTTGCACGACAACCCCATGTGCCGGGCCAACGTATTCCACGCCTCTACCATCTTCGTTCAGATTGTGCGCAAACCTCTGCAGCCAATCGGCTAGGTCGTGTGGGGCCATCGCAATCTCGCCAGACCGAAGTCCATCCTCGACGCCGGTCGCCTCATGAAGCGCCTCCACAGCACGACGAATGCGGGAAAGCTTCTGTTGAACTGGCACCTGATCCTTTGTGGTGTTCACAAGAGATTGCAGCGGAGCTCGAATCTCGTGTCCGATAGCATCGAGAATTGCCTTCCGGTTCTGCACGTGAGCTTCCGCCAGTCGCAGCTCCTCGGCGCGCCGAGACTCCTGTTTGCGTAGTCGCTTGACCAAGTTCGCATCGCGCGAGCGGCTGCGCTTCAGCAGTAGGTAGAAAACGCGCGCCAAGGTGCCAATTTCGTTCCGCGCGGCGAACTGCTTCAGGTCGCCGCCCCCGGTAGGCCGCACAGCCATCGCGTATGCCATCGCCCGAAGGCGACGTAGCCTTAGAACATTGTGTCCCCAATATAGGGCCAAAACCACGATGAGCGCGACTGCACCAGAAATCCACGTGAACGCGCGTGTCGCTAGGTCGGGCAACATAAATGGAGTCGCGGTGAGCGTGGCGCTGGCATTCCTCAGTCCACCAATCCGAACAGTCTGAGTGGCGGAAACTGGCGCGCTCTGAAGAGTCCCCTTGGAGATAATGAACTCGGACCAGCGGTCAGCGATGTTTTGCCACCAACCGTCAAGTCGTGTTGTTGATTGACTGATACCGGCATCGTCAGAGCGCCAGATGGCGCGCCGAGTACCTCCAGCGCCGATGGAGCTAACCTGCAAGGACGCCCGTGAGGGGACGGCCGCCAGGTACGCCTGAGTCAGCGAGACGACCGGCGTGCCGGCTTTCCCCGGGGGGACATCAAAGAGAACTTCCGGCTCTACGTCAGGACCTGCCTTGTCGTAGACCTTCAAACCGATGGTGATTTTCTTCAGGGCAGCTGATGGCCAAGTCTCATCCGCGCTCGATGGCTGGAGAAACGCGGCGTCAATGCGCCCCACCACTGTCACGAAGTGCTGCGGTGCGCTTCCATCCTCTTCCATTTGGCTTTCGAAGGCCTGGCCGCTCACAAGCCGCGACGGCGCTCCACCTTCACCCGATGCGAAGCCAGAAAGCTCGTGAACCTGCTCAAAGCGCGCCAACTGCGAGGGATAACGTGAGCGCGCCAACGGCGGCACCTGGTAGGCCAATGTAAGCCTACCTTCGCGCTGCCCGCCGAATGTGAGTACGACGCGATTTACGTCGGCTAGCGGCCGTCCAGCGCGGTGACGCTCAATCTTGCTCGATGGATAGCGCAGTGAGAAATAGACGTACCGTCCAGTCTGGTCCCCCGGTACCGCTGCGAAGCAAGCTCTCAAGTTTCCGGACAGCGCACCGTCCCGTCGCCCCCCCTGGTACTCCACCTGACATGCGCGAGGAGGCTCAAAATTAATGTCTCCGGTCTTGAACGCCTTGGCGTTGCCCCTCTGCAGCAAGTAGGAAAAGAACGATCGGCTCAACGTGACGACGCTTAGCGGCCGGGAGACAGCGGAAAACTCCACTGGATTCTCAAGCAGCGATGAACCGTCGGGCTCGCGAATGCTGAGCAGAAACTGGGCAAGCTGTCCGTTCAGCTCTGACTCCTGGACTCGCTGCTCCTTCTTGTTCGCTGAGATGCTGATATCAACGACAGCCCCGACCAAACAAAAGATTAGGAGGATGAGAAGTGCTACGGTGAGGAGCGTGAAGTCCCAGCTCTGCAGGCGTTGCAGCCAGCGTTTACGTTGAAGTTTTCCAGCGGTAGCCACGGCCCGGCTCGTTCTCAATTCGGTCGAAGTCTGGGTCGACATCTCGGAACTTCGCGCGTACGTTCGACAGTTGCGTCGCGATAGCTTTATTGGTCATTCCCGACTTTAGATTTTTCACTAGGTTACGTGTCTCCACCACGGTGCCAGGTCGTTCTATCAAGCACTGAAGAATACTGAGCTCGGTTAGCGTTAGCGACACAGGTCTTCCGTTCCACAGGTATCGATTCTTCCGCTGCAAGTCAGCAGTCAGACCTTCTGGTAAGCCCTGCTGGGTCGTCAGGTCCCTACCTGCCTCAGAACTCGCCCATTCAAGCGCGTGCTCAATCTTGTTGATGAAATCCTGCTCATCGACGGGTTTTGCAATGAAGTCATAAGCGTGCAGCGTAAGCGCCAATCCTCTGAGGTTGTCCTCCGGCATCCCTGAGACAACTATAGTCGGCCAGCTCGCGCGGACGTCACTCAGCAGGCCCAGACCGGCATACCGGTTCTTCGGACCAACCCCAAGCTCGATGTCCATGATGACCAAGTCGAACTTCTCCTCCTTCAGCAGGCTCTCAGCTTCCGTCTTATTGAAAGCCTGCCGCACGTCCGCCTCCAGAGTGCTCTGAATCAGCGCCTTCAGATTGTCGCTGTCCTCGCGTACGTCTTCGATGATGGCGATGCGGGTCATGGGGGCCTCGAAAGAGGGTTTTTGGGAGACCTATAGCATCTCACGTCCGCATGCAAGATTCACAGGCAAGCGGTTCAGGTTTCTTGATCAAGGGACGGCCGGGATAAGAAATGCGGGTCGTGTCCTCTGGAAACGTGTCACAGCGCCAAGCGCAGCCAGCACACCTGAACCAGCCTTCCACCAACCCTTTCCGGCTTGCTGGAAAAATTCTGTCCATCGAAACAACGGCGTCCGCACGAGGACGGGACAGATTTGAACGCCAACACCCACGCACAGCAGCTGATGCGGCCTGAAGACCTTCCGCGCGGCATTTCCGCCGTCCGCGCGCTTCCCCATGCGTCGCTTGACGCGCTCTGGGACAGCATCATCGTCGCGGACGACATCAAGGAGCGCTTGCTTTCGCAGGCCATCCTGAACTTCGCCCTGCGCCCCAAAGTCTCGCGCGACCAGCTGCCGATGCACGGCGTGATTCTTCTCGTCGGTCCCCCGGGCACCGGCAAGACCTCCTTGGCGCGCGGCTTGGCTAGCAAACTCGCGGGCTACATGCCCAAGGCCAAACCGCAGCTGATCGAAGTCGACCCCCATGCTTTGACGAGTTCCGCAATGGGTAAGACGCAACGCGCCGTGAGCGAGCTGTTCTCGCAGACCATCTCGGAACAAGCGAGCAACGGCCCTACCGTCGTTCTTCTGGACGAGGTCGAAACGCTGGCGGCCGACCGTTCGCGGATGAGCCTGGAGGCCAATCCGGTGGACATCCATCGCGCCACGGACGCTGTGCTCGTCCAACTCGACTCACTCGCGGAGCGACACCCAAACATCCTATTCATCGCCACAAGCAACTTCCCCCAAGCGATCGACGACGCGTTCACGTCTCGCTGCGACCTGGTCATCGAAGTGCCGCCGCCTGGTGGAGAGGCCGTCGTCCAAATTCTCGAGCAATGCCTGAGCGGTCTGGCAAAGCAATTCCCGACGCTCGCGGCCATGGCGGGCTCCCGGGACATTGCCACGGTTGCACGCGCGTGCGAAGGCCTGGATGGCCGCGCCCTTCGCAAAATGGTGGTGAACGCGATGGCAATGAGCCGCGAAGTGGCTGTCGACCCGAACAAGCTGACGACAGCCCATCTGCTTGCAGCAGCGAAGGATGCGAAGGTGGCGCGCTCGCGCAAGGAGACCAGCAAGTGAGTACCGTCCGCCGAGACTTTCGTAGCGTCCCGTCCCGAGACGCTGCCGACACGTGGAGCGCCATTGTTGATCTCATCACCGCGAGCAGCCCCAACGAGGATGCCCGCAAGGAACTCATGAGCGTGGCGGGGATTGTGGCCAGCGTCATCACCGAACAGACGCCGAAATCCAGTCCCATCGTCGTGACGTGCGACGGCCTGCGTACACGCATCTACTGCCTATATGACGACGACGCGCTCGATGATTCGAACAGCAACGAAGCAAAGCTGGGGTTCGATGCGACCAAGGGCAACTGGCAGGTGTCTGTGGCTGTCGCTACCGATGACTTGTCCTGGGTCCAGGCTGCGCTGAAGCTGCAGACCAGCCGAGTGGTCGCGCGAGATGCGGAGAGCGGCTTCGAAGTTGATGATGACAAGAAGTCGGCCAACGCGTCCGCTGTGACGCTCGACTTGGAGGGGTTCCTGAAATCATGAGTTCCGTTTCCGTTTACTCCTACACCCACTCGGTCACGTATGTCACCGACAACGTCCTGAAGAGCCTGAAGGACATCATTCGGTTGAGCGGCCTTTCTCCTACGAAGCTGGTCAGTAGCTGGGAGAGCAAGCACCGCGCCATCAAGACCTGGATTGAGTCAAGGCACCTCGAGCGCGTTGAACTGGAAATCTACAACCCGCTCACGAACGCATTGATTCTTCGCTGGGACCTAGACATCGTTTACCAGTGGTCCGATGGCGATGGCTCGTTCTACACGGACACCGAGCAGTTGAAATACGCCATCAGGAAGGCCGGCGTCGCGCCTGAGAACGCGGGCTACGACGTCATTCTGAAGACCAAACCTGGGCGGCCGGACGTTGCTGGTTGGGGTCCTTGCTTGTCCCGTTCAACCGAAGGCATGGTGCGCCAGACCCTTGGCTCAACTGTCGAACATAGCGGCCTCGGGGCGAACGCTGCTTATTGGAGGACCTGCTGATGATTTCCCTTGACGATGCATTCCGCAAGTTCAAGTCACGGCTTGAGCTCAATGACCGCGAGCAAGCAAACGCGTCCAAGCGCCACACCGAAGTTCGCGAGCACATCCGCTCGAAGTTCTCGATTCAGCGGGATTTCCTTACCGGCTCCTACGCTCGGCACACAAAGACCAAGCCGCTGAAGGACATTGATATCTTCTTTGTGCTGTCCGACGCCGAGGAAGAGAAGTATCGTCCTCAGGCACCGTCCGTCGTGCTTGATGATTTCTACAAGGCGCTTGTGGAAAAGTACGGAAAGGATGCTGTGCGCAAGCAGGGGCGGTCCATCAACGTCGACTTCGGTGTGGTCGTCGATGCCGAGGACAACACGGACTACCGGGTGCTCAGCGTGGACGTCGTTCCCGCAGTCGCGATCGATGACGATTACGAGATTCCAAACAGCGACACGGGCAAGTGGATGAAAACCAACCCCGACATCCACGCTAACGAAGCGCGGGATGCCCACCAGGCGTTTTCTTGCGAGTGGAAGGGCCTCGTTCGGATGATCAAGTACTGGAACAACAACCCGAAGCACGGTGCCGACAAGCCCGTCAAACCATCCTTCCTCATTGAGGTGATGGCGCTGGAGTGTCTGCACGGTGGTTGGCAAGGCCGCTTCGACTACGAGCTACAGACGATGTTCTCGTCGCTGGCGGACCGTATTAAGGACGAATGGCCCGATCCGGCTGGTCTGGGCTCACCCATCAGCGACGGGATGGACGACGCGCGCAAAGACCGCGCGCAGCAACTGCTGCTCGCTGCAAGCCGTGAGGCTTCCAATGCCATCCACTTGGCTCGTAAAGGTCAGAACGGAGAAGCCCTGAAAGCTTGGCGCACCCTGTTTGGCCCGAAGTTCCCGCTGTCCTGAATCGTCTATGACCCAGAACCCAATTCCCGCCACCGCGCTCGGCGCGGCTGCCGACGATACGACTTGGCTCAAACAGGCGTTCGCGAACGTCCAGACCGCTCTCAGCAGTCAGATGGCTCTCGCCACCCAATCCATTAGCCACGCCGGCACGATGGGCTCCGTGAACGAAGAGCACTGGCTTTCGCTACTGCGCTCCTACCTGCCGAACCGCTACGAAGTCGCGACTGGCATCGTCATCGACTCGAAGGGAAACCGCAGCGACCAAATCGACGTGGTCATCTTCGACCGGCACTTCACTCCCACGCTGCTTGACCAGATGAATCATCGCTACATTCCGGCCGAGGCGGTGTACGCGATGTTCG
The DNA here is from genome assembly GCF_051904805.1 of Ralstonia sp. 25C. Classification (NCBI taxonomy): domain Bacteria; kingdom Pseudomonadati; phylum Pseudomonadota; class Betaproteobacteria; order Burkholderiales; family Burkholderiaceae; genus Ralstonia; species Ralstonia sp. 25C. The sequence goes on along the minus strand of NZ_CP196737.1, from coordinate 2,922,834 downwards.
AGTGTAAGCCCGAGGTGAACAAAGGCTACATCGCGTATGCTGAAAAGAAGGCCGCGTCGGTTCGCGGCATGACGCGGACTTCAGTGACAATTTCCCATGCCGGCGGCACGTTCCAACCAAAGCCACACTTCCGCATCCTTGCAGGACTGCTTGCGCCGCGCTCGGGCTGGGTCAACGGCCTCGACGATACGTTCCTAAGCAACCTCAGCAGCGACGACATCCTGGCCCTCGACTGCGTTTGCGCGCTCGACCACGGGTGCTACGATAGATACGACGGAGGCCCGCTCCTTGTGTCTGAGCACGGGGCGATGATGTTCTTCCTGTTTCGCTTGCTCGCGCGACTGCAGAGTCTTGGAACGGTGCCTGCAATTGATTGGGCAGCGTACAGCCGCATTATCAAGGCCTGAAAAGCGACCCGAGTGGCGGCGAGCGGTCCAGGTGATAGGACAAGCGCACCACGCTTCCTCTCAGTCGTGCAGATTCTGTTCGATTCACCGTAGCGGCCGCTGTTGCGTCACTCCTGGTTATCCCATAGGAAACATCAAAATGACTAAAGACCAGCGCTTGGAAGAGCAAGAACGGCAGTACCAGGACAGCGTCGCCAAATCCATCGCACATGATGCGGCTGCCTTGGTCCAACAAGGCTTCACGCGGCTGCAAGCATTGGCCAAGGCGCGGGAAATCAACGATAACCAACAGGCGGCGGAAATGGACCCTACGGGTGCGATGGGAACGCTCGCAGAAGCACAGTCCCCAACTCCGCCGGCTGGCAAAGAACGGCAGACTGCCGCGATTGCGGCTCAGCTAGTTAAGAAGCTAGGACAGTAGGTCAAAAAATTGGAGCGAACGAATGATCATTCTTGATACCTTCCAGCACAAAGGTACTTCCGTTCAAGTCCGGCTTTACGACGATGGCGAGCGATTCATTGTGCGGGCGACCGACAGCGCAGGCAAGCCTCTTAACGGCTACGTCTACTCCGTCGCCAAAATCGATCAGATTGATGCGATTATCGCAGCCGATCTAGTACCACTGAAAGAACTCGCAAGGACCGCGCGTTCTGATATCGAGGCGGAGATATGGCAACAGTACCTCGATGCGGTGACCGCTCTCAAAAATTGATTTGAAAACATGACCATGCCCTTCGAAGAAGCTGACGCACAAACGAGACTTATGAACCAACTGACCCGAATCGGGAACGAGGTTCGAGGGCTCCTGTCGTCCAACGAGCTGTTGCAGGATGTCCGGTACAGTGCGGCCAAAACAAGTTTGGAGCAGACGCTTAGCAACCTTGTGGCCACAGAAGATGCTATCGGATACACACCGCGCCTCAAAGACTAGAAAAGGATGAAGAAACCTCACGTTCAGGAAGTCAATTCCTCAGCGGACGGGGAACAGCCCTGTCGCAGGGAGTTCAGGTTCCGGATTAGAAGTTCTGAACCCATCCACCTAATCGGAAATACTGGCGCCTAGCTGATAAGAAGGCGTTAGCGATCGAGCCGACGCCTGCCAGCAAGAGAGGTGGCTAGGCCCAAGCAGTGAAGCTTCCGATCGAACACGCCGCATGGTCGATTCTGATTCGACATCTACCGACGCGCGACTTCCAGTACCTAAGCCCGAGCACGCATCGTTTTACGAAGGCAGATCTTTGCCACTCAACCTGGAGCAAACCATGTCCGTTGCTTTCTGTAAGTTTCCCGTCCCCGGTGGCGGAGAGGTGTATGTGAATGCGTCTCAAGTTCTGTATTTGAGATCGTACGATGGTGACGAGACGACATGCGTCTATTTCGAGGCTGAACAATCGATTACCGTGAACGGTTCAGCCGCTCAAGTCGCGCAGCAACTGCAGGCGATTCGCTGACCAGCTAGCTCCCGCCAAAGCGAATGCTCAAAAATCCGGTGCAGGTAAGGAACTAGCTCTCGAAGGCCCTAGCATTTCGAGCGGCCAGCTTGTCCAGACGGTCGTTGATCAAGGCAAACAGCGTCTCGAATCGCGCAAGGCTCTCGTCTGGCACCACCTTCGCGGGCTCCAACGCCATCTTCTTGAGGAACAAGCGTGTCGGTCGCGTCTTGTGAAATGGGATTCCGAGGCCAACTAATCCTGCCTCTATGCGCTTCGCAACTCGCGGAATGTTCGAGTTTAGCGCCAACGTCTTGCCCTTCAGCTCAGTAGCGTAGCTCTCTCGCACGAGAGCCTCATAGACCGCTGGGCCGAGGAGGTCCTCAATGTCCGCCTCATGGGGTGGAGACGCAAAGGCTTCTGACACGAAGACGACATTCTGCTCACGGATGAGTTTCGCCTTCAGCAACTCATCTTTGGTCGTCTTCGAATCGCGTTCGGTATCGAGCAAAACCAACACGTTGAGAGACTCGGACGTTAGCAGCGCTACCATGTATGAAACTTTCTGCGCTCCACCGGCCGGGGTTATCGTGAGCGCGGGACTTAGTGAAGTCTTACCCTTGTCAGATGCGTAGGCGCTCACAGCGCTCATGATCCAGAAGTCCGTCACTCCCTCAACCACCAGGTTGTTTGGACCAACAAAGAGGCTTTGGGCAAGATCGTAGCCGAGTGCCGCTTGGAGCGGGAACAGCGTCCTGGCATCTCCTGTTGGATCGTTCGTGACGGTGGTGCCAGCTTCTTCCGCAATGTTAACGGTACGAACTGAATCCAGCGCATGCGTTGGCACCATGAAGGGCGAGTGCGTTGAGTAGAGAATCTGATTGGAGAAATCCACCTCGAGGTGGTGCAGGAGATCCGATTGGGACTTCGCATGCAAATACAGGCCCGGTTCATCCAGCAGAAGCACGGCGTTCTCCGCATGGCCTCCATCCGTGTCAGCCGAGAATGTGATGTAGAAAGCGAAGAACCACTGAAAACCTCGACTCCTGTCGTTGAGATTAACCTCTACGTCGTAGGTGCTCGTTGGGTCAGAGATGATCGTGTCGAGGTGGTGTGCGTCGAGGTTGAAGCGAATCTTGAGCGCGCGATCCTTCCACAGCCGTTTTATCTCGCCTGTGACAACTGCACTGGCGCGGTTCGCCAGTTGATTTCGCGTTTCGTAGTCGTTTTGTCCGTGTAACCTCTGAAGCTCATCGGGATTGAGCCCCGCAACCTTGCACAATTTCTCGAAATTCTTGTCCGAATCATTCTGCAGGCTCTGAGACCTTCGCTGGAGGTAAGCGGCAATGTCTTGGTGGCCATCGAGTTGCGGGTATTCATCGACATAGATGAACTTCGGAATTGCACCAATAGCCCAGTCCCGAGCCTTCTGCTGAGCATCCTTGTCACCCATGATGCTATCGGCCAGATCTTCGAGTTCGGTGAGTGTTTCCTCTTGTTTTTCGGTCAGTTCGGTATCAGCACCTGCTAACGCAGTCCGCAAAGCCTTTGTCGCCGCAACGGCCTGACTGGCCCATGTATCGCGTGGCCTCGTGCTGGAAGCCGCAGTCTCAAAGGCGTCGGCGGCTGCATCCAACACGGCGGGGGCCTCCCGCTTCTGCGCTGCGACGCGCACCGCCGCGGCTACTTTTCTGACCTTGTTCTTGGTCTCGGACTCATCAAAAGAAATCGGGTTGAGCTCTGGAAACCGCGCAGTCCTTGTCGATTTGCCGTAGCTGCGCTCGATGACGACCTTGGTCACTTCCGTAGCCCGTGGAAGAACCTCAAGCAGAGACTCCTTTTCATCATCGTCTAGAGCCCATGTCGTTGACAAGACAGGCGTGTAGTCTGTGCACTCCTCCAGGCGCCTGTGGCGGGGGAAATCTTTGATGGGACTCAAGGCCTGGAACCCTTCAATTGGATTCAGGCTGTGCAGTGCACGAAGCAAGTTCGACTTGCCGCTCTCGTTTCGCCCCAGGAGAGCGGTAATCCGAGAGGCCGCGATTTCCCCGCTGTCGTTGATTGAGCGATAGTTGCGAACTCGGAATGACTCCAGCCTCATAGTGCCCCCACGTCTCGTTAGTTCCGCACAATGATAGATCGATCCGGCTAAGCAGATCGCACGAGCGATTCGTTGGTGTCTCAACGTAGAACTGTCAATCTCCACAGCGACGAACCCTCCTTCAGAAGGGTGGCTGTGAACCTACGGCCGCCCTTGCCCTTTGCTACATTGATTTGCAGTAGCAAGAATAATTGACCGCATTCACCGTGGGACCAACTCTCATCTGCGGGATGCGGCAAGTTAGCACCGAGTTCGATTGTCTTGAACACGTCGAGTGGCTGCAGTGCTGCCGTTCACCACAATCAAGGGGGAGCAAATGAGAAGAACTGTGGTGGTGCTTGTGATCGTGTTGAGCGGATTGGCTTGCGTCCCGGCAGCCGCAAGTGCGCAAGCAACAATCGTCGCAGGCGCGCTCGTGGGAAAGCGGGTATCGCAGATCATTGATGAATTGAGGATGACGGCGGTCAATTTGTTGGCGCAGGCGGATAACACCGGCAACGCCATGATTTCTCATGGCGCCAACGAGGCCAACGTCTTGGCCCAGAATCTTTCGTTCCAGTTCCGGGATCGGCTCGATCAGACGTTCGATCGACTGGGTGACGACGAAAAGCTCTTGCTGATCGAAGCTGAGGAGATGCGAACCTCGTTGGCGCAGACCGTCGACAAGGCATACGATGCCAAGGACACTTTGGCCATCGACCTGAATCGGATGTTGGATCGTTTCCCGTTCCTGAGCAAAGGCTTCTTCCTGCAATCGGTCCGTGGTCTCGCCTACTTCCCGGGGGCTGGCAACTACAAGCTCAAGGTAACTGCCTCCACGCTTGGGATCGACGAATCTCTTACGACCAATGTGGCCATGTCGATCGACGGCAAACCGGTCGAGAGCCTTGAGGTGGACCAGGCACAGCAGCGTGGCCAAGCGATCATCACGGTCCCGAACGCAGTGATAAGCCCAAAATTCAGCGACACAGATCTGGTGCTCGTGAAAGCGGTGGTCACCTTCGATGTGGAACGAAAGCATGGCTTCGGACCGTTCAAATGGACTTCGAAGGAAGGCCCATTCGAGGTGCCGTTGACCATCTCGCTTTACCCACGGACAGCAGCAACCATCACCGCTACTGCGAGAGCACCTGTGTACGCCTGGACACCCGCCGGGTCGATAGCGATCAGCAAGGACACGCCGGATCGACACTGCAATAGCCATTGCCGCGGCGAGCCCACCAGGGGCCCAAATCGAATCGAGATGGTGGTCGCCGGGGGGAACGTTCTGTCGGCCGGCGCGAAGCGATTTGTTGGCTCACCATCTTTGGCCTGCACCGGTGGTGGCGGAGCGTGCGGCTTCAACGGCGCGCAGAACACCTACATTACTGACAACGCGACGAAAGCTGTGGCCACCTGGGACACTTGGAGTCGCCCCACGACCTGGACGCTGACGACAAGCGTCGAAGAGTACAAGATGACCAGCGACGCGCCCTACGCAGGACAGAGCATGAAAGTGCTGTTCGGCCAGCCCCTGAGCCTTGACTACCCCAAGGGTTCTACCGTGAAGGCAATCAGCGTCAAGACTTTCACCAAGAATGAGTACACGATCTTGGCTGGCATCGCCGATCCGAAGGACATCCTGAGTTATAAGGGGCAGGAGCCAAACGCTCCACCGACGGTGGATCGGTTGATCTACCAAGTCAATATGCCCGAGGGTGTGCAATGAAAAGTTGCCCGGCTTGGGCTGCGCGACCGTGTCTTTCTGTAGCCGACTATCGGAAGAGCGGCCATAAAAGTCCCTGCAGGGCGGGTAATTTCGTTCAGTTAAGGTCTTTCCGAAGATATCGACCGGCGTAACGCGCGGGACGGGACTTGACGGTCCGATCGCATTTGCGGTCGGACCGTTGACGTTGATGAGCAGCTTGAGGTGCTCTCGCCGATAGAATTCATCGGTCATACCAATTTTGAGATACCGGCACGGTCAAGCAGTGCAAAACTAACAATGGCTCAACTCCTGTCGACGACCTGCGATGGGACGAGCACAAGGGATACCGTGATGCAATTGCAAAACTGCGAAAGTCGATAGCTATCGCTGCGTCATCGACGGAGTTGATTCGATGTCGAGAAAGCAAGACCATATTGGTCGGCCGCAATGAGGCTGGAACACCTACGGCACTCCAAGCTTTACGACAATTAAACCCACCGTTGGATGCCCCCAAATTCGATACGCCGCGTGACTAGCCGTCAGCCGAGTTCACGCGAGAAGCGGATTCAATCATTGCAGGATTTGTAAGCCAAAATATCCGGGGAGACATGGATGGCGCGTGCGAGGACTAACGTCCCGTTGAATTCAGCAACGGAACAGCTACTTGACTTGTTGCAAGAGCGGGTCACGGCGTCAACGCGAAGCAGTCGAGAAGGCCGAGTCACTTATATCATTGGGAACAACGGCACGGGCAAAAGCCGTGTTCTTGGTGCGCTGGCAGAGCGCTTAAGCATCATACGTCCTGCGCGAACTGTCGCCTGTATCGCTAACTCAATTCACGATCGCTTCAAATACGGCGACAGCGGCCGAGTGCGCTACCTGGGCGCTAGAAATGCCACAAATGCAGTCTTTCTATCGGCCATCGATCGCCAGGTCATTCGGTTGATCTTGCAAGCCATGGCCATAGACCGCAGACTCTTTGGTGCTTTGTGTGAGGCAGTAGCCATGGGTCTAACCTTTAGGCTTGGGGAAGACTTCGAGAGTCAAGTGAGGAAACTCCTTGCAGTGCCACCTGAACGTATAAAGGGAAGAAGAAAGGCCAATACTTTCAAGGCACTTGGCGCTGCACGTCCTCTGGCAGTTCTTCGCCGAATCGCCGATGGGCCAGGTCGTTTTGAACGCTTGAGTGAAGTTCAAATCCGCACGCTTCTTCAATACGTTGAGCTGGGAGTCGACATCGAACTGAATGTTGTACTTTCAAGCGGAACGTCGATGAACTTTGGGCAGCTAAGTACAGGCGAGCAGAATAGGATGCTGGTGCTCGCCAAAGTACTTAGCGTCATGGAGCAAGGCACAGTCTTTCTGATTGATGAGCCGGAGATAAGCCTACATCTGCACTGGCAGATGAGATTTCACGAGACGCTGATGACGCTCTTATCGAGGGTGACGCGATTCCATGTCGTGGTCGCCACGCACGCGCCAGTCGTTATCAGCGAGGCGGCAAAGTATGACCCACTTAGTCAGAAAAATCTCGTTGCCATCTTGCGCCACAACGTTAAAGCAGGAGGGCGACCTAGCGACCTGTCTCCAGGTATGGGTGAGGTGACCCTGGAGACTCACAGTTTTGCCGAGGTCGCAAGCCACGATCAGTTGGTACTGAGATACTTTCAGTCTTCCCCATATCACGCTAGAGAAATCAGCGTGGAGATTGCTGACACCGTCTTATCCGTCGCAGAGGGAGTCAAAGAATCGCCCGACGCAGTGGACCTCCTTCAGCGCCTGAAGGCGACAGAAGGGCTTTCCGACGAAACACAGGCGCAAATCGACGAAGCCATTGTTCTCGTTCGTCGTGACTGGATCCAGTCCATCAAAGAGAGTGAGCTCCAATGAACTCGTTATGCACTGACGAGCAAAAAGAACACCTTCTCAAGCTGACTACGCTGATTGGTGAAGAAAAACTCAGCGGGCAGGAGGCATGGTCCGCGTTCTCTACCCCAGAAAGATTCAAAAAGTTCAAGGGTAAACGGCCAAAAACGAAGCGCTTCGTCTTTGCTGAGGCGGAGGTGCAGACTTATAAAGACCTTCGGCAGATTGTCCAGAACAAGCTCTTCGAAAGGTGCGGTGGTAGCTGCTCGTATTGCCGGCGGCCCGTTGGGCACTACGGATGGGCGTGGCACATTGAGCATGTTCTACCCAAATCGAAATATCCAGCCAAGACATTTTTGCTCTCCAATCTCACTGTCGGCTGTGTCCATTGCAACATGTGGAAAGGCAGCAAGGTCGACAGGCAGCTTAGGACGCAGAAATTGCCGATCATTAATCCTGTCGAACAGAATTTCCAATACTCCCAGCACTTGAACTTCGTGCAGATCGGAACAGAATCGTTGAGCTTCGCAAAGTACTTTCCTCGCACGCCGGAAGGCCACAAGACATACGAGTTGCTGTCATTCAAGGAACTCGAGCGCGCGCTTGCTATTAACGGATTGGATGGTTCCGCCGCTGCACTGCATGAGCGACTCACACGTGGAATGCAAATTGGATTGGGCACTACGGAGGGGCAGCAGCTCGCAGCACTTCTCCAACGACTGAAGACGTCGATCTATAACTTGCCTTGACTGACGGCGAGCCAGCCAGACGTCTTAGAGGTTTGCTTCGTGCGAAGCGAAACGACAGTGTGGTGACAGGGGTGAATCCGTTTCATAGGCGTACACCGTGCACGTCACCCCAGTGGGTGACCGTCACCTCCCTCTTTAACCGTAAAGACCGGCTGGTTTGCTCGCCGCCGATAGGAACAGCTCGATGACATGAGCACCTATGGCATGCGCCACAAAGATCACATCGGGAAGTTCCAAATTCAATGACTCGGACCCCAGATAGTTCCAAGTTAAGCGAACCAAGAGTTCCAAGTTCGCTGAACAACTCCGCTGGGAACGGCCATACGGCGCGCTCAGCAGTTCCACGTTGAGTGAATCTCGACAGGGGTGTCGAGATTCACTCAATTTGGAACTTTGGTCACTCAATGTGGAACTCGCCGATGCGCATCGATGCACAAAAAATGAAAAAAACCTTATTTTTCAGCGAGTTAGCGCTACGTGAGGCGTTCGAAGTCACGGGCCACCTTGGCGCCTGACGACTATGAGGAGCCGACTCAATTGAAGTTGGCTGCCACGGCTGCCATCGACGGCGAATTGCTGCGGGTGATGGAAGTCCTTGTGTTCAAGGTAAGAGGGAAGCAACAGATGCTGGCGCGGGCGTACGCCGACGAGCGCGCACTGCCACCAGCTTACGTTGCGGCTCTACGCTGCGCGAGAGCTCGCTTAACTCGTCTGCTGGACGGTCAACTGATAGCCGCGCGCATAGACCGTCTTGAGCTCCACGCCAGTCGCCTGCCCGAAGCCCAGCTTCTTGCGCAGCTTGTAGATGTGCTGCTCGATCGAGCGCTCGACAAGGCTGGCTTCGATTCCCCATACCGCAGAAGCGATCTGCTGGCGTGACAGAAACGCCCCAGACGAGGAGAACAACAGCCAGGCCGTGGCGAATTCGCGTGCGGTCAACCGAACCGGTGCATCGTGCAATGTCACCGTGCGAGTCAGCTGACATAGGCGGTAGGGCCCGACCACCACTTGCCTGTGCGTGGCGACCTGCGTTGACCTGTCGCCCGCGCGCAAGATGCGGCGAACACGGGCGCACAATTCGTCGGCGGTGAAGTGACCCGAGATGATGTCTTCGATGCCGGCCTCGAAGGCGGCGACCATCTCATGGCGGTCGGCAAACTGGCCAAATACCAACGTGGGCGAACGCATGCGGGTGTTGCCCTCGCGCCCGGCCAGCAACAGTCGGCCGGCCGTGCTGAACTGCTGTGCATCGATCATTAGCAGATCGAAGACTTCAGTGCGCCCAGCGCGTATCAAGGTCAATGCGTCGTCGAATCGCACGCATGTCACATCCTCCGCTGACAAGCAAGCAGCGATGAGGGCGAAACTGGCGGCGTTGGTGGTGAGTACGGCAAATTTCATGAAACGCCCGGTTGCTGCGACGCCAGCCCAATTCAAATTCGCGGAGCAGGCAGCACCCCGAGAACCTTCTCGAGAGCAAGGCCAATGCCCAGCAACTCGCCATCACTACCGATTGGGCCATCAAGGCCAAGACCTACGGGAAGACCGTTTTGCGTGAGGCCAGCAGGTAGCGTCAGCCCCGGTATTCCGGCAGTACTTCCCGGATCGGTGTTTCGAATCAGCGTGGCAAACGTATCGACCGGCGCGCCACCGTTGATCGATAGCTTGCCGGACCCGTGCTCGGCGTCGATCGGGGGCGCCGGGACCACTACCGTGGGAAAGATCATGGCGGCGACGCCGTTCCGGCTGAAGTAGTCGGCGTATAGCGCTTGCATGGCTGGCCGAAACTTGCCTATGGCGGCTGGATACGCCGCGCCAGCCACATCGCCAACCACTGCCTTCATCGCCGCCTTGACATCCGGACTCGCCACATGCGCCCCGATGTCTTGCAGCGAGATGCCGTGAACGCCCGTTGCGCTCAGATACGCAGGGATATCCTCGTGAGCTTCGTGCAATGCGATCGGGCCCGCAGCCTTGTCCGTCAACTCGCGCAAACCGTTGATGTCCGCATCGACCAAGACAACGCCTGTGGCTTTGAGCTTTTCAATCGCGGCGCGCATCACGGCGGTCACCTGCGGATCAGCATCCGCCCAGAGACTTGCCGGGACGCCGAGTCGAAGACCTTGCAGGGGCACTGGTGTGGCCGCAGGGCGACCGCTCATCACCGAATCAAGCAGGACGACGTCCTCCACCGTGCGGGCCATTGGGCCGATCGTGTCGCGGGTATGACTGATCGGAAGCACGCCCGATCCGTCGTAACGCCGCTGTGCGGATCCATTCCCCACCGAAGGCCGTAAGCCCGCGAGGCCGCACAAGGCTGCAGGGATACGCACGGAGCCTCCTGTATCCGTGCCGAGCCCGGCGGGGGCAATTCGCGCAGCGACAGCCGCACCCGTGCCGCCGGATGAGCCGCCGGGGACACGTGATGGGTCGTATGGATTGTGTGCGGGGCCGGCGAACGCGGTTAGGTTCGTGTTGGTAGCACCAAACGCGAGTTCGTGCATATTCGCCTTGCCCAGCACAATCGCACCGGCGTCGACAAGCCGCTGCAGCGTCGGTGCGCTTTCCTTGGGCTGGACATGAGCGAGTGCTGGCGTGGCGCCCGTCGTCGGCAAGTCTTTCGTATTGATGTTGTCCTTCACCACAATGGGAAGGCCGGCCAGGGCGGGTAGTGCTGCGCCGCGCGCGCGAAGTTCATCAACTCGCTTCGCTGCTGCCAGCGCGCCTGCCTTGTCCACGACGATCAAGCTATTCAACGCAGCGAGCCGTTCGGCTCGCGCGCTTAGCGTGTCGACATATTCCTCTGCGGACAACCGCCCAGTACGAATCGCTTCGACAGCTTGCGTAGCGGTGAGCTGGACTTGCGCGTCCGCTGATAAAGGCTTTGTCTCGAACATAGTGCAGCCACTTAGACTGAAACCCATGGCACTGACGGCCAGTGCCAACCCGGCTCCTCGTTGGACCCCATCGAGTTTTCGCATAGCACGCACAACGGCCGTCATCCGAAGGCGCCGGGCAGAAACACTGGTTAGTTTCATAAGGAAGGTGACGTAGTGGTAGATGAACTGCGGCGCTTTGAAACTACAGCTCTCTCGCAACGTCACCCTCGACCGGAGAGGCGAAGTCTTCAACCCGTTTGCTCTTCCTTGGGTTGAACAACAACCGGTAGACATCAGGACGTGAGTAATGCCCAACCGGGTCCATCGCATTCTTGGCGACACCGATCTGAGCCAGGTCGATCTCTGCATAGAGCAGGCCTTCAGCGTCTTCCGGCAGCTTGTCGCACAGGGGACGGCCGTCAGGCCCGTAGATCACGGCATGGCCGCCGCCAACGTGGGTGAGCGCGTGCTTGTCAGGCGTATCGCAGAGCTCATCGATCATCTCTTGAGAAATGACTGCGCAAGGTGCGAGGACAAAGCATCCGCCCTCCACCGCGTAGACTTTGCTCACAGCATTGTTGACTTCCCAGCCAAGCGCATGTGCAAACGGCTCGTACGTGGAGAAGCTCGGCCAGCAGGCGATATGCACCTGTTCGTGCTGGGCATACATCGCATATTTGTTGAGCGAGAGAATGTTCTCCCAGCAACACAGCGCGCCCACCCGGCCCAGCGGGGTGTCGTGTACCGCAAGATCGCTGCCATCGCCCTCGCCAAAGACGGTGCGCTCTGCGTGGGTGGGCCGAACCTTGCGCCGCTGGTGAATCGTTTCACCGTCCGGCCCGATCAGCCACTGGGCGATATAGAGCGTACCGCCGTCGCGCTCGGACAGCCCAAGCGATACGGTCATGCCATGCTTGCGCGCGGCCTCCGCTATGCGCCGTGCCTGCGGGCTGTCATACACCAGCGAGTTGTCGAAATAGCGTTGGACATATCCACGGGCAATCGCCCACGCGGGCGCACCAAGCCAGATATGCCATGGATACCCGGGGACCCACGTTTCTGGAAACGCGATGAGCTTGGCACCTGCGGCGGCGGCTTCCTCGATGTACCGGATGGTCTTGTCGACCGTTGCATCCAGATCGAGATAAACCGGTGCAGCCTGCACCACCGCGACTTTGTATTTGGGATGCACAACTCCCATGATGACCTCCCGAGTATTGAGCGGAGCGCGATCAAGCGCCCCGACGTATGCCAAAGGCGTTAAAACATGATCCGAGTCTTCAACCAGACGGCGGTGCCCTGCGTACGGTTACGCTCGGCAAACTCCTTCTGGACTTTGGCTGTCAGGAACCAGCCCTTGCCGTTGTCGAACTTGACCGACGGGCCGATTGCAAAGCCACGGCCCTTGGAGTCCGGCACCGTCGCGCCCCCTTGCGTGTCATTGCTCAACTGCTGATACCAATAGCCACTGACGCCTGCCACCCAGCCTGGCGCCACCGCGTAGCCTGCCGCATAGTCCAGGATGAATTCGGTGCCTGACTTGTAGTTGGTCGCTGTGTTTTTCTGGTTGATGTTCAGCGTGGCCTTGAAGTCGCCATTGAAGCCCGATGGGTTGACATAACTCATCGTGTAAAGCGGCTGGATCGACCAATAGTTGCGGCCGATGTTGGTCAGATCCCCAAGACGATAGCCCCCCGTGGGCGCCACCAGATCAAAGCCGATCACGTCGTGCAGGTGCTCCGAGTAGTGATGCACGAGCCCGGGCCCAAAGGTGATGTCGCCCAATCCGGTTTTCGTCTGACTGGCGCCGCCGGCTTTCACCGTCAAGTTGACCAGCGGAAAGATCGAGTGCACCACCAGGTTTCCGCCTAGCAACTGCAGCGGGGTGGACCATACGACGCGCGTTGCCGCCACAACGGCCTGGACCTTGAAATTGGGAATCGGCGCATTGTTGCCATTGGCATCTTTCAGTTGATCTGCCGTATAGAAGTTGCCGAACTCCAGTACATAAAGACCCGGCGGCGGCACTGCGCCCATCAAGTAGTTGTCGGCGCCAGCCGCATAAGTCGAGCCACCGCCTTCCGTGGCATAGCTCGCAGACATTCCGAATGCCAAGGCCATTGCAACGCCTGCCTTGCCGATCTTCCGTTTCCTCATTTCCATCTCCAATTGCGCTCCCCTGAACCACTTATCTGGCCGCCGCGTGGTTTGAACCGGCGCGCGACTCCCCCTGCAGGAAGCGCTCGCTTCCCGCATGTGCTCTGCTTCAAATCGGATTGACTTGCGCGACTGCGCTACCTTTCGGACTGCCTCTTGTCAGAAGACACGCAGGTGGCAGGCATGCTGCGGCGAATTCCAAAGGGATCGAGCGCGTAGCGCCGCGTTACCAGGGCCCACAGCCCGCCCGGTGACACGACCATCGTTGCGATGGCCAGTACGCCCAGCCCGATGAAGTACCAGGTGCCGTAATCGCTGAAGCTCTCGCGCAACAGGAAATACACCGCGGTACCGAGGATCGGCCCCTCCAGCGTGCCGATCCCGCCGAGTACCGCAATGAAGATGGCAGTGGCCGTCCAGTTCAGTGAGAAAGCAGCATCCGGCGTGACCTGCAATGTGTTCATGTAGGCCACGGCTCCGGCCGTACCTGTGAGCGCGGCCGCCGTGCACCACAGCACGAGCTTGGCGCGCTTGACGGGGACCCCGCTCGCGGACGCGGCCGGCTCTGCGTCACGCACCGCACGCAGGGCGAGTCCGAGCCGCCCGCGCAAGATCGTACGCACCACCAACAGGCTGCCCACGGCGACAACCAGTGCTGCCCAATAGACCCCTGCAGTCCGATGCCACCGGTCAAAGTTGCTCAGCGCATCCAACGGCATGCCGCCGCCCGCACCCAATGGTTCTGCATTGAGCGTTGCAATACGGAGCATTTCCGCCAGTACCCATGTGCCAACGCCAAAGTAAGGGCCGCTCAATCGAAACATCGGTACGGAGGCGATGGCTGCAAACAGCGCCGTGATGCCGCCAGCCACGGGAAGCATCCACCACGGGTTGAGGTCCAGCGTGTTGGAGAGAGTGAACAACGCATACGCCCCCACGCCCACAAAGGCCTGATGACCGATCACCACAAGCCCGCCGTAACCGGTCAACAGGTTCCACGCAAGCGCGATGGCGAACACCGTAAACACCTCAACCAACAACCGCTGCATGGCGAAATCCGTGGCCCACGGCACGCACACCAGCGCGACTAGGAGCAGTGCGCAAAACGCGAGGCGTGCCGGCGCAAGCCAAGACAGGTGTGCACCCGTTGTCGGCTGCATGGCATTCAGTTTGCGAATCCCGTCCATCATTTCCTGCCTTTTGCAAAGAGCCCGTCAGGCTTGGCCATCAGCACAACGAGAAAGACCAAGTGGCCGAAGAAGGCGCCCAGCCCCGTATGCACACGAGCGCCCACCACCTGCCCCAACCCCACCACCAACGCACCGATGAACGTGCCCCACAGGTTGCCGAGCCCACCGAGCACAACGGCCTCAAAGGCATACAGCAGTCGCTCAGGCCCGGCCGTGGGAGAGAACGGCGTCCTGACGCCGTATAGAACAGCAGCCAGCGAGATCACAACTAGCACGAACCCCGTTACCAGCGAGAAGAAGCTGCGATCGTTGATCCCCACCAACCGGGAAGTTTCCGCATCGTCAGCCACTGCACGCGCCTGACGGCCGAACCGCGTGCGCGCGATCAGCAGATGGGTGAGTGCGTACACGGTTACGCTCGTCAACGTAATGGCCAGCGGCAGCACACCGATCGATACGCCGCCCATCGTGATACCCAGCGTGCCGAAATCACCGGCGGGCAGGCTGCGGGTATCCGCTGTGAACACCTGCTGCAGCGCGTTCTGCAACACGATCGACAGGCCGAAGGTCGTCAATAGCGGTGAAAGCGCATCGCGCCCCACCATGCGGTTGAGCAACAAGCGCTGGAGCAGCCAGCCAATGCAAAACATGATGGGCAACACCAACAGCAACGCGGTGAACGGCCCAGCCCCCGTCAACAGCATCACGACACTGGCCAGATAGGCCCCCAGCACAATCAGATCGCCATGGGCGATATTGATCATGCGCATCACACCCAGGCTCAAGCTCAAGCCGAGCCCAAACAGCGCGTAGAGCGAGCCCAGCATGAGCCCGTTCAATAGCGTTTCAATGACGGCGGGCATCTCAAACTCCAAAGTAGGCGTGTGCGACTTGCGCGTGATCGGCCTGTGCCGAATCCCCCGACAGCACGACACGCCCCTTCTGAACACAATAGAAGCGCTGGGACTCGGTCAACGCGCGGCGAACGTTCTGCTCAACCAGGAAGATCGCCACCCCATCATCGCGAACCTGCGCCAGCAGCCGGTACACCTCGTCGACTGCCGCCGGAGAAAGGCCCAGGGAGATCTCGTCGCAGAGCAAATACTGCGGATTCGTGACCAGTGCACGCGAGATCGCCACGAGTTGCTGCTGGCCACCGGACAACGCGGTCGACGGTCTTTGACACAACGGCTTGAGCACCGGCAGCGCCTCCAGCACCCGTTCGATGCTCCACGGCCCGCTGCGCCCATGACTGGCTGCAAGCTGCAGGTTCTCCAGCACGGTCAAGCTCGGAAACAGGCGGCGCCCCTCCGGCACGAGCGCGATGCCGCGCGCCAGTTGCTTGCGCTCAGGGTCACCGCCGATGGGCTCACCATCGAGGGTGATCGCCTCGTGGCGCACCCGAAGCGCGCCCATTAGCGAGCGCAGCAACGTGGATTTCCCGGCGCCATTGGCGCCAATCAGAGCGACAGTCTCCGCCGGCGCCAGTTGGACGTCGACATCGAACAGCGCCTGGAACAGACCGTAGTGAGCGCAGAGCCGATCAGTGCGCAGCATGGTGTGCCTCGTCTTCCAGTTCGCTGTCCATATCGGACCCCAGGTACGTTTCACGAACGACCTGGCTGCGCAATACGGCCTGGGGTTCGCCGTCCTGCAGAATGGCGCCGCTGGCCAACACCACGAGCCGGCGTGCCACGGACACCAAGGCATGCACGAGATGCTCGATCCACAGTACGGTCACACCACTCTTGTTGACGGCGGTCACAAGCTCTAGAAGCTCCACCACCTCGGCTTCCGTCAGCCCACCGGCAACCTCATCGAGCAAGAGCACGCTCGGCTGCGTGGCCAGTGCACGCGCCACTTCAAGGCGCTTGCGTTGCAGTAGCGTCAGCCTGCCTGCGGGCAGATCGCCCAGCGCAATGAGTCCGCACTGCTCCAGTGCGTCGCACGCGCTGGCCTGGGCGGCTCGGCTGTGCAGACCTGCGCCAAAGGTGGCCGCCACCAGCGCGTTCTCGTAGACCGTCATCGCCGGGAAGGGCTGCGGAATCTGAAACGTCCGGCCTATGCCTGCCCGACAGCGTGCGTCGGCCCCCAGCGGGGTCAGGTTCTTGCCGGACAGGCCCACGCTTCCGGTATCGCAGCTCACGCCCCCAGAGATCATGCCGAACAGCGTCGTCTTGCCAGCGCCATTGGGGCCGATCACGCCGACGAACTCGCCGGCGTTCACACTGAGGTCCAGCGGCGGAATGATCGTCATGTCGCCGTAGCGTTTGCTGACGCCGCACAGTTCAAGTAACACGTCGTCCCTCACGCGTTCTTGAGCAGCGCAAACGGCCGCTGGATCGGTACTTCCGGCGCGGTGCGGTTATGCGTAATGGCGATCTCCGGCTTGCCACCTGCGCCCACATGCCACTGCCCGCCAACGACGCGGATCTTCGAGACGTTCTTGATGCCACTGGTGGTGAAGTCGAGCTTGCCGATCACCGTCTCATGACGCAACGTGCGCAGCGCATCGGCCACGGCCTTGGGGTTCTTCGGGTTGCCGCTGGACTTCAGCGCCTGGATGCCGGCCTCGAACAGCGCATGCACCACACCGATCGGCTGCGTCCATTCGCGGTGCGTTGCTGCCTGATAGCTATCGGCAAGCTGCCGTGCTGTCTGCCCGGTCAAGCTCGATTTGAAGGGATAGGCTGGCGTCCACCAGACTTCCGTCGACATGCCTTCTGCGCTCGGTCCAAGCGCCGCCACACCAGATGGGAACAACAGGGCCTTGGCGACGGTGGCCACCTTGGGCTTGAACCCCATCTGTGCCGACTGCTTGACGAATGTGGCCCACTCCGGCGGGCTGAACAGCCCGGTGACGATCTCGACCTTTTCGCGCTTGAAGGCTTGGATGTACGCAGAGAAATCATCCGTACCGACCTGGAACTTGCCGATATCGACAATGCGGTAACCGGCCTTGGCGAACTGCGCCGGCAGACCGAGCTTCGCGTCACCCATGGCGTTGCCCGGCACATCATTGGAGAACACGCTGCCCACCACCTTGTCGGTGGGCAAGCCGCTCCAGATGTCGAGGTAGACGTTCCCGATGTCTTCCAGCCCCCAGAAAAAATGGAAGGCGTTCTTGAACCCTTTGTCCGGCGTCCCCTTGAGCGGGAACATCCATGCTTGCCAGGGCCCCATCGTCGTCAGGCATGGCACGCCATTGAGCTCGCACTGCTGCGACATTCCGGCGGCCACCGATGCCTGCCCGAGAATCAGGTCGACGTTGTCCTTGTTGATCAGCTCTGCAGCAAGGTTCGACTGGCGGTCCGGGCTGCTCTGGTCATCACGCGCCAGAATTTCGACCCGATAAGTTTTGCCGCCGATGTTCAAGCCGCCGGCAACCGCGCGGCGAATCTGGTCCAGCGTGAATTCGTCGGCCTCGGCGAAAGGAGAGAACGGCCCCGTACGGGGGCTGATATAGCCGACCCTGATGACGTCGCCGCCCGCAGCCTCCGCCTTGCCGATGCCGGACAATGCCGCGGCAACGACCGCGCCTGCCGATTGACGCAGGAACCGTCGGCGACCTCCGTTGCTATCCGAAGCTGCCGTAGCGGACCCTATGTCGCTCGGGTGGTCGGCTTTATCGTCCGCTGTGTGCGGATGTTGGCTGCATGCGGTCATACACTCTCCCCTTAGCCTGTCGATCAGAAGCCGCAATCCGCTCTGCTTGCGCTCTGCGTGAGCACGCGGATTGGTTGTGGCTTGGAAAGAAGTCTAAGAACGAGGTGCGGGCGATGCTTTGCCAGAACACTCCACAAACTTGTCTGGGAATCTCTTGCGGGGATTACCCCAAGTGCCGGATTTTCGAGCGAATAGGCGAACTACGATGCGCAATCAAGCTCAGGCCGTCAGTTGGCGCAGCGCTTCGAGCAATTTGACGGCGGGGCTGGGCAGAATGCCGTGGCGGCGCCGGAACGCAGTGAGCGTGCGGCGCGCCACCAGGCCGGGAATCGGCAGCGGCTCGATCACGCCGGCGCGGCGTTCGGCGTCGATCATCGGTTCGGCCATCCAGCTCAGGAAGCCGGAGCGCGCCACGAGGCTCTTGAGTGCCGTCACCGAGCGCGTTTCCACCACGATGTTCGGCAGGCCAAGACCGGCAGCTTCGAATATCTGGCGCATGTGCTCGTAGGGGCCGGTGCCACGTGGCGGAATGGCCCACGGCGCATCGAGCGTATCGGCCAGCATCAGGCTGGGGCGCTGGCGCAGCGCGTGCTCCGGTGATGCGACCACGAAACTCGCATCCTCCCAGCGGCAATCCGCGATGGCGATGATTTCCTCGGTATCCGGCATCGCAATCGACAGCGCGAGGTCAATCTCGTGCTTAACGAGTCCCTCGGCCAGCCGATCCCACACGCCTTCCAGTATCTCTACGCGTAGGTTAGGCCAGCGCGCCACCACGTTACCCACGGCTAGCGGCAGGACGTAGCTTGCGATGCTGCCCACTGCCCCAACGCGGATGGTGCCCTTGGCGAGCCCGCGCATGGCGTCGATCTCTTCACGTGCGTAGTCCGCCTCGCGCTGCAGCAATGCAGCATGCGGCAGCAGCGCTTGCCCGATGGCGGTCAACTGCATGCCCTTGGAGTGCCGCTCAAACAGCGGTGCACCGACCTCGTCTTCCAGCCGCTTGATGATGCGGCTCAGCGCCGGCTGGGTGACGTGCAGGACGTCCGCCGCACGCCCGAGGCTGCCGGCGGAAACGATGGTGGTGAAGGCGCGCAGTTGGCGCAGATCGAAGGCCATGCAAGAAGGTAATGACTTTTTCCCCAGAATTCAATATCGCGGCAAGGGGGTGGGCTTCCATACTGCTCTCCAAGAACAAGGAAGGAGACACTGCATGACCCGCACTTCGCTCGCGCTTGTCACGGTGCGCGACGCCACGATCGACTTGCTTCGCCGCCTCGGCATGACGCATGTCTTCGGCAATCCAGGCTCGACCGAGTTGCCGATGTTCCGCGACTTTCCAGAAGATTTCCACTACATCCTTGGCCTGCAGGAAGCCGTAGTCGTCGGCATGGCCGATGGCTACGCACAAGCGACCGGCAACGCCGCGCTGGTGAACCTGCATTCGGCTGCTGGCGTCGGCAACGCCATGGGCAACATCTTCACGGCCTTCAAGAATCGCACGCCGCTGGTGATCACCGCCGGGCAACAGGCGCGGTCCATCCTGCCGTTCGATCCGTTCCTCGCTTCCAATCAGGCGACGGAACTGCCCAAGCCGTACGTGAAATGGAGCATCGAGCCCGCGCGCGCGCAAGACGTGCCGCTGGCGCTGGCCCGCGCCTATCACATCGCCATGCAGGAGCCGCGCGGCCCTGTGCTGGTGTCGATTCCCGTAGATGACTGGGACCAGACGACGGAGCCCGTCGCCGTGCACGAAATGGCCACCACGGTGCGGCCCGATCCGGTCACGCTGGCGCGCATTGGCGACCTGCTGGATGCGGCGCAACGGCCGGCGTTCGTTGTGGGAGCTGCGGTGGATCGTGCTGGCGCGTGGGATACCGTCGTGCAACTCGCTGAAACCCACAACGCGCGCGTGTTCACCGCGCCGATGGCCGGGCGCGGCGCGTTTCCCGAAGACCACCCCCTATTCGCCGGTTTCTTGCCCGCGATGCGCGAGAAGATCGTCAGCCTGCTGCAAGGGCACGACGTGGTGTTCGCACTCGGCGCACCGGCATTCACGTACCACGTGGAAGGTCATGGGCCGCATGTGCCGACGGGCGCGAAGCTCGTGCAACTGATCGACGACCCCGCCACCGCTGCGTGGACGCCCGAAGGCATTTCCGTCGTTGGCAACATCCGCCTGGGTGTGCTCGATCTGCTCGACCGCCCCGCGCCACCGGCACGACCGCTGCCGCCTCCACGCGCTAAAGCGCCGCGCGCTGAGCCGGGTTCGCCCATGTCAGCAGCCTTCGTTTTGCAAACGCTCGACGCCGTCCGCGGCGCGACAGACATTGTCGTCGAAGAAGCCCCGAGCGCGCGGCCAGTCATGCAGGCCAATCTGCCGATGCGCCGCTCGGGCGGGTTCTACACGATGGATAGCGGCGGCTTGGGCTACGGCATGCCCGCTGCAGTGGGTGTTGCTCTGGCCACGCCGGGTACGCGCGTGATCGGCTTGATTGGCGATGGATCCAGCATGTATTCGATCCAGGCGCTCCGGAGTGCCTCGCTGCTTGAGCTTCCCATGACATTCGTCATCCTCAACAACCGCCGCTACGCGGCCCTGCAGGAGTTTGCCCCGGTGTTCGGTTTTGCCGCCACCGACGAGGTGCAGGGTACCGACTTGAACGGTATCGACTTCGTCGGTCTGGCTCGCGCCATGGGCTGCACTGGCGAGCGCGTGAGCGACCCGCATGCGCTGGAAGCCGTGCTGCGCACCGCATTGAAGTCCGCCGGACCAACCCTGATTGAAGTGGAGATTGCCTGATGACCCATACGAACATTGCCCCGCTGGACGCGGCGCAAAACATCTCGATGCTGATCAATGGCGAGCACGTGCAGGCTGCCAATGGTGCAGTGTTCGAGCGGCGCAATCCGCTTGACGGTACCGTCGCCACGCGCGCGCCGGCCGCAACGGTGGAGGATGCCCGTCGTGCAGTGGATGCCGCTGCCGCAGCCTTCCCCGCCTGGGCCGCAATGGGCCCGTCCGAGCGGCGCGCGTTGCTGATGCGTGCTGCACAAGCGCTCGAAGCGAAGGGCGAGGCGTTTGCTACCGCAATGGCTGTCGAGACGGGTGCCTCCGCGCTGTGGGCTGGCTTCAACGTACACCTCGCCGCCAGCGGTCTGCAGGAAGCCGCTGCGATGGTCACGCAGATCACCGGCGAGATCATCCCCTCCGATGTGCCTGGCAGCCTTGCGATGGGCGTGCGTCAGCCGGCGGGCGTGGTGCTCGGCATTGCGCCGTGGAATGCGCCCGTCATCCTGGCGGTGCGCGCGATTGCGTTGCCGCTGGCGTGCGGCAACACGGTCGTGCTCAAGGGGTCGGAGGTTTCGCCCGCCACGCACGGGCTCATCATTGAAGCCTTGCAAGAGGCCGGCTTGCCAAGCGGCGTGGTCAATTTCGTGACGAATGCCCCGGCCGACGCGGGCGCAGTGGTGGAAGCGATGATCGCCCACCCGGCCGTGCGGCGCGTCAACTTTACGGGCTCCACGCGCGTGGGCCGCATCATCGCGCAGACGTGCGCGACATATCTGAAGCCCGCTGTGCTGGAACTTGGCGGCAAGGCGCCGCTGCTGGTGCTGGCGGATGCGGATATCGATGCTGCTGTCGATGGCGCGACCTTCGGCGCGTTCGCCAATTCGGGCCAGATCTGCATGTCTACCGAGCGCATCATCGTCGACGAAGCCATCGCCGATGCGTTTGTTGCGAAGCTCGCGGCGAAGGCCGCTTCGCTGCCGCTGGGCGATCCGCGCAAAGGGCCGGCGGTGCTTGGCTCGGTGGTCGACATGAGCACAGTCGACCGCTGCAATCACCTCATCGACGACGCACTCGCCAAGGGCGCGAAGCTGCTGTGCGGCGGCAAGGCCGACAGCACGCTGATGCCCGCCACGCTGCTCGACCACGTCACGCCCGACATGCTGATCTACGCGGAAGAATCGTTCGGCCCGGTCAAGGGCATCGTGCGCGTGAGCGGTGACGATGCCGCCGTCGCGTGTGCGAACGACAACGCGTACGGTCTGTCCTCCGCCGTATTCAGCCGCGATGTAGCGCGCGCCATGAACGTCGCGCGCCGCATCGAATCGGGCATCTGCCACATCAACGGCCCCACCGTGCACGACGAGGCGCAGATGCCGTTTGGCGGCGTCAAGGCGAGCGGCTTTGGGCGCTTCGGCGGCCGCGCCGGCGTGGCGGAGTTCACCGAGCTGCGCTGGATGACGGTGCAAACCACGCCGCGCCATTACCCGTTCTGAGTTGAGATGCCAATGAAGATTGCGATCCTCGGCGCGGGTGCGATGGGCTCGCTATTTGGCGGGCTGCTGGCCGAAGCCGACCACCACGTCACGCTGCTCGACATCAACGACGCGCATTTGCACGCGATCACCACCCACGGTTTACGGCTGGAAACCGACACCGGCGACCGCCACGTCCGCAACCTGCAAGCCTTACGCCCGGGGGACGCGACAGACGTACCTGACTTGCTGATCGTCTTCACCAAAGCGATGCATACGCGTGCAGCACTTGCGAGCGTGCGTCACCTGATCGGCGAGTCAACGCATGTGCTGACGCTGCAGAACGGCCTGGGCAACGTGGAGGCGCTGGCTTCAGTCGTGCCGCAGGAACGCATCTTCGTCGGGGTGACGACATGGCCGGCGGACCTCGCTGGCCCGGGCCATGTGCGCTCGCACGGCGCGGGCGCGATCCGCCTGATGACGGCGGATGGCGCACAACGCCCACTGCTGACTCCCGTGGTGGATACGCTATCCGTCGCTGGCCTGAACTGCCAGGCCGACGCCAACGTGTGGGGCGCCGTGTGGGAAAAGGTTGCCTTCAACGCTGCGCTCAATCCGCTGTGCACGGTGCTGAACCAGCCCGTCGACGCGCTGGGTGCGGTGGAAGACGGCCCGACGTTGGCGTTAAGCATCGTGGACGAAGTGCTGACCGTGGCGCGCGCCAGCGGCATCACCGTCAACGCTGACAAGGTGAGCGACAACGTGCGCCACGCCATCGTCGCGCATCGCGGGCACAAGCCGTCGATGCTGCAGGACGTGCTGGCCGGACGGCCGACCGAGATTGAATCCATCAACGGCGCCGTGGTGGCGACAGCGCGCCGGCATGGCGTGCCCGTGCCGCACACCGAGACGTTGATGCAACTCGTGCGGTTAGTGCAGGCGCGGTCCGTGCCTCAGCAGGCACCCTAGCTGGCCGAGATACCCAGGTTTTATTCGATGGCGCGCAGACGCCACCTCAACGGAGACAACCATGATGTGCAGTCCCAAATTGGTGAACGCGGCGGCGGTATTGCGTTGCGCGTTCGCGTGTTCGGCGGCCCAGTGGAGGCCTGCATGAACAAGAACCAGGCCACGGTCGATATCGGTACGGTCCTTGATGACGGGCCGTTTTCCCTCGCGCAGAAGATGGCGGTGCTGCTGGCAGCGTTTGCCATCGTCATGGACGGCTTTGACGGCCAGTTGATCGGCTTTGCCATCCCCGTCCTCATCAAGGAGTGGGGCATCACGCGCAATGCGTTTGCACCAGCAGTGGCCGCGGGCCTGATCGGCATGGGGCTGGGCAGCGCACTGGCGGGGCTGTTTGCTGATCGCTTCGGGCGACGCTGGGCGCTGATCGGCAGCGTGTTCCTGTTTGGCGTGGCGACGTGCGCAATCGGTTTTGCGCCAAATGTGGCGACGATTGCCGCGTTGCGCTTCATCGCCGGCCTGGGCATTGGTGGTGCGCTGCCAAGCTCCACGACGATGACGGCGGAGTTCACACCTGCGCGTCGCCGCACGCTGGCCGTGACGGCCACGATCGTCTGCGTGCCGCTGGGCGGGATGCTGGCAGGCCTGTTTGCGGGCCACGTGCTGCCGCTCTATGGCTGGCGCGGACTGTTCTGGATCGGCGGCGCACTGCCGCTGGTGCTCGGGTTCGTGCTGGTGGCTGCGCTGCCCGAATCGCCGCGCTTCCTGGCCCGTCGCCAGTCGCACTGGCCGCAACTGGCGCAGTTGCTGTCGAAGATGGGACGCGATGTGCCGGCCAATGCCGTGTTTGCCGATATGGCTGGCCAGAAGGTCATCCAGCACGCGAGTTTCCGTTCGCTTTTCGCGCCTGGGCAGGCACGTGACACGATTGCGCTCTGGGCGGCGTTCTTCATGTGCCTGCTGGCCGTGTACTCGGCGTTTAGCTGGCTGCCGACGATGCTGGCTTCAGAAGGTTTGAGCGTGAGTGTGGCGGGCTCGGGGCTGACAGCGTACAACCTGGGCGGCGTGATCGGCGCCTTGGTTTGCGCGGTGACGATTGCGCGATGGGGTTCGCGCTGGCCCATGGCGCTGTGTTGCGTAGGCGCAGCCGCGAGCGCCTTCGCCTTGCAGGGTGTCGACGCCAAGCTCAACACGAACCTGCTGATCGTCGGCCTCGGGCTGCACGGGCTGTTCGTCAACGCCGTGCAATCGACGATGTATGCACTGTGCGCCTACATCTATCCGACGGCGGTGCGCGCGACTGGCACCGCATCGGGCTTGGCGTTCGGGCGGCTGGGCGCCATCCTCAGCGCGTTTGCTGGAGCCATGGTCATCACCGCAGGCGGGGCAGTGGCCTATCTGGCGATGCTCGGGATCGCGATGTTGGTGGTGCTCGCCGCGCTGCTGGCCATGCGCGAACAGATTCCGCGTCTGACTGCACGGACAGGCAACGCCATGACCGCCCCGCCCAGCCGGCAGGCCAACGCTCTCAAAACGTAGCGGCCACACTTCGGCGGTGCGATCCTGCACCGCCACTCCCGTCAACGGGCGGAGGGAAGACGCCGCGTTTGGCCGGCGTAGGACTGCGCAAGGTAGCTCGGTCATGTCATGCCTCCCAGTACGAGCGCCGCCGCTGTCTACGGCGGCGCCGACTCAGACGGAGTAAGGCTGCTGCGGCAAGAGATCAAGCGTTCCTGCACGGAACATCCTTCTACGTGCGTGGCCGTGCCCCACACAACACTTCTGCCCCTTTGGCACCGTAGGCATCCGGGAAGCCACGCATACGAAGCCCGGGAAGTCCCTGCTATGTTGAAGTCGCGCTCGCAGATATCCCCGGCCCGCTCATGATCCGTATGCCTGTGGGCATGCACTTTGCATTTGTGGCCACGTCCAAATTCAATCGCTGAGGGCTTCTTCCGTGACACACCTTGACGCCACGCGCAGCATGGAACCCATGGGTTCAAAGGTGGCTGCCCCTCAGTCTTTGAGCACCAGTTCTGTGCCGCCACATGAGCGATTTGCCTACTGGCTAGACATGATCTGCACGGTTTACGTGCAACTGAACTGTGCCTCTCCTGGCGATCTGGGTTTCTTCGGCAACATTGATTTCGGCGCGCTCGGCCCGTTGCGGCTGACGCGTTTGAGCTCGAGTGCACAGCGAATCTGGCGGCCGTTGTCAGACATCCGCCGGGAAACCGAGGACTACTTCCTCGTTCAGGTACAACGCGCGGGGCGCGGCGTGGTGTGTCAGGACGAGCGGCAAGCGGTGCTCGAGCCAGGTGACTTTGCCATCTACGATTGCACACGCCCGTACGAGCTGCATTTCGATGGCACCCATCACGACGTGTCCGTCCTTCGTGTGCCTCGCACCTGCCTCGAAAATGCCGTGGGCAGCGTGAATGAACTCACAGCCACCACGGTGCACCGGCAAAGTACGCCGGCAAGCCTGCTCCTGTCGATGTTGGACCCACTTCACGCGAACATCGCTAACGTCCACCCGTCAGCGGCGGGCAGCATGTCGGACAGCTTGGTCAGCATTGTGGCGGCCGGCCTGCGCAGCCTGCCAAGTGCAAACGCCCGCAGGCCTTCGAACCTGCAGGCGTATCACCTTGAGCGCGCCAAGGCTTATGTTCGGGATCACCTGCGGGAGGCTGGCCTCACCGTCAACGGCATTGCCGAGGCGCTCTCCGTCTCTCCAGGGCACCTGCATCGCCTGTTCCAGAACGAGCCGCTGCCATTGAGCAAGCTCATCTGGAAACTGCGGCTCGAAGGTTGCCAACGCGATCTGGCTGATGTCCGCTACCGTGAACGAGGCATCTGCGATATTGCCTTTTCCTGGGGATTCAGCGACGTCACGCACTTCAGCCGCTGCTTTCGCGAGCACTTCGGCATGCCGCCCAGAGAATGGCGGTTGTGCAACGATGTCGATCGAAAGGGTGCGCTAGCCGCCTGAAACGCCTCACACCTATGCCGGCATATGGCGCGTGTGTCGGGGGCTGGCGAGGGGTGCAAGGTTCGCCGGCTCTTCTATGTAAGGTGCTCCGGCCCCAATGCAGCAGCGCTTGCACATCCGATGAGCGCGAGCGTGCGGTCGATATCCGCGCGGAACATGGATAGGACGTCATCGACGCCGGCCTCTCCACTCGCGGCGAGGCCGTAGAGCAATGCGCGCCCAAGCATCACCGCATGCGCGCCGGAGGCCAGCGCCTTGACAACATCTCGGCCATTGCGAAAACCGCTGTCGACCATGATCGTCATCGTGTCGCCGGCCGCCTTTGCAATGTCGGACAGCACGTCCATGGGCGCCGGAAAATCAGCCAACTGCCGGCCGCCGTGGTTCGACACAATCACGCCGTCAATGCCGAGCGCACGGCAGCGCGCCGCATCGCTGGCGCTCAAGATCCCTTTGACGAATAGCTTGCGAGGCCAGTTGTCGCGCAGCGCGGCCAAATCATCCCAGGAAAAGCCCGCGTCCATGCGCCGCTGCAAAAGCGCGGCTTGAACCTCCAGGCTGGCGGCGCCCTCAGTTTGCACATTCGGCAGCGTTGGGAAGCCACCTCGAAGCTGCCCAGTCAGCCAAGCCGGGTGAGTCAAGGCATCCAGAGCAAGACGCGGCGTCAAACGCAGCGGTACAGAAAAACCATTGCGCAAATCGCGTATGCGATTGCCGTTGACCGTGACATCGGTGGTAAGCACCAAGGCTTCGTAGTCCGCTGCCAATGCGCGCGCGGTCAGGGCACGGGCATGCTCGCGGTGCACGACGTACAACTGAAACCACAGTCTCGCAGTTGAGCGTCGCGCCAAGTCTTCCAGTGACACGTTGGAGGCCGTCGACAGCACGAACGGAATGCCGGCCCGGGCAGCGGCTCGTGCCAGCATGACGTCGCCATCGGGCCGGCACGCACCGGTCAGCCCCATGGGCGCGACGACCAACGGTAGCGCTGCACGCTGCCCAGCCAGTTCAATCGACAAATCCCGATGCCGGACATCGGTCAGCCTGGAAGGCTTGAACTGGAAGTTGTCGAATGCGCTGCGGTTTCGCTGAAGCCCGGATTCGTCATCGGCACCGCCTTCGATGTAATCGAAGACCATACGAGGCAAATACCGCTGGGCAGCACGCCGATAGTCTTCGACGCTGAACGACGGCTTCATACGCCGCAATCTCCTTTGGGTTGAATGAGTCAGTGCATCTGCGCGCACTGACTGGGAGCCGCCGTATTCGATAGCAGGCACCTTGGGATTGTCACGACAACACACCGCAATCTCATATTGCCAATTTGGCGAAAAGTCATTCCGTACCGGCATGGCTTGCATCCTGCCCCAGCGCTGAAGCCGACCCGCACCTCTATCTGCAATTCGGATACTGAATATCCGCAATATCGCGTTGCTGATTGCAATTGGCTTACCCAAACTCGCCTCCAGAAGTTTGATCGGAGACAAGTATGCGTACACAAGTTGGCATCATCGGTGCGGGCCCGGCGGGTCTGCTGCTCTCTCACCTGCTTCATTTGCGCGGTATCGACTCCGTCGTGCTGGAGTCCCGCAGCCGCGAGCAGATCGAATCCACAATTCGCGCAGGCGTGCTCGAACCCGGCACGGTGGATCTGCTGGCCGAAGCTGGGCTAGGCACAAGAATGAAAGCCGAAGGGGCAGTCCATCATGGGTTCGAGCTTGCATTTGCGGGCAAGCGGCGCAGGGTGGATCTTGGCGAGCTGACAGGCAAGGCCATCACCGTGTACGCACAGCACGAGGTGCTTAAAGACCTGATTGCTGCCCGCTGCGCTGCAAACGGTGCGTTGTACTTCAACGTGTCGGAAACAACCATCCACGGCATCGATTCCGATACGCCGACCATTCGATTCGAGCACGACGGTACCGAGCAGACGGTTCACTGCGACTTCGTCATCGGATGTGATGGCTCTCAAGGCGTCTCCCGGGCGGTAATCCCATCAGAACTCCGACGGGACTACGAGAAGGTCTTCCCGTTTGGCTGGTTCGGCATTCTCGTTGAGGCGCCGCCTTCGTCCGACGAATTGGTGTACGCGCACCACGACCGTGGCTTCGCGTTGGTCAGTACCCGTTCGCCATCCGTGCAGCGCATGTACTTCCAGTGCGACCCTAAGGATTCCGTCGATGCATGGTCGGACGACCGGATCTGGGCAGAAATGCATGCGCGCGTGGACACGGAGGATCAGCAGGTCGTTGAAGGGAAAATCTTTCAGAAGAACATCGTTGGAATGCGGAGTTTCGTCTCGACGAAGATGCAACACGGTCGTCTGTTTCTGACGGGCGATGCCGCCCATATCGTCCCGCCGACTGGCGCGAAGGGACTGAACTTGGCTGTCTCGGATGTGCGCATCCTGACTGCTGCCCTGCAGGAGTTCTATCTGACCGGCCGCCCAGATCTGCTGGAGGCATACAGTGAAACCGCCCTGCGGCGTATCTGGCGAGCGGAGCATTTCTCTTACTGGATGACCCGCATGATGCATCGGATGGATGGCGTATCGCCATTCGAACAGCAGCTACAGATCGCCGAGCTGGAGCACGTCACCACTTCACGAGCTGCATTGACCGTACTGGCCGAGAACTACGTTGGAACAGCGGCGGTTTGAAGTCTCGAACAGTGAGCCGCTTGGGGATTTGACAGGGCTCCAACTCTAGAGAGGCGCGATGGCTGATCTTTGGCGCTTGGCTAATACGCCTGATACACGCTCGATTGGCCATCGGTTCCGATGAGCAGCACGTTGTAAGCCATGCGGCGCCCGCCATAGGCAGGCCCATCCATTCCTGGTGCACCAAGCGGCATGCTCGGCACCGCTAGGCCGACCGCTTTCGGCCGCTCACGCAGCAGTCGCTTGATCTCGCGAGCCGGAACGTGGCCTTCCAAGGCATAGCCTTGCACCATGCCGGTGTGGCACGAGGCATAGCGGTCAGGCATCTGCGCTTGTCTTCTGGCCTCCACGGTGTCTTCAACGTCGTGCGCCACAACGTCGAACCCGTTGTCCCGCAAATGCGTGAGCCAGTCTTTGCAGCAACCGCATGTCGGTGTCTTCCAAACTTCGACCACCGGCTTCGATGCTGCCTTCTGGGCAAAGGCCATGGCGGGCAGGAGCGCCAGCCCAAGTGCGAAAGCACGCCTGGTTGAGGACAACGGTTTCACTTGCGAGGTGGTAGTCATAGCGTCATCAGAAATAGGGTGTCAGGTGCCTGCCGGAGACAGTACCCCCAGCCAAGCCACCAACACAAGGATCACCACAGCGAGCGTGGCCTCTGTCATCAAACTCTGGCGCAGGGCCAGCACCGCTTCAATGGGGTCGCCATCTTTCAGCGCTCGCTCAAGGCGTGGGCTCAGCCGGTACCGGTTGGCGGCCGCCAGCGCGAGCATCAGCACGAACAGTGCAAGCTTCGCGAGCAACAGGCGGCCGTAGGCCGTCGTTACCAAACCCTCGATTGTCGGACCCACGATCAACACGTAGTTGAGCACGCCCGTCACAGCCAACGTGGCGACGATCACGGTGCCCGCGCGGGCAAAACCGTTCGACGACCGTCCGAGCAAGTCGGCTGCTCCTGAGGAAAACGCGCGCGCCTTCGTGGCAAGCACGACGAACGCAACCAATGCCCCGACCCACGCGCCTGCCGCCACGAGGTGAGCAATGTCGGAAACCAAATGAAGTGCACCACGTGTACCGTCGTCCATCGCTCCATGGCCCGCCCAGGCGATCGTCGCCAAGGCAACGGCACCGAACGCCGACGCCATACCGAAACGCAGTGCGGGACGATTGCGCAGCATGGCGAGGCACGCAAATGCGGCCAACAAGACGGCCACGCGCACCATCCATGCCATGCCGACCGATGTGCCCGTCATGATCATGCCGAAGACGTGCGTCGTCAGTTCGGCATATTCGCTGGCTCCGGTCATCGCTTTGGCCATCACGACCATGCTGGCCAACGACAGTCCGATACCGAGGACTGCCGCGATGCCGATGATCTGGATGTACTGCCGCGCGACGATCGAAGTGCCCTCACCTGGCCGCATGGCGTGGATGCCTGCATTGACACAAAAGAGCGCCACGCCAAACAGAACCATCAGGTCGAGATAGAGCGCAAACCGTAGCGCCACGACCAACCAATCGTCAGGCATTGACTTACTTCACCTGGAACGAGAAGTTGCCGTTCACGTTGTGCGTGTCCGACGACACGGCACGCCAGTCAACGCGGTACGTGCCTGCCGACAGCGGCTGCGAGGGCGTGATCACCATGGTCTTGCCATCTTCGCCGCCCGAGACTTTGGTGGCCACCTTCATCGGGGCGTGGTCGGCCATGCCAGGCATGCCCGTCATGACGAGGTTGGCGCCAGAGAATTGCGGCATGAGTGTTTCAGAAAAATGCAATTCGATCTTGGCGGGCGCCGCCACCTCGGCCTTATCTGCAGGTGTCGATGCGACAAGCTTCGGATGCGCGAGCGCGGCCGACGCCAGAAGCGCCAGGGAAGTGCCGATGATGGCCTTAGTAGCAAAACGAGATGTGAACATAGGGCGTCTTTTGAGGTTGGGAAGGATTGGGGAGACTGGGGGGGACCTAGAACCAGAGGCGCACACCGGCGACAAGGCGCGTATCGCCACGGCGCCCGCCGGCGGCTTCGATCATGTTGGCCGTACTACCAAAGGCCTGGCTACGTTCGATGCCGATATACGGGGCAAACTGGCGACTGAACTCGTAGCGCACGCGTACGCCAACTGTCGCGTTGGAAAGCCCGCTACCAATCGCGAGCTCAGGGTCACGCTTGCCATAGAAATTGGCTTCAATGCGTGGTTGCAGGATCAGACGCTGCGTTAGCAGCAGCTCGTACTCGCCGGACAGCCGCAACGCGGTGCGACCGCTATTGCCCACATAGGCCGTGGCCTCGACCTCGAACCAGTACGGGGCCAAGCCTTGCACGCCGAACGCCGCCCAGTTGCGCGCGGGTCGGCCAAAGCCTGCGTCATTGCGGATACCGAGTTGCGTATCCCAGAACGTCGCCACGGCATGACTCCATAGCAGTTCGGTGCGCGCTTCTTCAAACCGCCCTTTCGATACATCGCCCTCGGCTTTGAGGACGGCCTTGTTGTACACGCTGCCGTACCGCGCCTGCAATTCGTAAGCGGTTGCATTGGCATCGTTGCCGTGTACCCACTCGAGCCGGTCTACCAACACCGATCCGAAGTTGTGTTCGTCCGCCATCATCATCATGTGTCGGGGGTCGCCCAGCGCATATTTGCCGGAGCCGAGTTGGTATCCACCCGAGTAGGCATCGGGATCGCGCGCATCGGCAGGCGCGGAACCGCCCTGCATGTTCATGCTGCCATGGTCCATAGCCGGCATGGCACCGTGATCCATTCCTTGCATCGAGCCGTGGTCCATGCCCGGCATCGCGCTGTGGTCCATCCCTTGCATTGCATGGCCCATACCCTGTTGCTCGGATTGGGGCGCTGGCACGGTCCCTCCGTCCATCAACTGGATTTCCTGAGCCGAGGCGACGCCAATGCCGGCAACAGCCAGCGCCACCGTCACTAGTGTCCTTACGTGCTTGCGCATGATCGATCGGTTGTGAAAGTCGAGCATCAGGTCACCACCACTTCGCGGAACATACCTGCGTCCATGTGCAGCATCAGGTGGCAGTGCCAGGCCCAGCGGCCGAGCGCGTCCGCCGTGACCAGGAAGCTGATCCGCTGAGCAGGCTGGACAGGGAAGGTGTGCCGGCGCGCGAGGAACGTGCCGTCCGGCATTTCCAGTTCGCTCCACATGCCGTGCAGGTGCATGGGGTGCGTCATCATCGTGTCGTTATGGAGGATGACGCGTAGCCGCTCCCCATACCGGAAGTGGACCGGTGACGATTTGCCGAACTCCACGCCGTCGAACGACCACGTGTAGCGCTCCATATTGCCGGTCAGGTGCAGTTCCACTTCGCGCTCGGGGCCGCGCTTGTCCATCGGTCCACCGATCGTATGCATGTCGGCGAGCACCAGGACGCGGCGCCCGTTGTTGCGCAGGCCAACGCCCGGGTCATCCAGGTTGGTGCGCGCCATGTTGACATGCATATCGGTGCTGGGGCCATATTCCGTGCGGGCGTGTCGCGCTTTCTTGCTCGGCACCTTCAGGCTGTCCGTAGCGCCACCGGCTTGCCCATGCTGGCTGTGGTCCATCGTCTGCATGCCACCGGCATCCATCATGGTCATGCCACCATCGTCCATCATCTGCATGTCCCCATGATCCATACCGGACATCGCGCTATGGGCCATGCCTGACATACCACCATGGCCCATGCCACCCATGTCCCCCATCATGTCGGACATGGACAACCATTCCACCTTGTCGAGCGCCGGCACGGCCGCCTGCAGGCCTTGGCGGACCGCCAGCGTGCCTCGCGCATAGCCGGTACGGTCCATCGACTGCGAGAAGATCGTATAGGCGTCGTCCTTGGGCGAGACCAGTACATCGCAGGTCTCGCCGGGGCCGAAGCGGAATTCGTCCACCGTCACCGGCTCGATGTTCTGCCCGTCGACCTGCACCACCTTGAGCTTCAGCCCCGGGATGCGCACGTCGTAGAACGTGTTGCCTGAGCCGTTGACGAAGCGCAATCGCACCGTCTCACCCGGCGAGAACAGGCCCGTCCAGTTGCCGGCGGGGGTGACGCCGTTGGTGAGGTAGGTCAGCGTCGCGCTGGAAAGGTCGGCCAGATCGGTCGGGCTCATGCGCATCTGGTTCCACATCGCCCGCTTGTCCATGGCGGCCTTCCAACCGTCGTTGGAGACGTCGCGGAAGAAATCCACCACCGTGGGCTGGTGGTAGTTGTAGTAATTGCCCTGTGTCTTGAGCTTGGAGAGGATCCGCATGGGGTCCTCATCCGTCCAGTCGGACAGCAAGACGCTGTAGTCGCGATCGGAGCGGATCGGGTCGCCGCCGGCGGCATCGATGATGAGTGCGCCATAGACCCCGGTCATTTCCTGAAAACCCGAGTGTGAGTGGTACCAGTAGCTGCCGCTTTGCCGCACCTTGAAGCGGTAGGTGAAGGTCTCGCCGGGTGGAATGCCGTGGAAGCTGATGCCGGGCACGCCGTCCATCTCGAACGGCAGGATGATGCCGTGCCAGTGGATCGACGTTGGCTCGCGCAGGCGGTTCGTGACGCGCAGCGTGACGGTGTCACCTTCGCGCCAACGGAGCGTGGGGCCAGGCAGCGTGCCGTTGATGGTCGTGGCCATGGTCGGCTTGCCGGTGAAGTTCACCAGCGTTTCGTCGATGACCAGATCGAATTCAGTGCCGCGCAGCACGGGCGCCGTACCCAGCGCAGTCGATGCGACCGAAGCCGCCAACGATGAAGTGAAACCACCCAGCCCCAGGCCGGCGATGACACCACCGGCGGCCAAACCTTGCACGAACCGCCGGCGAGGCAGGTTCGGTAGCAGGATGCCGGATGCACGATTGCTGCGCATGATCGAGTTTTCCTTGCGTAATGTCGGACAGAAGCTGCGTGCAGGCTACTCACCCCCAGGCTACCTTCACCTGACCGAAACATTACAAATCGGTCATCTTGGCGTGATGTGCCCTGCCGCGCGGTACTCTACAGCCACCTACAAGCACAAGAAGTGACCCACGCCCAATATGAAGCTGCTAGTCGTCGAGGACGAACCCAAAACCGGAGAGTACCTGCAGCAAGGTCTGACCGAGGCCGGCTTCGTGGTCAACCTGGCCCGCAACGGCATCGACGGGCGGCACTTGGCCATGACAGGCGATTACGACCTGCTGGTGTTGGATGTGATGCTGCCCGACGTGGACGGTTGGCAGATCGTCCAGTCCTTGCGGGCTGCCGAACAGGCCGTGCCCGTGCTGTTCCTGACGGCGCGCGACAGCGTGGCCGATCGGGTCAAGGGGCTTGAGATGGGCGCCGACGACTATCTCGTCAAGCCGTTCGCCTTTGCCGAATTACTGGCGCGCGTACGCACGCTGCTGCGCCGAGGGACAGGCGCAGTCTCGGCCGACCGCATCCAGGTTGCTGATCTTGTCTTGGACCTGACACGTCGACGGGCCTCGCGTGGTGGGCAGAAGATTCCGCTCACGAGTAAGGAGTTCTCGCTGCTTGAGCTGCTTGCCCGGCGCCGTGGCGAGGTCTTGCCACGCTCGCTGATCGCCTCCCAGGTCTGGGACATGAACTTCGACAGCGACACCAACGTCATCGACGTCGCCATCCGCCGGCTGCGCGCGAAGATCGATGACAACTTTGAGCCGAAGCTGATCCATACCGTACGCGGCATGGGCTACGTGCTTGAAGATCCCGAGGAGGCGGCCTGATGAGACCGCTTCGGGGCCAGTTCTCCCTGACCACGCGGCTGACCGCGTACTTCGCGCTGTGCTCGGCCACCGTCTTGCTTGGCCTCGGCATCGTGATTGCGCTGGCCATGGACAACCATTTCGCGGTCGAGGACTACACCGCACTGCGTGAGAACGTCAGCGTGATTGCGAAGATTGTCGAATCGGGTCCGCCCCAACAGGTGCCAGAGCGCATCCGTGAAGCGCTGCAACATCGCACCGATCTGGTGGCACGCATTCAAGGGCCGGATCGCCAACCGCTGTATGCGACCCAGGATTTCGACTTCGAGATCGCGGCACAGACGTTGGCGCGGGTGCCGAAAAAGCGCGATGCACTCGTCTGGGAGCAAGGTGGGCAACAGTACCGGGGCATGCACGCGACCATCCCCCTGCGCGACGGCTCCGCTGGCGCCCTCGATGTCTTGCTGGGCATCAACACGGACATCCATGCCCACTTCCTTCACACGTTCAGAGGCACACTGGCGTTTTATATCGCTGTCGCCGCGCTGGCCACGGGCCTGTTCGGATGGTGGGCCGCGCGTCGCGGCTTGGCGCCGTTGCGCACCATGGCTTCGCGGGCCCGGACAGTGACCGCCGACAAGCTCGACGAGCGTATGCCCGTTGAAACCGTCCCCGAAGAGGTTGCGGACCTTGCCGTGACCTTGAACGCCATGCTGGAGCGGCTACAGCATGATTTCCGTCGGCTGTCCGACTTCTCGACCGACATCGCCCACGAGCTGCGAACGCCGATCACGAACTTGCTCACGCAAACAGAGGTTGTGCTTTCCCAACCCCGAGATGCGACGAAATACCACGATGTGCTGACCTCCAACGCGGAGGAACTCCAGCGTCTCGCGCGCATGGTGTCGGACATGCTCTACCTCGCCAAGATGGAGCACAGCCTGACGCTGCCAAGCGCCGAGGACATTCACATCGCCGACGAAGTCCGCGCTCTGTTTGAGTTCTACGATGCGCTGGCCGAAGACAAAGGGGTCCAGCTGGAACTGCGCGGGGATGGCCACGTCACGGGCGACCGCCTCATGCTGCGACGGGCACTGAGCAATCTGCTCTCCAACGCGCTGCGTCATACGCCGCGCAACGGACACGTCGCCGTCTCGATCCACAGCGACCGCGAGGGTGTCACGATTTCGGTCGACAACGACGGTATCGAGATCGCACCGCATCTTCTGCCGCTCATCTTTGAGCGCTTCTTTAGAGCCGACAAATCCCGCGCCCGACCGGAATCAGAAAGCGCCGGTCTCGGACTGGCGATTACCAAGGCGATCGTTGTGGCACACGGCGGCACCATCGCCGTGACGCGTGCTGATGGGCGCACCCGCTTCTCCATTCGCTTACCGCATTCCGCCGAGGCGGCCAGCAGGCTGGCATAGCGCGGAGTCTTTGACGCGGCGTCCAGGCAGGTGCGCCAAGAGGCAGCTTGACGTGCATCAATGGGGGATCGCGATTGTCTTCTACATTGGCAGTGTGGAGCTTTGGCGCCCGTCACACTTGATGGAACAAAACATGGCCATGATGCGGATGATGATGGGTGGCCAAGGCATGAGTATGAGCAGCGGAATGGGCGGCATGATGTCGAAGTAGCACGGATAGCCGCGCAGTACAGTCTTCGCACAACGGCCACCATTGACCCTCCCTGCATGGGAGGGTTTATCGTTTTTTAGGCAGGAGAAAAACACGATGCTTCCCTAAGCAAGGCATTCGGCAGTAGGCGAAACCAATAGGAGCGATATCCATGGAAGAGCACCGCCATATCCACGCAGCCGAACACGATCACACGCACTCGCATGATCAGCACGCCGGCCATCGTCTTGACGGGCACGGTGCAACACATGAACACGGCCGGACCGCAACGGGCCCGGTAGGACATATCGACAAAGACCGTGGTGCGTCCGCCCTGGCGGAGTCCCAAGCAGGGACCATTTACACGTGCCCGATGCATCCGGAAATCCGCCAGGACCACCCAGGCAACTGCCCGATCTGCGGCATGACGCTGGAGCCTGTCATTCCGGAGTTGGACGAAGAAGAGAACCCGGAACTGAACGACTTCCAGCGGCGCTTTTGGTGGACGCTGCCGCTCACCGTTGCGGCGTTCATCCTGGCGATGTTCGGACACCGATACGGCTGGATGGACGCTTCGCAGCAAAGCTGGGTCGAGCTGGCCCTGTCGACGCCCGTGGTGCTGTGGGCGGGTTATCCGTTCTTCCAGCGGTGCGCTCAATCGTTCCTGCATCGCAGCCCGAACATGTGGACGCTGATCGGACTGGGCACAGGCGCCGCGTATCTCTACAGCGTGATCGCAACCGTCGCGCCAGGGCTGTTTCCTCAGACGTTCGCGGAGCACGGCCGGATCGGCGTCTACTTTGAAGCGGCAGCGGTCATCATTTCCCTCACGCTGGTGGGCCAACTGCTGGAGCTGAAGGCGCGGTCGCAAACGTCGGCCGCAATCAAATCGCTGCTTGGCCTCGCCCCCAAGACAGCCCGGCGCGTCAACGCCGACGGCACCGAAGCGGATGTACCGCTAAGCCACGTGCACGTTGGCGACCGGCTGCGCGTGCGCCCCGGCGAGAAGGTGCCCACCGACGGTATCGTGGTCGAAGGCACAAGCTCGCTGGATGAATCCATGATTACCGGCGAGCCGATCCCCGTGACCAAGCGGGTGGGCGACCGCGTGATTGGCGCGACGATGAACACCGCAGGCAGCTTGATCATCGAATCGGAGAAAGTGGGTTCTCAAACCGTTCTCTCGCAGATCGTCCAGATGGTTGCCCAAGCGCAGCGCTCCAAAGCGCCCATGCAGCGTATGGCGGACAAGGTTGCGGGCGGTTTCGTTGTGGCTGTGGTGGCCGTTGCTGTGCTGACCTTCTTCACCTGGGGATTCCTTGGGCCGCAGCCAAGCTGGGTATATGGGCTGATCAACGCGGTCGCCGTGCTGATCATCGCGTGTCCATGTGCGTTGGGCCTTGCCACACCGATGTCCATCATGGTGGCCAGCGGCAAGGGTGCATCCAACGGCATCTTGTTTCGCGATGCGGCTGCCATCGAGAACCTGCGCAAGGTCGACACCCTTGTTGTCGACAAGACGGGAACACTCACCGAAGGCAAGCCCGCCTTTGAACGCAGTGTGGGCGCCAACGGTTTCGATGACCTAGAGGTGCTTCGCTTAGCGGCCAGTCTGGATCAAGGCAGCGAACACCCATTGGCTGCGGCCATTGTGGCGGCCGCCAGAGGGCGCGGACTGTCTCTGCAGAAGGCAGAGGACTTTGAATCCAGCAGCGGCATTGGCGTACGCGGCGCTGTCGCCGGCAAGAAGCTGGCGCTGGGCAACACGGTGTTGATGGAGCAAGAGCGCATCGATGCCGCCCCACTGGCCCAGGCCGCAGATGAACTGCGAGCCCGTGGCGCGAGCGTCATGTACCTGGCCGCAGACGGCACGCTTGCCGGTTTGCTGGCCGTGTCCGATCCAGTCAAACCGACAACGGCCGAAGCGTTGGCGCAATTGAAGGACGGGGGCATTCGTGTGGTGATGGCCACCGGCGACGGCACGGTAACGGCAAGGGCGGTCGCTCAGTCGCTGGGCATCGCCGAGTTTCACGGGGAAGTCAGGCCCGCCGATAAATTGGAACTTGTGACGAAGCTTCAAAGCGAAGGCCGAACAGTCGCCATGGCCGGGGACGGGATCAACGATGCGCCCGCGTTGGCGAAGGCCGATGTCGGTGTCGCCATGGGCACGGGCACGGATGTCGCCATGAACAGTGCGCAAGTCACGCTCGTGAAGGGCGACCTGCGCGGCATCGCGCGCGCACGGAACCTGTCCGAGGCGACGATCACCAACATGAAGCAAAACCTTGGCTTTGCGTTCGTCTACAACGCCCTGGGTGTGCCGCTCGCCGCCGGGGTTCTCTACAGCACGACCGGTTTGCTGCTGTCGCCTATGATCGCGGCGCTTGCGATGAGCCTGAGTTCGGTGTCGGTGGTATCCAACGCGCTGCGTCTGCGCCGGCTGCGTATCTAGTCCCACGTGGGGCAGTGTTCACACTGCCCCGCTGAGCCCACTGAGCCCACCGATTCAAATCGCCGGCGGAAGCTTTGCGCTCAGCCAGGCAAAGAATGTCGCCGCAAAAAAGGCCCAGACACCGAGGACGACATCTGCATACACCGTGCCCCCGAGTGTTGCCTTCCCGCTCTGCAGCGCATGGAAATCGATGCCATGGAACAGCGCCATCATGAAGCGCATGAACGGCTCCGGAAATGCATACCAGACCATCGCGCACAAGGCGTAGAACAGCATGACCGTGAGGGCGAACGTGGCACCGGTTTTGAACGGCTTCATGGCAGCCTCCTGATTCCGTACGTCAGAGCTTCCGATGCACCTTGTCGTGGTGGACAACTTCGCCAAGGCGGGGAAAGAATGCGGGTGTCCGGTCCCGATAGGCTTCATATTCCTGCCCGAACTCAGCCTGCGCTTCGGCTTCCTCAGCCTTTGCCAAGCGCACATACATCCAAACGAGAATCGGGAACATGGCCAGTGTCAGCAGTGTCGGCCACTGGAAGAGAAAGCCGGCCATGATGAGGATGAACGCCACATACTGCGGGTGCCGCAAGCGGGCGTAGATCCCCGTGGTCGCCAATCGGTGGGCGCTTTGGGCAACGTAGAGCACGCGCCACGCCGTGGCGAGCAGGATGAAGCCGCCAAAGATCAGCACGTTGCTCACGATGTGAAAGAAGCCGAAATGCGGATTGGCCCGCCAGCCAAACATGACTTCCAGCAGATGCCCCGAGTCATGCGAAAGAAAGTCGACGCCAGGAAATTTCGCCGTCAACCACGGATACAGCAGATAGATCGTCAGCGGTATCCCGTACATCTCCGTGAACAA
Source organism: Ralstonia sp. 25C (assembly GCF_051904805.1). Taxonomy (NCBI): domain Bacteria; kingdom Pseudomonadati; phylum Pseudomonadota; class Betaproteobacteria; order Burkholderiales; family Burkholderiaceae; genus Ralstonia; species Ralstonia sp. 25C. The sequence continues at coordinate 2,883,192 of NZ_CP196737.1, read as the reverse complement.
CGCGACGATGAATGCCGAGAACGCGCCGAACGAGCGCCAATCCCGCTGCGTTTGCGGCTTCGTAAAGCTGAAGGCGAAGATGATGAAGACGGCGGAGTTGATGAACACGAGGGACCACAGGCCGTACCCATATGTGCTGTCGTGTTGCATCACTGGTCTCCCTTGGCGTCGGCACCGTCAGCCTTGGCCGAGGGGTGACCATGATGTCCATGACCGTGACCGCCATGCATGAATACATGCATCAGCGGACATGCCGCCAGCAGCAGAAACGGTAGGAACTGGATGACGTGCGCCTGATGCTCGGTCCACAGGAAGTACGCAACAACCAACAGAAAACCGATCAGTACAAGCTTTGATCGCGCGATGGCCGGCGCAGCCTCGTCACGTTGCTGCCCATGTTGGTGATTCTCCATTTCCACCTCCCGCCAAAGATATTGGACAAGCCAAGCAAGCTACGTCTTCAGTATTGGCGTGGTGCAGAGATGGGAATTGACCGCGATCAACGCGATCGCGGATGACGCGTTCTTGTACGACACGGCATTCAACGCGCCCTGCTTGCCAGGGCCACAACTGCCGTATCCGGTTCAGACGCACCACGCGTGCCCTCTTAACCCGTAGGGCCGCACCTGCCAAGGACCGCTGGCTGCCTATGTACCTTACCCGACCAGACCGGATGCTTTCACCAGAATGACCGGACATTCCGCCCGGGCGACAACGCGATTCGCCACGGACCCCAGCACGGCGTCGACGAACGCGCCACGCCCGTGTGAACCCATGACAATCGCAGCGGCCTGAACCGACCGGCTGTATTGAACAATGCGTTCCGGGGCGAACCCGACCAATCCATGCGTTTCAAAGGGGATGCCCGCGTCGCGCAGGATCGCAACGGCAGAGGCCATGGCCTTGTCGCTCTCCTCCTGATGCCAAGCGGCGAGGTCGGCCTGCCCGAGAAAGCTCCTCACCTCTCCACTGACCTCGGGCGTGCAATGAAGCACGTGTACGGTGATGTCCTGCACCAGCAGGTTGCGGCCTGCTATGCAGCGGGCGGCCGCGTCTGAGTAAGCGGAGCCATCCGTGGCCAAAACAATGTGCTGCGTCATCTCTATACCCTTCACGAATCGGTGGATACGGCCAACGTACTCCATGTGCGATGGCGCACGCTGATCTCGATCAATCGATGCGGAGGCGTCGTCGTACCACGTAATGCGATGCTCAGCAGCGTCAGATCAGCGCTCTGCCTTGGTCCGGGCGTCTTGCGAAGATGAGGCGACTGGCTCCTGGCGCCGCCACCTTAGGCGCCTCGCCTGCAAGAGGTGGCGCCAATCCACTTTGGCGAAGCCGTACACGATCGCCAGAAACACGACCTGGGACACGACAAAGTACACACCCATATACGCGCCGTCGAACCGGGTCTCCTCATCCAGATAGCGGGCACCGAGCTGAGCAATATGCGTCCAGGTCAGGTAGCTCATCCAGCGGCCGATGAAGAACGGCAGCCCGATCAACCATAGCCGCATCCCCGTCAAGCCGTATGCGATGAAGATGTAGTTGGACGGGAACGGGCTGAATGCGTACGCGAGCATCAGCCCGACCGTCATACCCTTGCGGTCTTCCAGCCAGGCGCGCACCACATCAATGTTCTGGCGATCGGCCTCGCGCATCCAGCGGTTGCGCACGAGCGAGCAAGACAGCCGCGCCAGCACCAGGCGGCCGACCGTCGCTGCACACGCGGCAACGCCTGCCAGCAGCACCGGGTCGGCATCGGGTTGCGAGAAGCCGATCCACGACATCACCATCCACGTTGGCGGCGCAAAGGCCGGCATCACATTGAGCAAGAAGACTGTTCCGAACAACGCCAGCAGGTTTGCCATGATGATCAAGCCTCCGCTCCCAGCACATGGAACAGCTCGTCTTCTTGCGCGCAATGCAGCCATAGGATGACGGCATCAGGATCATCGGCGGACATGTCAGCGACGATCCTGCCCAATAGCTTCGTCACGCGGAATATCTCGGGATGCATGCCACTCATGCGGCACCGGTCCCTCCGACAAGGATCGGAAGCCAGCACTTCTGACGCGTTCATCTTCGCCAATGTGGACACAAGGGGCTTGTGGCAAGTCAACAAGTGCGGTGCAACGCGTGCGCCTGCCGTCAACGGGGTACGAATCAGGACAACAGTGGAGAGGCTTGGGCTGGAGGTGGCTGATTGATCCGATCTCAAATGAGAATCAGCCGCCACAAGAGGCGCTGTGCACGTGCAGGCCAGCTTGTTTCCGAGCGCGCGGCCAGATTGATAACCACAGAACATCAATCCTTCCAAAACTTGCACTTCTCGTTTGCCGGTCTCCCCGCGAACATTGCCAAAACCATAAACGCCGGCACCACGGCGTATTTTTTCTTTGGCTTTCAGGAGACACCTTGATGCACCCTTCGCCCAGCCTTTCGAACGGGCACGCAAAGGCCGCCGCGGTATTCCGCGTGACCGCCGGGAATTTCCTGGAGCAGTTCGATTTCTTCCTGTTCGGCTTCTACGCCACGCAAATCGCCAACGTCTTTTTCCCTGCCGACAGCGAATTCGCCTCGTTGATGATGACGTTTGCCGTCTTTGGCGCGGGCTTTCTGATGCGGCCGTTGGGCGCCATCGTGCTTGGCGCCTATATTGACGACGTTGGCCGTCGAAAAGGCCTCATCGTCACGCTCTCCATCATGGCAAGCGGCACCGTCCTGATTGCGTTCGTCCCGGGTTACGCCACGATCGGGCTTCTGGCACCGGCGCTCGTGTTGTTGGGGCGTCTGCTGCAGGGCTTTTCGGCGGGCGCGGAGTTGGGCGGCGTGTCGGTCTATCTGGCCGAGATTGCCACGCCCGGCCGCAAAGGCTTTTTCACGAGTTGGCAGTCCGCCAGCCAGCAGGTGGCCATTGTGGTAGCGGCTGGCCTGGGCTTCATGCTGAACCACTGGCTGAGCGCATCGGCCATCGCCGCGTGGGGCTGGCGCGTACCGTTCTTTGTCGGCTGCATGATCGTGCCGTTCATCTTCCTGCTGCGCCGCAATCTGGAAGAGACGCAGGAGTTCAAGGCGCGCCGGCATCGCCCCAGCATGAAAGAGGTGTTCCGTACGCTGGTGCAGAACTGGGCCATTGTCATCGCCGGCATGATGCTGGTTGCGATGACCACCACGAGCTTCTACCTCATTACGGTCTACGCGCCGACGTTCGGCAAGACGGTCCTGCATCTGAGCACCGCCGACAGCTTGCTCGTGACCTTATGCGTTGGCGTGTCGAACTTCGTGTGGCTGCCGATCGGTGGTGCGCTCTCCGACAAGATCGGCCGCCGGCCGCTCCTCGTCGCCATGACGGTGCTCACCATCGCCACCGCCTATCCGGCGCTGTCGCTGCTCGCAAATGCACCAAGCTTCATCAACATGCTGCTCGTGCTGCTCTGGCTCTCGTTCCTGTATGGCCTCTATAACGGCGCGATGGTCGTCGCGCTGACGGAAGTGATGCCAGTGCAAGTGCGTGTTGCAGGCTTTTCGCTCGCCTATAGTTTGGCAACGGCGGTCTTTGGTGGCTTCACGCCCGCCATCTCAACAGCGGCCATCCACCTGACCGGCGACAAGGCGGCGCCGGGCTACTGGATGAGCTTCGCCGCCGTGTGTGCGCTCGTTGCAACGTTCACGCTCTATCGCCGTCGCGCAGTGGTACTCAACCCGGCGCATTGATGCACAACCCCTACGTTCCTGCATGACCACAACAATGACAATGAAGAACCTGTTTCAGAAACTCTGCGCGGTGGCGCTCGTTGCAACTGCCGCTGCAACGGCAAACGTTCAGGCGGCCGAACTGCATGTCATGAGTTCGGGCGGCTTCACCGCGGCCTACAAGCTGCTCGGGCCCAAGTTCGCGGCCCAGTCGGGCAACACGCTGAACACCGCGCTGGGCCCGTCGATGGGCAAATCGCCCGAGGCGATTCCGAACCGGCTCGCGCGTGGCGAACCTGCGGATGCCGTGATCATGGTCGGTTACGCGCTTGACGATCTGATCAAGCAAGGCAAGGTGATCCCGGATTCGCGCGTTGAACTGGCCGACTCCCGCATCGGCATGGTGGTGCGCGCTGGCGCAGCGAAGCCCGACATCAGCTCGGCGGAAAGCCTCAAGCAAGTGCTGCTCCACGCCAAGTCGATTGCGTACTCAGACAGCGCGAGCGGCGTCTATATCGAGCGGGAGCTGTTCAAGAAGCTCGGTATCGAAGAGCAGGTCCAGTCGAAGGCCAAGATGATCCCGCGCATTCCCGTGGGCTCCGTGGTGGCGAACGGCGAGTACGAAATCGGCTTCCAGCAGGTGAGCGAACTGCTGCCGGTGGAGGGTGTGACCTTCGTTGGAAAGATCCCCGAGTCGCTGCAATCCGTTACGCGCTTTGCGGCGGGCATTCCTGTCGGCGCGCAGCATCCGAAAGAAGCCAAGGCCCTGCTCGACTATCTCGCCTCTCCCGGCGTGCAGGCCGACGTGAAAGCGACGGGGCTCGATTCCGTACCCGCACATTGAAACAGCGCCTGCGTAACCAGCAGGCCCGCGTTATGCCCGACTTTTCGTCACCGCACTGCGCTTCGCTTCGATGACCATCCTGTGAAACGCCTCGGCTGCCGGCGTGAGTGCGCGGCCGCGCCGCTTCACGATTCCCACACGGCGCTTCACCACCGGTTCAACCAGCGGCACACTCGTCAGCACGGGGTGGTCATGCGCGGGCATAGCCATGGATGGCACGGCGGCAACGCCCAACCCCGCCTCGACCAAACCCAGCATGGTGGTGACGTGCCGCGTCTCGCAAACGCTGGGCGCGCGCGGCGCCACGGCCGATAGCGCCTGATCGAGCAACAGACGGTTGCCGGACGTCTTGTCTACCGACACGTAGTCGTGCTCGTACAGCTCGCTCCAGGTCACGCGTTTCTTGCCTGCGAGCGGATGGTCGCGGCGGCAAGCCGCCACAAAGCGCTCCTGTAGCAGCATTCTGAACTCGATCTCGGGCTCCTGGCTGCCCATAAAGCTCACACCAAAGTCCGCCTCGCCGCTGATGACGGCACCCAGCACCTCGTTCGCACTGGAATCGATCAGCTTCACGCGGATGCGCGGAAACCGCTGGTGATAGCTCGCAATGAGGCTCGGCAAAAAGTAGTAGGCCACCGAAGGCACACAGGCGATGGTCACGTGGCCCAGGCGGCTCGAAGCCACGTCGCGGATGCCGAGCAGCGCGACGTCGAGATCGTCCAGCAGCTGTTCCGCGCTGCGGGCAAACACGCGGCCGACCGTGGTGAGCGTGACGCTGCGTGTGGTGCGCTCGAACAGCGCCACGCCCAGCGCGTCTTCGAGCTTGTCGATCCGCCGGCTTAACGCAGGTTGGGAAATGCTGATCGCCTCGGCGGCTTTGCGGAAGTTTCCCAGCTCCACCACCGCCCGAAACGCCTGCAAGTCCGTCAAGTCAAAGTTGATGCCCACGGGTCGGTCTCCGCATTGAGATGCCGAGCATTGTGCGGGATTCCGCGGAATGACAAAAAGAAAACGCCAACCCGAAGGTTGGCGTTTTGCTTGCGGCGTGACGAGGATCAGTGGAACTGATTCATCGTGTTGTCCTTACCCGCAGCCTTCAGCGCGGCTTCACCGCTGAAGTATTCCTTGTGGTCGTCGCCGATGTCCGAGCCCGACATGTTCTGGTGCTTCACGCAGGCGATGCCCTGACGGATCTCCTTGCGCTGCACGCCAGCCACGTAGCCCAGCATGCCTTGGTCACCGAAGTATTCCTTGGCCAGGTTGTCGGTCGAACAGCGCGGCGGTGTGGTACGTCGGCAGCGTGATCAGGTGGTGGAAGATGCCGGCTTCACGCGATGCATCGGCCTGGAACGTGCGGATCTTCTCGTCAGCCAGTTTCGCCAGTTCGGTGTCGTCGTATTCCGTGCTCATCAGCGCGGCGCGCTCGTAGGCGGACACATCCTTGCCGGCTTCCTTCATGGCGTCATACACCTGCTGACGGAAATTCAGCGTCCAGTTGAACGACGGGCTGTTGTTGTACACCAGCTTGGCGTTCGGGATGACCTTGCGGATTTCGCTCACCATGCCGCCGATCTGCGCGATGTGCGGCTTCTCGGTTTCGATCCACAGCAGATCGGCGCCGTTCTGCAGCGAGGTGATGCAATCCAGCACGCAGCGTGCTTCGCCCGTGCCGGCACGGAACTGGAACAGGTTGCTCGGCAGGCGCTTCGGACGCAGCAGCTTGCCGTCGCGCTTGATGACCACGTCACCGTTGCCCAGTTGGTCAGCCGACAGCTCTTCGCAATCGAGGAACGAGTTGTACTGATCGCCAAGGTCGCCCGGCGTGTTGGTCACGGCGATCTGCTTGGTCAGGCCAGCGCCCAGCGAATCAGTACGCGCCACGATGATGCCGTCGTCCACACCCAGCTCCAGGAACGCGTAGCGAATCGCGCGGATCTTGGCCAGGAAGTCTTCATGCGGCACGGTGACCTTGCCGTCCTGGTGGCCGCACTGCTTCTCGTCCGACACCTGGTTTTCGATCTGGATGCAGCATGCACCCGCTTCGATGAACTGCTTGGCCAGCAGGTACGTGGCTTCAGCGTTGCCGAAACCGGCGTCGATGTCGGCAATGATGGGCACGACGTGCGTCACGTGGTTGTCGATCTTCTCTTGGATGGCGGCCTTGGCGGCAGCGTCCTTGGCGGCGTCCAACTCGCGGAACAGGCCGCCCAGTTCACGGGCATCCGCTTGGCGCAGGAAGGTGTACAGCTCGCGGATCAGCGCGCTAACCGAAGTCTTCTCATGCATCGACTGGTCCGGCAGCGGGCCGAACTCCGAGCGCAGCGCAGCGACCATCCAGCCCGACAGGTACAGGTAGCGGCGCTCGGTACTCTTGAAGTGCTTCTTGATGGAAATCATCTTCTGCTGGCCGATGAAACCGTGCCAGCAACCCAGCGACTGCGTGTACTTGGCCGGATCCGCATCGTAGGCAGCCATGTCGGCGCGCATGATCTTGGCGGTGTACTTGGCAATGTCCAGACCCGTCTTGAACTTGTTCTGCGCACGCATGCGGGCAGCGTACTCAGGGTTGATGGCATTCCATGCGCTGCCGTGGGTCTCTTTCAAGGCAGCCACTGCCTTGATGTCGTCTTGATACTGGGCCATGTCAATTTCCTAGAAATAAACCGCGTTTGAGAAGAATCGGTTGCGTGTGCAGCTACGGGATTCGAAGCGAGCAGCGTGGATTTATTGTAGGGCGGCTTTGATGCAGCGCGACATGGTCTTATATAAGACATAAGACTTAGTTTTTCTTTATTTATCAAGGAGATAGGCGACAAATTTTGCGATGCGAAACGTTTTTTCAGGAAACGGAACGCGGACACGAGAGAAATCTCCGCCAGATCCCGCAATGTGAAATGCACTTTCAGGCGTCGGAGCGATGGACCCCGGGACCCCAGATTCAGACTGACGCGGCCTTTCAAGGCACATCATTTCGTAGCGATCGCTACATCCTTGCAGCAGTTATGACGCCACGCCTATCCTGCCGTCATGACGCTCACTTCAGATTCCTGGCTGCTGCTCATCGTCAGCCTGCCCACCACCAGCGCCACGGCCCGCATGCGCATCTGGCGCGCGATCAAGGCGCTCGGTTGTGCTGCCCTGCGCGACGGCGCTTACCTGCTGCCCGCCCATGTCGAGCCCGCCGCGCAACTGCGCCAGTTGGCCGACGAAGCGCTGCAGGAAGGCGGCCAGGCATGGGTACTGAGCGTGCAGGCGCTGGAGGCCGCCGAGAACGCCGCCTACCGCGCCCTGTTCGATCGCACGCCGGACTACACCGCGTGGCTGGCCACGCTGTCGGAAAGCCGAAAGACGCTGCACGATCTGCCGGCGGCGGAACGCAACCGCGTGCACCGCCGCCATGCCCGCGCCTACGAGGCCATCCGCAAGATCGATTTCTTCCCCAATGAAGCCGCCGTGCGTGCCGACGCACAGTGGCGCGACTTTGCAGCGGCGGTGGAGGCCGTGCAGTCACCGGGGGAACCGCGCGCCGCCGCGGGCGGCATTCCGCGCCGAGACCCTGCCCAGTACCAAGGGCGCCTCTGGGCGACGCGGCGTCATCTGTGGGTGGATCGCGTCACCAGTGCGTGGTTGATCCAGCGATGCATTGATCCGCATGCGCGCTTTCTCTGGCTGGAACACCCGGCCGATTGCCCACCCGATGCCCTGGGCTTTGATTTTGATGGCGCCGCCTTCACGCACGTCGGCGAGCGCGTCTCTTTTGAAGTGCTGCTCGCCAGCTTCGGGCTGGACGACGACCCTGGGCTCGCCCGGCTCGGCGCCATGGTGCATGCGCTGGACGTGGGCGGATCGACTACGCCGGAGGCCGGCGGCTTCGAAGCCATTCTGGCGGGCGCCCGCAAGCGCCTGGCCGATGACGATGCACTGCTGGCGGAAATCGGCGCGGTGCTCGATTCCTTGTATGCGCATTTCTCCGGCAGCCGCAAACGCTGACATCCAACCCGATCCACAGGTGCTCCGATGAACGCTCCTCAAGAACGCCCGGCTTATACGCTACGGCAACTGGTGTTGTACTTCCTGCGCCTCGGCGCGCTCGGTTTCGGTGGCCCCGTCGCGCTGGCCGGCTACATGCGGCGCGACCTGGTCGAAACCAAGCAGTGGATTTCCGAGGCCGACTACAAAGAAGGCCTCGCGCTGGCGCAACTGGCGCCCGGGCCGTTGGCCGCGCAATTGGCGATCTACCTCGGCTACGTGCACTACCGCATCGTGGGCGCGACGCTCATCGGCATCGCCTTCGTGCTGCCGTCCTTTCTGATGGTGGTGGCGCTCGGCTGGGCCTATGTGCGCTTTGGCGGTCTGACGTGGATGCAGTCGGTGTTCTACGGCGTGGGCGCGGCGGTGATCGGCATCATCGCCATCAGTGCCCACAAACTCACGACCAAGAGTGTCGGCAAAGACAAACTGCTGTGGGCCGTCTACCTCGTGCTAGCCGCCGTGACAGTCATCACGGAATCAGAGGTGGCGTGGCTGTTTTTGGCGGCAGGCGTGCTCGTGTGGTTCTGGCGCGCACCGCCCAAGTGGTTCCGCCAGGGCAAGTTGAACGCCGTGGCTGCCGCGCCAATCTCCGCCGCCGGCGGCATCCTCAGTTCGGTCGATTGGCCGCTGCTCACGCAGATTGGTCTGTTCTTCGCCAAGGCCGGTGCGTTTGTGTTCGGCTCTGGGCTGGCCATCGTGCCGTTCCTGTATGGCGGCGTGGTCACGGAGCACCACTGGCTCAACGAGAAGCAGTTCGTCGACGCGGTCGCCGTGGCGATGATCACGCCCGGGCCGGTGGTCATCACCGTCGGCTTTATCGGCTATCTGGTGGCGGGCCTGCCCGGCGCGTGTGTGGCCGCGCTCGGCACGTTTCTACCGTGCTACCTGTTCACTATCCTGCCGGCGCCGTACTTCAAGAAGTACGGCAAGCTGCCCGCCATCCTGGCGTTTGTCGATGGCGTGACGGCAGCGGCGGTCGGCGCCATTACCGGCGCGGTGATCGTACTTGCCAAGCGGTCGATCGTCGATGTGCCAACGGCGCTGCTGGCCGTGGCCACCGTCTTGTTGCTGGTGAAGTTCAAGAAGCTGCAGGAGCCGGTGGTCGTGGCAGGTGCTGCGCTGATCGGCCTGGCGCTGTATCCGCTGCTGCATCACTAATGTGAATGGAGGTTTGCCATGCAATGGATCACGCGTGAACGCCCTAAGATCGACCGCATCGCCTGCCCGTGGCTGATCGCCCGCTTCATCGACGAGACGCCGGATTTTCTCTATGTCCCGCCCGGCGACGTGCTGCGCATCGCCAATGAAACCGGCGCCATCCCGTACGACATTCCCGGCGTGGAACTCACGCACGTGGGCGAACTGTGCAGCTTCGATGCGTTTCTCAGCAAATACCAACTTGACGGCAACCCCGCCCTGCAGCACCTCGCCCGCATCGTGCGCGGTGCGGACACGTCGCGTCTGGACCTCACGCCACAGTCGAGCGGCCTTTACGCGATCTCGCTGGGCCTGTCGCAGGTATTTACCGATGATCTGGCGATGCTGGAACACGGGCTCGTGATGTACGACGCGCTGTATGCGTGGTGCGAGCACTGCCAGACAGAAACGCACAACTGGCCGCCCAAGATGCCGGCTTGATGGCCATCACAGCGAGGCCATGCATCGCAAACGTTGGCACCCTGGTGTGATCTTCATGGCCTTCCTATTCTGAGTTTGTAGGTGTGGGCAATTCTCCGAACGCGCTGACGCCTATGTGCTTCTTCGCGCAGCCCGTCCGAACTAGACCGTTTTCATGGTGCTCTGCGGCGTCAATCCGCACTCTGAGGGGGTTTTGCACCCCCGCCACATAGGTTTTCATTTGTTTGCACTCTGCACGTCACGTCGGGGTTCAATGGCGTGGTAAAGATGCCGGCCATCTTGCCGTTAGCCTCGATAGGCACCCCGCGCAAGCCCGCGTGCCGATGCCGTTGTCACCCCTGCCCAGAGTCGCTCGCCCAGACGCCACCGCTTTCCCTTCATGTCCACTCAAACGTCGATGGACAAGCGCTTTGGTGCTAGCGTGGCCATCGTCCTCGTCCCTGTGTTGTCGCTGTCGTGCTGGCTGCTGGGCTACGCATGGCTGGCCTATGGGCGCGCGGACGATGCCGCACGTAGCTTCCAAGCGCTGCGGATGGCATTGCTGGTCATGGAAAAGGTGTCGGCCGAGCGCGGCCCGACCAACGGCGTGCTGGGCGAAGACCTGCCGATACCGGCCGCACGCCTGACCGCCCTGCACCGCGTACGCACCGCCAGCAACGAACACCTCGCCCAACTGCTCGACAGGTTGCGCCCCGAGCATTGCCCGGCCTGCGCAACCGACGCCGACGCCGTGCGGCGCGCGCAAGCCGATCTGACCAGTGCGCGCCAGAACATCGACCGCTTGATCGCCGAGCCGCTACGTTCGCGCGACAGCCATGAACTTGCCAATGCGGTGGACCGCATGATCGCGGTCATCCCCGAATTTCTGCCGGTGGTCAACCTCCGCACGGCCAGCATCACGCGCGGCGATCCGGATGTGCTCAACTGCCTGACCCTGGCGCGGCTGTCGGCGGATCTGCGCGAATACGCCGGCCAGCTGGGCTCACGCCTGACGGGCGCGCTGGCCATGCATCGCATGCTGACGACCGATGAGCAATACGCCATCGAGCGCACACAGGGCCGCATCGATCAGCTCCGCGCCATGATCGACACGCGTGTCGTGGGCCGGCCCGGGCTGGACCAGGACGCCATTGAGGCCCTCACCACGCAGTACTTTGGCGATGGCCTGAACTACCTGCAGCGCGTGCGCAACCTGGCCAGCCAACCCGGTGGCGTGGGCATCAGCACCGGCCAGTTCGCCGAGCGCTACGTGCCGACCATGCGCGCCATCACGGATTTCCGCGACAGCGTGCTGCGGCTGGCAGAAGACGACATCCGCGAACACCGGCGCGCCATGCTGCTGGTGCTGCTGGGCTCGGCGGCGGCGGTGTTGTCGGTGCTGGGCGCATTGGCGTGGATGACGATTTCGTTCCGCCGCCACGTGGTCGGGCCATTCGTCAATGCCACACGACTGATCGACGCCATCGCGCGCGGCGACCTGGGTGTGCATATTCCCGCCGGCTTTGCGCGGCACGAGATCCGCGCGATGTTCGATGCCATCCGCGTGCTGCGCGTCAACAGCATCGAGCGCCGCCGGCTGGAGGTGGAGCGCGCGCACCTGATGCAGGAACTCGCGCGCATGGCCGAGACCGACCCCCTCACCCAGTTGCTCAACCGCCGCGCATTTGAAGAACGCGCCGAGGCCATGTGCCATTCGACCGCGCCCAAGGCGAAGTTGCTTGCGCTGATCATGTTCGACATCGACCACTTCAAGCGCATCAACGACACCTACGGCCACGCCGTGGGTGACGAAGCGTTGCGCACCGTCGCGCGCCTGTGCCGCGCGGATGGCCCGGCGGCCGACGTGGTGGCACGTATCGGCGGCGAAGAGTTTGCCGTGATGGTGTGGGCCGATTCGCGCGAACACGCACGCATGTTGGCCGAACGCCTGCGCCAGCGCATCGCCGAGGTGACCGTGCCCACCGGCACCGATGCCACCTGCCGCATGACGGCCAGCTTTGGCGTGGCCCTGGGCCGGGCGGCCGACCAGCCACCGCTGGAAACCCTGCTGCGACGCGCCGATCATCTCCTCTATGCCGCCAAGCTGGCCGGGCGCAACTGCGTGATGACCGACACACCGCCGACGTCGCACGATCTGTCAGCGGCGGCGGAATAACCAAGCGGATTTTTTGGGACGACGGCACCGTCCTGCTCTACATTGGCAACTCCCCGTTCCACACCCCCGGAGTTGCCGATGCCGCAAGACCGTCACCTGATTCTCTATCACTCCCCGCGCAGCCGTTCCCGAGGCGCGCGCATGCTGCTCGAAGCGCTGGGCGCCGACTATGAAGTGTGCGCCTTCGATCTGACCACGGGTCAGCATCGCTCGCCCGAGTTTCTGGCCATCAACCCCGTGCACAAAGTGCCGACGCTACAGCATGGCGATGCCATCATCACCGAGCAGGTGGCGGTGTATCTGTATGCGGCAGAGCTGTATCCGGAAGCCGGGCTGTCGCCGGCGGTGGGCGACCCATTGCGTGGGCCGTATCTGCGTTGGATGGCGTTTTACGGCTCATCGTTCGAGCCGGCCATTGTCGACCGCTCCCTGAAGCGTGAGCCTGCGGCGTATTCGCTTTCGCCGTATGGCGACTTCGATACCGTCATCAAAACGCTGACCGCGCAGCTGGAACACGGCCCCTACCTGCTGGGCGAACGCTTTACGGCGGTGGACGTGCTGTGGGGCGCGGCGCTGGCCTGGACGACCGCGTTCAAGCTGATGCCCGAAACGCCGCTGGTGCGCGCGTATATCGACCGCGTCATGGCGCACCCGGCGCTGCAGCGTGCACAGGCTGCCGATGCCGCCCTGGCGGAAGCGCAAGACAAAGCAAAGGCCGGGGCAACAAACGCCGCCCCGGCCCCGTGACACTGCAACTGCGTACGTTTAGCGGACTTAGTGCGAGAGTCGGAACTGCCCCACGGCCTCGTTGAGGTTGTGGGCTTGCTCCTCAAGTGACTCCGCAGCGGCAGCGGCCTGCTCGACCAGCGCGGCGTTCTGCTGGGTCACCTGGTCCATCTGGTTGACGGCCTGGTTGACCTGCTCGATGCCGCTGCTCTGCTCTTCCGACGCGGCCGAGATCTCGCCCATGATGTCAGTCACGCGCTTCACCGCGTCAACGATCTCGGCCATGGTCACGCCAGCCTGATCGACCAGCGCCGTGCCGTTGGAGACGCGATCCACCGAATCGCTGATCAGCGCCTTGATTTCCTTGGCCGCGCCGGCTGAACGCTGCGCCAGGCTGCGCACTTCGCTCGCGACCACGGCAAAGCCGCGGCCTTGCTCGCCAGCGCGTGCGGCTTCCACCGCGGCATTGAGCGCCAGGATGTTGGTCTGGAACGCGATGCTTTCGATCACGCCAATGATGTCGGCGATCTTCTTGCTGCTCTCGTTGATGCCACCCATGGTGTGGACGACCTGGCCGACCACATCGCCACCGCGCGTGGCCACATCCGATGCCGTCACGGCGAGCTGGCTCGCTTGACGTGCGTTGTCGGCGTTCTGCTTCACGATGCTCGTGAGCTCTTCCATGCTCGATGCGGTTTCTTCCAGCGAACTCGCTTGTTCTTCCGTGCGCTGCGAGAGGTCCGCATTGCCGGCGGCAATTTCTTGCGCGGCCGAGCGCACCGAATCGCTACCCAGGCGGATCTGCTGCATCACCGCCGTCAGCTTGTCGGCGAACGTGTTGAACGAGCGGGCGATCTGCGCGACTTCGTCTTCACCATCCGACGGCAGGCGCTTCGTCAGGTCACCGCTGCCCGAGCCGATGTCGTCCATCGCATCGCGGATCAGCGACAGGCGGCGGAACGCACGCGCAGTCATCGCACCGACGATCAGCGCTGCCACGATGGCCACCGCCACCAGGGCGCCGGCGGAAGTCATCACCAGCGAACGCATGCCGGCGGTCGCATCGGATTTGTCCAGTGCCACGACGAGGCCCCAGTCGGTGCCCTTCACGCCTTGGCGCCAGAGCAGCTTGGCGGCGCCATCGACCGCCACTTCCGTGGGCTTGTCGGCTTGCGCCAGCGTCGCCAGCGTCACTTCATTCAAGCCCGCCGACAGATCGGTGGCGGGCTTGAGCGTCAACTTATCGTCCGGGTGTGCAACGATCTTGCCGGCTGCGTTGACGATAAAGCCGAAGCTGGCCGGCGTCGGGTGGATCGCCTTCACGTTGGCGATCACGCTGTCCATGGCCACGTCGCCACCGATCACGCCCTTGAGGCTGCCACCTTCCAGGATGGGCACGGCAAAGGTCACCACCAGCTTGCCGGTGCTCGCGCTCACATACGGTGGCGTCACCACCGGCTTGCCGGCGTCCACGGCCTGCTTGTACCAGGGGCGCGCGGTCGGGTCGTAGGTGGGCGGAATGCCTTCGGGGTCAGAGAATTTGTACGTCTTGTCGGGGTAGCCGACATACACGTTGATGAAGCCGCCCGCGTCACGCACGGTCTTGAGCACCGGGATCGGGTCGGCAGACAGCGCCGTGGCCTGCAGGGCGACCATCATCTGGGACTTGGATGCGACCCAGTCGTCAATGCCAGCGATGTGGCCGCGCGCGACAGACTGCAGGTTCTGCTGGATGGATGCGTCGTTGTACGAGCGCGTAACCAGGTAGTTAAGACCACCAGCAAACGTCAGTGCGCCGACCACGATAGCCACGCAGGTCAGCAAAATTCGGGTACGAATGGATGCAAGCATATGGTTTCCTACGAAGCCCATGGCAGGGATTCCACCATGTAAGGCATGCGGCACACGACCTTGTTGGTCCTGCCGTCGAACAAGAAACGGCCGTGCCAAGGAAATCTGAAGCCCGATGTCGCGCACGTTCCATGGATTTGTCACGTTGCCCCTGCAGGCAACGCCCTACAAGCGCGCGCAGGACAGTCGCACAGTGCAGTCGAACTGCTTGATGCTGCACTGCAGACTGGGACAAACACTCGTACACCTGAGGACACAACACCAGCCTGTGCCAGGCGATCCGCGCGATGCAAGGCAGAGGCCCGATCCGGACGGCACATCGCGCTTCTCGCTCGCAAGCTGTTGCTTTACTACTCGGAGACGTCAACGTTTGCGAACCACCTCGTTGTGCCCCCGGGCTATTTACTCATCCAAACGTCCATCGAAGATCATTGCTGCATCACGCAGCGCAACTGCACTAACGCCGGCGTGGGGCACCGAACTATCGGCTGCCCCCACCCGCGCTACCAGCACCGACCCCAGTACCACCGCCTACACCAGCACCCGTGCCGCCGGCCGCACCGCTGTTGCCTCCACCACCGGGGGCACCAATCCCGCCCGTACCCGGCGCGCCGCCTGTACCTGTACCCGGAGCGCCCGGGCCGGTTCCGGTGCTGCCGCCCATCACGCCGCCCGACGTTGCCGCGCCGGTCGAATCGTTGGCGTTACCACCATAGCCACCGCGCCGTTGGGCGCCGGCAGCACCGCGGTTGCGCGAGGACCCTCGGTTGCCATTGGCGTTCGTATCGGCCGAGGCTGAGCCGGTACTGTCGGTGGCGGTGCTATCCGTTGCAGTGGGCCCCGTGGGCGCCATGCCTGAGCCAGTGGCGGAACTGTTGGACTGTGCGCCTGCCGCTTGGGCGTGGGCCACACCAGCGCCGCCTGCCAGCGCCAAAGCCACCAAGAGAGAAGAGACTCGGAATGCGGTCATGAGAGAGCTCCTAGATTGAGAAACAACCCTCAGCAATGAGCAAGGGCCGTTCCGCCTTCACCTGGTGGTGGGCCCAGCACTTTGGCGCCAGCAGTGGGTCTAGAACGTTCCGTGCTATGGGTGCGTGAGGCCCTACGTCACAATGCGTGGCGAATCGCTACGCCCGGCCTATACATTCATCGCTGTATGTATAATCGCCCGCACCCGGCGCCCATCCGCCCGGGCCAACGATGGAGTTGTTCAACGTGAGATTCCCCTTCCCGCTGCCGAAGTCATGGCGCGCGGCCCTGCCCGGGCTGGCGTCGGACCACGCATCGGGCGCCCCTTCCGATCGCCCGCGCGCGCCGGTTGCGCAGCCCTTGCCCGGCGATCCGGATGCCTGGATCGCGTGCGAGCACTGCGACACCCTGCATCGGCACGAGGTCATCGCGCTGGATGAAGAGGCGCATTGCACGCGCTGCGGCGTCAAGCTGTACCGCAACCAGAGCGAGCGCCTGTCGGTGCTGCTGCCGCTGCTGATCACGGGGATCATCGTCTACGTCGTGGCCAACGTCTTTCCGATTGCCGAGATGGACGGTGGCGGCAATCGCAACGCCACCACGCTGTGGGGCGCCATCGAGGCGCTGTACGACTACGGCATGGTGTTCGCGGCCGTGCTCGTGGCGCTCACCACCGTGCTGTTTCCGCTGATGTACATGTCGGTGCTGGCGCCACTGCTGGTCGCGCGGGTGCGCGGGCGGCAGCATCCCTCCGCCGCGCTCGTGCTGCGTGCGGCGGCCATGATCCGGCCGTGGGCCATGATCGAGATCTTCATGCTGGGCGTGGTGGTGGCGCTCATCAAGGTGGCGCACATGGTGTCGCTCGAAGCCGATGCGGGCCTGTGGGCATTTGCCGCGCTCACGGTGTTCCTGACCATCGCTCTGTCGATTGACCTGCGGCCGTTTTGGCGCGAGATCGGCCTGACGCTGCCACCGCGCACGCACGTCGATGCGCCCACCGGCCTCGATGTGGCGGCTCGCCCTGGTGAAGCACCCAACGGCGAGGACCGCGCATGAGCGCCACAACGAGTCCCGCCCCGGCACAACCGGCGCGCCCGCTGCGTGCCGCCGCGCGTGGCCTCGCCACCTGCGAGCGCTGCGGCCTGCTGGCGCGCATGCCCCACGCCGAGGCCGCCACGCAAGCCGTACTCACCCACGAAGATGTGCCCGAACCCGCGACGCCAGCGCCCGTGTGCCCACGCTGCCTGTCGCCGTTGCATGTGCGCAAGCCCGACAGCCTCGCACGCTGCTGGGCACTGCTGATTGCCGCGATGGCCATGTACCTGCCGGCCAACATGCTGCCGGTCATGATTACCGACACGCTGCTCGGCAGCCAGCAGGACACCATCATGAGCGGCATCGTCTATCTGTGGACGTCGGGCTCGTGGCACCTGGCCATCATCGTGTTTATCGCCAGCTTTTTTGTGCCGCTGGCCAAGCTGGGCATCCTCGCCGTGCTGTGCCTCTCGGTGCAGCGTCGCTGGCACTGGAACCCACGCCTGCGCACGCGCCTGTATGTGATTGTCGAGGCGATCGGCCGCTGGTCGATGCTCGACGTGTTTGTGGTGACGCTGTTGGCGGGACTGGTACACCTGTCCACGCTGGCCATCATCAAGCCCGGCCCTGGTGTCGGGCCGTTTGCCGGCGTGGTGGTGCTGACCATGTTCGCCGCCCGCTGTTTTGACCCCCGCCTGATCTGGGACGCCATCGACGAGCCCGATCCCGAAGAGACCGACGCATGACCGCCCCTGCTGATCAAGAGACCGTTCCTCCGCCGCGCCGTACCAAACGCAAGCGCTGGCTGCCCTCGCTGATCTGGCTGGTGCCGATCGTCGCGCTGCTGGTGGGCGGCACGCTCATGGCCCGCGTGATCCTGGCGCGCGGTGCGCTGGTGAGCGTCACCTTCAGCTCGGCCGAGGGCATTGAAGCCGGCAAGACGCGCGTGAAATACAAGAGTGTCGACATCGGCGTGGCGAAGGCCGTGGGCCTGACGGAAGACCGCTCCGGCGCCGTGGTGCAGATTGAACTCACGCACGACGGCAAGGCCTTCGCCGCATCCGACACGCGCTTCTGGGTGGTGCGCCCACGCGTGGCCGCCGGCAGCATCTCGGGGCTGGGCACGCTGCTTTCCGGCGCCTACATCGGCGTGGATGGCGGACGCTCGCACGACAAGAAATCCGAATTCAAGGGCCTGGATACGCCGCCCGCCATCTATGCCGACACGCCGGGCAAGCAGTTCAAGCTGCATGCGCAGGACATCGGCTCGCTCGATATCGGCTCGCCGGTGTACTTCCGCCGCGTGCGCGTGGGGCAGGTCACCGCCTACGACATCGACGCCGACGGCAAGGGCGTGAGCCTGCAGATTTTCGTGAACGCGCCCTTCGACAAGTTCATCACGCGCGGCACTCGCTTCTGGAACGCCAGCGGCATCGACCTGAAGCTCGACGCCAATGGCCTGAAGGTCGACACGCAATCGCTGCTGACGGTGGTGCTGGGCGGCATCGCCTTCCAGACGCCAGAAGGCGCGGACCATGAGCCGGCCGCACAGGACGCCACCTTCGATCTCATGCACAACGAGACCCAGGCGCTCAAGGACCCGGAGCACATCTCGCAGACCGTGGTGATGTACTTCCACCGTTCGCTGCGCGGCCTGACAGTGGGCGCGCCGGTGGAATTCAAGGGCATCAACGTGGGCGAGATCAAATCGATCGGCATCCACTACAGCAAGAAGCGCCACGAGTTCGTGCTGCCGGTCACGGCCACGCTGTACCCGACACGCTTTGGCATGGACATCCGCGAAGACAACGCCGACCACGCTGAGGAAGACGTGCGCACGCAGTTCGACGTGCTCGTCCAGAACGGTATGCGCGCGCAGTTGAAGAGCGCGAGCCTGCTGACCGGCCAGCAGTTCGTGAACCTCGACTTCATCGACCCGGCAGAACGCGGCAAGACACCGCCGCGCTTTGGCGTGCGCGACCGTGATGGCGCCTACGTCTTCCCGACCGCCGACAACCCGACCGACGACATCGAAGCCCAGATCGCGGGCATCGTGAAGAAGCTCAACAAGGTGCCGTTCGAGCAGATCGGCCAAGACGTCCACAAAATGCTCGGCTCGCTCGATGCCACGCTCAAGCAGACGGAACAACTGGCCAAGACGGTCAACAGCGACCTCGCTCCGCAGATGAAGGAAACGCTGGCCGAAGCGCGCCGCACGCTGAACGCGGCACGCCAGGTCTTCGGGGAAGACGCCCCGCTGCAGCGCGATGCACGCGACACGCTGGACCAGGTCGCCAAGGCCGCCGCGTCGGTGCGCGTGCTGACCGACTATCTGCAACTCCACCCGGAATCGCTGATCCGGGGCAAGTCCAAGGACGCGCAATGACCCGGGCGAACATGACCACGATGACACTGTCTTCCCTTCGACTGGCCGGCGCATTGGCGGCCACCGCGCTGATGGCGGCATGCGCCTCGCCCGAGCCGACGCTGCATACGCTGTCGGTGCGGCCGGCGGCCACGAACGCGGAACGCTTCCTGCGTGCGTTCCGCCTCGCAGGTGTGCGCGTGCCCGATCGCCTGGACAAGCCGCAGATCGTGCTGCGCACGTCGGACAGCGAAGTGCAGGCGCTGGAGCAGCAGCGCTGGGCGTCGCCGTTCGGTTCGGAGTTGCGCGATGCGCTGTCGGCCCAGCTGGCCGGCGCGCTGTCTGCCGTGGATGTGGGGGGTGGCGTGGTGCCGGCTGGCGTGCCGCTCTATCGCATCACGGCCGACATGCCCAGCTACGACGCACGCCCCGGCCAGAGCGTGGCGGCGTTGGTGGCCTGGCGCGTGACACGCGATGCGGCGACACCGGGCTCGGCGGGTGCACCGGGCATGCCGGGCACAGGCGGAGCTCCCGCCCTCGCCTGCCAGACCACGTTGACGGCACCAGTGGCGGCGGACGCAAGCGCGAGTGTTGACCCTGTCGTGTCTTCAACGCAGCAGGTGGTGCAGCAGTGGTCTGCGCAGATCGCGCAGAGCGTGCTCGCGCTGGAGTCGCACGCGTCCGCCCCGGCGGGTTGCCGGTAGCCCGATCAGGCGTTGGCGAGTTGCGCCGTCAGCTCGCCCAGCGTGGTGAGCGCGGCTTCCAGATTGGCCGAGGGCGGCAGCCCGAAGCAGATGCGGAAGAAGTGGTCGAAGCGGTTCAGGTTCGAGAACATCGTCCCCGGTGCAATGCGGATGCCGCGCGCCAGCGCCGCCTCGAACAAGGCCATCGACGACACATTGGGTGGCAGTTCCACCCACATCGCGAACCCACCCGCCGGCACCAGTAGCCGCGTGCCGGCCGGAAAGCTCGCCGCAATCGACTCCGCCATGCGCTCGCGCTGTTCGCGCATGGTCTGGCGCAAGGTGCGGAGGTGACGGTCATACGCCCCCGAGGCAACAAAGCGCCCCACCACGACCTGCAGCAACGAATCGTTCGGCCGCGACTGCGCGAACTTCAGCATCTGCACACGCTCATGCCAACGCCCGGCGATCACCCAGCCCAGGCGTACGCCAGGCGCCACCGTCTTTCTCAACGACGCGCAGTAGATCACGTTGCCCGTGCGGTCCCACGCTTTGATGGCCTTCAGCGGCGTGGGGCTGTCGGCCATCGGGCTGTAGGTATCGTCTTCGATCAGGACGATGCGGTTGGCATCGCAAAAGGCCGCCATGCGCCGCTTGGCCGCGTCCGGCATGATGCTGCCGAGTGGGTTCTGCAAGTTGGGCACCACAACCACCGCGCGGATGTTGCCGTACGCGTGCACCGCCATTTCCAATGCTTCGATGGACATACCGGTGCGCGGGCTGGTGGGAATTTCCACGGCGCGTAGCCCCAGGCTTTCCAGCACTTGCAGCAACCCGTAGTAGGTGGGCGATTCCACTGCCACCGTGTCGCCCGGCTGGGTCACGGCGCGCAGCGCCAGATTCAGTGCCTCGATACAGCCGTGCGTGACGATCACCTCGTCCGGCGCAATCTGCACGCCCATGTCGAGCGCGCGGCGGGCCACGGCGGTCTGCAGTTCCGGATGCCCGTTGGGCGTCACCGCTTCCGTGAGCAACAGTGGGTAACGGCGCAGCACCTGCGTAGCCACCCGGTTGAGCGCGGCAGACGGATACAGCGTAGCCGCCCCAGTAGCGCCCGCCAGGTCGATGCGCACATCGGCATGCTGCCCGCGCGCCACGATGGCCGACACGCGCGCATGCACGCCCACATAGGCAGCGGGATCGGGCGTGGCGACTTCCGGCTCCTTCACCGGTGCAAGCAAGGCCCGGCGCGGCTGGCGCACGAAGTAGCCCGAGCGCTCGCGCGCTTCCAGCCAGCCTTCCGATTCCAGATGTCGGCACACCTGCAGCGCCGTCGAGAGGCTCACGCCGTGCGTGCGCATCAACGTCCGCACGGAAGGCATGCGCTGCCCCGCTGCCAGCACCCCGCTGCGGATCGCGCCGAGGTAGTGGTCGGCGAGCGTCCGGTACAGCGGCTGCGCGGGGGGCGGGGTCAACTCGATGACAGACATGGCGGGCGGGAGCGCGGTGAGGTGTCCGGCACATCATGCCGCCAGCGCCGCAACCGCAACAGATACAGACAACGCGAAACTGTACCGTAACAGATCGCCACGATGGCCCGCCTGTTGCGGCCCCTGCGCTGACGTCTGTGTCTGTTGGGCAGAGGCAGCCCTCCCTACGCTGCAGTCATGTTCAGGAGATCGACATGACTGCGCAAACATCCCGCCCCTCCCACCCGCTCCACCAAGCGCCCGAACGGCTGGCCGTCGCCGCTGGCTGTGCCAGCGTCCAATGGTGGCCAAGTGGCACCACGCTCATCGTGCTGGAAGGCCGCGCCACGCTGGTCCAACCCGCACAGTGGGTGGCGGATCAGACGCTGCGCCCACATCAGCCGCTGAGTGCCGGGCACGCGCTCGTGCTGGATCGCTCAGGCTGGTGGGGCCTGCAAGCCGATGCGGGGAAGGTCGTGCAATTGCAAATCGTGCTGCCTGCCGCAGCCGCGTCACGCCTGCGCTGGTCTGCGCTTCGGCAGTGGCTGTTCGGCTGGGCGGTGCCGCGCCAGACATCGCGTGGCTGAGGCCCAGCGCAGTCCCCGTCTTATCCGCTCATTTGCCCGCTTTGTGCGGTGAGCCGGCAGGATGCTTGCCGTCGTCGGGGTGAATGGATGCGTTCTCGAAGTCGCCCGGGTCTTCCTCGCCGACGCCGCTTTCGCTAGGGACCGCGGGCACCACCGGACGCTTTGCCGTCTCACCGGGGTGGGCATCCGCATGGTGTCGGCCGTTGTGCTTGCCGGTGTCCTTGTGCGTGCTCATGGCTGTTTGCGGCTGTTCTGATGCTGGCCAAGGCGCTGCTGGTTCTGCGGCATTTGTCCGCCATGCGCGGCGGCGCGGCCATCTTCCGCTGGCGACTGCACCGGGCGCTTGCCCGATTGCTTGGTGCCGTGCGGCATCGCGGCGCGCTCGGCGCGATCGGCTTCCACACGTTCCTTGGCCGCGTCCAACTGTGTTGCGGCGGTCGGTTTGTGCTGCGGTTGTTGCTTCATGGTCTGGCTCCTTGTCGGTGACTGCAGGGTGACAGCAGGATCACGGGGCAGGCCCGCACCCAAGGGGGACGCAACCTGCGTGCCGCCGCCGCACCGCAAGAACCCACGCTCGTATGGGTATCCGCCTTGCTGCGCAGACAGCATCGCGCCAAGCGCGCGCAGCACGCACGGAGACTTCACATGGCAACCAGCAATCTGTATCGCACCGGCGAATCCCCGGCCCAGACGGGCAAGGGCCACGGGACCGACGCACTCGGCCCGTCCGACAGCTCGGATTCGGGCAGCGACGTGGTCGGCGGCCCGGGCTTGGGCAGCGACGTGGAAGACCGCTTTGACGAGGACCCAGCTGTCCGCCCGCACGGCAACGCCGCCAACCGCACCGCCGGCGCCGACTTGGGCGACGCCAACCTCGACAGCGACACCGATTCCACGGGCACCGGCGAGCGCCTTGCCGCCGGTCATGAGCCCGTCATCCGCGAAGGCGGCGATCTGATGCCCGACGCCGTGCACGATCTGAACGATCCGAATGCCGAAAGCCCCATCGACGACGCCCAGTTCGAGCACGCCACCGAACTGGCCGGCGAAAACGACGACGCCGATGCGCCCGATGCCGTAGACCTCGACGACACGCCGATCGACCACCAACCCGGCGCGCGCGACCTGCCGCTGCGCTCGCCCACCGGCGGCACCGACTGGTCCGACAACATGCGCCGCAGCCGGCCGACGAACAAGGGGCGCGGCGTGCCCGGCAAGCATCGCGAGTAGCGACTCGGGCCCGCTCAGCGCGTTGTTGCGAGCGGGCCTACACTGGCGGCGGACCGTTGCGCGCGCGTCTCAGTTGGGCGCCAGGCATCGGGCCGCCTGCCCACGTTTGGGCTAAACCCGCCCCCTTCTCCCCATGACACTTCAACGTTTCTCGTTCCGCGCGGCCGCGCTGGTGGTTGCAGTGGCCTCTGCCCTGCCCCTGGCCGTCTCCGCGCAAAGCCAGCCGGCAACCGCGCGTGTGCGTGCCACCATCACCGCCGCGCACGGCAACAGCCTGGATGTGACCGACACCGCCGGTAACAAGGCCACCGTGGCACTGCCCGCCGATCTCACCGTCACGCAAATCGCGCCGACGGAACCCTCAGCCATCCAGCCCGGCAGCTATATCGGCACAGCCGCCGTCAAGCAGCCCGACGGCACGTTGCGCGCGCTGGAAGTGCATGTGTTTCCGGAAGCCATGCGCGGCACGGGGGATGGCCATCGCCCATACGACCTCGGCGCCAACAGCACCATGACCAACGGCACGGTCGAGCAAGCCGGCGCCGTCACGGGCGTGAGCGGCACGCAGGGCCGCACGCTGTCGGTCAAATACAAGGACGGGGAACAACGCATCGTGGTGCCGCCCGAGGTGCCGATCGTCACCTTCGCGCCGGGTCGCCGCGATGAGCTGAAGGCCGGCGCCCATGTCGTGCTGTTCGTGCGCGCCGATGCGCAAGGCGCCCTGACGGCGCAGCGCGTGCTGGTGGGCAAGGACGGTCTCGTCCCGCCGATGTAAGGGTGGCGGCGCGCCCCGGCGACCGCCGCTCTTCGGGTAGCGCGCGGTGGACCCGCGCTGCCCCGCCTCCAACAGACAAGGCTGAGCCCTGGACGCCGGCCATCGCGCCGTCGACATCCGTGAACGCCCCTTTTTGGCGCGTTCACGGACCTCGGACAGGCATTCACGGACCCCAGACTGCCGTTAATGCTGCTTTTTTAGGCATTCACGCGCCGCAGACTGGCGTTGTCGGACCTCAGACCGGCGTGAATGCAGCTTTTTTGAGCATGAACGCAGCCCAGACTGGCGTTGCCGGACCCCGAAGGTCCAACCACGGTCCGCACGGCACCGATGGCGGGTGTCGGAGCCCCATCACCGGGTCCTCCACCTCCGCCACCGGCACCCGGGCGGGCGACGCCTCAGAACGGCTTGCTGACCGACAGCAGGAACGTGCGGCGCGGCGCAAACTGCGGCGCGCCCACGCCAATCCCCGTGCCGTCGCGCAACTGATAGCTGCGGTCGAAGATGTTCAGCACCGTCAGCCGCGTCTTGAACTTGCCGAGCATCGGCACGTTGAAGTCGCGAGCGGCGCCCAGGTTAGCCTGCCAATACGCCGGCAGGTGGTTCGTGTTCGCAAAGCCATTGCGCAGGCCGGTGCCGAACAGCGCATCGGCCATCCACGTCGTGCCCCAAACCTTGTACGACACGCCGGCCGACGCGGTCAGGCGCTGGTCGTGGTCGAGGTTGACCCAGTGGCTGTTGATGTAGGCGAGTTCGTCGGCACCAAAGTTGAACTGGCCCGTCTCAATGCCCTTACCCTGCGCGCGCGACACGGCCATGTTGAGGTACGCGCCAAAGTTGCCATTGCGGTAGTTGGCGCTGCCCTCCAGCCCGTAGATGCGGCCACGCTCGTAGTTGAACGCCGAATACAGCAGCGCATTGCCGAACTGCCCTTCGTCCTGCAGATGGCGCACGTCGCGGTAGTACGCATCCAGGCCCAGCGTGAGGTGCGGCGTGAGCTGGTGCGAGACCCCCAGGTCAAAGTAGTTCGAGCGTTCTGACTTGACCGCCGTGTTGGCGTCCGACGGCAGCGCATTCGTCGTGCCGGCAAAGGCCTGCACCGACGTGGTATCGAACTTCTCGGTGGGCGGCGGCGTGAAGTAGCGCGCGTAACCGGCATGCACACGCGTGCGCGGCGTCAGGTCGTACGTCACGCCCAGGCGCGGGCTCAACTGCTGCTCGCTGACGATGGTGTTGACGTGGTCGTAGCGCGCGCCGTAGTTGACGGTCAGCTTGTCGGTGGGCTTCCACTCGTCTTGCAGATACACGCCCAGGGTCGTGCCGCTGCCGCTGTGGTTATCGACGATGGTGAACGGCGTGCCGCTGGTCTGCGCACCGGTGTCGTCGGCGGGGAACACGCTCGATGTGTTGTCCGCCACAAAGCGCTCGCGCTGCACGAACACGCCAGCGCGCAGCGTGTGCTTGTCGCTCAGCTTGTAGCTGGCATCGCCCTGCAGGCCGTAGGCCTCGTTGCGGCGCGTGATGTCGGCCGCCACGCCGTTGTAGACCAGGTCGCCAATCGGGTCGGGCGTGTAGTCGATGCGGCTGGCGCGGCGGAACACCGACACCTGGTAGTCCAGCTTGGGCGACACCTTCTGCTGATACGTCAGGATCTGGAAGTCGGTCTTCTCGCGCTGGTTGGCGTTGAGCGCTTCCGAGGCCGGCGGCACGGCACCATCCAGCGTGAACTGCGGTTGCAACCCAGGCCGCGTCGGAATCTGGAAGCGGCTGTTGGACGTGCCGAACATGAAGCTCACGCGGCTGTCGTTGTCGAGCAGGTACGAGAGCATGCCGAACGACTTGTTCTGCGTGGTGTGGTCGTGCGTGGCGTTGCGGTTGCCGGTGGGGTTCTCGATGCCAAGGTTGTTTTCGGCAAACACACCGCTCAGGTAATAGCTGAAGCGGTCTTTCTGGCCCTGGATCTGGGCGTTGACCTCGTGCGTGGCATTGCTGCCCAGCACCGTGCCGATCTCGCCGCTGATGGCTTTGGGCTCGCCGTCTTCATCGTTGGCGGCGCCCTTGGTGGTGATGTCGACCACGCCTGCGGTGCGATAGCCGTACTGCGCCGGCAGCGCACCGGTCAGCACGTTGATCTGGTTGGCGAAGCGCGTGTCGAGCATCTGCCCAAACCCGCTGATCGGCTCGGGGATGATCACCCCGTTGATGCGGTACTGCAGGTTGGAGTGGTCCCCCCGCACATGCAGTTGGCCATAGGAATCCTGCACCACCCCTGGCGCCTGCAGCAGCACCTGGTTCAGCGGGGTGGCATCACCCAGCGGCAGGCGGGCGATGTCGTCGGTATCGAATTTGTAGACGGAGCTGCCGGTATCCGGCGACAGGCCGTTGCGCGCGGCGTCCAGCCGCTTGGCAGTGACGCGGGTTTCGCTGAGATCGCGCACGTTGGTCGCGGGCGCGGGGGACGTGGTGGTGGTGGCGGGCGTGGCGGCCTCCTGCGCGAACGCAGAAACGGCAGCAACGGAGGGCAGGACGGCGGCCAGCGCCATCACCAGCTTGCGGGGCTGGAACGGAATCATGAAAGAACCTTTGAATCGAGCAGATGCGTCAAACAGCGGCGCGTGCACGCATCAACACAGCGGGCACGCCAGCGGCAAAGCAGGAATCAAAGGAGGAATGGCGGGTCGCGCGAACACACGGCCACCGGAAACACCGGTGTCGCCGCACGAAAACGGACATGGGGAAAATGCCAGCGCCGCGTATGCGACAGGCGCAGCGCCATGAGCACCGGCAATGCTGCCGCGAGCACGGCAAAAGCCGCGCACTGCAAGCACGCGGCGTGTTCCTGTGCGGGCTGGCTGCCACGCTCTGCACTGGCGGGCTTGGCCGCAGTGTTGAACTCAACCGATGCCCCGGTGCTCCACTCGCCCCAGTGCGACAGCGCATGCCGCAGCGCGCCCTGCTGACCGAACAGCAGCAGCACAGCCAGCAGGCAAGCCAGCCAGCGCACATGCAGGAAGGAGGAGCGGAAGGGACGCACAGTCGGGAGCGTAGATGCTGGCGCGCAATATCACCCCGATATTGCGAACGCCAATGCAACTAAGTTGCGAATTCTGACACCAGCCGCCGGATTCAGCAATCCGTCAGGTGGAGGGCAGAATCCGCAACCCTAGCTTCCGTGTATTACAAACGCGTGTGCGCGAAGCCCGGCATGAGGCCGGTCGGCACGCCCAGGCTCGGCACCGTCACGCGCTTCCAGTTCGGGCGGGTCTTGCGGGTGCCCTCGGCACGCTGTGCGGGGGCGCCGACCTCAGTGGCATCGTGCAGGCCGGCGAGCCAGGCACCGTAGTCGAACCAGCCATCGCGCACGAGCTGCTCGCCCACGCAACGGGCGAAGTGGTCGGCCTTGGGCAGGAAGCAGAGCTCGAAGCCTTCGGTCTCACGGCGGCCGTGCATCCAGCGGTGCGGCACCTGGTGGTTGGCCAATGCCTCGGACAGCCGCGTGCCGTAGCGCTGCTGGCCCTGGCGGCGGGCGCCAATCACGTAGAAGTCATCCAGCAGCCGGCGCAGCCCCAGCGCGGAGCGCGCATGGCGCACCTCGGCATCGACCAGCAGCTCGCGATTCTGTGTGCGGGCCTGCAGTGCCAGCGCAGCGAAATGGTGCGCGCCCCACTCGTTCATGTAGAACAGCTCGCCGCCGGCAAAATCGTAGGCGCGGAACACATTGACCTGATCTGCGTAGCGGAACACGTGGCGCCGGTTGGCGGCAAAGTCGGCATCGGTACTGTGCGGAATGCGGCGGCAATGCTGATGCGCAAACACCAGCATGCTCGGAAACGAATGCACCGAGCACGGCGACTGCGCCAGGCCCGTTACCGCGCGGATGTCGATCTTGCGATGTTCGCGGCGCACGCCCACGAGCTGGCTCAGGTGGTGGTGCAGCGCATCCACCCAGTCGGCGTGCGGCAAATGCTTGGGAAACAACTGGTGCGCCGGCTCGGCGACGCCAGCTTCAAACAGAAACGGCACGCTTTTGTGCCAGATATCGAGTTTCCAGTGCGAGAGCGCGTCGCGCTCGGTGCGATGGTCCGTCACGGATTGCGTGACGTTGAAGGCCCGCGACTGGTGTACCCAGTGCGACGCCGCATGCAGCCAATTGGAAACGTTCATGTCACCCCCCGGAAGACTGAATCGTTTGTTTGCGAATTGCCGACCTCGCTCTGAATGTGTGGCGATTGTTCAGCAATGTAAAAACCAACGACTCAACCGTACCCCACTTTAGAGGGGTGCGCCATGAACATTTTTGAACTTCGTGTTAAGAAAAATACACATGACTCGTAGGGGCTTGTGTCCGCTGAATCACTGAAATGGGAGGTGAAGGGCATGCCATGCGGGATGCAGCGCTAGGCGCAAAGCGCAGCAATAGCCGGCTATTGCGAGCATTTGCAACGACGCGATGCGCCCGCAGGGCATGACAAGCACCGACCCATTTCAGTGATTCAGTGGACTAGGCCCGCGGCATGCTGGAAGACAGCATCCGAGACCGGGAGACCGCGATGCCCACCCGACGAGACCGTTCCGAAACCGATACGACGCAACGCCCACAACCGGCTCACCCCGAGGGCCAGCCGGAACCTGGTCAGCGCAAACCTGCCAGCCCGCTCGTGCCGCGCGACACGCAGCCGAACAAGCCGGAGCAAAAAGAGCCGCCTGTGGAAAACGTGTGAATGCGTCGCTCAGACCAGGCACATGTCGGACACTTCCTCGTCCGACAGGCCCCAGGTGCTGGCGTCTTCCACGGTGACGATGGAATCGTCCGACTTGCCCAGGCTGATGCGCTCGGGGCGCACACGCGTCTTGGTGTTGCCCGAATAGAAGATGACGACGTCGGGCTTGAGCGCCGATGCCTCGTTCTGGTGGACCACCACCCCGAGCCGGTTCGTGCGCAGCTTGACCAGCGTGCCCACCGGGTAGATGCCCACGCTGCGCGTGAAGGCCTGGAACACCGTGCGATCGAATTGTGTGTCGGTGCGGGCCATCATGTATTTCAGCGCCTGCGCCGGCGACCACGCATGGTGATACGGGCTGCTCGACGTAAGCGTGTCATACACATCGCAGATGGCGCCCATCTTGGCCCACAGGCTGATGCCGTCGGCCTTCTGGGCGTCGGGATAGCCGGTGCCGTCAATGCGCTCGTGATGGTGCAGGCAGATCTCGCGCGCAATGTCGCTGAACTGCCCCGTGCCCTGCAGCAGGTGATGGCCGCCGACGGCGTGGGTCTGCAGCAGTGCCAGTTCGTCCTTGGTCAGCGCCGTGCTCTTGTCGAGCAGCGTGCGCGGCATCGCCGATTTACCGATGTCATGCACCAGCCCGCCCAGCCCGCATTCGCGGATCTCGTCTTCAGGCAGGCCCAGCGTGCGCGCGAGCGCCACCATCAGCGCGCAAACGGCGAACGAATGCAGGTAGGTGTAGTCGTCTTTGTTCTTCAGGCGCGCCAGGGCGATCAGGGCATAGGAGTTGCGTGCCAGCGAGTTGGACACATCGTCTACCAGCAGCAGCGCCTTGTCGGTCTCCAGCGCCTTGCCCATGCGGGCTTCGGCAAACATGTGGCCCAGCGTCGCCTTGCCGCTTTGCATGAGCTGCTGGGCGTACTTCCACTCTTCCTTGAGGGAGGTGGGCGTGACCGGCGGCCGGGCGGCCAACGTCTCGCGCGTAAGCGGCTCAGGTTCGGGCGCGGCGGCCGGCGCAGGCATCAGCGCCTTGGGCAGGACGTCCTCGCCGCGCTCCGGGTCGATCCAGATTTCGGAAATGCCGGCCTTCAGGATGTCGTCGATCTGACCCTGGTGCGACAACTGGAACTGCGAACGCCAGAATGGATGCTTCAGCCAGGACCCGCCTAGCTTCATCACAAACATACCGACACGCAATTGGTTCGCATCGATTCGCTTCATACCCGCCTGCCCTCGGCTCAATGTCCGGTTTTGATATGTGGATAGGGATGCGGCGCACCCGCCGACATCGGTGGCTCGCTCTCTTCTCTATGTGGGTGCTCTGGGCCACAAGAGAGTCGGCCGCCCTTGGCTTATCGGCGGACTTGCGCAAAACTTGAGAAAAAAGCGGCTCGGGCGAAGTGGAGTCTGCCCGGCACGGGGAACGTCGGCAATGGTAGCGGTCGAATCAAACAAGTGACGCGTCAAGACCCCCGCCCGTCGGGCTGGCGGTCGGTCACGGGCGACATACACTAGGCACCAAGGATGCGTATCTGCCATGACTCACGATCCCTCAGCCCAACGCAAGCAGTCCGGCCCCGATGATTTCGCGCTCAACCGCGAAGCCATCCGCTGGCTGGCGTCCCTGCCGGATGGCGTCCGCCCCATTGAACTGGGCCGCGACTACCCCCGCATAATCAACACCATCGCCGCCAAGTGGGTCGATTTCATCGGCTGCCGGCGGTACCTCAACAGCCTGCAGATCGATGACCGCGGTGGCCGCCAGGGTTTCCGGTTCGAGATCGTGCAAGAGATCTGCACGCTGCGCGAGTATTTCGACTCGCTGTATCCGCCCGACAAGGACCTCTGGCAAAAGGCCATTGATGCCAAGCGGCCCTAGCCCTAGGCCGGCGTAACCCAGCCACGGCCCGGGCAGTCCCCACCCCGGGCCGTTTGCTTTTCAGGCGATGGCGCGACGAAGGCCACCCCATGTGCGCCACCGCTATGCTGTCGACTCATCCCCCCCGGAGACTCCCGCATGATGTCCCCCCGCACGAACATGATCCGCACACTGGCTGCCGACCTGGCGGCCGGTCGCGTCACCAGCGTCACCCTGACCGAAGCCGCCCTGGACCGCGCAAAGAGCCACCGTGCCGCTGACGGGGCTGCCTATGTCAGCATCGACGCGCAAGCCGCGCTCGCCATGGCCCGTGCCGCAGATGCCGCGCGTGCAGCGGGCAATGTGCCGTCGTTGCTGGCGGGGCTGCCGGTGTCGATCAAGGATCTGTTCGACGTGGCTGGCCAAGTCACGGCAGCCGGCTCGCGTGCACTGGCCGATCAACCGCGCGCCACCGCTGACGCCGTCGCCGTGGCCAGATTGCGTGCCGCCGGCGCGGTGCTGCTCGGCCGCACCAACATGAGCGAGTTCGCGTTTTCGGGCTTGGGCCTCAACCCGCATTACGGCACGCCACGGACGCCAGCCGACGGCACGCGTGCCGCCGGCGGCTCCAGTTCCGGTGCCGCAGTCACCGTGGCGGGCGGCATGGCGGTCGCCGGGCTGGGCACCGACACGGGCGGATCGATCCGCATCCCCTCCGCGTTCTGCGGCCTGACCGGCTTCAAGCCGACCGCACGCCGCGTGCCGATGACGGGCGGCGTACCGCTGTCCACCTCGCTCGACTCCGGCGGTCCGCTCGCCAACTCGGTCGACTGCTGCGCCATCGTCGATGCCATCCTCAGCGGTGAATCTGGCAACCCCGCCCTCGACACCGACGCCGTACCGCTGGCCGGTTTGCGCTTAGGCGTCACGCAGGACTACGTTGGGGCGGACCTCGACGACACTGTCGCTACCGCGCTCAACCGCGCCGTGGAACGACTCCAACGCGCCGGTGCGCACATCGTACGTTTCGACTTCCCCGAACTGCTCCAACTGCCCGAGATCAACAGTGGTGGCGGTCTGGCGGCGGCCGAATCCTACGCGTGGCACCGGCCGCTGCTGGCACGTGCTGAAGCGCAGTACGACCCCCGCGTTGCCACGCGCATCCGCCGTGGTGAACAGATGAGCGCTGCCGCGTACATTGACATGCTCGATGCGCGCGCACGCATGATCGCCGCTGCGCGCAAGCGGCTGGGCAACCTCGATGCTTGGCTGATGCCGACGGTGGCCATCGTGCCGCCGGAAGTCGCACCGCTTGAAGCCGATGATGCGCAGTTCTTCCGCACCAATGCGCTCGTGCTGCGTAACCCCAGCGTGATCAACTTTCTGGATGGATGTGCGTTGACGCTGCCCGTTCACGCGCGGGATGAATTGCCGGTGGGGTTGTCGTTGTGTGGGTTGGCTGGGGATGATGCGCGCATCTTGCGCGTGGGGCGGGCGGTGGAGTTGGCGTTGGGCTGATTGATTGTCGTTTTGATGTTGGTGGTGCATCCCCTGTTTCATCCCCTGCCGGGGCTGACTCACTTTCTTTGGTCTTGCCCAAAGAAAGTAAGCAAAGAAATGCGCGCCCGAGATGGCGAAAGACTCCTTGAATTTCCGTAACCGGGCGGAGACGGGAAAAACTCGCTTCGCTCAAACAGTTTCCCGTCTTTTTTCCGCCCGCTTACAAAAATTCAAGGCGCCATCAAGGGCAGAACGTCAAAAGAGAAAGGCCAACCCATCGTGAGGTTGGCCTTGTCGTTTGGGGATGACGTCTCGACGGTTTGGTTTTTGTCCTTTGACTTTCCCTGCCCTATGCGGCGCCTTGAATTTCTGTTGCAAGGAGGAAAAAGGAAGGGAAACTGTTTGAGCGCAGCGAGTTTTTCCCTTCCCCTCCTTGCGACATAAATTCAAGGGGAAGTCGCCGCATCGGGCGCGCCTTTCTTTGCTTACTTTCTTTGGCAAGACAAAGAAAGTGAGTCGCCCCCGGCAGGGGGTGAAACGGAGATGGACCAACAAGGCCCGCCCCGGCAGGGGATGAAACAAGGGATGGACCACCAACGATCAGAAGCCCCGGTCAAAAGACTACCCAGTCACCTTGTACCCCATCCGAAACCCACCCCAATGCCGTCCCCTCACATAAATCGGCGCCGACACATCCTTCATCATCGCAAATGTGCCGTTCCCCATATCGCGGCGATACGTCTGCAGCAAGAACGCTTCGGTATTGCGCGCGGCGCCCAGCCCCGTGCGATCGGTAAACAACCGCCGGTTACGGCTATTGGCCGCGTTCCAAACCGGATCACTGCCCTGCGGCTGCGAGAACTTCAGGTTATGCGTCGGCAGATAGCCATTGGTGTCCACCGCCGCGCAAAACACCACGCGCGGGTCGAGCTTGAGCAACGGCTCCTGCACCGCAGGCAGTACCTTGTCGGTAAACGCTGTGAACCGCGCTATGTGCTGCGGCGGGTCCGTGTTGGGCACCGGCTGATATGCGCGATCAAACAAATCGCTCTCGCTGATGTCGCCGCGCGCAACCGCTGTCTCGAACAGCGTGCTGATCTTGCGCGCCGCAGACTGCACGGCTTCGATGAACGGCGTATCCGCGCTTTGCACACCAGTCGAGGCCGTCAGCCGGATCAGTGTTTCGGAAGACCCGAGCAAACCCGCTAGCTGTTTCTGCGCGCTGTCGATGTTGTGGCTCGATTGCTTCACACCTTCGGCCATTGCCTCTACCTCGTGCGCCAGGGATGCGCATTCGGTCTCGATGGCGGCAGTGGATTCGGCAATGTTGGTGGCCTCCGCGTCGAAGCGTGCAATGGCCTCGCCCGCCACGCCGATCACCGCGCCAATCGCCTGTGTGCCCGTATCCACACGCTGGGCGCGCGCGACGTTGACGCTGCTGTCGCCGATCAGCTTGTCGGTCTGGCCCGACAGATCGGCCAGCGTGGACTCGATGCGGTGCGTGGCTTCGGCGGTCTGGCCGGCGAGCTGCTTGACCGCGCCCGCCACGACGGCAAAGCTGCGGCCTGATTCGCCCGCGCGGGCGGCCTCAATGGCGGCATTGATAGCCAGCAGATTGGTCTGCTTGGCGATCTGTGAAATCTGCTCGGCGGCCTGCGCCACGTGTACCAGCGCCTCGCGCAGATCGGTGATCTGTCGCTCCATGCTCGCTACGCCAACGGCCAGTTCGCGAATGTCGTGCAGCGAGGCTTCCACCGTGGCACGTGAGCCGCTCACCTCTTCGCTGGCGTGCGAAGCGACTTCCCGCGCGTGGCGCGCAGCCACGGCAATGTCGTGGTTGCCGCGCATGGTGATGTCGGCGGCGCTGCGCAGCTGATCAAACACATCGGCCTGGCGACGCAGGCGCACGGCCACGTCTTCGACGTTGCCCGACACTTCGCAGATGCCCATGCCGACCCGGCCGGCTTCTTCGGCAATGCGCGCGACGAGTTCAGGAGAGGCATTCGGGCCGCGGCCCCAGGCAAATGGCTTCACTGCGTTGGTCTCCAATGCTGTTGTGTGCGCCGACGCTATCCGCGGCGGAGCGACCCTCTACGGGGTTATCGGCGCGACAGAATGCGCGCTTGAGCGACGTTAGCTGCGCTGTCTTACGCAAGCATTACGTCAACACATTACGTCGACAGGGATGCCAAGGCCGAGGCACCACGGCGCAGCCGGGCTTCGTAGGCGGAGGCTGTCATGGGGGCGCCAAACAGGAAGCCCTGCAGCTTGTCGCAGCCGGCGGCCTGCAGAAACTCGGCCTGTTCCAGCGTCTCGACGCCCTCCGCCGTGACGGTCATATCCAGTGACGCGGCCATCGCCACCACCGCGCGCGAGATCACCACCGAATCCCGATGGCGCGGAATGCCCGACACGAACGAGCGATCCACCTTCAGGTTGTCGATCGGAAAGCGTTGCAGATACGACAGCGACGAATACCCCGTACCGAAATCGTCGATCGAGATGCGGATGCCCAGCGCGGTCAGCGCGTCCAGCACCGGCATCACGGCGGCGGTGTCGCGCATCAGCAGCCCTTCGGTGATCTCCATTTCCAGCGCGCGCGCAGGCAACCCGGCGTCGGCCAGACAGCGGCTGATGGTGGGCACCAGGCTCTCGCCAAACTGGCGCGGCGACAGGTTCACGGCCACGAAGAACTCCGGCATGCACGTGGCGCGCCAGTGCGCAGCCTGACGGCACGCCTGCGCCAGCACCCATTCGCCGATGTGGCTGATGAGGCCGGAATCCTCGGCCACAGGGATGAACTCGGCGGGCGACACCTCGCCAAGCTCCGTGCTATGCCAGCGCAGCAACACCTCGGCACCCACCATGTCCATCGACGTAGCATCGACAATGGGCTGGAAGCGCAGCGAAAGCTCCTCGGCCGCCAGCGCACGGCGCAGATGGTATTCGAGCTGGAAGCGCCGTTGCGCACGCTGCGACAGCCGTGCGGTGTAGACGCGGTGCTGGTTGCGTCCGTTCTGCTTGGCGTTGTACATGGCGGCGTCGGCACAGCGCAGCAGCGTGGCGGCATCGCTGCCGTGCTCCGGATACGCCGCAATGCCAATCGAAGCGCCCAGGTAGTACTCGGTACCACCCGTGGAAAACGGCTGCGCAATCGACTGGATGATGCGCTGGGCCAGCCGCTCGGCCTCGCCTAGCGAGCACACGTTATCGAGCAGCACGACAAATTCGTCGCCGCCCAGTCGTGCAAGCGTGTCGCTCTGGCGCACGCAGGCCGACAGGCGCTGCGCGACGATACGCAACAGGTGGTCGCCCGCTTCGTGGCCGGCGGTGTCATTCACCTTCTTGAAGCCGTCCAGATCGAGGAACAACACCGCCAGTTGATGGCCGTCGGCGGCGGCCTGCTCCATCACCGCCTGCATGCGTTGCGAGAAATACGCGCGGTTGTAAAGGCCGGTGAGCGCATCACGCTGCGCGAGGAAGGTCAACTGCTGCTGGGCCGCGCGCGCAGGGCCAATGTCGTTGAACGAGATCAGCACCGCGCTGGGTGCGTCGTCGCCGGGCCGGATGATGGGCAACACGTTCTCGTGCACCCACACCACGTCGCCGTCCACCAGTTCCAGCCCGATGGTCAGGCCGAGCAGCGGGCGGCCGGTCCTCAGCACCACATGCGTGGGCCGTTCGCTGTAGGGGATCTCTGTGCCGTCTTCGCGCAGCGACCGTCGCATCAGCGCCAGATGGCTGGTGCCTACCGGCGATGCATTGCCCGCGCGCAAGATGCGGCGCGCGCTTGGGTTGCACGCCAGGATGGTGCCGTCGGCGGCCTGCACGACGATGCCTTCGGTCAGGTTGTCGACCGCCAGGCGATAGCGCTCTTCGCTCTCTTGCAGTTCGCGCGCGATGTGCGCCTTCTGGATCGCCACACCCACGATGTCGGTAATGCCATGGAGCAGGTCGATGGCATCCGGCGTGGGCGTGCGGGGCGTGTGGTAGTAGACGCCCATCGCGCCGATCATCTGCGCGTTGTCGCCGCGAATGGGCGTGGACCAGCAAGCGCGCAAGCCCAGCGGCGCGACGAGATCACGGTAGCCGTCCCACAGCGGGTCGGTCTCGATGTCTTCAACGATGACGCACTTGTTCAGGAACATGGCCGTACCGCATGAGCCAACGGTCGAGCCGATCGCGATCCCGATCAGTGCCTGCGACAGCAGATACGGCAACGATGGCGCCACGGCCTGCGTGATGTGCTCGCCATCGCTGGAGAGCAGCACCGAGCAGATTGCGCCATCGCCGAGCAGGGCCTCCACCAGCCGGCACACCTCGGCCAGCAGATCGGGCAGCCGCACGTTGCGCGAGCTGAGTTCGAGCACGGTTTTTTCGCAGCGCAGCAATTCCTTGGCACGTGCGGTTTCGGCAGCCAGCGCCCGGTAGTTGGCTTCGGATTCGCGCAACGCCTGTTCGGCCTGCTTGCGCTGGCTGATGTCGCGTGCGACCACCTGAATGGCGGTGCGCCAGCCGAGTTGGACGGGGGCAGACAGCACCTCCACATCCACCGGCGTGCCATCGCAGCGCAGCAGTGTTTGCTCGGTGGGCGGCAGGCCGGCGCCGTGCGCGATCATCCACTCGCGGCGCTCACGGGCAAGCTGCACCGAGCTGTCGTGCACGAAGTCGTCAAGCTCGCGGCCGACGATGTCGCGGGCGCTTTGTGCGCCAAATAGCCGAACGCCTGCCTCGTTGATGAAAACGATGATGTCGTCCGCCACGATGTACAGCGCATCCGGCATCTGCCGGACGAGCGCCTCGTAGCGGTCGTCAGCGAGCGGAAGCGGCTTGATGGTGCCCTCGATCACATGGGTGTCGGAACCATCGGACCGCTCTGCGGAGGTGGCGTCCATAGTTGGCGTGTTTTTATGGATATCGACCACCGTATCCGGAAAGTTAAGGTATTTGGAGGGGCCTCCCCACTTCAGAGTGGGGGAAATGACCGATACCGCATCAGACGGCACGCCCTTTGCGGCACAATGCCGGCACCCCCATCCGTGCGGTAGAACACGGAAACCGTAGGTCGGGTCTCGGATACTTGCCACATGCAATCGTTTTCGTCTTCGGTCGGCCACATTGCCGGCCTTGTCTCGCGCCGTACCTTGCTGGCCGACGGGCTGGCCGAAGCCGCTGTGCAGTTTCGCGAGGGCCGCATCGTTGCGTGTGATGCCCACCCCACGCGCGGCATGCTCGACTGCGGCGACCTGCTGGTGTTGCCCGGCATTGTCGACCTGCACGGCGATGCGTTTGAGCGCGCCGTCATGCCCCGCCCCGGTGTGGCGTTTCCGTACGAAACCGCACTGGCCGATGTGGACGCCCAACTGCTCGCCAGCGGCATCACCACCGAATTCCACGGTGTGACGTACTCATGGGAAGGCGGCCTGCGCGGCCACGCCTATGCCGTACGTATGCTCGACACACTCGATGCCATGCGCCCGCACCTCGGCGCCGAGCACCTGATGCACCTGCGCTTCGAGCTACACCACGCCGACGGGCTGGCCGATGCCCTGGCCTGGATGCGCGCCGGCCGCGTGCACTTTCTCTCGTTCAACGACCATCTGCCGATGATGCGCAACAAGCTCGGCGATGCGCGCAAGGTAGCGCAATACGCCGACCGCGCCGAGTGCGATGTCGATACCTTTCTCGCCCGCCTGCATGCCGCGGCCGTCCATGCCGACAAGCTGGACACAGTAACCAGCACGCTCGCGCAGGCCGCCCGGCAACGCGGCATCCGCATGGCCTCGCACGACGAGCCGGACGTGGCCACACGCAGTGCCTTCCACGCCCACGGTTGCACCGTGACGGAATTCCCGCTGACGGAGGCCGTCGCCCGTGCTGCGCGTGCACATGGCGCGCACACCGTGTTTGGCGCACCCAACGTGGTCCGCGGCGGCAGCCACAACGGCGCCCCCGATGCGGCCGCCATGGTGGCGGCAGGGCTGGGTACGGTACTGGCCTCCGACTACTACTACCCCGCGCTCCTAGCCGCGCCGTTCAAACTGGCCGAACGCGGCATCGCCCCATTGGCGCAAGCGTGGGCGCTGGTGGCAGCCAATCCTGCAGAGGCCGCCGGCTTGGCAGACCGTGGACGCCTCGCAGCAGGCCTACGCGCCGATGCCATCGTGGTGGACGATCGCCGCCCCGGTCTGCCGCGCGTGGTGGCCGCCGTCGTAGGTGGCCGGCTACGTCACGCAACAGCGCATCTGCCCCTCATCAGCTAGGCGCAGGATGGACGCCGCCCTGCAACCCGTACAGCCCGCCGAGCAACCACTGCCCACGGCCTGGCGGTACGCGCTCTACCTGCTGCCGCCGGAACCGTGGTACAGGTTGGGCACCCGCTGGCTCGGCCGCTGCGCGCTGCACAATAAAGCCATCCCACCCGACCAGCGGCAAGACTTGGCCGACGATGCCCAAGTCGACCTGGCCACGCTCGACCGCTGGACCGAGGCGCCCCGCCACTACGGCCTGCACGCCACGTTCAAGCCGCCGTTCCGCTTGGCCGACACGCATACCGTCGATGCACTCGATGCCGCACTGCGCCGGTTTGCAGCGCAGCACACGCCCTTCACCATCGAGCCAGCGTTGCAGACGCTGCGCGGTTTCCTGGCCTGGCGTCTGCGCCACGGCGACCCTGCCCGCGACGCACTGCACGCCTTCGCCGATGCCTGCGTGCGCGAGTTCGACGACTTCCGCGCCCCTGCGGCCGCCACCGAGTTGGCACGCCGCCGCAAGGCCGGCCTCTCGCACATGCAAGAGCACCATCTGCAGCGCTGGGGCTATCCGTACGTGTTCGATACGTTCACGTTTCACATCACGCTCACCGGGCAGCTGAGCCATGAGGAGCAGCTCGCCTGCTACCGCGCGCTCGAAGCCGCCAGCGTGGCGTTACCGCCCACCCTGTCGATCGACCACGTCGCGCTCTTCACGCAAGCAGCGCCCAATGCGCCGTTTACCGTGGCGCGCATCTACCGCTTTGATGGCGGCATCGAATGATGTCGTTTGAAGCGATGTGTCGCCCGCGCGCTCAGCGCTTCAGGTCGACCACGTCGATGACTTCCGTCTGACCGTGCTGCTCGACCTCCTGACGCATCACCACGGCAGCTTCGGGGCAGAACCAGTCGGTAATGTGGGCCACGGTCGGCGCGGGTTCGAGCGATTCATTGCCCAGCCGCAGCACACCCAGCGTCGCCGTGCGGGTGTAGCGGATCGGTCGGCATTGCAGGACGCCCACCACCGTGTTCATCGGCTGCGGTGGACCTACCTCGCGCTCAGACACCTCCACCTTGGCGTGCTCAGCATGCATGCGGCCCACCGAAATCCCCAGGCGGGGCGATACCACGTCAAAGTCGAAGCTCGATTCATAGGTGTCGCCGGGCAGCATCTCGGCCTCGGGCGCCAGGCCCGCTCCATAGAGGAACATGCCCGAGATGGCGGTGCTGACCGTGCCGACCAGATCGGCATGCTCGCTTTGCGCAAACACACGGCCGTTGATGCTGACGATGCGCGTGACCACGCCCGCTTCATCCACCAGCAGCTGGTGCTCCTGCACCGTCTCAATCGGTCGGCCACCGAGCGCCACCAAGCCCGATTTGGCGTAGATATGCAGGCCGATCTCGCAGCCGTCCTGGATGTCGCGGTTGACGTCGTGCAGCGTGAACTCGACGATCATCGGCGTCTTGCCGTTGCCGTCCAACCGCACGCGGCTGCCGTCATGGACCCACGGTGCCGTGCACAGCCCCGCCGCATACGCGGGCGAGGCCGGCGCCAGAACAGCGATGGCGGCGATCGCGGCAGCGACAGCGCTCCACAAAGAAAAACGCCGATGCATCGGGCGATGCATCAGCGTCTTCATGAACCGGAATGCCACGGGCTTACTGCTTGGGCGCGTCCTTCTTGT
Organism: Ralstonia sp. 25C; assembly: GCF_051904805.1. Lineage (NCBI taxonomy): Bacteria > Pseudomonadati > Pseudomonadota > Betaproteobacteria > Burkholderiales > Burkholderiaceae > Ralstonia > Ralstonia sp. 25C. The sequence goes on along the minus strand of NZ_CP196737.1, from coordinate 2,843,116 downwards.
TGGCGCCTTCGCTGTACGGGTCGAACTTCCCGCCTGCCTTGGCACCCTGGCTGTACGGATCAAACTTGTCGCCGGCCTTGGCGCCTTGGGTGTACGTGTCGTATTTGCCCTTTTCGACATTCGCCGGCTGGGCACCCGGGTTGAGTGCGCTGGCGGTGCTGTCGTCCTTGTTGGCGCCCTGCGAATACGGGTCGAATTTATCGCCGGCCTTGGCCCCTTGGGTGTACGGGTCAAACTTGTCACCGGCCTTGGCGCCTTGCGTGTAGGGGTCGAACTTCTTCTGGTCCGTCTGTGCGTGGGCCATGCCACCGATGGCGGCCAAGACAGCCACCGCTGCCACGAGGTTAAGACGTTTGTACGGCATCTGAAGCTCCTTTCCTATGGGTCGTTTGGGCTGATAGCACAGCCTCGTTTTGAACGTATCCCGATGCCGCCATCACGGTTTGGACATGACCGCAGCGCCGGAAAACCCCCTCTCCTCGCCGTAAGCTATGGCATGCGCAGGCGAAAGTCAACGCACAGGAGTTGCCCGTTTTTTAGGCAGATTGACAAAGATCAGCGGGGTATGTCGGGGTGCTTCGGACGAATCGCGCCGGGCCCCATGATGGCGATCAATGCCATCGTCAACGCCACAACCGACAGGCCCCAGCGCAAGTCCGACCGGTGCGCGATCAGCCCGATGATGACGGGGCCGATCAGCAACCCCACATACGCAAACCGCGCCACCGCCGCAATGCCTTCCGCTGCAGGCACCCCAGGCAAGCGCGATGCGGTGATGAAGAAGATCGGCACCATGTTCGCCGCGCCCACGCCCATCAGCGCAAAGCCCGCCAGCACGGCAGCCGGATCAGGCCACAGCAATGCCAGCAGGATGCCGCCCGTGGCCAGCACACCGCTGGTGCCGAGCACGCGCATGTTGCCCCAACGCCCGCGCGCGAAATCCCCGCCGAAGCGGGCCAGCGCCATGCCGCCCGAAAACGCCGCATAACCGGCACTGGCAATGGCCTCCGGCGATTGTGCAATCTCGCGCATGTACACCGTCGTCCAGTCGTACATCGCCCCTTCGCCAACCAGGCCCAGGAATGCCAGCACGCCGAGCACGAACAGCGTGCGACCCGTGGTCGGGTGCGCAGGCTCCCCTTCGGCATGCACATGGTCCGGCAACATGAACGGACCGGCGCACAGCGCAGTCGCCATGACCACGAGCGCCATGGCGCCGCAGTGCACCGCAGGTGGCACGCCGAGCTCCAGCAGCACGCCGCCCATTGCGGCACCCGCCATGCCACCCAGGCTGAACATGCCGTGCAGCGACGAAATGATGGGCTTGTGATGATTGGCTTCCACCGTGGCGGCCTGCGCATTCATGGCCACGTCAAAACCCGCGTTAGTGATGCCGAACAGCAGCAGCACCGCCAGCAGCGTCGGGTAAGTGGGCATCAGCATCAGCAGCGCGGTCATCACGCCGAATGCCACGCCGCCCTGCACGCTGGCGCGTCGCGTGCCGATGCGCGCCACCCATTTGCCGGCGAATTTCATGGCAAGGATGGCCCCCGTGGCCACCATGAACATCGCCAGCGACAACGACGCCTCGGACAACCCGAAGCGCGCCTTCACCGTAGGGATGTGGATGCCCCAGGTCGCAAACGTTGCACCGTTGACAAAAAAAAGCGCCATCGTCGCTGCACGCGCCGATAGAGGAAGCCGGCGGGGTTGCAGCGCGCCGGCGGACTGAACGAATTCGGAAGACATGAAGGACCGCGGAGAAAAGCGATGCGGCGCAAATCGGTTGCGCCGCAAAGGCACCATGCTACCGCGCCACGCTGAAGAACGTATGACGGCCACCCAAGCACCACATGGCGCGGCAAGCAGCGCCATGCAGCGCCGCCCGCACATGCGGTAGGTATGCCGCTTGCGTCACCAGTCAGCACCATGGCATCCAACGCATCGGGAGACCCGTCATGCCCCGCGTGATCTGGAAAGGCGCCGTCAGCTTCGGCCTCGTCCACATTCCCGTCGCGCTGTATCCGGCCACCCGCAGCGACGACCTCGACTTCGACTGGCTCGACCGCCGCACCATGGACCGCGTCGGCTACAAGCGCATCAACAAGGCCACCGGCAAGGAAGTGCCACGCGAGCAGATCGTGCGCGGGTACGCCTACGAAAAAGACCGCTACGTCATCCTGACCGACGACGACATCCGCGCCGCCAACCCGGTCTCCACGCAGACGGTGGACTTGCTGGCCTTCGTGAACGCGGCCGACATTCCGTTTCTGTATCTCGATACGCCGTACTTCCTCGCCCCCGACCGGCGCGGCGAGAAGGTGTACGCGCTGCTGCGCGAGGCGCTGGTACGCACACAGAAGATCGGCGTGGCCAATGTCGTGCTGCACACCAAGCAGCATCTGGCGGCGCTGATCCCGATGGGGCCGGTGCTGGTACTGCACACGCTGCGGTGGTCCAATGAAGTGCGCGATTGGTCCGAGCTCGACATACCGGCCGAGGGCGCCAAGGCCGCCAAGCTCACCGCCAAGGAAATCGACATGGCCGAAAAGTTGATCGATGACATGGCCGACACGTGGGACCCAACCGCGTACCACGACACCTTCCGCGACGACATCCTCGCGCTGGTCGACCGCAAGGTACGCGAGGGCCGCACTGAGTCCGTCGAACCGGTGGAAGGCGAGCGCGCGGCACCCCGCGCCGATAACGTGATCGACCTGACCGATCTGCTGCGCCAGAGCCTGGCACGACGCGGCAAGGGCAAAGGCGCATCCGATGACGAGGCCCAGGAAGAGGCTGCCCCGCGCAAGCGCGCACCTCGCAAGACGGCCACCAAGACCACGCGCAAAACCGCTGCCCGTAAGCGTGCATAACGCAGGAGGCCGACGCCATGCCACGCCACCTTGCCGACTACCGCCGCAAGCGCGATTTCACGCAGACCCAGGAGCCGGCCGGCGCACGCCGCAAGGCCGACGAACGCCGTAAAAACAGCGATAACGGCGCCCTGCACTTCGTCATCCAGAAACACGACGCCACGCGGCTGCACTACGACTTCCGGCTCGAACTCGACGGCACGCTCAAGAGCTGGGCGATCCCCAAGGGCCCGAGCCTGGACCCGCACGACAAGCGCCTCGCCGTGCATGTGGAAGACCACCCGCTCGACTACGCGGACTTTGAAGGCCACATCCCCGAAGGCCAATATGGCGGCGGCGACGTGATCGTCTGGGACCGGGGCACGTGGCACCCGCATGGTGACCCGCGCAAGGCGTATCGCGAAGGCAAGCTCAAATTCGATCTCGACGGGGAGAAGCTGCATGGCGCGTGGGCGCTGGTGCGCACGCATTTGCGCGCCAGCGGCAGGCAACCCAAAGAGCAGTGGTTACTCATCAAAGAGCGGGATGTACAGGTGCGTGCCGCGTCGGATTACGACATCACGCGGGCACTGCCCGGCAGCGTCATCAGCGGCAAGCATGTCGGCGAGGATGCTAGCGAGGATGCCCAAGACGCTCCGTCCGCAAGCGTGCAACCGCCAGCCGGTGCTGTGCCGGCTGCGCTGCCCCCTACGTTGGAACCGCAACTGGCGACGCTGGTGGACACCGCGCCCGCCCACGGCGAGTGGGACTACGAAGTCAAGTTCGACGGCTACCGCATCCTCGCGCGCATCGACGGCCACACCATCCGCCTGTTCAGCCGCAACGGCCGCGACTGGACGGCCAAGCTGCCGCGCCAGGCGCGCACACTGCATGCGCTGGGTCTGCGTGAAGCGTGGCTCGATGGCGAGGTCGTCGTGATGGGCGAGCGCGGGGTGCCCGACTTTCAGGCGCTGCAAAACGCGTTTGAAACCGCGCATGCCGAACACATCGTCTACTACCTCTTCGACGTGCCGTTCTGCAATGGCATGGACCTGCGCAACGTGCCGCTGCGCGAGCGGCGCGCACTGCTACAGCGCATTCTGGAGGCGGCGCCCGGCGACCTGGACCGTGATGCCGTGCTGTTCTCGGGCACCTTCCACGCGGCGCCGGAAGACCTGCTCGCTTCGGCCTGCAGCATGTCGCTCGAAGGCGTGATCGGCAAACGCGCCGATGCCCCCTACCGCGCCGGCCGCAGCCCCGCGTGGATCAAGCTCAAGTGCGGCCAGCGGCAGGAATTCGTGATCGGCGGGTACAGCGCGCCCAAGGGCAGCCGCAGCGGCTTTGGCGCGCTGCTGCTCGGCGTATATGACGATGCCGGCGCGCTGCGCTATGCGGGCCGCGTCGGTAGCGGCTTCAACGAGACCAGCCTGAACGCGCTGCACCACGAGCTCAGCGGCTTGACGATCGACGCGCCGCCCTTTGCCAACCCACCCACCGGCGCCGATGCGCGCGACGTGCAATGGGTCAAACCCGAGCGCGTGGCTGAAATCGCCTTTGCGGAGTGGACGCGCGAGGGCATCGTCCGTCAGGCGGTGTTCCAGGGCTTGCGCGATGACAAACCCGCGCGCAGCATCGTGCGCGAGACTGCCAAGCCACCGAGTGCCGCCAGCAAGGACAACCGCAAGGAGAGCCGTGCCGTGAGTGCTGCCGAACGCAAAGTCCGACCGGGTGCGGAGCGCATCGCCGGGGTGGACGTCACGCATCCGGATCGCGTCATCGAAAAGGCCAGTGGCACCACCAAGGCCGATCTCGCACGCTATTACGCAAGCGTGGCCGACTGGCTGCTGCCGCATCTGCGGAACCGGCCAACCTCGCTGGTGCGCGCGCCGGACGGCATTGAAGGCGAGCGTTTTTTCCAGAAGCATTCGGCTGCCCTCAAGCTGCAGGGCATCACGCAACTCGATCCGTCGCTAGACCCGGGCCACCCCTCGCTGCTGGCGATCAACTCGGCCGAAGCGCTGGTCGGCGCCGTGCAAATGGGCACGGTGGAATTCCACACATGGAATGCGTTGGCCGACCGCATCGAGCAGCCTGACCGCATCGTCTTCGACATCGACCCGGACCCGGCGCTGCCCTTCGCACGCGTGATTGAAGCCACGCAGCTCATGCTGGCGATGCTCGATGAACTGGGCTTGAAGGCGTTCCTGAAGACCAGCGGCGGTCATGGGCTACACGTGGTGGTGCCGCTCACGCGGCGGGAGTCTGCCGGTTGGGACCTGCTCAAAGGCTTTGCCCACGCCGTAGTGCAGCACATGGCGGCCACCTTCCCCGACCGCTTTGTCGCCAAGATGGGCCCGCAGAACCGCGTGGGCAAAATCTTCATCGACTATCTGCGCAACAACCGCGGCGCCAGCACGGTGGCGGCGTATTCGGTGCGCGCGCGGACGGGGCTGCCGGTGTCCGTGCCCATCCGCCATGACGAACTCGAAGGGTTGCAATCGTCCGCCCAATGGACGCTGCGCACGCTGCCGGATCGGCTCGCCAAGCTCAAAGACGATCCGTGGGCGGATTACGCGGCCACACGCCAATCCGTGACCGCCGAGATGCGCAAACGCGTCGGCGCCGATGGCTAACGCGTCACCCGCGGACGATTCACTCAGAGTTGGGCGGCGAATTGGGTGGCAAATTGGGCGGTAAATGGCCGCCTGCTTGTCGGCCGAAGCACGGGGTTGCTGCGTTAACATGCCTGCGTCCGCACATGGCGCCCGCGCATGTGCCCCACTCCGCCCCCCTGCCCGATGGCCCGAATTCGTCCGACCCGTTTGCCGTATCTGTCGCGCTGCGCACTGGCCTGCGCGATGCTTCTCACCCTCACCGCCGCGCCGCTGGCACACGCCAAGAAAGCGAAAGCCCGCGTCGCGCATACCGCAGCCGCCACGGCAGCCCAAACACGCCAGGCTGCGAACAACCCCGCCGGCCTGCCCGCCAATGTGGCGTTGGCGTTTTCGCGCGCGCATATCCCGTTAAGTGCAGTCAGCGTGTTTGTCGTGCGCACGGGCAGCGCCTCGCCCATCCTGCAATGGAACGCCGACACGGGCATGAACCCCGCGTCGACCATGAAGTTGCTGACCACCTTCGCGGGGCTGGACATGCTCGGCCCCGACTTCCGCTGGAAGACCAGCGCCTATGCCGACAAGGAGCCCGTCAACGGCACACTCAACGGCAACCTCTACCTGCGCGGCCAGGGCGATCCGAAGCTGATTCCCGAAGAGCTGGTCAAGCTGGTGGCCGACGTGCGGCGCGCTGGCGTGAACGAGCTGGCCGGCAACATCGTGCTGGATCGCACGTACTTTGAGAGTGGTCTGTCTGAATCGGCACCGCTGGACGGCGACAGCGCGCGCGCCTACAACGTGGCGCCCGATGCGCTGCTGTATTCGTTCAAGACGCTGACGTTCACGCTCGCGCCAGATGCCGGCAACGGCGCGATCAACATCGACGTGTCGCCGCCGCTGGCGCAGTTGCAGATCGACAACCAGTTGCGCGTGACGCGCGGCGGCTGCGGCGATTGGAAGACCAGCTCGGGCGCCAACATCAGCACGCAGACCGACGGCCACGTGCTCGCCAGCTTCGACGGCCGCTATGCCGCCGCATGCGGCGAGCGCGTCTTCAACATTGCCGCGCTCACGCATGCCGATTTCATCTGGGGTGGCTTCCTCGCCCTGTGGCAGCAGGCCGGTGGCACGACGCGCTTCACGCCGGGCCTGCGCGAGGGCAAGGTGCCGCACCAGGCGGTGCTGCTCGCCACGCACTACGGCCCGACGCTCGCCGAAGTGGTGCACGACATCGACAAGTATTCAAACAACGTGATGGCGCGCCAGCTCTTCCTCACCATCGGCGCGGAAATCGGCCGCAAACCGGCATCGGTGCGGCAAACGACCGAGGTCATCAACCGCTGGCTCGCCAAACAAAACCTCACGATGCCGGAACTGGTGCTGGAGAACGGCTCGGGGCTCTCGCGCATCGAGCGCATCAGCGCGCGCAACATGGGCCGTCTGCTGCAACAGGCCGATGCCAACCCGAATGGCGGCATCCTGCGCGACGCGCTGCCCGTGGTGGGCGTGGACGGCACCATGCGCAACCGGCTCACCCGCGCAGGCGTGGCCGGCAACGCCGAGATCAAGACCGGCACGCTCAACGACGTGCGCGCCATTGCCGGCTATGTGGAAGGCGAAGGCGGCGAGCGCTTCGTGGTGGTCAGCATGATCAACCACCCCAACGCCAGCGCTGGCCAAGCGGCGCATGATGCGCTGCTGCAGTGGATCTACCAGGGTGCGCCGCGATGAACCCACACGTCGCGCTGCTGGGCATCACGGGCACATCGGGCAGCGGCAAGACCACGCTCACCGAAAAGCTCATCGCCCGCTTCGTGCGCGACGGGCGCCGCGTGGCGGCCATCAAGCACACGCACCACGGCTTCGACCTCGATTCGCCCGGCAAAGACTCGTACCGCATGCGCGAAGCCGGCAGCGCGGAAGTGGTACTGGTGGGCGGCGAACGCCTGGTGCTGATGCGCGAATATGCGAACACGCGCGAGCCCGAACTGGCTGACGTACTGGCGTTGCTCTCGCCCGAGACCGACCTCGTCATCGTGGAAGGCTACAAGCGCAGCAGCTTGCCCAAGATCGAGGTGTTTCGCCCATCGCTCGGCCGCGCGCCACTGTGGCCGGAAATCGGCGGCGTGGTGGCAGTGGCCACCGATGCGCCCGAGGCAGTCGCGGTGCCCGCAGGCGTGGCGGTGCTTGATCTCAACGACGTGGAGGCGGTGTATCGGTTTGCGGCGCAGCAAGTGGCCAGTGCTTCTACATGAAGCACTCTTAACATCCGGGCCGGGCGGCTTGGCTATGATGGGCATTCCAGTTTTTCGCCAGCCCCCCGCCTTAAAAAAATGCGTTTCCGTCTGTCAGCCGCGCTCCTTGGCGCGGCCTTTTTTTGCTCTGCTCTGCCGGTCGCTGCGCGCGACTGGATCGCCCCCAATACCACCCTTGGCCGCGGCGCGCAGGTCCACCAGTTTGTGCTGATCGACCCGACCACCAGCCGGCCGATGCCCAACGCGCGCTACCGCCTGTTCCTGCCCGACCACACCATCGCCGGCAAGCCGCCCAAGGCGGGTGAAACCGATAGCGTCATCTTCGGCACCACCGACGGCGCCGGGCGCACTGCCAAGGTGAGACTGCCGAAGCGCTACGCGGCGGCGCGCTGGGTGTTCGACGCCGTCGTAGGTGACGGCGATTTTGGTGAGTCGTTCCGCCTGGTCAGCACGCTTGGCAGAGCACCAATTAAGGGGCACCCCTACTTGGTGGACGTGGTGGGTGCATACATGGTCTGCGGCCACTCCAACAGCGATGGGAACACGGTCTACGTGCAATCGCGAGAGTCGCGCACCGTGAACCTCGAAAGCGCCGTAAGCTTGACCCCCGCCGACGATGCCTGGTGCGCCAGCACGGGCCGAGCGATTGCCGACAGCTACGGCACGCCAGGCGCGCCCGATCTCTTCACGCAGTACCTCGGCACGCTCACCGCCAACACCACGACACTGAGCGACGACCTCCAGGGCCGCATCGCACGCAAGCTGATGTCATTGGCCATTGCCGAGCGCAATGCCGAACGGATCGACTTCGCACTCGATCTGCGCCCCGTGCCGGAAGACGAACTCAACAGCGTTGGCTACGAACTCGCCGATGCGGGGCTGCGCGTGGAGCGCGGCCTGTCGATGATCGAGACCTATCTGGCTAAGCATCCGGACGACCCCTTCGCCCTCGACAGCAAGGGCTGGGCGTTATACCGACTCGGCCTCAATGACGAAGCGCTCACGTGGTTCGACCGCTCGATCGCCGTCTTCGCCAAACCCGACGGCACCTACGAAGCCAGCGAGGATGCGGTACGCGAAGCGCGCGCAGAAGGCCTCGCGCACAAAGGTGAAGTGCTGTGGAAACTTGGCCGCACCGACGAAGCGCAGGCGAGCTTCAAGCAAGGCCTCGTCATCTCGCCGCAAAACGATGTACTCATGGCCACGCTGGCACGCCTAGCGGTGACATTGCCGTCGGCCAACGCGCAGTAGCGCACACCTCCGCCGCCAACAAAAACGCCCGCTTCGCGCGGGCGTTTCGTTTTGATGCAGTGACTGCGGAATCAGTGGACCAGATTGTCCGCCAGCAGACGTTGCAACACATTGCTGGCAATCAAGCGATGGCCGCCCGTGGTCGGGTGCACGCCGTCTGCAAACAGGTAGGTCGTATCCGCGCCCGTGGCAACCAGCGTATTGGCCGAGCAGAACAGCGAGCTGCCGCCAGCGGTCGGCACCAGCGCGTTGATCTTCGTGGCATCACACGCCGGCGTGCTGGTGTTGCTGAACCCGAACATTGCGCCGTTCTGGATCACGGCCGTCAGCTGCGAGTTGAAGTCGATCACGCGTGCGGTGGTGCCGGCCAGCCCATTCTGCAGCGTGGTATTGAACGTGCCCACCAGCGAATGCAGCAGCGCCTGGCCCGCTACGCCGCCTGCTACACCCTGCGGCGTCAGGCTGCTGTCGGGCAGGTTGAACACGTAGAGCTGCGTCGCGTTCTTGCTGATCATGTCCTTGATGTAGCCGACCAGGTCCGTCGCCGCCTGCTGCACCTGCGCCGTGGCGATCGCGGGCGTCACCGTGGTCGGGCTGGCAGCCACGGCGGCCGCCCAGAAGAAGATGTCGTTGTTGCCACCGAAGACGAACACCAAGTCACTGCTGCCGTTGAACGTGTTGTTGCTCGCCGTGTAGAAGTTGGCCAGTTGCTGCTTCACCGGATACGTCAGTGCGCCACCAGCGTGGCCGATGCCGTTCGGATCCGTCACGCGCGCACCGCCCTGTGCATAGTCGGTGCAGCCCGCCTTCGGGCAGTTCTGCACCGAGGTGCCGAAACCCATGACGGCCGGCGTGAGCGCCACACCCATTTGGGAGGCCACCGTTTCGACCCACACCGGGCCCGGATTGGTGGTGAATCGGCCGCCACCCACAGCGGCTGCCGCCGGCGTATAGGTGCCGGCATCGCTCAGGCTATCGCCGAACACCACCACGCGCTGCACCTTGACAACGTTGTCGTTACCGCCCTGGTCGGATTCACCGCCGCCGCAAGCGCTCAGGCCCAAGGCCAGGGCTGCCGATGCGACGCCCATCCATTGACGCAACTTCATGGTCTGTCTCCCGTATGGAATTTTTATGATCTGTGGTGCCGCGGTATGTAACTTCGCCGCGCACCTTTGCGGCACGCGAAACGACACAACGACCCAGTGTAGCGAGGTAGACGACCGTTCGACGAACGGTGGCCCCGGAAGAATTAGAGGCCTGACTCGAACGCGGCGGCGGCGCGACGCAGGCGGTCGTTGACGGCAGCCCAGGCGGGCGTGTCGGCTAGGGTTTCCACCCAGATAGCGTCATACCCGCCGCGATCGAGCTCGCGCAGCAGCGCGTACAACGCATTCGCATACGCGGCCGGCGTTGCAGGCGCGGTGCGTTGGTCGCAGCCGGCAGGCAACGCAAGCGGCGTGCCCAGCCACACGATGCGCTTGCCGGGCGGCAGCGCTGCAATGCGTGCAGGCACATCGGCGGCGCTCAGCAGATACAGCGGCGTGCGCGGCGCGTAGTGCGCCTTCAAGGTGCCGGAAGCGCGCGGTGCCGCTGCATCCGGCAGCGACGGCAGTTCGCCCGTCACGCGTTCGATGTCTTCTGGGGTGATGGCGCCTGGGCGCAACAGCACGGGGCCGATGCCCTGGTCCAGGCGCGAGAGATCGATGATGGTCGATTCAATGCCCACGTCCACGCCATCGCCTTCCAACACGAACACGGCATCGCCGAATTCATCGCGCACGTGCTGGGCGGTGGTCGGGCTGACCTGGCCGAACTTGTTGGCCGACGGGGCCGCAATGCCACCGCGCCCACGCTTGAAGCGCGAGAGCAGCGCCTGCGCCACCGGATGCGACGGGCAACGCAGCCCGATGCTGTCCTGCCCGCCAGCTACGGCTGCGGGGATGTGCGGGGCACGTTTCAGAATCAACGTCAGCGGACCGGGCCAAAACGCTTCGATCAGCTGCAGCGCGATGCCAGGCACCTCATCGGCCCAGTAGGAGATGTCCGCCCCATCGACCACGTGCACGATCACCGGATGATTGGACGGACGGCCCTTGGCCGCGTAGATCTTGGCGATGGCTTGCGGGTTCTCCGCATCGGCACCGAGACCGTAGACGGTCTCGGTCGGGAAGGCGACCAGCTCGCCCGCCTCCAGCGCGCGGGCGGCCTCGTCGAGGCGCGCGGCGGGAGGCATCACGTAGGGCGTCTTGGTCCGATGCGGCATGGCGTGGCTCGCTCGCTTTCGTCTTATCGTCTTAGTCGGGCTGCAGGCCGAGCACGTGTGCAGCGTGGCGGAACGCTTCATCCACCACTTCCGGCGACGTGCCGACACAGTTGACGTGGCCCATCTTGCGGCCGGGGCGCGCATCGGCCTTGCCGTACAGGTGGACCTTTGCGCCGCTGTGGCGCATCACCTCTTGCCACGCCGGTGTGCGCTCCAGACCGTACTCGAACCACACATCGCCGAGCACGTTGAGCATGCGCCCCGGCGAGTGCTGACGCGTGCTGCCCAGCGGCAGGCGAGCCATCGCACGCACCTGCTGCTCGAACTGGCTGGTCTCGCACACATCCATGGTGATGTGGCCGGAGTTATGCGGGCGCGGCGCCATTTCGTTGGCCACCAGCGAGCCGTCCTGCAGCACGAAGAATTCGATGCACAGCACGCCGACGTAGCCCATCTCTTCCGCGATCATCGCGGCGGCGGCACGGGTGCGCGTGGCAATGTCGTCCGACACACTGCGCGACGGCATGATCGTCGAGAACAGGATGCCGTCGCGGTGCGCGTTCTCTGCCAGCGGCCACGTGGCAGTCGTGCCGTCGGCGGCGCGGGCGGCCAGCACGGACACCTCGTAGGCGAGCGGCAGCATCTTCTCGAGCACGCATGGCACGTGTTGCATAGCGCCCCAGGCGGCACGCAGCTCGTCGACCGTGGAGACGCGCGCCTGGCCCTTGCCGTCATAGCCCATGCGGGCAATCTTCAGGATGCCGGGCAGCAGGTCAGCGGGCAGTTGCTCGATGTCGGCTTCGTGCTCGATCACCCAGCTCGGAGCCGGGTGGATGCCGGTGCGCGCCGCGCACAGCGCGAAGAATTTCTTCTCGGCGATGCGGTTCTGCGCGATCGACACGCAGTTGGCGCGCGGCGCGACGAAGGCGCCGAGTTGCTCCAGACGGTCCAGTGCCTGCGCGGGCACGTTCTCGAATTCGGTGGTCACCGCCGGGCACAGCGCAGCCATTTCGGCCAGCGCGGCTTCATCGGTGTAACCGGCGCACAGGTGACGCTCGGCGATGGTGCCGGCGGGGCTGTTCGGATCCGGGTCCAACACGCACACCTTGTAGCCCATCGCCTGCGCGGCGTGCGTGAACATGCGGCCGAGCTGGCCGCCGCCGAGCATGCCCAGCCAGGCATCAGGCAGGATCGCGTTGGGAACGTTCAGCGCGCGGGATTCCGCGGTGTGGGCTTGCGCCAGGCGCGGGTTCAGGTCGTCGGCCATGAATCAGGTCGTAGGTTGCTTAGGCGCCGTGCACAGGGAGCGTCATGCCGCGTGCGACTTCGGTCTGTTGCGCGCGGAAGGCTTCGAGCTTGTCGGCCAGGGCCGAGTCGGTGGTGGCGATGGTCGCGATGGCCGCCAGCGCTGCGTTGGCTGCACCCGCTTCGCCGATGGCAAACGTCGACACCGGAATGCCCTTGGGCATCTGCACGATGGAGAGCAGCGAGTCTTCGCCGCGCAGGTACTTGGACGGCACCGGCACGCCGAACACCGGCACGATCGTCTTGGCGGCGATCATGCCCGGCAGGTGCGCCGCCCCGCCGGCACCGGCGATGATGGCGCGCAAACCCCGGCCGCGTGCGGCTTCGGCGTAGCGGAACATGTCGTCCGGCATGCGGTGCGCCGAGACGACCTGCGCCTCGAACGGAATGCCGAACTGGGTGAGCATGTCGACGGCGTGGCGCATGATTTCCCAGTCGGAGCTGGAGCCCATCACCACGCCAACGAGCGGAGCGGATTGCTGTGCAGTCATCGTCATGGCTCCGGTTTAACGCAGCGACTGGCCCGTCAGGCGGGTCAGCGCTTCGCGGTACTTGTCGGCAGTCTTTTCGATCACGTCGGCGGGCAGTTCCGGGGCCGGGGCGGTCTTCGGCCAGGGCTTGCCGTCGATGCGCACGGCTTCGAGCCAGTCACGCACGAATTGCTTGTCGAACGACGGCGGGTTGGTGCCCACCTGGTACGAATCGGCCGGCCAGAAGCGCGACGAATCGGCGGTGAGCGCCTCGTCCATCAGCGTGAGCGTGCCGTTCTCATCCAGGCCGAACTCGAACTTGGTGTCGGCGATGATGATGCCGCGCGTGGCGGCAAAGTCAGAGGCTTCCTTGTACAGGCGGATGCTCACGTCGCGGATCTGCGCGGCGAGGTCCGGGCCAATGCGGCGCTCGACTTCGTCGAAGGAGATGTTCTCGTCGTGCTCACCCACGTCGGCCTTGGCGGCAGGGGTGAAGATCGGCTCGGGCAGCTTCTGCGCGTTCTGCAGGCCCGGGGCCAGATGCACGCCGCAGACGGCGCCGGTGGCCTGGTAGTCCTTCCAGCCGCTGCCGGCCAAATAACCGCGCACCACGGCTTCCACCAGGATCGGCTTCAGGCGCTTGACCACGATGGCGCGGCCGCGCACCTGGTCGACTTCGTTCGGGGCCACCACGGTTTCCGGTGCGATGCCCGTTTCGTGCGTCGGCACGATGTGGCGCAGCTTGTTGAACCAGAAATCCGACATCTGCGCGAGCACCTTGCCCTTGTCCGGAATCGGTTGGCAGAGGATCACGTCAAACGCCGACAGGCGATCGGTGGTGACCATCAGCAGCTTGTCGTCGCCAACGGCGTAGTTCTCGCGCACCTTGCCACGGCCAAGCAGCGGCAGGCTGGTGATCGACGATTCGTAAAGGGCGGACGATGCAGCGGGGTTGGTAGATGCGGCGGACACGGCGGAACCCGAGAGGAGATGAGAAAACGTGGAAGGCCAGCATTATACGTGGCCTGTGCAATGCAAAACGGCTGGCGCGATGCCAGCCGTTTGCTCGATGTGACGCGAAAGGCTTATTGCACCACTTGCGCCAGCTTGCCGTTTGCGTAGTCAGCGGCCATCACCGACATACCCACCGGCTTGATCTTGCCTGCCTGGCCTTCACAGCCGAACTGGATGTAGCGGGCCTTGCAGACCTGCTTGGCGGCTTCGCGAGCGGGCTTGAGCCATTCGCGGGCGTCGAACTTGTCCGGGTTTTCAGCCAGGAACTTGCGCACCGCGCCGGTCATGGCCAGGCGAATGTCGGTGTCGATGTTGATCTTGCGCACGCCGTACTTGATGGCCTCCTGGATCTCTTCGACCGGCACGCCGTAGGTTTCCTTCATCTTGCCGCCGTACTGGTTGATGATGGCCAGCAGTTCTTGCGGCACGGAGGACGAGCCGTGCATCACCAGGTGGGTATTGGGGATGCGCGCGTGGATTTCCTTCACGCGGCTGATCGCCAGGATGTCACCCGTGGGCTTGCGCGAGAACTTGTACGCGCCGTGGCTCGTGCCGATGGCGATGGCCAGGGCGTCGAGCTGCGTCGCCTTGACGAACTGGGCAGCCTCTTCCGGATCGGTCAGCAGCGACGAGTGGTCGAGCACGCCTTCAGCGCCAATACCGTCTTCCTCGCCAGCCATGCCGGTTTCCAGCGAGCCCAGGCAGCCGAGTTCGCCTTCCACGGTCACGCCAACCTTGTGGGCCATTTCCACCACGCGGCGCGTCACGTCGACGTTGTAGTCGAAGTCGGCCGGGGTCTTGCCGTCTTCACGCAGGGAGCCGTCCATCATGACCGAGCCGAAGCCCAGGTCGATGGCGCCCTGGCAGATCGCCGGGCTTTGGCCGTGATCCTGGTGCATCACCAGCGGGATCTCCGGATAAGCCTCAACAGCTGCCTGGATCAGGTGCTTGATGAAGGACTCGCCGGCGTACTTGCGGGCGCCTGCGCTGGCTTGCAGGATGACCGGCGCGCCGGTTTCCTTGGCGGCTTCCATCACGGCCTGGACTTGTTCCAGGTTGTTCACGTTGAACGCCGGCAGGCCGTAGCCGTTTTCGGCGGCGTGGTCCAGCAGTTGGCGCATGGAAACGAGTGGCATGGTTTTCTCCTATGGGTCGATCTGTATTCGGTTCTCAGGAACGTATCTTGTTGGGATAGCAATCTACGTTCCGTCGTGGGCGTCAGGCCTCAGTGCATGCCGACGCGGACAATCTTGAGTGTGTTGGTGCCGCCGGCCTGGCCCATCGGCTCACCGATGGTCAGGACGATAAAGTCGCCGCGCTGCACCACCCCGCGTGCGACCAGCAGTTCTTCGGCTTGGTGCAGCGCCTCGTCACGGTCGGTGCTGGTAGCCAGCGGCAGCGCCTGCACGTTGCGGTACAGCGCCATCTTGCGCTGCGAGCCCACGTTGGGCGTCATCGCGTAGATCGGCACATTGATGCCATGGCGGCTCATCCACAGCGCGGTGGCGCCAGAGTCCGTCAGGGCGGCAATCGCCTTCACCTGTAAATGGTAGGCCGTGAACAGCGCCCCCATGGCGATCGATTGGTCGATGCGGCTGAACGTCTGGTCCAGGAAATCGGTATCCAGCTGCACCGGCTGCGATTTTTCGGCTTCCGCGCAGATGGCGGCCATCGCCTCGATGGTCTCGACCGGGTAGCGGCCGGCGGCGGTCTCGGCGGAGAGCATCACCGCATCAGTGCCGTCCAGCACGGCGTTGGCGACGTCCGACACCTCGGCGCGCGTCGGCACGGGGTTGACGATCATCGATTCCATCATCTGCGTGGCGGTGATCGTCAGCTTGTTGGCTTCACGCGCGAGCTTGATCATGCGCTTCTGCAGCGCCGGCACGGCAGCGTTGCCGACTTCCACCGCCAAGTCGCCACGCGCGACCATGATGCCGTCGGACGCGGCCAGGATCTCTTCGAGCACGCCTGGGCGGATGGCCTCGGCGCGCTCGATCTTGGCGATCATGCGCGGCTTGTGGTTGTGCGGCGCACCGGCCACCACGGCCAGTTGCCGCGCCATTTCCATGTCGGTGGCGTTCTTCGGGAAGCTGACCGCGACGTAATCGGCGCCCAGCGCCATCGCGGTCTTGATGTCTTCCATGTCCTTGGCGGTCAGCGCCGGGGCCGACAGCCCGCCGCCCTGGCGGTTGATGCCCTTGTTGTTGGACAGGTCACCGCCGATCTTGACGACGGTTTCAATCTCTTCACCGACCACCCGCTCGACCTGCAGCACGATCAGGCCGTCGTTGAGCAGCAGCAAGTCGCCCGGGCCGACGTCGCGCGGCAGCTCCTTGTAGTCGAGACCGACGCGTTCCTGGTTGCCCAGTTCGCAACGGGCATCCAGCGTGAAGCGGTCACCAGGGGTGAGCGTGATCTTGCCGCTTTCGAACTTGCCCACGCGGATCTTCGGGCCTTGCAGGTCGGCCATGATGGCCACTTCGCGGCCCACCGAGCGCGCCACCTCACGCACAAGCTGTGCGCGGTCGATATGGTCCTGCGCCGTGCCGTGCGAGAAATTCAACCGCACCACATCCACCCCGGCCGCAATCATGCGGGTCAGGATTTCCTGCGTGCTGGACGCAGGGCCGAGGGTGGCGACGATCTTGGTGGCGCGGGTCATGGGCGGCGGTGTCTCGTTGGTGTTTGTTGTTAGATGACGCGAAATCAAGCGGTGAGCGCAATCAGTCCTTGGCGCGCTGCTCCAGGATTTCCACGGCCGGCAGCGTCTTGCCTTCCAGGAACTCCAGGAATGCACCGCCGCCGGTGGAGATATAACCCACCTTGTCGGCGATGTTGTACTTGGCGATGGCAGCTAGCGTGTCGCCACCACCCGCGATCGAGAAGCCCGACGAAGCGGCAATCGCCTCGGCCAGCACCTTGGTGCCGTTGCCGAACTGGTCGAATTCGAACACGCCGACCGGGCCGTTCCACACGATGGTGCCGGCGGCCTTCAGTTGGTCGCCCAGTTGGGCAGCCGTCTTCGGGCCGATGTCGAGGATCATGTCGTCGTCCGCCACGTCCCTCACATCCTTGACGGTGGCAGCGGCGGTGGCGCTGAATTCCTTGGCGCAGACCACATCCACGGGAATGGGCACCGACGCGCCGCGCGCGGCGAGCATGTCGATGATGGCCTTGGCATCGCCCACCAGATCGGCTTCCGCCAGCGATTTGCCGATCTTCAGGCCCGCAGCCAGCATGAACGTGTTGGCGATGCCGCCGCCGACGATCAGGTTGTCCACCTTGTCGGCCAGCGATTTGAGGATGGTCAGCTTGGTCGAGACCTTGGAGCCGGCCACGATGGCGACCAGCGGGCGCTTCGGCGCACCCAGCGCCTTGCCCAGCGCGTCAAGTTCTGCGGCCAGCAGCGGGCCGGCGCAGGCGATGGGAGCGAACTTGGCGATACCGTGCGTGGTGGCTTCTGCGCGGTGCGCGGTACCGAAAGCGTCGTTGACGTAGACATCGCACAGCTTGGCCATCTTCTGGGCCAGTTCGTCGCTGTTCTTCTTCTCGCCCTTGTTGACGCGGCAGTTTTCCAGCAGCACAACCTGGCCGGGTGCGACTTCCACGCCGTCGACCCAGTTCTGCACCAGCTTCACATCACGGCCGAGCAACTCGGACAGGCGCTTGGCCACCGGGGCCAGCGAGTCTTCGGGCTTGAATTCGCCCTCGGTCGGGCGGCCCAGGTGCGAGGTGACCATCACGGCGGCGCCAGCGCCCAGGGCGGCCTGGATGGCCGGTACGGAGGCGCGGATACGGGTGTCTTCGGTGATGTTGCCGGCATCGTCTTGCGGCACGTTCAGGTCAGCGCGGATAAACACACGCTTGCCGGCAAGCTTGCCTTCGGAGATGAGATCGGACAGACGCAGGACGTGAGGCATGGCAGCAACGGAAGGAATCACGGAAAACGACGATTTTACCCGATCACTCTTGCCTCCTTGCCGTAAAACGGACGAACGAAATCCCGAGTCCCCTGAATAGGGGAAGGCGCCCATCTCCACAATCCTCCACAAAGTTAGAATGTGCGCACAAACAAACATAAAAACGTCGGGAGTTTTCCATGAGCCTAGTGCCAATCCTGGGCCGCACCACGCTGGCGGCCGCCTTGACGACCCTGTTGCTGACCGCGTGCGGCGGCGGCGATGGAGGGGCCACCAGCACCACATCGAGCACCTTGCCGGACGGTGGATCGACCGGCACCCCTGGCTCGCCGACGACACCGGCTGCAGGCCCGCTCACGCTCAACCAGCTCGAATTTGCGCAAACGCACGTCCTGCCCGAGGGCGGCCTCACCTGGACGCTGCCCAACACCACGGGCACGCTGCAACTCACGGCTAATCGCGGGGCCTTGGCGCTGGTGTCGATCGGCCAAGCGGATGTGCAGCAACCCCAGCTGGAAGCCTGGTGCAACGGGGCGCTGGTCGGCAGCCTGGTACTGAATGCGCCATCCGCCCTGCCGCCCACCGAATCCAATGGCCGCGCTTACGCAACCGACCGCTGGAGCGTGACTGTGCCCACCGCTTGGATGGTGCCCGGCACGTCGTTCCGCGTGTCCGCGGCCAACTACAGCGCCAGCACGAGCCACACGCCAAGCTTCGGCACGAACGCCGACATCACGCTGCGCGTGCTGCCGTTCTATCTGTTTGGCGCGAACGATTCGAACACGACGCCCCTGTCGACGGTCAAGACGCCGGACGTGGCTACGCAGCAGGAAATCTTCGCCAAGTGGCCGGTCTCCGCCTTGACAGCGGTGAATCATCCGATCGGGCGCGTGTCGTGGCCGAGCATGGTGATTGCACCCCGCACAGACAGCGCCAACGTTGCACAGCCCGCCTACGTGGTCACGGCCATGAGCCAGCAGAAAGAAGGCTATGCGGTGATGAGCTCCGTGCTCAGCCTGATCCAGAGCCTGCGCAACGCCAACGGTGAAGGCCCGACCAACAACCAGTACTACGCGCCGATCCTGCCCGTCGATCCGGTGACGAACCGGCCGGTGTCACTCGGCGGCGGCCTGGGAGGTGGCAGCGCGGGCGTGGGCGACCAGAACTACACCGGTGTCTTCATCCATGAGCAAGGGCACGCGTTTGGCCTGCCCCACGCCGGCGATGCCTACACCGCCGGCACGTATCCGTATGCGGGCGGCAGCCTGACCGGTTCGGTATGGGGCTACGACCCGAACAAGAACCAATTCCTCGACATCCGCGTGCCGACTACGGCCAGCAGCTACGCCAACTGTGCGAGCGGCCACCAGACCGATTCCGCCAACCGCTGCATCAAGCAGGACCCGATGCAGGGCGGCGCGGGCGATCAATCGCCGGGCTACAAGTTCGCGACATTCTCGGATTTCAATACTGGGAAAATGCAGGCCTGGCTGCAGGGCCGCATCCTGGTCGACGCGGCCTCGCCCACCGGTTACAGCCAGTGGAATACGACCACCCAGGCGCGCGTCGCGTACACGCCCACGACCAGCAGCAACGGCCTGTACGGCATCAATCAGAATCTGCCGGCGCAGAGCAACGTGCCGGTCTACGCCATCGCCATCACGTTCAGCCGCGCGGGCACGGCGGGTGTCTCGCAGATCTATCCGCCGCTGCCGTTCACGGGCAACCTGATCCAGACGTTTGACCCGGCCAGCACCGCCGACCGCGCCGCCATCGTGCCCAACACCGGCACCTATGCGTGGTACTGCCACGCCAGCGGCTGCGATTACACCGTACGCGTGACCTACGCCGACAACTCGCAGATCACGCGGGTGCTGCAAGGCGGCTTCCGTCCATGGTTCGCACCGACGGGCACGCCCGCCGCGAGCACAACCGACCCCACCAGCGGCAACAGCTTCAAGCTGTGGACGATCAACGTGCCAGGCGACAAGGCCATCACCAAGGTGGAGTTGCTGGATACGCCGATGGCGTGGAACGGCCTGCCCGCCACGCCCACGGTGCTACTTAGCCGGTAACACCTGAGGGCGCCGCTGCAAACGCAGCGCGCCCTCGGCGCTGTAGAGCGCCAGCCCCACCCAGATCAGCACGTAGCCGGCGACCTTCGGACCGGCGAACGGCTCGTTGTACAGCCACACGCCCAGCAGCAGTTGCAGCGTGGGGCTGACGTACTGCAGCAGGCCCAGCAGCGACAAGGGAATGCGCCGCGCCCCCGCACCGAACAGCAACAACGGCAGCGCCGTCAGCGGACCGGCCAGCGCCAGCAGCAGTTGCATCCCCGGCGATGCGGCCAGGAACGCGTTCTGGTGCTGCGAGGCCAGCCACCCCAGATAGCCCAGCGCCAGCGGAAACAGCAGCAGCGTCTCCAGCGTCAAGCCTTCCAGCGCGCCCAGCGGCGAGGTCTTGCGCAACAAGCCATACAGCCCAAACGAGAACGCCAGCGCCAGGGCAATCCACGGCAACGTCCCGGCCTGCCACGTCAGCCAAGCCACCCCGCAGGCGGCCATCGCGACGGACATCCACTGCACCGGCCGCAAGCGCTCGCCCAACACCAGCAGCGCCAGCATCACGACTACCAGCGGGTTGATGAAGTAGCCGAGGCTGGCGTCGATCACATGGTCATGGTTGACGGCCCAGATGTACGTCAGCCAGTTGGCCGCCAGCAGGAGCGTGCTTGCCGCATAGCGGCCCACCACGCGCGGCTGCTTGCGCAACGCCCACAGCCAGGTCCAATGGCGCTTGGCAAGCAGGATCACCACCATCACCGCCAATGACCAGATCACCCGGTGCGAGAGGATCTCCACCGGCGACACCGCCTTGAGCAGCTTGAAGTACAGCGGAAACAGGCCCCACATCGTGTAGGCCAGGAACGCGAAGATGGCGCCATTGCGCGTGGAAGCCGAGCCCGACATGTTCATCCCCAGAGACGCAGCACAGTGAACACCGCCATGCCGACGACGACCATCCCCAGCATGCGGCGCGTCACCACATAGAACACGGTCGCGGCGATGCCCGCCATCAGGCGCGGGTTGGTCCAGCTCGCGTCAAAGTGGCCGTGGTTCCAGAGCAGATCGGGCAGCACGATGGCGATGAGCGCCGCAGCCGGCGCAAAACGCAGTGCGTGCTGCAGGCGCGTGGGTAGCGTCAGGCGGTTGCCCACTGCCAGAAACAGCGAGCGCGTGAACACGGTGACCGCCGTCATGCCGATGATGACCAGCCAGATTTCCAGCGCGCTCATGCGTCGTCCTCCGGGGTCGGGGCCACCGCGGCACGGCGGCGCTGCCATTGCAGGCGGGCGGCGGCCTCATCGGCGGCCAGGCCGGCGGCCATCGCACCGGTCACGGCAATCACGAGGCTCAATCGATACGGCAGCTTGAACGCGATGAGCGCCAGCACCGCCGCCACGGCCACCGCCATCAGCGCGGCACGGCCACGAATGGTCGACACCATGACAGGAATGAGCGCGAGCGTCCCGGCCAAGGCCAGGCCCCACGCATCAGGAAACAGGCTCGCCGCAACGATGCCCAGGATGGACGACACCTGCCAGGCCACGAAATTGAGCAGGACCAAGCCCCAGTAGTAGCCCTCCTTGCCCGCTTGCGGCGCGGCCGACGGATACCGCTGGGTGAACATCACAAACGGCAGATCGCCGTTGAACACGCCCAACACCACCCGCCGCACGAACGGCAGATGGCCGAAATGCTGCATCAGCCCCGCACTGAAGATGATGAAACGCACGTTGACGATGAACGCCGTCAGCAACACCGTCCAGATCGGCAGCCCGGCCGCCAGCAGCGGCAGCACCGCCAATTGCGATGACCCGGCATACACCAGCAGCGACATGCCGATCGCCTGGGGGAGCGTCAGCACCGACTTGCTCATCGCCACACCGGTCACCAGGCCCCAGGCAAACACGGGTACCGTCGATGGCGTGTAGGCACGCACGCCGGCCAGGAAGCCGTCGCGCTCGGCGGGGTCGATGGCTTGCCAGCGCTGTTGCAACGCGGCGCGCCAGCGGGCTAGCGCCATGCTGCCCTCGCAAGCGGCGAATGCATCTCTTTTTGAAGGACCGGCCAGAGGCTGCCGGCAGCGCCGGAATACGCAAAGCAGCGCGGGGACGTCGGGGGCGACATGGGTGGCTCGCAGGAAACCTGCGATTATACTTTTTGTATTAAGTGTCTGCTTAACGCCCCGCAGACGGCGACGGCGATACAACAACATCGCACCGGCAATTCATGGCCATCACCACGCGCCGCAACAATCGGCGTTGGCGCGCCCGCCCCCACCCCTTACAATTTCAGCTTTGCCAGCATTTGAGCCTGCCGCATAACAAGACATGGCTGGCCCTGGCCAGACCCTGTCGGCACTTCTCACCTCATCATGACCACGCAAACCGCACCCACGATCGAAATCGGCGCAGATGACCTGCCGCTGCACTGCCCGACCGCCAAGACGCCGACCTGGAACTACCACCCGCGCGTGTTCCTCGACATCGCCGATACGGGCGAAGCCAAATGCCCGTACTGCGGCACCGTCTACAAGCTGGCTGCCGGCGTTGAACTGAAGGGCCACCATTGAGCCCGATTCACCCGCTGTACGCCGATCAGGCGAGTTGATGATGCGCAAGATCTTGGTAGTCGCCCCCAACTGGATCGGCGACGCGCTGATGGCGCAACCGCTGTTTGCGCAGATCAAGGCGCGGCACCCGCGCGCGCAGATCCACGCGATCGCCCCGAAGTGGGTGGCGCCCGTGCTCGCGCGCATGCCGGAAATCACCCGCGTGCTGCCCACCGAACTGGCGCACGGCAAGCTGCAGCTCGGCAGCCGCACCATGTTCGCGCAGCAGCTCAAGAACGAAACGTTCGATGCGGCGTATGTGCTGCCGAACTCGTTCAAGAGCGCGCTGATCCCGTGGCTGGCCGGCATTCCGCTGCGCATTGGCTACAAAGGCGAATCGCGGCTGGGCGTACTGAACGTGCGCTACCCGAATCCGCCCAAGAGCGAGCGTCCGCCGATGGTGCAGCACTATGCAGCGCTGGCGTTCAAGCCCGGCGCCAAGCTGCCCGACACGCTGCCCGATCCCAAGCTGAATGTGGACGTGCAGCGCGTGGCTGCCACCTCGGCCAAATTCGGCATTGCCGGCAATGCGCGGCTGATCGCCTTCTGCCCGGGTGCGGAATACGGCCCCGCCAAGCGCTGGCCCGCCGAGCACTTTGCCGAACTCGCGCAGATGCTGCGCCGCTCGTTCCCGTACGCGCAGATCATCACGCTCGGCTCCGGCAAGGACCGCGAGACGGCCGACGCCATCGTCGAGCGCGCGCCGTTCGTGCGCAACCTCTGCGGCGAGACCTCGCTGGATGAGGCGATCGACCTGCTCGCGCGCTCGGAAGCCGCCATCTGCAACGACTCGGGCCTGATGCACGTGACCGCTGCCCTGGGGCGCCCGCAGGTGGCCGTATTCGGCTCCAGCGACCCGCGCCACACGCCGCCGCTGTCGCCTGCTGCGAGTATCATGTGGCTCCACCTGGAGTGCAGCCCGTGTTTTGCACGCGAATGCCCGCTGGGCCACCTGCGCTGCCTGCGCGACATCGGCCCCGAGATGGTGTTTCATGAATTGCGCCGGCTGCTGCAGCCGCAGTAACCACAGTAACCACAGCGCGCCCCTCCCCCCAAACCTTCGCCCGCCATGCCACGATTTGCCCGCCTGTTCGAAGCCGCCGAGGACATCCTCGAAGCCTATCGCGATGCGCTCAAGCGCCGCGATGCCGACGGTGCGCTCAAGCTGTGGCTGGATGAGGATTCGGTCAGCTTCATCCTGCCCGACGGCCAGCGCCTGCACGGCCACGAGCAACTGCGCGGCTGCCTCGATGCGCTGGTCGAAAAGAATCCGGTGTGGATCGAATGCCTCAGCCAGCAGGTGCATTCGTCGCTGGGCGTGTCGATTTTCGAAGCCACGGAAGCACTGCGCTTTTCCGCCACAGCCACCGAGGCGGATCTGTACGTGCACACGACCTACGTGTTGATGCAGAACCACGAAGGCTGGCGCATCGCCCACGTGCATTCCAGCCAAGCTGCTGAAGAGCGCGTGGCCGCCTCCATCGCCAGCGTCACGCACTCGCTCCACTAAGCCCGCCGCTCTGGCGTGGCCGCCGTATCGTTTGATGATGCATCCGCTTCGCCACGCCCCCCCTGTTGATCTGAACCTTGGCGCCCTGCTCGCGGGGCCGTTCGAGCCGCATGCCTTCCGCTCGCCGTGGTGGCTGATCGGCGGCAATGCGCAGACCATCGTGCCGGCGCGCTTGTGGCGCTTTCCGCGCATCACCTACCGGCGCGAGCGCTGGACCACGCCCGACCACGACTTCATCGACCTCGACTGGGCCACGCATGATGCAGACGCGCATGCGCCGCTCGTCGTCATGTTCCACGGGCTGGAGGGCGACTCGCGCAGCCACTACGCACGGCTGCTCATGGACGCCCTGCGTGCACGCCGCTGGGCTGGCGTGATCCCGCACTTTCGCGGCTGCTCCGGCGAGATGAATCTCGCCCCGCGCATGTACCACTGCGGCGATGGCGCAGAAATCGGCTGGATTCTTGAACGACTCTATCGCGAGCACTGCGCGCCGCAAGGGCGCAAGCTGCTGGCCGTTGGCATCTCGCTGGGTGGCAATGCGCTGCTGCGTTATCTGGGCGAACGCGGCATCGACGCGCGTTGCGTGAGCGCTGCGGCAACCGTGTCCGCGCCGCTGGACATGCGGGCCGGTGGCGCCGCGCTGTCCAAGGGCTTCAACATGGTCTACACGCGCATGTTCCTGCGCACGCTTAAGCTCAAAGCCAGCGCCAAGCTCGATCAGCATCCGGGCCTATACGACCGTGCTGCGATGCTCGCCACGCGCAACCTCGGCGAGTTCGACAACCTCGTCACCGCGCCGCTGCATGGTTTTCGCGATGTGCTCGACTACTGGACCCGCGCGTCGTCCAAGCCCGTGCTGCATGACGTGCGCGTGCCCACCCTGGTGCTGAACGCGCGCAACGATCCATTCCTGCCGGGCCAGCACTTGCCAGGTCCCGCAGATGTGTCGCCCGACATCGTGCTCGACCAGCCGCTGCATGGCGGCCACGTCGGCTTTCTGCTGCGACATGACGCTGGTCTGCGCCACCTCGCCGGCCGCGTCGATTGGATGCCCGCGCGCGTGCTGCGCTTCTTTGATGACGTGCTGGGCCGCACACCGCACGACAATGCCCATGGATGACATCGTCCGCCAGGCCATGGCCAAGTGGCCCAACGTGCCGGACTGCTTCGGCTGGCTCGCGCTGGACCGCCGCGGCCAATGGCGCATGCGCAACGAGTTCGCGCAGGCCAACAAGCTGTCGGGAGACCCGATCAGGCATGCGCCGCTCGTCGATTTCATCGTCCGCAATTATGCGCATGACGATGCTGGCCGCTGGTTCTTCCAGAACGGGCCACAGCGCGTGTTTGTCGAACTCGATTACACACCGTGGATCGTGCGACTGATGCCCGACGGCGAAGCGCAGGCCTTCACCACCACGAGCGGTGCCACTTTTACGCCCACTGGCTGCTTTGCCGATGAGCGTGGCAACGTGCTGCTATCGGGCCACGTGGCTGGGCGGGAAACGGAAGAAACGATCGCCGTCCTGCACGATCACGACCTGGAGCCGTTTTCCGCGCTGGCGCAGTGGCATGGGGACGCGTGCGGCGCCGCGCTCGGCACCCTCACCGTCGGCGCGCATCGGCTCGACATCGAGCCCATCCACAGCACGGAAGTCGCGCGGCGCTATGGGTTCGTACCGCACCCGGCCACGTAGCACGCCCTACTTCGGCAGCGCCTTTTCCTCGACCTTCTCTTCCTTGTACTGCCGCTCCATCTGGTGCAGGCGCGCGTCGACTTCCGACAGCGTGTAGAAATCCCCATCCCCCGCATCCCGCGCGAGCTTGAGTTGCTCGACGGCCGAACCCCAGGCGCCATCGCGCGCGTACTTCTCGGCCAGCGCGCGGTGCTGCTCGACACGCTTGCCCTGATCGGCATACGCGCGGGCTAGCATGTCCCACCAGATTGATTGCGTGGTGTCTTCGCGGGCTTTGTCCTTCAGATAGGGAATCGCCTCGTTCGTGTTGCCGGCGGCCAGCAACGTCTGCGCGTACGTGATACCGACCGCGCGAGAGAGCGGATACGCCGTCAGCGCGGCGCGCGCGAGCGTCATGGCTTCCGGCGTGCGATTGCGGGCGCGTGCCAGCTCGATGGCCGTCACGTCCAGATCCGCACTGCCGGACGTGATGCCCGGGATATTGCCGTACAAGCGACGCGCTTCCAGCAACGCCTGATCCGCCTCATCCAGCCGCCCCGCCAGTTGATTGGCGACCGCGATGCCGTACCACAGCGCAGCACGCTTCTCAACCGGCGCATCCGGCGCCGACGTCAACTGCGAGCGCATCGCATTGCGCACATCGAGGTAAGCGCTGGTGGAGGTCTCCTGCAACACACGGGCGCGCACCTTGGCGAAGCCGAATTCCGGCCGACGGGGCTGACGTGGATGCGGCAGGCCGCGCGCGCGGTCTTCCATGTCGGCGATGCGCTCGCCGGTCAGCGGGTGGGTGCGTGCGTAGCCGGGAATCACACCCGTGTCGGCAATGTTGGTCACACGCTGCAGACGTCGGAAGAAGTCCGGCATGCCGTCCGGGTTGTAGCCGGCACCAGTGAGCAGCGTGAAGCCGACGCGGTCCGCCTCGCGCTCAGCGCTGCGCGAAAACGCCAGCTGGTTCGACACCGCCGCCGCTTGGCCGCCAATCGCCAGCGCCTGCGCGGCATCACCGCTCTTGGTGGCCGCCAGCCCGGCAAGCAGAATCGACGCCAGCGCAATCCACATCGACTCGCCCGACTTGTCGATGCCGCGCGCAATATGCCGCTGCAGCACGTGGCCGATTTCGTGGCCGAGCACCGAAGCCAGCTCCGATTCGCTATCCGTGGCCACCAGCGTGCCCGTATTCACGCCGATATAACCGCCCGGCAGCGCAAACGCGTTAATGCCCGGATCACGCACCGCAAACAACTCGAAGCTCGAGGCCGACGCCGACGTGCTGCCCGCCACATGCTGCCGGCGCGCCGCTTCGATCAGCTTGTAGCCGATACCGTTGAGGTAATCGGTCAGCAGCGGATCGGGCACGTAGTCCGGGTCCCGGCGAATCTGACGCATCACCCGGTCGCCCAGGCGGCGCTCCGTCTCCGGCGACAGCGCCGCCGTGGATGGATCCCCCATATCGGGCAACTCATACGTCGGTGCGTCAATGACGGTCGGGTCCTTCTGCAGATACGGCGATTGGCGACCGATCTGCACGCTGCGGTTCAAGTTGCTTTGCACCTGATCGGCCGCTGCTGCGGAACCCAAATCCAGAGGCATCGAAGCCGCCGGCGCCGAAGCCGCTGCTTGGGCCAACACAGGCAACGGCAGCGGCGTAAGCCACGTCGACAACAACACAGCAGCCGTCAGCTTACGAACGCGCGGCCGAAAAATGGAAAGCGTCATACGGAAAGCAGGGAGTGCGGAATCAGCGCGGCGACATCGCCGCAAGCCGGGTGCTTGCTATCATAAAACGCTTCGCACTCTGCTCCGCAAATCGCGCTGTTACCCATGTCGCAACTCACCCATTTCGATTCCGCCGGACAAGCCCATATGGTCGATGTCGGCGACAAGGCCGTCACGCACCGCGTGGCCGTAGCCACCGGCACGATCCGCATGCTGCCTGAGACGTTTGCGCTGGTGCGCGACGGCACGGCCAAGAAAGGCGATGTGCTGGGGATTGCGCGCGTTGCGGCCATTCAAGGTTCCAAGCGGACTTCGGATTTGATTCCGCTGTGCCATCCGTTGGCGTTGACCAAGGTGGCGGTTGATTTTGCGCTGGATGAGGCAGCGAGCACTGTCCGCTGTACGGTGCGTGCTGAGACGCGTGGGCAGACTGGGGTGGAGATGGAGGCGTTGACTGCCGTTCAAGTCGGCCTGCTCACCATCTATGACATGTGCAAAGCCGTGGATCGGGGGATGGTGATCGGGGATGTGCGGTTGATGGAGAAGCGGGGGGGGAAGTCGGGGGAGTGGGTGGCCACCTGACACACAAAAAAGAGCGCTGACTAAGCGCTCTTTTTTTCCGCATTAGGTCTTTGCAGGCACCCCTGTCTTTGATTGGCTACAGGGCTTAGTGCTTGCGCCTGTTGCTACGCCAACAAAAATCCACGCGAGCACATTCGCGTTCGTCGCACCGTCGGGAGTGGCGGTGACCGTACAGCTACCAACAGCCGGTTGTCCCTCCATGCTAATGACCCCCCCACTGCCCAGGGTTACCTTCGCATTTGCAGGAGCCGGAAGTTGTTCATAGCCTATCTGCGTTTTTAAGAGATCAGAGGTATCGCATGTTCCAGCAATCGTGCCGCTATTTTTCTGGGCACACTCAGCAATTGCCAGCTTCAAGGGTTGAATCTGTGTATACACTTCCGCCCACTTTGAACGCGTCACGTAGTCTTGATACTGCGGGACAGCAATGGCAGCCAAGATGCCAATGATGGCAACCACAATCATCAACTCGATGAGGGTGAAGCCGCGCTGGCGCTGATGGTTGCTTCGATATTGAACTCGCATAGATTTCTCCACAATTTATGATTTCGATTCACTCGGAAACCCGATGTGAAGCGAGATTAGTGGACAACCTTGCAATATGGATATCAGACAATAAATTTTTACCAGCGCATAATCCAGTTCTTAAAAATCAATCTCGCGCTTCAATTCAGAAAATTTACATTGAACTCCTATTCATTCTGCGCTAGCGAGAAGTTTTTCCGATTTTAGACGCGAACAGAAATTCTTTAAGCCGCCAACGTTGCGCTGGCAGGCCTGGCTCAGCAAGGCACTTTGCGCAGCGAAATCCGTCCAGTAGTGATTGTGAAGACGCCGGACCTGAATGACGGCTTCTTCATTCTTACCTTGGAAGGCGAGCGCCAGCGCATACCGCTGGATCGTCGAGGACGCGGGGTAGAACTGCACCGCCTGCCGCTCAAGCTTCATCAGCAAGGGGGCTGTTTGCTCAGTGACAGACGCGTTCATGGCCGTGACCAATGTTGCGTAAGGGGTGAGCAACACGGGGCTGCCTGGGTGCCCTGCCGATTCGATACGCGCGCCCGGCACGAAATAAAGCCGCTCGAGCACACGGTAATCCGCCCACAGACGGACAAGAAGCACCGCCCCCAAAACAACGATCACCCCCGAGAAACCCCAGGCAACGGGTGGCGAAGGAAACCGTAGCGTCCTGTTGTCGAGCAAGCCCAGAACGAAGGCAAACGGAAACAGAAAAAACACGTAGTGAAGCGGGTACTCCAGCAACGAATGCACAACCATCACGGCAATCACGGCGGACAGGAATGCCACCTCCGGAGACCGCAGTCGCTTGGGTAATTCAAGCGACCACCACGCAAGCGGAACCAACACCGCCAGCAAACCGGCCATGCCCGCCTTTGCCAAGAGGTCGAGCACGATGTTGTGTGCATTCATCGACATCTCGACCTGGCCGACTGTGTCTGTTTGCACATATTGATTCCATGCGTAGTCGCCCCAGCCGCCGCCGAGCCACGGGTGCGCGAGGAAGATGTGCCAAGCATGCTTCCAGAGCAGCGGGCGCAGGCCCACGCCCTCCTGCATGCGCTGCCCCATGGAGCCCGGCAAGTCGAGCGCCCAAGCGCCATTGGCGAGCGAGATCAACCCGCCCCAGCTCTGGTACGCCAGCGCAAGCAACAGCACGGGACCGCAGAGTGCGAGCAATCGGATCAACCAAGCACGGCCCCGCGCTTCTGCTGCAAGCGGTATACCGGCCAACAGCCCAACCAGCGCAATGTGGATCCACGTCACCCGCGAGAACGTCAATGCCATGCCCAGCAGCAAGGCGAGCACGGCGACCGTCAGCAAGCCGAGGCACTTCCGGTGGCGCTGCCCCAGAAAGAGACATGCCGCCAGTCCAAACGCGAGATACGTACCGACGTGATTGGGTTGATTCAGATTGCCCCACATGCGCCGCGCGCTGCCCGTCGGGGTCATTGAGAAGAAAGTCTCCGGCAGGTTCGGCACGCGGAACACTTGCACCAACTCAATCGCCACTGTCAGCAAGCCACCAATGGTGACGGCGACCGCAAGGGCATCCAACACCCCTGGCAAATCGCGGCAGCGCGCGCCTAACCCGCAGATGACGGCAGCCGCCAGCAACGCCGCGATGGCTCCGGAAGAGAAGAATGGATTGAGCGGTGGCGCAATCGCCAGCTGCAGGATCAACACTGCAATCAACGCCAGTGGCGCAAGCGCGGCTCTCGGCAGGCCAACGGCTTGGCCCCACGTGGCGCCCAATACCGCCGCCCCCAGCGCGATCCAGCATGCGGCTGCCACCCACTCGGAATAGAACGTGGGGATGGGATAGGTATGTGGCGCGACCAGGAACGGGATCACCCAGCACGCCCCCAGGGCTAGCCAGACCGGTAACAACAGAACGGAGAATCGGCGCATCGGTGAATAGGACTGCGGAGATGCTGAAAACGAAAAGAGCGCCCGGAGGCGCTCTTGCTAGGCGGGCTAGTTTAGCTTAGGGGCCATGCTCAGTACTAGGCCGAGGCATTCATAGGCGGGAAATCAGCTTGGCAACTTCTTCCAACGCCGGCGAGACAGTGCTGGAGACACACGTACGCTCAATCTGCACCAGCGAGCAGTTTCTCAGCCTTGAGCCTTGAGCAGAAAGCTTCGAGCCCCTCCACCTGCTTGGTGCAGGCGGACGTCAAGGACCGCGATTGTTGAGGATATTCCGCCCAATACTGATCGTGTAACCGCCGGACCTGAGTGACGGCTTCATCGGTCTTCCCTTGAAATGCCAACGTCATCGCCCAGTGCTGAACTGGGCCCGGCCCAGGGTAAAACCGCACCGCTTGGTGCTCGATCGCGGCCAAGAGCGGAGCCATTTCTCGTGTTACGGCCGCGTTGTTAGCGATCGATAGGTTACCGTAGGGAACCAGCAGCAATTGCCCACTCTGCTGATAGCGCGGCAACGCCGTTGCCATGTCATCAAGCGAGTAAAACAACTGCTCGACAGAGCGGTAATCGATCCACATCCGCCCCGTCAACACGACGCTGCAAACGGTGAACACACCGACCAGCATCCACGTCATATTGGAAGAGGGAAAGCGGAGCTGACGCTCGTCCACGTATCCCAATGCAAAAGCAAAGGGCAGCAGGAAATAGAGGTAATGCAGCGGATATTCCAGCATCGAATGTGCTGCCATGACTAAGATGATGGCGTAGAGAAAGGCAAGCTCAGGTGTGACGCGACGCTTGCATGCAGCCAGCAGCAGCGCAAAAAATGGCAGCACCACCGCCAGCAACCCGACAACGCCCACCTTGGCCATCAAATCCAGCACGATGTTGTGCGCGTTCATGGCCATTTCGACGCGGCCAAGGACATCGGTCTGAACGTACTGATTCCAAGCGTAGTCGCCCCAACCGCCCCCGAGCCACGGATGCGACAAGAAAATGTGCCATGCGTGGTTCCATAGCAGCATCCGCGCCCCAACGCCTTCACCCATCCGCTCCCCTAGCGACGATTGCAGCCCCAAGCTCCACAGCACATTGGCATAAGCAACCAGCCAGTTACACACCCCATAGGCCAACACTAGACCAGCCACCGGCGCACACATTTTTGCCCAGCGACGAGCACCTTGCGCCTCCGCAGACCAAGCCAATCCGGCAAGCCCGCCGACCAGCACGATATGCACCCACGTCACGCGAGAGACAGTGAGCGCCATGCCCAACAACAAGACGACGCCGACACCTGTCAGCACAACACGCAAGTGCTGACGCTTATGCGCCAGAAAGAAACACGCCGCCAATGCAAACGCCAGGTAAGAGGCCACATGGTTGGGTTGATTCAGGTTTCCATGCATGCGGCGGCCAATGCCGGGTGGCGTGACCGAGAAGAACGCGCTGGGTAAATTCGGGACACGAAACAGATGCAACAACTCAATCGCCACCGTCAGCAACGCGCCGAAGATAATGGCCACCGCAACCGTATCCAAAACGTCAGGCACTCTACGGCACCATGCCCCGAAGCAGCAGATGACTGCAGCCGCAAGCAAGGCCACGATGGCCGCGAATGAAAAGAACGGATTCAGCGGCGGAGCAACATTCAATTGCAAGATCAACACCACGATCAATGCCAGTGGCGCGAGCACAATTCTCGGCACTTCAACGGTTTGCCCCCACATGACACCCACAATTGCCAGCGCGAATGCGATCCAACAAACGGCGGCTACCGACTCTGAATAGAACGAGGGAATGGGGAACGTATGCTTTGTCACCAAAAATGGGATCACCCAACATGCCCCGAGGGCTAACCAGACTGGCAGCAACGAAATGGAGAATCGACGCATCTGTAAATAGGGGCAAGAAAGGCTTGAAACAAAAAAGCGCCCGAAGGCGCTTCTGCTGGTTCTCAGTTTAACGCAACGGTTGGCCCAGGCGCTGCAGTCACGGCGGCTAGCCGTTCAGTCAAAGCCATCGACGGGCGCATACCCCTTAACGCTGCCCTGAGCATCGAGCAACACGACCCACGCATCCAGTTGCTTTCGGCTCACCAGCGGCAAATAAAAGACTTGGTCAAGCGGCAGCCCGGTTTTTTGCGCAGCTTCCTCAACGACAGCCTGCTTGCCCTGCGGCAGCTTGCCCCTCAACTCGGCGAGCTTCTTCATGCGTTGCTGCACCACTGGCCGGCTTTTTTCGTAGCTTTGCCACCAACCCGGGCGGGCACTCGGTTGTAGACCTTGGAACGATATGTCGAGGCTTTTCAAAGCCTCATCGTTATCTTTGGGAGGACGCGTTCCCAGAAGGACTGGGCCTGTCCATGACAGCGCTTGGAATTGAGACGGGGCCTGTGGCAAATCGCTTGCGTCGATTTCCGCCGCAGAAACTGCCACTAAGCGATCCACTTCAAAAACCAAGACCACTGGGCGAGCCAAGCTCACACTGTAGAGCCCATACACCAATGCGGCCAGCTGCACCAACGCCACCAAAGACAAATCCAACGTCAATGTGCGGCGTGATTTGGCCGGATTGACCAGTACAGCCGTGAGCAGCGGACCACAAACCACATCCACACTCACCATGACCCAGAAGAGATGCTGGCCGCCAGACAATACCCGGAAGGGATATGGGAACCACACCCCCAAAACGACGGCTGCAGCCGCCAGCGCCAGCAGCACACTCAAGCCCAGATGAAGACTTGCCGCTCGAATGGCTGCGCGAACCCTAACGTGATTGAACATTGAAGAAAAAAATCGTAGTCCAAAAAAAAGGATTTCGGTTTCCCGAAATCCTTTTCCGAACACTTCCCAAGATTTAACCTAGGAAATTACGTCCTATTAACGGCATTCTGCGGGAGCGTACTTTGCCAGAATCGTAGCATTAGCAGTGCCGGTAAAACCGTCAACTGCCGCCTTGCCCGCGCTATAGCAAGTCCACTTGATAGCGGTTGCAGGCGGGACACCTGCCTGCAACGGGGCGCCCGCAGCCGACGGCGCCACAACCAGTTGGTTGCTACCAGTCGGCACCATCGAAGAAGGATACGCCACGGTGATGACCCCAGCAGCGGTGTCTCCGACAACGCTGAGGACGTTCTTGGAAACCAGGCCAGTAGTTCCGGAAGTAGCGGTGTAGCCATTCAGCCCGCAGCTAGCGCCAGAGTTGCACGACGATGTCGTACCGTTGGCACTCGTTGGCATGGTTGCAAACAAACCGCCGCTAGCAGCCGGCGTACCGTTAGCAGCATTGTCCGCCACGACAGGCTTCAGACCAGCGGCCAACACCAGACCTTCCGACACTTTCGTGCGGATGGTGTAATCCTGATAAGCCGGCAGCGCGATGGCAGCCAGAATACCGATGATCGCGACCACGATCATCAGTTCGATCAGCGTGAAACCCTTCTGGACACGCTTGTTGAGTCGCATCGACTTCATGAAATCCCCCGGATTGTTTGGTTAAAGATGATGCGAGGGGGATAGAGCATGGACCGTGCCAGCCGAAAAAGCGTGCTTGTCAGCGAAAAGCTGACGCGGTTCGTATGAGCGGCGTGACAGACTGTGACAACTTTTGACACCAGTTGACGAAGTTCGTCAATTTGCGATTCATAGATCACTTATACGTGCCGCACCGTCCGCCGGCTCAACCATCGGCCCAGCGCCACTACAAGCAACGCACCCAGCAGCCCAACCACCACATCCGCATACGGCACCGCCTGCTCAAACCAAGCCGCATCCACCGGATCCGTCACCAACATATCCCCCGCCAAATAACCCAGCAACGCCGCCCCCAACGTCACGATCATCGGAAACCGCGCCATCACCCCCACCAGCAGCGTGCTGCCAAAGACGATGAACGGCACCGACAGCCCAAGCCCCAGCACCAGCAGCAAGAACGCCGTCCCCGGCGGCCCCTTCTCTGCCGCAGCGGCCACGGCGACGACGTTATCGAGCGACATCACCAAATCAGCAATCAAGATGGTCTGAATCGCGGGCCACAGGCCGTCGCGTTGATGGTGATTCGCTTCTTCTTCTTCTGCTTCGGCCAGCAGCTTCACGCCGATGTAAACCAGCAGCACCGCGCCGATCGTCTTCAGATACGGCAACGCCAGCAGCTTGACAGCCAGGATGGTCAGCACGATGCGCAATACGATGGCGCCCGCGCTGCCCCAGAAAATGGCCTGCTTCTGCTGGCGCTTGGGCAAATTCCGCGCAGCCAGCGCGATGACGACCGCGTTGTCGCCTGACAGCACAACGTTGGTCAGGATGATGGAGCCGAGTGCGAACC
Organism: Ralstonia sp. 25C; assembly: GCF_051904805.1. NCBI lineage: Bacteria > Pseudomonadati > Pseudomonadota > Betaproteobacteria > Burkholderiales > Burkholderiaceae > Ralstonia > Ralstonia sp. 25C. Next base: position 2,808,218 of record NZ_CP196737.1, on the reverse strand, counting down.
AGAATGCGCTTGAGGTGAGCGCCATAGTGTTCCTGAAGCCGTTCTTATGGGAAGGATGATCTGCTTATACACATGTCGTGCCGAGGTCGCACGTTGCATCATCGACAAGCCTCGCGCACAAACAAAAACGGGAGCCGAAGCCCCCGTTCTCGCACAACCTCGAACCTTGCCGATTACAGCATCGCCTTGAGCAGACGCGCCATTTCCGACGGGTTCTTGGTGGTCTTGATGCCGCACTCTTCCATGATGTCGAGCTTGGCTTGCGCGGTGTCGGCACCGCCCGAGATCAGCGCGCCGGCGTGGCCCATGCGCTTGCCCGGAGGCGCGGTCACGCCAGCGATGAAGCCCACCACCGGCTTCTTCATGTTGTCCTTGATCCAGTAGGCCGCGTTGGCTTCGTCCGGACCACCGATCTCACCGATCATGACCACGGCGTCCGTTTCCGGATCGTCGTTGAACATCTTCATCACGTCGATGTGCTTCAGACCGTTGATCGGGTCGCCGCCGATGCCGACTGCCGACGATTGGCCCAGGCCCAGCGCGGTCAGCTGGCCCACGGCTTCGTACGTCAGCGTGCCCGAGCGCGACACCACGCCGATGCGGCCCTTGCGGTGGATGTGACCCGGCATGATGCCGATCTTGATTTCGTCCGGCGTGATCAGACCCGGGCAGTTCGGGCCCAGCAGCAGCGTCTTGCTGCCGGCCTTACGCATCTTGTCCTTGACCATCATCATGTCGCGCACGGGGATGCCTTCGGTGATGCAAACCACCAGGTCCAGTTCGGCCTCAACGGCTTCCCAGATTGCGTCAGCGGCGCCTGCGGGCGGCACGTAGATCACCGACACGGTTGCGCCGGTTTGTGCCTTGGCGTCCTTGACGGTTGCGTAGATTGGGATGCACTCGAAGTCTTCGCCGGCCTTCTTCGGGTTCACGCCAGCCACGAAGGCGGCCTTGCCGTTGGCGTAGTCGCGGCAGCCGCGGGTGTGGAACTGGCCGGTCTTACCGGTGATCCCCTGGGTGATGACCTTGGTGTCTTTGTTGATCAGAATCGACATGCTGTAATCCTTGTTGGCCTTTTGGCAGCGAGTCGCCTCAGTGAGCGCAACTCGCGTTCGCGTATGGTTGGTTCAGCGGGCGGCTTACTTGCCGGCGGCTGCGGCCACGACCTTCTCGGCGGCCTCTGCCATCGTGTCTGCGGCGATGATGGGCAGACCCGAGTCGGCCAGCATCTTCTTGCCGAGGTCTTCGTTCGTGCCCTTCATGCGCACGACCAGCGGCACCGACAGCGACACAGCCTTCGCCGCGGCGATCACGCCTTCAGCGATCACGTCGCAACGCATGATGCCGCCGAAGATGTTGACCAGGATGGCCTTCACGTCCGGGTTCTTCAGCATCAGCTTGAAGGCTTCGGTCACCTTCTCGGTGGTGGCACCGCCGCCCACGTCGAGGAAGTTGGCCGGCTCGCCGCCGAACAGCTTGATGGTGTCCATCGTGGCCATGGCCAGACCGGCGCCGTTCACCAAGCAGCCGATGTTGCCGTCCAGCGAGATGTAGGCCAGGTCGAACTTCGAGGCTTCGATTTCGGCCGGATCTTCTTCATCCAGATCGCGGTAAGCCACGATTTCCGGGTGACGGAACAGCGCGTTCGAGTCGAAGTTGAACTTGGCGTCTAGCGCGATGACCTTGCCGTCGCCGGTCAGGATCAGCGGGTTGATTTCCGCTTGCGAAGCGTCGGTTTCCCAGAATGCCTTGTACAGGCCTTGCAGGGCTTGGCGGGCTTGCGCGATCGAAGCATCCGGCACGCCGATCTTGCGAGCGATGTCGTCAGCGTCAGCGTCGGTCAGGCCGGTCAACGGTTCGATGATCAGCGTGTGGATCTTTTCCGGGTGCGACTCGGCAACTTCTTCGATGTCCATGCCGCCTTCGCTCGAGGCCATCAGTGCGACCTTCTGCGACACACGGTCCACCACCAGCGACACGTACAGTTCCTTCTTGATGTCCGCGCCTTCTTCGATCAGCAGGCGCTTGACCAGCTTGCCTTCCGGACCGGTCTGGTGCGTCACCAGCGTCATGCCCAGGATGCTGCTGGCGTATTCCTTGACCTGGTCCATGCTCTTGGCAACCTTTACGCCGCCGCCCTTGCCACGGCCACCCGCATGAATCTGTGCCTTCACGACCCACACCGGGCCGCCCAGGGTTTCAGCAGCCTTGATGGCCTCGTCGACCGAGAAGGCCGGAATGCCGCGCGGAACCGGCACATTGTATTTGCGCAGGATTTCCTTGCCTTGGTACTCATGGATATTCATGCGTGTTTCCTTTGCTAGGCAGAGTGAGTGTGATGAATGTTGAGGTCGAAAAAATGCGTGCGAGCGGCTCAGTCCCGTCAGGACGACGGTTCCGGCGACGGCTCGGTAGCTGGCGGTAGGATCTTGGCTTCGGGCTGGTAAGCGAACCAGCGCGGATAGTGCTTGCGGACCACCTCGCCCTCTAGATGCAGGGCATGGCAGCCGTGGAGTTGGTAAGGCGGCGTCTCGCCAGGCTCGATCGGCCGGTGGTCGTTGGAGTTGTCGCGCACCGGAAAAACGTCACCCGCGAAGGCCTGAATGGCGGCGGTCGGCAGCACGCCGCAGAGTTCGGTCAGGTGCGTACACCCCGCCACGCCGCCGAGTCTCTCACGCGAGGCCTTTCGGAAACCCTTCATCAGGTTCAGGCCGATGAGCTTGCGGTAGGCCGGGCCGATCGTGTCGCAATGCGTGGGGTACGGCACCCAATCGGAACACGCTTCGGCATCGACCACGTTCATGTGGGTATCGATGGTCACGCGCAGCCACAGGTCGTGCAACGGCTGGCCTTCCGGGCGGACGTTGCCACCAGCGAGCGCGATGTCACGCGGCTTAGCATCGGTCAGGTGCGCTTCGATGTCCCACAGGCCGTCTTCCCGCAAATAGGCCTCCACCGTGATGGCACGGCGGTGACGCATGGCGCGCGGGACGGGGGCAGACAAAGGCATGAACCAGACAGACCGATAGGACCGATGGAGGGAGGCGCGCAAATGTGCTGCGCAACACCTGTAGAACGTGCATGGCTGCGCAGTCGCCGCCACTCACGAGCACAACCGCCCTGCCACGGTAGTAGAGGGCGATATCGAAGCCTTGGATTTTAACACGTCGTCACGACTGAACCGGGTCAGTTGCTGCAACGCGGTAGCAGCGCGGTGACAACAACCGCAGAGGGCGCAACGCGCGGGATCGGCACGCAGAAGGATTGTCCACGCAGATTGTCGCGAGATCGGCGACGTTCACGCAGGATCGTCACCGTCGCCGAGCAGTTCATCCGCCCCCGAGATGATGCGTGACACCACGGAACGCGAGAAACCACGCGCCATCATGTAGCGGACCTGCTTGGCACGCTCGGCCAGGTCGGCAGGTGGCCGGCCGAAGCGCTTGTCCCACAACGCCTTGGCCCGGGCGGCCTCGGTACTTTGCAACTGGACCTTGACCTCGCCGAGTGTCTCTTCGCTGAGGTGATGCGTTTTCAGTTCCTGCATCAGCCGCGCAGTGCCGTAGCGGCCGGCACGACGGTGCACCACGCTTTCGGCGAAGCGGGTGTTGGACAGCCAGTTTTCACGCTCCAGCCCGTCGAGCAGCGCATCGACCTCTTCCGGCGATTCCGCATGCGGAGCGAGCTTGCGGCGCAGCTCCGCCCGGCTGTGCTCGCGCCGGGACAAATAGCCCAGCGCGCGCGCCTTGAGCGACAACGGTTGACGGGGCAACGGCATACGCTTTCACGCCCAAAGAAAAAACGCCCGCCGTTGGGGGACGGCAGGCGTATGAAGCTCGATAGAGCCGCCGATCTGCGCCGACGGCCAACCCAATTACTCTTCGCCGACTTCCTCGGTCACCACAACAGCGTCCATCGGCGTCACGCCCAGGACTTCGCGGACCTTGTTCTCGATCTCGCGCGCCAAATCGGGGTTCTCGCGCAGGTATTCGCGGCAGTTGTCGCGGCCTTGGCCGACGCGCTCGCCGCCGTAGCTGTACCAGGCGCCGGACTTCTCGACCACCTTGGCTTCCACGCCCAGGTCGATGATTTCACCCTCGCGCGACACGCCCTGGCCGTAGAGGATGTCGAAGATGGCTTCGCGGAACGGCGGCGCCACCTTGTTCTTGACGACCTTGACCTTGGTTTCGTTGCCGACCACGTCGTCGCCCTTCTTGATCGAGCCAATGCGGCGGATATCCAGGCGCACCGAAGCGTAGAACTTGAGCGCGTTACCACCCGTCGTGGTTTCCGGCGAACCGAACATCACGCCGATCTTCATGCGGATCTGGTTGATGAAGATGACCATGCAGTTGGTCTTCTTGATGGTGCCGGTCAGCTTGCGCAGCGCCTGGCTCATCAGGCGGGCTTGCAAGCCGGGCAGCGCGTCGCCCATCTCGCCTTCGATTTCCGCCTTCGGCACCAGTGCGGCCACCGAGTCGATGACGATCAGGTCGACCGAGCCCGAGCGCACCAGCGCGTCGGCAATTTCCAGGGCCTGTTCACCCGTGTCCGGCTGGGAGATCAGCAGGTCCGGCACGCTCACGCCGATCTTGTCAGCATAAGTGACGTCAAGCGCATGTTCTGCATCGATGAACGCGCAGGTGCCGCCCAGCTTCTGCATCTCGGCCACGACCTGCAGCGTCAGCGTGGTTTTGCCCGACGATTCCGGGCCGTAGATTTCAATTACGCGGCCGCGCGGCAGGCCGCCGACGCCCAGGGCCACGTCCAGCCCCAGCGAGCCGGTGGAAACAACCTGGACCGGCTCCACCTCGGCGTCGCCCATCTTCATGATGGAGCCCTTGCCGAACTGTTTTTCGATCTGCGCGAGCGCAGCAGCCAGCGCCTTCTGCTTTTCCGCGCTCATCGTGGCTGCCTTCTTGCCGTCTTCCATGGTCGTCCTTCGTGCAAATTGGTGTATAAATGGGCCGCAGGGGCTTGCGATTCCAGCGGTTGCCTGCAACAACGGGCCGCGAGGTGATCGCTCTGAAACGGCCCAATTCCATGACTTTAGCGCCGCCAAGACTACAGCACCGCGAATTCGGAGTACTGTATAAAAAACCAGTGGTTTTGACAAGTCTCCAACACGAATGTCGCGCAAAAACCATGTAGCGGGCGGGATGGGCGAGTTAGACACGCGCCCGAGCATCGCGGGGAGACACGCATGCGCATCCTGATTGCCGAAGACGACGCCACCCTGGCGGACGGGCTCACACGCTCGCTGCGGCAGGCCGGCTATGCCGTCGACCAAGCCTCCGACGGGGCCACCGCCGATGCTGCGCTCTCTGCGCAGACGGCCCAGACCTATGACCTGCTGATCCTCGACGTGGGCCTGCCGCGCATGTCGGGGCTGGAGGTGCTCAAGCGCCTGCGCTCGCGCGGGGCGATGCTGCCGGTGCTGATCCTGACCGCCGCCGACAGTGTGGAAGAACGCGTCAAGGGCCTGGACCTGGGCGCCGATGACTACATGGCCAAGCCATTCGCGCTCTCTGAGCTGGAGGCGCGCGTGCGGGCACTGGTGCGGCGCGGCGCAGGCGGCGGGGCCACGCTGATCCGCCATGGGCCGCTGGCGTTCGATCAGGTCGGGCGCATTGCTTATATCCACGATCAGTTGGTCGAATTGTCGGCACGCGAGATCGGGCTGCTGGAGATCCTGCTCGCCCGCGTCGGCCGACTGGTATCGAAAGAACAATTGGTCGACCACCTGTGCGGCTGGGGCGAGGAAGTCAGCAACAACGCCATCGAGGTCTACATTCACCGGCTGCGCAAGAAGATCGAGGTAGACGGCATCCGCATCGCCACCGTGCGCGGGCTCGGGTATTGCCTGGAACGCGCGGCCGCCCCGACCCCTGCCGCAACCGCCGCCCATGGGTGATCGGCTGGCCTGGCCGTGGCGCCGTCCTCGCGCACCGCAGCCTGACCCTGCCAGCGCGGCGCCCCAGACGGACGACCGCGACCTCGCCGATACCTTGCCCCACCTCGAAGACGACGCCACCCGGCCCGTCGCGCGCTCGCTCTTCGGCGAGATTCTCGACTGGATGCTCGCGCCGCTGCTGTTGCTCTGGCCGATGAGCATTGCGGTGACGTATCTGGTGGCCAAGTCGATTGCGAATGCGCCGTACGACCGCGCGCTGGAATCGAGCGCCATCGTGCTCAGCCAGCAATTGCGCGAAGTGAATGGACGCGTGACGCTGCAATTGCCGATCTCCGCGCGGGAAATTCTGCGTGCCGACGAGACCGACAACATCTATTACCAGGTGCTGGGCGAGAGTGGCGAGTTCGTCTCGGGCGATCGCGACCTGCCGCTACCCCCTGAAGAAGACGCCAGCGCCGGCAGCCTCGTGCAATTGCGCGACGACCATATCCACGGCGCTGAGATCCGCGTGGCGTATACGTTTGTGCAGCGCCCCGGCATGACCGGCGGCAAACCTGCGCTTGTGCAGGTGGCCGAGACGCTCGACAAGCGGGCCCAACTGGCTAACGAAATCATCAAGGGCGTGATCCTGCCGCAGTTTGTGATCCTGCCGCTGGCGGTGATCCTCGTTTGGTTCGGGCTCACGCGCGGGCTGGCGCCGCTCAATGCAATCCAGGAGCGCATTCGCGCGCGCAACCCGGGCGACACCAGCCCCATTGATGAAGGCGCGGCGCCTCAGGAGCTTACGCCGCTGGTGGCGTCATTCAACGATCTGCTCGGGCGGCTGGAGCAATCGGTACAGACGCAAAAGCGCTTCATTGCCGATGCGGCGCATCAGATGAAGACGCCGTTGGCCGGCCTGCGCATGCAAGCCGAGCTGGCCCAGCGCGAGCAATCGCCGGACGAACTGCGCCGCACACTGGCCCATATCGCTGACAGCTCGGACCGCACTGCGCACCTCGTCAAGCAACTGCTCTCGCTGGCGCGCATGGAGAACATGGGGGCGACCGACGGCCTGGTGCCGTTGGATATTTGCGCGCTGTCGCGCCAAGTCGTGGCGGATTGGCTGCCCAAGGCGTGGGCCAAGCAGATCGACCTCGGCTTCGAAGAGCCCGGCCCGCCGGTCATGACGCCCGGCAACGCGACGATGCTCGCCGAGATGCTCAACAACCTGCTCGACAACGCGATCCGCTACACGCCCGACGGCGGGCATATCACGGTGCGCATCACCACGGCGCCGTTCGAGCCGTTCGTCTTTATTGACGTGGACGACACGGGCCCCGGCATTCCCGTGGTCGAGCGGGAACGCGTCATGCAGCGCTTCTATCGCATCCTTGGCACGCAGGCGGAAGGCAGTGGCCTGGGCTTGGCCATCGTGCGGGAAATCGTGCAGCAGCATGGCGGCGATATCGAGGTGCTCGATAACGTGTACCAAACATCGCCGCGGCTGGCGGGCGCGCGTTTTCGCATCACGCTGCACCGCTGCGCGCCGGATGAGGCGCCGAGCGCATGAGCATCACGCCCGGCACCCCAGCACGCCGACGCTGGATCACCAACATGCGCTGGATTGCCGCGCTGCTGGGGATATGGTTTGTGGTGACGTTCGTCGTGGCGTTCTTCGCGCGCGATTTGTCGATGCACATTTTTGGCTGGCCGTTCGCGTACTGGGTGGCGGGCCAAGGGGCGCCTATCGTCTATGTGCTGATCACGGTGCTGTATGCGTGGCGCACCAATCGTGCAGCGGCTGCCGAAGAAGATGCAGAGGCCGCGCACACGCACCCGGCCGAGCCCTCACCGCCACCGTCGATCTAAGCCAGAGTCATGTCGCGCCGAGTTGGCGGAGTTTGACGAACGCCAGCGCGGCCATCACCGCATCGTTGAGCGCATCATGCGCATCCCAAGTCGGGAGTTTCAGCTCTCGCATCAGCGTGGCGAAACGCAGGTCGAGATCGGCATCGCCCTGCTGCCTATACGGCGGCAACTGCCGAAACTGATAGTCGTAGTACAACGCGGAGACTTCGATCTTGGGCTGCGGCAGGCCGATGCCGAGCATTGGCACCAACACGCGATTGAGCATCGCCACATCAAACTCGAGGTAGTAGCCCACCAGCGGCCGGCTGCCGATAAAGTGCAGCAGCGCGCGGATAGCCTGCTCAATCGGCACACCCTCTTCCAAATCCCGCTTGCGCAAGCGATGCACGCAGATGCTCTCTGCACCCACATTGCGCTGCGGCTTGATGAGTAACTCCAGGCGTTCACTCGTCAGGATGCGGCTGCCGACGATACGGACCGCGCCGATGGAGATGATCTCGTCGGTGCGCACATTCAAGCCGGTGGTTTCGCAATCGAGCGCGACCCATTCGTCGGCAAGCGGTGCGTCGAACAGGAAGCGGAACGCCGGATCACGCAGCTTGCGCAACAGGCGGCGCCTTTGCAGCGCATCTCGCCAGTTGGAAAACAGCGTCGTCATGATGGCCGGCGTGTGGTTACAGCCATTCGGTGCGCCAGCGCTGCCGCAGCAGTGCCTTGAAGCGCTTGACCGCACTCAGCGCATCCTTGAGCAGATCCCGCTCCAACGACGACAGGCGCGACAGATGTACGTCACCCAACACCGGCTGATGCGCATCGATGTCTGCCAACCCCGCCTTGAGCCGCAACGCCATCAGGAAGTGCAGGCTTTCACGTAGCTCATTGGCCATCTGCGCGTCGATCGCTTGCGCGCGCACCAACGCGTCCAGCCTCGGCACCGTGCCGGTTTCGTCAAGCACGTGGTGAGCGAGCGCGAGGCTGCGCACGCCGTGGACGATGGGGAAAATACCTTCCTTCTTCACGTCCAGTACGGGGTCGGCATCGCCCAATCCCAGCAGACGATCGCGCCAGCCCGGGGCCGCGCTGAAGGCTTCGATGGCGGCGGCGAAGCGGCCGAGCACGGCGTCGTTGTCGAGCGTCAGGTCCAGCAAGGTGCGACGCAGTTGCTTGAGCAAGGCGGCATCACCGCACACGGCGTGCGCATCGAAGAAGATTGCCAACTGCATCAGGCCTTCCGAGCTCGGCAGGATCAGCCATTCGCGGATGCGCCTAGCAAAATCACTTGCGCTCATGCACCACTCAGGCCGGCTGAGCATGATGCCGCCCGGGCACGGTGGATAACCGAATGCGGCGAGTGCGTCGGAAAAACGTTCGACGATCTGCTGCAAGTCGGGCGGTGGCACATAGCCGTCGCGCAGCACCAGGGCGTTGTCCTGATCGGTCTTGAGCAGTTGCTCGCCCCGCCCCTCGCTGCCCATGACGAACAGGCAGCTGCTGGCGACAAGATCCGGCGGCGCAATCATCTGCCACGCGCGTTCAAACAGGCGCGCGTTGATTTCGCGCACGAGGTGAGCGATGTGGTCCACACGCGAGCCGCCACGCAGCAGCAGCGCCACCATCCGCGTGATTTGCGCGGCCACTTGCGCAAGGGCATCAAGATCCTGCGCCAGGTTGATCTGCACGGTCAGCAGATACGAGTGGTTGGCCAGGAAGCTGAACACATCCAGCGATTCCAGCAGGCCGACAATCGCATCATCACGCGTGACGACGAGGCGGTGCACGCGATGGCGCAGCATCAGCGTCAGCGCGTCGCCGATCTGCGCGGATGCGGGCACGGTGATCAGCGAAAACTGGCTCATCTGCCCGACCGGCAAGCGATCCAGCGGCGCGCCCTGCAGGATGGCGCGCTGCAGGGAACTGCGCGTGAAAATGCCCACCCGCGGCGGGCAGCTGGCGCCGTCGTTGCTGCTATCGCGCACCAGCACGTTTGAGGTGTTATGCGCCTGGAACAGCCTGACCACGGAGACGACGTCCGTGTCCGCATCGACAAAATGGGCGGGCCGAATAAACGCGTCGCTCACGCGGGACACCGCCAGCGACTGCATCGTTTCCAGGCTCTGCCGCTGCGCGATGGCGCTGAGCTTGCTGCCGAGGTCTGAGAACAGCAGCGCGCCAAACGTGGCATTGGTGGCAATGAGGTCGCGCACCGCCTGGCGCGCGATTTGATACGCCACGACTTCTTCGGTGGCGACGAAGCGGCTGCTGGCTTTGCCGGCCACCAAGGCGCGGCCGTCGAAGCAATCGTCGGGGCCGTAGGTAGCGACCAGTTCGTCGCCATCGTATTGGGCGACGCCGCCCTTGATGATCACAAACAGGTGCAGCGGTGCCGCACCCACATCGAGAATGACGTCGCCTTCGGGGTAATAGCCGATGTCGACAGCGTCATGCACCAGATGCTGTTCGTCCTGGCTCAGGCAATCGAAGGGCCAGACGGAGAAGTTGAACGTGCTGGGCATGGTGGCTGCAGAGGGTAGGCGACGCGATGCATCGCCCTGCCCTCGTTCAGCGTGCCGTGCTCGCTCAGTGGCCCGATGCGCCGGCAGCGCCGAGGCCCGTTTCCGAACGCACCTGCTGCGCCGCGAACGAGGCCTTCTCGTTCTTGGCGCGCACGCTGGTGTCCAGCACCGAGAAGAGCCACACGCCGACGAAGCCGATCGTCATAGAGAACAGCGCGGGCGAGGTGTACGGGAACCACGCCGAGCCCTTCGGATAACCCAGCGTGGCTTCCCACACCGACGGCGAAACGATCGTCAAACCCACCGACGAGATCAGCCCGAGAAAGCCGCCAATGACCGCGCCACGCGTGGTGCAGCCCTTCCACAGCATTGACAGGAACAGCACCGGGAAGTTGGCCGACGCCGCCACCGCAAATGCCAGCGACACCATGAACGCGATGTTCTGCTTTTCAAACGCAATGCCCAGCAGCACGGCGATCACGCCCAGCACCAGCGTGGTGATGCGCGACACCCGCAGTTCATCCGCGCTGTTGGCCTTGCCGTGTTTGAAGACCGTGGCATACAAGTCATGCGACACCGCGGACGCGCCCGACAGCGTGAGCCCTGCCACCACCGCCAGAATCGTGGCAAAGGCCACGGCCGAGATGAAGCCGTAGAACACATCGCCGCCCACCGATTTAGCCACCAGCACTGCCGCCATATTGGCCGTGCCCGCACCGCCCTTGATCACACCCTTGGCCACATCGGACAGCTCTGGGTTCGTCAGCACCAGCGTGATCGCGCCGAAGCCGATGATGAAGATCAGGATGTAGAAGTAGCCGATCCAGGTGGTGGCCCAGAACACCGATTTACGGGCTTCCTTGGCGTCCGGCACCGTAAAGAAACGCATCAGGATGTGCGGCAGCCCAGCCGTGCCGAACATCAGCGCCATGCCGAAGGAGATGGCCGAGATCGGGTCCTTGATGAAGCCGCCCGGCGACATCACCGACAGGCCGATCTTGGTGGCCTCGTCGGGCGATTTGCCGGCGTTGGCGGCAATCGCCGTCTTCACCTCAACCGCCTTGGCGAACAGCGCTTCGGGGCTGAACCCGTACTGCGCCAGCACCATGATCGCCATGAACGTCACACCCGCCAGCAGCAGGCAGGCCTTGATGATCTGCACCCAGGTCGTGGCCGTCATGCCGCCAAACAGCACGTAGACCATCATCAGCGCGCCGACGATGACCACGGCCACCCAGTAGTCCAGGCCAAACAGCAGCTTGATGAGCTGGCCGGCACCGACCATCTGCGCGATCAGGTAGAACGCCACCACCACCAGCGTGCCGACGGCGGCAAAGCTGCGGATCGGGCCTTGCTCAAACCGGTAGCCCGCCACATCGGCAAAGGTGAACTTGCCCAGGTTGCGCAGCCGCTCGGCCATCAGGAACGTGATGATCGGCCAGCCGACCAGGAAGCCAATCGAGTAGATCAGCCCGTCGTAGCCCGACGTCATGACGGCCGCGGAAATACCGAGGAACGACGCCGCCGACATGTAGTCGCCCGAAATCGCCAAGCCATTCTGGAAGCCGGTGATGCCGCCACCGGCTGTATAGAAATCCGCCGCCGAGCGCGTGCGCTTGGCCGCCCACTTGGTGATCCACAACGTGCCCGCCACGAACAGCGCAAACAGCACGATGGCGGTGGTGTTGGTGGCCTGCTTGGCGGTCTGTCCAACATCGCCGCCGGCGGCGAACACCGCGCCACAAGTGCCAGCGGCAAGCAGCGCCACCAGCATCGTTGAAAAATGCTTCTTCATTTGGCGATGTCCTTCAGGATGTCCTGCGTCAGTTGGTCGTATTCGCTATTCGCGCGGCGCACGTAAATGCCGGTGATGACGACAGTGAACACGATCACCGCCATGCCCACCGGCACCCCTACGCTCATCACGCCAGCGCCCAGGGGCTTGGCGAGAAACGGCTTGTCGAATGCGATCAGCGCGATGTAGCCGTAGTACACGACCAGCATCAGCACCGTCAGAACGAGGCCGAGCTTGTTGCGCCGCTGCTTGAGCTGCGCATATTTCGGATGCGCCTCGATTTTTCCTACCAATGAATCCATCGCCTGTCTCCTCTATCTCTCTTGGAACGAGTGCGCCGATTCTTATTGGCGAAACTGACTGAACTCTTACTCAGCCTCCCTTCAATGGCATTCCACCGATAGTGGTTTTCCCTAGCGATGCGGACGACCGTGCTGCCCGCTGCGATGCCGCGCTGATTCAGATTGCGTGGGAGGGCGACATCAGCAGCGCGCGATTTTTGTGCGTATGCACATTGACGACGCTCTCAGCTGCGTTGTGGCCTGCAGCGCATTTGAGGTGTTTTGGATGATGCAACGCACTAGACGCAGTGGCGGACCCGCAGCGTCGTCACGCGTGCTTGAAATACCCAAGTCTTTGATTTTGTTGAGATCACAGTGCGTGCGAGGCACGCCCGGCGCACATCCCTTTGTCAGAACGCCGTAAGTTTCGCTTTCCACAATCGTTCACAGTTCTGCGGGCGCCCGTGTTGCGTTGTCATGTCCATGCCCAGCGGGATGATCCAAAAAATCAGGAGACAACATGGCAACCGTGCAAAGTGCACCGAATGCGCCCGCCGGGCGCATGCAGCCCGCGCCCATGACACGCGAGGAGAAGAAGGTCATCTTCGCCTCGTCACTGGGGACGGTGTTCGAGTGGTACGACTTCTATCTCTACGGATCGCTGGCCGCCATCATCGCCAAGCAGTTCTTCTCGGGGCTGGACCCGACGGCGGCATTCATCTTTGCGCTGCTGGCGTTTGCGGCGGGCTTTCTGGTGCGCCCGTTCGGCGCGCTGGTGTTCGGCCGCCTGGGCGACATGATCGGGCGCAAGTACACGTTCCTGATCACCATCGTCATCATGGGCACGTCGACGTTCATCGTCGGTCTGCTGCCGTCGTACGGCACGATTGGTGTGGCTGCGCCTGTCATCCTGATCGCCCTGCGCATGCTGCAGGGCCTGGCGCTGGGCGGTGAGTACGGTGGCGCTGCCACGTATGTCGCCGAACATGCCCCGCACGGCCGCCGCGGTGCCTACACGTCGTGGATCCAGACCACCGCCACGCTAGGTCTGTTCCTCTCGCTGATCGTCATCCTGGTGGTGCGTGAGCTGACCGGCAAGTCGTTCGACGATTGGGGCTGGCGCATTCCGTTCCTGGTGTCGATCCTGCTGCTCGCCACGTCGGTGTATATCCGCCTGTCGATGAGCGAATCGCCGGCATTCCAGAAGATGAAGGCCGAGGGCAAGACCTCCAAGGCGCCGCTGACGGAATCCTTCGGCCAATGGCGCAACCTGAAGATCGTGATCCTGGCACTGATCGGCCTCACCGCTGGCCAGGCCGTGGTCTGGTACACGGGCCAGTTCTACGCGCTGTTCTTCCTCACGCAGGTGCTGAAGGTGGACGCGTTCACGGCCAACGTGCTGATTGCGGTGGCGCTGGCCATCGGCACGCCGTTCTTCGTGTTCTTCGGCTCGCTGTCGGACCGCGTCGGCCGCAAGTGGATCATCATGGGCGGCTGCCTGCTGGCTGTGCTGACGTACTTCCCGCTGTTCAAGGCGCTCACGCACTACGCCAACCCGGCGCTGGAGCGCGCGCAGCAAACCGCGCAGATCGTCGTCAAGGCCGATCCGAACGAATGCTCGTTCCAGGGCAGCCCGATCGCCCGGGAAGTGGATTTCCGCTCGTCCTGCGACATCGCCAAGCGCACGCTGGCGCAATCGTCGGCCAGCTATGAGACGGTGGAAGGCCCCGCCGGTACCGTCGCCACGGTGACGATCGCCGGCAAGGAAATCGCTTCGCTCAACGCCACCCGCACCGCCGACGGCCAGGCATTCGACGCCGACAGCAAGACCAAGATCGCCGACTTCAAGAAACAGGTGGCGGAATCGCTCAAGGCGGCCAACTACCCGACCAAGGCCGACCCGGCCCAGATGAACACGGTCATGGTGCTGGTCATCCTGGTGATCCTGGTGATCTACGTGACCATGGTCTACGGGCCGATCGCGGCGATGCTGGTGGAGCTGTTCCCGACGCGCATCCGGTACTCGTCGATGTCGCTGCCGTATCACATCGGCAACGGCTGGTTCGGGGGCTTGCTGCCGACCATCTCGTTTGCCCTGGTGGCGCAGAACGGCAACATCTATCACGGGCTGTGGTACCCGATCTGGATTGCGGCCATCACCTTCGTGATCGGCGCGCTGTTCGTACGGGAGACCAAGGATGTGGATATTTATCGCAACGACTGACGAAGGGGGTTGACACATCCTCAGAAACCGGTAGAATCCCGCTTCTTCGGCGAATTAGCTCAGTCGGTTAGAGCGACGGAATCATAATCCGCAGGTCCGGGGTTCGAGTCCCTGATTCGCCACCAAACTTAAAAAGGGCTTTGCAATCAATAGGTTGCAGAGCCCTTTTGCTATTCGGTGGGTCACTTGGTGTGTCACATGCACAAGTTGCCCCGCCTCTATCAGTCCCGCCATGGGGTCTACTACCTGCGAATCATTCGCAACAAAGTCAAGACCCGCCTCTCATTGGGGACAAAGGACTTTCGGATTGCTAGACTGTTCGCCTTACGGCTGAACATGGAACTGGCAGTGTCCAACCCCGACTTTGACCCCGACAAAATCCGCAAGCTAGACATTGAAGTCAGCCCCACGGGTGGGGTGAATTTCAAGGACGTAAAAGCTCACGATCTGGACACCATATCCGCCGTTCTGGACCGGCTGGGCCTTCGTGAGCAATACGCACAAGAGGCTATCAGTTCTGTACTGGCTCAATCGGCGCGAGCCTCTTCTTCAGGAACGCTGCCTGTCGGCATGCCCCAAGGGGAACGGGTTACACCCAAGAGCCAGTCATTCAGCGAAGTCGTCAAGCTCTATCTCATTGAGAAGAAACTCGACAACGTTCCCAAAACCCTCTATGACAAGGAACGCATTTATACCGAGTTCCAAGGGTTCTATAGCGACCACGATATTAATCAATACACCGCCAATGAGGCGGTAAGCTACAAGAACCGTCTATTGGCTGAAGGCAGTTCTGCCAGTCAGATCAATGCCCGCCTGTCGTTCATGCGGTCCCTGTTTGAATATGCGATAGGCAACAACCTGTACTTTGCTCCCAATCCCTTCGAGAAGGTCAAGGTATCCAATAAATCCAAATTAAAGCAGCAGGTGCGGTCCTACAAGGAATTGACCACGGAGGACCTGCAAACGATCTTCAATGAGCCTGCCTATCGCAAGTTCATGCACAGCCCCGACTATTATTGGTTGCCCTTCCTCGCCCTCTATACGGGTGCCCGTGAGAACGAACTGGCAAGTTTGACGTTCCGCCATATCTATCAGCATGAAGGCGTATGGGTGCTGGATATCACTGCCGAGATTGCCAAGAACAAGAATTCGGTTCGCATGATTCCACTGCATAACGCCATACTGGAATCGAAGTTTCTGGACTATGTGGAGCAATCCAAGGCCACCCGAAAGGACGGCTATGAAATGGTTTTCTTCCCCAAAAAGCTCCCCACGGAAGGTGGGAAAAACGGTTTCGGGAAAAATATTTCACGCCGCTTCGGTGACTATCTTGACCAGTTGGAGATTACGGATGACAGAAAAACCTTTCACTCGTTCCGCTCAACCTTCATAAATGAGATGACCAATCTCAACGTCCACCCCGCCATTATTATGGGGATAGTGGGCCACTATGAGCAATCAAAAGTGGACTTGTCCTCGCCCCACTTCGTGAACTACCAGAAGAAAAAACCAATTCACATTCTCAAAGAGGCAATCGACAAATTGGCGTATCCAGTCAAAAGCTGGCACTGACAACTCGGAGAAGTAACACTTATCCTGATTGGAATAGCACCGAGAAAATCAGGCCGAGTGTCAAGAAAGAATGCCACCGAAGAGTGGCATTTTTTATTGGCATTCGGAAGGGTTGTTAAGGGCTGGCCCTTAAGGTCCGGGGTCTTTTGTCTTTTGGGAGTCCAGAGGGTGAAACCCTATGGCCTACGGAACCTAGGTTAGCGAAGCGATCTAGGTTCCAATAGTAGGTGATGTCCCATTCTGGGACGTCGATTTGCCTTTCGGCAATTTCACGCTACGCTATTAGTAGGGCGGGAGAAAAAATACGATAAAAAGCCCGGATTTATGTATGCAATATTAAGAACCAGAAAGCTAAAAAATCGCCTGCAAATTTCACGTGCCTGTCAGCACAATTTGCGAACCAGGCAGCAGCCAAATATCGATTCTACTCGCAGCGAGCTCAACCAAATTTTGGTCAACGCGCTTGATATTGATATCGCGGACGCGACAGATTTTCAGCACAAGTTGAGCGAGCATTACGCCAAACTTGGCATTAAAGAGAAGAAAAACAATGTGCTCGCCTTCGAGTACCTAGCGACGGCTTCGCCTGAATTTTTTGAGGGCAAGTCAATCGAATTTGTCGGCAAATGGGCAAGCGAGCAAGTCAAATTTATGAGGAATAAATTTGGCGATCAACTGAAATTCGGCGTGCTCCACTTGGACGAAAAAACGCCGCATATCCACTTTTTTGTATCGACTGAGACCAAGTCAATGAAGAGGTACAAGAATCGATATGGGGAGTGCGAGAAAGAAACTTGGTCCTTGAATTCCGAAAAAATCAATCCTGAATTTCTACAGAACCTGCAAACCGAGTACGCCAACAACAATAAAAAGTACGGCCTCAGTCGAGGTGTTAAAGGGTCAATGCTTCGCAATGTCCCCATGAAACATTTCTATCGCACTGTGGATAAAATCATGCGGACTAGTTTCAAAAAGGAAGTTGACCGCGTTCTGGAAGGCTTCGAGGCAAGTGTTGGCGAACGTCTCAGCATGGTGAAATTGCGCGAAAAAATCGCTCAACATATCCTGCCCTACCTGAACGGCGCATTTCGTCAGCAAACGGCGTTTAACGAGTTCTCCAAGCTGGATTTTCATAAGCTTCAGGAGGAATTGATTGCCGAACGCCAAAAACTGACTCAGGAGCGGGCCGCCGTCAAAGTTGAGCAATCGGAGCTTGATAAGCGAAAGGATGTCTATAGGGAGGCAATCAATACGAAAGTTGGCGATGCCGGGCTCCTGTTCAGCTATCAAGACCGCATGCTTAAATTGGAGGAGGAACTAAAAGCAATGCGGATGGAAAACAAGGAGTTGAAATACAGGCTCAAGCCTAAAATTTCGGCGTTTAGACGAATTTCCGAATGGGTTTTTGAACGGTTTGTGAAACGAAAGCCAGTTTGACTATTGCTATCCGCTGGATTTTTTGTAAATTGTTTCCTTTAAGGAGACAACATGAACAAGAAGAAATCACGCTCAACCAAGGCTGTGCCACCCGGCTATACGCAAGCAAGCTTTGGCGAAATATTCACAGAACATGCGGAAGGCGAAATTTTTGGCGTTCCATTCACATACTCGAAGATTTCAACCAATGGAAAGAAGGACGTGTACGCCTATGGAATGTATGGCAGGGTTATGGGTGAAGATGCTTTCCATGAGGAAGTGAAAAATCTCATAGCAAAGCAGCGTCTCCATGAGAATTTGACAGCGGAGCTTGACAAGAAGTCTGGCGACAGCAAGAAAACCAAAATATGAGAAAAGCACCTTCGGGTGCTTTTTTATTTCCCCTTAATTCCTGAACTTCCCAAAAATTGATGTTTAAAGGGCCGCCGTCATTTTAAGATACTATCGTATCTTATTTCCCTACGGGTACTATTCTATGTGATGGTTTTCTATATCGTACTCTGTACTTGTATTTATATCGTACTTTGTACCCTACGGGTATAAATCTCTATCAGGGACTTGCTCCGCCTTTACCTTCGCCTATCGGCTTGGTGCCGGCAAAGTCTTCCCTAACCCGCGATTAAAAAATCCAGGTTGGTGACTCTGCCTTTATTTGGAACCACGGACGCACCGTTAGTTTTCTTCGCCCAAATAGCCGGGTGGAATTGAGTTAAGCATTCCTACTTTTCGGTTCACACTCTTACTAGTGCTGTAGCGGGGTCCGAAATCGCGTCTTTCCCTGTGGCTTTGCTACATTCCCATTCTAACCACTTGCCCTATAGAATTTTGGTCAGGCTTGCAAACTTTCCTACGTGTTGATTTATCCATTTCGCAGTCACATTTGATTTCTGGAGCTTCTGCATTACAACCTGATAGTAGGCTACTGCTGACTTTATGGAATCGGGAGGTTTCTTGACGGGAGCAAGTCCCAGTGAAGGAGCGTCAATTTACCCGACGCATAAATAAAGTAATACAGAGATACGAAATAAATTCGCACTTGTCAAGCGACAACAAAAAACCCAGCTTTCGCTGGGCAGTTTGTACTTTTTTATGCGTCGCAGGAGACTTGCCATTGACAAAACACATAATAACGACGATTCGTCATTTGTCAACAGCAAGATCGTCCATATTCTCAAAAAATTCTGACGGCTTTAAATTTAAAGCTCGCACGATCTTCATTATGTTGATCAGTGCCAGATTGTGCTCCCCTCGTTCAATCCCGCCCATATAGCTACGGTCAATCCCGCAGAGGTCGCCAAACGCCTCCTGTGAGTAGCCCTGCTCCTTCCGAAGACGGCGAACCGTTGCCCCAAACGCAACCAATGCAGCGGGCTTTTCATGTGCTGTAACCATGGCTCATGGTCTCGACTTGACGCACAAGACACCACGGGATATGGTTCCCGTCATTGCGGCATATGGTTACCATTTCCGCAAGGACCGTACCTAAACCCTAGTACAGGCAGAGCATGAAGACACTACGAACAGCGGGGGCCGTGTTGGTATCCGCTCTATTGGCTACGGCATGTGCCGAGCTACCGCAGAAGCTGGACCAGGTAGCGGATAACCTCCGCTCCATGGGTCAGGGTGGGATTGGAGGGGCTGTAGCAGCAGGACCAACGAAGTTCAGTCAGTCGGGGCTGGCTGGTGTGTTCAAAGGCACTGACGGGGCTCAGTGGCCTCGTGTAGCTCTAACCATAGAGGACATGCCAGCGGATGCCGATCTGCTGTGGATTACGTGGCCTATGCCATATCGTGGCGGGACACCTTCGGCAAGTGCGACGGCGGCACCTGCCAACTACTGCATTACGGTTTCGGCAGTGGTTTGGAAGAGCGAGAAATCGTCACAGCACTTTGACCATATCCCCTATTGCGGAAAGGACGCCAAGCTCGGGGCAATTACCGACGATTATTCATTCTCGTTGCTTGGTTGGGCACAGTTCGCTAAAAACGGCGTCAAAAACACCGGAAATTCTCGCACCTTTGGACCCAATCCACCGCTCAAATCGTTTCCGTCTCGCTCAATCATTATTGACAAAACAAGTTCAAGAGCGGGCTTCATGTTTGCCAATCTGGTGATGAGTTTGGGAATGGACCTCACCGTTGATTACATGCATGAGAGCCGTCTTTGGGTTGTTAGCACTGTCCGATAAGGGATTGAAATGCAAGAGTACATTGGAAACGATTTGGAGTTGGGGCCGAGCAAGCCAAGCGGGCTATGGCGGACCTACACCTATATTAAGGTAGGCGGGAAAATTCTCAAAAAGGTCTCAGTGAAGGAAACTCTGGACGTAGTTTTGCGGGATCAATGCAAACGGGAGGGAGCTTGCAAGCTGTGGATCATTAGCTGGTTCTTCCGCCCTCTCATTGTGGGAATCACGCAGGACGACGGCCAGACCTTCCGCCAGAGCCTTGGGCAAGGATATTTTTGGGCGGGTACAGCCACTCTATGTATGTTCTTTTCTCTGCTATTAATTGATACCGCACTCGGAAAGTTCCTCTTTGTGTTCTTCTTCTTGTGTGCATTGCCTTGCTTCCTGCTCATTCGTAAAGTGCGGAAAGTTGAGGCGGACCACTCTTACTGACCGACTCCCAGCACAACAAGAAAGCACCTGCGGGTGCTTTTTTTGTTCCCGTTTCCTCGCTTTGATTCCCTCCAAGGGTGCACCGAAGTGTCAAATTTCTAGAAGCAAAGATTGACAATTGTGTCGTGGGCTCTGTGGTATTCGTATACGTGCACCACACGATCAAACCGTGAGATAAAGAGAAATGAACAGCTACGAGTTTTCCTTTCTAGAGAAGGGGTTGATTCGCCCACTATGGCAAATGTCAGGAGAAACTTGCACCGCCATAGACGCGAATGAGTTCGACCTGTCAATGGAAAAATCCCCTCCGAAACTGAGTTATCAGGAACCGCCTCCACCCAAACCCCAACAAGCTCCGAAACCTTTCAGAGGGTTGTCTGTGGAGTTGCGAGAATGGCTATTGACTCGCCCACCGGCTCCCCCGCCACCACAACCTAAGCCAGTGGCTCCTGTAGTTGTCAGGAAACCACGAGTCGCGCCTTTTGATCTGCAAGACATTCCAGACGCAATGGACCGGATTGGCTGGCCCGTATCGGCGAAGCTACAACGCAGGTGGTTTGCTGGAGCACTAAACTATGCGAATACCGACGACGGTGCACGAGACGGTATCAATCAGAACGGCAAGCCATTTCCGCCCAGCATGATTGACACTACTACCATTAAACTGGATTGGCTATTTCGTTTTCCAAGAGCGAAAGAGGCGTTTGACTATCTTTCCAGAAAGGATGTGCTATTCACGCCGCACTCCAAAGATGCATTGGTGAAGAAATTCAGGAAATTTAAACCCTCTGGACAGTGCTTGAGTACATGGAAGTTATGTAATGAAAATATGCACGAGTATCATAAAAACTTCCAGTTTCAGCTTGTCCATGTTGACTCTGATTTTTACAGCAAACTAAAAATGTTCATGCGGGGTACGGCAGCACCGAATGGCATTTGGATGGATGACTTATACGGGGCACTTGGAGCATTCACGTTTGATGCTGCCATTGATAGCTATTCGTACATGGTCTACAGCAATGGACTGGCTCGCTTGGAAATTTATGGGTTATCCATATACGCACGGGACGTTTTTACTTTCCATGACCGCTCGGACGAATGGGGCACGCAATACCTTGGCCATTGGAACAAGACGGGTTTTATAATTATACCCGCAGCAACTATTGCTGGAGAGGTAACAAAATCTGATATTCCTTGGTATACGGTAGCAAGAAATGGTCTAATTACAGAGAAAAACGTCTACTACCCCGTGCGAAATAAGGATTATAGAAACTGGCAACTTCAACACGGTCAAGGTGGAGACTTTATTATCTACTCCGATAGACGACGCGTTCCATTGGCAGATCCAATAGTTGTTGAGTTTTATTTAGAGTAGGTTGTTCCTCTGGCTAGCTTGATGGAGGCGTTTGTTTGAGTCGATCTGCACAAGTGGCAACAACGCTTCCTAGCTGGCCTTTCCCCCATGTAACAACTACAGTTCAGCATATGCATTCAAGAATTGCGAAGATCGCATTTATTACCGCCATTACGGAAGCTGTTACATTAATTGCGATCAATATCATGGCTACCTCTCGGGAGACCTATACTGAGGGTGTCGGCATTGTCCCCAGTGGCGTGGGTCTTTTCGCTATAATTTTGCTTCTCATTCTTTTGTCTAGTGCTTTATGGATACTGCTCCTATTGATCACCCTTACTCGGCGCAAAGATATTGATTCTGGCGGTAGATTAATTCTTGGTGTATCGCTTCTTGCTCGTGTTTTTATTGTATCGGTACAGCTATATGTAATCTTTTCTGCACCCCATTATTCCTAGCACCCTGCGGCGTGCTTTAATTTTTCACAAATCCGATTAATTGACTTCTTTTCGCTATTTCGTATAATCCCGTGAGTGATGACGAGGAAGACAATGCGAACGGTATGGGAAATTGAAGATGAGCTAGAGTTTCATAAGGAGCAAGGCAATATCGGTGCGGTCATGGATTTAGTGGACGAGTTGGGGAATATGTCCGATTTGCTGTGCAATGCAATTGCCTCCGACAAGTTGGATATGGTTGCCGAATTGGGGGAGTTCGGGCTTGACCTCACTAGTCCGCTTTATCTGAGTGTCGCCGCCGCGAATGGACGGTGTGAAATAATAAGGTACTTGGTTGAATGCGGGGTCAACGTCCGAACTGATAGCGAAGCTCTCGGCTATGCGGTATCAAATGGGCACACTGACGCCATTCAATGCTTGGTGACTCTTGGGGCAGATATTCGTGCTGAAAACGATAAAGCCGTCAAGGCTGCAATCGAGGCAGCCGCCGCCCATAAGCATAGTTTTGAGCAATCAGTTGCTATTATCTGCTGCCTATTGGAGTTGGGTGCAGGTATCGACGCCGTTATTGAATGGGCAAAGAAAGCTTCCAATACCGAATTGTTGGAATGGGCTAATTCTTACAAGCAAGCCAAGGAATTGCGCGACAGCTTGGAAAAGAACCTCGTCAACGGTGAAACCAAAGCCCCAAAACAGAAGGTCTGAATTGACTTCGGTCTAGCACTCATAGGAGGTCTGCCGTTGGCGGACCTTGCTGTTTGGGGGCGAACGTGTGACACTTGGTGCGTCACTTTTTCATTCGCAACCCCACCCGCCAGAATGGCAAGTTGCTGATTTATCAGGGAATTTTCCAAAAGCCCGGAATCTCCCTGATTCGCCACCAAATACCAAAAAGCCCTGCTTCGGCAGGGCTTTTTGCTTTTCCGGCTCCATTCTCACGCACGCCGCCCCTCGCAACGCGATCATCCCCAAGCAGCAGATCTGGCATGCGGCCGGCGCAGCGTCGATACTTCAGCACGCCTGCCATCCGCCCAACACATCACCCAGGAGTTCGCATGACGCGGTTTGCAACGCTCGTCACCACACTTGTCGCCGCCGCTGGCATGGCGGCATGCGCCACCGCCGGCACCGAAGCCAGCCCAACGGGAAAAGACATCCCCATGGCCGATCACGCGCAAGCCGGCGGCACGTGCCACGCACCCGCAACGGACGACGCACTCATCGGCAAATCAGAGCAGGAAGCCACGGCGCTGCTGGCCGGCTGCCTATGGCGCATCAGCGAGCGCGACGGCAAAGCGCTGCCGGGCACGATGGATTACCGTGAAGAACGCCGCAACCTCGGTCTGCAGAATGGCAAGGTGATCTGGGTGCGGCGCGGCTGACGCGCGTTCCTATGCAACGGCCTCGGCCCGGGCGGGCGCCGAGGCGGCGACACCGAGCACCCATTCCGTCGTCAACGCGGGTTGCGTCACGGGCAGCATGTGCCCACCTTCCACCACGCGCAGATTCACTCGGTCGAGCTTCTGCTTGAGCGCCTCGCCCTGGCGCTTGACGTTCAAAATGCGGTCGCCCCGGCCGTACAGCACGTCCACAGGCACCGTCATCGACGCATAGCGGCGCTCCATGTCCGGCAGATCCTGCGACGCGCAAACCAGATCAGACGACGCCGCATAGAACACCTGCGGGCGCAGCCCCAGCAAGCCACCGCCCTTGAACGGAAAATCCTTCGGCATCGATTCCGGCGCAAACACGGCCGCAACGGCCTTGCGCGAATTGAGGATCGACAAGGGAATCGCCAGCGTCCACGACACCAGCCGGCGCACCAGCGGCGACGGCAGCACCAAGCCGCCGAACGCGCCAGGCGGAGCGCTTTCGGCGTGCGTCAACGGCGCAATCAACGCGAGGCGGCGAACCAGGTGCGGATGATTCAGCCCCACCGCCAGCGCAATCGCGCCACCTAGCGAATGCCCGACCAGCACAGGCTTGTCGAGCCCGAGCGCCTCAATGCACTGTGCGACCACGCGTGCCTGGGCGTAGATGTTGGCAGGGGAATCGGCCCCGCGCGCGGAACACCCCGAGCCCGGCCGGTCGATCGCAATCACGCGGTGGGACTGCGCCAGCCGCTCCACATCCAGGTAGGCGAAGTTACGCAGATTGCCGCATAGACCATGCACAAGCACGATGGCTGGGCCCTGCCCGCGATCGACGTAGTGCACGCGGTCGCCGCCCACGTCGATGAACTGGCCCTCCGGCGGAAAGCCCTTTGCGACACGTCGGGCGATGAAGAACGTGAATGCAACCAGCGCCGCCAGCACCATAAGCACCAGCGCAACGACGGACAGGACGATCTGGATCATGGTGTTCTCGCTGGGTTACGCAGGTTGCGCAGCGCCGGCCGGCTGCGCGCGGCGCTCGAATCGCATGGCGCTATCGGCAAGCGAGCCAAATTTGAGCATCAGCACATCCCGTGCGTAGTTTTGATACGACTTCCATGGCTGCTTCGTGCCCTGTTTCGGAAGGATGGACGCGGCGCGCTGGATGTAGCCCGAGGTCAGGTCGACGGCGGGTTCGCGGTCCATGGCTGCGTCGTCAAGACGCGGCATGCACGTATCAAACCCATTGGCCTGCATGTGATTGAGCAAGCGGCAGACGTACTGCGCAATCAGCTCCGCCTTGAGCGTCCACGAGGCATTGGTGTACCCAAACGATGACGCGAGGTTCGGCACGCCGCTGTACATCATGCCCTTGTACGACACCGTTTCCGCCAGGTTCACCGCACGGCCATCGATGGTGATGGCCGCCCCGCCCAGCACCTTCAGCTTGAGCCCGGTCGCGGTGACGATCACGTCCGCATCGAGATGCGCACCGCTCTTAAGTTGTAGGCCCGTGGCCGTAAAGCGCGCGATCTCGTCCGTGGCAATGGAGGCCTTGCCCGAGTGGATCGTCTTGAACAGATCGCCGTTTGGCACGAGACACAAGCGCTGGTCCCACGGGTTGTAGCGCGGCGTGAGGTGCTTGCGCACGTCGAATTCGGGGCCCAGCTGCTTGCCCGCCATGCGGATGATGAAATCCTTGAACGCCTTGGGTTTGCGGCGCGCCAGGCTGTAGAAGTACATCGTCAGCAGCACGTTCTTGGTGCGCACCAGGCGATGCGCGAGCCCCGACGGCAGCCAGCGTCGCAGCATGTTGGCCACGGCGTCTTGCTCCGGGCGCGACACGATATAGGTCGGTGAGCGCTGCAGCATCGTCACGTGTCGCGCCGTTTCGGCCATCGCAGGCACAAGGGTGACGGCCGTCGCGCCGCTGCCGATCACGACCACGCGCTGGCCGGCATACGACAGATCGTTCGGCCAATGCTGGGGATGCACGATGCGGCCCTGAAACCGGTCCATGTCGGGCCACGTCGGCGCATGACCTTCTGCATAGTCGTAGTAGCCGCTGCACATGTAGAGGAACTGGCAGGTGAAGTGCACCGGCTCCTCACGGCTGCCGTCACTGCGCAGTGCCTGCACCGTCCAGCGCGCAGCGGATGAATCCCAGCTCGCGCCCGTCACCTTGTGGCGAAAGCGGATCGACTTGTCGATGCCGAACGCGCGCGCCGTGTCGCGGATGTAGTCGAGGATGGTCTGGCCGTCGGAGATGGCCTTATCGCTGTGCCATGGTCGAAAGCTGTAGCCCAGCGTGAACATGTCGGAGTCGGAACGGATGCCGGGGTAGCGGAACAAGTCCCACGTGCCGCCGATGGTTTCACGCCCTTCCAAGATGGCAAAGCGCGCCGACGGGCAGCGCTCTTGCAGGTGATACGCGGCGCCCACGCCGGAAAGGCCGGCACCGACGATCAGCACGTCGAAGTCCGTGTCTGGCACAGCGGGCGCGGTGGTCGTCTCCATGCGGTCCGGTCTCCTGTTGGCGGCACGGCGGATTTCGCCTTAAATGTGGTGTGCGTTGTCACCAATTTAATTTTCAGGCGCCCTAACGTCAAACTGGGAAATGGAGAAAACATTTGAAACGGCCAGAAAAGGCCGCCCGTATGGGGGTGTGGCGTCAGAGGCACGTGCCGCTGACCGCCGCGATGTGCTGATCGGCGCAGCCACGCAGATCTTCGGCACCGTGGGGTTTCGCAAGGCCACGGTGCGTGCCGTGTGCCAGGCGGCGAAGCTCAACGACCGCTATTTCTACGCTGCATTCGAGAGCCTGGAGGCCCTGCTACGCGCCACGTACCAGCAGCACGCCGACGACTTGCGTGCCGCAGTCTCGCAAGCCATTGCGGGCGTCGACGGAGGCATAGAGGCCCGTGTCGATGCGGGCCTGCATGCGTTCTTCGCCTTCCTGCGCGACCCATGCGCTGCCCGCGTGCTGCTGTTGGAGGTGATGGGCGTGAGCCCCGAAACCGATGCGACGTACCAGCGCAACCTGCTGGAGTTCGGCAAGCAAATCATGACGCTCGCCCTGCCGTCCGGCACGGAGGGCGCCGATATCCGCGCCGACGCCCGCATCCTCGGTCTCGCGCTCGTGGGCGCCATGACCAACGTGGGCGCTGCATGGCTGCTGACCGGCTATCGCGATCCCGAAGACACCATGGTCCGCAACTGCCGCCGCGTCCTGCTCGGCACGCTGCGGGCCACAACACCAGGCTGACCACGCGAACTGCCTTAACGTGCGCGGCGTATCGTTATCATTTCGGGCAAACGATCCGCCACGCTTTCATGACCGCACCCCGCTCGCTGCGCATCGGCATTGCCGGCGCAGGCAACGCCGGCCTTGCTGCCGCCATAGCCGTTGCCCGCCAGGGACACGATGTCCACGTCTTCGAAAAACATCCGCAACTGACCGCCATGGGCGCGGGCCTGCTGATCCAGCCGCAGGGTATCCGCGCGCTGGAGGCCCTCGGCGTGGGCCGCGAACTGGAAGGCATCGGCGCACCGATCGACCGGCTGATCGGCCTGAGCCATCGCGGCTGGCGCTTGCTCGACATCGACTACGCCGACGCGCCCGGCCGGGCAGTCACGCGGCCCGCGCTCTCGTCGATGTTGTACGACGCCGCCTTACGGGCTGGCGCGGCCTTCCACTTCGGCTGCGGCATCGAGCAATTGCAACGTGATGGCGCGCAGGCCCACATCACCCACGCGCAGGGCGAGTTGACATTCGACCTGTTTGTGATTGCCGATGGCGCGGCCTCCTCACTGCGCGAGCCCGCCGGGCTGGCCGGCCCATCGAGCACCTACCGCTGGGGCACGCTGTGGTTTCAGGCGTGGGTCGAAGGGTGGGATGCGCGCGTGCTGCATCAACGCTTTCGCGGCACGCGCGAGATGATGGGCCTGTTGCCCACCGACGTGGACGGCACGCGCACGCGCCTGTCGATGTTCTGGAGCCTGCGCGCCGACGCCGTGCAAGCCTGGCGGCAAAGCGACATCGCCCAGTGGAAAGCGCACGTACTGAGCCTCTGGCCGCAGGCGGCGCCCGTGGTCGGCCAGATCCGCTCGCACGACGATCTGTCCTTTGCCGTCTATCGCCACACGTGGCCGCGCGCGCTGGCCAAGCCGCCCTTCTGCGTAATCGGGGACGCCGCCCACGCGATGAGCCCGCAACTCGGTCTGGGCGCCACACTGGCCGCGCAGGATGCGTTGGCGTTGGCCTCGTGCGTGCAAGCGCATGGCGCCGCCGATGGCGCGCTCGCTTACCACGCGCGCCGGCTGCGCACCGTGCAGGCTTACCAGACGCTCAGCCGCGCGCTCACGCCGTGCTTCCAGGCGCAATACGGCGGGTGGATGCGCGACGTGGTGTTCACCACCGGGCTGCGTATCCCAGGCGTTGCCTGGCTGATGAAGCGCAGCCTGGCGGAGCCGCCCGCACGCGACGCCGCATTCACCGCTGCCCCCGCCAGCGAAGAACCCCAGGCATAACGCCAGCACACACTGCCGCCATGCATCTGCTACAGACGTTCCTGCCCGAACACCAGTTCAGCGAACAGCATCAAATCCGCATCAACGCGGCGCCCGGCCGCGTGCTAGACATGGTCCCGCAGCTGGACGTGACCGAATTCCCGCTCGTGAAGTTATTTCTGGAGTTGCGTGCCGTGCCCGCGCGCATCGCCGCGGCGCTGGGCAAGCCTGTCGGCGAACGCCGTGTCGATGCGGGCTTCGGCTTGCACGAGTTCATACCGCTGGGCCGCGATGCAGATCGCGAACTCGCCTTCGGGCTGATCGGCCGCTTCTGGGAGCCGACCGCTGGGCTCATCCGCGTCAACGCCGATGCGTTCCGCGCATTCTCAACGCCCGGCGTGCCCAAACTGGTAATGACGTTTGTTGCCGAGCCGGACGGCGCCGGCACGCTGCTGACCACGCGCACCTGCGTGTACTGTCCGGATGCCGCATCGCGACGCCGCTTTACGCCGTACTGGCTGCTGATTCGCCTGCCAAGCGGGCTGATCCGCCGGACGATACTGCAGCGGATCAAGCAACTTGCCGAGACGGCGGCTGCCCCACTTACACGTCCAGAATAACCAGCGTGCCCGCGCTGCCCGCATCCACGCTGTGCGGCACGCCGGCCGGCACCACGTAGACCTCCCCGCGCGACACCGTCACCGGCGCACCGTGAATACGCAAGCGCAATTCGCCATCAATGACGAGCAGGCCTTCCGCGTAGTCATGCACCTCGTCGGGATACGGCGTGCCATCCATGCGCAGCACCTTGAAGTTGCCGCCACCAAATCGCTCCAGCACGCGAGACGACCACGCTTGCGGCAGTGCATCCGCAACGGCAATGAGGTTGACAAGCGACACACCGGCCTCGGCAGAAGAATGGAATGCCGCGAGCATACCAGCGGCCCTCATGCAAAACGGGCGACGCCGCTTTCCCGCGACGTCGCCCGATGCGTGGGTTGACCGGTGTGCGCTTATTCGTCGTACGCCATCGCGTCCGCGTCGGCCAGCGCGCCCATGTCATCCACCGGCTTCAGGTGGTCCAGGCGATAGCCGTGCTTGTACACCGCCACCAGGCGCACTTCGTTCACCGGCTCGATATTCAGCTTCATGCGGATGCGCGAGACATGGCTGTCGATCGTGCGCGTGTACTCCGATGAATTGCGGCCCCACACCTGCCCGAAGATGTGGTCGCGCGACAGCGTACGGCCCACGTTCGAGAAGAGCAGCAGCGCGAGCTGAAACTCAATGCCCGTCAGCGTGACCGGCTCACCGTGCAGCGTGACCTGCTGGCGCTGCGGGTTGAAGTGGTACGGGCCCACATCAAACGGCAGGCGGCCATACGGAATCGGATACGCACGGCGCAGCAGCGCATCCACGCGCGCACGCAGCTCGGGAATGCGGAACGGCTTGGCGATGTAGTCATCCGCGCCTTGCGTCAGCGCGCGCACGAGGCTCTTCTCGCCTTCTTCGGCGGTCACGAACAGGATCGGCAGCACGTCCTTGTGGCGGCTGCGCACCACGCTCAGCACGTCGATGCCGAGCATGCCCGGCGTATGCCAGTCGAGGATCAGCATGTCGTACGAAGAGCGACCCAGCATGCGCAGCAGCGTCGCGCCATCGGTGTAGGTCACCACGTCGTGCCCCGATTGGGACAGGATCTGGACGATGACTTCGCTCTGGAAGGGATCGTCTTCAAGCAAGGCGATTCGCATGTTCGGCTCCATGAAAATTGCGCACATGCGTGCCGGGATGGCGCGGGTACAAATTGCACCCAATCGGTCGCGACATTGCGCGATCCGTTGCATGTGTTACGTGTCTGCAATTTTCATGGCGAGGTTTGCTACGAACCATGAGAAGAGTCCTAATTTGTGGAGACTCTTGAAACACGCTACCCGGTATGCATTGGCGAGAAGCCGGGCAAAAAAAAGCCCGGACAACGAGGTCCGGGCGGCGGTGTTTCCCACAACGTGACGGGATCAGAAACACCCAAGGGTCGCGTATGCCGAACACACTGCAACACACCGGGGGGACGCGCTGCAGTGCTTCACGGGGGTAACGTCAAGGAGGGTCCGACGTACTTGTCCGGCACACGAGGGCGCATGATGCCGTGCGATGGGCGGAGTTGGCGCATCCGTGACAATATTTAACGGAGCAAGCCCACCTGTAAAACAACCGCGTCTTAGGCGGGATCCGCGTTTTCCAGCTCTTGCCGGATGGACTCCGTCAGCATGTCGATCAACAAGCGAACACGCTTGGGCACGAAGCGCGCCGAGGGGGTAACGAGATTGATGGGCTCGCCGCTGGTGGCGTAATCGGGCAGCACGCGCACCAAGCGCGGGAGTGGCGCATTGGCACGCGCGACGGCGCTCGCATACAGCGGCAGCGGTCCGATGCCGGCCCCCGAGGCAATCAGCGTCTCCAAGTAGATGAGACTGTCGGCATTCAAGCGCGCGCGCACGGCCACAGTTTTCAGGCCATCGGGGCCGACCAGGCGCCATTGCGTTTCGCCGCGGCCGGTGCCACGAAAGTCGAGGCAACAATGGTCTGCCAGCGCCTGCACGGTCTGCGGCGCACCACGTTTTTGCAGGTAATCAGGCGACGCAAATAGGCCGATACGCAGCACGCCCAATGGCCGCGCCACCAGCGAGCTATCGGCGAGGCGGCCAACACGGACGGCGAGGTCGAAGCCTTCCTGCACCAGATCGACATTGCGCGGCGTCAGCACCACGTCCAAATCGATCTCCGGGTATTGCTGCATGAAGCGCGCCGCCACCGGGGCGACGAGTAAGCGCCCGACATCTTCGGAGGAGGTGATCCGCACCTTGCCGCGCGGCAGATCCTGCAACTCTCCGGCGCAGGTGGTGGCGCGTTCGATCTCTTCGAGCGCCTGGGACGCCACTTGGTATAGGCTCTGCCCCGCGTCGGTGAGATGCAAGGTGCGGGTGGTGCGCTGTAACAGTCGCACGTTCAAATCTTGTTCGAGCGCAGCAATGCCCCGGCTGACGGACGATTTCGGCAAATCCAGCCGCGTTGCCGCCGCGGTGAAGCTGCCCGCTTCAACAACGCGCACGAACAGCGCCAGTTGGTTCAGATCCACGGTTTCCTCCTGTTGTGGGCGCACTCGCCGGGCGGTGGTTGTCATTGTCTCGCCGGGAGCAACATTTTTTCCCACAATAACCGACTAGTGCGGACGGGGCAACCACCCTACATTTGCGGTATGACAAATCCCCGATTCCAGGAGAACAACATGGAAACCCTCGTGCAACCGCAAGTGCAGCAAGTGCAACATGCTCGCCGTGTGGAGCGCCTCGTCACCGGCCGACCCACCTCGGACGGTGCGGGCGTGAAGCTCACGCGCGTGCTGACGAACAACCTGCAGCGCCGGCTCGATCCGTTCCTGATGCTCGACGCGTTCCGCAGCGATGACCCGAATGACTATCTCGCCGGTTTTCCCGATCACCCGCACCGCGGCTTTGAAACGGTGACGTACATGATTGCGGGCCGCATGCGCCACCGCGACAGCGCTGGCAATGAAGGGCTGCTGCAACACGGCGGCGTGCAGTGGATGACGGCCGGCAGCGGTGTCGTGCACTCCGAGATGCCGGAGCAGGAAGATGGCGTGATGGAAGGCTTCCAGCTCTGGCTGAACCTGCCTGCGCGCGACAAGATGACGACGCCGTGGTACCGCGATATTCCGTCGGCCGAGATTCCCGAGTTCACGACGGAAGATGGCGTAGCCGTGCGCGTGATCGCCGGCGAATCGCAAGGCGTGCAAGGCGCGATGACGCGTGAAGCGACGCAGCCGCTGTACCTCGACATCACGTTGCCGGCCGGGGCATCGTTCGCGCAATCGCTGCCGGAAAAGCACAACGCGTTCGTCTACGTGTTCCGCGGCAGCGCGCTGGTGGGTGATGCCGAAGCACCGGGCAACGCGGGCCTGCAGCGCGTGGAGGACAAGCAGATGGCCATCCTCGCCAACACGGAAGGCAGTGATGGCGTGGTCATCCGCGCAGGCGATGCCGAGGCACGCGTGCTGCTGGTGGCGGGCAAGCCGCTGAACGAGTCGATCGCGCAGTACGGCCCGTTTGTGATGAACACGCAGGAAGAGATCTTCCAGGCCGTGCGTGATTTCCAGGCTGGCAAGTTCGCTTAAAGCCCAAAGAAAAACCGCCGCTCGTTTTCACCAGAGCGGCGGTTCGTCCAACAGCGCGATCTGCTCGCGCAATTCCAAGACCCGGTCCTGCCAATAGCGTTGCGTGTTGAACCACGGAAACGCGGCAGGGAACGCCGGGTCATTCCAACGACGCGCCAACCACGCGCTGTAGTGGAGCAGGCGCAGCGTGCGTAGCGCTTCCACCAGATACAACTCGCGCGTGTCGAATTCGCAGAAATCCTCATAGCCGGCCAGCAGGCTGGCGAGCTGCGATTGCATCGATGCGCGATCGCCCGAGAGCAGCATCCACAGATCCTGCACGGCGGGGCCGGTGCGGCTGTCGTCAAAGTCGACGAAGTGCGGGCCAGCGCTGCGTAGCGGATCGCCTTGCTTGGCGTCGCCCTCTTCGATCCAGAGGACGTTGGAGGCGTGGCAGTCGCCGTGCAGACGTAGCAGCGAAACGTCGCCTGCACGGTCGTAGCAACGGCGCACGCCGTCGAGCGCGGCATCGGCCACGCTGCGCCAGGCGGGCAGCAGATCAGGTGGGATGAAGTCGTGTTCGAGCAGCCAATCGCGCGACTGCACGCCGAAGGTGTCGATGTCGAGTGCGGGCCGCGCCATGAAGGGGCGTTGTGCGCCAACAGCGTGGATGCGGCCGAGGAAGCGGCCCATCCATTCGAGCGTGTCGTCGCGATCAATC
The DNA here is from genome assembly GCF_051904805.1 of Ralstonia sp. 25C. Classification (NCBI taxonomy): domain Bacteria; kingdom Pseudomonadati; phylum Pseudomonadota; class Betaproteobacteria; order Burkholderiales; family Burkholderiaceae; genus Ralstonia; species Ralstonia sp. 25C. The sequence continues at coordinate 2,775,421 of NZ_CP196737.1, read as the reverse complement.
GCGGGCACACGGCCGGCGCAACGCGGGAAGACTGCGAAGTGCCAGCGCTCGAAGGCGTGCAGCGTGCGGCCGTCTATTGCCAGCGGCGCGATCACGGGGATCTCAGCGGCGGCGAGTTCCTCGGTGAACGCGTGCTCCTCGACGATCTGCGCGTCGTTCCAGCGGCCAGGGCGGTAGAACTTGACCACCACCGGCGCGCTGTCTTCCACGCCGACCTGGTAGACGCGGTTCTCGTAGCTGTTGAGCGCGAACATGCGGCCGTCCGACGTCAGCCCGACCTGCGCCAGCGCATCGAGGATGCTGTCGGGCGTCAGGCCATCGTATGGGGCGTCGGCGGATGCGGGTTGGCCGCTGTCGTCGCTACCATGCATGAATGTCAGCCTTTGCGGCCGCCCAGCAATGCAGCGGCTTTGGCGAACAGGCCGTTGAATGGTTGCTTGGCCGGCTGCGCGGCTTTCTGAGCCGGTTGTGCCGCTTGCGTGCTCGAGGCACGACGCTGACCGCCCTGCCCGTTGCCTTGCGCCTGGCCCTGGCGCTGACCACGTCCCTGCGATTGACCGTTGCCCGCGCCGTTGCGATGGCCGCCCTGCGGCTTCGGTGCTGTCTGGCCATCGCGCTGGCCTTGTGCTTGTCGTTGGCGGCTGCCGCCGCCGTTGCGACCCTGACCTTGGCTTTGGCCCTGACCTTGGCCCTGACCATTGCCGGTCAACTCACGACGCGGTTCCCGAGGCTCACGCGGAGCACGTGGCTCGCGCGGTGCAGCGTTGCCACCGGCAGCTTGGCGCGGTTGCTGGCTGCGACCACCGCCCGGACGACCACCCCGCGCATTACCGCCGCGGCCGGCCGAGTTGCGGCCATTCGGAATCGGCTCCGGCGCGATGCTCGGGTCCGGCTCGAAGCCTTCCAGCACGGTGCGCGGCAGTTCGCGCTTGATCAGGCGTTCGATGTCGCGCAGCAGGCCGTGCTCATCCACGCAGACCAGCGAGATCGCCTCACCCTGCGCACCCGCGCGGCCCGTACGGCCGATGCGGTGCACGTAGTCTTCCGGCACGTTCGGCAGGTCGAAGTTGACGACGTGTGGCAGTTGGTCGATGTCGATACCGCGCGCGGCGATGTCGGTGGCGACCAGCACGCGCAGCGTGTTGGCCTTGAACTCCGACAGCGCACGCGTGCGCGCGGATTGGCTCTTGTTGCCGTGGATCGCCAGCGCGGGAATACCGTCGCGCGTGAGCTGTTCGGCCAGGCGGTTTGCACCGTGCTTGGTGCGCGTGAAGACCAGCACCTGGTGCCAGTCGTTGTCGCGCACGAGCTTGGCGAGCAGTTCGCGCTTGCGCTCGCGGTCGACCGGGTAGATGCGTTGCTCGACCGTCTCGGCCGTGGTGTTGCGGCGCGCGACTTCGATCAGGGCCGGCTTGTCGAGCAGGCGGTCGGCGAGTTCACGGATGTCGTCCGAGAACGTCGCCGAGAACAGCAGGTTCTGACGCTTGGGCGGCAGGATGTTGAGAATCTTGCGGATGTCGTGGATGAAGCCCATGTCGAGCATGCGGTCAGCTTCGTCCAGCACCAGCAGTTCGATGTGCGACAGGTCGATGGTCCGCTGGCCTACGTGGTCCAGCAGACGGCCCGGCGTGGCCACGACGATGTCGACACCGCGCTTGAGCGCGTCGATCTGCGGGTTGATGCCAACGCCGCCGAACATCACCATCGACTTCAGCGGCAGGTATTTGCCATAAGCGCGCACGCTTTCTTCCACCTGCGCGGCGAGTTCACGCGTGGGGGTGAGCACCAGCGCGCGGATCGGGAAGCGCATGCCGCTGGGCGTCTGCACCTTGTTCGGCTGCGTGGCAGAGAGACGGTGCAGCAGCGGCAGCGTGAAACCGGCGGTCTTGCCGGTGCCGGTCTGTGCACCGGCGAGCAGGTCACCGCCCTTAAGGACTGCAGGGATGGCCTGGCGTTGAATCGGAGTGGGTTCGGTGTAGCCGAGTTCGGCCACGGCACGTACCAGCTTGTCTGACAAGCCGAGTTCGGAAAACGACATGGAAAAGCGATTGGACCGGCGTGTCCCGCGCATTCGTTCGTGCGCCAATCGTGGACAAAGCCTGGGTAGGTGACGGGGCGACTGGACCCCGGGGACTGCATGGACTGCAAGAAGGGCGCTAGTTTAACAGGGTGCCGTGTCGCGACGCCGTTTTGCGATGTTGGGGCACGCCAAGTCGAAGGCAGCGCGCCCCCGCGCCACAGTCGATGTGCACACAACGCCGCAGTGCTCGTTAGTCCGCTTCAAGCGCCGCTTCAGCCGATTGGCGGACCCGATCGCGGCTGCGCAAACATGGCTTTAGCGCCCTCGATGTTTGCGCACACTCACTCTCCGTATCAACAACTACGAGCCACGCCGGGGCAAATCCCCGGCTCTAGAGGGTTCGCTCGAATTGCTCGCTTGGCGTTTTCAAACGTCTGTTCCTAACATGCCCTGGCAACACAAATACACATGTTTGAATCGTTCGTTCGAGCGCTGCAGTGCAGCAATCGACGCCGATATCGGACCAAAAAACACGAGGTTGGAGACATGGGACGTCCTGGAGCAGGTGACACCAAGGGCCGCATTCTTGAGGCCACCGAACTGCTGTTCATCGAGTTCGGCTACGAGGCGATGTCGTTGCGGCAGATCACGGCGCGCGCCAAGGTCAATCTGGCGGCGGTCAACTATCACTTCGGCAGCAAGGAAGCGTTGATGCAGTCGGTGCTTGGGCGCCGGCTCGATCCGCTCAACACGCGCCGGCTGGCGCTGCTCACGGCGTGCGAAGAGCGCTGGACCAAGGAACAGCTCACCTGCGACCACGTGCTCGGCGCACTGTTCGTACCGGCGCTGCAGATGGCGCGCAACCCCGACACCGGCGGCCCCGCATTCCTGCGTCTGATGGGGCGCGTGTATTCCGACACTTCGCCGTTTGTGCAGAACTATCTGCTCGGGCACTACGCGCCAGTGTTCGGTCGATTCTTCGAAGCGTTCTCAAACGCGCTGCCGCACGTCCCACGCGCTGAGCTCGGCTGGCGCCTGCACTTCTCGCTCAAGGCGCTCGCCGGCGTGCTGGCGGCCGATGACCTCAACAACCTGCTACCGATGTTCACGCAGGGCAAGCCGATGACCGATGCCTCGCTGCTGGCGCGACTCACGGCGCTGGTGGTGGCCACGCTCAACGCTCCGTTGCCGGGCGAAGCCGGCGCGCTAGACCAGGTGGTCGAACTGGCCGAAGCGCAGGCACCCACCCCCGCGGCTCAGGCCAACGATGCGCCCAATGGCAGCGAAGGCAACGGCCACGGCGGCTCCACGCGCCAAGCCGGTCACGGCAACGGCCGCGCCACCGAACGCAGCACAGCACCAGCCACCACCTCACCATTCTCGGGCGATCTGTTCGGCCGCACGCCCGGCGCCCGCGCCGGCGCCACCGCTGATGCGCAAGACGACCTCGGCGAGGATGCGGACGACGATCACCCGGACGATGGCGACGGCGGCGCCGCCCCCACCGCGCGCACCCGGGCGCTGGCCATCCGGCGCAGCAATGCTGCCCGCGCAATCTTCCCGGCCAATCCGATGCGCCCCTGGCGCAGCCCCGGCGCCTGATCACGCAGACGCCGCGCGGCGCTCCCGCGCCCAGGCACGGGAGTCGCTCCGGCATTCGGCACGCGCCGCATGTTCGAAACATCCGGCGCAGGAACGCAGCGAATGGAGACCCTCATGACGGCGATCTGGATCGTCCTGCTTGGCATCGGCGTGCTCGGGCTCGCCAGCCTGGAAGCCTCGGCATTTGCTTGGTTGATCGCCACCGGCGTGTGGCTGGTGGCCGGCGCTTGGCTCGGCCTGGTCGGCCCGGTGATGACCACGGTACTTGCCATCGTATTCGTGCTGCCAGCGCTCGTGTTCACGCTGAAGCCGCTCCGCCGCGCACTCATCACGCGCCGGGTGCTGGCGATGTTCCGCAAGATCATGCCGGAGATGTCGGAGACCGAACGCGACGCCATTGAGGCGGGCACGGTCTGGTGGGACGCCGAGCTTTTCTCCGGCCGACCGAATTGGTCGCGGTTGCTGTCTTCGCCGCAGCCGCGCTTGTCGCCCGAAGAACAGTCGTTCCTCGACGTTGAAACCGAAAAACTCTGCGACCTTGCCAACGACTGGGAGAGCACGCAGATCTGGCAGGACATGTCCCCCGAGGCGTGGGCCTATGCCAAGCGCTCAGGCTTCCTCGGCATGATCATTCCGAAGGAATACGGCGGCAAAGGCTTCTCGGCGTACGCGCATTCGCAGGTCATCATGAAGCTGTCGACGCGCTGTTCTGCAGCCGCTGTGTCGGTGATGGTGCCCAACTCGCTGGGCCCGGCCGAACTGCTGCTGCACTACGGCACCGAAGCGCAGAAGAACCACTACCTGCCGCGCCTCGCCCGCGGTGAAGAGATCCCCTGCTTTGCACTGACCAACGCGTATGCGGGGTCCGACGCAGCCGCCATCCCCGACGTGGGTGTGGTCTGCCGAGGCATCCACGAGGGCCGCGAGACGCTGGGCTTCCGCGTGACCTGGAGCAAGCGTTACATCACGCTCGGACCGATCGCGACGGTGCTCGGCTTGGCCTTCCGCGCGGTCGATCCGGATGGCCTGCTTGGCAGCGACAAAGAACCCGGTATCACCTGCGCACTCATCCCGACCAAGCATCCGGGCGTGAACATCGGCCGCCGCCATTGGCCGCTGAACGCGGTGTTCCAGAACGGCCCGAACTGGGGCAAGGATGTATTCATCCCCATCGGCTGGGTGATTGGCGGGCAGGCGCAGGTGGGCCGTGGCTGGCGCATGCTGATGGAATGCCTGGCGGCGGGTCGCGCGATCTCGCTGCCGTCGTCCAACGTGGGGCTGTCGAAGATTGCCGTGCGCAGCACCGGTGCGTATGCCGCCGTGCGCCGCCAGTTCCGCACGCCCATCGGCAAGTTCGAGGGCATTCAGGAAGCGCTCGGCCGCATGGGCGGCAACCTCTACATGATGGATGCGGCGCGGCGCCTGTCTGCGCTGGCCGTGGACCTGGGCGAGAAGCCCTCGGTCATCTCCGCCATTGCCAAGTACCACGTCACCGAACGTGCGCGCGATGTGGTCAACGATGCGATGGACATCGTGGGCGGCAAGGGCATCTGCATGGGGCCGAACAACTTCCTGGCGCGTGCGTATCAGCAGGTGCCGATCGCCATCACGGTGGAAGGCGCGAACATCATGACGCGCTGCCTGATTATCTTCGGGCAGGGTGTGATCCGCTGCCATCCGTATGTGCTGCGCGAGATGACGGCTGCGCAGGGTGCCGATTCGCCCGAGACGCTGCGTGCGTTCGATACGGCGCTGTTCGGCCACGGGGCGTTCATCGCGGGCAATTTTGTGCGCGCGTTCCTGCATGCGCTGTCAGGCGGGCGCGTGGCACCAGCACCATCGAATGCGGCGCCCGAAATGCAGCGCCACTACCAGGCCGTCAACCGCTTCTCGACCGCGCTGGCGCTGCTGGCCGACGTGTCGATGTTCACGCTGGGCGGCACGCTCAAGCGCCGCGAGAGCATCACCGGCCGGCTGGGCGACATCCTTTCGCAGATGTATCTGGTTTCGTCGGCGCTCAAGCGTTTTGAAGACGAGGGCCGCCCGGCGGAAGATGCGCCGCTGGTGCACTGGTCTGTGCAAGACGCGTTGGTGCGCGCGCAAGACGCGCTCGACGGCGTGCTGGCGAACTTCCCGAACCGCGGCGTGGCGGGGCTGCTGCGCGCGATGATCTTCCCGTTCGGTGCGCCGTATCGAAAACCGTCTGACGCACTGGCCGCGCAAGTGGCCGAACTGATGCAGACGCCAGGCACCGCGCGCGATCGCCTGCTGGCCGATTCCTACTGCCCGACGCCTGAAATCGACCCGATTGCCTACGGCGAAGCCGCCTTCCGCCTGCAACCGGCGGTCGACGCCATCGAACAACGCTTGAAACCCGCCATCCGAGAAGGCAAGCTGCCGCCCGTGCCGCAAAGCCTGCCGGATTTCGAAACGTGGACCGCGCAAGCGGCGGCACAGGGCCTCATCGACGAGGCCGAACGCAAGCAACTGTGCGACTACGCGCGCTACGGCGAACACGCCGTCGCCGTGGATGACTTCCCGCCCGACTTCAACCTGCTGGCCGATCTGCAGCGCCGTAAGGATGCGCTCGATGCGCTGCAGGCGGCGGAACGTCGGGCGGCTTGACGGCGCGACATCAAACAAGACAACAACAACGATGCAAGACAAGTATCTCGATTTCGTCGGTTCCGGTTTCGGCAAGTGGCTGTCGGCCAACCTTGGCCTGCCGCAGCCGGTACCGCTGCGCCGCTATCGCGCTGGCGAGCCGGAATTCGTCGGCCCCTTCCTGGTGGCCGTGGCACCCGGGGGCGCCATGCGCGAAACGCTCGCCGCCCTGTTCGCGGAGATCGGCGTGCCGACGCGCTTTCACGAGAGCGACCCGGAGTGGCTCGGTGTAGCCAACCGGCACGGGCAGATCACGGGCCGCTTTGTTGCACCCACGGGCAAGGACGGCGATGCGTTTGACCGCATTGGCGGCATCGTCTTTGACGCGACGGGCATCGTCTCAGTCGACGGACTCGACGCGCTGTATCACGTGTTCCATGACGGCGTGCGGGCCATCGGTCGCTGCGGCCGCATCGTCGTGATTGGACGCCCGCCGGAAACCTGCAAGACATCGGAAGCTGCGATTGCACAACGCGCGCTGGAAGGCTTGACCCGGTCGCTAGGCAAGGAAGTCCGACGCGGCTGCACAGCGCAGCTTGTCTACGTGGCTGAGGGTGCGGAGCATGTGGCGGCGTCGACCTTGCGCTTTCTGCTGTCGGCGCGCTCCGCTTATGTATCGGGCCAGGTGGTGCGGGTGCATGCGGCAGCGCCAGTCTCCGTGGATTGGCAGAAGCCGCTGGCCCGGCGTACCGCGCTCGTGACCGGCGCTTCGCGCGGCATCGGCGCGGCCATTGCGCAGGTGCTGGCGCGCGACGGCGCACGCGTGTTGTGCCTGGACGTGCCCGCCGCACAGGACAGCCTCAACGCCGTCGCCCAAGAGATCGGCGGTGAAGCGTTGGCGTATGACATTGCGGCGGCGGAAACGCCGGCCTTGCTCGCACAGCAACTCACCGCCCTCGGCGGCATCGACATCCTCGTGCACAACGCCGGCATCACGCGCGACAAGACCATCGCCCGCATGACCGAACCCGCGTGGCGCGGCGTGCTCGACATCAACCTCACCGCGCAGTTGCGCATCAACGAGGCGCTGCTGGCGGCCAATGCGCTGCGTGCGGGTGGTGCCATCGTCTGTGTCTCGTCCATCAGCGGCATTGCGGGCAACCTGGGGCAGACGAACTACGCGACGTCCAAGGCCGGCGTGATCGGCCTCGTGCAAGCTGGCGCACCGTTGTTGGCAGAACGCGGCATCACCATCAACGCTGTCGCGCCGGGCTTTATCGAAACGCAGATGACGGCCGCCGTGCCGTTTGCCATTCGCGAGGCGGGCCGCCGCATGAACGCCATGAGCCAGGGTGGCCAACCCGTCGACGTGGCCGAGACAATTGCGTGGTTTGCGAACCCCGCATCGAACGGCGTCACAGGCAACATCGTCCGCGTGTGCGGGCAGAGCCTGCTCGGAGCTTGAGACGACCATGCGCACGCTGGCCTTGTCCTGTCCGATGACCGCGACGCAGACACTCGTAACCGAGCCGCCGTCGCCGGGGGCATTGGCCTGGCGCGCGCTGCTGTCGCAACGCAAGGGCAAGCGCGGTGGCCCGCTGCCGCGCCACACGCTGGTGCGCCAGGAGGTGCCGCTGGACGCCGCGCACATCGCGCAATACGCCGCGGTGTGCGGGTTCTCGCCCGCCCATGGGGTGCCGATGACGTATCCGCATCTGTTGGGCTTTCCGCTGCAACTCATGCTGATGACGGAATCGGCATTTCCGTATCCAGTGATCGGCCTGGTGCACCTGTGCAACACGATCCGCCAGCACCAGCGTTTGCGGATCGGCGAGCGCGTGCGCGTGGAGGTGCGCCCGCGTCGGCTGTTCCAGCATGCGCGCGGGCAGGCGTTCGCCATTGAGACGACCATCCTCAAGGCGCGCGCGGTGGTGTGGGAATCGCTCTCCACCTACTTGCGTGTGGGCGTGCAGTCGCCGCAGGGTGCGCCGTTGATTGCGTTGCCGGTCGCGCCCGACCTGTCGCCCGATGGCCGCTGGGATGCCCCCGCAGACACCGGGCGCCGCTACGCAGAGGTGTCCGGCGACTGGAACCCCATCCACGTGTCGAGCATCGGCGCGAAGCTGTTCGGCTTTGCGCACCCTATCGCGCATGGCATGTGGACCAAGGCGCGCGCACTGGCCGCGTTGCTGCCGGCCGCGCCGCTCATGGCAGGCGAGGTGACAGCCGAGTTCAAGACACCGCTGTCGCTGCCCGGCTCCGCCACGCTATGGCAAGCCGAGCAGGCCACACCCAGCCGCGCGTTTGAGGTGCGCAACGCTGCCGGCGACAAACCTTATCTGCGCGGCATGCTGACGCTGCCGCCAGCACAACAAGAAAATACTGGAGATTGATCAATGCTCGTCAATGCGCAGGTGCGCCGCGTCGCCATCCTTGGAGGTAACCGCATTCCGTTCGCCCGCTCGAACACGGCCTACGCCACGGCGTCGAACCAGCAGATGCTGACCGCCGCGCTGCAGGGCCTAATCGATCGTTTCAACCTGCACGGCATGCGTCTGGACGAAGTCGTCGCCGGTGCCGTCATCAAACACGCGCGCGATTTCAACCTGGCACGCGAGACAGTGCTCTCCACCACGCTCGCCAAGCAGACGCCCGCATACGACGTGCAGCAAGCGTGCGGCACGGGGCTGGAAGCGGCCATCCTCGTCGCCAACAAGATCGCCCTCGGGCAAATCGACGTAGGCATTGCGGGCGGCACGGATACCACCTCCGACGCGCCCGTCGGCCTGAACGAAAAGATGCGCAAGATCCTGCTGGAGGCGAACCGCGCCAAGTCCACCGGCGCGCGCATCAAGGCCCTGGCCGGGCTGCGCCCGTCGATGTTCGTGCGCCCACTGCTGCCGCGCAACAGCGAGCCCCGCACGGGCCTGTCGATGGGCGAACACTGCGAGCTGATGGCCAAGCGCTGGGGCATCCGCCGCGAAGACCAGGATGCCCTCGCGCTGCGCAGCCACCAGAACCTGACCGCAGCCTATGAACGCGGCTTCTTCACCGATCTGATGACCGCCCACCTCGGGCTGGATCGCGACAACAACCTGCGCAGCAACCTCACCATCGAACAACTGGCCAAGCTGCAACCCGTGTTCGACCGCGGCGCCAGCGGCACCATGACCGCAGGCAATTCCACTCCGCTCACCGATGGCGCATCGTGCGTGCTGCTCGCCAGTGAAGACTGGGCGCGCACGCACAACCTGCCAGTGCTCGCCTACATGACGTGCGCCGATACGGCCGCCGTCGATTTCTTCAGCGGCACGCCCGAGCAGAACGAGGGCCTGCTGATGGCGCCGGCCTATGCCGTCTCGCGCATGCTGCAGCGCGCGGGCCTGACGCTGCAGGACTTCGACTATTACGAGATCCACGAAGCCTTCGCTGCACAAGTTCTGTGCACGCTGGCCGCTTGGGAATCGCCCGAGTACTGCCGCGAAAAGCTCGGCCGCAGCGCCCCCATGGGCAGCATCGACCGCAACAAACTCAACGTGAACGGCAGCTCGCTCGGCACCGGCCACCCGTTTGCCGCCACGGGCGGGCGCATTGTCGCCACGCTCGCCAAGATGCTGGCGCAACGCGGCAGCGGGCGCGGGCTGGTGTCGATCTGCGCGGCGGGCGGGCAAGGCGTCGTCGCCATCCTGGAGCGCCCTGAAAACATGTCGCAGTGAACCAATGGGCCAACGGGAACGGCCCGCCTCAAAAAACCCGCGCGGCGCATAACGAAAACATGCCGCGTTTCATGGACGGAGACACCATGAACACCGTTGCCGACCGCAGCAATCTGACCGACCGCATCTGGCTGAAGTCGTATCCCGAAGGCGTACCTGCGGAGATCAACCCCGACCGCTATCACTCGCTGGTCGAGGTGTTTCGCGAATCGGTGGAGAAGTACCGCACGCGTGTCGCCTACGTGAGCGTCGGCACGGAAATGACCTACGGCGAATGCGAACAGCAGGCCAAGCACTTCGCGGCATGGCTGCAGTCGCGCGGCGTGAAGAAAGGCGACCGCGTGGCGATCATGCTGCCCAACAGCCTGCAGTATCCGGTGTGCCTATTCGGCACGCTGCTGGCCGGCGCCATCGTCGTCAACGTGAATCCGCTGTACACGGTGCCGGAGCTGGCCCACCAGCTGCGCGATTCCGGCGCGCAGACCATCGTCGTGCTGGAAAATTTTGCGCGCACGTTGGAGCAGGCGCTGCCGGGCACGCAGGTCCGCAACATCGTCATCACCGGCATTGGCGACCTGATGGGTGGCGCGTTCAACCTCAAAGGCCGTGCGCTGAACTTCGTGATGCGGCATGTGCAGAAGCAAGTGCCACCGTACACGCTGCCCGCGCCGATCTGGCTGCGCGAAGCGCTGGCCGCGGGGCGCTCGCGGGCGCTGCAGCCGGTGCAACTGGCATCGGGAGACATTGCCTTCCTGCAATACACCGGCGGCACCACCGGCGTGGCCAAGGGCGCGATGCTCACCCACCGCAACATCATCGCCAACCTGCTGCAGGCAGAGGAGTGGTCCAAGAGCATGCTCACCGGCGGCGCGGAGACCAACGTCACGCTGCTGCCGCTGTATCACATCTTCTCGCTCACGGTGAACCTGCTGATGTTCATGACCATGGGCGGGCGCAACATCCTCATCGCCAATCCGCGCGATACCAAACGGGTGCTCTTCATCTTGCGAAAGGAGCGCTTCTCCGGCATTGCGGGCGTCAACACGCTGTTCAACCTGCTGCTGGAAGACCCCGAGTTTGCCAAGCGCGATTTCTCTGCGATGAAGATCACCATCGGCGGCGGCATGGCGGTGCAGCGTGCCATTGCGGAGCGCTGGAAGAAGGTCACCGGCCACACCATCGTGGAAGGGTATGGGCTGACGGAATGCTCGCCCGTCGTGTCAATGAACCCGCCGGACATCACCGAATTCAGCGGCACGATCGGGCTGCCGGCGCCCTCCACCGAAGTGCGTTTCAAACGCGACGACGGCACCATCGCCCCCTTGGGCGAACCCGGCGAATTGCAGGTCCGCGGCCCCCAGGTCATGCGCGGCTACTGGCAGCGCCCAGAGGAAACCGCCAAGGTCATCGATGCGGATGGCTGGTTCTCCACCGGCGATATCGGCGTGATGGACGCCAACGGCTATATCCGCCTGATCGACCGCAAGAAGGACATGATCCTCGTCTCGGGCTTCAACGTGTATCCGAACGAGATCGAAGACGTGGTGGCACTCCACCCGGAGGTGCTGGAGGTGGCGGCCATTGGCGTGCCCGACCCGGTGGCAGGCGAACGCGTGAAGATCATCGTGGTCCCCCGCACCAGAGCATTGACGGAAGCCGCGCTGCTCGAACACTGCCGCGCGCATCTGACCGGCTACAAGATGCCGCGCATCGTCGAATTCCGCCACGAAGAGCTGCCCAAGTCGACGGTGGGCAAGATCCTGCGGCGCGAACTGCGCGATGCCGATCCGGACATCCAGCGCGCCCGCGCGGCACAGGTACCGCAATAACGCGCCAACCAGGAGACTCGCATGCGTGCACGCACTGTTGCCCTGATGACGGCGCTGGCTTGTTGCGTCCCAAGCTGGGCCCAGACCCCGGATGGCTCCGCACCCGTTGCATCTTCGGTGGCGGTGGCGACGCCGGCCTCGCAGTCCGCCGCCATTGCAGCCTTTGCCGCCATGGACATCAGCAGACAGGCTGCGTGGCTCAGCACGCAGGTCCACGCCAACGCATTCGCCAACTGGGCTGACGACGACATCCTCGCCATGGCGCAAGCCATGAAGCCCGAAACGCTGGTGCGCTGGCTCAAGGCCGAGGTGGCCAATCTGCCGGAATACGAATACCGCATGCGCCGCCAAGAACGCGTGAAGGACCAATGGCAAAGTCAGCCGTCACTCATGCTGGTGCGCTACCGCCACGCGCCGCGCCAGATCTATGCGCGCTGGCTCAAGGGCGGCGCGCACGCGGGCCAGGAAATCATCTACGACGAAACCGTGCGCAAAGACGAGATGTATGGCCACCTGGGCGGCGTCTTCGGCTTCGCGGCCATCTGGAGCGCGCTCGACGGGCAGCTCGCCAAATCGCAGTCGAACCACACCGCGCGCGAGCTGGGGCTGCAGTTCATCGTCGATACCGTGGAGCGCGATGGCCGCGCCCACGTTGCCGCCGGCGAGACCGGCAAGTTCAACGAAGCCCGCGTGGTGACCGAAAGCGGTGAACGCATGCTGGCCCTGACCTGGGATTCGCCCACCGGGCCACCCGCGTTCTACGCCAAGCGTGTACGGCTGTTCTTTGATCTCAAAAACCCGTGGGTCCGTGTTGAAGAATCATGGGATGCATCGGGCAACCCGCTTGAAAAAATTGCCATTGAAAGCGTGACGCGCAAAACGTGGAACGACCAAACCTTCAACCCAAAGAACCCGGAATACAAGTTTTGAAACCCCACCCGCAGACCGTTGTGCACCAAGGCTCCGCCGGTTGGCGGACGGCTTCAAACATGACTAGGGCAAACCCTTGTTGCGTGCGTACCAGCTAGAGGAAAGCTTCAACGAACGCAGAGAAATCGCTGCGTTATGCTGCGGAAACACAAATCGCCACACTTAGGCGAAATAACAATTCCATCCAGAGAGACAACCACATGAACCGCACCGCCCGCCGCTTTGCCGCAGCCCTTGCCTGCGCTGCTGTCAGCACCCTCGCAGCCTCCGCTGCTCACGCGCAATCCACCGCAGAGTCCAACGTCGCTGCAAGTGCCAGCACCGGCTCGGGCAGCTCCGGTGGCGGCGGATTCGGGCAATTCATGGACGACTACGTCTGGGGCCGTAACGTCATGGCGGTGGGCTGGTTCTACATCCGCCCGATGGATTCGGCCACGCCGCTGACCACCACGACCAGCGCCCTGGGTCTGGGCACGTACCAGTCGCCGGGGACCGATGTGAAGGTCAGCAACGCCAACACGCTGTCGGTCACGTTCACGCACTTCTTCAACGACAACATCGCCGGGACCTTCGTGGGTGGCGTGCCGCCCAAGTTCAACCTGTACGGCAGCGGCAACGTGATCGCGCCGGTGCCGGTGATCGGACCGCTGACGCTGATCAACCTGGGCCTGCCGCAGAACAACCCGGTTGCCACGGTGCGCGAGTGGAGCCCGACGATCGTCGCGCAGTACTACTTCGGCACCAAGGAGAGCAAGGTCCGTCCGTTCGTCGGCGGCGGCGTCAGCTACAACTTCTTCACCAACCTGCGCCTGAACTCCAACTTCGTGAACGCCATGCAGAACCTGGGGCAGGTGCTGCAACTTGGCATGGGCCAGGTGCCGACCGGCCCGGCCAAGGTGACGGCCGAGACCTCCAGTTCCTGGACGCCGGTGGCCAGCGTCGGCGTGTCGTATGAGTTCGCCAAGAACTGGTCCGCCATCGGCACGGTGTCGTACCTGCCGCTGAAGACCACGTTGACCATCACGATCCGCAGCCAACAGGGTCAGGTGCTGGCCACCAACAAGACCGACATCAAGGTCGACCCGCTCGTGTTTGGATTGGCGATCGGCTACAAGTTCTGAGCCGCCGGGTTGCTCAATCGCAAACGCCACCTCCGGGTGGCGTTTTTCATTGGGGCATGGAGCAATAGAGTCGATATGATGGCGGGATTCTGCTGACCCATCCCTCGCCTGCTTAACCCACCTCGTCCATGACCCAGCCTTCCATCGCCATCGTCGGAGCCGGTATTGCCGGTGTTGCCTGTGCCAACGCGCTTGCCGCGGAGGGCATCGCTGCCACCGTCTACGAGCGCGCGGGTGGCGTGGGTGGCCGGCTGGCGACCACGGTGTTGCCCGAAGGTGCCCCAGCGTACGCATTCGACCATGGTGCGCAGTCGTTCAACGTGCGCAGCGAGGCCTTCCGCCGCGCGGTGGATGCGGCCGGCCGACAAGGCTCCGTCCTGCCATGGCCCGCGCGCTGGGGGCATCGCACCGCCGATACGCTGCAAGCGGATACGCGTGACGAAGCCCGCTACGTCGGCCTGCCGGGCATGGGCGCACTGGTGCGCAGCCTCGCCACGCCGCTGGACGTGCGCTTTGGCCACGCCGTCACGCGCATCGCACACGAGGGGCGGCACTGGACGATCGAGCGCAACGGCACCGGTACTGGCACCAGCACCGAACACGCCGACATCGTCGCCCTGGCCCTGCCCGCACCCGAGTTACCGGCGCTCTTTCACGGTGCCACGCCGGCTTCGCTGCAAGAGATCATCGCGCCGGTGCGCTACGCCCCGTGCTGGGCGCTGATGATGGGCTTTGCGCAACCGCTGAACCTGCCGTACGACGGCATCCGCATCGACGACGACATGCTCGCCTGGGCTGCCCGCGACAACGCCAAGCCGGGCCGTGTGATGGTCGACGAGTCCTGGGTGGTGCATGCGTCCCCCGCCTGGTCTGCTGCACACGCCAACGACACGCCCGAGCAAGCGCTGCACGCCATGCACGCGCGCTTTGCCGAGGCCTTTCCCGGCACGCCCGAGCCCGATGTCATGGCCGCCTACCTGTGGCCGCATGCGCTGGTGGAACAGGCCGCCGGCCTGCCCTGCCATTGGGATGCCGCCGCCCGCCTTGGCGCCTGCGGTGACTGGTGCGAAGGCCCCCGCGTGGAAGCCGCCTTCCTCAGTGGTGTGGCGCTGGCCGCAAAGATCGCCGAATCGCTGTAGAGAGGAGCCACCGGGCGCCACCGAGCGTTACAATGTCGGGTTGTCTCGTGTTTCGTGTGCCGGGTCGCTCACCCGGCGGTGGCTTTCCTCTGACGACGCCATGCGTACCCGACGCCAAGTCCTCGCCCTAGCCTTTGCTGCCGTTGCGGCATCGGTGCCAATGCTGTCCGCCCACGCGCAGGTGCTGCGCAATATTCCGGCGAACGCCCCGGCGGCCCAGTTGACCGTGAACTCGGCCAGCACTGGCACGCTGAGTACCGGCAGCACCGGCGTGGTCCGCATCCTTCTGCTCGGCCTGACCAGCAGTAGCGCGGAGATCAACTTCGCCCCGGGCGTGCGGATCCTGTCGCTGGACGGGCGTCTGCTGCCGCCCGCTTCGGTGGTCGGCCAGACGTTCAAGGTGCGCTATCAGCTCGACCTGTATCGGCAGTTGCTGACGGCCTGGGTTGTCAGCGATGACGACTACAACGCTGCGGTGGCCGCACAGGCCCAGTCCCAGTAGTCAGAACAGAAAGCCCCACGAAGCACGTGCCCCCAGGTCAACCACTGTGAACGGCACATGAAAAAAGTCTTCATCAAAACCTACGGCTGCCAGATGAACGAGTACGACTCGGACAAGATGTCCGACGTGCTCAACGCGGCTGAAGGTCTCGTCCCCACCGACACGCCCGAAGATGCGGACGTGATCCTCTTCAACACGTGCTCCGTGCGCGAAAAGGCGCAGGAGAAGGTGTTCTCCGAACTCGGCCGCGTGAAGGCACTTAAGGCGCTCAAGCCGGACCTCGTGGTCGGCGTGGGCGGGTGCGTGGCCAGCCAGGAAGGGGCTTCCATCGTGGCGCGCGCGCCTTACGTGGACGTCGTCTTCGGCCCGCAGACGCTGCACCGCCTGCCGGACCTGATCGCCGCGCGTCGCCGCACCGGCCGCTCGCAGGTCGACGTGTCCTTCCCCGAGATCGAAAAGTTCGACCACCTGCCGCCCGCCCGGGTGGAAGGCGCGACCGCCTTCGTGTCGATCATGGAAGGCTGCTCGAAGTACTGCAGCTATTGCGTGGTGCCCTATACGCGTGGTGAGGAAGTCTCGCGCCCGTTCGACGACGTGCTGGCCGAAGTGGCCGGCCTGGCCGAGCAAGGCGTGCGCGAAGTCACGCTGCTGGGCCAGAACGTCAACGCCTACATCGGCAAGATGGGCGATACCAGCGAGCGTGCTGACTTCGCCCTGCTGCTGGAATACGTGGCCGAAATTCCCGGCATCGAGCGCATCCGCTACACGACCAGCCACCCGAAGGAATTCTCCTCGCGCCTGATCGAAGCCTACGCCACCAACCCGAAGCTGGTCGACCACCTGCACCTGCCCGTGCAGCACGGCTCCGACCGCATCCTGATGGCGATGAAGCGCGGCTACACGGTGCTCGAATACAAGAGCAGCATCCGCAAGCTGCGCGCGATCCGACCCAACATCTCCATCGCCACCGACTTCATCGTCGGCTTCCCGGGCGAGACCGATGCGGACTTCGCCAAGACGATGGACCTGATTCACGACATCGGCTACGACACCTCGTTCAGCTTCATCTACAGCCCGCGCCCCGGCACGCCTGCGGCCAACCTGCACGACGATACGCCGCAGGCCGTCAAGCTCGAACGCCTGAAACATTTGCAGGCGACCATCGAAGAGAACGTTGCACGCATCAGCCAAAGCATGGTCGGCAGCACGCAGCGCATCCTCGTGGAAGGCCCGTCGCGCAAGGACCCGACCGAGCTGCACGGCCGCACCGAGAACAACCGCGTGGTCAACTTCGCTCTGCCTGACCTGCCGCAGGCGCGCCGCGACCAACTGATCGGCCAGATGCTGGATGTGCGCATCGTGCATGCCTTCCCGCATTCGCTGCGCGGTGAGGTTGTCGCAAACGACGACCGCGTGACCCACTGATCATCAACACAGACGGATTGGATGAAACCGAGCACCGCTGAATTCACCGCGCCCAAGAACGACAACGCACGCCTGCAGAACCTGTGCGGGCCGCTGGACGAAAACCTGCGCCAGATCGAGCAGGCGCTGGACGTGACCATCAACCGGCGCGGCAGCAAGTTCACCGTGCGCGGGGCCAACGCACAAGGCGCGGCCAACGCACTGGAGACATTCTACAACGCTGCGCGCGATCCGCTGTCGGTGGACGATATCCAGCTCGGCCTGGTGGAAACCCGTCAGGTGGCCGCTCACGGCAGCTACCTGCCGGAATCGATCAGCGCCGAGGCCCCTGATGGCAAGGACTTGTCGCCGGTGCTGCATACGCGGCGCACGGATCTGCATGGCCGCACGCCGATGCAGCGCGAGTACCTGCGCAGCATCCTCTCGCACGATCTATCGTTCGGCATCGGCCCGGCGGGTACGGGCAAGACGTATCTGGCGGTGGCCTGCGCGGTGGATGCGCTCGAGCGCGACGCCATCAAGCGCATCGTGCTGACGCGCCCGGCCGTGGAAGCCGGCGAACGCCTGGGCTTCCTGCCCGGCGACCTCGCGCAGAAGGTCGATCCGTACCTGCGCCCGCTGTACGACGCGCTGTACGACCTGCTCGGCTTCGACAAGACGCAGAAGATGTTCGAGCGCCAGATGATCGAGATTGCGCCGCTTGCGTACATGCGCGGGCGCACGCTCAACCATGCCTTCATCATCCTGGACGAAGCCCAGAACACCACGCCGGAACAGATGAAGATGTTCCTCACGCGGATCGGCTTCGGCTCCAAGGCCGTGATTACCGGCGACACGACGCAGATCGACCTACCGCGCGGCCAGAAGAGCGGCTTGATCGAAGCACAGCACGTGCTGCGTGACGTGCGCGGCGTGGCGATGACGCGCTTTACCAGCGTCAACGTGGTGCGGCACCCCCTGGTGGCCCGCATCGTCGAGGCTTATGACGAATTCCATGCACAGCACAAGGACGCCTGAACGTGGCCAAAGCTAAAACCAAAACCAAGAAGACCCAACCCGAAGCCGCCGAGTCGTTCGGCCCGCGCGTCGACGTGTTCGACGCCAAGGGCAAACCCAAGACGGTGGATGCCAGCGCCGTGCGCATCGCCTTTGCCGACGGCCGCAGCCTGATCATCAGCGTGCCCGACACTGCCGATGGCGCCATCACCCTCGTCGCCGAACACTCGGACACCAACACGAACGCCATGCTGTCGCTGCGCCCGGAGCACCACGACAGCGTCACGCTCCGTATTGAAGCCGAACCGGTCCAAACCGAGCGCACCGAAGACCTCGACGACACGTTCTGGAACAACGGCCGCGAAGCCATCGACGACGCGGAGATGCTCACGCTCGACCTGACCGTCCAGTACGGCGACGAGCTCAAGGCCGCCGCGCGCAAGGCACTGCCCAAGGAGCAGGACATCGAAGCGTGGATCGCCCCGGCGCTGTTTGCCGATGCGCAGCTCAACGTGCGCTTTGTCGGCGAAGAAGAAGGCCGCACGCTCAACCGCACGTACCGTGGCAAGGACTACGCCACCAACGTGCTGACCTTCTCGTACGCAGAGAAGGAAGACGACCCCGTCTCGGCCGACGTCGTGCTGTGCTGCCCGGTCGTCGAGAAGGATGCGAAGGAACAGAAGAAGCCGCTGCTCGCACACTACGCGCACCTGATCGTGCACGGCGCGCTGCATGCGCAAGGCTACGACCATGAAGACCCGGCCGATGCCGAAGAGATGGAAGGCATCGAAACGCAGATTCTCGGCGAGCTTGGTTTTGCCGATCCATACGCGGACCGCTGAAGAAGCACCGTCCCGCATGCTCAACGCCGGCCTCGCGCCGGCGTTTTGCTTGTTGCGTGTTCCATTTCTGCAGCAAGCCGTTTCAACGCTGAATCAACCTGCGTAGCCGCAGATCCAATCCCCACAACGGTTTACGGGGTTTCCTCCGCCATTTGGCGCATGGCCGCGCCGGTCAAACCACGCATGCGCTGCGCAACGGTGGTCGGCCATCCGGCACCCCCGCCGTTCTCCATACGGCGCATGGGTTTTGCCGTAGCGATTCCTATCCTCCACGCATAAGCCGCCACTCGAGCGAGCTCAACGAACGTCGGCGCAAACGAGCGCCATGGGCCAACCCACGCACAGACGGGCACGGCCCCGCGGGGAGGTCATCATGCGTCAACGCTTCATGGACAGCATTCCGTGGACCACGCTGCTCGTCGGCGTGGGAGTCGGCACTGCGCTCGCGGTCACGCCGCGCATCG
Organism: Ralstonia sp. 25C; assembly: GCF_051904805.1. Classification (NCBI taxonomy): domain Bacteria; kingdom Pseudomonadati; phylum Pseudomonadota; class Betaproteobacteria; order Burkholderiales; family Burkholderiaceae; genus Ralstonia; species Ralstonia sp. 25C. Next base: position 2,756,231 of record NZ_CP196737.1, on the reverse strand, counting down.
CCCATGCGGATCACAAGCAATCGTGCTACGCGGGCATCGTCGTTGTGTTTGACGGTGCATGGCACCCGGGTGCGGTGGTGGGCTGTCGCACCGTCAATGTGTCCGACAGCAACAACGTGGTCGGCGCCGAAGTGAACCTCATGATCGCGCAGGGCACGATCCGGCCGCGTGTGCAGGCCGTGGTCGGCAGCACCAGCGTGCAGGCGCTGATCGGGGGTGGATACGATTTCGCGAGCAGCAAGACCCTGGTGGGCGTCGGCGTCACGGGTGACCATTGGCTAGGCGGCGTAGACAAAGAGATCGCCGGCCGCTGGACCGCCTACGCCGGCGCCAGCACCCTGGGCCGGTATCACGGCAACACGCACGACCCGGTCACGACACCGGCACCCGCGACGGCCAACAACATCACGCCGCCCCCGCCCACGAACAACAACGCGCCAGCCCCCACTCCGACGCCAGGCAAGTCGCCGAGTCCGAGTCCGAGCCCAAGCCCGACGCCGACTCCAACCCCAACTCCAACGCCGACCCCAAGCCCCGCCCCGGTCCCCTCCCCCTGCGGAAGCTGCCATGGCGGTGACCATGGTGGTCATCATCACGGCGGGCATCACGATCACGGCCATCACCATCACCATGACCATGACCACGATCACGATCACGACCATGACGGCCACCACGGTGGACATCACGGCGGCGATCACGACCGCGGCGGCGATGGTGACCATGACCATGGCGGAGGTGGCGACCATGACCACGGTGGCGATGGTCACGGCGATCACGACCACCATGGCAATGGCAACCACGGGCACCATGGGGACGATCACGACGACCATGATCACGGCGGCGACGGCCACCATGACAACGACCATGGCCATCACGACCGAGGTGGCCACCCCGACCACGACGAGGACCACGGCCACGACGACCGAGGCGGCGGCGATGACCCCGGCACCCACCACGATGGTGGCAATGATGGCAACGACCACCACGGTGACGAGGGCGGCGCAAACCCCGGCAGCGACGGTCACCATCACCCAGGCGACAAGGACGGCAGCGACTGACCGTTACCCCCTTCGGCAGCGCGCCCCAGCCATGCCGCCCGAGCCGGCCACCTGAAGTGCAGCGTCATCCACTTCAGGTGGCCCGTGGCTCGCCTGGCGTCATCTGGATCGCCAATCTTTTGGTGTATGCTGGCCCGATGTTGAACGACGCGCGACCGCGCCATGAATGATCCGTATCCCAGTCCGAAGCCAGCCGACAAACCCCGCTCGCTGCTGGAACGCCTGACCGACCTCATCTCGCCCGAGCCCGAATCGCGGGCCGAGCTGCTCGAAATCCTCCAAGACGCCCATGCGCGCAACCTGATCGACGCCGACTCCCTGTCGATGATCGAAGGCGTCTTCCAGGTCTCGGACCTGTGTGCGCGCGACATCATGATTCCGCGCGCGCAGATGGATGCGCTGAACATCGCCGACGCACCGTCCGAATTCATCCCCTTCGTGCAGGAAGCTGCGCATTCGCGCTTCCCCGTCTACGAAGGCAGCCGTGACAACATCATCGGCATCCTGCTGGCCAAGGATCTGCTGCGTTTCTATACCGATGAAGACTTCGACGTGCGCGACATGCTGCGCCCGGCCGTGTTCATCCCGGAATCCAAGCGCCTGAACGTGCTGCTGCGCGACTTTCGCGTCAACCGCAACCACATCGCCATCGTCGTCGACGAATATGGTGGCGTGGCCGGCCTGATCACCATCGAAGATGTGCTGGAGCAGATCGTCGGCGACATCGAAGACGAATACGACATCGAAGAGGAAGAAGACAACATCCTCGCGACCGCCGATGGCCACATGCGTGTGCGCGGCCTGACCGAAATCGAGCAGTTCAACGAAGCCTTCGGCACGCAGTTCTCCGACGAAGACGTCGACACGATTGGCGGGCTGCTGTCCAACCACCTGGGCCGCGTGCCGCACCGTGGCGAGAAGATCGTCATGGGTGCGCTGCAATTCGACGTGCTGCGCGCCGATGCACGCCAGGTGCAGGTGCTGCTGGTACGCCGTATGACTTCGCCGGCCGGCGGCAACGCCGTCGCCGACACCTCCGGTTCTCACCCCGCCTGATTCTTCCGTGCCTGCTCAGTTCTCTTCCCCTGCCGACCGTTCCCGTCGGCAGGATGCTCCGCTTGTGTCGCCCGCCGTGCCGCCTGCGGTGCCCCTTGCACGCCTGCGTTTTGCGATGCCGCTGGCGGCCCTGCTGGGCGTCATGCATACGCTGTCGTTCGCGCCCAACCACTGGTGGTGGCTGCAGATCCTCTCGCTGACGGGCCTGGCCGCACTGGTGCAGCGCGCGCCGCGTCTGCGTGATGCGGCCTGGGTCGGGTACGCGTTTGGGCTCGGCTGGTTCCTGTCGGGCGTCTGGTGGCTCTATATCAGCATGCACGTCTACGGCGACATGCCAGCCTGGATGGCCGCGCTGGCCGTGCTGCTGTTCGCAGGTTATCTGGCGCTGCATCCAGCGCTGGCGGTGTGGGCGTGGCAGTGGCTGACACGCCGTGGGCGATGGTCTGGTGCCGCATCAGCGCTGGTGTTCGGCGCAGCGTGGGCTGTTGTGGAGTGGCTGCGCGGCACCGTGTGGACGGGCTTCCCCTGGATCAATGGCGGCTACGCGCATACCGACGGCCCGCTCGTCGGCTACGCGCCGCTAGTGGGTGTGTACGGCATCGTGTTGATTGCGGCCGTACTGGCCGGCCTGCTGTGTGTCGCTGCGGAGCGCCGGCTGCACTGGCTGGCGGCTGTCATCGGCGCAATCGTGCTGGCGGCCGGCTGGCCGCTGCACAACGTCGCCTGGACGCAGCCCGTGGGCAAGCCGATCTCCGTACGTCTCTTGCAGGGCAACGTGCCGCAGGACGTGAAGTTCCAGCAGACCGGCATTGAGCGCTCGCTAGCGCTGTACACCAAGATGGTCACCGAGAAGCCCGCGCAGCTGGTGATCACGCCCGAGACGGCTTTCCCGATCATGGTTCAGGACATGCCGCAGGAGATCGCGCTGGCCATCCGCACCTATGTGGACACCACGGGCTCCAGCGTGCTCTTCGGTGCGGCCAGCCAGGATTCGGCGGTGGACTACACCAACAGCGTGTTCGGCGTCGGCCCGCAGTTCCAGGGCGTGTACCGCTACAACAAGCACCACCTGGTGCCCTTCGGCGAGTTCATCCCCTTTGGCTTCCACTGGTTCGTCAACATGATGAACATGCCGCTGGGCGATTTCCGGCGCGGCCAGCTCGTGCAGCCGCCCATGCCTGTTGCTGGTCAGTATCTTGCGCCCAACATCTGCTACGAGGATTTGTTCGGCGAGGAGATCGCTGCCTCGCTGCGCCATGCCGATCAGCCGGCCACGATCCTCGCCAACACGACGAACCTGGGGTGGTTCGGCGACACCATCGCGCTGGACCAGCATCTGCAGATCTCGCGCATGCGTGCGCTGGAGACGGGCCGCCCGATGCTGCGCGCCACCAATACCGGCGCCACCGCCGTGGTGCGCCCGGACGGCAGCGTGCAGGCACGCCTGCCCGTCTTCACGCTCGGCACGCTGCAGGCTGACGTGCAAGGCACACAAGGGCTGACGCCCTTTGTGCGCGTGGGCAACGCCCCGGCGGTTGGGCTGGGCGCGCTGGTGCTGCTGATCGCATTCGTACGCCGTCGCAGGGCCGGCGCGAACTGAGCGTTGGCCGCCTGGAGGACTTTCGAGACACTTTCCGGGCCGGCTGACAAAAAACGCTAAAATTCAACGTTTTACGGTGGGCACCCCAGCAAAGCGCGCGGTGCCCACCGCTGCATTCCACCGCCGCGCGGCACTGTGTTGCCACGACGGACCAACGGGTACCACCATGCTTACTTTCCAGCAAATCATTCTCAAGCTGCAGTCGTACTGGGACGCCCAGGGCTGCGCCCTGCTGCAACCGATCGACCTCGAAGTCGGCGCCGGCACCTCGCACGTGCACACCTTCCTGCGCGCGATCGGCCCCGAGCCGTGGCGTGCCGCGTATGTGCAACCGTCGCGCCGCCCCAAGGACGGCCGCTACGGCGAGAACCCGAACCGCCTGCAGCACTACTACCAGTATCAAGTGGTGCTCAAGCCGGCGCCGGAGAACATCCTCGACCTGTACCTCGGTTCGCTTGAAGCGCTGGGCCTGGACCTGAAGCAGAACGACGTCCGCTTCGTGGAAGACGACTGGGAAAACCCCACGCTCGGCGCCTGGGGCCTCGGCTGGGAAGTCTGGCTCAACGGCATGGAAGTCACGCAGTTCACGTACTTCCAGCAAGTGGGCGGCCTGGACTGCAAGCCCGTCACCGGTGAGATCACCTACGGCATCGAACGCCTGGCCATGTACATCCAGAAGGTCGAGAACGTCTACGACCTGGTTTGGACGGAATGGGAAGAGCCCGGCCCGAACGGCCCGGTCACACGCCGCCTGACCTACGGCGATGTCTATCACCAGAACGAAGTCGAGCAATCGACCTACAACTTCGAACACGCGGACACCGCCGTGCTGTTCCGCCGCTTCGCGGAACACGAAGCCGAAGCCAAGCGCCTGATGGGCGCGCCCGCGGAAGGGGCAACGGATGACGGCGCCCCTGTCGTACAACTCGCCCTGCCCGCCTACGAGCAAGTGCTCAAGGCCGGCCACACCTTCAACCTGCTGGACGCACGCGGCGCCATTTCGGTGACGGAGCGCGCGGCCTACATCGGCCGTATCCGCAACCTGTCGCGCTCGGTGGCGCAGGCCTATTACGACTCGCGCGAGCGGCTCGGCTTCCCGATGTGCGGCACGGCCTATGCCACCGCCGCCAAGACACCGGAGGCCGCATGACGGCCACCCGTGCGCGGCGTGGTCTGGCACTGCTGACCGCCGCGTCCATCGCTGCGCTGGCACTGCCGGCGAGCGTTGCGCAAGCGGCGCGGCATCGCGCGGCCAAGCCGGCATCGACGGAAAAGATCTACGTGGTGCCGAGCAACCTGACGCAGATGTGCGTGGCCGACGCCAAGCCGCTGCAGCAAGCGCTGAATGGCGCCTGGACGCCGCCCCCGCCTGCGCTCGACCAATGGACGAGCCTGGCGCGGACCATGGCATGCGACCTGTCCGGCGCGCGTGACCTGGGCTGGCACCGTGTGCCGCTGCGCACGTACGCCACCGCCCTGCGCTTCCCCTTTACGTGGGTGGAATGGCAAGGCGTGGGGGCGAAGGCGCAGCGCCGTGCGCGGGTGTTCCGCGCGTCGACGCAACTACCGAGCCGGCTCGAATTCAACGTGTCGGGCACGCTGCAAGAGGTGCGCTACGACGCGCGGCGCGGCACGTTGTCTGCCCGCTTCCTGCGCCGCGATGCGGCTGCGCCTGGCACCAATCCCGCGCCGATTGCGCCACCGCCTCCGCCGGGGCAATGCGCGGGTACCCAATTGCAGTTCCAGCAGCAGGGCGGCGTGTGGCTGCTCTCGGGCGTGGAGCCCGTGCCGGGTTCGCCCTGTTAAGCCTTGCTGATCTGAACCTAACAACGTAACCGCCGCACACAAGACGTAAGCGGCGCAGAACAACGACGTCACCGATTCAACGCTATGTCCCCCCTCCTGATCGAACTGCTGACCGAAGAACTGCCACCCAAGGCGCTGGCCCGCCTGGGCGAGGCGTTTGCGCGCGGCCTGTTTGACGGTCTGTCGGCGCAAGGCCTGCTCGAAGAAGGCGCTGCCGTGGAAGGCTTTGCCACGCCGCGCCGCCTGGCCGCATCGATCACCGGCGTGCGCCGCACCGCGCCCGATCGCGAACTGCGCGAGAAGGTGCTGCCCGTGACCATCGCCTTCGACGCCGAGGGCAAACCCGCCGCACCGCTCATCAAGAAGCTGGCCGCGCTGGCCAAGACAGTGGGCGTAGAAGCCATCGCCCCCGAGTCGCTCGAACGTGCGCCGGATGGCAAGACCGAGGCGCTCTTCTACCGCTACACCGCACGCGGCGCCGTGCTGGCTGATGGCCTGCAGACCGCGCTGTCGCAAACCATCGCCAATCTGCCGATCCCGAAGGTGATGACGTATCAGCGCCCGAACGGTGACAACGTGCAGTTCGTGCGCCCTGCGCACAAGCTGATTGCGCTGCTCGATAGCGAAGTCATTCCCGCGAGCGTGCTCGGCCTGCAATCGGGCAACGTCACGCTGGGCCACCGCTTCCTGTCGGCCGGCGAAATCGTCATCAAGGACGCCACTTCGTACGCGAGCACGCTGGAGTCGCAGGGCAAGGTCATCGCGAGCTATGCCAAGCGCAAGGACGCCATCCGCACCGAGCTGCTCAAAACGGCCGGCGCCGATACGGTCGTCATGCCGGAATCGCTGCTGGACGAAGTGAACGCGCTGGTCGAATGGCCCGTGGTCTACCCCTGCCACTTCGAGGAAGCGTTCCTCGCCGTGCCGCAGGAGTGCCTGATCCTGACCATGCAGACCAACCAAAAGTACTTTGCGCTGACCGACGCCCAAGGCCACCTGCGCAACCGCTTCCTGATCGTCTCGAACATCGCCACCGACACGCCGCAGGCCATCATCGAAGGCAACGAGCGCGTGGTGCGCCCGCGCTTGGCCGACGCGCGCTTCTTCTTCGAGCAGGACAAGAAGAAGCCGCTGGCCGATCGCGTGCCGCTGCTCTCGCGCGTGGTCTATCACAACAAGATCGGCACGCAGCTTGAGCGCGTGTCGCGCCTGCAGGCCATCGCCGGCCAACTCGCCGAAAAGCTGGGCGCGGATAGCTCCCATGCCTCGCGCGGTGCGCTGCTGGCCAAGGCCGATTTGCTGACCGACATGGTCGGCGAGTTCCCCGAGCTGCAAGGCACGATGGGCACGTACTACGCCCGCCACGACGGCGAACCCGATGACGTGGCGCTGGCCTGCTCCGAGCACTACCAGCCGCGCTTTGCCGGCGACGCGCTGCCCTCCACTGCTACGGGCACCGTGGTGGCGCTGGCCGACAAGGTGGAAACGCTGGTCGGCATCTGGGGCATCGGCCTGCAGCCGACGGGCGAGAAAGACCCGTTCGCACTGCGCCGCCACGCGCTGGGCATCCTGCGCATGCTGATCGAGAAGCCGCTCACGCTCACCATCAACGACGCGCTGCAGATTGCTGCTGCGAGCTTCGATGGCATCGCCGCCGTCAAGCCGGACCTGGCCGCCATCACCGACTTCCTGTACGACCGCCTGCGCGGCTACCTGAAGGACAAGGGCTACAGCACCAACGAGGTGGAAGCCGTGGTCAGCCAGCGCCCGCAGCGCCTGGACGACATCGTCGCGCGCCTCGAAGCCGTTCGCGCCTTTGCCGCCCTGCCGCAAGCCGAAGCCCTGGCTGCCGCCAACAAGCGCATCACCAACATCCTGAAGAAGACCGACGTGGCCATCGGTGCGGTGCAGCCGCAACTGCTCAAGGAAGATGCCGAGCGCGCACTGCATGACGCCATCGCCTCGGCCGAACCGCACGTGCACGATGCCTTTGCTCGCGGCGATTTCACCACCGCGCTCAAGACGCTGGCCGGTCTGCGCGAAGCGGTCGACACCTTCTTCGACGGCGTGATGGTGATGGCGGATGACACTGCCCTGCGCGACAACCGCCTCGCAGTGCTGGGCCAGTTGCACGGCCTGATGAACCGCGTGGCGGACATCTCCAAGCTGGCCGCCTAAGCCTGGTGCTCCGGAGCCTGACATGCCCCACATTCCCAAGCTGGTGATCCTCGACCGCGATGGCGTGATCAACCTTGATAGCGACCAGTTCATCAAGTCGCCCGACGAGTGGATCCCCATCGACGGCAGCCTGGAAGCGATTGCCGAGCTGAACCAGGCCGGCTACCAGGTGGTGGTGGCAACCAACCAGTCAGGCATCGGACGCGGGCTCTTCGAAGCCGCCGCGCTCAATGCGATGCACGAGAAGATGTACAAGGCGCTCGCTACCTACGGCGGGCGCGTCGATGCGGTCTTCTTCTGCCCGCACACTGCCGCCGATGCCTGCGACTGCCGCAAACCCAAGGCCGGCATGTTCATCGAGATCGCACGCCGCTTCGATGTCGATCTGACGGGCGTACCGGTGGTCGGCGATTCGCTGCGCGACCTGCAGGCCGGTGTGGAAGTCGGCGCCGTACCGCATCTCGTACTGACCGGCAAGGGCACCAAGACCCGTGATGCCGGCAACCTGCCTCCGGGCACCCAGATTCACCAGGACCTGCGCGCGTTTGCGCGTGCGCTGCTGTCCCCCGCGCCGCACAGCACGCCCACGCGTGCCCCCAGCGCTCCCTGAATTCGCCCCCAATGACTTTTATCCGCTCCCTGCTGTACCTGCTGTTTCTGGTCGTCTGGACGCCGATCTATGCGGTGGCCTGCTTCATCGTGTTTCCGTTCATGAACCCGCACCGCCGTTTCTGGATGGTCTCGGGCTGGACGAAGTCCGCCATTTGGATGGCGCGCTGGATGGTCGGCATCCGCTGGCAATACCAGGGTTGGGAGCACATCGAAGAGGCCGTTGCCACCAACAAGCAGGTGGTGCTGCTCTCCAAGCACCAGTCGGCATGGGAAACCATGGCGTTCGTGGCGACCATGCCGCGCCCGCTGTGCTACGTGTTCAAGCGCGAACTGCTGTATGTGCCGTTCTTCGGCTGGGCGCTGGGCATGCTCAAGATGGTGCACATCAACCGCAAGGACGGCGCCAACGCCTTCGCCTCGGTCGCCCGCCAGGGCAAGGAACGCCTGGCGGATGGCGCATGGGTAATCATGTTCCCGGAAGGCACCCGCACGCGCTCGGGCGACCCGAAGCCGCGCTACAAGAGCGGCGGCGCGCGCTTTGCCGTGGATACCGGCGCGTGGGTCATCCCCATCGCGCACAACTCCGGGCGCGTATGGCCGCGGAATTCGTTCCTGAAGTATCCGGGCCTGATCACCCTGTCGGTCGGCCCGGCCATCTCGACCGCCGGCAAGACCAGCGACGAGCTCAATCGCGAAGTCGAAGCGTGGATCGAAGCAGAAATGCGTAGAATCGACGCCGATAGTTACCGCGAGCGCGCATGAAACTGCTGCGACCCCCGACTTCGCCCACCACTGCCGACAGCGTTCAGCTTGAGTTGCCGCTGCTCGCGCCGGAAGTCGAACCGCAGCCGCAATCCCCGCTTCTCACACCGTCTGCTTCCGATCCTGCCGCCCCGCTTGGGCCCAACCAGCGTCGCCTGACATTGGGCGAGCGCGCCTTGGTCTACAACCTCAAGCGCTCATCGCGACGCACCATCGGCTTTGTCATCGACGATCGCGGGTTGTCCATCACGGCACCGCGCTGGGTCACGCTCAGCGAGATCGAACACGCCATCGCCGAAAAGCAGAAGTGGATCTTCGCCAAGCTGGCCGAATGGCGCACCAATGCTGCGCGCCGCATGCTGCCGCCCATGGCGTGGGAAGACGGCGCCACGCTGCCCTTCCTGGGCAAGACGGTCACGCTGAAACTGGAGTCGCCCATCGGGGCGCTGATGTTCGACGCGGACGCGTGCGTACTGCACCTGGGCCTGCCGCCTTCCACCACCGAACAGCAGATCAAGGACCGCGTACAAGGCTGGCTGCAGACGCAAGCACGGCGCCTGTTCGGCGAGCGGCTCGAGGTGTACGCCGAGCGCCTCGGCGTGCGACATAGCGCGTATGCGCTGTCTTCCGCCGCCACGCGCTGGGGAAGCTGCACGGCGGACGGCAAGATCCGCCTGAACTGGCGACTCGTGCATTTTCCGATGAGCCTGATCGACTACGTGGTTGCCCACGAGCTGGCGCACCTCAAGGAAATGAACCACAGCCCGCGCTTCTGGGATACGGTCGAATCGATCTTTCCCGAGTTTAAAGAAGCGCGCGAACAGCTGCGCTCGCATCCGCCGGAATATCTGCCGGCGTTCTAAGGGGTTCGCCCCCCTGAGCCACCTGCGCTGCGCACGGCTGACCGCGCCGCCCCGTCATTCATGATCTTCGCTCCTACGCTGTCCCTGCTGGCGTTCTTCGTTCTCTTCATCGTGCCGCTCATCGGCGTGTTCGGTACGATTCCAATGGCCTGCGTCGTCGTGGCAAGGTGGCGCACGAAGCAGCCTCCGCTCTCTCGGAAAGCGCGGCGATGGATGTGGGGGCTGGCGGTCTTCCTGGCCGTAGCAGATCTGTGGGCGGGTCTCGTGGCTTACCAGATGCACAGTACTACGCTCGACATCAGAGAAAAATCCGCGAACCGGGCCGCGCGAGAAGACTTCATCCTCGATCGGGACTTTCAGTACGGCGAGCTGGTCGTTCCGGCTGGCAGCCAGATCAACCGCTACGACCCGTTCGACAACGGCGAGAAAGACATGCCCCTCGCATTGCGGGGTCTGCGCGCTGTACGGTTTCCCCGTCCGGTGCGCGTCGCTGGAGTCACCGCCGATGCGATGGACGTATCCGGCCGAGCAAAACTCGTCTTGAGCGAGGACCAGCGCATCGGTCCGCTGTTCGCGCACAACAAGCACGGGAAATTGACCCGGGATGGTCAGCCCGCATCCGTCGCTTGCAAACGTGGGCAGATCGCCAGCTTCGATGTGCCTTCGATTCCCTACGACATCGTGGCGGAATTCGCCAAGCCCGAACCCGATGGCCCCGATGCGCGCTTCAAACCGAGCCAGTGGCAGTTCCTGGGCTGCGATGCCGACACGCGGATCGACCTTCCGCCCATCGCGCCACGCTAACGCATCGGTTTGCGGCCTAACCGGAAGAGGCATTCCGCAGAACCGCACAGTTGGTGGAGAATACGGCACCCCGGCATCATGAAGCCGGGCTTCTGCCACCACCATGAAAAAGATTCTGCTCCTGAGCGTCAGCGCTGGCGCCGGCCACATGCGGGCCGCCGAGGCCATCCGCACCTATGCCGATGCACACCCCGCCGGCATTGAAGCCACGCACCTCGATGTGATGGACTTCGTGTCGACCGGCTTTCGCAAGCTGTACACCGATTTCTATATCAAGCTGGTCAGCAGCCAGCCGGCGCTGTGGGGCTATCTGTACCAAAAGACGGACGAGGCCGCGCCCAGCGCGCTGTCGCAAAAGCTGCGCCGCGCCGTGGAGCGGCTCAGTTGCCGCGCGCTGCTGTCCGAGATCAAGCGCCAGCGCCCTGACGCCATCATTTGCACGCACTTCCTGCCGGCAGAGTTGCTCTCGCGTGAACTGCGCAAGGGGCACCTCGACGTGCCGGTCTGGGTACAGGTGACGGACTTCGATCTGCACAGCATGTGGATCGTGCCGAATATGCGCGGCTACTTTGCCGCCAACGAAGAAATCGCCTGGCGCATGCGCGAGCGTGGTCTGGCCGCAGATGCCGTGCATGTGAGCGGCATTCCGATCATGCCGGCCTTCGGCAAACCGCTCGACCGTGCCACGTGTGCGGCGGAGTTCGGCATGGATCCACAGCGCAAGACCTTCCTGATGATGTCGGGCGGCGCCGGCCTGGGTGGCCTCGATACCCTGGCCGAACGCCTGCTGGCGATGGACGGCGACTTCCAGCTCGTGGCGCTGGCCGGCAAGAACAAAACGATGCTGGAAGCGCTTCAGCGCGTTGCGCAGCGCCATCCGGGGCGGCTCTTCCCGCAAGGCTTCACGCAACAGGTGGAACGTCTGATGGCCTGCGCCGACCTCGTCATCACCAAACCCGGAGGGCTGACCACCTCCGAATGCCTGGCGATGCAGTTGCCGATGATCGTCAACTCGCCCATCCCCGGCCAGGAAGAACGCAACGCCGATTTCCTGCTCGAACAGGGCGTCGCGCTCAAGGCCATCGACGATGCGGCCCTGGAGTTCCGCATTCACGCGCTGCTCCGGGAGCCCGATCGCCTGGTCACCATGCGGCGTAAGATCGGGCCGCTGGGCCGCCCGCATGCCGGGCAATTCGTGCTCGACCGCGTGCTCGGGCTCACTGCGCAGGCCGACGCCGCATGAGCACCGCCGCCTTCGTTCCGCAGCGCCGCACGCTGGCGCTGGTGGCCTGGGTGGTGCTGCTCGGGTTCTTCTTCGCCAATGTCGAAATCCAGATCGAAGGCAGCGCCGGCTGGGCCGCCAATCTGCCCACCTGGCGGATTGAAAAACACTGGCTGCTCGACCTCTTCTGGGGCGGCCGCCCGATGACGGGCTACCACGCCTGGGTGTTCCCGTTCGTGGCGCTGTTCTTCCACCTGCCGGCGGTCTTCAACGGCCAATGGTCGTGGCGCATCGAGGCACGCATCATCGCCTGCATCATGCTCTTCTGGCTGGTGGAAGATTTTCTATGGTTCGTGCTGAACCCCGCGTACGGTATCGCGAAGTTCACGCCAGCTTACGTGCCGTGGCACATCCACTGGATCGCCTTTGCCCCGACCGACTATTGGACGATGAGCGCCGCCGCCTTCGCCCTGTTCTTCTTCTCGCGTGCACGCACTGCGGCACGCTGATCGACGACCGCACTCCCACGATCGCCATGCGCATTCTTGCTGTTGCCACTGCCGTTTTCCTGTTTGCTGGCGTGCTGACCTTCGGCAGCGCAGAGTCAACGCCCGCACCCGCCCCCCGCCCGTTGCAATGGGCGCAGAACGTACCGGAGTCGCCGGTGAGCAATCTGCACCGCATCACGCCCTCGCTCTACCGTAGCGCGCAGCTCTCGAAAGACGATGTCCCGCAGTTGCAGAAGCTTGGCATCAAAAAGGTCATCAGTTTCCGAGCCTTCCACTCGGACAGTGAGATCCTGGCAGGCAGCGGCATCACGCTGCAGCGCATTCCCATCAACACCTGGAACATCCGCGACACCGATATGGTGACCGCGCTCAAGGCCCTGCGCGCACTCGACCACGAAGGCCCAGTGCTGATCCACTGCCAGCACGGCGCGGACCGCACGGGGCTGGTGTCGGCGCTGTACCGCGTGGTGTACCAGGGCTGGACGAAAGAGCAGGCGCTGGAGGAGCTGCAACACGGCGGCTACGGCTTCCATGCCATCTGGCAGAACATCACGCACTATCTGCAGCGGGTGGATATCGAGCAATTGCGCCGGCAGGTCGAGAGCTAGGCGCCTGCACGTTCGGGCATCCGCTCCTACAATATCGCCTTCCCCGCAGTCCCCCAAGGAAGGAAACCCATGCGAATGCTCCACACCATGCTGCGCGTCGGCGACTTGCAGCGCTCGATCAATTTCTACACCCAGGTGCTTGGCATGCAACTGCTGCGCACCAGCGACAACCCCGAATACAAGTACTCGCTGGCCTTCGTCGGCTACGGCCCGGAAGCCGGCAACACCGTCATCGAGCTGACCTACAACTATGGCGTGAGCGCGTACGAACTCGGTACCGCGTTCGGCCACCTCGCCATTGAAGTCGACAACGCCGCGCAGGCCTGCGACCAGATCCGCAACGCGGGCGGCAAGGTCACCCGCGAAGCCGGTCCCGTCAAAGGCGGCAGCACCATCATCGCCTTTGTGGAAGACCCGGACGGCTACAAGATCGAGTTGATCCAGGCGCGCTCGATGCCCGATGGCAACCGCCACTGACGCGGTCCGCCGGCCGCTGGACAGCATCGCCATCGGGCTGATGCTGGTGCTGTGCATGTCGTGGGGCTTCCAGCAGGTCGCCATCAAGATTGCCGCGCACGATGTGGGGCTGATCATGCAGGCCGGCGTGCGCTCTACGATTGCCTCGCTGCTGGTGCTGGCGTTTGCGCTGTGGCGCGGTACGTGCCTGTCGGTACGCGATGGCACGCTGCCGGGTGGCCTGGTCGCGGGCTTGCTGTTCGGCGTCGAGTTCCTCTGCATCTTCATCGGCCTGGGCTACACGACGGCCTCGCGCATGGCGGTCTTCGTGTACACCGCACCCGTGTTCACCGCACTCGGCCTGCACGTCTTTGTGCCGGGCGAGCACCTGCGGCCGCGCCAGTGGCTCGGCATTGCGGTGGCCTTTGCGGGGATCGTGCTGGCGTTTGCCGACGGCATCCTGCGCCCGGCTGCGGGCCCGTCGACATCGGTGGGCGATGCACTGGGTGTGGTTGCGGGCGCGCTATGGGGCGCCACGACCATCGTCGTGCGGGCGAGCAAGCTGTCGAATGCGCCAGCGGCCAAGACGCTGCTGTATCAGTTGGCTGTCTCGGCCGTGCTGCTGATGGTGATGGCGCTGGGCACAGGTCAGATCTTCACCGCCAACCTGACGCCGACCGCGCTGGCGAGCCTCGCGTACCAATCCGTGCTGATTGCGTTTGCGAGCTACCTGGCGTGGTTCTGGCTACTGCGCCGTTACCTGGCGTCGCGGCTGTCGGTGTTCTCGTTCTTGACGCCGCTGTTTGGTGTGGCCTTTGGCGTGTTGCTGCTGCACGAACCGGTCGGCCTGCGGTTTGCGCTGGCCGCAGCATTGGTGCTATCCGGCATCCTACTCGTCAATCTTCGCTAAGGTCTGACACGCTGCCGGCAATGCGATTTGCCGGCAGCGCGTTCGCTACCGCCACGAAGTCTTCCACCGGCACCTCTTCTGCGCGACGGCCGAGGTCGAAACCCAGTGCCTCGAAATCGATCACATCACGCAGCGCGCCCAGCGTGTTGCGCAACACCTTGCGCCGCTGCGAAAACGCCATCGTCACCACGGTGCCCAGCGCGCGCATGTCCACCGGCGCATACGGCGATTTGTCCGCCGGCCACGGAATCATCCGCACCACGGCCGAATCCACCTTGGGCGGCGGGTTGAACGAACCTGGCGGCACATCCAGCACCTGCTCCATGTAGTACCGCACCTGCAGCATCACCGAGAGCCGGCTGAACGCCTTGCTGCCCGGCGCGGCCACCATGCGGTCGACCACCTCTTTCTGCAGCATGAAGTGCTGATCACGCACGCGGTCAGCAAACGCCGCCAGGTGGAACAACAGCGGACTGGAAATGTTGTACGGCAGGTTGCCAACAATACGCAGGGATCGGCCCGGCACGTGTAGCGAACCAAAGTCGAACGCCAGCGCATCGCCCGCATGGACGATCAGCCGATCGCCAAAGCGCTTCTGCAGGCGCGCCACAAGATCGCGATCCAGCTCGACCACCTGCAGCGTGCGTACACGCTCCATCAGCGGCACGGTGAGCGCGCCCAGGCCGGGGCCGATCTCGACGAGCACATCGTCCGGCTGCGGATCGATGGCGGCCACAATGGCGTGGATCACGCCGTCATCCACCAGAAAGTTCTGGCCGAAGCGCTTGCGGGCCTGGTGCCCCTGGTGAACGCCGGTCGTGGATCGTGCCATCGCGAAACTCGCAGTCAAAAAGAGAAACAGAAATCAGGAAGGTGTGCGGGCCGTCTGGCGCGCCATGGCAATGGCCGTGTCGATGGCCTCGATCAGGCTGCTGAACTCGGCGCGGCCCGTGCCCGCCAGATTCAGCGCGGTGCCGTGGTCAACCGAGGTGCGCACAAACGGCAGCCCAAGCGTGATATTCACACCACGGCCGAAGGTGCCGTACTTGAGCGGCGCCAGACCCTGATCGTGATACATCGCCAGCACGCAATCGGCCTCCGCCAGCAGGCGCGGCTGGAAGAGCGTATCGGCCGGATACGGGCCCCGCGCGTTGATGCCACGCTCCAGCGCACGGGCAATGGCCGGCTCGATCACTTCCATCTCTTCGCGGCCGAGGTGGCCCGACTCGCCGGCGTGCGGGTTCAACCCCGTCACGAAGATGCGTGGCGCGTTCACCGCAAAGCGCGCACGCAGTTCCTGCTGGAGGGTGTCGAGCGTCTCATCGAGCACCTCGGGCGTAATCGCGTCCGGCACGTCGCGCAACGGCAGATGCGTAGTTGCCAGCGCCACGCGCAGCATGGCGTTGTTGTGTGCAGGTTGTGGGCCGGCCAGCATCATCACCACGCGCGGCGTGCGGCTGCGCTCGGCCAAGTATTCAGTGTGACCGGTAAACGGCACGCCCGCGTCGTTGATGGTGCTCTTCTGCACAGGCGCGGTGACCATCGCGTCATAACGGTCGGCTGTGTCCAATAGGCAGCCGTCGATGGCGGCATCGAGCACATCCAGCACATAGCGCCCATTGGCGGCATCGAGCAACCCCGCGCGCACCGGCGCACCCAAGGGCCGATCGACGATGGTCAGCGCCGTCGACACAGCACGCCAGAAATCGCCCTGTCCGATCGCCTGGGCACGCTCCTGCAGCAAGGCGGCATTGCCGATCACGTGCCACTGCACGTCGGCATAGCGCGACGCCTGCCGCGCGAGGTGCAGCAAGGCTGCCACGGTGATGTCTGGACCGATGCCGGCGGGCTCGCCGGTGGTGATGGCAATGTTCAGCATGCGACGCTTGTCTACAAAGGAGTCGATGTCATTCTAGAAACACCACGGCCGCCCGCAGGCGGCCGTGTGCGATTGCGCAATGCCGTCGCTTACTGCTGACGGTTGACGCGGTATTCCACGTGGGCGCTGTCACGCAGCTCACGCAGCCAGTCTTCGTACGCCGCCTGCACCTTCTGCTCGCGGATCACCGAGCGCGCATAGTCGCGCTGGCGGTCCACCGGCACCTCGGCCTCGCGGCGGCCTTCCACCTGGATCAGGTGCACGCCAAACTGGCTCTGCACCGGCTGCGAGACATCGCCCGGCTTGAGCTGGTTCATCGCCTGCTCAAACTCCGGCACCAGCTGGCCGGGCGATACCCAGCCCAGCTCGCCGCCCGCGCTCGCCGAACCATCCTGCGAGTAGCGACGCGCCGCGTCACCAAAATCGTACCCGTGCACGATGCGATCACGCAGACCGGCCAGTTGGCGGCGTGCGTCGTCGGCCGACATGGTCGCGCCGGTCTTGATCAGGATGTGGCGCACCTGCGTCTGCTGTACCTTGGTGGCGATGGCCGTGCTCGGCGCGCGCTTTTCCAGCAGCTTGATCACGTGGTAGCCAGCCGGGCTTTCGATCACCTCGCTGCCGACCTGACCGGCCTTCATGTCGATCACCGCATTGGCAAACACGGCCGGCAGACGGCCGATGGGGCGCAGACCCAGTTCACCACCCTGCGAGGCATCCTGCGCCGCGGAATTCTCGCGCGCCAGCTTGGCAAAATCGGCGCCGCCCTGCGCTTGCTTGAGCAGCGCCTCGGCCTTGCTGCGGGCCGCAGCCTTTTGCTCGGCCGTCGCCCCCTCGGCCACTGGCACGAGGATCTGCGCGACGTTGTATTGCTGCTCGCCAGCAGCAGCGGCACCGCCGCCCTGCTGCGCGAGGAAGTTGTCGATCTCGCCGTCGTACACCTGGACCTTGGAGTCGACGTCGCGTTCGCGCAGACGCGCCATCAGGATTTCCTGGCGCAAGTCCTCGCGATACTTGTTGTAGGCCATGCCCGATTCCGCCAGCTTGCCCTTGAGCTGCGGCACCGTCAGATTGTTGCGCTGGGCCACGGTTTCCACGGCGCGGTCCACATCGGCGTCCGACACACGGATGCCGCTTTCCTTGGCGGTCTGCGCCTGCACGCGCTCCAGGATCAGTTGCTCCAGCACCTCGCCGAGCATATCGGCGCGCGGTGGCAGCGGGCGATTCTGTGCCTGGAAGGTGCGCTCCACTAGATCCGCCCGATTGAGCAGCTCGCGGCGGGTGATGACGTCGGTATTGACCACGGCCACCACTTCGTCAACGAGCTGGCTGCGCGGTGTGCCGCTCACCGTCGGCCCGGGTAGCGTGCCTTGCAGCAACGGCTGGCTGGGCGACGAAGTCGGGTTGGCGAAGATGCCGCGCACGGCACCCTTCTTGGCCGGTTGCGCCTGCTGCGCCAGGACGGCAGGCGACAGCATGGCGCCCGCCATCAGTGCCACCAGCATGCCGGCCGCGGTCGCCTTACGCATAGGCAGACGGCCCGAAGATGCCACGCGCGTGGCAGAAGCGGTCGATTGGAAAGCCATGATGTCGTTATTCATATTGATCCAGCACGGACGGCGTAATCGGCTGCGCGGACACCGGCTGATAGCCAGGCACGTTCAGACGAATCACGTCGATCGGATTGTTCCCCACCTTCGACAGGCCCTTGAACTCGATCTGGGCAAAGATGTGTGTCGTATAGCCCGAAACCGCGTTGCTGTAGCGCTGCACCGCCAGCCGGCCAACCCAACAGTCGGCGACATACTCGAGGCCAAGCAGCATGTCCGACGGCTTCTTCGCATCCATGTCGTAACCGATGCGGCCCAGGCCGTACAGGCGCCGCGTGATCGGCCACTGCGCCGAGATATCGGCCTGCTCCAGCGGCAGCTGACCGGTGTTGGCATCTTGCCGGTAGTAGCGGTAACCGAGGTTGATCACCTTGTTGGCTTCCGGCTTCCAGCTCAGCGCAACGGTCGAGCGCATGAGGCGGTCGATGTCCTGATTGTACTGAAGGTTCGTATCGAAAAAGATGCCGCGGAACATCTGGATCGTGGTCGCGCCCAGCAGGTCCGAATAGCGGCGCACCGATGTGGGCGCAGCACCAGCCAGCGTCACGCGCTGGCCTTCAAAGTCGATACGTTGTGCGATCGTGGCGCGCAACCGCTCAATGCCCGATTCCGCCTCGATGAAACGCGTGGTCACGCCGGCCGTCAGCTTGTTGTTGTCGGCAATACGGTCGTAACCGGTGTACGGGTTCTCGGTGAAGATCTGGCCGAGGTTGTAGTCCGACTGCGCGGTGTCAAACAGCGGAATCTGCGACTGGTCTCGGTATGGCGTGTACACGTAGAACAGGCGCGGCTCCAGTGTCTGGATGTAGCTCACGCCAAACAGCCTGGAGACCACCGATGCATCGCGCTCGAACGTCATGCCGGAATCGAGCGAGAACGTCGGCAGCGTGCGGTTAATCTGCGATTGCTGCGTGTCGCCGGCCGGGCGATCCAGTCGATAGGACGTGGCGTTCAGGATGAACTTCGGCGTGACAAACCAGCCGGGGCGGATGATCGGATAGCTGATCGTCGGCTGCATGAACAGGCGCTCGCCTTGGACGACGTTGTCCACCGGAATGGAGAAGCGCGTGTAGTCGGTCTGGAAATTGATGTCGAAGCCGCCGACGTCATACCGGTTGTACGTCAGATTCAGTTGCGGCTCACGTTCATACGGCGGCGACAGCGGCGTGGTGGCCGTCGACAGCGTCTGGAACTTCTGCACGCGTGCCAGCGCAACCCAGTCGCCGAACGAATACGTGACGCCGCCCTCTTGCACGTACTGGCGCTGCGTGGCCTGAACGATGCTGCGGCCGAGGTCGTCCGGATACGTGCTGTCGGAGACCTTGTTGTAGTTGACGTAGGCGTTCAGACCCGGCGCCAGGCGTTGAGTGTGCTGCACGGCGAACGACCAGCGGTTGCGGCCCGCCTCGCGGTCATCGGGGAGGAACTCACCGCGCAGGACACCGCCGTATGAGGCGCCGAGATAGCGGTATTCCGCGCCCAGTTGCAGGCCACGCGTGGTCAGCAGACGGGGGTACAGCGTCAGATCGCGGTTGGGTGCGATGTTGAAGTAGTACGGCAGCGTAACGTCTGCACCGCTGCGGCTGTTGTAGCCGAACACCGGCGGGAGGATACCGCTGCGCCGGTCGTCGTTGAGCGGGAAATCCATCATCGGCGTGGCAAACACCGGCACGCCCATGAAATGCAGCACGCCGTTTCGACCGGAGCCGACCTGACGGTCGCTGTCGATGTCGATGCGGCTCGCGCTGAAGTACCAGTCAACGCTGTCGGGCGAACACGTGGTGTACGTGCCGCGCGTGATGCGGCTGTTGTCCTTGTCGATGAAGTCGATGCGCTCGGCGGTGCCGTGGCCGCCCGTCGTGTGGAATTCGTAGGACGGCGTGCTCATGGTGCCTTCGTTGGCGGTGACCTTGAGCTTGGCGTCCGGCCCGGTGACCAGCGTGCCGCCCTTGAACAGCCGCACGTTGCCGGTGGCGGTGGCGACGTCGGTGTCCTGGTTGTAATCCAGCGTGTCGCCCTTGATGACGGTGCCATTGCGGCGCAGCTCGCCATGGCCGCGCAGATGGACATCTTCGTTGGTGCGGCCGTCCATGGTGTCAGCGGCGGCAAACGACGGGACCGTGTTGTCGGGGCGTTGGACCGGCTCGGCCATCTTGGGCACCAACGGGCTGCCGCCCGGCGTGGTGGGGCCGGAGGTGGCCAGCGCCGTCACGGACGAAGCTGGCGTCGCCACCGAAGCCGCCGGCTGGGCGATCCCTTGGCTTTGCGCGCTCGACGTTGCCGTCCAGACACCGGCCAGTGCAAACACCAGCGGGCGCAATGCCAGCGTGCTGCGGCGGTTGGGGCTCGCCTGCTCGGGCACGGTCACAGCAGGGCGCTGCCGGGGTTTCCTGGCTCGGTTCGGTTCGGTCATGCAGATCGGGAACTGGGCTGCGTGCGCACAGGCGCGCACGGGCACATCATCGTCGGTATTCCGCCGCCGGGCACGGCCCTGGCAGGGCTTGCGGGCACTCGCAGCGAAACTCGGTCGGGTATTATACGGGGCTTCCTTCCTGCTCCATTCCAGCGGTCCCTCAGCATGGCTTCCACCCCCGGCGCCACCGGCGCAAACGACGCGCGCCTCCAACCCCTGCGCGACTGGCTCGGCACATTGCCCGCCGCCCACGGCCTGCGCATCGATACCCTGCAACCGGCCTCGGCCGATGCCAGCTTCCGCCGCTATTTCCGCGTGGAAGGCGCTGTCAACGGCCAACCCGGCACGCTGATCGTCATGGACGCGCCGCCGCCCCAGGAGGACTGCCGCCCGTTCGTCCACGTGGCCGGCCTGCTGAACGGCGCTGGCGTGCACGCGCCGAAGGTGCTGGAACAGGATCTCGCGCAGGGTTTCCTGCTCCTCACCGACCTGGGCCCGCAAACCTACCTGCAATCGCTGCGCGAGCACAACTTCGATCTCGCCTACGCCAATACGCTGTTCCGCCCGGCCATCCATACGCTGGTGCGCTGGCAGCTGGCCTCGCGCGAGGGCGAGCTGCCGCCGTACGACGAAGCGCTGCTGCGCCGCGAACTGGCGCTGTTCCCGGATTGGTACATCGACTGCCACCTGCAGCGCCCGCTGGATGCCACGCAGCGCGAATCGCTCGACAAGGTGTTCAAGCTGCTGGTCGACAGCGCTCTGGCCCAGCCGCGCGTGTACGTGCATCGCGACTACATGCCGCGCAACCTGATGATCAACGCGGCTGACCCGTCGCAGCCCGGTGTGCTGGACTTCCAGGACGCCGTGTACGGCCCGATCACCTACGACGTGGCCTCGCTGCTGCGTGACGCCTTCCTGTCGTGGGAAGAAGAAGAGGAGCTCGACTGGGCGGTGCGCTACTGGGAAGCTGCGCGCAAAGCCGGCCTGCCGGTTGACGAGGACTTTGGCGAGTTCTACCGCGCGCTCGAATGGATGGGCGCGCAGCGTCACCTGAAGGTGGCCGGCATCTTCGCGCGCCTGTGCTACCGCGATGGCAAGACCGGCTACGTGGAAGACACCCCGCGCTTCATCGCGTACCTGCGCCGCGTGTGCAGCCGCTACAACGCGCTGGCGCCGCTGGCCCGCCTGCTCGATCAGCTCGAAGACCGCGCCCAGCAGGTCGGCTACACGTTCTGATGTCATCCCCCCGCGCGACTGAGTTCCGCGCCGGCGCGTTGGCGCTCGCCCCCATGCTGCTGGGCGTGGTGCCGTTTGGGCTGATCTACGGGGTGCTGGCCACGTCGGCGGGCATGCCCGCGTGGCTGGCCGTGGCGATGAGCGCCATCGTGTTCGGCGGCGCCTCGCAGATGATCCTGGTGCAACTGTGGGCCGGCGGCGCGCCCGCGCTGATCATTGCGGCCACGGTGTCGATGGTGAACCTGCGGCATGCGCTGTACTCCGCCAGCATCGCTCCGGCGCTGGCGCATCTGCCACGCCGCTGGAAATGGCTGATTGCCTATCTGCTGACAGACGAAGCGTTCGCCGCCATGAATCGGCGCGTGGTCACGGCGCAGCCCGGCAGCGAGGAAGCAGCGTACCGCCACTGGTACTTCCTGGGTGCCGGCGTGGCGTTGTGGACGAGCTGGCAGGCGTCGACCCTCATCGGTGTGGTGCTGGGCGCGCAGGTGCCGACCACGTGGCCGCTCGATTTCTTCCTGCCGCTCACGTTCATCGCCATCGTGGTGCCCTCGCTTCGCACGCGTGCGCAACTGGCGGCCGCATTGGCGGGTGCGGCGCTGGCCGTGGCGTGGACGGGCTGGCCGCACAAGCTTGGGCTGATGAGCGCGGCGTGCGTGGGTATCGCCATTGGGGCGATCGTCGAGCGCTTGCTGAGCAAACCCAAGAAGGAGGTGGCGGCATGAGCAGTAAGCAGGGGCCCCACGCAGTGGGGATGCGCACGACCGCGAATGCCGCCGGCTGCCGGCACTACCGCCTCACGCCGACTGCCACGCACAAGGAGGCAGCAGCATGAAGGCCTTGATCCTCCTGGGCGTGCTGCTGATTTCCGGCGCGGCAACGTATCTGATCCGCCTGTCGTTCATCGCGCTCGAAGGGCGCATGAATCTGCCAACGTGGTTCCGCAGCGCCCTGCCCTACGTGCCAGCGGCGATGCTGACCGCGCTCATTGCGCCCGACCTGCTGATGCGCGACAGCGCGCTAGCCGTGTCCACCGACAACCCGCGCCTGATCGCCGGCATCGTTGCCATCGTCATCGCACGGGTGACCAAGAGCGCGATGTGGACCATTGTCGGCGGCATGGCCGTCCTACTGATTCTGATGAAGGTGATGGCTTGAATTCGACGCTGCATTCCACAATGCGGGCGATGATCTTCGCCGCCGGGCGCGGTGACCGCATGCGCCCGCTGACCGACCACACACCCAAACCGCTGCTTAACGTGGGCGGCAAACCGCTCATCGTGTGGCAGATCGAACGCCTGGCCGCTGCCGGCGTGCGCGACATCGTCATCAACCATGCATGGCTCGGCGCACAGATCGAAGCCGCGTTGGGTGACGGCAGCACCTGGGGCGTGCGCCTCGCGTATTCGCCCGAAGGCGAAGCGCTGGAGACAGCGGGCGGCGTTGTCCAAGCGATGCCGCTGCTGCATGCCGGTGATGGCCATAGCGTGTTCATTGCCGTGAGCGGTGACGTGTTTTGCGATTACGACTACGCCGCGCTGCGCGAACGCGCACCGGCATTGGCTGCGCAGACCACGCCGGGCATGCATCTGGTGATGGTGCCCAATCCGCCGTACCACCTGCGCGGCGATTTCGCCCTGGACGACACGGGCGCGCTCCACGCCGACGGCACCGAGCGCCTCACGTTCGGCAACATCGGCCTGTACGACACCCGCCTGTTTGCCGGCATTGCGCCCGGCACGCGGATGGCCATGACGCCGCTGTACCACCAGGCGATTGCCGAGGGCCGCGCCACGGGCGAGCGCTTTGACGGCCGCTGGGAAAACGTCGGCACGCCAGCCCAACTGGCCGCACTCGACGCCGAAGTGCGCTCGCGCTGAGTCCCTGAGCCCTTTACAGCGTTACACCGTGACGCCGTTAGCCACCGCGGCGCTGAGCGATGCCGCCGTCATCGGGCGGCCCAGCAGATAGCCCTGCAGCGAATCACAGCCGAGCCGCGTCAGAAACGCCTGCTGCTCGGCGGTCTCGACACCCTCCGCCACGATGCGCAGGTTCAGCGTCTGCCCCAGCGCCACGATGGCCGAGACGATGGCCGCATCTTCCGTGTCATGCGCCAGGTCGCGCACGAAGCCTCGATCGATCTTCAGTTCGCTGGCGGGCAAGCGCTTGAGGTACAGCAGGCTGGAATAGCCCGTGCCGAAATCGTCGATCGAAATGCGCACGCCCATCGCATCCAGTTGCTGGAGGATGTGCAGACTCGCATCGGCATCGCGCATGGCGGTGGATTCCGTGATTTCCAGCACCAGGCTGTGCGGATCGAGCGCATGGCGGGCCAGCGCGTCGCGCACGGTGTCGATCAGCGCGGCGTGGCTGAACTGCAGCGCGGACAGATTCACGGCGACCGTCCACGTGGTGTGTCCCTCGCGGCGCCACTGCGCCATCTGGCGGCACGCTTCATCCAGCACCCAGGCGCCAAGCGACACAATCAGGCCGGTTTTTTCGGCCAGAGGGATGAACTCGTGGGCCGGCACCAGACCGCGCACCGGATGTTGCCAGCGCACCAGCGCCTCCACGCCGGTGATGGGGCCGTCGGGCGCGTGGAACTTCGGCTGGTAGTGCAGCACGAGTTCATTGCGCTCCAGCGCCAGGCGCAGGTCCTGCACAAGCTGCAACTGCTTGTGCACGTTGGCGTTCATCGAAGGCTCGAAGAAGCAGTAGGCGTTCCGGCCCAGGCCCTTGGCGTGGTACATGGCCGCGTCGGCATTGGTCAGCAGATCGTGCTGGTTGGCGCCATCGCCCGGATAGATCGCAATGCCAACGCTGGTGGACACACGCAACTCATGGCCGCCCGACATGAAGGGCTCGCGCACCACCTCCAGCAGCGCATCGGCCAGGCTGCCGGCGTCTTGCGGATCGTCCACCTGCGCGAGCACGACAAACTCATCCCCGCCGACACGCGCCACGGTGTCCTGCTGGCGAACACTGCTGACGATACGCTGCGCCACGTCGATCAACAGTAGATCGCCGACGTGGTGGCCATACACATCGTTCACGGCCTTGAAGCCGTCGAGGTCCATGAACATCACCGCGAAGCGACGCTTCTCGCGGTCTGCGGTGCGTATAGCCTGGTTCAGGCGATCGTCCAGCAGCAGGCGATTGGAGAGCTTGGTGAGGTTGTCGTGCAACGCCAGATAGGCGAGCTCTTCGTTCGCCTCGGCCAACGAGTTCGCCAGCACCGTGGTACGCGCCTCCATCCGCATGTCGAGCACGGAGATGATGAGCGCGATCGCCAGCACGGCCAGCGTGACGATAACGATCACCAGCGCCAGCCATTCGGCGCTCACGCCGGTGCGGGCCGCGCTGCACACACTGCCCAGTGGAAACGCAGCGGCTTCCATGCCCGTGTAGTGCATGCCGACAATGGCCACGCCCATCACCACGGCAGAGCCGGCGCGTAGCGCACGCACGCGATGCGACTGACGACGTAGGTGGAAGGCAATCCACAGCGCCGTCCCCGAGGCCAACACAGCAACCAGCACCGACAGCGCAAACATCGCGGGGTCGTAGTGGATACCCGGCGTCATGCGCAGCGCGGCCATGCCCGTGTAGTGCATGCCCGCCACGCCGGCGCCCATCAGCAGCGCGCCGCTCGCCAACCGTGGCCACGGCAGTTCGCGCTGACTGACCAGCCACAGCGCAAACGCCGACGCTGCAATCGCAATGGCCAGGGACGCCAGCGTGATGCCTACGTCATAGCCAAGCGGAATCGGCAGGCTGAAGGCCAGCATGCCGACAAAATGCATCGACCAGATACCCAACCCCATGGCCGATGCCCCGCCGACCAGCCACCACAGTGCGGCGCGGCCGCGTGCGGTACTCACCCGTCCCGCCATGTCCAGCGCGGTATACGCCGCCAAGATGGCCACGAATAGCGACAGGAGAACGAGAAGCGGGTTATAGCTGCTGGCGAGCATCGGGATTCCTTCTGAGCAGAGCGAGCCAATGCGGCCATTTCAATGCAGGCGGAGGTCGCAACATAAAGAAGCGACACAACGGTCTATCGACCGCGCCGGGCCGAGACTTTAGACGACTGGCCGCGACGTCACAATTTTCTTTGCAATTGAGATGCGCTCAGATGACCCCGCGCAGGCCCAGAGAGCTCCACGGGGCGGCGTTACAATCGACGCATCCTTTTTGCCGCTGGAAAACACGCCATGTCCGCCACCGAACTCGCTTTCCTCCAGACCTATCGCCAGCGCCGCGAGCGCGTCGCGCAATGGCTGCGCGCGGCAGGCGGTGGCGTCGCCATCGTGCCGACCGCACCCGAAGCGATGCGTAACCGCGACAGCGACTACCCCTATCGCCACGACAGCTACTTCTACTACCTGACCGGCTTTACCGAACCTGAAGCGGTGCTCGCCATCGTGGTGCCTGCGGGCAACGCACCGGCACGCAGCGTGCTGTTCTGCCGCCCCAAGCACGAAGAACGTGAGATCTGGGACGGCTTCCGCTTCGGCCCCGAAGGTGCCCGCGAAGCTTTCGGCCTGGATGAAGCGCATTCGGTGGAAGAGATTGACGCGGCGCTGCCCAAGCTGCTCGCCAACGCGGCCGCCGTGGCGTATCCGCTGGCCGAGAGCGGCACGTTCGACCGCCGCATGCGCCGCTGGCTCGGTGCCGTGCGCATGCAGGGCCGCGCGGGTGTGTCGTCGCCGCACCAGGCGCTGGATGTGCGCGCCATCCTCGACGAACTGCGCCTGTTCAAGGATGCGGGCGAGCTCGACATCATGCGCCGCGCCGCGCGCATCTCCGCCGGGGCACATGTGCGCGCCATGCAAACGTCGCGGGCCGGCCTGCGCGAATACCACCTCGAAGCGGAACTGCTGTACGAATTCCGCCGCCATGGCGCGCAGAGCGTCGCCTACAACTCCATCGTCGCCACCGGCCCGAACGCGTGCGTACTGCACTACCGCGCCGGCAACGCCGAACTGCGCGACGGCGACCTCTGCCTGATCGACGCCGGCTGCGAGCTGGACGGCTACGCGTCGGACATTACGCGCACCTTCCCCGTCAACGGCCGCTTCTCCGGGCCGCAGCGCGAGCTGTATGAACTCGTGGTCGCAGCGCAGGAAGCCGCCATCGCCGAAACGCGCCCCGGCGTGCCCTACAACGTGCCGCACGACGCCGCCACGCGCGTGCTGGCCCAAGGGATGCTCGACACCGGCTTGCTCGACGCCAACCAGGTCGGCACACTCGACGATGTGCTCGCCGGCGGCCAGTACCGCCAGTTCTACATGCACCGCACGGGCCACTGGCTCGGCATGGACGTGCATGACGTGGGCGAATACCGCACGCCGAATACGTCAGCGCCCGCTGAAGGCGAACGCCCGTGGCGCCCGCTGGAAGCCGGCATGGTGCTGACCGTCGAACCCGGCATCTACGTGCGCCCCGCGCCCGGCGTGCCCGAGCAGTACTGGCACATCGGCATCCGCATTGAAGACGACGCCATCGTCACGCCCGAAGGCTGCGAGATCATCACGCGCGACGTGCCCGTCGCCGTGGACGAAATCGAAGCGGTGATGCGAGGCCAGCAATGACGGACATGACTACCACAGGTGTCACGCAGGCGGACTTCGACGTCGCCATCGTCGGCGCGGGGCCGGTGGGGCTGGCGCTGGCCAACTGGCTGCTGCGCGATACCGACTGGCGCATCGCCCTGTTCGACGCACGCGATGCCGAAGCTGCCGCGCATGACCCGCGCGCGCTGGCGCTGTCGCACGGCTCGCGTGTGCTGCTGCAGGAGATTAGCGGTTGGCCCACGCGCGCCACGCCCATCACGCATATCCATGTCTCGCAGCGCGGCCACTTCGGGCAGGCGCATATCCGCCGCGAGGACTACGACGTGCCCGCGCTCGGCCATGTCGTGCAATACGGCGACCTGAGCGCCGCGCTCAACGCCGCGCTGGCCACGCAGATGCAGCGTCACCCGAACCGCCTCACCCGCTACGACCACACGCCGGTCGAACGTGTGGAGCAGCTACCACGCGCCGACGGCACCATCGCCCCGGCACGCGTGCGGGCGCTCCAAGGTGAGCGACATGAGGGCCGTCACCCGCTGGCCATCGAAACCGAAGTCGTCATCCAGGCCGAAGGCGGCCTGTTCGACGACGCGCGCAAGCAGGCCGGCAGCCTCGCCCACGCGCGCCGCCGCGACTACGGCCAGACCGCCATCGTCGCGCACGTGCGCTGCAGCGCGCCGCTCGACGGCTGGGCGTGGGAGCGCTTCACGCCCGAAGGCCCGCTCGCGCTGCTGCCGCAAGACGACGCGCAAGGCCCAGGCTACGCGCTGGTCTGGTGCTGCTCGCCCGAGGAAGCGCGGCGCCGCGCCGCACTGCCCGACGACATCTTCCTCGCCGAACTGAGCGCCGCGTTTGGCGACCGCATGGGCCGCTTCACGCATGCCAGCCCGCGCCACGCGTTCGCGCTCGGGCTGCATGCGCAGCGCATTCCGGTGGACCGCCGTGTCGCGGCCATCGGCAATGCCGCACAGACGATTCACCCTGTCGCCGGCCAAGGCTTCAACCTCGGCCTGCGCGATGCGTTTGAGATGGCCCGCGCGCTGCGTGATGGTGCAACGCCTGCCACCCTCGCCCGCTTCGCCCGCGAACGCGCGTTCGACCGCGCCGTCACCATCGGCCTGACCGACCTGCTGCCGCGCGCGTTTGCCGTGCCCGGCCGCACGTTCGGCCACCTGCGCGGCGCAGCGCTTACGCTGCTGGAATGCCTGCCGCCGCTCAAGCACGGGCTGGCGCGGCAGATGATGTTCGGGCAGCGGGGCTAGGGCATGCAGATCACGGTGGTGGGTGCTGGGATTGTCGGTACGGCATGCGCACTCCACCTCCAGCGCGATGGCCATCAGGTCACCCTGCTCGACCAGGCTGGCATCGGTGAAGGCTGCTCGTTTGGCAACGCCGGCTGCCTGAGCGTGGCGTCGGTCGTGCCGATGGCGCTGCCAGGCATGCTGAAGCAGGTTCCCAAGTGGCTGGCCGACCCGATGGGACCACTCACCGTGCGCTGGCCTTACCTGCCCCGCGCGCTGCCGTGGCTGTTGCAATGGGTGCTCGCCGGCAATGAAGCGCAGGCCCGCGCGACCGCGAAGCCGCTGGCGAACCTCTTTGGCGCGACCTTCGCCGGCTACCGCAGCCTGCTCGATGCCGCGCAATACGACAGCCTGATCCGCCAGACGGGCCACCTGTATGTCTGGCGCACGCTGACGCGCTCATCGGGCGATGTGCTGGCGCAATCCATCCGGGACGCCACCGGCGTGCGCTCGCAAGCCCTGAATGCCGGTGAGGCACGCGAGCTCGAGCCCGCGCTGGCCACTGACATCCAATCCGGTCTGCTGCTCCCAGACAACGGTTTCACAGTCAACCCGGAGCGACTGGTCAAGACCCTGGCGGACAACTTTCTGGCGGCGGGCGGCACGTTCCTACGGCGCAAGGTGCTGGATGTCGAATTCGGCCGCAGTGACGCCGGCGGCCCGACGCGCCTGCACACCGATTGCGGCACGCTGCCCGTCTCCAAGCTCGTGCTGTGCGCGGGTGCGTGGTCGAAGCGGCTGGGTGCGAAGCTCACCGGCATCCGCATCCCGCTCGATACCGAGCGCGGCTATCACGCCACGCTGCACACGCCGACCGTGCAGCCTTCACGGCCGATCATGGATTGCGAACGCAAGTTCATCGCCACGCCCATGGAATTCGGCCTGCGTATTGCCGGGACCGTGGAAATCGGTGGCTTGGATGCCTCGCCCGACTACCGCCGCGCGCGCATCCTCATGCAACAAGGTCAGCAACTCTTCCCCGGCCTCACCTTTGCGGACGACAGCCAGTGGATGGGCCATCGGCCGTCGATTCCCGATAGCCTGCCCGTGATCGACCGCTCGGAGCGCTACCGCAACGTGTTCTTCGCGTTCGGACACGGCCACTTGGGCATGACGGGCGCCCCCGGCACGGCGCGATTGATTGCCGATCTGGTCAGCGAGCGCACGCCCTTCATCGACGCCCGCCCCTACGGCCTGCAGCGCTTCCGGTAACACCAGCCACGGCAAATACCCGCCCGCCGACCGCACTGCCGCATAGTTTGTGCACAACATTTAGGCAATCCGGCGGTTTGGCGGTAAAATCCCGTCCTCGCATTTTTCACTCCCCGTCGCTCCGCCACTCTGTTGTCAGATTTGGGCGGAAGGGGTGTTTTTTCGTTTCTTCCAGCCGCTTCTTCTACGCCAGCCTTGCAGATCGGACCGCATACCCTCCGCAACAACCTGTTCGTCGCCCCCATGGCGGGTGTGACGGACCGCCCGTTCCGCCAGTTGTGCAAGCGGCTGGGCGCGGGCTATGCGGTGTCGGAGATGGTCGCGTCCAACGCGCAACTCTGGAAAAGCGAGAAGACCATGCGGCGTGCCAATCACGAAGGCGAGGTCGAGCCGATCTCCGTGCAGATCGCCGGTGCCGAGCCGATGATGATGGCCGAGGCCGCGCGCTACAACGTCGATCGTGGCGCGCAGATCATCGACATCAACATGGGCTGCCCGGCCAAGAAGGTGTGCAACGTGGCCGCCGGGTCCGCCCTGCTGCAGAACGAGCCGCTGGTCCAGCGCATCGTCGAGGCGGTGGTGGGTGCGGTGGGCGACCGCGTGCCGGTCACGCTCAAGATCCGCACCGGCTGGGACCGCGAACACCGCAATGCATTGCGCGTGGCACACATCGCGCAGGACGCGGGCATCAGCATGCTGACTGTGCATGGCCGCACGCGTGCGGACCTGTACCACGGTGATGCGGAGTACGACACCATCGCAGCGGTCAAGGCGTCGGTGCGCATTCCGGTGGTGGCCAACGGCGATATCACCACGCCGGCCAAGGCTAAACATGTACTGGCCGTGACCGGTGCGGATGCAATCATGATCGGCCGCGCGGCGCAGGGGCGCCCGTGGCTGTTCCGCGAGATCGAACACTTTCTGAACACCGGCACGCTGCTGCCGGCGCCGGAAGTGGAAGAGATTCGCGGGATCATGAATGCGCACCTGGAAGAGCACTACGCGTTCTATGGCGAATTCACCGGCGTGCGCACTGCACGCAAGCACATCGCTTGGTACACGCGCGGGTTGGCGGGGGCCAACCTGTTCCGCCACCGCATGAACACCATCGAAGACACGGCCGAGCAGTTGGCGGCCGTCAATGCGTTCTTCGACGAGCAGCGTGCGCTGTCCGACCGCCTGGTCTATGAAGATCAGGCCAGCGGTGGCGACCACCCCACGACGGGCAACAACGACAACAACAAGGAACTGCTTGCCGCATGAGCCGCAACCCGATCGAACGCTGCATCCGCGACAGCCTGGATACGTATTACCGCGACCTGGATGGCGAGAACCCGTCCAACGTCTATGACATGGTGCTGCAGGCCGTCGAACGGCCGCTGCTGGAAACCGTGATGGCATGGGCGTCCAACAACCAGTCGCAGGCTGCCGATTACCTGGGCATCAACCGCAACACGCTGCGCAAGAAGTTGCAGCAGCACGGGTTGCTCTGAGCCCACCGACCGATTTCTCCTTCTGACGGCGCCCAGGGGTATCAACCCAGCGCCACATCCGCTCACCGGCCCACCGGTATTTCCACCATGATCCAGCAAGCCCTGCTTTCCGTTTCCGACAAGACCGGCATCGTCGACTTTGCCCGTGCCCTGCACGAGCGTGGCGTCAAGCTCCTCTCCACCGGCGGCACCGCCAAGCTGCTCGCCGAATCGGGCCTGCCCGTGACGGAAGTAGCCGACTACACGGGCTTTCCGGAAATGCTCGACGGCCGCGTCAAGACGCTGCACCCGAAGGTGCACGGCGGCATCCTGGCCCGCCGTGATCTGCCCGAGCACATGGCCGCGCTGGCTGAACACAGCATCCCGACCATCGACCTGCTGGTGGTGAACCTGTACCCGTTCCAACAGACGGTGGCCAAGGACGAATGCACGCTGGCCGACGCCATCGAGAACATCGACATCGGCGGCCCGACCATGCTGCGCTCGGCGGCCAAGAACCATCGTGATGTCACGGTCATCGTTGATCCGGCCGACTACGCCACCGTGCTGGCCGAAATGCAGGCCAACAACAACACCGTCGGCTACGAAACCAACTTCATGCTGGCCAAGAAGGTGTTCGCGCACACCGCGCAGTACGACGGCGCCATCACCAACTACCTGACCAGCCTGGGCGCCGACAAGTCGCACAGCACGCGCAGCGCGTATCCGCAGACGCTGAACCTGGCCTTCGACAAGGTGCAGGAAATGCGCTACGGCGAGAACCCGCACCAGTCCGCCGCCTTCTACCGTGACCTGAAGGCGGTCGATGGCGCGCTCGCCAACTACAAGCAACTGCAGGGCAAGGAGCTGTCGTACAACAACATCGCCGACGCCGATGCCGCGTGGGAATGCGTGAAGTCGTTCGACCCGGCCAAGGGCGCGGCGTGCGTCATCATCAAGCACGCCAACCCGTGCGGCGTGGCCATCGGCGGCACCGCGCAGGAAGCGTATGAGAAGGCCTTCAAGACCGATTCGACCTCGGCCTTCGGCGGCATCATCGCCTTCAACGTGCCGCTGGATGAAGCTGCTGCACACATCGTCGCCAAGCAGTTCGTGGAAGTGCTGATCGCCCCGGGCTTTTCGGAAGGCGCACGTGCCGTGTTCGCGGCCAAGCAGAACGTCCGCGTGCTGGAGATTCCGCTGGGCAAGGGCGTGAACGCGTATGACTTCAAGCGCGTCGGCGGCGGCCTGCTGGTGCAGAGCCCGGATGCCAAGAACGTACAGCCGAGCGAGCTGCGCGTGGTCACCAAGCGCCACCCGACCCCGAAGGAAATGGACGACCTGATGTTCGCCTGGCGCGTCGCCAAGTTCGTCAAGTCGAACGCCATCGTGTTCTGCGGCGGCGGCATGACGCTCGGCGTGGGCGCCGGCCAGATGAGCCGTGTGGACTCGGCCCGCATCGCCAGCATCAAGGCGCAGAACGCAGGCCTCACGCTGTCGGGTTCGGCCGTGGCGTCGGATGCGTTCTTCCCGTTCCGCGACGGTCTGGACGTGGTGGTCGATGCCGGCGCGTCGTGCGTGATCCAGCCGGGCGGCTCGGTGCGCGACGATGAAGTGATCGCCGCCGCTGACGAGCGCAACGTGGCGATGATCTTCACGGGCACGCGTCACTTCCGTCACTAAGCAAATACGGTCGTTCGACCGATCAACGGGGCAAGGCGTAAACTGGCGCCTTGCCCCGTTTTTCTTTGGCTCTTCACTCACGCTTACTTTTTCATAGGCATGCGCATCCTCGGCATCGACCCCGGCCTTCGCACCACAGGTTTTGGCGTGCTCGAACGGCACGGCCACAAGCTCGTCTACGTGGCCTCGGGCACGATCAAGAGCAACGGCAATGCCGATTTGCCCAGCCGACTGAAGACGCTGTACGACGGCGTCTCCGAGCTGGTGAGCACGTACCGGCCCGACTGCGCCTCCATCGAAAAGGTGTTCGTCAACGTCAACCCGCAGTCGACGCTGCTGCTAGGCCAGGCGCGCGGCGCGGTGATCTGCGGACTGATGAGCGGCCACCTGCCGGTGTTCGAATACACCGCGCTGCAGCTCAAGCAGGCGGTGGTCGGCTACGGCCGCGCCAACAAGGACCAGGTGCAGGAAATGGTCGTGCGCCTGCTCAACCTCGAAGGCAAACCCGGCTCGGATGCGTCCGACGCGCTGGGTGTGGCGATCTGCCATGCGCATGGCGGCGAGACGCTGGCCGCCATGGCTGGGCTGGCGCCACAGCTTGCGCAAAAGGGCTTGCGCGTGCGGCGTGGGCGCCTCGTCGGCTGACCTACGTCGAAGCGACTTCCGCGATCTTCTTGAAGATCAGAATCTGCGATCGACCAAACGCCAACCGGAAGCCCGTCAGCAGACGGACCGGATTCCGCACACCAGGGTAAGTGCCCTTGGCCGTGCGACGGGACACAGCCCAAGTCCATGCATACGCAATGGGTTTGAGTAGCAGGTACAACGGAATCAGAATCTTCTTCTTTGCCCGGTCGGTACGAATCTCAACCAGTTCCGCACCGAAGCATCCCATGATGTAACTGAGTTGCAGTGGGGTCAGTGAGCTGATGTGCCCGCGATCCACGGGGCGCCCGTGGGTCTGGCGCACACCATCCGGTCCGAACTGGTAGAACGTCCCCGTAAAGAGAAATTGCAGGCGCGACCGGAAGTTGATCACATTGGGCGTGGAGATAACGATGTGCCCATCCTGCCGCGTAATCCGAGCCAACTCCCGCATCAGTTCAGTCGGGCTAATGACGTGCTCAATGCCTTCCATGCACGTCACCAGATCGAACGCCGCATCCCCAAATGGAAGCCGCCCCTCCATGTTGGCATAGACGAATCCATCCTTCCCGTGAATATCCGCGCGAGTCACCTCGTGGCCAAGCTGCTCGATCTGCCGTGCGAATACGCCTGAACCTGCGGGAATGTCCAACGCCTTGCGCGGCTGCTCAGACAAGTGGTCCTGTACGAACCGAAGAATCTCTTGCATGTAGCCAGTGAAGCCGGAGACATATGTGAAATCGCGCATTGGCAAGAACTCAAAAAATCGGAGCAGCCAATGCTATGCGGGGCCGTGGGATCGGATACGGCAATGAACTCTTTTTGACAGCTTTTGCGAACTCCTGGCTGTCGCTGGCGCATCCGCCTACCATTCGGAGGCCCGTCTTCAGGAGCCCCCGATGCCGCGCCGCCTCATCCTGCTGAGCCCGTTGATCTTGAGTACGTCGATTGCCCTGTCCGCCTGCCGGCTGGAATACAACCACGGTAGCGGAGGCGGCGGCGATGCCACGCCCATCGCCATAGTGCAGGTGATCGGCCACCGCGGCGCGTCGGCATTGCGGCCTGAGCACACGCTGGCCTCGTACCAGAAGGCCATTGACGACGGCGCGGACATCATCGAGCCGGATCTCGTCTCCACAAAAGACGGTGTCTTGGTCGCGCGCCACGAGAACGAAATCTCCGGCACCACCAACGTGGCCGACGTGGCCGCGTTTGCCGGCCGCAAAACCACCAAGACCATCGACGGCCAGAGCGTCACCGGCTGGTTCACCGAAGACTTCACGCTCGGCGAATTGAAAACGCTGCGCGCACGCGAGCGCATCCCCAGCATCCGCCCCGACAACGTCGCCTACAACGACCAGTTCGACATCCCCACGCTCGACGAGATCATCGCGCTGGCGCGCGACCAATCGGCCAAGCTCGGCCGCAACATCGGCATCTATCCGGAAACCAAGCACCCCACGTACTTCCAGTCGATCGGCCTGCCGCTGGAAGACAAGCTGATCGACGGCCTGCGCGCCGATGCCTTCACTGCGAACCGCACGACGGTCTACATCCAGTCGTTCGAAGTCGCCAACCTCAAGACCATCCGCAACAAGATCGGCAGCAGCCAGCCCAACTGGAAGCTCGTGCAACTGATGGGCACAGCCAGTCGGCAACCCTACGACTTCGTGGTCGCTAAGGACAGCCGCACCTTTGGCGACATGATGACCAGCCAGGGCATGCGCGACATCGCCGCCTATGCCAACGGCGTCGGCCCGGACAAAAGCAGCATCCTGGGGCTGGATGCCAACGGCAAACTCACCGACCCGACCGACCTGATCCGCAACGCGCACAACGCCGGGTTGATCGTCCATCCGTACACGTTCCGCCCGGAGAACACGTTCCTGCCGCCCTCGCTGCGCAGCGGCGCGGACAACACGCGCAACGTGAGCGGCTCGATCACGGAAATCCAAGCCTTCCTGCGCGCGGGCGTCGACGGTTTCTTCACCGACGATCCGGCGGTCGGGCGGCAAGCGGTCTCGACCTTCAAGCGTTAAAACCCACCCGGCATCGGCTACACTGCGTCCCGTTTTGGAGGAGGAACCCCACCCATGATCGGACGCATCGCCGGGACGCTGATCGAAAAGAACCCGCCGCACCTGCTGGTCGATTGCCACGGCGTCGGCTACGAAATCGACGTGCCGATGAGCACGTTCTACAACCTGCCCGCCACCGGGGCGCCGCTTGTGCTGCTCATCCAGCAGATCGTGCGCGAGGATGCGCACCTGCTCTACGGTTTCGGCACCGCTGCCGAGCGCGAAACCTTCCGCCAGCTCATCAAGATTTCGGGCATCGGCGCACGCATCGCGCTGGCCGTGCTGTCGGGGATGTCGGTGGCTGAACTCGCGCAGGCCGTCACGCTGCAGGAAGCCGGGCGGCTCACGCGCATCCCTGGCATCGGCAAAAAGACGGCCGAACGCCTGCTGCTCGAACTCAAGGGCAAGCTCGGTGCCGACCTGGGTGCAGTGCCGGGCGGCCCAGCCGTGTCGGACGATGCGGTGGACGTGCTCAACGCCCTGCTGGCGCTGGGGTATTCCGACAAGGAAGCCGCGCTGGCCATCAAGCAGGTGCCGGCCGGCACGGGCGTGTCGGAAGGCATCAAGCTGGCGCTCAAGGCGCTCTCCAAAGGCTGATGCTTGGGCGCGGCAAGGCGGTAAAATGGCCGCCACTGCCTTCCGCCCGTCATGATCGAAACCGACAAGCTCGCCGCCAAGGCCGTCTCTGCTGAACGCCTGATTTCAGCCTCCCCCGCCTCCCCCAACGAGGAGGCGTTCGAGCGCGCGCTGCGCCCCAAGCTGCTCGACGAATACGTCGGCCAGGAAAAGGTGCGCGGCCAGCTCGACATCTTCATGACGGCGGCCAAGAAGCGCCAGGAAGCGCTCGACCACGTGCTGCTGTTCGGCCCGCCCGGCCTGGGCAAGACGACGCTGGCGCACATCATCGCGCGCGAGATGGGCGTCAACTTGCGCCAGACCTCCGGCCCCGTGCTGGAGCGCCCGGGCGACCTGGCCGCGCTGCTCACCAACCTCGAAGCCAACGACGTCCTCTTCATCGACGAGATCCACCGGCTCTCGCCCGTGGTGGAAGAAATCCTGTACCCGGCGCTCGAGGACTACCAGATCGACATCATGATCGGCGAGGGCCCGGCGGCGCGCTCGGTCAAGCTCGATCTGCAGCCGTTCACGCTGGTGGGTGCCACCACGCGCGCCGGCATGCTGACCAACCCGCTGCGCGACCGCTTCGGCATCGTCGCGCGGCTGGAGTTCTACACGCCCGCCGAACTGGCGAAGATCGTCAAGCGCTCCGCTGGCCTGCTGAATGCGCACATCGTTGACGAGGGCGCGCTGGAAATCGCCAAGCGCTCGCGCGGCACGCCCCGGATCGCCAACCGCCTGCTGCGCCGCGTGCGCGACTATGCCGAGGTGAAAGCCGATGGCATCATCACACGCGAGGTGGCCGACGCTGCCCTCGCGATGCTCGATGTGGATGCGGTTGGCTTCGACCTGATGGACCGCAAGCTGCTCGAAGCGATCCTGCACAAGTTCAACGGCGGGCCGGTCGGCATCGACAACCTGGCCGCCGCGATCGGCGAAGAGCGCGACACGATTGAAGACGTGCTCGAACCGTACCTGATCCAGCAGGGCTACCTACAGCGCACGCCGCGCGGGCGCGTAGCCACGGCCTCCGCGTACCTGCATTTCGGGCTGGGCGCCCCCAAGAGCGGCCCGGTGCGTGAGCTCTGGGACGACAACAACAACTAACCTCCCACCCGCCGCCATGACTGCTCAAAGTCCTCAGCGCAGCTTCCGCTATTACGACTTCGTCATGGCCGCGTTCGTCACAGTGCTGCTGTGCTCGAACCTGATCGGCGCGGCCAAGGCGGCGCAGATTACGTTGCCCATCATCGGGCCCGTCACGTTTGGCGCAGGCGTGCTGTTCTTCCCGATCTCGTACATCTTCGGCGACATCCTCACCGAGGTGTACGGCTACGGGCGCGACCGGCGCGTGGTGTGGGCCGGCTTTGCCGCGCTGATCTTCGCGTCGTTCATGTCGCTGGTGGTGCTGGCACTGCCGGTGGCGCCCTTCATGGCCGACTACCAGAAGAGCCTCACCGACGTGTTCGGCAACACTCCACGCATCGTCGCCGGGTCGCTCATTGCATTCTGGTGCGGCAGCTTCGCCAACAGCTACACGCTGGCGAAGATGAAGATCGCGACGGAAGGGAAATGGCTGTGGACGCGCATCGTCGGGTCCACGATGGTGGGCGAGGCGGTGGATTCGTCGCTGTTCTACGTGATCGCCTTCTATGGCATCTGGCCGCATGAACAGGTGCTGCGCGTGGCCATCGCGCAATACATCCTCAAAACCGGCTGGGAGATCGTCGCCACGCCGCTCACCTACCGCGTTGTCGCCTTCCTCAAGCGCGCCGAGAACGAGGACTACTACGATCGCGATACCAACTTCACGCC
Source organism: Ralstonia sp. 25C (assembly GCF_051904805.1). Taxonomy (NCBI): domain Bacteria; kingdom Pseudomonadati; phylum Pseudomonadota; class Betaproteobacteria; order Burkholderiales; family Burkholderiaceae; genus Ralstonia; species Ralstonia sp. 25C. The sequence goes on along the minus strand of NZ_CP196737.1, from coordinate 2,718,249 downwards.
GTTCCGGCTGAAGGTTTAAGGCACCCGCCGATCGACTTCATCGAGCACCAGCAAATCCAGGTGCGCGACATCGCCCCACTGCAGCACGGTCAGTTGATGACCATCGGATGAGAGCCGGTTGATGCTGGCGTTGCGCAACTCGTGCTGACGCGGCTCGGTGAGCGTCATCGCGTTGGCGTGGCGATACAGGCAATCCAGCACGCCGCCGTGGCTGACCAGCGCGATGCGCTCGCCAGGGTGGCGGCGGATCAGGCGCAGGGCGGTCTCCACCGCACGCTCATGGAATTGGGTGAGTGTCTCGCCGCCGGGCGGGGCGAACTCGGGTACGCGGTTCTGCCACGCATCGAATTCGGCCGGATGCTGCTCGGCGACTTCGGCGTAGGTCAGGCCTTCGAACTGACCATAGTGACGCTCGCGCAAACCGGCGTCATCGCGCACGGTCACGCCCACTTCATCCGCCAGCGCCTGCGCAGTCTGCTTCGCACGCGACAGATCGCTCGCGTAGACGGCATCGAAGCGCTCGCGGGCGAGCGCCTTGCCCAGTTGCGTGGCCTGCTCCAGCCCCTGCGTATTCAACGGCACGTCAAGCTGACCTTGCAGGCGGCGCTCGCGGTTCCAGTCGGTCTCGCCATGGCGGACGAGCACGATGTGGGTGATCTGCGGCATCAGCATGGGGATGGCGGCGGCGCGTGGCATCACGGGTTCCCGAACGAGTCAGACAGATTTGGCGATTTCCGGTGCGGCCACGCGCGCAACTTGCGGCGCGATCTGCAGCCAGAACGTGACCGGGCCATCGTTGACGAGCGACACCTTCATGTCGGCACCGAACTCGCCGGTGGCGACGATGGGGTGCTGCGCCTGGGCCCGCGCCACGAAGTGCTCATACAGCCGGCGGCCGTCTTCCGGCGCGGCAGCGGGCGTAAAGCTCGGGCGCGTGCCGGACTTGGTATCCGCCGCCAGCGTGAACTGCGACACCACCAGCAAGCCGCCTGCCTGCCCGTTGCCGTCCATGTTGCGCACCGGCAGGTTCATCTTGCCCTGTGCATCGGAGAACACGCGGTAGTTCAGCAGCTTCTCCAGCAGGCGGTCAGCCTCGGCGGCGGTATCACCGCGTTCGGCGCACACGAGCGCGAGCAGGCCCGGGCCGATCTCGCCGACCACGCGGCCATCCACACGGACAGCCGCTTCCGACACACGCTGGATCAGTCCGATCACGACAACACCACGCGCGCAAAGCGGCGCTTGCCGACCTGCATGACGAACGTGCCGGCTTCCACCTTCAGCGCCTTATCGCTGACGACAGTGCCGTCGATCTTCACGCCGCCTTGTTCGATGTTGCGGTTGGCGTCCGACGTTGACGGGCACAGACCGGCCTGCTTGAGCAGTTGCGCGATGCCCAGCGGCGCGCCCGACAGCTCGATCTGCGGAATGTCGTCCGGCACACCGCCACGCGCGCGGTGGTTGAAGTCTTCCAGCGCGCGCTCGGCGTCGGCCTGGCTGTGGAAGCGCGCGATGATTTCCTGCGCCAGCAGCACCTTGCAATCGCGCGGGTTGCGGCCCAGCGCAATCTCCTGCTTCATCAGATCGATTTCGGCCAGCGGGCGGAACGACAGCAGCGTGTAGTACGTCCACATCAGGTCATCGGAGATGCTCATCAGCTTGCCGAACATCTCGTTCGGCGCCTCGCTGATGCCGACGTAATTGCCCTTGGACTTGGACATCTTCTCCACGCCGTCCAGGCCGACCAGCAGCGGCATCGTCAAGATGCACTGCGGCTCCTGGCCGTATTCCTTCTGCAGCTCGCGCCCGACCAGCAGGTTGAATTTCTGGTCGGTGCCGCCCAGCTCCAGGTCGGACTTGAGCGCGACCGAGTCGTAACCCTGCATCAGCGGGTACAGGAATTCGTGCACCGAGATCGGCACGCCGCCCTTGAAGCGCTTGGTGAAGTCGTCCCGCTCCATCATGCGGGCGACGGTGTAGCGCGAGGCCAGCTGGATCATGCCGCGCGCGCCCAGCGGGTCGCACCATTCGCTGTTGTAGCGGATCTCGGTCTTGCTCGGGTCCAGCACCATGCTGGCCTGGCGGTAGTAGGTCTGCGCGTTGGCCTCGATCTGCTCGCGCGTCAGCGGCGGGCGGGTCGAGTTTCGGCCGGACGGATCGCCAATCGTCGACGTGAAATCGCCGATCAGGAAGATCACCTGATGCCCTAGGTCCTGCAACTGGCGCATCTTGTTGAGCACCACCGTGTGGCCGATGTGGATGTCGGGCGCGGTCGGATCCAGGCCGAGCTTGATACGCAGCGGCACGCCGGTGGCGGCGCTGCGGGCGAGCTTCTGCTCCCAGTCTGCCGCGACGAGGAGCTCATCGCAGCCGCGCAGCGAGACTTCCATCGCGTGCGCCACCTCCGGCGTCACCGGATACTTGGGTTTGCCCGGCGTGGCGTTGTCGGATGCGGGTGCGTTGGAAGCGTCAGATGCGGTCATGGCAAAAAGAAAGGTCACCGCGCCGCAGAATGGAAAGCGGCGCGAACGGATCAACAATCGGGGAAACCGGTGCGTGCGCGATGGCCGACATCGAATCCAACGGGCCGGCTGCGCAATCCCGTGATTTTACCGTGATGCGTCCATTTGGCCCGCCATTGCGCTGGTAAGCTGTCGCGCATGAGCCATCCCGACCACACCACACCCCGCAGCGACCGCTACATCGGCTTGATGTCCGGCACCAGCCTGGACGGCGTCGATGGCGTACTGGCGGACTTTTCCGGCGAGCACCCAGCCGTGCTGGCCGACGCGTACGTGCCCTTTCCGACCGAACTGCGCCAGCGCTTTCTGGACCTGCAGCACGCCGGCCACGACGAGATTCACCGCGAAGCGTTGGCTGCCAACGCGCTGGCCGCGGTCTACGCAGAATGCGTCGCCAAGCTGCTCGCCGCCACCGACCTGACCCCGCATGATGTGCGGGCCATCGGTGCGCATGGGCAGACGATCCGCCACCAGCCCGGCGCGCACGATGGCGTCGGCTACACGCGCCAGACGCAACACGCCGCGGTGCTGGCCGAGCGTGCCGGCATCGACGTCATCGCCGATTTCCGCAGCCGCGACATCGCTGCCGGCGGCCAGGGCGCACCGCTCGTACCGGCGCTGCACCGCGCGCTGTTCGGCCTGCCCGACGCGTGGCGCGTGGTCTGCAATATCGGCGGCATCGCCAACCTGACCGTGCTGCCGCCGCAGGCAACGGACGCGCGCGACGCTGTGCTCGGCTTCGATTGCGGCCCCGGCAACGCGTTGATGGACTACTGGGTCCACACGCACCAAGGCACCCGCTACGACGCCGATGGCGCCTGGGCCCGCACCGGTCACGTCGACGCAGCCCTGCTCACGCGCCTGAAGGCCGAACCGTTCTTCGCCGCGCCGCCGCCCAAGAGCACCGGCCGCGACCTGTTCAATCCGGCGTGGCTGCAACAGACGCTCGGCGATGCGCTCACCGCTGCCCGCCCCGAAGATACGCAAGCCACCCTGCTCGCCCTGACCGCCGACACCATCGCCGATGCCGTACGCGCGCACGCGCCGCAGGCGACATCGCTGCTGGTCTGCGGCGGCGGCGCACGCAACGGCGCGCTGATGGCGCGTATCGCCCAGCAGCTGGCCGGCGTGCAGGTCGCCCCGACGGACGACTTCGGTGTGCCCGCGCATCAGGTCGAAGCGCTGGCCTTTGCGTGGCTCGCGCGGCAATGCGTGCGCCGCGCCCATGGCAATCTGCACACGGCGACCGGCGCCTCTGGCGGCCGCATCCTCGGCGCGATCTATCCGGCCTGAGCGCCGGATCAGCAGGCAACAAAAAAGCGCACCGAAGTGCGCTTTTTCTTTGGCAGCGATGCCGCGTCAGACCGAGAACGACGAGCCGCAACCGCAGGTGGTCGAAGCATTCGGGTTCTTGATGACGAACTGCGCGCCGTTGATGTCTTCCTTGTAGTCGATCTCGGCGCCCACCAGGTACTGGTAGCTCATCGAGTCGATCAACAGCGACACGCCATTCTTGGTCATGGTCGTGTCGTCTTCGTTGGTCTCTTCGTCAAAGGTGAAACCGTACTGGAAGCCCGAGCACCCGCCGCCCTGCACGAACACGCGCAGCTTCAAGGCCGGGTTGCCTTCCTCTTCAATCAGTTGCTTGACCTTGTCCGCAGCGCTGTCGGTAAAGACCAGCGGAGCCGGAACCTCGTTCACATCGGGCGTGGCTGCCTGCGCGACTGCGTTCATGAAAATCTCCTGTGGGATGCGTCTGAAACTTGCCTGTATTTTAAGCTCAAGCTGCAAATCGTGCCGAAGCCCCGCATTTCAAGTGGGCATTGTGCGGTGCGCCAACAACGGCCGGCGCACGGCGTGATCAGTCCTGGTTCGATGCCAGCTTCAGATTGGGCAGCAACTTCACATCGCCGGGTGCCGCGTGCGTCAGCGTGCCCATGACGACGGCACCTTGGTGCATCTCGAGCGCGGCGTACTGCACGTTGCCCTCGATACGCGCCTTCGGCTGCAACTCGAGCAGCTCGGCCACATGCACCGGGCCGACCACCGTGCCGTTCAGGATCAGGTGCCCGACATGCACTTCGCCTTCAACGCGTGCACTGTCGGTAATCACCAGCATGCTGGGCTTTTCGGGATCGCCGTAAATATTGCCCTTGATTTCGCCGTCGATCCGCAAACCGCCGGAGAAGCGCAGATCCCCCTCCAGCTTGGTGCTGGCCCCCAGCAGCGTTTCGATCGCCAGCCCTTTCTTTTTGCCAAACAGCATCGTCGACTCCTCTATGTACGGATCATCGACAGGACTACGCCCGTCAGATAGAAAAACTCTGGCTCGCCTTGATCTTGCCGTTCTGCAACACCTTCACCATCACCGACTTCACCGTTGTGCCTGCGGGCACGTCCACAGCGCCTTCCAGACGCTGGTAGTGCGTGAGCTTGACACGGGTGGCAGTGGCAGCCGCCCCGCCAGCCGCCGCCCCCGGGAAATCGATCGTAGCAGGTTTGCCCCCCTGCACCACGTTCAGCGTGAGGGCCAATTGCCCCTCGAACTCGGAGACCGGTGCAAAGGCCTTGCCGCCGCCTTGCATGAGCAAGACGCGGAAACGCAAGCGCGTCGGCTGGGCCTCATCCGGGGCGATGCGGAAGCTCCGCACGTAGATGCCGGCGGAATTGGTGGGCGCGGGCAACAGGCTGTCGAAGAAGGCCAGATCCTCCTTCAACTGCGCGTTCTCGGTTTCCAGGGCCTTGAGTTGCTCGGCCATCTGCGCCTGGGCGCCTTCAGCCATGCCAAGTCGGGCATCCACGGTGCCGGCGGACGCGGCGAGCTTGTCGCGCTCGGCCTGCACAGCAGCCAGCTTGGCGGTCAACTCGCGATTCATCGCTCGCAGGTCGCTGTCGTGCGGGCCCGTCAGGCGGCGCCCTTCTTCGAAGGCCCACAGCGCCGCCGCGGCGGCGACCCCCAGTACCACCGCAATCAGCAGGACCGTCACTGGCCATGGCAATCGCGAACGTACGGTGACGTTCGGGGCGAGCACGGAAGCGCGACGCAATAAGCGACGCGCCTTCATACGCGCGCCTCCTGACCCGCGTTGCGAATCAGAATCGGTTTAGGCGAAACAGCGGATTGCATCATAAGGACCAAACGCTAACGAAATGTGAATTGTAGTCCCACCGACATGTCGGAGCTGTTGCAAAGGGTAAGCGAGGCGCCGGAATGATCACACGGCTTGATTGGCGCGCACAAAACAAAAAACCACACCCGAGGGTGTGGTTTCTTGCTGAAGCAGCAGGAAGCGGATTAACGCTTCGAGAACTGCTTGGCGCGGCGGGCCTTGCGCAGACCAACCTTCTTACGCTCGACTTCACGTGCATCACGCGTCACCAGACCGGCCTTCGACAGGGCGGGCTTCAGCGTTGCATCGTAATCGATCAGGGCGCGGGTGATGCCGTGACGCACAGCACCGGCTTGGCCGGTTTCACCGCCGCCGACCACGTTGACTTTGATGTCGAACGTAGCTGCGTGGTTGGTCAGCTCCAGCGGCTGACGCACGATCATCAGCGAGGTTTCACGAGCGAAGTACTCGTTGATGGCCTTGCCGTTGACGATGATGTCGCCCTTGCCGGACTTGATGAAGACACGTGCCACAGCGCTCTTGCGGCGGCCGGTGCCATAGTTCCAGTTACCGATCATGGATGTGGCCCCTTAGATTTCCAGCGCTTTCGGCTGCTGTGCTTCGTGCGGATGCGTGCCTTCGGCGTAAACCTTCAGCTTCTTGATCATCGCGTAGCCCAGCGGACCCTTCGGCAGCATGCCCTTCACAGCCTTTTCCAGGGCACGGCCCGGGAAACGCTGCTGCATCTTGCCAAACGTCGTTTCGTAGATACCGCCCGGGTAGCCCGAGTGGCGATAGTACTTCTTGTCGGTCGTCTTGGCGCCCGTCACGCGCAGCTTGGCTGCGTTGATGACGATGATGAAATCGCCCGTGTCGACGTGCGGAGTGAATTCAGGCTTGTGCTTGCCGCGCAGTCGGTGTGCCACTTCGCTGGCGACACGCCCGAGGACCTTGTCCGTCGCGTCAATCACGAACCAATCGCGCTTCACCTCATGGGGCTTTGCGGAAAAGGTCTTCATGATTTTTCCAAATATTGAGTCAGTGCCCGAGTGGACCCGTATCGTGCGTTGACTGCTCACGAACGGATCGTCTTTTGCTGCCTGTTTTTCCGCGGGCAATCCGGAAAAGATTTCGATTGTACCCCGCAAGCAGCCCTTGACACAAGGAAAAAGGCGCGCTCCGACTGTAGGGACGAAAAAAAACCCAAGCTATTGAGCTTGGGTTTGAATCCACCAAAGGAGGAGGGTGGAGGAGACACCTGCTGACCGTTGACTTGGTGGGTTGCACCGCGTCAGCCGATCCAATGGTGCAAATTATACCCATTTCTGGGGCACACGCAAGGTAATTTGCACTACGAAATTGCATTTCGTAATGCGGAAAGCATGCAGACGCACACCGAATCTCAGCAATCTTTTAATAATCAATGACTTAGGGAAATTCAGCTTCGTGAATGAGGTTGCCCGCTAGAGAATTTCTTCGAATCCAAGCCCAATTCCGGTGCAAAGAAGGCGGGTTGCACCTTCCCGCATGAATGTCCGTGTCAACACGAGATCACCCTAGGGCCCGCAGCCGGGTTTCGCCCGGATAGCTACAATGTGGCTTTTCGTCGGCGCTGGCCGACTTCTGCTCAAGGATTGGACATGGATTGCACAGTCACCTGGACCGGGCCGGACGGCATGGCCTTTTTGGCGGAAACCGGCAGTGGACATCTCGTCACAATGGATGGCGCACCGGATGGCGGTGGCCGCAACCTTGCTCCGCGCCCGATGGAAATGGTGCTGCTGGGCACCGGCGGCTGCACCGCCTATGACGTGGTGCTGATCCTCAAGCGCGGCCGCGTGGATGTGCAGGGTTGCAGCGTCAAGCTGCACGCCGACCGCGCCGATACCGATCCGAAGGTCTTCACGCGCATCCATTTCACCTTTACGGTGACGGGGCGCAATCTGAAACGGGAAACGGTAGAACGTGCGGTCCAGCTGTCGCACGAGAAGTACTGCTCGGCGTCGATCATGCTGGCCAAGACGGCCGAGATCACGCACTCGCTGGAGCTGGTGGACTTGGCCACGCAGCCGACGGCATCGGAATAAGAAGCGAAGCGGACCGATAAGCCGGATTCTGTGCGCCGCATGGCCGAAACCAGCGGCGTGACAACCATTCCTCTAGACCGGCTGTTGCCAGCCGGCTCAAGCTCCCTACCCGCAGACTCAGCGAGCCGCTTCATCGCCTGCTTACTTGGGATTGCTCCGGGTGGAGGTTACCGCGTTTCACCCTTCGCCCTGACCGAAGCCGGGGCGAAGACTCGTCTCTGTGGCCCTATTCCGCACGTCACCGTGGATGGTCGTTAGCCATCACCCTGCTCTATGGAGTCCGGACTTTCCTCCCCTTGCGCTCACACGAGGCGGCGCAAGCAGCGGTTGTCTGGTCCGCTTCGCGAGGCGCGAGTCTAGCACTATTCAGGGATAACCCGCCGGCGGCCCGGGCGGAAGACAGTCGTATCTAGATAGAAGCCGGCATCTTCATTGGCATCGCACCAGCCCGGGATGCCCATGACGGGCAGCGGGCGGAAATCGCGGGGCGTCAGTTCGGTGTTGAGCAGGGTGTCCGCCAGAACAGTGTCGAGCGAGACCCGATCCGCCGGCAACGCAGACACGCTCACAGGCCACGCATGCGCGGTGATCGACTTGTACGGCGCGACCAGCTTTTCCAGCAAGGCATGGCCGAATGGCAAAACGATGCACGACGCACCCCATGTTGCCCTGCCCTGGACAAACAAACCCCGCCAATCGAAACCGGTCAGGCAGCGTTCGGGCGCGTCGTCGGTGTGTAGGAAGATGAGCGCGTTCTCGTCGAACAGCGTGGCGGCATCACGGACGGTGCCGCGCGCCGCGCCGATTCCCGCTTGCGAGATCGCCCACGCCTGACGCGCGTTAAGCGCCGCCTTGGCGCGGGGCCAGTGCAGCCAAATCAGGGCGTTGAAGAAGTCGTGAAGGTTGTCGCGCGTGGGGACTTCGCCGGTTGCGGCGATGTGCGCTTCGTAGGCCGTGCCGGTAGGCAACGCGCTTTGCGGGATGAAGCGCAAGGCATGACCGCCGGATGTGCAGATCGCCTGCGCGGCGGGATGCGCGTTCAGGGCATCCCGGACATCGGCGCCGCGCGCAATCGCGTCTGCGATGGGCGTGCCGATTGGTGCAAGCGGTGCGAACGCCGGATGGGTCCAGTCGATCGCACCCAGGTCATCGACCAGCAACTCAGACCGACTTCCAGCGCAGCATTTCACCGCCGCGCAACGGCACCAGCGTCTGCTCGCCGAACGGCACTTCGGCGGGCAACTGCCATTGCGAGCGGGTGAGCGTGAGCGTCCCGGCGTTGCGCGGCAGGCCGTAGAAATCGGGGCCGTTCAGGCTGGCAAAGCCTTCGAGCTTGTCGAGCGCGTTGGCGTCTTCAAAGGCCTCGGCGTACAGCTCCATGGCGTGCAGCGCGGTGTAGCAGCCGGCGCAACCGCACGCGTGTTCCTTCATGCCCTTGGCATGCGGTGCGCTGTCGGTGCCGAGGAAGAAGCGCGGGTGGCCCGACGTTGCGGCCGCCACCAGCGCTAGGCGGTGCGTCTCCCGCTTGAGCACCGGCAGGCAGTAGTAGTGCGGGCGGATGCCGCCAACAAGCAGCGCGTTGCGGTTGTACAGCAGGTGATGCGCGGTGATGGTCGCGCCGACGGGCCCTTCCGCATCGCGCACGTATTCAGCGGCGTGCTTGGTGGTGATGTGCTCGAACACGACCTTCAGCGCGGGGAAGTCGCGGCGCAGCGGCAGCATCACGGTGTCAATGAAGACGGCTTCGCGGTCGAAGATGTTGACGGTCGGGTCGGTCACCTCACCGTGCACCAGCAGCGGCATGCCGACTTCCTGCATCGATTCGAGCGTCTTGGTGCAGCGGCGCAGGTCCGTGACGCCCGCATCGCTGTTGGTCGTGGCGCCGGCCGGATACAGCTTCACGCCGTGGATGAAACCGCTGGCCTTGGCCTCGCGGATCACCTCGGGCGACGTGTTGTCGGTCAGGTACAGCGTCATCAGCGGCTCGAACTGCGTGCCGGCAGGCAGCGCGGCGAGAATGCGGTCGCGGTAGGCGCGCGCCTGCGTGGTGGTGGTCACCGGCGGCTTGAGGTTCGGCATGATGATCGCCCGGCCGAACTGGCGCGCGGTATCGCCCACCACGTCGGCGAGCGCGTCGCCATCGCGCAGGTGCAGGTGCCAGTCATCGGGGCGGACGATTGTGAGAGTGTCGGTCATGGAGGTGCAGCCTTCAGATGCGGAATGCAGATTCAAAGAATGAGGATGACGCGGTAATCGTTGACGTTGGTGCGCGTCGGGCCGGTGACGATCAGGTCATCGGCGGCGGCGAAGAAACCGTAGGCATCGTGTGCGTCCAACGCAGCACGGGCGGTGACACCCTTGGCGGCGGCACGGGCAATGGACGCAGGGTCGAGCAGCGCGCCCGCATTGTCCTCCGATCCGTCGATGCCGTCTGTATCGGCAGCGAGCGCGTAGACGTTGTCCATGTCTTCGAGCGTGACGCCGAGGGACAGCAGGAACTCCGCACAGCGCCCGCCGCGGCCGCCGGTCAGGCCCGCCGGGATCGTTACCGTGCATTCGCCGCCGGAGATGAGCGCGACCGGCGCGGCGAACGGCGTGCCGTGCTGACGAATCTGCCGCGCCAGGGCGCCATACACCTGGGCGACCTCGCGCGCCTCGCCGGTCACGGTATCGCCCAGGATGGCCGCGCGGATGCCCCGCGCCGCGAACACCTGCGCGCCAGCTTGCAGACTGTGCTGCGCGGTGGCGATGACGTGATTGGTGACGCGCACGAAACAGGCATCACCGGGCTTGGGCGTTTCGGCAATCTCGCCGTGTGCGCCGCGCTCGAGATGGGCGCGCACGGTATCGGGCATCTGCGCGCCCCAGCGCTTGAGGACGGCGAGCGCGTCGGCATAGGTACTCGGATCTGGCACGGTCGGGCCGCTGGCGATGGCGCTTGGATCGTCGCCAGCCACGTCGGAAACGATGAGCGTCGTGACCAGTGCGCGTGATGCGGCTGCCAGACGCCCGCCCTGGATGCGCGACAGATGCTTGCGCACGATGTTCATGTCGGTGATCGGCGCGCCGCAGCGGAGCAGTTCGCGCGTCACCGCCTTCAGATCCGCCATCGGGATGCCCTCGGCGGGCAATGACAGCAAGCTCGAACCGCCGCCCGAGACCAGCACGATGAGGTGGTCGTTCTCAGTGAGGGCCGAGACGCGCTCGAGGATTTCCTGCGCGGCCTGTTCACCAGTTTCATCGGGCACCGGGTGGCCGGCTTCGATGACGCGGATGTGCTCGGTCGGCAAGCCATGTGCATAGCGCGTGACGACCAGCCCTTCGATCTGCGCGCAGCCGGCATAGGCCTGCTCGACCGCCAGCGCCATCGACGCCGCCGCCTTGCCGGCGCCGACCACCAGCGTCTTGCCGCCAGCATGCGGCGGCGGGAGAAAGCCGGCGACGATCTTCAGCGGGTCAGCCGCGCTCACGGCCGCAGCGTAGCTCTCCAGCAAAAGGGCTCGGGCGGCGGCACGATCAAGCTTCATGGGGTGACGTCCAGTTAGGCGAGGTTGAGCGAACGGGGATACTCGTTTGATGCCAATTCTGGCGGGATGCGGCTTGAGCGCAACGACGGGCGGCTCAGCCGGCGCCGAGAACGCCAAGTCGCTTGGCACCCCCCGCGGCCGGCAGGATAATGACTATTTTATTGCATCCGACTTTTCCCCCACCATGTGCCAGCTGCTGGGCATGAACTGCGCCGAACCGACCGATGTGACGTTCTCGTTCACCGGGTTCGCCGCGCGCGGTGGCGTGACCGACCACCATGCCGACGGCTTCGGCGTCGCCTTCTTCGAAGACAAGGCCTGCCGCCTCTTCATCGACAACCAGTCAGCCGGCACCTCGCCGGTGGCCGAACTGGTCAAGCGCTACCCGATCAAGTCGAAGAACGTTATCTCGCACATCCGCAAGGCCACGCAGGGCACGGTGCGGCTGGAAAACTGCCACCCATTCATGCGCGAGCTGTGGGGCCGGCACTGGATCTTTGCGCACAACGGCGATCTGAAGAACTTCTCGCCGTTCCTATCGGGCGTCTACCAGCCGGTGGGCGATACCGACAGCGAACTTGCCTTCTGCTACATCATGCAGTCGTTGCGCAAACGGTTTCCGGGGTCGCAGCCGCCGCTCAACGAGCTGTTCTACGCGCTGTCGGACATCACCAAGGAAATCACGCGCTACGGCGTGTTCAACTTCCTGCTGTGCAACGGGCAGGCGCAGTTCGCGCATTGCTCGACGCGGCTGTACTACATCGTGCGGCAATGGCCATTCTCGACGGCGCATTTGATTGACGCCGACATGACGATCGACTTCGCCAAATACACCACGCCCGCCGACCGCGTGGCCGTGATCGCCACCGCGCCGCTCACCGACAACGAGGTCTGGACGCAATTCGTGCCGGGCGAACTGCTGATGTTCGAATCGGGCCAGGCCACCATGGCAACCAAGGTGCCGATTCCGGAAGCGGTACAGATCGCCAACGCAGCCAATACAGCCTGCACCTGACACGATCGTCGCCCAACAAAAAGCCGCTCCTGAGAGCGGCTTTTCTTTTGCCGGAGACCTGCTTTTAATGCGACAGGATCTTCGACAGGAATTGCTTGGCGCGATCGGAGCGAGCGTCGATGTTGCCGAAGAACTCTTCCTTCTCGCAGTCTTCAACAATGCGACCCTGGTCCATGAAGATCACGCGATTGGCAACCTTGCGGGCGAAACCCATTTCGTGGGTCACGCACATCATGGTCATACCTTCCTTGGCCAGCTCCACCATCACGTCGAGCACTTCGTTGACCATTTCCGGGTCCAGCGCGGAGGTCGGCTCGTCGAACAGCATGCAGATCGGGTCCATCGACAGCGCACGGGCAATCGCCACGCGCTGCTGCTGACCGCCCGACAGCTGGCCCGGGTACTTGGCAGCGTGCGCCTTCAAACCCACGCGATCCAGATACTTCAGGCCCTTGGCCATCGCCTCTTCCTTGGAGCGGCCCAGCACCTTCTGCTGCGCGATCGTCAGGTTTTCGGTAATCGACAGGTGCGGGAACAGCTCGAAGTTCTGGAACACCATACCCACGCGCGAACGCAGCTTCGGCAGGTTGGTGCCCTGGCCGCCCACCGAGGTGCCATCAACCAGGATCTCGCCCTTCTGGAACGGCTCCAGCGCGTTGACGGTCTTGATGAGCGTGGACTTGCCCGAACCCGACGGGCCGCACACCACCACCACCTCGCTCTTCTTCACGCTGGTGGTGCAATCGGTCAGCACTTGGAAGGCGCCATACCACTTGGAAACGTTCTTGATCTCGATCATTGGGTCACCTTCTTCTGAAGTCGCTTCACCAGCACGGAGGCGCCGAAGCAGATCACGAAATAGCACAAGCCGGCAAACAGCAGCAGTTCGACAATACGGCCGTCGCGCTCACCGATGTTGTATGCCTGCGTAAAGAAGTCCGACAGCGCGCTCACGTACACCAGCGATGTATCCTGGAACAGGACGATCGCCTGGGTGAGCAGCAGCGGAATCATGTTGCGGAACGCCTGCGGCAGGATCACCAGGCGCATGGCCTGGCCGTACGTCATGCCCATCGCATAGGCCGCGAACATCTGCCCGCGCGACACGCTCTGGATACCGGCGCGGATGATCTCCGAGTAGTACGCCGCTTCGAACAGCGCGAAGGCGACCAGCGCGGACGTCATGCGCATGTCGGTGGCCGGCGACAGGTTGAAGATCTTCTGCAGCACCTGCGGCACGATCAGGAAGAACCACAGCAGCACCATCACCAGCGGGATGGAGCGGAAGAGGTTCACATACGCCTGCCCGAACCACTGCAGCGGCTTGATGCCCGACAGGCGCATCATCGCCAGCAGTGTGCCCCAGACGATGCCGACCAGAATGGCCGTGCCCGTGATCTCCAGCGAGAGGAGCATCCCCTCGCCGAGCACGCGCATGTTGTCGGCGTTGACGGATGAGAAATCGAAGTGATAAGCCATGAAGTGTCCTCGCCTCGATTACTTGCCGCCGATGAAGCCAGGCAGCCGGGAACGTGCTTCCACCCAGCGCATCAGGCCCATGACGGTCAGGTTGATCAGCATGTACATCAGCGTCACGGCGATGAACGATTCGTACGGCTGCGCGGTGTAGTCCACCAGTTGGCGGCCTTGCGCGGCAAGCTCGAGCAAACCGATGGTCGATGCCACGGCGGAGTTCTTGAAGATGTTCAGGAATTCCGAGGTGAGTGGCGGCACGATGATGCGGAACGACATCGGCAGCATCACGTAGCGATACGTCTGCGCCAGCGTGAAGCCCATGGCCAGACCAGCATTGCGTTGGCCGCGCGGCAGCGAATTGATCCCCGAGCGCACCTGCTCGCACACACGCGCCGCGGTAAAGGTACCGAGACACAGCATCGCGCACAGGAACATCGCCGTGGCGGGGTTCATCTGCTTGATGTAGTCGCCGCCCGGCACGAGTTCGGGCATGACGAAGTACCAGATGAAGAGCTGCACGATCAGCGGAATGTTGCGGAACAGTTCCACATACGCTGCGGCAAAGCCCGACAGCCACTTGTTCGGCACGGTGCGGAGCACGCCGAGCACGGAGCCGATGACCAGCGCGATGATCCAGGCGGAAAGACCGAGCACAACGGTGGTCTTCAAGCCCGACAACAGCCAGTCGAGATAAGTCTGATTCTGGGCGGCTTCCGTAAAGAAGACACCCCAGTTCCAGTGGTAATTCATGATGGTTCCCCTCTGCGCCTGCCCCCTCCTGCTGCGCGCCCTGATCTTGGCCTGCGATGCGCGCCACACGCGGTGTGCGGCGAGCTTCCCAGGCCAACGTCGGGCCAATCGCTACGGACGGGAACAGACTCCTAAAAAGAAACGGAAGGGTGATGACCTGTTGACCGGTCTTTGCCTTCCGTTTCGATGACGCTTCTTTCAGGCCCGTTGAGGGAGCCGATCAGTCAAGAGCCTTGTCGTTCGGGCTCTTGATCAGCGCCTTCATGTCGTCCGACAGCGGGAACTCCATGTTCACGCCCTTGGGCGGAACCGGGGTCTCAAACCACTTCTTGTACTCGGCGTTGATCGTGCCGTCCTTCATCATGCCGGCGATGGTCTTGTCGGCCAGGGCCTTGAACGGCTTGTCATCCTTGCGGACCATACAACCGTAGGCTTCGCGCGATTGCGGCTTGGCCACGACCACCCAGTCGTTCGGGTTCTTGGCCTTGGCGCGCTCGCCGTACAGCAGCGCGTCGTCCATCATGAAGGCAACAGCGCGGCCCGATTCCAGCGTCAGGAACGACTGGCCATGGTCCTTCGTGCTGATGATATTCATGCCCAGCTGCTTGTCATCGTTCATCTTGCGCAGCAGGCGTTCGGACGTCGTGCCGGCCGTCGTCACGACGTTCTTGCCCTTCAGGTCAGCCCAATCCTTGATGCCCGAATCCTTCTTCACCATGATGCGCGTGCCGATGATGAAGATGGTGTCCGTGAACGACACCTGCTTCTGGCGCTCGAGGTTGTTCGTGGTCGAGCCGCACTCCAGGTCGATGGTGCCGTTCTGCAGCAGCGTGATGCGGTTCTGCGAAGTGACCGGGATCTCGTTGATCTTCAGATCTTTCAGGCCGAGTTGCTTCTTCACGTCCTCAGCGATCTTGGTGGCAACGTCGTACGAATAGCCGATCGTGCGGACACCGCCGACGTTGTAGCTGAACGGAATCGACGAATCGCGTACGCCCAGCGTGATGGTGCCGGTATCTTTGATCTTCTTCAGCGTACCAGTCAGCTCTTCTGCGTGCGCAGCGCCGCCGAATGTACCCACAGCGACACCAACGGCAGCAAGCACAGTTGCCAGCTTGGCGAGGTTCATGAAAGTCTCCTTTTGACCATGAAAGAGAAAGACGGGACTGTACCAAAAAACATATAGCGACAGTATTGGTGTTGCCACTACATCGTTGAATCGAACGGCGTTTTTTCCCTTGGGCACGGCCTTGCCGCAACCCTGCATTCCGAGCTATCGGACAGCTTGCATCGCGCCTTTCCGGAAAACCGGAAATGTCACGCAGCCGCCTTTTACCGACCGACTCTGCACGATCGGCACGCAAGTGCGATCGCTTGAGCGGGTGGCCGCCAACTACTCAGGAAAACCAAAGGGAGAATCGTCTGCCCGATGTGCGCTCTCTGTCGCTTACACGAACCCAACTGGAGAATAGACGAAGGGCGACGACATCATCGATGCCGCCGCCCTTCTGATGGTGCAGTGTCCCGGGACGCTATGGTTGGCCCCATGAACACCGGCTTTCTTCAACCGTCGCGCATGGCCGCCTGATCGGCGGCGACGCGATAGACCGGAGCAGCGCCCTGTTGGAGCACCGCACCGGTATTGATCAGCGCGTCGCCGATCAGGGGTACAGACCGCGCTCTTGGCGGGCCTGCAGAATCCGCGTGCAGGCGATGATGAACGCCGCCGTACGCAGAGTAACCTTGTTGTCCTGAGCCACCTGCCAGATGGCGCGGAACGCGTCTTGCATGATCCGTACCAGGCGCTGGTTGATCTCGTCTTCGGTCCAGAAGAAGCTCGAGAAATCCTGCACCCACTCGAAATAGCTGACCGTCACGCCGCCGGCGTTGGCGATCACGTCCGGGCAGACCAGGATGCCCTTGTCGCGCAGGATGTCGTCCGCCTCAGGCGTCGTGGGGCCGTTTGCACCTTCGACGACAATCTTTGCCTTGATATGGGGCGCGTTCTTGGCGGTGATCTGGCCTTCCAGCGCAGCCGGGATCAGGAATTCGCAGTCCAGCGCCCAGAAATCGTCTTGCGAGACGGTCTCGGCGGCAAAGCCGGCCACGCTGCCGTTGTGGTCAACGTGCATGATCAGCGCGTCGACATCCAGGCCGTTGCCGTTGAACACGATGCCCTTGTGATCCTGCACGGCGATGACCTTCGCGCCGGCGTCATGGAACAGCTTGGCGGCCACGCTACCGACGTTGCCGAAGCCCTGCACCACGATGCGTGCGCCCTTGACGTCGACACCGAGGTTGCGTGCGGCTTCGCTGCCGACCACGAACACGCCGCGGCCCGTCGCCTCACGACGGCCCAGGCTGCCGCCCAGGGCGATCGGCTTGCCGGTCACCACGCCGGTGGCGGTGGCGCCTTCGTTCATGGAGTACGTGTCCATCATCCACGCCATGATCTGCGCGTTGGTGTTCACGTCCGGTGCCGGGATGTCCTTGTTCGGGCCGATGATGATGCCGATCTCGCTGGTGTAGCGGCGGGTCAGGCGCTCGAGTTCACCGGAAGACAGCTTGCGCGGGTCGACGCGGATACCGCCCTTCGCACCGCCGTACGGCACGTTCACGGCCGCGTTCTTCACCGACATCCATGCCGACAGCGCCATCACTTCCGACAGCGTCACGTCCTGGTGGAAACGCACGCCACCCTTGCCCGGGCCGCGCGACGTGTTGTGCTGCACGCGATAGCCCTCGAAGTGGGCGATGCGGCCGTCATCCATCTGGATGGGCACGTCGACGATCAGCGCGCGCTTCGGGCGCTTGAGCGTTTCAACCCAGCGTGCGAGCGAACCGAGGTAGGGGGTGACCCGGTCGACCTGCTGCAGATAGATGCCCCACGGACCGAGGTTGTCGGCCGGCAGATAGGACGGGATGGAATGCTGGAGTGTCGACGGAGATGCGACATTGGACATGGTTGTCTTCCTCTTTTGAACCTTGGTAAGGCCCCTGGTTTGGGAACTGCGGTCCCACAAAATGCCCGCCAGCTTAGGGACCGCCCAGAACGAAATCCAATGCCGTTTTTACATCGGGTTATGCATATGGCGCATAACCATCATGAGGAAAGCTGCTCCCCTTAGATCCTCCCCTTAGCCGCCCAGCGCGCTCCACAGCGTGTCGATCAACTCCCGTTTGCGCTTGGATTGAGGGTGGCGCCGATCGGGGGCGCCGTTCTGCGGGTGCTCGCGGTAGAGCCGGATTTCCATTTCGATGGATAACGTGCCACCGCCCTTGCCTTCGGCGCGCACCAGCCGCCCGGCGGCGACCTCGTCGCGTACCGCGCTTTCTGGCAGGAAGGCCACGCCGTGGCCCGCCAGCGCCATCACCTTGAGCGCCTCGGCCATGTCGGTCTCGTAGCATTTGTCGAGCAGCGGCGCCACCGGCGAGTTCTCCAGCAGCACGTCGACCATGCGCCCCAGAAAGGCGTTGGGCGTGTAGCTGAGGTAGGCAATCGGTTTGCGCGCAGCCGGTGCCAGCCGGTAGATCGGCCGGCCGCTGGCATCGGGCTTGGAAAACGGCGACAGCCGCTCCGTGCCCAGCACCAGCATGTCGTAGCGCGTCGGGTCGAGCTGGATCATCTGGCGCGCATGGTGATAGACCATGACGAGATCGCAACCGCCTTCCACCAGCGTCATCACCGCATCGTGCACGTTCAGCGCGCGCAGGCGGCACTGCAGCTTGCCGACCTTCTCTTCCACCTGCGCAAGCCAGCCCGGAAAGAACGTGAGCGACAGCGTATGCGGTACCGCAAAGTCGATCGTCGAGGCACTGGCCGGGCGCTGACCGCGCATCAGCGCGCGCGTTTCGCTCACCTGCGCGAGCATCGCCAGCGCCTGTTCGTAGAAGACCTCGCCGGCGGGCGTGAGCCGCGTCGGGTAGCTCGACCGGTCGATCAGCTCATTGCCGAGCCACGCCTCGAGTGATTGGATACGGCGCGAAAACGCCGGCTGCGTCACGTGCCGCAATTCGGCCGAGCGCGAAAAGCTGCGCGTTTCGGCTAGGCTGATGAAGTCTTCCAGCCATTTGAGTTCCATCGCGTTCCCTCTTCCCCAACCTGCTTATGCGTTCTCTGTGTTTTCGGCGTCTTCGGCAACGCGCTCAGGTTCGCGCGCCTGCATGCGCCACATCTGCGCGTAACGCCCATCGGCACGCAGCAGCGATTCATGCGTGCCGCGCTCAATGATGCGACCGTGCTCCATCACCAGAATCTGGTGCGCGCGTACGATGGTCAACAACCGATGCGCAATCACCAGCGTGGTGTGGTTCTGCGCCAGGCTCATCAGTTCTTCCTGGATGGCGTGCTCGGTGCGCGAGTCCAGCGCGGAGGTCGCCTCGTCAAACACGAGGATCGGCGGACGCTTGAGCAGCGTGCGCGCAATGGCCACGCGCTGCTTCTCGCCGCCGGAGAGCTTCAGCCCGCGCTCGCCGACCTGCGTGTCGTATCCATCGGGCAGCGATTCGACAAAGTGGTGAATCTGCGCGGCGCGGGCGGCTTCGATGACTTCTTCGCGCGTGGCGTCGGGGCGGCCGTAGGCGATGTTGTAGTAGATGCTGTCGTTGAAGAGCACCGTGTCTTGCGGAACGATGCCGATGGCGGCACGCACGCTGGATTGCGTAACGTCGCGCAAATCCTGGCCGTCGATTTGAATGGCACCCGACTTGACGTCGTAGAAGCGGAACAGCAGCCGCGCGAGCGTCAACTTGCCCGAGCCGCTCTGGCCCACCACAGCCGTGGTCGTACCGGCCGGAATGGTGAAGTCGACATCGAACAGGATCTGGCGCTTGGCTTCGTAGCTGAAGTCCACATGCGCGAAGCGGACTTCACCAGCGTGCACGGCCAGCGGCTGCGCATCCGGCTTGTCGGCCACCTCGCGATTCGTCTGCAGCAGGGTAAACATGCGGTCCATGTCGGTCACGGCCTGCTTCAGCTCGCGGTAGATCACGCCCAGGAAATTGAGCGGAATGTAGATCTGCAGCATCAGCGTGTTGACCAGCACCAGATCGCCCAGCGTCATGTGCCCGGCGGCCACGCCTTGGGTGGCGCGATACAGGATCAGGATCAGCGCGGTGGCCACGATGAACTGCTGGCCAAAGTTCAGTACCGACAGCGAATTCTGCGAGCGGATGGCGGCAGCGCGGTACTTCAGCAGGTTCTCGTCGTAGCGGCGCGCTTCGTATTCTTCGTTGCCGAAGTACTTGACAGTCTCGAAGTTCAGCAGCGAATCGATCGCCTTCTGGTTGGCGCGGGAGTCCAACTCATTCATCTTGCGGCGGAAGTTGGTGCGCCAGTTCGTCACCGTGACGGTAAAGACGATGTACGCCACCAGCGCGCAGAACGTGATGAGCGCAAACCACACGTCGTATTTCACGAAGAAGTACGTGATGACGAGGCCCACTTCCACCAGCGTTGGCAGGATGCTGTACAGCGAATACGAGATCAGCGATTGAATGCCGCGCGTGCCGCGCTCGATGTCGCGGCTCATGCCGCCAGTCTGGCGCTCCAGGTGAAAGCGCAGCGACAGCGCATGCAGATGCCGGAAGACCTGCAGCGCGAGCGTGCGCACCGAACTCTCCGTCACCTTGGAGAACAGGATTTCACGCAGCTCGGAAAACAGCGACGTCGACAGCCGCAGCAGCCCATACCCCACGATGATGCTCACCGGCACGACCAGTAGCGCGCGCGGGTCGCTGGGCGACACGTTCATCGAATCGATCAGCCGCTTCATGACCATCGGCACACCCAGGTTGGCGACCTTGGCAGCGATCAGGAAGGACAGCGCCAGCGCCACGCGCCATTTGTACGCCAGGAGGTACGGCAGCAGACTCTTGATGGTGCGCCAATCGCCACGGTTTCCCCCTGGCGGAGGCGGTTCGGAAGAGGCGGGGAAGCGGCGCATGTGGCGGTGCAATAAATTGGCGGATTGTGTATTCTCCCACCGATCACCCTGGCGCGCCGTGCGTCCAATCCGGCGGTGCCCGCCCCGCTTCCATGTTGCCCCGCATCATCATGTCCGATACCCAAGCCACCCCTGAAACCGTCACGCTGCCCGCCGACAAGCAACCTGCCGTGCGTGTGATGCCGATGCCGTCCGATGCCAACGTGCACGGCGATGTGTTCGGCGGCTGGATCATGTCGCAGGTGGATATTGCGGGGTCGATTCCGGCGGCATTGCGCGCCAATGGGCGCGTCGCGACGATCGCGGTCAACTCGTTCGTCTTCAAGCAGCCCGTGTATGTGGGCGATTTGGTGAGCTTCTACGCGAGCGTGGTCAAGACGGGCCGCACCTCCATCACCGTGGATGTGGAGGTCTATGCGCAGCGCATGGGCAGCGATGGCCACCATGCCACCGTCAAAGTCACGGAAGCCACGCTCACCTACGTCGCCACCGACGACAGCCGCAAGCCACGCGTGTTGCCGGCGGTCTGAAACGTCACGCCCAACAAAAAACCCGGCCTACGCCGGGTTTTCTTTTGCTCGAGAGACATGCTCAGTTGAACTTGGAGAAATCCGGACGGCGCTTCTCGAAGAACGCAGTGAACGCCTCACGCGCTTCGGGCGCACGCAGCATCTCGCCAAATTGTTTGCCTTCCAGCGACATGCGCGCGGCGATCTGCGGCATGGCACCTTCCTTCATCAGCCGCTTGGTGGCGCGCAGCGAAGCGGGCGGCAGCAGCGTCAGCTTGCGCGCCTGCGTGCGCACAAAGGCATCCAGTTCGCCGGCCGGCAGCACGCGGTTGACTAGGCCGAGCTCACGCGCCTCGTTCGCATCGAACGGCTCGCCGAAGAGCAGCTTGTCCGCCGCGCGGTGGTAGCCCGCCAGTTGCGGCAGCAGCAGGCTCGATGCCGCTTCCGGGCACAGGCCAAGTTGCGCGAACGGCATCGACAGCTTGGCCGTCTCCGACGCGTACACGAGGTCGCAATGCAGCAGCATGGTCGTTCCCACGCCCACGGCTGCGCCGCTCACGGAGGCAATCAGCGGCTTGGTTGCCGTGCTGATCGCCTTGAGGAACTGGTGCACGGGGGCGTTCTCGTCTTTGGGCGGATTCTTCATGAAGTCTTCGAGATCGTTGCCGGCCGTGAAGACGCTCTCATGGCCCGCCAGCACGATCACGCGGATGGCGGGATCGGTCTCGGCAGCCACCAAGGCATCCGCCAGCGTCTGGTACATCGCGGCAGTGATGGCGTTCTTGCGGTCCAGACGGTCGAAGGTGAGGGTCAGGACGCCGTCTGCGGTCTCGGTACGAATCGACATGAAAACTCCAGGGATAAGAGCCCGTGCGCGACTAAATTGGCACAGGGGAATCAGATAGATAACCGACGGAGAACGCGTTGGCCCCCACGTTCAACGCCACGGTCAGGCTCATCGGCGCGAGCAGCACTTCCACTCCGTGGTCCTGTGCGGTTCGCATCAACGCTTGCACCGGCTCCATGCGGCGCACGTTGTCGAGCGAACCGGAATACGTGATCGCCACCACGGGTGTGGCCAGACGCTCTTCGGCGATCATGGTTTCGGTATGCGCCAACAGGCGGCGAATCCCTTCGTCAGAGCCGCGCACCTTGGCGATGGCTTCGGTCTCGCCACGGTGCATGTGGATGAGCGGGCGCACATTGAACGCCGTGCCCATCATGTAGCGGCCCCAGGTGATGCTCTTCTCGCCCTTCTGCTTGGCGCGCGTGTACATGTACAGCAGTTCGTCGGGCACGAGGTAGACGTGCGAGGCATCGCGCAGGCGGTTCTCGACCACGTTGACCACGTCGCGCACCTCGGCGCCTTCGCGCAGCATGCGCGCGGCCTCGTGCACCATCAGCGCCTGGCCGGGGCCGATGGCGCCGGTGTCCACCACCGTCAGTTCGAACAGGCCCGAGCGGCCGGCGTCCTTGCGCGGCTTGAAGCTCTTGGCCGTGGTGCCCACCACCGCACCGGTGGCATGGCTGTAGAAATGGCTGCGTGAGCTGGCGATCGTCAACAGCAATGCGCGGTCGTGCTGCGTGACCACGTGCTTGAGGAGGAAGTCTTCAATCTCACGCTCCAGCAGCGGGATCGATTCGGCGTAGTGGTCTTGCTTGTCGACGAGGTATTTGCGATAGAGCTGCGGCAGCGCCGCCTCGTCGCGGCGATCTTCCACAAACTGCTCGCCCGCACGAATGCGGAAAGGCACCACGCCCAAACCCAGTTGATCGATCATCGAACGCGGCATATCGCACGCCGCGTCGGTCAACACAATCGTGTCGCCCATCGCACCCTCCTCTTGGTGCACCGCCGGTGACCCGGTGGTGTGTCTCCTCTGTCGCGGAATCAGGGCTCCGCTTCTATCGCGTGCCCACTGGCGTGGGCCGCATTCTTCGGCGCGCTTGTTTTATAGTGCTCTGCGCGCCTGCGCAATCATGCGTGGTGAGACGGGCGATTTACAAGCAGGGGGAAGAACTTAATCCTTCCCCCTGACGTGGGGTCACATGCGTTCGAAAATACCCGCAGCGCCCATGCCGGTGCCGACGCACATCGTCACCATGCCGTACTTCAGGTTGCGACGGCGCAGGCCGTGCACGACGGTGGCTGCACGAACAGCACCCGTGGCGCCCAGCGGGTGGCCCAGCGCGATCGCGCCGCCCAGCGGGTTGATCTTGCTGGTGTCCAGGCCCAGGTCCTGAATCACGGCCAGCGACTGCGCAGCAAACGCTTCGTTCAGCTCAATCCAGTCGATCTGATCTTGCGTCAGGCCGCCCGCCTTCAGCGCCGCAGGAATCGCTTCCTTCGGGCCGATCCCCATGATTTCCGGCGGCACACCGCGCACCGCAAACGACACGAAGCGCGCCAGCGGCACCAGGTTGAACTGCTTGAGGATCTTTTCCGACACCAGGATCAGTGCACCCGAGCCGTCCGACGTCTGCGAGCTGTTGCCAGCGGTCACGCTGCCCTTGTTGGCGAACACGGCGCGCAGCTTGCCCAGCCCTTCGAGCGACGTATCGGCACGCGGGCCTTCGTCCAGCGACAGCGTGCGCGTCTTCAGGTCGATCGCGCCCGTGCCCAGGTTCGGGAACTTCTCGATGATCTCGATCGGCGTGATCTCGTCCTTGAATTCACCGGCTTGTTGCGCGGCCAGCGCCTTCTGGTGCGAAGCCAACGAGAAGGCATCTTGCGCCTCACGCGAGATCTTCCATTGCTGGGCGACCTTCTCGGCGGTCAGGCCCATGCCGTAAGCGATACCGATGTTTTCGTCGCGCGTGAAGATGTCCGGCGACATCGACGGCGAGTTGCCCATCATCGGCACCATGCTCATCGATTCGACACCGGCGGCGATCATCACATCGGATTCGCCCACGCGGATGCGGTCGGCCGCCATGGCCACGGCGGTCAGGCCCGAGGCGCAGAAGCGGTTGACGGTCACGCCGCCCACGGTGTTCGGCAGGCCAGCCAGCAGCGCGCCGATACGCGCCACGTTCAGGCCCTGCTGCGCTTCGGGAATCGCGCAGCCGACGATGGCGTCTTCGATCAACGCCGGGTCCAGGTTCGGCACCTGGGCGACAGCGCTCTTGAGGATGGTCGCCAGCAGATCGTCCGGGCGCAGGTTCTTGAGCGTGCCCTTGGGTGCCTTGCCGATCGGGGAACGCGTCGCGGCGACGATGTAGGCGTCTTGCAGTTGCTTGGTCATGATGAAACTCCTGTTCTCTGTCGCGGCGATTAGTTACGCACCGGCTTGCCGGTCTGCAGCATGCCCATGATGCGTTCCTGGGTCTTGGCGCTGCCAAGCAGATCCACGAAGGCCTTGCGCTCCAGCGCCAGCAGCCACTCTTCGTCCACCAGTGCACCGGCTTCCACGTCGCCACCGCACACGGCTTCGGCGATGCGCGAGGCGATCGTGAAGTCGTGCTGCGAGATGAAGCCGCCGTCACGCATGTTCACCAGCGATGCCTTGATAGTCGCGATGCCCGAACGCCCCGCCACCGGAATGCCCACCGCACGCAGCGGTGCGCGGTAGCCCGAATCGGACAGCGCACGCACTTCGTTGCGCGCCACGTGCAGCAGCTCGTGCACGTTGAAGACGATGGTGTCGGATGGCAGCAAGTAGCCGATCTTCTGCGCGTCCAGCGCGGAAGACGACACCTTGGCCATGGCCGCCGCCTGGAAGCGGTTGGTCAGGAACTGCAGGATGTTGGTGCTGCCTGCGGCCTGCGCAGCCTTGGCAGCGGCCAATGCAGCTTCCTTCAAGCCACCACCGGCCGGCACCAGACCCACGCCCACTTCCACCAGACCGATGTACGTTTCCAGCGCAGCCACACGCTTGGCCGAGTGCAACAGCAGCTCGCAGCCGCCGCCCAGCGCGATGCCCGACGCAGCGGACACGACCGGCACGCCGGCGTACTTCACGCGCATCATGCCGTCCTGGAACTTCTTCACGAACGGCTCGATACCCTTGGCGCCGCCCATCATGAAGGCCGGCATGGCTTCTTCCAGGTTGGCACCGGCGGAGAACGGACCACCCGGCGCGCCCAGCTTGAGCGACGTCGGCTGCCACACCACCAAGCCCTTGTAACCAGCTTCCGCCAAATCAACAGCGCGCGTCAGACCGTCAATGACGCTCGGTCCGATCGTGTTCATCTTGCTCTTGAACGAGATGATCAGCACGTCGTCCTGACCCGCCGCATCGTCCACCCAGATGCGCACGGCATCGGTCTCTTCGATGGTCTTGCCATACGTGAGCGGGTTGACTGTGGTCGCGCCCTTGATCGGTGCGCGGAACACCTGGCGGCCGTACACCGGCAGCGTGCTGCGCGACAGGAATGCGTTTTGGTTAGCCGACCACGAACCCTGTGCCGAATGCACACCGCCGTTGTCCGCCACCGGGCCGGAGAACACCCACTGCGGCAGGGCTGCGTTCGACAGCGCCTTGCCGGCTTCGATGTCTTCCTTCACCCACTCGGCCACTTGCTTCCAACCGGCTTCTTGCCAGTCTTCGAACGGGCCGCTGTTCCAGCCGAAGCCCCAGCGGATCGCCAGATCGACTTCTGCCGCGGAGTCCGCAATCTGCTCCAGATACACGGCGATGTAGTGGAACACGTCGCGGAACACCGCCCACAGGAACTGCGCTTGCGGATTGGTCGATTCACGCAGCAGCTTCAGACGCTCGGCCGGTTCCTTCTTCAGGATACGCACGACCAGTTCGTCGGCCTTCTTGCCGCTCGGGCCGTACTGGCCGCTTTGCGGGTCCAGCACCTTGATGTCCTTGCCTTCCTTCTTGTAGAAGCCGGCACCGGTCTTCTGGCCCAGGGCACCCGCTTCCACGAGCTTGGCCAGCACGGGCGGCGTGGCGTAGACCGGAGCGAACGGGTCGTCCTTCAGGTTGTCCTGCATCGTCTTGATGACGTGCGCCATGGTGTCCAGGCCCACCACATCCGCCGTGCGGAACGTGGCCGACTTGGCGCGGCCCAGCTTCGAGCCCGTCAGGTCATCCACCACGTCGAACGGAATGCCGTACTTGGCCGATTCCGCAAACACCGCCAGGATCGAGAAGATGCCGACGCGGTTGGCGATGAAGTTGGGCGTGTCCTTCGCGCGCACCACGCCCTTGCCGAGCGCGGAGGTCAGGAACGTTTCCAGCTTGTCGAGGATGTCGCCACGCGTGTGCGCGGTCGGGATCAGCTCGACCAGGTGCATGTAGCGCGGCGGATTGAAGAAGTGCACGCCGCAGAAGCGCGACTTCAGCTCGGCGTCAAAACCGTCCGACAGTTCTGTGATCGACAGGCCCGACGTGTTCGACGCGAAGATCGCGTGCGGCGCGATGTGCGGCGCGACCTTCTTGTACAGGTCGTGCTTCCAGTCCATGCGCTCGGCAATCGCTTCAATGACGAGATCGCAAGCGCGCAGCTTTTCGATGTCGTCTTCGTAGTTGGCAGCCTGGATCAGGTTGGCGTCGTCCTTGATACCCAGCGGCGCCGGCGACAGCTTCTTCAGGTTTTCAATCGCCTTGAGCGCGATGCCGCTCTTCGGGCCTTCCTTGGCCGGAAGATCGAACAGCGTGACAGGAACCTTGGCGTTGATCAGGTGCGCGGCAATCTGCGCGCCCATCACGCCTGCGCCCAGGACGGCAACGCGTCGGACGAGGAAGTTGGAGCGCGCGCCAGCTTGCGGCTGGGCGACGGGGAGTTCTGTACGGGTCATGACATCCTCAACTGAAAAGAGGAAAGAGACGAGCGGGGCGACGGTCTGTGTGCGTCGCCCCGAGGGGGAGTGCCGCTGTTTGCTTAGAACAGATCGGCTTCGAGTGCCATCAGCGTCGCACCGCCGGCACGTGCCATGCGGATCTGCGAAGCCGTTTCGGGCAGCAGCTTGGCGAAGTAGAAGCGTGCCGTCGCCAGCTTGACCTTGTAGAACGTGTCGCCGCTGTCTTGCTTTTCCAGGGCGATCTTGGCCATGCGGGCCCAGAAATACGAGAACACCAGGTGGCCGACCACGCGCAGGTACGGCACAGCAGCCGCGCCCACTTCGTCCGGGTTGGCCATGGCCTTCATGCCGATTTCCATGGTCAGTTTCTGGACCTTGTCACCGATGTCGGCCAGCGGGTTGATGAACTCCTGCATGGCTTCGTTGGTGCCTTCGGCCTCGACAAAGTCCTGCACCAGCTTGCCAAACTTCTTCATCTTGGCGCCCATGTCGCCCAGGATCTTGCGGCCCAGCAGGTCCAGCGACTGCACGGTGTTCGTGCCTTCGTAGATCATGTTGATGCGGGCATCGCGCACGTACTGCTCCATGCCCCACTCGGCGATGTAGCCGTGGCCGCCGAAGACTTGCATGCCTTCGTTGGTGGAGATGAATGCGTTGTCGCTCAGGAAGGCCTTGGCGATCGGGGTCAGCAGCGCGACGAGGTCGGCGGCGTCCTTGCGCACGGATTCATCCGAGTGCGACAGCTCGCGATCGATCTGCAGGGCGATCCAGTAGCTGAATGCGCGGCCACCTTCGGCAAAGGCGCGCTGCGTCAGCAGCATGCGGCGCACGTCCGGGTGCACGATGATCGGGTCAGCCGGCTTGTCCGGTGCCTTTGGACCCGACAGGCTGCGCATCTGCAGGCGTTCCTTGGCGTAGGCCGCCGAGTTCTGATACGCGACTTCGGTCAGGCCCAGGCTCTGCATGCCGACACCCAGGCGGGCGGCGTTCATCATCACGAACATGGCGTTCAGGCCCTTGTTCGGCTCGCCGACCATCCAGCCCTTCGCACCGTCGAGGTTGATCACGCACGTGGCGTTGCCGTGAATGCCCATCTTGTGTTCGATGGAGCCGCACTTCACGGTGTTGCGCTCGCCCGGGTTGCCGCTGGCATCGGGAATGAACTTCGGCACCACGAACAGCGAGATGCCCTTCGTGCCGCCCGGTGCGTCCGGCAGGCGTGCCAGCACCAGGTGGATGATGTTCTCAGCCAGGTCGTGCTCGCCTGCCGAGATGAAGATCTTCGTGCCCGTGATGGCATACGAGCCATCTGCCAGCGGTTCCGCCTTGGTGCGCAGGATGCCGAGGTCGGTGCCGCAGTGCGGCTCGGTCAGACACATCGTGCCGGTCCACACGCCCGACACCAGCTTGGGCAGGTAGCGCTGCTTGAGCTCGTCGGTGCCGTGCGCATGCAGGGCTTCGTACGCGCCGTGCGACAGGCCGGGATACATCGTCCAGGCCTGGTTGGCCGAGTTCAGCATCTCGTACAGCGCGTTGTTGATCAGGATGGGCAGACCCTGGCCGCCGTATTCCGGGTCGCAGCCCAGCGAGGGCCAGCCGGCCTCGACGTACTGCTGATAAGCCTCTTTGAAGCCCTTCGGTGCGGTCACCACGCCATCGCCGTGGTACGTGCAGCCTTCGCGATCGCCGGATTGGTTGAGGGGGAAGATGACTTCGGAGCAGAACTTGCCGGCTTCCTCGATCACCTGATTGATGGTGTCGGCATCGATCTCCGCGTGCTGCGGCATCTGCTTCAGGTGGTCCTCCACGCCGAGAAGCTCGTGGAGAACAAACTGCATGTCACGCAGCGGTGCGGTGTATTGACCCATCTTGCAACTCCTTGGTGTGTACTGTGCGACCGCTAGGTGTGCGATGCCGCATCAGGTTCGGTAAGACTGAATGAGTTTGTTGAGCGCCACCATGGCCAGCTCGGCGCTGTCGGGCAACCGCAGGAAGCGCGCATCGTGATGCAGCCCCAGCTCCAGGCTGTACATCTCGAACAGCATCAACCGCGGGTCCGCTTCCGCACGCAGGTGGCCTTCTTCCTTGGCCTGCTCGATCGCGCGGGTCAATGCCGCCCGCCAGATCGTCACGCTCTTGACGAGTTCGTCGCGCACCGGACTCTCGGCACGATCGTCGTACTCCACCGCGCCGCTGATGTAGATGCAGCCTGTGGTCACTTCCTGAATGCGCTTTTCCATCCAGCGGCGCACCATGCTCCACAGACGCGGCAGACCGCGCGGTTCCGTCAAGCTCGGGTAGAAAACTTCCTGCTCGAACCGTTTGTGATATTCGCGGACCACTTCCACCTGCAGATCTTCACGCGAGCCGAAGTGTGCAAACACCCCGCTCTTGCTCATCTGCATGCGCTCCGCGAGCACACCGATCGTCAACCCTTCCAGTCCGTCGCGCGAGGCCAGTTCCAGCGCGGCATCGAGAATCGCCGCACGCGTCAGCTCGCCCTTGCGCATCGGCGTGGCAGCTGCGTGATTCGATTCGTGACGAGCGGTCGGGTGACGCATGATGATTTCTCTCCGTTCTTTTCTGGGGCGCAACATGCTGAAAATTAGCGTCTTGGAGGGCGCCTTTTGCATGCCGGGCAGGACTGTAAACCAGCCTGCGCGAACACTCTAGCCCAAAATCGAACGGTCGTTCAATTATTTACAGCCGCCTGTTATGCGGCAAGTGTTTTATTAGAAAGCGCCATCTAAATGAAGGCGCCGCAAAGAATGTCATCGCACCGCAACCTGATTCTCGCAAAGCCTTTTGGATAGAGGCTTTGCAGGGTGTGCGCCGCACACAGAAAAGACGTGCGGCGCAGCATGGCCGGACATATTTCTAGTGCTACCCATCAGTAAATAAAACGCACAGAAATCAGGCCGACGTGGTGGTTGCGCACATGGGACCACGGCGAAAGATACGTGCGTCCATTTCACGCAGATCGGGTGCCACGGCAACCTCGGCGGCACATTGGCCGAGGACGTCGCGGTGCAAATCGATACCCGGGGCGATCTCAGTCAGCGTAAGGCGGCGGCCCTGTCCGTCGTCACGCATTTCGAAGACGGCGCGCTCGGTGACGTAGCGCACGGGGATACCGGAGCGCGCCGCGTACTCCCCGTTAAAGGTCAGATGTGACACGGCCGGCACGATCTTCTTGAGCCGCCCTTCCTGCACGATGCGCAGCTTGCCGTCTTCGGCTTCGACCTGCAGACCGCCGGCGGTAAGGGTGCCCATGAACACGATGGAACGCGCGCTCTGCGTGATATTGATGAAGCCGCCAACGCCCGCGACGATGGTGTCGCCGCCCTCGCCGAACAGGCTCACGTTGACGTTGCCCGCGCCATCCAATTCGGCGAGGCCCAGGATGGCGAGGTCGATGCCACCGCCTTCGTAGAAATCGAACTGCGCAGGCTGGTCGACCACCGCTTCGGGATACGCCGACGCGCCAAAGCTCAACCCATCCGCCGGCGTGCCGCCGATGGGGCCGGCTTCCACCGTGAGCGTGAAGCCGCGCGCGCCCTCTTGTTCGGCAAGCGCGCCCACGGCGGCGGGCATGCCCACGCCGAGGTTCACGACGCGGGGTTGCTGTGCCATCAGTTCCAGCACGGCGCGGCGCTGCACCAGCGTGCGGGCGTCGAGTGCGCCGTGCAGATTGGCTTGCAGCGCCTCGCTCGCCTCGATGGCGTCTTCCTTCAACTGGATCGCCTCACCTTGCCACGGTCGGATATAGGTGGGGTTGAACGCCTCGCCAAAGGTCATCTGGTGCTCGGCTTCGTCCTCGGCAACGACCACGTAGTCGACGAGGATGCCCGGCACATGGATCGCCTGCAGGTTGTCGTGCCGATCGACCAGACGGCGGACTTGCGCGATGACGATGCCGCCGGAGTTGCGCGCAGCCTGCGCCATGGCCAGTAGTTCGTGGTGGAAGGCCTCTTCGTGCGTGCTGATGTTGCCGCGTGGATCTGCGGTCGTACCGCGCAGGAACACACAATGCAGCGGGAAGCTGGGATAGAACAGGTAGTCGTCACCGCGAAAGCGTTCGTACTCGACCCATGATGTGCCGGCAGCGCGTGCGGCCTTGGCTCGCGCGTTGATGGCGCCGCCGTGGTAGCGCGCGTCAAGTTCGGTGCGCGGGTCGACGAAGGTGTGCAGGCCGATCTTGGTCAACACGCCAGGCTTGCCGCCCGCGATGGCGCGGTACAAATGCGTGAGTACGCCCTGCGGCAGGTTGAACGCATCGCATTGCTCTGCCAGCGCCAGGTCGGCCAACCGCGTGGCCGAGCGCCAATGGCCGCCGACCACACAACGCGTCATGCCGGGATTGCCGAAGTGGTTGACGCCGCGCGTGGCGCGATCCCCCTGCCCGGCAGAGTAGACCAGCATCAGATCGCGCGGCTCGCCGGTGGCCAGAAAACGGCGTTCGAGCGCATGCGTGACGGCCTCGGCGTGGCCGGCGCCGACAAAGCCGGCGCACGCGACCGTCCACCCAGGCTGCACCAGCCGCGCAGCGGCATCTGCTGTGATGACTTGCATGTCTGCTCCGATGTCGTTTTATTTTTGCTGACGGCGTTGCCGCTAGTAGTGGGCTGCCCGCCCGCTGATGATCACGCCCAGGCGCACGATCTGGTAAGCGCACCAATCCGTGGCGCGCCACCACCAGCGCCGCGCGGCGTGCGCATCGGCCAGCACGGGCCGCGCTTGATGATCGATGGCATGCTCTAGGGCCACGCGCAGCCGACCCGCCACTTCCGCATCCCACGCAACCACGTTGGCCTCGCGGGCGAGCAGCAAGCTGAACGGGTCGATGTTGCTGGAGCCGACCGTGGCCCAGCGGTCATCCACGACCGCCACCTTGGCGTGCAGGAAGCTGGCGGTGTATTCGTAAATTTCCACGCCGTCACGCAACAGCATGTGATACAGCGAGCGCGTTGCGTAGTGCTGCAAGCGGTATTCAACCTGCCCCTGCAGCAGCATGCGCACACGCACGCCGCGCCGCCGACACGCTGCCAACGCGCGCATGAACCGCACGCCCGGCAAGAAGTACGCGTTAGCGATGATCACCTCATGCCGCGCCGTGCCCAGCGCACGCAGATACTCGCGCTCGATTGCGCGCCGGTTGCGCACGTTGTCGCGCAGCACCAGGGAGGCCAGCACCGTACCCGGCGCCCGTTCGCTTTGCCGTCCCGATGCGCCGCGATGGCGCGGGCGCGGTGTATCGGTGATCACCGGAAAATCGGCGGCGACGCCCGTCACCCCCACCTCGCGCATGCCAGCGCGCACGCCCATCTGCCACCAGAGCCGATCAACCGTCAGCGCAATCTGTGCAACCAACGGCCCGCGCACCCGCACGGCAAAGTCGTAGCGCGGTCCCAGCGCGGTGTCGTTGAACGGCGCATGGTTGAAGTCATCGATGATGTTGATGCCGCCGACAAACGCCACGTCGTCATCCACAACGGCGATCTTGCGATGCAGCCGCCGCAGGTACCGACGCTGCAAACGAAAGCCGCGTACCGGACGATAAATGCGCAGCGTCACCCCTGCCGCTTCGAGCATCGCCGCGATACTCGCGGGCAGCAGGCCGGTGCCGAAGCCGTCGATGGTGAGGCGGACCTCCACGCCACGCTGTGCGGCGCGGACCAGCGCTTCGGTCACGCGATGGGCGGTCGCATCATCGGTGTAGATGTAGGTTTCGAGCGCCACGCGGCGTTGCGCGGCGTCGATGGCTTCGATCAAGGCGGGGAAGAACTCTGCGCCGCCGCACAGCAGGTCGACGTCATTGCCCGGCAGGGGCTTGCCCCGCCGCCACTCGGAGCGCAGCGGGCCGGCATCGCGCACGACCCTCATGGGCGCGCCAGTTCCGCCATCAGGGGCACGTGGTCGGAGCGCTGCGCCCACTCGCGGCCGGTCAGTGCATGCGCGCGCTCAATGTCGAAACCGCGCACGTAGATGCGGTCCAACCGCAGCCACGGCATGTGGCTGGGGAAGGTGCGCACGGGGCGCGCATCGGCGGCGCGGTCGGCCACCTCGGTGGCGCCCAGCGCCTGACAGATGACGCGGTCGAGCCTGTTGTTCCAATCGTTGAAATCGCCCGCCACCACGAGGGGCGCATCCTGCGGCACCACGGAGCGCACGCGCTCAATGAGCGCTTCTGCCTGACGCTGACGGCTGCGCGCAAACAGGCCGAAGTGCGCACACAGCAGATGGACCTCGCCGAAACCGAGATCGGTTACGGCATGCAGCAACCCGCGCTGCTCAAATCGGTGGTCAGAGATGTCCAGGTTTTCCGACAGCAGGATCGGAAAGCGCGAGAGGATGGCGTTGCCGTGGTGCCCATGCTCGTACACGGCATTGCGTCCGTAGACCGTGTGCGGGTACACGTCGGTCGCCAGATAACGCAGTTGCGTGTAATTCGGGTCGAACAGCTCGGCGGCTACCAGACGGTCGTTGCGGTCCTGCACTTCCTGCAGAAAGACGATGTCGGCGTCCATGGTGTGCAGCCCCTGCCGCACGTCATGCACACGCACGCGCCGCGCAATGCCCGTCACGCCCTTGTGGATGTTGTAGGTGGCGACGCGCAAACGGAGCATGTCAGACCCGATCCTTTGCCAGTGCAGCCTGACGGGCCTGATACGCGGCCAGGCGTTCTGGCAATTGCAGAATGGCTTCGGCGTTGCTGCGCGAGAAACAGCGCGCGGCGGCCTCTTCGTAGGGCAGCCATTCCGCTTGCACGTGCTCGCGCGGCGACAGTCGCACCGGCACCTTGCTGTTCACCAGCAGGCCGAACCAATGTTCGGTGTTGCGCGTGACGCCCGGCGCGTAGCGGTGTCGCCAGTGCGGGTAGATCTCGTATTCGATGTGGTGGCCCCAGTCGATCAGATGGTGTCGCGTCGAGTTAATGCCGGTCTCTTCCAGCACCTCGCGGTGCGCGGTATCGGTCAGGGGCTCATCCAGCGCATCGCAACTCCCGGTAACGGATTGCCAGAAACCGGGGTGGTCCGCCCGTTCCATCACCAGCACATGCAAATCCGGCGTGTGGATGACGACGAGGACGGAGACAGGAATCTTGTGCGACATGGCGGGGTAGCGACGGACGGCACGGGTGGCCGCAAGCCCATAGCTTACCGCAGGCAGGCACGCGCCACGGCCGTGCCCAAGCAATCAACGGGCCGCGTCGGCAGGCCCACGCCGTCACGCTGCGCGCAAAGGGCCTTGACCGGTACGCGTGCGCGTCAGCCACAGCGCCGCCTCGTCGACGGCGTGCTCATGGCCAAGCTCGTGGCGCACTGCGGCAATCAGGCGATCCAGCATCGCCGTGTAATCTTCGGCCGCGCGTTGGGACTGCACCCATAGGCCGTCTGCGCGGTCGGCAAGTTGTTGGCGGAGCGCGGCGAGGTGCGTGGTCAGTTCGCGCTCGCGCGTGCCGAGTGCGTTGAATTTCTGGATAAGAAAGCGCTGCACCTCGGTCTGCTCCGATTGCGCGTTGGCTTGCTCGAAGCGCACGACGATGGCGGAGGTTTCGCGCTCGATGCGCTGGAGTTCATCACGGCCATCGCGCTCGGCGGTTTCGAGTGCCTGCAGGGCACGACGCTCGGCGAGCAAGGCGCGCACATGTTCCGCAAAGCAACGCTCGGCCGCCAAGTGCACTTCGGCCAGCGCACGTGGCGTGTCGTAGACGAGCGGGTGTACGGGTGCCTCTGGGGCCGCGGCCGGCAATGCGGTATCGGGTACGCGCAGGTTGGCCACCAGGTGCAACCAGTGCAGGCGCGCGGCAGACAAACGGCTCAGGGCGTGCAGTGCCTCGCTCAACCTGGCGGTCGATGCGGCCGGTGCCAGCCCCGCCGGCTGCCCGCTCTGCGCGGCGGCTGCAATCTCGGGCACGCATGCTGCGACGGTGGTGGCCACCGCCTCCGTCATGGCGATGGCAGCACGGCGGGTGCCTCGGCGAATCTCGATCCATGCCACGAGCATCACCACCAGCACGGCAATCAGCCAGGTCAGCAGAAATTCGGCGTGCGCCACCACCCAGGTGCGCATGAAATCGATGAAGTCCATCAAAACATCCTCCTTCTTGTCACCCCACGTGACTGCAGCGAAAGAGAAGGTTTAGCAAGTGCCGTTCCTGCATCGAAACCCACGCCCAAAAAGAAACCGCGCCGCCCTTTGCAGGCGGCGCGGCTTCTGTACAGCTTGAAACGACGGGGGTTAGGCCGTGGTCGCGCTTGTCGGTGCAGCCACCTTCGCTTCGGCGGCACGCAGACGAATGTGCAATTCGCGCAATTGTTTCTCGTCGACCGGGCTCGGCGCCTGCGTGAGCAGATCCTGCGCGCGCTGCGTCTTCGGGAAGGCGATCACGTCACGGATCGAATCGGCACCAGCCATCATCGTGACAACGCGGTCCAGACCAAACGCGATGCCGCCGTGCGGGGGCGCACCGTACTGCAGCGCATCCAGCAGGAAGCCGAACTTGGCACGCGCTTCTTCCTCGCCGATCTTCAGGGCGCGGAACACCTTGCTCTGCACGTCTTCGCGATAGATCCGCACCGAGCCACCGCCGATTTCCCAGCCGTTGAGCACCATGTCATACGCCTTGGCGATGCACTTGCCCGGATCGGTTTCCAGGTATTCCAAGTGCTCGTCCTTCGGGCTCGTGAACGGGTGGTGCATGGCCACCCAGCGGGCATCTTCCTCGTCGTATTCGAACATTGGGAAGTCCACCACCCACAGCGGCTTCCAGACGTCTTCGAACAGGCCAGCGCTCTTGGCGAAGTCGGAGTGACCGATCTTCAGGCGCAGCGCGCCCATCGCGTCGTTCACCACCTTGGCGCGGTCGGCACCGAAGAACAGGATGTCGCCGTCTTGCGCAGCGCTGCGCTTGAGGATCTCGGCGATGGCCGCATCGTGCAGGTTCTTCACGATCGGCGATTGCAGGCCGTCGCGGCCCTTGGCCACTTCGTTGACCTTGATCCAGGCCAGGCCCTTGGCGCCGTAGATCTCGACGAACTTGCCGTAGGCGTCGATGTCACCACGCGACAGGGCAGCACCGCCCGGCACGCGCAGGGCCACCACGCGGCCGCCGTCGGCGTTGGCCGCAGCCGAGAACACCTTGAAGTCGACGTCCTTCATCGCGTCGGTCAGCTCGGTGAATTCCAGCTTCACGCGCAGGTCCGGCTTGTCCGAACCGAAGCGGGCCATCGCCTCGCGGAACTCCATCACCGGGAACTTGGCATCCAGCTCGACCGACATGGTGTTCTTGAACACCGTGCGGATCATTTCTTCAAACAGGTCGCGGATTTCCTGCTCAGTCAGGAACGACGTTTCGCAGTCGATCTGGGTGAATTCGGGCTGGCGGTCAGCGCGCAGGTCTTCGTCGCGGAAGCACTTGGTGATCTGGTAGTAGCGGTCGAAGCCCGACACCATCAGCATCTGCTTGAAGAGCTGCGGCGATTGCGGCAGCGCGAAGAACTGGCCGGCGTTCACACGCGAGGGCACCAGATAGTCGCGCGCGCCTTCGGGCGTGCTCTTGGTCAGCATCGGCGTTTCGATGTCGATGAAGCCCTTGTCGTCCAGGTACTTGCGCACTTCCATCGCCACCTTGTAGCGCAGGCGCAGGTTGTATTGCATCTGCGGGCGGCGCAGGTCCAGCACGCGATGCGTCAGGCGGGTGGTTTCCGACAGGTTGTCGTCGTCCAGCTGGAACGGCGGCGTGACGGAGGCGTTGAGCACCGTCAGTTCGTGGCACAGCACTTCGACCTTGCCGCTGGCGAGGTTGGCGTTGGTGGTGCCTTCCGGGCGGGCGCGCACAACGCCCTTCACCTGCAGGCAGAACTCGTTGCGCACGCCTTCGGCCACCTTGAACATCTCCGGGCGGTCCGGGTCGCACACAACCTGCACCAGGCCTTCACGGTCGCGCAGGTCGATGAAGATCACGCCACCGTGGTCACGACGGCGATGGGCCCAGCCCGACAGCGTGACGCTCTGGCCGAGCAGTTGTTCGGTGACCTGACCGCAGTATTGAGTACGCATTTGCATGTTGTGGTTTTCCGCGAAGCGCGCCGCCAACAGAGCGTCGCGCGTGAAAGTTGATCGAGGGGCCGGAGGAGGACTCGCTACCGGCTGAATGTGGGACTAAGGCGTGGATACGGCGCCGCCAGCATCGGGCAGCGCGGTCGGATTCGAAGAGTCGCGCGGCACGCTGTGTTGCGTGCCAGCCGGCGACCGGTCCTCCGTCTGTGGCGATGCATCGGGCGGGTCCATGCGGCGCGGCAGCGCTTCAGGCGCCACCACCCCCATCGACACGATGTACTTGAGCGCCGCATCCACCGTCATGTCCAGCTCGATGGTGTCGGCCTTGGGCATCATCAGGAAGAAGCCCGAGGTGGGGTTCGGCGTGGTCGGCACGTACACGCTGACGTACTCGCCCTGCAGGTGGTTTTCCACGTCCCCGCCAGGGCGGCCGGTCAGGAAGGCGATCGTCCACGAGCCTTCGCGCGGGTACTGCACCAGCAGCGCCTTGCGGAACGCATTGCCATTGGACGACAGCAGCGTGTCCGATACCTGCTTGACGCTCGAATAGATCGGCCCGACCACGGGAATGCGGCCCAGCACCGCTTCCCACCACGTCACCAGCTTCTGGCCGATAAAGTTGTGCGCCGCCACGCCCACGATCAGGATGAACGCCAGCGTAAGAATCGCGCCCACGCCGGGAATGCGCATGCCGAACAACTGATCGGGCTGCCAGGCCGACGGCAGCAGCGCCAGGCTCTGGTCCATCGTGCCGATGATGAGCGACAGCACCCACAGCGTGATCGCAAGCGGGACGAGCACCAGAAGACCGGTCAGGAACCACGTCTTGAGTGCGCTGGTTTTCTGTTTCATGGGGCGATGGACCGAGGAGTCTGGAACGCGATCAGTGGCACGCGCACGACGTGCCGCAACCGCCGGAGGCTGCCGGTGCGGCGCTGGCCGTGCTGGACGATGCGCTCTCAGACGAAGCAGCCGGTGCGGCGGCCGGGGCTGCCGCGTCCGTCTTCGCTGCCGTGCCCGTGGCGGACGCGCCGCCCGAGCCACCGCGGAAATCCGTCACGTACCAGCCCGAACCCTTGAGCTGGAAGCCGGCAGCAGTGAGCTGCTTTTTGAACGCCGGCGCGCCGCATGCGGGGCAATCCGTCAGCGGCGCGTCGCTCATCTTCTGCAGCACATCCTTGGCGTGGCCGCAGGCGTCGCATCGATAAGCATAGATCGGCATGGTGTCCTCACCCTGGAACAAACGAAATTCGAGAAAACGATGGAAATGCCCGCGCAGGCCGCGAACAGGGCGCCGGAAACGCGCACAGGCTCGCGATAGATCGGGGCAACTGCGTGCAACACAAGTGCCGCCACGCAAAGCCTTGAATTATAAACCCTTTCGAAGGGATTCCCGACCGCGGATGCGGAGCTTGCGATGGCAGGGCGCCACAAAGTGGCACGCCGCGCACGCCCACCACCGGACGATCAGACTTGCGGAGCCGCCTTAGTGGTCGGCGCGCGGTTTTCGATCCACTGCGGCCCAAGCGAACCCAGGATCATCGCGCCGAGGCTCGCCAGCAGACCCACCAATTGTGGCGGGAGCATCGCATTTGGCACGAAGACCTCGCACCAGATCCACGCTGCCAGACCGAGGATGATAGCCAGCAAGCCGCCTTGCTTGGTCGCGCGCTTCCAGAACAGGCCGAACGCGAGCGGCACGAACGCCGCCACCAGCGTGACCTTGTAGGCACTCTCCACCATATGGAAGATCGAGAGCTGCGAATTCAGCGCGAACAGCGTCACCAGCGTGGTAAAGACCAACACCACCGCCTGCATCACACGCAGGAACCGCTTGTCATCCATGGCAGGCAGCAACGGGCGCAGCACGTTCTCGGCAAAAGTGACGGACGGCGCCAGCAGCGTGGCGCTGGCGCAGCTCTTGATGGCCGAGAGCAGCGCGCCGAAGAACATCACCTGCGCGACCAGGGGCGCATGTTCCAGCACCAGCTTGGGCAGGATGAGTTGCGAATCGGTGTTGATGTATTTCTCGACCATGGCCGGGTCGATCAGCGTGGCGGAATACGCCAGGAACATCGGCACGAAAGCGAACAGGAAATACAGCACGCCGCCCAACACCGAGGCCGTCCCGGCAATGCGTTCGGTGCGCGAGGACGTCACGCGCTGGAACACGTCCTGCTGCGGAATCGACCCCAGCATCATGGTGATCCAGGCCGTCACAAAGCCGATCACCTCGATCGGATTGAAGGCGGGCCAGAACGCAAACTTGCCCGAAGCCGCCGCATGCGACACCACCGTGCCCACGCCGCCGGCCTGCCCCGAAACTTCCCAGCCGATGTACAGCATGCCGATCACGATGATGATCATCTGAATGAAGTCGGTCACCGCCACCGACCACATGCCGCCGAACAGCGTGTAGACGAGCACGCTACCCGCGCCGATCACCATACCCAGATCTTGCGAGACGGCACCATCCGACACGGTATAGAACACCAG
Organism: Ralstonia sp. 25C; assembly: GCF_051904805.1. Lineage (NCBI taxonomy): Bacteria > Pseudomonadati > Pseudomonadota > Betaproteobacteria > Burkholderiales > Burkholderiaceae > Ralstonia > Ralstonia sp. 25C. The sequence continues at coordinate 2,678,995 of NZ_CP196737.1, read as the reverse complement.
GCCCAACGCCTTGATCTGCGCCGCCACCCAGCCCAGGTACGACACGACGATGCACAGCGTGGTCAGCGTCTCGGCCACGCGACCGAAGCGGTTGCGGTAGAAGTCGCCAATGGTGAGCAGGTTCATGCGGTACAGCGGCCGCGCGAAGAACAGGCCTACGAGCACCAGGCACAGGGAAGAGCCAAACGGATCGGCCACCACGCCGTGCAACCCGTCCTTGAGGAATTCGGCAGGAATGCCGAGCACAGCCTCGGAACCGAACCAGGTGGCGAACACCGTGGCCGTCACCACCGAGAACGGCAGGCCACGGCCAGCCACCGCGAAGTCGGCCGTATTGCGCACGCGAAGCGCAGCCCACAGGCCGATGCCGACCGAAATCACCCAGTAAACAATGACAAACCAGATCAGCATGGCACGCGCGAAAGAGGCAGGAATCCCGTCGGCGGCTAGGGCGCCGGGCGAAGTGGCCGGATTATAGCGATGGGACCCGGCCCCGGGGCATTGGTGCGACCACGAATGCGCCCTGCCCTGCCACTTTTTTACGCGCCGGCCCCGGACGGGCGTCTGCGGGCTTTTCGGGATGGCCGTCGATGTTGCATTGCGCCAACACTTGCCACCATCACCGCGCGGGTTCAGGTGCTTCGGCGCCGCCAGACCTGCCAGCGCTCGCGCCCGGCAAACACCGGCATGGAATCAGCTTCGGCGATAGGCGTGTCGCTGAGTCGCTCGAAGGCGGGTGACAGCAGCGCGTCCAACTCGGCTTGCGTGGTTTCGAACGGCGGGCCTTTGGGCACAGCCTCCCGCCCCTCGACCACGGCAAAAAAGCCGGCCAGCAAACCGCTGGGCGGTAGCAGCTTTGCAACCTGTGCCGCGTAGTCCGGCCACAGGCGGCGCGGCATCGCGCACAGAAAGGCGCGCTCGTATATCCACTGCACCGGCCGGCGCGGCGCAAAGCGGAAGAAATCCGCCAGCTCAACCACGTCGCCATGCGGGCCGAGTACGGCCTTGGCCGAGGCGACAGCGCTCGGCGCAAAGTCGATCGCCGTGACGGGCCAGCCGCGCTCGGCCAACCAGCCGGCTTCGTAAGCGTTGCCGCAGCCGGGAATCAGCGTGGAAAGCGGCGCAGGCTGCGCTTGGATGAATTGCAGGAAGGCTGCGGGCACGCCGTTCGCATCCCAGGGCGTGTGTTCACGGTCGAAGCGCTCGTCCCAAAAAGCGGGATCAGCGGCGTCGCGGGACTGGAAGACGGGCGGTTCGGCCATGGCGTTAAGAAAGGATCGGGAGATCAGTAACGGGCCATCCAGGCCAGCACATGCGTCGCGATGATGCCGACAGCAAACCCGCCGACGAACAGCAACGCGGCCGACAACAACCGGTTGGTGCGCTTTTGCTCCGCCAGCAGCGCGGTCAGCGCGGCAGTGTGCACCTTGCCGTCGTCGCGGGCGTGGCGGTCCAGAATCTGGTGCACCAGGCGCGGCAGATCGGGCAGCTTGTTGGCCCACTGCGGCGCCTCCACCTTCAGACGCTCGACAAAACCGCGCCAGCCGATCTGCTCGTGCATCCAGCGCTCGAGGAAGGGCTTGGCGGTCTTCCACAGGTCCAGGTCCGGATCGAGCTGGCGGCCGAGGCCTTCCACGTTGAGCAACGTCTTCTGCAGCAGCACGAGCTGCGGCTGCACTTCCACGTTGAAGCGGCGCGAGGTCTGGAACAGGCGCATCAGCACGAGGCCGAGCGAAATCTCGCCCAGCGGCCGATCAAAGTACGGTTCGCAGCAGGCACGAATAGCGCCTTCGAGCTCTTCCACGCGCGTCTCTTCCGGCGCCCAGCCGGATTCGATGTGCAGCACCGCCACGCGGTGGTAGTCGCGCTGGAAGAACGCCAGGAAGTTCTGCGCGAGATAGTTCTTATCGAACTCCGACAACGCGCCGACGATGCCGAAATCCAACGCGATATAGCGGCCCAGCGTCTCGGGCGCCACGCTCACGAGGATGTTGCCGGGGTGCATGTCAGCGTGGAAGAAACCGTCGCGGAAGACCTGCGTGAAGAAGATCTCCACGCCGTCGCGCGCGAGCTTGTGCATGTCGACGCCGGCGGCGCGCAGCTCTTCCGTGTGCGAAATCCGCATGCCATGCATGCGCTCCATCACGAACACTTCCGACGTGCACCAGTCCCAGAACACCTCGGGCACCAACAGCAAATCGGAGTTGGCGAAGTTGCGGCGCAACTGGCTGGCATTGGCCGCCTCGCGCATCAGATCCAGCTCGTCGTGCAGGTACTTGTCGAACTCGGCGACCACCTCGCGCGGTTTGAGGCGCTTAGCATCGGCCCAGAGTTTTTCCATCCACGTGGCCAGGTCGCGCATCAGCGCGAGGTCACTGTCGATGACGGGCAACATGCCTGGGCGCAGCACCTTCACCGCCACCTCGCGGCCATCGCACGGGCCGCCGCGCAGCGTGGCGAAATGCACTTGCGCAATCGATGCGCTCGCCACCGGGTGATGATCGAAGCGATGGAACAGCGCCGACAGCGGCTTGCCCAGCGACTTCTCCACGATAGCCGCCGCCACCTTCGGGTCAAACGGTGGCACGCGGTCCTGCAGCTTGGCCAGTTCGTCGGCTACATCAGGTGGCAGCAGATCGCGGCGCGTTGACAGCACCTGCCCGAATTTCACGAAGATGGGGCCAAGTTGCTCAAGCGCGAGGCGCAGGCGCACGCCGCGTGGCAGCTTCGGCTTGCGCCCCAGCGTCAACAGCCACACCAGCGCACGAATGCGGCGGCTCTTGAACCCCGACAGCGCGAGCTGATCCAGCCCGTAGTACAGGATGACGAAAATAATCTTGCCCAACCGGAAGAAGCGCGTCATGCCGATTCACCCGCGCCGGCCTTCGAGGTTGCGGGGCGCGCGAGCGTTTCGAGTCGCTCCAGGCGTTTGGCGAGGCGCGCCTCCGCATCACGCAGCGCAGCCACATCGGCGGCAAATTGCGCGAGGCGTGCATGGCGCACCAGTGTCGGCTGCTCATCGGTCAGATACGACGCCACGGATTCCGCCAGCGAACGGCCAAGGCGTGTGGCCTCGGTGCGTGCGGCTTGCGCGCCGTTCACCATGCGCTGCGCGATCACGTCGCCAAACACGCGCGACAGATCCTCTGCCGCATCCCAGCGCAGATTGCGCAACAACGTGGACAGCACGTTGGCAAACTCGGCTTCGCCTTCAATGCGTACGTGCTTTAGCACGGCGGCCTGGCCGCCTGTCGCGTATTCGCTCGCCGCCGCAGCCAGCGGCACCACCACAGTGACAGCGGGCTGCACATCCTCCTTGGGCGCCTCGGGCATCGTGACGAGGCCTGCGGAATCCACCTGCAGCGTCACCGACACCGGGGCGAGATCAAAACGCGCGGCGCGGCCGGCAAATGGACGCAGCGTCTCCTGCGCCCAGGGCTCCTGGCGCAGCAGATGATTCAGCGCGAGCAGCAACGGCTGCATCAGCACAAGCGGAAACGAAGACGAAGTAGCAGTCGAAGACATGCGGCAAGGGTGCGCAAAAGCGGCCAGAAACAAGCAGGTGACGGGCAACAAAAAGGGCCCGAACCGAATGGTCGGGCCCTATTTTACGGGCAATGCAGAAACAGCCGTTTTGCGCCGCTTCAAGCCTTATTTCATCAATGCAGCATCACTGCAATTGCTGGATACCCGCCAGCACCCAGCCACCCGCGCCTTGCGTCGGCTTGGTGAGGTTCCACACCTCCGCAAACGGCTGGGCCGGTGCGTTGGCTTCTTCACGGATCATGCCCGAGAAGCGCACGCTGGCCAGGTACTCGGTGGCCTGCGTCTCAATGCCAAGCATTTCGGCCTCGACCGAAACCACGTCAGTCTTGTTGGGCGTGGTGCCGCGGTCCGCCAGATCCATTTTGATCTCGGCGAACATCTCCGGCGTGGTGAACTCGCGGATGTCGTTCAGGTTGCCGGCGTCCCATGCGGCCTGCAGGCGAATGAAGTAGACCTTGGCGTTGCGCAGGAAAGCTTGCGTGTCGAAATCTGCCGGCACGCCCCACGGTTGCTGCGGCGCCGCTACGGCAGGCTGCACGTTTGCGGCAGGTTCAGCCGGGCCACCCAGGTTCCAGGATTGTGCGGCCGTCGGCGCGCCAGCGCCCAGACCCGACGTGTTACCGCTGTTGAGCGACGCTGCCGCCGGCGTGGAAACCTGCGGAGCCGGCGCGGCAGGCTGCGGCACATACGGCTCGCGGTCACCACCCAGCGACGGCCCACCCGTGGCATACGCCAGGCCTTGCGGACGGCTGCCGCGCACCTTGCGGATGATCCACATCACCACAAAGGCCACCAGGGCAATCAAGATCAGGTTCGACAGCAACGAGGCGAGGCCCGCACCCAGGCCGAACTTCGACAGCAAATAACCGATGCCCAGACCTGCAGCCAGACCACCCAGCATGCCACCCCAGTTGCGGCCAGGCTTTGCGACCGGTGCGCCCGGAGCGGGTGCTGCCGGCGACGGTTGCGCTGCCGGTGCAGCCTGCTGCGTGGGCGACGGCGTCGTTGCCGGCGGTGTCTGCTGACGTTGCGTCACCGTCGACGACTGCTTGCCGATGCTGCGGCTGCCGCCCATGCGCTTGGCGTTGGCGTCCAGCGCCGTGCCGAATGCGAGCGTCGCAACCAGCGCGCCCGCCATCAATTTTCCACCCCAATGCAAACTCATCGCTGTCTTCTCTCCAATGGCAGTGACGCCGTTAGATGAAGGCGCCCATGCCGAATTCAATGTGAGGATCGTGGCATATCGCCGCAGCGTACTGCATCGCCCATCCGGTGGACCGATGAAGACAGCTCAGAGGCGACGACCCACGTGCAGTGCTACGACACCCGCAGTCAGGTTGAAGTATTCGACCGAGTCCAACCCGGCCTGTTCCATCATCTGCTTGAGCGTTTCCTGATCCGGGTGCATGCGGATGGACTCGGCCAGGTAGCGGTAGCTCTCTGGATCGCCGGCTACCTTGCTGCCCAGCCACGGCAGTACCTTGAACGAGTACACGTCGTAGGCCTTCTCCAGCGGCTGCCACACCTTGGAGAACTCCAGCACCATCACCTTGCCGCCCGGTTTGACGACACGGCGCATCTCGGCGAGTGCGCGATCCTTGTGCGTCATGTTGCGCAAGCCGAATGCCACTGTCACGACATCGAAGTAAGCATCTGGAAAGGGAATGTGCTCGGCGTCGCACAGTGCGGTGGGCGTGAGCACACCGGCGTCGAGCAGGCGATCACGGCCGACGCGCAGCATCGACTCGTTGATGTCGGTCAGCCACACCTCGCCAGTGGGGCCGGCCTGGCGCGCGAAGGCCTTGGCCAAGTCACCCGTGCCGCCGGCAATGTCGAGCACTTTGTAGCCGGGGCGCACCGCTGCCTGGGCGATAGTGAACATCTTCCACACGCGGTGCAGGCCGCCGGACATCAGGTCGTTCATCACGTCGTACTTGCTGGCGACGGAATGGAACACGCCAGCGACCTTGCCGGCCTTCTCGCGCTCGTCGACCTGCTCGAATCCGAAGTGGGTTTTGCTCATGACAGAAAGGATGCGGAAAGCGGCGCACACGCGCCGCAAAGTGAATCGGGAATCAGTGGCTGTGGCCGCAGGCGTGACCGGCGTTGGCGGCCATGGGGGCGTCACGGTCGAGGCCGGCGGCGGCCAGGCGGTCGAGATACGCCTGCCAGAGCGCGTCGTGCTCGACACCGAGGCGGTACAGATAGGCCCAATCGTAGATGCCGGAATCGTGGCCGTCGGAGAACAGCGGCCGGATCGCGTAATTGCCCACCGGCTCCACGCCGACGATGCCCACATCGCGCTTGCCAGTCTGCAGCACTTCCTGGCCGGGCCCGTGTCCCTGCACTTCGGCCGAGGGCGACAGCACGCGCAAGTACTCAAACGGCAGGCGGAACTGCTTGCCATCGGCAAAGGCGATCTCCAGCACGCGCGATTGCGTGTGCACGGTCAAGCCAGTCGGGTGCGGGGTGTCGGCAGACAGTCCGGCCATGAAAAACGTCTCGTTGATTGCTTAAAAACTGCGCTTCAGGAAGCCGCCAGCGCTACGTGCGCGGGCTCTTCCACCACCCGATAGCTTACCGCAGTCAACGGATCGCCCTCAGGGATATAGCGCAGGCGGCGATGGTGGAATCGTGCCACGGTGCTGCGGTGCGCCACGCTAACGATGGTGACATCCGGCATCGATTCGAGCATCAAGCTGTACATGAACGCCTCGGTGTCTTCATCGAGTGCGCTGGTGGCCTCGTCGAGGAAGAGGTAGTCGGGGCGCTGCAGCAAGGCGCGCGCGAAAGCTAAGCGCTGTTGCTCGCCGGGAGAGAGGCGCAGGCTCCAGTTGCTGACTTCGTCGAGCAGATCGACCAGCGCGGGCAGACGGCAAGCGATCAGTACCTGCGTGAGACGCTCGGCGGTGTATTTCGTGGCGAGATCGGGGTACGACAGCGCGTCGGCCAGCGTGCCGGACGGCAGGTAACTACGCTGCGGCAGGAACAGCACGCGGGCATCGTCGGGGATTTCGATGCGGCCCGTGCCGTACGGCCAGATGCCGGCGATGGCGCGTACCAGCGTGCTCTTGCCGCAGCCCGACGGGCCATTGACGAGCACGCGCTCGCCGCGCACGAGGGTCATGTCGAAAGGTTCGACCAGCAGGTCGTCCGGCTTACGGTTCGGCAGGTTCAGCGCCAGGCCACGCGCCTCGATAGCCGGCACGGCAGCGGTTTCGACCTCGACATCACGTACGCCGGCACGATGCTCTTCTTCGCGCTCGGCGGCGCGAATGGCTCGCTGGAACTCGATCAGACGGTTGGTGGAGGCCTTCCAGCTCACCAGCGTGCGGTAGTTGGTAACGAACCACGACATGGCGTCCTGCACCTGGCCGAAGGCGGTGGCTACCTGCATCATGCCGCCCAGCGTGAGCGTGCCGCCAAAGTAGCGTGGCGCCGAGACCAGAAACGGAAAGATGATGGCGAATTGCGCATAGCCGGAACTGGCGAAGGTCAGCCGCCGCGTGTAGTCCATCAACTGGTTCCAGTTGGTGCGGATGCGCTCGAACCGGCCGCGCAGGATGGCTTTCTCGGTCGGCTCGCCGCGGTACAGGGCGATGCTCTCGCTGTTCTCGCGCACGCGCACGAGCAGGAAACGGAAATACGCTTCATAGCGTTCCTGCTGGAACGACAGCCCGATCAGCGGCCGCCCCACGAAGTGAATGATCACCGAGCCGATGATCGAATACAGCAGCGCAAACCACACCATGTACCCGGGGATGACGAAATCGTGCCCACCCAGGCTGAATGCCAGCGGCCCCGACACGGCCCACAGGATGCCGAAGAACGACACCAGCGTGACCGCCGAATTCAGGAAACCGAGCGCCAGCGTGAGCGTTGCATCGGTGAAGTTGCGCAGGTCGTCGGCGATCCGTTGGTCGGGGTTGTCGGCGCTGTGTGTCTGCTCGAGGCGGTAGAACGCCTGCTTGCCGAGCCAGTCATCGAGAAAGCTACCGGTGATCCACGTTCGCCACCGCATCTGCAGCATCATCGAGTAATACAGCCGCATGATGGAGCCGAAGATCAGCAACGCGGCAATCCACGAAAAGCGGCCCAGTTGGGTCCAGAATTCGCCGTAGTTCTTCTGCTCGAGCGCGTTGTAGAAGAGCCGGTTCCAGTCCGTGAACAGCACGTTCATGTAGACCAGAAACAGGTTCAGGCCGATCACCAGCGCAAGCAGCCCCCAGGCTTTGTGGCGATCTTCCGAGAACCAGTACGGGCGGATCAGTTGCCACGTCTCGGACAGATTCAGCCGGCCGTGGTGAACATTCAGCTCGGCGATGGAGTCCTTGTGGGAATCAGGCGTGGCGGCGGTGCGCGGTGTCGTCATGGCGATGGCTGGGTCACGACAGAAAAAAGAATCTGACGGCCTGCGCGCCCCGTGGGTTCCGCGCAGACGGTGGTGATGCGTTACCGGTGGTTACCGGTCAGGCATCCGCGAGCGCAGACTGTAGCGCGTACGACAAGGCCGGCAGCTTGGCGGCCACCTCGGCTATGCGCGTTGCATCCGCCTCGCGCTGCGCCGGGCCCCAAACCGCTTCGGGGAAGTGCGTATCCCATCGATAGCGCGGGATGACGTGCCAGTGCAGGTGCGGAACGAAGTTGCCGAAGCTGGCGAGGTTGATCTTGTCCGGCGCCAGCTCGGCGCGCAGCACGCGCTCCACGCGCGTGACGACTTCCATCAGCCAGTGGCGATCGGCGTCAGACAAATCAGTCTGCTCGGCGACGTGGTCATTCCAGATGACGCGGCAGAAGCCTGGAAAGCGCGCGTGTTCAACCAGCACCACGCGCGCCCGGGCATTGCGCCAGACGGGCTCGCCGCCGTCGGTCTCGCACAATGCGCAGCCGGGTGCGCGCTCGCCCGTCGTCACACCAGCACCCGCTCGATGCCGCCAGCGTTGGCATGGGCGACGTAGTCTTCCAGCCAGGTCTCGCCGAGCACATGGCGCGCCATCTCGACCACGATGTAATCGGCTTGCACCGACGCATCTTCGCTATAGCGCGACAGGCCTTGCAGGCACGACGGGCAGCTCGTGAGGATCTTCACGTTGTCGTTCGGGCCACCGGCGCGCAGCTTGTCGGCGCCCTTGCGCATTTCCTCTTCCTTGCGGAAGCGGATCTGCGTGGAGATGTCGGGGCGCGTCACAGCCAGCGTGCCGGATTCACCGCAGCAGCGATCATTCTTTTCGATCGCGCTCACCTTGCCGTCGGCACCCTGGTTGCCGCCCATGAGCTGGTTGACCAGCTTGGTCGGGTCCATGGTCTTGATCGGCGTGTGGCAGGGGTCGTGGTACATGTACCGCGTGCCTTGCACACCGTCGATCTTCACGCCCTTCTCCAGCAAGTACTCGTGAATGTCGATGATGCGGCAGCCCGGGAAGATCTTGTCGAATTCATACCCGGCGAGCTGGTCGTAGCACGTGCCGCAGCTCACCACCACCGTCTTGATGTCGAGGTAGTTGAGCGTGTTGGCCACGCGGTGGAACAGCACGCGGTTATCGGTGACGATCTTCTCGGCTTTGTCGAACTGGCCGGTGCCGCGTTGCGGATACCCGCAGCACAGGTAGCCCGGCGGCAGCACGGTCTGCACGCCCGCGTGCCAGAGCATCGCCTGCGTGGCCAGACCGACCTGCGAGAACAAGCGCTCCGAGCCGCAGCCCGGGAAGTAGAACACCGCCTCGCTGTCGGGCGTGGTCGCCTTCGGGTTGCGGATGATCGGGACGATCTCGTTGTCCTCGATATCCAGCAGTGCACGCGCCGTCTTCTTGGGCAGGTTGCCCGGCATCTTCTTGTTGATGAAGTGGATCACCTGCTCGCGCACCGGCGCCCTGCCCACCGTGGCGGGCGGATGCGCGGTCTGCTTCTTGGCGAACTTCTTCATCACCTCGTTGCCCAGACGCTGCGCCTTGTAGCCCCAGTCGATCATCACCTTACGCGTCAGGTTGATCGTCTCAGGGTTGGTCGCGTTCAGGAAGAACATCGACGCTGCGGTGCCAGGGTTGAACTTCTTCTGCCCCATCTTGCGCAGCAGGTTGCGCATGTTCATCGACACGTCGCCGAAGTCGATCTTGACCGGGCACGGCGTTACGCACTTGTGGCAGACCGTGCAGTGGTCGCCCACGTCGGCAAACTCTTCCCAGTGCTTGACCGACACGCCGCGGCGCGTCTGCTCTTCATACAGGAAGGCCTCGATGAGCAGCGAGGTGGCGAGGATCTTGTTGCGCGGGCTGTACAGCAGGTTGGCGCGCGGCACATGCGTGGCGCACACCGGCTTGCACTTGCCGCAGCGCAGGCAGTCCTTGATCGACTCCGAAATGGCGCCGATGTCGCTCTGCTGCATGATGATCGACTCGTGCCCCATCAGGCCGAACGACGGCGTATACGCATTGCGCAGGTCGGCGGCCAGCCCTTGCGGGTCGTTCACGTCGCGGAGCAGCTTGCCCTTGTTGAAGCGACCGTTCGGATCGACGCGACGCTTGTACGCAGCAAAGTCGGCGATCTCGTCGTCGGTCAGGAATTCCAGCTTGGTGATGCCGATGCCGTGCTCGCCCGAGATCACGCCGTCGAGCGAACGCGCCAGCGTCATGATGCGGGCCACAGCCTTGTGGGCGTCCTGCAGCATGTCGTAATCATCCGAGTTGACGGGGATGTTGGTGTGCACGTTGCCGTCGCCGGCGTGCATGTGCAGGGCCACGAAGACGCGACCGCGCAGCACCTGTTTGTGGATCGCCTGCGCCTCGTCGAGGATCGGCTTGAACTCGCCGCCGTTGAAGATTTTGCGCAGCTCGGCGCGAATTTCCGCCTTCCACGACACGCGGATGGTGCGGTCCTGCAACAGGTGGAACAGATTGGCGTCGGGCTGGTTCACCAGACGGTCGTCGATGGTCTGTGCGAGGTAGCCCAGGCCCAGGCCGATCAGGCTGGCGCGCGCCGTGGTGACCGGCGTGTCGAGATGGTCCAGCAGGTACTGCCAACGGGCGCGCGTGGCACGCAGCAGTTGCTGCGCTTGTTGCACGCGGTCTTCCAGCAGTTCAGCGCTGGGGATCTCATTGGCGTCGTCGGTGCGGCCCAGCGGCAGGTTGCTGCCCGCAAAGAAATCGAGCAGCGCGTCGGTCAGCTTGAGCTTGTTCTTGATCGACAGCTCGATGTTGATGCGCTCGATGCCGTCGGTGTACTCGCCCATGCGGTTGAGCGGAATCACCACGTCTTCGTTGATCTTGAAGGCGTTGGTGTGCTTGGAAATCGCTGCCGTGCGCGAGCGGTCTAGCCAGAACTTCTTGCGTGCCTCGGGGCTCACGGCCACGAAGCCTTCGCCGCTCTTGCCGTTGGCCAGGCGAATCACCTCCGAGGTGGCGCGCGCCACGGCGTCATCGTCGTCGCCGACGATATCGCCGATCAGCACCATCTTCGGGAACGCATTGCGCTTGCTCTTGGTGGCATAGCCGACGGCGCGCAGGTAGCGCTCGTCCAGGTGCTCCAGACCAGCGAGGATGGCACCGCCCTTTTTGGTCTCGCCGTCGAGGTAATCCTTGATCTCGACGATGCTCGGCACCGAATCACGCGCCTGGCCGAAGAACTCCAGGCACACGGTGCGAATCGACTTCGGCATGCGATGCAAGATCCAGCGCGCGCTGGTGATGATGCCGTCGCAACCTTCCTTCTGCACGCCGGGCAGGCCAGACAGGAACTTGTCTGTCACGTCCTTGCCGAGGCCTTCCTTGCGGAATTTGCGGCCTTCGATGGTGAGTGTTTCGGTGCGCAGCAGCTTGCTGCCCATCGGCGCATTGCCGTCGAACCACTTCAGCTCGAACGTGGCGACCGGCGCATCGTGGATCTTGCTGAGGTTGTGATCGAGGCGCGTAACTTCGAGCCAGTTGCCGTCCGGATCGACCATGCGCCACCAAGCGAGGTTGTCCAGCGCGGTGCCCCACAGCACGGCCTTCTTGCCGCCCGCGTTCATGGCGACGTTGCCGCCGATGCACGATGCGTCGATCGAGGTCGGGTCCACGGCAAAGACGAGGCCAGCCTTTTCGGCCGCATCCGCCACGCGGCGCGTCACCACGCCGGCGCCCGAATAGATCGTCGCCACGGGGTGGTCGACGCCCGGCAGATCGGTCATCTCGACCGCATCCAGGCGCTCCAGCTTTTCGGTGTTGATGACCGCCGAGAACGGCGTGAGCGGTACGGCGCCGCCGGTGTAGCCGGTGCCGCCTCCGCGCGGGATGATGGTCAGACCCAGCTCGAAGCAGCCCTTGACGATGCCGGCGATCTCTTCTTCCGTATCCGGCGTGAGCACCACGAACGGGTATTCGACACGCCAGTCGGTGGCGTCCGTCACGTGCGAGACACGCGATAGGCCGTCGAACTTGATGTTGTCCTTGGCCGTGACGCGGCCGAGCACCTTCTGGGCGCGGCGGCGCAGGTCGTACACCTGGGCGAATTCTTCCTGGAACGCCTTGACGGCACGGCGGGCATGCACAACCAGTTGCTCGACCTTGGTCGCGCGCACATCGCCTTCTGGGTCGTGATGCGAATCGTGGTCGGCCACGCGGCGCTTCTCGATCTCCGCCAGGCGGTGATTGAGCGCGTCGATCAGCATCTGGCGGCGCTTGGGCGTCTCGAGCAGGTCGTCCTGCAGATACGGATTGCGGCGCACCACCCAGATGTCGCCCAGCACTTCGTACAGCATGCGCGCCGATCGGCCGGTGCGGCGCTCAGCCCGCAGCTCGCTCAGGATCTGCCACGCAGACTCGCCCAGCAGGCGGATAACGATTTCCCGATCCGAGAACGAGGTGTAGTTGTAGGGAATCTCGCGCAGCCGGGGCGCAGCGTCGTGCGCCGTGAGTTTGGCGTCGATCAGAAGTGGGGCATTCATGGCGTGCCGCTGGGGAGGGGAGCGCGGCAAAGAGAGCCCGAGCCGCGCGGTCTTTAAAGGGCGATTGTACTGCAAGCTGCAACGTTGATGCATTGCAACAACGGTATCCCTGCCGGTGGCATGGGCGCCAAAACCATCGCATTTTCAATGGCTTGCGAACCCTGCAAGCTCAAATACGTGATGAGAAAATCACGCAAACGTCACATCATGACGTTCTTGATCCAGCCCAGGATGCCGTGCCAGAAGCCATCGGGCAGCGTCATCAGGGCCCCCGTCATGACCAGATAGCGCAGGAACTTGCCGATGGCCATGTACATGACGCTGGGCCAGAACCGCAGGCGCAGCCAGCCGGCCAGCGTGCAGAGCGGGTCGCCGATGCCCGGCAGCCACGACACCAGCAGCGACACCGGGCCGATGCGGCGCATCCAGCGAAAGTACTTCTTGTCGAGCGGGGGCTCGCGGTGGCGCTTGGGGTGCGGCACATGGTGGGCGTGCTCGGCGTTGTGTTCGCGGCGACGGCGGGCAAGGTGGAACCGCACCAGCGCCAGCTTGGCCGCATAGCCCATCCACCAGTCGACCGCGCCGCCCAGCGTGTTGCCGAGCGTCGCCACGATGATGGCCGGCCAGAACATGTCCGGATTGAGCCGGATGTACGCGAAAACCGCCGGCTCGGAGCCCAGCGGCAGGAGCGTCGCCGAGATGAAACTGACGATGAAGATGGCTGGCAGCCCGACCGTGGGCAGGGCAAGCGTGGCAAAAAGCGTGTCGATCCACTGTTCCATGCGGTCGATTGTAGTGGCCGGGCGGCCGCGGCGTCGCTTGGGAGCCGCCCTACCCCGTCAGGCAAAGAACAAGTAGGCGACGAGCACGGCGCCGACCAGCCCGATCAGGTCCGCCCACAGCCCGCAGGCCAGCGCGTAGCGCGTGTCCTTGATGCCGACGCTGCCAAAGTAGACGGCCAGCACGTAGAACGTGGTCTCGGTCGAGCCCTGGATGATGGCGGCCAGCTTGCCCTGGAAGGAGTCGACGCCGTAGGTGGTCATTACGTCGACCATCAGGCCGCGCGCGCCGGCACCGGACAACGTCTTCATGATGCCGACGGGCAGCGCCGGCACGAAGCGCGTATCGATGCCGAGCTGCGAGAACAGCGCGGACAGCCCCTGCATCAGAAAGTCCATGCAGCCCGCCGCGCGGAACACGGCAATCCCAACCAGCACCGCCACCAGATACGGCACGATGCCGATGGCCACCTGGAAGCCGTCCTTGGCACCGTCCACGAACGTCTCGTAGACATTGATGCGGCGGATGGCCCCACACACCAGGAACGCCACCACGATGGTGAGGATGGCGCCCGCGCCGATCAGGCCGATCCAGGCAGCCATCTGCTGCGGCGGAAACTGGCGCAGCCACGCAAACAGCAACCCCATCAACGCGACAAAGCCGCCGAAGTACGCCAGAAGCGCCGGTTTGAACAGGTTGATGCGCTGGTACCACGCCACCGCCGCAATGCCGGCGCAGAAGCCGATGAACGTGGACAGCAGCGTCGGCAAGAAGATGTCCGCCGCGTTGAAGCCGACCAGCCCCTGCTTGACCGCCATGGCCTGACGGATGGCGATGACGGAGGTGGGCACCAGCGTCACGCCCGCCGTGTTCAGCACCACGAACATCAGTTGCGCATCACTGGCGCGCTGCGGCTGCGGGTTGATCTGCTGCAACTCGCGCATGGCCTGCAGGCCCAGCGGCGTGGCGGCGTTGTCCAAGCCAAGCACGTTGGCCGACACGTTCATCATCATCGCGCCATTGGCAGGGTGGCCGGCGGGCACGGAAGGAAACAGGTGCCGCATCAGCGGGTTCACCAGCCGCGCAAACAGGTCGACCACCCCGGCGCGCTCGCCCACGCGCATGATGCCGAGCCATAGCGCCATCATGCCCGTCAGGCCGATCGCGATTTCAAAACCCGTGCGCGCGGCATCGAACATGGCGGTCAACATGCGGGAGAAGACCTCCATGTCGCCCTGCGCGACCTGCACGCACGCGGTGATGAAAGCGACAAGGAAAAATGCGAGCCAGACGAGATTGAGCGCCACGGTGCGTCCATTCAGAGCGGAAGCGGCTATTGTGCCGGACCCGCTGCCCGCACCGTCCCTTTGCTTGACCTGGTAGAGACAGAGCGGCGACCTATACTGCCCTGCATCCGGTGCAAACCGCTGCGTGCGGGAGGCCACATGGTCAAAGTGCTCTTCGCGGGGTTGGCCGGCGGGCTGACCTTGAACGTCGCCATGCTGCTGACGTTCCGGCTGATCGGCTTCGGCTGGAACGGCGGCGGTTTCCTGCTCACGTCGCCCATGCAGAGCCGCAAGCTGATCGCAGTCTGGACGCAGATCGAGCCGCTGCCGCTGATCGTCGCCAACCCCGCGCCGATGATCATCGGGCTGATGCTGTTTGGCGTGGTCCATGCCGCCATGTACCACTGGCTGGCGCCGGCGTGGCCGGCAGGCATTGCAGCCAGAGCGCTGCGCTTTGGCGGCCTGACGTTCGTGCTGTCCTACGGCTTCTTCGAATTCTTCACACCGGTCAACCTGCTTGGCGAACCGCTCATGCTGGTACTGGCGGAGCTCGGCTTCTGGGCGGTCATTGCGGCAGCAGAAGCCTGCGCCATCGCAGCGGTCATGGAATGGCGCGCAACGGTTCCCCTGGCTGCGTAGAACAGCGCGCTAAGTCCCGGTGGCAGGCTCGTCGACCGGCTCGATCTTGTGGAAGTTGTCATAGTCAACCGTGGTCACGCCGTCTTCGTCGCGGATCAGGTCGAGATAGCGGTGGTTCCAGCGGATCGCGTCGTGCCGCCACGAATAGCGCGCCTGCACGGTTTGCGCAGCCGTCTCGTCAGCACCTTCGATAGTGAGCAGCAGCAAGGCGTCGCCTGCCGCCAGCGATTCCACCGTGGCGTTGTGCAGCGGGCTGGTCTCGTCGATGACGTGCATCATCACCCAGCCCAGCAGAAAGATCGGGTGCTCGCTGCGCTCGAGTTTCAGGTCGCGGATCTTGTAGATCGAATAGCCCTCGGGCGAGCGCTCGTCCTGCATCAGCCGCAAGCGGGCTGTGGCCTCGGCAATGACGTTCTGGCGAGCATTCGCAGCACGCAGCATCAACGTGGGCGTGCCGTTGATGGTGCGCACGACCGGATTGCGGGCAAACAGGATCTTGGCGCGCGGCCGGGAAAAGCGCGCGAACACCAGCCCCGTCGCCATGGCAATCCCCGACATACCGATGAAGATCTCCAGCGTGGCGATGATGTGCGCGTACGTGGTCTGCGGGTGCATGTCGCCGTAGCCAACGGTGGCCAGCGTCTCGACGCTGAAGAAGAACGCCCCCGCAAAGCCCGGCGGCGACTGATTGGCGATGGGCGCATCGCCTAGCGAATACAGCCCCGCAAACACCGCGTTCATCGTCAGAAACAGCGTGGCCAGCAACGCAAAGAAGGTCGGCCAGTTGACTTCCAGCGCGTGGTGGTAGATGTCGCGCCAGCCCAGCGGCGGCATGCCGTAGGCAATGACGTGTTGGGTGCCGGACCAGATTTTGCGGCCCCGGCGCACGCGCTGGGTGGGGGATGACGGGGTATTCAAGACGACTTCTCCCTCGAAGTTGTATCGGCGGCTGCGGGCTGACCTGCCCTCTCAGAGATTTGCCTTGATCGCAGACGAAGCGCTGGGATTATGAAATTTCGTCCTAACGATCGCAACTTCATCGCCCTCTTGCGAGAGGAACAGCCCATTCAATCACGCCAACAGAAGGCAAACCATGCCTGTCAGTGGGACAAGTTGCGTTTCTCAATTCTGAGTATGTCGAGTTTCGTTAGCGACTCTGAATGTACCCACCGAGCATCTCCACTCCAGCGACGACCACACCCCCGATACGTTGCTGTTGTGGCATACCGTTATCCGGCTACGAGCGCGCCCAGTTACCCCAGTTACTCAAGCGCGCGAAGGATGGCGATCTGGCGTTGCCAGGCTGGAGTCGCAGTGGCCGCGCCCTCCTGATTGAGATGTCTATCGGCTGACTTTCTTTGCCTCAAAAAAGAAACCATCTTGATTGAAGATTAAGTGCTTACCGTGTCGGTTCGGTTTGACATAGAAGTCAAAACATCGTGCGTCGATATGCCGGACATTGTGTGGCAGGCCAAGCAAGATCACGTCCGTACTGTCCATCTTATACGCCGTGCCGATTTCTTTTGAGATGTTGCCGGTACTCTCCGTTACGGATTCGACCGCGCACTTATGCTGACCGAACCGGATTTCCTTAGGGCGGATAGAGAGCGTCTTTCCCACCAATTTGTTTGCTGCAGATTGCGACATGGCTGTGATGTTCGCGGAGGTTGGTGTGGAGATGACAAGCCAGTCTCCGGTGATGTCAGGTGGTATGCCTTCCGCATGGCAAACGAGGGCGGCGCAAAACAAAACGCTGCCAATCAGTGCATGAACCCGGCTCATTCAAAGCTCCTTGCTTCTTCGTTGCGACGTTTGATCAAGCCATTTGAGCGTTGAAGGATCTTTCTGCCGTGCTTGTCGCGAAGCGGTTTTCCATCTTTGCCCGTGAGTGTCACGTAGATATACGTCTTTATGATTTTTGCCGCTTCCTTCAGCTTGCCATGATTGACAAGCTGGAGGACAGGGCGCGCGCCACCTGAGCCGGTGTTGTAGGTGAAGCTGACGAGCGCATCAAACTGCTGCTGGGAGAGCGCCTGCCGCGTGACATTTCGTTTGACTGCGGCCTCCGCATCCAGAAGTCCATGCGCCAAGCTCCGTTCAATGCGTTCGTCTCCAACAGTTTCCGCAAGCTCCGCCTCGGAGCAAGGCCCTCTATGGGTAAGCGTGCCTACGCCGTAGGAGCAGTTGTTTCCCTGGTCGTCGTAGTAGTGGTCTTTCACACCTTCGTGGACCCGAATCGCATACACACCGGACGCGCTGGTGCGCATGGAGCGAACTTGAAGTTGAACGGTCGTGGACATTTCTCAGATTTCACTTGTTGAACCGAAATTTTGGGCAACTGTAGGACACGCAGGAATCGCTGAATGTGAACTGTTGTCGCTCATTTGGGAGGCTATGTTTCGCAAAGCGCGGTCATGCTGGGTCTCAAGTCATTTCTGCGACAATCCCGCATGAATGCTTCTGCTTCTCTCTTCCCCGGATGTGCCGCCCCACGTGCTGTTGGCGGAGTGGCCTCGGTCCACATTCCGCCGATGCTGTAATGCGCCATCAATATGAAGCAACAAATCATTGGCCTTCTTGCTGCAACACTCTGTTTTCAAGCCGTGGCTCAAGGCGATTTGGGCGTGGTCGAGCTGAAGAAAAGCGGCAGTCGCCTGTATTCAACGCAAGAGATCGCACCCGGCACAGAAATCGCGGCGATCACAGCGGAAGGCGTCTATCGCTGTTGTTATCGAGTGGGCAACCCCGACCCACAAGGTGCCGAGCGAATAGCGGACTTGTTGCACACCGACACGACCCCGATGGGGTACACGCTAACCCCTTCCAACAAGAAAGCGCGTGTCACGGCCCCCATCATCGGCGTCGGCCTTCCCGCCAAAACTGTTGTGTCGACAGCCTCCCGGTCGCCCGAGGGCACTACATTTAGCTGGAATGGCGACGCGTATCAGCTCAACCAGTGCACCACCGCTGAAGGCGTTCAACTGACGCTGAAACGGCGCGACCATGCGGTCAGTCGGTATTACTTGAGCCTTGGATACGACGTTGATCCGACGTGTAAGCCCTAGGGAAAAGCAGGCGCCTCCATTTTCCACAAATGGTGGCGCCGCTGCTTTTTGAAGGCGACCAGAAGAAACAGCGGTCCCGACACTGATCAGCCCCTCATGCAAGACCAACTCATAGCCACGCGTGCCCCGCGCGGGGCGTACTGGCAACTCGGCTCGTTACCACCCCAAGCCGGTCATCTACTTCTGATTGGCTGGTGCCTCCCCCGGCTCTCGGCCGGTGATGGCGTGCCACCAAGTCTGGTGACCAACGCACTCGCCCGAGCCTTGGTGTCCGTCGCGACCGTAAGCTTTCTGGCATCGACTGTTGTTACTGGCGCGCATGACAAACAGCACGCGCTCGGCACCGGCGGTATTGCCGAATACATCCGATCCCGCTGGATGCACGCACCGACGCATGCCACGCTGTTATCCACCTCGGATGCCCAATCGGCGGCCCAACTGTTCGATGACGACGGCTACCCTTGGCATCTGCAAGGCCAAGTCGCCTTGCTTTCGGCTGCGGATGCCGACATCGCTTCACTCAATCGCAAAGCCGTACTCGCCCTGATCGAGCCGGACTGGATGACGAGCGCCGCTGCACTTGCCAGCAGGGGGATCCGCGGCGTCTTGCGCCCCGGCGTCGACGGGGCTGTGGTCGGCATCCTGTGCTTAAACAACACGTTTGAGCAGGCGTTGGTGGCCGCCTTGCAACGCGAATCCCAATCCGCAGGGCTGGACTGGACGTTGCTTTCCGAAGATGCGTTTGCGCAAGCGTTGAGGCACACCAGCTAAACCCCGGCCACGAAGCGGCAGCACGGACCCCAGCCGTGCAGACCGCCCCACCCATCCGCCAAGGCGCCCCGTGATAGCCTTACGGGCTATTCCCAGTCCAACCCGGTCCGCACCATGGCCATCGATTACCTCAAGAAAATCCTCACCGCGAAGGTCTACGACGTCGCGGTGGAAACCGAGCTCAAGTTCGCGCCCAACCTGTCGGCGCGCACCGGCAACCGCGTCTACCTCAAGCGGGAAGACGACCAGCCGGTGTTCTCGTTCAAGCTGCGCGGCGCCTACAACAAGATGGCCTCGCTCACGCCGGCCGAGCGCAAGCGCGGGGTGATTACGGCATCGGCCGGCAACCACGCGCAGGGCGTGGCGTTCAGCGCGGCCCGGATGGAATGCAAGGCCGTCATCTGCATGCCGGTGACGACGCCGCAACTGAAGATCGACGGCGTGCGCTCGCGCGGCGGCGATTGGGTCGACGTCGTGCTGCACGGCGAGAGCTATTCCGACGCCTACACCCACGCCGCCAAGCTGCAGGAAAAGCACGGCTACACCTTCGTGCACCCGTTCGACGATCCGGAAGTGATTGCCGGCCAGGGCACCATTGCCATGGAAATCCTGCGCCAGCATCCGCAGCCGATCCACGCGATCTTCTGCGCGATTGGCGGCGGCGGGCTGATCTCGGGCATTGCCGCGTACGTGAAGGCCGTGCGCCCGGACATCAAGGTGATCGGCGTGCAGAGCGTGGATTCCGACGCGATGGCGCGCTCGGTGGCCGCCGGCAAGCGCGTCGAGCTGAAAGACGTGGGCCTGTTTGCCGATGGCACCGCCGTCAAGCTGGTGGGCAAGGAAACCTTCCGCATCACGCGCGAGCTGGTCGACGAGATCATCACCGTGGATACGGATGCCATCTGCGCGGGGCTCAAGGACGTGTTCCAGGACACGCGCAGCCTGCTGGAGCCCTCGGGCGCGCTGGCCGTGGCCGGCCTCAAGGTGTACGCCGAAAAGAACAAGCTCAAGAACGAAGCGCTGGTGGCCGTGGCCAGCGGCGCCAACATGAACTTCGACCGCCTGCGCTTCGTGGCCGAACGCGCCGAGGTGGGCGAGGCGCGCGAAGCCGTGTTTGCCGTGACGATTCCGGAAGAGCGCGGCAGCTTCAAGCGCTTTTGCGAGCTGGTCGGCTGGTCGCGCAACGTGACGGAGTTCAACTACCGCATTGCCAGCAAGGACGCCGCGCACATCTTCGTGGGCGTGCAAATTGCGTCGCGCGCGGAGGGCGACAAGATTGCCGACAACTTCCGCAAGCACGGCTTCCCGACGCTGGACTTGTCGAACGACGAACTCGCCAAGCAGCACATCCGCTACATGGTGGGCGGGCGTTCACCGCTGGCGGAGAACGAACTGCTGTACCGCTTTGAATTCCCCGAACGGCCCGGCGCGCTGATGAAGTTCCTCTCCAGCATGAGCCCGAACTGGAACATCAGCCTGTTCCACTACCGCAATCAGGGCGCGGATTCGAGCAACATCCTCGTCGGCATTCAAGTGCCGAAGAACGAGAAGCGCGAGTTCAAGGCGTTCCTCACCACGCTGGGCTACAAGTCTTGGGACGAAAGCGAGAACCCGGTCTACAGCCTGTTCCTGTAGCGCTGTCGCATAACGCTATCGATGCATTCATGAAAACGAAGTCCATCATCGCAAAGACCGCGCTTGCTACCGGAGTGCTCCTGGCAGGAGCCGTGCAAGCGCAGCGGCCCCCGGCGATTCACCCCGAGGCCCTGGGCAAGACCGTCTGGCTGACGACGGAGGTGTACATCGACGGGCAACCGCATACGAACGTCAAGGATGATTACCCTGGCGTCGTCGGCATCTCCAGGTGGGATTTGCAAACGAATCGGTACGAATTCTTCGACACCCAGACCGGCGAGTCCAAGCGCGCCTTGGGTGGTGGCGGCTACTTCTTCATTACCGGCGACAAGAAGTATCACGTCCTCGTATCGGACAAGGGCACCGGCGGCGTTGCCCGCGAGCTGCAAAAACTCGACGACAGCGAATTCACCTATACCCGCGTGGTTCCCGAAAAGATGACGGCAGGGAATCCGCCGGTGAAAATCTGGGTCGTCCATAAGCCGTATCGTGGACAACTCAATATCCGGTGGACCGACACCGTCGTGCGTTCACTCACTCCGTAACCAAGGCAATCGGAGCCTTGCCATGAGCAACCATCCTGAACATTCCCCGCTGGGCAAGACCTCCGCCTACAAGACGGAATACGACCCGAGCCTGCTGTTTCCGATTCCGCGCCAGGGCAAGCGCGACGAGATCGGCTTGGCCGCAGGCAGCGCCCTGCCCTTCTTCGGCGTGGACCTGTGGAACCTGTACGAGCTGTCGTGGCTGAACCTCAAGGGCAAGCCGCAGGTGGCCGTCGGCACGGTGATCGTGCCGGCGGATTCGCCCAACATTGTTGAATCGAAGTCGTTCAAGCTGTATCTGAATTCGTTCAACCAGACCAAGGTGGCGTCGTACGAAGCGCTGCAGCAGCTGATCCACCACGATCTGTCGGAGGCGTGCGGTGCCCCGGTGCAGGTGCGCATCGCGCCGCAGGAGGAGTTTGCGCGGCAGAAGATGGGCGAACTCGACGGCATGCTGCTCGATCGCCTGGACATCGAAACCGACATCTACCAGCCCACGCCCGAACTGCTGCACGCGGATGAGGAAGAAAGCCCCGTGGAAGAAACGCTGGTCTCGCACCTGCTCAAGTCCAACTGCCTGGTGACGGGCCAGCCGGACTGGGGCAGCGTGCAGATCCGCTACGTGGGCGCGCCGATCAACCAGGAAGCGCTGCTCAAGTACCTGATCTCGTTCCGCGAGCACAACGAGTTTCACGAGCAGTGCGTCGAGCGCATCTTTACCGACATCCTTCGCCAGTGCCGGCCGGTCAAGCTGGCGGTGTATGCCCGATACACGCGACGCGGCGGGCTGGACATCAACCCGTTCCGCACCAACTACAACACGCCGTGGCCGGACAACCTGAGGAATGCGCGTCAGTAGCGCACCGCACGACACGCACACGGAAAGCGCCTTCGGGCGCTTTTTTCATGGCCCGACGTGTTGTTCTCCCGCCTCCCTGACAGCCCACGCGACTAGGAATACTCCTAAATCCCTCACCCCCAAAAACCCATTAGGACCATTCTCATTCGAAGAAAAGGTCACGATCTTTAACGTGCCTGGTGAACATCCACCAAACGAGGATTCTCATGACACCAGGACGCAAGACATCACGTCGCCAGCAAGGCTGGCAAACGTGGGGCAAGCGCGTTGCGCTCACCCAGATCGCCGCACAGATTGGCCTGATCGTCGGCCCCCTCTATACCGCGCACGTGTATGCGCAAGAGGCCGACGAGCAAGCGCAACAGCAAGATCAATCGCAGAAGCAGCAAGACGCCCACCTGCAAAAGCTGGCCGAAATCACCCAGCAGATCGGCCAAGCCAGCAGCACGCCCAATGGCAACGTCAACCTCAAGGCCATGGCCGGTCAGCAAGTCGGCAGCGCCGCCGCCGAGGCCGCGCAGAACGCCCTGAGCCAATTCGGCACCGCCCGTGTGGACCTGGGCGCCGTGCACGACATGCGCAACTTCAGCGGCGCGGTGGACACGCTCATCCCGCTGGCCGACACCGAATCGAACCTCGTGTTCACACAGCTCGGCCTGCGCCGCAATGACGGCCAGATCACCGGCAACCTCGGCTTTGGCCACCGCCACTTCACCGACAACTGGATGCTCGGCTACAACGCCTTCTACGACCAGAACATCAGCCGCGGCCATCAGCGCTTCGGCGTCGGTGTTGAGGCTTGGCGCGATTACCTGAAGCTCTCCGGCAACGGCTACTTCCGCATCTCGAACTGGAAGGAATCGCACGAGCTGCTCGACTACGACGAGCGTCCCGCCAACGGTTTCGACCTGCGTGCCGAAGGCTACCTGCCGTCCATGCCGAGCCTCGGCGCCAAGCTGATGTATGAGCAGTACTTCGGTAACGAAGTCGGCCTGTTCGGCCCGAGCAACCGTGCATCGAACCCGGCGGCGGTGACCGTCGGCCTGAACTACACCCCGATCCCGCTGGTGTCGTTTGGCGTGGACCACCGCCGTGGCAATGGCGGCAACAACACCAGTGCCAACGTGCAATTCACGTATCAACTGGGTCAACCGTGGGCCAAGCAGATCGACCCCCGCCAAGTGGCTGCACGCCGCAGCCTGGCCGGCAGCCGCATGGATCTGGTCGAGCGCAACAACAACATCGTTCTGGAATACCGCAAGCGCCAGGTCATCAAGCTGAACCTGCCGACGCAGGTTGCGGGCAAGAGCCTGGACACCGTGGCCCTGCAATACAGCATCGAATCCAAGTACGGCCTGAAACATATCCAATGGCAGGATGGCGCGCTCGTGGCCGCTGGTGGTGCCGTGGTCGATGCCGGCGGTGGTAACTACCAGGTGCGCCTGCCGGCGTACCAGCTTGGCATGGCCAACAGCTACCCGCTCACCGGTGTGGCGTACGACGTGCAGGGCAACGCCTCGTCCATGGCCGCCACGACTGTCGTCGTAGCCCAGGCCGACGTGGATGCGGGCAAGACGCTAGTGGAAGCGTCGCCGTTGACGATTCCGGCCACCGGCAAGGGTACGTCGGTCGTGACGATCAAACTGATCGACGACCGAGGCAACGCCATCGCCGGCATGGCTGCAGCTATGAGCGCAACACTGGCCGAGACGCTGGATGGGGCGGCAGCCGTGATGAGCCTGCCGGCACAGCCCGCCACCATGACCCCGATTACCGAAGTGGCGCCGGGCGTATATCAACTGACCATCACGTCGGGCACGCGTACTGGGACGGTGGTCGTGACGCCGTCGCTGCAGGGCACAGTCCTGAGCCCGATCTCGATCGCGGAAGTGGCGGATGCGGCAAGCGCGGGCTTTGATGCAGGCAACTTTGTCGTGATCACCGATGGTGTGGTCGCAAACGGCACCGCCACCAATCAGGTGCGCGCCCTCGTCACCGATGAAGCCGGCAACCCCGTGCCGAACATGGGCGTGACGTTCAAGCTGAGCGGCGCGGCACAACCGGCGCCCGGCAGTTCGCTCACACAAACGACGGACGCCCACGGCTATGTGACGCTGCCCCTGATCAACCTGAAGGCGGAAGCCGTGAAGGTGGACGCAACGCTGGCCAACGGTGCAGAGGCAAGCGTGGAGGTCAACTTCGTCGCCGACCCCGCGACCGCAAAGTTCGATGGCGCGGTCACAGTGAACACAACCAAGATCATGGCCAATGGCTCGGATGCCGCGGAGTTCACCGCGACCGTGAAGGATGCGCACGACAACCCGCTGCCGAACATGACCGTGACGTGGAGCACCAGCGTAGGTGACTTGTCGGACGTGACCGTGGTCACGGATGCCAGCGGCAAGGCAACCACGAAGCTGACGCACACCTCGCCGGCTGTGGATGCAAAGGATCAGAAGGCCACCGTCACCGCCAAGCTGGATAGCGGTACACCCGTCAGTGCACCCACCGTCGACCTGATCGTGCCGATCTCGAAGTACGTCGACAGCACGCGGCATGACTTCAAATGGGATGATCCTCCGAAGGAATATCCCATCACGGTGTCGGGCCGTAGTGGCACGGCCTCGGCGTCGGCAAAGGTCAATGTCGATATCGACTACACGGCGTCTCGACTGTCGGTGCTGGAACTGCGGTTGGTTTCACCGACCGGCACACAGATCGTTCTGAAGAAGAATGGAGACACCGGTAGCTTGCGTGACAAAACCTATGACGTGGACCTGTCTACCTACTCGGTCAACGGCACCTGGAAGCTGTGGGTAGAGGATGGCACGACGTCGCCAGCAGGCACCGCGGGCACCGTCTATAGCTGGAGCGTTGAGTTGTAATGCTGTGGCGGCCTCTGCGTGCACGCCGCACTTCAAGAGCGATGCCTGAAGACCAGGCACGCTCAACAACCCAGGCCCCTCGCCAGAAAGCGAGGGGTTTTTTCTTGGCGCTTGCAATCCATCGACGGGCGCGAGCACCTTCCCGCCGCAAGATCGAATGCGTCATCCAAGCCACCCTGCCCTACGCCAATTCTGATTTATAGTTCCGCCCGTTGTTTCAACGAAGCCATAGCCCCTACACTCGCCGGCACTGCTTTCGGTGCCATAGAGAAAGTGGTCGAGGTGTGGAAGCCTCGTACATCACGGGCAAGTGCCGGGCATAGGTGCTTGTCCTCAACGCTATGGCTTGGCTTCGTCTCAAAGGGCGAGCCAGGCTCGAACGGCTTCGGCCGTGCCGGTTGTGATGTACCGGTCTTCCACCCTGCCTGTGCTCGCCCACCCTCCTTCTTCATCAGCAGGGTCGGGCACACGGTTCCATTCATTGCATGAACAGGACGCCCAATGACCCACCCCACCCCCGATTCCCCCGACCCACGCCGCGTTGAAGCGCACGCCGAGCTGTACGACAAGCTCTGCAAGCTGCGCATGATGCTGGCGATGCTGTACGCCGGCGGGTTCGACCACTTCAAACGCATTGATACCGCGCTCCAGGCCGATTACCTGTGTACCTGCGTGCAATACGCGGAAGACGCCTACACGGCCATGCTCGTCACCGACGGGCTTGCCGGGTAAATCGCCCCGCTCACGACCACGACACCACCGTGCATGCAAGTGCGACACGCGTGCATGCACGGCCCACCTGAGTTCACGCCCGTCAGACTGGCATCAACGCCAGTCCAAGAGCCGTGGATGCATAAAAAACCAGCATGAACGACGGTCTGCGATGCGTGAACGCCAATCCGACATGCGTGAATGCATAAAAAAGCAGCATTAACGGCAGTCCGAGACGCGTGAATGCGAGTCCAACATGCGTGAACGCATAAAAAAGCAGCATTGATGACGATCTGATTGGCATCAACGCCAGTCCAACACACGTGAATGCATAGAAAAGCGGCATCAACGTCCACGCCCCGCGCGTTCATGACGCAACACCAGCCGTTCGCATAGGAATTACCTGATTCTTCGGCCCAAAACGGCCTTCAGTCTTGTCATGCAGGCCCCTGACGCCCCACGCTCGCGCGGCCGTGCGCTCCGGCGCTGCCATTTCCCTCAAGACAAGGATCGTCATGTCACAAAACCTGATCTCCCTCGACCTCAGCCCAACCGAATGGAAGGCGATCGACACCACGCTGCAGACGCTGGAGTCGCAACTGCGTGGTCTGATTGACCTGAGCACCGAACAGCGCGGCAAACTCGTCAAGATGGGCGACAAGTCCGAAGCGTTTTGCCGCAAGGCCCTGGACGTGCTGACCAACAACCCCGGCGTGCTGCCCGGCAACTTCAATCTGGCGGAGATGCAGCGCGACCTGCAGGCCTTCGATGCCCTGCGCGGCCGCTTGCTACGCGTGGAAAGGCTCTACGAAAAGATGCGCGACTCCCAGCTCGCCCTCGGCAGCGACGTCATGAGCGCAGCGCTGGACGGCTATGCCTTCCTGAAGGTGGCGGGCAAGGGCGAGGGGTTGGACCTGGCACGTCAGGCGTTGTCGGTGCACTTTACGGGCGGGCCACGGAAGAAAGCACCGGTGGAAGAAGCTTCGTAGTCGGTTGCTGTTGTGTGTCCATACCCCCTCGCCAAAACGAGGGGTTTTTTCTTGCTCCGGCGATCAACCAAACGAACATGCACGCCTCGTCCGTTTTATGGACGGCAACGCCCTATCGTTTCTCATGCGCTCGCCTATAGTGATACCGCAGTAAGCCACCCGGGGGAATCGTGAAGCGTCCGTCCGCTGTTTGTGGACAGGCCGCTCTCGACGGGGGACATTGCCATGACGCAAACGCCATGGAAGCCGCAGTGCGGATCAATGCATGCGGTTACGTGCGCATGCCTGCTGTTGTGCAGCGGGCCGGTCCTTGCACAGACCAACAATGCGGTGGACGACAAGCCACCCAGCCTGGAAGCGCTGCAGCGCGAGCTTGCCGATACGCAGGCGCGCCTGCAGGAATTGAAGCGCTCGATCCAGCAGCAGGAAGCCCATGTGCGGCGCATGCGGCGCGCGCTGGGCATGAGCGAGGGCCAGCTCGACACCGTACGCGGTGCCGGGGCGCCCGGTGCGGGCGGAGACAC
The DNA here is from genome assembly GCF_051904805.1 of Ralstonia sp. 25C. Taxonomy (NCBI): domain Bacteria; kingdom Pseudomonadati; phylum Pseudomonadota; class Betaproteobacteria; order Burkholderiales; family Burkholderiaceae; genus Ralstonia; species Ralstonia sp. 25C. The sequence continues at coordinate 2,651,843 of NZ_CP196737.1, read as the reverse complement.
ACCGCAGGTCGCGCAGAATGACCAGCCCGGTGCAACGCCCGTCGGCAAACCGCCGGAGCCACCGGACCAGCCGCCACGCATCGCGCAGATCTTCGACGAGCCCAGCGCGCTCACGCCGCCGGGCAAGTTCGTCGTGGAGCCGTCGTTACAGATGGCGTATTCGTCGTCGGACCGCGTGGCGCTGGTGGGTTACACCATCATCCCCGCGCTGTTGATCGGGCTGATCGACGTGCGGCAGGTCAAGACCACCACGCTCACCAGCACGCTGGCCATGCGCTACGGTCTGGCCAAGCACTGGGAGGTGGAAGCGCGCGTGCCCTACGTCTACAGCACGAGCGACACCGTCAGCCGCGAGCTGTTCACCGGCACGGCCAGCGACAACGCCTTCAGCTCGCACGGCCATGGCATTGGCGACGTGGAGCTGACGGCGCGCTACCAGATCAGCGCGGGCGGCGTCGACAAGCCGTTCACCATCGGCTGGATGCGCTTCAAGACGCGCACCGGCAAAGACCCGTTTGAAGTCACCACCGACTGCGTGACACGCTGCGTGAGCAACACCACGGGCACCGGCCTGCCGCTGCAGCAGCCGACAGGTTCGGGCTTCTTTGCCATTCAGCCGGGGCTGACATGGCTGTATCCGACCGACCCGGCGGTGTTCTTCGGCAGCATCAGCTACCTGCACAACTTCGAGCGCAAAGACGTGAGCCTGACCCTGGTGGACGGCTCCAAACAATTCCTGGGCGACGTCAAGGCCGGCGACATCATCGGCCTGAACTTCGGCATGGGGCTGGCCTTGAACGAGAAGGCAGCGTTCTCGATCGGCTTCGACCAGAGCATCATCGGGCCGACCAAGCAGAACGGCCAGCGCGTGCCGGGCTCGGTGCGCACCATTCTCGGCACGCTGCTGGTGGGCTACTCGTACCGCATTTCGCCCACAACCAGTTTGAACCTGTCGGTCGGCGCGGGCCTGACGCGCGACACGCCAGACCTGACCGTCACGCTGCGGGTGCCGATCCAGTTCTAGTTTGCGCAGATCAGTGGAGCATGGTCACTACGTTGGCCAGCGCCCCTTGCAGCACGTTGGCGAGATTCATCTGACGGAACTGCGGCAGGCTGTTGACGGCCGCGTTGATGGTCGTCACGGCTTGCAGCGTCTGGTTGTTCAGGCTGTTCTGGATGATGGTGGCCGCCGTTGCCGCGCCCGTTGCCACATCGGGCGGGGCCACGTTGTTGGGCCCGTTCTGCACGAGGTTGCTGGTCGTGACCACGTTCACAAGCTGCTGCGCCTGCGCGGCGGTCATCCGCGCCACGTCGGGAATATTGACGGCAGCGCTGGCGACCAGATCCCCATTGATGTAGACCGCGCGATCGATACCAAACGAGATATGCAGGCCCGCGACTGAGGGCACATCAAACCCGCCGCGCATGTCGTCGAGCTGGTCTTCCGACACGGCCTGCCACGCGTGCACAGGGTTGTCTTCCATGCCGGCCGCCAGGGCGCGTGTTGGCCCGGCCAGCGCCAGAAGCCCTACGGCCCATATCGTTACACTGCGCACCCCACTCAGCGCTCCATTCCTTCGCCCCATGATGCTCTCCTGCCCTACCGCATGTGGCTGGCCTGCGCTCAGAAATCGCTCGGGCCGTGCTTGGGGATGACGATGTTCCCCAGACCCGTTCGATCGACGCCTTCGCTCAGTGGCGCACGCGGTGCCACACGCCAATCCGACCCCGCGTTGAACGTAGCCTGCCCTTCGCGGTTATGGATGACGAACAGCAAATGGTTGTCCCACATGCCTTCAAAGCTGGCACGGGGGATGGCGCGCGTGCCCATGGCCGGATCGCCCACCAGCACGCGCCCTTCCTGCACGCCCTTGACCACCACGAAGTGGTGATAGCCGTTCTCGCTCAGCAACACGATGGCCGGCAAATGGGCACCGTTCAATGCCTCCAGCGGCTGCTCGAAGCCGTCGGCCTCAAAGCCTTGCGACTCCAGATAGCGCTTGATGTCGAGCAGCGAAAAACCTTCGCGCCGGATCTTCTCCTGATTGCCATGCGTGTACATGGCCTGGAACACGGTCTGCTCGCTCACCGCATAGCCGTATTGGTACGTGAGCAACGTCGCCACGGCCGCTGAGCCACAACTGAAGTCGTAGCGCTGGTGAATGGTGCGCAGGAAGCGCGCCTCCTTCATGCTCGTCACCGGCACGGCATACGTCGCCCCGCCCGTGCCGAGCATGTCGACGGAACCCGCCAAAGCGGGCGCGCACGCTGGCATCAGCAACGCCGTCAGCGCCGCAGCACACGTCTTGCGCATCACCACATCCTTCACGAACTCAGGGCCGGAACTGCACGTTGACGATGGTGGAATTTTGGATCAGCACGTTCGCTCCGCTGTTCTGGATGACCGTGGGGATCCCGGCGGCATTGGCAAACGAGCCGTCGCGCACGATGTTCGACCCCGTCGCCACATTCACGGCGGTGTTGTCGCTCACGGTGCCCGAGAGGCGCGCGTCGTTGACGGTCTGGTAGAGGTCTTGCGTACCGCCGCGATAGCCGTCGAGCTTGTCTGCACCGACCGCATGACCCAGACTGGGTACAAACGCTGGCACCGACACTGGCACCAACGCGGTCGCGGCGACCGGGGGACGCACCGCTTCCGTATTGGTACTGGCTGTCTGCGCACCGTCTGCGATGAGCCCATCCTCCGCCGCCATTGCTACTGCTGCTGGCCACACTGCCAGGCCGCATGCCAGAAGCAACGCCATCGGCCACGCCGCCCATCCTGCTGTGGTTCTTGTGATTCTTCTGTCGGATCGCATCGAATGTCTCCTTCTCACGTTCCGACTGCGGCCGGGCCACTCGCGCAGCCCGGCCGGTCTATCGCTGCCGGTGCGCCATCACGTCATGGCGCCGGCAGCGTCGCTTCCCCGCTCATGCCGGATGCCGGGTCATTTGCCCACGTTCAGGTTGGCCTGCACGTTGATGCTTTGCTGGATGAGGGAAGCAAAGCCGCTGTTCTGGCTCGCCACCATCACGCCCGCTGCGGACTGGCCGACGCTGGTCATGGCATTGGACATGTTGAACGTGCCCGCATCCACGGTCACCGTACCGCCAGCACCGCCGACGCCGCCAACCGCGCCGTTGCCGACGCCACCGTTGCCAACGCCGCCCGCACCGCCTGCAGCACCCACTGCGCCGACGGCGCCATTGCCCGCCGTGGACGAAGCCGCGCCGTTGGTTGCGCTGCCGTTGGTTGCGCTGCCGCCCGCGCCACCGGTGCCGGCCACATTGGTGGCTGCACCACCGGCCGCGCCTGCGCCGCCGGTGCTGGTGCCCGTGGCCGTGCTGGTGCCAGTGCCGGCACCACCCGAGGCAGTTGAACTGCCGCTGGTGCCTGAGCCGCCTGCCGCGCCGTTTCCGCCGGCGGCGGCTGCTGCGCCACCCGTTGCCGAGCCCGAGCCATGATGGTGATTGGCGTCACCGCCATTGGAGCCACCGGCACCGCCGCCGCTGCCTCCCGCGCCGCCGCCCGCCGCGCTGGCACTGCCTGCCAGGCCGCCCAGACCGGCACCCAGGCTTGCCGAGAGCGTGCCGGAACTGCCGCCGTTACCGCCACCGCCCGCGTTGCCTGCAGCGCCACCGCCATTGCCACCGTTGCCGGCCGTCGCGCCGCCGTTGGTTGCGCTGCCATGCGTCACGCTGCCCGAGCTGCCGCCCGCGCCGCCGCTGCCGCCTGCACCGCCAGCGCCACCGTTGCCACCCACGCCTGTGCCGCCGTAGCCGTAACCGCCACGCCCACCAGCGCCCCCATTGGCAGAGCCACCGTTATTGGTGGCGATGTTCCCAATCCCGGAGATGCTGAGGTTGGTGACCGTGCCCTCCAGTTTGGAGATGGCAATCGCCTTGCTCGTGTTGAAGGAGTTGGTAAAGGTCGCGGTGGACACCCCGCCGTTGTTGCTGGCTGCGGTGCCATAGCCTGCGGCACCGGCTGTACCGCTGTTGTCGCGGTTGCTGCCCTGGCTTGAGTTGTTGTGTTGATTCGAGTTGTCTGTTGCTGTGGTCGTTGTTGTGGTGTCTGTGTCAGTACTGGTTCTGGTGATGGTCAACGTATTGGTCTGGGTCTTGTCACCCGCGCCAGACGCCGAGTTCCCGATATCGGCCAGTGCAACGCCAGAGACCCCCAATCCCATGGCGATCGCGGTGGCCAGTAAGGTCTTCTTCATAACGCACTCCATAAAGGTGAGAGGGGCGGTCGGAAGCGCGGCCAGTGGGGCCGGCGCGCTCTGCCTGTGGGAAAACAACATCACCCACCCCGGGCGGCCTCGTTCGCATATTCAATGCCACGTTTGCGGGGCGTTTGCGTACGGCCGTGCTAAGCGTTTGAAAACGCGAAGGTTTCAATCGCACGCTCCCGTGCCTCGGCACGGAATGGCCCGCAATCGTGTCGCGCCATGCAACTTTGGGAGGGGGATTTCACGCGCCTTGGTTGCAGCGCTGATACAGCGCCTTCACCCGCTTGCCGCCCATGCGCATGCGGTCATCGGCCGAAGAGGCAAACCACGCGCGCGCATGCGCCGGCCCGTGCCGTTTGCAACGGGCAATGCGTCAGGTGTTTCAGAGCTGATACATCGGCGCACCCTGGCTCACATTGCGTGAGCGGCCGATCATGGGCGGCATGCATGCCGTGGCGCACCTCATGCCGCGCAACATCCTGCGATGTGGATGGACACCGCGAACGCGCCGGCCCGCGCGCCCGTTTTCATGCGAGTGCCCCCTATCGTCAAGACGCGTACGGGGACCCTGTCTTGATACCCACGCCTCGTGCTGCCCGGGCCATCGAAAAAAATTGCGCGCGGCAAGCATCGTCATGGCAACGTCATGGCAACAAACGACCGCGCGCAACCTGTTCGCATTTCAACTGCGCAACCGCTAGCTCAAGCCGTGGCAGCCACTGTCAGCTTGAGCTCTTCGATCATGCGGTCGCGCATGACGAACTTCTGCACCTTGCCCGTCACCGTCATTGGCATCTCGGTGACGAAGCGGATGTAGCGCGGGATCTTGTAGTGCGCGATCTGGCCTTTGCAGAATTCGCGGATCTCCTCTTCCGTGGCCTGCTGGCCGGGCTTGAGCACGATCCACGCGCAGACCTCTTCGCCGTACTTCGGGTCGGGCACGCCGAACACGTTCACGGCCTGGACCTTCGGGTGGCGGAAGAGGAATTCTTCGATCTCGCGCGGGTACACGTTCTCGCCGCCGCGAATGAGCATGTCCTTCACGCGGCCGACGATGTTGCAGTAACCCTCGGCATCAAACGTTGCCAGATCGCCCGTGCGCATCCAGCCGTCGTGGATGGACTCGGCGGTCTTGGCCTCGTCGTCCCAGTAGCCGAGCATGACCGAATAGCCCTTGGTGCACAGCTCGCCCTTCTCGCCCACGGGCACCACCTCGCCGGCGCCGTCCACCAGCTTGACCTGCAGATGCGGCTGGATGCGACCGACGGTGGTGACGCGCTTGTCGAGCGGGTCGGTCACCGCGCTCTGGAACGACACGGGGCTCGTCTCGGTCATGCCGTAGGCGATGGTGACTTCGCGCAGGTTCAGCTCCGACACCACGCGCTTCATCACCTCGATCGGGCACGGCGATCCGGCCATGATGCCGCCGCGCAGGCTCGATACGTCGAAGGTCTTGAAGTCGGGATGATCGAGCTGCGCGATGAACATGGTCGGCACACCGTGCAGTTGCGTACAGCGTTCTGCCGCCACGGTCTGCAGCGTGGCCAGCGGGTCAAATGCCTCGCCCGGAAACACCATGCACGCGCCGGTGGCCGTGCAGGTGAGCACCGACATCACCATCCCGAAGCAGTGGTACAGCGGCACGGGAATGCACAGCCGATCGCCCGCCTGCAGATTCATCGCCATGGCAACGAAGCGCGCGTTGTTGACCACATTCACGTGTGTGAGCGTGGCGCCCTTCGGCGCGCCGGTCGTGCCGCTGGTGAACTGGATGTTGATGGCGTCGTCGGGCGACAGCTGCGCCGTGATGGCATCCAGCGCATCAACGGGTACGCTTTTTCCGCGTGTGATGACATCGGCAAAATTGAGCATGCCCGGCGTTACGGCCTCGCCCATCCGGATGACCCAGCGCAGCGCGGGCAGCTTGGCGGCATGCAATGCGCCGGGCTGTGCGGTCGCCAATTCGGGGGCGAGCGTCTGCAGCATCTCCAGGTAGCGCGAGGTCTTGAACGCTTCGGCCGCCACAATGGCCTTGCAGCCGACCTTGTTGAGCGCGTATTCCAGCTCCGAGAGCCGGTACGCCGGATTGATGTTGACGAGGATGAGCCCCAGGCGCGCCGTCGCAAACTGCGTGAGCACCCATTCATAGCGGTTGGGCGACCAGATGCCGATGCGGTCGCCCCGCTCCAGCCCCAGCGCGTGCAGGCCGGCGGCCAGCGCATCGACCTGCTCGGCAAAGGCGCGCCACGTCCAGCGCACGTTTTGCTCGCGGAAGACGACTGCCTCTGCGTCGGGGTAACGGCGCACGGTGTCGGCCAGCAGCGCCGAGACCGTCACATGTGCCAGCGGCACCGACGTATCGCCCACTACGTACGACACACCACCACGCGGTCGCGCGTCGAATCCTTCACCAGCCATGGATGTCTCCTGATCAACTCGGCCACATGCGTCATGAGCCGCGTTTTTGTTATGAATGACTGTACCTAGGGCCTGTCATCCAATCAGACGGTCGCGCGCGAGGGGCATTGGGGTCGCAGGGCTAGGCGTGGACGGCGCCGTTTAGCCGGCTAAACAAGCCGGCCGCAACGACGCCATGCGGCCCAAATGCCCCTCGCCCTTCGGGTTGACCCGATCCGGGGCTATCTACTTTGTCGGCGCGCCTTGCAAATGGAATGACCATTTGCGGCGGCGTCCTTCGCGTAGCTGGTCCCGGCTCGGGTCAACGCGCGCCCGTCTGATTGGATGGCAGGTCCTAGCCTTGCATGGAATTTGACGCAGCTTGACGCTTTTGGCAATCCGTTCCCGGACGAACAATGACGCGGAACAATTGCTGCAACGCAGCAGCAAAAATCGGCGTCCGGCAGCGTCAACGCGCTAACATGCCGGCCTGACGTTTTCTTGCACGCGGGATTGGCGATGATCGTTGTAGTGATGGGTGTTTCGGGTTGCGGCAAATCGACGGTGGGCCAGAAGATTGCCGAGCGGCTGGGCTGTGCGTTCCGTGATGGCGATGAGTTCCACAGCGAGGCCAACCGCGCCAAGATGCACGCCGGCATCCCGCTCAACGACGACGACCGCAAGCCCTGGCTCGAAAGCATCCGCGCCTATATGGACGAGAAGACGAGCAACGGCCAATCCCTCGTAGTGGCCTGCTCTGCGCTCAAGCAACGCTACCGCGACGTGTTGCGCGGCAATGCCGCCAACGGCAGCCACACCGAGTTCGTCTATCTCAAGGGAAGCTTCGACCTGCTGCAAAGCCGCCTGGCCGCGCGCAAGGAGCACTTCTTCAACCCGAACCTGTTGCGCAGCCAGTTCGAAGCGCTGGAAGAACCGACCGACGCCGTGGTCGTCGACATTGCGCTGCCGCCGGACGCCATCGTCGATGAAGCGGTCAAGCAACTGCAGGCGCGCGCCGCGCATCGCCCCGCCGCCTGAATCCCGCCCAATCAGCTGCGTATGAGTTGCTGCAGCACGGCTTGCACGTCGCCGTGGCAGACGCTGCTCATGCGGTCTTGCTCTTGCGGCGTGTCGATCTGCTCGTGCGCCTGCAAGCCCAGTTCAATGAGCGATTGCACACGCGGCACCCAGTGGCGGCTGAGCTGCGTTTCCAGGTCGGCCGCCATGCGCTCGGGGTCGCCAAAGTAGAGCTGGCCACCATATTCGCGCTGAATCTCCTTGCGGATCATCTCGGCGGCGCGCGGTAACACGGCGCGGTTGACGGCCACATGCCGCAGTTCGTGCTCGCGGATGGCGTTGTAGGCGCAACTGCCCGGCGCGAACTCGCGCGCGACCGTCACCCGAAAATCGCTCAGCACCAGCTCCACATCCACGGACGGCCGCAGGCACGTGGTGGGCGGCTGCGTCGGCAGCGCCATGTAGTGCGTGGTGACACTGAATTGCGCCCCCAGTGTCGCGTACGTTTTGCCCAGCACACGCGCCGCACGATCGTACGGCGGGGCCTCGGCGGTCAGTTGGTCGACGGAGCGGTCGTTGGAAAAGGTCAGCGGGGTTTCGCTGGCATGCACGGTCACATGCATGGGGCCGAGCTTTTCGTCGCAGATCTTGAGCCAGTAGCTTTTGGAGGCCGACACGCTAGCCGGCACGCCCGCGCGGCCCTCCGTGGTAGCCGCGGCAACGGTCTCGATGGGCGCAAAGCGAACCTTCGCCAACTGCGCGCGATGGTGCCGGCTCCATACCAAGCCGCCGGCAACGCATGCCAGCACCAGACCCAACACCACCACCCGACGCATGCTCGGCTCCCCGTTTGCGCATTCCGGCCGGTCTGCGCAGGGGCGCCGGTCGGTTGATTGGCTACATCATGCCGGTGTCAGTTGCACCGGTTCTCTGTTCTCACGCCGGGCCGCGACCAGTTGTCTGATCTGCTCGCCCGACCGTTGGAGCGCAATACGCGCCTCTGGTAAGAAAGGATAGAAGATCGGCCAGACGTGCGGAAGACGTCAACCCATTTCTACCGAAACGGATACCCCTGCCGCGCGCGCCCGGTCGGCCATTCGGAGGGTGTCGTCGCGCAGGACTTCGCTGCTGCTGACATAGCAGTGCAATGGCGGCAAGCCCGCGAAATCGGCATACAGCGGCGAGGCCAGCGGGTGGTCCGTCGGCGCGCCGGAATCGCCCAGGTAGAGCGCCGCACCGTGGGCCATCCAAGCGCCGCGGAACATCACGTCGGATTCATCGTTATCGATCAGGCTCTGGCCGGTGGCGGCGAGGTCCGTCCACGGTGAATAGAGAATCGCACCGGCCGGCAGCGGGTCCGCCGCATCGCGCAACGCCACCAGCAACGCCAGGGCCAATCCGCCGCCCGCAGAATCGCCCGCCACCACGATGCGCGACGGCGCCACACCCTGCGCCAGCAGCGTGCGATAGGTGAAGAGCGCATCTTCCACCGGCGCAGGAAACGGGTGCTCGGGCGCCAGGCGATAGTCCGGCACGCACACACGCGAGCGCGCATGCGTCGCCAGCCCAATGGTGATGGGGCGATGCGTGCGCGGGCTGCAAAAGAAATAGCCGCCGCCATGCAGATAGAGGACGACCGGGGCATCGGCGTGGAGGTCCGGATCAGCGGGTTCGATCCACTCACCCGTCAGGCCATGGTTTGCCGGCGCGATGCGCCAGTCCGGCGGCAATTCCACCGGCCGCGGCATCTTGCGCTTCTCGGCATGCAGGCGCGTGGCGATAGGGTCGAAGGGCTCCCGCTCGGTCGGCCTCTTGACCTGGTTGCGCACCATTCGCGAGATCACCCAGTTTTGCCAGCTCATCGTGCGACCCTCCGCTCGAAACATCCAGCCTAGCGACGATGCGCTGCCCAGACAATCGGTCCGCACCCTGTTGGAGCCAGCTGGCGCGAACTTGGCGAACAATCTACAAATTTATATATCATCCGATTTTTCCGATTCTCTTTACTGATTTCACGGCTGCGCTCATGTCCATCGACTTCGCACATTTCACGCCCGGCGCATCGCTGGTTGGCGGCTTGATCATCGGGTTGGCGGCGGCCGTGCTGGTGCTCGCCAACGGACGCATCGCCGGCATCAGCGGCATTCTCGGCGGGCTATTGCAACGCCCGCGCGGCGACATGGACTGGCGCGTCGCGTTTCTGGTGGGGCTCATTGGGGCGCCCATGCTTGCTGCGGTGCTGGGCCATCCGGTGGTGCCAGAGATTGCCGCCGGCTGGGGCGAAGTCTTGGCCGCCGGCTTTTTGGTCGGCATCGGCACGCGCTACGCGGGCGGCTGCACGAGCGGCCACGGTGTCTGCGGCCTATCGCGCGGGTCCGTACGCTCGCTGGTGGCCACGCTGACGTTCATGGCGGCAGGCATCGTCACCGTGTTTGTGATGCGCCACGTGGTGGGAGGCTGACATGGCAACGATCATGGCGCTCATCGCAGGCCTGCTGTTTGGCGTGGGGCTCATCGTGTCGGGCATGGCCAATCCAGCCAAGGTGCTCGGCTTTCTGGACTTGGCGGGCCACTGGGACCCATCGCTCGCCTTTGTGATGGCCGGCGCGATTGCGGTGGGCACGCTGGCGTTTCTCCTCGCTGGGCGGCGCGGTCGATCCTGGTTTGGCAGGCCAATTCAGTGGCCGACAGCCACGGGCATCACCGCGCGGCTGGTGTTGGGCAGTGCGGTCTTTGGCATCGGCTGGGGATTGGCAGGGTTTTGCCCTGGGCCCGCGCTGGTGGCACTGGGCGCGGGTGTGCCGAAGGCGATCGGCTTTGTTGGCGCGATGCTGTTGGGGATGGTGGTGTTCAGTCTACTGGAGCGTAAGCGCTAAAGCGGGGCGGCAACCGGCTACCAGCCGCAGCGCACCCGCCGCGCAATCATCCAGGGCAATCGCAGCAAACCCGCCACCAACAGGCGCAGGTGCATGCTCACCAGCAAGACGTTGTCGCGCAGATATTGGAAATGCGACACACCGCCCTCGTCCCGGCGGAAGTAACGCACGGGCGCATCCAGCCGGATCGGGCGCACGCCGGCCCAGCACAGGCGCACAGCGGCTTCGGGGTCGAAATCGAAACCACGCATCGATGCATGCCGCCGCATGAGGGCCGCCAGCGGTGCGATGGGGTAGACGCGAAAGCCGAATAGCGTGTCGCCGATACCCGCCCACAGCGTTTCCACCTCCGCGCAGGCGTTGGACAGGCGCCGGCCCTGCACACGCGCCCACGGCGCACTCGCATCGAACACCGGCTGGCCGAGGACCATCGCACCCGGCGCGGCCTGCGAAGCCGCCATGAACGCGGGGATGAGGTCAGCGGGATGCTGGCCATCGGAATCCATGGTCAGCACATGTGTGAAGCCGCTGGCGGCGGCGGCGTTGAGCCCCGCGAGCACGGCCACGCCCTTGCCACGATTGCGCGGCAACACGATCACGCGCAGGCCCGGGTCTTGCGCGGCCATCGCCTGCAGGCGCTCGGTACTGCCATCGGTGCTGCCGTCCACGACCACCCACACGGGGTTCCACTGCGCGCGCGCGCTGCGCACGGTGTCATCCACTTTGATGCCCGGGTTGTAGCTCGGGATCAGGACAAGGTGCGTGTTGGATGCGCCGGTCATCGGCATGGCTCTGGCGTCGGTGAAGCGGAACGTCGGGGCCTTAGCGCGTGCGGTGCTCGGCCACGTAGGTGGCCAGCGCGCCCAGCGAGGCGAAGATCTTTTCGTTGTCCGGATTGGACGAGCGCAGCTCAAAGCCGTACTTCTTGGAGATCAGCAGCGCGATTTCGAGGATGTCGATGGAGTCGAGCCCGAACCCTTCGCCGTACAGCGGCGTGTCGGCCGTGAGGGTATCGAGTTGGATGTCTTCGAGATTCAGCTCGCCGATCACGAGGGTGGCGAGCTCTTTTTCCAGGTCGTTCATCAGTCTTGCATGCACGGGCAGCCCGCAGCGAGGGAATGCGGCCAGAAACGACGACATCCTTCCTCGCCCGAAACCCTGCCTTGCCCTGCCCCCGCCCGTGTCTTAGGGGGTCGTTTAAGCTACGCGGATTCTAGACGAAGGGTTACATATCGTATAGCGCAAAACCGTGACAATGACCGCAATATCGCCGCGTTTACACGAAGTGACGCAAACGATTCAACGGCTTGCGTGGCGCCGCCAAGCGGTAGCGGCTTGCCCGTTGGCGCGGCCAAATGTTGTACATCCGGTTACAAAGCCGCCGCCAGCGGATCGGGTGGAAACGGCCACCGGCCCTAGAATGTGGCCGCCAGAACGCGCCGTCCGACCTGCTGGTAGGCGCCCTGACCCACCCCAAAACCCGCGATGCCGCACCGTTTTTTCCGCCTTTCCTTGCTATGGACCGCCTGATCAGCCTTGCCCGTGCCGTGGCCGGCGTGGCGGCGGTCGTGGCGTATCAGCTGGGGGCGCACTATGCGGCGGCCACCCCGGGCGCGCATGGCGTGGGGCTTGCGATGGCGCTCGTCCCGCCGCTGGCGATTGCAGGGGTGGCCGCTGCGCGATCGGCTCGCCGCGTGTGGCTGCTGCCGCTGTGGGCTGTCGTCTATGGCGCGTTGTGGGTGTTGCGCGAACCGCTGGCGCGTCATTTCGGCTGGGGCCTGTATCTGGAGCATGTGAGCTTCAACCTGATGATGGCCTACGTGTTCGGCCACACGCTGTCGGCCGGGCATGAGCCGTTGTGCACGCGCTTTGCTGCTGTGGTGCATGGCACGCTCACGCCACGCATTGCGCGCTATTCGCGGCACGTAACGCTGGCGTGGACGCTGTTCTTTCTCGCCACGGCGGCCGTCTCCACCCTGCTATTTGCCACGGCATCGATCGTCACGTGGTTGACGTTTGCGAACTACCTGTCGCTGCCGCTGGTGGGCGTGATGTTCGTGGCGGAATACCTGTGCCGGCGCATTGCGCTGCGCGGCGAGCCCAGCTCCAGCCTGTTCGATGCGGTGCGCGCGTATCGGCAATCCACGCACACCCCACGCTGAACCACCGGTCTATCTCACCAAGGCACCATGCCGACTTATCCGCTGGTCTCCCATTCATCACTGGACCACACGCTCGCCTGGCGCGACGGCGCGCCGGTGCCGGTGCGCGCATTTCTGGCTGACGTGATAGCGCTGGCGGCGTGCCTTCCCGCTGGCGGCCACGTGTTCAACGCCTGCACCGACCGCTACCGTTTTGCCGTCGGCCTGTGTGCGGCGCTCATAGCCGGAAAGGTCAGCCTGTTGCCGCCCATGCAAACGCCGCAGATGGTGCATCAGCTTGCCGCGTTCGCGCCCGACGTGTTCTGCCTCTATGACGCGCCGTCGTGCCCCGTTGATCTGCCGAGCTTCCGCTACCCCGATCCCATGCCGGCCGCGACCGCCCCCACTCAGGTGCCGCAGATCGACGCCGAGCAAGTCATGGCGGTGCTGTTCACGTCGGGCTCGACAGGCACGCCCGTGCCGCATCGCAAGACATGGGGTGCACTCGTGCAAGGCATGCGCGCAGCCATGGTCCAGCTCGGGCTGAACGATGGGCGCACATTCACGCTGGTCGGTACGGTGCCGGCACAGCATATGTATGGCTTTGAGGTGACGGTGCTGCTCGCGCTGCAAGGTGGCCTGGCGTTCAGCCACCGGCAGCCGTTCTACCCCGCGGACATCCGCGAGGCGCTGGCCGACGTGCCGCAGCCGCGGGTGCTGGTGACCTCGCCGGTGCACCTGCGCGCACTGCTGGCGTCGGAGCCCACGCTGCCGAATGCTGCGTTGGTGCTGTCGGCCACCGCGCCGCTGTCGGCAGCGCTCGCGCGGGAGGCGGAATCGCGCCTGAGCGCACCGCTCATCGAAATCTACGGCAGCACCGAAACCGGCCAGGTCGCCACGCGCCGCACCGCGCAGGACACGGCGTGGCGCTTGTACCCGGCACTGCGCATGGAGGCGCGCGCCGTGCCGGGTACAAGCGCCACAGAGGACGACGGCCCCACCGTGTGGGTCTCCGGCGGCCATGTCGAAACGCCGGTGCCGATGGGCGACGCGATCGAACTGCTGGACGACACGCACTTTCTGCTGCACGGGCGCAAGGCGGATCTCATCAACATTGCGGGCAAGCGGTCTTCGCTGGCGTATCTGAATCACCAGCTCAATGCGATCCCAGGTGTGGTGGACGGCGTGTTCTTCATGCCAGACGATGCGCCCGCCGCCCCGCATGCACACGGCGGCGCAGCCGTGACGCGGCTGGTGGCGCTAGTGGTGGCGCCAGGCCTGAGCCAGACTGGCGTGCTGCGCGCCCTGCACAACCGCATCGACGCTGCCTTCCTGCCGCGCCCGCTGCTGATGGTGGACGCGCTGCCGCGTAACAGCACCGGCAAACTCCCGCGCGATGTGCTGACCGCCCTCGTGGCGCAGCACTGGCCGCGCCATCACAACATTGCATCTGCCATGCGATTCACCATCCCTGTCGACCATCCTGCCTTGCCTGGCCACTTTCCCGGCCACCCCATCGTGCCCGGTGTGGTGCTGCTTGACCATGCACTCCAGCACATCGGCGCAGCACAGGGGCGCTCGCTCGATGCCTGCAAGATCAGCTCGGCCAAGTTCCTCAGCCCGGCCGCGCCGGGGGAGCCGCTCGATGTGGCGTTCGACACCACAGCCAGCGGCGCTATCCGCTTCACCATCCGCACAGGTGAGCGCGACGTGGCCAGCGGCGTGCTGTCCGCACCGGAGAACACGCCCGCATGAAGCGCCCCGAATGGGCCGAGCGCCCCGAGCGCAGCAACGTGCTGCTCCTGCGTGTGATGACGTGGCTCTCGCTGCGGCTGGGGCGGCCGTTCGGGCGTGGCGTGCTCCGGTTGATTGCGGCGTACTTTGTCGCGTGCTCACCCGCAGCGCGCCGGGCCTCGCGCGACTACCTGCGCCGCACGCTGGGCCGCCCGGCAGGCCTGCGCGATGTGTTCCGGCACATGTTCACCTTTGCCACCACCATTCACGACCGCATCTACCTCATCAACGGGCGTTTTGATCTGTTTGATGTGCAACTGCAGGGGCAGGCCCATGTGCACGATGTGCTCGCGCAGGGGCGCGGGGCCTTTCTGCTGGGCGCGCACCTGGGCAGCTTCGAGGTCGTCCGCGCACTCGGCCGCACGGTGCCAGACCTGCGCGTAGCCGTGGCCATGTATGAAGACAACGCGCGCAACATCAACGCGGCCGTCGCGGCCATCAACCCGGCAGCGGCGCCGGAAGTGATTCCGCTCGGACGCGTCGACGCCATGCTGCAGGTACGCGAGGCGCTGGACAGCAACCGCCTGGTCGGCATGCTGGCCGATCGCACGCTGCTGCGCGATGCGGGCGCGTCCGTACAGCGCATGGAGTTTCTCGGCGGTACGGCGGCATTTCCGCTCGGGCCGCTGCACATGGCGGCCCTCCTCAAGCGGCCCGTGCTGTTCATGACGGGACTGCACCTGGGCGGCAATCGCTACACCGTGCATTTCGACTTGCTGGCCGATTTCACGGAGGTGCAACGCGCAGACCGCGCCGCCGCCGTGCAAGCTGCGCTCGCACGCTATGTCGAACGCGTCGAGCACTACTGCCGCACGGCGCCCTACAACTGGTTCAACTACTTCGACTTCTGGCACGATGCCGGCGCTGCCGCAGCCCCCCACTCCGCGCACACCGAACCGCCCGAAACCCTGACGCCATGACCGCAACGCGCCCCCTCTTCCGCGCCTGTTTTGCCTTGCTCACCGCGAGCCTGTTGGCCAGCACCGCCCATGCCGCTGACAACAGCGCCGCCGGCGCTTGGACCCTCGACCGCCTGATGTCCACGCTGGCGCACAACAAATCGGGCCGCGCCACCTTTACGGAAACCAAATACCTGTCGATTGCGGAGCAGCCCGTGGAATCGTCCGGCGAGCTGGTGTTCGTTGCGCCCGATCATCTGGAAAAGCACACGCTGCGGCCCAGGCCCGAACATCTCGTCATCGACGGCGACAAGCTCACCGTCGAGCGCAACCAGCGCAAGTTCACCATGCCGCTGGCGCAGTACCCGGAGCTGAACGCCTTCATCGAAAGCATCCGCGCCACGCTGGCGGGCAACCGCTATGCACTCGAAGCGATCTACAAAGTGGCCATTGCAGGCCGTGGCGATGACTGGACGCTCACCCTCACCCCCATCGACACGCGCATGCAGAAGGTCGTCAGCACGATCACGCTCGACGGCACGCGCGACATGCTGCGCAGCGTTGCCATCCGCCAGGCTGACGGCGACCACTCGCTGATGCGGCTGCAACGCGTTTCCGCCAACGCACCCCAATGACCGCACCGATGGCCACCACGACGAACGCCATGCACGCGCTGCGCCGACCTGCGGTGCTGCTGTGGCTGCTCGGCCTGCTGCTCTGCGCGGTGGTGATCGGGCGCACGAGCTTTACGGCGGATCTGTCCGCCTTCCTGCCGCGCTCGCCGAGTGCGGAGCAGCGCGTCTTGGTCGACCAGTTGCGTGAAGGGTTGGTATCGCGGCTGATCCTCGTCGGCATCGAAGGCGGTGACGCGGCCACGCGGGCCGCACTGTCTCGCCAAGTCGCCGGCACATTGCGCGCCGATGCCCAATTCAGCGCCGTCAACAACGGCGAACCCGTGAGCGAAGCGCGCGACCGGCAGTTCATCTTTGCGCATCGCTACGTGCTCAGCCCCGCCGTCACGTCACAGCGTTTCTCGGCGCAAGGGCTGCACGCAGCGCTGGGCGAGAGCCTGGACCTGCTGAGCTCGTCCGCTGGGCTCGTCGCCAAGAACCTGCTGCCGCGTGACCCCACCGGCGAAGTGGCGGCACTGGTGAGCCAGCTCGACGGCACCGCGCTGCCATCGTCGATGCACGGCGTGTGGGCTTCGCGCGACGGCCAGCGTGCCGTGCTGGTGGTGCAGACCGCCGCCGCCGGCTCCGACACCGACGCGCAGGCCAGCGCCATCCGCGCCGTGCGCGCTGCGTTCGAAGCAGCAACCCATACCGTGCCGAATGCGGCATCGACGCGCATCCTGATGACGGGCCCCGGCGTGTTTTCCGTCGACGCGCGCGACACCATCAAGCACGACGTCGAGCGCCTATCCACGCTGAGCCTGATCCTCGTGGTTGCGCTGCTGCTGACGGTGTACCGCTCGCCGCGCACATTGGCGCTGGGGCTGTTGCCGGTGCTGTCGGGCGTAGCAGCAGGGCTGGCTGCGGTGAGCCTGACGTTCGGCGCCGTGCATGGCCTCACGCTGGGCTTCGGCACCACGCTCATCGGCGAGGCGGTGGACTACTCGATCTACCTGTTCGTGCAGTCTGCGCGGGCAGGCGGTGCCAAACCGGGCGCCAACCCGGACACAAGCGCGGTCGACAGTCTGCGTGCATGGATTGCAGCGTACTGGCCGACCATTCGCCTGGGCGTGCTGACCTCGGTGTGCGGTTTTGCGTCGATGCTGTTCTCGGGCTTTCCGGGCCTCGTGCAGCTTGGGCTGTATTCGATCGTCGGGCTGGTGACGGCCGCGCTGGTGACGCGCTACGTGCTGCCGCATCTGCAAGGCGCGCGCGTGGCCGTGCGGGATGTGTCGCGGCTCGGCGCGTGGTTGGCCCGCGTCACGCTGGCCGCGCCACGTCTGCGCTGGCCGCTCGTGCTCGTGCTCGCTGGCGCGTGCATCACGCTTGCGCTGCATCGCGATGGACTGTGGAGCCGTGAACTCGCCGCGCTCAGCCCGGTGCCGGCGAAGAGCCAAGCGCTCGACGCCAGCCTGCGCGCGGACGTGGGTGCGCCGGATGTGCGCTACCTCGTCGTCATCCCCGCCGCAACAGAGCAGGCCGCGCTCGAGGCTGCCGAGAAGGTCGGCGCGCAGTTGCAACCGCTGGTCGATCAAGGCGTGCTTGCCGGGTTCGAAACCCCCGCGCGCTACCTACCTAGCGATGCCACGCAGCGCACGCGTCTGGCCAGTCTGCCGCCCGCCGATGTGCTGACAGAGCGCATGCGCAGCGCCGTGGAAGATCAGCCGATCCGAGTGAAGGCCAAGCTGTTCGCCCCCTTCATCGCCGAGGTGGCTGCCGCGCGCGCGCAACCACCGCTGCGGCGCGCCGACCTGCAAGGCACGTCGATGGCGCTGGCGGTGGATGCGCTGCTGACCCAACGCGACGGCCAATGGAGCGCCATGCTCCCCTTACGCGCGCCCTCAGCACCGGCAGTCGCACCAACCGCGTCCAACGAGCCCAGCCTGAATGCCACTCCCATACGCACAGCCGTCGAACATGCGGGCGTGCCGGGCGCACTCTTCATCGATCTGAAAGCCGAGGCCGACCGCCTGTACGTGAATTACGTGCACGAAGACCTCCGGCTGTCGCTCGCCGGCTTTGCGGCGATTGCGTTGCTGCTGCTCGTGGCCCTGCGCTCGCCGCAACGTGCAATGCGCGCGCTGGCACCCCTGGTGGCGGCAGTGCTGGTAGTGACAGCCGGTTTTGCGCTAGCGGGTGTGCAACTGACCATCCTCCACCTCGTCGGCATGCTGCTGATCGTGGCGGTGGGCTCGAACTACGCGCTGTTCTTCAACCAGGGCGGCGAGCACGCGCAAAGCATCGCGCCGCAGACGCTGGTGTCGCTGCTGGTGGCCAACCTGGCGACCGTGGCCGGCTTTGGCCTGCTGGCCTTTTCGCGCGTGCCAATGCTGGAAACCTTCGGCCTGACGGTCGGCCCTGGCGCCATGCTGGCGCTGGTGTTTGCTGCCATCCTGGCGCCCACCACACATCCCGCTCGCCCTGCCTCCGCATGAACGCCCCGTACATCTCTCCACTTGGCACGGCACGACGCTGGAAGCCGACGCCGCTGATCCAAGGCACGCTCGCCTTGCACGCCGGCGCGGCAGCGGCCCTGGTGGCACAGCCATCGGCCTGGCCGTGGGCCGGCGGCGCCGTCATCGCCTCGCACCTCGCGGTGATGGCCGCCGGGCTGTGGCCACGCAGCACGCTGCTCGGCCCCAACTGGACGCGCCTGCCCGCAACCGCCGGCCGGCAGATCGCGCTCACCATCGACGACGGCCCGGACCCCGAGGTCACACCGCGCGTGCTGGATGTGCTGGACGCATACGGCGCCCGCGCCACCTTCTTCTGCATCGGTGAACTGGCGCGTCGCCACCCGCGTACTGTGGAAGCGATCGCCGCGCGCGGGCACGCCGTGGAAAACCACAGCCAGCGGCATCGGCACACGTTCTCGTTGCAGGGGCCCGGCGCACTGCGACGCGAAATCGAAGCCGCGCAAGACACGCTGGCTGACATCACCGGCGTGCGCCCGCTGTTCTTCCGCGCACCCGCCGGGCTGCGCAACCCCTTCCTTGAACCCGTGCTGTGCCAACTCGGCCTGCAACTGGCGAGCTGGACCCGGCGGGGCTTCGACACCCGTTCAAGCAGCGCCCAGGCGGTCGCCGGACGGCTGCTCCACCACCTCGCCCCGCAAGACATCCTCCTGCTGCACGACGGCCACGCCGCGCGCGATGCACAAGGCACCCCCGTGCTGCTCACCGCCCTACCAATCGTGCTGCAGGCCGCAGCGCAGGCGGAGTTGCGGTGCATCACGCTGCGCGCCGCCCTCGCCCCTGAGCCCGCGCGGGTGACCGCGCCGCAAATCGCCATTTGATAAAATTTGTGAGTTACCGGCACACCAGTTGCTGGACCTCATCCCCGCCAAACGCCCTCCGACACCCCCGCCGTGAAGCCCCTATTGGTCACGCATTTCACCGCCACGAGCTGCCTCGGACGTGGCCTTGACGCCACGCTCGATGCGTTGCGCAGCCAGCGTGGCGGCCTCGCGCCGTGCGACTTCCCACGTGCCGACCTCGACACCTGGATCGGCGCCGTCAACGGCGTGGACGCCGAGTCCATCCGCGCAGATCTGGCCCACTTTGACTGCCGCAACAACCGCCTGGCGCAGATCGGCCTCGCACAAGACGGCTTTGCCGGGCACGTGATGGCCGCCAAGGCACAGTACGGCGCCAAGCGCATCGGCGTGTTCATCGGCACCAGCACGTCGGGCATTCTCGAAACCGAATACGCGTATCAGCACCGCGATGCACAGACCGGTGCGCTGCCCGCGAGCTTCCAGTACGCGCAAACGCACAACATCTATTCGCCGGCAGCCTTCGTGCGCGCGGTCTTTGGGCTGGGTGGTCCAGCCATGGCCATCTCGTCGGCGTGTTCGTCGGGCGCCAAGGTGTTTGCCTCGGCGCGGCGCATGCTGGAAGCGGGCCTGATCGACGCGGCCGTGGTAGGCGGTGTGGATTCGCTGTGCCTGACCGCGCTGTACGGGTTCAACTCCTTGGAGTTGCTGTCGCACATGCCGTGTCGGCCGTATGACGTGGCGCGCGATGGCATCTCGATCGGCGAAGCCGCTGCGTTTGCGCTGCTCGAACGCGTGCCGAACGATGCGTTGGCCGGCGACGCCATCCTGTTGCTCGGCATTGGCGAATCGAGCGACGCGCATCACATGTCGTCGCCGCATCCCGAAGGCCTGGGCGCGCGCGCGGCCATGGTGCAAGCGCTGCAAACCAGCGGCCTGGCGGCATCGGACATCGACTACATCAACCTGCACGGCACCGGTACGGCCAGCAACGACACTGCCGAGGCCCGCGCCATGCAGCCGCTGTTTGACGGTACGCCATGTAGCTCCACCAAGGGTGCGACGGGTCACACACTGGGCGCTGCCGGTGCGCTGGAAGCCGTGATCGCGGCGCTGACGCTGCGCCACCAGTTCGTGCCCGGCGGCATCAACACCACGCAGCCCGACCCGGCCCTCGCCGTGAACTACGCCACCACGAGCCGCGATGCCCGCGTGCGCACCGCGCTCAGCAACGCCTTCGGCTTTGGCGGCACCAACTGCAGCCTGATCTTCGGCCGCGCCGACGCAGCCCGGAGCTAATGCCGCACCATGACCCGACTCAGCGCCTTCATTGAAAGCATCGGCCTGCTCGGCCCCGGCCTGCCCGACTGGCCGCACACCGCCGACGTGCTCGCCGGCCGCACACCCTACGCGCACGCGCCGACCACGCTGCCGCCGCCCGCCGGTCTGCCGCCCATCGAACGCCGCCGCACCGGCCCCGTCGTCAAGCTCGCCCTGGCGGTCGGCCATGAAGCAGTGGCCGCCTGCGGGCGCGATGCCGGCACGCTGGCCACCGTGTTCACCTCCTCCGGCGGCGACGGGCAGAACTGCCACGTCATCTGCGAGACCCTGGCCAGCGACGAAGCTGACAATCGCAAGCTCTCGCCCACGCGCTTCCACAACTCCGTGCACAACGCGCCAGCCGGCTACTGGAGCATCGCCACACACGCCATGGCGCCGTCCAATGTGCTGTGCGCGCACGACGGCAGCTTTGCCGCGGGCCTGCTCGATAGCGTGTGCCAAGTGGCCGTCGATGGGACGCCCACCCTGCTGATCGCCTACGACAGCCCCTACCCCGAGCCGCTGCACGCCATGCGGCCCGTGTCCGATGCGTTTGCCGTAGGGCTGGTGCTGGCGCCAGAAGCCACCGCAAAGACGCTGGCGCGCATCGACATCGAACTCACCGACGTGCCCGCGACCACGCTAGCCGCGCCAGGACTGGAGGCATTGCGGCACGGCAACCCCGCCGCCCGCGTGCTGCCATTGCTGGATGCCCTGGCAACGCGGCGCGCGCAGCGCGTGGTGCTCGACTACCTGCCTGATACCCGCCTGCAGGTGGAGGTCGTCCTGCCCGATGCCACAGGCACCTTCCGCGACATCGCAACATGACCGCAGATGCACCGCTTTCACCACCGCTGGATCGCGACTGGATTGCCGCACGCATTCCGCACAGCGGCACGATGTGTCTGCTCGACACGGTGCTCGCCTGGGACGATGCCCACATCCACTGCACCGCCACCAGCCACCGGGACCCTGCCAACCCGCTGCGCTCCAACGGGCAGCTGGCCGCCGTCTGCGGCATCGAATACGCGGCCCAGGCAATGGCTGTGCACGGCGCACTGGGTGATACGACACAGGTGCGCCCGCGCGCGGGCTTCCTCGCCAGCGTGCGCAGCGTCGAGGCGTTTGTCGCACGGCTCGACACCATCGACACCCCGCTCGACATCGAGGCCGAGCGCATCGGCGGAGACGGTAACAACGTGTTGTATTCCTTTACCGTGCGCGGTGGCGCGCGCATCCTGTTGACAGGTCGTGCGGCTGTCGTGCTCGACGCCGCTGTATGAACTCGCCCAGGAGGAATCTCGCCGTGAAAGGTCGCCCGCTTCTGATCCACTCGCTGATCCCCGCGCTGATGCTGGCATTGCTCAGCCCCCTCGCCCACGCCGACTTGTCTGAAACGAAACAAGAGATCAAGCAAGACACAAAAGACGCCGCCAAGAAAACGGGCCACGCCGTGCGCGATGGCACAAAGGCCGTGGGCCACGCCACGCGCGACGGCGCGAAAGCCGTCGGCCATGCCACGGCCAATGGTGCCCGTGCGGTCGGCCACGGTGCCCGCGATGCGGCGCACGCCACCAAATGCGGCGTCAAGCATGTGTTCAAGAAGGGATGCTCGAACGGCTAACGCCGCGCGCAGATAGCAAAAAACCCGGCAGTCCGCCATGGACGCCGGGTTTTTTGTTGTCGGGTGAGCGGACTATCGCGTCCGTTGCTCCCCCTCCGCATGCGTCTCCCATTTGATCGACTCCGGGTCGCCAATCGTGTTGTCGCCCTGGCTGAATCGACCGTGCTGCGGGGCAATGTTTGCGTCCTCCTCCCACGTCGCCTGCTGCGTGAACGTGCCGGCCTTTCGGTCGAACTTCAGGAAATGGTGCGCGGTTTTTCCACCCCAGTCAGAGGACGGCAGCGAGATGTAGTGAACCGCGTACTGATCATCGGTGAGGTGGCCGCGCACGACGTAGACACCATAATGCTCTTCGCCCTGCGAAATGATCTTGTAGACGCCGTTGTCGTAGTAGTACAGCGTTGCGTCGGGAAACGGCTTTTTCTCGTACAACTTCTCGTAAAACAATTTCTGCTTGACCGTCGGCTTGCCAAACTTGACTTCGACGGACGCGGGCTGAGCACCCCCACCTTCAGCCGCCATTATCGGGGCGGCCACAAGCGCCAGGATCGAGAAAATCATTCTTCGCATCATCACAATCTCCAGAAGTCGGGTTGCCGTTGATCACGGCAAATTCAAAGGCATATTCACGGGGAGCATCCATGCACGGCGCCTGAAGCGGCCTCGTGCCGGCTTTCAATTTGCACGGAGGATGAAAAATTGACCGCAGAACTCAAATCCGCCTTGGTCGAGTGCAGATATTTCAAAATCCACGAATAGCACAATATACGGCAAAAATATTACCACCGTAGTGCGACTGAGGATTATTGAAAATAAAGAAAGTCATTCCGATTATTTCGATCGATACACGGAACCTTTGGTCCCGCATCGACCTACCCGCCTGAAAACCGGAAAGCCAATGAATAAAGGCCCTGTAAATTTCCGCTCAACCTTTTGGTGGGGAAAAATTTACAGGGCCTTGCTTTACCGATTTAGACCAGTTTTTCTTAGAACGGTCGTGAGCATTACGCGAGGTGGACCGACGAACTCTTCTCGAGGTATTCGCCGGCGATTTCAGCGCGGATACCGACTCGGATCACGGTGATGCCTGAGCCGCCACAGCCGTCTGCTCGGTCACCGACTGAGATGCCGTCGAAGCCGTCGGCTTGCCCAGCATGAAACTCACCTGCACACAGAGAATGCTGATCACGGACAGCAACGGCAACAACCACCAATCACGCGAGGTGACCACTAGCCAGCGGCGCTTCGGACGAACGCTGGCCGCTAGCAAGTCAGCGCGCTGCGTCTCAGTCAACTCGGCCACGTGGGCGGATGCCAGACGACGTTGCGCAAGCACGGCACTTCTCAGCCGCTGTGAGTACGTCAGGATCGAGTTGCGTCGATCCACGCCATAACGCCAGGCCATGAACAGGAACGTGAGCAGGATGAACGGATGCTCCATCCCTTTTGAAATGCCGTCGACAACCAGCACCCACAGGGCCCAGAGTGTCGCCGCCATGCCAGGGATATACCCGCGCCACACAGCACTCTGGCGCCTCGCATCCACCGGTGAGGGATCTGCCACGAAGTTGGTGGCATCGCTGCCGTCGACCCACACCTCATAAGTCTTGTTCTCGTACTCATAGATCACGTGACAGATCGGCACGTAAAGCTTGCTGTACTGCTTGCCGATCGATGCGCTCCAGTGCCAGTCGCTCTGACGGTCTCCTTGGCGATGCGCTTCGACGCTCATGCTGATCACGCCATCGACCTGCGCTTCGCCGCGATCGCGATAGGCCTCCGGCTCAGCCACCGTGAAAGCCTCCACCTGCATGCCGCTGGTGTATGCGGCGTCATAGCGTGTCGCGCTGGCGAGCCCGCGACAGCCCTCGACCAAGCTGGCAACCACAGGAAGCGCGCTCTGCTTCAGGCGGCTACCTGCATACGTCGCTACGCCAAGCGTACCGACATCGTGGCCGCTGGCAGGCGACCAATCCGTGACCGTCCGTGTCTTCGTGACAGTTTTGCTGTTCCCGTCCGAATCGCGCTCGTATTCGGTGTAGGACTCGGTCCGGTCAAAACCGAAGCTGGCACTCCACAGTGCCTGGAATCCGCCGCTGTACATGTAGGCCGGAACATAGAACTGCTCGACCGTCTTGAACGCCGCTTGCTCCACCAGATCGTCCGGTGTGTAGTCGCCAATCGCCAGGAACTGCCGGACCGAATCCAGGAGTTGATCCTTGGTGACGGACAAGGGCACGATCAGTTCTTCTGGCCCAGTGGGGGCCTTGTCAGCCTCGCTTGCAGCACTGGCGACCTCGGGCTCGGGCTCGATCTGCGTGACAGTACGGCAGTAAAGACACTTCAGCGCGCGGGCACCCGGCGAGTACTCGAGGCTCGCTCCGCAATTCGGGCAGATCAGCGCGCGCTCACGGTTTTCCAATTGGCTCTCCCATTGAACCCCATCCATCACGGACGGAGTCCCTCGTTCTTGTTTGTTGGCGACCGCTCAGTCGAGCGCTCTTTATACAGTCACGCCGTGACACCTACCTCCCCGCAACAAAGGGAACTGGCAAGGCCGACACGACGTTTTTCGCACACGTTGCACAACGCACGGCGCACGACTTCGGTGCACGCATGGAACGACCCGCCAGAATGAGAAAGGCCCCGCAGTGCATGCCCGACCGGGTGGTCAGACAGCGACTGCGGGGCCTTTCCCGTATGGAAGGCGCTGTATTCCGATTAAAACGGTTATGAGCACTTCTGCGCGTAAACAAGGCCGCCAGGGCCCCGCAGCGCAAGCCCTAGCTCTGGCTCTCTCATCAGAACGGTAAACAAACGACGCTCGAGCAGCCCGCATTGTTTACAGTTCTTGCGCGTCCCCACTTGAGCAGAAACCGCCGAAGATGAGGCGTAGCCCATGGATAGTTGGAGTTGCGGAAGAATAGACGAAGCCCCGAGGTGGGTTGGTCAAAGGGAAGACCTCTGCAGCTGGCCGAACCAATGTGTCCGTGGACAGAACGGGACCTTAGACCACGTTGCGATGAACGGAGCCGGCGTCAGAACCGACCGAGGTTACTTGGGGGGTATCGCGCAGCACCGGCAATGAGTCCACGCGTTGTGGGTCGCCTGCTGGACTGCTGGAACACACATTCCGAATACAACAGACGCCGACGGCACCTAGCATATTGACGTAGGGTTGGGCACAAGGCCCTGCCAATCCAATGGCTCAGGCCATCATATCTCAAAAATCGACTACGCCCAAGTCGGAAACGTGGGCGGCGCCAAGACGGTGTCCGTGGGACAAAGGCGAAATGGCCGGCTTCCGCGGTGGGTCTAGAAACCACACTCAGAACGTATTCTTGGACTCTAGCGTCCAAGGCTACTGTCGGCAATGCGGTCACCCACCCAGTGAGGGGCAGCAACTTTGTTCCGCCCCTAGACGGACTGGGTGAGCCCCCGAGCCGCAGGCCGGTCACGCCAAGAGCTTCGCGACAGTCTCTTTAACCTCCGCTTCCGACGGAGAAAACAGCCTGAACAGAGGAATATTAAGTTGGCGACAGATGAATTCAGCGTGCCGCAGCTCCTTTTGAGCAAAGACTTCGATTTCCACTTGACTCCACGTGTCGTCGCCTCGCCGCAGAAGCCTGTCAGCAATGACCCTGCTTTCTGCCTCCAAGAGGAGAACGCCATGAAGCATCAGTTGCTCGTAGGTTTCTAGTCCGATCTGCTCGTGAATCCCCACGGCGCGACGCAGCACGAAGTGACCATCTAGAACGATCTTCTGGCCTTCATGCTCCAAGCGATGGACCGCCGCTATCAAAGCGTGCTGGTTCTCATCAATGTCATCAACTTGGCGCGACATGGTCCAATTTGCCAGTCCTCTCTGCTCTCGGATCAGCTGGCTTGCTGTTGCGTGCCGCACACCGAGACTCTCGCAAACAGGTTTGAGAACAAAGGTCTTTCCTACCGCATGGACCCCGGCTACGAACAGCGTCACTTTTGCCCCTTTCGTCCAATCAGCTTCTTTTCAAGCTTCGCGAATTCGCTTGCGTCCAAGTACCGAAACGACTGCGGCGGCACAAAGTTGTCGATCACGTCGGACGGCGCCAAGCTCTTCGGCGGGCTGAAGACCCGGCCCAGCAATACCGCAACACCTTTGGATTTTCCCGTGAAGTAGGTCCGTAGCTCTTGTCGAGTCAACCCGCCGCCCATGTCCGTGCATGTCTTCCATAGTGCGGTGGGAGATGCAACTACGACCTCTACTACTTCAACCATGCCGACGATCTTTTGAACCGGCGCACTCGAGTAGAGCACGATCATGCCAACGCCCTCAGCGGCCCACGAGCGACGAAACTCAACTCGCTTGGAGCCAGAGAGAATCAAGTCGGCATACTTCGGCTTGATGGAAAGCAAGACAGCTCTACCGCATGGCTGCGGCGAGGACCCTTGAAAAAGCGACATCAGAAACCTTACAAATAGATTGAATTGGGCCCGTCACGACCCCATCAAGAATGAGTCGATCGTACCCGACGATCGTTGTGAAGTGGCCAACGAGTCGGAACAGCATGACTTTGGTTGGTTTTTGCGCCAGCGCGTCTATCTCGCCAATGCTGTAGACGGTGCGACGGCTCACCAAGCTGGCGATCTGCGCTCCATCACTGGATACCTCAAATTGCTCCACCACCCCCAATGAGGTCACGGCCTTCTCGTCCATCGTTCGATAAAACAGCAGGACATCGCCGGGTCGGATCGAGTTTGTCGGAGCGTGGCACAGATACGCCAGCTTGATTGCGTTTCCAACGTTGCCACTTGGTGCGAAGAGCCTCGGCTGAACCGGTACGTAGTCCGGGAAAAGGGTCTCGTGATAGTGCGGTTTGATTGGCACCAAGAACTTCTGAACTGCTGGGTCGGATCGATAGTGCGGAAAGAAGCGGCGGACGTACTCGACAGGTGCCACGCCATCCAGTGGAGGCCGCTCCACGGGATGCGACTTGACCAACACCATGTCGCCTTTGTATGTGCCACGTTCCTCAAAGCCGAAATTCATCAGAACACGGATGAGGTAGTCCTGGCTCTCCGGCCTCGCAGTGATGAAGATGTGCTCGCAGCCATTTTCCGTCGCATATCGGAATGCCGCCTTCAGGAAGAGCTCGCCAATCTTCCTTCCTCTGACCGATTCGCCGACCTTGAACGTACAGAGCTTTAGAGCTGCGCCGTTCAGGACGTCGCCACTATCGCTGAAGACTTCGTCGGTTTGGACCTGATAGATGCATATGGCGGTCAACGTACCACCATCGTCGCGGTACACCCAAGCGTGGCGATCCTCTCTCGCCTTACGGCGAAACCATTCATCGAAACCATCGCGCCCATCAACAGGCGGATAGCCTGCTCGCAGGCTGTCAAAGAATGCCGTCGGGAGCTCTGGCGTAAGGCTATGAAGAGGTGCGCCTTGGATATTCGGCAGAACAATCTGCCGAGTTTCGTGAAGTCGTTTTAGCCAATCTTCCGCTGTCTGAATCGTGTAGACACGATGGGCAAGACCACGAGAACGCGCCTTTGCGTGAATTCCACGATCTTCAGTAACCAGTGCGTGGACTGCGTCGCAGTGGAGAGCATATAGAAGCTCGTTATCGCACGCGTCGTTTGGTCCGGTGCTGGCTGTGTTCCAAACACATGGGGCGGGGTCTTGCAGCGCTGGGTACAACCGAATCCGTTGCAGATTCCGCTGACGTCGCTCGGCATTGCTATCCCGCTCGAAGTCGGCAATGTTGGCGGGGTGGTACATCAACTGATGCCCACCGATACTCGCTAGCCGAACAAAGTTCGTCAAGTTACCTTCGAGCACTTGGTACGAGTCCTGAAGTGGAATCAGGACATTCGTGTCAAGCAAGAACCGTAAGCGCTGCGGCATAGCCCGTCGCCCAATGGATGCTGGATAGCGTCAGATATGATGGCAACAGAGCATCAACGCGGACATTGGTTTAGACATTTTTTCCTACATAGAGTGGAGAGGCCCAATCGTGCGCCTCCAACCACTGACGATAGCCGTCATTCTCCCTCCCGCCCAAATTCAAGACAAACTCGACTCCAAACAGGGCGATCACCAAATATGCTTCTGAAGACCGAGTATAGAGAATATCGAACTCGTTCAGTAACTCGAAATACTGGTCACCATCTCGGAAAACAGCATTGATCGGATACAGAGTTCTGGTCGTGAATGGCCAATCTGCGCCCTCGTTGTAGCGAGCAAATTTGCGCAACTCGTCAAGCTCGCGGCAGTTGACCAGTTCATCGTTCCAACTCGGCACTTTCAGAGTCTTGTGGGCGAGGACCTCAAGTCCGACCTTGGCCAAGAACCGGGACATCTGGCGTAGCGCCGGGCGATCGACACCGTCAGCAGGCTCCCAACTGGGGACACGGCCACGCTTGTTAGGCACCTCCAGGCCAGCGCGTATGTGCCGAAATATGGGCGACTCGAGAATTTGCCGCTCTACCTTTCTTGAGAAGTATTGATTGCAGCTATCGCATACCGTGCCAACCGGCAACACATGCTCCGGACTCCCCAGTGACTCCGGTACGATGTGCTCTACCGAGCAACTGGTTGACGAATCCTCTTTGCAGAAAATGCATCGCATGGGCCGAGCGCCTCAAATCAGGAGTGGTCCCCGAACTACCGTTCCATCGCACAAGCGACCGATTGCTTTGGACCGCCTCTCATAGAGAAGAGGCGAGTCAACGTGTTAACGACTCGCCCCGACGGGCTACTAGCTCTCGAAAAGCGGTCCGGGACTACTCTTATCTCCAAGAGCCGGCACCTTCGGCTTACCAGCAACAGACTTTGTAGCGACGTTGCCGCTCCATGCGTCTGCGAACGCTGATCGCTCCAGTCCCGCGAAGTCCATCAGTACACCCAGGAATGACTTCTCTTCAAGCGGGAGTTGGTCGAAGCCCTGTAACTCGACTTTAAATCCCTCAAACTCCAACGAGCGAGCAACGCGAAATAAAGCATCTCCTTTGAGTTGACTCAGCACATGATCGGCAACCACTTCGGCAGGGATACTTTGGAAGTCTTCCTGAATTGCATTCAGCATTGATTGTGAGATAGCTCGTCCGTTAGGTGCATAGCGCTCAATTAGGGCTGCAGCGACACGCACCTTCTCCATGCCTGAAACCTCGTCCTCGTCACCATAGCGGATTACATTCAAAATCGTGTTCCGTCGCTCCTCAGTCGATTTGAAAGACACTTTCGTGAGAGCGAAGTCTAAGGTAATCGCAACGATAGACGCGGCAATATATGCTAATCGCAACGCAGCCTCAGCCGCACCGCTGCTGGGATGACAGGCCCCAAGAACACGAGCAAAGCCAACGAAGTGGTCTAGCGCCCGATTCACTGTGCCTGAGCCAAATCCATCGATAAGTCCAGCCTTCAGATCTTGATAGCGGAGCTGAAGATCTTTGTTTCGGCGCCCCCTGTTGACGGCCTTTATTGCCTTATCGAGATCCTCTTCGCTTAGCCTGTCTGCAAAGAGTACCTTCTCGCTCTCGGCCATACGCTTCAGATCAGCGCCATCCAAGACCGCAACGCCAAGACGTGACGAAATCTCTTTGAGCATCGACCTATTGTCAGTAGTTGCCACATACGCACCATCTACTTGCAATAGCTCAAACAATCCTCTGGTCCAGAGCAAGCGTTCGATCGCCTTGGGCTTCAATTTCGACTTTGCGTCGACGATCTGGCGCCTACGCGAGGACCCTGTCGGTCGCTCGTACAACCAGATGTCCACGTCGGTCAAATCGTCGCCGTCAAGCTGCAACGGGACCCCGCGCACCGCGTACATACCGGCACGAAGGAAGTAGGCTCGAAGAAGCTCCTCCAGCAAGTAGCCCTTTTCTCCTGTTTTTGCCATTTCTTAGATGCCCCTTCCGGCCCGAAGCGCGCTCAGAATGTCGTGAGTGTGTCTCTTGCTTGGCTGTGATTGCCTCTTTCTCGTCTGTTCGCGAGCGTACTCTGGACCTTGGTAGCCGGTCATTGGGGCACTCGGCGGCACATTGATCGATTCTGCATTTGCGTTACCGCGCTTCAACACCTGTAACGCAAGTTCACCCACTTCCCTCTTCAATAGCTTCATGCTGAACATGCCCGACGTCGTAGCAGGGATCAATTGAACAACGCGATTCTGTTCCAA
The DNA here is from genome assembly GCF_051904805.1 of Ralstonia sp. 25C. Lineage (NCBI taxonomy): Bacteria > Pseudomonadati > Pseudomonadota > Betaproteobacteria > Burkholderiales > Burkholderiaceae > Ralstonia > Ralstonia sp. 25C. Next base: position 2,621,430 of record NZ_CP196737.1, on the reverse strand, counting down.
AACACGGTAGTCTGCACCGATTGCGGTGGCTGGGCCAATTGTTCGACCAGCAATGAGAGCGTTGAGAATCCAGTCAAAATTTAGGATACGACCCTGTGAAGACGGGCGAAGCTGCATGCCGTATGACAATGCGGAGACCAAGGCCTTTGCCATATCGAACGTATCGTCTATCAGCGGATTCACGAATTTGTGAAAGGCGCCCGGTAGTGTCACGAACGCATGATCACCACGCTCATTGGCAACGGTGTTGACCTCGAGCACACCCGCAGCCTTGAGCTTCTCGAACAACGCCTGGCCTAAAACCTGCTCGCAGCTATTCGCGTATATACATCCTGCTTTGTTTAATTGATCGGTTATCGCCGTCAACGAGCTTTGCTCCGCTGATGATAGGGACGACAACACTCGCGCAGCCTTTGCTACTGCATCCTTCTTGAACAAATTGCCATTGAAAAGAAGGATGCTGGACGGGTCATCCCCTTCCTGATCGACGAATCCAATTTCAGCAGAGCGGCGCAAAAAATCACCAACATCAGCGGACTTCATTTTGAACGTGTCGCCGACATATTCCTTTGCATCGGCAAGTGGAAGCGGAGCCCGCGAAGCCAGCTCGCCAAGCGCGATCGCCGCACGTTCGTGACTTCCTGGTTGCGCTTCGTCAAAAATATCGGCCGCATGTGACAAGACGCTTCGGGTCGTGACACCCAAGACCTGTACGTCATCGCCAGCGATGTCTATCAACCGCCGCCCTTTGAGCAGTTGAAGATAATGCGCTAGCTCCGTTCGAGGGTTGAGCTTAGTGGCCATGGCGATCGCAGCCACCTCCTCCTTCCCGAGTGTGGCTTCGTCCGTTTCTCCCAGCCGCATCAGGAGTTCAGCGGCCTTTCCGGCCTCATCGAGGGCCGAATATTCCGCAGGCGCTGCTGTATCTGAAATTATCTTCCTAGAATGGTGGATAATCCACGCGCCTGTTGTCTCTTTATCCAAGCTTAAAGCCATTCCCTTCCCCATAAAAATCTCCGAACCTTTTTTTGGCAACCGCGTTACGTGCCACCTCGGTCTGCCTCACATTATCACGGTTTCCAGATTTTTCTGGCCATCCGGGATTTTCCCCTCAGGTAAAGGAGACTCGATTGCGGACCTTGACCAAGATACCTACCAACTTGGTAGGTATTGTTGTAGGGCAAAGCCTGGAAATGCCAATACGAGTATGAGCGAGCCCGACGCGACGAACTTACGCGCAAACCTGCTTCGGCGATATATCAACAACACGGGAAAAACGCTGGTCATGCCTCATACGTTTGGGGGCAGGGCCGAAACTACCGAGGTCGCTCTAGCGACGACAAGGGATCACATCAAGATTACATAGAGGTCCGGTACATCCGCAAACGGTGGGCTGTTTGGCAGGAGAAAGCAGCTTCTGCAGTCTAGTCAGAAACCGCCCTCCGGGCGGAAAACTCGGGCGACGCAAACGCCCCGAGCTTGCCCCATCAAAACCGAGCCGCTGTTGGTGTTACCACGCCTTGATACGGAATAGACGGCCTTCCGGTCCTTCGTCGTGAAGGGTCAACACAACCTCGTCGGGAGAGAAAACGGGCAGTTCGTCGTCAACTGCCGGCGGCATATCGGATGCAATCAGAGTGATAACGGGCTGGACGCCAAGGTCCGCATACTGGCGAATCACTGCAAGGAGGTTGGCCTTCTTACGTTCGTCCAAAGACTCGAAAACGCCGTCGTGATAGACGAAGCGGGGGAACTTCTCATGAAGGTGCGCTCGCACAACGGCGAGGTCGAACGCAATACATAGGAGCTTACGGTAGGTATGTCCGAGGCCGGCACTGGTGGCATTACCTGCATCGTCAAGGATGTCGGCCTTGAACTCAAGATGCCCCTCCCCGTTGACGCGCACGTTGAGTAACGCCTTGTGCGCGATCACGTCCTCGACGATCTCGCTGAAGTAGAGGCGAATGGTAGAGAAGAGACTACCGTTGTCGGCGCTCTGCGCCTCGACGTTGGATTCGATCTGCGATTGAAGATGCGTGCACTCTTCAGAGAGCGCGCGAATCTCCCCTCGAAGTTCCTGCAAGCGATGAAGGAAGCTGCGTTGGCGTTCCAACGTTGCAATGTCGGCGCGCAGCGTCACGAGGTCATCCGTGACCTGCTTGTACTTGGCGAACACGTCCGTCCCACTCAGGAAACCCAGCATATCGGAACGACGCTTGCCGAGCGTGTTCAGCTCTCCGCCGATGGTTTTGAGTTCCGCTTCGACCTCTGCACGCTCCTCTTGGAGATAGCCACGCCGCTCCTCAGTGATGGCCCGGTTGAAAGCGATTAGCTGCTCAAAGTCCCTCTTGATCTGCCCTGAGAACAGAACCCCTGCTTCCCTGAAGAGGCGCTGCGCCTCCTCGGGGTTGAACAGTATCTGATCCTCTTCGAGCGAGGCGGCGATCTTCTTCTTGCTTTGATTCAGCGAGTAGCGCTGCGAGTTAAGCGCGGCGATGCGCGTGTCGATTTCATCGACAACTTGCTTCGTGCGCTCCTTGTCCTGCTGGCGAAAATCGAAGGCGTCGAGCAACTTCTGCTTCTTTTCCGCATCCTTTTGTTTCAAAAGCAAGATGCCTTCGATGTTGCCGATGTCATCACCCGAACCACCAAGCTCAGCCTTCACCGTTTCGGCCTTGGCCTTTCGCTCCTCAAGCTGCATCTCTTTCTCGTAGCGCAGCGCGATGAGTTTGTAGTCAAAGCCCAGGATGTGGGAGACGTATGGCTTCCACTCTGCATGCGAGCCGACGAACCGGCGGAGTTGGAAGACCTCCTGGAAGTCGTCCTGACTACGGAGCTGATACCCAAGCCCCTTTCGAAAGTCCCAAGGGGACACCGCGCGCCAGTCGAGCAAGCTGTCAAGCATTTCGCGAGCACGATCGAAGGGCAAATTGGCGTGATCCCAATCAGCCTCAGGCAGCTCGGTGAAGTCCTGATGCGAAGCGTCGTGCTTCTTGAAACTAATCTTGGTAGCCTCATCAACAGCGCGCCGCACCGTTACGTACGAGGCGTCGCCGAGCTCGACCTCTAGATAGAAGACGAAATCCTTGAATAGGTCTTCATGCTTGAACAGGAAGAACTTCGGATCGCGCCCTGCCAGGAAGCAGAAGTCGATCATCCGCCCTAGCGTCGTCTTGCCGAGGTTGTGCGTATCCTTGTTGCGATTCTCGGGTAGCCTGATCTCGGCGAGGACGACGTTCAAGCCCGACCGAAAATTGACCGGGCCGAACAGGTCGGGCTTGTTGCAGTAGAGCTTAGACAGCTTCATTTGGCCCCACGTATTCGATGGCATCAGTCTTGGGGCGATACTCGATCAGTCCGAGAAGGAACAGAAAGTTGAGCGCAGGCAGGAACAAAACGTCTCCACCAGCGACGGTCTTCTTTGCATAGGTGCGCAAAGCGCTGTAGCCGTCCAGCCTGCGTTTGCGAAGGCGCGCAAGCAAGAGCAGCGCGACATTCACGACTGTCCGATCGGGATGCGAATGCTTAGTTGGCCGCAGCATCGTCGCTCTCCCCGATGTCGCAGTTCCAGTACATATAGAAGAGCATGACGCGGGTCAGCCGTTTGTTCCCACTAAGCAGTGGATCGCGCTTGAAGAGGATATCTAGCAGGTACTCCATCACCTCATCGAACGACTGGTAGTCCTTGCGCTTTGAGATAATTTTAAGCTGGAATTCATCGACGACAGACTCGTACATCCGCAGTAGGTCATCGTTCTCAGGTGCGGCGAGGAAGACCTGGACCTGCGCTGTCTCTTTCAAATAGCGTGCGCGTAAAGCCTTGGCATACTCCGCGCTCATGCCGTTGACTTTGTTCTTGATCTCGTACGGCGTTCGCGGGGTCGGCGGAGCATCAAGCGTGGCTGCCGCTTTCTCCATGTGACGGGCCAAGGCCTGGACGACCTCCGACAGGTCGTCCGGGCTGACGATCAGGGGAGAATCGACGGGGTCGAGGCAGGCCTTGCCCGGCACGTCCGGAAACTCCTTGAGCCAGCTTTCCAACAGTTCAAGGCCACACAGCATGATCGAAGGCACCGGGAGGCCGCACGTCTTGGCTATGTGCGCGCGGATATCACTCTCTGTGTTACCTGTCAGGCGACGATTGGCGAAGAGCATGTAGTGATCAAGCTCCTTGCCATCGCGCAGCTTCTTGATACGCGGAACCTCCTTGCCGATTACGGTGTTCTCTGACTTCGGATTGAAGAAATCGCCTTCCGAAAAACTGCGGTTGTAGCCGTTCGTATGTTTAGCCTGAACGATGACAGTACCGTTCCACGGCGCGGCCTTACTCGGCAGATACTCAGCAACACCAACGAATTTGGCGTCGCGTCCGCCATCGACACCTTTAGCGAAACCTTGCACGCCCATGCCGAGCAGACGTTGACAGATAAGCACGACGAGCTGCTCGAACTGGTCTTCGCTCAGATCCTCATAGGCGTACTTCATTCGAAAGCGACCTGGTTACTGTTGAATGTGCGTGCGAGAGAAGGCGAAAAGACAGCCGCTTCCTTTCTCAGGGCTTCCGCGTGTTGCGTAATGGAGCTTAGGACTGACCGGCAGCGGTCTCCAAAGCACGGAGTGTTGGTTTCAGAGAAATCCCCGTCCTGATCCTTGAGTTGAGCATTGATCTTGACGCGGAAAAGGACTTCGCTCGCTCCCCGCATCAGGCGGTCCTCCCATGCGAGTGCGTCGCTTGGCGCTTTGTGGGCTGCACGTTGCGGTGCAAGCGCGTCGGCAACTCGCCGATCTCACGGCCTGTTTCGGTCTTCGCAACCTCAAGGTCGTATCGCACCTGCAGAGTCATCCAGTACTCGGGTTCGTTGCCGAACCAGTGGGCTAGACGAAGGGCAGAGTCGCCCGTGATGGCGCGCTTGCCGTTCACGATCTGCGTAATACGGTTGGCTGGCACGTGAAGCTGCCGAGCCAGCTCGGTCGGTGTTACGCCGAGCGCCTCAAGCTCGTGCGCTAGGACTTCGCCCGGGTGATGGGCCGTAGCAGTCATCGGCGGCTGTGCTCGGGAGCTGCTCGGTGGTGCTAGCTCCCCCTCATTGTGGAGTTGGCAGGGTAGCCTCCTTTGACGATGTACGTCAATCGTAAATCACCTCTACTACTACCCTGAGGAGGGTCATCTGCAGCCACGTGACGACCGTGCGGCGTTGAAACTTCCGCTCCGCGTCATCCATGCGATCGACGGCTCTCGGCTGGGAAGGGTCCTCGGCCTGCCGCTACAATGCCGCCTCCTCCCGATCCGTTGCTGCCGATTGCGATCGCACATCTCGCTGTGGCTGCCTGTCAACTTGGCTGTAAAACCTACGAGAAGGACGAATAGAAAAAGCCAGCCGGAGCGGGTTTGTCGAACGTCCTTTAGGACTAGGCGATCAGGAAGCGATCGAAATTCTTGCCTGCAATCCACGCGGGCGCACGGCCTCGTCCCGTCCAGGTTGCTCCTGTCTTGGGGTCTTGGTATTTCGGCGCAACGGTTCGGCGAACCTTCGCTTTGGTCTTGGACGACAAGCCAATGTCCTCTGCCGTCAGACCATAGTCCGCCACAGTCTGTTTAACCTGGGCAATGACTTGTTCAAGCTCTTTGAGGCGGGCGCCTTCAAGCTGTTCTTCCAGCTTTTGCTTCTGAGCGAGTAGTTCTTTATACGTAGCCATGGTTCCCTATGGTTGTTGTCGCAACAACACTGCAGCATATGCAAGAAAACGGCAAAAAGATAGACGCCTGTGCTTGCAGGGAATATATACGTTCGATAATGGCCTATCCCAACAATGGAAGGAACAACGATGCAGATCGTCAGACGCCTGTTCGTGGTGCCACTCGCCAACAACAATCATGGCAAGACGACCATGATCCGTGCCTTAGTCAATCAGGGGCAAGGTACAGCACTCAAGAGCATTCAAAAGAATAGCCGCTCGCTGACGAGCCCGTGGGGGAGACCGATTGACGCATACGTCTTCGGGCGCTCATACCAAGAGATAGAAAAAACGCCCTATGGCACAGTCGAAGCGGCGTTAGATGGCAATGACCCTGATTGGCGCAAGCGTGAACTCGTAATCATGCCTAGCCATGTCACGGGCATCACAAACAAACAGAGTTCGGACGACGTTGACCAGATGATCGACGCCGCTCACAGAGCAGGCTTCGATGTGATTTGCGCAACGGTAATCTTCACGGGCGAGGACGAGGAGGACCGAACTCAATTTGCGGCCATCTGGAGCAAGGCCTGGGATGAGCGATGGACAATCCCCAATCCTCGGCCGTTGAAGGCAGACGGTCAGCTCGAAGCCCTCGGGCGGGATCTGTGGACTTGGATTTGCAGGGCGCTAGCCTCGTGACTGTTCTCTGATATACGTGCTTTTGTTGGACTGGAAACTCACTTACTCGAGCCCCGAACATGGACCCCATGCCCGAAGCGACGGACTTTTACGAACAGAACTATCGCGCGGTTTGCGCCTATGTCTTGAGGGACAGTGACAAGAAAAAGGTGATCTTAGGGAGTTCAGCAAATCGGAAGTGCCGCTTTTGCGGGAAAGAACCCCCAGAAGTCAGTTTCAAGCTCGAAGCCCACGCCATACCGGAATCCCTCGGTAACAAGAAGATTTTCTCGCTATACGAATGCGATACCTGCAATAAGTTCTTCGGCAACGGAATTGAAAACGACTTCGGAAACTGGTCAAAGCCAGCACGGTCGCTGGGCCGACGCCGAGGAAAAAATGGCATACCAACCCTCAAAGGCAGCGGCGATTCCAGTTGGAGAATGGAGTGGTCTAACAACCAGTTCTCTGTCACAGCCGGAAACGACGAAAACGACATGCCGTTCAAAGCATCCGACGACATGCGAACTTTAACTTTCGAGTTGAAGCGTGATCCGCACACACCTATTGCGGTTTTGAAAGCCTTCGTGAAAATGGCTCTCACGATCATCCCCGATGAGGAACTGCCGAATTTCCGCGAAGCGTTGGCTTGGATTAAGAATCCACTGCATAGGGAAGAAATTCCACTCCTGGCACCGGTTTTGACTACTTTTACCCCCGGGCCTCAGCCAATAGATACGATCACGGTTGGGGTCATATGCCGCAAAGCTGAGTCCGTACAGGCGATACCCTATGCCTTCCTCATTCTTGTGTATGGCAATGACATGTTTCAAGTAGCGCTACCGTCGCCTGAGCGCGATCCAGTATTTGAAAGCGAGGCTCCGGTTGTCATAAAACCATTCCCGAAGTCCCCCTCGTCAAATGGCCCTCATCAGCTATACACGATAGACCTTTCAAACACAGAGGTGATCAAAGACTCGAAGATTACGTCGACCATGAAATTTGAGCAGGCTATACCAAGCGATCTCCGCGATTTCAACAAATCGTCGTAACTCGGGTGGCCTTCACAACGTCGCCTAGTGCGGATGCGGACACTGTAGCCGCACCAATAACTGGCGGCAACAAATGCAGCCGATAGCGGTCTGCACAACGGTGCTACTGTCGTTGACCGCTTACGGCTGCGGATTCAGCCGGTGGGTACGAACGACCTCGAAACCACCATCGCAGAACTCATCGTTAGCGGCCAACGCCCGGTAGAGCTTTGCAAGCCAATAGTTGGGCCCCACCACCTCCTCGAAGTCCCGCGCACCCTCCAAGAGTTTCTCGACTACCCGCGCAGCATCTTCCCCGAAGCCATAGGCTCGCCGAAGGGCGGGATACTGTTCACCAAGGTGCCACAGGCCCATCCGACGATACCTGTCAGCGAGATCGAGTTCGGCGAAGTGAGATTGAAGATGTCGAAACGTTCTCATTGCCATTCCTTCTGGGCGTGTGAGTCGATACGACAGAATAAGCGCATCTGCCTCTATCCGAGCCCGCACGGCGAGAAACGTCGCGTCAGGAATTGCGTCGAAGCATGGGTGCAAAAACATCCTGACATCCGTTCCCGCTTGCAGGATGCGGTCGCTCTTTCGCGTATTGCAGACTGTGCAACTCGGAACCAAGTTCGTAGGGAAGATCGAGAACTCGGGATATCGCTCCTTGGGCAGATAGTGATCCAGCGTTGAAGACTCGCTGAGTCCGCACAATGGGCATCGCGCCACGATGACTCTATCCAGAAGCTTTCCCCGTAGCGCCGTCATCGGCTGCGTCTCTACCGTATAGGCGTGTCGCATCGCCTCCTTCTGGAGATCCGTAAGGTCAGCCACATCAAGTCCACCTACTTCGGGGACGGTCGCGTCATACTCCTGATAGGCAGCGAGAATCCGCGGCCGAGCGACTCGCATGCGCGCCCCCCTTGGGGCCCGCTTTGCGGTAGCGATTTCATCAAACACGGCCGTCGCGTCAATGGCGAGAAGCGGGATAGAGCGCATCCCTTACTCCTCACTCTCGTCACGAACGCTCAACACATAAGATCGCGCCGCAAAGCCAAGTTTGCGGCCAAACATCTCCTCGATTTCCTCAAAGGTATATCGCGGCGCCAACGTCTTGAGCGTCTCATGCCAATCGGTCGAGCCATCCCCGAGGTTAAATACCTCCTGGGTGATGACGCCGATACCCTCCGCAAAAGTTTCGATCGAGGGAGCGAAGACACGATTCTGATCAGCCGCTCGGCGCAGCACCTGAACGTATCGGGCCGGCGTCTCCTGCAGCACCACTGGCGAGTGCGTCGCAATGATGGCGTAGCCGTCAAATGCCTCGATGCACGCTCGGACGCTCTTGAGGAAGGCGGCCAGAAGCGGCGGGTGGAGATGGGTTTCAGGCTCATCGATCAGTACGAGGGTCGGTTCTGATCCTGAAATGTGCGCCGTGAGCTCAGTAACAATCTTCAGGACCACCTTGTGGCCGCTGCTAAGACCCCGGAACAGATCGCCGATGTCACCTTCGTTCCGGTTTAGGTAAAGCTGGGTCAGACCAATTCGCTGAAATGATGGATCGCGCAGTAGCGGCTTCAGAATCTCAAGCAGATTCTGCAAACGGTCTGCCTCCCTGACGCGGCGCAGGGCTTGGAGAAACTCCGCCTGGATCTCTGCCGGCGTGCGTAGCCGGTAGGTTTGTTCTCCGTCGGGACCATCGTCATCGGACCGCTCGCGTAACCCGCAATAGACGTAGCCGAACAATTCGCCTTCATCCTGGAGCCTCTGCTTTTCGACCTCCGTCTGGCCAGGGATCACAAAGGTGTCGAACGCGCTGTATGAGATGACTACGACCGTCTTGAAGGGTGGCGCCGTTCCAACGAACCGCCCTGCGGCATTCCGCAATACATCTTCCTTCGTACTGTAGCCGTACCCACTTGCCACGATCGCTAAGTTCGACAGCAGACGTGTCTTGCCAGTACCGTTGTTGCCGATGAGGGCGTTGATCCTATTTGGCAAGCGGCCTCGACGCCGGAAATCGAATTCTACGGTAAAGGAGTTGGCATCCCTTGCCACGCGGGTCTTAAACTTCACGCGAAAGCCTGCACTTCGCCGCTTCGTAGGCAGCGTAGGCGCACGAAGGAGGCGCGCGGCGTCAGCGATCGTCCGCTCCGCTCCTCCGAAACGCAACATCGAGACGCGATAGCCCTCGGTGTCCTCTACGGCCGCTTTCGCGTCGTCGCTATAAGCGACATCGCGCAAACCTTCCAAAAATGGTTGGAAAATGTCGGGCCCAAGCTTGTAGAGTTTTTCGTAGTAGTCTAGGTCAGCACCAAGTGAGGCGTAGCCTTCTGCGAGCCGCTCAAACGAGCGACGCGGCATCGCTGTATAGCCGCTAGTACGATTAGCCTGAATGATCTTGATAGTGCCAAGTTCAATCACGTCGTCGACCGAGCGGTACAGAGTCACATTGAACGTGGACTTGTACCCATAATCGTCCCAGTTATCCTGGACAAGTACAGCGTGCGGATATCGATTCGTTCTTGGGGAATCCCCATCTCTGAATTCAACTACAAAGCGCACGTCTTTTCCTCCCACGACGTTTCCCGCATTGCGGGGCGGGATGGTCTAAAGTCCGAGCTTACTCTAACTGACTTTCCGCTACTCGTTCAGCAGAGGCAGTCCGACAAGATCCGAGCGGTCCATTACCGTTAGCGCAGATCGCGCCGGGGACGTTCGACTGCTGTCATCGCCTTCCTCATCAGGCAATAGTCCCCTAGATCTGTATGGTCAGCCCAGCATTGAATACAGAGTTCTCTGCAGTCCGCCCTTTCGGCGCATAGCCCCTCGGGTTGCAGATAACACGACACTCCCCCACGGCGTAGTCGCAACTGTCACGCATATGACTATGGATCCACAGATTGGCCAATTGGACCACACCATCCATGCGACTGGCATACGCCGGCGTCAGCGGATCATATTGATACCGCAGGGCGACACCCTGTTCCGAGGGGGCATGGTGGGTGACAACAACGCGTTTGCGCTGCGTTGGAACCATCAGCTCACCTATCGCTTACCTCTGATCGTCGTTCGCAGGCGGCTCATAATGCGGCAACTCCCATGGTGCCTTGCCGTGCCACTTGCGGTAGACCCCCTTTAGCCGCTCCTGGCGGTAGCCCTCAAAATCATGCTCGTACTTACAACCGCACCAGTCCTCACCGTCGATTCCAGGGCAAGCCCCGAAGTACATCCACGCACGGAACTCCGCACGAAATGGCTCAGGGATATCAACTAGGCGGACGTAGTGGGTGTTATCCGCCGTCACTCGCGCAATGTTCAAGTTGCGCAGCACTTCCAAATCTGCCTGCATAGCGATCAATCTCGGGGGAATCAGAATTCAGGGCACATCGACATCCACGAGGGCATGATCGCGCTCCAAGCTAGCGACTAGAGCAAGAAACTGTTTCGCTCCAAGAATCACGAATGGCTCCGCACCCTGATAGACGATCTCGATCGAACCGGCTTTGGCACGTTTGAGCACGGCCGCGTATTGCGTCTTGAAGACAGACATCGGTGTGCCGGCAACGTTGACATCTTTCGCACCAACGCGTGCCGCAATCGCTCTGATCGCCACTCGAAAGTCGCGTGAACGGCGCCGTGTGGCAACTAGGCCGCCTCTCTGATGGCGTGCGAATTTACGCGTGATCACGCCGGTCCCACCGGAGGGTAGTTTGAACGGATCAAGAAGCCAGTTCGGACTCGAACGTCAGTCATTTGGCCTTCCATTGTCGAGTGGCTGCGGTTAGATCGCTTCCGCTTTGCTTCACGGGGGTCCAGCCTTCCGCCCACTCCATTGTCCATTCGGCGTCCGCGGTTGGCGGAGGCTGCGAGGGCATACACGGCTGAGTTTTTCCATCGTGGGTCATGTAGCTGAACCACGTCGCACCCGCCACAACGTAGCTGTACAGGGCAATAAGCGGCACCAGCTGACTCTCTGATTCACGTGCGTCGGAGAAGTCAAAGACGTACACGCGATAGTCGTCCCGACCAAACGACCGTAAGTCTTCACACAACTGCTGAGGAGACGTCACCAGACACGCGCGCAACAGCTTCGCCCTGCTCGGATTGTTTGGGCCCCGATCAATCAGGAAACACTGTACGTCGGTTCCAATGCCTACGTAACGCCATGACTGGAGTGGTAGTTGCGAGGATAGCCATGCCGGTTGACTAGCCTCGTAGCCGTATTCCGTGAGCAACATGTCTCAGTTCCTGAAACGAACGACGAAGCGTCGATCTCGCCTATCCGAGTTCTCTCAATCAGCGTTCGCAACACTTAACGCAACAAGACTGAGAGTGGGCGGGCAAATCCCGAAATCCCTGGGGCAGCGGATTCTACGCACACCAAAAAGAGATGTAAAGACTGTCTGTTTATAAACTGACTTATTTTCATCTGTAGATTCATCTAATGCGTTGATGGATGCTCGCCAGATGGCAGAGCTCACACCTGAACAACAGACGGCCCGTCAGCGGTTGTCCGGCAACTTGAAGATGCTTCGCGGTCGGATGGGCCTCTCCCAAGAAGCGCTCGCTGACCTTGCGGGGCTACATCGCACTTATGTAAGTCAAGTGGAGCGGTGTATCGTCAACGTGTCTCTTGACAATATCGTCTTGCTCGCCGCCGCCCTCGGCGCAGAGCCTGTTGATCTCTTTCAGGAACCTGGTGAAGTCCTACCGATTCGTCCGGGGCGCAAGCCCTCCAGGGCTAAGGCCAACACCGGAGGGCACGACTGAGGAGTGCTCCGAGAGGGGAATTCCTGATCGAGGTTCTAAGTCGAGTGCGCCGGAAACTGGGCGCTGAAAAAACGTGACGATCTACAACATCGAACGCATCGCCTTCGCACGGCAGGTCAAGCCCGCCGCGTTGCTTCAGAAGTCAAAGTCGTAGCCCTGAGAGGGTAGGACTCGTTTTCCTCCGTGCCATTCGGCATCAGCCGACACGGCGCACATGCATCGGACATTTCAGCAAATGGGTTCGCGCACGGGCTCGTCGATTGGTCAGGAACGACTGGATCGCTTCTTGTTGCCCGCACGAGGCCTATCGCTACGCGCACGATCGACCGGAGGTAAGGGGTTGTCCAAAAACTCTTTCGTCAGATTTCGGGTGTCAGCGTTGTACGCCCACCGAGCGAACTGCTCCAGCAACCCTTGGTTTTCTGCCTGCAGCCGCTGGTTCTCTGCCTCTAACCGCGTGATCCTGTCCAGCGCAATCTTCAATTCGGGCGACTCGGCTTCCTTCGGCTCCTCTTCATTCTGCCCGGATAGCGCTCTCTTTCGAACGGTGAAAGCCAGGCGAATTCGTTCATGCCGATGAAGCGCCTGTCGCGTGTACTGCTGCCCGGTACGACTTGCGACTGTTTCCACCAAACCATCCCAGCTCAACTTGCCGCGCCAGCCATCGAGAATCGCAGCGATGTCGGCGATCTGCTCATCGCCAAGGTTACGACTCCTGGGCCTCTTCATGTGGTCTCCCCGCTGGGTGCCTGAAGTCGTGGTAGCGATGAATCATCCTCCAGCCCCAACAGACGCGCCCTGGCTTGCGCCGCGTGTTCGAGCCGCGATGGCATGTCCGCAGGCTTGAGTTGAATCACGGTCCCCCGTGGAATTTTGGGATCATTCAAGATGTCTACGAGTGCGCTCACGCGATCCAAGAGAAGACGATGGTGTTCGACCCATTCGTACGCGCCAAACTCACCCTCGCGCTCAGCGTGTTCCGCCTGTGTCAGCAGTCGCTGCGCCTCCGCATGCGCCTGCCGGATTCGGGTCTCCTTTTCCGCGTCCCCCTTGATGCACACTTGCTCGTTGCAGTTCAAACAATCCCGATGCAGCTGGCAAGGCGACATCACGTAGTCATGGATGCAATAGCCGAAATCCGTGGCGTGCGCCGTCGCCACTTTCAACCGCGCGAACTCGTCTCGAGAAATCAGCGCAGCTCGTGGTCGTGTCGCCACAGGTCCGGACATCCGCGTGTCCTCACCGACCACCGACCGAATCCGTTCGACGATGGCCTGCGGCGTTTCATGGTCATAGGCCCGGTTCTGCCGGACGTCCTTTCTTCCCGACCATTTCGCGATATCCAGTTGGCTCAGGCCACCGATCTGCGCGAGCGTATTCAGGTAGTGGCGGAACTGGTGCGTCGTCACATGAATGCTGCTGCCGTCCGGCTCATGGAAACCGTAGCGTTCAAATAGCGATTCGACACCGTATTCCGACCTGCCACCGAGTCGATCACCAATCTGACCATGTGAGACCGCATCGATAACAGAGCGCATAGTGGCCTTGCTCTCACTCAGCGCATTACGCTGCACTACCAGAAGCGTCTCGCTGTACTTCATCCCATTGGTCTGATGCGCGATCGGAAACGCCCTAGGGAGCATTCTTATCAACACTTTCTCGACGTCGGCGAAGCGCACGTACACCTTCTTCCCTCGTCTCTCCTCTGGAAGCTTATTGTCCCGGCGCCAAGTATTCACCGTGTCTTTTGCTACAGGATCCGCAAACACGATTTGTCCAACATCTACCATGCTGAGCCATTCCGCAGCACGCAGATGCTCGAGATCCTCGGGAAGATAGAGTTGCCCGGGATGCAGTTCGTACCAGCGTGCGACCTGTCGTGCCTCATTCGTGACCTTCCGAATCTTGCCGATTGCCTCCTCAACAACACTGGTCATCGACGGGATGATCCACTTCACCATCGGCTCAGCGTCCTTGCCAGGCCACCATCTCAAACCGTAGGCATCCGCACCCGATTCCTTGATTGACTGACGGACTTCGCAGTCCACCGGTAACTCAAGCACTTCAGCAATGCGATCTGGCGCGGCACAGAGAATCGCGGCCACAGAAGACACCAGCACGTCGCCAGTTCCCGCCGCCAGACGAAATATCTTCGGCAAAGACTCCAGCGCCGCCTCACTCGGCATCTTCGCGGCGCGGCGCTCATCGGCCTCCTTGCCAACCCGTTCGGTATCGATAGGCCGCGGCAGCGAACTGCGCCATTGCATGGGAACGATCACCAGGTTGTGGTCTGTAAGGAAACGGGCAACCAGTTCCAATTGACCAGCCGTCCGGTAGGCGGTAGCGCCGGCTAAACGTTCTTTCAAAAGTTGTACCGCTCGATTGAGAATCTGCGCAGTGACCTGAACCGGATCGGAAGTGCCTACCTCGTTTAGCGCAGCCTCCAGCGACCGCAACGCTGCCACACGCTGACCGATATTCTTGGTCGGCCGCATGGCGTGTTGGTAGCGAATGTACGACTTCGCGAACGCTTTGAACGGCTCGCTCATCATGACCCGACCGCGCTTTTTTTGCGCCGTCTCGAAATTGCTGAACACGACGAGCACCGCATGATGTTTGCCTTTGAGATGGACAGTGTCCGATACATCCCACACATCCTCATCGAAAGGCAGCGACTGCCCGAACACAGTCAATCGCGTTCGGCAGAGCTCGACAAACCGCGCCATGTTCTCACTGGCATCGGCCTCGACCCGCGGCATAAACGTGAACACGTCAGCCATGTGATTCTTGTCTTACGAGATGTTCAGTGTCGCAGCGCTGAATAACCTCAGCCACCGCGAAGATGGTCCGATCGTTCACGCAAGCGATACGTTTGTCGACTTTGAAGAGGCGTTCGCGCTCTGCGAGCAAATACTCCAGCACCTGTTCATGCGGCCCATCCAGCCAAGGCTCGAAGCTCTTGCAGGTGTAGCAGGCAATGGGCTTGAGGAATCCGCAAAAGCCGTGTTTCCCGCAACTGGAGATCGCGGCAAAGTTCCCCGTGATCGCTGGCGCGCGCACTAAGCTACTCGGATCGTCCGCCCTGGACGCCTCCTCAGGGCCGTCGATCAGCGTCCCAGCAAAGGCCTGCGCCAGTGACGCAACGCTCATGGCCAGCGCACGATCAATGCGCTCGACAATCGCCGGTGTGGCGCGCACATAGACCCCGACATTTTGCGTGTCTACATGATCCAACAACTCCGCGATCACCAGTTCGCCGTAGCCTTCCTCAGCTGCCCGTGTGCCGATGGTCGATCGGAATCGCTTTGCGCCGATATGAATGGGATAGCCGGTGCGTTGCGATTTGGCTTTCAGTTGGCCCAAGGTGGCGACGACCCTGTAACCAAGTTGAGCCGACGTCGGATGGTATTCGTACCCAGGAATCGACTCTTCCAGCCATTCTGCTGGGAACAGCGGCGCGTCGCTCACATCCACCAGCAAGTCGGCAAACCGCGCCTTGACCTGGGTGACTTGTTTCATCACGAGCAGCCCTAGATCGGGGCTCAGCACGCGGTTCTTGAACTCATCTCTAGGGTCACTCGAACCAGTTTTGCCTCTGGGCATCCTCAAAACGTAAGTCAGCGTGCCGTCGCCCGCAGGCACTGGGGTGATGTCACACACTTTCAATGCCGCGTACTGTTTGGGCCGCTGACCCAATGCCATCAACAGCCAACACAGCACATAGTCATCCAGGCTGACAGCACACCGCCCATACGCATCGTTCAAGGCGGCTTGGATTGCTTCAAGTTCTAGTGCGGTAAGCGGCCCGGTACCGGGATCCATCGTGGCAATTGCTACACCTTTGGGGTTGCCTTTCAGCCGTAGCTGGCTCAGGAGCGCAACGGCCTCTTTTGTGACCCCGCCTTGCCCCAGTAGCACCCATTGCCGCAAGAACCCTGACAACTCCCCCAAGTACCATTCCCGTTCTGCGCCAACCGCTCCTTTGTAGTTGAGAAGATCAAGGTCGGTGATTTCGGATACCAAGCCCTTAGACACCCGATGCTTGAACTGGAACAGGGCACTGCTGAGGTAGAACATATTGCGCACATGGGAAATCGATAGATTTTCCGCGTACCAAAGCAACACCGCCTTGAATGCCGTCTTGAACGTTGGTGTCAGTTGGATTTGTTTGTCGAAGCGAAGCCGGATCCGTTCCGTCCCTTCTCGTATCTCCCAGAAGTCTCGTCGTGGGTAGAACACCCAGCCACCACGCGCCATAGCGGTCTCTGGAAGAGACTCAACGTATGATGGATCGCCCGCAGGAGCAGTGCTACTGCGCGTCGTCATGGCGTGGTTTCCCCATCTTCTCCTGCAGTTGCAGCGACGCTTCTCGCCCGTCTCGTTCGGTCTCACGGTAGGTGTAGCTCTCAGCCGAACCAGACGTCTCTGACCAGCCCATGACATGGGACCGCGCCTTCTTCTCCCGCTCCGAATTTAAGTGCCGTTCATCTGCAATCTTCGAGAAGTTGTAGTTGTAGGTGTGCCGGAACAAATGCGGAAAGATCTTGGGGAGATCAGGGCACTGGTTGCTCAGCCTGCTAAAGACCCCGTTCAATCCCCGCAAGGAGAGGGGCGCTCCACCATTGGCCACAAACAAGAACGCATGCTGCCGCGCTCGCGGGCAGCGACGTCGCTCCTCCAGAATGTATTGGCGCGTGCGTCGTGCCAGATCGTCGCTGAGCGGCAGCAAGCGAGCCAGGGTTTTGGCGTTCGGCTCGTGTGGCCGCGGGTCGTCAAGGTCATCCGCGCGCCGGGCAATCACCACTTGGTTCGTGCGGAAATCGATATCGGTGACACGTATGCCAAGGAGCTCGCCACGCCGTATGCCGAGCCCCATGAACCACCGAACGATCAGGTCGTTGCGCGCCCTGACGTGGCGGCCCTTCCATGGGTTCTCTTGCGAGTGCCTAGCGATCACCTGCCAAAGACGCTCTTGCGCCGCTTCGTCGAGAGCTTTACGCCGGTGAGCGCTGTTGCGTTTCTTGCCGCGTTTCTTATCGGTTGGGATCCGAGTGAGGAGTCCTTGGACGGTGAGATCCTTCGCCAGGCGCAGCGGCGCACACATCGGATGACTGGCGCCCAGGTGTCGAATACGCCGATCCGCCAGCCATCCAATGTATCGAGCAATGTAGCGTAGACGTGTGGCCGCATGGTGGCCGATGACGTGTGGAATCGCCTTGCTCGCCTTCGAGCTAGCCCGATAACGCTCAAGGGAGGAGGTCTTCATCCTGACCGGCTGGGACGGGCGTGCCTCCACTGGGCGCTCCACCTCCGTCATCGGAAGACGGCATAACCGAGCCAACGCGTCGATGTCACCCAACTCCAACAACCGCCCGTCCCGCATGTTCGCTAGGAGATCGATCTGGTGTTTGTCGCAAAACAGATGAAAGAGCATCAGCGCGCGCAGCACCTGCTCGATGGTGGCACTGGCCCGATTGCACATCCGGAATTCGGCCAGCGTAAAGACCGTCGGATCAAACAGTGGGGAGCCGGTCTGGCGGTCCACCAGCATCGGCAAGCGCTCGCCGGATGCAAAGAGAGGCTGCTTGATTGTGTAGCGCACCGTCATCGCTCCACTCCGCAGAAAAAGACCCCGCTCAATAGCAGGTGTGCGGCCCGAACACAGGCGGTCGGTCCACTGACCTGACGCCGCATGCCAGCGGCACGGCCCGCGCAGATGTGCTTGATAACCAACTCGTGGACCGATTGCTGCACGTCAACGCTAGGGCACTGAAAATTGGTCTGCCCCACAAGGGAGCACTTCAGCCAACTCCAATGCCTATGGGAAGGCACATCCAGCAACCCCGCCAAAGCACCACCGCCCTACGGGATTGTTTACACAATAGAAACTGCCCGGTTTACTGCAAGACCAACCCACCTCAAAAAAACGTAAACAACAAAAAAGCCTGCAACCCAAAGGGCTGCAGGCTCATTGTTTACACCGCTCTAAAAGTACCCGTCAGAACGGAATATCGTCGTCCATATCCTCAAACCCATTCGACGGTGCGGCTTGACGGCGTGCGCCGCCTTGATTGCCACCCTGGCTGCCACCGCCTTCACCGCCGCGGGAGTAACCACCGCCACCGCCCTGACCTTGGGCGCGGCCGCCGCCGTAACCACCTGCGCCGCCGCCTTCGCCGCCGCGCGAGTAGCCACCGCCGCCACCTTGGCCACCACCACCGCCCTCACCGCCGCGGCCGCCGAGCATCTGCATTTGGTCTGCGACGATTTCGGTGCTGTATTGCTTCTGGCCGTCCTTCTCCCATTGACGGGTCTTTAGCTTGCCCTCGATGTAGACCGACGAACCCTTCTTCAGGTATTCGCCGGCGATTTCAGCCAGGCGGCCGAAGAAGGCGATGCGGTGCCACTCGGTGGCTTCACGCATTTCGCCGCTGGCCTTGTCTTTGTAGCGGTCGGTGGTTGCCACGCGGATGTTCGTGACTGCGTCGCCGCTGGGCATGTAACGCGTTTCAGGATCGGCGCCGAGATTGCCGACGATGATGACTTTGTTGACGGACGCCATGATGAGTTTCCGAAGGTAATTGAAGTGATGCCGCCGCGAGGGGACTGACTAGGCCGGCTAGAAGTTTAGTGACGACGCAGCGCCGGCATCTGCATGGGGCTGGCAATTATAAGCCACGCAAGTGCGAGTCCCGCGCAAGTGAAAAAGACTGCGCTCTGTCCCGCGTGCAGCAGAATCCAGCCGCCGCCGGCACCGCCCGCAAACAGCCCCAGCGCCTGCGTGGTGTTGTACACGCCCATGGCCGCGCCCTTGCGCACGCCGGGCGCGTATTTCGACACCAGCGATGGCTGCGAGGCCTCCAGCACGTTGAAGCCCAGGAAGTACACCAGCAGCGCGATCGCCAGCGCAGCCAGGGTCGGATGCACCTCGCCCAGCGCCAGTTGGGCCACCATCACCAGGGCCACGGCCGACAGTAGTACCGCCTTCATCTTGCCGCGCTTCTCTGCCGCAATGATGGCCGGCACCATCAGCACGAACGACACGCCCATCACCGGCAGGTAGATCTTCCAGTGCGAATCAACGGGCAGACCGGCGGCTTCCAGCATGTGCGGCAGCACGACGAACAGCGCCGTCTGCGTGGCATGCAGCGCAAACACGCCAAAGTTCAGACGCAGCAGTTCGGGGTTGCGCAGCACTTCGCGGAACGGGGCTTTCACGTGTTCGGGCGGGCGCGGCGCATTGGGCACCACCCACAGCACCACGCCGATGGCGACCACAGCCAATACGCCAATCGCGAGGAACATGCCCGGCATGCCCACCCAGCGAAAGATGACCGGCGCGCTGACGATGGCCACGGCAAACGACACGCCAATGCTGCCGCCAATCATGGCCATGGCCTTGGTGCGATGTTCTTCACGCGTGAGGTCTGCCACGAACGCGATGACGGCGGAGGAGATCGCCCCGGCGCCCTGGATGGCGCGTCCGACGGCGATGCCCGCCACGCTGTGCGAGAACGCCGCCACGAGGCTGCCCACCGCAAAGATCACCAGCCCCGCCACGATGACGGGCTTGCGCCCGAAGCGGTCCGATAGCCAACCGTAGGGGATATAGAGCACTGCCTGGGTCAGGCCGTACACGCCGATGGCGAAGGCGACCAGTTGGGTGTTGTTACCGTCGGGCAGCGTTTTCGCGAACACCGCGAAGACCGGCATGATCATGAACAAACCCAACATGCGCAGCGCGAAGATGCCGGCCAGTGAAGCAGCCGCACGCAGCTCAAGGCCGGTCATGCGGCCGGAAGCGGAAGTCATCGGTGGGGAGTCGAAAACAGGGTGCGAAAACCGCCGCAACCATGCGGCGGAAAGGACACTTGAACAGCCTGGCGGGTTGCCCCATGTGAGCGCAGCTACCCGCAAAACCGAAGTTCGGTATATTAGCAGGCTTACCCTTTTTCACCCCCCTCCGCCCATTGCCGCACCCAGCTTGGCAGGCGGCTCGCGAGGCGAAAGCCGCACATGGACGAAATCAAGATTCGTGGGGCCCGTACCCACAACCTGAAGAACATCAACCTCGATCTGCCGCGCAATCAGCTGGTCGTGATCACCGGGCTCTCGGGGTCGGGCAAGTCGTCGCTCGCGTTCGACACGCTGTACGCGGAGGGGCAGCGGCGCTATGTGGAATCGCTGTCGGCGTATGCCCGGCAGTTCCTGCAGCTGATGGAAAAACCAGACGTCGACCTGATCGAAGGTCTATCGCCGGCCATCTCCATCGAACAGAAGGCAACGAGTCACAACCCGCGCTCGACGGTGGGCACTGTCACCGAGATCCACGACTACCTGCGTCTGTTGTACGCCCGCGCCGGCACGCCGTATTGCCCGGACCACGGCCAGCCGCTGGAAGCGCAAAGCGTGTCGCAAATGGTCGATGCCGTGCTGGCGCTGCCGGCCGACACCAAGCTGATGATCCTGGCGCCCGTGGTGGCCAACCGCAAGGGCGAGCATGTCGACCTGTTTGAAGCGATGCAGGCGCAGGGTTTCGTGCGCTTTCGCATCCGCTCGGGGGGCGGCACGGCGCACGAGGCGGAAGCCAAGGTCTACGAAGTCGACAACCTGCCCACGCTGAAGAAGAACGACAAGCACTCGATCGAGGTGGTGGTCGACCGCGTGAAGGTCAATCCGGAACTCAAGCAGCGTCTGGCCGAATCGTTCGAAACCGCGTTGCGCCTGGCCGACGGCCGCGCCATCGCGCTGGAAATGGACACGGGCAAGGAGCACGGTTTCAGCTCCAAGTTCGCCTGCCCGATCTGCTCGTATTCGCTGCAGGAGCTGGAGCCGCGGCTGTTCTCGTTCAACAACCCGATGGGCGCCTGCCCGCACTGCGACGGCCTGGGCCAGATCACCTTCTTCGATCCGAAGCGCGTGGTGGCTTTCCCCAACCTGTCGCTGGCGTCTGGCGCCATCAAGGGGTGGGACCGCCGCAACCAGTTCTACTTCCAGATGCTGCAAAGCCTGGCGGCGTTCTACGACGTCGACATCGATGTCGCGTTTGAAGAGCTGTCGGCCGAAATCCAACAGATCGTGCTGCACGGCTCGGGCAAGCAGCAGATCCCGTTCACGTACATCAACGAAAAAGGTCGAACCACCGTGCGCGAGCACGCGTTCGAGGGGATCATCCCCAATCTGGAACGGCGCTACAAAGAGACCGACTCCATCGCCGTGCGCGAAGAGCTGGCCAAGTACCAGAACAACCAGCAGTGCCCCGAATGCCACGGCACCCGCCTGCGCCGCGAGGCCCGTTTCGTCAAGATTGGCGAGGCCGATCAGGCGCGCGGCATCTACGAGATCAACGGCTGGCCGCTGCGCGACGCGCTCACGTATTTCCTGACGCTGAACATGCACGGCGCCAAGCGCGAGATCGCCGACAAGATCGTCAAGGAGATCAGCGCGCGCCTGAACTTCCTGAACAACGTCGGGCTGGATTACCTCTCGCTGGAGCGCAGCGCCGATACGCTGTCGGGCGGCGAGGCGCAGCGCATTCGACTCGCCTCGCAGATCGGCTCGGGGCTGACCGGGGTGATGTACGTGCTGGACGAGCCATCGATCGGCCTGCACCAGCGCGACAACGATCGCCTGATCGGCACGCTCAAGCACCTGCGCGACCTCGGCAACTCGGTGCTGGTGGTCGAGCACGATGAAGACATGATCCGCGCGTCGGATTACGTGGTCGACATCGGCCCCGGCGCTGGCGTGCACGGTGGCCAAATCATCGCGGAAGGCACGCCGCAGCAGATCGAGCAATCGCCCGCATCGCTCACGGGCGATTACCTCTCGGGCAAGCGCCGGATTGAAGTGCCGAAGCAGCGCACTGCGCCGGATGACGAACGCTGGCTGCGCATCATCAATGCCACGGGCAACAACCTCAAGAACGTGTCGGCGGAGATCCCCATCGGGCTGCTGACCTGCATCACGGGCGTGTCGGGTTCGGGCAAGTCGACGCTGATCAACGACACGCTGTATCACGCAGTGGCGCGCCATCTGTATGGCTCCACGCCGGAGCCCACGCCGCACGATCGCATCGATGGGCTCGAGCATTTCGACAAGGTCATCAACGTCGACCAGTCGCCAATCGGCCGCACACCGCGCTCCAACCCGGCCACGTACACGGGCCTCTTCACGCCCATCCGCGAGTTGTTTGCGGGCGTGCCGTCGGCCAAGGAGCGCGGGTACGACCCGGGCCGCTTCTCGTTCAACGTCAAGGGCGGCCGTTGCGAGGCCTGCCAGGGCGATGGCGTGCTCAAGGTCGAGATGCACTTCCTGCCCGACGTGTACGTCCCCTGCGACGTGTGCCACGGCAAGCGCTACAACCGCGAAACGCTCGAGGTGCTCTATAAGGGCAAGAACATCACCGAAGTGCTGGAGATGACGGTCGAGCAGGCACACGAGTTCTTCGCGCCCGTGCCGGTGGTGCGCCGCAAGCTGCAGACGCTGCTCGACGTGGGCCTCGGCTACATCCGCCTGGGGCAATCGGCGACGACGCTCTCGGGCGGCGAGGCGCAGCGCGTGAAGCTGTCGTTGGAGCTATCGAAGCGCGACACCGGCCGCACGCTCTACATCCTGGATGAACCGACCACCGGTCTGCACTTCCACGACATCGAGCTGCTGCTCAAGGTCATCTACAAGCTGCGCGACCACGGCAACACGATCGTCATCATCGAGCACAACCTCGACGTGATCAAAACGGCGGACTGGTTGATCGACCTCGGGCCGGAAGGCGGCGCCGGCGGCGGTCAGATCATCGCCAAGGGCACGCCGGAGGATGTGGCGAAGAGCAAGGCGAGCTTTACGGGCAAGTACCTGGCGCCGCTGCTTAAGCGCAAATAGGTCGTTCTGCTGAGCAGGGCGCACCGGTCATTCGATGCGCCCAACAACCCTGACTCCGTGGCTGCGCCCGCGCATGTTGTTGCCAGGGCGACAGCTATCCGAATCACTGAGCTAAGCGTTGGTAACGGCCGTTACTCTGACGGAACGATGCCATCTGGCGCCGGTGGTCCGCCGATGCGACGACGCGCGCACGGCGGATACGTCATCGTTCCATTTGCGTGCCTTACGTAGGCTGGGTAAGCCAAGTGCTGGTCGGGCAAGCGCGTTACACAAAGCCACCCGATGTAATTTGGGCTCCACCCTCGTTTGAAGTTTCCTCCGCGCTGAAGCACAAACGTATAGGTTTCCCCCTCCTCCACCTGCCTGAGCCCGCCTCCTTGGCTGTATCCGCTGACAGGTCTGTTGAAAACCACGCACTCCCCAGGACGCAGCAACATTGGCTTTCCCTCAGGCGCGAGTTCGAGCGCCCATTGACGCTTCTTCTCGCCGGTCCGCGGCAAACTCTCCACGACGTAAGCCTCCTGCAGCTCGATAGTCTCTGCATCTGTCAGAGGTAGACACGCGGCGGGGGCACCATCGACTTCCCGGATATCCACAGCATTGGGGAGGGATGAGGTTGCCGACGCACCGTCGAAACCCAACAAAGCCGTCAGCAAACCAGCAACAAGAATGAGCGATTTCATGGAGCCCCCTCCTTAGCCAGGAAGATGACTCTTGTCGAGTGGACTCTCGACAAATGGCTCCATCACATTGCGAAGAAGATCTGCATCTCCCCCTGGATTGAAAGCCATCTCTGAATTTCCGAAAACGCAAATCATGTAGTAGTCCGACATGATATTTCCCTGCTGCTCCATGTTGAAGTCAGCCAGCCGACTGTCTGGCTTCAAACGGTAGACGTACGCCGATGGCCCGCGGCTCGTCACCGTTAGTCCTTTCCATTTGACCGGGTATCCCATTTGATACTGCCAGACGTGCGCCCTTTCATGAATGAATAGCGCGCGCCATGCCGGGTCTATCGATGAAGAGGAAAAATTGTGCTGGTAAAGGTTCTTGGGGTAATACATCTCCCCATTGGGCGTGACCGCCGTATTTTTGTCCTGCATGCCCATGAACAGCCACCAGCCCCCGTGGTGGACCCAAACCTTGCTGTAATCAATCCCTCGCCCGAATACAGAACGGGCCATATTGATTTCACCCGTGGTCAGCGCCCGCTTCTCTCCTTCGGGGATGACGACATCGACGACGGATTCACCGACGCACGTGTCGTTGGTGGTAGCAATCATCTTGGTTTCAGATTTGACGTAGCAGCGCTCCACGGCTATGTGGCTAACCGACGTGTTGCAACACATACAGGCGTGTACAGAAGACGGTGGCGACAGCGTGATGGCCATGACGGTGGTGGGCTGCAACGTACCGAAACGCTCCGTACACCCCTCCCCGTCCGTCGTCCCCGAGAGTTTCGTGCCATCGCCCAGCGAAATGACATAGGGGAGGTAGCACGCGGGTTCTCCGCCTTGGCCAACAAGGCGCAGTTGCTCATCAAACGGGAACGCTTGCCCGCCACCATTCGGATAGCAGATCAAGCAAGTGTGGTCAGCGCACGCCAAGATGGGGCCTCCGTATGGGTCCACGCAACATGATTGCAATGGGAAGCCGCATATTGGGAAGCAAATCGACGACCGACTCAATCAGCCATTTCCGAATTCGCGTGTGAGGAGGATGGCCAGGAAGCGAGAGGCCACGTTACAGCTTGCGCGCAACCAGCCGGTGACCATACGCGCCATACCGTTGGTTCTTGCGGACGTGCCAAGCGCCGGGGACGAGATTTAGGCTTCCGCCGCCGAGGCAGCGCTCTCTTCCGGGTCCTTCATCCGGCTGCGATTCAACGCCCCCGCCTCATCCAGCACCGGATACGCCGCCGCGCAGAACAACGAATTCAGCCGCTTGAAATCGCTGATGATGTCCAGATGCAGCGAGCTGGTTTCGATGCTCTCGGCGGTCTGCGCGGACACACGCGTGAGGTGGCTGCGCGAATACCGTTTCTCCAGATCGCGGAAGTGCGCCTTTTCCAGCATCAGCTTCTGCGCGCTGCGCAGGTCGCCCGTCAAGAAAACCGACAGTGCGAGCTTGAGGTTGATGACGAGCCGCGCATGCATGTCTTCCAGCTCCTGCATGCCGGCCTCGGAAAACGCCAGCTTGTGCGCGATCTTCTTCTCGCGCACGTCCTGCAGCAGACGGTCAAGAATGTCGCCGGCATGCTCCAGGTTGATCGTGAGCGAAATGATGTCGGCCCAGCGCTTGCCTTCGCGCGCGTCCAGCGCCTCGTGGCTGAGCTGCGTGAGGTAGAGCTTGATGGCGGTGTACAGCGCATCGACCTCGTCGTCGATGGCGCGGGTGGACTGCAGCAGGCGCACGTCGTTGGTCTTGAGCACGCGCAGAGTGTTGTCGAGCATGTGTTCGACGCGATCGCCGATGCGCAGTACCTCGCGCGACGCATTGCCCAGCGCAAGGGTGGGCGTGGCAAGCGCGGACGGATCGAGATAGCGCGGCGCGACCAGATCATCGATATGCGCACCACCCGGCAGGATGCGCGCGCACAGCTTCGCCATCGATTCGGTCAACCCGATCAGCAGCGCCGCCAGCGCCACGTTGAACAGCACATGGAACGCCACCACCACGTGCTGCAGCGCCACGCCCGCGTGCGGCGCCAGTTCGGCCAGCTTACCCAGGAACGGCAGCACCAGTGCCGCGCCCAACATGCGCGAGAGCAGGTTGCCCAAGGTCGCTCGGCGTGCGGCCTGACTCGATGACGGCGTGGTCGCCAGCGCGGCGACGGCACTGCCGATGTTCGCGCCCAGCACAATCGCAAACGCCACCTTGACGGAGACGGCAGCGGATGTCGCCAGCGTCGCGCAAAACAGCACCACGGCCAGGCTCGAGTAGCACAGCAGCGTGAGCACCGCGCCGATCAGCATGTTCAGTCCGGTGTCCGACGAGATGGACCCAAGCAGCACGCGCAGCGCATTCGCCTCGACCATCGGGCTGGAGGCCACCGAGATCAACTCCAGCGCCATCATGATCAGCCCCAGGCCGATCAGCACGCGCCCGAAATGCCCGACCGGGCTGCCCTTGCGCGACAGGTGCAGGATCACGCCAAAGAAGATCAACAGCGGCGACAGCCACGACAAGTCCAGGGCAAACACCTGTGCCATCAGCGCCGTGCCCACATTGGCGCCCAGCAGAATCGCCAGCGCCGCCGACACGCTCATCAGCCCCTGTGCGACAAACGCCCCAACGATGGTGGCCGTGGCGTTACTGCTCTGCACCAGGCACGTCACGCCGATGCCGGCCAGCAGCGCGGAAAACCGGTTCGACACGCTGCGCGACAGCAGGCGGCGCAGGTCCGCGCCATACAAGCGCAGCATGCCGACCTTGACGGTCTGGGTGCCCCACACCAGCAGGGCCACACCGGAGAGGAGTTTGAGCAGCGTAATCATCGATTCTTGTGGCGCCTATTGCTTATTACTTAGTCAACGCCACGCGCAAACCCAACCCAATGAAGATGCAACCGCTCACGCGATCCAGCCACAGCGATGCGCGCGGCGTGCGGCGCATCCAGCCACCCAGCGCCGCCGCGCACCAGCCATACAAGCTGAACACCACAACGGTCTGCGCCATGAAGATGCCGCCCAGCAGCAGCATCTGCAACGCTGCATGGCCGGCCTGCGCATCCACGAATTGCGGCAGGAACACCACGAAGAACAGCGTCACCTTCGGGTTGAGCAGATTGGCGAAAACGCTCTGGCGGAACACCTGCCCCAGGTCTGGCGCCGCCTGAGCATCCGCCTGCTTCAGGCCCACGCCGCCCTTGCTGCGCAGCGCCTGGATACCAAGCCAGATCAGATAGGCCGCGCCCAGCCAGCGGATCGCCTGGAACGCCAGGGGCGACGACTGCAACACCGCCGCCAGCCCCAACGCCGCAAACGTCGTGTGGAACAGGCAGCCCGATGCAAATCCCGCTGCCGCTGCCAGGCCAGCTTTGCGGCCCTGGCTCGCGCCACGCGCAATCACCTGCAGGTTGTCCGGCCCAGGCATCACCGTAATGGCGATGGAGGCGAGCAGAAACAGCAACACATGGGGCATCGACGGCCTCCTGGCAGCGAAGAAAAGAAAAGAATGCGGAAGAAACGATGCTACCGCGCCCGGCAACACGCCGTCATACTTTTGTCACATGAGCGTATGCGGCGGCATCGCTTTAGGGCGTCAGTGTCCGTCGAAACGGCACACCGTAAAGAGCGGCAAGCCGCCTTCGATCAGCAGTTCCGAGCCGCCCAGTTCGGGCAGATCGACAATCGCCGCGCCCTCCACCACCGTCGCGCCCAGACGTTCGAGCAGGCGCTTGCCGGCCATCATCGTGCCGCCGGTGGCGATCAGGTCGTCGATCAGCAGAACGCGGTCGCCAGGCTTGCACGCATCGGCGTGGATCTCCACTGTCGCGCTGCCGTACTCGAGCATGTACTCCTCGGCCACCGTGTTGAACGGCAGCTTGCCCTTCTTGCGGATCGGCACGAAGCCCAGGTTCAGCTCATACGCCACGATCGAGCCGAGGATGAAGCCGCGCGCATCGATGCCCGCCACCAAGTTCAGCCCCTGCCCCATGTAGCGATGAATGAACACGTCCACCAGCACGCGCAGGCTCTTCGGGTCCTGCAGCAGCGGTGTGATGTCGCGAAACATCACACCGGCCTGCGGCCAGTCCGGCACCGTGCGGATACGGTCACGCAGATAGCGCGACACATCGCCGAGTTCGGTCGAGGCGGGAACGGACGACGGCGTCAGCAACGCAGCCTGATTGTGCGGGACTTGGCTCATGGCAAGAACGAAAAAACGGGGAAAACGTGGTCTGCGGTAATGGGCTACCACCCGGGCCGATGGGCACCGCACCACAATGGGCCGGTTGTTACCTCGGATTGCAACCATACAGGAGACACGGCGATGGCTAAGAAAATTCTGATGCTGGTAGGCGACTACGTGGAAGACTACGAAGTCATGGTCCCCTTCCAGGCGCTGCAGATGGTCGGCCACACGGTGCACGCCGTCTGCCCTGACAAGAAAGCCGGCGACTCGGTTGCCACGGCTGTCCACGATTTCGAGGGCGCGCAGACGTACTCCGAAAAGCCGGGCCACCGGTTCACCGTCAATGCGAGCTTTGCCGACATTGACCCTGCCGCCTATGACGCACTTGTCGTGCCCGGCGGCCGCGCGCCCGAATACCTGCGCCTGAATGCCCGCGTGCTCGACGTCGTGCGGCACTTCGCCAGCGCGGACAAGCCCATCGCGGCCATCTGCCATGGCGCGCAGTTGCTGTCGGCAGCGGGCGTGTTGGAGGGCAAGGCATGCTCGGCGTATCCGGCATGTGGCCCAGAAGTCACGGCGGCGGGCGGCACCTTCAAGGACACCCCCGTCGACCAGGCCCATACCGACGGCAAGCTCGTGACCGCGCCAGCGTGGCCGGCACATCCGGCGTGGCTCGCACAGTTTCTTGAAGTCCTGGGCACGCGGGTCCTACACTGATCCGGCTGCCCGCCGGTCGCCGTCCGGGGGCGCTTTCAGGAGAGCCCGGCCATGTGCGAAATCTTCATCCGCGCCAACCCTCACTCGTACGACAGCCTCGCGCGTTCGCTACGCCTGCACGGCGTGGCGACCAGCGTGCGGCTGGAGTGCCTGTTCTGGGAGGTGCTGGAGGAAATCGGCCAGCGCGACGGCCTGACGGTCAACCAGCTCATCAGCAAGCTCTATGACGAGCAGCTCGAGCGGCGCGGCGAGGTGGCGAACTTCGCCTCGTTCCTGCGCGTCTGCTGCCTGCGCTACCTGATGCTGCAGCAGGATGGCCGGATTCCGGCCGATACCCGCGTGTCGATCCGCTCCCTTGATGCCGCCACCGTGCTGGATGGCCTACCGCCCAGCATGGCCGACGCCCCGCCACCGCGCCGCTCCCGCGGGCCGCTGCTCGAAACGCTCGTCAAATAAGCGCTGACATCAACGCGGTGACAGCCGCTCCTCCGCCATCTGCAAGCTTTCGGGCGTACCGCGCAGCACGACGATATCGCCCTGCTCCAGCACCGTGTCCGGCTCGGGGTCGATGGCGCGAATGCCTTGCCGGCGGATCGCGGTGACTGAGGTCTTGAACGTTTCCAGCCCCATGGTGCCCAGCTTGCGGCCGATGGCCGGCGAGCCCTCCGACAGCGGAACCGAGTGCAGACGCACAGCCTCGCGCTCGAGCATGTCTTCTTCGTCGTCCTGGCCGTGGAAGTAGCCGCGCAGCAGGCTGTAGCGCGCGTCGCGCATTTCCTGTGCGCGGCGCACCACGCGGCGCAGCGGCACGCCCAGCAGCACCAGCGCATGCGACGCCAGCATCAGGCTCCCCTCAATGATTTCCGGGACGACCTCGGTGGCGCCCGCCTGCTGCAGCCGGTCCAGGTCTGCATCGTCAATCGTGCGCACGATCACGGGCAGCGTCGGCTCCAGCGCCTGCACGTGGTGCAGCACCTTCAGCGCAGACGCTGTATCGGCATACGTAATGGCGACCGCCGCCGCACGGTGGATACCCGCCGCCACCAGCGACTCGCGCCGCGCCGCATCGCCGTAGACCACGTGTTCACCCGCGGCTGCGGCATCGCGCACGCGGTCGGGGTCCAGGTCCAGCGCCATATAGCCGATGCCCTCCTGCTCCACCATGTGTGCCAGGTTCTGGCCGCTGCGCCCATAGCCGCAGATGATGACGTGGCGCTCGGTGGCGATGCTCTGCGCGGCGATCTTCGTCATCGCCAGCGATTGCATCAGCCAGTCCGTGCGCGACAGCCGCATGGCGATCACGTCGCTGTATTGAATCAGGAACGGCGCCAGCAGCATCGACAGCAGCATCGCCGCCAGAATCGCCTGGCCGAGCAGCGGGTCGATCAGGTGGAGCCCGTCGATCTGGTTGAGCAGCACGAAGCCGAATTCGCCGGCCTGCGCCAGCCCCAACGCAGTACGGATGGCCGCACCGCCGCCCGAGCCAAACGCGCGCGCCAGCAATGCAATCAGCACAAACTTGAACAGCACCGGCCCTGCCACCAGCGCCAGCACCAAGGCCCAGTGATCGACCACCACGCGGGGGTCCAGCAGCATGCCCACCGTCACGAAGAAGAGCCCCAGCAGCACGTCGCGGAACGGCTTGATGTCTTCTTCCACCTGCAGCTTGTAGGGCGTTTCCGACACCAGCATGCCGGCCAGGAACGCGCCCAGCGCCATCGACAGGCCCAGGCGTTCCGTGAGTGCCGCCATGCCCAGCGTCACCAGCAGCAGGTTCAGCATGAACAGCTCTTGCGAGCGCCGCGCCGCCACCAGGTGGAACCAGCGCGACAACAGCTTCTGCCCCAGGAACAGGATCAACACTAGCGCGATGGTGATCTTCAGCGCTGCGACCGACAGCGCCAGCATTAAGTCGCTCGGGTTCTTGCCCAGGGATGGCACCACGATCAGCAGCAGCACCACCGCCAGATCCTGGAACAGCAGCACGCTGATGATGTTGCGGCCGTGCTCGGTTTCCAGCTGCAGGCGCTCGGCCAGCATCTTCGAGACGATGGCCGTGGACGACATGGCCAGCGCACCGCCCAGCGCCAGCCCCGCCTGCCAAGACAGCGGATACCAGTGCGACAGCAGCAGCGACACTGGAATCGTCAGCAGCATGGTCAGCACCACCTGCGACGCGCCCAACCCCAACACCAGCCGCCGCATCGAACGCAGCTTGGAGAGGTTGAACTCCAGCCCGATCGAGAACATCAGGAACACCACCCCAAACTCGGCCAGATAGCGCGTCTGGGCGGAATCGGACTCCAACCCCGTCGCTTTCGGCCCGATCAGCACGCCCACCACCAGGTAGGCCAGCATCGGCGGCAGTTGCAGCATGCGGAACAGCACCACGCCGATCACGGCGGCGGCCAACAATACGAGGGCGAGTTCCAGCGGCGAATGCATGCGGCGCGAAAAACCAATCGAAAGGGGTTGGACAGGAGGGACAGCACCCGCGCATCAGGACGGTGCGTGCACAAACAAGCACGCAGGCGCTGCAAGACCGATGCCAGGATATAAACGAAGAACGCGATACGCGGGACGCCGCAGAGCAAAAAATGACGGCGTGGCGGCGGGAAGGAAAGGGGTTGGAAAGCCGAATGCCGCGGCGCAGCAAAACGGAGCGCCCGCACGCTCCGCAACTCCCCCGCAAGGCCAGCGCCCACGCATGCCAAACCTTGCCAAACAACGCGGTAGGCGGCCGGGGCCCTGTGTCAATCGTTGTTATACTTCGCCGCCATGATAGCGAATTTCAATCCGGATCGAGCACTGGCGCTGGCCCAGCAGACCTTCGACATCGAAGCGCAAGCCGTGCTCGGCCTCAAATCCCAGGTGTCCGCCGACTTTGCGCGCGCGGTCGAAATGGTGCTCAGCTGCACCGGCCGCGTGGTCGTGTCCGGCATGGGCAAATCAGGTCACATCGCGCGCAAGATTGCCGCCACGCTGGCCTCGACCGGCACGCCGGCCTTCTTCGTGCACCCCGCCGAAGCCAGCCACGGCGACCTCGGCATGGTCACGCGCGACGACGTCTTCATCGGCTTCTCCAATTCCGGCGAAGTGTCGGAGCTGAACGCCATCCTGCCGCTGGTCAAGCGGCTGGGCGCCAAGCTGATCGCCGTGACCGGCAACCCCGAGTCCTCGCTCGGCAAGCACGCCGACGTGGTGCTCAACTCGCACGTCGACGTCGAAGCCTGCCCGCTGAATCTCGCCCCCACCGCCAGCACCACCGCACAGATCGCGCTGGGTGACGCGCTGGCCGTGGCCGTGCTCGACGCACGCGGCTTCGGCGCAGAGGATTTTGCCCGCTCGCACCCGGGCGGCTCGCTCGGCCGCAAGCTGCTGACGCACGTACGCGACGTCATGCGCGCCGGCGATGCCATCCCGCGCGTAAACGAAGACACGCCGCTGTCGCAGGCGCTGATGGAAATCACCCGCAAGGGCATGGCCATGACCGCCGTGGTCGATGCCGATGGCCGCGCCGTGGGCGTCTTCACCGACGGTGACCTGCGCCGCCTGCTGGAAACCCCGCGCGACTGGCGCACCGTGCCGATGCATGAAGTCATGCATCGCAATCCGCGTTCGATTGGCCCAGATCAGCTCGCCGTGGAAGCCGTCGAAGTGATGGAAACGCACCGCATCAATCAGCTGCTGGTGGTCGATGCCGCCGGCCTGCTGGTGGGCGCGCTGCACATCCACGACCTGACGCGCGCCAAGGTCATCTGACCCGCCCACGCCGCTGATGACCACCCCGGCTGATCCTGTCCACAGCAACATCGACGCACGCTTTCCGCAGGCGATGGAACGCGCCGCGCGCGTGCGCCTGATGGTGTTCGACGTGGATGGCGTGCTGACTGACGGCCGCCTGCTGGTCGGCCCCGAAGGCGAGATCAGCAAGGCCTTCGACACGCTCGACGGCCACGGCATCAAGTTGCTGGCGCAGGCCGGCATCACGTCGGCCATCATCACCGGCCGACAATCCGAGATTGTGGCCTGGCGTGCCGGGGAACTCGGCATCGAGCATCTGTACCAAGGCGTAGCCGACAAGCGTGAGGCCTTCGCCCACCTGCTGGCCGCTACCGAACTGCAACCGACCGACGCGGGCTACATGGGCGACGACTGGCCCGATTTGCCGGTGATGGCGCTGGTAGGCTTTGCCGCCTGCCCCGCCCAGGCTCACGTGGAACTGCGGAACCGCGCCCACTACGTCGCCCAGGCAACAGGCGGCCGCGGTGCCGTGCGCGAAGTCGCCGACCTGATCCTCAAGGCGCAAGGCGCCTACGACGTCCTGCTCGCGCAAGTGCTGCAGCAGGCCCCGCAAACATTCTGATCACATGGCCAACGAACGCTCCCAACGCCTCGTTTCCTCCGTGCTGCAGATCATGCTGCGCGGGCTGCCGATCCTGCTGATGGCGATCGTCTGCGGCGTCACGTTCCTGCTCGTGCAGGTCAACACCCCGCAAACCGACGAAACCGCCACGCAGCCCAAGCGCCACGTCGCCGATTACACGATGGACGGGATCTCGGCCACCGCGCTGGACGAAACCGGCGCCACCAAATACCGCTTCACCGGCGTCCACATGAACCACTATGAGGACGACCTGACCTACGACGTCACCTTCCCGGCGCTGCGTGTGTATGCACCCGATCGGCCGCAGGTCACCGCGCGCGCCGATCTGGGCAAGATGAACGGCGATGGCACCATCATCGACCTGTACAACAACGCCAAGGTCATCCGCGCACAAGGGCCCGACGCCCGCCAGGACCCGCTGATGACGGCCGATTCGACCTACTTCCAGGTGCTGCTCAACGACGACGTCGTGCGCACCGACAAGCCCGTCGAGCTGCATCGCGGGCCGTCCGTCATGAACGCCAACGGCCTCGTCTTCAACAACGTGACGCGCCAAGTACAATTGCTGGGCAATGTGCGCGGCCGGATCGAAGGGCTGGGGGGCCCGAAGCCGTAGACTTCACCCCCACAGTTGAAAACGCCCATCGACCGCGCTCTTCTCTGACTTGATCTCCATGACTGATTCCCTCCGTGCTGCCGGCCTCGCCATCGTCGCTGCGCTGCTGCTTCCGGCCCTGCCCGCGCACGCCGAACGCTCCGACCGCGACAAGCCGCTCGTGCTCGAAGCCGACAACGCCAGCTACGACGATCTGAAGCAGGTCTACCACCTGACCGGCAACGTGGTGCTCACCAAGGGCACGATGGTGCTGCGCTCCGATGCCGCCGATCTGCGCACCGATCCGGAGGGCTACAACTACGCGGTGGCCACCTCCAAGCCCGGCAATCTGGCGTTCATCCGCCAGAAGCGCGACAACGTCGACGAGTACATCCAGGGCTGGGGCGAACGCATCGAATACGACGGCAAGCAAGAGATCTCCAAGCTGATCAGCCGCGCCCGCATGGAACGCCTGCAAGGCGCCACGCAACTCGACGAGATCCGCGGCGCCGTCATCACGTACGACGGCCAGAAGGAGTTCTACACCGCCTCGGGCGGCGCCGAGAACGCGACTTCTGCCAACCCTTCGGGCCGCGTGCGCGCTGTCCTGGCTCCGCGTACCAGCACGCCGGCCACGCCCGCTCCCAAGCCCTGATCCGTACCGCCTTTTTCGCTTCGCCTATGTCCGCCACCACCCTCGCCCCCAAAACCGCTGCGCCGCAGGCCACGACCTCCAGTACGCTGGTCGTTCGCCATCTGAAGAAGCGCTACGGCACGCGCACGGTGGTGAAGGACGTGTCGCTTGATGTGAAGAGCGGCGAGGTGGTCGGCCTGCTCGGGCCCAACGGCGCGGGCAAAACCACTTCGTTCTACATGATCGTCGGCCTGGTGGCGCTGGATGCTGGCGACATCGTGCTCGACGGCCAGCACATCAGCCGCCTGCCGATCCACCAGCGCGCGCGCATGGGGCTCTCGTATCTGCCGCAGGAAGCGTCGGTGTTCCGCAAGCTCAACGTGCAGGAAAACATCCGCGCCGTGCTCGAGTTGCAGGAGCAGGACGGCAAGAAGCTCACGCCCGCCGAAGTCAACCGCCGCCTCGATGCGCTGCTCGACGATCTGCAGATCGCTCACCTGCGCGACAACCCCGCGCTGTCGCTTTCGGGTGGCGAGCGCCGCCGCGTGGAAATTGCCCGCGCGCTGGCTTCGTCGCCGCGCTTCATCCTGCTCGATGAACCATTTGCCGGCGTGGACCCGATCGCCGTGGGCGAAATCCAGCGCATCGTCAGCTTCCTGAAAGACCGCAACATCGGCGTGCTCATCACCGATCACAACGTGCGCGAAACGCTGGGCATCTGCGATCACGCTTACATCATCAGCGAAGGCACTGTGCTGGCCGCTGGCCAGCCCGAGCAGATCATCGAAAACGAGGATGTGCGCAAGGTCTATCTGGGCGACAACTTCCGGATGTAAGTCACGCCGCACGCCTACGCCGTAAGGACGGTCGGAGGGGCGTGGTAAGGGCGCACCTTAAAGCAAAATCCGTTCCATCGACTGGCGGTTGGGCATAGAATAGGCCGCATGAAACAGTCGCTCCAGCTCCGTCTCTCTCAGCACCTGGCGCTCACGCCGCAGTTGCAGCAGTCCATCCGGCTGCTGCAGTTGTCGACCATCGAACTGCAGCAGGAAGTTGAGCAGGCACTGACCGAAAACCCGCTGCTGGAGCGGGAAAACGAGTGGCTCGACACCTCCGCGCGCATCGGCGCCGACGGCTCCGTCAACGCGTTGCAGAGCAACAGCGCCACCCCGCTGCCCACCGAATCGCCGCCGCCATCACCCAACGGGGCCGACGGCAGCAACGCCTCCGACAACAGCTACGAGAGCAACGACAGCAGCGCCGACTTCGACAGCGATTACGGCTCCGACCGCTCCGACTGGAGCCTCGACGATTTCGCCCGCAAGCCGCAATCCGACGAAGACGATCGCGCCCCGCTGCAATTGCGTGAAGCCGAGCCCTCGATGCGCGAGTTCCTCATGGAGCAACTCGCGCCGCTCAAGCTGTCGATGCGTGACAAGGGCCTTGTCATCTTCCTGATCGAATCGCTCGACGACGAAGGCTATCTCTCCGCCACACTCGACGAGATCCTCACCGACCTCCCCGCCGAACTCGAAGTCGAACTCGACGAGTTGCAGGCTGCGCTGCGCATGCTCCAGAGCTTTGATCCGGCCGGCATCGGCGCACGATCGGCGGCCGAATGCCTGACGCTGCAACTGCAGCGGCTCGACTCACCGGCGAAGGCGCTCGCGCTCATCATCGTCAATCAACATCTCGAGCTGCTGGCCGCACGCGACTACACGCGACTGAAGAAAGCGCTCTCCGTCGATGAGCCTGCACTGAAGGCCGCACATGAACTCATTCGTTCATTGGCACCATTCCCCGGTCATGCGTTTGGCCGCGCAGAAGCCGACTTCGTGGTGCCCGATGTCGTCGTGCGCAAAACGAGCGCGGGCTGGATGGCACAACTGAACCCCGACGTCATGCCGCGTCTGCGCATCAACGACATGTATGCGCAGATCCTGCGCAGCAGCCGCGGCGAATCGGGGGCCGCAAATCTGCAGCAGAAGCTGCAGGAAGCTCGCTGGCTGATCAAGAATATTCAACAGCGCTTCGACACGATCCTGCGCGTCTCGCAAGCCATTGTCGAACGTCAAAAGAGCTTTTTCACGCACGGTGAAATCGCCATGCGCCCCTTGGTTTTGCGGGAAATAGCTGATACGCTGGGTCTACACGAGTCCACGATCTCCCGTGTGACGACCAACAAGTACATGGCCACCCCAATGGGGACGTTTGAGCTGAAGTACTTCTTCGGCAGCCATGTATCGACGGAAACCGGCGGGGCCGCGTCATCCACTGCGATACGCGCGCTCATCAAGCAACTTGTAGGAGCCGAAGACCCGAAGAATCCTCTGTCCGATAGCAGAATTGCCGAGCTGTTAGGCGAACAAGGATTCGTGGTGGCCCGTCGGACGGTGGCCAAGTACCGCGAAGCCCTGAAGATCCCAGCAGTGAATCTGCGTAAGTCTTTATAGCCGCATCGCGGGCAGTTCCGGTGCGGCCCATCCGTGAGAAGGAGAACCGCTATGAACTTCAAACTCAGTGGACACCACCTGGACATCACGCCCGCGTTGCGTGAGTACGTGGAAACGAAACTGGAGCGTGTGATCAGGCACTTCGATCAGGTGATTGGCGTCAGCGTATTGCTATCGGTCGATAACCACAAGGAGAAGGATCGGCGTCAGTACGCGGAAATCAACCTGCACCTCAAGGGTAAAGACGTCTTCGTTGAATCACACCATGAAGATCTTTATGCGGCCATCGACCTACTCGTCGATAAGCTGGACAGGCAAGTGATCAAGTACAAGGACCGCGTGCAAAGCCACGACCGCAGCAGCGTGAAGCACGAGGCTTTCCAGGCCGTGCAGATGCAGCAATAGCCAACGGCACCACAAAAAACCGCGCCCTCGGATGGCGCGGTTTTTTTATGCCGTGGTGCATTCCTGACGATTCCGATTGCATCGGAATTAAGTCGGGCTAAAATCTGACCAAAGTATGAATGCTTGGCGTGGCGCGGATTTCGGCGCGGCGCCAGCTAAAACAGGGTCGATGCGCAGGCGTAACATGCCAGCACCGGCCATTTGCAGCCCTGGGGGATTCGCCTCTCTGCCCTGCGCGGTACGCCACTGGTGCGCCGCACAAAGCCGCGCGACGCGTGGTCTATAATGACCCGATTGTCCGCGCGCCAATTTGGTGCAGAAGGACGCCGCTCATTTCACGCATTACACATGAATCGCTTGGCCAAACTGCTGCCGCCCGGGAACATCACCCTCGACGTCAGCGTAACCAGCAAGAAGCGGGTATTTGAACAGGCTGGTCTGCTGTTCGAGAACAACCATGGCGTGGCGCGCGCCATTGTCACCGACAACCTGTTCGCACGCGAATCGCTTGGCTCAACGGGCCTGGGCGCCGGCGTGGCCATCCCGCACGGCCGCATCAAGGGGCTCAAGCAACCGCTGGCCGCGTTCATGCGGCTGTCCGAGCCGGTGCCGTTCGAGTCGCCTGACGGCAAGCCGGTTTCCCTGCTGATCTTCCTGCTGGTGCCAGAACAGGCCACCCAGCAGCATCTGGAAATCCTCTCAGAAATCGCCCAGCTACTGTCCGACCGCGAAATGCGGGAAGGCCTTGCCACCCTGCCGTCGCCCGAGGCGATTCACCAGCTACTGACCGACTGGCGGCCTTGAGCGCGGCGCAATCGGGGCTGCGCGCAACCGATTGCGAACGCTCCTCGCCCCAACGGCGCACCGTGCCCTGCTATGGAACTGACTGGCGTTACCGCCCAATCGATTTTTGACGACAACGCAGCCGATCTGAAGCTGTCGTGGGTCGCCGGCCTGGAGGGCGCGGACCGCGCATTCGACGTGGATTTCGCTAAAGAAGCGACATCTGCGGCTGACCTGGTCGGGCACTTGAACCTGATCCACCCGAACCGTATCCAGGTGCTCGGCAAACCCGAGATCACCTACTACCAGCGTCTGTCGGAAGAAAACCGCAAGCGCCAGATGGGCGAGCTGATCCTGCTGGAGCCGCCGTTCCTCGTGGTGGCCGACGGCGTGGACCCGCCGCCGGATCTGGAGCTGCGCTGCACGCGTTCGTCCACGCCGCTGTTCACGTCGCCGATTTCATCGGCGGCGGTGATTGATCATCTGCGGCTGTATCTGTCGCGCATCTCGGCGCCACGCGTGACGATGCATGGGGTGTTTCTCGACATCCTCGGCATGGGCGTGCTGATCATGGGCGATTCGGGCCTCGGCAAGAGCGAACTGGGGCTGGAGTTGATCTCGCGCGGCCACGGCCTGGTGGCCGATGACGCTGTCGACTTCGTGCGCCTGGGGCCGGATTTCATTGAGGGCCGCTGCCCGCCGCTGCTGCAGAACCTGCTGGAAGTGCGCGGCCTGGGCCTGCTCGACATCAAGACAATCTTCGGTGAGACGGCGGTGCGCCGGAAGATGAAGATCAAGCTGATCGTGCAACTGGTGCGCCGCAATGACGGTGAGTTTGAACGCCTGCCGCTCGACTCGCAGTACCTCGACGTGCTCGGCTTGCCGATCCACATGGTGAAGATCCAAGTGGCCGCCGGCCGCAACTTGGCCGTGCTGGTGGAGGCCGCCGTGCGCAACACCATCCTGCGCCTGCGCGGCATCGACACGCTGCGTGACTTCATGGACCGCCAACGCGCCGCCATGCTGGCGGAAGCGGCATCGCACTCTCCGCAGGGGCGTTTGCTTTAACAAAGCTGCTACAAAGTTTCGCGATCTGCCGGGTTTTACCCTAGTTTTCGTGGCGAAACGTCAACCCGGCATGCGGCATCACCGTTGTGGAGGGGAATGCGCCGGGCACACTCGCGGCGCCGTTCATCGCGAGCGCGGTGACACATTCGCCCGCTCTTCTGTCGGTACCCAAGGAGAAACCACGATGAAACAACTGATTGCCGCTTGCGCCCTGGCGCTCCCGTTCCTCGCCGGCCAGGCTTTCGCCCAGAGCAGCGCACCGGCCGCCGCTCCGGCAGCACCGGCAGCTGCGCCCGCCGCCAAGAATTCGCAGCAAGACAAGATGAAGCAATGCAACATGGACGCCGCCGGCAAGAAGGGCGACGAACGCAAGGCGTTCATGAAGGGCTGCCTGTCGGACAAGCCGGCGGCCGCTGCCAAGCCGATGACCCAACAGGAAAAGATGGCCTCCTGCTCCAAGGCCAACAAGGGCAAGAAGGGCGACGAGTACAAGAACGCCCAGAAAGCGTGCCTCTCGAAGGGCTGAGCCTCCGCTTGGCTTGACGCAGAAAGGCGGCCACACCGGCCGCCTTTTTTGTTGGTCGCTGGTTTGCCACAGAGGAATGCTATCCTCGCGTCATGCGCATTACTCTCATCACCGGCATGTCGGGTTCGGGGAAGTCAGTCGCCCTGAACGTGCTCGAAGACGCAGGCTACTACTGCGTGGACAACCTGCCTGCGCAGTTCATCCCCGAACTGGCGCGCTATCTGGCAGACCAGGGCTATACGCATCTGGGCGTCGCCACCGATATCCGCAGCCGAGAGTCGCTGCGCAAGGTGCCGGAGACCATCACCACGCTGCGCAAGGAACACGACGTGCGCATGCTGTTCCTGACGGCGAGCACCAACGCCCTGGTGCAGCGCTATTCAGAAACACGGCGCCGTCACCCGTTGTCGATCCGCAATGGCCGGCCCGATGTGACCGGCTCGCCCGCCAGCGCCAAGGACGCCGACACGTCCCTCATCGAAGCCATCGAGATGGAGCGCGAACTGCTCAGCCCGCTGGCTGACCCGGCGCACCGCATCGACACCAGCACGCTGCGCACCAACGCCCTGCGCGCATACATCAAGGAATTCATCAGCGACGAGCCGCACGACATCACGTTGATGTTCGAATCGTTCGGCTTCAAGCACGGCGTGCCCACGGACGCCGACCTCGTCTTCGACGTGCGCTCGCTGCCCAACCCGTACTACGACACGCAACTGCGCCCGCTCACCGGCCGCGACCAGCCCGTCATCGACTTCCTGCAAAGCCAGCCCATGGTGCTGGCGATGGCAGAAGATATCCGCGCCTACGTGGAAAAGTGGCTGCCGAGTTTCATCGCCGACAACCGTAGCTACCTGACCGTCGCGATCGGCTGCACGGGGGGCCAGCATCGTTCCGTGTATATCGCGGAACGGCTTGCCACGTACTTCCGCGCGCATGGTAATGTGTTAGTCCGCCACCGCGAATTGGCCGTAGACGGCTGAGCCGCGCGGCGTCACGCGAAGGTCTTGCCGCCGTCTGCCCAAGCCCGTCCATGCAAGAAGACATCGCTCTCTCGCCTTTCTCACCGCTGCCGCCGCTGCCAACCGAGCTGCCGCTGTTTCCGCTGCACACGGTGCTGTTTCCAGGCGGACTGCTCCCACTGCGTATTTTCGAAGCCCGCTACATGGACATGGTCCGCACCTGCTTGCGTGACCAGACTCCCTTTGGCGTCTGCCTGATCGAACGCGGCAATGAAGTCGCCACGGCTGAAACCTCAACGGTGCCAGTCGATGTCGGTTGTATCGCCCACATCGTCGAATGCGACATGGAGCAGCTTGGACTGCTGATGATCAAGGTGCGCGGCACGCAGCGCTTCAAAGTGCTGTCGTTCGACACCACGCCCGATGGCCTGATGCGCGGCACGGTCGAGCCCATCGGCGCCGACGTGGAAGACTGCAAGAGCGAACTGTTCGACGATTGTGTGAACGCCCTGCGCCGCATCGTAGCCACGCTGGGCGCGCGCGAAGACGGGAACGTGCCGATGGCCGAGCCGTATGATTGGAACAGCCCGAGCTGGGTCGCCAACAGGTTGTGCGAACTGCTGCCGGTACCGCTCAAGGCCAAGCAGAAGCTGATGGAACTGATGGATGCGGGCATGCGCATCGAAATCGTCCATCGGTACATGAAGCAGCACCACATCCTGTGATGCTGCGTCGGCCGCGCTAGATCAAGCTCGGCTGCACCAATGTCTCCAGCGCCAACTTCACCGGCGCGGGCAATCCCACGGAATTGAGTTGCGCGAGCGGCAGCCAGCGCCAGTCGTCGCCAAGCGCGGCCGTGGCGGTGATCTCTGCGCGCAGGAGATGCATATGCAGGCGGAAGTGCGTGAAGGTATGCGTAAGCGCACCGGCCATTTCCACCGCGGAGACAGCGCCGTACGCCTGCGCGGCCCGGCGCACGACATCGACGTCCAACGGATGCGCGTCAATCGCATCGTCCATCTCCCCCACCAGCGGCAGCGACCACAACCCGCCCCAGATGCCACGCTGCGGACGACGCTGCAGCAGCACCGTGTCGCTGTGCAGCGCGATGATGAGCGTGGCGGCGCGTTCGGGCGTCGCCTTGCGCGGACGCGGCACTGGCAACTCCATCACGCGATCGGTACTACGCGCTTCGCATAGCGATTCGAGCGGACAAGCGCGCTCACCCGTCAGGCATGCGGGCTTGCCGCGCGTGCAGACGGTCGCGCCCAGGTCCATCAAACCCTGCGTGTAGGGTTGGATACCGTCGGCAGGGGGCAGGACGGCCTCTGCGATACGCCACAGGGTGTCTTCCACACGCTTGTCGCCGGGAAAGCCGTCGACGCCGAACGCGCGCGCAAACACGCGCTTGACGTTGCCATCCAGGATGGCAGCACGCACGCCGTATGAGAACGCCGCGATGGCCGCAGCGGTCGAGCGGCCGATGCCCGGCAGCGAGGCCAACACCTCGGGATCTCGCGGGAAGACGCCACCATGCTCCGCCACCACGATCTGTGCGCAGCGATGCAGATTGCGCGCACGCGTGTAGTAGCCAAGGCCGGCCCACGCGGCCATCACGTCATCTGCGGGCGCAGCAGCCAGCGCTTGCACCGTCGGGAATCGTTCGATGAAGCGCGCGTAGTAACCGAGCACCGCGCTCACCTGCGTCTGCTGCAGCATGATCTCGGAGAGCCACGTGCGATACGCATCGCCGGTGTTCTGCCACGGCAGATGGTGACGCCCGTGACGCTGCTGCCAGGCGATCACGCGCACGGCGAAGTCGTCAGGAAGCGAGGGCAAAACGGGAGCGGCTTGAGGGGGGCGGCGCGTGCGGCGTGGGGTGGCGGTCATGCGTGTGATGAAGAAGCGGCGCGCGGGAACCGCACGCTGGCGGCGATCCTACCAGAACGAAAAAGGCGCCCGCAGGCGCCTTTCAATGCGTGACGATGGGCGTCAGGCGGCAGCAGAGTGCTGCTCCAGAATCATCCCGGCTGAAAGGATGCGATCGGTGTACGTCGCAATCACGCCGCTGCGCTCATCCAGCGTGTTGAGCAGCGCCTCAAGCTCGGCGATGCGCGCTTCCAGCGTATCGGTCGCCTCGTGGATGCGCTCGATCGAATCGACACGCTTGCGAAGCTGCTTCTGGTGATCGCGCACCTGTGCTTCGAGCGGCGTCATGACCGACTTCAGCCAGATCTCGATATCGCGGTTCATGTCCTGGAAGGTATCCAGCACGCGGCTGGCCACCGTCGAGAACGCGCCGTGCACGAGCTGCGGCTTCGGACGCGTCAGGAAGCTGAACGCGCCAAAGTGGTTGTGCGCGAGCATCAGCGTCTCTTTCAGATCGGCGTCGTAGCGCGTGCCCAGGAAGCGCAGCGGCGGCGACAGCGTAAAGCCGTGCTCCGCGTTGAACTTCTTGTACATGCCATCGACCATCTGGTGC
Organism: Ralstonia sp. 25C; assembly: GCF_051904805.1. Taxonomy (NCBI): domain Bacteria; kingdom Pseudomonadati; phylum Pseudomonadota; class Betaproteobacteria; order Burkholderiales; family Burkholderiaceae; genus Ralstonia; species Ralstonia sp. 25C. Next base: position 2,578,516 of record NZ_CP196737.1, on the reverse strand, counting down.
AGTTGGTCGATGCGGTTGGCCGCGTCGCGCACCAGGCCGGTCAGGTGGCCGAACAGTTTGTCCATGTCGTCACGCAGGCCGCGCGAGAACACGCGCTCCTTCATCTTTTCGCGCGCTTCACGCATGGTCGAGCGGATCTGCTTGAGCTGCACGCTCTTGATGATCTCCGCGCTGTGGCGGCCGAACACCGTGCGCAGCGCCTGGAACTTGGCGATGCTCTGCTCGAACTCTTCCTTCTCGCCCTGCACACGCATCAGCATGTGCTTGACCATCGTGTGGTTCTTGCCGCGCAGGCCGCGTAGCTCGAACAGCTGTTCGACGATGTCGCGGCGGCGCATCTGCAGCAGTTGCTGCGCACCGGCGGCCATGTCCTTGACCGCCAGTTGCACTTGCTCGGTGACGATCTCGCGACGCTGCGGGATCAGCTGATCCGACAGCACCGACTCCAGTTCCGGCAGACGGCTCTTGGCCAGCAGTTCGTCGTCATGGCTGACCTTGGCCAGCAAGCCCTTCTGCGCCGACACCGGATACACGCGCTCGACATCGATATCGAGCACCTGCGCCGTGGTCATGATCTGGCGGCTGACTTCGTTCTCGACTTCCTGCTCGGTCTTGAGCGGATCCCACAGGCCGTCGACCTTGTTGAGCACGGCGATGCAGCCCTTGCGCTGACCACCGCCCACGTGCGAGCGCCACAGCTCCAGATCGCTCTTGGTCACACCAGCATCGGCCGCCAGCACGAACACGACGACGTGCGCATCCGGAATCAAACGCAGCGTCAGTTCCGGCTCGGTACCGATCGCGTTCAGGCCCGGCGTATCCAGGATCACCAGACCCTGCTTGAGCATCGGATGCGGGAAATTGATGATCGCGTGGCGCCACTTCGACACTTCCACCGTACCGGCAGCATCCACCGAGAACGCGGCGTCCGGATCGGCGTCGTTGTACAGGCCAAGCTGCTCGGCCTCTTCCTTGGGCACGCGCACGGTTTCCACCACGTGGCGGAACGCTTCCAGCATGCCCTCGGGGGACGAGGGATCGAGCGGCACCGACAGCCAGTGGCTGCCGGCATCACGGAAGTCAGCCGTCGACGCATCGTGCAGACGCGTCTCGATCGGCAGCAGGCGGATCGACGGCGGATAGCTTTCGTCGTACATCAGCTCGGTCGGACACATCGTGGTCCGGCCCGCCGACGACGGCAGGATGCGGCGACCAAAATCCGCAAAGAAGATCGCGTTGATCAGCTCGCTCTTGCCGCGCGAAAACTCGGCAATGAAGGCGACCTTCAGCTTGTCGCTACGCAGAACCCCACGGATGCGCTGTGCGCGCATGTCGGCCTGGGCGTCGTACAGCTCCTGCGCCTGCAGCCAATCCTGGAATTCCCCCACCGACTGCAGTACCGAAGCGCGCCAGGCGCTGTACTGCTCGAACTGTGTGCTCAGTGTGTTGTTCATCGTTCTGTCTTATTGTGTGCGCGCACCCGAAATGCAACCGCGCACCCTCCCGCCATCACTACAGCCGTGGGCATACGCCCCATTACGGCACAGAAAGGCACAAATTTAGATGGAACGATACAGGGAACCGCCCGAATCCGGTGGAACTTTCCGCTGGCGCGCGAGGGGCGGCGCGGCAAGTGTTGCGGGATGCCATCGGCGGCTGGACACCCCACTTCGAAAATCTTGCGAAATGACGCACAAAGCGCTCCAGCAGGCACTGCGGCGGGGGTGCTCGGGCAGCCGCCTCAGCGCTGGCAGGTCGGGCAGTAGAAGGTCGAGCGCTGGCCTTGCACGATCTGGCGGATCGGCGTGCCGCACACGCGGCATGGCAGGCCCGCGCGGTCGTACACGAAGGCCTCGAGCTGGAAGTAACCGCTCTGCCCGTCTGAGCCCACAAAGTCGCGCAGCGTGCTGCCGCCCCGGGCAATGGCGTCGGCCAGCGTGGCACGGACGGCTTCGGCCAGCGCCGCGTAGCGAGGGCGGCTGATGCGGCCTGCCGCCGTGGTCGGCCGAATCCCGGCGCGAAACAAGCTCTCCGAGCAGTAGATGTTGCCCACGCCCACCACGATGTCGCCCGCCAATAGGGCCGATTTGATCGCAACGCGACGCCCACGGGTTCTGGCGAACATCCAGTCGCCATCGAACCGCGCGTCGAATGGTTCAATGCCGAGGTTGCGCAGCAGTGGGTGCTCCGCCAGGCCCCCTTCGTCGCCGGGGTGCCATAGGACAGCGCCGAAGCGACGCGGATCGCGATACCGCAATGTGATCGGCACACCGGTTGCGTCCGCCAGTTCAATGTCGACGTGGTCATGCGGCCCCGGCGTCACCGGTGTCTCCAGCACGCGCAGGGTGCCCGTCATGCCTAGGTGGATCAGCAGCCAGCCGCCGCTCGCGCCCGTCACGCCGGGCCCGTCCGCATCGGGCATGCATTCGACCAAGAGATATTTGCCCCGGCGCAGCAGGCGCGTCACGGTCAGACCGGCGAGCAGGTCAGGCAATGCCGGGTCAATCGGCCACCGCAAGCCATGATGGCGCACCACGGCGCGCACGATGCGTCGCCCCGTGATATGCGGTAACAGGCCCAAGCGGGTGACTTCTACCTCCGGCAACTCAGGCATCGAACCTCCGTCGCATGTGATGCTCCAATCTTCTTGACCAATGCGGCCGATTGTAGCGGTCAGGCTACAATGCCCCGAACCCTCATCCGGAGCCTCGCAACCATGCCTCACGCCTTCTCCCGTTCGCCCGCGACGCAACGCCCGCGGCGAGTCCCACGCAGCCGAGCGATCCTGCTCGCCTCGCTGGTTGCGGGAGGCTTGGCGAGCGTGCCGGCATGGGCAACGCAGTCCGCCACGCGGTTCGCCCATAGCGCAGCCGCCCCGCTCATCGCCCAGGCGACACCGGAAGGCGGCAACAACCGCGCAGCCGTCCAGCTGGAACGCTCGCGGCCGCGCACCGGGCTGTTGAATTCCGAGCGCACGGACCTGCCGCATGTCCCGCTGGATGCGGACATCATGTATCGCGTGCTGGCGTCGGAAGTGTCGCTGCAGCGTGGCATGGTCGAGCCGGCCTATCGAACGTATCTCGACCTGGCGCAGGACACCCGCGACCCGCGCTTCGCCCAGCGCGCCACCGAAATCGCCTTCCTGACCCGCTCTCCTTCGCAAGCGTTGACTGCGACGCGGCTATGGGTCGAGCTTTCGCCGACATCCATGCCCGCGCGCCAGGTGCAGCAGCTCCTGCTGGTGGCCACCGGCAAATGGGCGGAAGTCGAGCCGATGCTGCAAGCGCAGTTGAACAAGGTGTCGCCCGGCCAGCGCGCCGACGCCATCCTGCAGTTGCAGCAGCAGATGTCCAAGAGCAGCGACCCAGCTGGCGCCGTGACTGCGCTGCAGCACATCGCCGCGCACGACATGCAGCGCCCCGAAACGCACCTGGCGCTAGCACGCGCCAAGGTCGTCGCCAAGGACGTCCCGGGTGCGCTGACGGAACTGGATACCGCGCTCAAGCTGCGCCCCGGCTACGAAGACGCCGCCATCCTTGCCGCCGAACTCCGCGCGGATAGCGACCCGGATGGCGCCATCGCCGGCCTGCGCACCTTCCTGAAGGCCGCGCCGGCCTCGATCGACGGCCACCTCGCGCTGGCCCGCATGTACCTGGTGCGCGATCAGCAGGACAAGGCCCGCACCGAGTTCGAGGCCGTCAAGAAAATCGCGCCCAACGACGCGCGCATTACGCTGGCGCTGGGCCTGCTGAACCTGCAGCAGCGCCAGTACGACACCGCCGAGCGCTATCTGAAGGAATACGTGGCCGCCACGGCCAAATCGCCCACGCTGAGCCCCGAGCCGGGCTATCAGGGTCTCGCCCAACTGGCCGAAGAGAAACGCGACTACGCCGGCGCGCTCGCCTGGGTCGACAAGATCACCGGATCGGCCAACGGCGACGGCGATGGTCAGACCGCACTCGCCGCCGGTATCAAACGTGGGCAATTGCTCGGCAAGCTGCGCCGCATCGACGAAGCCCAGCAGACGTTCGATGAACTCGTTGCCGATTCGGAAGACATCCCCGACGGCCCGCGCCGCCAAGCGTTGATGGACGGCATCCGCCAGGCCGAGATCGGCATGCTGATGGACGCGAAGGCCTACGGCCGCGCCCGCGCCCGCGTCAACGAGTTCCTGCAGAGCGACCCGGACAACGTCGAATACTCGTACCAGTTGGCAATGCTCGAAGAGCACGACGGCCACTACGACAACATGGAAACGCTGCTGCGCAAGGTGATCGACCTGCGCCCCGGCCAAGCCATTGGCTACAACGCGCTTGGCTACTCGCTGGCCGATCGCAATGTGCGCCTGCAGGAAGCGCAGGAGTTGCTGGAGAAGGCTGTCTCGCTGGCGCCGGAAGACCCCTATATCGCCGATAGCCTGGGCTGGGTGAAGTACCGCCGCGGCGATCTGCCGGCCGCCACCGACATCCTGCGCAAAGCCTGGACCGCTGCCCCGCAAGCCGAGATCGGCGCGCACCTGGGCGAAGTCCTGTGGCAATCGGGCAAGCAGGACGATGCACGCAAGATCTGGACGGAAGCCGTCAAGCTCGACGTCAACGACAACACCCTGCGTGACACGCTGCGCCGCTTCGGCCAGCCGATTCCCGACGCCCCGACGAGCGCGAACTGATGGGCGTGCGGTTCTCCAACGCGCTTGGCGCGGTAATGCTGGGCGCGAGTTGCATGTTGTTTGCCGGCTGCGCGAGCGTGCGACCGGCCAATGACCTCTTCGCTGGCGTGCAAGACGGCGACACGACAGTCACGCGCTATCAAGGCCGCTTTTCCGCTCGTTACACGCAAGGCAACGCCGAGCAAAGCGTGGTGGGCAGCTTCCTCTGGCGCGAGCGCGGCACCGATGTGCAACTGGAATTGATGTCGCCGCTGGGCCAGACGATGGCGGTGGTCAGCCAGAACCAACAAGGCGCCACGCTCGAGTTGCCCAACCAGCCACCACGGCGCGCCCCCGAAGTCGACACGCTGATGCAGGACGCGCTCGGTTTCTCGCTACCGGTTTCCGGCCTGCGCGATTGGCTGCGCGCCCGCCCCGCGGCTGGCACGCCAGCCCATGTAGCACGTGACGCGCAATCGCGCCCCGAAACCATCGAGCAGAACGGCTGGACCGTGCACTACGTCGCCTGGACGGACGACGCCTCCACCGATGCGCGCATCCGCCGGCTCGACCTGGATCGCCCGCAAGGCGCGAATGGACCGCTCTCTGTGCGGCTCGTACTGGACCAGTAACAGCGTCATCGTTTCACCATGACTTCCGCACCGACCGAGCTGCGTGATTGCCCCGCGCCCGCCAAGCTCAACCTCTTTCTACACGTGGTCGGCCGCCGCCCCGACGGCTATCACCTGCTGCAAACGGTCTTCCAGTTGATCGATTGGTGCGACACGCTGCATTTCACGCGCCGCACTGACGGTCGCCTCGTGCGCACCACCGACATCCCCGGCGTACCGGCCGATGACGACCTCATCATCCGCGCCGCACGCCTGCTGCAAACCGAGACCGGCTGCACCTACGGCGCCGACATCGCCATCGAGAAGCGGCTGCCGATGGGCGGCGGCATCGGCGGTGGCTCGTCGGACGCGGCCACCACGCTGCTCGCGCTCAACCGCCTGTGGGGCCTCGACCTGCCGCGCACGACGTTGATGGCGCTCGGTCTCAAACTCGGTGCCGACGTGCCCTTCTTCATCTTCGGCCAGAACGCGTTCGCCGAAGGCATCGGCGAGCAACTCACGCCGGTCACCGTGCCGCCGGCCGCGTTCGTGGTGATCCATCCTCGCGTGCATGTGCCCACCCCCGAAATTTTTTGCGATGAAGGGTTGACACGCGATACGCCACTCACCATAATTACGGACTTTCCTGACCAACAAATTGTCTTCGCTTACGGTCGCAACGATCTGCAAGCGGTGGCGGAAAGGAAATACGGCGAAATCGCCCGAGCTCTTGTCTGGCTGCGTCAGTTCAGCCCTCTGGCAAGAATGACCGGGTCCGGTGCCTGCGTGTTCGCTCCGTTCGATAACGTTGAGCATGCACAAGCGGTGGCGGATCAGGTGCCTTCCGAATGGGAAGGTCGGTGTGCGGCAGGTCTGGCGCATCACCCACTCGCGAGTTTTGCTGTGTAAGGTTTGCAGTTATTGCTTCTGCAATGGAAGCAGTAACCAATCGGTTGTGTAGGGGCGTCGCCAAGCTGGTTAAGGCACCGGATTTTGATTCCGGCATGCGTAGGTTCGAATCCTTCCGCCCCTGCCATTTTCTTCCTCATGTTCCCAGCAATAGCCCGGTTGGCGCTTCAGCCAGCCGGCGCGTCTGAAGTCAAAACAGGTGCCCCGATGAGCAGCGAAGGCTTGATGGTTTTTACCGGCAACGCCAATCCCAAACTCGCAGAAGCTGTCGTCAAGCACCTAGGCATTCCGCTGGGCAAGGCCCTCGTCGGCCGCTTCTCCGATGGTGAAGTCCAAGTCGAGATTCAGGAAAACGTGCGCGGCAAGCACGTGTTTATCCTGCAATCGACCTGCGCCCCGACCAACGACAACCTGATGGAACTGATGGTGATGGTCGATGCGCTCAAGCGTGCATCCGCCCGCCGCATCACGGCTGCCATCCCCTACTTCGGCTATGCCCGCCAGGATCGCCGCCCGCGTTCGGCGCGTGTGGCCATCACGGCCAAGGTCGTGGCCAACATGCTGGAAGTCGCCGGCGTCGAGCGCGTGCTGACGATGGACCTCCACGCAGACCAAATCCAAGGCTTCTTCGATATCCCGGTCGACAACATCTACGCGTCGCCCGTCCTGCTCGAAGACCTGCGCAAGAAGAACTACAGCGACCTGCTGGTCGTGTCGCCGGACGTTGGCGGTGTGGTGCGCGCGCGCGCGCTCGCCAAGCAGCTCAACACCGATCTGGCGATCATCGACAAGCGCCGCCCCAAGGCCAACGTGGCCGAGGTGATGAACATCATCGGTGAAGTCGAAGGCCGCAACTGCGTGATCATGGACGACATGATTGATACCGGCGGCACGCTGTGCAAGGCAGCCCAGGTGCTCAAGGAGCGCGGTGCCAAGCAAGTGTTCTCGTATTGCACGCACCCGGTGCTGTCGGGTGGCGCGGCCGCTCGCATTGCCGATTCGATGCTGGACGAAGTGGTCGTGACCGACACCATCCCGCTGCGCGAAGACGCCATCAAGTGCGGCAAGATTCGCCAGCTCTCGACGGCGCCGCTGCTGGCCGAGACCTTTACCCGCATCGTGCGTGGCGACTCCATCATGTCGCTGTTTGCTGAATAATTCAGCAGTCGCACGAGCTCTGTTATAATTCAAGGCTTTACTGCAGAAAACGTCGATTCGACGACACTTCTGCGGTGTTTGCGGGGCGCAATGTTGCGCCCCATTCACCAGACGGCTTGGTCGCGAGTCGTCTTTTTCGTTTGGAGCAATCATGAAAGTTGTCGCTTTCGAGCGTAGCGTTCAGGGCACTGGTGCGAGCCGCCGCCTGCGCAATGCCGGCAAGACCCCGGCCATCATTTACGGTGGCGGTGCTGAGCCGAAGCTGATCGAACTCGATCACAACGCGCTGTACCACGCGCTGAAGAAGGAAGCCTTCCACTCGTCGATCCTCGACATCGAAGTGGCTGGCAAGGTGGAAAAGGCGCTGCTGCGTGATTTCCAACTGCACCCGTTCAAGCAACTGGTTCTGCACGTTGATTTCCAACGCGTGTCGGCCAAGGAAAAGATCCACGTCAAGGTGCCGCTGCACTTCCTGAACCAGGAAACCGCACCGGGCGTGAAGCTGGGCCACGGTATCGTGAACCACATCCTGAACGACGTGGAAGTGTCGTGCCTGCCGGCCGACCTGCCGGAGTTCATCGAAGTGGACCTGGGTGCTCTGGAAATCGGCCAGACCCTGCACATCGCTGACCTGAAGCTGCCGAAGGGCGTGTCCATCCTCACCCACGGTGGCGATGAGAACCCGGCGGTTGCCAACATCAGCGTGCCGGCTGGCGAGAAGTCCGCTGCTGCTGAAGAAGGCGCTGCCGCTGCTGGCGAAGAGAAGCCGGCCGCCTAAGTTGCCGCACCGTCGCACCTTCGGGTGCGACACGAAAAAGCCCGCCGAGCTGGTCTCGCCGGGCTTTTTTTCTACCTGCGTTTCCCCCGAGGCCGCCTTGCCTGCACGTCGAGGAAAGCGGCTATGCTTGTAGGATCAAGGGGCGCTTCCTGCACCTCATCCTGGTATTTCATCGCATGATCAAACTCATCGTCGGGCTCGGCAATCCGGGCGCCGAATATGCTGCGACCCGGCATAACGCCGGCTTCTGGCTGATCGACCAACTTGCCCGCATCGGCAACGTAACGTTACGTAACGAGACGCGCTTTCACGGCTATGCCGCCCGCGCCAACCTTTGGGGCAACGAAGTGTGGCTGCTGCAGCCGCAGACTTTCATGAACCGTTCCGGCCTGGCTACCGTAGCGCTGGCGCGCTTCTACAAGGTGATGCCGGATGAGATCCTGGTCGTGCACGACGAATTGGACTTGCCGCCCGGCGCGGTCAAGCTCAAGCTCGGTGGCGGTTCGGGTGGCCACAATGGTCTGAAGGACATTGCCGCGCATCTGACCACGCAACAGTTCTGGCGCCTGCGACTGGGCATCGGTCACCCGCGCAATCTGTTGCCGCCGGGTACGGCGCCATCCGGCCAGCACGACGTTGCCAACTTCGTGCTCAAAGCGCCCCGCAAGGAAGAACAAGAACTCATCGACCGCGCCATCGATCACAGCCTCGACGCGCTGCCCGAGCTGATTGCCGGCAACGCTGAGAAAGCCATGATGCGCCTGCACACGACTCGCTGAGCCGCCCACACCAGCAAGGACACCGCCATGACGCCGTTCATCTCCCTCACCTTTCGCGCCGCCGCGCTGGCGGGTCTGGTGTTCGGCCTATCGGCAACGACGCCCGCGCAAGCACAGGTTTATCGCTGCAACGAGCACGGCCAGACGACTTACTCGGACCACCCCTGCGGCACGCGCGCGACGTCGGTGCCTCTGATCGACAACACGCCAAGCGCGGCTGACCAGAAAGCCGCGCTCGACCGCGCCAGCACCGAGGCGGCGCAAGTCCACGAGATGGAAACCACGCGTCGCAAGGCACAAGCCGCAGAAGACGCGCGCCAAGCACAGATTGCCGCGCAAGCCGCCGAGCAGGCGCGCCGCGAGCAGCAGCGGAAGGTCGTGGTTGCGCAGGAAGGCGTGCGTTACTGTCATCGCGTGTACATCGGCCCTGCGCCCTACCCGCAGCCCTATCCGACACCGATGCCGGTGATTACCCAGCCGCCCGCCCCGCCTGCCGGCGCGCTGCGTCAGCCCAGCAATGGCCCGAAGCCATTCGCGCAGGCACCGGCTGCACCCACGCCCATCGTGCCGCGCCCGCCGCGTCCGCATTACCCGCACTACCGTATCGTCTGTGAGCCGGGTTACGTGTATGAGGGTCCGGAAGACCTGCTACCGATCCAGTAAACGGAACAGCACGCACCAATGAAAAAGAGACGGCCTCGGCCGTCTCTTTTTGTTGGCTCACGCCGCGCGTGGCGGGGAAGTGAGCTTGATGTACTTCTGCATCAACTGCTCGTGCGTTTCCTCGTGGGCCGGGTCCTTGGGGATGCACTCCACCGGGCAGACCTGTTGGCACTGAGGCTCATCAAAGTGGCCGACGCATTCGGTACATTTGCCCGGGTCGATCACGTAGATCTCCGGGCCCATCGAAATGGCGTTGTTCGGGCACTCGGGCTCGCACACGTCGCAATTGATGCACTCATCGGTGATGATGAGCGCCATGATGCCTTCCTTGAAATGACCGGCGGGCTGGTCGTAACGAATGCCCGCCAAAACGTCATTTTATTCCGATTTGCCCGACCCTTCCGCCTTGCCGGTCTTTTCCTTGAGCCACTTCTCGACCGACGGGAACACGAACTTGCTGACGTCGCCACCCAGGACGGCGATTTCACGCACAAACGTGCCCGAAATGAACTGGTACTGGTCCGACGGCGTGAGGAACATGGTTTCCACGTCCGGCAGCAGGTAGCGGTTCATGCCGGCCATCTGGAACTCGTATTCGAAGTCCGACACGGCACGCAGGCCCCGCACGATCACGCGCGCGCCGTTCTTGCGCACGAAATCCTTCAGCAGGCCGGAAAACCCTTCGACTCGCACGTTCGGATAGTGGCCGAGCACTTCACGGGCGATCTCGATGCGCTCTTCCAGCGCGAAGAACGGCCGCTTGTTCGGGCTCTGCGCCACCCCGACGATCAGCTCGTCGAAGATGTTGGATGCACGCCGCACGAGGTCTTCGTGACCGCGCGTGAATGGATCGAAAGTGCCGGGATAAACCGCGATCACCATGGTTCCTCCACCAAGGGGAAAAGAGCGTCCGTCGTGCGCGGCGTGGGACATGGCCGCGCCATTGTGCATTTGGACACCGTTGCGTTGTCGAGCGCGGCTGGTCCCGAGCCTGCCGCCTGCAGGTGCCGCCCGATGCTCATGCACCGTTGCGAGCGGCGTAGTTTAACCGTTTTTGCGGAGCAGCAAATGTGCGTGCACCGCGCCGGCGCGCAGATGCTTGTGCAGCACCAAATCGGTGGGCAGCGCAATACCGGCGATGGGCGCGTCGCTAGGTGAATCAGCACTCACATCCACCAGCGGCTGCGCTGCTTCAAGGTAGATCACCCCACCCGGTTTGACGACACGGGCCGCGGCATCCAATGCGCGCAAGGTCCAATCCTGCGAAAACGGCGGGTCGATGAACACCGCATCGAGCGCAGCATCGGGCTGGCGGGCCAACCACGCAAACGCGTCGCCGGAAACAATGTCGACCATGCTGGCGCTCAGCTTGTCGCGCACAGCATGCAATGCGCGCACGGCGGGGGCGTGGTTCTCGATGAGCGTCACATGCGCTGCACCGCGCGAAGCGGCCTCAAAGCCGAGCGCGCCGGTGCCGGCGAAGATGTCAGCGCAGCGCCAGCCGGTCAGGTCCTGGCCGAGCCAGTTGAATACGGTTTCGCGGACGCGGTCGCTGGTCGGGCGCAGGCCATCGGCGTCGACCACCGGCAGCGGCGTGCGCTTGTATTGCCCGCCGATGATGCGCACCTGCTGCGGTGCGCGCACATGCGACGTGGCGGTCTTGGCCTTGGGGCCTTTGGAACTGGAGGGTCGAGGTGCCATGGGCGCGATTGTAGTGCCACCGCAAAGAAAAACCGGCGGAGATACCGCCGGTTTTTTCGGTTGAAGCCGAGAGAACGTCAGTTCGCGGCGGCTTTCTCCGGGCCACCCACCACGATCGTCGCCATGGTCTGCGGTTGCAGCACGCGCTGGAACGCCGTGCGCACCTGGTCGCGCGTCACCGCCGCGACGCGCTGCGTCCACGTATCCAGGTAGTCGAGCGGCAGGTTGTACCAGGCGATGTTGGCGACGTTGTCCAGCAGCTTGCGGTTGCTGTCCAGGCGCAGCGGGAAACCGTTAACGAGGTTGTCCTTGGCGGCCTTCAACTCCACGTCGGTCGGGCCATCGGCCACAAACTTGGCGACGGTATCGCGCACCACGGTCAGGGCTTGCTCGGTCTGGTCCTTGCGTGTCTGCAGCGCCAGCTCGAATGGGCCGGGCTGCGCGGCGGGCGCGAAGTAGCTACCGATGCTGTAAGTCAGGCCGCGCTTCTCGCGCACCTCGTTGGTCAGGCGCGCGCTGAAGCCGCCGCCGCCCAGCACATAGTTGCCGACCAGCAGTGCGAAGTAGTCCTTGTCGCCGCGCGCAATGCCGGGCTGGCCAATGATGATGCTGGCCTGCTGCGCCGGGTGCGGAATGCGGATCGTCTCCGCCTTCGCCAGCGGCATTTTCACGTCGGGCAATGCCGGCGGCGTCGCCCCATCTGCCGGCAGGCCGCGCGTGATCTGCTCGGCGATGGCCTCGGCTTCTTGGCGGCTGATCGCGCCGATGAGCGTCACCACCGCGCGCTTGGCCGTGTAGTTGGCTTGGTAGTAGCGGACGATGTCGTCGCGCGTGATGCTCTCCACCGTTTCCGGCGAGGCCGTCTGACCGTACGGATGCGTGCCGTAGATGGCCGTACCGAACGCGCGCTCAGCCAGCACAGCGGGCTTGGTCAGCGATTCACGGATGGCTGCGACCAGGCGCTGCTTGTCACGCGCGAGCACGGCATCGGGAAAGGTCGGCGCCGAGACGATCTGCGTCATCAGTGCGATGGCCGGGCCGCGTTCAACTGGGTCGGACAGCGTACGCAGGCGCAAGCTCGTGCGGTCTCCACCTGCACCGCCGCCAAAGCTTGCGCCCACGTCAGCGAACGCATCGGCAATCGCCGCTTCATCGCGTGCCGGAGCGTTGCCCTGCGCAGCGATGCCCTTGTCGAGCATGCCGGCCGTCAGCGATGCCAGGCCGACCTTGGCCGCCGGCTCATAGCGCGAGCCGGCGTCCACGTCGAGGTTGATGTCGAGCATCGGGATCGACGGGCTCGGCACAAAGTACACGCGCGCGCCGGTCGGCGCCGTCCAGTGCTCGATGGGCAGCGCGGCCAGCGCGCCTTGCGCCGCCGCTGCAACAATGGCGACCAGCGCCGTCTTCAGAGTGATAGACATGGCGCGCATCAACGCAGCCCTCCTTCATCGCGCATACCGGGAACGGGCTTGCGCGCCGGTTTGTTGGGGTCGATCGGTTGCGGCAGCAGCGTGGCCACGACGAGGTTGTCTTCGCTGAAGTACGTCTGTGCCGCATGCTGGATTTGCGCAGACGTGACGGCCTTGATCTTCTCCAGCTGGCGGTCGATGGAGCGCCACGGCAGGCCACTCATCTCGTTCATGCCGATCTCCATGCCCTGACCGAACACCGAGTCGCGCTTGTAGATCTGCCCGGCCACGACTTGCGCTTTGACGCGCTTCAACTCGGCATCGGTCACGCCCTCTTTGGCAATGCGCTCGATCTGCGCGCGCAGGGCCTGCTCGATCTCGGCAGTGGTGTGGCCATCGGTGGGCGTGCCATCCAACAGGAAGATCGACGGGCCACGATTCAAGCCGTCGTAGCCGGCGTTGACGTCATCCGCGATGCGCTTGTCACCTTTGACGAGCAGGTTGGGCAGGCGCGCATTGTCGTAGCCATCCAGCACGGCCGACAGGACTTCGAGCGCGTACGGATCGACATCCTTCTCCACATCCCGCAGCGGCGGCGTCTTGTACGCCAGCACCACGTATGGGTTCTCTGCGGGCGCCTTCACCCAGATGCGCTTCACGCCGATCTGCTTGGGTTCTTCCTGCGCATAGCGGCGCGGCAGATCGTGCGGCTTGAGCTTGCCGTAGGTGCGCTGCGCGAGGCGGAACACCTCGTCGGGGTTCACATCGCCCGCGACGATCACGGTGACGTTGTTGGGCGTGTACCAGGCGTGGTACCAGTTTTGCGCGTCCTGCACTGTCATCGTGTCGAGATCGCCCGGCCAGCCGATGGTCGGGTTGCGATAGGGCGCGGCATTGAACAGCGTGGCCAGCATCTGCTCGTAGACGGTCGAACGGGCGGAGTCGTCGATGCGCATGCGGCGCTCTTCCTTCACCACGTTCATCTCCGGCTTGAACTCCTTGTCGGTGAGCTGGAGATTGGCCATGCGATCGGCTTCGAGCCCCATCACATCGGCCAGGTGCGACTTCTCGATCTGCTGGAAGTACATCGTGAAGTCACGCGTGGTCATGGCGTTTTCACGGCCGCCCAGCGCAGCCACGCGGCGCGAGAACTCGCCGGGGCCCACAGCCTTCGTGCCCTTGAACATCATGTGCTCGAGCATGTGGGCGACACCGGTGGTGCCATTGTGCTCATCGATGCTGCCCGCTCGATACCACACCATGTGGGCCACGGTAGGCGCGCGGTGGTCCTCTTTGACGATCAGGCGCAGGCCGTTGGGCAACTTGTATTCGTGTGTATCGGATTGGCTGGCACCCACCTTGGCGCCCGTGGCAGTGGCTGCTGCACGAGCGGGAGAACCCGCCAGTTCCTGTGCCCCGACCGAGCCGGCTAACAGGCCCGCCGCCAGGGCCATCGCGGCCAGTTGCCAAGCCCGTGACCGAGCCCGATTTGAAACAATTCGCATGGAAGAGCGCATAAGGGCCGTCTGATAAAATTCGACGCTTGATTCTAACGGCGAAATAGACTGCCTTTTACGATGTTTAGTTTCTGGAAGAAGCGCAAGGCAGAGCCGCAACCGGCCGCCGAACCCACGCCCGCAGCCGCGCCCGAGGCCGCTCAACCACCCGCACCGGCTCCGGTTGTTCCCACGCCTGCCGTGGCAGAAGAGGCCCCTGCCGCGGCGCCCCCCCCCGACACCAGCGCGACCACGCCACCCGTAGCAGAAGAAGCCCGCCCAGGCTGGCTGTCACGTTTGGGATTTGGCGGGGGCACCAGCCCCGAACCCATCGTCCCCCAAGCGCCAACGCCTACCCCGGTTGCGCCCGAGGCTGCCACACCGACGCCAGCGGAAGCGTCGACTCCGGCACCCGCCCCTGCACCCACCCCCGCCATCGCACCGCCCGCGTCGGTTGCCGTGCCGGACGCCCCTGCTGAAGCCACCCCGCTCGACATGCAGGCCGGCGACATCGAAACCGTGCCGACGCCGCCCGTCATCGAACAAGCCCGCAAGGGCTGGATGTCGCGCCTGCGCTCGGGGCTATCGAAGACGAGCAAGAACCTCACCACGCTCTTCGTTGGCGTGAAGGTGGACGAAGCGCTGTTCGAAGAGCTCGAAACCGCGCTGCTGATGGCCGATGCCGGCGTCAACGCCACCGAATACCTGCTGGGCGAACTGCGCCGCCGCATCAAGGCCGAGCGCATCGAAACCGCCGAAGGCGTGAGAATCGCCCTGCGCGACCTGCTGGTCGAACTGCTGCACCCGCTGGAAAAAACCATGGTGCTGGGCCGCGAGCAGCCGATGGTGATCATGATTGCGGGCGTGAACGGTGCCGGCAAAACGACGAGCATCGGCAAGCTTTGCAAGCACTTCCAGACCTACGGGCAATCCGTACTGCTGGCCGCGGGCGACACGTTCCGCGCCGCTGCGCGCGAGCAGCTCGTCATCTGGGGCCAGCGTAACAACGTGACGGTGGTGGCGCAGGAATCCGGCGACCCGGCGGCCGTCATCTTCGACGCCGTGAACGCAGCGCGCGCTCGTGGCATCGACATCGTCATGGCCGACACCGCCGGCCGCCTGCCCACGCAACTGCACCTGATGGAGGAACTCAAGAAGGTGCGCCGCGTGACCGCCAAGGCCATGGCCACGGCGCCGCATGAAACGCTGCTGGTAATCGACGGCAACACCGGGCAGAACGCCCTGGCGCAAGTGAAGGCGTTTGACGAAGCGCTCGGCCTCACCGGCCTGATCGTTACCAAGCTGGATGGCACCGCCAAGGGCGGCATCCTGGCTGCGATTGCGCGGCAGCGGCCGGTGCCGGTGTACTTCATTGGCGTCGGTGAGCAGGTGGAAGATTTGCAGCCGTTTTCCGCGCGGGAATTTGCGGATGCGCTGCTGGGCTAAATCCCTTTCCATCTGCGGCGAGCAGCACGATGCCGTGGCTGCTCGCCCAGACGCCTTCTTGCAGCCCCTCCGCACACAAACGACACGCATCAGTAACACCTCAAAGTCTCAGCATCCACCTCGCGCAGGTGGGTTTTCAACCGATATTGAGTCAGGCTTGAACAATCCAGCGAGCTTTGAGGCAGAGAGGTCTGCAAGCAAAACGATGTTGCAGGAGCTGCGGGAGACGCAAGCTGGGACGACCATGAAAAATAGATTAGATTCCATTCAGCATTTGAGAGGAATTGCCGCGTTACTGGTAGTTGGTTTTCACGCGGCATATACGACTCAATCTCACGGATGGCCTCAGATATATAGCCAATTGCTGCTCGACTGGGCAAGGCTGGGCGTGGATATTTTCTTCGTGATTTCTGGCGCGATCATGGTCATCACAGCCAATGATCGCCCAGCGGGGCGGCAAAGCGCGGTGTTGTTTATGACGACACGGCTAGCGAGAAT
Source organism: Ralstonia sp. 25C (assembly GCF_051904805.1). Classification (NCBI taxonomy): domain Bacteria; kingdom Pseudomonadati; phylum Pseudomonadota; class Betaproteobacteria; order Burkholderiales; family Burkholderiaceae; genus Ralstonia; species Ralstonia sp. 25C. The sequence continues at coordinate 2,562,420 of NZ_CP196737.1, read as the reverse complement.
CGTTCCTCTTTACTGGATTTTGACCTCTGCCGAGCTTGTTATGCAGGTTTATGCAGCAAGGCATCGAGGCGAAAACTTCGACTACGCGCACGCTCTAGCCTCTTACCTGTTTTTCCCGTCCATCAACCGTAATAGCGGATCAAATCTTCCTGTTCTCGCACCCGGCTGGACGCTGGAATATGAACTCTGGTTCTACGCGATTTTTTCGCTGTCCCTGCTCTCGCCAAAAAAATGGCGCGTGCCTATCGTCGCCACGTTCTTTATTGCGAGTTCGCTGCTGAACTTGATCGTTGAAGATGCAACGATTATTGGGACATACACCAGCCCACTATTGATGGAGTTTGTATTTGGCTGCGCGATTGGCCTAGCGTATCAAAGCGGCGTAAAGCTGCATAGCATGCTTGCTTTTTTGATGCTATCGATCGGACTATGCCTCCTGCTTTTCACACTTAACATCAACATAACAGACACAAATCGCTTCATTTTTTGGGGAATCCCATCCGCACTGATTGTTTCCGGTGCAATATTCTTGGAGCGCGCCGACATATGGCGGAGAGTCACCCCTCTTAAAACACTTGGCGACAGCTCCTATTCGCTATACCTGAGCCATGCGATCTTGCAGCACATACTGATCACGTTAGCCATGAAACTAGACCCAAATCACAAAATAGTGGGCGACGTACTGTGGATGTTTTTTGTAGCAAGCTCAGTGATTGTAGGTTATCTGTGCTACCGACTCATTGAGGCGCCAATCCATCAATGGCTGCGTACTAGACTGATCGACGCTCGCCCAGCCATGACGGCAAAGCAAACGCTGGGCGGCGCCTGATGTCTTCCTATCTCACCCATTGCCAAACATCGTCGATGCGCTGAATACCTCGCGCTGACCGCCAATGCCCGAAGTAATCGCGCTCACCGCCCGGCACTTGCCGGGCGTTTTCATTCTTGCAATGATGAACGGTGGACTAAGCCATCACCGAAGCATCACCCCGCATCCGGCTGCGCCGCAGGCGCCGCCCGCTGAAACGCCTCCTGCGCCATGCAGTGCTCAAAAATGCGCGCCAGCGTCGGGTAATCCTCCACCGCCACATCAAACCGCTTGCCGTTGAACACCTGCGGCACGAGGCACACGTCCGCCAGCGTCGGCGTGTCGCCCACGCAGTAGGCACCGGTCAGCGGCGATGCCGACAGCCGCGTCTCCAGCGCCGCAAACCCCAGTTTCACCCAATGGCGATACCAGTCGTTGCGCGCTTCCTCTTCCACGTTGAACGTGTGCTTCAGGTACTTGAGCACGCGCGGGTTGTTGAGCGGATGGATCTCACACGCAATCGCCAGCGCAATCGCGCGGATGTGCGCGCGGTTGCTGGGCGAGCCCGGCAGCAGCGTGGGCTCGGGGTGCGTTTCTTCCAGGTACTCGACAATCGCCAAAGACTGGTTCAGCACGTCGGTGCCATCGCACAGCACGGGCACGAGCGCATCGGGGTTCAGCTTGACGAAGTCGGGCGCCAGTTGCTCGCCCTTGAGCAGGTGGACCGGCGCGTAGTCATACGGTAGGCCCTTGATCTCCAGCGCGATGCGCACACGGAACGACGCCGAGCTGCGGAAGTAGTTGTAAAGCTTGATCGACATGGCTTGCGGCTCTCTGCTCAGATGACCTTCACGTGCAGTTCGCCCACACCTTCGATCTTGCCAACCATCAGGTCACCGACCACCACGGGGCCAACACCTTCGGGCGTGCCGGTATAGATCAGATCGCCGGGGCGCAGCTCGAACAGGCGCGACAGATACGCAATGGTTTCCGGCACCAACCAGATCAGGTCCGACAGATCCCCGCGCTGATGTTCCTTGCCGTTGACCGATAGCGTGATCGCGCCCTTGTCCGGATGGCCGACATCCTTCACGGGGATGATCGGGCCAATCGGTGCCGAGCCATCGAACGCCTTGCCGGTTTCCCACGGGCGGCCGCCCTTCTTGGCGGCGTTCTGCAGGTCACGGCGCGTCATGTCCAGGCCGATGGCGTAGCCGTAGATATGCTTGGCTGCGGACTCCACAGCGATGTCGCGCCCGCCCGTGCCGATGGCGACCACGAGTTCGATCTCGTAGTGGCAATCCTTCGTCTCGGTGGGGTAGACGAACTGGCCGGTCTCGCCGTCGGGGATGTAGCGCACGGCATCGGCCGGCTTGCAGAAGAAGAACGGCGGCTCGCGGTCGGGGTCGGAACCCATCTCGCGGGCATGGGCGGCGTAGTTGCGGCCGACGCAGTACACGCGGCGCACCGGAAACTGGCCTTGCCCGCCACGCACGGGAATGCCGTTGACGGCGGGCGGGGTGACGACAAATTCGGTCATGCAGGTCTCCTGGAAATTCGCTTGAATAAACAGACGGGGACACGGCCACCGCCCCCCCCGGCGACCGAGCTGCGAGCATACACCCGCACCGGCCCGGCGCGGTTCTTGCAAGCGTAGCGTGCACCCTGCCCCACTTTGCACCATGCAAACGAAACCGCCTGCGCCATCTGCCTCGCCCGCCGCGCCCCACTCGGCCGCGCCGATGCGCGTGCTGCTGGTGCGTGATCCGTTGGACGCCGAGCAGATCAACCTGGAGCTGATCCGTGCGGGCTTGGCCGAGGCCGGCTTCATCGACGTGGGCCTGGCCGACGCCGACCTCACCCTGCCCGACCGCATTGCGCAGGCGCAGCCCGACATGGTGATCGTTGCGTCGGAATCCGCCGCGCGGGACACCATCGAGCACGTCTGCGTGGCCACCCAGCACGCGCCGCGCCCCATCGTGCTGTTCACCGACAACGACGATGCGGCGCGCATCAAATCAGCGTTCGCGGCGGGCATCACGGCCTACATCGTCGATGGCATCAAACCTACGCGCGTCAAGGCCGTGCTGGACGTCGCCTACGCCCGCTTCGAGCACGAGCGCGAACTGCGCGCCGAACTCGACACCGCCAAGACCCAGTTGGCCGAGCGCAAGGTGCTCGAGCGTGCCAAGGGCCTGCTAATGAAGCAGATGAGCCTGTCGGAAGACGAGGCCTTCAAGCGCCTGCGCAAGATGGCGATGGACCGCAATATCAAGCTCGTCGAAGCCGCCCAGCGTGTGATTGACGTGATGGCCACGTGATGGCCGGTTAAGGCCGCCGCGCACCGCCCAGTTTTGGTGCGCCGCACAAGTCCGGCGCCGGAAACGCACCAGCCTCGCGCCACACCCCACCTGCGGCGCTCACACACATCTCAAGACGGTTTGGCCGTTCCTGCCCTTGATGGCGCTTTGAATTTTCGTAAGCGGGCGGAAGAAAGGCGGGGAACTGTTTGAGCGAAGCGAGTTTTCCCCGCCTCCGCCCGGTTACGCAAATTCAAGGAGTCTTTCGCCATCTCGGGCGCGCCTTTCTTTGCCTACTTTCTTTGGCAAGACAAAGAAAGTAGGTCAGCCCCGGCAGGGGATGAAACAAGAGATGCACCAACACCGCTGGCATACCCCTTGCAAGTGTCGCTGCGAGCCGATGCCAACGTGGGTATCGGCACGAGACAACGGCGTCTCGATGCACGGCAAACCGCGCTCCCCGTCATGGAGGGACGTGGCCGCGCGTCGGGACGCCTTTTTCTTTCCTTGGAGCCATGGATGGCCGCGCCAGACAAGACTGACCCCGTCGTCAACCCGATCAATCCGAAGCGCCGCAGCGTCATCAAGGCTGCGGCAACCATTGCAGGAGGGAGTGCCGTGGCGTTGATCGATCCGCTGGTGCGTGCTGGTGCCTGGGCTGCCGGCTCCGATGCGCCCGAGAAGACCGAGCTGAAGGTCGGTTTCATCCCGCTGACCGACTGCGCGTCGGTGGTGATGGCCTCCACGCTGGGCATCGACAAGAAGTACGGCATCAAGATCACGCCGTCGAAGGAAGCCTCCTGGGCCGGCGTGCGCGACAAGCTGGTCTCGGGCGACTTGGATGCGGCGCACGTGCTGTATGGGTTGATCTACGGCGTGCAACTCGGCATCGGTGGGCCGAAGAAAGACATGGCCGTGCTGATGACGCTCAACAACAACGGCCAGGCGATCACGCTGTCGTCCAAGCTCAAGGAAGCGGGCGTCAAAGACGGCGCATCGCTCAAGGCCGTGATGGCCAGGGACAAACGCGAGTACGTGTTTGCGCAGACCTTCCCGACCGGCACGCACGCGATGTGGCTGTACTACTGGCTGGCCGCGCATGGCATCCATCCGCTGCAGGACGCGAAGGCCATCACCGTACCGCCGCCGCAGATGGTCGCCAACATGCGCGTGGGCAACATGGATGGCTACTGCGTGGGCGAGCCGTGGGGCGCTCGCGCGATTGCCGACAACATCGGCTTTACCGCAGAGACCACGCAGGCCATCTGGAAGGACCACCCAGAGAAGGTGCTCGGCACCACGGCGGAGTTCGTGCAGAAGTATCCGAACACCGCACGTGCGTTGACCGCTTCGGTGCTGGAGGCGGGCAAGTTCATCGATGCCTCAGCGTCGAACCGCCGCAAGACGGCCGAGACCATTGCGGCCAAGTCCTACGTCAATACCGACATGGACATCATTCTCGACCGCATGTTGGGCCGCTACACGAATGGTCTGGGCAAGACGTGGGACGACCCGGACCCGATGCGCTTCTATCACGACGGCGCGGTCAACTTTCCGTACCTGTCGGATGGCATGTGGTTCCTCACGCAACAGAAGCGCTGGGGTCTGTTGAAGACGCATCCGGATTACGCGGCGGTCGCCAAGCAGGTCAACCGCATCGACATCTTCAAGCAGGCCGCGGCCGCCACGGGCACACCGCTGCCCAAGAACGACATGCGTACGGCCAAGCTGATCGATGGCGTGGTGTGGGATGCGAAGAACCCCGCTGCGTATGCGGACGGTTTCAAGATCAAAGCCTGATGCTTTTACCGTCCTCTCCGACCCTCTGATTGCGGTCCCTCACATCGATGGAGCCCGACATGAACACGCTCGTCAAACCGTTGTCCGGCGTGCAGCCTGACGCCGCTGCCCCCACACGTCGCATCGCATTGCGCGACTGGTTTGTCGCAGCCGTCGTGCGCGGCTTTCCGCCCGTGCTGGGCCTGGTGATCTTCGTGCTGGCGTGGCAGGGCATCGCCACGGCCATCCCTGCACTGCCCACACCGGCGGTGACGTGGAAGGCCGCCGTCACCCTCTTCGCCGATCCGTTCTATCGCAATGGGCCGAACGATCAGGGCGTGGGCTGGAATGTGCTGGCCTCACTCGCTCGGGTGGGCGCGGGCTTTGGCATGGCGGCGGTCATCGGCATTCCGGCGGGCTTCCTGATCGGGCGCTTTGCGTTTCTGAATGCGATGGCCTCGCCCATCATCAGCCTGCTGCGGCCGGTGTCGCCGCTGGCGTGGCTGCCGATCGGGCTGCTGCTGTTCAAGTCGGCCAACCCGGCGGCCATCTGGGCGATCTTCATCTGCTCGATCTGGCCGATGGTCATCAACACCGCCGTGGGTGTGACGCGCGTGCCGCAGGATTACCTGAACGTGGCGCGGGTGCTGAACCTGTCGGAGTGGAAGGTGTTCACGCGCGTGCTGTTTCCGGCGGTGCTGCCGTACATGCTGACGGGCGTGCGGCTGTCCATCGGCACCGCGTGGCTGGTGATCGTGGCGGCAGAGATGCTCACGGGCGGTGTCGGCATCGGATTCTGGCTGTGGGATGAGTGGAACAACCTGAAGGTTGAGCACATCGTCATCGCCATCTTTGTGATTGGCGTGGTGGGCTTGCTGCTGGAGCACGCGCTGCTGGCGATCGCGCGGCGGTTCTCGTACGACGCGGTTTGAGGGGGGCGACCATGAGCGAAAAATTCCTGCGCATTGAAAACGTCGGGCAGACGTTCAAGACCAAGAAGGGTGCGTTCGTTGCCCTGCGCGATATCGACCTGACCGTCGCGCGTGGTGAGTGCATTGCGTTGATTGGGCACTCGGGCTGCGGTAAATCGACGTTGCTGAACCTGATTGCCGGGCTGACGCGGCCGACCACGGGTGGATTGATCCTGGCGGAGCGTGAGATTGCGGGGCCGGGGCCGGATCGGGCGGTGGTGTTTCAGAACCATTCGCTGCTGCCGTGGCTCACGTGCTTTGACAACGTGTATCTCGCCGTCGAGCGCGTCTTCGGCAAGACGGAGCCGCGCGCGCAGTTGCGTGAGCGCACGCATGCTGCGCTGGCACTGGTGGGGCTCACGCATGCCGAGCAGAAGCATCCGCATGAGATTTCTGGGGGGATGAAGCAGCGAGTGGGGATTGCGCGGGCGCTTTCCATGGAGCCGAAGGTGCTGCTGATGGATGAGCCGTTTGGGGCGTTGGATGCGCTGACGCGGGCGCATTTGCAGGATGAGCTGCTGAAGATCGTGGCGGCCACGGGCAGTACCGTTGTGATGGTCACCCATGATGTGGATGAGGCGGTGCTGCTGGCGGATCGCATCGTCATGATGACGAATGGGCCGGCGGCGACGATTGGTGAAGTGTTGACGGTGGATTTGCCGCGGCCGCGGGATCGGATGGCGTTGGCGGAGGATTCGACTTATCACGCCTGTCGGACGGCGGTTTTGGATTTCTTGTATCGGAAGCAGCGGCATCCGGTGGCTGAAGCGGCTTGATTGTTTTTGTTTTGATGTTGGTGGTTGGCCTCCCTTTCGTCCCCTGCCGGGGCCGACTCACTTTCTTTGTCTTGCCAAAGAAAGTAAGCAAAGAAAGGCGCGCCCGAGATGGCGACCCATCCCTTGAATTTCCGTAACCGGGCGGAGATGGGGAAAACTCGCTTCGCTCAGACAGTTCCCCATCTTTTTTCCGCCCGCTTACGAAAATTCAAGGCGCCATCAAGGGCAGGTACGGCAACGGCCAAACCGTCGCGGTTTTGGCGGCGCCGCTGCTGTCGCCCTCTTCTGCTACAAATGCTGTGCGAATCCGCTCTTGTGCTTCTTTGAAGCCCGGGCGGCTTACTTTGCACACCGGGAGATCGATGGCGTGAATACCGACGCGTTTTTCAACAAGGTCCGGACCTATGCAGACATCTCGGAAGAGGCGGAGCGGGCTTGGGCTGCTCTACTGCAACCTCGGCAGTACCGGAAAGACGAGTCGTTTGTCATTGCGGGGGAGGTGCCGACCCGGTTCGCCTTTGTCCTTGAGGGCCTGTTCTTCCAGCACTGTGTGGGCCCGGAAGGTGACATGGTCATCAAGTACTTTTTTCCGGAGGGCCGGATTGCGGCTTCCGTCAGTGCGACGCTGCAGGGCAAACCCAGCCCATCCACGATCACGGCCATCGAAGACTCCAGCGTCTTGGAGTACGACTTCGCTGCGTTCCGAGCGTTGACGATCCGGTTTCCCGATATCGCAGCCTTCTACATGCGCTACATGGAGCGCCACTGGATCATCGAAAAGGAGCCGATTGAGGTCGGCTTTCGCCGCGACAACGCGATGCAGCGCTATCGCGACTTCATCAGCAGGGAACCCGAGTTGCACCGGCGCCTGAGGCAGCATCACATCGCTGCGTGGCTGGGCATCACCCCGGAAAGCCTGAGCCGCCTGCGAAAGGCCATTGCCCTGGGTGTGGGATAAGCAGCACTGCGGTTTGCGTCTTACCAATAGTCAATGCGCCACCGCGCGCGAGGCCCGTATCGTTGCGCCAGGCAAGCGCGGTGCTTGTCACCAACCGAGGAGACCTGTCATGACCACGTCGATCTTTGTGAACCTTCCGGTCGCAAACCTGCAGAAGTCCAAAGCGTTCTATGAAGCCCTGGGCTTCAAGAACAACCCGCAATTCACCGATGACACTGCCGCCTGCATGGTGTGGAGCGACACCATCTTCGTGATGCTGCTCACGCACGCCAAGTGGCAAACCTTCACCACCCGCCCCCTCCCGGCAAAGGGCACCAGCGAAGTGATGCTAGCCCTGACGTGCGACAGCAAAGACGCCGTAGACCGGATGAACGACGCCGCCGCCAAGTTCGGCGGCACCGCCGACATCAACCCCAAACAGGACCTGGGATTCATGTACAACCGCGCCCTAGCCGACCTAGACGATCACATCTGGGAAGCCGTGTGGATGGACCCCGCAGCCATGAGCTCGTAACACCCAGCAGGCGCCGCGGCGACAACAGACGCAGCGCCACGGGCACACCACCGCCGGTTTGGCCGTTGCCGTTCCTGCCCTAGATGGCGCCTTGAATTTCTGTTGCAGGGAGGAAAAAGAAGGGAGGCCTGTTTGAGCGCAGCGAGTTTGCCTCCCTTCCCTCCCTGCGACAGAAATTCAAGGAGGCTTTCGCCATCTCGGGCGCGCATTTCTTTGGTTACTTTCTTTGGGCAAGACCAAAGAAAGTGACTCAGCCCCGGCAAGGGATGAAACAAGGGATGGACCACCAAGAAAAAAACAAAGCAAAACCTCAACATGGCGCCACCGCAATCCGCAGCGCTATGATCCTCACCACGCCATCCAAACCGCACCAACCCCATGCCCGCTCCCCCCATCCTCCCCGACAACGCCGCTGAGGAAGCCCTCGCAAACGGCCCCTTCCCCGCCGCCCGCTTCATCAAAGAAATCGGCCGCGGCGCAGACGGCGCCCGCGCATTGGTCAAGCACGACGCGCGCGCGTTGTTCACCGCCATGCTGGAGGGCCGCATCGCCGACGTGCAGTTGGGCGCCATCCTCATGGCCTACCGCATCAAGGGCGAAACCCCGGAAGAGCTCGACGGCATGCTGGAAGCCACCCACGCGCACTGCCGCCCGCTGCCGGCGCCGGATACACCGGAGCACGCGCTGCCCGTGGTGATCCCCAGCTACAACGGCGCCCGCCGCCAACCCAATCTGGTGCCGCTGCTGGCCAAGCTGCTGGCGCGTGAAGGCGTGCCGGTGCTGGTCCACGGCATCCGCCGCTTCGACGGCCGCATCACCACGGCCGCGCTGTTCGAGGCGCTCGGCTGGCCCATCTGCGAACACATGGACGAAGCGCGCGAGCGCCTGGAAAACGATCGGCTCGCCTATGTGCCGATCGACGTGCTCTCGCCCGAGCTGACAGCGCTGCTCGACAAGCGCGAGATCGTCGGCCTGCGCAACTCCGCACACACGGTGGTGAAGATGCTGCAGCCCATCGGCGGCCACGCACCGCACGAGGCATTGCGGCTGGTCAGCTACACGCACCCGGAATACCGCGACACGCTCACCGATTACTTCCTGCGCCATCCGGCCAACGTGCTGCTGGCACGCGGCACCGAAGGCGAGGCGGTGGCCGATGCACGCCGTGGCAGCGCAGTGGAGTGGCTGCACGACGGCATGCACGAAACGGTGATCGAGGCGGTGGAAGGGTCGAGCGAGGCGCCGCCCGAATTGCCGGCGGGCACCGATGTGGCCGCAACGGCGCGGTGGATTGTTGCAGTGCTCGACGGCACGCAGCCGGTGCCAGAGCCGATCGCCAAGCAGGTCCGCGCGATCGTGCGGTGTGCAAAACCGGCACGACCTGCCTGATCGATCCGTCTTACTTGGGCGGCAGCGGGATGCGCTCCGTCTCGCCGGGCACGTGGGCGAAGGCGTCGGCCTCCCAGCGCTGCTTGGCGTCTTCAATGTCGGCCTTGTCGCTGGCAACGAAGTTCCAGTAGATGTGGCGGTGGCCGTCGGTCGGATCGCCGCCCAGCAGCATCACGCGTGACGACACCTGCGCAGTGAGCGTCACGTCGCCGCCCGGCTCCAGCACGGCGAGGTGGTGCGGATCAAGCGCCTCGCCGTCGATCGTGACGGCGCCTTCGACGAGATACAGGCCGCGGTCTGCATGCTCAGGCGGAATCACCAGCGACGCACCGGCCGCCAGTTCCAATGCCACGTACAGCGTGCGCGAATTCACCTTCACGGGCGATGTCAGCCCGAATGCATCGCCGGCAATCACCACCCCCTGCACGCCGGGACATTCGAGCTTGGGCAGCGTGCTGGCGGCGTGGTGAGCAAAGCTGGCGGCCACCTTTTCCTGATCCTTCGGCAATGCCACCCACGTCTGGATGCCATGCAGGCGGGCGCCCTTCTCACGCGCTTCGGGCGATGAGCGCTCGGAATGCGCGATGCCGTTGCCGGCGGTCATCCAGTTCACGTCGCCCGGGACGATGGTCTGCACGCTGCCAAGGCTGTCGCGGTGGACCATGCTGCCTTCGAACAAGTACGTGACGGTGGCCAGCCCGATGTGCGGGTGCGGGCGCACGTCGATGCCTTCGCCGGGCGCGAAGTCCACCGGCCCCATGTGATCAAAGAAGATGAACGGGCCCACCGTCTGGCGCGCAGCCGAGGGCAGCACGCGCTTGACCGAGAAGCCGCCGAGGTCACGCACGTGCGGGCCGATGATGTGCTGGATGGACGTCATGTTGAGGCTCTCCCTGGCTCAGGCGCGTTCGGCAAGTTCGGTGTCGACGCTGATCTCGACCTCGGTCATCAGCTTGTGGATGGGGCACTTGCCGGCCACGCGCAGCAGGTCGGCGCGCTGTTCGTCGGTCAGGTCGCCGTGCAGGGTTAGCACGGTGCGCAGCTTGTAGCGGCCCTGGCGCTCCTGGGTGTTGTCGTGCTCCACCGCCACGTCGATGGAGTCGAGCGGGTATTTGCGCTGGCGGGCGTAGAGCGTCACGGTGAGCGCCTTGCAGCTCGCCAGGGCAGCATCGAAGTAGGCATGGGGGTCAGGCGCGCTGCCCTCCCCCGTCGGCTTGGGCACGTCGGCGTAGGTCACGCCTTCAGGAAAGGTGACCCTGTGGCGAAACAGGCCCTCCGTGTCCTTGCTGACGACGATGGTCATAGCGGCTCCTCAACAGTTTTTACGATGTCCGGGCAGTGTAGCCAACTTGCGTGACGACACAGCGGGTGCTGCGTACGTCGCTTAGGCGGGCGCATCGATCACCGCACATTGCAGACATGGGCCCCAACCTTCCGGGTTTCCCTGAAAAGGCTCAAGCAGCGCGGTTTTTCGCCGATCTTCCGGGTGGGACACGTTCGTCCCGGACGGCCCCACAGACACATCCACTACATGGTTTCTCGCCGCCCGCTTGCCGCCGTTGCTGGTGGCATCGGTTTGCTTCTCACGCTCTTCGGGCTGACCGTCATGGTCGGCTGGCTGCTGCATTGGCCCTGGGCGGTGATGTTTGGCGGCGATCGGCTGGTGATCGTGTTCGCCACGGGGCTGCATCTGACGTTGCTGGGCACGGGGCTGATCGCGCTGGTGGTCGGCACGCTGCGGCCTGAGGCGCGATGGGCGGATCAGATAGCGCGCCTGGCGGGCGGCATGGTCGCAGCGCTGTGTGGGCTGCGCCTGGTGGAAGCCGCCACCGGTTGGCCCGTCGCGCTGGACTTTCCCAATGTGCACCTCTGGCTGGAGCACGGCTGGCGGAGCGGCTGGATTGGGGCCATCCACCCGAGCCACGCGCTGGCCCTGGCGGCTGCCGGCGTGGCGCTGGCCCTCGTACCGGCACTGCAGCAGCCACGGCGTGCGCAGTGGTTGTGGGCCCTGCTCGGTGCCGCAGTGCTGCTGTGCGTGGGCGATCTGCTCGGTCGCGCCATGGCGCTCGAATACCTGTACCCCGGCTGGTTGAAGTGGCGGGCGTCCGACGTGGCCGCCATCTGCACGCTGCTGGCGCTGGCGGGCGTGGTCTGTGCAGCCATGACCCGGCACCCGGGCCTGTTGCGCATCCGGTTGTCGCCTGAAGACACCATCGTGTGGATCAGCAGCGGCTGCGTGGTGCTGGCCGGTGTGTGTGCCACCGTGACCGCGTTCATCATCCAGGTGGACAGCGCCAGCACAACGTTCGGCACCACGCGGGCCCGCGCCCTGTCGAGCTACGCCGAAGAGTTCGACCAGGTGCTGGCCATGCGCGCGGAAAACCCGCGCATGATCGCCGCCGTCATCCGCATCCAAGAGGCTGTGCGCCACCCCGCCGACAACGGCGCGCGGCTGCGCGGCGCCAGTGCGCTGGAGGCCTTTCGCGAGCAAGGCTATTCGTATCTGCAACTGCGCACGCTCGATGGCGTAAGCGTGGTCAGCCTCGGCACGCAGGCGGCACACCCCGAACTGGCCATCGCACTGCACGCCGGCTTGGCGCCCGAGCGCATCACGCTGCAATGGGTACACGGCTTTGCGATGCGCACCGAGACCCCGATACTGGCCGATGGCGTGCAGGTCGGTTGGCTCATCACCGAACAACCGCTCGCGCACATGACGGCCCGCTACGTCAACGTGCACGGCGAGGGCGTGACGGAAACGCTGGCCATGTCCGGCTGGGATGCGCGCGGGCGCGCCATGTCGTTTCCACAGCGCTTTGACGCCTACGTCTTTGAGCTGCCCGCGCTGATGGCCGGCAACCAGCCGCTGCCGTCACGCCTGGCACTGGCAGGACACGCCGGCTTTGGCCAGTGGCAAGACATCCACGGCATGCCGACGTCATTCGGCTATACGCCCATCGGCCACACCGGTCTGGCGCTGATCAGCAAGATCGCCAGCGCCGAGTTGTATGCCCCCATGCGCACGCAGTTCGAACGGCTCGTAGCGCTCATGCTGTGCCTGATGGTTGGCAGCGTGCTGGCGATCCGGCTGACGGTACGGCCGTTTGCCAACCGGCTGGCCGCCTCCGAACGCGCGCTGCGCACCGCCAATGAAAGCCTGGAGCGCCGGCGTGATGCCCTGCGCGCCAGCCGCGAACAACTGCGCCTGGTGGCCGACAACGTGCCCGCGCAACTCAGCTATGTCGACCCGGACGGCATCATCCGCTTTGCCAGCCGCACGCTGCTGGAAGCCTTCGGCTGCACCGAAGACGACATGCTCGACCGCCCCGTGCGCGACATCTACAGCCCCGAGGATTACCGCACGCTGCTGCCCTACATGACCGAAGTGCTGGCCGGCTACCCGGTGCAGTTCGAGATCACCTCCCTGCGCACCGGCACGCCACGCTATCTCAGCGGCCACTACTTCCCCGATTACGACGACCGCGGCACGCTGCGCGGCTACTTCTCGGTGCTGCAAGACCTCACCGCACGCACCAGCGCCGAACTGGCCCTGGCGCGCAGCGAACGTGCGCTCAAGCTGGTGCTCGACAATGCGCCGTTGCTGGTCTCGCATATCAGTCCGGACGGCATCTTCACCTTCTGCAACGCCACCCACGCGCGCTGGCTGCAGCGCACGCCCGACGAAGTGTGCGGCCAGCATGCAACGCAGGTCTTCACCCCCGGCACCTACGCCCAACTGGCGCCGTATCTGGCGCGTGCTGTGCAGGGCGAAACGGTGGAATTTGAAATCAACGCGCCCTGGTACGAAAAGCCGCACATGCACGGCCCCCGGCACCGCACGCGGTATCTGCGCGGTCACCTCGTTCCCGATGCCGCAGAGTCGGATTCCGACGCGGGGCGCTGCGGCGTCTACACCTTCGTGCAAGACGTGACCGAAGCCAAGCGCAGCGAGATGGAACTCTCGCGCATGGCCCGCTTTGATGCGCTGACCGGCCTGCCGAACCGCTACGAGCTCTACGAGCGCCTGCGCGGCGCGCTCGAGCGCCGCCAACGCCAGCCCGCGCCGATGGCGGTGCTGTACCTCGACGTGGATCACTTCAAGCACATCAACGACACCTACGGCCACGCCACCGGCGACTCCGTGCTGGTGGAAGTCGCCCGCCGCCTGCAGCGCGCCGTACGCCGCACCGACACCGTCGCCCGGCTCGCAGGTGACGAATTCGTCATCCTGCTCGACCCGATCGACGCCCCCGATGATGCGCTGCACACCGCACAGAAGGTCGTCAGCGCCATCCGGCCCCCAATGGCGCTGTCTGGCGACGTGGTCTTGCATGTGACGGCCAGCATTGGCGTGGCATGCCCAGGCCCCGAAGTTCATGACGCCGACATCGCATTACGCGAGGCGGATCGCGCACTCTATTGGGCCAAGTCACGCGGCCGCAATACCGCCGCCTGAGCGCGAACCGAGGGCGCTGGCGGCAGTCTATGACTGGGTGCGCGGCTTGTTTTGTTGCGTCGCAAACATCACACTATTGAGGCGAATCCCCTGATTTACGGGAACTATCAACCGGACAAAAATGTCCTATTAGCACTCATCCGGTTGGAGTGCTAAGATGCCTTTCCAAACCTCCACTGGATTTCGACAGGAGTCCTGAGTGAACGCAGTCATCCCCGTGAATACCGTTTCCGCAATCGCCACCCAGCCGTCCGGCAACGCCGGCAATGGATGGGCGCTGGCGTTCCCTGGCAACCTGGGCAACATCGACGCCTATATCCAGAGCGTCAACCGGGTGCCGATGCTGTCGGCCGAGGAAGAGCAACACCTCGCCCGTGACTACCGTAATACCGGCAACATTGATTCGGCCCGCCGCCTGGTGCTTTCGCACCTGCGCCTGGTCGTATCGATCGCCCGCGGCTACCTCGGCTACGGCCTGCCGCATGCTGATCTGATCCAAGAAGGCAACATCGGCCTGATGAAGGCCGTCAAGCGCTTCGACCCGGATCAGGGCGTGCGTCTGGTCTCGTACGCGATGCACTGGATCAAGGCCGAGATGCACGAGTACATCCTGAAGAACTGGCGCATGGTCAAGGTGGCCACCACCAAGGCCCAGCGCAAGCTGTTCTTCAACCTGCGCAGCCACAAGCAAGATGCGCAGGCGACCTTCTCGCCGGACGAGATCAGCGCCGTAGCGGCCGAACTCAACGTCAAGGGCGCAGAAGTGCGCGAGATGGAAACGCGCCTCTCAGGTGGCGACATCGCGCTGGAAGGCCAGATGGATGACGGCGAAGAGTCGTACGCCCCGATCGCCTACCTGGCCGACACGCACAACGAGCCGACCCGCGTGATTGAGTCGCGCAGCCAGGATCGCCTGCAAAGCGAAGGTATCGAAACGGCGCTGGCCAAGCTGGACGACCGCAGCCGCCGTATCATCGAAGCCCGCTGGCTGAACGTGAACGATGACGGATCGGGCGGCGCCACGCTGCACGAACTGGCTGACGAGTTTGGCGTGTCAGCCGAGCGCATCCGCCAGATCGAATCGGCCGCGATGAAGAAGATGAAAGGAGCGCTGCAGGCGTTTGCCTGAGCGGTTTCCCCGCAGTAAAAAAGCCCGCCAAGTTGGCGGGCTTTTTCTTTGGGCGCTGGCGGCAGATCAGTCGATCAGTCGGCCAGCAGCTGCTTGATGTCGTGCGCGATCGGCTCCGGCCCCTGGCCGTGTTTGATGAACAGGCGCAGGTTGCCCTTCGGGTCAAACATGTAGCTGCCCGCGGTGTGATCCATCGTGTAGTTGTCGGGCGAGCTGCCCGGCACCTTGCTATAGAACACCTTGAAGTCGGAGGCGACCTTCTTCAACTCCGCCTCGTTGGCCGGGCGCAGGCCAATGAAGCGCGGGTCGAACGCCGGCACGTATTTGGCCAGCAGGTCTTGCGTATCGCGCTCCGGGTCCACCGTGACGAACAACACCTGCACGCGGTCGGCTTCCTTGCCGAGGGTGTCCATCACGGCGCGCAGTTCGGCCAGCGTGGTCGGGCAGACGTCCGGGCAATGCGTGTAGCCGAAGAACATCACGACAACCTTGCCACGGAAGTCTTCCAGCGTGCGGCGCTTGCCTGTGTGGTCAACAAGCGAGAAATCGGTGCCGAAGCTCTTGGAGCCGGTGATGTCGAGGTTCTTGAACGCGGGCTTGTCGCTGCATGCCGCGAGCGCCAGCACGGTGGCGGCCAGCGCGGCGAACAGCACGGCGCGGAAGTGTCGGAAGGAGAGCATGGTCATCGTGTTGAGAGCAGACCGCTTAGGGTAACGCCAACGGCGCACGCCCCGCACGGCGTTACAGCGCCGCGCCTTGGGTCAGCGACGGGCCGAACTTGAAGTAGTGGTCCACCAGCAGCGCCGCAAACAGAATCGACAGATACACGATCGAGTAGCGGAAAGTCTTCTGCGCCAGCGCGTCGGAGTAGTTGCGATACATGCGCCACGCATAGGCAAGAAAGCCGAAGCCGAGCACCAGCGCCGTCGCCAGATAGATGACGCCGCTCATGCCGTACACGAACGGCAGGATGGTCGCGGCAATCATGATCAGCGTGTACAGCAGGATGTGCAGCAGCGTGTATTTCTCACCGTGCGTGATCGGCAGCATTGGCAGGCCGGACTTGGCGTAATCGGCACGGCGGTACAGCGCGAGCGCCCAGAAGTGCGGCGGCGTCCAGGTGAAGATGATGAGGACCAGGATCCACGCCTCGGCCGGGACGCTGTTGGCGACGGCGGCCCAACCCAGCGCCGGTGGCATCGCGCCCGACAGTCCGCCGATCACGATATTTTGCGGCGTGGCCGGCTTGAGCAGCAGCGTGTAGATGATGGCGTAACCGATGAAGGTGGCGAAGGTCAGCCACATCGTCAGGTCGTTGGCGAACACGTGCAGCGTCCACATGCCGGCGCCGCCCAGCACCAGCGAGAACAGCAGGATCTGGCGCGTGCCCAACTCGCCGCTGGCCGACGGGCGCCAGGCCGTGCGGCGCATCATCGCGTCGATCTTGCGTTCGACAAGGCAGTTGATGGCAAAGGCCGCACCGGCAAACAGCCAGATGCCGACCGCGCCGCCGATCAGCACCGGCCACGGCACCATGCCCGGCGTGGCCAGGAACATGCCGATCACGGCGCAGAACACGGCAAGCTGCGTCACGCGCGGCTTGGTGAGCGCCGCATACTGCGATGCGGTGTGTCGCCAGCCGGGGAGTTGAGTGGAAGTTGTTGGGGTTGCCACGGTATTCATAGAAATCAGTCAGACAGCGGCCACAGCCGCAGAGATCGGCGCACGCGCCTGCGCGAGCCCGATCAGGTAATGCAAACGCACCATCAGCAACAGCAGCACCGCTGCCCCGCCGTTGTGCGCCACGGCGGCCAGCAACGGCCAGCCGAGCACGATATTCGAGAAGCCGGTCGCCAGCTGCACGGCCAGCACAATCAGCAGCGCGGTCGCCACGCGGCCAATGCCGTCAATGCGACGTGCGCGCACGCCCAACCAAGCCAGATAGCTCAGCACGACCACGGCGAACACGCGGTGCGTCCAGTGGATCGCGACCAGCGCGTCATGCGAAATGAAATCGCCACCCGCCGTACGGCCGAGCTCACGCCAGAACGTAAAGCCATGTGCAAAGTCCATCGCCGGGACCCACTGGCCGTTGCAGAGCGGGAAGTCGGTGCAGGCGAGCACGGCGTAGTTGGTGCTGACCCAGCCGCCCAGTGCGATCTGTGCAACCAGTAACACTAGCCCGATCGCGGCCGGCACGCGCAGCGATGCGCCACGACTATCGACAAAGCGCGGCGCATCGTTCTTGCCGCCGAGCCAGATCAATGCCGCCAGCAGCGACATGCCGAGCAGCAAGTGCGTCACCACAATCGATGGCTGCAGCTTGAGCGTGACAGTCCATTTACCGAACGCGCCCTGCACGCACACCAGCGCCAGCACGGCCGTCGCATACCACGGAGATTGCTTGAGTTCACGGCGCTTGACCCACGCCACCACCACCAGCGTGATGATCAGCACGCCCACCGCCATCGCGAAATAGCGGTGCGTCATCTCGATCCACGCCTTCATCCACGTGACGGGGCCGCTGGGCATCGCGGCCTGCGCGGCGTGGATGTCGTCGCTTGCATGGAACGGATTGGACGTGCCGTAGCAGCCGGGCCAGTCCGGGCACCCGAGGCCGGAATCCGTCAGGCGCGTAAAACTGCCGAACATGATGAGATCCAACGTCAGGAACGCCGTGATCCACACCAGCTTGCGGTACTTGTTGCGATCCCCCTTGACCAGCACGTAGCCCAGCGGGATCAGCGCAATGAGGATGCCGATGGAAGCAAGTTGCAGCAGCATGGCTTATCCGATGCGCGAGTACTTCAGCAGTCGCGTCATGTCCCCGCGCACCTTCTTCGGGTCGGGGTCTTTCGGGAACTGCATCATCAGGTTGCCAAGTGGATCCACTAGGAAAAGATGGTCGGCCGGCAGCGTCTTGCCGTCGGCCAGCCAATCCTTCGGCAGTTCCGGTGCGTGCAGGAAGCGCACGGCGGCGTAATCATCGTTATAGGCCTTGATCAAGCGGGAGTCGATCTGGCCGCGGTCGGTGACCAGCCACACGGGGACGATGCGGTCGCGGTCCGGACCCTGACCAATACGCAACTGGCGCATGGTGAAAAGCTTCCGCGCGCAGTTGTCGTCGCAAGCGCTGCCATCCACCGAGACCAGCAGCCACTTGCCCTTGAGACTGGCGAGCGGGACTTCAGCGCCGTGCTCGTCTTGCACCATCAGGCCGGTGGGAATCGGCCGCTGCGGATCGACTAGCGCGCCATACGCTGCCTTGCCACCGGCCGGCGTGAAGACGTAATAGGCAAGGTAGGACGCGATCACCGGAGAGGCGCACACCAGCAGCAGGAACAGCATCATCAAGCGGCCGCGGCGCGTCCGCGCGTCGATGCGCGGGTCTTCAGACACCGCAATCGCGCCAGGCGCGCCGGGTGTGGACTCCTGATTCACCATGTGATCCTTAATGCATGTCGCTGCGGCACTAAGCCGCAACGTGAGTTCGTTTTCAGACGGGCCCCGAGGCAGCCGCCAAGCGACGATAACGTCGCACACTGTAGAAGACCATCAGCGCCAGCACCGCTGCCGCCATCGCAAACCACTGGAATGCGTAACCGTAATTCCGGTCGGCGCCCAAGTCTGCGCGCGGCCAATCGCGCGCCAGGCCGTCTTGCACGTCGGATTCCTGCTCGACCACAAACGGTTGGAGCGGAACGCCGATTTCGTGCGAGAACGCGTCGAGGTCGATATTCTGCCTAAGTCGCTGGCCGACTTCACCTGCGCCGTTCTTCGAGCCCAAGCTGAAGACGCGGCTCGCATGGGGCACGGCCATGCCTTCGACCTGCACAACGCCCGCCGGCGTGGTGTACGGCGCGATGCGTGTGCGGTCCATCGGATCGCGCGGCAGCCAGCCCCGGTTGACCAAAACCGCATGTGGCCCCACCGGTCCACCTGCCCCTTCCAGCACCAATGGGATCAGCACTTCGAAGCCCGGCTGTGAAACGCCATGCGTCACGTGCGGGCGATTCTCGAGCAACACCGTATGCGCCACGTCAAACGTGCCGCGCAACAACACAGGCCGATACAGCACCGCATCGGCCGCCACGGGCTGCGCGGTGATGTGTTGCGCGGGCGCATTCTGCAGCGCTTCAATGCGCGCCTGCCTGTCCATACGCTCCTGCGCGCGCGACAGTTGCCAGCGGCCCAGCGAACACGTCAGCGCAATCAGCGCCACACCCGCCAGCATCGGCACGGGGGCAAACCACTGCCGCATCGGTACACGCACGGTCATTGCACCCATCCACCCAGCAACCCGGTAAGATAATCCTCGACACCCATTTCCAACCCTTCCAACTCCATGCGCATCGTCGTTGCCATTGCGTTTCTGCTGATCCTCGGCAGCCTTGCTTCCGCCTTGTTCTTCCTGATGCGCGACAAGGGCCACAGCAACCGCACCGTCCGCTCGCTGATGTTCCGCGTGGGCTTTTCGATTGCGCTGTTCATCTTCATTCTGGTGGCGAACCGGCTGGGGTGGATTCATAGCACCGGCATCCCCATGGGCCAATAAGCGCCACTAAATGCGCCACGAAAGGCGCCGCTAAAACGAAAACGCCGCAGCGGTGTCCCGTCTGCGGCATTGGTGAATCGCAGGCGACGCGCACGTCGCCCCGCCGAACCCTTTAAAGCCAGTACACCACCACGTACAGGCCCAACCAAACGACGTCCACGAAGTGCCAGTACCACGCGGCGCCTTCAAACGCGAAGTGGTGTTCCGGCGTGAAGTGTCCCTTGATCACGCGGCCCAGCACCACCGACAGCATGATCGCACCCATGGTCACGTGGAAGCCGTGGAAGCCCGTCAGCAGGAAGAACGTCGAACCGTAGATGCCGGACGTCAGCTTCAGGTTCAGTTCGTGATACGCGTGAATGTATTCGAACGCCTGGAAGCCCATGAACGTGAAGCCCAGGATGATCGTCAGCAGCAGGCCCTGGATGACCTGCGCGCGCTTGCCTTCACGCAGCGCATGGTGCGCCCACGTGAGCGTCACACCGGAAGTCAGCAGCAGCGCCGTGTTGATGGTCGGAATCGGCCACGGCCCCATCGTCGTGAACGGCGACACCGTGCCGGCCGGGCCGGCGTTCGGCCACAGCGCGTTGAAGTCGGGCCACAGCAGCTTGTTGTTCAGATCACCCAGCCACGGCATGGCGATGGTGCGGGCATAGAACAGCGCGCCGAAGAACGCCGCGAAGAACATCACTTCCGAGAAGATGAACCAGCTCATCGACCAGCGGAACGAGGCGTCGACACGGTCGCCGTACTTGCCACCCTCGGATTCGGAGATGGCATCAGCGAACCACGCGCGCAACACAAAGAGGAACCACACTAGGCCGACCAGGAACGTCCACGGCGCCCACGGCTGCGCGTTCACCCACGCCGCTGAGCTCAGCAGCACGATCAGCAGACCGATGGAAGCCGAAATCGGATGCCGCGACGGCCCAGGCACGAAGTAGTACGGAGCATTCGCTCGATTCGCACTCATCTGTTTTTCTCCAGCTCTGTTTTTTTTAAGAATCCACTCTGGTGTTGCCCGGCCTATCCCTGCCGACTGCGTAGGCCGTCTCCTCAACCTTCTAACCCACCACTGTGCGCACGATCAGCAATAGCGTGATGACAAACAGCACCGCCGCCAACACGCCCGCGATAATTACGTGCACCGGGTTCAACTGCGCCATGTCCTGATCATGATCACGGCCTTTGCGCACCCCGAAGAACGACCAGAACACAGCCTTCATCGTCTGCGCGAATGATGCGCGTCGCTTGGTCGCTTCCTTCAGGTCGTCCATGTCCTCACGTTCCCTTACGTTCCTTTCGTTGGCATCGTTGGCGTAATGGCCGCCGGTGCGTGGATTTCAAAGAAAGTGTAGGACAAGGTGATCGTCTTCACGTCCTTGGGAAGATCCGGATCAATCACAAACACCACCGGCATCTCACGGGATTCATTGGCCGTCAGCGTCTGCTGCTTGAAACAGAAGCACTCGATCTTCTTGAAGAACTCGGTTGCCTGCTTGGGCGCGTAACTCGGGATGGCCTGCGCCTCCACCGTGCGCCCCTCTTTGTTCACCACCTCGTAGACGATCTGGCTGATCTCACCGGGGTGGACTTCCATGCTGTTCTTGACCGGGCGGAAGCGGAACGGCCCCTGGCTGTTCGAATCGAATTCCACCGTAATCGTGCGCGTCTTGTCGACCTGCGAGTTGCGCAGCGCGCCACCGTCCTCATCGCGCGTGTTCAGCACGTTGATGTTGGTGACTTCGCAGATCTTTTTGTACAGCGGCACCAGCGCGTAGCCAAACCCGAACATCATCACGACCACGACGGCCAGCTTGCCGAGCATGGAGCGGTTCAGCCCGCGTTCGATGATCTTTTCGTTGGGGTTTGGTGCCTGGCTCATATGCAGTCTTGGTTCAGCGGCCACGTGCCGGCTAACCGCCAAACACCACGCGCTTGAAGATCACACCCAGAAAGAAAACCAACGCGATGGTGCCAAGGATGAATGCCAGGCGACGGTTTGCAGCGCGTTGCTCGGGCGTTGGGCTTTTTTCTGGATTCGACATCGTTGTCCGGAAGATGGCGAGGCCGGCACTGACCAGCCTCCCGACACCTGCATTACTTCACGTGCGGCGGTTCTTCAAAGGTGTGGAACGGCGCCGGCGACGGCACGGTCCACTCCAGGCCTTCCGCACCCTCCCACGGCTTATCGGCGGCCTTTTCACCACCGCGGTACGACGGCAGTACCACGAAGAAGAAGAAATACACCTGCATCAGGCCAAAGCCCAGTGCACCGATCGACGCGATCGCATTGAAATCGGCAAACTGCTGCGGGTAGTCCGCATAGCGGCGCGGCATGCCGGCCAGGCCCAGGAAGTGCATCGGGAAGAACGTGAGGTTGAAGGTGATCATCGAACCCCAGAAGTGGATCTTGCCGCGCGTCTCGCTGTACATGTAGCCCGACCACTTCGGGCCCCAGTAGTAGAAGCCCGCGAACAGTGCGAACAGCGAACCGGCCACCAGCACGTAGTGGAAGTGCGCCACCACGTAGTAGGTGTCCTGCAACTGGATGTCGATCGGGGCCACGGCCAGGATCAGCCCCGTGAAGCCACCCACTGTGAACACGAAGATGAAGCCGATCGCAAACAGCATGGGCGTCTCGAACGTCATCGAGCCGCGCCACATCGTGGCCACCCAGTTGAAGATCTTCACGCCGGTCGGCACCGCGATCAGCATCGTCGCGTACATGAAGAACAGCTGGCCGGTGACGGGCATACCGGTCGTGAACATGTGGTGCGCCCACACGATGAACGACAGGATGGCGATCGACGCCGTGGCGTACACCATCGAGCTGTAGCCAAACAGCGGCTTGCGCGCGAAGGCCGGCACGATCTGGCTGACGATACCGAACGCCGGCAAGATCATGATGTACACCTCGGGGTGCCCGAAGAACCAGAAGATGTGCTGGTACATCACCGGGTCACCACCGCCGGCGGCCGAGAAGAAGCTCGTACCGAAATGGCGGTCGGTCAGCACCATGGTGATCGCGCCTGCCAGCACCGGCATCACAGCGATCAGCAGGTACGCGGTAATCAGCCACGTCCAGCAGAACATCGGCATCTTCATCAGCGTCATGCCGGGCGCGCGCATGTTCAGGATGGTCACGATGATGTTGATCGCGCCCATGATCGACGAGGCACCCATGATGTGCACCGCGAAGATCGCCATGTCCATGCCCGGGCCCATCTGCACCGACAGCGGCGCGTAGAGCGTCCAGCCTGCAGCCGTAGCGCCGCCCGGCGCGAAGAACGAACCCACCAGCAGAATGGCAGCCGGCGGCAGCAGCCAGAAGCTGAAGTTGTTCATCCGCGCGAAGGCCATGTCGGAGGCACCGACCTGCAGCGGGATCATCCAGTTCGCGAAGCCCACGAAGGCCGGCATGATCGCGCCGAACACCATGATCAGGCCGTGCAGCGTGGTGAACTGGTTGAAGAGTTCGGGATGGAAGAACTGCAGGCCCGGCTGGAAGAGTTCCAGACGAATCAGCAGTGCCAGCGTGCCGCCCGAGAGCAGCATCATGAACGAGAACAGCAGGTACAGCGTACCAATGTCCTTATGGTTGGTCGCAAACAGCCAACGGCGCCAGCCGTGCGGATGGTCGTGCGCGTGGTCGTCTCCATGACCGTGCGCGTGATCTTGCGGGTGCGTAACAGCGGTGCTCATCAACGAACTCCTTGGTTTTTTTCGTCACGCAGACGATCAATCAGCTAGCGTTGCCAGGGGCTTGCGTGGCGGCAGTCTTGGCGCCACCTTCAGGCATCTTGCCGCCACGCGCGTCCTTCACTTGCGACGGCTGCAGCAGGTCACCGGTATGGTTGCCCCAGTTGTTCCGCTCATACGTGACGACGGCAGCGATTTCCACATCGTTGAGCGCCGAGGCCCAGGGCGGCATTGCAGCCTTGCCGTGCAGCACGATGCCAACGTGGTCGGCCAGCGGGCCGTTGGCGATCTTCGAACCGTCGAGCGCCGGGAACGGACCGCCGCCCTTGCCGTTCGGTTGGTGGCAAACCGCGCAGTTGGCGGCGTAGACCTTCTCGCCGCGCGACTTCAGTTCATCCAGCGTGTAGGTCTTGGTCGGATCATCGGCCTTGGCGGCCATTTCCTTCTTCTTGCCGTCGACCCACTTGGTGTAGTCGTCCTGCGAAACCACGCGCACGACGATCGGCATAAACGCATGTTCCTTACCGCAGAGTTCAGCGCACTGGCCGCGGTACACGCCGACCTTCTCAGCCTTGAACCACGTGTCGCGCACGAAGCCCGGAATCGCATCCTGCTTCACGCCAAACGCGGGGATCATCCACGAGTGGATTACGTCGTTGGCCGTGGTGACGATGCGGACCTTGCGGTTGACCGGCACGACGAGTTCGTTGTCGACCTCGATCAGGTAGGTCTCGCTCTTGGGCGCCTGGTTGTTGATCTGGTCACGCGGGGTGGTGAGCGTGGAGAAGAACGAGATGCCCTCGCCCTCGCCCTTCAGGTAGTCGTAACCCCACTTCCACTGGTAGCCGGTGGCTTTGACGGTGAGGTCGGAATTGGTGGTGTCCTTCATGGCGACCACGGCCTTGGTGGCCGGCAGCGCCATCCCGATCACGATCAGGAACGGCACGATGGTCCAGATGATTTCAACCGTGGTGCTTTCGTGGAACGTCGCCGGCTTGTGGCCGACCGACTTACGGTGCTTGAAAATGGAGTAGAACATCACCCCGAACACACCGATGAAGATCACGATACAGATGACCAGCATCATCCAGTGCAGCCAGTGGATCTCAGCGGCGATCTTGGTGACCGGAGGCGCGAGATTCAGTTGGCGTACTGCGGGGCCGCCCGGCATGTCTTCCACTGCCTGGGCCGTCTGACTGAGGGCGAGGAGAGAACCTGCCGCCAGCAAACCTGCCAATGTCTTATTCAACATTTTCATTTTTGGTTGTCCCACAATTTACAGATTCCACTCTGCCCCGGTGCGAGGCTCACGGAGCCTGGGGTGGCGACCCAAGCTCCAAACACCGGGAAAGCTCATCTGCGAAACGCCGCCGGCCAGCCGGGTCAAGAAATCTGCCCACTCGCACGACACGTCCGCTCGAACACAGCGCGACCTGCTCTCGCTGCGGCCCCTCCAGCGCCACACGCACCCAGCGTGGGTTGAACACGTGGCGTACCTGCCGGCTGGCACAGACCTGCTCAACCACCAGCGCATCCGAGTCCAGCCAGATGTTCTCGTAATCAGCGGCGTGCCGGGCATGGTACAGCAACGCCCACGCCAGGGCCGCGACCTCCAGACCGGAGAACGGCAGCACGAACCACGCCCCCTGCCATGCAAAGAACGAAGCGATCGCGAACGGGAGAATGACAATCGAGAGGGTGAACCAGCCAAGCTGGCGAGGTGAAAGCGAGCAGTTTCGCTTCATCAGCCAGTTCTTCCGCGGCGATTCCGGGATGGTGGAGGCGCCGCACGCTGGCTGGAGCGCAGACTCAACGCATACATTCGCTTGTGTCATGCACTGAACCACTCCTGCCTCGGATGCATACCCGATCGGTTCGCCCGCGACAAAAACGGGATAGGCCTTTGGGGACTGCTGCGACAAACCGGCACAGTATATGGCTGCATTTGACCCCAAACAAGGCAAAGCGCCTTTATGCAAGTCCCGGCTTGACAAGGTTCAGTCAATACCGTTGATGCACCGGAATGGGTCTCAGGCGCGCGGTTTGCGGCCGATCTGGTCCACGGGGATCATGGCTCGCCCTTGCTCGTCGAGCGCCTGTCGCGGGTTGGGCGCGAGCTTCCACGCGTGACCGTAGACGACCTCGAACGTGAGCGGAATCAGGCCGTCGGCATTGCGCTGCGCGTCGAGTGCATCGATCAGGTGCTGGCGCCAGCGCGGCGTGTGCAGGCCGGCGCCAGCCAAGCTGCGGCCTTCGCCGTCGGTCAGGCCGGCCATACCGCCCAGCAAATGCACATCGGCCAGCAGCGCCTGCGGGGTCTCGTAGGTGATGGTGAGCTGCTCCATATCCATCACGGGCGTGGACCAGCGGCTGTGCACCAGCATGTCGCCAATGTCGTGCATGTCGACAAAGCGCAGGGTATGGACGCCCGAGTCGATGCCGGCCAGGGCGCTGCGCAGTTCGCGCAGGGTGTCCGGGCCGAACAGGCTGAACATCAACAGGCCGCCCTCGGTGGTAATGCGATGCCATTCCGGGAAGATGGCGTGCGGAGCGGGGTCCCAATGCAGCGCCAGGTTGGACCACAGCAGGTCAAACGTGCCATTGGCAAACGGCAGCGCGCGGAAATCCGCCTGCGCAAAATCGAAGACGGGGCGTTTCCTGAGCAACCGTCCAAGCCAACCGGCGTCGGTACGCTGCGGGTCGAGTTGCTGCGCCCGCGCCAGCATGGCGGCCGACCAGTCCACGCCGCAGATCTGCGCGTCGGGATACTGCGCGCGCAGCACCGCCAAGCCTTGTCCGAGGCCACACCCGAGGTCCGCCGCGCGCGTGGGCGCCAGCTTGATGTAGGAGAGCCGGTCTTGCATCCGTGCCCCGACTTCGCGCAGCAGAAAATCTGCATCGGCAAAGCGCGCGGCGCGGCGGTCGAAAGCGCGCCGCAAAGCGGCAGGACGGGCAAGGATGGGATCGGACATCAGCAAGACAGGGCTGGAACAGCGGCCAACAAGTATACCGGCCGGCTGTTCAGGGCGTTGTCCGATGGTGTTCAGGCCGGAAATCGGCTTGGATAGCGGCTTTTTCCATGCACCGACCTCTCTTGCGTACGTGGTTCCGCGCCGGCTTGCGGCAACTGTTGCCGTGTGCCTGCGCGATCTGCGGCGCGGTGCAGCGGGATCTGGTGTGCGCCGGCTGCATGGGCGATCTCAGCCCGTTACTGCATCAGCGGCGATGCGTCCAGTGCGCCATCCTGCTGAAGGCGCACCATCGCGCGCGGCATTGCCCCGCTTGCCTGGCCGGGCCGCCCGACTACGACGCCACCGTGGTCATTGCCGACTACGTCTGGCCGCTCGACCACATCGTCACAGGATTGAAGTTTCGGGGCCAATTGCCGCTGGCGGCCTGGTTGGCCGAGCGCTTGGGCGATGCGCTACGCACCGCGCCCAGCGGATTGCCCGACCTGCTGCTGCCCGTGCCGCTTTCCGCCACGCGCCTGCGCTCGCGCGGCTACAACCAGGCCTGGGAGATTGCCCGCCGGTTGGGCAGACAGCTTGGCATTCCCGCGCAAGCCGACGGACTGCGCCGCGTGCGCGACAACCCCGCCCAGGCAACGCTGGACCGCGCCGAACGCCTCGCCAACCTGCATGGCGCCTTTGCGGTGGCGGACGCTCCTAGCATCGCCGGGCGCCACGTCGGTCTCGTTGACGATGTGATGACCACCGGCACCACGCTCGGCGAAGTCGCCACGCAACTCAAGCGCGCGGGCGCGGCGCGCATCACCAACGTGGTCGCCTTGCGCACGCCCTGATCACGTGCTTATGCGACATTCCGCCGCATCACCGATCAACTGCTGTGGCGGGATGACAACCCCGTGCAATGTAGATAAGCTCGCCGCCGACATTCTCTCGCCACCGCCATGTTCAACGTCGTCCTCGTCGAGCCCGAAATCCCGCCCAACACCGGCAATGTGATCCGCCTGTGCGCCAACACGGGCGCGCAATTGCACCTGATCGAACCATTGGGTTTTCCGCTCGAAGACGCCCGCATGCGCCGCGCGGGGCTCGACTATCACGAATACGCGACGATGCGCGTGCATGCGGATTGGGATGCCTTCCTGCGTGATGCGCAGCCCGACCCCACGCGCATGTTCGCGCTCACCACACGCGGCTCCACGCCGTTTGCCAGCATGGCGTTCCAGCCGGGCGACTGGTTTGTGTTTGGTTCGGAAACGCGGGGATTATCGGAAGAACGCCGCGAATGGTTCCCGACCTCGCAGCGGATTCGCCTGCCCATGCGGCCCAACAATCGCAGCCTGAATCTGTCGAACACCGTGGCGGTGGTCGTATTTGAAGCGTGGCGGCAGAACGGGTTCGCGGGCGGCGCCTGAGCGCACCGCCCTCCCCCCATCCCAACCGATTTAGCGTGCGGACTCCGACTTGGCGTCGCGCTGCAACAGGCGCTCCACCGCGCGCGCCGGTGCAAGTCCGTCAAACAGGACTTCGCACACCGTAAAGGTGATGGGCATATCCACGCCCTTGGCGCGTGCCAACGCGGCAACGGCCCGCGCGCAACGCACGCCTTCTGCGACATGGCCAAGGCTATGGAGGATGTCGTCGAGCGTGCGGCCCTGCGCGAGCTGCATGCCCACGGTGCGGTTGCGTGACAGATCGCCGGTGGCGGTCAGCAGCAGATCGCCCATGCCCGTCAGGCCCATGAACGTCTCCGGGCGGCCGCCGAGCGCCAAGCCCAGGCGGGTCATCTCGGCCAGCCCGCGCGTGACCAGCGCAGCGCGGGCGTTCAGGCCAAGACCCAGGCCATCCGCCGCGCCCGTCGCAATGGCCAGCACGTTCTTGACCGCGCCCCCCACTTCCACGCCGACCAGGTCATCGCTGCCATACACGCGCATCGCATGGTGATGAAAGCCCTGCTGCGTGAGCTTGCACAACGCGTCGCTGGTCGATGCAACCGTCATGGCGCACGGCAAACCCTGCGCGACTTCCTTGGCGAAACTGGGGCCGGAGAGCACCCCCACCGCCAGATCCGTGCGGCCCGTCTGTTGAAGCACATCGGCGACGATGGCGTGCGGCAGCGCGCTGGTCTGCGGGTCAAAACCCTTGCACAGCCAGATCACGTTGCGCACAGTGCCGTGCGCTGCAATCACACGGGTCAGGTCCGCCAGCCCCGCAACCGGCGAGGCAATGACGGCCAGTGCATCGTCGCCCGCCGCATGGTCGAGCGCGGCTTGCAAGTCACCGTTGAATTGCAGCGATGGCTGCAAAGCAGTGCCCGGCAGATAGGTGGCATTGATGTGCGTGGCCGCCATCTGCGCAACAAGGCTGGCGTCACGCCCCCACAGCACGACATCGTGCGATTGCGCGGCATGGCTGGCCAGGGCAGTGCCCCAGGCGCCAGCGCCGAGAACGGAAATTCGCATGCGCTTGAGTCTCAATCGGTCAGACAAAAAAAGCCCGCGCGAGCATGTGGCCAGCGCGGGCTTCTGGCGCGGTGCGCCTCGTGTTTAGTGCGTGGCCTTCGAGCCGTCCGGCATCACCAGACCAGCGTTACCACCAGCGGCTTGCGCCTCTTCCATGGCGGCAGCCAGACGCTGCTCGTACAGCGCCTGGAAGTTGATCTCGGCCAGGTGGATCGGTTGGAAGCCAGCGCGGCCGATGGTGTCGGCAATGTTCGAGCGCAGGTACGGGTACACGATCGTCGGGCAGGCGATGCC
This sequence comes from Ralstonia sp. 25C, assembly GCF_051904805.1. Classification (NCBI taxonomy): domain Bacteria; kingdom Pseudomonadati; phylum Pseudomonadota; class Betaproteobacteria; order Burkholderiales; family Burkholderiaceae; genus Ralstonia; species Ralstonia sp. 25C. The sequence goes on along the minus strand of NZ_CP196737.1, from coordinate 2,533,361 downwards.
CAACAGCGGGTCCATCTGCTCGGCCGGCACATTGCGGATATCGAAGATACCGGCTTGCTTGGCTTCCACTAGGAAGGCCACCTTGTCCTTGACCTTGGTCGTGACCGTGCCGATGACGACCACTTCAAACACGCCCTCGGCCAGTTGCGAAGCCGACACGTCCACCTGCACTTCCACCGTCGGTTGTTCTTGCTCGAGGAAGATGTGCGGCGAATTCGGCTGTTCCAGCGACAGGTCCTTCAGGTACACGCGCTGAATGTTGAAGAACGGCTGGCCGTCCTGGCCTGGTTGCTGTTGTTGCTGGTCGCTCATGACTCGCCTTCAGATAGAGATGTGGTCAGTGCGCGGCGGTCTGTCCCGCGCGCAAGACGCGTATGGTACATGACGCAAAGGGCCCAACAATGAGAGCGGGCCCAAAAGTGCAACGCCCGGTCAAAGCCGGGCGTTTTCGTGTGGCGCGCAGGTCGCCAGATCAGGCAGCGAGCAACGGCACGAGACCACCTTCGCGATCCAGTGCAGACAGATCATCAAAGCCGCCGATATGGCGATCGTCGATGTAGATCTGCGGCACGGTGCGGCGGTTCGTGCGCGTCATCATCTCTTCGCGCCTGCCGGGTTCGCGGTCGATCAGGATCTTCTCGATCTGCTCGACACCGCGCTGCTTCAGGAGTCGTTCCGCTGCCACGCAATACGGGCAGACGGTGGTGCTGTACATGACCACGTGCGCCATAACTTCAAACCTCGTTTCTTTATTTGACGACCGGAAGGCCTGCCTGCTGCCAGGCGGCCAATCCGCCCTCGAGCGAATAGACCTCACTGTAACCGGCCTGCTTCAACACTGCTTGCGCCCGCCCGGCGCGCTGGCCGGTCTGGCATACGAGGATGATGGGGGTCTCTTTGTTCTTTGCAAGGCCGGCCGCCTTGCCTTCCAGTTCGCCGAGCGGCGCATGCTTGGCTTGCGGCAGATGGCCGGTCGCGTATTCACCGCTTTCACGCACATCCACCACCACGGCATTGCGACGGTTGATGAGTTGGGTTGCGACGGAGGCACTCACCTTGGCGCCACCCCCGCCGGCAATACGGCGCTGGATGGACGACCAGACCAGCAAACCGCCCGAAACGATGGCGACAGCAAGCAGTGCGAGGTTGTTGTAATCGGCGAAGAACTTCACGGTATCGGTTTCCTGGATGAGTCTGGCGGGCATCATTCGAACGGTTCGGGGGCCCGGCGCCCGCGGCATTATAAAATAGCCGGTTTCAGCGGCCGAACGATGAATGGCCGCGTGCAGGTTTTCTCACTTCTCATCATGGCAGTCATGCACAAGCTCGTCCTCATCCGCCACGGCGAATCGACGTGGAATCTGGAGAACCGCTTCACCGGCTGGGTCGATGTCAACCTGACCGACACCGGCGTCGCCCAGGCCCGCCAAGGCGGCAAACTGCTGCGCGAAGCCGGCTTCACCTTTGATCTGGCCTACACCTCGGTGCTCAAGCGCGCGATCCGCACGCTGTGGCACGTGCAGGACGAAATGGACCTGATGTGGATCCCGACCCGCAACGAATGGCGCCTGAACGAGCGCCACTACGGCGCGCTGTCGGGTCTGAACAAGGCCGAGACCGCCGCACAGTATGGCGACGAGCAAGTCCTGGTCTGGCGCCGCAGCTACGACACGCCGCCGCCTGCCCTCGAACCCGGCGCCGACAACGACGCCTTCGGCAACCCGCGCTACGCCGGCCTCACCCGCGAGCAAGTGCCCCTGACCGAATGCCTGAAGGACACCGTCGCCCGCGTGATGCCGCTGTGGGAAGAGTCGATTGCGCCCGCCATCCAGAGCGGCAAGCGCGTCGTCATCGCCGCGCACGGCAACAGCATCCGCGCCCTGGTGAAGTACCTAGACGGTATCTCCGACGCCGACATCGTCGGTCTGAACATCCCCAATGGCACGCCGCTTGTGTATGAGCTGGACGCCAACCTCAAGCCGATCCGCCACTACTACCTGGGCGACCAGGAAGCGATTGCCGCGTCGCTCGCGGCGGTGGCCAGCCAAGGCAAGTCTAAATAAGGCGTAACAAGACGCGAGGCACCTCAACGCCTTTATACTGTCGAAGCCTGTAACCCGGGATGCGCATTCGCCACCCCGGGCCATGTTTATCTACTGTTCCCACGTCCACGCTCGACACATGCGAACTTCGCTCAAGAACATCAGCTTGATCGCCATCGGCCTCGTCACCGGGGTGCTGGCGACGCTCCAGCTCTCCGCCACCGCGCAAAACGCGACGGTCGGGCCGCTTCCGCTGGAAAAGCTCCGCCTGATGTCTGACATCTTTGGCCAGATCAAGCGCGAATACGTCGAGCCCGTGGATGACGACAAGCTGCTGACCGAAGCCATCAAGGGCATGGTCGCCAGCCTCGACCCGCATTCGGCCTACCTGGACAAGAAGGACTTCCAGGAGCTGCAAGAAGGCACCCAAGGCCGCTTCGCCGGCTTGGGTATCGAGATTTCCCAGGAAGAAGGCCTGGTCAAGGTCATCAACCCGATCGAAGACACCCCAGCGTTCCGCGCCGGTGTGCAACCGGGCGACCTGATTACCCGTATCGACGACAAGCCCGTGCGCGGCATGCCGCTGGAGCAGGCCGTCAAGCGCATGCGCGGCGCGCCGGGCACCAAGGTCACGCTCACCATCTACCGCAAGAAGGAAGAGCGCACCTTCCCGCTGACGATCACCCGCGCTGAGATTCAAGTGCAGTCGGTCAAGGCCAAGATGCTGGACAACGGCATCGCCTGGGTGCGCATCACCAGCTTCCAGGAACGCACCGTGCCGGACCTGGCCAAGAAGCTGAACGATTTGGCTAAGCAGGATGGCCACCTCAAGGGCCTGATCCTGGATCTGCGCAACAACGGCGGTGGCGTGCTGCAAGCTGCTGTGGGCGTGTCGGCTGCGTTCCTGCCGCCAGACGTGACGGTGGTGTCCACCAACGGCCAGGTGCCGGATGCCAAGCGCACGTACAAGACGAGCTTCGCCAACTACCGCTTGAGCAATCTCGATTCCGATCCGCTGGTCGGTCTGGACCCCGAGTTCAAGACGGTGCCGATCATCGTGCTGACCAACGCCTACACGGCTTCCGCCTCGGAAATCGTGGCCGGTGCCCTGCAGGATCACCACCGCGCCAAGACGATGGGCAAGACGACCTTCGGCAAGGGCTCGGTGCAGACGGTGCGTCCACTGTCGAACGACACCGGCATCAAGCTGACGATTGCGTACTACTACACGCCGTCCGGCAAGTCGATCCAGGCTAAGGGCATCCGCCCGGACATCCCGGTTGATCAGAACCCGGATGGCGACCCGGACGACGCGCTGATCACCCGCGAGATCGACACCGAGCGCCACCTGCACAACAAGCAGGAATCGGAAGAAAGCGAGATGACCGAGCGCGAAAAGCGCCGCGTTGAAGAGCTGCGCCGCCTGGAAGAAGAGAACGCCAAGAAGACGCCGGAGCAGCGCGAGAAGGAACGCAACAAGAAGCCGATCGAGTTCGGTTCGGCCGATGACTTCATGCTGCAACAAGCGATTGCCGACCTGAAGGGTCAGCCGGTCAAGCGTTCGAAGTCAGTGCTGGAAACCGCTGCGGCCGCGGTGCCGGACAAGGCGGTGAAGTCGCCGGCAGCCAAGGAGTCGAGCAATCCCGCCAAGCTGCCCAAGGGCAAGGCTGCACCGGCTTCGGAGCCGAAGCCGAACGTTCCGGCCAGCGGCGTGATTCCGGCGCCGGAGCCGAGCGGCGCCCGCTGATACGCATTCCGGCCAAGACTGGCAAACTTACAAGGCCGTGCACTGCACGGCCTTTTTCATTGCACCGCCATGAACGACGAACAACTGCTGCGTTACTCACGCCACATCCTGCTCGACGAGATCGGTATCGAAGGCCAGACGCGCCTGCTTGAAGCCCATGCGCTGGTGATCGGTGCAGGTGGGCTCGGTGCAGCAGCCCTGCCCTACTTGGCGGCTGCGGGCGTAGGCACACTCACCATCGTCGACGACGATACGGTGGACTTGACCAACCTGCAGCGCCAGATCCTCCACACCACCGAATCGGTCGGGCAGCCGAAGGTGGAATCGGCGCGAGCGGCCATCGCGCGGCTGAACCCGGACGTGCGCGTGCATGCTGTGCAGCGCCGACTCGATACCGATGCCATCGGTGCGCTGCTCGATGGCGTCAGCGTCGTCCTTGATTGCTCCGATAACTTCGCCACGCGCCAGGCCGCCAACTTGGCGTGCGTGCGCGCCGGCGTGCCGCTTGTGTCGGGCGCCGCAATCCGCTTCGATGGGCAGATCAGCGTGTTCGACAGCCGTGCCGGCGGCCCCTGCTACGCTTGCCTGTTCCCGCCCGAAGAGCCTGCGCCGGAAGTCGCCTGCGCGACGATGGGCGTGTTCTCGCCGCTGGTCGGCATGGTGGGCACGGTGCAGGCGGCTGAGGCGCTCAAGCTGGTCGCCGGGATTGGCCGTTCGTTGGCGGGGCGTCTGTTGATGCTCGACGGCCTATCGATGGAATGGACGACGATGCGCGTTTCGCGCCAGCCGTCTTGCCCAGTCTGCGGCGGCACTCACTGAGTCGCCCAAGTCCTGGCAACAAAAAAGGAGGCCAAGGCCTCCTTCTTTTTTTCCGACTGCATTGACGAGGCTTACTCGCCCTCCGGCTCCATCTGCGATTGCAGGTAGTTCTGGATGCCAACCTTGTCGATCAGCTCCAACTGCGTTTCCAACCAGTCGATGTGCTCCTCGGTGTCGTCCAGGATGTCGACGAGGATTTCGCGGCTGACGTAGTCCTTGACCGATTCACAGTACGCGATGCCCTCGACCACCGTGCCGTGCGCGGCGCGCTCGAGCTTCAGGTCGCACTCGATGATTTCCTTCGTGTCCTGGCCGATGAAGATTTTGCCGAGGTCCTGCAGGTTGGGCAGACCGTCGAGCATCAGGATGCGCTCGATCAGGCGATCGGCGTGCTTCATCTCGCCGATCGACTCCTTGTATTCGTGGTCCCCAATGCGCTTGAGCCCCCAGTGGCCGTACATGCGCGCGTGGAGGAAGTACTGATTGATGGCCGTCAGCTCGTTCTTGAGCTGCGCGTTCAGATATTGGATGACCTTCTTATCGCCTTTCATGCTTGGGGCTCCAGCAAATTGCAACTGCAGTGATGGACGCACGCATGCGTCCGCTCAAGGAGAGCCCTGAGCCTGACCCAAGAAGCAACACATGCCGCCGAGGCTAAACGCCCGGGCGGCAGATCGCGGCGAAAACAGATCGGGGGAAAAACGGGGAGTCAGGCAGCCAACGCGCTGGCCGGGACGGCTTGGTCGTTGGCGACGGGCTCGTCGCGACGCTCGATTATGGCATGCGTACTTGCGCGGCCCAACACTTGGTCGACGGGGATGCAGCTCACGGCTTCGGCGAGCACCTGCTTGGCGCAGTCCCGGCATTGTCCACAGCACGTCCCCACGCCGAGCGTTTCGGCGAGTTCATCCATCGTCGACACGCCCAGACGGGCGGCGCCATGGATTTCGCGGTCGGTCACTTGGTTGCAGATGCAGACGTACACGGGGGTTCCTCCGCAGCACTCAAAACGCGCTGTGAAACCCAGAATAACAGAGAATAGTAATGAGAACAATTCTTGTTCGACCTCATTTTGCGGACAGGGACATGCGGGTGCACACCAGTCGTCTTTTCACGGAAAGACGTGCAATTTCAATCACTTAGATGGGTATTTTTGCCTGGAAAGGCGACGCGCCGGCGCAACGGCCGGCGCCTAAAAGACGGGCAGATCAGGCGCGAGCCAGCGCGCCGAGGGCATCCTGAATTTCGGTCGGTTCGCAGCTTTGCAGCAGGCGATCGACCTCGCGCATCAAGCGCGGGCGATCCGAGCGCAGGATCTCCTGCTTGACCCGCAGCAGTTGCGACGGATGCATCGAAAACTCGGTCAGCCCCATACCGAGCAGCAGGCGCGTCATGGTGGCATCGCCGGCCATTTCGCCGCACACCGACACCGGCTTGCCAGCCTGGTGCCCCTCGCGAATGGTGCGCGCGATCAACTGCAGCACCGCCGGGTGCAACGGGTCGTACAGATGCGCGACCGCGTTGTCAGCGCGGTCAATGGCCAACGTGTACTGGATCAGGTCGTTGGTGCCGATCGAGAGGAAATCCATCCGGCGCAGGAACACCGGCAGGATGAGCACCGCCGCCGGGATCTCGATCATGGCGCCAACCTTGATGGTCGGGTCATAGGCCACGCCCTCTTCATCGAGCGACGCCTTGGCGCGTTCAAGCAACTCCAGCGTCTGGTCGATCTCGCGGGCATGCGCGAGCATCGGCACGAGAATCTTCACTGGCCCGAACGCAGACGCCCGCAGCAGCGCGCGCAATTGCGTCAGGAACATCGCCGGTTCTGACAACGACCAGCGAATCGCGCGCAGGCCAAGGGCTGGATTCGGCGCCGTCTCGAACACATCGTCGCGGATGTCGAGCGGCTTGTCGGCGCCGATGTCGATCGTGCGGATGGTGACCGGCAGGCCCTTCATCGACTCGATCGCCGTGCGATACGCGAGGAACTGCTCTTCCTCATCCGGCAACGCGCCGCGCCGGCCCATGAACAGGAACTCGGAACGGAACAGGCCCACGCCAACGGCGCCCGCCTTGACGGCCGTGGCCGAGTCTTCCGGCATCTCGATGTTGGCCAGCAGATCGATCTGCGTGCCGTCGAGCGTGACGGTGGGCGTGTGTCGCAGGCGTTCGAGGCGCTTTTTCTGCAGTTCGCTTTCGCTGCGCCGGTGGCGGTATTCCTCGAGGATGGCGGTATTCGGATCAACGATCACGATGCCGTTGTCGCCATCAATGATGACGACGTCATCCTGGCGAATCAGCGTGCTCGCGTTGTGCACGCCCACGGCTGCCGGAATATCCAGACTGCGCGCCACGATGGCGGTATGCGACGTGCGCCCACCCAGATCGGTGACGAAGCCGGCGAAGGTCTGGCCGCGGAACTGCAGCATGTCGGCCGGCGCAATATCGTGTGCCACGACGATCATGCCGGCATCCGGGTCGCAGCCGACGGCTACCGGCGCGGGTGCCAGGGCCGGCGCGCCGGCCAGCACCTTGAGGATCCGTTCGACTACCTGCTCGATATCCGCCTTGCGTTCGCGCAGGTACTCGTCTTCGATTTCGCCAAACTGGCGGATCAATTCTTCAAGCTGCGTGGTGAGCGCCCACTCAGCGTTGTAGCGGCGCGTATGAATCAGCGTCTCGGGCACCTGTGAGAGCAGCGCGTCATCGAGGATCATCGCGTGCACATCGAGGAAGGCGCCCATCTCTTCCGGCGCATCGGCAGGCAGGTCCCCCTTGAGCGCGATCAGCTCCGCGCGCACGGTAGCGCGGGCACTGCGCAGGCGCTCGACTTCCGCATCAAGCTTGTCTTCGTCAACGAGGTAGTGCGACACATCGAGTGCCGCACGCGCCAGCATGTGGGCGCGGCCGATAGCAATGCCGCGCGAAACCGGGATGCCGTGCAGGGTGAAGGGCATAGAAAGCGCTGGCTGAGAACGGCGGTTGGACTGGGCTTATTCGCTGGGCTTACTCACCCTCGCCGAAGCGATCGTTGATGAGCGCGACCAGGCCGTCCATGGCGTCCTGCTCGTCGGGGCCCTCGATCTCCAGCGACACCGTCGTGCCGATACCGGCGGCCAGCATCATCACGCCCATGATGCTCTTGGCATCGACCTGGCGGCCGTTGCGCGACATCTTGATCTGACTGTCGAATTTGCTGGCGAGCTGCGTGAGTTTGGCGGAGGCGCGGGCATGCAGCCCGAGCTTATTGATGATGGTGATATCCCTCTGCAGCATATTTGTCCGGATGGTTGGCAACCTGATTCTGAACGGCTGTCGAGCCGACCTGCAGCACCCCTTGCGAGCCGCCGGCCAGGGCCTTGGCAGCAAGCTGATCCAGCTTTTCGGTGCGATAACAAATCGCGCGTACCAGCATCGGCAGGTTCACGCCGGCCAGCACACGCACGCGGCCCGGGTCGGCCAGGCGCGAAGCGATGTTGGCGGGCGTAGCGCCGAAGATGTCGGTGAGCACCAGCGCGCCGTTGCCCTCGATGAGCTCAGCAAGCTTGGCGCGCGCCTGGGCCAGCACGGCGGCCGGCTCGGCATCGGGCAGGACGTCGATCGCATCCAGCCGTTCAGGCTGGCCGCAATATACGTGTGCAGCGCAATCGCGCAGTGCGCTGGCCAGCGGCGCATGAGCGATGATCAGAATCCCTGCCATGATCGAAAAGCGAATCGGTGTGAATCCGATTGTATCAGGGCCATTTGCCGCAAACGTGCGCCGATGTGGCCGAACTCCCCCGAGCGGAGGACACCCGCTGGGAGGGGCCAGGCCAGGGTTCTAGGCCGGCTTGCGACCTAAAACGCTCGATTTACCGACCGCACGCTCCAGCGCATCAATGAACATCCCTGCGACATTAAAGCCAGTCTGCTGCGTGATTTCCTGGAAGCAGGTCGGGCTGGTGACGTTCACCTCGGTGAGGTAATCACCGATGACGTCCAGGCCGACGAGCAACAGACCGCGCTGCCACAGCACCGGTGCAAGTGCATGTGCAATCACCTGATCACGCTCCGACAGCGGCTGCGCGCGGCCCGTGCCGCCAGCCGCCAGATTTCCGCGCACCTCCCCAGCCATCGGCACGCGCGCCAGGGAATGCGGCACCGGCGAACCGCCGATCAGCAGGATGCGCTTATCGCCCTCGCGGATGGCCGGGATGTACTGCTGGGCCATGATCGTGCGCGCGCCGTTGTCGGTCAGTGTCTCGATCACGGCACCCAGGTTCATGCCGTCCGGGCCGACGCGGAAGATGCCCGTGCCCCCCATGCCGTCCAGCGGCTTGAAGATGACGTCGCCCTGCTCGGCATGAAAATCACGCAGGCGCTTGGCATCGCGCGACACGATCGTCGGCACGGTGAACTCGCGGAACTGGGCGATCGCCAGCTTCTCGGAGTGATCCCGAATCGCCTGGGGCTTGTTGAAGATGCGTGCGCCCTGCCGCTCGGCAATCTCTAGCAGCCACGTGCTGGTGACGTATTCCATGTCGAAGGGCGGATCCTTGCGCATCAGCACGGCGTCAAAGCCGGTGAGCGGCAGCAGGCGGGCGTCGCCGGCGCGGTACCACTCGTGTTCTTCGCCAGTCAGGGCGATGGGCGTGGCAACGGTTTCCACCACGTTGCCCGCCAACGTGAGTTGCGACTGCAGGCACGTGAAGATGGCGTAACCGCGTGCCGCCGCCTCGCGCATCATCGCGAAGGTCGAGTCCTTGTAGATCTTGAACGTCGACAGCGGATCGACGATGAACAGGATGCGCATGGCGGTTCCTTCTACCTTCTGCAGCGGGGTACGGCTGATCAGATCAGCGGGTTCGGGTCGGTCTTCTCGAGCTCAAGCGACGCGGCCAGCAGGGCCAGGCGCGCCACCACGCCGTACATGTAGAAGCGATTCGGCTCGCCGGCGCCCGGCTTGGCGTGGCTGTCCGGCAGCGAGTTCGACGCAAACGGCAGCGGCACGAAATGCATGCCCGGCGCATTCAGATTCTCGTCCACGCCGCGGCCCGTGTGAACCCGGTAAAAACCGCCAACCACGTAGCGGTCGATCATATAGACGACGGGTTCGGCTACGGCCTCGTTAATCTTCTCGAAGGTGTGCACGCCTTCCTGCACGATCACCTCGGAGACCTCCAGGCCTTCCTTCACCACGCTCATCTTGTTGCGCTCTTTCCGGTTGAGGCCCTTGACCTCGGAAGGATCGCGCACGGTCATCACGCCCATGCCATAGGTGCCAGCGTCGGCCTTGACCACCACGTACGGGGTCTCGGTCACGCCGTATTCCTTGTACTTCTTGGCGGTCTTCTTGAGCACCGTTTCGACCGCGTGGGCGAGTTCTTCCTCGCCAGCGCGCTCGTGGAAGTCCAGCCCGCTGCACTTGGTGAAGTACGGGTTGACCATCCACGGGTCAATGTCGATCAGCTTGGCGAACTTCTTGGCCACCTCGTCGTAGGCGGCAAAGTGGTTCGTCTTGCGACGCTGCGACCAGCCCGCGTGCAGCGGCGGCAGCAGGTATTGCTCGTTGATGTTCTCGAGGATGGGCGGCACGCCGGCCGACAAATCGTTGTTCAGCAGGATCGAGCACGGGTCGAAATCTTCCATGCCGAGGCGGCGACCCTTGGTGCCGATGCGCTTGAGCGGCTCGACCACGAGGCGCTGGCCATCGGGCAGGTCAATCGGCGTCGGCTCGGTGATGTCGTCCGACAGCGAACCCAGACGCACATTCAGGCCAGCTTGGCGCATGATCTGCGACAGGCGCGCCACGTTCTGCAAGTAGAACATGTTGCGCGTGTGGCGCTCGGGGATCAGCAGGAGGTTCTTGGCATCCGGGCAGATCTTTTCGATGGCGGCCATGGCGGCCTGCACGGCCAGCGGCAGCATCTCGGGCGCCAGATTGTTGAAGCCGCCGGGGAAGAGGTTCGTGTCGACCGGCGCCAGCTTGAAGCCGGCGTTGCGCAAATCGACGGAACAATAGAACGGCGGCGTATGTTCCTGCCACTCGAGGCGGAACCAGCGTTCGATGGCGGGCGTGGCGTCAAGAATCTTCTGCTCGAGCTCGAGCAGCGGCCCGTTCAGCGCGGTGATCAAGTGCGGAACCATACCCTTCCTATTGATGTTATTTATCGCCTACTCAGATTGTAGAGGAATAGGCAATAGCTTGCAGACAGCGTGCCAACGATGGCGGGCTATCGATATGCGGTCGTTAGACGGTTTCGCAAGGGCGGAAGGGGGAATGCGTGCGGCATTGCACAAAACCACACACAAAAAACGCGGACAAAAAAAAGCGCGGGGCTGCCGCGCTTGGGGAATAGCCTGACAGATACGGGGAGCGTTCTGCAGGTGGAGGAAACCACGTCTGCAATGTAAGCGTCCGCATAACGAGAGGCAATTGAAGGTTTTTTACATCGGACTTAAGGACATCGGGTTGGGGCGAGCCGCAACAAAAAACCCGGCACGCGGCCGGGTCTTTTGCAGAGTGACGCTGACGGTCAGTCTTCGTAAGCAGTTTCGCCGTGGGACGTGATGTCCAGACCTTCGCGTTCCTCTTCTTCCGGCACGCGCAGGCCAACGACCGCATCGACGATCTTGTACGAGATGAACGCCACCACGCCCGACCAGATGATCGTGGTCAGCACGCCCTGGAGCTGGATCCACAGCTGGCCGCCGATCGAGTAGCCATCGGCCACCTTGTTGGCGACATAGTCGTAGATGCCGGTGCCGCCCAGGCTCGGCGAGGCGAACACGCCGGTCAGCAGCGCGCCGAGGATACCGCCCACGCCGTGCACGCCGAACACGTCGAGCGTGTCGTCCATGCCCAGCATGCGCTTGAGGCCATTCACGCCCCACAGGCACAGCAGGCCGGCGAGGATGCCCAGCGCGATCGAACCCATCGGGCCGACGAAACCGGCTGCCGGGGTGATGGCCACCAGGCCAGCCACGGCACCCGATGCTGCACCCAGCATCGACGGCTTGCTCTTGCCGACCCACTCGCCGAAGCTCCACGACAGCACGGCAGCGGCGGTGGCCAGCAGCGTGTTGACGAAGGCCAGTGCGGCGGAGCCGTTGGCTTCCAGGGCCGAACCGGCGTTGAAGCCGAACCAGCCGAACCACAGCAGCGAGGCACCGACCATCGTCAGCGTCAGGCTGTGCGGCTTGAGGGCTTCACGGCCAAAGCCGATGCGCTTGCCGAACAGGAAGGCGCCCACCAGACCAGCAACGGCAGCGTTGATGTGCACCACGGTACCGCCGGCAAAGTCCAGCGCGCCCTTCTGGAACAGCCAACCCGACTTGGACGTCATCACCTCAGCCGCCTTGGCGTCAGTAAAGCCGTCCGGACCCGGCCAGAACCAGACCATGTGGGCGATCGGCAGGTAGCTGAAGGTGAACCACAGCACCACGAACAGCAGCACGGCCGAGAACTTTGCACGCTCGGCGAAGGCGCCGATGATCAGCGCGCAGGTGATCGCGGCAAACGCGCCCTGGAAGGCGAAGTACGCAAACTCCGGCACCACCACGCCCTTGCTGAAGGTGGCGGCCACCGAATCCGGCGTCAGGCCCTTCAGGAATAGGCGATCGAGCCCGCCGAAGAACGCATTGCCCTCGGTGAACGCGAAGCTGTAGCCGTAGATGGCCCACAGGATGATGATGAGCGAGAAGATGCCCGTGCACTGCATCAGCACCGACAGCATGTTCTTCTTGCGCACCAGGCCGCCGTAGAACAGCGCGAGGCCCGGCAGCGTCATCAGAATGACGAAGGCGGTGGAGACCAGCAGCCATGCCGTATCGCCCTTATTGGGGACGGGGGCTGCAGCGGCCGGGGCCGAGGCGGCAGCCGGCGCAGCAGCAGCGGCTGCTGCCGGGGCGGCGGCAGCGTCGGATGCCGGAGCTGCCGCAGCGGGGGCAGCAGCGGGCGCCGAAGCTTCCGCGGCCGGCTTGTCCTGTGCGACGGCGGGTGCCGACATCAAGGCGCCAGTTCCGGCCAGCACCGCAACAACGGCCCCTGCGGTCAGGAATCGTGTGAACCAGGTTTTCATGTTTTGACCTCTTCCTTGGCAGATTGGGGCTTATAGAGCGTCGCCGCCGGTCTCGCCGGTGCGGATGCGGATGACTTGTTCAATGTCGGCCACGAAGATCTTGCCGTCGCCGATCTTGCCGGTACGCGCAGACTTTTCGATGGCTTCGACGGCGCGCTCGAGCACGTCGTCGGGCACGGCCACTTCGATCTTCACTTTAGGCAGGAAGTCGACGATGTACTCGGCGCCGCGATACAGCTCGGTATGACCCTTCTGGCGCCCAAAACCCTTGACTTCCGTAACAGTGATGCCCGACACGCCGACCTCGGACAACGCCTCGCGGACCTCGTCGAGCTTGAACGGTTTGATGACAGCCATGATGAGTTTCATGCTGGATTCCTCCTCGATTGACGGCGCCCGACAATGCAATGGGCGCCGCTTCGCCTCGTTAGCTGGTTAGAAAGTCTTGGTGACCGACAGCAGCGCCGTCGCCTTGCCCATGTAGTTGTTGCGCGTGTTGGTGTAGAAGGCGCGCGAAGCATTGGTGTCGATGTACGCCAGCGATGCCGTCCAGCCGCTGCCGAAGTCCTTCGTCACGCCGACCTTCCAGTCGGCATACGAGGCACGCACGGTCTGGTGCGGCACTTGCTGATAGCCGACGTGCAGGTTCAGCGTCAGGCCCCAGAAGCCGGTGTCGAAGTTGCCCGACAGGTCGAAGTACTGGCTGTGGTGCGAATCGGGCGTGCCGAACAGGTTCGAGAACGCGTGCGAGTACTTGAACGTGACCGGGCCGTAGCCGATCTGGGCGTAGCCCTCGGTGGTGTGCGGGCGCGTGAAGTCGCTTGGGTAGCTGCCCGGGTAGTAGTACTGCAGCACGCCCACGTCGATGGGCACGTCCTTGATGATTTCCGTCTTGTAGCCGCCGTAAAAGTCCATCTCGATCGGCGCGGAGACGTTCGAGTTCGAATCGCTCAGCCAGCTGATCGACGAGTTCCAGTTGCCGACGTAGAAGCCTTCCGGCAACACGCCGCCCGGAATGGCGTAGTCAACGCCGCCCTGGATGGCCGGCTTGTTGTTCGTCTGCATGATGCCGCGATAGCGGTACTGGCTGGCCAGCGTGACGTTGGCGGTGAGCGCAGGCGCCGGAGCCGGCGCAGCGGCCGGTGCATCGGCAGCAGGCGCGGTCTGGGCGACAGCGGATTGACTCACACCGGCAACGGTACCGGTCAACAGCAGCATCGTGGCTGCGTACGCAAACTTCTTCATAACGGCTCCCCCCTTTAGAAGACCTGCAGAACGTGAAAGAAAAGTCGCATCGGTTCTGCAACTGTCATGCCATGTTGCGGCGACAGAATTGGAGGGCTTCCTCGGCTTGGGGGCCACGATTCCGTGGTGGCGCATCACTCCGGAAATTGGGGACGGATCGACTGACACGGCCTTTGCGTCCCGCAATGGGTTGCAACAGGCGGGGCTGCCGATGGTCCAGGCGTGCCGCCCTCGCGCGATAAAAACCATGTGATAGAGTGAATTCAGCACCGTGCCACAGGGTGTAGACAGCCGGTTCGCCGCATCAGGGCTTGATCTGTCCCCGTTTGATTGACGACGGCGATGCCGCATCGCAGCGAGAATTGCCGCATTTTGTGCCGTTGCAAGCGCTCAGCCGGTACCATCCCGCCCTGCGGCACCGAAACCACGCGCCCGGCGTTATGCCGCGCACCATGGCACAGCAGATTTCGCGCACAGACTCGGTGCATGCACCGGCTTGGCGCACCCCGTAAGACCCACGGAGCATTCCCATGAAACCCACCGATCTCTTTTCCGACTTTCAGAACCGCGTGTCCGAAGCGCTGCGCAACTCCCCAGCTGCCGACATCGAAAAGAACGTCCGCGCGATGATGACGCAGGGCTTTTCCAAGCTCGACCTGGTCACGCGTGAGGAATTCGATGTGCAGTCGCAAGTGCTGGCCCGCACGCGCGCACGGCTGGAAGACCTGGAAACGCGCGTGGCCGCGCTGGAAGCCCAACTCAAGTCTGCCGCCCCGGCCGACCAGTAACGGTAACCTTGCCGCCCGGTGTTGCGCCGGGTGCGCATCCGCGCTGCGCTCTGTGCTGGCCGCCGCACCCCTGCTGCGGCGCACAGCGAAAAGATCAATTCGCCGCCTTGTTGCGGTTGGCGAACTGATCTAGAACTCCCTTATAGCCTGTCGACCCTGTTGAACGATAAGGCGCACGCTTGAGGAGAGAGATCATGCAGCATCGCCTCTACTTTCTATTGCCGGACGTAGCCAGCGCCCGGCGCGTGATGAATGACCTGCTGCTGGCGCGCATCACCGAGCGCCACATCCACTTCGTCGCCCGCGAAGGCGCCGACCTTACCGGCCTGCACGAGGCCAACCTGCTGCAAACCTCCGACATCGTCCACGCCACCCAGAACGGGCTGGTGATTGGCGGCGGCGCGGGTGTGCTGGCGGGTGTGGTGGCGGCGCTGTTCCCGATCATTGGCGAAGGACCGCAGTGGGGCATGGTCGGCATCACGACCGTTGTCGGCGCGCTATTTGGCGCGTGGGCCTCGAGCATGATCGGCAGCTCCGTGCCGAACAGCCGTCTCAAACCGTTCAAGCAGGCGGTGGAGGATGGGCAGATCTTGTTGATGGTGGACGTGCCGCGCTCGCGCATGGCTGAAGTGCGTGCGCTGCTGCAGAAGACGCATCCCGAAGGCCGCTTCAGCGGCGAAGATACGGCGATGCCCGCATTCCCCTAATCGATCTGCCGACACCGAAACCGGAGCCGCGCGCTCCGGTTTTTTTTAAGACTCAGACAGCGCGTCAAATTTGAATGCGAGCGGAGTAGGCAGCGCGGCGTGGCTGGCACAGTGGCGGGTTCCTCATCCGTTGCCCACTGACCGGCCATGCTCCCATGCACCGTCCGCCTCCCTGCCCGTCACGTCAATCGGAGGGCGGCGCGATGAGCCTGGCCGTTCTGCGTTCACGGGCGCTGTCGGGCATCGATGCGCCGGCCGTATCGGTGGAGGTGCATCTGGCGAATGGCCTGCCGTCGTTCACCATCGTCGGCCTGCCCGACACGGAGGTGAAGGAAAGCAAGGACCGCGTGCGTGCGGCCATCCAGAACAGCCACTTTGAGTTTCCCGCGCGGCGCATCACCGTCAACCTGGCGCCGGCCGATCTGCCCAAGGAATCGGGCCGTTTCGACTTGCCGATCGCGCTGGGCATTCTTGCTGCCAGCCGGCAGATCCCGCACACGCAACTGGATGCGCACGAGTTTGCGGGCGAACTGTCGCTGTCCGGTGACTTGCGGCCGATTCGCGGCGCGCTGGCGATGGCGTATGCGCTGTCGCGCAACCCGGCGCCTACGGATGGCGAAGCGCCGCTCGCCCGCGCCTTCGTCCTGCCCGCCGAGAATGCGGCTGAAGCCGCGCTGGTCAGCGGCACCAAGGTCCTGCCTGCGCGCACGCTCATCGAGGTGTGCGATCACCTGAGTGCGCCGGACCGCAAACTCTCGCCCGTGCGGCCGGCTCCGGTCGATACCGAGATCCGCTATCCAGACCTGGCCGACGTACGCGGCCAGCCGCAGGCACGGCGCGCGCTGGAGGTGGCGGCCGCCGGCGGCCATTCCATGCTGATGATCGGTCCGCCCGGCACCGGCAAATCGATGCTCGCCCAGCGCTTTCCCGGTCTGCTCCCGGAGATGAGCGACGACGAAGCGCTCTCTGCCGCGGCTGTCATGAGCCTGACCACGCGCGGCTTCGATGCGAAACGCTGGAAGGTGCGGCCGTTCCGCGCGCCGCATCACACCGCCTCTGCGGTGGCGATGGTCGGTGGCGGCAACACGCCGCGGCCGGGTGAGATTTCGCTCGCGCACCAAGGGGTCCTGTTCCTGGATGAGCTCCCCGAGTTCGAACGCCGCGTGCTCGAAGTCCTGCGCGAGCCACTAGAGACCGGCCATATCACCATCTCGCGCGCCGCCCATCAGACGGACTTCCCCGCCAGCTTCCAACTCATCGCGGCAATGAACCCGTGCCCATGCGGCTATCGCGGCCACCCGTTGCGCGCGTGCCGCTGCACGCCGGATCAGGTGGAGCGCTACCAATCGCGCATTTCCGGCCCGCTGCTCGATCGCATCGATGTGCAGATCGAGGTGCCCACGCCATCGCAGGAAGAGTTGCTCGATGGGCCGCCCGGCGAACCGACACTCAACGTGGCCGAGCGCGTATCCGCCGCGCATGCACGGCAACTCGCGCGCCAAGGCAAACGCAACGCGCTGCTGGCCGGCCACGAGATCGACCTGTACTGCGCACGCACCGATGCGGCCGACGGTCTGCTGCGCCATGCGATGACGCGCTTTTCATGGTCTGCCCGTGCCTACGCCCGGGTGCTCAAGCTCGCCCGCACGATCGCAGACCTGGCCGGTGATGCGCAGATCGACGCGGTGCATGTGGGCGAGGCGATTCAGTATCGGCGTGGGGTGAAGGCGGATTGAAAAAGATCATGCTGACACTCTGCGTCTTTGCCATGGCGTCCATGGCTCAGGGCAAAGACCGTTGTACTAAAGGCTCAGAGTTCGAGCCTCCGCTCTGTCCGCTCGACCTACCGAAGATTCAGCAACTATCAATCACGGAGAACGGCGCGACCTCACCCGCAGAACCCGAGAGCACTGCAACGTGTTCGCGCTTCAGGCTGACGGAAGCACAGGTGCGACGCTACTTTCGCCGGGGCGCGAAGCGCAAATCGGTCTGACGTGCACTACACGCTGGACTGGTCGCCGTGCTCAGCCAGCGGAACGCTTGTTTTCCAGAATGGAAAGGCCGCGCACTGGTCAATCACACAATCACGAACTGGCTCTTTGACGATGGATTACGGTCAGGAAATCACGCTGTATTGCCCCACCTGCCACTTCAAGCCGTTCCAGTAACCCTCGATGGGTGAAGCGGCAGGCCTCTCATGCTTGCCGCTTCACAAAGAACAACGCCGCACCGATGCTCATCAGCATGCCGCCGAAGAACCGGCTCTGCCAGCGCAGTGCGCGCGGATTGCGGAACAGGCGTTGTGCGCGCGAGGCGAGCAGCGCGTAACCGTGCATCACGATCAGGTCCACACACACCATCGTCACCGCCAAGACGGCCAACTGCGAAAGCAGCGGCTTGGCCGGATCGATGAATTGCGGCAGCACCGCCACCATGAAGAGGATGCCCTTCGGGTTCGTCAGGTTGGTCAGCAGCCCGACCAGGAAGCGACGGCGCGCCCCGCTGCCCGACACCTTGACCGCCTCACCCTCCGCCGGCTTACTGATCTGAATCGGCGTGCGCCACTGCACGATGCCCAGGTAAATCAGATACAGCGCGCCGACGATCTTGATGGCAGTAAAGGCATGCTCGGACGCAATCAGCAGCGCGCCCAGCCCGGCACCGGCAATGAACAGGACCACCACAATGCCCAGCTCCAGCCCGGCAATCGTGACGGAGGTGCGGCGCACGCCGTGCGTGAGGCCGTGGCTCATGCAGAGGATGGCGCCCGACCCCGGCGAGATGGCGATAACCCAGGCGGCCAGAAAGAAGGCCAGCCAGACTTGCAACGTCATGATGGTGTCTCCGTGGTGAGATGAGTTGAGGCAAAGCGGAAGACGACGATTGTGCACTGGCTGCCGTCAAGGCGCTTGGGCAACCCGTTGAGCGTCGGCCAACCCGCCGAAGTCTGGGCCCGCAACGCTGACATAGACCGGCGCGCTAAGGGACCGGCGTGATGTATCGCGTCGGCAGCCACGGAGTCAACGGCGTCAAAGTTCAGCACCGTGCCTGACAGAATCCTCAACGGCCCGCGGATTCATCATCGCTGGGATATGGGCGACGAGTGCGTCGATGGCAACCCGGGTCTTGCAACGCAAATGGCGCACCTGCGGCCACACTGCATGGATTTCCTGAGAGCAGACACGGTAGCTCTCCAAGACGGGAACCAATTCTCCGCTTTGTACATATCTGGCCAGCAGCCAACTCGGTAGCCAAGCCAGACCGTAGCCGTCGACGGCGGCGGCTGCGATGGCCTGAACGTCATCCATACTGATCTGTGCCCGTATGCCCAGTCGCTGGATTTGGTCGCCGGCAGCCTGCGCACACCACGGCGCGAGGACACCTGTGCGAGACGGTGCTATCCCAGCGTGCCCATCCAGTTCTTCCAGACTGCTTGGTGTGCCGTTTTGCGATAGATAGGCGGGAGACGCGCCGATGCTGACGTGCTGCGTGCTCAAGTATCGGGCCGCCAGCGTGCCGCTGTCGCGCAGCGTACCGATCCGGACGGCAAGGTCAAAGCCTTCTTCGATCAAGTCCACATACCGATCACTGAACGACAGATCCACGTGCAGTTGCGGATAGCGACGCGTCAGTCCAAGCAGGATCGGCGCGACGCATCGATGCCCGAAGGCCTCGGGCACGCTCACCCGCAGTCGGCCACTGGGCTCCACGCGGCCGTTGTCCAGGTCGGCTTCCGCTGCGTCCAATTCCGTCAGCGCGCGCACGCAGCGCTCGTAGTATCCCTGCCCCTCTGCGGTCAGGACCTGCTTGCGTGTGTTGCGCTGGAGTAGTCGGACACCGAGCCGCGCCTCCAAACGGGCAATGGTCTTGCCGACTGCCGAGCGCGTTAGACCAAGCCGCTGCGCAGCGAGCGCAAATCCGCCGGCTTCGACGACCTGCACGAACGTTGCCACCCCATCCAGTTTGTCTTGCATGACCACCTCAATTGGTTCTGCTAGCGACCACTATATGGGAGTTTTTTACGCCAATACGGGAATTTCATTCCTCCTAGACTGTGCTGCGGTGTAGCAGGCCAGACACCGTCCCTAAACCCCGGAGTCAAACAACCATGCAGGTGCATGACATCGAGCAGCCGCCCCGGCCGCAGACAGACCCTCTCTTTGCCGAACGAAACACGGTGGCGCTACTGGCTGTGTGCCTAGCCGCGCTGATGTTCGGATTGGAAATTTCCAGCGTGCCGGTGATCCTGCCCACGTTGGAGGTGGCGCTGCACGGCGATTTCAGCGGCATCCAGTGGATCATGAATGCCTACACCATCGCCTGCACCGCGGTCTTGATGGCCACAGGAACGCTGGCGGACCGCTACGGCCGCAAGCGCGTCTTCCTCTACACAATCGCAACGTTTGGCGTGGCCTCGCTGCTGTGCGGCCTGGCGTGGAATACGCCCGTCCTGATCGCCAGCCGTTTCTTGCAGGGCGCGAGCGGCGGCGCGATGCTCATTTGTCTCGTGGCGATACTCTCGCACCAGTTTCCCGAGGGCGCCGAGCGCGGCAGGGCGTTCGGCATCTGGGGCATCGTCTTCGGTATCGGGCTCGGGTTCGGACCGCTGATCGGGGGCCTGATCGTCGCCATGTCGAGTTGGAAGTGGGTCTTCTGGGTGCATGTCTTCATCGCAGCCTTGACGCTCGGCCTGGCTATCGTGGGTGTGCGCGAATCGCGTGACCCGCATGCAAGGCGCTTGGATTTGGCCGGCATCGCCACCCTCTCCCTTGCGGTGCTCGGCCTGGCTTACTTTGTGACGCAAGGCGCCGACATGGGATTCGGCAGCGCTTCCGCCCTGAGCGTCATCGCTGCGAGTGCCGCCAGCTTCGTGCTGTTCCTCGTCGTGGAAACGCGTGCTGCGCATCCGATGTTCGACTTCTCGGTATTCCGGGTGCGTAATTTCTCGGGGGCGTTGCTGGGCTCGGTGGGCATGAACTTCAGCTTCTGGCCGTTCATCATTTACCTGCCGATTTACTTCCAGAGCGCACTGGGGCAAGGTGCGGCGGCCGCAGGCGTGTCGCTGCTGGCCTATACCTTGCCCACGCTGGTGTTCCCACCCATCGGCGAGCGGCTGGCGCTACGCTACCGGCCCGGCATCGTCATTCCGGCCGGCTTGTTCACCATCGGGCTCGGGTTCTTTTTGATGCTCATCGGCAGCAGCATCGATCCGGCGAGTTGGTTGACCGTACTGCCAGGCTGCCTGCTGGCTGGCGCGGGCTTGGGCATCACCAATACGCCTGTGACCAACAGCACCACGGGCTCGGTATCGCGCGAACGCGCCGGTATGGCGTCCGGCATCGACATGAGTGCCCGCATGATCTCCCTGGCCATCAACATTGCCTTAATGGGATTTCTGCTGGTGCAAGGGGTGTTACACCATCTACAAATCGCGCTGGCCAAATCGGCCGACGAAGCATCCTGGCGCGCGCTGGCCAATCGTATTGCGTCCGGAAATTTGCATGCCGCTAACGCCGATGCGTGGATCCCTGTGTCACCGGAGACGCTGGAGACGATCGGCCGCGCGGCGCTGGTGCATGGCTTCGGCTGGATCATGCTCTATAGCGGCATCGCTGCCTGGGTGCTCGCCGCTGCCAGCTTCCTGATCTTCTCCGGCAGAAAAACGCAGCGATGACCGGCCGCCACGCGGCGTCCCGCCAGGGCCACCGTGGTTGCCAGCGGCGGCACCTTCGGGCTAGCCGCCTCTGACTGCGATGTGCCGGCGGTGCCCGCAATCACTTCTACGGCGCAATGTCAGAGCCCGTGCTCGTCGCTGATATTCCTTAGGCCCTGCCTGGTGGCGTTCACGAACAGCGTCCCCGCTACGCGCTTTCGCCATCGACACAGCCGCCCTCGACCTTGGCCAGCGCATTCAGCAGCCCCGCACGCAACGCCGTCAGCGCCTGGCTCTTTTCTTCCACTTCGGCGAGCTTCGCTGCGAGACACGCCACTTTTTGCGCAACAGGAAACGTCGGACTGTCCCAGACATGGATGACGTCGTTGATTTCCGCGAGCGTGAACCCCAGCGCCTTCGCGTGAACGATCAGCCGAATCCGCTCCAACGAGACCTCGGAATAGCGCTTGTACGTATTGGTCGCGTGCGGCTGCGCTGCCTTGTCGAGCAGCCCCATGCGCTCGTAGTAACGCACGGTATCTCGCGAAACGCCCGCCCGCTTGCTCAGTTCGCCGATGCGCATGCTGCCTCTACCGAATGTTGTGGACCGTCATTAGGGCTTGACCGTGGTCTTTAGTCAACGGTTTACAGTCCGCCCCACTTTCCACTTCATTAGCAGGCCATGAAGCATTCCTTCGATTTTCGCGGAAAAACAGCACTCATCACGGGGGCATCGTCGGGTATCGGGCTGGAGTTCGCCCATGCGCTCGCCAAGCGTGGCGCAAAACTTCTGCTTGTCGCACGCTCGCGCGACAAGCTGCGCGACCTGACCGCCAAATTGCGACACGACTACGCCTGCGACGCAGACTTCCTGACGGTTGACCTGAGCGCACCGGACGCCGTCCCGACGTTGGCAGACCACCTGAAGGCGACCGGCACGGTGGTCGATGTCCTGATCAACAACGCGGGCTTTGCGGCTTATGGGCGCTTCGAAACGATTCCGTGGACGCGCCAACGCGATGAAGTGCTGGTGAACTGCATGGCTGCGGTCGAGCTGACACAGCTTCTGCTGCCGGGAATGCAGGCACGATCCGGTGGCGCCATCATCAATGTCGCGTCAACAGCCGCATTCCAGCCCCTTCCTTATATGGCGATCTACGGCGCAACCAAGGCCTTTCTGCTGTCATTTTCAGAAGCCGTTTGGGCTGAGAACCGGCATCGCGGCATTCGGGTCCTCGCACTGTGTCCCGGCGCAACGCAAACCGGCTTTTTTGATGTCGTTGGCGCCGAGGAAGCGGCGGTCGGCAAACCGATGCCTGTCGCCCGCGTGGTGCAGGACGCGTTGTGGGCGCTCGATCGCAACCGGAGCTATCGGATTGTCGGCACGCAAAATCGGCTGCTTGCCAATTTGCAACGGCTATTGACCCGCGAGATGTCGGCACGCTTGGTGGAGAAAATCCTTCGGCCGAGAAACGCTGGGATGCCGGTTGCAGGAGACGCCAACGCGTAGGGGTGGCCGGCATCAACCAAGGTGGTCGTCGATCAAGGTTGAGCGCCGCGGATCGGCTTCAGTGGATAACTCGCCAGCACCACCGAGGTCGTGACCGATCCGAATCTGGCCAGCGCATCGATTGCCACTTCGAGTTGTGTCATCTCTTCCACCACCATGCGGACGATGAAGCAGTCTTCGCCGGTGATCCGATGCGCCTCGACGATTTCAGGCATCGCCTCGAAGGCACTGAGGCACGCCTTGATCTGAGCATGGGTGGTGCGGATCCGCACGATCGCTGCGATACCGCGCCCCACGAGACTCGGATTGATCCGCGCCCCATAGCCCTCGATGATGCCTTGCTCTTCCAGTCTTTTGATCCGTGCGGCGACCGCTGGTTGTGACAACCCAATCTGCTTTCCCAACTCGGTATTCGTGATGCGCGCATGCGTTTGCAGCACCTCAAGAATGCGCCAGTCGAGTCGGTCCAGCTCGACGCCCTTTTGTTTCATTCGTTGATGCCCCTCAATTCCGTGCATTCGAAGCCGGTCGGCGTTCAATTCAATGGTTCAGCCATTCTGACAGAGCGCCTCGGCCTTTAAGCTGGAGGCTCATTCAAGGAGGTGAAATCCAACATGAGTCAACGCGTTCTGATCGTGCCCGGTTACGGCAATTCAGGGGCAACACACTGGCAAAGCATCTGGGAGGCCGCGAAGCCTGGACACTGGCGCCGCATGAAGATCGAGTACTGGGATCACGTCGTCTGCGATGAATGGGTCGCGGCAATTGATCGCGAAGTGACGGCGCTCGGCCCTGACACGATCATCGTTGCGCACAGTCTTGGGTGCCTCGCGGTTGCGCATTGGGCCACGCGTCGCGCGGTCACCGTTCGCGGGGCGCTCCTCGTCGCCGTTCCGGATCCATCGGCAGCCGCCTTTCCCAGCGCCTTTTGCGTCGGGTTCTCACCCGTGCCTTCAGCAAGATTGCCATTTCGCAGTACCGTGGTTGCCAGCAGCGACGATCCTTACGCGGCGATCAGTTATGCGAAGTCCTGTGCCAATGCTTGGGGCAGCGAATTCCTCGATGTCGGAGCACGCGGACATCTGAATGCCGCGAGCCAACTGGGTGACTGGGCCGAGGGATACCAGCTCCTGCAGCGTTTTGATGCGAGCACACTCGCCTGACAGGCCGCTGTGAATAGGCCCTAGTAGGGGTGGAAACTGGTGAGGAACTGGTCGACCTGCTCTTGCTGGCGCCCATCGCGCGCGGCCTCCCCCGATTCGAGCACGACGGCCTGATAGGCGTGTTTGCCTGTGGCAACGACGCGGGCGGTCAGGCGGCGCGGCGTGGGGTCGTTGCCGCCGGCACCCTGCGCGATCAACTCCACGGCCGGTACCGATCGCGGCGGCTGCGCGGCAGTTTTCACGGCGATGTCCTTGGCGAGCACCTGCCCTTTCAGATTGGCGGACAAGCCCGTACGCAACGCCGCTACGGCTTGCTCGCGCCAGACTGGGTCGTCGGCGGGCAATTCCACCACGCCGATGGCGAACAGCGTGCCGTCGATGCTGGCGGCCTGCATGGTCATTGGCAGGCGCTGCCCGTTGACGGTGATGGGGCGAGCATCGGCGGTGGGCTTGGCGGGGTAGTCCACGGCGTACGCACCTTCGTTGGACTGGACGGTGCGCCAGTCGTACTTGGGCGAACAGGCCATCAACAGCGCACATACCGCCGCGCCCACGCCCCACTGCCAGCCGCCTGCTTTTGCCATGCGTGCCACCTCGTCTCCTGGATTGTTCTGCCGGTTTCGCGCCGCCTATTATCGAGCAGAGCCCCCGCGAGACCGCGAGATCCACAAGGACTGCGCCATGCCGAGCCCGAGCCTCCTCCTGCGTGCCCTGCGCGCCGACATCACCACCTTGGACTGCGATGCCATCGTCAATGCCGCCAACAACTCGCTGCTGGGCGGCGGCGGCGTGGACGGCGCCATCCATCGCGCCGCAGGGCCCGCTCTGCTGGAAGCATGCCGCGCGCTCAACGGCTGCCGCACCGGCGAGGCCAAGCTCACACCGGGCTTTCGATTGCCGGCGCGCTACGTTATCCATACCGTCGGGCCCATCTGGCGCGGGGGCCGACAGGACGAAGCGACCCTCCTGGCCGCCTGCTACCGCAATAGCCTGGAACTTGCCCGGCAGCACGACCTGCGCACCCTCGCCTTTCCGTGCATCAGCACCGGCGTCTACGGTTTTCCGGCGCATCTGGCCACGCCGATCGCGCTGCGCACGGTCCGTGAATACGGCGCGGGCTTTGACGAGATCACCTTCTGCTGCTTTTCCTCCGCCGACCTGACGCTCTACGAAGCCGCGCTCGCCGGCCAAAAGTGATGCATGCATCGCAATAGACAGAATGTCGCAGTCGACCGGCGACCTCGTGCGGGCGGGCCTACAATAGACGTTTATTGACCCCTCCAGACCGCGTTGCCGCCATGGCCTCGACCCTGACCCCTTCCGCTGCCGCCACGCCCGCCCAATCCAGCGGCCGCCGCTGGCTGTTGCCCGTGATCGTGCTGGTGCTGGCCGTGGCAGGCTGGTTCGGCTGGCGCGCGTTCTCGCCATCGCAGCAGGTGCCCGCGGCCACCTTCACGCTGCTCGATGGGCAGAAGCTGTCCACGCAAGACCTGAAGGGCAAGGTCTACCTCGTTAATTTCTGGGCGACGAGTTGCACTACCTGCATCAAGGAAATGCCCAACATGGTCCAGACGTACAACAAGTACAAGGGCGAGGGCCTGGAGTACGTGGCCGTGGCGATGAGCTACGACGCGCCGATGTACGTGATGAACTTCAGCCAGACGCGCCAGTTGCCCTTCAAGGTGGCGATGGACGCCGACGGCTCCGCCGCCAAGGCCTTCGGCGACGTGCAACTCACGCCCACCACCTTCCTGGTCGACCGCGACGGACGCATCCTCAAGCGCTACGTCGGCGAGCCGGAATGGTCGTCGTTCGATGCGCTGCTCAAGCAGACGCTGGGCAAGCAGGCCTGAGCTGCCCGCTCCCACCCACGCGAAACGCCCGGTCGATGCCGGGCGTTTTTGTGTCCGGACGATGCGCGTTCCACACTAGATTCACGCGGGCCTGCTGCAATGGTGGCCCGTCAATCCGTGAACCGATGGAGCACGCGCATGGCCAATACCTACTGCATGTTCAAGGGCAAGCTGAAGTTCGGCGTGCCGTACCTTGAGGGCTACAACGGCAACCCGCATTACGCGATCGTGGCAGAGGCGCCAGATGGCTTGGAGTTCGTGGTGCTGGCCAACGTGAAGTCCGACTCGACGATGCCCGGCGCGGGCGAGGCCGGCTACCACGTGCTGTATCAATGGACGACCGATTTCAACCTCCCGATGACGACGGACCTGGCGGCGCTGGCACCGGGCCTGTATCAGGATGGCTTTCCGCGTCTGGACTATGTGCGCGACGCCGGGCTGGTCGATTTCCCGAACATGCAACCGATCGCGCTTGACACCGAGACCGAGCACAACGACATCAATGCGCTCGTCGACGACATGCTGACGCTGGATCGCTCCGCCGCGCCGATCGACTACGTCTATCACGGCAGCTCCGGCGACGACGACCGCAAAGGCTGGCCGCCGCGCACCGACGTGACCGTCTACGGCTTCGGCTTTTTGTTCGAGCCGCAACAGAACGGCCTGCATGAGACGCACATGAACCAGGGCAACCCGGTCGTGCATGCCCATGGGGTGAAGGACCATTCGCGCGAGAACGGCACGCAGCAGGACGGCGCCGTCATCGTAGAAATCGACGGGAAGTTTCAGGCGCTGTTGATCGCGTTTCAGACGCAGCGGATTCCGACGGATGACCGTGGGTATCCGGTGGCGAACGCACACCCGATCCTGGGTTGAGCATCAACGACAAACGCCCGGTCGATGCCGGGCGTTTTTGTTGGTGAGCCGCGCGCGCTACGTCAGAGGCCGTAGCGCTTGATCTTGTCGTACAGCGTTGCACGGCCGACTTGCAGGATATCCGCCGCCTGGTGCACCGAGCCGCCCGTGCGCGCGAGCGTTTCGGCAATCACCGTGCGCTCGTAGCGTTCGACACGCTCCTTGAGCGGCATGCCGTCTTCGCCTGCGTCCGGCACGACCGGCGTGCGGCCAACGCCCAGTACCAGGCGGTCCGCCGCGTTGCGCAGCTCGCGCACATTGCCGGGCCAGTTCGATTGCATCAGCTCGTGGCGCTGACGCTCGGCCAGCATCGGCAGCGGGCGCTGGTAGCGCACGGCAGCTTCGAGCAGGAAGTGCTCGAACAGCGGGATGATGTCTTCACGGCGCTCGCGCAGCGGCGGCAGGTCGATGGCGACCACGTTCAGGCGGTAGTACAAATCGCGCCGGAAACCGCCCGCGTCGATCAGCGCTTCCATGTCGCCCTTGGCGGCGGCAACGATGCGCACGTCGATGCGTACCGATGCGTTGGAGCCCAGGCGCTCCAGCGCGCCCTCCTGCAGCACGCGCAGCAGCTTCACCTGCAGTGCGATCGGCATGCTCTCGATCTCGTCGAGGAAGAGCGTGCCGCCCGAAGCGTGCTCCAGCTTGCCGATGCGCCGCTTGCCCGCGCCCGTGAAGGCGCCGGCCTCGTGGCCGAACATCTCGCTCTCGAAAATCGCCTCGGGCACCGCGCCGCAATTCAGCGCAATGAATGGCTTGTCATGACGCGGCGACAGCATGTGCAGACTGCGTGCGACCAGCTCCTTGCCCGTGCCGGTCTCGCCGTTGATGAGCACAGGCGCATCGGTGGTCGCCACGTTTTCGATCAACGCACGCACTGCGCCCATCGCCGGAGAACGCCCGATGATGCGTGTGCCTGCAGCCGGCCCGGCCAGCTCGCGGCGCAGCGCGCGGTTTTCCAACTCCAGCGCGCGACGTTCCACGGCGCGGCGTACCGTTTCGGTCAAACGCTCGGCGGGGAACGGCTTTTCGATGAAGTCGAACGCGCCTTCGCGCATCGCCTGCACGGCCATGGTGATGTCGCCGTGGCCGGTCACGAGCACCACGGGAATCCCTGTGCCGAACGACTGGCAATGCGTGAGCACATCCAGGCCGCTCGCGCCCGGCAGCCGCAAGTCGCTCACCACCACGCCAGGGAAGTTAGCGTCGATCTTGCCGACGGCCTCTTCGGCGCTGCCGAACGCCAGCACGTTGAAGCCCGCCAGCTCCAGGCTCTGCGCGGTGGCCTGGCGCACAGGCGGGTCGTCTTCGATAAAGAGAACGGTCAAGCCTTCGGACATGGGTGGTCTACGTAGAAAGGAATCAGATGGATGCCGTGGAGGTGACTTCGGCGCGTACCAGTGTCAGCGTAAATTGCGCCCCGCCGCCCGGCACGTTCGCGGCCGACAGCGCCCCGCCAAAGTCGCGCGCGATGCTGGTGGAGATCGCCAGCCCGAGGCCCAGCCCCTGGCCGATCTCCTTGGTGGTGAAGAACGGCTCGAACAGGTGCGGCATGGCGTCGGGCGGAATGCCGGGGCCGTTGTCGCGCACCGTAATGTTCAACTGGGATGCAGCGCCTTCTGCGGGGCCGATGTCGATGTCGATGCGCCCCTCGCGGGCCGGTTCATTGGCGTTAAGGGCATCGAGCGCATTGCCAACCAGGTTGATCAGTACCTGCTCCAGCTTCAGCTCATCCGCGCGCACGACGGCTTCGGCTTCGGGGATGCGCCAGTGCAACTCGAGTTGCATGTCGCCGAGGCGCGGGCGCAGCAACGCCAGCGTGTGATCCAGCGCCACGCGCACCTGCACGTCGCTGTGCTTGCGACGCGAGCGACCCGCAAACAGCTTGAGCTGCGCGGTGATCTTGCCCATGCGCTCGGTCAGGTCGGCAATGGCTTGCAGGTTGTCGGTGGCGGCGCCGTGCTGGCCGCGCTCCAGCAGGATGCGCGTGTTATCGGAGAACGTGCGCAGCGCAGCCAGCGGCTGGTTCAGCTCGTGCGTGATGCCGGCGGCCATCTGCCCCAGCGCGGCGAGCTTGCTGGCCTGCACGAGTTCGTCCTGCGTGGCGCGCAGTTCGGCTTCAGCGCGCGTGCGATCGACGATCTCATGCTGGAGCTGCTCGTTCGTTGCCATCAGATCGGCCGTGCGGTCTTCAACGCGACGTTCGAGCTGGTCATAGGCGGCTTCGAGCAAGCGTCGGCTGCGCAGCATTTCCATCAAGCGCAGGCGGCGCTGGCGCCAATAGAAGAGCAGCAAGCACGCAAACGCAAAGGCAAACGCGGCCGCCACGGTGGCGCTGCGCGCGGCGCTCATCACCGGGTCCACGGGCGTGAGGTACATCAGCGTCCAATCGGGTTCTACCAGATCGCGCGACACCTGCAGATAGCGGGTGGCATTCGCCCGTTCGCCAATGCGGATGAGTTCGGCGCCCTCCGGCAAGCGCCCCGTCAGGCGCAGAAAGCCCGGTGCCTCGGGCTGCAACGGTAGCGGCTTGATCTCTTTGCGGTAGTACTGGCGCGTTGCTTCGAATTGCGCTTGCAGCTTCGGCGTGAGCGGCTCAACGGTGTGGTACTGCCACGCCGGCACAGACGACAGGAAGATCACGCCATTCTCATCGGCCACCATCACGGGCTCGGAGGCATCGTGACTGGCGCGGCCAAACCATTCGAGGTTCAACTTGACCACCGTCACGCCGATCACGCGGCCGTCCTGGATGACGGGCTGCGAGATGTAATAGCCCGGCTCTTCACGCGTGATGCCGATACCGTAGAAGCGCCCGACATGGCCGGCCGCCGCCTGCTGAAAGTACGGCCGGAACCGATATTCCGCGCCGACAAAGCTATCAGGCTGGTTGTAGTTGGACGCTGCCTGCGCCAAGCCGCTCGGGGCGATCACATAGGTGGCGGTCGCGTGCGCGCGGTCGTTGACCTCACGCAGGTAGCGGTTGGCGCGCTCGACATTGGCGGGCGTCGGATTGGCCAGCAGATCGTGGATAAACGGATGCAGCGCCACCAGCGCCGGCAGGTATTCGTACCGGTCGAGCGTGCTTTTGAGGTTGGCGGCGTAGCGGTCGACCCGGCCGCCGGCGGCCTGCTGCGCTTGCGCGAGGCCGCGGTTCCATGTCACTACGAAGGTGGCGGTGCACACCAGCGTCATCAGCGCCACGAGCCCCGCCGCAACCAGCCACCAGAACCCGCGCCGCGAGCCGGAAGCACTGGTAAAGGAGAAATCGGGATCGGACATCGGCGGGGCTTGGGCGGCGGAGTGTGTCGCCGTCCCTTCCACTGCCGCGTTGGCCGTCGTGCGCGTCACGAGGCGCTCCAAATAAGAAGCGGGGCCGTCTGGAAGGACAGGCCCCGCAATCATACGCTGTCAACCGGTGGCCGCCCGCAGGCGCCTACCCAGTCTTGTC
Organism: Ralstonia sp. 25C; assembly: GCF_051904805.1. NCBI lineage: Bacteria > Pseudomonadati > Pseudomonadota > Betaproteobacteria > Burkholderiales > Burkholderiaceae > Ralstonia > Ralstonia sp. 25C. Next base: position 2,503,405 of record NZ_CP196737.1, on the reverse strand, counting down.
TACGCTCGCCGATCAGGCTGCCGGGGTGGCCGGCACGCCTTCGTCGCTGCGGTTGCCCGACAGCACGCGGGCCAACTTGGCACGATCCAGCTCGCGCTCCCACGCCGAGATCACCACGCAGGCCACACCGTTGCCGGTGATGTTGGTCAGCGCGCGGCACTCGCTCATGAAGCGGTCGATACCGAGGATCAGCACCATGCCCGCCACCGGAATCGTCGGCACCACGGCCAGCGTGGCGGCCAGCGTGATGAAGCCCGCACCGGTGATGCCCGATGCACCCTTCGAGGTCAGCATGGCCACGGCCAGGATGGTCAGTTGCTGCGTCCAGGTCAGTTCAATGTTCAACGCCTGCGAGATGAAGATCACCGCCATCGTCATGTAGATGTTGGTGCCATCCAGGTTGAACGAATAACCGGTCGGGACGACGAGGCCCACCACCGACTTCGAGCAGCCCAGCTTCTCCATCTTTTCCATCAGGTGCGGCAGTGCTGATTCCGACGAGCTCGTGCCCAGCACGATCAGCAGCTCTTCCTTGATGTACGCGACAAAGCGGAAGATGTTGAAGCCGACCAGCCGCGCAATGATGCCCAGCACCACCACGACGAAGATGATGGCGGTCAGATAGAACGTGCCGACCAGCTTGAGCAGCGGCACCAGCGAGATCACGCCGTATTTGCCGATGGTGAACGCCATGGCGCCAAACGCGCCGATCGGGGCCACGCGCGTGATGACATGCACGATGCGGAAGAACACATGCGAGATCTGGTCGATAAAGTCCGTGACCATCTGCGCACGGTCACCCATGGCCGAGAGCGCACCGCCAAACAGCAATGCAATCAGCAGGATCTGCAGGATGTCGCCCTTGGCGAAGGCATCCACCACCGTGCTCGGGATGATGTTCAGCAGGAAGTCGACCGTGCTCGCCGATTGCGCCTTGGCGGCGTACTGCGCCACGGCCTTGGCGTCGATGGTGTGCACATCGACGTTGAAACCCGCACCCGGATTGAAGATATGGCCGGCTGCCAGACCAATCACCAGCGCGAAGGTCGAGACCACCTCAAAGTAGAGCAGCGCCTTGCCGCCCACGCGGCCCACCTTCTTCATGTCGCGCATGCCGGCAATGCCGGACACGACCGTACAGAAGATGATCGGCCCGATCACCATCTTGATCAGTTGAATAAAGCCATCACCCAGCGGCTTCATCTTCACAGCGAGTTCGGGCGAGTAATGGCCCAGCAGAACGCCGATGACGATCGCCGCCAGCACCTGTACGTACAGGATTTTGTAGAACGGTTTTTTCATGTCTTCCTCGAGTGTCACAGACCGGCCGTGCGCTCAACTGCTCGCCCGGTCCGACCCGCCCTGGTGTGGTCTCTCTCCTGCCTCGATACGCCGGCTTATACCGACTCTTCCAGCGTTTCCCGCAGCAGGTCGCCCTTTATTGCAAGGGCTGTGCCAATGTGAAATCTCCGTGTCAGCGCCCCGCCAGCCCTTGTGCCAGCTTGGTGTGACTACGATGGCACTCGCCCCACCCGTCGTCAATCCCGGAATCCGCGCACAAGCACTGTCCGGACATCCGGAAAACGTGTTGCAGCGCAGCAGCGCGCAGCTTGGTCGCGGAGGACGCCTACGGGATGCCTACGTTTGGGGCCGTATAATGCCGGCTCGTTACGCAAATCCACATGTGCGTGCGACGCCAGGAAGCCCTTCACGTCCTGCGCCGCCCGCCGCCCTCGCCCTCCCAGTTTTCTCTCGGTCCGCCCATGAGCAGCCACTACCAGCACCACGTCTTCTTCTGCCTGAACGAACGCGAGGACGGCTCGCGCTGCTGTGCCGACTTTGGCGCCAAGGCCATGCAGGAATACGCCAAGAAGCGCTGCAAGGAACTCGGCATCAACGGCGAAGGCCGCGTGCGCATCAACAAGGCCGGGTGCCTGGACCGCTGCGAACTCGGTCCGGTCATGGTGGTCTACCCCGAGGCCGTCTGGTACACCTTCGTTGACCAGGAAGACATCGACGAAATCATCCAGAGCCATCTGATCGAGGGCAAACCGGTCGAACGGCTGATGGTCGATCGCCCCGCCTGAGCCCGCTTGAGTTTTTCCCGACTCGCTTTTCCATGAACGTGCATACGCAAGAACGCCTGATCGCAGGCCCGGTCGGGCAGATCGATCTGTCCATCGACCAACCGGATGGCGCACCGCGCGGTTTGGCGCTCATCGGCCATCCGCATCCGCTGTTTGGCGGCACCAAGGACAACAAGGTCGCGCAGACCTTGGCACGCACCTTCGTCGGCCTCGGCTACGTGACGGTGCGCCTGAACTTCCGCGGCGTGGGCAAGACCGAGGGCACGCACGACAACGGCATCGGCGAGCAGGACGACATGCTGGCCGTGCTTGACTGGATGCGCACGCAAACCGAATGGTCGTCCGATGTGGCCACACTACCCCTGGCGCTGGGCGGTTTCTCGTTCGGCAGCTTTGTCGTCTCGCAGGTGGCGCGCCGCCTGGCTGAAGCCGGCACACCGGCAGAGCGTCTGGCGCTGGTCGGCACCGCCACTTCGCGCTGGGATGTCGCCCCGGTGCCGGCCGACACCATCATCATCCACGGCGAGCAGGATGACACCGTGCCGCTCATCGACGTGCTCAATTGGGCGCGACCGCAGGAATTGCCGGTGATCGTCATTCCGGGCGCCGATCATTTCTTCCATCGCAAGCTGCATTTGATCCGGCAGCTCGTTACCGGCGCCTGGGCGCCACGGCCGTAACTTTCACCCGTTGATTTCCCGTACGCCGCGCCTCCCCCCGTGCGTGGCGTCATTGAACTCCAAGCAGACCGCAGGACCCGACATGCAGAACCGCTTTGCCCATTTCACGCCTTCCGCCCTCCATTCCGCCGCCGCTGCCGCTGTGGCGGCTGCCGTGCTGGTCACCGCGCTGCCTGCCGCTGCGCAGCCCGTGCCCGCCCCGCAAGTGGCAGCCCGCTCCTGGATGCTGACCGACGTCACCAGCGGCCAGGTGCTCGGCGGCACCAACATGGACGAGCGCATCGAACCCGCCTCGCTCACCAAGCTGATGACGGCCTATCTGGTCTTCGAGGCCGTGCGCGACGGCAAGCTCAAGTACGACCAGATGGTCACGCCCACCGAGACCGTGCGCACCGTCAAGACCGACGAATCGCGCATGTTCCTGCAGCCGGGCAAACCCGCCTCGGTGCGTGAGTTGACGCAGGGTCTAATCATCCAGTCGGGCAACGATGCAGCGCTCGTGCTGGCCGAGGCCGTGGGCGGCACCGAGACCAACTTCGTGATGCTGATGAACCGCGAAGCCGAGCGCCTGGGCATGAAGAACACGCACTTCGCCAATGCTGCCGGCCTGCCCGACCCGAACCACTATTCCACCGCACGTGATCTGTCGATCCTGACGTCTGCGTTGATCAAGAACTTCCCGCAGGACTACAAGTTCTATTCGCAGAAAGAATTCACCTATAACAACATCAAGCAGCCCAACCGCAACCGCCTGCTGTGGCTCGACCCGACCGTGGATGGCGGCAAGACGGGCCACACCAAGTCGGCCGGTTACTGCCTCGTCACGTCGGCCAACCGTCCGCTGCCCGATGTGCCGGGCGCTAGCCGCCGTCTGCTGTCGGTCATCATCGGCACCAAGAGCGACCAGGTCCGCACACAGGAAAGCCTGAAGGTCCTGAACTACGGCTACCAGTTCTTCGACACGGTGCGCCTGTACCAGGCCAATGCAGCGCTGCAGACGCTCGACGTGTACAAGGGCCAGGCCAAGACCGTGAAGCTGGGCGTGGCCGAAGACAAGTGGATCACCGTGCCGAAGGGCGCAGGCGCACGCCTCAAGCCGGTGCTGGAGCACAAGGAACCGCTGCTCGCCCCGATCGCGCAAGGCCAGCAGCTGGGCACGGTCAAGGTGATGGACGGCTCGACCGTGGTGTCGGAATTCCCAGTGGTGGCGCTCGAAGGTGTGCCCGAAGCTGGCTTCGTCGGCCGTACGATCGACGCAGTCAAGCTGTGGTTTAAAAAGAAGTAATCGACCCCATTTACTTCGACATGACTGCCTCTCACACTCCCCCGCCGGGCCACATCCCGCCCGAACAGTCGCTCATCGAATATCCGAGCGATTTCCCCATCAAGGTGATGGGGCCGATGCATGACGACTTTGCCAAGACCATCGTCGAGGTGGTCCGCCAGCACGACCCTGAATTCCACGAGGGACGCCTGGAAAAGCGCCCGTCTTCCAGTGGCAACTATCTGGGCCTGACGGTGATCGTGCGCGCGACCAGCCGCGAGCAACTCGATGCGCTGTACCAAGCGCTGACGAGCCATCCGATGGTCAAGATCGTGCTGTAACGCATCGCGCACGCAACGTAAAACGCCCCGGTACACCCGGGGCGTTTTCTTTGGCGCGCAAAGGCGGCATCAACCCTTGGCGACATGCCCCAGGCAGACCGTGTTGTCGCGCATCAAGCGCTCCAGTTTCAGCTTGAACGCCGCGATCTCCGGCAGCAGCCACGCGCGAAACGCCTGCATCTTGGGCGTCTGCAGCGCGCTGTGAGGGCAGACGAAGTAGTAATTCCACGGGCATGGCGTCGTCGTCTCGAACAGGCGCACCACGCGGCCGGTCATCAGATCGTTGAAGGCCAGGGTCGGGCGGATCAGCGCAATGCCCTGCCCAGCCGCCGCCGCCTGCAACAGCAGCGATGAATCCTGGAACATCAACCCGCCGCGCGGCTCCACAAAGCCCGGGACGCCGGCCGCCTCAAACCACGGCGTCCAGTCCTCGCCCTCGCTGCGCAGGAGGGTCATGGTCGCCATCTCGGCCACCGTGCGCGGCAGGCGCCCTCCGTTGAATGACGGGCTGCAGATCGGGAAGAACACGTCGTCGAGCAGCTTTTCCACATACAGGCCCGGATAGTTGCCCGAGCCCATGCGCAACGCCACGTCCACCTCCTCACGCGCGAAGTCCACCAGCGCGGGGCTGGAGAACAGCTCGACCTCCAGCTCCGGATGCTTTTCGATGAACGTGCCAATGTGCGGCGTCAGCCAGCGCGCAGCAAACGACGGCATCGTGCTGATGGTCAAGCGGTTGTCGCGATTACCGGCGCGCAGTTGATGCGTGGCCTGGGCGATCAGGTCGAGCGCCTCGCGCACCCGTTCGGCATAGGTGCGGCCCGCATGTGTGAGTACGACGCGCTTGCCGCGCCGCTCGAACAGCGGCACGCCCAGCTCCTCTTCCAGCGTGCGCATCTGATGGCTGACGGCGCCGTGCGTGACGAACAACTCCGTCGCGGCGCGCGAAAAACTCTCATAGCGAGCCGCCGCCTCGAAGACTCGCAGCGCGCCAAGTGAAGGCAGGCGCATCGGTTCGCGGATTTCCGTCATCGTTCCCTCCGTGTTTTCGTAGTGCTTTATGTGAGCAGCACTATCAAGAACCTCAATATATATCGTTTGGTACTAGGCAACCAAGCGCCTAGACTTCCTTCAACGGCAAGGCCCTATCCACTGCCGTGAAGGAGCCGATCATGAAAGCTGTACTAACAAAAATTGTATTCACCCTGCAGCCCGGCGAAGTGGTGGCATTGCGCATGCCGGCCAACCAGAATCTGCGCGTCGAAGAAGCCCACGGGCGCGACGTCTGGGTCACCCACGAGAACACAGCCGGCGATGAATGGCTGCACGCCGGCGGCAGTGTTGCCGTGAAGCGCGGCGAAGAAATCGTCGTCTCGGTCGACCCGAAGGCGATCGGCCCCGTCTCGCTGGCCGTGGAAGCCACCGACGGCCACATGCCGCGCAAGCCGTGGCACGTGACGGACGGCTGGCGCCATACGCTGGCGGCACTGGGCTGGAACGAACACGCTGATACACCCGTCGTGGCCGCCTGATTACGCCTCCTTTTGCGGCAACTGCCGTAAAAGCCCGATGCCGGCGCGATGCCTCCCATCGCGCCGGCATCATTTTTTGGTCCGACCCTGCAGGGGAAGCGGGCAAAGGCGCGGCGGCAGGCGACAGTGACGGCCCTGCGCTACACTCGCGGGCATGATTCCGATTGACATCGTCGAACGCGGTTTGCAGGACTACGCCGCCTGCTTCGACGAAATGCAGACCTTTACCGCCCAGCGCGGTCCCGACACCCCCGACACGATCTGGCTGGTCGAACACCCGCCGGTGTTCACGCTCGGTCTGGCTGGCGATCCGGCGCATCTGTTGGCCCCCGGCAACATCCCTTTGGTGAAGGTGGACCGTGGCGGACAGATCACCTACCACGGCCCCGGCCAAGTCGTTGCCTACCTTTTGCTGGATCTGCGCCGCCGCGGGCTGTTCGTGAAAGCGCTGGTCAACGCCATCGAAGCGGCCGTCATCGAGACGCTCGCCACGTATAATGTCGCCTCCGAACGCAAGGCTGGCGCCCCCGGCATCTACCTGTCGAGCGGGCCGCAGAGTGGGCCACATGCGGGCGCCAAGATCGCCGCGCTGGGGCTGAAGATCCGCAACGGCTGCAGCTACCACGGCGTGAGCCTGAACCTGGCGATGGACCTCTCGCCCTTCACGCAGATCAACCCGTGCGGCTACGCCGGCCTGGAGACCGTCGATATGGTGACCGCCGGCGCGCACGATGCGTCTGGGCGCGCGGTCAATGCGTCCGACTGGCAATCCGTTTCCCGCGACCTGGCCAATGCGCTGGTCGCCCAATTGCAGCAACGCGCACAAGCGCAATCTGCCGAAGCCGCTACCGCCTAGCGACCGGCATGCAGTAGACCCAAGCGTGTGTCACAAGCGCACGCGGAGAACACGATGACCGATTCCGCCACCGGCGCCACTGTGACCGCCACCCCGTCGAACGAGCCGTACGACGCCACCCGCAAGCAGAAGTCGCTCGACAAGACCGCGCGTATCCCCATCAAGATCGTGCCAGCCGAGAAGCTCAAGAAGCCGGACTGGATTCGCGTGCGCGCCGCCACCGGCAACTCGCGCTTCTACGAGATCAAGGACATCCTGCGCGCCAACAACCTCGTGACGGTGTGCGAAGAGGCAAGCTGCCCGAACATCGGCGAGTGCTTCGGCAAGGGCACGGCCACGTTCATGATCATGGGTGACAAGTGCACGCGCCGCTGCCCGTTCTGCGACGTCGGCCACGGCCGCCCGGACCCGCTCGACGTGAACGAGCCGGAAAACCTGGCCAAGACCATCGCCGAACTCAAGCTCAACTATGTCGTCATCACCAGCGTCGACCGTGACGACCTGCGTGACGGCGGCGCCCAGCATTACGTCGATTGCATCTCGCGCACGCGCGCGCTGTCGCCGGCCACGCGCATCGAAGTGCTGGTGCCCGACTTCCGTGGCCGCTTGGAAAAGGCGCTGGACATCCTCCAGGAATGCCCGCCGGACGTGATGAATCACAACCTCGAAACCGTGCCGCGCCTGTACAAGCAGGCTCGCCCGGGTGCGGACTACGCGCACTCGCTCAAGCTGCTGAAGGACTTCAAGGCCCGCAACCCGAACGTGCCGACCAAGTCCGGCCTGATGGTCGGCCTGGGCGAGACGGATGAGGAAATCCTCGAAGTCATGCGCGACATGCGCGAGCACGACATCGACATGCTGACCATCGGCCAGTATCTGGCGCCGTCGGGCCACCACCTGCCGGTGCTGCGCTACGTGCACCCGGACACCTTCAAGATGTTCGAAGAGAAGGCCTACGAGATGGGCTTCACGCACGCCGCCGTGGGCGCCATGGTGCGCAGTTCGTACCACGCCGATCAGCAAGCGCACGAAGCGGGCGTGGTCTGATCAAGCGGTAACGCTGCACAAACAAAAAGGGCCTTGGGATTGAACCCAAGGCCCTTTTGCTTTGGTGCGGCCGACTCAGGCGCACAGATCAGGCACGCGAAGCAGCGTCCTTCGGATACGAAGCATCGCCGTTCCACGACAGGTAGCCGTTGGTATCGGCTTGGCGGTCGGCGCCTTGCGTATAGACGTCGTACTTGGCGGCAGCGCCGTCGGTGTACGGATCAGCCTTGGCAATGGCGCCTTCGGTATAGGGATCGAACTTGCCGGCGGCGGCACCTTGGGTGTACGGGTCGAAGCGGTCGCCCTTCCACGACAGGTAGCCGGAGGTATCGGCCTGGCGATCGGCACCTTGCGTATAGACGTCGTACTTGGCGGCAGCGCCTTGGGTGTACGGATCGGACTTGGTCACGGCTTGACCATTGGTGTACGGCTCCTTGGCTTGTGCGGCGGCGGCCGGTTGGGCCGACAGCAGTGCTGCAGAGGCGGACACGGTGGCCACGAGGGCCAGCAGGGTGTTACGGGAGAAGGCGGTAGCGAGACGGGTGTTCATGATGGGCTCCTGATCTGTCTGGATGTTGAGTTGCGCTCAGTTCGTTGCGCTTGAGATCAGAATAGATCGTTGCCCCTGATGGATAAATGTCAGTTCGCCGAAAATACTGTTCTCAAAAAATCAACAATAGATCGCCATGCTCGGTATTGATGTCGTCGTTCTCACGTCACTCGATCACGCCGAGCCTTTCCCACAGCGGGCTGGGTTTCTGCACCATGCAAAAGAAAACCGCGCTCGTCGGCGCGGTTTCGATGGCGGGGGCCGTGAACTCACGGCTGTGCCGGCTGCCCCGGGCGCGGCGCACTGGGCGGCTGCGCCACCGGACGCCCCGCCTGCGTGCTGCGCCACCACCCCATCAGCGTCAGCACCAGCCAGAAGAACTGCGAGAGAAACGACGCCAGGTTGAACGAGCCCGTCAGCGAAATCAGAAGGCAGATAGGGCCGATCAGATTCAGGCGAACGGTAAATGCACCCGTTGGCGATTTGTGCAGAACCTGCACGCCAAAATGCGCGACAACATAGGCGGCGACGCCGACCAGACCGACAACATCGGTAAAACCTAGAGAGGCCATGGCGTGTTCACAGTTGCGCCGGTTGCCCCGGGCGCGGCGCGCTGGCTGGCTCCGCCACCGGACGCCCGGCCTGCTTGTTCCGCCACCAGCCCATCAAGGTCAGCGCCAGCCAGAAGAATTGCGTCAGGAACGACGCAAGGTTGAACGAGCCCATCAAAGAGATCAGGATGCAGGCAGGTCCAAGCAGGTTGAGGCGAACGGCAAACGCGCCGGTCGGTGACTTATGCAGAACCTGTACGCCAAAGTGCGCGGAAACATAAGCGGCGACGCCGACCAGACCGACAACGTCGGTAAAACCCAGGGAAGCCATGGTGTGGTGCTAGAAAGCAGAGGTTGTGGAAAAAGGGTTACAGGTAGAGCGCCGTCGCCCGCCGCTCAGTACGTCGCCGTCAGCTTGAGCGCGACGGTGCGCCGGCCCAGCGTCATGCGATCCGCGCCATTGCGCACCGACGGCAGGTTCGCGTAAGCGGGTGCGTCCGCGCCCGTGAAAGCCGCGGACAGCGTCAAAAACTTGTTGATGGGCCGCGACAGCTCGATGCGGTAGTCGGTAAAACCAAACGCGCTGTGATGCCGCACGTGCTCATGCCCCACATGCAGGCCGAGCGTGAAATCGTTCGGCAGCGGCACGTCCCAGTTGGCTTCGGCGTAGGTCGAGCCACGGCTGCCTTTGTCGATGCCATCGGCCAGCGAGTTGCCATCGAAACCGAAGTAGTTCGACAGCGACGTCCACAGCTTGACCGATACGCCGCGCCAACCGGCGCCGACCATCCATTCGGTGTAGCCGTAGCCGGTGGCCGGGCCGCCAGCGATGGCCTTGTCGTAGCGCGCACCGGGGTACCAGTAGCGGTAGAGCCCGGTGGTCAGTTCGATGTCGTGCGCGGTCTTGGTGGCGTAGCCAAGGTAGGTGTCGATCTCCGCATGGCCGCCAGCGATGACGTGGTCACTCACCTGCGAGCCCCACACGCCGGCATAGAAGCCACTGGGTGCGGTGTAATCGAGGCCCGCTTGCAGCGCGGGCTTCCCCCACGTCTGGCGCAGGCCGCGTGAAACGTACTGCGAGACAACGGAGGCGTGGGCCGACCAGCGCTTCTCGTCGCCGGCCGACGCCTCTTCAGCGAACGCGGGCAATGCAGCAGCAGCGCATGCCACGGCCCCGCCGACTGCCGACACCACCTTGCGCCAGCGCATTACGGAGCCACCAGCTCGTCGGCGACCAGTGCAGCGCTTGCCACCTTCTGCAGTGCCTGCAGCGGCGACTTGCCATGCACGTAGAACGCAGCATCCGAACGCTCGAGCGGGACCACACCGCGAATCCGGTCGGCGATCTTCTCGGCCATCATGATGGTCGGCGCGTTCAGGTTGCCGGTGATGATGCGCGGCATGATCGACGCGTCCACCACGCGCAGGCCTTCCAGCCCGTGCACGCGGCCTTCGTTGTCGACCACGGCCATCGGATCGTCCGCCGAGCCCATCTTGCAGGTGCAGGACGGGTGCAGCGCGGTCTCGGCGTGGCTGCGCACAAAGGCGTCGATCTCGGCATCGGTCTGCACGCTCGGGCCGGGGCTGATCTCGCGGCCGCGATACTGGTCGAACGCACGCTGGGCGATGATGTCGCGCGTGATGCGCACACCGGCGCGGAACTCGCGCCAGTCCACGTCGTGTGCCATGTAGTTGAACAGGATGCGCGGCTTGTCACGCGGGTCGCGCGAAGCGAGCTTCACGTAACCCGTGGACGGCGAACGCATCGACCCGACGTGACACTGGAAGCCGTGCATCTTCACCGGGTTGCTGCCGTCGTAGTTCACGGCCAGCGGCAGGAAGTGGTACTGGATGTTCGGCCACTCGAAGCTGTCGTCGCTGCGGATGAAGCCGCCCGCCTCGAAGTGGTTGCTGGCGCCTGGGCCGGTGCCGTTCATGTACCACTCCAGGCCGACCTTAGGCTTGTTGTACCAGAGCGTGTTTTCGTAGATCGACACCGGACGCAGGCACTCGTACTGGATGTACATCTCCAGGTGGTCCTGCAGGTTCTCACCCACACCCGGCAGATGCGCGACCGAATGGATGCCCATCGCGCGCAGCTCATCTGCATTACCGATGCCCGAACGCTGCAACAGTTGCGGCGAGGCAATGGCGCCACTGGTGACGATCACCTCACGGCGCGCGCGCCAGGTTTCACGGTTGCCGTCCATCAGCGCTTCCACGCCCACGGCACGCTTGCCTTCGAAGATCACGCGATCGGCCAGCACACGCGGCAGCACCGTCAGCGTGGAACGCTTGCGCGCGTTGTCGAGATAGCAGAGCGACGTGCTGGCGCGGCGGCCCTTGGCGTTGACCGTGCGGTCCATCGGGCCCAGGCCTTCCTGGCGATAGCCGTTCAGGTCATCCGTTGCCGGAATGCCGGCCTGCTCGCCGGCCTCGACGAAGGCATGGAATAGCAGGCTGTTGTCGCGCTTGGGTGTGGTGACCTGCAGCGGGCCGGAATCGCCATGCCAATCGTTCGCGCCCTTGTCATACGTTTCCGATTTGCGGAAGTACGGGAGGCAGTCGGCGTACGTCCAATCGGGCAGATTGAAATCGCTGGCCCAGCGCTCGTAGTCCATCGCATTGCCGCGAATGAAACACATGCCGTTGATGAGTGACGAGCCGCCCAGCCCCTTGCCGCGCCCTTGCGACATGCGGCGGTTGTTCATGTGCGGCTCGGGCTCAGTCTCGTAGGCCCAGTTGTACGTCGTGCCCTGCAGCGGATACGCCAGCGCGGCCGGCATCTGCGTGCGGAAGTCCCAGCGGTGGTCGGGGCCGCCCGCTTCGAGCAGCAGCACGGTCACGTCCGGGTCTTCGGTCAGGCGCGCGGCCAGCACGCAGCCAGCCGAGCCCGCGCCCACGATGATGTAGTCGTATTCCTGTACGGTGTTCGTCGTCAAAACGTGCCCTCCCTTTTTACTCAGCGTCCGCGCCGAACCAGCCCATCGGCTGCGGCGCCAGGTTGATGTAGCTGTGCTTGAGTTCGGTGTACTCGTCCAGACCACCGCGGCCGAGCTCGCGGCCGATACCGCTGGCCTTGTAGCCGCCCCACGGCGCTTCCGGGAAGTACGGGTGATAGTCGTTGGCCCACACGGTGCCAAAGCGCAGCGCGCGGGTGACGCGGTTGGCGCGGTCGAGATCGCGCGTCCACACGGCGCCCGCCAGGCCGTACGGCGTGTTGTTGGCGCGGCGCACGGCTTCCTCTTCGGTGGAGAAGCGCTCGATGGTGAGTGCCGGGCCGAAGATCTCTTCGGTGGCGATCTTCATGTCGTCGCGCACGTTGGCCAGCACCGTCGGTTCCAGCCAGAAACCGCGCTCGAATTGCTTGCCTTCGGGCGCCTTGCCGCCACAGCGCAGCACCGCGCCTTCCTGCACGCCGGCCTGGATCATGTTGATGATCTTCTGGCGTTGGAACGCGGATTGCACCGGGCCCATCTGCGTGCCCTCGGCAAAGCCGTTGCCCACGCGGATGCGCTTCACACGTTCGACCAGCGCGTCGACAAAGCGGTCGTGAATACCGTCTTGCAGCATCAGGCGCGAACCGGCCGAGCACACTTGCCCCGCGTGGAAGAACGCCGCGTTGACGGCGTAATCGACAGCGGTGTCGAAGTCCGCGTCGTCGAAGATGATGTTCGGGTTCTTGCCGCCCAGTTCCAGGCCGATTTTCTTGAAGTTGCCGATGGCCGCGTTCATGACGGCCGCGCCGGCAACGGCACCGCCGGTGAACGAGACGAGATCCACGTCCAAGTTGCGCGACAGCTCGGCACCCGCTTCGCCCGCACCGGTAATCAGGTTGAACACACCCGCCGGCACACCCACTTCAATCAGCAGCTCGGTAAAGCGGTGCGTGGTCAGCGGCGTCAGGTTGCTCGGCTTGATGATGATCGTGTTGCCCGCGCCCAGTGCCGGCGCGATCTTCCATGCGGCCTGCAGCAGCGGGTAGTTCCACGGCGTGATCAGGCCACACACGCCCACCGGCTCGCGCAGCGTGCGGCTGATGACGTGCGACGGCGCCTCGTTGACGAGACCCGACTCGGTCGCGACCAGCCCTGCGAAATAGCGGAACGTGGCGGCAATGCCGTCCATGTCCCAACGGCTTTCGATAATGGTCTTGCCGGTGTTCAGCGATTCGAGCGTAGCCAGGTTCTCGGCATCGGCGTCGATGGCGTCGGCAATGCGGTTGAGCAGGCGGGCGCGCTCACGGGTGCCGGTGTTGCGCCACGGGCCTTCGTCAAACGCGCGGCGAGCAGCGGCGATGGCGCGCTGCGCATCGGCCACGGAGGCATCGGCGGCCTGCGTCAGCACGTTTTCGGTGGCGGGATCGACGATGTCGCGGTACACGCCGCCTTCGGGCTGCACCCACTGGCCGTCGATGTACAGATCAAGACGGGGAGCGAGCGTAGTGGAACGGAGATCGGTGGAAAGAGAAGCTTGCGTCATATCCTGGACCGGTTAAGCGGGTTGAAACACCCGGGCTGGCGCACGAAGAAGCCGGCGCCCGAAATACCGACACCGTAGCGTCGCGATCGACGCATTTCGGCACGGCGGCTCAAAAATTCACTGTCAGTGTTTTTATTTACCTTTGGAGAATCATGGACTAGTCTAGGAAGAAATGGTTGCCTACGACCAATCGTTAAGACCTAATTTCCATAAAAATCGATAGATTTCAGCTATTTAGCAGGCGCTATACTGTTGCAAACAACCTTCAGTGAATTCCGATTCATGACCGCCGCCTCACTCCCCGCCGCCGATGGCGCGCTTGACGACGACAGCTTTGCCGGGCGCCTCAAAGGCGTGCTGACGCGCGAGCGCATCCAGCTCAAGCAGGTGGCGGCCGCGCTGGGGGTGTCGCCGTCGGCAGTCCACAAATGGACGCGCGGCGGCGAGATCGAATACGCCAACCTGCTCGCGTTGGCCCGCTTCCTGAACGTGAATTGGCTGTGGCTGCGCTACGGCGACCGCGCCCTGGCTGACCTGGAAGCCAACCTGAACACCGACACCCGCGCCCGCGAAGGCCGCCAGAAACACCTGGCCGCCATCGTGGAAAGCGAGGCGCGCATGACCTTCGCGCAAGAAATTTCCGGCGTGGTCACGTGGGAGTGGAACCTGCTGACCGATGCGGTGGCGTATTCGCCGAATGCCGCGCGCCTGTTTGGCCGGCCGATCCGCACACTGGACGATTTCTGGCAGTGCGTGATTCCGGAAGACGTGCCAGGCGTGGAGGCTGCTGTGGCGCGGAACCTGTCCGAAGGCGGCGTCTACGAACATGAATTTCGCATTGCGCCCGCACCCGGCAAGGTGTGCTGGATCGTCTCGCGCGCGACGCTGGTGCGGGATACGCAGGATCGGCCGGTCAAGATGATCGGCCTGAGCCTGGACATCACCGAGCGCCGCACGGCGGAAGCCGCATTGCGCGATTCCGAGGCGCTGCTGGCCGAGGCCCAGAAAATCGCCCGCCTCGGCGGCTGGATCTGGGAGCCCGGCACCGACGCGTGCCGCTGGACGGACGAGGCCTACCGCCTGTTTGGCTGGACGCCGCCGGGCTCGCCGGTATCCATGGAGCGATACCTAGCAGCCATTGTTCCGGCGGACCGCGCGCGCGTACAGGCGGTGCTGGACGAGGCGGTCGCCAGCCGGCAGCCGTATCGCGTGGAATACACCATCACCCTGCCCGACGGCACCCACCGCCACATCCGCGAGGAAGGCGAAGTACAGGACCCGACGGCCACCACGCCCACCATGGTGGGCGCAGCGCAGGATGTGACGGCCGAAGTGGAGGCCCAGGCGGCCTTCCGCAACAGCGAAGCCAAGCTGCGTAGCCTATTCGAACAGGCGCCGGTCGGTATCGCGCAGGTCAGCCTGGAAGGCCGCTGTCTGCACGCCAACCCGTGGCTATGCAAGCTGCTGGGCCAGTCCGAAGCGGCACTGCAACAGCGCACGCTGCTCGACCTGACACACCGCGATGACCTCGCCCGCCACCTGCGCCAGTACGGCGAACTGCTGGCCGGCACGATGCCGACGTATGCGCTCTCGCTGCAACTGGTACGCGGCGATGGCTGGGCGGTGCCGGTGCGTTTGACCACGTCATTGGCGCGCGATCCGGCCACCGAGGCGCCGTTGCATCTGATCACCATCGTCGACACCGTGCCCGAGGCGGGCGCCTCATAAACACCCCTTCACCTGACGTAACACACGTCAACTCGTAGCAAGCCCGTCAATCGTTGCGAAGTTTTCCGGCACACCCGGAGTACCGGCATAGACTCACCAAAAAGCACCATTAGTTAATTTTTAAACCCGTAGTAATTTTCGCGTCACTTGCCTCGCCCCCGGTTGTATTGGCCGGTGATGCACAGAACAAGGAGACCGGCTTTGGCTTCTTCCTCCGCCGCCCGCGCGGCCTATCACAAGCGAACGCTGCAGTGGGGCTACCGCTGGGCGCTATGGGCCGCCATTCTCTGGGGTGCCTGGTACATCCCGGGCACCGCCGTCTGGCATGAATCTCCGTTCGCCACGCTCGACCTCGCTGACCCGCGCGTCTTCCTGACCTGCGCGGCCGTCATCACGGCGTTCCACTGCTGCATGGTGATGGTGTTCCAGTGGGTGTGGCTCGGCACGCTCGGCAAGCTGGGGGATTACTTCCGCACCCTCTTGCAGTTCCGCAAAATCTCGTCGTGGTACTTCCTGGCGGCCATTGCGGGCGGGCTGATGGCCAACTTCGGCTCGTATCTGGCGATGGGCTATGTGGGCGCGGTATTCGCGGCGGTGGCTGGCCTGATGTACCCGGTGGTGGGCGCCACGGTGGCGCGGTTCTGGTACCGCGAGCGCATCAGCACACGGGCGGCGCTGGGCATCGCCATCATCATCGGCGGGGGCGTAGCGATCTACGCGCCCGCGCTCATCGCCGAAAACCACAGCGGCAGCAACGTGTGGATCGGCTATCTGGGCGGCGCCATGGCGGCCATTGGCTGGGGGCTGGAAGGCGCCATCGGCGCGCGCGCCATGGATGTGAGCGACCCGGACTGCGGCGTCTCCATCCGCTACACGGCCGAGGCCATCTACTGGATCGCTTTCGTGCTGCCGGCCGTCGCGCTGTTCGCACACGTGCCGGTCCCGGTGACGGACATCGTCTCGGGCATCGTGCACAGCAAGGCGCTGCTGTGGCTGGCGGCAGGCGGGCTCACCTTCGCGTTCTGTGCGGTGGCTTGGTACAAGTCGATTCCGCTGATTGGCGTGGGCCGCGGGCAGGCGATGGCCGCGCTCTACGCGATGTTCGCCACCATCTTCACGGCCATCTTCACGCTGCAGTTTCCGCAGTGGTACTTCCTGATCGGGCTGGCGCTGGTGATTCTCGGCAGCTTTGTGATGGTGTCGGAAAGCTCGGAAAACCTCGAAGTCATTCGCGGTACCGCCCCCACCACCCCAGCGGAGACCCACGCATGAAGCTGCATATGAAAGGCTACATCCTGCAACTGCTCGCCAACGGCGAAGCCCTGTGGGACGGCGAGATCGTTCATCGCGCCTGCCAGGAATACGGCAAACCCGAAGACGAATACTGGACCGGCAGCATCCGCGCCATCATGGCCGACCTGTACTCCGGCGGCCTCGTGCAGACGCCCGAAGACGCCTTCGATGAAGCCGCCGACAAGATGCACTTCCGCTACGCCATCACCGACTTCGGCCGCCAACGCATGGCCGACACCGGGCTGATCGACCTCGAACCGAAGGAGACCACGCAATGACGAGCTATTGGGGCTATCCGTACGCCGATGTACTGGCGATCGTGATGATCGTCGGGTTGAGCGCGCTCGCGCTATATCAGGCGCGCACGTATTCGCGGCAACTCTGATTGAATTGCTCTGTCAACTTTTCGGACGTACCAACAACGGGGCTGAGCTCTTCATATCCTTGTTGTCCGATCAACGACACCAGGTGATTTCATAACATGGCAACTTGCGGAAACTTTGCCACGGCGTTCGAAGCCAACATGAACGCTCTGGGCCTACCCGCGCCAATGAGCCTTTTCTCTGCCCAAAACACGGCTGTGTCAACGCTCAGCACAATTCTCGGCGCGATCGAAAAGGTCGGCCCTCGTGCCACCGTGGGTGAGCGATTGGCGCGACTACCGGGCTGGAAGCATTGATGGTTGTCGCCTCACTGGGCGGAGCATTCTATGCAGGTGCCCTTGTGGGAAGCCTGATCGTGTCAGCCGACTCAGCCCTGCTTTGTACCGCTGGCGCTCACAATGCCAACGCTACTGCGCACAGATTTGCTCTGCGTCGCGGGTTGTGAATCCCTCCTGTCGTGGCTGACGTCATGCGGCGACACCCCGAAGTGCTCATGGCCTCCAACCTTCGGGCCAGCTACGGATTTCGAGCACGAGCCCTGTCCCAAGGGAGTATGGCGAGCACAGCATGAACCCGATTAAGGACAAAGCCGCACTGATCGCCAGCGCCCTCGTCGTGGCGGGAATTTCGTGGACATACTTTCATTACGCCGGTGAATGGGGAACACAATGGCTGTTCGTCATTGCATTCTTCATACTACTTATCGACAACCGCCGTCTCCGCAATCAGCTTAAAAAGAACGACGAAAGCGCAGTCCCGACAAGCAAGCGCTCTGAACACTGACGGATTGGACTGAGTATCCCGGTTCGAGCTCATCCAGACGATCAAACCATTTATCCTTGCAAAAAAGGCCGCCCCATTGATACCGAGGCGGCCTTTGTTTCAGATGCAGCGAGCTAACGGGCCGGCGACAACGGCCGCGTGGCTTAGGCGCCGAGCGCCGGATCGGACGCGCTGGCGCGGCCGGTCTCGACGTGGCCTGCCAGGCGGCGTTCGAAGCCAGCGTCCGTGCTTGCCGTGACGGTCAGGTCGTACCACGCGTGCTGTGCGCGCAGGTCCAGGTACACCGAAGCATCGTCACCGCCGCGCACTTCGCGCTGCACGCTCTCGCCGGTATAGGCGCTCTTGATGGTGAACACGGTGGGCGTGCGGCCGTGGTTGATCAGGCGCAGCTGCAGGTTGCCGTTGGCAACGTCGTAGCCTTCTTTTACCTCCAGCGCGCGGCCGTGCGGGCGCAGCAAACCGGAAAGCGACAGCTTGCCGACAAAGCGTCGCAGGAAGCCGTTCGGGCCATGCACAGTGAAGTCGTATGCGCCCCCCACGTTCACGGCCAGCTTGTCCGACAGACGTTTGCCCGCTTCCACCGTGTAGGTGCGCGGTGCATCGGCGCTGCCCGCGGTGTAGACGAGGAAAGCGGCGCCCACATCGCCGGTGTTCACGAACTCAAGCTGAAACTTGCCGGCGGCTTCGTCCTGGCGGCCACGCACGAACAGCTCGTACGGCAGTGCGCGGGCGGGACGCACGCCGCTCTCCTGCTTCGGCACGGCCTGCACCAGCGGCGGCAATGGAACGTAGTCGGCGTGGCGCAGCTTGTCCTTCGGCACGTAGGCGGCGGTGCTCGGCAGCGTGGGCACCACCTCGTTGGGCGTAGCGAAGTTGAACGCGGAGGTCAGATCACCGCACACCGCGCGGCGCCATTTCGAGATGTTCGGCGACTTGACGTGGTGCGTACGCTTAAAGCGCTGCTCGATGAAGCGGATGATCGACGTGTGGTCGAACGTCTCGGAACACACAAAGCCGCCCTTCGACCACGGGGACACCACCAGCATCGGCACGCGCTGGCCGAGGCCGTAGCTGCCTGCGCCGTACTTGGCATTGCCTGGGAAGTATTCGCCCGTGGTGTCGACGGTGGACAAACCATTGCTGCCCGACGATGCGAACGGCGGTACGAGATGGTCAAAGAAGCCGTCGTTCTCATCATAGGTGATGAACACCGCAGTCTTGCTCCACACCTCGGGGTTGGAGGTCAGGATCTGCAGGACCTGGTCGATGTACCACGCGCCGTAGTTGGCGGGCCAGTTCGGGTGCTCGGAGAAGGCTTCCGGTGCCGCAATCCACGACACCTGCGGCAGCGTGCCGTTCTGCACGTCGCGCTTGAGGATGTCGAAGTAGCCGTCGCCGGCCGCCGCGTTGGTGCCGGTGCGGGCCTTGTCGTACAGCGGGCTGCCGGGCTGCGCGTTCTGGTACTGGTGGAAGTACAGCAGCGCGTTGTCGCCGTAGTTGCCAATGTAGGCGTCGCTTGTCCAGCCCCATGAGCCGGCGGCGTTCAGGCCGGTGCCGATGTCCTGGTAGATCTTCCACGAGATGCCGGCGGCTTCGAGCACTTCCGGATACGTCGACCAGCCGTAACCGGCTTCCGCATTGTCGATCACGGGGCCGCCGCCGACGTTGTCGTTGCCGACGTAGCCCGTCCACATGTAATAGCGGTTCGGGTCGGTCGAGGTGGGCGTGGAGCAGTGGTAGGCGTCGCAGATGGTGAAGGCGTCGGCCAGCGCGTAGTGGAACGGGATGTCTTGGCGCGTGAGATACGCCATCGTGGTGGTGCCCTTGTGCGGGACCCAGCCGTCGTAGCGGCCGCCGTTGACGGCGAGGTGCGTGTCGTTCCAGCCGTGCGGCAGGTCTTGCAGGAACTGCAGGCCGAGGTCCGGAGCGCTTGGGCGGAACGGCAGCACCTCGCCCACACCGCCAGCGACCGGCTGATGCCACACGCTCTTGCCCGTGGGCAGCGTGACGGTGCGCGTATCGCCGTACCCGCGCACACCCTTGAGCGTGCCGAAGTAGTGGTCGAACGAGCGGTTCTCCTGCATAAGGATCACGATGTGCTGCACGTCTTCGATGCTGCGGTGCGCGTTGTGGGCGGGGATAGCCAGTGCCTGACGAATGCCTTCGGGCACCGCACCCATGGCCGCAGACGCGGCAGCCAGTTGGGCGGCGGAACGGAGAAAACCACGGCGGCTCTTGGAGGTCATCTTCTCTACCTGTTGAGGGTGTTGGGGGGTGGGGGTCAGGCGCTAAGGTAGAAAGGATTCGTGTCGGTTGCGTGAAGACGGCGCCTGTCAACAGTGGCACGCAACCCCACCCGTTTGATGGAGCACTGTTGCAAATGAGAGCAATTCTCATCTACACTGCAGCGCAACAAATTGCGGATAGCCGCCGGCATGGCGCGCTCCACCGCATCCGCGCCTAGCACGCGCATCGCCCGACAGCCCGTCGAGCGGCCCCTACATCAGATTCCTGTGCCGCAGGAGCGAGCCCCCGCTCGCCTGCCCGTGCTGATCCCCGTAGGAGCCCTCTCATGCAACGTCACGCTGATCCCGTCGCTCATCCGCCCATTGCCGCCGCGCCCGGCAACCCCGTTTTTGAATCGATTCCGGCCCTGCAGAGCGCCGGTGTACGCGCAGCCCATTGGTCTGCCGCGCAACAGCTGGCACGGCGCCGCGTGCTGTCGCGCTTGCTGCAGGCTTTGTTTCGTGAAGCACTGCTCAGCCCCGGCCAGTTGATCCCCGATACCCGCGCCGATGTGACGCTGTTGCCCATCTGGCAGCAGCGCGTGCTGTTGCGCTTTACGGGCCTACGCGCGGGTGCGCTGGGCAGTTGGACGCTGACGGGCGACGTGGCCGTGCTCGCGCACGATCGGCCGCCGGTGTCCATTGATCGGCCGTCCACGCTGCTTCATTGGCTGTCGCCGATGCTGGACACCAGCGACGCGACAGACGTCTCGCGCCTGACCGCCATTGCGCGACTGTCGGCCGAGTTGGACAACAGCCAAGACAACGACACGCTATGCCAGGCCTATCGGCTTGCCTGGGGCGAGCAGCTGGCCGCAGAACATGGCGCCTCGGCGGCGGCGCAAGACGCGCTGGCCTTGCTCACCGACGATGGCACACCACACGCTCTGGCCCGCACCGAGCAATGGGGCACCGGCGGCCACCCCTGGCACCCGGCCTACAAGACGCGGATGGGGCTGTCGCCCGATCAGGTGATTGCGCTGTCGCCGGAGTTCGAGGCGCAGGTGCCCATCGGGCTGGTCGCCGTGGCCGCACATCGTCTGCAGGTGACCACGATGGCGGGTGCGCAACCCTACGCTGCCTGGTTTGCGTCCACCTTCCCCGACGCCATGCGTGCGTTCCGCCACGCCTTGCTGGCACGTCAGCTGGCGCCGGAAGCGTGGTTGCCACTGCCCGTCCACCCGTGGCAGCGCGACACGACGCTCGGCGAGACCTTCGCCGATGAATTGAAGGCAGGCGAACTGATCGTGTTGCCCGAGATCACCATCGCGGCACGGCCGACCATGTCGTTCCGTACCGTGGCGGCGACCAATGCGCCGGGCGGTCCGATGCTGAAGCTGCCCGTGAGCATGCGACTCACCAGCGTGGAGCGCACCGTGTCGCCCAAATCCGCCGTCATGGGCCCGCGCGTGAGCATGCTGCTGGAAAGCATCCTCGCGGCCGATGCGGCGCTGGCATCCGTGTTGTCGATCGTGCCGGAGCGCCACGGCATCCACCTGGCCGGCACGGACGACGATCGCGCGCGCCACCTGTCGATGATCGTGCGCGACAACCCCACCGCTCGCATCCCCGGCAATCAACGGCTGCTGCCCGTGGGGGCGCTGTTCACGCCAGATTTCACCGCCGACATGACACAACCGGCCGCGCCCACGCTGCTCGATACCGTGCTTGCACGCCAAGCCGCCGGCACCCGTGCGGAACGCGCCACGCGTTTCTTCGCGGCTTACCTGGGCGTAGCGATTCCGGCCGTCGTTGGGCTGTATCTGCGCTATGGCATTGCGTTGGAGGCGCACCAGCAGAACACCTTCGTCGTCATCGACGAAGGCGGCATGCCGGTGCGGCTGGTCGTGCGCGACTTTGGCGACGTGAAGATCTCGTTGCCGGCGTTGCAAGCGCAAGGCTTCTCCATCGAACCTTTCCGCGCTGGGCACACCACGTACCCGGACCGCGACGTCCCACGCAAAAAGCTGATCCACGCGTTCCTGCTGTGCCATATCGGTGAGCTGGCGTTGGCGCTGTTCCCGGACCACGGCAGCACAACGGGCCTGCGCCAGTGGCGTGACGCCATGCACGCTGCGTTCGACGCCAGCCGCACCGTCATGGATGCCGACACCTGGGCACATGAGCGTCACGCACTGCTCGAAGCACCGTGGACGTTCAAGACCTTCGTGCGCATGCGCCTGCGCGACCAGTCCGATGACATGCATGCCGCGTTGCCGAATCCATTGGCTGCGGTGGCCACGGCATGAGCTCGGTCGTGCGTGCCGACGCGTGGCGTAGCGCCATTCGGTGGCTGCTCATCATTCAGGCACTGTCGATGGGCGCGATGGAGATGACCGGCCCGTTCTGGCCGCTCTTCCTGCGCGAATTGACGCCGGTGCCGCACGTGCCGTTCGCGTGGGTGGCCAGCGCGGCCTACTTTGCACCGATGGCCGCCACGCTGCTGACGGCCCCCTGGTGGGGACGGCTGGCGGACCGCGTGGGTGCCAAGCCGATGATCCTGCGGGCATTGGTGGCGCTGGCGGCGTCCCAGTTGTGGTCGGTCTATGCGGACTCGGCGGCCAGCGTGCTGCTGGCGCGCACGGTGCAGGGCGGGCTGGCGGGCTTTCTGGCCGCCGCGCAGATCTATGCCATGCGCGTGGCGCCGGCCGACATGCGCCGACGCGTTTTCGCGGATCTACAAACCGTCACCGCGTGCGGCAGCTTCATGGCACCGCCAGTCGGCGCGTGGCTCGTTGCGTGGATGGGTTTTCGGATGGCCAACACGGCGGGTGCCGTCATCATCCTGGCGTGCATTCCGCTGGCGATGCTGTATTTGCCTTCGGTGCCACCCCGCCTGCGCGAAACGTCCCACCCGACGGCGGACACATCCGCCACGCAACACGCGCCGCTGGGCGGGCTCGTCATCGGCCTGCTGCTGGGTACCGTGGCCGTGCAGGCAGCGCGCGTCATGCCGCAGGGTTTTCTCGCGCCGTACATCACCGAAACGCTCCATGGCTCGGTCATGCTGGCGGGCCTCGCCT
This sequence comes from Ralstonia sp. 25C, assembly GCF_051904805.1. NCBI lineage: Bacteria > Pseudomonadati > Pseudomonadota > Betaproteobacteria > Burkholderiales > Burkholderiaceae > Ralstonia > Ralstonia sp. 25C. The sequence goes on along the minus strand of NZ_CP196737.1, from coordinate 2,480,520 downwards.
ATAGCGCCACGGCGGCGACGCTGGCGTTGTCGGCGCGTTGGTGGGCGAAACGTTTCGCGGGGTTGCCGGTGCACGCCACGCTCGGCCGTGTGGGCATGCTAACGGCGGTGTGCGGGGTGACCGCGCTGTGGCAAGGCTTGGCGCAGGGCGAGATCGGCTTCATTGCGGCGCGCCTGGCTTGGGGCATCTGCCTGGGTGGTCTGCTACCGGTCATGAACAGCCTGGTCGCTGAGACCAGCCCGCTAGAACGCCAAGGTTTTGCCCTGGGGCTGTGCAGCAGTGCAGCCAAGGGCGGTGCGCTCATTGGACTAGGCGTGGCGGCCGTTTCGACGGGGCTCTTCGGCTGGCGCTCGGGGTTTATCGCCATGGCAGCGATGTACGTTGCAGCCCTGGCCGCCGTGCTGATCGTGCGCCGCGTGGCGTCACCGCGCGGGGCGCCTCCGGTGGTGCAGGCTCAGCGCGCCTGACGCCTGGCGCGCCGTAGTAGATGCGTCTGCTCGGCGCGCCAGACGAGGTAGCCCAGACCCAGGAAGGGCCACAGCCAGCCGATCCACTGCGACAGGCTGTTGAAATGCACGAAGCGCCCCAACCGCCACGCTTGCGCCGACACCCACGAATACGGGCTCGGCGGCAGCACGTTAGAGAGCACGATGAGCGCAATCAGCAGCGTCATCGCCAACCCGCCCCGCAGCCAGCGCGGCAAACGCACCAGCAGCACCAGCGCGAGCGAGCCAACCACCAGCCCAAAGCGCGCGCCGGACGACAGCCAATCCCACGCCCCCGCCAACGGAAACTGCAGCAGCGTCGCACCGGCCTTCAGTAGCAGCGTGCTGGTCAATAGCGCAGCCAGCAGCGGCAGCATGGGCGCCCCACGGCGCATGGTCACCGTGGCCAGCAGCGCCGTGCCGACCCAGCTGCAGGCGGTGATGAGGGCTTCCAGCAATTCCTGCCGCTGCAGCGCCTCGGGGTGCGCTTGCAACTGATCGTGCCAGTCGAACAGATCGGGAAACCAGTTGCGGATCACACTGGTCAGGAACGCATCCGGCGACGGGTCCAGCAGCATGCTGCGCACCACGCCACCCATGCTAAAGAGAAACTCCTGCGGAAACGTCTGCGCAAACGGCCACAGCAGCAGCAACAGAATCGCAAACGTGGCATGCGGCTCAAACCAGTGCTTGCGCACACCCCGCAGTCCACCGCGATCGATCAACCGCCCCGCAAACGGCGCCATGATGATCCCGCCCAGCAGCGCACCGATCGTGTTGGTTGCCAGATCGACGTTGGAGGAAATGCGCGTAGGCAGGTAGGTCTGAATGGCTTCCATGGCGCCAGACAGCAGCAACCCGGCGAGCATCGCCAGCAGCACCGCACGCCAGCCCGTGATACGCGGATGCAACGCCAGCACCGTCAGCATGCCCAGCGGCATATAGCCCCACACGTTGGTCACTAGGTCGAAGCCGGTGTTGTAGCGGGGCAGCGGCGCGGTCAGGAAGGCAAACGGCGACACGCCCGTATCCGTCCACCCGGCAAACGGATAGAGGCTGGCGTAGATGACCAGCAGCACAAACCACCCCAGCCCGACGCGAGCAAGCGGCGAGTGGCGATGCGGGGCAGGTACGGCGGGTTGCGAGTGGAGGTCCGTCACCGGAGGGTGCTGCGAGTCGTCTGGAAGGAGAAACGGACGGGTTCGGAAGAAGCGCGCCCATGATAGCGTCCGATGCCGCACATCACGGTTGGTTCCCCTGTCCGGCGGAGGGCACGAGTCCGCTAGCGTCGGTGCGCGCCGGATTGCGCGGCCGCCCCCAGCGGCAAGCCCGCCACCCAGTCGAGCACCTCGCCGATGGCCTTGTCGGATGCCTGCGTGAGCGCAACCACCCCGCCGGCGGCGTCCGTACTGGGCGCAGGTGCATCGGCCTGCACCACGCGCTGGTCGATCACCCCGCGCGACTGGAAGACCGTCGCACGCAGGCGCACCACACCCCGGCTCGCATCCGGCCGATCGAACACCTGGGAGAAATCGACCAGTTCGACCCGTAGGGACGGCACATCCGGCGCGGCATAGCTGACCACCTGCCCGCGCGCCGCCGCCGCATTGCGCAGGCGTGCATCGAACAGGTTCACGGGCGACTCCACCCAGCGGCTGTTGGCGTACGCATCGGTACGCTGGCTTTGCGCATAGGCCAGGCGGTAGAAGATGGCGTTACCGTCCATCCAGCCCGGGCCGGCCACCTCCGTCACACGCAGGGCAGTGGGCAGACGCGCGCCGCTGCTGGTGGCAGACGCAAGGCCAAAGTCGTAAAGCGCGGTCGGGGCGACTGGCGCGCTGGAACACGCAGCCAGCGCAATAACTGCGGACACCCCGGACAGCGCCAGCGTGTGGCGGAATACAGCAGACAACATCGGCATGGAATCTCCTCAGGGCTGGCGGGCTGCAGGCGCCGTAAAGCCGGTCTCACCAGGGCCCGGCACACCCGGCGCGGGGCCGAACAGCACGCTCTGCGGCCGCGCGTTGAAATCGGCGACCGCGTGGTCAAAGCCGCGCACGGCCTGGCGGGCCTCGCGCGCAAAGCCGTTGAGCTGCGGCAGCGTCTCGTAGGTCAGCACATTGGCGGCGGATTGCATCGATTGCGTTGCGGTCGTCAGATCGGTGCCCGCGCCCGAAAGCGTCGACATCAGCGGCCCCTTCGGGTCGGCCAGCGACTGCGTCAGCTTGCGCGTGGACACCAGCGTCGCGTCGAGGTTGTCGGCAATCTGCGGCAGCTTGCGCAGCGTCGGCTCGGCATGCTGGGCGAGCGCGTTGTAGGTGTCCATCGTCTGCCGGAACGACTGCAGCGAATCGCTGATCTGCTGGCGATGCGCATCGTCAAACATGGTCGACAGCGAGGTCAGCGTCTGATCGAGCTTCGACAGCATCTGATCGCCACGCTTGTCGAGTTCATCCAGGAAACCGGCTTCCATGCGGATGCGCGCAGGGTTCCTGTCGGACGTGGCAAGGCGCGTGGGGTTGGGGGCGCGCCGGCCGCCATCGTTGCCCTGGTCGAAACCGCGATCGTCGAGCTGCACATAGGCCAAGCCCGTCACGCCCTGATACGCCAGCCGGCCGTACGTGGTGGTGGTGATGGGCGCGTCCTTGTCGACCAGCACGCGCACCACGATCTGCCCCGGCACCTTGTCGTCAAAGCGGATGCTGTCGACCTTACCGACATCCAGGCCGCGGTACTTCACGGCGGCCTGCGGGTTCAGCCCGTTGACGGTCGAACGCGTGACCACCTCGTACGGCACGCGCACGGTCTGATCGCGGTTGAACCACATCACCGCCAGCGCCACAAAGATCGCCAGCCCGATCGTGAACAGCCCGGCCAGGAATGCGTGGGCTTTGTTTTCCATCAATCCTCCTGCACTGCAAGCGTGGCGGCCGCCACGACTTCTGTCATCTGCGGGCCCAATGCCATCAGGGCCCGCTGCCCCCGCTCGCCCAGGAAGTATTCCTTGATGAACGGATGGTCGATCTGAATGATCTGCTCGATCGGCGCGGCGGCCAGTACCTTGCGGTCCGCCAGCACAGCGATGCGGTCGGACAGCGCCACCAGCGTGTCCAGATCGTGCGTGACCATCACCACCGTCAAACCCAGCTCCTGGCGCAACTCGCGGATGAGCGCGACGTAGTCGTCGGAAGCGCGCGGATCCAGCCCCGCAGTCGGTTCATCCAGGAACACCAGCTCGGGCTCCAGCGACAACGCCCGCGCCAGCGCCACGCGCTTGATCATGCCGCCCGACAGGTCCGACGGCATCTTGTCGGCGTCGGTCGATTTAAGCCCCACCATCTGCAGCTTGAGCATCGCCACACGCTGGATGAACGCATCGGGCAGCGTGCGCAGCTCGCGCATCGGCAGCGCAACGTTGTCGATCACCGACAACGCCGAGAACAGCGCGCCGTGCTGGAACTGCATGCCCCAGCGGTTGCGCATCGACTGCAAGTCGTTGCCGACTTGGCAGGTCAGCTCTTCGCCAAAGATGTGGATGGTGCCCGAGGTCGGCTTCTCCAGCCCCACCACCTGACGCAGCAGCGTCGTCTTGCCGCTGCCCGAGCCACCGACGATGGAGAGTACCTCGCCGCGAAACACGTCCAGGTTGATGTTGTCGAGCACCGTCACCTTGTCGTAGCGCTTGGTGACGTTGCGCACCTCGATCACGCGCTCGCGGGCTGGCGTAATGATCGGTGCGGCTTGCGCGTGCTCGACGTGCGGATGGCGGGGTCGCGTCATATGCCGATGTCCTTGAAGAGGATCGCAAACACCGCGTCCGCCAGGATGACGATGGTGATCGACACCACCACCGAGGTGGTCGTGCCCTCACCCAGGCTCTGCGTATTGGGTTGAATGCGCAAACCAAAGTGGCACGCCACCAGCGCGATCAGCATGCCGAACACCACGCCCTTGCCGATGCCGAGCCACAGGTTGGCCACCGGCACGGCGTCGGGCAGCGAGGTGATGAAGTACGTCGGGCTGATGTCGAGCTGGAACTTGGCCGCCAGGATGCCGCCGCCCAGCGCGAGCAAGTCTGTCCACGCCACCAGCAGCGGCATGGCAATCGCCAGCGCAATCACCTTGGGCAGGATCAGCCGAAAGCCGTGCGAAATGCCCATGACGCGCATGGCGTCGAGCTCTTCGGTCACCCGCATCACGCCAATCTGCGCGGTGATGGCCGAGCCGGACCGCCCCGCCACCAGGATGGCCGCCAACACCGGCCCCAGCTCACGGATGATGGCCATCCCCAAAATGTTGACGATGAAGATGCTGGCCCCGAACACGCGCAACTGGTTGGCCGACAGGTAGCTCAGCACGATGCCGATCAGAAAGCCCACCAGCGCCGTGATGCCCAGCGCCTTGTAGCCGGTGCTGTAGATGTTGGCGGAAATCTCGCGCCACGGCCCGCGATGCGGCGCGCGCAGGAACCGGCCGAAATCGAACATCAACTGCCCGATCATGGCGATGCCGTTGCGCGCATGGTCGAAGAAATCGAGCATGCCCCCGCCGAGGATCGCCACCGGATTGATGCGCGGCGCCAGGCGCTGCTTCCAGCCACCGGGGTCGAGCTTGGCCACCCGGTCGATCATGCGGCGCTGGTCGGGGCGAGCGTCGAGGTGTTCGGGCCACTTGTTACCCCAGGCGCGCCAGAGCAGTTGCGCGCCAAAGTGGTCGATGCGGCCAACCTCGGTCAGGCACCACGCGTTGGCGTTGTCCAGCCCGGCGCGAATTTGCGCCCGCGCGCCACGCACGCCAGCCCGCTCGGCCAGCGCAAGCGTGGTCCAGTCGCCAGAGAGAAAGGCGACGGAGCGCCCATCGACAAGGCGGACTTCAAGCTGTGGCGTGCGGCAGGTGATCAAACGGGGCTCCGTGGTCGGTGATGCCGGATATCGGTCGAATTGTAGCCAAGCCGCTGCCCGACGCTGTCACACTGTGGGCCTGATGGGTCGCTTGCTGCAACCATCGTGCCTCGGTTTGGAGGCCGCGCTCGTACAATGCGCCCATCTGTTGCGCGAACCCTGATCGCTCGCTTTTATGTCTCTCGCAGAACCCTCCGCCCGCTGGCGCCTGTCGCGCGAACGCATCCAACCCAGCGGCCCCGCCGCCGGCTGGCCGGTTACCGTGGTGGAAGCCACGGGCTCCACCAACGCCGATCTGATGGCCGCCGTGCGCGAAGCCTCCTGGCCCGCCTTGCCCGCCAACGCTGCCGGCCCCGGCCCGGCGCCCTTACTCGCCGCCCGCGTACTCGCCGCGCAACGCCAGACCGCCGGCCGCGGCCGCCAGGGCCGCCCCTGGAGCGGCGACCACGGCCTGACCTTTTCCATCGCCTGCGCCTTTGCCGGTGAACCCGCGCAGCTCGGCGGCCTGAGCCTCGCCGTCGGAGTGGCCGTCGCCGATGCCGTGGCCGCCTACGCCGAAAGCCACGGCGGCAGCGCCCAGGCCCTGTCGCTCAAGTGGCCGAATGACGTGCAGATCGCCGGGCGCAAGCTCGCCGGCATCCTGGTCGAAACCGTGCGTGCAGCTCCCGGACAGACCTGGGCCGTCATCGGCATTGGCCTGAACCTGGAGCGCCCCCGCAGGCTGGAAGACACGCTGGGGCGGGAACTGTCGGGCGTCGAAGAACTGGTGGATACGCCGGAGCCGAACGCGGTGTTCTCGGCGCTGCTGACGTCGCTGGGCGAGCACCTGCAGCGCTTTGGCGAGCACGGTTTGGCGCCGTTCGTCGCGCCGTTTGCCGCACGCGATGCCTTTGCCGGCGAGCGCGTGCGCCTGTGGCAAGACGGCACCGTGGTGCTCGAAGGCGTGGCGCACGGCATCGATGCGCACGGCCGGCTAGCCATTGAATCGGGCGGACGCGTGCAGTGGGTCCACAGCGGCGAGGTGTCGCTGCGCAGCGCAGACGCGGAGCAGCCATGACGCGCCTCAAGGCTCCGGCTGCGCCCGCACGCCCGCTGCTGCTGATCGACGCCGGCAACACGCGCATCAAGTGGGCGTGGATCGCTAGCGGTGTCGATGCGCTGCCGGAAGAACCCGACGCCACGCCCTGGCAACACGCCGGCGCACGCACGCACGATCAACTCGCCGAGCTGGTGGAAGACTGGCGCGACTGCCATGTCGCGGGCGTCGCACCACCCGAGGTGTGGATCAGCGCGGTGGCTGGCCCCGCGCTGCGCGATGCGCTGACCGCGCGCATTGCCCGCGTGTTCGACGGCGCGCGCGTGCGCATCGCCGCATCAGAAGCCGCCACCGCCGGGTTGCGCAATGGCTATCGCGAACCCGGCCAACTGGGCACGGACCGATGGGTCGGCGCGATCGGGGCGCGACATGTGTGGCCCGACACGGCGCTACTGCTCGTCACCGCCGGCACAGCCACCACGCTCGACATCATCACGCCCGATGGCCTGTTTGCCGGCGGCCTGATCCTCCCGGGCATCACGCTGATGATGCGTGCGCTCTCCCGCAACACCGCGCAGTTGCCCGAGGTGGACATCGCCTACCTCAGTACACGCGACATGGTCGCGCCGCCGTGGGCCGACAACACGCAAGACGCCATCGCGCTCGGTTGCATCACCGCGCAGGCGGGCGCCATTGCGCAGACGTGGCAGACGCTGCAGGCGCAATACCCCGGCCCGGCACGCTGCGTGCTGAGCGGCGGCGCACGGACCGCGCTGGCCCCGCATCTGCGCATGCCGTTCCAGATGCACGATAATCTCGTGCTGCTGGGCCTGCAGGTGCTGGCGCGCGCGTGCCGTGAAGATGCCGCGCCGCCGGACTGAGGGCCGTCGCCGTTCCCGTTTTATTGTTGTTGCTGTCGCCGTGTTCCTGCATTCCGAATCACCGTCCGAATCCACGCCTGTTCGCACCATGACGCTTCGCCTCGCCCTGCTGCTCCTGCTGCTCGTCAACGGCGTTCTGCTGGCGGCCAACGTGGGCGTGTTCGGCCCCGATGTGGCCAGCGCCTGGTTTGAAAGCGAGCGCGAACCCGAGCGCATGCGCCGTCAGATTCGCACCGAAGAGATCCGCATTCTGGAGCCTGCGCCGGCCTCGGGAGCCGCCGCGCCCTCGGCTGCACCGGCCTCCACGCCAGCCGCCTCCGCAGCGCAGGCTTCCATCGAGCGCACCGCCCTCTCCACCGCCGACACTGCCGGCACGTGTACCGAGCTCGGCGGGCTGACCGATGCCCAGGCCACGCGCGGCGTCGATCAGCTCAAGCCGCTGGCTGGTGTTGAAGTGGAGCGCATCACGCGCCAGGAAGACAGCCGCTGGTGGGTCCACATGCCCGCCCGCGACACCCGCGAAGACGCCGAGCGCAAGGTCGGCGAGCTCAAGCGCCGTAACGTGGGCGACTCGGCCATCGTGCAGGAAGGGAATGGGTTCGTGGTGTCGCTGGGGTTGTTCCGCGACAAGGAGCGCGCGCAGCAGCGACTCGATGATCTGCGCGCCAAGGATGTGCGCACTGCCGTGCTGACCGAAACCCACCGCAGCGCCGCGCGCACATGGCTGCGCGTGACCGCCAGCGCCGACGCGGCATCCGCTGTCGCAATCCAACTGGCCTCGCTCAAGAAGAGCCTCGGCGCAGACGACTTGCGCGCCTGCACCGCCTCCGTCACGGCATCGCGCTAACCGCGTTCGCCGGCTTGACTGCCTGAATCGCTCAGGAGCTTGCGCGCACGCGCTTGAGCAGCGCCGTCGTCGAGCGATCGTGCTCGAACGGAATCGCCAGCGCCGTACCGCCCCAGCTGCGCACCACGCGCGTTTCCTCCAACGCATCGATGTCGTAATCGCCGCCCTTGACGTAGATGTCGGGGCGCACGCGTTGGATGAGTTCGACCGGCGTGCGCTCGGCAAACAGCACCACCAGGTTCACCGATTCGAGCGCGGCCAGCACGGCCAGGCGATCGTCCTGCGCATTGAGCGGGCGATCGTCGCCCTTGCCCAGCATGCGCACCGAGGCATCGGTGTTCACGCCCACGACCAGCGAGGCACCCAGCGCGCGCGCCTGCGCCAGATACGTGGCATGGCCGCGATGCAGGATGTCGAACACGCCGTTGGTGAAGACCAGCGGACGCGGCAAGGCGCGCACCCTGGCCTCCACATCGGCGGTGTCGCAGATCTTCTGTTCAAAGGCGGGCGCGGGCTGGCGAACGGTCATGGCGAAAGCGAAATTGGAGTGAAAAACAAAACGGCCCATCGAATCGATGGGCCGCTGGCTACCAATGGCAAGAATCAGGCCGCTTGTTCAGCGCCGGCCGAGCCGAGCAGACGTGCGTTGAGTTCCTTGCGGTAGCGGTTCAGGTCTTGCACGGTTTCGAAGGTGCGCTCGAACAGCAGACCCATGTTGTGCAGGATGCGCTCGATGACCTTCTTTTCCCAGCCGGCGTCGAACTTGATCTGCTCGTCCAGCCAGTGCTCGAGCCAGTCCGGGTTCGGCAGGCGGGATTGCACCGTGTCCTGCGGGAACAGCGCCTTGTTCACGTGCAGGTTGGTCGGGTGCAGCGGCTTTTCAGTGCGGCGTGCAGACGCCATCAGCACGCCGATCTTGGCGAATGCGCTGCGGGCGTTGTCGCCAAACTGGCCGAGGTACTTCTTCATGTAGCGCAGGTAGGCGCCGCCGTGGCGGGCTTCGTCCTGCGACAGATGCTTGTAGATCGACTTGATGACCGGCTCGGTGTGCCATTCGGAGGCACGGCGATACCAGTGGTTCAGACGAATCTCGCCGCAGAAGTGCAGCATCAGCGTTTCCAGCGGCGGGGCCGGATCGAACTCGAAGCGCACGTTGTGCAGCTCTTCTTCGGTCGGCACGAGCTCCGGGCGGAAGCGGCGCAGGTATTCCATCAGCACCAGCGAGTGCTTCTGTTCTTCAAAGAACCACACGCTCATGAATGCCGAGAAATCGGAATCGTGGCGGTTGTCGCGCAGGAACATCTCGGTGGCAGGCAGTGCCGACCACTCGGTGATGGCGTTCATCTTGATGGTCTGCGCTTGCGCGTCGCTCAGCAGCGACGCATCGAACGTGTCCCACGGAATATCTTTTTCCATATTCCAGCGGACCGCTTCCAACGACTTGAACAATTCGGGATAGAGCATGGTAAGCCTTTGAATTTGCAGGCGGATTCTAGCAGACATGCTTGACCGGCCTTGGTTTTTCGTGCTTGCCGGAGCAAAGAATGATGTCTGTCCGTTTCCTCGTCACAACAGGCCTGCCGGTGCCACGCGTGCGACGCGGCTTGGGCGACCCCCTTGGTGCGCCGGGCGCTGGCGCGTTGCCTCGCGGTGGTCCGCGATGTGATCGACGGGTGGTCCGTCGTCTTGTGTGGAGCGGCCCCCTCGATGGTCAGCGCGCCCTTCAGTATAGGAAGCGCGGCGCGTACAAGCGGCGTCAGCGTGCCGCGCGCAAAGCACTTCCGGTGCTGCCGCCCCGGGCTCCGCGGCGTTATACCCTAGACTCAAAGGATCGACACACTGCCAGCTTTCGGAGACCTGACATGTTGTTTTCCGCCATCGTCCCTGTGCGCCGCCGGTCCTTGCCGCGGCATACGTCTGGCGTACTGCGTCGGCACCATCTGCTGGTGATCGCCATTGCGATTGCCATCGCCATCATCGCCCTGCTGCTCCCGCGCACCGGTCACGCCGCTGCGCCCGCCGCACAACCGGTACCACCGGCCGCCAGTGGCACGTGCCCGGCCAGCCTGAATTTCCGCGTCAAACGACTGCAGGACGATGCCCCGCAAGACCTTTGCCAGTACGCCGGCCACGTGGTGCTGGTGGTCAACACGGCCAGCTATTGCGGCTACACGTATCAGTACGAGGGCCTGGAAGCGCTCTACGCAAAGTACCGCGACAAGGGGCTGACGGTGCTCGGCTTTCCCTCCAACGATTTCGAGCAGGAGCCCGGCAACAGCAAGCAGATCGCCGCGTTTTGCTACAACACGTATGGAGTGAAATTCCCGATGTTCTCGAAGACGGCGGTGGTCGGCCCGGGCGCCTCGCCGCTGTACGCCTGGCTCGCCGCGCAGACCGGGCAGGCGCCGAAGTGGAATTTCCACAAGTACCTGCTGGATCGCAACGGCCGCGTGGTCGCGGTGTATCCGAGCAAAGTCGAGCCGGGCGATCCGGCCCTTGCCAAACGCATTGATGCGCTGCTGGCCGAGCCGGCGCCGCGCTGAGTCTGCCCCTGATCAGGCCGCGCGCATGGTGTCCGGCACCACCCCGTACAGGAACGCAGCCAGCTCATCGCGACGGGCCTGCACATCGCGCTCGCCCAGATCGATCAGTTCCTGCGTGAACTCGGGCTCGAACAGCAGATAGCTGGCGAATGCGGCGCCGCGGGCCTCGGTGCCGCCCAGCGGTTTGAGCAGCGCGCGCACTGTGCTCGGCAAGCGCTGCACGTGGCGCGAGGCAATCAACTCGATGCGCTCGGACGGCGCTACCACCATCACTTCAATCTTGCGCCAGCCGTCGCGCGCATCGGCAATCTCGGGCGTGCGGGCGACCATCGCGTTGATGTGCTGCAGCCGTTCGATGTCGGTCGACAAGCCATCCAGGAAGATGCTGGCAAGCGCCTGCCCGGCCACCTGCGCCAAGGACGGATAGCCCGACGCCGGCACCGTGTCATACCACCCGGGCTGCGAGCGCGACGCCGCGCCCACCACCAGAATGCGATTCGCGCCCAGATGAATGGCCGGGCTCAGCGGCGACATCTGGCGCATCGTGCCATCGCCAAACCACTCGTCATTGCCCTCAAGCGGCACCGGCTCGGCCGGAAATACGAATGGGATGCTGGAAGACGCCAGCAGGTGCGACACACCAATCTCATCCGCGACGGCAATCCGCTGGGAACGCCGCCAAGGCAGCACCACATGCGGGGATTGGTAGAACGTGACGTGGCGCCCGGTGGTGTAGGACAGCGCCGTAATGGCCAGCGCGCGCAGTGCGCCGGCTTCGAACGCGGCCTGCACCTGGCGACCATCGTGCTGGGCCTCCAGCATCTCGCGCAGCGGGGTGTTGTCGAACAGGGCACGGGGCGTGCGGCCCGTCATCCAACCGAACGCCAGCGCAGTCAGCCAGCGCGCGCCACTGGCGCCCACACGGCCGACATCGGTGCGATAGACGCGGTCTGCATGCAGGCTGGCCCAGAGCTGCGTGAGCGCCTCGGTGGCTTGTGTGAAGTCCTGCGCGCCGCGCGCCAGGCCCAGGCTGTTAATGGCCCCGGCCGACGTGCCGCAGATCACATCGAACGGCGTGCGCGCCACATTGGGCACCGTGTCGCGCGCGAGCCGCGCGATGCCACGCAGCACGCCGACCTGATAGGCGGCGCGTGCGCCACCGCCCATCATCACGAGCGCGGTGCAGTCGGTCGACATCGATCAGGCGGTGTCGTCGTTGGCCGGCTTAGGCGGTGCCGCCTTGGCGGGCGCCTTCTTGGCTGCGGCCTTCTTGGGGGCCGGCTTCGCTGCTTTACCGGCAGGCGCCTTGGCGGCCGGCTTCGGCACCGACTTGGCGGCCGCACGTTTCGGCTTGGCCGGTGCAGTTTTCTCTTCGATCTCCTCCGGCGCGGTATCAAGCCCCTCCGCCCCCGGTGCGCCCATGCCCCCCGAAACGCCACCAAACCCCGGGAAGCCCGGCATCAGGTTCTGCGGCATCGGCATGGCAGCCGCCGCCGAACTGGCGATCTGGTTGAACTGCTGCTGCAACATGTTCCACCACGGCGATGGATCCAACGCTGCCGCAGCGGCACGCGCGGCCGCGGCCTGCGCTTGAGCGGCCTGGGACGCTTCTGCGCGAGCTTCGGCCTCGTCGTCATCGGTATCTTCCGACGCGACTTCTTCCTCATCTTCTGGCGAAGGTTCTTCGGCCTTGGTGGATTGAGCGGTCGATGTGTGCGGCCAGGCCGGCTTGCTGTCGGCGGCTTCGTCGGCGGTCTCGCCCTTGCCGGCAAAGCCATCGAACGCCGACTTCATCGCCTCGGGTGACAGCGCCGAGCCAAACGTCTGCAGCGCCACCAGCGTGGCGCGCTGTACCTCCAGCCCCTGGATGGCGGTGCGTAACAGGCTCGCGTTGAGCTGCAGCCAGCTTTCCACCGCGCGCAGGTCATGGATGCGCTTGTCGAGCTCTTCGAGATCCATCGGCGGCGCGGCAAAACTCGCCATGTTGGGCATGCCGCCGGCCATGCCGGCAAAGCCCCCGCCCCACAGCTTGCGCAGGAACTCGAAGCCGCCTTCAGCGAAATTGGGCATCTGGGTGAACATGGTGTCTCCTGGAAATCGGTCTTGGGTCGATGGCGGTTCAGGTGCCGTCGAAGGTGGGCGGGCGCTTCTGGCGCAAGCTGGCAATGCCCTCGCGCACATCGGGGCCGGCAAACCCCATGAATTCCAGCGCCAAGGAGGTATCAAAACTCGGGCCCGCCAGGCGCAGCCAGTTGTTCAACGCGTACTTCGTCCAGCGGATGGCCGTCTGCGAACCCGCCGCCAAGCGCTCCGCCACCTCGAAAGCGCGATTGACGAGCTCCGATTCCGGCACAGCCAATGACACCAGCCCGATGCGCTCGGCCTCCTCGCCGGTCATGGACTCGCACAGCAGTAGGTAGTACTTGGCCTTGGCCATGCCGCACAGCAGCGGCCAGACGATCGCGGCATGGTCGCCCGCAGCCACGCCCAGGCGCGTGTGTCCATCGACAATGCGTGCGTCCTTCGCGGCGATGGAAATATCGGCCAGCAAACCGGCGACCAGCCCCGCACCCACGGCGGGCCCATGCATGGCGCTGACGATGGGCTTGTCGCAGTTGATGAGGTTGTAGACGAGGTCGCGCGCCTCGTGCCAGACGCGCGTGCGCACGTCAAAGTCTTCGGCCATCTGTTCGACCAGGTGCAGATCGCCGCCGGCCGAGAAGCCCAGACCCTCGCCGCGAATGAGCGCCACGCGCACCGACGGCTCGGCAGACACATCGCGCCAGATCTCGGCCAACTCGCGGTGCAGGCTCGAATCGGCGGTGGACAGCTTGCGATTGGCCGACTGCGCCGCACCCATCACGATTTCGAGGACGGGGCCGTGCTGAACGAGCGTCAGCGCCTGGTAGCGGGCGAAGCGGGGAGCAAGCGAAGTCATGATCGGTCGGAATGTGAATCAAGCATAGCGGATGAGGCTGCGCGTGCAATGCGGCAGACGCGTCGTGATGTCGCCTTCGTGCGGGCGCGCTGGTCCGGGCACTGCATGCGGTTTCCTCCCGTCATTTGGAGAAGAGCCTAGCGGTTTTGCTGCGGTTTGGCGATGCGGGGCAGCCCGGGCATCCTTGCTGGTTCAAGCCGTGCCAGTCTGGTTGGGTACATGGTCACCCAACTGACGCAAGCCTTCGGCATAGGTATCGGCGTCCATTTCCGCCGTCGACTTGGCCAGGTAGTAGGCGAGCCCCAGGCGCGAGGAGGTACCGGTGAAGACTTGGTAGAAGTCGCCCAGATCATGCAGGCGCACAACTTTCCGCCACGGGATCACAGCGGCCTTGCCGGAGGGCCCTCGCACGGACAACGCGGTGGACGATAACGACCACACATGCAGCCCCTCCAACCGCGCCATGCTGCGCCGGACAGAACGCTCGGTGATCGATGCGATGAGGGGCCGGGTCCGCCGCTCGATCTTCGCCGTGAACCATCGGCGCGCACGCAGGACATAAGCGATCCCCGGTTTGTGGAAGCGCCACCAGAGCCCGCCGTAGATCAACGCGGCCAGCACGAAAGGCAGCACCGCTTCGATCGGGCTTTGATGTGAGGTGCCATCCAGCCTGATCAGCCCCACGACCAGCAGCGGAACGATTAGAAAGACAAGCGGCAGCCAGCGCTGCATGACAGACTCCATGCGCGCTTGCATGGCAGCCTGCCTGTCAGCCAGCCGGGCGATGCGTATGGCGGTGATGCGGTCAGCCAACGACTGGCATTGCGCGGCGCTGATACGAAAACGTAGCTCCATGGCCCGTCCTGAGTTGAGGTTCGACGTGATTCTAGAGCCACGCGCCTCGGTTGTATCTTTGTATCTTTTTACGTAACGCGTATCTTGTAGAGCGACATCCGAGACTTCAAATGCCCATCGACGCCCCCCTCCTGCCCGACGAACCGCCTGCGGAAGACGCCCCCGCCGAGCGCACCAGCGCCGGCATCCAATCCGCCGAAATTGCGCTGACCGTGCTCTCGGCGATGGCGCGCACGGGCGGCGCGCACGCCGTCTCCGAATTGGGGCGGCAGCTCGACATGCCACGCGCGAAGGTGCACCGCTACCTCGTCTCGCTGGAACGCATGGGCTTTGTCGAGCAGGACCCGGCCTCGGCGCGCTACCGGCTCGGCACGCAGGCACTGCAGGTCGGGTTGTCCGCGTTGTCGGACGTGGATTTCGTGCGCGAAGGCACCAACATGCTGCCCAAGCTGGCGGAGCGGCTGAACGAGAGCGTGTTCCTGTCGGTGTGGAGCAATCGCGGGCCCGTCATCGTGCGATGGGAAGACGGGGGCCGCCCGGTGGCGGTCAACGTGCGCGTCGGCTCGGTCATGCCGCTGCTGAACTCGGCCACGGGCCATGCGTGTGCGGCCTGGATGCCCGAAATCCAGATCGTGCCGCTGATCGACCGGGAACTGCGCGGCCCCGGTGCCGGCAAAGCCGGCCTCACCGATTGGCTGAACTGCCGAGCGCGCTGGCAGATCGTGCGACACGAGGGCGTGGCGCGCATCACGGGCTCGCTGGTGCACGGGATTGATTCGGTGGCCGTGCCGGTGCTCGATGCACAGGGCAAGCTGGCCGGAGCCATTACGGCGCTGGGGCTATCCCACGCGTTCGACTCCAGCCTGGAGGGGTTGGTCTCGCAGACGCTGCGCGAGGCGGGGCGGTCCCTATCGTTGCGCCTGGGGTATCACGGCCAGGCACTGACCGCCGGTGCGGCGCCGATCAAACGCGGGCGCCGTTCCACGACTGCGCCCGAATCCGCGTAAAGACTGAGCGAAAGACTTACGCCTGCGTGCCCGGCGCGACGACTTCCTGGTCAATCGCCCCGAAGATCGACACGCCATTCGCATCGAACATCTCGATCTTCACCGTGTCGCCATAGCGCATGAATTCGGTGATGGGCGCGCCGGATTCGATGGTCTCCAGCATGCGTTTCTCGGCGATGCAGGCGTACCCCTTGCTGCGGTCCACGTTGGAAATCGTGCCCGAGCCGACGATGCTGCCCGCGCGCACATTGCGCGTCTTGCAGATGTGCGCGATCAACTGGCCGAAGTCGAACACCATGTCGGTGCCGCACTCGGGCTGGCCGACCTTCTTGTTGTTCCAGCGCACCGTCATCGGCAGATGGACCTTGCGTTCGCGCCACGCGTCGCCCAGCTCGTCGGGCGTGACGGCCACGGGCGAAAACGCCGTTGCCGGTTTGCTCTGGAAAAAGCCGAAGCCCTTGGCCAGTTCCGCCGGAATCAGGTTGCGCAGCGACACATCGTTGGCCAGCACGATCAGGCGGATACCTTCGGCTGCGGCGGCGGGCTCGGTGCCCATTGGCACGTCGCCGGTGATGACGGCCACCTCGGCCTCGAAGTCGATGCCGAAGGCCTCGCTGCGGCAGACGATGGGGTCGTGCGCGCCGGCCAGGTCATCGGAGCCGCCCTGGTACATCAGCGGATCGGTCCAGAACTCGGGCGGCATTTCGGCGCCGCGTGCCTTGCGTACCAACTCGACGTGGTTCACGTAGGCGGAACCGTCGGCCCACTGGTACGCGCGCGGCAGCGGTGCCATGCAGTTGGCCGCATCAAAGGCAAACGGATGACGCGCGCGGCCGGCGTTGAGCTGCTCGTACAGCTCCTGCAGTTGCGGCGCGTGGAAAGCCCAATCGTCCAGCGCGCGCTGCAGCGTCCCGGCGATATGCGTGGCGAAGTGGGCGGTCTTCAGGTCGCGCGAGACCACGGCCAGCTGGCCGTCGCGCGAGCCATCCTTGAGGGTGGCGAGTTTCATGGGCGTCGTGTGCGGATTTTGTGCAGGAAAAAGCTGCGCGGATGGTACACCGTGCATCGGCTAAACTGGCCCGAACCCTGTTTCCGCCTATTCCTGCCCCGCCACCATGTCTACGCTGCCCGCTGACACCGATCTCGAGCTGGAGCCCGATGCCGATGCTGATGGCGAACTGGATGCGCCCGCGCGCTCGGGCATCCAGTCCATCGAAGTCGGCTTCCGGCTGCTGGAGGTGCTCACGCACACCAACGGCCCGATGATGCTGCGTGATCTGGCGCGCGCCGCGCCGATGAACCCCGCCAAGGCACACCGCTATCTGGTGAGCTTCGCGCGCCTTGGCCTCGTCACGCAGACGCCAGAAGGCCGTTACGACCTCGGCCCCTTCGCGCTGGAAATGGGCTTGGTGAGCCTGAACCGGCAAGACCCGATGCGCCGCGCACGCCCCGCCGCCGCCGCGCTGCGCGACGAAATCGATCACACCATCGGCCTGGCCGTGTGGGGCAACCAGGGCCCGGCCATCGTCCACTGGGAAGAAGCCAGCCACCCTGTAACCGTCAGCCTGCGCCTGGGCGATGTGATGCCGATGCTGAATTCGGCGACTGGCCGCGTGTTTGGCGCCTATTTGCCGCGCGCCCAGACGCTGTCGTTCATTCAGCGCGAGCTCGACCGGTCTGCCACGCGCGCCGAAGACAATTCCGAACTGCCCAGCACGCTCGAAGCCTATGACGCCATTTGCGCCGACGTGCGTGCCCATGGCGCCTCACGCATCCACGGCGGCGTACTGCCCGGCATCAATGCCATGTCGCTACCGGTATTCGACGCCAACGGCCAGCTATGCCTGGTACTGATCGCCCTGGGCGCGCAAAGCACCTTCGACACCACCTGGAGCGGCCCGCTGGAGCGGCGCTTGCGGCAGGCCGCACAACAGCTTTCCGCCGATCTTGGATACGTTGCACCCAACGCCCCGTAACCCTGCTGATGTGACTACCGGCCGCGGGCGCCGCCTTGGACGCTTTCGCCGCCTGCGCCGCGTCGGGCTGATCGTGCTGGCGGTACTGCTGTTGCACGTCATCGCTGTCGTCTGGATTGCGCGCAACCATCAGGTCATGTGGCCGCCCGAGCCGGAGCAGATCGTTCCGGCGCTGCTGTTGCGCCCCGAGCCCGTACAGCCGCCACCGCCACCCGCCCCAAAAGCGGCGCCCACGCCCAAACCGCGTCCCGCCGCGCCCCGTCCGCAGGCCGCACCGACACCTGCGCCAGCCCCGGTACCGGCGACGCCAGACATCGCCAACATGGATCCGGAGGACTTCAGCAGCGCCGGCGCCCAAGCCTCGGCCAACTCCGGTGTGGTCTCCGAGCCGGGCGCGCAGGGCCCGGGCACCGCCCCATCCGGCGCCACCTTTTCGCTGCCGCCCTCGGCGACG
The DNA here is from genome assembly GCF_051904805.1 of Ralstonia sp. 25C. Classification (NCBI taxonomy): domain Bacteria; kingdom Pseudomonadati; phylum Pseudomonadota; class Betaproteobacteria; order Burkholderiales; family Burkholderiaceae; genus Ralstonia; species Ralstonia sp. 25C. The sequence goes on along the minus strand of NZ_CP196737.1, from coordinate 2,462,597 downwards.
CTGCACTACGCCACCTACGTCAACGGCGTACGCAACGAAGACGGTGTGATCCGCTGGGCCACCGATGGCAGAACTTACACGCTGGCCGTCGAAATTCCGCTGCCGCTGTTCTTCGGCTCGCTCGCGTTCCGTAGCGCGGGCAACGTAGGCCCCTATGGTCTTGCCCCCGCTCGCTACGAAGAAGTGCGCGGGCGCCGACAACCCGACGTCACCACCTTCCACTACGCCGCCGAGGCCACGCCAGCATCCGGCACGCAGAGCGCCCCCACCGTCACTTTCACGCGCACGCCTGCCGTGTTGCCCTTGACCGAGGGCACGCAAGACCGCTTCAGCGTGTTCCTGCAATTGACGGGATTGGCGCGTGGCAAGCCCGAGCGCATCGCGAGCCCGGGGCTCACGCTGGAAATTCCCATCGCCGATACCGACAGCGTGGAAGTCGCCCGCGTGCAGCACATCGGTGAAGAGACCATCGACACCCCGAACGGCACGATTCGTGCGCAGCACTTCATACGACTGCCGCGCCGCGCAGACGACAAGCGGCGCGTGGAGATCTGGCTGTCCGCCGAGCGCGGCTGGCTGCCGGTACGCCTGCGCCAGACCGAGCCCAACGGCATGCAGTTCGACCTGGTCTACCAGTCCCAGGAAGGAGGCTGACCGTGAATCCCAACGCCAACGCACACGCCCAATCGGGCACGGTGCACGCCAACGGCATCGACATCCATTACCGCATCGACGGTGCGGACGGCGCGTGGGTAGTACTTGCCCACGCGCTGGGTGTAGACCATCAACTGTGGGACGGCATCGCCGAGCGCCTTGCCGCCCGCCACCGCGTGCTGCGCTACGACGCGCGCGGCCACGGCAAGACCAGCGCCCCGCATGGGCCATACACGCTGTTCCAGATGGCCGACGACGTGGCCGGCCTGCTGGATGCGCTGTCGATCGAACAGGTGCATTTCGTCGGGCTATCGATGGGTGGCATGGTTGGGCAAATCCTCGGTGTGCGTCACGCGCAGCGGCTGCTCTCGCTCACGCTGTGTGACACCGTCTGCTACACGCCCATGGCAGCGCACGCCATGTGGGATGAACGGATCGGCCAAGTGGAAGCGCATGGCATGAGCGGCATCATCGAACCCACGCTGCAGCGCTGGCTGACCACCGCATTTCGCGAAGCGCACCCCGCAGAGGCCGACCGCATCCGCAACCTGCTGCGCGCCACGCCGCCCCACGGCTACGTTGGCGCGTGCCTCGCCATCAAGGCGCTCGACACGCGCACCGGGCTGACGCGCATCACCTGCCCCACGCTCGTCATAACCGGCGAGGAAGACGTCGGCGCCCCCGTGGAAGTGGCGCGCGAGATCGCCTCGCGCATTCCCAACGCGCGCTTGAAAGTGATGCCGCGCGCAGCCCATCTCGCCCCTATCGAACAGGACGACGCCTTCCTCCGCGATCTGGATGAATTTCTCGGGCACGCGGGATGCGGGAGTCAATGCGACACGCCTTGAAGCGTCGCTGCCTCGCCGATAGTTGCAGGCGCCACGCACACGGCCCGTCGTCTACCCATCGAATGGGGGACAGCCGCTTGCACCTTTTGATGCAGACACGGAAAGGTCTTGTTACGCGACCACAACGCCCGTCACACATTTGGCCTCGCATTTGAGAACTTTGTGGTCAATGATTAAGCCCAAGGAACAGATGGGGCAGAGCGGTCATGCAGCGGGAATTGATCGGCCCTTGAAGTCATGACCGCGCGCCCCATCTACCCGGTGCAGCAGTAGAGCAGTCCCCACAACAGCAAGACGATTGACGCCTCGGAGGTGCACCATGCAAATGATCTACAACAGCGACAACTACTGCGTTGTCGAGTTCGGTGTCGACGGCCAGCACGCGATGCTTGCCGCGGGCGGCTACGAGATCGTCGATAAAAACCTCAAGCGCGAGATCTTCCTCGGCGGCGAGCTGGCCGAGCACTTCCGCGAGGACGTCAAAAAGCTGATCGCCAGTGAACCCACGGTCGAAGAAGTCGACGACTTCCTCGGCAAATTCGACACGGTGATGACGCAGCCCGTCACGATGCACTGAAGTGGCGCGGGCCAACTGCCCGCCGGACCGATCAACAAAAACGCCCGGAGCTTGGCGCTTCCGGGCGTTTTTTCATGCGCGCTTTGACTATCGCGTCGATAGTTGCTCCCTAGCACTGCTCCCAGGGCAGGCCGGCGTGGCGCCAGCCGTTGAGCGTGTTGCGGTGGCGCGTGCCATCCAGGTCGCCCTCAAAGCCGTGGCGGACGACGTAAACGTCGCGGAAACCGGCTTCTTCCAAGGCATGGGCCGCTGCGGCAGAGCGGTTGCCGCTGCGGCAGATCAGCACGACCGGCCGCTCGAAGCCATGGCCCGTCAGCTTGTGCACGGTGGGCACAAACTCCGGGTTCACCTCCCAGTGCGGGCCGTCGTTCCACGAGACGTGGTGCGCGCCAGCCGGATGGCCAACAAACAGGTGTTCCATTTCACTGCGGCAATCGATGAACAGCGCAGCAGGCGTGCGTTGCAGGAAAGCATGGGCGTCGGTCGGGTCGAGCAGTTGCATGGCGGCGGTCAAGGCGAGACAAATGGCGTGATATGGATTATAGGAGCGTGATTGCCCGCAGCAGCGGCAAGTCCTTGATGCGACTGGTAAAATTGCGCTTTGGCCGCCCCTGCCGCAATTTTGACGATCTGACCGGCCGACGCACCTCGGAGTCCTTCATGACCGCGCCCCTGCCCTACACCCGTGCCGCCAACCTGCCCGCGCTGCTGCGCGAGCGCATCCTGATCCTGGATGGCGCGATGGGCACCATGATCCAGCGCTACAAGCTGAACGAGGCGCAATACCGCGGCGAGCGGTTCGCCGATCACCCGATCGACGTGAAGGGCAACAACGAGTTGCTGCTGCTGACGCGGCCGGAAGTCATCCGCGAGATCCACGAGCAGTACCTGGCAGCCGGTGCGGACCTGATCGAAACCAACACCTTCGGCGCGACGACCATCGCGCAGGAAGACTACAAGATGGCGGACCTGGCCTACGAGATGAACGTCGTGGCCGCCCGCCTGGCGCGCGAGGCCTGCGACAAGTACAGCACGCTGGAGCGCCCACGCTTCGTGGCCGGCGCCTTTGGCCCGACGCCCAAGACCGCCAGCATCTCGCCCGACGTGAACGACCCGGGCGCACGCAACGTCAGCTTTGACCAGTTGCGCGACGCGTACTACGAACAGGGCAAGGCGCTGCTCGAAGGCAGCGCGGACGTGTTCCTCGTCGAGACCATCTTCGACACGCTCAACGCCAAGGCGGCGCTGTTCGCCATCGACCAGCTCTTTGAAGACACCGGCGAGCGCGTGCCCGTGATGATCTCCGGCACTGTGACCGACGCGTCTGGCCGCATCCTTTCCGGCCAGACGGTGGAAGCGTTCTGGAACAGCCTGCGCCACGCCAAGCCGATCACCTTCGGCCTGAACTGCGCGCTGGGTGCCGCGTTGATGCGCCCGTACATTGCCGAGCTGGCGAAGATCTGCGACACCGCCGTCTCGTGCTACCCGAACGCCGGCCTGCCCAACCCGATGAGCGACACCGGCTTCGATGAAACGCCCGACGTCACCTCCAGCCTGGTCGACGAATTTGCTGCGGCCGGCTTGGTGAACTTGGTAGGCGGCTGCTGCGGCACCACGCCCGAACACATCAAGGCGATTGCCGACCGCGTCGCGCAACGCAAGCCGCGCGGCTGGCCAAGCCAGTACCTCGCCGCTGCCTGAGGTTCAAGATGACCGCGCGCATCGACAGCACCATCCCCGTGCTGGCCTCGCTGAATCTGCACGAGTCGGCCCGCTTCTACACGGAGCGGCTTGGCTTTACGCAGGCGCTGCTGGTCGAGGACTACCTGATCGTGCAGCGCGATGGCGCCGAAATCCATTTCTGGCCGTGCGACGACCGCCGCATTGCCGAGAACACCTCGTGCTACCTGCGTGTGCCGAGCACGCAGGCGCTGTTTGAAGAATTCACCGCGCGCGGGCTGGAGCTCGCGCCGCCGGCGGTACGACCGTGGGGCATGAAAGAGCTCTACGTGATCGACCCACACGGCAACCTGTTGAAGCTTGGCGAATACGCCCCCGCCTGACCGAACCCCGCACCATCATGACCGACCACCCCATGCGCCTCTCCGGCCTCGAACCGTTCAACATCGGCGAGAGCACGCTGTTCGTCAACGTCGGCGAGCGCACCAACGTTACCGGGTCCAAGGCGTTCGCGCGCATGATCCTGAACAGCCAGTTTGACGAGGCGCTGGCCGTGGCGCGCCAGCAGGTCGAAAACGGCGCGCAGGTCATCGACATCAACATGGACGAGGCGATGCTCGATTCGAAGGCGGCGATGGTGCGCTTCCTGAATCTGATCGCCTCGGAACCGGACATCGCGCGCGTGCCGATCATGATCGACTCGTCCAAGTGGGACGTGATCGAGGCGGGTCTGAAATGCGTGCAGGGCAAGGCGATCGTGAATTCGATCTCGCTCAAGGAAGGCGAAGAGCAGTTCGCGCACCACGCCAAGCTGATCAAGCGCTACGGCGCAGCTGCGGTGGTGATGGCGTTTGACGAACAAGGCCAGGCTGACACGTTCCAGCGCAAGACCGAGATCTGCAAACGCAGCTATGACTTCCTGGTCGACAAAGTCGGCTTTGCGCCGGAAGACATCATCTTCGACCCGAACATCTTTGCGGTCGCCACCGGCATCGAGGAGCACAACAACTACGCGGTCGACTTCATCGAAGCGACGCGCTGGATCAAGCAGAACCTGCCGTACGCGAAGGTGAGCGGCGGCGTGTCGAACGTGTCGTTCTCGTTCCGCGGCAACGACGTGGTACGCGAGGCGATCCACACCGTGTTCCTGTACTACGCGATTCAAGCGGGCATGGACATGGGCATCGTCAACGCCGGTCAGCTCGGCGTGTACGAGAACCTCGACCCCGAACTGCGCGACCGCGTGGAAGACGTGGTGCTCAACCGCCGCCCCGATGCGACGGACCGCCTGCTGGAAATTGCCGACCGCTACAAGGGCGGCGGCACCAAGCGTGAAGAAAACCTCGCCTGGCGTCAGGAGCCGGTGGAAAAGCGCCTGGCCCACGCGCTCGTGCACGGCATCACCGACTTCGTGGTGGAAGACACGGAAGAGGTCCGCCAGAAGATCTTCGCCGCCGGCGGCCGCCCGATCCAGGTAATCGAAGGCCCGCTGATGGACGGCATGAACATCGTTGGCGACCTGTTCGGCGCTGGGAAGATGTTCCTGCCGCAGGTGGTGAAATCCGCCCGCGTGATGAAGCAAGCCGTGGCGCACCTGATTCCGTTCATCGAAGAAGAGAAGCGCCAGATTGCCGCGGCCGGCGGCGACGTGCGCTCGCGCGGCAAGATCGTCATCGCCACGGTCAAGGGCGATGTGCACGACATCGGCAAGAACATCGTCACCGTCGTGCTCCAGTGCAACAACTTTGAAGTCGTGAACATGGGCGTGATGGTCCCGTGCAACGACATCCTGGCGAAGGCCAAGGTGGAAGGCGCGGACATCATCGGCCTGTCGGGCCTGATCACGCCGTCGCTCGAAGAGATGGCCTACGTGGCCTCGGAAATGCAGCGCGATGACTACTTCCGCGTGAAGAAGATTCCGCTGCTGATTGGCGGTGCAACCACCAGCCGCGTGCACACCGCCGTGAAGATCGCCCCGAATTACGAAGGCCCGGTGGTCTACGTGCCGGACGCCTCGCGCTCAGTGAGCGTGGCGTCGAGCCTGCTGTCGGACGAAGGCGCCGCGCGCTACGTCGAAGAACTGCACGCCGACTACGACCGCATCCGCACCCAGCACGCCAACAAGAAGGCCACGCCGATGGTTTCGCTGGCCGCCGCGCGCGCCAACAAGACGAAGATCGATTGGTCCAACTACACGCCGCCGAAGCCCAAGTTCATCGGCCGCCGCGTGTTCCGCAACTACGACTTGAACGAGCTCGCGCAGTACATCGACTGGGGCCCGTTCTTCCAGACGTGGGACCTGGCCGGCAAATTCCCCGACATCCTCAACGACGAGATCGTCGGCGAATCGGCCCGCAAGGTGTTCTCGGACGGCAAGAGCATGCTCGCGCGCCTGATCGCGGGGCGCTGGCTCACGGCCAACGGCGTGATCGCACTGCTGCCCGCCAACACCGTCAACGACGACGACATCGAGATCTACACCGACGAATCGCGCTCCGAAGTCGCGCTCACCTGGCGCAACATCCGCCAGCAGAGCGAGCGCCCGATCATCGACGGCGTGATGCGCCCGAACCGCTGTCTGGCCGATTTCATCGCGCCCAAGAGCACCGGCATTGCCGATTACATCGGCCTGTTTGCCGTCACCGGTGGCATCGGGGTCCAAAAGCGTGAAGCCGCTTTTGAAGCCGACAACGACGACTACAGCGCGATCATGCTCAAGGCCCTGGCTGACCGCTTCGCCGAAGCCTTTGCCGAATGCCTGCACGCCCGCGTGCGCCGCGACCTGTGGGGCTACGCACCGGACGAAACGCTCGACAACGACGCGCTCATCCGCGAGGAATACAAGGGCATCCGCCCCGCGCCCGGCTACCCGGCCTGCCCGGAGCACACCGTCAAGCGCGACATGTTCCGCGTGCTCGACGCCAAGGAGATCGGCATGGACCTGACCGAAGCGCTGGCCATGACGCCGGCCGCCTCCGTGTCGGGCTTCTATCTGTCGCACCCGGACAGCACGTACTTCACGCTGGGCAAGATCGGCCAGGATCAGGTGGACGATATGGTCGCCCGCAGCGGAGAAGACCGCGCGTTTGTGGAGCGCGCCCTCGCCCCGAATCTCTGAATCTGTGACAAGACGTTTAAGACATAGTGTGTGCCACATTGTGTCTTACGCCCGCAAACCCTTGTCAGGACTGCCCTGGACGGCATTTCAAGAGGGGTGATGCTTTCATTACAAAGCCTTACACCCCCTAACAGTCGTAACCGGAAGGGCTCCATACACTGAACTCATTCGCTCAACACACAGAGCGATGCCGCGACGAATCCCTCGCGTGGCCGTTCAGAACGAAAGGAGTCTCTTCCATGAACAAGCTGCTGATCTCCCTGTCCGCCATCGCCATCGCTGCTGCTTCGGCTTACGCCAACGCGCAAACCCCGTCGGCCAACGCCGGCGTGCAAGCCAACGGCACGGCAGCTGTCGCACCGGCACCGGCCACTACGGCCAACGCCGGCACCGGCCTGAAGGCCGACGTGAAGTCGGACGCCGGCGCCAAGCTGGACACCGAGTCCGCCAAGAGCCAACTGAACACCAAGGCCGAGCACGGCGCCAAGGCAGCTCACGAGCACAAGGCCAAGACTGAAGCCGGTGTGGATAAGACGGCCGATAAGGTCGGCAAATCGGTCAGCAAGACCGAGAAGTCGGCAGGCAAGACCACCAAGGCTGCCAAGGCAGATGTCGCCAGCGCGGCTGGTACCACCACCGGCGCCACCGGTGCGGACGCCAGCGTGAACGCCGGCGCCACGACCCAGAAGTAAGCCAGCCTGACCGGGCACTGCCCGGCACCTGTGGCCATGACGGGGCGGATACCCACCGCCCCGTCTTCTTTTTTTTGGCGCGCAGGCACACGGATTGCTCCATCTACACGCGCAGGCATGTTGCGATGCAAGCACTTCCGAGGGCGCACATGGAAACCCACCCCACCACCACTCCGGAGCCGGCCGTTTCAAGCGGTGCCGGTTTCACGCTACAGTCCGATACAATTGCTGTCGTATCGAACCAACAAGCGCAGCGCGCAGGTGGAGTCAACCCGCCCGGCGCGCCCATAAGGAGCAGCATGATTCGCGTCCTGATTGCGGACGACCACGAGATCGTCCGCGCCGGCCTTCGGCAGTTTCTGTCCGAAGAGCGGGACATCGAAGTCGCGGGGGAAGCGGCAAGCGGGGAAGAGGTGATGGAGCAACTGCGCACCAACGCCTTCGATGTGGTCGTGCTCGACATCTCGATGCCCGACCGCAACGGCATCGATACGCTCAAGCTCGCCCGCCAGCGCCACCCGGATCTGCCGGTGCTGATCCTATCCACCTTTCCGGAAGACCAGTACGCGATCAACCTGATCCGCGCCGGGGCGTCGGGCTACCTCACCAAGGAAAGTGCGCCGGACGAACTGGTGAAGGCCATCCGTACCGTGTCGCAAGGCCGGCGCTATGTCAGCCCGACGGTGGCCGAACTGCTGATCGGCGGCCTGGAAAAGCCGACCGACCAGCCGCTGCACCAGACTCTGTCCAAACGCGAATTCCAGATCTTCTGCAAGCTCGCACGCGGGCAGTCGGTGTCGATCATCGCCGAAGAGCTGTTCCTGAGCGTCAAAACGGTCAGCACCTACCGCACCCGGATTCTGGAAAAGATGGGCATGAAATCCAATGCCGATCTGACGTACTACGCCATCAAAAACGGCTTGGTGGAGTGACGCCACCCCTGGCGCAAACCCCACCGCAATACGCCTAGCCGCCCCCACCCCTGTTGGCATGTAGGACAACGCCTGATACCACCTAGGCAACCCGGTGGCTACCATCAACGCATGCTGGATCAAGCCGTCACCCTCTCCACCCGTGGCCTGCGCGTCCTCCTGATCGAGGACTCCCCGGTGCTTCGCGGCATGGTGTTGGAATACCTCAAGGCCTCCGCCTTCGTGGCGACGGTCGAGTGGGCCGACACCGAAGACTTGGCCCTGAGCCAGTTAGCGCAGGGCCACTACGATGTGGTCATCGTGGATTTGCAATTGCGCCAGGGAAACGGCTTCAAGGTGCTGCAAACTTTGCGCGATCAAGCCTCGCCCAGCGTGCGCATCGTCTATACCAATCACGCCCAGGTGCCGACCTATCGGCAGCGCTGCTTTGAGGCTGGCGCCAACTACTTCTTCGACAAATCGCTTGAGCTCGACAAGGTATTCGAGGTGATCGAAGAACGCGCCGGTATGTCGCGCCCGCGCCCGCAGACCGCCCACCATCCGCACGCTTGAAGCGTCTGCGCGTCTGCTGCGCCATGACCCGATATGCGGTAGCCCCATCCGGTTTCTGACCCAAGGAGCATTCGATGAAAACCCTGTGTGCCGCCCTCGCGTTGATGTGTGTTTTCCTGGCTGGCTGCAACACCATGGCCGGTGCCGGCAAGGACATCCAGACCGGAGGCCAGAAGCTCGAAAACGCTGCCGACAACACCAAGCAGAAAATGTAAGCCGGCAAGCGCGCAACGAAAAAAAAGCCCCGACATGGGGCTTTTTGCTTTTGGTGTGTGGCGCGCGCAATCGCTCCGGCGCTCAGACCGCTGCACCGCCCGGCAACGCCGTCTGCGGAGCAGCAACGTGCTCCGCGTGGTCTGCCCGCTCGAACACCGCATCCGTCGGCGGCAGCTCGACGATGATGGTCACGCCGCCACCCGGCATCGAATCAATAGTGAGCGTGCCGCCCAGCGCAATGGCGCGCTGTTCCATCCCCAGCAGCCCGTGATGACCGACCATGCGGCGGCGCTCAATATCGGCGGGAAAGCCTCGGCCGTTGTCACGCACGCGCAGGCGCACGCCCTCGTCTTCGTTCACATCCAGCGCCACCGAGACCGACGTTGCGTGCGCGTACTTCGATGCGTTCGTTAGCGATTCCTGCACGATGCGGTACAGCGCGATGGCCGCATCATCGGTCAGCTTGGGCATGTCGTCGGGCAGGCTGACCTCGGTGTGCCAGCCGTTACGCACGCCCACGTCTTCGGTCAGTTGCGAGAGTGCCTCGACCAAGCCCAGGTTGAGCAGGATGGTCGGGCGCAGGTCTTCGATCAGACGGCGTTTGATCTGGATGCCCTGATCGACGTGGGCCATCACGCGGGTAATCTTTTCGCTCACGGCCGGCTCGTTGGCCTGCATGCGCGAGCGCAGCCAGTGCAGATCCATCTTGGTGGCCGTGAGGATGGCACCCAGCTCGTCGTGCAGTTCGCGCGCGAGGCGGGTCTTCTCGTCTTCGGTCACGCGCTGCAAGTGAGCCGCCAGATCGGAGAGCTGCCGCGTGCGTTCGCGCACCATGCGGTCGAGCTTCAGGCTTTCTTCTTCCGCCTTGTCGCGCGCCTGCTCCGTCACCGCCAGGCGCTTGGCGTGCTGCATGCCCAGCACCACCAGCAAGATGATGTTGACCGCGGTAATGAGCGCAATGCCATAACGCGAGAGCGCCAGATCGCGCTCGGCGTGTTCGAGGCTGCGCGCCACGGTGGCGATCTCCCGCTGGCGCAGACGGTCCAGCCCCTGCCGCACCGCCTCCATCGAGGCCTTGCCGAAATCGGTACGCACGAGGTCGAGCGCCACCTCCAGATCGCGCTTGCCGTAGATCAGCGTGAGCTCCATTTCGGTGAGCTTGCGACTGACCTGCAGCGCGGTCTCCGAAAACAGTTTGAGCGCATCCGGATCGTTGGCGTAGTGGTCGCGGATCTCCGCCATCAGCGCGTGAATATGCGGGATGGCCTTGTTGTACGGGTCGAGGTATTCGTCCTTGCCGGTGAGCAGGAAGCCGCGCTGACCAGCCTCGGCGTTGACCAGTTCTGCGAGCAGTTCGTTGATGGCGGTTTCGGCCTGCTGCGACTGAATCACCTGCCGATAACCCTGACTCAGGCGAACGTTGCCCGTCTCCGACGCAATCAGCACCCCGAGCGTCAGCAAAATGCCGACGGCAAGCAGCAAGGTGGAGCGCAAGGATGACCGCATGGCATGCAGACCCATGTGAAACGCGTCAAACCGCCCGACGCGGCACGCGTTGCGTGTGTGTTTTTAGTAGGGGGCATGATACTCCGTGGCCGCCCCAGACGACACTTCGGGCGCACCCGGAGCGGGCACGCTACGTGCGTCACAGTACGCCGGCAGGGCAGCGGGGGCGACACCGCGGCGACAGCGGCGCCACCATGCAGCGCAACCGCCCTGCCTCCCAACCATCCCGATCCGGAGGCAACAACATGCTGAAATGGGCACTGATCTTCGCCATCATTTCCGTGGTGGCGGGCGTGCTGGGCTTTACCGGCATTGCCACAGGCGCGGCGAGCATCGCCAAGATCCTGTTCTTCATCTTTGTGGTGCTGTTCGTGCTGTTTCTCATCCTGGGGGTCACCGTCTTCAAGGCTTAGCGCCGCCCCTGAACCCGTCGGGTCCGTGTCTTGCTAAATCACTTGGGCAGACGGCTCACTGGTTTGTGTGGGCCGGCCCCGTAACCGACCACCCGCGCTGCCGGTGCGTGCTTCCCGCAGCGCCACGATGAGGAACCCCGCCATGTCTCTCTTTGCCAGCCAACGCGTGCGCAGCCGCGTCGATGACATCAACGACCGCGCACATCGCGCCATGAACAGCGCCAGCGATGCCGTGGACCACGCACGCTACGCCGCACGTCCCGCCGTGGAAGACATCCAGAGCTTGCTGCATTCGCTCGAGAACGCCATCCATACCCTGACCGACGAGGGCAGCGCCGAAGCCAGTCGCACTCGCCGCGCGCTGCGTGCCCGCGCAGACCAACTACGCCGCGCCGCCAACGACCGCGCCCATCAAGCGAAAGAACGCATGGACTGGGCGCTCGACCGCACGGAAGAAACCATTACGGGCGCGCCGTTCAAATCGGTGGGTGTGGCGGTGGCGATCGGGGCGGCCATCGGCCTGGCGGTCGCCCTTGCAGGTAGCGGCCGGCGCAGCGAGCGCGAGTAGCCCGCAACCCCGCCAATCTCACCTTGAAGGAGCCCTGCATGACCCAGACCAACGCGGCCCCGGAAAGCCGCTTCCTCACCGACATCAAGACGCTGCGTGAGCGCGCGCGCAAGCATATCGAGGAAGGCGCGGTGACCGACGACTACCAGGCCGATCGCGATACCGTGCTGCGCCTGCTAAACGAGGCCCTGGCGACGGAGTTGATCTGCGTGCTGCGCTATCGGCGACACCACTTCATGGCCAAGGGCATCAACGCGGACCCGATTGCCGAAGAATTCTTGGTGCACGCCACCGAAGAGCAACAGCACGCCGACAAGATCGCCGCGCGCATCGTGCAACTGGGCGGCGCGCCCAACTTCAGCCCGGAAGGCCTATCGACGCGCAGTCATTCGGAATATGTGGAAGCCGACGGCCTGGTCGACATGATCAAGGAGAACCTGGTGGCCGAGCGCATCGCCATCGACAGCTATCTGGAGATGATCCGCTATATCGGGGATCGAGACCCCACCACGCGGCGCGTGCTGGAAGAGATTCTGGCCGTGGAAGAAGAACACGCGGACGAATTGTCCGACATGCTGCACGACCAATAACGCCAACGCGGCAAGACGAGATACCGGCACGACGAACCCACGTCAGCGCCCACCCCCTCCCCCGCTCCCGGCCCTAGTGGCCGGATGCCCGGACCACCGTTGCGGTGGCCGGGCATTTTTTTGAACCGACTCTTTTACGCTCAAACGCCCCACATCACAGTGGCGTTCTTCGGCAGCGATTCCTCCAGCATGTGCAGCAGTGGGTACGCGCGCTGACCGAGGTGCGGCGGTTCTTCCTCGCCTTCATCGTCATCCCGGGCCGTCAGTTCAGCGACCTTGATGTGGGCCTGATGGGTATCGTCCTTGATGGCCCGCTTGAGCCGGTCGATGGCGTGCGGCATCTCTTCGGGGGTGATGACGCCGCGCTCGCCCAGCGTTTTGCCGATCACGCCCAGCAACACCATGGCGAGATCCTTCTGCATGGAGAAACTTTGCGACTCGTGCGAAGTAAAGGTAATCATGATTCTTGGTTCCCTTGGTTGGGTGGGGGCCGCAGATTGCCACGGCGGGGGGGCTTTAACCGTCCGGACCGTGGCTCACCTGATAAAATTTCGTACTTTTCCCCGAACAACGCAACTGGCCGCGCCGGAACTCGGTTTCAACCGGTTTCAGCACTGCCGGCGTCATGGTTTCTTATGCTGCCCTCCCACAAACAGACGATCGCCCAATTGTTGTCCGACGCCGTCGGCACCCTGCTGCCTGAAGGGCAAAACCGACCGGAGATCGTCCTGGAGCGCCCCAAGCAAGCCGCGCACGGCGACATCGCCTGTAACGTGGCGCTGCAACTGGCCAAGCCGCTGGGCAAGAACCCGCGCGAACTCGCCGGCAGCATTGCCGACGCCATCCGCGCCGATGCCCGCGGCCAGCGCCTGGTCTCCGCCGTGGAAATCGCCGGCCCGGGCTTCATCAACCTGCGCCTCTCGCCGGCTGCCCGTGCCGACGTGATTGCCGCCGTGTTTGCCGAGGGCGACCGCTTTGGCGCCGCCAACACCCATGACGGCACCCCGGTGCTGGTGGAATTCGTCTCCGCCAACCCGACCGGCCCGCTGCACGTCGGCCACGGCCGCCAGGCCGCGCTGGGCGATGCGCTGGCGAGCCTGCTCGACTGGCAGGGCCACACCGTCCACCGCGAGTTCTACTACAACGACGCCGGCGTCCAGATCCACAACCTGGCGGTCTCCGTCCAGGCCCGCGCGCGCGGCTTCAAGCCCGGCGACGCCAACTGGCCCGAAGCCGCCTACAACGGCGACTACATTGCCGACATCGCCGCCGATTACCTGGCCGGCAAGACCGTCCGCGCCTCCGATGGCGAACCCGTGACGGGTGCCGGCGACGTGGAAGACCTCGAAGCCATCCGCCGCTTTGCCGTCACGTATTTGCGCAACGAGCAGGACATCGACCTGCAAGCCTTTGGCGTGAAATTCGACCGCTACTACCTGGAATCGTCCCTCTACACCGAGGGCAAGGTGCAGCAGACGGTCGACGCGCTGGTGGCCGCCGGCAAGACGTACGAGCAGGAAGGCGCGCTGTGGCTGCGCACGACGGACGACGGCGACGACAAGGACCGCGTCATGCGCAAGTCCGACGGCGCCTACACGTATTTCGTGCCCGACGTGGCGTACCACACCACCAAGTGGGGCCGCGGTTTCACGCAGGTCATCAACGTGCAGGGCAGCGACCACCACGGCACCATCGCCCGCGTGCGCGCCGGCCTGCAGGGCCTGAACATCGGCATCCCCAAGGGCTACCCCGACTACGTCCTGCACAAGATGGTCACGGTGATGAAGGACGGCGCCGAGGTGAAGATTTCCAAGCGCGCGGGCTCCTACGTGACGGTGCGCGACCTGATCGAATGGTCCAACGGCGACGCGGAAGCCGAATCCGGCGTCGACACCATCCGCGCCTGCGTGGAAGCCGGTGAGCCGAACTGGCCCGCTCGCTTCACGCGCGGCCGCGATGCCGTGCGCTTCTTCCTGCTGTCGCGCAAGGCGGATACGGAGTTCGTCTTCGACGTGGACCTCGCCCTCAAGCAGAGCGACGAGAACCCGGTGTACTACGTGCAGTACGCCCACGCGCGCATCTGCTCGGTGTTCGAGCGTGCCGGCGTCGATCTGGCCTCGGTTGCCTCGCTCACCAGCGCCGACCTGGCCGCGGTGACGGGCCCGGACGTCAGCCCCCAGGCAACCGCCCTGGTGCAGCGTCTGGCAGCCTTCCCCGACATGCTGGCCGACGCCGCGCGCGAACTAGCGCCGCACGCCGTGGCCTTCTACCTCCGCGACCTGGCGGGTGACTTCCACGCGTTCTACAACGCCGATCGCGTGCTGGTCGACGACGAAGCCGTCAAGCGCGCCCGACTGGCACTGCTGGCCGCCACGCGCCAAGTGCTGCGTAACGGCCTGGCGGTGATCGGCGTATCAGCGCCGCAAAAGATGTAAATGCGCACGATTGGGCATCACACGGCGCTCTTATAATCGGGCGCTTCTAGAAGGATCGACATGGCACGCAATACGCAATCTTCCCGTGTCCGCTCACAATGGGGCGGCACGTTTCTGGGTCTGGTGCTCGGGCTGATCGTCGGCTTGGCGATCGCCGTGGTGGTGGCGGTGTACATCACCAAGGCGCCGGTGCCGTTCGTGGCGCGCGGCGGTGCCCAGCCCAAGCCGACCGAAGCCGGCAACGTGGTCAACACGCTGCCGACGCCGGCGCAAACCGCGCCGCAAGCCAGCGCCCCGCAGGCAACGGACCCGAACGCGCCGCTGTGGAGCCGCGTACCGCCCAAGCCAGTCGATCAGCCGGATGCCAACAACCCGCCGCCGGGCATCACCATCCACCCGGCCCAGCCGAGCTCGACACCGCAGGTTGCCAGCGCACCGGCCGCCAAGCCGCCGAAGCCGCCGGTGACCGCCGCCAACGAGAAGCCAGTCACCGACCCGATCGCCGAGATCGCCCGCCAGGATGCCGCCAAGACGGGCTATTTCCTGCAAGTCGGCGCTTACAAATCGGCCGAAGATGCCGAGCGCCAGAAGGGCAACCTGGCCATGCAGGGCTTTGAAGCCAAGGTGACGCAGCGTGAAGTGAACGGCGCCACCATGTACCGCGTGCGCCTGGGGCCGTACAACTCGCTTGACGACATGACCGCCGCACGCAGCCGCCTGCAGTCTTCAGGCGTGGAATCGTCGGTCATCCGCTTTGCCCGCCAGTGACGTGAAAAACCGTCGGCGCCAGAACCCGCAGGGCTGGCGCCGGTCAGAAGCCTGAAGATCGGGTTGCCGATCGTCCTTCGCTCCACTTCCAACTCACCATGAAAAAACTCGCTGCCCTCCTGATTGCTCTCGCCACCGGCGCTGGCCTGCTGATGACTGCGCCGGCCCAGGCCCAGACCGCCCCCGTGGCTGGCCGGGACTACCAAGTGCTGCAACCTGCACAGCCCGTGCCGGCCGGCAAGATCGAGGTGACGGAGTTCTTCGGCTACTGGTGCCCGCACTGCAACCACTTCGAGAGCACCTGGGAAACCTGGGGCGCCAAGCAAGGCAAGGACGTGACCATCAAGCATGTGCCCGTCGCCTTCAACAACGACCCCCGCCTGGTGCCGTATTCGCGCATCTACTACACGCTCGAAGCCCTGGGCAAACTCAACGCCAAGAGCAGCAAGGGCATCTCGATGCACGCCCGCATCTTCGACGCCATCCACGGCGCAGACCGCCTGAACGTCGGCCGTGACAAGGCCCAGCAGGAACAGATCATTGGCGACTTTGTGGCCAAGGAAGGCCTCGACCGCAAGGCGTTCATGGACACCTACAACTCGTTCACTGTGAACTCCAACGTGACGCGCGCCAACCAACTGACCGAGCAGTACCGCATTAACGGCGTGCCCACCGTGGTGGTGCAGGGCAAATACGTGATCTCGCCCGACGAAGCCGGCGGTTACGTCAAGACGACGCAGACGCTCGACTACCTGGTCCAGCAAGTCCGGGCCGGCAAGATGTAAGGAAGGTCGGCCGCGCGACGGCACTGCCCCGCGCTACCGCCTTGCCAACGCCCGCCATCGTGCGGGCGTTTTTGTATGCGGCATGTGTTGCTCCTGTCTCCATGCCAAACAACACCCGACATCCCTATGAGCCAAATCGTTTTCATCACCGGCGCCTCCAGCGGCATTGGCCAGGCACTGGCGCGGCAGTATGCGGCGCAGGGCGCGACGCTCGGGCTGGTCGCGCGGCGTGTGGAGGTGCTGCACGATTTCGTACAGACGCTGCCGCCCGGCATCCAGGGCCGCTGCCATTGCTACGCCGCCAACGTGTGCACCGCGGAGTCGATGCGCGAGGCGGCCAACGCCTTTATCGCCACAGCGGGCGTGCCCGACGTGGTGATCGCCAATGCCGGCATCTCGGAGGGCACCGACCTGCGCGAGCCGGGGGATCTGGCGGCCTTTGCCCGCGTCATGGACACCAACTGGATGGGCACGCTCAACACCTTCCAGCCCTTCGTCACGCCCATGCTGGCACGCGCCAAACCGGGGCAACCTGGCGGCACGCTGGTTGGCATTGCCAGCGTGGCAGGTGTGCGCGGGCTGCCGGGCGCGGCGGCGTATAGCGCGTCCAAATCGGCGGTGATCAAGCTGATGGAGAGCCTGCGGGTGGAATTTGGCCCCCGTGGGTTGCGCATCGTTACCATCGCGCCGGGCTACATCCGCACGCCCATGACGGACCACAACCCCTATCCGATGCCCTTCCTGATGCCGGTGGACGTGTTCGCGCAGAAGGCGGTGCATGCCATCCATCGCGGTGTGCGCTTTACCGTGCTGCCGTGGCAGATGGGCATCGTCGCCAAGCTGCTGCACGTGCTGCCGCGCTGGCTGTATGACTTTGCCTTTGCGCGCGCACCGCGCAAACCCCGTAAGCCTGAGAATTCGCAATGATCTTGACCGACGCGCTCGGCAACGCGCACACCCCCGTCGACACCACCCCGCGCATCGCCAGCCTGGTGCCGTCCATTACCGACCTGCTGTTCTCGCTCGACCTGGGCGAGCAGCTTGTCGCCCGCACCGGCTTCTGCATCCACCCGCGCGAGGCCGTGCGCAACGTACCCAAGGTGGGCGGCACCAAGACCGTCAAGCTGGACAAGCTGCGCGAGCTGGCGCCCACGCACGTGATCGTCAACATTGACGAGAACACGCGCCCGACCGTCGACAAGCTGCGCGAGTTCATCCCCCACATCATCGTCACGCACCCGTGCGCGCCGGAAGACAACCTCGCGCTGTATCAATTGCTGGGCGGCATCTTTCGCCGCGAGGCGCAGGCGCAAACGCTGGCCGACGCGCTCACGCAAGAGCTCGACGCCCTGCGCGGCCGCCACTTCTTGCCGCGCCGCGTGCTGTACGCCATCTGGCAAGACCCGTGGATGACGGTGTCGCGCGACACGTATATCTCGCGCATGCTCAAGCTCGTCAATTTCCACACGTGGCCGGAAGACCCATCGCCCGTGCAATGCGGCACGGACAAGAGCGGTGATTGCGCCCGCCCAAATCGCCCGGACACGCGCTACCCCACCTTCCGCTGGAGCAGTGACGTGGTGCGCAGCATCGACTGCGTGCTGCTCTCCACCGAGCCCTACAGCTTTACCGAAGAGCACGTCGATGCGCTGGAGAAGCAGATCGGCAAGCCGGTCTACCTGGTGGATGGCGAGATGGTGTCGTGGTACGGCAGCAAGGCCATCGAAGGCGCGCGCTACCTGGGGGAGTTTGCGAGGACGCTGCGCTAGGCACGATCGCACGCATCATGGGCATCCCCGGCCCGTCTCCGAGGACACGTCTTGCTGTTTTGGTTACCGGCTTTCGCCAGCCCGCTCTAGGGCGGTGAGCACTTCCCACGTTTCAGGGTTGACCTGACACCCTTCCAGCACCATCGACACGAACGCGCCGATGGCATCCAGAAACCCCGCCCGATACTCCGGCGCATGCGTACTGGTGTGCGCCAACGCCCAGCGCAGCGTGTCGGGCTGGAATTGGCGGTGCATGCGCAGGTCTGCCTGCGTGCGGCTGAGGTAGTCTCGCGCAGCCAGTGCGCCGGTCAGGTAGAGGCGGCGTTTGGCTGGGGTCATTGGTCGCCTCCTGATCCGGTGGGATCGGGGCGATGCGGGGGTGGGGAGGGATAGGACGCGATTCTCCGCGCCATCTGCTCAATTGACATAAGGACCTCTCGGAGATTGATGAAAGGCCCGTCTTTCGTCGCTAAACGAGGGAGGCGGGCCCGACGATGGGGTTAGCGATCCGGCTCTCCGAGAAAACCGGTAGACCCGAAGGTCTCCCCACCCGGCCCGCCATAAAAAGCGCGCGAGTGTGCCGAGGCCTGCTGCTTGTAACGGCGGCCTCTTCGGAGAGTTACGGATCGCTAAACCCGTGCTGTCGTTGTTTCGGCAGCGCGTGAATTATAGCGATGGGGCCGAGCTACCAGTCTGATTCTTCGGTGTTCCCCACCGGCCGCTACGAAATGCCCAGGCTACCGAGAAAACAATGCTCCGCCCACCGAGCTCAGGACTCGGGCCGCCGAGAAAAATGCCCCGAGCGTCGAGTTCTGAACTCGGGACACCGAGGCATTCCAGCGGCGTATACGAAAAAAGGCCACCTCGTTTTGAGGCGGCCTTTTTTTTGGGGGGGAGTCAGGCGCAACTGTCTGTCGACGGGCCTCCGACTGCGATTGATCGTGCGATGCCTTACAAGCCAAAGGCGTAGTTCAGCGTGAGTGAGCCATCAAGATCAGCCTTGTCGGTAATGGCGCCATTCATGGTGCTCGTGCCGCCAAGGTAAGCCGTAACTGTGATGGTCAAGCCGAATTTTTTGCCGGCCGCCTGCGCGGTGCCCACAGACCAACCGTGCTTGTAGCCGACTCTCGTGGTCAGAGCGCCCGTTGGCCAACCGTAGCCCGCGGTGGCACCGTCGAATCCGAAGATGGTGGTCGCTACACCGTCGACAGTCGGGTTCGAGATGATTGCGTGGTAATAGCCAATGTTGCCGGTGCCGTTGACCTTACCCAGGCCGAAGTTGTTGACACCCGCTGTACTGAGCGAGGACGCTCGGTTATCTATGGCGGCGTGGGTCAGGTAGGTGTCGGCATCGCACGTGACCGTCCAGACCTTGCTAATCGAAGTCAATGTGGTGTGTGCGGTGCCGGGCTGGATACGCGTGGGCGAGATGGAGCCGTAATCGTAGACACTGCCATCGGTGGCCGCCACCGTGCAAGCCGGCGCCTTGAGGGTACCTCTCACTTTCAGTTCAGCCGAGGGTGCGGCGGCGTGTGCGGTGGCCGCTGCCAGGCACAGCGCGGCCAGTGCGGCGAGGTTGAGCGAGCGAGCTTGCATATCGAGACCCTGATGTTCTTCTGAAACGCGATGGAGGGCCCCCGCCCCTCCCGCCCGATTGCTCGGGCAGGTCGCATTGTCTTATAGACCAAAGGCGTAGGTCAGCGTGACCGAGCCATCGAGATCGATCTTGTCGGTGATCGCGCCGTTCATGGTGGTCGTGCCACCAAGATAGGGCGCGACTGCAAGGGTCAAGCCGAACACCTTGCCGGATTTTTGCGCGGTGCCGACTGACCAACCTTGCTTATAGCCGGCGGTCGTGTTGAGAGCACCCGTTGACGCAGAGATCACGGAGGTGCCGGTGGTGCCGAAGATGGTGGTCACTGCACTGTCAACGGTTGGGTTCGAGAGGTTGACCTGGTAGTACCCAATGTTGCCGGTACCGTTGACCTTACCCATGCCAAAGTTGTTGGCGCCCACTGTACTGAGCGAGGTCGATCGGTTATCGGTGACGGTATAGGTCAGGTAGGTCTCAGCATCACAGGTGACCGTCCAGACCTTGCTGATCGGGGTCAATGCGGTGTGCGCGGTGCCGGGCTGGATGCGCGTGGGCGAGATGGAACCGAAATCGTAGACACCGCTATCTGCCGCGGCCACGGTGCAGTTGGGCACGTCGATGGTGCCTTTCACTTTCAGTTCTGCCGTGGGTGCGGCGGCGTGTGCGGTGGCAGCCGCCAGGGTCAGCGCGGCCAGTGCGACGAGGTTGAGCGAGCGAGCTTGCATGTCGAGACTCTTAAATTTGTGGGATGCGGTGGAAAGCTGGTGACCCCCGCCCGATCGCTCGGGCGGGTTGCGCGTCTTACAGGCCGAAGGCGTAGTTCAGCGTGAGAGAGCCGTCTAAATCCACCTTGTCGGTAATCGCGCCGTTCATCGTGGTCGTGCCACCCAAATACGGAGCAACAGACAGGGTTGAGCCAAACACCTTGCCCACCTTCTGCGTACCGCCAGACGACCAGCCTTGCAAATAGGTGCCTTTGGAGAGGACGACCGAGGTACGGTCGCTGAACCCCGCGCTGCTGGTCGTGTTCACCCAGAACGAGCTGCTGGGAACGCTGTCGACGGTCGTGTTGGCGAAGGTCACGGTGTAGTAGCCGATGTTGCCAGTGCCATTGACCTTGCCCATGCCGAAGTTATTGACGCCGGCGGTACTAACAGAGGCATCGCGGTTGTCGAGCACGCCGAAGGTCAGGTAGGTATTGGCATCGCAGGTGACCGTCCAGTTTTTGCTGATCGGAGTCAGTGCGGTGTGCGTGGTGCCGGACTTGATGAGCGTGGGGTCAATGCTATTGAAATCGTAGACACCGTCATCGGCGGCCACCACCGTGCAAGTGGGTGCCTTGAGGGTGCCTTTCACTTTCAGTTCTGCCGTGGGTGCGGCGGCGTGTGCGGTGGCAGCCGCCAGGGTCAGCGCGGCCAGTGCGGCGAGTTTGAGTGAGCGAGCTTGCATGTCGAGACTCTTGATATTTTTCTGAAATGCGATGGAGGGCCCGCGCCCCCCGCCCGATCACTCGGGCAGGTCGCGCTGTCTTACAGGCTGAACTACAGGCCGAAGGTGTAGGTCAGCGTGAGCGAACCGTCGAGGTCCACCTTGTCAGTAATTGCACCGTTCATGGTGGTCGTGCCGCCAAGGTAGGGCACAACTTCTATGGTCAAGCCGAACGCTTTGCCGGCTTTTTGCGCGGCGCCAACAGACCATCCATGCTTGTAGCCGACCGCGTTGGAGATAAGACCCGATGACCCACCGGTGGCGGGCACGGGGCCGCCGGCCGCTGCATAGAAGATGGTGGTCGTTACACCATCGACCGTCGGGTTCGAGATGAGTGCTTGGTAGTAGCCAAGGTTGCCGGTGCCGTTGACCTTACCCAGGCCGAAGTTGTTCACTCCCACGGTACTGACAGAGGTCACTCGGTTATCAGTGGCGGAGTGGGCCAGGTAAGTGTCGGCATCACAGGTGACCGTCCAGACCTTCTTGAGCGAATCCAACTTGGTGTGCGTGGTGCCGGGCTGGATGCGCGTGGGCGAAATGGAACCGAAATCGTAGACACCACCATCGGCGACGGCCACGGTGCACGTGGGCGCCTTGAGGGTGCCGGCAACTTTCAGTTCTGCCGTGGGTGCGGCGGCGTGTGCGGTGGCAGCAGCCAGGGTCAGCGCGGCCAGTGCGACGAGGTTGAGCGAGCGAGCTTGCATGTCGAGACTCTTGGATTCTTTGTGAGAGGCGATGGAGCGGCGATGACGCCTGCCCGATCCCCCGGGCAGGTCGCGCCGCCTTACAGGCCGAAGGCGTAGTTCAGCGTAGCCGAGCCGTCTAGCACCACCTCGTCCTTGATGGCGCCGTTCATGGTGCTCGTACCACCAAGGTAGGGCTGAACCTCGAAGTCGGCGGCAAACACCTTGCCCGACTTCAGAGTGGCAGCGTAGGCCGATCCCGTAGCCCAACCCATCTGGTGGGTCGCATACAACTCGGTGGCTGGGTTGCCCCAGGGCGCTCCACCTCCGCCCGCGGGATGGGCGCGGAAGGCGTTGGTGCTCATACCATTGACCGTCGCGTTGCTCATCGTCACGATGTAGTAGCCGATCTTGCCGGTGGCGTTGACGTTGCCAAGGCCGAGGTTGTACGCGTAGGTGGTGTCGCTGGCTGAACTGGCACGGTTGTCCACGACCCTGAACGTGAGAAACGTTTCGGCATCGCAGGTGACTACCCAGTTCTTCTTGAGAGGGGTCAGTGCGGTATGCGTCGTGCCCGGCTTGATCAGCGTGGGTGAGATGGAACCGAAATCGTAGACACCGCCATCGGCGGCGGCCACGGTGCAAGTGGGCGCCTTGAGGGTGCCTTTCACTTTCAGTTCTGCCGTGGGCGCGGCGGCGTGTGCGGTGGTGGCAGCAGCCAGGGTCAGCGCGGCCAGTGCGGCGAGGTTGAGCGAGCGAGCTTGCATGTTGAGACTCTTGAATGGATGGGGCGCAATGGAGAGCCAGTGGCCTCTGCCCGATCGCTCAGGCAGGCCGCGTGCCTCACAGACCGAAGGCGTAGTTCAGCGTGATCGAACCGTCGAGATCCACCTTGTCGGTGATCGCGCCGTTCATGGTGGTCGTGCCACCAAGGTAGGGCGTGACGGCGAGGGTTATGCCGAACGCTCTGCCGGACTTTTGCGCGGCACCGACAGCCCAACCGTGCTTAAAGCCAGCGGCCGTGTTGAGAGCACCCGTTGCCACAGGGCTCACGGTGGTACCGGTGGTGCCGAAGAGGCTGGTCGTTACACCGTTGACAGTCGGGTTCGACATGAGTGCCTGGTAGTAGCCAATGTTGCCGGTACCGTTGACCTTACCCATGCCAAAGTTGTTGTTGCCCGCTGTACTGAGCGAGGTCGATCGGTTGTCGATGGAGGTATAGGTCAGGTAGGTGTCGGCATCACAGGTGACCGTCCAGACCTTGCTGATCGGGGTCAACGCGGTGTGCGCGGTACCGGGCTGAATGCGCGTGGGCGAGATGGAACCGAAATCGTAGACACCGTCATCGGCGACGGCCACAGTGCACGTGGGCGCCTTGATGGTGCCTTTCACTTTCAGTTCTGCCGTGGGTGCGGCGGCGTGTGCGGTGGCAGCAGCCAGGGCCAGCGCGGCCAGTGCGACGAGGTTGAGCGAACGAGCTTGCATGTCGAGACTCTTGAATGGATGGGGTGCGATGGAGAGCCTGTGGCCCCCGCCCGATCGCTCGGGCAGGTCGCGCTGTCTTACAGACCGAAGGCGTAGTTCAGCGTGAGCGAACCGTCGAGATCCACCGTGTCGGTGATTGCACCGTTCATGGTGGTGGTGCCGCCAATGTATGGCGTGACGGCCAGCGTTGCGCCAAACACCTTGCCCGACTTGAGCGCTGCGCCCGTGGACCAGCCTTGCTTGTAGCCGGTATTGAGGTAGGCGGTCGCGGCGCTTGTGATGGTCGTGGTGTTGGTCGTAAACGTGCTGGACGCAACGCTATCGACCGTCGGGCTCGACAGGAGCACGTAGTAGTAACCGATCTTGCCTGTGGTGTTGACCATGCCCAGGCCGAAGTAGCCTGGGTTACCTCCAGTGCTCACCGAGGTGGCACGGTTGTCGGTCACGGAGAAGGTCAGGTAGGTGTCGGCATCGCAGGTGACCGTCCAGTTCTTGCTGAGCGCGGTCAGCGCGGTATGCGTGGCGCCGGGCTTGATCAGCGTGGGGCTGACGCTACCGAAATCGAAGAGGCCATCATCGGCGGCGGCCACGGTGCAAGTGGGCGCCTTGAGAGTGCCTTTCACTTTGAGTTCAGCCGTGGGTGCGGCGGCGTGCGCGGTGGCAGCAGCCAGGGTCAGCGCGGCCAGTGCAGCGAGGTTGAGCGAGCGAGCTTGCATATCGAGACTTTTGAATTTGTGGGATGCAGTGGAGAGCCGGTGGCCCCAGCCCGATCGCTCGGGCAGGTCGCGCTGTCTTACAGGTTGAATTACAGGCCGAAGGCGTAGTTCAGCGTGAGCGAACCGTCCAGATCGACTTCGTCAACAAGCGCGCCGTTCATGGTGGTGGTGCCGCCAATGTTTGGCGTGACGGCCAGGGTTGCGCCAAACACCTTGCCCGACTTGAGCGCTGCACCCGTAGACCAGCCCATCTTGTTGCCGCCGGCATAGAGATTGGTGGACGCTGCGCTGCTGATAGTCGTACCGGTGGTCGCAAACGTGCTGGAGGCAACGCTATCGACCGTCGGGCTCGTCAGGTTCACGGTGTAGTAGCCGATCTTGCCGGTGGTGTTGACCGTGCCCAAGCCGAAGTTGTTGGTGGCAACGGTGCTGACCGAGGTCGCCCGGTTGTCAACCACTGAGAACGTCAGAAAGGTGTCGGCATCGCAGGTGACCGTCCAGTTCTGGCTGAGCGGGGTCAACGCGGTATGCGTGGTGCCGGGCTTGATGAGCGTGTTGCCAATGCCACCGAAATCATAGACACCGCTATTGGCGGCAGCCACGGTGCAGGTGGGCACGTCGATGGTGCCTTTCACCTTCAGTTCTGCCGTGGGTGCGGCGGCGTGTGCCGTGGCAGCAGCCAGGGTCAGCGCGGCCAGTGCGATGAGGTTGAGCGAGCGAGCTTGCATGAAAAAACTCCTTGGGGATGCGATGAAAAAGCGGTCGAAATGTGTACTGGGCTCCGGCCTCAGGCCGCCACCTTCTTGGGCGGTAACCGGTGCAGACCTGCCTGGCCACAACTTCATCGTATGAGGCAAGGGGTTTCGAAAAAATGAGAAAAGTCCGATATTCCAGCCCCAGTTCTTCACTGTTGTCCGACCGCGACGCGCATACGTGCGCCGCACCGGGCTAGCCCTCAGCAAGCGGGTTGCTGTTCAACGGCACTGCGCCTCGGCCTCTTCGTATGGGCTGTTCTCGTCGAAGTGTTCAGGAGCGGTATATGAGATCTGGCAACGGGTACCGTTGCCGCCAACCAGGGTCAGCGTTTTGCCGATCTGCTCGTTGGTCAGCATGAAGTTGCCCTCGCCAACGACAATGCCCATGAAAGCGCCGCTTTCGTCATACACGCTGGCGCCCAGCGCGGCCGGGTTGCCTTCGGCGTCTTTGATGGTCAGTAGGAGTTGGCGCTGCGTGGATGCGCCGATGTGGTAAACGCCGACGCTGCCGCGCGCCTGGCCAAGGCTGAGCGTGGTGGTGTCCAGCCGCGTGTTGAGGGGCACGCTGCGCGAGTCCACCTGCAATTGCGAGCGCATATAGGGCAGCACGTTCGGAATGACGGCGGTGCCCAGCGCATTCGTTTTGGACGAGCCTCCCGGCGCCTGCACGCGCAGACCGGCCTGATCCTGCACCGTGAGCAACGCAAAGGTATCGCTGACCGGCGCGGGCGATGTGCCAAAGCCACCGCCGCGAACGTACACCAGCGAGCCTGTCGCCGAGCCGTACACCGAGCGGGCATTGTTGGTCGACTGCCCCACGCCGGCCGAAACCTGGCTGTATGCCGTGCGCAGGTTGGTCGATGCATTCAAGCGTTGATTGTCTTCGGTGCCGGTAACGCCCACCGTGTAGCTTTGATCAGGCCCGATCTTGCCGTCATAGGTGGCGCCGGCTGAGAGTTGGCCGTTGGCATCGCGGTACACGTTGCCGCGCAGCGAGCCACCGCCCAACGGCATGCTGAAGATCAGATACGCGGCGAAGCCTTGAAACGGCTGCTTCTGCAAAGACAAGCTGAGATTGGCCGGCCCGAATTGCCGCGCTAGGTTCAAGTTGTGCGACAAGCCACCGCCCGCGTTGCCAACGCTCTCGTTCGCGTAGTAGCGGTTGTAGCCAACGGTGTAGGAGGCCACGCCCCAGCGCGGGTGGGCCCACACCACCGTGGCTGCCGGGGCATGCTGCAAGCGTGGCGTTTCGTTCAGCCGGTCGGGCGACTCGAAGGCTTCCGTGGCGTTGGCATAGCGTTGGGTGCGCGCCAGCCACGAGGCCGAGGCCGACAGGTTGCCGCCCAATTGGAGCGAGCCCTGGGCACTCACCTCCGCCCCCGAGCCGAAACCCTGCGTGTGTGCGAGGCGCGAGCCCATGGTCAACCACGCCGCGTCCGACACCGACCATGTCGACTCCGCTCCCACGACCTGGTGCGGGGCCGAAAACACGGCACCCGACGTGAGGCGAACCTTCTCGGTGGCATTGAACGACAGCTCGCCCGTTGCCAGCAGCGGGGCCTTGCGTTCGCTCTCGCGATCATACGAACGATAGCGGCCCACAGCGGCCGACCAGTTCGTGGCCTGCTGCGCGGGCCGCCCTGCGGCGAGCGCCGGTACGGTGAAGTGGCGGCGTTGGCCGGTGTCTTCGATCACGTCGACATCAAGGTCGACGCCGCCCGTCATGCCGCTGATTTCCGCCAGCGTGAACGGCCCCGGCTGCACCACGGTGCGATACAGCAGGCGCCCGCGCTGACGCACCTCGATCGTCGCCTGGCTGGTGGCCAGCCCTTGAATCGGGACGGCCAGCGGCGTGGCGCCCAGTTGGGCGTGGTCGACACCGATCTGTGCGCCCAGCATGGGCAGGCCGCCAAAGGTCTGCCCGAAGCCGCTGATCTGCCCCAGTTGGGTCAGCGCTTGCAGCGATTCGACCGGCCGCTGCACATAGGCTTCTTGCTGCTGGTAGCGGCTGCCCTGATCGCCGTGCGTATACACACCGCGCGAGCGCACGCTCCAGCCGCCGGCATTGAAACCGGGCTGCAGGTCTGCCTGAAAGTAGTTGAAGCTGTTGGAGTTAGATTGAATCTGCTGCGCAAACAGGTTGTAGTTCAGCAGCGCCGCCGTGCCACCGCGCAGCATGCCGTCGTCACGCCCTTGCGCGGGGAAGGCGGCTTCAGGCACGGTCAGTTCAATGCGGTATTCCCCCGGAAACAGGCGCGCGTTGGCGCCAGGCCAGAGAGTTTGGAGATCGGAGCACCCATCAGGCACGCCATCGGCCTTCAGGCGCAGCGAAGACAGCAGCCCCGGCGTGATGCACAGATTGCCGTCGTTATCGAAGGTGGCGTCGACCAGGTACTTGCGGCTGGCGTTGACGTTGATCGTCACGGGTTGGACACCCGGCAGAAAGCGCGGCGCCTTGCTGAAGTAGCTGGCGAGGTCGGCCGTAAAACCGAGCCCCTGGAGCGTCTGCACATCAAACGTGACATCCTTGTCTGTCGCGGCCGCGGCATGACTTGCCGGGAGCGCAAGCAGCAGCGCTGCGCACAGTGGCAAGAGCCGGCTCGGAACAGACATGGTTTTCCCTCCCAGAGGAATGTTGGTGAGTCGCGGTGAAGCCGGAGGGAGATTGTGCGGTAGCGCCGCTTGAGTTGAATGGTTGCCTGTCCCTCAGGGCAGGCAACCCGCAGCATGCAGCGGTGCCAAGCGGTGGCGCTTAGTTGACTGTGGCCACCGGCAATTCCACTGGGTCCAGCGTAAAGCCGTAGCGGCTCAGCGGCACGATACCGAGTGTCGTGGGCTGCGAGGTGATCGGTGTGCGCTTGGTGGCCCCGGGCATGACGTACGCGCCGTCCAGGTTCACGACTTGACCGCTGGGCTTGAGCGTCATCGAGCGGCCCAGCCGGATCACATGCTTGCCAGGGTTGTGCAGCACCAACTCGCTGGCCGAGGCGCTGACCTCAAGATCACGCCATGGGTCGCTCACCTTGGGCACTGCCGCCGGCTGGATCATGAAACCGACGTCTTGGCGCACGGGAAACACCATCCCGCTTTTCTCGCTCTGCTGGGTCACGCCTTCAAACGAGGCCTTGAGCATGACTTCACGCTCCAGCGCCGGGCCTTTCTTGAGGATGAAGTTCACCTGCTGGCTCTGGCCCGGATCAATGCGCGTCACCGGCGGCGCCACCAGCACGCGCCCGGCGAAATTGCCGTCGTCCAGATCTGCCAGCTTGGTGACCAGCAGCATCGGGCTCTCTCCGTCGTTCTTCACGTTGAAGGCTACGCGGGAGTCCTGTTCCGACAGGACTACGCCCGGGCTTTGCAAGGTGAAGGTGCCTGCCGCAGCGGGGGTGGCGCAAATGGCCGCGCCCAGTGCCGCGCTACATAGAGCCAGCTTGAGGAACGATCCAACCTTGCGTTGGGTTGCAGTGTGGTGGTTCATGAAGCCTCCGTTGAGATGTGTACTTGGATGACTTCATGCTACGGATGATGGAGATTTGTATAAATGAGAAAAGTCCTATTCGACGCCTCCTGAGGAATTCAAGAAACCCCGATTATTCAAGGACTTACTCGCAACACGGTGCCATACGCCTTGGCACGTTGCTTTGCGTCGCGTGAGCCGAGCATAGCCTTGTCGGCAAGGGCTACGATTTGACTGCGGCGTTGGGCGAACGCGTACTACCGCTCGAACCCATAGTCGTACTCCACCCTGGCAATGCGCAGGTGATACGACGCATACCACTGCTCGCGCCCCATCTTCTGCGCGGCCAGGTGCTCGCTCTGGTTCTTCCACTCGCGGATGGCCTCCAGCGATGACCAGTACGACACCGTGATACCCGGCCGCCCCTGATCGCCCGCCAGCTCATCACGCACGGACTCGATGCCCAGGAAGCCCGGCATGTCGCGGGCCAGTTCGACCATGCGATCGGCCATCGCACCGTAGCCGTTATCGCCATCGGTGCGCGTGGAGGAGAAGATCACGGCGTAGTACGGCGCCGTGGGCGTCTGTGCAGGAAACGGCAACGCGAGGGCGCTGTCGTCGAGAACGTCGTGTTGGTCAGCCATGGTGGGCTCCGGGTCTTCGGTCAGGTTGCGGCGTGAAAGCGGACGATGCCATCGGTGCCGGTCTCGCGCACCAATTCGCTGCGGTGCCAGAGCGCATGCAGGTGGGCCAACGCCTCGCCCATCGCAAACGTCATCTGGTGCACGTCAAACTGGCGCTTGAAGATGACGTTGACGATGTCCCGCGCGGATTGCGGCGCGGTTTTGCATGCGGCCAGCGTATCGGCGAGCCGGTCGGCATGGTGGTAGCGCAGTTGCTGAATGCGCGTATGCAGCCCGCGAAACGGCCGGCCATGCGATGGCAGGATCAGCACATCGGCCGGCAGGGGCTCGTACTTGGTCAGCGAGTCGAGATACAGCGTGAGCGGATCAGCCTCAGGCTCAATGTCGAACACGCTCACGTTGGTGGAGATGCGCGGCAGGACCATGTCGCCGGAGATCAGCACGTTGGCATCCTGGCTGTAGAGCGCGACATGCTCGGGCGCATGGCCAAAGCCGGTGATGACGCGCCAGGTGTGCCGGCCGATGGTGACGACATTGCCATCCATCAGGCGGCGGTACTGACCGGGAACACCGGGCACCAGCGTGCTGTAGTAGTCCTTGCGGTTGCGGATGCGCTCGATGGAGTCGGGGTCTGTCAGGCCATGGCGCTCGAAGTGGCGCGCGGCAAATTCTCCGCCGGCGTTCGACGCCCCTGTGCCGCCCACCAGCATGCGGGCGAAGGCGTAATCGCCCAGGCTCATCCACAGGCGCACGTTCCAGCGTTTCTCATCGCCGCCCTCGCACAGCCAGCTCGACAGACCAACGTGGTCCGGATGGCAGTGCGTGACCAGCACGCGCAACACCGGCAGGCCATCAAGGTGGTTCGCGAAAATGCTTTCCCAATACCCGCGAATGGCTTCGTGGTTGATGCCGCAATCGATGATCGTCCAGCCGTCTTGCCCGTCCTGGT
The DNA here is from genome assembly GCF_051904805.1 of Ralstonia sp. 25C. NCBI lineage: Bacteria > Pseudomonadati > Pseudomonadota > Betaproteobacteria > Burkholderiales > Burkholderiaceae > Ralstonia > Ralstonia sp. 25C. The sequence continues at coordinate 2,432,723 of NZ_CP196737.1, read as the reverse complement.
GATCGCGCAGCAGCCAGAGGTTGATGTGGTCCAGCGCAAACGGCAGCGGCATGCGCAGCCAATAGACGCCAGGGGCGACTTCATACCGCGTGCCACCTTCGGGCAGCGTGTCGCCAAAGGGATAGTCGAGTTGGTGTTCGAGCGCGTTCATGGGAATGTGGTCTCGGTCGCCGCCTTGGGAGCAGTCATCAAGCGGTCTTTGCAATTGCGATTTTTGGCAATTGACGCTAACGTAAACGTCAATTCGCCGCCGGCCTTCCATCTTAAGCGAAAACTTCAAGGCACAGCCCGGCGTGCTTCTGCCATCACTGGATTCTCCGCCGTATGTCCGCTTCCACTCCGTCTGCCGCCGCCACGCTGACCGCCGATCTCGAATCGGGCGACGCCTGCGAACAAGCGGACGCCAGCTACACCATCACCGACCTCGCACGTGAATTCGACATCACGCCGCGCGCCATCCGCTTCTATGAAGACCAGGGCCTGCTGGCACCGGATCGCCAGGGCCCGGGCGGACGCCGCCGCGTGTACTCCGCCGGCGAGCGCACGCGCCTGAAGCTGACCCTGCGCGGCAAGCGGCTCGGGCTGTCGCTGGGCGAGATCAAGGAGATCCTCGATCTGTACGAGTCTCCGCGCGATACGGTGCCGCAGCTGGAGCGCTTTCTCGCCTCGCTGGCGCAGCATCGCGCGGTGCTCACGCAGCAGTTGGATGACCTGAACGCCCAGTTAGCCGAGATCGACCAGCACGAGCGTCAATGCCGTCGCCTGCTGGAAGACGCACAGGCCGGCACCGCCAAGCCGCCGAAGCGACGCAAGACCGCGTGATTCGGTGATCTTACGTAGTTGACGTTTACGTCAACGTCAATACAATACGCAACACCCTGCAGCACCCTCCCGGCATCGGTGCGCCTGCCACAAGCGGCGTGCACCGCACCGCGCCAGACCACTTACCAGAGACACTCGCGGCTTGAACCGCGCCCAAGGAGACCACCATGATTGACCTGCCCGGCTTGAAATTCGACTTGGGCGAAGACATCGAGATGCTGCGTTCGGCCGTGCGCGACTGGGCGCAGGGCGAGCTGGCACCGCGTGCAGGCGAGATCGATCGCACCGACCAGTTCCCGATGGACGCGTGGCGCAAGATGGGTGAGCTGGGTGTGCTGGGCATCACGGTGGCCGAGGAATACGGCGGCGCCAACATGGGCTACCTGGCGCACATGATCGCCATGGAAGAAATCAGCCGTGCCTCGGCGTCGGTCGGCCTGTCGTATGGCGCGCACTCGAACCTGTGCGTCAACCAGATCCACCGCAACGGCACGGCGGCCCAGAAGGCCAAGTACTTGCCCAAGCTGGTGTCGGGTGAATGGGTTGGCGCGCTGGCAATGAGCGAGCCGAATGCCGGCTCCGACGTCGTCAGCATGAAGCTGCGCGCAGAGCTGAAAGGCGACCGCTACGTGCTCAACGGCACCAAGATGTGGATCACCAACGGCCCGGACTGCGACGTGCTGGTCGTCTACGCCAAGACCGAGCCCGAGCTGGGCGCGCGCGGCATGACGGCGTTCATCGTCGAAAAGGGCATGAAGGGCTTCTCGGTGGCGCAGAAGCTGGACAAGCTCGGCATGCGCGGCTCGCACACCGGCGAGCTGGTGTTCGACAACGTAGAAGTGCCGGTGGAAAACATCCTCGGCCAGGAAAACGGCGGCACCAAGGTGCTGATGAGCGGCCTGGACTACGAGCGCGCGGTGCTCTCCGGCGGCCCGATCGGCATCATGCAGGCCTGCATGGACGTGGTCACGCCGTACATCCACGACCGCAAGCAGTTCGGCCAGAGCATTGGGGAATTCCAGCTCATTCAGGGCAAGATGGCCGATATGTACACCACGCTGCAGGCGTGCCGCGCGTACCTGTACACGGTCGGCAAGAACCTCGATTCGCTGGGCCGCGACCACGTGCGCCAGGTGCGCAAGGACTGCGCCGGGGTGATCCTCTATACCGCCGAAAAGGCCACCTGGATGGCCGGCGAAGCCATCCAGATCCTCGGCGGCAACGGCTACATCAACGAATTCCCGGTCGGCCGTCTGTGGCGTGACGCCAAGCTGTACGAGATCGGCGCCGGCACGTCGGAAATCCGCCGCATGCTGATCGGCCGGGAGCTGTACGCAGAAACGATGTAAGGCAGGCGGGGGCGGGCGGATGGCACGGCGTCATCCGCCAAACGGATAAGGAGGCGCAACGGTTTCAGGACGCGAACACGACACCGAAGACCCTACAATCGAGGTCTTCCGTGGTCTGCTGGTTTTGTTGCTCTCCCGCCCTCCCCCCGCGCACACGCCATGTCCCACTTCCCCAAGCTCCTCTCGTCGCAGATCGCCTTTGACGTCGCCCGCACGATGCTCGACGGCTTCGACAAGCACTACCGCTTGTTCCGCGAGGTCTGCGTGCAGGCCAAGGCGGCGTTCGAGCACGGGGATTGGGCAGCCATGCAGCAGCTGCAGCGCGATCGCATTGCCTACTACGACGAGCGCGTGCGTGAAGCGTCGGTCATCCTCGAAGACGAATACGACGCCGAGAACATCGACGACGAAATCTGGCGCCAGATCAAGCTGCACTACATCGGCCTCTTGACCAACCATCACCAGCCGGAGCTGGCCGAGACCTTCTTCAACTCGGTGTGCACGCGCATCCTGCACCGCTCGTACTTCAGCAACGATTTCATCTTCGTGCGGCCAGCCATCTCGACGGAATACATCGAGAACGAAGAGTCGCCCACCAAGCCGACGTACCGCGCCTACTACCCTGGCACACGTGAAGGTCTGGGCGATTGCTTCGAGCGCATCGTGCACAACTTCCAGCTCGAAGCCCCGTTTGAAGACCTGCGCCGCGACATCGGTTACCTGATGCGCGCCGTCGAAGAACACTTTGGCGACTACCGCATCGCGCCGAATTTCCAGATCCACGTGCTGTCGTCGCTGTTCTTCCGCAACACGGCGGCGTACATCATCGGGCGCGTGATCAACGGCGATAAGACCTATCCACTGGCCGTGCCCATCATGCGCAATGCGAGCGGCCAGCTGCGGCTGGACACCGTGCTGCTGCGCCCGGAACAGTTGCTGATCCTGTTCTCGTTCACGCACTCGTACTTCATGGTGGACATGGAGATTCCGTCCGCCTACGTAACCTTTTTGCGTGACCTGATGCCGCGCAAGCCGCGCGCCGAGATCTACACCTCGCTCGGCCTGCAGAAGCAGGGCAAGAACCTGTTCTACCGGGATTTCCTCCACCACCTGCAGCATTCATCGGACAAGTTCATCATCGCGCCCGGCATCAAGGGCCTGGTGATGCTGGTGTTCACGCTGCCGTCGTACCCGTACGTCTTCAAGGTCATCAAGGATTACTTCCCGCCGCCGAAGGAAACCACGCGCGAGCTGATCAAGAGCAAGTACCAGCTGGTGAAGCGTCACGACCGCGTGGGCCGCATGGCTGATACGCTGGAATATTCCGACGTGGCCTTCCCGCTCTCGCGCTTTGACGAAGCGCTGATCAAAGAGCTGGAAAAGCATGCGCCCTCGATGGTCGAATACCAGCGTGGCGAAGACGGCAGCGAAGAGATCGTCATCCGCCACGTCTACATCGAGCGCCGCATGACGCCGCTGAACATCTGGCTGCAGGAAGGCACCGATGCGCAGGTCGAGCACGGCATCATCGAATACGGCAACGCCATCAAGGAACTGATCGCCGCGAACATCTTCCCCGGCGACATGCTGTACAAGAACTTTGGCGTGACGCGCCACGGCCGCGTGGTGTTCTACGACTACGACGAGATCGAATACCTCACCGACTGCAACGTCCGCAAGGTCCCGCAGCCGCGCAATGAAGAAGAAGAGATGTCCGGCGAGGTCTGGTACAGCGTCGGCCCGCACGACATCTTCCCGGAGACGTACGGCACCTTCCTGCTGGGCGACCCGCGCGTGCGCGAGGCCTTCCTCAAGCACCATGCGGATTTCTTCGACCCAGCCATGTGGCAGGCCTACAAAGACCGCCTGCTTTCGGGGCAAACACACGATTTCTACGCGTATGACGCGAGCGAACGCTTCGTCAACCGATACGGCGCCGGCGCACAGGGGACTGCAGCCGAACAGACAACGGAACACACAACGTCTGCGCTGCAACGCGCCGCCGCCTAACTCTCTCAACACGACGGGAAACCATGCCGAATCGCATCAAAGCACTGTTTGAAAACAACCGGAAGTGGGTCGAGCGCGTCAATGCGGAAGACCCGACGTTCTTCTCGGCGCTCGCCAACCAGCAGAACCCGGAGTACCTGTGGATCGGCTGCTCGGACTCGCGCGTGCCTGCCAACCAGATCATCGGCCTGCCGCCGGGCGAGGTGTTCGTCCACCGCAACATCGCCAACGTGGTCGTGCACTCGGATCTGAACTGCCTGTCGGTGCTGCAGTTTGCGGTGGAGGTGTTGAAGATTCGGCATATCACCGTGGTGGGGCACTACGGGTGTTCCGGTGTGAAGGCTGCGTTGACCAAGCAGCGCTTTGGGCTGGCGGATAACTGGATTCGTCACGTGCGTGACGTGGCAGAGCAGCATGAGACGTATCTCGGCACGGTGGTGCGCCAACAGGACCAGCATGATCGGCTGTGTGAGTTGAACGTGATCCACCAGGTGAACAACGTCTGCCTGACAACGATCGTGCAGGACGCGTGGGATCGTGGGCAGCCGCTGACTGTGCATGGGTGGATTTATGGCGTGAAGGACGGGATGCTGCGCAATCTGGGCATGGCGGCGAGTTCGAATGAGGAACTGCATGCGCAGTTGGGTGAGGCTTGGAAGAACTACGGGAAGGAAGGGAGTGTGCCGACTCCTGTGGGGTTCTGATTTTGTTGCTGTTTGGGGGGTGGTTTTTTTGTTGGTGGTCCATCCCTTGTTTCATCCCCTGCCGGGGCTGACTCACTTTCTTTGTCTTGCCAAAGAAAGTAAGCAAAGAAAAGCGCGCCCGAGATGGCGACCCATCCCTTGAATTTATGTCGCAAGGAGGGGAAGGGGAAAACTCGCTGCGCTCAAACAGTTCCCCTTCCCTTTTCCTCCTTGCAACAGAAATTCAAGGCGCCATCAAGGGCAGGAACGTCAAAAGCCAAACCATCGACCACCAGTGCAGTAGGGACCGGCAACACAACGCGCAGCAAAGCGAGCAACACAGCAACAAACAAGAGCCACCTAGGACAGCACACCGATGGTGTGGCCGTACCCTGCCCTAGATGGCGCCTTGGATTTTTGTAAGCGGGCGGAAAAAAGACGGGGAACTGTCTGAGCGCAGCGAGTTTTCCCCGTCTCCGCCCGGTTACACAAAGTCAAGGAGGGTGTCGCCATCTCGGGCGCGCCTTTCTTTGCTTACTTTCTTTGGCAAGACAAAGAAAGTGAGTCGCCCCCGGCAGGGGGTGAAAGGGAGATGGACCAACAAGGCCCACCCAAAGCAAGAGACACATAGCCCCTGCACCACAAGTGCAGACCATGTTGAACAGCACACCAGGAGATAGTCATGTCCGACCGCATCATCATCGCCTCAGCAGCCCGCACCCCGATGGGCGCCTTCCAGGGCGAACTCGCCAGCCTCACCGCTCCGCAACTCGGCGCCGCTGCCATCCGCGCGGCAGTCGAACGAGCGGGCCTGAAGCCCGAGCAGATCGAAGAAGTCATCATGGGCTGTGTGCTGCCGGCTGGCCAAGGCCAAGCACCAGCACGCCAGGCCGCATTGGGCGCGGGCCTGCCGCTGTCGGTCGGCTGCACCACAGTCAACAAGATGTGCGGTTCGGGCATGCGCGCCGCGATGAATGCCTACGACGCACTGCTCGCAGGCTCGCTGGATGTGGTGGTGGCGGGCGGCATGGAAAGCATGACCAACGCCCCGTACCTGATCCCGAAAGGCCGCGGCGGCTACCGCATCGGCCACGGCATGATCTACGACCACATGATGTTGGATGGCCTGGAAGACGCTTACGACAAGGGCCGCGCCATGGGCACCTTCGGTGAAGACTGCGCCGAGAAGTACGGCTTCACCCGCAAGGCGCAGGACCACTTCGCGATGACGTCCGTGCGCCGCGCGCAAGAGGCCACCGAGTCCGGCGCGTTCCGCTGGGAAATCACGCCCGTCACTGTGTCGAGCAAGGCCGGCGACACCGTCATCGACACCGATGAAGGCCCGCGCCGCATCAAGGTCGACAAGATCCCCTCGCTCAAGCCCGCGTTCAAGAAAGACGGCACGGTAACGGCCGCTTCGTCCTCGTCGATCAACGATGGTGCGGCTGCACTCGTGATGATGCGCGAGTCGACTGCCAAGCAACTCGGCATCACGCCGCTGGCGGTGATGCTGGGCCACACCACGCACGCGCAGGCACCGGGCTGGTTCACCACTGCGCCGGTCGCGGCCATCGACAAGCTGTTCAAGAAGCTCGACTGGAATTCGGGCAACGTCGATCTGTTCGAGATCAACGAAGCGTTTGCCGTGGTGCCGATGGCTGCCATGCACGACCTGCACATCCCGCACGAGAAGGTGAACGTGAATGGCGGCGCATGTGCGCTGGGCCATCCGATCGGCGCATCGGGCGCGCGCGTGATGGCGACGCTGCTGGGCGCGCTGCGCCACCGTGGCGGCAAGCGCGGCGTAGCTAGCCTGTGCATTGGCGGTGGTGAAGCCACGGCTGTGGGCATCGAACTCTACTAAACGGAACCGCCAGCACGATGACGAATGCAACATCCCGCCGCACGCGCACTGCACTCATCCTGGGCGCGTCGCGTGGCATCGGCCTGGAAACGGTCAAGCAGTACCGGGCCGACGGCTGGCGCGTGATCGCCACCGTGCGCTCACAAGAAGCGGCACAGGCGTTGCAGGCCCTGGGCGCGGAAACGCACGTGCTGGACCTGACGGACGCCAATGCCGTCGCGGGCCTGGCGTGGAAGCTCGACGGTGAAGCGCTGGACGTGGCGATCTACGTGGCGGGCATCTACGGCCCGCGCACGCAGAACGCCACGCCCGTCAGCCAGGCCGACTTTGATGCCGTGATGCACACCAACGTGTGGGCGCCCATGGGCGTGCTGCCCGCCGTGCTGCCGATGGTGGAAGCCGGCCGCAATGGCGCCGACGAGCCCGGCGGCGTGCTGGCCGTCATCTCCAGCCGCATGGGCAGCATCGGCGATATGCAAGGCAACGGAGGCTGGCTGTATCGCGCCAGCAAGGCGGCGGTGAATGCCGTACTGCATGCGCTGTCATTCGACGCCAAGAACGCCACGTGCCTGACCTTCCACCCCGGCTGGGTGCAGACCGACATGGGCGGCGCCGGCGCGGCCATCACGCCGCAAGAGAGCGTGGCCGGTATCCGCCGCGTGATTGCCAATGCCACGCGCGCCGACAACGGCGGCTTCCGCAACTACGACGGCAGCGTCATTGAGTGGTGAGGCAAGAACGATGCTGTTGACCCAAGAACAAGAGATGATCCGCGACGCCATCCGCACCTTCGTGCGGGAGGCGATCACCCCGCACGCGGCTGCGTGGGACCGCGATGGCACGTTCCCGAAAGACGTGCACCGCCAGCTCGGCGAGCTGGGCGCGTATGGCGTGGCGGTGCCGGAAGAACTCGGCGGCGCGGGGCTCGACTACCTGTCGCTCGCGCTGATCCTGGAAGAGATTGCCGCCGGCGATGGCGGTACCTCCACCGTCATCAGCGTGAACAACTGCCCGGTGTGCAGCATGCTGATGGCGTTTGCGAACGACGCGCAGAAGCAGCAGTGGCTCGTGCCGCTGGCGCGCGGCGAGATGCTCGGCGCGTTCTGCCTGACCGAGCCGCACGTCGGCTCCGATGCCTCGGCCCTGCGCACCACTGCCACACGAGACGGCGACCACTGGGTGCTCAACGGCGTGAAGCAGTTCATCACCAGCGGCAAGCATGCCGATGTGGCGATCGTCATGGCCGTAACGGACAAGGCGGCAGGCAAGCGCGGCATCAGCGCGTTCCTGGTGCCGACCAAGACACCGGGCTACATCGTCGCGCGGCTGGAAGACAAGCTCGGCCAGCATTCGTCCGACACGGCGCAGATCGTGTTTGAGGATTGCCGCATCCCCGCCGATTGCCTGCTGGGTGAAGAAGGCGCGGGCTACAAAATGGCACTGTCCGGGCTGGAAGGCGGGCGCATCGGCATTGCCGCACAGAGCGTGGGCATGGCGCGTGCGGCCTTCGAAGCGGCGCTGGCCTATGCCAAGGAGCGCGAGAGCTTCGGCCAGCCGCTGTTTGCGCATCAGGCGGTGCAGTTCCGCCTGGCCGAGATGGCGACGCGTGTGGACGTGGCGCGGCAGATGGTCTGGCATGCCGCCAGCCTGAAGGACGCCGGCCTGCCATGCCTGAAAGAAGCGGCCATGGCCAAGCTCAACGCCAGCGAGATGGCCGAGCGCGTGTGCTCCGACGCCATCCAGGTCTTCGGCGGTTACGGCTACGTGAGCGACTTCCCGGTGGAACGCATCTACCGCGACGTGCGCGTGTGCCAGATCTACGAAGGCACCAGCGATATCCAGAAAATCCTGATCGCCCGCGCCCTCGCGTAGGCCAACAAAGAGCGCACTGCCATGCCCATGAAGAAAGGATTCCGCGCACTGGTCGACCAAGCCATGGCCGAAGTGCGCACGCTCTCGGTGGACGAGGCGCGCGCCTTGATCGACGACCCGGCCGTCCAGTTTGTCGACGTGCGCGACATCCGCGAGTTGGAACGCGAAGGCGTGATCCCGCACGCGCTGCACGCCCCGCGCGGCATGCTGGAATTCTGGGTCGACCCCGAATCGCCGTATCACAAGCCGGCCTTTGCGCAAGACAAGACCTTCGTCTTCTTCTGCGCGGCCGGCTGGCGCAGCGCGCTGGCCACCAAGACCGTGCAGGACATGGGGCTGGAACGTGTCGCCCATATCGAGGGCGGATTCACCGCCTGGAAGGCAGCCGGGGCCCCCGTCATTGCCTACGAAAAAACCGCTTACGAAAAACCGACGAAAAAAGCATGACTGCAGTCTCTCAATCCGCCGCGACCCAACCTCGCCACCCACGCTTTGACGCCATCCTGTTCGATTGCGACGGCGTGCTCGTCGACAGCGAACCCCTCGTCAACCGACTGATCTGGGAGATGCTGACCGAGCTTGGCATCAACATCAGCCCGGAAGACTCCATCAAGCGCTTCCTCGGCAAGGCCATCCGCGAAGAATTGGACGCGATTGCCGAGATGCGCGGCGCGCCGCTGCCGCCCAACTGGCTGTCCACCTTCCACGCGCGCCGCAACGCGCTGCTCGAAGCCGAAGTGGAAGCGGTGCCGCATATCGCGCATGCCATTGATGTGCTCTCCAAGCTGGGCCTGCCGATGGCCGTGGCCTCGGGCGCCGATCGCACGAAGGTGGAGTTGCAACTGAATCGCACCGGTTTGATCGAGCACTTCCGTCCGACGGACGTGCGCATCTTCTCGGCCACCGAAGTCGCGCGCAGCAAGCCGGCGCCCGATGTGTATTTGCTGGCGGCCCGCAGCCTGGGGGTCTCGCCGTCGCGGTGCCTGGTGATCGAAGACAGCCCGACGGGCGTCACCGCCGGCCACGCTGCCGGCATGACGGTGCTGGCCTACGCCGGCCGCAACGCGCCGGGCCCGCTGATCGCCGCCGGCGCCACGCGCACGTTTACCGACATGCGCGAACTGCCGGACCTGCTGGCCTGATGTCCGCGCCCCAAGCCAAGTCCATCGGCCCGACCGACGCGTGCCCCTGCGGCGGTGGCGCCTATGCGCGCTGCTGCGGCCCATTCCACGCGGGCGAGGCGGTGCCGGCCACGGCCGAATTGCTCATGCGCTCGCGCTACAGCGCCTATGTGCTGGGTGACACGACGTATCTGCGCCGCACGTGGCATCCGTCCACCTGCCCCGTCGATCTGGAAACGACTGAAGCGGATGCCGCCGCCACCCGCTGGCTCGGCCTGGACGTGAAGCACCACATAACGCAAGACGCTACGCACGCGACGGTGGAATTCGTCGCCCGCTACAAGGTGGGCGGCCGCGCGCATCGCCTGCATGAAACCAGCCGCTTCGTCCGCCTGGACGCCAGCGGCGCTGAATCCCCTGAGGGCCGTTGGCTGTACGTCGACGGCACCTTCCCCGACTGAACCTCGCACCTCCGCCATGCCGACGCTCGAAACCAAGCTGAACCCCCGTGCCGAAGACTTCAAGGCCAACGCCGATGCCATGCGCACCCTCGTCGCCGATTTGCGCGACAAGGTGGCCCGCATCGCCCAGGGCGGCGGTGATGACGCCCGCGCCAAGCACCTCGCGCGCGGCAAGCTGCTGCCGCGCGACCGCGTGCAGCAACTGCTCGACCCCGGCACGCCGTTCCTGGAGTTCTCGCAGCTGGCGGCGTATGGCATGTACGACGACGCAGCGCCTGGCGCCGGCATCATCACCGGTATCGGCCGCATCTCGGGGCAGGAATGCGTGATTGTCTGCAACGACGCCACAGTCAAGGGCGGCACGTACTACCCGATGACGGTGAAGAAGCACCTGCGCGCGCAGGAGATTGCCGAGCAGAACCACCTGCCCTGCGTCTACCTGGTCGACTCGGGCGGCGCCAACCTGCCGAACCAGGATGACGTCTTCCCCGACCGCGACCACTTCGGCCGCATCTTCTACAACCAGGCCAATCTGTCGTCCAAGGGCATTCCGCAGATCGCGGTGGTGATGGGCTCCTGCACGGCCGGCGGCGCGTACGTGCCCGCCATGAGCGACGAGTCGATCATCGTGAAGGAACAGGGCACGATCTTTCTGGCGGGCCCGCCGCTGGTGAAGGCTGCGACCGGTGAGGTGGTGAGCGCGGAAGACCTGGGCGGTGCCGATGTGCACACGCGCCTGTCTGGCGTGGCGGACTACTTCGCCAACAACGACTCGCACGCACTGGCACAAGCCCGCAGCATCGTCGCCCACCTGAACCGCCGGAAGCCCGAGCAGGTGCAGATTCACGCGCCGGTCGAGCCGCGTTTTCCGGCGGAAGAACTGTATGGCGTGATCCCGACCGATACGCGCAAGCCGTTCGATGTGCGCGAGGTCATCGCTCGCATCGTCGATGATTCCGCCTTTGATGAATTCAAGGCGCGCTACGGCACCACGCTCGTCTGCGGCTTTGCGCGCATCTGGGGCTACCCGGTCGGCATCATCGCCAACAACGGCATTCTGTTTTCAGAGGCGGCCCTCAAGGGCGCGCACTTCATCGAACTGTGCTGCCAACGCAAGATCCCGCTGGTGTTCCTGCAGAACATCACCGGCTTCATGGTCGGGCGTAAGTACGAGAACGAAGGTATCGCCAAGAACGGCGCGAAGATGGTGACGGCCGTGGCGACGGCGCAGGTGCCCAAGTTCACGGTCATCATCGGCGGTTCGTTTGGCGCGGGTAACTACGGCATGTGCGGGCGGGCGTATTCGCCGCGCTTCCTGTGGATGTGGCCGAACGCACGCATCTCGGTGATGGGCGGCGAGCAGGCGGCCAGCGTGCTCGCCACGGTGCGCCGTGACGGCATTGAAGCCAAGGGCGGCCAGTGGAGCGCCGATGAAGAAGCCGCCTTCAAGGCGCCGATCCGCGACCAGTACGAGCGCCAAGGCCACCCGTACTACGCCAGCGCGCGCTTGTGGGACGACGGCGTAATCGACCCGGCCGACACGCGCAGCGTGCTGGGCCTGGGCCTGTCGGCCAGCCTGAACGCGCCGATCGGCGACATGAACTTCGGCGTGTTCCGCATGTAAGCGGGCCGCCGGTTGAATTGAACTGGGGAATGCAGTGAACAAGAAGGTCAGGCGAGCATGGAGCGGCGCGTGTGCGGCCATTGGCTGCGCCGCGCTGCTGACCACCGCCGCCTATGCGCAAGACAAGTCTGCCAGCGGCCTGAGCGAAGCGGTTGTGGAAGTCCCCAAGTCTGCGGGCATCTTCACCGTCAAGCTGGAAACCACGGTCTACAAGCCGGCCGGTGACGGGCCGTTTCCGCTGATCGTGCTCAACCATGGCAAGGCGCACGGCAACCCGGCGTTCCAGAGCCGCGCGCGTTATACCGCACAGGCCGCGGCACTGGTCGCGCGGGGCTATGTGGTGGTGATCCCGATGCGCCAGGGCTTCTCCAAGTCGGGTGGTGCGTATATCGGCGGCGGCTGCAATGTCGAGGCTAACGGCATCGTGCAGACCGAAGACGTGGTCGCCACGCTCGACTACATGACCAAGCAGCCGTATGTGGACCGCGACCGCATCGTCATCATGGGCCAGTCGCACGGCGGCCTCACCACGATGGCCTTCGGCACCATCAGCTACCCCGGTGTACGCGGCCTGGTGAACTTTGCCGGCGGCCTGCGCAACGACACCTGCGTCTCGTGGGAAGACAACCTCGTGCGCGCCTTCGAAAACTACGGGCGCCAGTCACGTTACCCATCGCTATGGTTCTACGGCGACAACGACAGCTACTGGCCCAAGCCGCTGCCGGAGAAGATGTTTGCTGCCTATACCAATGCGGGCGGCAAGGCGCGCTTGGTCGATTACGGCAACTTCCAGAGCGATTCGCACGGCATGTTCGCCAGCCGTGCAGGCCTGGACATCTGGCTGCCCAAGGTGGATGCCTTCCTCCGCGAACTCGGTTTGCCCGCCGGCCCGGTCCCCGCCAACGCGAGCACACAAGACGGCCCCAACAAGGACACGCAATGAACGCCTTCGAAACCCTCGCCTTCGCGCAACACGGCGCGGTCGCCACGCTCACGCTCAACCGGCCCGACGTGCGCAACGCCTTCAACGAGACCGTCATCGCCGAGCTGACCGGTGCGTTCCGCGCACTGGCCGATGAGCCGAGCGTGCGCGCCATCGTCCTAGCCGGCACCGGCCCTGCCTTCTGCGCCGGCGCCGACCTGAACTGGATGAAGAAGATGGCCGTTTACTCCGATGACGAGAACCGCGCCGATGCCCTGCGCCTGGCCGAAATGCTGCGCGCCATCTACACCTGCCCCAAGCCCGTGATCGCGCGCGTGCAAGGCGACACGTATGCCGGTGGCGTCGGCCTGGTCGCCGCGTGCGATATCGTGGTGGCGGTGGAGACGGCCAACTTCTGCCTGTCGGAAGCCAAGCTCGGGTTGATTCCGGCCACCATCAGCCCGTACGTGATCCGCGCGTTGGGCGAGCAGGCCTCGCGCCGCTACTTCATCACCGCCGAGCGCTTCTCTGCGGCCGAGGCGCATCGCCTTGGCCTCGTGCATGAGCTGGTGAACGCTGACTTGCTCGACGCCAAGGTGAACGACATCACCGCAGCACTCGTCGCCAACAGCCCGAACGCCGTGCGTGAGAGCAAGCGCCTCGTGCGGGAGGTGGCCGGTGCGCCCGTCAATGACGCACTGGTGGCCGATACCGCTGAACGTATCGCCGCCATTCGCGCCTCAGAAGAAGGCCGCGAAGGCGTGCAAAGTTTTCTGGGCAAGCGCAAGCCGAATTGGCTGCTGCCGGCCTGAACCGTATAACTACGAAACCACGCATCAAAAAATCATTTGAAGGAAGTCCCCATGCAACACACTCCGCTCAACTTCGTTCCGAACGCCGGCAAGGTGCCCGTCACGCCGGGCCAAGCCCCCGACGCGCGCTGGAGCCGCGAAGCCATCGAAGCGCTGTTCGCGCTGCCGTTCAACGACCTGCTGTTCCAGGCGCAGCAAGTCCACCGCGCCAACTTTGATGCGAACGCGGTGCAGCTCTCGACGCTGCTGTCCATCAAGACGGGCGGTTGCCCGGAAGACTGCTCGTACTGCCCGCAATCGGCGCGCTACGACACGGGTGTTGAGGCTGAAAAGCTGATGCCGATCGACGAAGTGCTGGAAGCTGCATCGCGCGCCAAGCAGAACGGCGCGAGCCGCTTCTGCATGGGTGCCGCGTGGCGCAACCCGAAGCCGCATCAGCTCGATGCTGTGGCTGACATGGTGCGCGGCGTGAAAGCGATGGGGCTGGAGACCTGTGTGACGCTGGGCATGCTCAAGCAGGAACAGGCTGCGCAGTTGAAGGACGCAGGCCTCGACTACTACAACCACAACCTCGACACCGCGCCCGAGTTTTACGGCGAGATCATCACCACGCGCACGTACCAGGACCGGCTCGACACGCTGGAGCATGTGCGTGATGCGGGCATCAACGTGTGCTGCGGCGGTATCGTTGGCCTGGGCGAATCGGTGCACGAGCGTGCGGGCCTGATCGCCGAGTTGGCGAACATGGAGCCGTATCCGGATTCGGTGCCGATCAACAACCTGGTGAAGGTGGAAGGGACGCCGCTGGCGGGGAACGAAGAGCTGGATCCGTTTGATTTTGTGCGGACGATTGCCGTGGCGCGGATCACGATGCCCAAGGCGATGGTGCGGCTCTCCGCTGGCCGTGAGGCGATGGATGATGCGTTGCAGGCGCTGTGCTTTATGGCGGGGGCTAACTCGATCTTCTATGGCGAGAAGCTGCTGACGACCGACAACCCGGAAGCTGACGCTGATCGGAAGTTGCTGGCGCGGTTGGGGATGCGGGTTGAGGTGCAGGATCACATGCACCACAGCGCTGATGCTGCGCACTCGCATTCTTCGCATTGCCATATCGACATTACGCCGGCTGATTGATTTGCTTGGCTTTGTCGGGAGGTGGGTTTTTGTGTTGGTGGTCTGCCTCCCTTTCGTCCCCTGCCGGGGCCGACTCACTTTCTTTGTCTTGCCAAAGAAAGTAAGCAAAGAAAGGCGCGCCCGAGATGGCGAAACACTCCTTGAATTTCTGTTGCAGGGAGGGAGGAGAGGCAAACTCGCTTCGCTCAAACAGCCTCCCCTCTTTTTCCTCCCTGCAACAGAAATTCAAGGCGCCATCTAGGGCAGGGTACGGCCACACCATCGCAGCACAAACGCAGTAGTAGGTACGCGGCAAAACGCAGAGCGAAGCAACCGGAAAGCAACGGCAACACAGCAACAAACAAGAGCCTGACAGAGCACGCACACCAACGGTTTGGCCGTTGACGTTCCTGCCCTAGATGGCGCCTTGAATTTTTGTAAGCGGGCGGAAAAAAGACGGGGAACTGTCTGAGCGAAGCGAGTTTTCCCCGTCTCCGCCCGGTTACAAAAATTCAAGGAGGGTGTCGCCATCTCGGGCGCGCCTTTCTTTGGTTACTTTCTTTGGCAAGACAAAGAAAGTGAGTCAGCCCCGGCAGGGGGTGAAACAAGGGATGGACTACAAGGCCCTTCCTTGGCGAAAGCCAAAAAAGGGATGCACCACAAGTGCAAAAGATGCAGAGAACACCGGAGACAAACACCAAATGATCACCAAACTCCTCATCGCCAACCGAGGCGAAATCGCCTGCCGAGTCGCCGCCACCTGCCGCAAGCTGGGCATCCGCACGGTCGCCGTCTACTCCGATGCCGACGCCAACGCCCGCCACGTCGCCGCCTGCGACGAAGCCATCCACATTGGCGAACCCGCCGCCCGCGACAGCTACCTGCGCGCCGACCGCATCCTCGAAGCCGCACTCGCAACAGGCGCCCAGGCCGTCCACCCCGGCTACGGCTTCCTCTCGGAAAACGAAGCCTTCGCCAAAGCCTGCGCAGACGCCGGCATCATCTTCGTCGGCCCGCCAGCCTCGGCCATTGAAGCGATGGGCAGCAAGAGCGCCGCGAAAGCACTGATGGAGAAGGCCGGCGTGCCGCTCGTGCCCGGCTACCACGGCGACAACCAGGACGCCGCCTTCCTGCGCACGCAAGCCGACCGCATCGGCTACCCCGTGCTCATCAAAGCCAGCGCCGGCGGCGGCGGCAAGGGCATGCGCGTGGTGGAATCGAGCGATGCATTCGAAGCCTCGCTCGCCTCCGTCAAACGCGAAGCTTCAAGCAGTTTTGGCGACGACCGCGTGCTGATCGAGAAGTACCTCACCCGCCCGCGCCATATCGAAATCCAGGTCTTCGCCGACAGCTTTGGCGATGCCGTCTACCTGTTCGAGCGCGACTGCTCCGTGCAGCGCCGCCACCAGAAGGTGTTGGAAGAAGCCCCCGCCCCCGGCATGACGCTGGACCGCCGCCGCGCCATGGGCGAAGCCGCCGTGGCCGCCGCGCGCGCTGTCGGCTACGTCGGCGCCGGCACCGTCGAGTTCATCGTCGATGAAGACGGCACGTTCTATTTCATGGAGATGAACACGCGCCTGCAGGTCGAGCACCCCGTCACCGAAATGATCACGGGCGAAGACCTCGTCGAATGGCAATTGCGCGTGGCCTCCGGCGAGCCGCTGCCGCGCACGCAGGATGAACTGCACATCCACGGCCATGCGCTCGAAGCACGCATCTACGCCGAGAACCCCGACCGCGATTTCCTGCCCTCCATCGGCACGCTGAAGGTGCTGCGCACGCCCACGGCGGTGGAGTTCACCGTCGGCGCGCAGGCCAATGGCGAACCCGCGGCCGTGCGGATCGACGCCGGTGTGCGCGAGGGCGACGCCATCAGCCCCTACTACGACCCGATGATCGCCAAGCTGATCGTCTGGGGCCGCGACCGCGAAGAAGCACTCGCGCGCATGCTTCAGGCGCTGGGCAGCTTCCACCTGGTCGGGCTGTCGTCCAACGTGGCCTTCCTGCGCCGCTTGGTGGCATCGAAGCCGTTTGCGACCGCCGATCTGGATACGGGCCTGATCGCACGCAATCACGACACGCTGTTCCCCGCTGCGCCTGAAGTGCCGCAAGACGCCATCGCCCTGGCCGTGGCCGCACTGCTGGCGCGCGAGGCGCGCAGCCTGCGCACCGACACACGCGATCCGCACTCCCCATGGGCGCGCGGCAGCGGCTGGCGCCTGAACAGCGCGGCAGAACGCTCGCTACGCTTCACCCACGGCGATCAATCCATCGATGCCACGCTCGTCTACGGCCGCGACGGCTCGCGCCTGAAAACCAATGGCGCCGACGCACCCTTCACCACGCAACGCCACAGCGAGACCTTCACCATCGCGCTCGGCTCGCACAAGGCCACCGGCCAGGTGCACGCAGATGGCGACGTCTTCCACGTCTTCACCGGCGGCGCGCACTGGACGCTCGAGCGCCACGACCCGCTCGCCCACGCGGGTGAGACCGACGACGAAGGCGGCAAGCTGACCGCACCGATGCCCGGCAAGGTCATCGCCGTCCTCGCCACGCCCGGGCAGAGCGTCACCAAGGGCGCACCGCTGGTCGTCATGGAAGCGATGAAGATGGAACACACGCTCACCGCGCCTGCGGATGGCGTGGTCGAATCCGTGCTGTATGGCGTGGGCGATCAGGTGACGGAAGGCGTGCAGTTGCTGGCGTTCAAGCCGGCAGAGTGACGCGAAAGCGGGCCGCCAAGAGCCTCGGCGGCTCACTTCTCAGTGCGTGTATTATGTACAGAATTATGTACTGATTTTATGAGGAGCCTGCCATGGCTTTTTCAGCACGCGACGTGATTCCGCTGTCCCAAGCGCGAGCCAACCTGTCAGAGTTGGCCGAGCAGGTCAAAGCTGGCGCAGAGAAGATCGTCACCAAAAACGGCGAGAGCTATGTTGCCTTGATCGACGCGCAACGGCTCGACTACTACCACCAGCTTGAGCGCGCACGGATTCATCTGCTGCTGCTGGACGATGCCGCCAAGGGGCTGGCTGATGTGGAGGCTGGGCGCGTCAAGGATGCCCGACAAGCACTCGGCGCATTGAAGCGCCAGCGTAGCCGCAAGGCATAACTGACGAATGGCGCGCAAACCACGCTTATCCGTCAAGTTGACGGAGAACTTCGAACATAACCTCGAAGCCATTGAAGCGTTCTGGATCGAACGCGATTTTCCAGAAGGCTACGACCGCCTGCTCGATGAATTGACGGAGACCGTTGTTCCCAATCTGGAGCAATTTCCGACGATGGGGCCACCACTACTATCTAGGGCAGCGACATCGGTCGAGGCGCTTACAAAGCAGGGCCAACTGAAACGTCAACTGGCACACGCTGCTGACGGCGAGTTGCGTGAGTACGTCCTTCGGGAGTACCTCGTCTTGTACGCCCATCTCGGTGAAACGATCTACCTGCTGTCGATCCGACACCACCGACAACTGTCCTTCGACTTTGCGCACCTGTGGCCCGGACAGCCCTAAAACCAGCCGCCACGCGCCTCGTCGGCCCCTGCTACACTGCTTGACGTATACGTCAACCGTGCGTCAACCACGCATCTCGAAGTCGCCCCACATGCACATCCAGATCTACACGCCCGACGGCAAGCCCCAACCCTGGCTCGATGGTTTTGCGCAGGCGCTGCCTGAGGCGCGGCTGTCGGTGTGGGAACAAGGTGCGGCGCAGGATGCCGACTACGCGGTGGTCTGGCAACCGCCCGCCGATATGCTGCGCGGGCGCCAGGACTTGCGCGCGGTGTTCAACCTCGGTGCCGGTGTCGACGCCATCCTCGGCCTGCGTGCGCAATCGCCCGACGCCATCCCGGACGGTCTGCCAATCGTGCGCCTGGACGACGCCGGCATGGCCGCGCAAATGGGCGAGTACGTCACGCATGCCGTGCTGCGCTTCTTCCGCCGCCTCGATGAATACGAGCGCCAGCAGCAGGCCAAGATGTGGCGCTTCCTCAAACCGTTCAATCGCGATGAGTTTGTCGTCGGCGTGCTGGGCCTGGGCGTGCTCGGTACGCACATCGCCAAGACGCTAGCGGGCTTCGGTTTTCCGGTGCGCGGTTGGAGCCGTTCGGCGAAGACCATCGACGGCATCGATTGCCGCGCAGGCACCGATGCGCTGCCCGGCTTTCTGTCGGGCACGCGCGTGCTGGTGAACGTGCTGCCGCTCACCGCTGACACCGAGAACGTGATCGACGCCAAGCTGCTCACGCAGCTCACACCGGGCGCGTTCCTCGTCAACGTGGCGCGTGGCAAGCACGTGGTGGAAGACGATCTGCTCGCCGCTGTGCGCAGCGGGCAGATTGCCGGCGCCGCGCTCGACGTGTTCCGCACCGAGCCGCTGCCCGCCGATCACCCTTTCTGGACCGAACCGCGCATCCACATCACGCCGCACATTTCGGCGCTGACGCTGCGCGAGGTGAGCATTGCCCAGATCGCGCGCAAGATCCGCGCGCTGGAAGCCGGCGAACCGATCGTCGGCATCGTCGATCTGCAACGAGGTTACTGAGATGAGCTATCCGCATTTTGTGAAGGTGGTCGAAGTCGGCCCGCGCGACGGTCTGCAGAACGAGAAGGCGCCGGTCTCCACCGACACCAAGGTCGAACTGGTGAACCGCCTGTCAGACGCCGGTTTCGTCAACGTGGAAGCCGCGTCGTTCGTGTCGCCCAAGTGGGTGCCGGCGATGGCCGACGGCGCTGACGTGATGGCGCGCATCCAGCGCCGGCCGGGCACGCTGTATTCGGTGCTCACGCCCAACATGAAGGGCTTCGAGGGTGCCGCTGCGGCGGGGGCCGATGAGATAGTGATCTTCAGCGCCGCCAGCGAGGCCTTCGCACAGAAGAACATCAACTGCTCGATTGCCGAATCGATCGAGCGCTTCGTGCCGGTGGCCAAGGCAGCGAAGGATGCGGGCATTCGCGTGCGCGGGTCGATCTCGTGCTCGCTTGGGTGCCCGTATCAGGGCGAGGTGCCGGTGTCTGCCGTGGTCGACGTGATCCAGCGCATGGCCGACCTCGGCTGCGATGAGATCGACATTGCTGACACCATCGGCGTGGGCACCGCCGGGCGCGTGAAGACGGTGATGGAAGCCGCTGCAGCGACCTTCCCGATCGACCGCCTCTCCGGCCACTTCCACGACACGTATGGCCAGGCGCTGGCCAACATCCTCGCCAGCCTGGAAGTCGGCATCAACATCTTCCACGCATCGGTGGCGGGGCTGGGCGGCTGCCCGTACGCCAAGGGCGCGACCGGCAACGTGGCGACCGAAGACGTGCTGTACCTGCTGCATGGCCTGGGCATCCGCACCGGCATTGATCTGGACAAGGTGGTGCTGGCGGGTGATTTCATCTCGCAAGCCATCGGCCGACCGACCGCTTCACGCGCGGGCCGCGCACTGCTGCTCAAACTGCAGGACCAGATCGCCCAGGCCTGCATCTGAACCTTCACGAAGAACAACGATGACCGCTACCGACACCAACGCCCCCCTGCCTGAATCCGCCCAGCGCGTGGCCGACCACTTGCGCACACTCGGCTACGAGAAAGCCATCGTCATGCTGCCGGCCACCGGCAAGACCTCCGCCGAAGCGGCTGCCGGCCTGGGCTGCTCGGTGGCGGAGATCGCCAAGTCGATCATCTTCCGCCGCGCAGAAGACGACGTGCCGGTATTGGTGATCGCCAGCGGCACCAACCGTGTCGACGAGGCAAAGGTTTCCGCGCACGTGGGTGCCCTCGCCAAGGCCGACGCCAAATTCGTGCGCGAGAAGACGGGTTATGCCATCGGCGGCGTGTGCCCCGTCGGCCATGCGGTCAAGCCCGTGATGCTGCTCGACCGCGACCTGTTCCAGTACGACAGCGTGTGGGCCGCGGCTGGCCATCCGCACGCGGTGTTCAATCTCACGCCCGCCGAGCTCGAGGCGATGACCGGCGCACCCGTCGCCGACATCGCCCAGCGAGATTGATCGAACGCTCATGGACGGCTGTACACGCGCCCAACTCAAGCTCGCGCTCGGCAAGCTGCGCAACAGCCGCGCGCAGGCTGAGCGTGCACTGCCGGTCGCGTCGCCATGCATCAACGTATGCAAGATGAACGATGCGCGCGGCCTGTGCATCGGCTGCATGCGTACCCTCGACGAGATTGCCACGTGGTCGACCATGAATGACGCTGCACGCCTCGCAGTCTGGAAGACCTTGCCCGAGCGCGCGTGCACGTGGCTTAACGACACGCCCTGCGCCTAACCGCCCCCAACATGGCCGAACACGACATCGTCACCCTCCCAGACTCGATGCGCGTGTTCGAGCGTGGTTGGCTGTCGTCCAACAACATCCTCTTCTTCGATGAGGACGCGCACGGCGGCTGCTCGCTGGTCGACTCCGGGTACCTCACACACGCCCCGCAGACCGTGGCGCTGGTGCAGCACGCGCTACAAGGCAGGCCGCTGCGCCGTCTGCTGAATACGCATCTGCATTCCGACCACTGCGGCGGCAACGCGGCACTGCAAGCGCTGTACGACTGCCACACCCGCGTGCCTGCCGCGCAAGTCGCCGACGTGCGCCGCTGGGATGCGGAGGCCCTGAGCTACACCCCCACCGGCCAACAGTGCGCGCGCTTCACGCTGCCCGAAACGGATGCCGACGCCGGCCTCGCAGACGGCATGACCTTGCGCCTGGGCGACTTCGACTGGCAGGTCATCAGTGCACCGGGGCATGACCCGAACGCGGTCATTCTCTTCAGCCCCGATACGCGTGTGTTGCTCTCCGCCGATGCACTGTGGGAACGCGGCTTTGGCGTGATCTTCCCCGAGCTGGAAGGCGAGAGCGGCTTTACCGAGCAGCAGGCGATTCTCGAACGTATCGCGCAGCTCGATGCGCGTGTCGTCATCCCCGGGCATGGCCGGCCGTTCACCGGCGTCAATGCCGCCATTGATGCGTCGCTCAGTCGGTTGGCCTATCTTCGGGTGGATGCGGAGCGCAATGCGCTGCATGCCATCCGCGTGCTGGTGAAGTTCAAGCTGCTGGAGCAGCAAGCGCTCGCCCATGAAGCGCTGGCCGCGTGGTTCACGCAGACGACGTTGATGCCGCGGTTGCAGGGGCGGTTCTTTCCCAACACATCATTGGTCGAGATGCTTGATGCGGCCATTGCTGCGCTGGTTAAGGCGGGGGCGGCAACAGTCGAGCACGGACAGATTCGCAACCGCGATTGACCGCAGAAACACAACCCGGCACGAACTGATGTCCCCTCCGGCGCAGGGTTGCGCCATCGTGTGACCTATCTACGATCGAGCCCGATGGCAAAATGCCATCGCGACGCATTCAATACACAAAAAAGGGGAAGGGGTATGAGGGTCATCCAGTGGCTGCTGCTGGGCGCTTGCTGCGCCATCACGGGCTGCGCATCCATCGTCAGCGGCACCAATCAGGTCGTTTCAGTGGAAACACGCAAGAACGACGTGCCGGTGACCGGCGCAAACTGCAAGCTCGTCAACAGCAAGGGCACGTACTACGTGACAACGCCGGGCACTGTGACGATCCACCGCGCGTATGGGGATCTCAGCGTGCGATGCGACAAGGACGAGATGGCCGCTGGCCTTGCGACCGTGAAGTCGACTACCAAGGCGATGGCGTTCGGCAATGTACTGTTCGGCGGTGCAATAGGTGTTGCAGTGGACACGTCATCAGGCGCGGCCTATGACTATCCCGACGTCATCATGGTGCGCATGGGCACCAACTCGATCGTCAGCATTCCGGCGGTGGCCGGTGGCATGGCCCACACCGAGGTCTCCCTGCCCGCACCGTCGGGCTACGCGGATGCCAGCAACGTCGATGCCGTACCCTACGCGTTTGCCCGAAAGGGCTACACCCGCTACCTCGCGAGCAAGGCTCCCAAGGCATTCGTGCTTGCAGACGGCGGCCACCATACGTATTGGTGGTCCGACAAGGATTCCATCGAGAAGGCCATGACGCTGTGCCACTCGAAGCAGTTCACCAACTGCCAGCTCTATGCCTATGACGATGTCGTCGTGTGGCCACGCAATGCGGTCATTACGCCGGCCGTGCCCGCAGCCACCGCGAACCCGACCGTATCGACAACCGGGTCGACCAACGCGGGTCCTGTCTCGCCTTGATCGCGCGGAAGAACGCCACTCAACGCTGATGTCCTGGTCAAAACGCTGAAGCCGAGCCGTCCAATCGCAACACCTCGCAAAACCCCTCGCCCACGGAGGGCGGCTCGAACAGTGTGGCAACGCTTCTAATGCTCGCCTCCGGCACCCGCTGGTCAGCCGCGCGCAGCGCATTGCGCGCAAGCGCCAGGTCGATTGGCGTGTCGATCCATACAGCGATCACGCCAGCCCCATATCGACGGGCCAGTTCTAGAATCGGCTGCCGATGCCGGATACCGGGCAGCGCAGCATCGAACACAATGCAGGGCGCATAGCGCCGCGCGTTCAAACGGATCCAGTGCGATTTTCCTGCGCCTTGCAGGCCGCAGACGATCAATAGCCGATGCATGCCAGTTGGTGCGGGCCGCTGCAGGTGATCCTCCAGCAGCCGAAAGCAGCGCGCCCAAGCGTCCTTGCTATGCTCGGGCGTCCAGACACGTCCGGAAGGCGTTGCCAGAAACGCATCGGGGTTGATGATGTCAACGTGCGCCACCATCGCTTCCTGCATCACGCGAAGAACGCCTGCATCTCCGTCAACAACGCCTCCGGCGCCTCCTCCGGCACGTAGTGCCCGCACGGCACGGTGCCGCCGCTCACGTTCTCCGCTACGGCCTGCCACAGCTCCAGCGGCTTGAAGCACCGCTGAATCACCCCATGCTCGCCCCACAGCACGCGCAGGGGCACACGCACACGCTTGCCGGCTTCGCGATCGGCGCGATCGTGTTCGAGGTCGATGGTGGCGGCGGCGCGGTAGTCCTCGCACATGGCGTGCACGCAGGCGGGCTCGCGCATGGCGGCGGCGTAGGTGGCCATGGCTTCGGGCGCGAATGGCTGCAGGCCTGCATGGCGCAGCCCCATCAGCTTGCTGATGTAGAAATCGGGCGTCGCGTTGATGAGCGTTTCGGGAAACGGGTGCGGCTGGATCAGGAAGAACCAGTGCCAGTAGGCGGACGCAAACGCCATGTCGGTGTGTTCGTACATCGCCAGCGTGGGCGCGATGTCGAGCAGCATGGCGCGCTCCACGTGCGCGGGGTGATCGACGCACAGGCGATGCGCCACACGGGCGCCGCGGTCGTGCGCGCATAGCCGGAAGCGGCCGAAGCCGAGCGCGCGCATCACCTCCACTTGGTCCTGTGCCATGACGCGTTTGCTGTATTCCACATGCCGGGCGCTGCCTTCCGGTTTGGACGAGGCGCCATAGCCGCGCAGATCGGTCGCGACGACGGTGTAATCACGTGCCAAGTCCTGCGCCACCTTGTGCCAGATCACATGGCTTTGCGGATGCCCGTGCAGCAACAGCAAGGGCGGACCACTGCCACCGATCACCCCCGCAATCTCCACCCCGTTGACGGTCTGGCGGAACGGGCGAAAGCCGGGAAACAGCGCGGCGTCTGCGGCGGCGGTAGCGGCGTCGATGGATAGCGGCGTGGTCATGCGGGTCTCCGTGGTGGTGTGCGATGCGTGCGATGGATGCTCCGCATGCTAGCGCACCGCGGGCATGCACGTTGCGAAGCTGTCCGCTCCGCCCATCTCCATCTGACAGGAGCGCACCATGACTACGCTATCCGGCACCCGCATCGCCATCCTCGTCGACGACCTCTTCGAGCAAGCCGAGCTCGCCAGCCCCAAGCAAGCGCTGGAAGAAGCCGGCGCCACCACCGCCATCATCGCGCCCAAGGCCGGCAGCGTGACAGGGTTGCATCACGACACCAAGGCCGACAAGTTCAAAGTGGATTTGGTGCTGGACTACGCCCGCGCGGAAGACTTCCATGGCCTGGTGCTGCCCGGCGGCGTGTTCAACGCGGATGCGCTGCGCATGGTGCCCGCCGCGCAGGCCTTTGTAAAAGCGTTCGAGCGCGAGCAAAAACCCATTGCCGTGATCTGCCACGGGCCGTGGCTGCTGGTGTCGGCCGGGCTGGTGCGCGGACGTACGCTCACGAGCTGGCCCACGCTGCAGGACGACATCCGCAACGCAGGCGGCATGTGGGTCAACCAGGAAGTCGTGACCGACCGCAACTGGGTCAGCAGCCGCAAACCCGACGACCTGCCCGCCTTCAACCGCACCTTTATCGAATTGCTTGCGCAGCATGCGCATGCCTGAGGCGGATTGCGGCGATGCGGGGTGCGGGATCGTTCCTATAATCGAACGACGCCCTCCGCACACCCTCACCAGGAGCCGCCATGCCCGCCGCCAAGCATCTGCCGCCCGCCCTGCAACATCTGACGCTGCCCGTAATCGGCTCGCCGATGTTCATCGTGAGTTATCCGGAGCTGGTGTTGGCGCAGTGCAAGGCGGGCATCGTCGGCGCGTTTCCGGCGCTCAACGCACGCCCCGCCGAGGTGCTGGACGACTGGCTCACGCAGATCAATGAAGACCTGGCCGCCCACCGCGCCGCACATCCGCACGATGTGGTCGGGCCGCTCGCGGTCAATCAGATCGTGCACCACTCGAATGCACGGCTGGAGCAGGACGTGGCCACCTGCGTCAAGCACAAGGTGCCGATCTTCATCACCTCGCTGCGCGCGCCGGTCAAGGAGATCCTGGATGCCGTGCACAGCTACGGTGGCATCGTCCTGCACGACGTGATCAACCTGCGCCATGCCGAGAAGGCGCTCGAAGCCGGCGTCGATGGCTTGACCCTGGTAGCGGCGGGTGCGGGCGGACATGCCGGCACGCTGTCGCCATTCGCGCTGGTGGGCGAGGTGCGGCGCATCTTCGACGGGCCGATCGCGCTGTCGGGCGCCATCGCCACGGGCGACGCCATCCTGGCCGCGCAGGCCATGGGCGCGGACCTCGCCTACATCGGCACACGCTTCATCGCGAGCAAAGAGGCGCATGCGGCAGAAAGCTACAAGCAAGCGATCCTGCGTGCGGCCGCGTCGGACATCGTCTACACGAACCTCTTCACAGGCGTGCACGGCAACTACATCCGCGAAAGCATCGAATTGGCGGGCCTGGACCCTGCCGCCCTGCCCGAAGCCGACAAGTCGACGATGAACTTTGGCGATGGCAGCTCGCGCGCCAAAGCCTGGAAAGACATCTGGGGCGCGGGTCAAGGTGTCGGCCAGATCGGGGATGTTCCACCCGCCGGGGAAATCGTCGCCCGCCTGAAAGCCGAATATGACGCGGCGAAATTGCGTCTGGCGATCCACCTGCGTCTGTAAGCACGGGCTGGATGGGCGTACCCCACTGCACTTCGATTGACTTGCGGCGGTCGCACTTCTAAATTCAAAAATGCTCAAGAACAAGCGCGGCGACGGGACGCTTATCCCGGGCGACCACGCAAGCGTGTGCGCAATCATCCTTGGGGGGATGTTAGACAGGCGTCTGATTTCCTGTTGCCGCGTACCGACAAGAAGGAGAACACGATGACGCACTGTCTCGCGCCTGCGCGCTGGCTTGCAAAGCTGGCGGCCGTGGCGCTGAGCGTGGTGGCGCTGGCTCTGTCAGGCTGCGCCACCCGGACTCCGGATACCGCTGCAGGCGCCGAACTGCGCTTGCCCCAACCTGGCGAAGCCCAGGTGCGGGCCGCCTACGTATATGCGTTTCCGTTGATGATGACGGACGCCCTGCTGCAGACCACTTCCGCCCAGGCACCCACGGGCCGTTTCATGCACCAGCGCACACTCGACGAAGCGGCTACGCCCGCCGGCGCGCGCACCCGCGTGGATGCGCTCACGAGCAGCGCCTTCGTCGATTTGCGCAACGGCCCGGTGGTACTGAGCCTGCCCGACGTAGGCCGCCGCCACATCTGGGTGGCATTGCATGACGGGTGGACAGACATCTTTGAATCGCTGGGCAACCGCACCACCGGCACGCGCGCCGCGCACTACGCCATCACGCCGCCGGGCTGGGAAGGCACGTTGCCGGCGGGCGTCAAACAGGTCGCCGCGCCAACCAACTTGGTGTGGATCGTGGCCCGCACGCAGACGGCCGGCCAGCGCGATCTGCCCGCCGCACGCCGGGTGCAAGACCGCTATCGCATCACGCCGCTGGACGCCTTCGGCAAACCCGCCGCCCGCGACACCGAAGCGGAAGCCGACGCCGACAAAGCCACCGACATCGACATCAGCCTGGACGCCGCGCGCCGCCGCGTCACCGCGCTCGACGCCAACGCCTACTTCACCCGCTTTGCCGCGCTGCTCAAAGACAACCCGCCGCACCCGGCGGATTCCACGATGGTGCAGTCCCTGCGAGATCTGGGCATCACGCCCGGCGCGCCGTTCGATGCCAAGGCGGTGAACGCCTCCAGCTTGAAAGTGATGGACGCCGGTGTCGACGCGGCACGCAGCACGCTGGAGCTGGCCGTCAAGCAGCCGACCATCACGCAGAACGGCTGGTTCATCCCCCGCTATGTCGGCGCGTATGGGCTGGACTACGCGCAGCGCGCCATCGTGGCGTGGGACGGCGGCGGTGCCGACCTGCCGCAAGACATGCTGATCGCCACTGCCACGACGGACGCCAACGGCCTATCGCTCGACAGCGTGCACCCGTACGTGCTGCATTTCGATCGCAACCAGCTGCCGCCCGAAAACGCCGGCTGGGCCGTGGCCGCCATCGCCATGGCGCCGCAGCCCGCACGTGCAGCGGCGCGGTGGGAACTGCGCAACATGCTCAGCGAAGCGGACCGCCCGCGCCTGAACCCGGATGGTTCGCTCGACATCCTGATCCAGCGCCTGCCGCCCAAGGGCATGCGCAACAACTGGCTGCCACCGCCGACGGGGCCGTTCCAACTGCGCATGCAACTGACCTGGCCCAAGGAGGCTGCGCTGGATGGCTCCTGGGTACCGCCGGCTGTGCAACGGCGAAATTGACTTCCTCCCGCACAATCCAGTTTACTGGACGTGAAATTCCATTAAACTGGATGCATGGACATCCACCAACGCATTGCCCGCCGCCTGCGTGAATTGCGCGACGCGCAGGGCTTCTCGCTCGAAGCCCTGGCCGAACGCAGCCAGGTCAGCCGTTCGGCCATCTCCCTCATCGAGCGCGGTCAGAGCAGCCCGACTGCTGCCGTACTCGACCGGCTCAGCTCTGCGCTGGGCGTCACGCTGGCGTCGTTGTTCGAAGACAGCGCCTCCCCCGCCGCCGAACCTTCACCGGTGGCGCGTGCCGCGGATCAGCCGGAATGGACGGACCCGGGGTCGGGCTACGTCCGCCGCAACCTGTCACCGGCCGCACGCTCGCCCATCCAGCTGGTGGAGGTGCACTTTCCGCCCGGCCAGCGCGTGGCCTACGACACCGGCGCGCGCGACGCCGAAGTCCATCAGCAGTTGTGGGTGATCGACGGCACGATGGAGGTGACCGTGGGCGACACGCACTGGCGCCTCGATGCCGGCGACTGCCTGGCCATGCAGCTCGACCGCCCCATCGTCTTTCACAACCCGAGCAAACGGCCGGCGCGCTATCTGGTGGCGCTCACCACCTTGCCGCCCGCGCTCTCCGCCAGTTGGAGAACCGCATGATCGACACCGTGGCTGTGCGGCGCCTTGGCGCCAATGAGGCGAGCGCCTGCGTCGATGCGCTGGCGGATGTCCTCGTCGATTGCGTGGAGGGTGGCGCGTCGGTCAGCTTCATGTGGCCGCTGTCGCGCGACAAGGCACAGGCGTTCTGGCGCAAGGTGGCCGAAGGTGTCGCGCACGGCGAGCGTGCGCTCTTGATTGCCGCGGACGACACCAGCGCCATCGTCGGCACTGTGCAGTTGATCCTGGCGCAGCCGGAGAACCAGCCGCACCGCGCCGATGTGGCCAAGATGCTCGTGCACCGCCGCGCGCGCCGGCAAGGCGTGGCGCAGCGGCTGATGGCGGCGGTTGAAGAGGTGGCGCGTGCCGAGCGGAAGACAGTACTCGTGCTCGATACTGTCACCGGCGGCGATGCCGAGCGCCTGTACACCCGCGCCGGCTGGCAGCGCGTGGGCGTGGTGCCCGACTACGCACTGATGCCCGACGGCGCCTTCTGCGGGACGACGTTCTATTGCAAGCAGTTGGACGCCGCTTAGATGTTAAGCGTGCCGCGACCGATTTCGATGACGCGGCCACCCACGTGGATCGTGCCATCGGCATCGACCTTCAACGTCAGATGGCACGGCCGCCCCACTGCGGCGCCTTGCTCAATGCGATAGCTCGCCGGCAGCGCATGCTCCGTTGCGCGCAGCCAGCCGCCCAGGTTGGCGCACGCCGAACCGGTGCCCGGGTCCTCCCACAGGCCGGTGCCGTATTCGAAGAAGAAGCGCGATACCACCGGATCATCGCTGCCCGGCTTGGGCATGGTGAACACGTACGCATTGCGCCCGTCGTTGCGGCTGCGCGGCCACGCATCAAAAGCCGACGGATCGGGCCGGGCGCGCTCCACATCGGCGCGTGTCTTGACCGGCACCATTAGTTGCTCGATACCGGCATCGACCCACAGAGGCGGACCCGCCAGCGCGTCGGCGTCCAACCCCAGCATCTTCGCAATGGCCGGATCGGCTTCGCGCGTGCTCAGCGCGCCGGAACGTGGCGGCACGAGCGACCACCCCTCGTCCTGCGCCGTGAGCGACACGATGCCGGACTGGCAACGCAGCGTCAGTTCGTTGCCCGGGCCGTACAGCTCACGCACCACCTGCGCGGTCCCCAGCGACGGGTGGCCGGCAAACGGCATCTCGTAGTCGGGCGTGAAGATGCGGAAGCGCGCCGTGGCGCCCTCCGTGTCATCGGGAAAGATGAACGTGATTTCGGACAGGTTGAACTGGCGTCCGATGGCCTGCATGGTGGCGTCGTCCAGGCCGCGCCCATCTTCAAAAACGGCGAGCTGGTTGCCGCCAAAGGTGGACTCGGCAAAGACGTTAAGCAGGCGGAAGGCGTAGCGCGACATGGTGGCGTCCGGTGTGTGGAAAAGAAAAAGCGGTGTGGCGATGCGTCATCATCAACGCACCGCCACACCGCCACCATGCACACTTGCAGACAGTTTGCGCGAATCCAGCCTGACAGTTGGCGGACAGCGCAAACACCGTCAGCGCTTGCTGCTTACTTGCTGTAGTCGTACACGCCACGCCCCGTCTTGCGACCCAGATAGCCAGCCGCCACCATTTCGCGCATCAGCATGGCCGGGCGGTATTTCGGATCGCCGAATTCGGTGTACAGCACTTCCATCACGGCCAGCATGGTGTCCAGGCCGATCATGTCGGCCAGCGCCAGCGGCCCGATCGGGTGGTTGCAGCCGAGCTTCATGCCTTCGTCAATCTCTTCCGGGCTTGCCAGGCCCTCGCCCAGCACGCAGAACGCTTCGTTGATCATCGGGCACAGGATGCGGTTGACCACAAAGCCCGGGCTGTTCTTGACCGTGATCGGCGTCTTGCCGAGCTGCTTGGCGAGTGCGTTGACCGCAGCGTGCGTGGCATCGCTCGTCTGCAGGCCGCGGATCACTTCCACCAGCGCCATCATCGGCACCGGGTTGAAGAAGTGCATGCCGATGAAGCGGCTGGCATCTTGCAGCACGGCCGCGAGCTTGGTAATCGAGATCGACGACGTGTTGGATGCAACGATGGCGTGCGGTGCAGCCACGGCTTCGAGCTGCTTGAGGATCTTGACCTTCAGGTCGAAGTTCTCGGTGGCGGCTTCGATGACGAGGTCGGCGCGCTTGAGATCGTCGTAGCTGGTCGAGCCCTGGATGCGCGCGAGTGAGGCGGCCTTGTCGGCTTCGGTCAGCTTGTCCTTCTTGATGAGACGGTCCAGGCTGCCGGCCACGGTGGCAATGCCCTTCTGCACGGCAGCATCGCTGATGTCCACCATCACCACATCCAGCCCGACCACGGCACATGCCTGCGCAATGCCGTTGCCCATTGTTCCGGCACCGACGATGCCGACCACTTGAATTGCCATGACTGCTCCTCGCTTGGTATGGAATGGGTATTGGAATGAAACAGATTGCAGAGGATAAACGACGTAGCGATCTGCGGAAAAGCCTTGCCGGCGGTAACGTCACATTCCACCCGATCGCCGTATGATGGCTGCCGTCGCGCCACCCTTTGAGCCCAGGCGCCAGGACGCTGCAAATGGACCGTTTTCTCAGTATCGAAGCCTTTGTGCGCGTGGCCGAAACGCGCAGCTTTGCCGAAGCCGCACGCCAGTTGGGCGTGACCAACTCCGTGGTCACCAACCGCGTGCAGCAACTGGAGCGCTTTATCGAGGCGCCGCTGTTCCACCGCAGCACACGGCATGTGCGGCTCTCGGAAGTGGGCGAGACGTACTACAAGCAATGCGCCGAAGCCGTCTGCATGCTGACGGACCTGACCGACCAGATGCGCGGCCTGCGCGCCACGCCAGTGGGCAAGCTGCGCATTCGCATGCTGCCCGGCTATGCGCTGAACCACTTTGCCGAGCCGCTGGCCCGGTTTGGCGCGCAATACCCCGATATCCAGCTCGACGTGGTGGTGGAAGACAGCGTGGTCGACCCGATTGCAGAAGGCTTTGACGTGGCATTCCAGATCTTCCCGCCCATCAACGATTCGTTGATCGAGAAACGGCTGTTCGTGCTGCGGCGCCTGTTCTGTGCGACACCCGCTTACGTTGAGGAGTACGGTCTGCCGCAACAGCCGGCTGATCTCCTGCAGCATGCCCTGGCCCTGTACTCAGGCTATCCGACGCGCAAGCGCTGGACGTTCTTGCAAGACAGCGAGGTGCGTGCGGAACTCGAGTTGCCGGAGCAACTGCGCTCAAACTCCGTCCATCTGCTGCGCGACTACGCGCTCACCAGCGCCGGCATCGCGTGCCTGCCCACACTGGTGGTGAGCGATGACCTGCTCGCGGGGCGCCTCGTCCCAGTATTGGCCGACTATGACCTGGTACCGCTGCACTTCTCTGCGGTGTATCCGGAAACGCAGCGGCAAGCCGTCAAGGTCCGCGCGCTCATCGATTGCCTGGTCAGCCACCATGCAGGCGAGCCCGCCTGGGACGTGCCCTTGCTCGCGCGCGGGTGGATCCGCTGAGGGCGCGAAATATTTCTCCAAACCGCGCGGATTGTTCGTCAATCGCAAATACTGCCCTCGCCGTTTTTGGCGTTGTACACGCAGCGCAGATTCCTATCATGGATAGGCCCCCCGATTGCCGTGCGTTCTGCATGGCACAAACTCGCGGCGGCATTCCCTCATCTGCATGACGCCTCACCGGATACGGCCATGACGAACCCCAAGCTGGAAGTCCTCACCCCGCAGAACTGTCAACTGATCTTCATCGACCATCAGCCGCAAATGGCCTTCGGCGTGCAATCGATGGATCGACAAACGCTGAAGAACAACACCGTCGGCCTTGCCAAGGCGGCGAAGATCTTCAACATCCCCACCACCATCACCACAGTCGAATCGCAAAGCTTCTCGGGCTATACCTACCCCGAGCTGCTCGACGTGTTTCCGGATCAGCAACTGCTCGAACGGACGTCGATGAACTCCTGGGATGACCAGAAGGTGCGCGACGCGCTCGCCAAGAACAACCGCAAGAAGGTCGTCGTCTCGGGCCTGTGGACGGAGGTGTGCAACTGCACCTTTGCCCTGTCGGCCATGCACGATGCCGATTACGAGATCTACATGGTCGCCGACGCATCGGGCGGTACATCGAAGGAAGCACACGACTACGCCATGCAGCGCATGGTGCAGGCCGGTGTGGTGCCCGTGACGTGGCAACAGGTGCTGCTGGAATGGCAGCGCGACTGGGCCCATCGTGATACGTATGACGCCGTGATGAAGCTGGTGAAGGAGCACTCGGGCGCCTACGGCATGGGCGTCGACTACGCTTACACGATGGTGCACAAGGCACCGCAACGCACCGCCACGCCGCACGAGGCGCTGGCTCCGGTGGCAGCCAACTGATCGCGCTGCCGTACAAACACCGACGTCGTTCCTGCGGGCGACGCATGCACAGCAGGACTGCTGCATGCGCCGCCCGGCTGACCATCCGGGCCCTCCGGACCCGCCCACCGACTCTCACCCACTCTCTCCCATGCAAACGATTACGACCCAAGACGGTACGCGCATCTTTTACAAGGACTGGGGCAGCGGCAAGCCCGTCGTCTTCTCGCACGGCTGGCCGCTCAATGCCGATGCGTGGGACGCGCAGATGCTATTCCTCGTGCAGAAGGGCTTTCGTGTCATCGCTCATGACCGGCGCGGCCATGGTCGTTCCGATCAGCCCTCGCAAGGCAACGACATGGACACCTATGCCGACGACCTAGCGGCACTGCTCGATGCGCTCGACATCCAGGGCGCCACGCTGGTCGGCCACTCCACCGGCGGCGGCGAGGTCGCGCACTACATCGGCCGGCATGGCACCAAGCGCGTCGCCCGCGCCGTACTGATTGGCGCCGTGCCGCCCATCATGCTCAAGACGGCTGCCAACCCGAACGGCTTGCCGATTGAGGTGTTTGACGGCATCCGCAAAGGTGTGACCGACAACCGCTCACAGTTCTATCGCGATCTGGCCACGCCGTTCTTCGGCTTCAACCGGCCGGGCGCGAAGGTCTCGCAAGGCACCATCGATGCCTTCTGGGCGCAGGGCATGACCGGCGGCATCCACGGCCAGTACCTGTGCATCAAGGAGTTCTCCGAGGTCGACTACACCGAAGACCTGAAGAAGATCGACGTGCCGGTGCTGTTCCTGCACGGCGACGACGACCAGATCGTGCCGATCGACGATTCGGCCAAGCTGGGTGTGGAGCTGGTGAAGAACGGCACACTGAAGGTCTACCCGGGCGGCTCGCACGGCATGTGCGTGACTGAGGCGGACAAGGTCAACGCTGACCTGCTGGCCTTCCTCACCGCCTGACCAGCACGGGCGGCGCACCTCGGGCGCGCCGCCCTTCGCACTCTGGAGTGCCACATGAAGCCCTATCTCATCTCCCTTGGCGTCGGCCTGCTGGTCGGCCTCATCTATGCGCTGCTGCACGTGCGATCCCCTGCGCCGCCGGCCATTGCGCTGATCGGGCTGCTTGGCATGCTGATCGGCGAGCAGATCGTGCCGACCGCGCAGCGCCTGCTGGCGGGCGAACCGATCACCATGGCGTGGTTCCGCCAGGAGTGCGTGCCGAAGATCACCGGCGCACCGCCCAAGGCACAGCCGTCTGACATTGCTACCACCGGCGACCGCGCGCCGGGCAACCCAAGCTGATGCCATGACCCGCCTATCGCTGGAACCCACTGCCGCTGCAACAAACAACACCGCGCTGCACACGCCAGCCTGCTGTTCCTACGCGTCACCGGCAGCGCGCTGCTCATTGCCGTGCACGGCCTGCCCAAGGTGCTGCACTACAGCCAGGAACTCACGCGCATCGAAGACCCGTTCCACATGGGCGCCGCACCTACGTTGCTGCTGGCGATCCTGTCGGAGACCATTTGCCCGCTGCTGATTGCGCTTGGCGTGCTGACGCGCCTGGCGTGCCTGCCGATCGTCTTCACGCTGCTGGTGGCCATGCTGGTGGTGCACCCGGACTGGTCGCTCGCCGAGGGGCAGTTCGGCTGGATGCTGCTGATCATCTTCACGACCGTGCTGATTGCGGGGCCCGGGCGTTTCTCGCTGTTTCCCAAGTACTGACACCGACACCATGACTGCCGACCTCATCCTGCACAACGGCCGCATCCACACGGTCGACCGCGAACGCCCCAGTGCCAGTGCCGTTGCCGTGCGCGACGGCCGCTTCGTTGCCGTGGGCGACGACGCCACCGTGATGGCGCAACGTAGTGCCACCACCCAGGTCATCGACCTGCGCGGACGCACCGTCATCCCCGGCCTGAACGATTCGCACCTGCACTTGATCCGGGGCGGGTTGAACTACAACCTGGAACTGCGCTGGGAAGGCGTGCCCTCGCTGGCCGACGCGATGCGCATGCTCAAGGAGCAGGCCGCGCGCACGCCATCGCCGCAATGGGTGCGCGTGGTGGGCGGCTGGACGGAGTTCCAGTTTGCCGAGCGCCGCATGCCCACATTGGAGGAGCTGAACCAGGCCGCGCCCGACACGCCCGTGTTCGTGCTGCACCTGTACGACCGCGCCCTGCTCAACCGCGCGGCGCTGCGCCAAGTCGGTTACACCAAGGACACGCCGAACCCGCCCGGCGGCGAGATCCAACGTGATGCTTCCGGCGAGCCCACCGGCATGCTCATCGCCAAGCCCAACGCGATGATCCTGTACGCGACGCTAGCTAAGGGGCCGAAGCTGCCGCCCGAGTACCAGGTCAACTCCACGCGCCAGTTCATGCGCGAGCTGAACCGCCTGGGCGTGACCAGCGCCATCGATGCCGGCGGCGGTTTCCAGAACTACCCGGAAGACTACGAGATCATTCGCGAGCTGTCGGCACAGAACCAGCTCACCATCCGCATCGCTTACAACCTCTTCACGCAGAAGCCCAAAGAGGAACTGGCCGACTTTAAGAACTGGACCGGCAGCGTGCAGTACCGCCAGGGCGATGACTTCTTCCGCCACAACGGCGCGGGCGAAATGCTGGTCTTCTCCGCCGCGGATTTCGAAGACTTCCTGCAGCCGCGCCCCGACCTGCCCGAGACGATGGAGCAGGAGCTGGAGACCGTGGTCCGCCACCTCGTCGCGCAGCGCTGGCCGTTCCGCCTGCACGCCACGTACGACGAATCCATCTCGCGCATGCTCGACGTATTCGAGCGCGTGAACCGCGACATTCCGTTCAACGGCCTGCCATGGTTCTTCGATCATGCGGAGACGATTTCGCCGAAGAACATCGAACGCGTGCGCGCACTCGGCGGCGGCATCGCCATCCAGGATCGCATGGCCTTCCAGGGCGAATACTTTGTCGACCGCTACGGCGCAGCCGCTGCTGAACAGACACCACCCATCAAGCGCATGCTGGCCGAAGGCGTGCCCGTGGGCGCGGGCACCGATGCCACGCGCGTGTCGAGCTACAACCCGTGGACGTCGCTGTACTGGCTGTCGAGCGGTCGCACGGTAGGCGGCATGGCGCTGTATCCGGAAGGACTGCCGCGCGAGGTGGCGCTGGAGCTGTACACGCACGGCAGCGCGTGGTTCTCGGCGGATCAGGGCAACAAGGGGCAGATCAAGGTCGGGCAACTCGCCGACCTGGCGGCGTTGTCGGCGGATTTCTTCAGCGTGCCCGAGGCGGATATCAAGACCATCGAATCGGTGCTGACGGTGGTGGGTGGGCGCATCGTCTACGGCGCAGCGGAGTTCACGGAGTTCGGCCCGCCGCCGATTCCGGTGCTGCCGGAGTGGTCGCCCGTGTCGCGTGTGCCAGGGCATTGGCGGCCGGCTGCGCCGTTGCAGCAGCAGGTGCACCACTGCGTTGGGTCATGTTCCGTGCACGGCCATGCGCACCAGAAAGCGCGCACGGCCAATGTGCCGACCACCGACTTCCGCGGCTTCTGGGGCGCCTTCGGGTGTTCGTGCTTTGCCTTCTGAAATCGCAGCAACGCCGTCGGCAGCGTCGCCGTCGGCACGCTTCCTGATCGCGCAGGGCAGCCTGCTGGCCTTCGTGGCCGGCTATGTAGATGTGGTGGGCTTCGCCGCGCTGTTCGGGCTGTTCACTGCGCATGTCACGGGCAACTTCGTGATGATCGGGCTGGAATTGGCCGGCACCGGACAAGGCGTGCTCGCCAAGCTGCTGGCGCTGCCGATGTTCGTGCTGGCCGTGGCGGCGAGCAAGCTCGCGGTGGCGGCGCTCACGCGGCGCGGTGTGGCACCGCTGCGGCCGCTGCTGCTAGCCCAGGCTGGGCTGCTGCTGGCCTTCATGGTGGCGGGCTTGCTGGCGTTGCCGATTCAATCGGCTGATGCGCCGGCCACGATTGTCGTCGGGCTCATCGGCGTGGCAGCCATGGGCGTGCAGAACGCCAAGGCGCGCATCGTGCTGTCCGAACACGCTCCCACGACCATCATGACGGGTAACACCACGCAGATCGTGATTGATGTGGTGGAGCTGCTGTCGCCAGGAAGTACGCAGAAGGAAGCGGCGCGCACGCGGTTGCGGAAGATGGTGCCGCCGTTGTGCGGGTTCGCCATGGGCGCGGTGCTGGGGGCACTGGCGTTTTCTTTCTTGTCGTTCTGGTGTGTGCTGCCACCGGTGTTGATTTTGCTGGCGCTGGCGCTCATGCAGCGCTAGGCCATCGCCCTGCCGCCTGTCAGACCTTGACGCGGTGGAACAGCTTGGAGAAATCGATCGCCTCCACCTGGCGCGGCTCAATCTCCAGCGCGGCGATGTACTCCCCAAGGTGCTCGCCCATCAGCCGGGCGGCGCGCTCGCCGTCGCGACGCTCCACTGCATCCAGAATGGCCAGGTGCTCGTCATGGCCGCAACTCGGTCGCGCAGGCGATTCATAGAGCCCGATCAGCAGCGATGTGCGCGCCACCAGCGTGCGCAGCATCGACGTGATGATGGGGTTGCCGTTTGCCTCGGCCAGCTGGATGTGGAAATCGCCCGAGAGGCGAATCCAGTCTCGCCAATTGCCGGACTCACGGCTGGCGTGTTCGGCAGCCGCCAGCGCGCGCAACTCGGCTAATTGCTGCGCAGTCGCGTGCTGCGCCAGTTCTCGCACCGAGCCGGTTTCCAGAATCAGCCGCGCACCAAAGACCTGGCGCGCTTCCGTGGCGTCGTGCACGGCAATCGTCGCGCCCCGGTTGGGCTGCAGCTCGACCACCCCTTCATGCGCCAGCTTGACCAGCACCCGGCGCAATGTCCCCCGCGTGATACCGAACGCCTTGCAGAGCTGCGCCTCGACCAGGCGGGTGCCCGGCGGCAGCTTCTGTTCAAGGATGGCGTCGTACACCGCATCGGAAATGCGGGCGTTGACTTCGGCGTTGTTGCGGCGGGGGGAGGAGGTCGGGGGGGTCATCGGCTCGGGCATCCCGTCATTCTAATCGAGCAAACCGCGCTTGGATTGTGCACAACCCTGAGGCCAATCTGGCCGACGTTGGTGCGGCATTCTCAAGAAACATCTCCCGAACGCTAGCGTTTTTGCACCAGAAGCAAGCGAAACCCCGCCATTTTGCTTGGCACGGTTACTGCATATAGACAAGCGTGATTGTGCACAATCCAAACGAAGCTTGTACTCAACATAGAACGTAATGCCGGGGGCGGCTACTGCCCTTGCAAATGCGGCCGCACCAACTCTTTTAGGGGAATCACCTGTCATGAGCACCACTATCAAGCTGGGCGCCGCCGCCCTGGCATTCGGGCTGTCCGGCGTGGCCGCTGCGCAATCGAGCGTCACGCTGTCGGGCGTGATCGATACCGGCGTCAGCTGGACCAACCACGCCGGCAACGGCTCGCAAAGCCTGACCGGCGTGTCGGACAGCATCCTGGGCGTCTCCAACTTTGGCCTGAGCGGCAAAGAAGACCTGGGCGGCGGCGTGAGCGCGCTGTTCAATCTGCAGGCGGGTTTCAACCCGAGCAACGGACGCATGTCGTCCAACGGCACGCTGTTTTCGCGCAATTCGTATGTCGGGCTGAGCTCATCGTCCGGCACGCTGACCGCCGGCAAGCAGTGGAACTTCAACGACGACTGGCTGGTGGGCAGCGTCTTCAAGGGCGGCTACAACTCGGGCTCGATCTTCAAGTTCAGCGAGTTCGACGCCGTGAGCGAGCTGTACAACAACACGGTGAAGTACGTATCGCCCACGCTGGGCGGCGCGCAGTTTGGCGCGATGTATGGCTTTGGTGAAACCGCCGGTTCGCTGTCGCAAGGCTCGCTGTTCAACCTGGCGGCACGCTATAGCGGTGGCCCTGTGTACCTGGCCGCCAGCTACGATCAGGAGCGCGACGGCAGCGGCACGGGCTCGCTCTACAAGCTCTTCACCGTGGGCGGCAGCTACACGTTTGGCGCGGCCAAACTGCGCCTCGGTGCGGCGCGGGCCGATGTGGGCGGCACGGGGGCGTTCCAGTCGATCCCGAGCATGTCGGCACGCAAGGCCTACGCCGTGGAAGGCGGCGTCGATTACGCCTTCACCACGGCCTTTACCGGCTCGGCCGACGTGCTGTATCGCCGAAACACGACGCTGTCGAACAGCTCGATGGTCTACCGGCTGCTGGGGCTGTACAGCCTGTCGAAGCGCACAACGCTGGTGGCCAACGTGGCGTATCTGAAGAACTCGTCGAGCGCGACGGAAGCGCTGGTCAACACCACGTCGGGCGCTATCGGCGGCGGTGTGGCGGGGACGAGCCAGACCTCGGTGGCGCTGGGCGTGCGCCACACCTTCTGATCCGCGCGAAGGCAGCCGCGCCACGTGCCCCGGTATGTGGCGCGGTTGCCCTCTGATGCGACGGCACGCACCAGAACGACGCATGCCACGCGTGCGCGCGGCGAAATGGCCACGCGCAGACAGGCACACCTATTGCACCACCCCGACATGACCCGCGCACCCACCGCCCCCACCGACTCCCTCGAACTCGTTGCGCTGACCAAGCGTTACGCATACGACGCCGTGGCCGTCGACGCCATCAACCTGCGCGTGCCGGCCGGCAGCTACTGTTGCTTGCTTGGGCCATCGGGCTGCGGCAAGTCGTCCACGCTGCGCATGATTGCCGGCCACGAGCACGTGAGCGACGGCGACATCCTGCTGGGCCACCGCAACATCACCAATCTGCCGGCGGCCGCGCGCGGCACGGCCATGATGTTCCAGAGCTACGCGCTGTTTCCACACCTGAGCGCGCTAGACAACGTGGCCTTCAGCCTGAAGATGCGCGGCATCAGCGCGGGTGAACGGCGCAAACGCGCACAGGCACTGCTGGAGCGCGTGGCGATGGGCCACCTGGCGCAACGTCGGCCGGGCGAACTGTCGGGCGGCCAGCAGCAGCGCGTGGCACTGGCGCGCGCGCTGATCATGGAACCGCGTGTGCTGCTGCTCGACGAGCCGCTCTCGGCGCTCGACCCGTTCCTGCGCACGCAGATGCGCGCCGAACTGCGGCGCTGGCAGCAGGAGCTGGGCCTGACCTTCGTGCACGTTACGCACTCGCAGGAAGAGGCGATGGCCCTGGCCGACCAGATGGTGGTGATGAACCACGGCCGCATCGAACAGGCCGGCAGCCCGCGCGAGGTCTACAACCAGCCGGCCAGCGCATTTGTCGCCACCTTCATCGGCGGGCACAACCTGTTGGAAGACGCGGATGGACCGGTGGCTGTGCGCATTGATCGCATGGCACTGCATGCCGATGAGTCCACCGCCGGCGATCGTCCGCGCGTGCGGGGCCGCATCTGCGACATCGAATACCAGGGCACGCACGTGCTGGTGGGGATGGAGGGCGTCACGCTGTCGCCTTCGCAACACCTGACCGTGAGCCTGCCTGAATCCGACCGCGTCATCCCGCACCTGGCGCTGCATCAGCCCATCTGGGCCTCGTGGGATGCCGCGCAGGCGCACCGGTTACCGAGTCTGCCGGCTACCTGAGACCCGAGTATCCAAGACCAAACATTCCAATCCGCAGCCTGACGGCTTCAGGCGATGCCTTCACCTTCCTATCAGGGGTTGCTTCATGTCTGACGATTCCATCGACTTCAAGGCCGGCCGCCGCACCGCACTCAAGGGCATGGCCGCCATTCTGGCCACCGGCGTGGCGCCAGTCGTCCTCGCGCAGGAAAAACCGACGCTGCGCTACCTCGGCACCGCGGTCAACCAGGACAAGGCCATCGCCGAGAAATTTGAAGCCGACACCGGCATCCGCATCCAGTACGTGGCCGTCACCACCGATGAGGTGACCAAGCGCGCCGTGACCGCGCCGAGCAGCTTCGACCTGATCGACACCGAGTACTTCTCGCTCAAGAAGATCGTGCCGACCGGCAACCTGCTGGGCATCGACGCACGCCGCATCAAGAACGCCGACAAGATCACGTCGCTGTTCACCAAGGGC
This sequence comes from Ralstonia sp. 25C, assembly GCF_051904805.1. Taxonomy (NCBI): domain Bacteria; kingdom Pseudomonadati; phylum Pseudomonadota; class Betaproteobacteria; order Burkholderiales; family Burkholderiaceae; genus Ralstonia; species Ralstonia sp. 25C. The sequence goes on along the minus strand of NZ_CP196737.1, from coordinate 2,392,023 downwards.
GAAGTGGCCGGCAAGAAGGTGGGCGACCAGGGCACCGCGCCCAAGAAGGTCATGTACCTGCCGGGCGCCAACGCCACCACGTTCTCCACGTCGCCCACGCAGTTCATGACGCTGATCCCGACCGTGTACAACGCCGACACGCTGGGCATCCGCCCCGACCTCATCAAGCGCCCGATCAGCTCGTGGGCCGAGCTGCTGAACCCGGAGTTCAAGGGCCGCGCATCGATCCTGAACATTCCGTCGATCGGCATCATGGACGCGGCGATGGTGGTGGAAGCCAAGGGCCTGCACAAGTACGCCGACAAGGGCAACATGACCCGTGCCGAGATCGACCTGACCATCAAGACGCTCATCGAAGCCAAGAAGGCCGGCCAGTTCCGCGCACTGTGGAAGGACTTCAACGAGAGCGTGAACCTGATGGCCTCGGGCGAGGTGGTGATCCAGTCGATGTGGAGCCCGGCGGTGACGGCCGTGCGCAGCAAGGGCATCGAGTGCACGTTCCAGCCGCTCAAGGAAGGCTATCGCGCGTGGGCAGCCGGCTTCGGCATTCCGAAGACGGTGTCGGGCAAGAAACTCGACGCGGCGTACGAATTCATCAACTGGTTCCTCGACGGCTGGGCCGGTGCGTACCTGAACCGCCAGGGCTATTACAGCGCTGTGCTGGAAACGGCCAAGGCCAAGATGGAGCCGTATGAGTGGGCCTACTGGATGGAAGGCAAGCCCGCCGCCAAGGACATCAAGAGCCCCCACGGCGACGTGCTGGCCAAGGCGGGCAGCGTGCGCGACGGCGGCAGCTACGAACAGCGCATGGGCGGCATCGCCTGCTGGAACGCGGTCATGGACGAGAACGAGTACATGGTCCGCAAGTGGAACGAGTTTGTCGCTGCTTGATCGCCTGAGCACCCCACCATCGTCATGACACAAGCCACACCGTCAGCATCGACCAACAACGCACCCGCCACCGGTACCTTGCGTCCGGGCCTGCAGGCGCTGCCGTTTGCGGCGGTGTTCGTCGTGTTCTTCCTCATCCCGCTGGGGCTGGTCGCGATGGTCAGCTTCTGGGATTTCAACGAGTACGCGCTGCTGCCAACCTTCACCTTGCGCAACTACGCCAAGCTGTGGGAAGGCTGCAGCCATCTCAATGAATACGGCGACTTGTGCGTGACGGCGTCCACGTATCTGTCGACGCTGCGCTTTGCGCTCGGCACCTGGGCGCTGACGCTGACGCTGGGCTTTGCGCTGGCGTATTTCCTGGCGTTTCACGTGCGATCGGCTGCGGTGCAGACGCTGCTGTTCGTGGTCTGCACGGTGCCGTTCTGGACGTCCAACGTGATCCGCATGATTTCGTGGATTCCGCTGCTGGGCCGCAACGGCCTGGTCAACCAGACCCTGCAGGCCATGCACCTCATCAACCAGCCGCAGGACTGGCTGCTGTACTCGAACTTCTCGGTGCTGCTGGCCTACGTGCACCTCTACACCATGTTCATGATCGTGCCGATCTTCAATTCGATGATGCGCATTGATCGCGCCTTGCTCGAAGCCGCGCGCGATGCCGGCGCCAGCGCATGGCAAACGCTGTGGCACGTGATCGTGCCGCTGTCGCGCAGCGGCATCCTGATCGGCTCCATCTTCATCCTGACCATCGTGATGGGTGACTTCGTGACCGTGGGCGTGATGGGCGGCCAGCAGATCGCCTCCGTCGGCAAGATGATCCAGGTGCAGACGTCGTACCTGCAGTTTCCGCTGGCGGCGGCCAATGCCGTGGTGCTGCTGCTGACGGTGCTGATGATCATCTGGGGCCTGACCCGCGTGGTCGACATCCGCAAGGAGCTCTGACATGCGCCCACGTTTTCGTGAACCACGCGCCCCGGGCTTCTGGCCGCTGGCGTGCCTCTTCGCGCTGTTCGTGCTGTTTCTCTACGGCCCCATGCTGACGATCTTTGCGCTCAGCTTTCAAGGCCCGGAGGGCGGGCTGACGTTTCCGATGAACGGGCTGTCACTGCATTGGTATCGGCAGCTTGCCGAGGGCCTGGGCGTGGTCGATATCGGCGCAGCGTTCCGGCGCTCGCTGGCGCTCGGTGCGGTGGTGATGGCGCTGACCATGGGGCTTTCGCTACTGGCGGCGCTGGCCTTTCGCAAGCGGTTGCGTGGGGGCGGAACGCTGTTCTACGTGACGGTGGCCAGCCTGATCATGCCGTCGATCGTGGTGTCGCTCGGTATCGGCCTGCAGTTCCGGCTGGTCAACACGGGCCTCAAGGCCCTGCTGGCCGCGTTGGGCGCCACCGAGCAGAGCGACAGCTTCGGCTCCACGCTCGGCCTGTGGAGTTCCGCACTCGGCGCGCACCTGACGTGGACGCTGCCCTTCGGGCTGCTCATCATGTTTGCCGTCTTCAATCGCTTCAACCCCGCCTATGAGGAAGCCGCGCGCGACCTGGGTGCCACGCCGTGGCAGACCTTCCGCCATGTCGTGTTGCCGTTGATCGCCCCATCGCTCATCGGCGTGGGCATGTTCGGCTTCACGCTCAGCTGGGATGAAATCGCGCGCACCTCGCAGGCCATCGGCGACGTCAACACGCTGCCGCTCGAACTGCAGGGGCTGACCACCACCGTCACCACGCCGGCCATCTACGCGCTGGGCACGCTCACCACCGTGGTGTCGTTCGTGGTGATGGGGCTGACGATGCTCGCCATCGTGCGGTTGCGCCGCCGCCAGAGCGCAGGGCGTGTTGACTGAACACTCGCGAATGACCATCGCTCCTGAATCGGCCGGCCAGCGCCGACTGTTGCTGATCAACCCGAACACCACGGTCGCACTCACGCAGACGCTCGCCCGCTTCGTGCAGGCCGCGTTGCCGAGCGATGTGGTGGTGGAATCCGTCACCGCCCGCTTTGGCGCGCCGTATATCGCCACCGAAGTCGGCTATGCGGTGGCCTCGCATGCGGCACTCGACGCGTGGACGACAGCGCTGCAGCGTCCACCCGACGCCGCCATCATCGGCTGCTTTGGCGACCCGGGGCTCTTCGCGCTGCGCGAGGTGGCGCCTTGTCCTGTCACCGGCCTCGCGGAAGCTGCGTTGATGGAAGCGGCCACGCACGGCACTTGCGCAGTCGTGACGGGTGGGCATGCGTGGGGACCGATTCTGGAGCGCTTGCTGCCTACGCTGGAACACGGCCACACCGTGCGTGACATCCATACCGTGGAACTCGACGGCGCAGCGCTGTATGCAGCACCAGACGCAGCGGAGCAGATTCTGATTGGTGCGTGCACGACGGTGCTGCGCCGCCAACCAGTGGATGCCATTGTGCTGGGGGGTGCCGGGCTCGCTGGCCTGGCACAGCGTCTGCAACCCCACGTTCCCGTACCGCTCATCGATAGCGTGACAGCGGCGGCGCGCCAGGTGTGGGATGCGCCGCGCGGGGGGCATGGTGCGCTACCGGCGTGGGTTGCGCGCGCCATGCATGCGTGAACACGCGCCGCGGCTACATGTTGCGGCGGTACTGCCCACCCACCTCGAACAACGCATGCGTTATCTGCCCCAAGGAGCACACACGCACCGCGTCCATCAGCACCGCAAACACGTTCTCATCCTCAATCACCGCCCGCTGTAGGCGCTGCAGCATGGCCGGCGATTCCGCAGCATGCCGCGCATGAAAGTCCTCCAGGCGCTTGAGCTGACTCCGCTTCTCCTCCTCGCTTGACCGCGCCAACTCGATATGTGGTGGCACCACGTTCTCCGCCTCCGGGTTGCGGAACGTGTTCACCCCAATGATCGGCAGCGAGCCATCGTGCTTGCGCTGTTCATACAGCATCGACTCCTCCTGAATCTTGCCGCGCTGGTAGCCCGTCTCCATCGCCCCAAGCACGCCACCGCGCTCGGCAATGCGCTCGAACTCCTGCAGCACGGCTTCTTCCACGAGGTCCGTCAACTCGTCGATGATGAAGCTGCCTTGGTTCGGGTTCTCGCACTTGGCCAGTCCCCACTCGCGGTTGATGATGAGCTGGATGGCCAACGCGCGCCGCACTGACTCGGCCGTGGGCGTGGTGATCGCCTCGTCGTAGGCATTCGTGTGCAGGCTGTTGCAGTTGTCGTAGATGGCGATCAGCGCCTGCAGCGTCGTGCGGATGTCGTTGAAGGCAATCTCCTGCGCGTGCAGGGATCGGCCCGACGTCTGCACGTGGTACTTCAGCTTCTGGCTGCGCTCGTTCGCACCGTACTTGTCGCGCATCGTCACCGCCCAGATGCGGCGAGCGACACGGCCCAGCACGTTGTATTCCGGGTCCATGCCGTTGGAGAAGAAGAACGACAGGTTGGGCGCAAAGTCATCGATGTGCATGCCGCGCGCGAGGTACGCCTCCACATACGTGAAACCGTTGGCGAGCGTAAAGGCCAGTTGCGAGATTGGGTTCGCCCCCGCCTCGGCAATGTGGTACCCCGAGATCGACACCGAGTAGAAATTGCGCACCTGCTGGTGCACAAAGTATTCCTGGATGTCGCCCATCACCTTGAGCGAAAACTCGGTCGAGAAGATGCAGGTGTTCTGCCCCTGGTCTTCCTTGAGGATGTCGGCCTGCACCGTGCCGCGCACGTTCTGCAGCACCCACGCGCGGATCTTCGCTTCTTCGTCTGCCGTCGGCTCGCGCTGGTTGTCGGCGCGAAATTTGGCGAGGTTCTGGTCGATGGCAGTGTTCATGAACATCGCCAGGATCGTCGGCGCGGGGCCATTGATCGTCATGGAGACGGACGTATTCGGGCTGGTCAGGTCAAAGCCGTCGTACAGCACCTCCATGTCGTCCAGCGTGGCGATCGACACGCCCGAGTTGCCGACCTTGCCGTAGATGTCGGGGCGCACGGCCGGGTCTTCGCCGTACAGCGTGACCGAGTCGAACGCGGTGGAGAGCCGCTTGGCGTCCATGCCCTCGCTGACGAGCTTGAAGCGGCGATTGGTGCGGAAGGCATCGCCCTCGCCCGCGAACATGCGCGTGGGGTCTTCGTTCTCACGCTTGAAGGCGAACACGCCGGCGGTGTACGGAAAGCTGCCGGGAACGTTCTCGCGCATCAGCCAGCGCAGCACTTCGCCGTCGTCTTCGTACGGCGGCAGCACGACCTTGCGGATGATGGTGCCCGAGAGCGTGGTATGCGTGAGCGCCGTGCGGATTTCCTTGTCGCGGATTTTGACGACGTACTCGTCGCCGGAATACGCGCGGCGCAGGTCGGGCCACATGGCGAGCAGCTTGCGCTCGGTGGCGCCGAGTTGTGCGTCGCGCTCGGCGGCCTGCTTGTCGAGCGCGGAGAGCGTCTGCACGCTCGCACCGGCGCGCTCCAGCATGAGCCGGCTGGCCTGCAACTGCTGACGCTCGCGCGCGAGGCAGCTTTGCATCTGCACGCGGCGGTGATAGCCGCGCACGGTGTCGGCCAGTTCCGCCAGATAGCGCACGCGTGCGGGCGGCACGATCGCGTCGTGGCTGGTCGAGCATTTGCCCGCCGGGCGTGGCAGCGTGCGATCCGACAACGTCATGCCGCGCTCAGCCAGCCCGTCCGTCAACCGGTCGGCCAGCGCGTGGTACAGCGCCGTCACACCGTCGTCGTTGAAGTGCGACGCCTGCGTGCCGAACACCGGCATGTCTTCGGGCCGTGCTTGCCATTGCTCGCGGTTGCGCTGCACCTGCTTGGCGACATCGCGCCACGCGTCCTGCGCGCCCTTGCGGTCGAACTTGTTGATCGCCACCAGGTCGGCGAAGTCGAGCATGTCGATCTTCTCCAACTGGCTGGCAGCGCCAAACTCGGGCGTCATCACGTACAGCGACAGATCGACATGCGGCACGATGGCCGCATCGCCCTGGCCAATGCCGGAGGTCTCGACGATGATGAGGTCGAAGCCCGCCGCACGGCAGGCGGCAATTGCGTCGGGCAATGCGTCGGAAATCTCGCTGCTCGCCTCGCGCGTGGCGAGCGAGCGCACGAAGATGTGCGGATGGTTGATCGCGTTCATGCGGATGCGATCGCCCAGCAGCGCGCCGCCCGACTTGCGCCGCGATGGGTCGATCGAGATGACGGCGATGCGCAACGTGTCACGCTGGTCGAGTCGGAAGCGGCGGATCAGCTCATCGGTGAGCGACGACTTGCCCGCGCCGCCCGTGCCGGTAATACCGAGCACGGGTGTCGACGCAGTTGCCGCAGCGGCATGCACGGCCGCGCGCAATGCCGGATCAATATGGCCGGACTCCAGCGCGGTGATCAGTTGCGCAAGCGCGCGACGGTCGCCATTGGCAACGGGCTCCAGCGTGGTGGGCGCATAGGTGGAGAGGTCGATATCGCAGCGCCGCACCATGTCGGCAATCATGCCGGCCAGGCCCATGCGCTGGCCATCTTCGGGACTGTAGATGCGCGCGACGCCGTAGTCCTGCAGCTCGCGGATCTCTGTAGGCACGATCACCCCGCCACCGCCGCCGAACACCTGGATGTGCTCGCCGCCGCGCGCACGCAGTGCGTCGATCATGTACTTGAAGTATTCGACGTGGCCGCCCTGGTAGCTCGACACGGCAATGCCCTGCACGTCTTCCTGCAGCGCGGCATTGACCACCTCGTCCACCGAGCGGTTATGCCCGAGGTGGATCACCTCGCAACCCATCGACTGCAGGATGCGCCGCATGATGTTGATCGACGCGTCATGCCCGTCGAACAGCGAAGCGGCCGTCACGAACCTCACCTTGTTGCGCACCGGCGCCGGCTCAGTCGCGGGGGTCGGGTCAGCCGCGCGGGCAGCGGAAAGATCGGTCATGTCTCCACCTTGGGTATAAGTGGGCGCCGGCGCTGGATGTGTTCTAGGCCGCACAGGATGCGGCGTGCCGGTCAGCAAGTCGAACAGACAGTATTTTCGGGGCTGACCGAAACGTCAACTCGCCCCACATGGCGCCCCGCCCCGTAAGCCGATTCTTATTTTTCGGACCGTTCTGACGGAAACGTCGGCCAACTTCGCGCAACATTCCCCTCACACAAATCACAGGAATTCACGTCGACCCACGCACGGGTCAGGCGGGCGATCGGCCCGGGCGTGTCGACGATACATGGCTCACACTTCTTCTTTTGTCTCGCGGCTTCGCGGCATCGCCATTGGCGCTGCGCTTCTGGCGGGCGCATCGCCGGCGCTGGCCGACATCTTCGAACCCGGCGATGAAATCTCCGTCCAGGCCAGCATCTACAACATGCACTACAGCCGGGACGATCACTACATCAAATACTCGCCGCTGCTGGGTGTTGAATGGCGCCGCGACAATGGCTGGCTGGTGGGTGGCGCGGTGTTCCAGAACTCGTTCGGCCAGCCGACGCAGCTGGTGTACGGCGGCTACCTGTGGAACCTGGGCAACACCAACTTTTACGGCAAGCTGACCGGCGGCATCCTGCACGGCTACAAGGGCGAGTATCAGAACAAGGTGCCCCTGAACTACAAGGGCTTCTCGCCGGGCATCCTGCCGGCGCTGGGCTACAAGGCCGGCCAGTTCCGCACGGAGGTCCAGCTGTTCTGGACCAGCGGGTTCATGGTGACCGTGGGCTACTCCTTCAAATAAGCCATTCCCCGCCCGGGTCGCCCCTAACCAACACGCGGCGGCCCTCTCGGTGCAACCCCCGGCTTGCACACAATCGATACAAATCGCTACAGTCTTGCTTTGGCCGGAAACGGGACGGCCGGAGGGGGACATTCCAATGCCAAGCCGCGCCACGAAGCGCTGGTGTCTGATCGCCTTGCTGGCGTGGTCTGGCCACGCGCTGGCGTGGGACTACACGCCTGGCGCCATCCCGGGGCTGATCAGCGTGCTTGGTTTCCTGACGGCGCAGACACAGGCGCTTGACCGTGCCATCCAGCGCTTTCCTGCGCAGCGCGAAGAGCTGATCCGCGCACGCACCCAGTTCGACAACACGTTTCCGCAGGCGCTGGTACGCACCCGCCGCCTGATCGCCGGCATTCCGCTGACGGATGACGAGCGCCAGTTGCTGATTGAGCGCGCACTCGACCTCCACCAACCCAGCGTGATGACCGCCACGCAAACGGAGAAGACCGCGCACGCCCTGGCCGAGCGCGTGATAGCACGCGCCCAGGGGGCCCAAGACCGCCCGACCCTACAAGCCCTGCTGGCCGTCGTGTATGACGAGCGCCCGGCCGATGAGCTGGCCAGCCGCTTTACGCAAACCGTCACGCTGGCCGACTGGCCGAACGCGCGTGGCGCGAACCTGGCGCTGCGGCTGCCGTTTTCATGGGAGCGCGTGCCGCCCACCGCCCCGCGCAAGCCGGACCCGGCCCGCGTGGCCATTGGAGCGTGGGCCAACCAAGGCGGCTCGGGGCTCTCGCGCATTGAACTGATCGTGCGCCCCACTGAAGGCGAGCCCGAAACCGTGCCCGACAACCGCGAGCCACGCTGGATGCGCGATGCCGTCCGTCAGGCGGTGGCCGTGCCATGCCGGCTTGTCAGTTGGGGCACACAGTCGTTCGGAGGCCGGCCGGGCATCTGGGCTACGTATATCGGCGAGTCGCCCGGTCCACGGGTGGCGCGCGCCGGCGGCAATACGCTGGTGGGCCGCGTCATCATCGTGCCCACCGACGGCGCACTGGTGATGCTGCACATGCAGTCCCCGGCTACCTCGCCCGAGCAGGCCAGCGCCGTACGCCAGCGCTACGAGGCCCTGTGGAACACGGTCGCGAGTTCGCTCGCCGTCTCGGTGCCCAAGCCTTAGGCGACAAACGCACCATCACGGCGCACCTCAGCCGTCATATCGCACCAAATCCAAGCGCAACCGCCCCAAATTCGGGCGCCGGTACGCCCCCTCTCGAGCCATGTCGCTCACGCGCACGGCGACGGTGCGCTGCGTAACGTCTTTGCACACAGTTGGAACAGTTTTTGCGTCTGTCGGCGTTTTTTGCGTCATTTGTGGGCATGTATTGCACCCGGATGGCGCGACCCATCCACCCGCACGACAACCGCAATGAACACCATCAAAACCGGGGGCGACGCGCTCTTCATTCTGCTGGGCGCGATCATGGTGCTGGCCATGCATGCCGGCTTCGCGTTTCTAGAGCTGGGCACCGTCCGCAAGAAGAATCAGGTCAACGCGCTGGTCAAGATCCTGGTCGACTTTGCCGTGTCGACCATCGCGTATTTCTTCATCGGCTATTCCGTTGCGTACGGCGTCAACTTCTTCACGGGCGCCGATGTGCTCGCCCAGCAGAACGGCTATGCGCTGGTGAAGTTCTTCTTCCTGCTGACATTTGCGGCGGCCATCCCGGCCATCATCTCGGGCGGCATTGCCGAGCGCTCGCGCTTCGAGCCACAACTGGCGGCGACCTTCGTGCTGGTGGGCTTCGTCTACCCGTTCTTTGAGGGCATTGCCTGGAACGAACGCTTCGGCATCCAGCACTGGCTGCAGGCCATGACGGGCGCCGAGTTCCACGACTTTGCCGGCTCGGTGGTGGTGCACGCGGTGGGCGGCTGGATCGCGCTGCCGGCGGTGCTGCTGCTGGGCGCGCGCCATGGCCGCTATAAGGACGACGGCCGCATCGCCGCGCATCCGCCGTCGAACATCCCGTTCCTGGCGGCTGGTGCCTGGGTGCTGGCGGTGGGCTGGTTCGGCTTTAACGTGATGAGTGCGCAGACGCTGGACAAGATGAGCGGGCTGGTTGCCATCAACTCGCTGATGGCCATGGTGGGCGGCACGCTCACCGCGTGGTGGACGGGCAAGAACGACCCGGGCTTCTCGTACAACGGCCCGCTCGCCGGCCTGGTGGCGGTGTGCGCCGGCTCCGACGTGATGCATCCGCTGGGCGCACTGGCCACCGGCGGCATTGCGGGTGTGCTGTTCGTGTGGATGTTCACGCGCGTGCAGAACGTCTGGCGTATCGACGATGTGCTCGGCGTATGGCCCCTGCATGGGCTGTGTGGCGCGTGGGGCGGCATCGCGGCCGGCATCTTCGGGTTGAAGGCGCTGGGCGGACTCGGTGGCGTGTCGTTCTGGGCGCAGGTCGTGGGCACAGCAGGTGGCATCGTCATCGCGCTGATCGGCGGCACGGTGGTGTACGGAACGTTGCGCAAATGCGTGGGCCTGCGGTTGGACCGCGAGGCCGAATTCATGGGCGCGGACCTGGCGATCCACCGCGTGTCCTCCACGCCGGAATCGGAAACGCACTGGTAAGCCCATCAACCGAACGTCGAGTGCGGCGCTTGCTAGAGTGAAAGGCGTTCCCTAGCCCACTGCAGGAGTGCCGCATGCCCGATCTCGATGTCGATCCGAACCACCCCATCACCGTCGAAGCGAACCCGCGCCGCGTGACGGTGACGTTCAACGGCTACACCATCGCCGACACACGCATGGCGCGCACGCTACGCGAGGCATCGTTGCCGCCGGTGCAGTACATCCCGCGCGACGATGTGCAGATGAACCTGCTGGAGCGCACGCAGCATCACACGCATTGCCCGTACAAGGGTGACGCCTCGTACTACACCATCGTGGCGGATGGCGAGCGCGCGGAAAATGCCGTCTGGACATACGAAAGTCCCAAGCCCGTTGCGCGCGAGGTGGGCAGCTATCTCGCCTTCTATCCGAACAAGGTGACGATTCGGGAGGAATAACTGCCCGCCGCTGACATGCCGCTGTCACGCGCGCGATGCACGATGTGCGCGTTCCTCTTCTCACGGAGCCTCTTTCCGTGAAAGTTCAAAACCCGGCGCGGGATGACCCTGTGGCCGGGTATTTTTTTGCCCGGGAGCCGGTGTATCCTGCGCCGATGCTGGACTTCCGCACCTACGGCCTCGCCGCGCCTCCGCACGCACACGACTACATGCAAGTCGTGATGCCCGCACGCGGCATCCTGGAGATGGACGTGGACGGCCGCGGCGGCCGCGTCGACACACACCACGCCGCGCTCATCCCCGCCGGTGCTACGCATGCGTTTGAAGCTACGGGCGCCAACCGCTTCATCGTGTTCGACATCCCAGGCCAAACCGTGGACGCACCCAGCTTGGGCGGTCTGGCGGATCGCGTGTTCTTTCCGCTCACACCCGGCCTACGTGCGTTGACCACGTGGCTGCAAGATGCGCCCATCGTCGATGCCGTCTTGGCGAATGCGTGGTCATCCCTGGCGTTGGCAACGCTCGCCGCGCATCCGGCCAACCAGTCCACGCAACTGCGCGCACGCCCCGATGCCCGTGCCGAGCGCGCGTGGCACGCCATCGAACACCGCTACGCCGAACCGCTCACCGTGGAAGCGCTCGCCGCCGACGTGGGCGTCAGTGCACGACGCCTGGCGACGCTCTTTCGCGCCGCGTATGGCACGACGCTGCATGCGCGCCTGGCCGAAGTCCGCTTGCGCCACGCGCTGACGCTGCTCGAAACCACCACCCTGCCCATCGCCGAGATTGCCGCGCGCACCGGCTACTATGACCAAAGCGCCCTCACACGCCACCTCAAGGCCGCGCACGGCATCACGCCGGCGGCCGTGCGGCGCAGCTAGGGTCAACAGACCCTATCCATCTCGTTTCCGTTTTTGCCAACGCGCGGCCGTCTTCACCAAGACGCCCCGCGCATGCACGCGCACAGTGCCGGTTTGATTGACCCACTCGACCGGACTTCTCATGGCTGTTGGCGACGCTGCCGCAACCCACCTCCACCACCCCCAGCACAACGGGCGCGACCAGCTCGTCGGGCTGGGATGCGGCGTCACGGCTGGCGCGCTCTGGGGGATCATCTTTTTGGCGCCGAAGATGCTGCCGCAGTTCTCGCCGCTGGCGCTCTCGGCCGCGCGGTATGTGTTGTATGGCGTGCTGTCACTAGTGCTCGCGCTGCCCGTGTGGCGCACGCTGTGGCGCAAGACAACGCGGCGCGATTGGGTAGCGCTGCTGCTGTTATCGCTGCCGGGCAACATTCTTTACTACCTGTGTGTGGCGGGGGGCGTGCAGCGGGCGGGCGTCGCGCCGGCATCGCTCATCGTCGGGCTGCTGCCGGTGACGGTCAGCCTGGCCGGCGCAGCGGAACGTGGCAGCTTGCCCCTGCGGCAATTGGCCCTGCCGTTGCTGCTGGCGGTTGCCGGCGTGGTGTGCATCTATCTGGATGCGCCGGCCATGCATGCGGATGCGGGCGACAGCGCGTACTTCATCGGCTTGCTGATGGCGGCCGGAGGGCTCCTCTGCTGGACCATCTACGCAGTGTGCAATGCGCGGTACTTGCGCAAACATCCGCAGTTTTCTAGCCGGGAGTGGTCGCTGTTGACGGGCGTGGCCACGGGGGCGCTGTCATTGGCGCTGGCCGTGCCGGCGTTCTTCGTGCCGGGCATGGCGACATCTTCAGCGCAGCCTGCATCGGCTTGGTGGATGTTCTGGCTCGTGAATGCCGGCGTGGCGCTCGGGGCGTCTGTGCTGGGCAATAGCCTGTGGAATGCGGCCAGCCGCAAGCTGCCGTTGACGCTGTCGGGGCAGTTGATTGTGTTTGAGACGGTGTTTGCGTTGCTGTATGCGTTTGTTTATGAGGGGCGGTGGCCGCATGGGTTGGAGGTGGCGGCTGCACTGTTGTTGGTGGGTGGGGTTGCTTTGGCCGCTCGGCGGCACGGGTAGACAGGCTTTTTGGTTTTGGATTTTGGCCTTGGTGGTCCATCCCCCTTTCGTTCCCTGCCGGGACCGACTCACTTTTCTTTGTCTTGCCAAAGAAAAGTAAGCAAAAGAAAGGCGCGCCCGAGATGGCGAAAGATTCCTTGAATTTGCGTAACCGTGCGGAGGCCGGGAAAACTCGCTTCGCTCAGACAGTTCCCGGCCTTTTTTCCGCCCGCTTACGAAAATTCAAGGCGCCATCAAGGGCTCAACGTCAAAAGACAAAGGCCAACCCCTCGCGAGGTTGGCCTTGTCGTTTTGGCTTGCGCACCGATGGTTTGGCCTTTGATTTTCCTGCCCTAGATGGCGCCTTGGATTTTTGTTGCGGGGAGGAAAAAGGAAGGAGCCTTGTCTGAGCGCAGCGAGTTTGGCTCCTTCCCCTCCCCGCGACACAAATCCAAGGGGAAGTCGCCATCTCGGGCGCGCCTCTCTTTGCTTACTTTCTCTGGCAAGACAGAGAAAGTGAGTCGGCCCCGGCAGGGGACGAAACGCAGGACGCACCCCCAACCTCAAAACCAAACCCGAAGGAAATCCCCCCACTCCGTTTGACGCCACAAACTTTTCATGGATAACTGTCAGCCCATTCCCAACAAAGACAGAGCCCACCATGACCCTCCAAACTTGGCTGGCCTTCATCGGCGCCAGCATCATCATCCTGCTGATTCCCGGCCCCACCATCCTGCTGGTGATCGGTGATTCGCTGGCCAACCGTGGCCGTTCGGCGTGGAGCACGGTGGTGGGCGTGGCCGCAGGCGACACTACGGCGATGGCCGTCTCGCTGGCGGGTGCGGGCGCGCTGCTCGCGGCATCGGCCACGGCGTTCACGGTACTCAAGCTCATCGGTGGTTCGTACCTCGTCTACCTGGGCATCAAGTCCATCCTCTCTGCCCGTCGCCTGCGCGACGATGCGCCTGAGAGCACGATCCCCGTGCAGCAAAAGTCCGCCGGCCGGCGCTTCCTGTCCGCCTGGACGGTCACCGCGCTCAACCCCAAGAGCATCGTCTTCTTTGTCGCGTTTGTGCCGCAGTTCATGTCGGCCGAGCAGACCTTCCTGTCGCAAAGCGCAATCCTGCTGCCCACGTTCGTGATCCTGGCGGCCGCCAACGCCTCCATGTACGCGCTGGCTGCCAAGCTGCTCGCCAAGCGCCTGACCAGCGTGGCTGCGCAGCGCCGCTTCGGCTACACCGGCGGCGCGGTGATGGTGGGTGCAGGCACGCTGACGTTGGGCATGCAAGCCTGATCACGGTCCCCTTCCCCCTTCCCATGCCCCGCAGCTACCTCCGTCCCGCGCCAACCACCACGGCTGGCGCGCACGGCCACCACCGTGTCACGAACATCGAACTGTTCTTCGACCTCGTGTTCGTGTTCGCGGTGACGCAGCTCTCGCACCTGTTGATCGGCAACTTCACGCTCGAAGGCGGCGCGCAGGCGCTGCTGCTGATGCTGGCGGTGTGGTGGGTGTGGATCTTCACCTCCTGGGTGACGAACTGGCTCGACCCGGAGAAGCTCGCCATCCGCATGTTGATGCTCGTGCTGATGACGGCGGGGCTGCTGCTCTCGGCGTCGCTGCCGCAGGCGTTTGGCTCGCGCGGACTGGCGTTTGCGCTGGCCTACGTCTTCATGCAGTTCGGGCGCACGGTGTTCTTCCTGTGGGCCGTGCGCGGCGAATCGCTGGCCATGCGACGCAATTTCCAGCGCATCGGCGTGTGGCTCGGCGTCTCGGCGGTGCTGTGGCTGGTGGGCGGGCTGTCGGACGTGCCCGTGCGCTGGGTGTGCTGGACCACCGCGCTGGCCATCGAGTGGCTCGGCCCCTCCACAGGCTTCTACACGCCCGGCATCGGCCGCTCCACCACCGACGACTGGAACGTGGAAGGCGGCCACATGGCCGAGCGCTGCTCGCTGTTCATCATCATCGCGCTGGGTGAATCGGTGCTGGTAACGGGCTCGACGTTTGCCGGGCTGGAATGGAACGCCGCCAACATTGCCGCGATGGCGATGTCGTTCATCGGCAGCCTGGCGATGTGGTGGCTGTATTTCGACACGATTGCCGAGCGCGGCGCGCAGACCATCTCGCACTCGGCTGACCCGGGCCGGCTGGCGCGCCTAGCCTACACCTACATCCACGTGGTGCTGGTGGCGGGCATCATCGTTGGCGCGGTGGCCGATGAGTTTGTGCTGGCGCACCCGGTGGGCCACGCCCATGCGGGGACGGCGCTGGCCGTGATGGGCAGCGCGATGCTGTATCTGCTCGGCAACCTGCTCTTCAAGTGGGCGATCTTCGGGCGGCTGCGTCCGGCGCACGCGGTGGGGCTGGTGGTACTGGCCGGCGCGTGGCTGCTGGCGGGCGATCTGCCTGCGCTGGTGGTGTCCGCCCTGGCGACGGGCGTGCTGTGCGGCACTGCCGCCTGGGAGTGGTACGCACACTCGTGCGAGACCCTGGAGCCCGCGCAGGCGCGCGGACACTGAGCGGCACTGAGTGGTCACCTTGGGCCGCCAAGTGGCCACCTGAAATTTCCCGTTTTTGGCGATTACAAAAGGCCACTCGCCCGCATAATCTGTCAACCAACATGACAGAACACGAGGGCCCCGCCATGATCGACCTCTACTACTGCGCCACGCCCAACGGCCTGAAGATGGCGCTGTTCTTTGCCGAAACCGGCTTGCCGCACCGCGTCATTCCCGTGGATATCAGCCGGGGGGACCAGTTCAAGCCGGAGTTCCTCGCCATCTCCCCCAACAACAAGATCCCGGCCATGGTCGACCACGACCCCGCCGAGGGCACCGAGCCCGTGGTGCTGTTCGAATCGGGCGCCATGCTGCTCTACCTGGCCGAGAAAACCGGCCAACTGATGCCCACCGACCTGCACGGCCGCATGGAAGTGCTCAAGTGGCTGTTCTGGCAGGTGGGCGGCCTGGGCCCGATGGCCGGGCAGATCGGCCACTTCAACGTATACGCCCCTGAGCGCGTGCCCTACGCCATCGACCGCTACACCAAAGAGACCAACCGCCTGTACGGCGTGCTCGACCGCCGCCTAGCCGATCGTCCGTACATTGCCGGCAATGACTACACCATCGCCGACATCGCGGCCTACCCGTGGATCGTGCCGCACGCCGGGCATGGGCAGGATCTGAACGACTTCCCGCACCTGCAGCGCTGGTTCGAGGCCGTCGGCGCACGGCCGGCGACGGAACGTGCTTACGCCGGTGTGGAGCGCGCCTACTCGCGCCGCCGCGAAGACATCTCCGACGACGAGCGCGCCGTGCTGTTCGGCCAGACTGCCGACTCCACCGCGCGCTGATACCTGCGGGGGCCTCCGCGCTTCGTCACCCCTTTCGCTTTCCTCTTCTGACAGGAGCCGACCATGCCGGCATCGCTGTGGTGGTTGTGCCTGGGCGCGTTCGCCATCGGCACCGAAGGATTCATGATTGCCGGGCTGCTGCCGGTGTTGGCCGCAGACCTGGGCGTGAGCGTGCCGGCGGCCGGGCAGCTCGTCACTGTGTTTGCCGTGACGTATGCCGTGGGCTCGCCCGTGATGGCGACGCTGCTCGGCAACGTCGACCGACGCCGCGTGCTGATTGGCGCGCTGGCCATCTTTGCGGCGGGCAACGTGCTGGCGGCGGGCGCGCACAACTTCGGCCAATTGATGGCGGCGCGCGTACTGCTGGCACTGGCGGCCGGCGTATTCCTACCGACCGCCAATGCGGTGGCAACCTCGCTGGTACCGGCGGCGCGCAGCGGCACGGCGCTGGCCATCATCACGGGCGGCGGCACGGTCGCGGTGGCGCTCGGTGTGCCGCTGGGCGCGTGGATCGCGGCGCAGGGCGACTGGCGTTCGACCTTCCTGGCATGCGGCGTGTTGTCGGCACTGGCCACGGCGGGCCTCGCCTTCGGCCTGCCGCGCGCCCTGCCGCATAGCGTGACCACGCTGGCGCAGCGCCTGAGCGTGGCGCGCCGGCCCGGCATGCTGAGTGCGCTGGCGGTGTCGGCGTTGTGGGCCGCGGGCGGCTTCACGTTCTACACGTATGTCGCGCCGTTCTTTGTGCAGGGGCTGGGCTTTGCGCCGCAGCACGTGGGCATCGTGCTGTTCTTGGTCGGCAGTTTTGCCGCGCTGGGCACCGGCCTGGGTGGGCACATGACGGACCGCGCAGGCGTGGCGCGCGTGCTGACCGTCAGCAGCGCAGGCATCGTGCTGGCGTTCTCGGTGCTGTCGCTGTCAGCGCAGGTGCTGCACGGTGCCACAGCAGGCGCCATCGCCATCGGCGCGGTCGTGCTGTGGGGCATGGCGGGCTGGGGCTTCGGCCCGGCCCAGGCCACGCGACTGATCCGCCTCGCGCCCGACGTGTCGCCGATCACGCTGTCGCTGCATGCGTCTGCGGTGTATGTGGGGATTGCGCTGGGGTCAACCGTGGGGGCGCTGGCACTGGCCCATGGCGGCCCGGGCATGCTGGGATGGGCGGCGGCGGGGTGCCATGTGGTGGCGGTGGTGCTGTGGCGGAGGGGTGGGCGGCATGAGCCGGCGCAGACTGTCAACCAACCGGCCACATCGGTTGCCCATTGAAGATTGGGGTCTGGAACCTCTAGCGCCGAGTTCCGAACCCGACGATTGGACCTAAAAGCCTCACGCCCCGAGTTCTGAACCCCATGCTTGCGCCTAAAACCTTCATACCTTCGAGTTCTGAACTCGGCGTTTGCGCCTAAAAGCCTCGTGCCCCGAGTTCCGAACGCCGCGCCTGAGGCTCAAACACCCACGCTCGGCGTTCCGAACTCGGCCGTCACGGACCTCGAAGCGCCGTGCATGGCGCTACGAACTCGACGGGCGGGCCTAAAAGCCTCACGCGCCGAGCTTCGCACTCGGCGCTTCAGCCTCAAACCCTCGCTGCCGGAGCTTGACGCTCGACACGCTCCGCACGCCGCTCGTCGCGCCGATCCAAGTACGGCAGCGCAAACAGATACAGCCCCGTGATCATCAACAGCGCCAGCGGCAGCAGCGGCGCATAGGTGATCCACGCAGGCGGCGTCCCGCGCGTCATGGCGACAAAGTTGGCAATGACCGTGAGCGTGAAGGCCATCGACACCCAGCGGTGAAACTGGCGAATGCCGGTGCGCGCGCTCACTTGGCACCTCCGGCAGCCTGGATCATCTTCCAGCCGTTGCCGGCCGGGTCGCGAAAGCCCGCATCCACGCTGCCGAAGCGGTCGATGGGTTCTTGCGTGAACTCCACCCCGCGCTCGCGCAGTTGCGCGTAGGCGGCCCGGCAGTCGGCCACGGTGAGCACCAGCGGCGGCATCGCACCCTTGGCGACCATGGCGCGCAGCGTCTGCGCGGTGACTTCGTCGTGGATGGGCGGCCCCGGCTGAAACAGGCCAAGCTGAAACGACGGCTGCTCCGGATGCTGCACCGTCAGCCACCGGTACGGGCCGTTGCGCACATCGGTATGCACGCGAAAGCCCAGCTTGTCGACATAGAACGCCAGCGCCGCATCCTGGTCGTCCACATACAGCCCGACGACGTTGATCCCTTGGCTCATCACCGCTCCTTGTTGTTGGTGGGTGACGGATTTGTACCCTCGGTCACCTGCCGACGCTTCTCCGAAACTGCTGTGATGAGGTCGGGCCGCTGTGCCGCCTTCAGCACGCAGGCAGGCACGCGGTCGAGTTGTTGCTGCGGTGCGGTGGCCTGGGCCTCGCGGCGCAGGGCGCTGGGGCTCTGGCCGGTGATGTCGCGAAAGATGCGGCCGAAGGTGCCGAGGCTTTCCCAGCCGGTGGCGTAGGCGATTTCGATGATGGGCAGGTCGGTGTCGCGCAGGAGCGTGGCAGCCTGCTCGATGCGGCGCGTGAGCAGGTAGCGGTGCGGCGGAATGCCGAAGGCCTGCTTGAACGAGCGTGCAAAGTGCGCCTCCGACACGCCGCTCACTTCGGCCAGCCGCTTGACGGGCCAGGCCTCGTGCGAGGCGGCGTCCATGCGGTCTTTGGCGCGCAGCAGGCGGCGCAGGAGTGCCGGCTCCTGCTGCGCGTCAGCGGGCATCTTGGCCACCGCTGCCTGCGCCCGCGATCAGCCGAGCTTGAACTCGCCGATGGCGCCGGCCAGCTTGCGCACGCCCTCTTCCACCTGGGAGAGCGACGACGTGGCATACGACAGGCGCAGCGTCGAGCGGTCCGGGTCCACCGGGTAGAACGCCGCGCCCGGCACGAAGGCCACGCCACGCTCGATGGCCACCTTGGCGACGTCTGCGGCATTGCGGCCCGGCAGCGCGCCCCACAGGAACATGCCGCCGCGCGGGCGGTTGAAGGTCAGTTCGCTCTCGGGCAGCAGTGCACGCAGGCCGTTGGCCATGGCGTGGGCGCGCTCGGCGTAGGCAGCGCGGGTGCGCGGCAGCACGGTGTCGAGACGATTGCTGCGCAGGTAGGCGGCGGCCGTGGCCTGTGCAAACGTGGAGGTGTGCGCGTCGGCAAACTGCTTGACCATGACGGCGTTGCCCAGCACCGGCTGCGACGCGATCATCCAGCCCACGCGCAGGCCCGGCGCCAGCACCTTCGACAGGCTGCCCAGATAGATCACACGGCCCTGCGCGCCGTCGGTCTGTTGCGACAGGGCGTACAGCGACGGCGGCGGGGGTGCGTCGAAATACAGCTCGCCGTAGGGGTCGTCTTCCACCAGCAGCAGGTTGTGCCGCACGGCCACGTCCAGCAGGCGCTTGCGGCGCTC
The DNA here is from genome assembly GCF_051904805.1 of Ralstonia sp. 25C. Taxonomy (NCBI): domain Bacteria; kingdom Pseudomonadati; phylum Pseudomonadota; class Betaproteobacteria; order Burkholderiales; family Burkholderiaceae; genus Ralstonia; species Ralstonia sp. 25C. The sequence continues at coordinate 2,372,689 of NZ_CP196737.1, read as the reverse complement.
CAGGCTCATCAGCGCGCCGCTCGGGTTGCCGAAGTTGGGGATGACGTAGAGGAACTTGGGGCGCGCCCCGGTAGCGAGCGTCTTTTCCAGCGCATCGATGTCCAGCCCGTCTGCATCGGTCGGCACGCCGGCCACCTTGGCGCCGTACAGCTTGAAGGCCTGAATGGCGGCCAGGAACGTAGGCGCTTCCGTCAGCACCGTGTCGCCTTCGCCGATCAGCACCTTGCCCAGCAAGTCGAGCCCTTGCTGCGAACCGGTGGTGACGAGGATGTCGGTGTTGGCGATGGTGGCGCCACGCACCTTCATCAGCTCGACGATGGCCTCGCGCAGCGGCTCGAAGCCCTCGGTGGCGCCGTATTGCAACGCGCGGGCGGCGTCGTTGGCGAGGGCGCTGTCGGCGGCGGCCTTCAGGCCTTCCACGTCGAACAGGGCGGAATCGGGAAAACCGCCCGCAAACGAAATCAGGCCCGGCTTGCCGAGCACCTTGAACAGTTCGCGGATGGCGGAGGTTTCAACGTTTTGCAGGCGCGGGGCCAGCAGCGATTGCAGGAAATCCATGGCGGCGTGTCTCTGTAGTTCGAGTGCCCGCCACTTTACGTGATGTGCGCCGCGCGCGCATGCCGCATGCGCATGTGCCCGCCACGGCGCAAGAGGGTTGTCCAGAAACGGTCCAGAAAAACGCCCGCACGCCACCGGAAATTCGGGTGATGCGGGCGGGGAGCTTAGCGATGATTGCTGTTGCGGTTGCGCTTGTCGTTGTGCGCGTCGGTGTCCTTGTCCTTATCCACCACGCGCGTGATGCCCCCTGTAGAAGGCGGGTCGCTGGCGGGGAAGGTGTCTTCCACGGCCTTTTCAACGAGGTCTTCGCGCTTGTGTGCAGTCGGGTTCTTTTCCTTCTTACCCTTTTCCATAACGGCCTCCTGTTTCATGCGGGGTTCATCACACACACGCGAACAACGTGCCTGCGCGTCAGTACTCCTCCCAATACGGGCGTGAGCCGTAGTACTCGTGCACGGACTCGGCCCAGGTCGGGTCGGCCATCGTGGGCCAATGATCCTTGTCGAAGCCGGGGGCCGCGTCCAGGCGCTCCTTGTTGGCATCGAGCACAAAGCACTTGCGATCCACATCGAGCGACATGGCGCTCCACGGCACGGCAAAGAGCTTGTCGCCAATGCCAAGGAAACCACCCACCGACATCACCGCATAGGCAATGCGCCCGCGTTGCACGTCGAGCATCACGTCGGTGATCTTGCCGAGGTCGTCGCCGGTGAGGTTGACGACGCGGTTGCCCTCCAGCGTGTCAGCAGCCATGAGTTCCGGCCCGGGCCCGGGCGAAGTGGGATCGGCGCGCCCGATGATGCGCATGCGCACGCCGGCCGTGCTGCTCGTGCCTGCGCCCAGGCCGGTTGCGGATGTTGTGTAGTCCATAGCCATAGCAATACCTCCCATGAGTAGGTGAAGAACAATGCGCGGCGCTCGCACAAGTCATGCACGAGCCCGTGAGCAACCACTGCCCTTAGCACAAAACCTGCCTGCCCACGCGAACCACTCCGCCGCCGTGCACGGCATGGCGCTTGCTCGACGGTACGGCGTCGATCCACACCGACCCACACCACCCCCACACCGGAGAGCCCCATGAACAAAGCCGAAATCCCCGTCGCGCAACGTGCCGTGCTGGCCATGCTGCTGGACGATCATCGCGAGGTGAAAAAGCTGTTCAAGACATTCCAGCAAGAGAAGGACAAAGGCGCGTCTGAGCAGATCGTGCGCGAAGCGTGTGAAAAGTTGACCGTCCACACGCAGCTGGAAGAAGAACTGTTCTACCCATTCGTGCGCGACAACGGCGGCAAAGTGTTCAAGGATCTCCTCGACGAAGCCGTAGTCGAGCACGCCACCGCTAAGGCGCTGATCCAGCAACTTGCCGGCATGCACGCAGGCGACGATCTGTTCGCCGCGAAGTTCACCGTGCTGGCCGAGTACGTCTCGCACCACGTGGAGGAAGAGGAGACGGAGCTGTTCCCCAAGCTGATCCATCAGCACGTCGACCTGGCACCGCTGCAGGAGCCCATGACCGCGCGCAAGGAAGCGCTGCTGGCCGAGCACGCCGCCTGATACCGGACAACAGGACATCCATCATGCAACCCACCGTGAGCGATTTTCTTGTCGCGCGTCTATACGAATGGGGGGTGCGCCGTATCTATGGCTACCCCGGCGACGGCATCAACGGCATGTTCGGTGGGCTGCAGCGTGCCGGCGGCAAGATCGAGTTCGTGCAGGCGCGCCACGAAGAGATGGCGGCCTTCATGGCGTCGGCGCACGCCAAGTTCACGGGCGAGCTGGGCGTGTGCATGGCCACCTCTGGGCCGGGCGCGGCCCACCTCGTCACGGGCCTGTACGACGCACGGTTGGACCACATGCCCGTGCTGGCGATTGCCGGACAGCAAGCGCGCACCGCCGTCGGCGGGCACTACCAGCAGGAGGTCGATCTAGTGGCAATGTTCCGCGACGTGGCAGGTGCGTTCGTGCACCAGGCCAGCGTGCCGGCGCAGGTGCGGCATCTGCTCGACCGTGCCGTGCGCATCGCCATCGGGCAGCGCCGCGTGACGGCACTCGTGCTGCCGAATGATCTGCAGGAAATGCCCTACAGCGCGCCGCCGCACGCCCACGGCACCGTGCATTCGGGCGTGGGCTACAGCGCGCCAACGGTGGTGCCGCAGGCCGTTGATCTGGAGCGTGCGGCAGATGTGCTCAACCAGGGTCGCCGCGTCGCCATGCTGGTGGGTGCGGGCGCACTCGGTGCCAGCGCGGAAGTGGCGGCCGTGGCGGACACCCTGGGCGCGGGTGTCGCCAAGGCGCTGCTCGGCAAGGCCGTGCTGCCCGACGACGCGCCCAACGTCACAGGCGCAATCGGCCTGCTCGGCACCGAGCCCAGTTGGGAGCTGATGAACCACTGCGACACCCTGCTGATGGTCGGCTCGGGCTTTCCGTATGCGGAATTTCTGCCCAAGGAAGGCCAGGCGCGCGGCGTGCAGATCGACCTGGACCCCGGCATGCTCGGGCTGCGCTACCCGATGGAAGTGAACCTGGTCGGCGACAGCGCGCAGACATTGCGCGCGCTGCTGCCGCTGCTGCAGCGCAAGACCGACACGTACTGGCCCGAGCGCATCGCGCGCTGGAATGCGGATTGGTGGAAGACACTGGAGCAGCGCGCGTTGCAGCCGGCTTACCCCGTCAATCCGCAGCGTGTGTTCTGGGAGCTGTCGCCCCGGCTGCCCGCCAACGTGATCGTCACGAGTGATTCCGGCACCTGTGCCAACTGGTATGCACGCGACCTCAAGTTCAAGCCCGGCATGATGGGCTCGCTCTCGGGCGGGTTGGCGTCGATGGGTGCGGCGGTGCCGTACGCGATTGCGGCCAAGTTTGCGCACCCCGATCGCCCCGTCATCGCACTGGTGGGCGACGGCGCCATGCAGATGAACAACATGGCCGAGCTGATCACCGTGGCGAAGTATTGGAAGCGCTGGAAATCGCCCAAGTGGATCTGCATGGTCCTGAACAACCAAGACTTGAATGAAGTCACCTGGGAGCAGCGCGTGATGGAAGGCGACCCGAAGTTTCCGGCGTCACAGGACATCCCCGACGTGCCGTATCACCGCTTTGCGGAGTTGATCGGCTTGAAGGGGCTGTATGTCGACAACCCGGACCAAGTGGCCGGCGCGTGGGAGGAAGCACTCGCTGCGGAGTGCCCCGTTGTGCTGGAGGTAAAGACCGACCCCGACGTGCCGCCGCTGCCGCCACACGTCACGCTGCAGCAGGCGCGCAACTTTGCGACGGCGCTGGCGTATGGCGACCCGGACGCCAGCGGCGTGCTGCGCGGAACCGCGCGGCAGGTGTTGTCGGCGCTGTTTCCGGTGCACAAAGACAAGGACTGAAGCGGAAACGCAGCGCGCTCAACGTACCTCGACGTGCACGGCGCCGGACTCCAGCGGGCGCACGTCCACTTCCACCGGCAGGAATTTCTCGATCACGCCGATGTTGGTGAGCAGATGCGATGAGGCCTCCACCACCGTCAAGCTTCCGGCACCGGCCAGCGCCATCGGCAACACGAGCTGATCGGCAAGGTACTCGTCGACGGCCGCCGTGCTCTGCAGATAGCGCTGTGCCGCGTGCGCGACTTGCTGGCCGATCGTTTCTGCCGTCACGCCACGTTCACCAAAGCCGGTGAAGACCTCGGTGACGTGCTCGTGCACGATGTCCAGCACCAGCGCGTTGCCGGGGCCTTCTGCGTTGCCGAGGTCACGCACCGTGCCTTCGATACCGGGGACCAAGCGACCGAGCGTATCCAGCTCGCGCCGCGCGACACCGCCGCGCACGCCGGCAACGATGCCTTCGGCACGCAGCGCCTGCTGCGCACCGCGCTCCGTCAGATGCAGCGCGTGCAACGCACCCGCACACGGCGTGACCGTCGCCACCACCTCACCGCCGCCCGCCGGGTAGAAGCCGTGGCGCTTGAGCGCAAGCGTCTGCGTCATGCCCATCCGTGCCATCAGCGGCAACCATGCGCGGATGAGGAAGTTGACCGGGGGCGCTGCGCGGTTGTGCGTGCCGCCGCTCACCGACACGGTGCTTGGCGCATCGGCAAACCACAGTGCAGGCAGGATCGTCTGCAGCACCAGCGTGCAGCTACCGGCTGTGCCAATGGCGAAGCGGTAGTCGCCACCGCGGATGGCGCCGGGCGTGAAACGCAGCGTCTGCGAGCCCGCTTCTGCGCCTTCCACCGTGGCGCCACTGATCTCCACCGCCGCCTGCACGGCGGTCAGATGCTGGCGCAGCAAACCCGGCTTGGAACGCTTGGCGCGGATGTTCTCGATCTGGAACGGGGTGCCCGTCAGCATGGACAGCGTGAGCGCCGTGCGGAGGATTTGCCCGCCGCCCTCGCCTTGTGCGCCGTCGAGTTCGATGCATGCGGCGGGTTGTGCTGCTCGTTGTTCTTGTTGTCGTTGTAGTTGTAGTTGGGTGTTCATGGTTTGTTCTTCTTGTTGGTATCGAGACACCTTGTTCAGCAAACGCAAGACGTCGTCGCTCGCGACACTCAGTCGGAGGTGCTCGCCGCCAGTGCACAGACTGTGCCGCGTCGTGCGTTGTACACGGTCAAGCACCAGATGCCCCACCACTCCTTGCCCGCATCGAAATAGCTGCTCCAGTTGCTGCGTTCAGGCTCCTCGTCAGGATTGCCGACCCAGTCGAAAACCTCGACCTCCTCGTCTGCCAACAAACCAAGCATCGCCAGCCATTCGCGAAAATCCGCGACCTTCAGCGTCGTCGAATAGGGTGGAACCAAAAACGCTTGCTCTAGAGGTCCACCCGCTTCGGTCAATTCAACCACCTTGTCGTGGCCGAGTTTCACCGGCCGCGCAGCAGGCAGATCAACGACCAATTCGGGCCATTCGTACGAGGCGTATTCCGGGTGCTCGGCAATCACTTTGGCTCGATGCTTCCTGAGGTCCGTTGCGACTTCGTCGAACAGACCCGCGAGCACTTGGCGATGCGTTTCTTCTCTAAGCGCGGTGTGCCCTGGCATCCGGTAGAGCTTGAAATCAAAAACGGAGCCGGCCGCCCACAACCGCTGACGCAACGCTTGGTGATCACGATCCTCCAAGCTCTCTAGCATGTTCATTAGCCTCACCCCTTCACACACACCACCTGGCGCAGCGTATGCACGATCTCCACCAGATCCGCCTGCGCTGCCATCACGTGGTCGATGTCCTTGTAGGCCATCGGGATCTCGTCGATCACGTCGGCATCCTTACGACATTCCACGTGGGCCGTGGCGCGAATCTGGTCGTCGACCGTGAAACGCTTCTTGGCCTGCGTGCGGCTCATCGTACGGCCCGCACCGTGGCTGCACGAGCAGAAAGCCTCTTCGTTACCCAGCCCGCGCACGATGAAGCTCTTCGCGCCCATCGAACCCGGAATGATCCCGAGCTGTCCCTTCTGCGCCGATACCGCGCCCTTACGCGTGACCAGCACATCGCGCCCGAAGTGGGTTTCGCGCTGCACGTAGTTGTGGTGACAGTTCACCGCTTCCACGTCCGCCGCGAACGGCTTGGTGATGACCTTGCGCGCGGCAGCGATCACGTTCTGCATCATCGTGGCGCGGTTGCGGCGTGCGTAGTCCTGCGCCCAGCCCACAGCTTCAACGTAGTCGTCGAAGTGCTGGCTGCCTTCTTCAAAGTACGCCAGGTCACGATCCGGCAGGTTGGCGATGTGCTGTCGCATATCGGCCTGCGCCAGCTCAATGAACAGGTTGCCGATCGCGTTACCCACGCCGCGCGAACCCGAGTGCAGCATGAACCAGACGCGTTGTTCTTCATCCAGGCAGACCTCGATGAAGTGGTTACCCGTACCCAGCGTTCCCAGGTGCTTATGGTTGTTCGTCTTGTTCAGCTTCGGGTACTTGTCGGTGATGCGCTTGAAGCCGTCGACCAACTCACCCCACATGGCGTTGACCGTTTCCGGCGGCGTGTTCCAGGCACCCTTATCGCGCGGACCCGGCGTACGGCCGTGCGGCACCGCGGCTTCGATGGCGCTACGCAGGCCGTGCAGGTTGTCCGGCAAGTCTGCGGCCGTCAGCGTCGTGCGCGCGGCCATCATTCCGCAGCCGATATCCACGCCCACGGCCGCCGGGATGATCGCGCCCTCGGTCGGAATCACGCTCCCGATGGTCGAACCCTTACCCAGGTGCACGTCCGGCATCACCGCCAGGTGCTTGAAGATGAACGGCATCTTGGCCGTGTTCATCAGCTGCTTACGGGCGTCATCTTCTACCGGCACGCCGTTGGTCCAGAGCTTGATGTCGGCGCCGTTATCGACGTGGAGGGTGTTGTACTTGCTCATGATCTTTCGTTGCTTGCGTTCTTTTCATTATGGGGCCCGATGTCGCATTCGCAGTGACATCGAGCGTTGCATTAGGGTCGGCGACTAAAGTTGGCGAAACTCGCGCTCTATCCACTGAGCTACGGTCCCCCTGATTTGGGACCAGCGGGATTCGAACCCGCGACCTCGATCGTGACAGGATGTAGTTCCGCCGGCATTCGCCGAAAAAACAAAAGGTGGTGCGACTAGGGGAGCGAGTGGTCTCACGCTTTCGCGCGGGTCGGGTTCGAACCGACTAGATACCGATGTACACCCGCAGGCATTCGCACCTGGCGCGTCAGGACAAGCTCTTCAGCATTCGTAACGCGCCGGTAAAACGTTGTTGTTCATCACATGACGGCCTACAGCACCGTCGCCTCGATGGCCTCGACCCAGTGGCCGGCACCAAAACTGCCAGACGCAAACTGTGCGATCACGTCGAACACCGCATCGCCAAAACCGCCGACGTTGAGGATGTCCTCACGCTCCATCGCCTGCGTGGTGCCGTATGGCTGCAGATCAATGCAGACCAGCTTGGCTTGCGGGTTACGCAGCTTCAGCAAGTCCCACTGCAGCATCGTCTGAGTGGCACCGTGGCGCGTGGCGTCGACCCACGACTCGTTGTCCGACACCAGGATCACCACATCGACCTTGGCACGCTCGGCCACCAGCTTGGCCAGCGGGGCGGAGCAGTTGGTACCGCCGCCACCGATGGCCGCCAGCTTGTCGGCATTGGTCATGACCGAATCGCGGGCGTTCAGACGCACATCCACCACACGCTGCTCGAACGGCAGCACACGCGCCTTCGGATGCGAGCGCAGGATGGCGGCCGCCACCAGCGCAGCCACGTCGATACAGCGCACGACCGAAGTCGCGCCTTGTCGCCAGCCCGTCACCGGGCTGCCCATCGAGCCGGACACGTCCGGACACACGACCACGTTGCCCTCCAGCTTCGGCACGTTGGCCAGCGAGACATCGAGCGCGTCCTGCAGCGCTTCACGCACCGCCAGCGGCACCGGGTCCACTGCCGAGCGATAAGCCGCCAGCAGTTGGTACGGATACACACGCGCCTTGCGCACCTGCGCCGCATCGGCCAGACGCGCCGCCACACGCTTCGTCACGCCCGGCAGGCTGAATGCACCCTGGCGAGCCAGCGTATTCAGGTTCATCCGCAGCGCGTGCCAACCCATGCGCTGCGACAACACCACCCATTGCGCGGCGTTCAGCGGCGCATTGGTCAGTAGTTGGAACGGCACGTCCGGCAACGCCTTCGACTCACCGGCGCGAAACGCACACAGCTCTCGCGTCAGCGGCGGCAGTTGTGCAGCGTCGTGCGGCTTGCCGATCAGCCACGCGAAGAAGGCTGCGCGCCAGGCTTCCGCCGGCTTCGGGTGCACCATCTTCACGACATCCGCCAGCGACGGCGCGTTGCCCACGGCAGCCTGCAGCAGTTGCGCTTCCGTGGCGGTGTTCAGCCACGTCTGCACGAGCTTCTTCGGGCGGCTGCCGAGCGACTTGCGACCGGCGGCGCCGCTGCGCACGATCTGCACGAAATTGCGCAGCATCTTGCCGGTGTCGATCGTGCGGCTGAACACCGTCGGCAGCAGCGCACTGCCCTTGGCCGCCAGCACGGCGGTCAGCAGGGCCGGCATGTCCTTCATCAGGCCGCGCTCGCGGCTGTACACCGCGGTCTTGGCGATGAAGGCGTCGTCCACTTGCTGCGCCAGTTGCAGCACGTCGGCCAGTTGCGTCTCGGCCGAAGCGTAGAAGGTGTGGTTCAGGCAGCCCGTCATCGCCAGTTGCGCCAGCTGGTGCTGGGGCGATAGCGCATACGCCGGGGCGCCTGACTGGTTGATCGCGTCGGTCGCATTCGCCTGGACCGTCTTCGCGAGCAAGGTCTGGAACAGTTGCTGGTTAGCCATTTGGCATCTCGCGTTGTGTTGTTGATGCCTTCTCTAGTGCAATGGGTATGCCAGGTCACTTCATGCCGGCCGCATATCAACCTATCCCATTGATTTCATTGGATTTACGGAGGGCGACCGCAGATGTAGGCACGCCAGACTTCCTGAAAATACGATCCATTGATATATTGATTTATCTTTTTGGATAGCACTTCTGTATGCGCAAAACCGTCGCCATCGGCTTCGTGGGCACCACGCTCGACTACGTGGGCAAGGGCGCCCAGCGTTGGGAGCGCTGGCGGCCCACCGTGGGCCTGTGTCAGCAAGACGACCTCGTTATCCACAGGTTGGAGTTGCTGCACGACGCGCGCAGCCGCAGCCTGTTCGAGCGCCTGCGCGATGACATCGCGGCCGTATCGCCCGAAACCGAAGTCCGTAGCGTCGAAATCGCATTGCGCGACCCGTGGGATTTCGAAGAGGTCTACAGCACGCTGCACGACTTCACGCGCGGCTACGCCTTCGACACCGAGGCCGAGGACTACCTCATCCACATCACCACCGGCACGCACGTCGCGCAGATCTGCTGGTTCTTGCTGGCTGAGGCGCGCTACCTGCCGGCGCAACTGATCCAGACTGCGCCGCCGCGCAAGAAGGAGCTCGGCAACACGGCGGGCAGCTACAGCGTCATCGACCTGGACCTGTCGCGCTACGACAAGATCGCCACGCGCTTTGCGCGTGAGCGGGAAGACACCGTCTCGCTATTGAAGTCGGGCATTGCCACGCGCAACCCGGCGTTCAATCGGATGATCGAGCAGATCGAGCGCGTGGCGTCGCGCTCGAAGGCGCCGATGCTGCTGTTCGGGCCGACGGGCGCGGGCAAGTCGTTCCTCGCACGCCGGGTGTACGAGATGAAGAAGGCGCGCCATCAACTCGCCGGCCGCTTTGTCGAGGTGAACTGCGCCACGCTGCGCGGCGACAGCGCGATGTCCGCCCTCTTCGGCCACGTGAAGGGCGCCTTCACCGGTGCGCAGACCGAGCGCGCGGGCCTGCTGCGCAGCGCGGACGGCGGCTTGCTGTTCCTCGACGAAATCGGCGAACTGGGCCCGGATGAGCAAGCCATGCTGCTCAAGGCCATCGAAGAGAAGCGCTTCCTGCCCTTCGGCAGCGACCGCGAAGTGGAGAGCGATTTCCAGCTCATCGCCGGCACGGTGCGCGACCTGCGGCAGTGGGTGGCGGAAGGCCGCTTTCGCGAAGACTTATACGCGCGGATCAACCTGTGGACCTTCGATCTGCCCGGCTTGGCCGATCGCCCGGAAGACCTGGAGCCGAACCTCGATTTCGAGCTGGCGCGCTTTGCCCGCGAGCACGGTGAACAGGTGCGCTTCCACACCGAGGCGCGGCGTATCTATCTGAAGTTCGTCACCTCGCCGCAGGCACGCTGGACGGGCAACTTCCGCGAGCTGTCGGCCTCCGTCACGCGGCTGGCGACGCTGGCTGAGGGCGGCCGTATCACCGAAGCCGATGTGGCGGACGAAATCGCGCGCCTGCAGCGCACGTGGGCCGAACCCGCTTCGGCGGACGACGACGGCGCCCTCACTGACCTGCTCGGCGACGAGGTTGCTTCGATCGACCTGTTCGACCGCATGCAACTGGAAAACGTGATTGCCGTATGCCGCACGTCGACGTCGTTGTCGGACGCAGGGCGGCAGCTCTTCGACGTGTCGCGCACCGAGAAGGCGAAAGTGAATGACGCGGATCGGCTGCGCAAGTATCTCGCGCGCTTTGGGTTGGATTGGGCGCGCGTGCGGGCTGACGGCTAGTCAGCAGACAGCACATCTGCAGTGCAACTCGGATGGCCGGCATCGTGATGGTGTTCGCGCAAGGCGCCTGGGACACCCGTGGCAGCCAGACCACCGGCGGCCAACCATGCGGCGGTAGCGGCGGCGGCGCGGTCGATCAGCTCCGGGCAGCGGGTGTAGTCATACGGCGAGATGTCGAGCGGACACAGCGGCGGCACCACGGTGATGGGCACTTGCCCCGCCCAGCGCTCCAAGTCCTGCACGAGCTGCCGAGCCACCAATAGCGACAGCGCATTGAGCGCGTGCTCGATGGCGCTGCGCGGGGCGCGCCGGTCTGCACAGGCAAACCCCGCCGGCAGCACTACCACGCGCGTGGCACCCAGCCGGATGGCGGCGGAGATCGGCGTGTTGTTGGCGACACCGCCATCGATGAGGAGTTGCTCGCCAATGCGCACCGGCGGAAACACACCGGGGATGGCCGCGCTGGCCAGCACCGCCTGCACGATCTGGCCGGAGGACAGCACCACTTCGGCCCCGGTATGCATGTCGGTGGCAATGACATGCAGCGGCAGCGTAGCCGTCTCGAGCAGCGCCTGCGCAAAGTGCCGCGTGAGCAGTCGCTGCAGGCCCGAGGCCTCCACCAGGTGCGCGCGCTTGCCGCCCAACATGCCCAGCATCGCGCGCCACGACCACGGCATCACGTCGGCACGCCGAACGCTGCGCCATAGCGCCTCAAGCTGCGCGGTGCCGGCTGCGTGCGGGTTGCACGCAAAGAACGCCGCATTGATGGCCCCGGCAGAGGCGCCGATCACCATGTCTGGCACCACGCCCCAGGCCACCAGCTCGCGCAGCATACCGGCCTCGATGGCGCCCAGACTGCCACCGCCAGCAAAAACAAACGCCGTTTTCTCCGCCCTATCCATCAACAATGCTGTGCCGCAGCACAAGAGTCCGCCAACGTTGACTGGAATTAGAGTAGGACTCTGCGGCGACCGTGGCTAGGAGCGCATAGACCCGCGTGCTGCATCGGCCATCGGCTTCGAGTGCAGGAAGCCGAACAGCAGGGTCAGCAGCACGCTGCCCAGCAGCGGCCCCTTGTACAGCGCGACCTTCTTGAAGCAGAAGACCACTTCCAGCAGGTGCACGGCCACCAGCACTCCGGCCACGATGCGCACCCAATCGATGGCATTTGGCGACAGTGGCAGCGCTGTCATGTAACTGGCCAGTGCCACGCCATAGACGGCGAGCAGGACGATCTTGCTGAAAAAGTTGAACATGCCAGGGGCTCCAGAAACGTCGATCATCAATGCGCAAGCAAGCATACCGTCCAGCACCCAGGCCGTATCCGCTTCAAACGCGGGGGTAGACCGCCTCCTCGATTTTGTCTCGACGCACACGGAGGCAGGAGCGCAACAGCAGATGGAACGCGCCTGCCAATCAACATTTTGGTGCATTGAGCAGGTGACTCAAACCCCTCCAATATCCACGGCCCTGTCGTCGTTACCGGCGTGCGCACGAGCACGTGCCGACCATCACGACGCGGAGGAATCCGATGTCGCCATCATCGGGGTACCCACCGGGTGCGCGTTCGTGACGAACGCTGGGCAAACACGGACGGAAGTACTGGCCACACTAGAAATCATCGAGGCTGGGCGGACGTCGTCGACAGGGTCCCAATCGTGACCGCCATTTGAGACACGGCGGTACGCGTTCCCGCTCTTGCCGGCATGCGCCGGCGCTTTTTTAGGTGATAACAATAATGAAGATGAAACGCTTTGCCATGCTAGGGGCTGTGGCAACCGTATTCCTGTCGGCCCAGGCCGTCGCCGATGTTGTGACGGTGGCCCAGGTGCTGCCGCTGGAGGGGTCCGTGGAGCCGTCAACGCGCGCCACGGCGGACGCAGCGGAGTTGTACCTGCGCAAGGTCAACGAGGCGGGTGGCGTGAATGGGCACACCATCAAGGTGGTCACGATCAACGGATCGAGCAACTTGGACACTGCGGCGCAACGCACAGGCGACGTGATCCGCCAGCATCATCCGGCTGCCCTGCTGAACTACTACGGGTCTGCGCGCACCGCCACGCTGATCAAGAGCGGCGTTCTGGAGACCAACCGGACACCGGTGCTCGGCGCCATCGTATCGTCCACGCAGGTGCGCCAGAGCGCAGACAACAAGTGGGTCTTCTATGTACGCGCGGGCCTCAAGGCGGAAGCCGAGCAGATGGTGCGGCAGAGCGTAGTACTGGGCGGCAAGCGTATTGCCGTGTTGCACCAGGGCGATGCCTTTGGCGAGGATGGGCTGAACAAGAGCACGGCCGCCATGCAATCCCTAGGGCTCAAGCCTGTGCTGACGGTACCCCTGGCGACCAAGACGATGGATGCAGCGACGCTGAACAAGCTCGCAGAAACCGTGCTGAAAGCTGAGGCTGACGTGGTGTTGATGTTCTCTGACAGCGTGAACATCGGCGGCTTCCTGCGGGCCTACCGCGAGCGCGGCGGCAATGCGGTGGTGACGACCGATTCCACCCCATCGGCCGACGAACTGGTGCACGCATCGAGCCCGGATCTGGCGCGGGGTGTTTGCATCGCAGAGGTGATGCCGGCGCTGGCCAAGCGCAATACCAAATTGGCGCGTGCCTTCATCGCCGACATGACGGCGGCCGGCCGCCCGGATCTGGCCAAATCGACGACAGCGCTGGAGGGTTATGCGTCGGCCAAGCTGTTCGTGGAGGCGCTGCGCAAGGTCAACGGCCCCGTGACCGGAGAAGCCATTCGAACAGCCCTGCAGACGCGCGGGCCGTTCGATCTGGGCGACTTCGATTTACATTACGGGCCGTCGCAGTTCGAAGGCTCGCGCTACGTTGATATCGGCATCATTGGCCGGGACGGGCGCGTGCTGAATTGAACTGAGGAAACGAGAGCGTTTCAAATTTCGCACCGGCACCCCGCCAAGCGACGCAGAGTAACGCCCGGCCGCCCTCAGCGGCTGGGCACACATCACCGATTTCACCCTCACATCGGACGGGATTCTCCACTGCGGGGCAAACGGAAAATGAAAGCGTTCCAGTTGCTGCCACGTAAGGCTTTGCGGTGAGCGGAACAGTCACGAAAGAGTCGTCGTATTGCTTGAAGAAGTAGAACACGGCGGCGTCTCCCGGAATATCGGCGGTCGATGCGCCCGTTGCCTTCCGGCATGCGCGTGCCGGAAGGATACGAGGCACGCCATCGGCGCACACGCCTGAAACACCCGGCACCCGATATGGATACGCGTGTGCCGAGATCACGACGCGCACAAAAACTGCATGCCGTTTTTTTAATTCCATCCACGCGAGATCAAAGAAAACTTCACAGCGGCATGCATTGAAGATTTTCCAGCGTCGACCTACGCTGAAGCTCGAATTTACCAACAGCCCGCAGTTTCTCTCCCTCCAGCGTATTGAGGGATCAGGCTTTTCGCGCTTCGCACTCCAATATTAGGCACACACTTAATTCAGGCAATCAACGCATGCCTGCATTGATAACCAACAACAAAGGGGGACATTTCATTGGATTGCAAAACCGTGCGCCCATTTTGGTGGCGCATTCTCATTCATTTCCTCTAACTCGTATTAGGGTGGTTTTATGGCCTTTAACAATGTAGGACCACTGACACTGCTCAACCCCGGCCAGACGGCGCACTGGTGGTACACCCGGAACAACGGAGAAGACTTCGGCACGCAGTTCGCCAGCGCCGATATCAAGACGCCCAACTCCGGCGCCGTGCACCTGGCCAACGATCAACGCAAGGAGAAGGACAACGCCGGACACACGACGTATTTCGTGTCCATCACGAACCAGGGGCCAGGCGTCTGCTGGCACAACCTTCAAGGTGGGGGGATGGTATGAAGATCACCGTCGTCGTCGATGCCAAGGGCACGCTGGTTGCCGCGCAGCAGCACAACGGCCAGAGCAAGGAAGCCGGGCTGGTGGCCGGCCCTGGGCAGAAGGTGCACGAGCTGGACGTGCCCTTGCAGGAACAGGACTTCAAGGATGCGCAGCTGTTCGTAAGCAAGCTCACACCGCACATCCAGAACATCCGAGTGCACTGAGGGAGCACCTGCCCGTGGCGAATAAAAAAGCCAGGCGATCTGCCTGGCTTTTTTGCTTATTCCACCGTGACCGATTTGGCCAGATTACGCGGCTTGTCGACGTCCGTGCCACGCGCCAGCGCGGTGTGATACGCCAGCAATTGCAGCGGCACCACGTGCAGGATCGGCGAGAGCTGGCCATAGTGCTCCGGCATGCGGATCACCTGAATCCCATCGCTGGACTGGATGTGCGTATCCGCGTCGGCAAACACGTACAGTTTGCCGCCGCGCGCACGCACTTCCTGGATATTGGACTTCAGCTTTTCCAGCAACGCATCGTTCGGGGCCACCGTCACCACCGGCATCTCGTCGGTCACCAGCGCCAGCGGGCCGTGCTTCAGTTCACCCGCCGGGTACGCCTCGGCGTGGATGTACGAGATTTCCTTGAGCTTGAGCGCGCCTTCCAGGGCGATCGGGTAGTGCAGGCCACGACCCAGGAACAGCGCGTTCTCGCGGCGGGCAAATTCTTCCGACCACGCGATGATCTGCGGCTCCAGCGCCAGCACGGCATTCAGTGCTGACGGCAGGTGGCGCAGGTGGCGCAATGCATCCTCTTCCTGCTCGGTGTTCAGATGGCCGCGCAGCTTGGCAAACGTCAGCGCCAGCATGTACAGCGCAGCCAGTTGCGTGGTGAAGGCCTTGGTGGACGCCACGCCGATCTCGGTGCCGGCGCGCGTAAGGAACTTGAGCTCGGTCTCGCGCACCATGGCGCTGGTGCCCACGTTGCACACGGCCAGCGTGTGCGTGTGGCCCAGCTCGCGGGCGTGGCGCAGCGCGGCCAGCGTGTCGGCGGTTTCGCCCGATTGCGAGATCACGACGACCAGCGCGTTCGGGTTGGGCACCGTCTCGCGGTAGCGGTATTCGCTGGCGACTTCCACCTGGGTGGGGATCTTGGCGATCGATTCCAACCAGTACTTGGCCGTGCAGCCCGAGTAGTAGCTGGTGCCGCAGGCCAGGATCAGCACGCTGTCGATCTTGGGCAGGATTTCAGCAGCACGCGGGCCAAAGAGGTCGGGCGCAAAGCCTTGCACCCCTTCGAGCGTGTCGCCCAGAGCGCGCGGTTGCTCGAAAATTTCCTTCTGCATGAAGTGGCGGAACGGCCCGAGTTCCACGGCGGCAGCATAGCCGCCCACTTCCTTCACTTCACGCTCGACGATGCGGTCGTGCACATCGGCCACGGTAAAGCCTTCGCGCGTGATCTCCACCACGTCGCCTTCTTCCAGGTAGGCCATGCGGCTGGCGGTGCCGGCCACGGCCAGCGCGTCGGAAGCGAGGAAGGTTTCGTTCTCGCCAATCGCCACCACCAGCGGCGAGCCAGCGCGCGCGCCCACCACCACGTCGGGGTTGTCACGCGCGAACACGGCAATCGCATACGCCCCATGCAGGCGCTTGACGGACGCACGCACCGAAGCGAACAGGTCCCCACGCGTGGCACTGCTCGGGTACGTGTAGGCCTGGTGGATCAGGTGCGCGACCACTTCCGTGTCCGTCTGCGATTCAAAACCGTAGCCGACGGCCTTGAGCTCGTCACGCAGCGCTTCGTAGTTCTCGATGATGCCGTTGTGCACCAGGGCGATGGTGTCGCCCGAGAAATGCGGGTGCGCGTTGACGGTGTCCGGCTTGCCGTGCGTGGCCCAGCGGGTGTGGGCGATGCCGATGGCGCCGTCCAGGTGGCTGGTCTGCGCCTGCGTGTCGAGATCGGCCACGCGCGACACGGTGCGGGCGCGCTCGAGCTGGCCATCGCGTTGCACGGCCACACCGCACGAGTCATAGCCGCGGTATTCCAGACGGCGCAGCCCTTCGATCAGGACGGGAACGATATTGCGCGTGGAAACCGCGCCAACGATACCGCACATGTTGATTTCTCCGGTTGGAGCGTGGCCGCATCGTCAATGTGCGCCGCACTCGGTATTTCAGTATCGATGCTCATGTGCCACAGCGGCATCCGCTGTTCGGCGCAGGAGACCCTCTGTCAGCCTGCTTTCTTCTGCTTCACTGGGCGCTGCCAACTGTCGATGGTGACCTGCCGAGCACGCGACACCGTCAGCTTGCCCTCGGGCGCATCCTTGGTCAGCGTGGTGCCGGCGCCCAGCGTGGCGCCCTTGCCCACGCGCACCGGTGCCACGAGCTGCGAGTCCGAGCCGATGAAGGCGTCGTCCTCGATGATGGTGCGGAACTTGTTCGCGCCGTCGTAGTTGCAGGTGATCGTGCCGGCACCGATGTTCACACGCGAGCCGACCGTCGCATCGCCCACATAGGCAAGATGGTTGGCCTTGCTGTGCGCCGCGACCTGGCTGTTCTTCACCTCGACGAAGTTGCCGATGTGCACGTCTTCAGCCAGTTCGGTGCCCGGGCGCAGGCGCGCGTACGGGCCGATACGCGAATCGGCGCCCACCTTGGCTTGTTCGATGTGGCAGAACGGCAGGATCTCGGCGCCGGCGTCGATGGCCGCATCGCGGATCACCGCATTGGCGCCGATGCGCACGCCATCGCCCAGCGTGACGTTGCCCTCGAAGATGCAGTTGACGTCGATCACCACGTCGCGGCCGCACGTGAGCTTGCCGCGCACGTCGATGCGCGCCGGGTCGACGAGCGTCACGCCGTCTTCCAGCAGTTGCTGCGCGAGGTTGCGTTGGTGAATGCGCTCAAGCTCCGCCAGCTGCACCTTGCTGTTCACGCCCAGCGTTTCCCACTCGGCCAGCGGGTGGGCCGAGGTGATGGCCACGCCTTCAGTGGCGGCGCGCTCGATCACGTCGGTCAGGTAGTACTCACCTTGGGCGTTGTTGTTGGACAGCGTGGCGAGCCAGTGCTTGAGCTTGCCCGTGGGGCACACCAGGATGCCCGTGTTGACCTCGTGAATGGCCAGTTGCGTTTCGTTGGCGTCCTTCTGCTCGACGATGCGGGTGATGCGGCCGGCGGCGTCGCGCACGATGCGGCCGTAGCCGGTCGGGTCGCCCAGGTGCACGGTCAGCACACCCAGGTGGTCATTGCCTGCGGCGCCGACGAGCGCGCTGAGCGTCTCGGCGCGGGTCAGCGGCACATCGCCGTAGAGCACGAGGGTAGGCACGCTCTCGTCGAGCTGGTCGACGGCCTGCATGACGGCATGGCCGGTACCCAGTTGCTGGTCTTGCGTGGCAAAGGTGATGTCCGGCGCGCCAACCATCTCGCGCACCCGATCGCCGCCGTGGCCGACCACCACCACCAGCCGCGTCGGCGACATGGAACGCGCGGTTTCAATCACGTGGGCCAGCAACGGTTTGCCTGCCAGGGGGTGCAGCACTTTCGGCAGGGCGGAGCGCATGCGTTTGCCCATGCCTGCGGCCAGGATGACGATATTCACAAGGAGATTCCTAAAGTGACGCGAAGCGATGGCCTGCGGCGCGTGTCCGCGACCCTCTTCTCAGAGAAGCCAAACCGCCCGCAAACCCTTTTGCATAGCGCCTTTGCGGCGGATAAGACACATGTAAAAATTTTAGCATGGGGCCCACCCTCCCCCAGAACCGGCCAAACGGTCGAATTGTTGCAATTGCGCCATGACCGGGCTGGTTAG
The DNA here is from genome assembly GCF_051904805.1 of Ralstonia sp. 25C. Lineage (NCBI taxonomy): Bacteria > Pseudomonadati > Pseudomonadota > Betaproteobacteria > Burkholderiales > Burkholderiaceae > Ralstonia > Ralstonia sp. 25C. The sequence continues at coordinate 2,354,397 of NZ_CP196737.1, read as the reverse complement.
CCCGCCGGCTGGTCAGGCGGATGGCGGACACCATGGCGGGCCCGGCCAGGCGCGTTGCGCTCAGCTTGCGGCGGGTGCGTCGGCCGGCTTGCGCTCCGCGTTACGCTCAAAGCGCACGAACTCGATGCGGTCGTCATGCGAGCCCGCGAACACCAGCGGTGCCTGGTCGTAAGCGGTCTGGCCGAACAGCGAGTCCTCACCAATCTTCGCCAGGCCGGTGGTCAGGCCGTTGAAGTCGAACAGGTCGGTATCGGCCAGGTGCGACGGCACGACGTTCTGCAGCGACGCGAAGATGTTGTCGATGCGGCCCGGGTTCTGGCGCTCCCATTCCAGCAGCATCTCCTTGACCTTCTTGCGCTGCAGGTTCTCCTGCGAGCCGCACAGGTTGCATGGGATGATCGGGAACTCCATCGCGCGGGCGTAGGAGGCGATGTCCTTTTCTGCGCAGTAGGCCAGCGGACGGATGACGACGTGGTCGCCGTTGTCGGTGGCCAGCTTGGGCGGCATCGCCTTCATCTTGCCGCCGAAGAACATGTTCAGGAAGAACGTGTTGACGATGTCGTCGCGGTGGTGGCCCAGCGCGATCTTGTTGGCGCCCAGTTCCTTGGCCGTGCGGTAGATCACGCCACGGCGCAGGCGCGAGCACAGCGAGCACGTGGTCTTGCCCTCGGGCACCTTCTCTTTGACGATCGAATACGTGTCCGCCTCGACGATCACATATTCCACACCCACCTTTTTCAGGTACGCGGGCAGCACGTCTTCCGGGAAGCCGGGCTGCTTCTGATCGAGGTTCATCGCGATCAGCTTGAAGTTGACCGGCGCGCGCTTCTGCAGCGCCATCAGCACCGACAGCATCGTGTACGAATCCTTGCCGCCGGACAGGCACACGAGGATGGTGTCGCCATCGTCGATCATCTTGAAGTCGCCGATGGCGCGACCGGCCGCCGACTGCAGGCGGGTTTCGAGGCGGTGAAAATTATTGGAGAACGTCATGGCATCTCGACCCCGCCAGCGCTGAATAATGGCCGAACGGGCGTCAAATCGTGAGGAAAATCAGCATTTTAGCGCGCGCGGGGCGCCCTCTGCAGGGTCGGGCGAACCGGCCTAGAATCGTTTGATTCCTTTTTCCCTACGGAGACGACGATGCGGATTCTGGTGCTGGGTGCCGGTGGTACCGGCGGCTATTTCGGTGGGCGGCTCGCCCAGGCGGGTGCGGACGTGACCTTTCTCGTACGCCCTGCGCGTGCAGAGCGGCTGCGCGCGCACGGTCTCGTGATCCGCAGCCCGCACGGTGATGCGCAGTTGCCGGTGCAACTCATCACCGCCGACCAGGCAGCAGCCTGGGGCCATGCCGATCTCGTGCTGCTGAGCTGCAAGGCCTATGACCTGGAAGATGCCATCACGGCGATTCGCCCGGTGGTGGGTGAACGCACGGTGGTGCTGCCGGTGCTCAACGGGCTGGCGCATCTGGACCGGCTTGACGCGGCGTTCGGGGAATCGCGCGTGCTGGGCGGGCTGTGCCACATCAGCGCAACCACCGCGCCCGATGGTGCCGTGCTGCACCTGAGCAATGGGCAAGGTGCTGCGATGCACTCGATCACCTTTGGCGAACGCACACCGCACGCGCCGCGCGAGCGTACCGAGGCCATTCGCGACGTGTTTGCCACGGCGCAGTTCGACTCTGTGCTGGCGGAAAACGTCATGCAGGACATGTGGGAGAAGTTCGTCTTCCTGACGTCGCTGGCGGCGATGACATGCCTGATGCGGGCGACGGTGGGCGAGATCGTGGCTACCGACGAGGGCCGCGCGCTGAATGAAGCGATGTTTGCGAGTTGCGAGGCGGTGTCGGCGGCGTCGGGGTATCGGATTCGGCCGCAGGCGCGTGAGCGGGGTGTGAATGTGCTGACGCAGGCGGGCTCACCGCTGACGGCGTCGATGCTGCGGGATCTGGAGAACGGTGGCCGCGTTGAAGCTGACCATATCGTGGGGGATATGTTGCGGCGGGGGCGGGCGTTGGGCGTTGATGTTTCGCTGCTGCGGGTGGCGTTTGCGCATTTGCAGGCTTACCAGCAACGCCTGTTGCGGGCGGGGGTAGTTTAGTTCTTTGCGCTTTGGGTCCACCCGTTGTTTCATCCCCTGCCGGGGCTGACTCACTTTCTTTGTCTTGCCAAAGAAAGTAAGCAAAGAAAGGCGCGCCCGAGATGGCGACTTCCCCTTGAATTGATGTCGCAGAGAGGGGAAGGGAAAAACTCGCTTCGCTCAAACAGTTTCCCTTCCTTTTTCCTCTCTGCAACAGAAATTCAAGGCGCCATCTAGGGCGGAAACGGCCAAACCGTCGGGGCGCTTATGTTGGCGACACCGTCTGGTTTCTCTTACTGCCAGCCGCCGCCCAGTGCCTGCATGAGTGCGGCGGAATCGAGCAGCCGATCCGCTCGACTCTGTACCTGTTGCAGCGTGGCTTGGTTGACCTGGCGTTGCGCGTCGAGCAACGCCAGCGTGCTGATACCACCGGCAGCGTGGCGCGCCTCTGCGGCGCGTAGGGTCTGTTGCGCTTGGTCGGTTGCCAACGCTCTTGCTTGCAGTGTTTGGGCATCGTTGTGCACGGCATGCAGTGCGTCGGCGACTTCCTGCAAGCCCTGCAATACCGCCTGCTTATACGCGGCACCCGCTGCGTCGTAAGCGGCTTCGGCTTCGCGCTTTTTTGCGCGCAGGGTGCCGCCGTGGAAGATCGGCTGCGTGAGCCCGGCGCCCAGGTTCCAGATGCTCGATCCCGAGCCAAGCACGTTGCGGAAGCTGGTCGTTTCCGAACCCAGGCCGGCGGACAGTGTGATGCGCGGGAACAGGTTGGCCGTGGCCACGCCCACGTTGGCGCTGGCTTCGTGCCACATGGCTTCGGCGGCGCGGATGTCGGGGCGGCGCTGTGCGAGCGTGGATGGCAGCGACAGCGGCAGCGGGTCGGGCAGATGCAGCGCGTCGAGCGTAGGCAACGCCGGCAGCCCACCGCCGGGCTCACGGCCCAGCAACACCGACAGCCGATGCCGCTGCTGCGCAGCCTGCTGCAGGAGCGGCGGCAACGTGGCGTCGGTCTGCGCGACCAGCGTGCGCTGCGAAAACGCATCGACTTGCGCAACGCCGCCGAGGCTCAGCCGCCGCTCAGTGATGTCGAGCTGCTGGCGCTGCTCTGCCACCAACCGCTGCGTGGTCGCGATCTGCGCATCGAGCGCGGCAATCCGCACCGCCGTCGTCACCACATTGCCCGCCAGCGACAGGCGCGCGGCCTCCAGCTCATAGCGTTGCGTATCGACCTGCGCACGCGATGCCTCCAGCGCCCGGCGCACGCCACCAAACAAATCGAGCGCATACGACACCGACAGCGACGCCGAATACAAGGTAAACGGCCCCGGCTTGGGCGTGTTGAAGCCAAACGCCTCCGGATTGATCTGCTGGCGCACCGCAGACACACTGCCATCCACAGAAGGCATCGCATAGCCGAACTGCGCCTCGGCTTCCGCCTGCGCCTGCCGCAAACGCGCTTCCGCCTGCGCCACCGACGGACTTGCACGCAGCGCTTCATCCACCAGCGTATCCAACGCCGGCGATTGGAACAGATGCCACCAATCCGCCGGGACATTCGCATCCGCCAGATGCTGCACCTCGCCACCAGCAACCGGCGCGGACGCGGTCTCGCGCGCCACAGGCTGCGCGGAATAGCCGGGTGCAGCCGGCCCGGCCGGCACCTTGAAGTCCGGCCCAACCGCACAACCGCTCATCAGCAGCGCCGCCGCAGACGCAGCAGTGAAAGCCGACGCGCGCCCCACCCCAAACCGCAAAAACGCCAACGCATATACCCAGACGGTGTGGCCGTACCCTGCCCTAGATGGCGCCTTGAATTTCTGTAAGCGGGCGGAAACAAGACGGGAAACTGTCTGAGCGAAGCGAGTTTTTCCCGTCGCCGCCCGGTTACGGAAATTCAAGGGATGGGTCGCCATCTCGGGCGCGCCTTTCTTTGCTTCCTTTCTTTGGCAAGACAAAGAAAGGGAGTCGGCCCCGGCAGGGGACGAAACGCGGGATGCACCACCACCATCCAACCCAAAGACCATCCGCATAGCCCCACCTCAATCCAACGTCCTGCGATAAAACCGCAACGCAATCCCCAGCACCACGACAGTGAACACCATCAACGGCCAAATACTCGGCCACAGCTCCACCCACCCATTCCCCTTGAGCAAGATCCCGCGCGTGAGCCGGTTGAAATACGTCATCGGCAACGCATTACCGATCACCTGCGCCCACTTAGGCATCCCCACAAACGGAAACATGAACCCCGACAGCAGAATGCTCGGCAGGAAGTAGAAAAACGTGAGCTGCGTCGCCTGCAACTGATTCTGCGCGAGTGACGACAACGTGATCCCCACGGTCAAGCTGGCCACGATAAACAGCAGCGCCGCCACGTAGACCATCCACACACTGCCGACAAACGGCACATGAAAAACGAAGTACGCCGCGGCCAGAATGATCGTCAGTTGCACCAGCCCGATGAAGATGTACGGCACGATCTTGCCGGTCATCACCTCGAGCGGACGCACCGGTGTGGCAAGCAGGTTTTCCATCGTGCCGCGCTCGCGTTCGCGGGTCATGGCCAAGCCCGTCATCATCACCATCGTCATGGTGAGAATGGTGCCGATCAGGCCGGGGATGATGTTGTATTGCGTGATGCCTTCCGGGTTGTAGAGCTTGTGCAGACGCACATCGAATGGCGGTGTGCTGCCGCTACTGTTGCCACCATTCGCACCGGCCAGCGGCGACAACGCGCCCTTCATGTCCTTGCTAACCACGCTCTGCACGAGCTGCGAAACAGAGGCCAGTGCCATGCCGGTCGCGGCCGGGTCCGTGGCGTCAGCCTCGACCAGCAGAGAAGGTTTTTCACCACGCACCAGCTTGCGCGTGAAATCCGGCGGGATGGACACAACAAACTGCAGCTGCCCTTTCGCCAGCGCCTCGCGTCCAGCGGTTTCATCGGGCAGCGTGGTGGTCACGTCAAAGTACTCGGAGTTGCGCATGGCAGCGAGAAAGCTGCGCGTGAACTCGCTCTGGTCCGCAGCAATCACACCGGTCAGCAGGTGCTTCGGGTCGGTGTTGATGGCGAAGCCAAACAGGAACAACTGCATGACGGGGATGCCGATCATCATGGCGAACGTCACGCGGTCCCGCCGCAGTTGCAGGAACTCCTTGAGCACCACGCTCCACCAGCGCACGAAGGAGAAACGCTCGCCGTTGAGCTTCATGGCTGCGCTCCGTAGTTGTCGGACGAGCGCCGCATCATGTGGATGAACGCATCTTCGAGGCCCGTGCTGATCGGCTCTGTGTGCACGCCCGCTTCGGTAGAGAGACGGCGCAGCGTGGTTTCCAACGCTTGCGCATCCGAGCCCGTCACGTGCAACACAGAGCCAAACGCAACGGTCTGATCCACACCCGGCTGGCCTTCGAGCTTGCGCCCCAGCTCCACGAGATTGCCGCCCGACACCGACCACGTCGACAAGCGCTGACTGGCGACCACGTCGGCGGCCGTGCCTTGCGCGAGCAGCTCGCCATAGGCGATGTAGGCGAGCTTGTGGCAACGCTCAGCTTCATCCATGTAGTGCGTGCTGACGAGCACCGAAATGCCCTGCGCCGCGAGCCGATGCAGCTCCTCCCAAAAATCACGGCGCGCTTTGGGGTCGACACCCGCAGTGGGTTCGTCCAACAGCAGCAGTTCGGGCTTGTGCAGCATGCAGGCGGCCAGCGCGAGCCGCTGCTTCCATCCGCCCGAGAGCGCTCCGGCCAGCTGCTTGGCGCGCGACGCCAGGCCGAGATTTTCCAGCGCGTGATCGACCACCTCGCGGCGATTGGGCATCTCGTACAGGCGCGCCACGAAGTCAAGGTTCTCGCGGATGGAAAGGTCATCCCAATACGAAAACCGCTGCGTCATGTAGCCCACGCGCCGTTTGATGTGTGCGGATTCCTTGAGGATGTCGTACCCGAGGCACGTGCCGCTGCCGCTGTCGGGCGTGAGCAGCCCGCACATCATGCGGATCGACGTGGTCTTGCCGCTGCCGTTGGGGCCGAGAAAGCCGAAGATCTCGCCGCGTGCGACCTGCATGGAGAGGTCTTTCACGACATGCTTATCGCCAAAGTGCTTGTTCAGGCCGTGCACGTCGATGGCGTAGTGACCCACACCCGCGCCGTCACCATGATGGTTGTCCGCAGCGCTCATGGCAGCGTCACCTCGACCGGCTGGCCGGGTCGCAACTTCGGGCCATCGGCGGCCGCGGGCCGCGCTTCAACCATGAAGACGAGCTTGTCGCGCGTGGCGTTGCTGTAGATGACGGGCGGCGTGTACTCCGCTTCCGTGGCGATGTAGGTGACGGTGGCGTTGACGTCGGCAGCACAGCCATCGCAGTGCAGGCGCGCAGCCTGCCCTGGCTTGAGCGCACCCACCACGCCTTGCGGCACGAAGAAGCGCACCTTGACGTTGCCCGGCGGCAGCATGCGCACCACAGGGCTGCCGGCACCGACCCACTCGCCTTCGCGATACAGCGTGTCGAACACCAGGCCCGCCTGCGTGGCCTTCTGCGCTTTCTGGTCCAAGCGCCATTGCGCCTGCGCCACGGCCGCACGCGCTGCCTCCACCTGTGCAGACTGCGCGCGGATCTGATCATTGCGCGCAGGCAACTGCGCAATACGCAGTTGGTTCGTCAATTCGCGCACGCGCTGCGCGTTGGCCTGCGCGGTTAAGCGGCTGCTGTCCAACTGCGCCTGAGCGATGCCGCCCGCACGGAACTGCGCCTCATCGCGCGCAAGTTGGATGGCGGAGAGCTTGTCCGCCGACACTGCCTGCGCCAGTTGCGCACGCACGGCATCCACTTCCGGCACACGCCGGCCGAGGTTCAAGTCGGCGAGTTGCGCTTCAGCGGCTTGCAGTTGTGCGGCGGCTTGTTGACGCGCGGCGGTTTCATCAACGGATTCCAGTACGAACAAAGGTGCGCCCACGCTGACGTTCTGCCCGCGCAGCACGCCCAGGTGTTCGAGCCGCCCACCCACAGGCGAAGCCACGTAGACGAACTCGCCTTCCACATAGCCCTGGTAGGTGGGGGTGTCATGCTTCGTGCAACCTGCAAGTAAAGCGCCTGCGGCTGCCACACATACTGCCCCACCCTTCCACATCACTGGACGCATGCGCCCTCCGAATCACCGAGTGGCCGATTTGCTGGATTTGCTGGACTTACTTGATTTGCGCTCTATGCGCTTGGGCTGCTTGCCACCGTCCTGTTCGGGCGCGGCAGCGGGGCCGATGCCGTGCAGCAACAGCGCGGCCACGTGCTGGCCGATCGCCTCATCGCTCACTTTGTCGGCCAGTGGAAAGCGGCTCCACAGCGTGCGCGTAGCCAACGGCAGCATCGCCAGGCCAATGACCGACACCATCACCAATGGCGGCTGCAGCGCCGCGTTCACCAGGCCGGCGGCTTGCGCACGGGCAAAGCGGTCGACCAGCAAGGTGGCGCGCTCCAACGCGATGCGCTGGACCACACGCTCGCGCAACTGGCCGCCTTCGGTGGCGATCTCGCGAATCCACAAGGTCGGGAACCACGGCGTGGCCGATGCCACCGCCACCATACGCTGGGCGACGCCGGCCACGGTTTGCGCGAGATCAGGCAGGTGGCCATCGCTGGCGATCAGCGCCAGCGCCGGGCCCGTCACCTGGTCGACCAATGGCCGGATGCGCGCCTCGACCACCGCGTCGAGCAGTTGGTCGCGCGTCTTGAAGTGGTAGTGCACCATCGGCGCGGTCACGCCGGCCTCGCGGGCGATGGCCGCCAGCGTGGTCGGCCCAACCCCATCTCGGGCGAACAGCGTGACGGCAATGTCGAGCAGCCGGTCGCGCAGGTCGTCTTGCGCGGGGCCAGCTTGACGACGCGGGCGGCCTGGGCCACGAGGAGGAGGTTTGCGGGTTGCCATGCCGCGAATATTAATTGTCGAATTAATTAATTTCAAGGCAACCGGTTTGCGCTGGCGCAAAACCGCTTGGCAGTCAGCGAACGGCTATGTCTTCACGGAAGCATCGAGTTGCGCAAGGCGCACGAGCAGCCGGTCCTGCGCTTCACTCGGAAAGCTCGACGTGCGGCGTACCGCAAACACGGTGTTCAGACAACGCCGCGCCGTGATCGGCCGCACGACGTGCAGGCGCCCCCGCTCCACCGCGTCTTGAATGGCGTGCAGCGGCAGCACCGACCACCCCATGCCGGCCTCCACCAGCGTGCTGACCTCTTCGATGTCCGACACGTGATGCGCACTCACCGTCGTTTCGGGCAGGCGCCGGAACAGTGCCTTGAACCAGAGCCCGTACACGGCATCCGATTCGTCATAGGTCACGAGTGGCAGTGCGGCGCAGTCCGACAGCGTGCGTGGGGCGTCGCGATCACGCAGTGCGCGAGCGCCGCACGCCAGGACGAACTCTTCCGTGTAGACAGCGTGGTGCTCGAACAGGCGCGAGGTGCGTGGCGTGTAGACGAACCCGAGGTCAGCCCGGCCCGATTCCACGTGCGCGAAGACCTCCTCATCGCTGCCGAACGCAAGCTCCAGGCGGACATCGTCGAGCAGCGGGGCATCGGATTCCGGTGATGGCGTCAGCAGTGCCGGCATCAGCACATATCGACCAAAGCTGGAGCCGCTGGCCAGCTTCAGGGACACGCGCTCCATCTCGCCGCTGTGCAGTGCGGCGCGTAGCTCGTCCAGCCCGGCGAACGCATCCCGACACCACGCTCGCACGGAGGCCCCCGCGCGCGTAAGGACCAGCTTGCGCCCAGAACGCTCAAACAGCGGCACGCCCAACCATTGCTCCAGTTGCCGCATCTGGTAGGACAGCGCCGGCTGCGACACGGCCAGGCGATCCGCCGCACGAACGAAGCTGCCCTCGTTGGCGACGGTGAGAAAGCTATGCAGGTAGCGCAGCGGAGAGTGCGACATCGTTTGGGAGCGGCCTGGAAAGTGACGCCTTAATCCATCAAATTTTTGGATCGAAAAACCAAAAACATTCGATTTGATTTCAAGTCTGTCAGATCGCACAATCCGCCGCAAGAACGCGATGGAGGCCATCATGACAACCGCAACGCAACATCCGAGCTACGCATTGGAAGACCGTTATGGCGCGCGCAACTACGCGCCGCTGCCCGTCATGCTGGAACGCGGCGAGGGCGTCTGGTTGTTCGATACCGATGGCCACCGTTACCTCGACATGATGTCGGCGTATTCGGCTGTCAGCTTTGGGCATTCGCATCCCAAGCTCGTGGCGGCGCTGGTGGAACAGGCGCGGCGTCTGACACTCACGTCGCGCGCGTTCCACAACACCGAGCTCGGTCCCTTCCTGGCTGACGTCTGCCGCATCACGCGCATGGACCGCGCGCTGCCGATGAACACGGGCGCCGAAGCCGTCGAAACCGCCATCAAGGCGGCCCGCAAATGGGCGCGCGAGGTCAAAGGCCTGCCGCCCGAAGCGGCGGAGATCATCGTCTTCGAAAACAACTTCCACGGCCGCACGACGACCATCGTCGGGTTCTCGTCGCACGAGCAATATCGCTACGGCTTCGGACCGTTCGCGGCGGGCTTCCGGCGCATTCCGTTTGGCGATGCCGATGCGCTGCGTGCAGCCATCGGACCCAACACGGGCGCCATCCTGGTCGAACCGGTGCAGGGCGAAGGCGGCATTGTGGTGCCGCCGCCGGGCTACCTGAAACTCGCCCGTGAGTTGGCGACGCAACACAACGCACTGCTCGTCTGTGACGAAGTCCAGACCGGCCTGGGCCGCACCGGCGATGTGCTGGCGAGCTGGCACGACGGCGTGGAAGCCGATCTGGTGGTGCTTGGCAAAGCGCTGGGTGGCGGCATGGTGCCGGTGTCGGCCATTGCCGGACGCGAAGCGGTGATCGGCGTGTTCCAGCCGGGCGACCATGGCTCCACGTTTGGCGGCAACCCGCTGGCGGCGCACATCGGACGTGCGGCACTCGCCTTGCTGATCGAAGAACAACTACCGCAGCGCGCCGCGCGCGTGGGCGAAACGTTCATCAACGAACTGAAATCGCTGATTGGCCATGGCGTGCGGCAAGTGCGCGGGCGCGGCCTGATGATCGGCCTGCAACTCGATGCCGACATCGATGCACATGACTTCGCCTTCGCGCTGGCAGAACGCGGCGTGCTGACGAAGGACACCTACGGCAACGTCGTCCGTCTGACACCGCCGCTGGTAATCGGCGAAGCGGAACTGGCACTGGCGCTGGAGGCCATCCGCACGACGCTGGCCGACTGGCCGCGCCGCAAAGCGGCCTGAACATGCATTCACAAGGGGAGTGACATGACCCACATGGACCTGATCGGCGCGGCCATTGGCTGCGGAGCGCAAGACGACGGCTGCAAGGACGGCCCGCGTGCGCTCCTGCAAGCCGGCGCGCTGGCGCGTCTACAAACGCCCAATGCGCACGCTGCGCTCGTACACGACATCGAACTCGCGACGTCTGCGGGCCACAGCCGATCCGCACGGCTCGCGGCGCTGCCGGGCGTGGCCGGGTTCTCGCGCGCGCTAGCCGATGCGACAGCCCACAGCGTGCATGCGGGGCATGTGCCGGTCGTCATCGGCGGCGACCACTCGTGCGCCATCGGCACGTGGTCGGGGGTGGCCAATGCGCTGCGTCCGCAAGGCTCCCTCGGCCTGATCTGGATCGACGCCCACCTCGACAGCCACACGCCGCAGACGAGCGACTCCGGCGCCATTCACGGCATGCCGCTGGCAGCGCTGCTCGGCCACGGCGCACCCGCGCTCACGGAAATACGCGATGCCGCGCCCAAGCTCCTTCCGCAACACGTGGTCGTCATCGGCGCACGGAGCTACGAACCCGCCGAGCGCGCACTGCTCGACCAGCTTGGCGTACGCGTGATCGACGCCGAGGAAGTCGCGCGCGTCGGACTGCGCGCGGTCATGGCCGATGCCGTCCGCATGGTGACGTCGGGTACAGCCGCCTTTGGCGTAACGCTCGACCTGGATGCCTTTGACCCCGCCGTGGCACCGGGCGTGGGCTCGCCCGAGCCGGGTGGCCTCACCGGCCAGGACATGACACAAACCCTCGCGGCCTGCGCGCGCGATGCCCGCTTTGTGGCATTTGAACTGGTGGAATACAACCCACGCCACGACAAGGGCGGGATCACCGCGCAACTGGCGCTAGACCTGCTGGGCAGCGTCGCGGGCGCATTGCACGCCCAGCGCAAAGAGTACGCAACGGCAGCGTAGGAGCCGAACCTTTGGCGACACACTCGGCGCCCCGACGGTTTGGCCGTTGACGTTCCTGCCCTAGATGGCGCCTTGAATTTCTGTTGCAGAGAGGAAAAAGGAAGGGAAACTGTCTGAGCGCAGCGAGTTTTTCCCTTCCCCTCTCTGCGACATAAATTCAAGGGGAAGTCGCCATCTCGGGCGCGCCTTTCTTTGCTTACTTTCTTTGGCAAGACAAAGAAAGTGAGTCAGCCCCGGGAGGGGATGAAACAAGGATGCACCACCAACAAAAGAACGGGCGCTTACGCCTGATCCTTAATCCGAAACACCTCCACCCCCACCGACTCACAATCCGGATACACATCCGGCTTCTCCGTCGACACCCGCGCCGCCAGCACATGCGGGTGCTTGAGCATAGCCGCCAGCACGTCATCACACAGTGTTTCCTGCAAGTGAACATGCCCCTGCGCCATGCGCCGCGCCACCGTCTCACGCATGAAATCGTAGTCCACCACTTCATGCAGCTTGTCCTGCGTGGGCGACGAATATTCCAGCGGCACGTACAGCTCGATGTTGATCAGGACACGCTGCTCGCCCTTCTTCTCGAAGTCGTGCACGCCGATGTTGATCTGCACCTCGTAGTTGCGCAAAAACATGCGGCGGCAGTTCGACAGGCGCGGGTGGGATAGCAGGGAAAGCATGAGAGGCGTCCGGGGGAAAAATTATTCAGTGAGGAACATCACGTCGCGGGCCAGCGGCATCAGATGCTGGCCTCCGTCGACGAACAGCGTGGTGCCGGTGACGGCGCGTGCGGTGGCGAGGTAGCACACCGCCTCGGCAATGTCTTCGGGCGTGGACGACTGGCCCAGCGGCGTCATCTGGTGTGCGCGCGCAAAACCGCCTTGCGACTGGTCGCCCGACACCATCGTGATGCCCGGGGCCACACCCACCACGCGCAACGCGGGGGCCAGCGCCTGCGCCAATTGCATCGTCGCGGTGGACAGCGCCGCCTTCGACAGCGTGTATGAGAGGAAATCCGGGTTCAGGTTGTCCAGCTTCTGGTCGAGCAGGTTGATGACCACGCCGCGCACGGCGTTGTCGTCCGGCTGCGCTGCGACGAGCGCACGATGCAGTTCGCGCGACAGCAGCAGCGGCGCCGCCACGTTCGTGCGCATGTGCGTATCGAGCGACGCATAACTGAAGCTGGTCGCCACGTCGTACTGGAACAGCGACGCGTTGTTGACCAGGCAGGTGGGCGTACCCAGTGCAGCGATGCAGTCGGTGATGAGGCGGCCAGCGGCGGCTTCGTCCGACAGGTCCGCCTGAAGCACGGCGGCGCGGCGGCCCATCGCCATGATCTCGGCGGCCACAGCGTCGGCCTCGGTGCGCGAGCGGTGGCAATGCACGGCCACATCCCAGCCGTGGCGGGCCAAGGCCAGGGCAATCACGCGGCCCACGCGGCGGGCGGCGCCCGTCACCAGGGCAATGCGGGCTGGCGGGGTCGATGCGGCATTCGATTGAGTCGGCGTCTGCGCCATTGTTTACAATCCGGCGATGAGCAAAACCGTGAGTTTACCGCTTCCCAACGAGGCGGCGCAGGCGCAATCCGCGCACCTGTTCGCCCTGATCGCCGACGCCATTGCGGCCGCCGGCGGTTGGCTTCCGTTCGACCGCTACATGGAACTGGCGCTCTACGAGCCCGGCCTGGGCTACTACAGCGGCGGCGCGGCCAAATTCGGCCGCCGCGTGGAGGATGGCGGCGACTTCATTACCGCCCCCGAGTTGACGCCGTTCTTCGGCCGCACCGTGGCGCACCAGATCGCGCAGGTGCTGCAAACGCTACCCGAAGGGCAACGCCACGTGCTGGAGTTCGGCGCCGGCACCGGCAAGCTGGCCGCCGACATCATCACCGAACTCGATGCACTGGGCGTACGGCCTGACAGCTACGGCATCGTCGAACTGTCTGGCGAGCTGCGCCAACGCCAGCAGGAACGCCTGGCCGCGCTCGGCCACGAGCTGGCCGCCCTCGCGCAGTGGCACGACACGTTGCCCGCAAAGTTCATTGGCGTGATGGTCGGCAACGAAGTGCTCGATGCGATGCCTGTGTCGCTGTGGTCGCGGCGTAGCGGCGTGTGGCACCAGCGCGGCGTGAAGCTCGACACTGAGCAAGGCTTGCAATGGGAAGACCGCCTTGTCGATCCATCCGAGGTGCCCGCCAAGCTCGCCGCCCTGCCCGGCACGGATGACCTCATCACCGAGTCGCATGAAGCCGCTGAGGGCTTCGTCCGCAGTACCGGCGCTGCGTTGGAGCGCGGCCTGCTGCTGCTGATCGACTACGGCTTTCCGGCGGCCGAGTACTACCACGCGCACCGCGCCAACGGCACGCTCATGTGCCACTACCGCCAGCACGCGCACGACGACCCATTCTGGCTGCCCGGCCTGCAGGACATCACCGCGCACGTCGATTTTTCGGGGATTGCCCAGGCGGGCCAGGAGGCGGAGCTGGAGCTGCTCGGCTATACCAGCCAGGCGCGCTTCCTGTTGAGCGCGGGCGTGGGCGAACTGCTGATGACGCTCGATCCGTCCGACCCGATGCAGTTTCTGCCGGCGGCCAATGCCGTACAGAAGCTGCTGTCGGAAGCGGAGATGGGCGAGCTGTTCAAAGCGATTGCCCTGGGCAAGGGCATCGACGCGGCGCTGCCGCTGGCCGGCTTTGCGGATGCCGACCGCTCAAACCGCCTAGGCTAGTCAATCAGGCGGACGCTGCCTTGGCCGCTTTGGCTTCCAACGCGCGTTCGTTCTGCTCGGCTTCGTAGCGGCCGATCGTGCCGCGCATCCACCACAGCAGCGCCACGCCCGGAAAGGCCAGCGCGACCGACATCAGGTAGAAGGTCGGCCAGCCGTAGGCTGCCACGAGGTAGCCTGCGGTTGGCCCGACGTACACACGGCCGATGGAGGCCAGCGCCGACAGCAACGCGTACTGCGTCGCCGAGAACGACCGATTACACAGCGCCATCAGCAGCGCCACGAACGCCGCCGTGCCCATGCCGCCGCAGAGGTTTTCAATGCCGACGGCCAGCGCCATGCTCCACAGGTGCTTGGGGCTGACCGACAGCGCCCAGTAGGCAAGGTTGGACACCCCTTGCAGCACGCCGAACAGCAGCAGCGATCTCACCAGCCCCAGGCGCACCATGAGCGTGCCGCCGTAGAGCGCGCCGACGATGGTGGCCGCCAGCCCCAACGTCTTGTTCACGATACCGACCTCGCCGGCCGAAAAACCGACGGCGCGAATCAGGAAGGTCGTCGACAGGCTGAGCGCAAACGCATCGCCCAGCTTATAGAGCACGATCAGCGCCAGCAGCGCCCAGGCGCCACGGCGCGAGAAGAAGTCCTTCAGCGGCCCGAGCACTGCTTCCTGCAGCGTGCGCGGCGGGCGCGCCGACACCTCGGGTTCCGGCGACCACAGCGTCGTGAAGATGCCGAGCGCCATCAAGCTGGCCATCAGCAGGTACATGTTGCTCCAGCCCATCACGCGATCGGCCAGGTACAGCGCCAGGCCACCCGACACCAGCATCGCGAGCCGGTAGCCGAGCACCTTGACCGCCGCGCCGACGCCACGCTCGCTGGCGTGCAACACATCGGTGCTGTACGCATCGAAGACGATGTCCTGCGAGGCCGACAGAAACGCCACCAGCACCGCCAGCCCGGCGAGCGTCCACAGCGCAGCGTGCGGCGGCGTGAAGGCCATGGCGGCAATCGACAGCACCAGCCCCGCCTGCGTGATGACCAGCCAGCCGCGCCGACGGCCCCCGATCGGGGGCGTGAAGCGATCCATCAACGGCGCCCACAGGAATTTGAAGATGTACGCCTGCCCCACCAGCGAGAACAGTCCGATGGTGCGGATATCCAGCCCCTCCACCGTCATCCATGCCTGCAGCGTGCCGGAGGTGAGCGCCAGCGGCAGGCCGGAAGCAAAGCCCAGCAACAGCATCGCGCCGATGCGGCGGTTGCGGAAAACGTCGAGGTAATCGTGATAAGTCATGCGGCGGGCCGGAGGCGAATGCGGGTGCGGGTTGCCACGAAGCGTGGCTGCAGGCGTAGGCCGATATTATGTCGCACTGATACGGCTCACCACCTCCATGTTCCGCCTCACGTTGCACACTCGGCGCCTCCTGCTCGCTGCCATCGGCCTCATGCTCGCTACGTGGGCCACTGCCATGGACGGCCCCCTGCCCGTGCCCGCCGACGGCGTGAAGCTGGAAGCGCCGACCACCACGTCGCCCAACATCCGCCTCGTCATCCCGTCGGACGAAATCGACAAGCGTGCATTGGCGGAGTACCGGCAGGTCGTCGACAACGCGGCGAAAGAAGGCGCACTCGCCCCCGACAACGTGCCGGATCTGATCCGCATCCGCGCCATCACCCAGCGGCTGATTCCGCAGGCGCCGCGCTGGAACGCCGACGCCGCGCACTGGCAGTGGGAGGTCAACCTGATCGGCGCCAATCAGGTCAATGCGTTCTGCATGCCCGGCGGCAAGATCGCCGTGTTCTCGGGGCTGCTCGAGCAATTCAAGCTGACGGACGACGAACTCGCCATGGCGCTGGGCCACGAGATCGCCCACGCGCTGCGCGAACATGCCCGCGCCCGTGCCGGCCAGCGTGAGATCACCAACCTGGGCGCCAACGTGATCTCGCAGTTGTTCGGCTTCGGCAACCGGGGCGATACGGACCTGGGCGAAGGCGCCAAGATGCACCTGCTCGCCTTCTCGCGTGCCGAAGAAACGGAGGCCGACCTCGTCGGCATGGACATCGCCTCGCGCGCCGGCTACGACCCGCGTGCGGCGCTCACGCTGTGGCAGAAGATGGGCTCGATTGGCGGGGCAGAGCAGAAGCAGTTCCTGTCGACGCACCCGTCGGGGCGCACGCGCATGGTGGTGCTGTCGCGCCATCTGCCGGAAACGCTGCCGCTGTTTGCCGATGCGCTGCGCATGCCGATGGCGAAGCTGCCGGAGTATCGATCGAACATGCAATATCTGGGCGCGGCGCCTGTTGATAATGGCGACGAGGCACCCATGCAGCCGATGCGGCGGTAGCGGGCGCGCTGTCAGCGCCCGCGCGGCTGCAGAGGCGCTGCCGGAGCCACGCTCGTGCGCCGACCGTGCCGAGAGAGCGCCATCCCCGCCACCGTCGCACCCAGAATCAGCAGCGCACCGGCCGTCTGCACCGGCGTGAACCATTCGCCCAGCACGAGCGCGCCGAGCACCGTGGCCGTCAGCGGGCTCAGCAGCGAGAGGAAGGTCACGTCCGCGCCGAGCACACCAATGCCACGCACCCACAGCCAGTAGCCAAGCGCCGTGCCGATGGGCACCAGATACAGAAAACCGACGACATTGCGTGCCGTCAGCGCGGGCGGCAGGCCTTCCACGAGCAACGCCACCGGCAGCAGCACCAGCCCGCCCAGCGCGAGTTGCCATGCCGCCAGCGCGAGCGGTGTGCCGATGCGGCCCCAGCGTTCGATCAGCACCGTACCTGTTGCCATCGACAATGCGGCCGCTAATGCAGCCCCCACGCCGATCGCATCCAGCTTGGCTTCCGGCCCAAGAATCAGCAAACCCACACCCAGCGAGCCCGCCAATGCGGCCGCCAGTTGGGCCGGCCGCGGCGTGCGGCGCAGCAGCGGCCACGCCAGCAGCCCCACCACCAGCGGCTGCGCCGACATGATCGTCGCGGCCACACCGCCCGGCAGGCGCTGGGCCGCCACGAACAGCAGCGCGAAAAACACGCCAATGTTCGCCAAGCCAAGAAACATCAGCGGCAGCAGCTTGTCACGCGGCGGCAGACCCGGACCGAGCAGCATCAGCAGCACACCCGCCGGCAGCGCCCGCAGTGCGCCCACCAGCAACGGATGGTCAACCGGCAGCGTCTGGGTGAACACCAGGTAGGTGGTGCCCCACAACATGGGCGCCAGCGCAGTGACCAGCATGACAGCCAGGCGATTCGACGGCATAGCGCCTCCCTCTTTAATATTTCGACATCGAAATAATTGGACAACCAAAATTACGCAGGAAACCGCCCGCTAAACGCGAGCTCGTTAACCGGTCGACGCGGGGTCGGCCCCTCATGCTCCCGCAGGGGCTCTGGCAGCGACGACAGCGTGCCGCGACGTCCCACCGCCACGGCAATCTCGATGTGAAAGCGTTCCGGCACATGCAGCACGGTCCTCGCCTGGTCAAAGTCCACGCCAGCCATGGCGCGCGCGTGATATCCGAGGCTGACCGCCTGCAGCGCCAGTTGCGCCCACGCCGCGCCCGCATCAAAGCTGTGCGTGCGCGAGGGCACGTCGGCGGCTGCATCCCCAGGACGAACGAGCGTATCGGACAACACGAAGATCAGCGCCGAGGCGTGCTGCGCCCAGTCGCCATTGAACGGGACGAGCAAATTCAGAAAGTCCGCCCAGTGCGCATCGTCGCGGCAGGCGTAGAGAAACCGCCACGGCTGATAGTTGTAGGCCGACGGGGCCCAACGCGCCGCCTCGAGAATACGCAGCAGATCGGCCTCGGGCATGGGCTGGCCGTCATAGGCGCGCGGCGACCAGCGCGCCAGGAAAAGAGGATCGATCGGATGATCGGCGAGTCGTTCGGTCATGAGTTTCTTCCGTGTGCCAGTGCGGCGCGGCGTCGATTGCCCCGCATCGGCAAACCCGATACGATTTCAAGCATCTCGACATCAAGTAGTTTGACGTCGAAATACTAGGATGAGGTTTTCGATGCGTCAAGGTGATCCCGGCAATCCCCCATCGTCCCAAGGGGGACCGATCGACAACATCCTCGCGCAATGGCGGCGCGAGCGGCCGGATGTCGACCCAAGCCCGATGGCTGTCGTGGGCGAGATCTGGCGCGCAGGTGAGCGGCTGCGGCAAGGCGTGGTGGCCAACGTGGCGAGCGCGGACCTGGACTTCGCCGGTTTTGACGTCCTGCTCACTCTGCGCCGCAACGGCCGCACACAGGCACTGTCGCCCTCCGCACTGGCCAAGGACATGATGCTGTCCACCTCTGCCATGACCAATCGGCTGGATCGGCTGGAAAAGCGCGGCTTGATCGCCCGCAAGACGGCCCCGGAAGACCGGCGCGGCTTGCAGATCATGCTGACGGATGCGGGTTTTGCGCTGGTGGATGGGTTGGTCGCCTCGCACGTGGCGACAGAAGAGCGGATGCTCGCGACGCTGAGCCAGGCGGAGCGGGCGATCTTGCGGGAGTTGCTCAGCAAAATCAGCGGGCTGACGGACTAAACCAACCGCAGGAGAAGGCAACCATGCTGAAGCGCTTCAAGAACCTGTTCAGCCGGCCCGCGCCGACCCCCGTATCGGAAGACCCGCTGCAGGACGACGACATCCTGCGCGAGCATGGCGCTCCCAGCGCGGAAGCCATCGATGCATTGGCAGCGTTCGTGCGGCTGGTAGCGGCGCCGCGCGGGCAAGCGGAGGCAGACCAACTGGCGGCTACGGTGCGAACCGGCGACCTGCCCGGAGACGACATCACCGAGCTGCTGACATGGTCGATCGCCCGAGACCTTGGCGACGGCACGCCCGGGACGCTCACCGTCTGGGTCGACTGGAAAGCGTCAGATGAAATCGAATGGCAGGTGGAGAAGCTGCTCGACACGCTGGGCATCGATGCGCGTTGGGAATGGGCAGTCGCGGAGCCCGAACGCACTGTCGCCCTTGGCCTGCTCGACTTCGGCGCGTGGCTCCGTCCGCATGGCTACGAACTGCTCCACGTGGATACCGGCGGCGACGACTACTTTGCCCTGCCCATCCGCACGGATTTGCTCGATGACGCGCTCGCACACGCGCAGCGGGCGGGATTGAAGGCGGAGCAGGCAGACGACTTCCGCGTATCGCAAGGGCTGTCGCTCTAGTCCAGCCCACCACAACGCCCCCGTAAGCAGACGGGTCGCGCTCGCGGCCATTCCTCATTACGATGGCTCCCCAGGCATGCGCGGGGCATGCCGTGTTGTGCCGAATAGGGGAAAGCTGTGAGCCTGGCCGTGCTGTGTGTACTGGTGATCGTGGCGGCCGTGTGCGCGGCACGCGGTCGACGTCGGGCTGCGCGTTCACTGGCGGCAGTGTCGGCCGTGCTGGTGGTGGCGATTGGCTGCGGGCCGGTGCCGGCGTGGCTGCTCGACTCGCTCGAAAAGCCGTTTGAAAACGAACCGACCCTCACCTGGGGCACGCGCAATGCCATCGTGCTGCTGGGCGCGGGCACCTTCCGCATTGGCAAGACGGTCGAGCCCGGCGTTTTCTCGTACCCGCGCCTCGTCGAGGCTGCGCAGATCTACCAGGCCTGCAAGAAAGCCAACGGCGATTGCAAGATCCTCGTGAGCGGCGGCGATGCCCGCCACCATGGCGAGCCCGAGGCCACCGTCTACCGCCGCGAACTCATCGCCCTGGGCATCGACAGCGCCGATGTGCTCATGGAACCGAAGAGCATGAACACATGGCAGAACGCACAGTTCTCGCGCGCGGTGCTGGCGGACTACAAGCCGGAGCGCACCATGCTCGTCTCTTCGGCCATCCATTTGCGGCGCAGCCTGCTGTACTTCGCCCACTTTGGCCTGTCGCCAACGCCCGTTCGCGCCGATGATCTTCAGGCCACGGCATCCCCCTTGCCGATGGCGTACAACTTTGCGTTAACCGACTTCGCGCTGCACGAGTGGATCGGCATTGCGCGGTATCACGTCTACAACGCGCTCGGCTGGAATCCGGCACGCGTGAATCCGGGCGAGTCGTAAAGCCTTCCCGCCAACCGTTCGAAGTGCCGCTCTAGTGCTTCCGGGGGGCAGCAAAATTCCGGCACCGACCTATACTTTGTGCATCGCAACATCCGAGTCTTGCAATGCGCCGCCTTGGTCGTATTGACGCTCACCCTCTCATCACCATTGGCAAGCTCGCTTGCCACCACCCGCCCACTGGGCGCGGCCAACCCTGACGGGAATCGCTGACGATTCCTGCGCCAGCAAGCGGGCCGCTGCGTAGAGCAAATAACGCAGCGCCCGCCCCGCCAGCCAACACCTCAGAAACAAACCTATAAGCAAGGGGAACCCTCATGCCTCAAGTCACGGCAAACAAACTGCCGGTCAAACTGCTCGCGTTCGTCTTTGGCGCCCTGGCGGCGCTGGTGATCGCCCGCACCTTCCTGCTGAACTGGCAGATCATTCCGCCCGGCTACACGGGCATCAAGATCAACCGGCTCGTTGATCGCGGCATCACGCGCGAGAACGTGGTCACCGGCTTCGTGTTCTACAACCCGGTACAGACGGTGGTCATCCAGTACCCCACGTTCGTGCAGCGCGTGGTGTGGACGCAAGATTTGAACGAAGGCCGCGCACTCAACGAAGAGCTCACCTTCAACACCAAGGACGCCGTGCCTGTGAACGTGGACGTGGCCGTCTCGTACCAACTCGACCGCGACAAGGTGCCGGCGTTCTACACCAACTTCCGCGCCGACCACATCGAGAGCTTCACACACGGCTATCTGCGCGATACGGCGCGCAACGTGATCGTCGCCATCGGTTCGGAATACAGCTTTGACGACGTGAACGGCGCGAAGAAGGAGGAGTTTGTCGCGCGGCTGACCAACGAGCTGGACACGCGCCTCACGCCGCTGGGCGTGTCGATCAAACAGTTCGGCATCGTCGGTTCGCTGCGGCCGCCGCGTACGTTGCTCGACGCGGTGAGCGCCAAGACCAAGGCCATCCAAGACGCCATCCGCACCGAAAACGAAGTGCGTTCCGCCCAGGCCGAGGCCAAGAAGAAAGTGGCGATTGCCGAAGGCGAAGCCGCCGCCAACCGCGCACTGGCTTCTTCGCTGGATGACCGCCTGCTCGCATGGGAACGCCTGAAGCTGGAGCGTGCCGCCATCGAGAAGTGGAACGGCGTGACGCCGAGTGTGATGGCGGGCGGCAATGGTGGTGGGATGTTGTTCAACATTCCGGCAACAGGGCAGAACCGCTGAACCGTTACACCAAATCGCCGCCCGCTGCATTGGCGGCGACTTAGTGCTGGATGGCAAGCGCATGCAAAGGCGACTCAAGCGGCATATAGAATGCTCCCCTGACCTCCGTTCAATGGCGAGACACATGACATCTTCCGGCACGCCTTCGCGCCGAACCCGGTTGTGGGGACACTTTCTAGCGGCCTTGATGATCGCAATGCCGATCAGCGTTCGTGCCAGTGACCCAGAAATCCTCGCAGCGCTCGATGCTCGGCAGTATCAACGCCTGGACGCAAAGCTCAACGGGCTACAGAAAGACTATGAATCGGGGCGCCTCGATGAGATTTCGCTGCGGAACGCATTCGCACCGTTTTATCACCTGACACCGCAGCAAATCACCACCATGCAAGATTGGGTGAAGTCATCACCCAACTCGTATGCGGCCCACCTTGGCTGGGGAATCTTCCTGCGTCGCGCTGCGCTCGATGCCCAAGGCGGACAGCGCATCGCTGAACTATCCAGCGAAAAACTCGATTCGCGAACCCGATTGCTGGAAGCGGCCAAACCTGAGCTGCAACGCGCAAAAGCGCTCACTGCCAAGCCAATGCTCGCGATCTTCCATCTGATGGGCGTCTCTCTTTTCCAGGGCGATCAAGTTGCCTCACGGACACTAGCTAATGAAGCCAACAAGATCGACCCCAAGAATCGTCTGGTACGAGATCGATATATGGTGACACTGACTCCGCGGTGGGGCGGCTCTTATCCCGCAATGCGGTCATTCATTGCCGCCTCGCGCACTGAGGGGTTGGACCCCGAGGGCATCAGACACCTTGAAGCCATCATGTATGACGACATGGGCCACTCTGCGATGGAGGCTGGCGATCGCGCAGAGGCATACAAGTATTTCAGGATGGCTTTGGACCTCGACGCAAGAATCGGCGGGTCGTTCAGAGAGGACTACCTGATGACCTCCAACGCATATGTCTGCGGTCAAGACCGCGATGCTAAGTACTGTAAATAACGCTACCGCCCCCGCATCACTCATGCACAAAGAAAAACGCGCCTTCGGGCGCGTTTTTCGTTTCAGCTCAAGCCGCGATCAGCTCGCGAAGCCTGGGGCGGCCTCACGCACGGCATGCGCGGCGCCCACTTCGGGAATGGGCGCGTCCACGTGCAGGCTGGTCGCCTCATCCACGCCCAGGTGCACGTTCATGCATTGCACTGCAGCGCCAGCGGCACCCTTGCCCAGGTTGTCCAGGCGGGCGGTGACGACCATGCGCTCGTCCGAGCCGAACACGAACAGATCAGCGCGGTTGGTGTCGTTGGCGCCCTGCACGTCGAAGAAGCCGTTGTCGAGCGTCGCGATGTTGTCCGCCGGAGCCACGCGGATGAACTGCTCACCTTGGTAGTAATCGGCGAAGACGCGGGCGATGTCCGCCGGGCTCACCTTGCGTGCCAAGTGCTGCGGGTGCAGGCCGATCGTCACGGCCAGGCCCTTGAGGAAATTGCCGACCACCGGCGTGAAGATCGGCGGGAGCGACAGGTTGCTCTGTACACGCATCTCCGGCAGGTGCTTGTGCGCCAGCGCCAGCGCGTACGGGCGCGGGCTATCGAGCTTCGGATTATTGGCGGCCAGGTAGTCGGCAATCATCGCCTTGCCGCCGCCGCTGTAGCCCGTGAGCGAAAACGCGGTGACCGGGTAGTCGGCCGGCACGATGCCCGCATCCACCAGCGGGCGCATCAGCAGCACGAAGGCGCTGGCGTGGCAGCCCGGCACGGCGATGCGCTTGGTGTTGCGCAGGCGCTCGCGCTGGCCGCGGGCCAGTTCCGGCAGGCCGTACACCCAGCTATCGTCCGTGCGGAACGCGGTGCTGGCGTCGATGATGCAGGTGTTCGGGTTGTTGACCAGCGAGACAGCCTCGCGCGAGGCGACGTCGGGCAGGCACAGGAATGCGACATCGGCGGCATTCAGGAATTTGGCGCGCTCGGCCGAGTCCTTGCGCTTGTCTTCGGCGATGCGCAGCAGCTCGATATCGTCGCGTTGCGACAGATAGTCGAGCAAGCGAAGGCCGGTGGTGCCTTCCTGACCGTCGACGAAAACCTTGAATGCCATGGCGATCTCGCTAAAAAAACTGGAGCAGAAAAAAACGCCGGCACTCGCCGGCACGTGAGTTTTGCATTGTAGCGGCTGCCGAAGAATTTTCTGCGGCAGCGCAACAACGTGATGCTTATGCCACTTACCAGTGCACGGGCGCGTCGTAATCGACGGTGAGCGGCGCGTGGTCACTGAACTTGATGTCCTTGAACACCGACGTGCGGCGCGCCGTGGCGGCAATGCCCGGCGTGGCGATCTGGTAGTCGATCCGCCACCCGACGTTCTTTGCGTAGGCCTGGCCGCGGTTGCTCCACCACGTGTACTGCTCGGGGCGCTGGTCCAGCGTGCGGAAGACATCCACATAGCCGACCTCGTCGAACAGCTTGGTCAGCCACGCGCGTTCTTCGGGCAGGCAGCCGGAGTTCTTCTGATTGCCCTTCCAGTTCTTGATGTCGATTTCCTTGTGAACGATGTTGACGTCGCCGCACAGCACGACCTCGCGGCCCTTTTCGTGACGCAGGTCTTTCAGGTGCTGCATGAACAGGTCCATGAAGCGGAACTTGGCCTGCTGGCGCTCTTCGCCGCTGGAGCCCGAGGGCACGTAGACCGAGATGATCGACAGCTTGCCGTAGCGCGCCTCGACGTAGCGGCCTTCGGCGTCGAACTCGCCGTTATCGAAGCCGATGATGACTTCGTCCGGCTTATGGCGCGTGTAGATGCCCGCGCCGCTGTAGCCCTTCTTCACCGCGTGCTGGAACACGCCGTGGTAACCATGCGGCGCCAGAAATTCGGGCGTCATGTCGTCTTGCGCGCATTTCAGTTCTTGCACGCAGACGAAATCGGCGTCCTGCTTGCCCATCCAGTCGAAGAAGCCTTTGCTGGAGGCAGAGCGAACGCCGTTGAGGTTGGCGGAAATGATGCGTAACATGGCGGGACTTTTTTGCAGACCAGAGAAAAAAGATGAGCCAAAACAGCGAGTTGCGCCAATCCTTCATCCGCTTTGCGGTGGAAGCCGGCGTGCTGTCGTTCGGGGAATTCGTGACCAAGGCGGGGCGGACATCGCCCTATTTCTTCAACGCCGGCAAGTTCGCAGACGGCGCGCTGCTGGGCCAAGTCGCGCAATTCTATGCGAAAACCCTGCTGGACTCGGGTGTCGAGTTCGACATGCTGTTCGGGCCCGCTTACAAGGGCATCACCCTGGCATCGGCCACGGCGGTGGCCCTGGCGGGGTTGGGTCGCAATGTGGGCTTTGCGTACAACCGCAAGGAAGCCAAGGACCACGGTGAAGGCGGCAGCCTGGTGGGCGCCAAGCTGCAGGGGCGCGTGGTGATCGTCGATGACGTGATTTCGGCCGGTACCTCGGTGCGCGAGTCGGTCGAGCTCATCCGCGCGGCGGGGGCCACGCCGGCTGCCGTGCTGATCCTGATGGATCGGATGGAGCGTAGCGGTAACGCGGTGGATATCGGCGAGCGCTCTGCGGTGCAGGATGTGCAGGCTCAATACGGCATGCCGGTTGTGTCGATTGCCAATCTGGATGATTTGCTGGGGTATCTGGATAACGCTGGCGACCCGGCGCTGGCTGGGTACCGTGAGAAGGCAGCGGCCTACCGCGACAAGTACGGCGTGAGCGCGATCTGATTCTGCGTGCGTTGCGATAAAAAACCCGGTGAAGGATCTCACCGGGTTTTTTCTTTCCAACCCGCTATTCGATCGTCAACCCCGCAACCTCGGGATTCCCCGCCGGATACTTCGGCTTCATCGCCTCCAGCGTCTGCAGCAGAATCTCCGCCACCATCAGGTTCCGGTGGGTCTTGGAGTTGGCGGGAATCACGTACCACGGCGCATGGGGCGTGGCGGTGGCGTTGATGGCGTCTTCATACGCGCTCTGGTAATCGTCCCAGAGTTCGCGCTCCGAAATATCGGACGGGTCGAACTTCCAGTGCTTGTCGGGGTTATCGACGCGCCCCTGCAACCGCGCACGCTGCTCGTCTTTCGAGATGTGCAGGAAGCATTTGATGATCGTTGTGCCGGTGTCGGTCAGCATCTGCTCGAACGCATTGATGTGGCCGTAGCGGCGCTTGCACTCGGCAGCGTTGATCATGTCGTGCACACGCGTGATGAGCACGTCCTCGTAGTGGCTGCGGTTGAAGATGACGATCTCACCGCTCCCGGGTGTGTGCACGTGCACGCGCCAAAGATAATCGTGCGCCAGCTCCTGCGGCGTCGGTGCCTTGAAGCTGACCACGCGCAGGCCTAGCGGATCCATCTCGCGGAACACGCTGCGCACGGTGCCGTCCTTGCCGGAGGTGTCCATGCCCTGCAGGACCACCAGCACCTTGCGGCGGTGCTCGGCGTAGAGAACGTCCTGCAGCGTGTCGAGCCGGGGCCCAATCTCGGCGAGCCGCTCCAAGTCGCCAGCCTTGCTGCCCGTGGAGAACGGCTTGGCCGAAGCATCGGCCTTGGCGATCTTGAATTTGCTGCTGCCGTCGTAACGCCACTCGCCAATCGAAGTCTTGCCGTTGGATGCCACGGTATCTCCTTGTTGTTGTTCTGACGGATGCGGCCACCGGCCGCGCGGTTTGTTAGTGCGAGGCGGTCAGCTTCAGCGCATCCAGATCCAGCGTGCCTTCGAAAACGGTCGTGGCGGGGCCCGTCATCATTACCGGCTGGCCCTCACCAGCCCATGCGATGGTCAGGTCGCCGCCATGCGTGGCCACCTTCACGGGCGAATCGAGCAAGCCACGGCGGATACCGGCCACCACGGCCGCGCATGCACCGGTGCCGCAAGCCAGCGTTTCACCCGCACCGCGCTCGTACACGCGCAGGCGCACGGAATGGCGATCCACGATCTGCATGAAACCCGCATTCACGCGGCGCGGAAACACGGCGTGCGATTCGATCAGCGGGCCGTCTTCCAACACCGGGAAGGCTTCGGTGTCGTCCACCACCTGCACGGCGTGCGGGTTGCCCATCGACACGGTGGACAGCCACTCGGTGCGGCCGTTGATCTGCAGGGCGTGGAGCGTATCGTCGCCTTCGGTGCGCGTGGGCAAACCTTCGGGCAGGAACGGCAGGCGTGCTGCCTCGAACACGGGCGCGCCCATGTCGACGGTGACTTGGCCATCGTCCTGCATCGTCAGCGTGGCAATGCCGTTCATGACTTCCACACGCACGGTGCGCTTGTCGGTCAAACCTCGGTCGGTGACGAACTTGACGAAGCAGCGTGCGCCGTTGCCGCAGTGCTCCACCTCGCCGCCATCGTGGTTGAAGATGCGGTAGCGGAAATCGACGTCGGGCCGCGTCGAGCGCTCGACCAGCAGGAGCTGATCTGCGCCCACGCCAAAGTGGCGGTCGGCAATGGCAGCCCATTGTTCGGGCGTGAAATCGATGGGGGTCTGGATGCCGTCGAGCACGACAAAGTCGTTGCCCGCGCCGTGCATCTTGGTGAAGTGCAGTTTCACGGTGGAAAGCCGCCGATGCTGGCATCCGGCAGCAATGTGGAATCGGAAAACGCCGATTCTAATGGTTGGGCGGCCAACCGTGGCGCCCACGCTCGGGAACGCCACCCCGCAATGCAACATTCTATGAATCTGCGGCACCCCGGGCTTCCACGATGCTCCCATCAAGCATTTGCTCGGAGCCCCTCATGCAGATCACCTCGCCACTATCTGCCGAATGGCACGCCTGGATTCTTGAAAATCTCGCGCGCGGCTGCACCCCAGAATCCATGATCGATGCCATGGTGGCGGGCCAGATCGACCCGCTGCTCGCCCGCGCCACAGCGTACGCGGCCGCGTACGCCCATGCCAGCGGTGCCAGCCCGGCCTATGAGCCGGAACCACCGCGCGTGCCAACGGTTGGCAACCACATCGACATTGACGGTCAACGCATCCGCATTGCGGCTCGACTGAATGCGCCGTGCGTCATCGTGTTCGACAACGTACTGAGCGAGGCCGAGTGCGATGGCCTGATCGCCCTGGCGCGCGAAAAAGTGCGCCGCTCGACCGTGGTCAACGATGACGACGCCACCAGCGAGGGGATGGTCCACGCGGCACGCACCAGTGCCAACACCTTCCTCGCCAATGGCCATGATCCGCTGCTCGATCGCGTCAATGCACGCCTTGCCACGCTGATGGGTCAGCCGGCCACGCACGCCGAGCCGCTCCAGGTGCTGCGCTACCAGCCAGGCGAGGAATACCAGCCGCACTTCGACTACTTTGCGGCCGACACGGCAGGCGCCAGCCGGCACCTCAATCACGGCGGCCAGCGCGTCTCTACCCTGGTGCTCTATCTGACGGATGTGGAAGCAGGCGGCGAAACGGTGTTTCCGGAAATCGGCCTGTCCGTGGCACCGCGCAAGGGGTCGGGCGTCTACTTTGAATACGCCAACAGCGCCGGCCAACTCGACCCCCGGACGCTGCATGGCGGCGCGCCGGTGCAACGCGGCGAAAAGTGGGCGGCGACCAAGTGGTTTCGCCAGGGCCCGTTCGGCACCGCAGCGAACGCAGCGGCGGTCAGTAAATCCCAGGCAGCCCCGGAGGACGGTGCTTGAAGCGCTTGTGCACCCAGTAGTACTCGGTGATGCGCGGGCGGATGGCGTCTTCAAAGAACGCGTTCATGCGGCGCGTGTCGGCAGTCAGGTCGCCGGTCGGGTAGTTCTCCCACGCGGGCAGGATGCGCAGCGCGTAGCCTTCGTAGTTCGGCAGGATCTCGGTGTACATCGGCACGACCTTGGCGCCGGTCATCGACGCCATGCGGGGGATGGCGTTGAGCGTGAGCGCTGGCACACCAAAGAACGGCACGAACTCCGAGTCGCGCTCGCCGAAATCCATGTCGGAGATGAGCTGCAGCGCCTCGCCGCGCTTGATGGTGCGCATGATCTGGCGGATGTTCTCGTTGCGCGAGACCATGGTCGCGCCAAAGCGGCTGCGCAGCGCCTTGATGGCATCGTCCAGCGCCGGGTTGGCCATGCGCGTGTACAGCGAGCAACCCGCGTTGCCAACGTTCTTGCGCAGATAGTCCGTCAGCGCCAGCGCGCCGATCTCCACACCCGACAAGTGCAGCGTCACAAGAATGTGCGGCTGACCATGCAGTGCCGGCAGATTGGCCTGGTCATCGATCTTGACCACGCGGTTCAGGCGCTTTTCCGATGCAAACCACGCAAACGAGCGCTCGGCAAAGCTGCGGAACACTTTGCGAAAGACCTCGTGCGCCATGACCTCGCGCTCGGCGTCGGACTTCTCAGGAAAGCACGCCTTCAGGTTGGCTAGCACCACGCGGCGGCGGCCATTGGGAATGCGATACAGCAGCCCGCCCAGCCCCTCGCCAAAACGCGCGACGAAACCGTACGGGAAGAAAGACAGCAGCCACAAAAAGCCGAGTCCGAGTTTGGCGGAGAAACGTTCCATAAAGGCAGCGGTGTCAGACGGCGGGCGGCGCGTCCGCGCCCTTGGGGCGCTTGTAGCGGTTATAGCCCCACAGATATTGCGTCGGCGCCACGGCAATCAACTGTTCGATGGCGGCATTGATGCGGGTGGCAGCCTGCGTTGCGTCTCCAGGCAAATCGCCGATGTCGTGCACGTGCAGGCGATAGCCGCCGCCGCGCGGCAGGCGCTCGGCAAACAAGGCGACGACGTGCGCGCCCGTCAGCCGATGCAGGCGGTGCACCAGCGTCATCGTGTAGGCGGGCTTGCCGAAAAACGGCGCCCAGACGCCTTCGCCGGCGGTGGGGGTCTGGTCAGGCAGGATGCCGACGGCCTCGCCGCGCTTGAGTGCGCGCACCAGCATGCGCACGCCACGCGGGTCGGCCGGCGCCATGGACATGTTCGGTCCCGCGCGCATGGTTTCAATCCACGTGCGCAGACTTGCCTTGCGGGGCGGCTTGAACAGCGAGGTGACGGGATGCTCACGCGCGTAGGCCTGCGGCAGCACTTCAAAGCAGCCCAGATGCGGCGTCAGAAAGATCAGGCCGCGCCCATCGGCAAGCGCGCGCTCAATGATCGGGCGGCAGGTGTTGAACAAGTGCGGAGCAACATCCGCTCCGTTCTTGCGCACCCAGAAGTACGGCATCTCGAAGACCATGCGGCCGGCGGAACGGCCCGCCTCCTTGAGCATGGCGGGCGTGGCATCGGGATACGCGTGGCGGAAGTTGGCGATGAGCCGGTCGTGAT
The DNA here is from genome assembly GCF_051904805.1 of Ralstonia sp. 25C. NCBI lineage: Bacteria > Pseudomonadati > Pseudomonadota > Betaproteobacteria > Burkholderiales > Burkholderiaceae > Ralstonia > Ralstonia sp. 25C. The sequence continues at coordinate 2,324,847 of NZ_CP196737.1, read as the reverse complement.
AGCGGCCGGGCACCTTGGCCGCCAGCGCCCCCAGCCAGCCGCCCAACGCCTGCAGCGCGGATAGGGGCAAGCGTGAAAACAGCCAGAACAGGAAGGTCATGCGTGCGGTCGCAGCAATGTGTTGGTCGCAGTCGACAGAGGAGCAGGGTCTTGGCAGGCCGTGCTGCGGCCCGAAAAAGTGCCGCGTATAATAGCGCGATTCGCCGAGTTAACTGACAACTTGCGGGGCGAATCCTTGTCGGGTCACAAACCTGGGCAAGGTTACTAAATACCGCTAAAGCGTCGCCGGCCGTGGCTCAAACGGATGGCGCGTAATAGCAAGTTCGCCATTCTGGAGCTTACAACCGTGTCAAACGACTTCCTCTTCACCTCGGAATCCGTCTCCGAGGGCCATCCCGACAAGGTCGCCGACCAGATTTCCGACGCCATCCTGGACGCTATCCTCGCCCAGGACAAATATGCGCGCGTCGCTGCAGAAACGCTGTGCAACACCGGTCTGGTGGTGCTCGCGGGTGAAATCACCACGACGGCCAATGTGGATTACATCCACGTGGCGCGCGAAACCATCAAGCGCATCGGCTACGACAACACCGACTACGGCATCGACTACAAGGGCTGTGCCGTGCTCGTCGCTTACGACAAGCAATCGCCGGATATCGCCCAGGGGGTCGACCGCGCCTCGGACGACTACCTGAACCAGGGCGCCGGCGACCAGGGCCTGATGTTCGGCTACGCGTGCGATGAAACGCCCGAGCTGATGCCCTTCCCGATCTACTACGCACATCGCCTGGTCGAGCGCCAGTCGCAACTGCGCCGCGACGGCCGCCTGCCCTGGCTGCGTCCGGACGCCAAGTCGCAAGTGACGGTGCGTTATGTGGACGGCAAGCCGCACAGCGTGGATACCGTGGTGCTCTCCACCCAGCACGCGCCGGAAATGTCGCAAGAGGCCATCCGCGAAGCCGTGATCGAAGAGATCATCAAGCCGGTGCTGCCCTCGCACATGCTGGCCGACACCAAGTACCTGGTGAACCCGACCGGCCGCTTCGTCATCGGCGGCCCGCAGGGTGACTGCGGCCTGACCGGCCGCAAGATCATCGTCGATACGTATGGCGGCGCAGCTCCGCACGGCGGCGGCGCGTTCTCGGGCAAGGACCCGTCGAAGGTGGACCGCTCGGCAGCGTACGCAGCGCGCTACGTGGCCAAGAACGTGGTGGCCGCTGGCTTGGCACGCCAATGCCAGGTGCAGGTGAGCTACGCGATTGGCGTGGCGCGCCCGATCAACATCACCGTGTACACGGAAGGCACCGGCGTGATCCCGGACGACCAGATCGCCAAGCTCGTGCACGAGCACTTCGACCTGCGTCCGAAGGGCATCGTGCAGATGCTGGACCTGCTGCGCCCCGTCTACGAAAAGACCGCTGCCTACGGTCACTTCGGCCGCGAAGAGCCGGAGTTCAGCTGGGAAGCCACCGACAAGGCCCTGCTGCTGCGCGAAGCGGCTGGCCTGGCGGGGGAGCCGGTGAAGGCGTTGGCCTGAGCTTGCGTTGCTGCAAAAAGAAAACCGCCCCTCGGGGCGGTTTTTTGTTGGCGCTAACGAGGGCAGCGCGCGCTGAGGTCGACGGCAATCTGCTGCTTCAGGTCATCCAGGGCTTGATGGAACGCCAGTTGGACCTCGGCCTCGCCGTTTGCCCAATTGAGGCTGTTGTCTACGCCGCGGTAGACCTTGGACCACGCCGGCTCGCCGCTCACGACAGCGTCCTGAACGCGCACGACAAGGTGGGCTGACTTCAGCGTGGTCAGGCCGTAGACATATGCTTTGAGCACGGTCACGCGCACGTGCCGGGCCGCAATGCTGTCTGCGGTCTGGCCGGGCAAACCCTTCAGGCCATCGGCCAGCCAACGCATGAAGCCATCGTCGGTGACGGTTGTGCGCCCAAGATGCCCCAGACCGGCCGCGTCGCGATGGTCGTCCACGCGATCAATCGTGAATGGACAACTGCGCATATCGGCCGTTGACATCACTACCGAGGCAGGCGTGCGCAACGGCGGTGCCGGCACCCCCGGCACGCGCCCTGGGGCGCAGCCGGTGAGGATCGCCACCAGCGCGGCACCACAAGGCAATGCCGCGCGGCGGCGGCCCGATCTCACTGCGTCGCCTTGTCTGCGACGGGTGCAGCCGGTGCGGCCGGTGCCACAGCTTGCGCAGATGCCAGGGAGGTCGCCGGTGCCTGGCGCGTTGCGTCGAAGCTCGCTACGGCGACATCGAGGTTGGCGGTAAATTGCAGCGAACCATCAGGAAAGCGCAGCAGCGACCCGGTGTCTCCCGTCGAGATTCGGCTGGCGAGGATGCCGTTATCCCCCTTGACCTGCTCGATGCCTTGCTTGGCTTCGTGCTTGCGCTGCAGATTCTCGGCCAGCAGACGGCCCATCTGCGTGATGCCGTCACGCATGGCTGCCTGCAGCAGGCGGCCATCGCCTTCCTTCCATGCGGCAACGTTCTGCGCCGCCTCTTTGCTGGGCTTCGCCAGCTTGGCGCGGTACGTGATGCTGGCTCGGTACACCGCGTTCTTCGGCGCTACGGCCAGTTCGTTGTTCGGCGTCGTCGCCTCGACAGTCTGCGGCTGCTTGGCGGCAACGCGAGCCTTGGCGCCACGTGGGAACAGCAGGCTGCGCGTCGACAAGATCAGCGTGGAAAAATCCGGCGACAGGTGATAGTCGACATTCACGAACATCACGGAGCCGGATTGCGAGGCGATGAACAGATCGTTGTAGGCCTTGTCCGTGACCTCTTTGGTCAGCTCAGTGCGCTCGACTTGCATGTCTGGCACGCCTTGAAGCGAGCGCGATACCGACTCACGCATCTGCTGGTTGAAGTCGAGATCGACCAGTTGGTCTTTGAGAGGGCGCACCGTTTCTTCCGCAGTCTTGGCAAGCGTGGCATTGATGCCGGCATCTACCGCGCCCAGGGCGCCGCCGCAGGCAGCCGCCAGCAGGATACCGATGCCGGGAATCGCACCACAGGTCGCGGCGGCAGCCTGCCCCGTTCTCGACGGAACGAAGTCCGCATACAACTCCGGTTGCTTGATGCCAACCCGGACGTTGACCGGTTGCATGGCGGTCAGGGTCTCATGCTCCACCGGCTGCGTGAGTGGCATCGGCGCACACCCGGCCAGCACCGCGAGCCCGGTGAACACGGCTGCAAAGCGTACTTTGCTCAACACGAAAACTCCGCCCGAAAACTTGCTGTTGTTGTTTTGCATACCCTGATTCTTCTTATGAGAGATTCACTCGGATACGTCAGCGCAGGCGATCGACATGTCGCCGTGCCCCCGCGGACGGTGCCCCCGATGGGGCTCGGCGATGCTATCAAAGCAGCCGCAACCTCCACGCCCCTTTGAAGTGGGGTGTTGCAACAGCACAATCGAGCAATTGCGGTCAGGCACGCATGCTATTGCCCCCGCTACCGTATCGCCACCCAGGAGCCCCTCTGAATTGACCACCGCCACCGACCACTACCTCGCCCGCATGCGCGCCGTACTGGCGCATATCGACACGCACCTGGAAGACGCGCTCGACGTGGAGCAGTTGGCGGAGGTGGCCGCATTCTCGAAGTACCACTTCCACCGCCAGTTCACGCTGCTGTTTGGCATGAATGTCGGGCGCTATGTGCAGTTGCTGCGCCTGAAGCGCGCTGCGCATCAGCTTGCGTATCGCGACGCTGCGCGCATCACTGACATTGCGCTGGCATGTGGGTACGAGGCGCCGGAAGCCTTTACGCGCGCGTTCCGCAAGCAGGCGGGGCAATCGCCGACGGATTTTCGGGTCACGCCGCAATGGGGCACCTGGGCAGCCGATCTACACGCGCTACGCGCCCTTAGGAGCCAACACATGCGCACACAACCGCAAGCCCGATCCGTCGACATCGTTGAACGCGAAGACGTGCCTGTTGCTGCCATCGAACATCATGGCGACCCGGCCGGCCTGGGCCAGACCATCCGTACGTTCATCGCCTGGCGCCGCGAGCACCGGCTGCCCCCGAGCGTTTCTGCCACGTACAACATCGTCTACAACAACCCCGACGACGTGCCGCCCGACGCGTTTCGCATGGACATTTGCGCGGCCACACGTGATGCAATTACGCCGAATGCAGCGGGCGTGCTGCCGAAGACACTGGCCGGCGGGCGCTACGCCGTGCTGCGCCACACCGGCTCCGATGACACGCTCGACCAGAGCGTCGCGTATCTGTACGCCGATTGGCTGCCCGCCAGCGGCGAGACTTTGCGCGACGCGCCGCTGCTGTTCCAGCGCGTGCGCTTCTACCCCGACGTGCCCGAGCACGAGGCCGTGACGGACGTGCTGCTGCCGCTCAAGTAAGCGCTCGGAACGTGTTCACGATCCGTAGCGAGCGGCCCTCAGCGGGGTGAAGAGCAGCGCAGGAACCGGAATGTACTCAAGTACATGAGGATTCCGAGCAGCGCATGAGCCCCGATCAGGGCCGCGCAGTAGGATCGTGAACACGTTATCAGGCGTCCAGGTGGATCTGGATACCGCTGGCCGTGTAGATGGCCGTGGCCTTGAAGCCGTCCACCACCACGGAAGAGAACTGGCGATTGCTGCCCGCGCCATCCACCACGGCGATGGTGTCGCCCACCTTTGGCGTGTAGCCGTTTGCGAAGGTCACGTGCAGCGTGCCGCCGGCAATCGTCGTCAGGCCGGCCACGCTGAGCTTGCCCTGGCCGTTCGGGCCGATCGCGAGGTTCAGCGTCGTGCCCTGCAGCTGCGTGAACTTGCCGGCAATGGCCACCGCCGTCGGTGCATTGACGGCCAGCGTGCCGGCACCCAGGTACACATCGCCCGTACCGAATGCGTTGGCGGAATCGGCTTCCAACACCCCTCCGGCGATTTGCGTGCCGCCGGCGTAGGTGTTGGCGCCCGCCAGACGCAGCGTGCCCGTGCCCTGCAGCGTGAGCTTGCCCGCGCCCGAGATGGCATTGCGCCACGTGTCTGCCGCGTTGAAACCGCCCTGGCTGGCGTCCATCGACACGACCACGTTGCCGTTGAAGGCGCCGTAACCATCAGCCGCAGCAAACAGGTTCAGGCGGCCCCAACCTTCAGCATCGTCGAGCACGGGGTAGCCAGAAGCCAACTCCGTCGTCTTGAGCACCACGCGGCGCTGGTCTGCACTCAGGTACGGGAAGCGCGTTTCCAGCAGCACCTCGGCGCCCTTGGGCACCACGGGCGCCAGGGCGCCGCTGTTGATCTGCGTGAAGCCGAACGTCATGCGGCGCGTGAAGTTGGCCTGGTTGGTGACGTAGTCGGCAAAGCGGTCGGTGGCGGGCGTGCCGGATTGCGCGAGCGCCGGAAAGCTGGTGGCGTCGGTGCCCGTCTGCGCCATCAACGCGGTGTGGGCTTGCGTAAAAGCGGTGGCCTTGAGCGTGGCGTTGGCCGGGTCGTTCAGGTTGGCGGCCACGGCGGCAATGCCGAGCATGCGCCCGGACATCACATCCAGCGGCGAATGCATGCCGGCCAGAATGCGGTTCTCGCCCAGTTCCGTGCCGCGCGTGAGCATCTGCTGGAAGCGCTCGGGCACCAGGTACGCCATCGCCACGGCATCGCGCATGGCTTCGGCGGAGTGGCCGCTGATGAAGCCACCGTCGGTGCCCGGGGTCGCGCTTTCGGCCGGCACCAGTGTCGGCACCACGACCACGCTGCTGCTCCAGCGGTACGGGCGCGCGTATTTGTAGAAGCGCTTGGCCGGCTCGGTGGAAGCGTTGTTGCCCATCGTGTTGATCAGGTCGACCACCTTGCCGAACGTGGCGTTGCCGCCCGAGGTGCCGACGCCCGTGTTGTTGCCACTGTCGTTGTAGAGCACGGTGGTGGCATCGGCCGGCACGGTGGTGACGCTGGTGGTCTGCTGCGTGAGCGTGCGCCACGCGGTGGTGAGCGGGCCCATGCCGTCGGTCACGCTGTAGCCCTTGCCGCGGCGGTCATCAAAGTAGGCGGCATCGGCCTGGGCCGGCGTGCGGTTGGTGGTGGCATTCACCACGTATTGAATGTTGGCGTTCAACACCGGCAGATTGAGCTGCGTGCCGCCCGCCGTGCCGTCGTTGGGCAGGCCCGTCCAGGTGGACGCCACCACCGCCGGAAACGCCCCATTGGCCGGCGCTGACACACCCGCATCGACGATTTCCGTCAGTGGCTGCCAGAGATCCAGAAACCGCGTGAACAGGCGCACACCGGCATTGGTGCCGAGCGTGGCGTAACGCGCATCGCCGCGCTGGTTGGTGGCGATGTTGTCGACGAACGCCGGCACGCCGGTGGCAACCCCCGCCGTGTTGACAAAGCCCGGATCTGCCGGCGGCGCCGGAATGGCCTGTGTGGTGGCCACCGGTGCGGTGGCGGTGTCATCGCCGCCGCCGCACGCGGTCAGGGCAAGCGCGCCAAACAGGGCAACGAGGCTGGCGCAAACGCGCGGGCGGGCAAGAACGGGACGGGCAAAAGCAGACATGGGGCAAGTGGGCCGAAGCCCATAGAGGCGCTGGAAAAGTCCCGCAGTCTCGGCCTGCGCCATGAAATTCGCGTGACGGTCGCGTTACAAAACGCAAACGCTTGCGCCCCATTGTTGGGCACGTCGGGCAGGCGTGTCGTGGGGAGTGCCGCGCCCTGCCGTTATGTCACAGCGTGATAGAATTCGCGCCACAATTCTTGACTCTGGTGAAGCCTCAGCCGTGTTCGCGGGCCATCGCCGTCCGTCGACATGTCCGCCCCACCGCTCCAACGCACCACCCTGCGTCGCTGGCTCCACAGCTTTGTCCCGGCCCCTGTCACCGTTCGCTGGCGCGAGCGGGTGCGCTCTGCCGCGGGCGCGCTTGTCGGCATTCTGTTGACCGGCACGATGATGAAGCTGGTACCGGGCGCATCGACGCTGATCCCGCTGCTGGTGGCGCCCATGGGCGCGTCGGCCGTGCTGCTGTTTGCGGTGCCGGCCAGTCCGCTGGCACAGCCGTGGTCGATCATCGGGGGCAACCTGGTGGCGGCCACGGTGGGCGTAACCTGCGCGCTGCTGGTACCGGACCCGGTGCTGGCCTCCGCGCTGGCCGTATCGATTGCCATTGCCGGCATGTTTGCGCTGCGCTGCGTGCACCCGCCATCGGGCGCGGTGGCGTTGACGGCGGTGATCGGCGGGCCGGCCGTGCATGCACTGGGGTATCGCTTTGTGGCCGAGCCGATCCTGATCCAGTCGGCGTTGCTGCTGGTGGGTGCGCTGGTGTACCACGCGGCCACGGGCCACCGGTATCCGCACGCACAGCGTCTGCCGGCTGCGGAGCGCCCACCCACCACCGCCGGCTTTACGCGTGCCGACATCGTCGCCGCGCTGCGCCGCCAGAGCGAACTGCTCGACATCGACCCCCAAGACATCGAAGCCGTGCTGCGCGAGATGCAGCTCCAGGTTTACACACGCACCTTCCAGGCGCTCACCTGCGCGGACATCATGTCGCAGCCGGTGATTGCTGCCACGCCAGCCACGTCGATCCCGCGTGCGTTGCAACTGCTGCGTCAGCACAGCATCAAGGCGCTGCCGGTGGTGGATGCCGGGCAGCGCGTCATCGGCATCGTCACGCGTGCGGATCTGCTCGGCCTGAACCCGCGTGACTTTCGCCAGACGCTGCACCATTGGTTCAGCATCGGCGCGCTCACCCCGCCGCGCGTGGCCGACCACATGAAGACGCATGTGCAGACCATTGCCGCCACTGCGCCCATGTCCGACCTGGTGCCGCTGTTTGCCAGCGCCGGGCACCATCACATTCCCGTGATTGACGCCGACGGCCAGTTGGCCGGCATCATCACCGAATCGGACCTGGTAGGCGGGCTGTACCGCCAGGCCACGATCGAACCGCAAGCTGCGTAGCGCCGTCAGGTTGCGTCGATGGGGGTGTTACGAAAGACGCCCAACTGTTCCGCCGCCACCGAATACGCCACCAGGCGCGGGTAGTCCGCCGCCGGCACCCGATCCGCCACCATCAGTTGGATAAAGGCCCACGCCACGGCCACCGTCACACCGGCCTGCGTCAGCTCGCCCGCCTCTACCGGCAGCGGCACGTCTTTCCACTCGGTTTCCAGCGCATCCACCGCCGCCAGCAACTGGCCTTGCACGCGGTCGAGCCACGGTGCATGCACCTTCTCCGCCGGCCGCAGGTTGTGCTCGTAGACGATCTGCACCGCCTTCTCGCACGCCGCCAGCGCCAGACCGATCGCGCGCAATTCACGTTGACGCGCGGCAATCGGCGCGGGTAGCAGACTGCGCCCGGCCACGGCCTCGGCGTAATCGATGATGAGCGTGGAATCCATCAGCACCGTGCCGTCATCGCACACCAGCGTGGGCGCCTTGACCACCGGGTTGACGGCCTGGAACTGCTCGAAATGCCGGAAAACCGACACCGACGCATGCTCGAACGGCAGGCCGAGCAGCTTGAGCGAGATGGCGGTACGGCGCACATAGGGGGAGTCGAGCATGCCGATCAACTTCATGGGGTCTCCTGGGTGAGGGCAAGGTGAGGCGCCATAGCGAGCCATGGGCGCGCGGACGTTCATGATAGTCAGCCCGCGCCGAGCGTGCAGGCGGCCTTGGGCATGTTTTCTGCGTGCCCCCGCTTGTTTGCTGGGACGCCAAACGGGCGGGCGGTTTTCTAGAATGACCAGCACCTCGGTCCACACAGGAGATCCCATGCCGTTTCTCGCGCATCACCACGACTGTTCCGGCTGGAACGGTGAGATGGCGCAGCGCATCCTCGCGTTCGACTGGTCGGCCACCGAGCTTGGGCCCGTCACCGCGTGGCCCCACAGCCTGCGGGCCGCCGTGCAAACGTTGCTGGCCTCGCCTGTGCCGCTGGTCATGCTGTGGGGGCGGCAAGGCTACATGGTCTACAACGACGCCTACGCCGAGTTTGCTGGCGGGCGGCACCCGTATCTGCTCGGCTGCCCGGTCGAACTCGGCTGGCCCGAGGTGGCGGATTTCAACCGCCACGTCATGGACACCTGCCTGGCCGGCGGCACGCTGTCGTACCGCGACAAGGGGCTCGTGCTGTTGCGCAACGGCCGCCCCGAAGACGTGTGGATGGACTTGTATTACAGCCCCCTGCCCGACGATGAGGGGACGCCGGCCGGCGTGCTCGCCATCGTGGTGGAAACCACCGAACGCGTGCAGACCGAGCGCGAACGCCAGAGCGCTGAGCGGGCCCTGCGCCAACTGACGGAAACGCTCGAGCAGCGCGTGGCCGATGCCCTCTCTGCCCGGGCCGAGGTGGAAGCGCAACTGCGTCAGGCGCAAAAGATGGAAGCCATCGGCAGCCTGACCGGCGGCGTGGCGCACGACTTCAACAACGTGCTGCAGGTGATCGCCGGCAACTTGCAGATGCTGTCTGTGGAAATGCCCGGCAACGCGCGCGCCGAGCACCGCATTGCCGCCGCCACGCGCGCGGTGCAGCGCGGCGCCACGCTGGCCGCGCAACTGCTCGCCTTTGCCCGCCGGCAGCAGTTGTCCCCCGCCGTGGTGGCACCGGCACGGCTGGTCGCCGGCATGAGCGAAATGCTGCACCGGGCGCTGGGTGAAACCATCAAGGTGGAAACCCAGCTCGCCCCCGATCTGTGGAACGTGCTGGCCGACCGCAACCAGCTCGAAAACGCGCTGCTGAATCTCGCCATCAATGCGCGCGATGCGATGCGCGGTGGCGGCAGGCTCACCATCACCGCCAACAACGTCACGCTGGATGCAACGCAGGCGCACGAGCACGACGCGCTGCCGCCGGGCGACTACCTGGTGTTTTCCGTGGCCGACACCGGGGTGGGCATGCCGCCCGAGGTGGTCGAACACGCCTTCGAGCCCTTCTTCACCACCAAGCCCGACGGGCATGGCACCGGCCTGGGCCTGAGCATGGTGTTCGGCTTCGTCAAGCAGAGCGGCGGGCATGTCAGCATCCGCAGCGCGGTCGGCCAAGGCACCACCGTGCAGCTGTACTTTCCGCGTTGCACCGAAGCCGCACCGGCCGATGCCGCCGACCTGCGCCACACCACCGCCACGCCCATCGGCGGCCGCGAGACCATCCTGGTGGTGGAAGACGACACCGACGTGCGGCTGACCGCCGTCGACATGCTGACCCAGCTCGGCTACCGCGTACTCACCGCCACCAACGGCGACGCCGCGCTAGAGCTGATCAACGGCGACACCCCCATCGACCTGCTCTTCTCCGACGTCATCATGCCCGGCACGCTCAAGGGCGGCGAACTGGCCGCGCACGCCGCCCGGCGCGTGCCACCGCTGCCGGTGCTGCTGGTGTCCGGCTACACCCGTGACGAACTCACCCATGCCGAAGGCGTGCCACCGGGCGTCGTGCTGCTGGGCAAACCGTATCGGCGTGATGATCTCGCACGCACCGTGCGCAGCGTGCTGGATCAGCATCGCAAGGCCGCCTTACCGCAGAAGACCACGCCAACCCTCACGCAGACCACCACACCGGCCAACACGCGAAGCACCGACCCCGCCAGCCTGCTGCTGGTGGAAGACGACGCCCTCTCGCGCGAAGCCATGCACGCCATGCTGACCGCCTTCGGCCTGCGCTGCACCGCCGCCGCTAACGCCGAAGATGCCCTCGCCCTGACCGGCACGCAGCGCTTTGACGTGCTGCTGACTGACCTCACGCTGCCCGGCCAGTCGGGTGCCGATCTGGCGCGCACCCTGTTGCGTGCGCAGCCGCATCTGCATGTGCTGCTCATGTCGGGCTACGGCGCGCACGCCGAGATTGGCGAACCCATTGCCGGCGCGTGCCTGCTGGGCAAGCCGATTGCGCTGCCGGCCCTGCAGCAGGCACTGGCGCCATGGCTGCGCGCCAGCACGCAGGACGTGACGCGCGCGGCATAAACTGGGCAGGTTGTCACAAACCCACCCCCGGCTCCGTCTAGAGAGATCGCCCCTCAGACGACCACTGCCCGCCATGGCCAGCGCTTCCCGCACCGATACCCAAGACGCCGCCTTCACCGCCGCGCGCCCGCGCCTGTTTGCGATTGCCTACCGCATGCTCGGCAGCCGCGCCGATGCCGAAGACGTGCTGCAAGACGCGTGGATGCGCTGGCACCAAGCCGATCAAGCCGCGTTGCAATCCGCCGAAGCGTGGCTGGTGACCGTGGTCACGCGTCTGTCCATCGACCGTCTGCGTGCCGCCAAGGCCGAGCGCGAAGCCTATGTGGGCTGGTGGCTGCCCGAACCCTTGGTCGAAATGGAGGTGGCATCCAACACGCCCACGCCCGAGGCCGCCGTGGAGTTGGCGGGCGATTTGTCGATGGCCCTGCTGTGGGTGCTGGAGCGCCTGTCGCCCGAAGAGCGTGCGGCGTTCCTGATGCGCCAAGTGTTCGACCAGGATTACGCAGACATCGCCGCGCTGCTGGGCAAAACCGAAGCCGCGTGTCGGCAGATGGTGCATCGCGCATCGGACCGCGTGCAGCAGGAGCGCCCCCGCTTTGACGTGTCGCACGATGCGCACCGCGATTTGCTGGCGCGCTTTGCCGAAGCCTCGCGCACCGGCCAGCGCGACGCCATCCGCGCCCTGCTGGCGGACGACGCACAACTGGTGGGCGACGGCGGCGGCAAGGTGCCCTCGTTCACACGCATCATTCAAGACGCCGCGCAGATCACAAAGATCTACTGCGAACTCGTCCAGCACATGGGCGAGGTGCGCTACCAGCACGCGCGCGTCAATGGCGAACCCGGCCTGCTGCGCTATGTGAATGGCGCGCTGGAGTCGGCGCAGTCGTTCGTGATCGAAGATGGGCGCATCGTCGCCATCTACGTGGTGCGCAACCCGGACAAGCTCGCCCACATCGGCAGCGGCGCGTAAAAACAAAAATATTCGGGCGCGCTGTCACAACGCGGCCACGCCGGGCGTCTTGAGGGTATGGAGCGACGCTGCACGCAACGACGCAAGCTGCGCAACGTGTGCAATCGCTCCGGATATCCCACCACCTCAAGGAGCCCATCATGTCGCACGCCCCGCGCATCGCCTATTACCAACTCGCGCCGAAGGCCTTCAACGGCCTGCTGAACCTGTCGAACAATCTGCGCAAGGATCTGCTCGGCGCGCGCCTGGTCGACCTCGTCCTGCTGCGCGTGTCGCAGATCAACGGCTGCGCGTACTGCATCGACATGCACTGGCGCGATCTCATCAAGATGGGCGAAGACCCGCGCCACCTCAACGCCGTGGCCGGCTGGCGCGAGGCGCCGTTCTTTACCGAACGCGAACGCGCCGCGCTGCGCTGGGCGGAGCTCGTCACCAACACGCCGCACAGCGACACCAGCGATGAGGAGTTCGCCCAGCTGCGCGCGCATTTCAGCGATGAAGAGATTGCCGAGCTGAGCTTCGTCATCGTCGTCATCAACAGCTGGAACCTGCTCAACGTGAGCCTGCGCAACCCGGTACCGCTCAAGGTGCCGGCCGCCGAGGCAGCATGAGCCTAGGCACGTAGGCGCGGCGCTTACACAGGCAAACGATGTCCTTGCAACGGCAGTGAACGATACCCCCACCGTTCGCCGCCGTTGCTTGCCGTATCAAGCGGTGCGCGCTGCATGTCTGCATCCATGAGGCCGAGGGCTTTGTCCGTCAATTGGCCTATGTCGGCGTGTGGGTGCGGGTTTCTATGCTTCCGGAAAACGCAGGCCACCGCTTGCGCCAATCCAGAACGAGGGGAAGCCATGGCCGAGCTGTCGATCGCCCAAGCGCCGCGTGCCGGTTGCACGCCATCACAACCGACACCCGCGCCCCTTCCCCCGCATCGGCATGGCGCCGCGCTGGTGATGGCCGCTGCGTTGTCGCTGGGGCTCACCGCGTGCGGCGGCGGCGACGATGCCGGCACCGGCACGACGCCACCCACCACCAACGTCACGCCCGCGCCGACACCAACGCCGTCCCCTTCACCGGCGCCCGCACCTGCGCCCGCACCTGCGCCCACCTACACCGTGGGCGGCACCGTCAGCGGACTTTCAACCGGCACATCCGTCACGCTGCTCGACAACGGCGGCGATGCGGTCACGGTCAGCGCCAACGGCAGCTTCCACTTCCCGACCAAACTTGCGCAAGGCAAACCCTATGCGGCCACGGTGAGCAAACGGCCTTCGGGTGAGAACTGCACTGTCACCAATGGCAGCGGTACGGTGGCCACCACCAACGTCACCACCATTGCCGTCGCGTGTGCGCCGCGCCCGCTGTTTGCGTATGCCGTCAACTCCAACGACGGCACAGTCTCGGCCTACACGCTGAACCTGACCACCGGCATGCCGACTGCCATCGGTGCAACAGCCGTGAAGGTGGGGCAAGGGCCGCTGTCGCTCACCATCGACCCGGCGGGCAAGTACGTGTACGTAGCCAATGCGGCCGACAACACCATCACCACGCTGTCGATCAACGCAGACACCGGCCTGCTGACAGTCATGGGCTCTCCCACCGGCACAGGCGTCCAGCCCTTCAGCATCACGCGCACGCCCAGCGGCAAGTTTGCGTACACGGCCAACTTTGGCGACAACACGCTGTCGGCGTTCTCGGTGAATACCGGCACCGGCGCACTCACGGCACTGGCGCCCATCACCGCAGGCAACAACCCCTACGACATCAAGCTCAACAGCGCCGGCACCTTTGCCTATGTGGTGAATGCCGACACCGCCAACGCCACCGGCACCGTCATGGCCTTCGCCGTCAACAGCAGCACCGGCGCACTCACGCAGGTGGGCAGTGCGCTCACTGCCGGCAGCGTGCCGCAGTTCATCGCGCTGAGCCCCAACGGCAGCTACGCCTACGTGGCCAACAGTGGCGACAACACGCTGGGCGTGTACAGCATCAACAGCACCACGGGCGCACTCACCGCGGCGGGTGCGGCCGTGCCCGCAGGTACCAACCCCTACGGCATGGCCATCGGACCTTCCGGCGGCTTCCTGTATGTGGCCAACATACTGGGCAACTCCGTTGACGTCTTCAGCATCAACCCGTCCAACGGCGCACTCACGAAGGTCAACACCACCGCCACCGGTGCCAACCCCGTGACGATCGTGCTCAACTTTGCGGGCACCTTTGCCTATGTGGTCACGGCCAGCGACAACACCGTCACCGCATACAGCATCAACGGCACCACCGGCAAACTGACGGCCGTACCGAGCGGCACTGCAGCCACCGGCAACATTCCGCGTGGGATGGCGGTGGTGGCGGTGCCCTGAGGCAACCGAAACCGCACAGTAGATGTGCAAAGCCCCTCGGCGAGGGGCTTTTTGCATGTCGGCGTTCACCTCGGCACTCCTCTATCAGACTCCGCCGCGCGTGAAAGGCGCATTTTCTGCGGTTTATTAACACCTCTTAATCCAGCCCGGCGCGCGATTCCAATACCATCGCCTAGCCCAGGCCGGCGGCAACTCAAAAGATGCTTCCATTTGAGGGATGCACGAGCACCGGCACAGCGTGTTCGCGATACCGCTGCCCATCTTGTTGACCCACTCGACGACATGGGAGCGACGCCCCCCAAGGAACCGTAACGTGGCCAACAGCATCCTGCAGGAACTGGCACAGAGCATGGCGGCGCGCCCGAGCCCGCAGCGCACTTTCCTGGCCGATGCCACCACGCTCCAACACCTGCGGGACCACCTGTTTGCGCAAGTCAACCCGCTGCTAGACGGCCCGCCGCGATCGTCACTGTGGGTACTGATCTGCCCGCAGATTACCGATCCGCTTGGCAACGCACGCCGGCACAGCGAAGCCGTACCACTCCCCTTCGAGCCCGACATCATGCGGCCCGAGCAACGCCCCTACCTGCTTCCGCTGGGCGATTTCGGCCGCGATGACACGATCGATTTCACGCTCGATCTCGCCTGGGCCGAAGCCACCCGCCATCCCGAGAGAGAGACACGCGGCACATCGGTTTGCGCATGGCTGGTCTTTCCCGTGGAACAGGCTCGACACATTGCGCACAAGATGGCCGCGCTCGCCAAGCACCGCTGGCCCGGATCACGCGCACGCTACCTGCGCCTGTGGGACCCACGCGTGTTTGAACTGCTCGCCGACCTGGGCGATGCCGAACTACCTGGGCACTACGCCCCCGCCTCCAATGGCGTGTGGTGGCTGAACCGTGCAGGTGCGTTGCAGCGCTACGCGGCGCCTGCGCCGAGGACTGCATTGGCCGACGCAGGATGGCCGGAGACCGCCAAGGCGATGCTGCGCAATAGCGGCACCATCAACGCCGTACTGAATGCACTACAGGACGCCGAACACAACGTAGTGCAGCCTCCGTTGGCGGCAACCATTCTGTCGTTGGTCGAGCGCGCAAGCAGCGCATGGAGCCTCACCAACGAGTTGGACCGCATCATCTACGCCTTGTACGGCGTTCTGATTTCGCCGCAGTTCGATCAAGACACCACCGTGCGCGAGGCCATGCTCGCCGCGCGTGCCCAGGGAGACTCACCCGTTGCGGCACTCGCCAGCTTCGACGCGACGTTCTGGGAACAACACAGCCATGTCTGAGCACGCCAAACTCCAAAAGGCCATCGCAGCGGCCAAAGAGAACAACCTGCCGGGCGAGCAATCCAAGTGCCCGAGTTGCGACAAGTCGGGCCTGACGATGCTTGTGACACTGTATGCCGCCCTGCCGCCGCAGTATTTCCGACCGGGAGAATCCGACTGGATACAGCAGGCCGACATGCTCGATCAGCAGGGTTACCTGGCTGGCCGACCATTGGAAGCATCGCAATACGTGCTGCGCCGCATGCGGGCTGGGTGGCTCTATGTTTACTACCCCGAAGACCCGTCGTGGGAAATCTACACCGTACAGCCCGACGGGCGTATGCAGCGCATGGCGCCCGACCTGGCCGGCGCCATGGGCGGTCATCCCGCAACATGCTCTCGCTTGGCCAACACCCCCGATGCGCTGCTGCTCACCATCGCCGAGCCCACGAAGCGCCCCACCGCCTGGGTGGGGTTTTCGGATGCACGCTGGA
Organism: Ralstonia sp. 25C; assembly: GCF_051904805.1. NCBI lineage: Bacteria > Pseudomonadati > Pseudomonadota > Betaproteobacteria > Burkholderiales > Burkholderiaceae > Ralstonia > Ralstonia sp. 25C. The sequence continues at coordinate 2,308,829 of NZ_CP196737.1, read as the reverse complement.
CGAAGAGCGTGCGTGACAACGTGGCCAAGGACCCCGCCGCCTTCCATATGAAGAAGATCACGCCCAAGGCGGTGTGCGAATCGACCGTGATGGCCAACATGGGCTCGTTGAGCCAGATTGGCGACGGCGTGCTAAAGAACCAGGTGATGGGGTTTCAGCAGCGCGTTGATCGCCGCACCTTGCTCGTGGAGGCTTACAGCCGGCCCGCGCCGTGCACAGAAGCTTCGCTCATGAACGTCATGAAGCGCAACAACGCTCCGTACAAGATCGGGGGCCTCCTGTTGCCGCTGGAAGATGACATCGGCATCGCCACGCAGTTGAACTACTACCGCAACTGCGCGCTTGCCGACATCATGGGGAATACGGACGGAAAGGGAAAGCCGTACACCGATGCCGAGCGCGATCTGATGGCAACGTCGGGCTTGATTGAAGGCACGCCATTCGGCGACCAGAAAGAAAAAGTTGAAAGCAAGCTGAACAAGGACAAGTACGCCAACTACCTCTCCAAGTACCGCCGTTGCATCGACGCCGCTGCCGACTTCGACAAGCGATCCGCCGACTACGTTGCATGGATGCAGTTTCTGCCCACCCGGCGCCACCCGGAGGTGTTCGACGCCAAGGACACGACGATGGCCACGCACCTGGGCCATTGCGTTGCCAACCTGTTTGAAGGCTGCGGCATCAACAACGACGAATTCCAGAAGGTTCTGCTGCCACAACTCAAGCTGGACACCATCGATAGCCAGCGGCTTTTCTGGCGCGGCGTAGCCGCCAATCAGGAAGACTTGCTCGACAAGCTGCTGCCTCATAAAGGAAAGGTTGGTGAAGGCAGCAAGATGTACATTGAAGCGCGCGACCAGATTGCCTATCTCAAGGAAATTCGCGAACTCAAGAACGAAGCTGCACATCTGAACTCAGAAAATGCAAAGCGCCTGATGCAGGTCGTCAGTGGCCGCATGCGCCAGTTGCTCAAGGCGGACCCCAAGCTGTATCGGCAGACATTCCGGCGTATACAAGCCGTCGCATTGACCGCGGAAGACGTGGCCATCCTGCAAGTCAAGGTCAAAGGAGGTGCGGCAGGTTTCCTTGCCCACTTGCGACGCACCAACGGCGACAGCAAGGGCCTGAGTGTCGGAACGGACAAGACCGCCTACAACCGACCGCTTCCCGCAGAAACGCTGCCCGACAACCTAAAGGGCAAACCCGGCGGCAAGGTGATGACGACGGTTCCCAAAACGGCCAGGCAACTGGACGAGTACCTAGAGGTGCTCGGGGAACAATGGCCCAAGGGCAAACCTATGCCAGCGCAATTCGGCAAGGTGGCCGAACTCGCGGACGCAACGCATGCGATACCCGAGAGCGAGATCCTGAAGTTTGAGGAAGCGCCCTCGTTGAAAGGCGTCAAGGGTTACGGTGCGTTCTCTGCGGGTCTTGCCGCATTGCGAATCTCCTCGCTCGGCCAAAGCCTGAATGAGCTTGGCGTGGATATCAGCGAGGCCCAGCATGGAGACGCCAACTGGGGGCGTCTCGTCAAAGACATCTCGGAAGCCTCGGCATCTGCGGTTGCCATCTGGCAGGCGAGCTATGAGCTCAGGTATGTGGCCAGCCAGATCGCCAACAAAGGGGTAAAGACGGCGGAGTTCTACCGACTGACCGCCGCCGCAGGCCGGCTGGTGATGGCCGTCTCCATCATCGAAGGCAGCCTGGGCATCTGGGATGCCACCAAGCTCTGGAAAGATGGTGACAGCGGGGCCGCCAAGGCGAAAGCCGCCTCCGGCGTGGCTGGCATCGCAAGCGGCGTTGCCTACTACGCCTACACGCGCATGGTAGCCAAGGCCGCGTTGGAGGGCCTGGCCAAGCGCGCGGCAACCACGGCCGCAGGTGAAGTTGCCGCAGGGTTGGCTGTGGCCGGAGAAACCGCCGCAGTCGGCGCGGAAGTCTCTGCTGAAGTGCCACCGATTGCCATGTGGATCGGTATCGCCTCCGGCGTGCTGACCGTAGCGTCGTGGGGCTTCGGCTTCTGGTCGGACCACCTTGTCACCAGTCCGTTTGCGAAATGGGCCGACCGTAGTCTGCTCGGCGGCCACTCGGGCAACTGGGGCGCCGCCTATTCCAACACGCGCCAACAACTCGACGCACTGCTACGCCTGTTCTATTCGGTCAAACTTGAGAAGGCCTCGGCGTTTGGCAACCCCGACGCCATCAAGATCGAAATTCCGGTGTTTGGGGATGCCTCTGAGATGGACATTCAGATCAGGGCACCAAAGTCGTCCGGCCAAGGAGTGATTGCCCGATACCTGCTCAATGGCGCAGGGCGATCCAAAGTGACCGCCAAGGAATTCCATCTGGAAAACGTGATCCATACCGAAGCCGCCAAGCAGGTGCATGCCCGCGGAAGCGTGGAAGGCGAAGGCCTCTCAGTCCTGATCTGGTTTGGTGGCGGCGACGACTATGAAGCCGGCCGATGGAAGAATGCCATCACAGACGTCCTGGTGCCTGGCGCCGGCCTCTTCCGGACAGGTAAGGCACTGATCCAAGGCCTGCCCGACGCCGAGGTGCAGTACTGGCCCAACCGGGCCGCATACAAAGACTTTGTCGTGGACGGCCGTTCCGCCGACGAGGTTGCTGAAGCCAAAGAGAAGGAGGCCACCCATGGTTGAAAGGTGGCATGCGTAACCCGCCTCACCCGTCGCCGCATCAGCCGGCGGCCTCCAACACAGCCGGCGGCGCCGAAACGTTGCTGCAAGGCGAGTTGCCCCGACATAGCAATGCAGTGCCCGAGGCGCCCCCGCGCAGCATCGTCAAACTCGATATGCGCTCCATGGTCTGGGCCTATGACGAGATTGCGTCCGATGTGGAAGCACTCAGCCCATTCATGGCGCTCGCGCTATTGTTCGGGTTGTCCGTTCTTGTACCGATGACGGTGCTTGGCTTCTTTGACAAAAACGAACCGCTGTCCGGGCAGGTCCTCACGGGCGTGATATCGGCTGTGCTGATTCCGGGGTGCCTTGTCGGCATCGTCTACCTGCTCAGGATCAGTCTGTTCAGTCGGTACGCCAATCTGCACTTCAACCGCAAGGCGCGCAGCATCTACACGCAGGAAGGCAAGGTGGCTGTCCGGCTCGACTGGAACCATGTGCGCCCGTTTGCATCGGCCATGCCCGGCCCGTTGACGATGGGCGCGACGCTGGCCTGGGCTTTGGTGCTGGTGGAATTCAGTACCGGGCCAGCACCTCGACCGATACAACGCATGCGTGTACAGGGCATCCTGCCCAGCCGGGACGCATGCCAACGTCTATGGGAACTCATTCGCTGCTACATGGATGAGGCGCCTGACGCGTTACCCGAACTCGAGGTCGTCCCCGGAGCACGCACGTGGCAGAGCGCCTTGCTAGACTTCGGCCCGATGCGGGAAATCAGTCCCACCGATTCGTCAGAAGACATCGCAGCGGGTGTCATCGGCCGCTTGCGCAAGCGCAACTGGTGGCCGGCCATCGGGCCGTTCCGCATCTTCTGGTGGATCATTTTCTGGCCCGGCCCGCTGTCGACCATTCTGTACGAGCGATTCCGCCGCGAAGCACAGTTACCCCCAGCGTGGACAGCCGATGAAACACCCGCCGCCGATGAAGCCAATCCATATCGCATCCGCAGCAAGGCGCCCAACGAGCGCACGGGACGACGCAAGGCGACCTGGATCATCGGTATCGTCTGCACCGTATGCATTTCGCTGGGCGCGAGCGCTTGGGCATTCGCCTTCCACATTGCCTTCCAGTCGTTCCTGGTCAACATCTGGGGCGAACTCTTTCGCAAACTCTAAGAACACATACGACACGCACCATGGACGCGCTTTCCAACCCACCCTCCCGCCAACCCACGCGCCGGTATGGCGCCGTTGTCGCCCTGCTCCTCGTCATCGGCGGTCTGTGCCTCGCACTTGGCCAGTCCAAAGACATCGGTTGGTTGGCTGGACTGAACTGGCATCTTGGTTATGACGCTGCGGGTACGGCATTGCTGTGGCTGGGCGGATTGCTGATGCTGCCGCAAATCACTTATTCGCTATGGGTGACGCGCGGCCCGGGGGCGCGCGGCGTGATGTACCGGCAGGTTGGCGTTGCGCTTGCTATGGCAGTCGCGCTGCTGGTGCTGGCCATCGCGCCAGACAACGTGAGCATTGCGCACGATCACCCCAGAGACTCCGGGGCCAACACAAGCGGCGACCAGGAACCGGTTGGTACCACGGAAGAGACCACCTACGCGTTCCACGGATTCCGAGCGCTGCCCGGCGCCCGCATCGAGCGGGATGCCGCGTCCGCACCCACTCGATCCGTGGAAGGCAGGCCGAGCCGCGTTGTCTGGCGCGGCGATCACAGCGCCCTGACGGGCACGCTGGATACGTTTGAAACCTATGCACCGGACGACACCCAGCCGAAAGGGTATGAGTGTCTGACACGAACGCAGCGCTACTTCGGGCCGTTTTCGGTACTGCATCTGTCCAACGTGCGGGACACGGCAGAGGCCGCAGCACGGTTGGAATGCAAACCCATCACACATGCGGAGGAGTCTCAGCAGTAAAAACCAGACGGCCTCCCGGCCTGAGGGGGCATAGCCCCCTGCCTAGCCGCTGGGCACCACCGCCATGCAGCCCAGCGTGGCGGGGCTAATCCAGAATCACCCCCCTGCGCGCATGCGCAGGCGGCGGCAAGCTCGGCTCGCCCACCATGTCACGCACGGCATCTTCGATGATGCTGGACAGCGCATTGAGCGCGAGGTCGTTGTCTTCCGTGCCGAACGGGTCTTCCAGCTGCGAGGCAATGGCTTCGTGCGCCATGAAGGTGTAGGCCACAAACACCGAGAACACCGGCGTGAAATTGCCGATGCTTTCCACCAGCCCGAACGGCAGCGCCGCGCAGAAGAAATACACCGTGCGGTGGATCATCACCGAGTACGCAAAGGGCAACGGCGTACTGGCAATGCGTTCACACCCGCCGATGGCGTTGGAGAGCTCGTTCAGGTTGCGGTCAAACGCCAGCGCCGCCCAGTCGCCGATCGTCTTGTCATGCGTGCGCTGGCCCACCCATTCGCCCAGCCACTGCAGGAGGATGGCGGGCCGGTAGCGCGCCGCCATCACGCGGTCGAGCAACGGTGCCGGCAGACGGGCAGCGAGGTCTTCACGCGGGTCGGTATGGCGCAATTGATGGCGCAGCGCATGCGGCAGCGCGCCCAGCACGCGGACGAACGCGTGCACATCCGACTCGGACACACCGTCGCCCTGCCCGCCCCGGCGCGGCAACGTCGTGGCCTGCCGCGTGAGTGAGCGCGCAGCGATGAGTACCTGCCCCCAGAGCTTGCGCGCCTCCCAGTAGCGGTCGTAACTGGCGTTGTTGCGAAAGCCCAGAAACACCGCCAGCGCAATGCCGACGAGCGAGAACGGCGTGGTGCTGAGGTTGACGCGGATGGGCAGCCAATGCGCGTGCACCGCCAGCGCCACCATCGAGATACCGAAGATGAGGAACAGGCGTGGCAGCAACTGGGGCAACACCGAGCCGCGCCACGCAAGCAGCATGCGGAACCAGTGCAGGTGGGGGCGGACGACCATGAGGCAGACGCGTGCGCGTGTCAGGTGGGGTGCGGAATTATCGCAGACACCCTGGTGGCCCAGCGCACAACAGCACCTTGCGCGACGGTGCAAGCTGTCTACGCGAACCGAATTACCGACTGCTGGCCCGCGTTATTTCTCTTTCTTGTTGGGCCGATTTTCATTAGCACAACAAACCCACACAAGAAACAAAACGGAATAGAAATAGAAAGACAAACCCTCTCTAAAAATACAAACACAAATCGGCATAAAACGAATTGCCCCGTTTTACGCCGATTTGCGTGCGGAGCCAGAAAGCCCCGCATTGCTCAACCCGGATTAAACCGTGGTGTAAGCGCCCTTCGACCAGCCGTTGCCATCCCAGCACCACTCCGTGGTGTTGGTGCCGGTGGTGGCATACACGCGGATGTGGATGGTGTTGCCAACCAGCCAGCTGGTGACGGACACGTTATCGCCGGGCTCGGCGAACGCGCCCGTGTACCAACCTTTCCCGTCCCAGCAACGCTCGGTGATCTTGCCGCCGTTGGCCGTGTAGACGCGGATGGAAGGCACCGTGCCCCACGAAGTTGCGGCAGTCTGAACGTTCGACATGTTTTATCTCCATATGAAGTGAACGAGCTGGATCATTCTGTGATTCCAGTCTCAGCCAATCAATGCGGCATATTGTGTTGCCGCATTAACGACGCCCCGGGTTCAGGGCTTCGCTAGCATAAGCAAATAAAATTCGTGACGCCGCTGAGAGATATGAAGAGCAGATGGAGAATAAATTTACTGAACAGATTACCGATTTTCCATACACAACCATTGTGTTGAGTGCATCCGCAAAATAACCGTGACGCCATTGGCGCGGGTAATCAGGAACGGTCTACACCGAAATGGCTGCAAGTGGTGGCATAGATGCGGCCCGCCGTGGCTCGCAGGTAGGCGCCGACGGCGGGACACGTCGCGTGGGCGGGCTTACTGCACCGCGCCGATGAACGCTGCCAGCTCCGCCGTCTTGGGGTTGGCAAACACGTCCTTGGCGGGGCCGCGTTCATGGATCAGCCCCTGGTGCATGAACACGAGCTGGTCGCCCACGTCGCGGGCAAAGCGCATCTCGTGCGTGACCATGATCAGCGTCATGCCCTCGGCGGCCAGTTGCTTGACCACGGCCAGCACCTCGTTGACGAGCTCCGGGTCCAGCGCGGAGGTGATCTCGTCGCACAGCAACACCTTCGGCTGCATGGCGAGTGCACGCGCAATGGCCACGCGCTGCTGCTGGCCGCCGCTGAGCTGATCCGGATATGCGTCGAACTTATCGGCGAGGCCCACCTTGGCCATCATCTGGCGCGCGAGGTCATTGGCGTCGGCCTTCTTCATGCCCTTGACCACCACGGGCGACAGCGCGACGTTCTCGCCCGCCGTGAGGTGCGGAAACAGGTTGAACTGCTGGAACACCATGCCCACGTTCAGGCGCAGCGCACGCAGTTGCGCAGGCGTGGCCTGCGAGCCCTTGAGCACTGCGTTGTCGACCACGATCTGGCCGTCGTCGATGGCCTCGAGCCCGTTGATGGACCGCAGCAGCGTGCTCTTGCCCGAGCCGCTGCGCCCGATGATGGCGACCACCTGGCCGCTTTCGACGCGCAGGTCCACGCCCTTGAGCACATGGTTGTTGCCGTAATGCTTGTGTACGGCGCACAGATCAACGAGCGGCATAGAGCTTCTTTTCCAGATGAGAGGCACAGAGCGACAGCGGCCAGCACAGCGCAAAGTACGCAACGGCCACCAGCCCATAGATAAGGAACGGCTGGAACGTGGCATTGGCCAGCACCGAGCCCAGCTTGGACAGATCTTCAAACCCGATGATGGAGGCCACCGCCGTGCCTTTGACGATCTGCACGGAGAACCCCACCGTGGGCGCAATCGACAGGCGCACCGCCTGCGGCAGCACCACATGCCGCATCTGCTGGAAGTAGCCCATCGCCAGGCTGGAAGACGCCTCCCACTGCCCGCGCGGAATGGCTTCCACACAGCCACGCCACACCTCGGCCAGATAGGCGCTGGTGTACAGCGTCAGGCCGATGGCGGCGGCCGTCCACGGCGACATCTCGAACCCCGCCATGGACGCACCGAAGAACACGATGAACATCTGCATGAGCAGCGGCGTGTTCTGGAAGAGCTGGATGTACGCCTTGCTCACGCGCTGCAGGCCAACGTTGCGCCCCACGCGGGCAAACAGCACTATCAAGCCCGCCGTGCCGCCCAGCACAAAGGCCATGAGCGACAGCATGAGCGTGGCAAGCAGCCCTTCCCCCAGCTTGAGGAGAATCGGCAACAGAGGAATGTCGGCGATCATGCAGTGGTCTCCGCAGGCGTGGGGTTGACCGTGCGTGCAGCCGCCGATGCCACCGGCGCACGGCGGCCGACAACAAAGCGCTGCCCCACCCAGGCCAGCAACTGACGCAGCAACAGCGCGAGCGCAAAGTACAGCGCGGTGACGATCAGATAGGTTTCAAACGCGCGGAAGTTGCGCGACTGGATAAAGTTGGCCGCAAAGGTCAGATCCTGCGCGGCGATCTGCGAGACCACCGACGTGCCCAGCATCACGATCACGATCTGGCTGCTCAGCGCCGGCCACACCTTCTGCAACGCAGGCCGCAGCACCACGTGCCGGAAGATCGCCCAGCGGCTCATCGCCAGCGCGTTGGCTGCTTCCAATTGACCACGCGGCGTCTCTTGAATGCCCGCACGCACGATCTCCGTGATGTACGCGCCGAGGTTGACCACCGCCGTGAGCAGCGCGGCTTGCCATTCATTGATCTGCACACCCAGCGAGGGCAAGCCGAAGAACACGAACATCAGTTGCACCAGGAACGGCGTATTGCGGATGCCCTCCACATACACCTTGAACAGCGCGTTGAACGGCGCAATGCGCCAGGCGCGGCACACGCCCCCGGCGATGCCGATGGCACCACCGAGCACCGCGCCCGCCGCCGTGAGCGCTAGCGTAAACGCCGCGCCCTGCGCCAACTGGCCGCTGTAACTGAAGACAGCGCCAAAATCGAATTGATAAGCCATGGAGGTCATCCGTGGCCCGGCACGCCAACGTGGGTACCGGGCCTGTGTTGCGAAGGCGTGTGGGCCGCTTACAGCTTGGTAGGCAACGGCATCTTGATCCAGCGCTGCGACAAGTCGTTCAGGCGTCCGTCCGTCTTCAGCTTGGTGATGGCAGCGTTCACCTTGTCGAGCAGCGCGGGCTCGCCCTTGGCCACACCCACATAGCAAGGCGTGTCTTCCACGGGGAACTTCAGGTCCAGCTGGCGCAGCTTCGTGCGCTCGTTCACCGCGTTGGCCACGATGTTGCCCACCGTCACCAGCTGCACCTGACCGATCAGGTAGCTCTGCGCGGTGGCGTTGTTGTCTTCATAGCGCTTGATGGTGGCCGAGGCCGGTGCCACGGCCGAGAGGGCCAGGTCTTCCGTCGAGCCGCGCGTCACGCCAATCGTCTTGCCGGCCAAGTCCGCCGGCGTCTTGATCGACACATCCTTCGGGCCGTACACGCTCTTGGGGAATGGCGCATACGCCTGCGTGAAGTCGATCACCTTCGCGCGCTCGGCGTTCTTACCCAGGCTGGAGATCACGACATCCACCTTGCCCGTGGTCAGGAACGGAATGCGGTTGGTGCTGGTGACGGGCACGAGCTCGGCCTTCACACCGAGCTCCTTGGCGACGAGGTTGGCCATGTCGATGTCATAGCCCTGCAGCTTGAGGTCCGGGCCGAGCGAGCCGAACGGCGGGAAGTCGTTCGGAATCGCCACGCGGATCACGCCGGCTTTCTGGATGTTGGCCAGCGTGTCGGCGTGGGCCGCGCGGCCCGGCAACAGCGCAACCACCGCGCTGGCCGCCATGGCGGCGAGGAGGATAGTGCGGCGGGAGGTTTGGCCCAAAGTTTGGTGCAGGGCATGGCGAGCAGTGATGCGGGTCATTCAAGAACTCCTTCAGAAATCGAGACGAGGCGAAAGGAAACCGGTTCGGGTTGCATGGATTCGGATGCGGTGGGCGGGGCGTTCAGGTCGATCCCGCTGCGGCGCGCGGCCGAGAGAAGGTGGGCGCGCATGGCCTCTGCGCTGGCGGCGGCATCGCCCGCGGCAATGGCCTGCACGATGGCGTCGTGCTCGTGTGCGGGGTGGTCGTCTGCACCATTGCGGGCAAAGGGCAGGCGCAGGCTGTGACCAATGGCGTGCTCCAACTGGGCCGCCATCGCCATCAAACCCGGGTTGCCCGACTGCTGCGCCAGCAGCAGGTGGAAGTGCAAATCCGCCTCGGCCGCGCTCAGCAAGTCATTGCGTTCCAGCGCATGCGCCAACTGCTGCTGCAGCCATTGCAGGTGGCGCAGGCCGGCGGCGTGCATGCGCGCAGCGGCCAGCGCTGTCCAACCGGGCTCCAGCACCAGACGCAGCTCAATCAACTGACGCGGCGACAGCGTGCCCAGCGCCGGCGTGGCAAACGGGCGATGCATGCGCTCGGCACTGGCCTGCGGACCTCGCACCACCACGCCCCGGCTGGGCAGGATATCCACCAGGCCCAGCGTCTCCAGCACCGTCAACGCCTCGCGCAACGACGCGCGGCTCACGCCCAGGCTTTCTGCCAACTCACGCTGCGGCGGCAGGCGGCTGCCGCTGGGGTAATCGCCGCGGAGGATGCCTTGCTGGAGTGCTTGCGCAACGGAAGATGGAATGCTGTGCATGGGCCGACATGGAGAAAGACACGGTCGTGGTCTGACCGGTCGCCCACCGCTTATGCGAGTTTTGTGCCATGCAGCAATGCGCAGCGTTTTGTGGGGGTTGGAGGAGGGTTAATTGCCCTGGCGTGAGGCAGGCGCTGCCGGATGGGGCACCCATGGGGCAGCGGCAGCTTGGAGTTGGTGCGTGGTGGCACCGATTTGGGACGCCCTGGCGCGAACGCAGCAGTTGGGGCGCCCCACATGGAATGCGCAGGCACATGACTGCCCCAGGGCTGCGCTGAAGCCCCGGGTAGTGCCGAGCGCCGGCGTTGTCAGACCTGCGCCATCCCGCCGTCGACGAACAACTCGATGCCATTGATGAAGCTGGCCGCATCGGAGGCAAGAAAGGCGACGGCCTTGCCCACTTCGGCGGGCTCGCCAAGGCGACCCAGCGGCACCTGCGCGGCGAGGAAGTCGAACAGCCCCTGGCGCGTCTCATCCGAAGCCAAGCCGCCAAGACCCGGTGTGCGGATGGGACCAGGGCTCACCACATTCACGCGGATGCCGCGATCCTTCAGATCCATCACCCATGACCGGGCGAAGTTACGCACCGCCGCCTTGCTGGCGCTGTAGACGCTGAAGTTGGCTGTGCCCTGAACCGACACCGTGGACGATGTCAGGATGATCGATGCGCCGTCCGTCAGCAGCGGCAAGGCCTTCTGCACGGTGAACAGCACGCCGCGCACATTGGTCCCGAAAATGCGATCGAAATGCTCTTCAGTGATGGCGCCCAGCGGCATCATGTCGCCGCCGCCAGCATTGGCGAACAGAATGTCCAGCTTGCCGGCCACCTTTGCGATCTGTGCATAGACGGCGTCGAGGTCCGACAGCACCGACGCATCGGCCCGCAATGCGGTAGCACCAGCACCGATTTCTGCGACTGCCGCATCCAGTTCTGCCTGACGGCGCCCGGTGATGAACACCCGCGCCCCCTGGGCTGCCAGTTCCTTGGCGGCGCCAAGACCGATACCGCTGCTGCCACCGGTGACCAGGGCGATCTTGCCTTCCAGTTGCTTGCTCATGATGTGCTCCATGCTGTGATTTCAGGTTGGAATGAATGACCTTGCGACGGGCTGCTTCTTGTTCTGCGCTGCCCCATCGCGCTGGGCATGGACACACTGTAGGGCGCCGCCTATTTTCGAAAAAGCGCAGTAAATGGAATTACTATCTACAACCATAGATAATCAAAGACCGCGACCGCGGCGCGCCCATTCGGATGGATCAACTACTGGCAATGCGCTCTTTTGCGCGGGTGGTGGAGGCTGGCAGCTTTACGCGGGCGGCAGACTCGCTGGACATGCCCATTGCAACGGTCAGCAAGCAGGTGCAGGAGCTGGAGGCCCACCTGGGCGTGCGGCTGCTGCAGCGCACGACCCGACGTGTCACCGTGACGCCCGAAGGTCAGGATTACTACGCGAAGAGCACGCGCATCCTGCGTGACCTGGAAGACATCGACAGCGCGTTCAGTCTCGCGCGTGCGCGGCCGCGCGGTTCCTTGCGTATCGATGTCGGCGGCTCGACGGCGCGCGACGTGCTCATTCCCCTGCTACCGGATTTTTTGGCGCGCTATCCGGACATCAGGATCGATCTGGGCGTGTCGGACCGCTCGGTCGACCTCATTGCGGACAACGTCGACTGTGTCATCCGGGGTGGGCCCTTGGACAGTGCGTCTCTGGTTGCGCGCCGCCTGGGCGATGCACCGCTGATCACCTGCGCCGCCCCGGGGTACCTGAAGCAGTATGGAACGCCGGCCTACCCCGATGAGTTGAAGAATGGCCACCGGCTGGTGAGCTACGTTGTCAGCCAGAGTGGTCGCGCGGTGCCCTTCCGCTTTGAGCGCGATGGAGAAAAGACCGAGATCAAGGTCGAGCATCGCATCGGCGTGAACGAGAGCAATGCGCACCTGGCCGCCTGCGTAGCGGGCCTGGGCATTGTGCAGACCTTCGGTTACGCGGCTGAAGCTGCGATCAACGACGGCGCCCTGGTGGAAATCCTGAAGCCATGGCGGCCAGCGCCCTACCCCTTCCACGTCGTGTATCCGCAGACGCGCCATGTCACGCACCGCCTGCGAGTCTTCATTGACTGGCTGGTGGAATCGTTTCCGGCACGGCTTGAGCGGTGTCCGGCGAAGTAGCCCGGCACGGCATGCACCAACGGCAGAACTGCGGGGCTCTATTGCTCACCACAACGGTGACTTGGCTGCCGGGCTATCGATTGGATGGGCGCCACGGCCGCTAGGTCGAACACTGCGCCTACCGCGCCCACGCCCGGCAATGCTCCAGATACTGCCGTTCGTGCAGGCCGATCAAATCGACAATGGACGTCCAGAGCCAGAACGGCGCGTCGATGGATTTGCCGTGCCGGGCTTTCAGATCGCGGCGCCACGCCAGCGCGACATCGCGCGGCATCTGCTGCCCGTGCGCCAGGCCCACCACGTGGCCGAGGTAGGTGGCCAGCGATACGGCGTCTCGGGTGCCCAGGGTTTCGACGTCGAGCTTGAGGTCTTGCGGCAACAGCTCGCGCACGAAGAAGGTCGTGCCCAGCATGCGGACCCACGCCATGCGGTTGCCCAGCTCTGGGCAGACGTGGCGTGCGCCGGTGACCACGCGTTCACCGTTGTGCCGTGGCATGTCGGCCTTCGGTGCGCGCGGTGCGGCGGGTGCCGCGGCTTCTTTGAAATCGAGCAAACGATAGGGGCGTTCGGCGCACCCTCTTGCCGACAGCAACACGGCATAGCGCCGCTTGCCGAGCGAGCTGCAGCCCTTGACCCAATAGGCCGCATCGACGATTTCCGCATCGTCCCGATGACTGCCGTAGAGATGCCCGACCAGCTCCAGCAGGCCGGGCTGCTGCGTCAGTTGCTTCAGTGCGCGCTGCTCTTCGCGCGCGAGCGGCCAGAAGCGCTTGCCCAGCGGGATGGTCGGCGATGCATCTTCCAGCCGATCGCGGGCGAGCTGCTTCCACGTGCGGGCCGTAGCGGCCTTCATGGCGGTATGCACTGCGGAGGGCCGCTCGGGCAGCGACATGCCACCGTCCGGGTTGATGCCATCCAGGTAGCCCGTCATCAGGCCTTCCACCATGCGTGCCGTGACGATGCCGGGCAGGTCTGAGCCACGCGCCGCCGTGGCCAGCGAAACGCCCAACCGGATGAGGTCGTGCGCCGGGTTGCCGATGACCGTCTGGTCAAAATCGCGGATCTGGACGCTCGTGCTGCCCCGCATGTCGCCAATGGGGCCGAGGTTGCCGACATGGCAATCGCCGCAGATCCAGATGTCAGGCCCCTCGGGCAGCAGGTGCGGCTGCACCGCCGCCAGCCATTCATAAAACTTCTCGGTACTGCCGCGCACGTAGGCGTGCACGGACTTGGCCATCTTCGCCTGCCGCAGGCGCATGAGCACCGGGCCGCGGTCTTTGGGCTTGACGGTTTTTGCGGAGGGTTTTTGTTTGGCCATGCCTGCCTCCTGTTTTGCGACCGCAACGGTCGGTGCACGTTGGTCTGCCCATGCCCTAGCAGCAAAGAGGCCTGCCAGGTGCAAGGGCAGCCCGTCATCGGCACAAAGGCACCGACCCCACCCAGATATTCAAGAACTCTCACCAACCCCGCGCTTGCCTTGACGCGCGCAGAGGCGACATGGGATACCGCGTGTGCAACACGGCGCACCCCTCTTTCGTAGGGGGTCCTGCCGTATCCACCCATCCCAAAAAATGAGCCCAGCAATGTCGTCGACGTGGAAAAGAACAAGCGCACCGCGCGCGCGCAGCATGGTGATCGGTCTGCTGAGCCTGTGGCTGGCGGCTTGCGGCGGCGGCGCGTCCGACACGCCTGCCGACACCTCCACGACCGCAACGACCGCACCCGTGTCTGCGTCCAACCCCGGGGAGCGCCCGCCGCCGTCGCCGGCGCCCACCCCCGGGTCAAGCCCCGCTGCGCCGACCCCTGCGCCCGCTCCGACGCCAACACCAACCCCGGCGCCCGCGCCAACGCCAACTCCGGCGCCCACTCCAACGCCGACGCCCACCCCGGCACCGAGCCCCACGCCCGCCGCGACGATCAGCTGGGCCACGCCCGCATCCATCGGATGGGGCACGGCGCTCAGCACGGCGCAGTTGAACGCCACGGCCAATGTGCCCGGCACCTTCGTCTATTCGCCGGCGGTTGGGACCAAGCTTGAGGTCGGCACGCAAACGCTGTCGGTCACCTTCACCCCGCAAGACACGAGCAAGTACGCCCCCACCACCGCCGTGCGCACGCTCACCGTCAACAAGGCCGAGCCGCCGGTGCGGTGGGACCTGCCCAACGCCGTGCTGCAGGGTTCCGCCCTCACGCCCGCGCAGGTCAGCACCACGCCCTACTCGCTGTATGGCATCCAGGGCACAGTGGACCCAGCGTCGTACACCACGGCAGATGGCGCACCGCTGAGTGCCTCCACCACCAGCACGGCTGGCAGCGTCATCCTGCAGGCTACGTTTGTGCCGCGGGACAGCGCGCACTATCGGTCGGCGCTGGTCAGCACGGCGCTGACGGTCAAGCCCGCCGCCACGGCCGCCGCCATCAACTTTGGCAGCGCAAAGCAAACCATCCAGGGCTTCGGCGGATCGGCGGCCTGGTACTACAGCAAGATGGCGGACGACCGCGTGAACGCGCTGTTCGGCACCAGCCTGACCGACAGCCTGGGGTTGTCCATCCTGCGGCTGCGCGTTGCGCCCGCCGAGTGGAACACCACCACCCAGACGGCCGACACCACCCAATGGACCGCCGAGCTGGCGAACGGCGCCGCCGCCCAGGCACGCGGCGCCCTCGTCTTTGCCACGCCGTGGACGCCCCCGGCCAGCATGAAGATCGTCAACACCAGCCGCAGCAACCCGCTCTACAGCGGCCGCCTGGACCCGGCGCGCTATGCCGACTACGCCAAATACCTGAACAGCTACATCCGGTACGCCGCCACCCGCAACGTCAACCTCTACGCCATTTCCACGCAGAACGAGCCGGACTGGGACCCGGCCACCTATGAGTCCTGCCTGTGGAGTCCCGACGAAATGACCACCTGGGCCGCCGGCTATGGCGCAGCGGCCGTTGCCGGTACATCGGCCAAGCTGATGGCGCCCGAATCGTTCTACTTCTCGCAGGCTACGGTCAACACGATGCTGGGCAACACCAATGCCGCCGGCAACCTCTCCATCATTGGCGGCCACCTGTACGGCGGCGTGCCGGCCTATTCGGCCTCGGCCCGCAGGCTGGGCAAGGACGTGTGGATGACCGAACACTTCCTGGATTCCGTCAACAAGGCCGACAACAAAACGGCCTGGCAGACCAGCATCGACGATGCCATTGCCCTTGCGAAGGAAATCCACGACGGCTTTACGCTGGGGCAGTACAACGCATACGTGTACTGGTGGCTGGTCAACTCCAACGATGCCCAGCCCACCGGCCTGATCGGCTCGGACAACAAGCCCACCTACTTCGGCATCGGCCTGAAGCACTTCTCGTACTTCATCCGCCCGGGCTACGTGCGCTACGACACCACCGTGTTGCCGCAGAAAGGGGTGCGCGTTTCTGCGTTCGGCACGCCTGCGGGCGCGAGCGACAACAAGGCCGTGGTGGTGTTGGTGAACGAGAACGCTACGGACGTCACGCTCACCGCATCGATCAACCCTGCGGGCCGCGCGTTGACCAGCCTGACGCCCTACCTCACCACCGCCACGGCCACGTTTGCGCAGCAGCCGGCGCTGGGTGTGAGCGGCAATACGTTCACCGTGACGTTGCCGGCGAAGAGCATTACGACGCTGGTGAACTAAGCGCCGCGATTGCGGCATCGGGCATCGGCCGCCTTGGCGCGGCCGTCGTGGCCATGTGGTGACCACGCTTTCCCATCAGGGCTCAGCGCGCCCGTGTAGCCAACGGCGCGCCCTGGACAACCAGCCCGTGGGTGCGGGCTCGGCCAGAGGCGTCTGCGCAGGCCCCACCGCTTGGTTGGCGACGCTGATCTCCAACGCGCCACGCGCCTTCAGCGTACGCAACAGCAAGCGCGCCTCTTCGAGCTCAAGTGCACCGTGATGGGTCAGCTCATCCAGGCTGACAGCGCGCGCGGCCATGTCCTCCATCGCCACGCGAAAGCGCGGTTCCGCAAAGCGCGCATCCAGCGCGACCGGCCTCAGCAAGCGGTACGTGGGCTTGTCGTTCGCGGCGGTGTCGATATCGGCGTCGGTACGGATGAACGGGGCATCGCTGGCGTCGGGAGCGTGGGTCACGTCGGTCGGCTGCCTGCGACTGTCCATCAGCCGCAGCGCAATCAGGTCCAGTGCACCCCAGAGCATGGGTGTACTGAAGGCGCGTGGCAGCGTGAACACGTCATCGCCAAACACGTCGGGCGCGGGTTGACCCAGCCATAGCTTGAAGGGCGCTGCCGTGCGCACGTCGGCTGGCTCGCCCTCCAGCACCAGCACGTCCGCCTGGTGCGGCGCGACTTCATCCCATTGATAGAGCGAGCGTGCTGCGATCGCCCGGATGCTGGCACGCACTCGGTGCTGCTGGCGCTCATCGAGATACTGCAGCGAAATGCGGCCACGCCGGTTGTCCACCAACGGCACCGCGGATGGCGTGTGAGACTGCATGCGGCTTCCCCTTCATCACAAAGCAAAGGCCACTGACCGTGCAGGGCCAACGCAGTGCCGAGGGAGGTCCTCACACCTAGGGCGGACTGGCGATGACCCGTTCATGCCAAGCCGCGCACTGCGCTTTTTATTGTCGGCTGTGCAGGGCTTGCGCCTGACACGCCGTATCAGGCCGGAAACTACCATCTGCACGCGCGCCATCCGCGTGCCTGAGAAAAGTTGAGCATCGGCACGGTAGCCAAGCCCATGCGATTTTTCTCCTCGCCAAACCCGTTGACCTTGTCACGATGACAAGGTGTTCACTGCCGGGTGAGGAGGCGTTCATGACCCATCACACATTGACCCAAGCGCTGGCGCACCCGGATGCTTCACGGCGCCTTTCTGCGGCGCTGGGTGCCGGCATGGCGCCCGATCCGGGCAATATCGTGCCGCTGATAGAGCGTTGCCGCGCCGAGCCGGATTTCTTCGTCCGCGACATGCTCACCTGGGCCCTCACCCGGCATGCGCAGGAGCTGACCGTGCCGTTGCTGCTGGACGAGCTGCGCTCACCGCTGGCACAAGCGCGTAGCCAAGCGCTGCACACGCTCTCAAAGATTGGCGACCCGGCAACGTGGCCGGCGATCACCAGCGCGCATCTGCATGACCCTGATCCGGAAGTCGCGCGCACGGCGTGGCGTACCGCAGCAGGTCTGGTGCCGACCGGGCAACGCACGGCGTTGGCACACGAACTGGTGCGCGAGCTGGGCCGCGGCGACAAACACCTCCAGCGCAGCCTGAGCCGAGCGTTGCTCATGCTCGGAGACGACGCCGTAGCCCCGCTCGAAGCGGCCGCGGCTCACCACACGGACCCAGCAGTTCGCATTCACGCCTGCGCCAGTCTCAGGCTACTCGCCGACCCGGAGGGTGCGTTTGTGCTCGATTCGGCCGATGCCGAGCGCGCGGGTGCTCCATTGCCAGATGCCGATGCATCGGCAAGTTGCCCACCACCGCTTTGATAGAATTTTTTCGGCACCCAGACGACACCGGAGACACCTAATGCGCATCAGCGAGTTGGCCAAGCGCTCCGGCGTGAGCGCGCGCATGCTGCGGCACTACGACAGAATCGGACTGATCAGCCCATCCGGGCGTACCGAAGCGGGATACCGCGCGTATTCGGAAACCGATGCCTGGCGCCTGTTCCAAGTGGAAAGCCTGCGAGCGTTGGGCCTTGGCCTTGCCGAGGTGCGCGAGGCACTCAGCCAGCAAGCACCCCGCCCCGATGTACTCATTGGTGCGTTGATGGCACGCAGCCGCGAACGGTTGACCGCAGAGCAAGCGTTGCTTTCCCGGCTGACTGCCGTGTCCGCCGCGTCCCCCGAGGATTGGCCCGCCGTGCTTGACGTCGTGCAGTTGCTGAAAGGACTGGACTCGACGCATGCGCCTGAGCGGCAGCGTGCTGCGTTGGACGCCGTATCGAGTGATGCCCCGCTGGCAGAACTCATCGCCCACGCACTGCTGCAGGAGCAAGAGCCGAATGTCGCGGGGGCGTTGCGCTGGGCGTTGGGAAGAACCGAAGGCAGCGGCGCCAGCGTACTCGGCGCGGCGCTTCAACAGCCGGATCCGGCCATGCGCGAAAGGGCCGTCCTCGCGCTGGCGAAACTCGGCGGCGCCGACGCGGTGGCGATGTTGCGTGGCGCCTTGCGCGACCCCGCAGAGCACGTGCGATACCGCGCTGCGCGGGTGCTTGGCGAATGGGGCGTACGCGACGCCATTCCCCTGCTGATCGAGCAGGTTGTCGTCGGGGCACACGATGTTGAGGCGGCTGATGCGCTGGCCGACTTGGCGGAAGACCCGGTGATCGCGCAGCAGATTGTCGAGCGTTTCGAAGCCGCGATCTCGGACGGGCATGCCGATGCTCCGGCCCGTGTGCGCATTGGTCAGGCGCTTGCGGAGATCAACGAAGCGGCATCGGCGCTGCTTGCGCGGCTGGCTGATGATGCGGACCCGGCGGTGGTGCGCACCGCGCGTTATGTGATGGGGATTCGCAGAAACGACTGACAGGTCCACCCAACGCGCCATTTCCTCAACAATTCTCAGAATTGCAGCAGGCTCGCCCGGACTAATGGCACCGTAACCCTATTGATCTCCGCCTCGCCTAGGACGACGCGGGTCTTACGCGGTTTATGGAGCCAACTTGGACAAACCATCCCCCCCACAAACAGATTCCCTCATGCTGAAATGGCCCGAAGGTGAGGCTATTTCCCGCCGGTCCATGCTGCTTAGCATGCTGGCACTTGGCTTGTCGGCTTGCGTCGGTTCCGGTGACGGTGGCGTGGGCGGCGCCTCTGCCGGTGGCAGTGTCCCGGCCGGTGGCAGTACCGGTGGCGGTGGCGGTGCCCCGGCCGATGGCGGTACCGGTGGCAGTGGCGCCCCGGCAAATCCGGTGCGTGCGTTTGTGCATCCGGGAGGCTTTCACACCCAGGCCGACTTTGCCCGCATGAAGGAAAAAGTGGCCGCCAAGGCATCGCCCTGGATCGACAGCTGGAACTTGTTGATCGCCGACGGACGTTCCCAGCTGGGTTACACCCCGAACCCGCAAGTCGTCGTGCACCGCGGCGACCCGCCCTATGGCGACAACGTCTATTGGTTGTGTACCGATATATCCGCCGCTTACGCCTGTGCCTTGCGCTGGAAGATTTCGGGCGATCAGCACTATGCCGACAAGGCCGTGCAGATCATGAATGCCTGGTCTTCGACGCTGACCAAGATCGGCTGGAGCGACGGCCACTACGACGGCTTTCTCGCGGCGGGATTGCAGGGATACCAGTTTGCCAATGTGGGCGAGATGATGCGCGACTACCCGGGCTGGGCGGCGGCGGATTTTGCGCGCTTCCAGACCATGATGCGCAACGTGTTCTATTCTTCGATGCTCTCTGGCCTGCTGACCAATCCGAGTAGCCTGGCGGTCTATTCCAGCTGGGATCTGTGCACGATCGCAGCCATCCTGTCCATCGCCATCTTGTGCGACGACCGCGCGGTATTCGACGCCGCGATCAATTACTTCAAAACGGGTCTCGGCAACGGCGGCGTGTTCAACACCGTGAACTACATCCACCCCGGCTATCTTGGGCAAACGCAGGAATCCGGGCGCGATCAAGGCCACAACACGCTCAGTGTGGCGCTGCTTGCGACCATCTGCGAAGTGGCCTGGAACCAGGGCGAAGACTTATACGGATTCGCCAACAACCGCGTGCTGGCCGGTGTCGAATATGTTTCCAAGGGCAACCTGACCGACCCAGCAACGGGGGCGTTGTATGTGGTGCCGTTCGCCCCCTACACCAACGGCGGCGCGCCCGACACCGCGTTTGCCGTCGGCACGCAGGGCGCGCGGCGCATCGGCTGGGCATCGCTCTATCACCACTACGTCAACCGCAAGGGGCTGTCCGCGCCCTACACGGGCCAATACATGCTGGCGACCCAGCCGGAAGGCGCTTCGGTAGGCGACGAGCTCGGCTACGGCACGCTGACCTTCACACGCGACCCGATCGCCTCCGGCGTGCCGCCCAGCGGCCTGACTGCCTACGTCACCGGCGGCAGCGTGGTGCTGTCATGGTGGGGCACAGCCTATGCGACGAGCTACACCGTCAAGCGCAGCACCACCCAGGGCGGCCCCTACACCACAGTCGCCACCGGCATCGTCGATCCGCGAACGTATACCGATCCCTCTCCTGCGGCAGGAACGTACTACTACGTCGTAACCGCGACGACGCCCAGCGGCGAGACGGCGATCTCCAACGAGGCGAAAGCAATCACTGCCGTGCAACTGCACACCCACCTCGCCTTCGATGAAGGCAGCGGAACGCAGGCGGCGGACAGCAGCGGCAACCTGCACAACGCCGTGCTGGTGAACGGCGCATGGGGCGCAGGCAAAACCGGCAGCGCCGTGTCACTGAACGGCAGCAATGCCTATGTCAGCCTGCCCGACGACTTGGTGACCGACTTGGCCGACTGCACCATCGCGGCCTGGGTGTACTGGAACGGCGGCAATGCCTGGCAGCGCATCTTCGATTTCGGCGCGAGCATGGGTCGCTACATGTACCTCACGCCCGGCACCAACACCGGCACCCTGCGCTTCGCCATCACCACCAACAACGGCGTGGGGGAACAAGGCTTCACCACGTCCACGGGGCTGCCCGTCAAACAATGGGTGCATGTTGCGGTGACGCTGGCCGGAGCGACCGCCACGCTCTACGTCAATGGCGTCGCCATCGGCAGCAACAACACGATGACCACCGCCCCGTTCCGCATGGGCCCCACCAACCAGAACTGGCTCGGCCGATCGCGATACCCGAACGACCCGTATTTCAACGGCCTGATCGACGACTTCCGCATCTATCACGGTGTGCTGACGCAGGGGGAAATTGCGGCGCTTTAGATCGTGCAATAAGGGGCAGACCCAATGCTGTTCGGTTAATGTCCCATCACGGGAATGCGTCAATCAAGGGGCGGTCGGGGCAGTCAGCGATGCCCTGACACCACAGTGAACTGCCCGCTGCAGTCGCGGACGACATAGACGTGATGCGAGTCGGGTAGATCGGGCAGCACGATAGGCGTCTCGTTCCAGACATCGTCTTTCGAGAACGTCGGAGAGTCGAAGTCAAAGTCGAAGTTCGTCGAGATATCGAAGCAGGCGTCTCCAGTGCTTGGGGTCATGGTGATGCCCCATACAGCCATGCGCGCCCCTTCCCGTTGCGACATGTCGTGCTGGCGCCAGAACTCCGGAATGAGTGCTCGAGAGTGGTCCTCGGCCATGGCGACAGCGTCCGGCATTGCAGCCCATATGTGGGGCAACAACGCGTCTGCTTGATCCACACACGGTTGGCAACCGATGTGATGCCGGCAGACGACCCAGACGAGCGTGGTGCCGATTTGGTATTCCGACCGGAAATCACCATTGCGGTCGGCATAGGTGCCGAGCGGGCTTTGTTTGAGTGAAGGGTGCATGTAGGAACGGAGCCTGTAGCGTCTTAGCGCAGCCGGCTGAGCAACATGAGGTGCCGCTCTGCCGGCTCATTGAGGTGGCAGGCGCGAGCCGTATGGATGCGGTCTCGCCCTTGCATGCCTATGGTGTGATCACACACACGAGCGATGCGGGCACCAATTGCCCTTTAACAGCATGGAACCGGATGGTCGTTGATGCCACGTCCTCGCCGTTGGCATGCGTCATCGCAACCTCGCATTCTTGTCGACCTGTGTTGGCTTTGCACGCACCGCTTACCACGTTGGTTCCGTCCGACAGATACGCAAGACGGTAAGCGAAGACGTCGCCAATCTTGGCTGGCCCTTTTTGCGTGGGCGAAAACGCACCGTCGCACGATGAACCCGCTGGCACCGACTTGCCATAGGAAGCCAGCAAGATGGCCAGCGCGCCATACGTCTTGTCTGGGTCGGGGCTGTCAATCACCGTCGCGGCGTTGGCGGATGCAGCCACCATCAATGCGACAGCCAATGCGGTCTTGAGCAGATGATGCTTCATGTGGGGATGACTCCGTAGTAGAGCGATACGTCTTTATAGCGGCTGTATGCCCGCTTGAACTTCTCGTGGAAGGATTCCACCGAGGGATCGGTCACCACCTTCTTTTGCGAGTTGGAGTAGTGGTAGACCTTTCCACTTGCAAGAATGCCAACGTGCTTCTGTGGGATCGGTGACATCCGCCCGTTGTTCACTGCAGAGGCACTGAGAACAAAGACCAACACCGGCCCGGCCGGGCACGGGTTATCCGCCCATTCGCCCTTGCGGGCCAGCCCGTTATATAGCTCGTCGCATCGTATGGATGCGCCCGTCCCGCGCGTGGCGAACTTCATGTTGCCGCAGATCATGCCGATCTTGAGCCCCAACGCGTGGCTAACAAAATGGGCGCAGTGGTTCTCGTTTGGACTCGAGAAATCATTGGTGCAGACGCTGGCGATGGTTTTGCCAACGTAGCTGTCCAGCTCTTTTGTTGCGATACAGACCATGTGTGTCTCCATAACGTAGTGGGCCACAGAACCCCACATCGGCGTCGCATCTGCTCTTTGACGAGATCGCGCGCGATGATTGGCGAAGCGTCTTGCCTCGCGCAAAGGAGGGGGTAACTTAAGGCCTGAATCGCTAGGAGGCGGGAGGCTTCTCACAAAATGACATGCTGGTGACTGCTTGCGCGGGCTGCAGCCGTTCTCTGAATTCCCCACTGTGGAAATCGGCGTTGGCCCCGGGGCCTACTGCTTGCATCACAATCAGACCGCACTCATCCAACAACCGCCGTGCAGCACGGCCACGCCATGCCCCATCTCACACTGGAATACTCTGCAAACCTCCACGCCTTTGACGCCCAATCGACCCTGCTCGCCGTCAATACGGCCCTTGCCGCCACCGGGCATTTTGTTGAGGCGGACATCAAAAGCCGAAGCCACCGGTGCGATACGTTTGCCGTGGGCACCTCCAGCGAGCCGCGCGCATTCGTACACGCAGACCTCGCGATCTTGAGCGGGCGACCGCTTGAGACCCGGCGCGAACTGTCGTCAGCTGTGTTGGCGGTCTTGCAAGCGCAGTGCAGCGCGCCGGCGGGCGTGCACCTTCAGCTTTCTGTGCAAGTGCTTGAGATTGAGCGCGATTCGTATGCGAAGGTGAGCATCGAGGCGCACGCTTGATGGATGGGCACCCCGCCCGTCTCGGGGGACCGTGTTGCTGTTGTTATTGGCTTTCGCCAGCGAGCCTCCTGAACTCAGTCGTATAAGCCTTGAAGCTCCTGGAGGTTTCGGCTCCTTGCCAACTGAATAACCGTCTCATCGTACGCAAAGCTTAGATCGGCGTTATAGAAGTCTTTGAATGACTTGACTCTATCGTCGATCCAACGACCATCCTTGGCTCGAAAGCTCACTTGAATATACGGAACGGTCGCCCGGTCATCTGCAATCAGTAGGAGCGAGCCTGCAGCAGTGGTGGAATCGATCACACCGAATGCCTCGCCGACCAGGGCTGCAGAATTCATCACGACCCTCACACCAAATATTTCGCCGCGGCGTCCCTTCGTAGTGAGAGCTCGAATAAAAATTTCTGGAGGAACATTTGATGAGGATGCGGCCTTCGCCATAGCGGAAAGGAGCTTCTTGCTTCCCTCAAACAGAGACTCTGGCTGATGAAACTGAGCCTTGCCGTCAGTTTTAAATCCGACATCTACTCGAGGGTAGAAGGTATCGCTGTAGTTGAGCTTAGCCCCTTTAGAAATTGCGGAAACCATGAGATTGGAGACACGCTCAGTAATCCACGTCTGATTGGTATTATCGAAAGTCGTGAAGGAAATGCGGGAGGCTAGACTATCAGCGAGCATTACTCGAGCTTCAATCCCCTCACCCAGGCTGCTCTTCTTGGCTAGCCATTGGTCGACGAGCGACACTGCGCTCTGCTCATCGGCGAGAAATTTAACCTCCGCAACTTGAAGGGGAACGTATTGCTCCTCCGAAAGATGCGTCAACGCGTACTTCTTTGCAGCCTCCCCGAATAGATTCGACAATGCCGAAAAGGCAGCGTAACGAAGATCGTTTGGGACGTCCGGCGTCGCTAAAATGCGGTTTGCATACTGACCAGTGCCTTGATACCTCTGTAGATTCTCCAGTAGAACACGCGGCCTGTAGCTGTCCGCCTGGAAACGCGCCATCGTTTTTTCCAGCAATTCATCAAGCTTGCTATCAGCTGCAGCATAGAAGATGCCAACGTGAGCCCCAAGAATTCGTGCACCATCACGAAAATCCATCTCCGACGTGTCAGGAGCTAGCATGTAAGCCACCAGTCTGGATTTTTCCGCAACACTAAGGTCCATGTGACCCCGATATGCCCCAGAGATGCTCGATCGCGCCATTCGGGTGACGAGACCATCCAAAACCACTCGCATCCGAATATCTTCCAACGACTCTTTGAGGAGAGCCCCTTTCTTGTCAAATGAAAGCCAGTCTGTGATCTTGGTCTCGATTGTTTGTCGTGCAACAGAATAGATCTGATACGCACTAAGACCAACGAGAGCGCCCCCTAACAAAATGCATAAGCCCGCCCAAAGTCGGAACTCGGCAAATGCTTTCGACATTTTCTCTACAGCCTGATCGCCTATTTGAACTTTGGCGTCAGCGACCTGCTGAATCAAGCCGGATTTGAAGGCCTCAAGCTCGGCTCTAGCGCTTGACAACTCGCCCTTCATACGCTCGATGTCGCGCTCGTTTGACAAACGCAAAACATCTAATTTCTGTGCATCCACGATCTCAATCCCTCCGAAAATAACGAATTCCGATTTTAAAAAAGAATGCAATATAATCCGGGGGATCGATTGTTGTATGAGCCTTCTCGTGAGAACCACGTATAGGTCACCGTCGAGCCAACCTCGTTTGTCATCATCAGACAGCCGCCCCCGTCAGCGTGGTGCCGTCACGTGGCTGGGCGGCAGTTGCCGCTCGACCCACTCTCCGTCGAGCATGAAGCTCGCCACGAACACCACGATGCCCGCCACAAACGTCACCGCGACCCGTATGCGAATGGCTGGCCTGCGAACAAGCGCGAAGACAACCAACGGTAGCTGGACCATCGTGAGCGAGGCCGCGATAAACAGCGCCAATCCGGCATAGAAGATCGGCGCCCCAGTCCTGACTGAAGCCAGATCAACATGCACAAACAGCGCATAGACGAAGAACACCACGCTAGCCGCCATCAGTAAGCCGGTCAGCACATTGATTGATAGCAGCAACTTCGAACGACTCACCCCACCGATGGTGGTGCGATCGCCCACCACGGCTACTGACCGCGTTGCCAAGTCTTGCTCCTCGTTCGGTGCGAGCGCCCGCGCGCGACGCGCCGACACTTTGCAGGGCCGCACTGACATTGGCTATTCAAGCTTCTTCAGACCAGCCCTGAGAAAAATGAAGCGGGCTCAATCCTGTTGAAGTTGCCCGTCGCCACGCCAAGGGATGAGGAGCGATGTACCGGCACTACCACCCGTCATGGAAATGCGTCGGTCTAGCAATTGGCTTTCGCCAGCCCGCTCTATGGCGGCACGGCTAGCAAACGACTAGCGCAGAGGCCGGCCGATTCTGGTGTGCCGGTCAAAAGAGTAGACGTGCTCCCGTGGCTGCTCCGAACACCGCCCAATTAGCCGCCCAGGAAACTCCTTTTTTCCGTCGGCCAAGTGCACGGTCTCACCGCAGACGGCGCATTTGGCCGAGTAGCGCACCAGCCGCATCACGCGAAACGGCTCCTCATCGGCGGGCCTCTCGCGGGCGAGTTCCAGTTGAACATTGAGCTCGGTGAAGCCGACCATTACGTCCGGGGCCATGATGAGGCGAAGGTCTGCCAAGTCGGAGAACGGCTTCAAGATCGAATAGCCGATCCAAGACATCATCATTGCGAACAGCATCCAGACGGCGACGTCTTTTGCAGACGACGACACCCTGGGGTTGTTCAGCGCGATCCATGTCAGCAGGAGTACGCCGCCCACGGCTAGAAGGACGGCAACGCCAAAAGCGATAAAGGCCGTGCGTCGCCATCCCTTCAAGGGAAACCCTTTCCTGAACAGCGGACGTGCCCAGAACGCTGGCTTCAACGTTAGCTCTTGGACGTAAGTGATCTCGCCTGGGAGGGGTGTGACAACCGGGGCCTCGCCCTGGGGCAGTGGTAGAAACTCAATGCTGTATTCCGAGCTATTGCCCGCGCCTCCCGCGCCCGGGGTCTTTTTGGGCCACGCGTAGATATCGGCGCCGGCTTGCCGTGCTACGTCTTGAATGCCCCTTCGGCGCTCTTCAAGTGTTTGTTCCAGCCCCTTCCAAACCTTCGACAACCACGCCGTTGCACCATCTGGCCCCACCTTCTGCCCGACCAAGTCAGCGATATTTGCCGAGTTGTACTTGGCGATCTGATGCCCATTTTTGAGCCGCTCCAACGAGGCTTGGGCGAGAGCGCGAGCCACCGCGAGCGCCTTCGTCTCACGACCGAACTGCTGGTGGAAATCCAGAAATGCCCGAAGCGCGGCGATCTGCTCAACCGGCGCCCTTTCGCTCAACTCATTGATTTCAAAGCCGGAATTTCCCTGCGCCAGTGTTTCGTTCATGGTTGGAGAGTGTTTTTTGCGCCCGACGGCTCCTAGCCTGACCCCCGTCATTCACACGGAGGTCAACATGTTGCAAGGAAATGGGCAATGGCTGTTTTTCATTCTAGGGGTGCCTGTTCAGGCTCGGGATTTACCGCTCAATAACATGACGGTGTCCCACCCCTATAACGAAGCGGTTCGCGGGATTATCGAGCCGATTTGCAGGGGCCGAGGTTACTGGCGCGCAGAGTACAAAAACTGGCTCATCTTCGATCCATTTCGGGAGGTCGTGCTTGAAGAGCTAACGAGGGTCGAACGATCGTAGAAAGCAATTGTGTGAACCGGGGTGCTGGTGTTTCTCAAGTGCTGGCATCCCCGCCCGTCTCGGGGATACGTCAATCTAGTTATTGGCTTTCGCCAGCCCGCTCTATGGCGGAAAGGACTTCCCACGTTTCAGGGTTGATCTGACAACCCTCCAACACCATCGACACGAAGGCGCCGATGCCATCCAGAAAGCCCGCTCGATATTCCGGCGCGTGGATGCTGGTGTGTGCCAGTGCCAAGCGCAGGGTGTCGGGGCGGAGTTCACGATGGATGCGCAGATCGGCTTGCGTGCGACGAAGGTAGTCGCGCGCGGCCAGGGCGCCGGTCAGGTAGGTTCGGCGTTGGGTGGGGGTCATTGATGCTCCCCTGACGCGTGAGCAGGTGGGGGATGCTGGGGCGGGGATGGGTATGAAGCAATTGGCATGAAGCCTCCAGAGAGTGTTGGAGGCCCACCAACTTGTCGCCAGACGAGGTGGCGGGCCTGACGGCGGGGCTGGCGAACCGGTTCTCTGGAGCACCGGCAGACCCGGAGGTCTCCCCACCCGGCCCGCCATAGTGCGTGCGTGGGTGTGCAGAGCCAACGCGCGAAGCGTTGTCTCTCCAGAGCTACCAGAACAGGTCGCCAGACCCGGCTGCCGTTGGTGCGGCAGCGGTGGGGATTATACGAAATGACGCAGCAAAAACCGGTGCATTTGTTGGCACCTGAGTCGCGGCCTGCCTTGATTGCACTGGGCTGAACAGCCTAGCAAGGTGGCATAGAATGGGCACAAAAATTAACAGCCAATCCGGGGGGATTGCATGCTGCCCAATGTTGACGAAGGCGCCGCTCCGGCTGCTGATGCGCTACCAATCGAGATTCCCAACTTCGTTGTTGGGAAGTCCTACAGCCGCCGAGAAGAGATCACCGGGAAATTTGGGGGAAGCGCCCAAAGCGGCATTGCGCCATCTCGGCAATCACCGGCGATCTTCCTATTTTTCGGCAACGGTGCGCAGCACGGCTACCACGACGCGTTTGATGAGCTTGGTTATCTGAGCTATGTCGGCGAAGGCCAGCTTGGTGACATGAAGATGACCAAGGGCAACCTCGCCATCGCGTCACACGCAAAAGACGGGCGTGCGCTGCATGTCTTTGAAATGAAGGGCAAAGGCAAGCCCTGCGAATACAAAGGGGAATACTCCTGTGACTCGCACACTATCAAGCGAGGCCTAGATCGCAATGGATCGGAGCGCAACGTAATCGTGTTCCGGCTGATCCCTGTGTCGAGCACGCTGCGACGCGAACTCGACGATATGCCGGACGCGAGCGATGAATCTGCGACGACAGACAAAGCGGGGTACGCCGATTTTTCGAAACTTAGGGGAGCCGCGATTGCGGCTTGTCAGCCAGGCGCCCCCATCCCAGACCCGAAAGAGACGGTTCGTATTGCGTACCAGCGCAGTGCCCAAGTGAAACGCTACGTGCTGGCGCGTGCGCAAGGACACTGTGAGCTCTGCGAAAAGCCCGCACCGTTCAATCGCAAAAGCGACGGCTCGCCATATCTCGAACCTCACCACATCAATCGCGTCTCCGACGGGGGTTTGGACCACCCGAAGTACGTTGGAGCCATCTGCCCCACGTGCCATCGGCTCATTCACTTCGGTGTGAACGGCCGACAGCGAAACGACGAGCTCCGAGGGCGGATTGCGGCCAAGGAAGCGGGGCTCGGCGGAGAAGATTCTCTGTAGTTGCTCCGGATACGCCCTCAGTTGAATAGCAGTGGCCGATGTGTCGTGGTTTGAGACTCACGTGCGGACCTCAAACACTCGATTTCGAAACTTTGTCCGCGGCACTGCGCTCTTTGACAGCCAGAGTCGGCGCTGTGCGACCCGCATTCCGGTCTCCGACGGCCGACAAGTCGGTAGTTTCAGGGCCACCCTCCGGCATCGAACATCCGAAATCGCCAAGTCGAAACTCAAGCTCGGTCGTCAGACAATCGAAATCGTCGGTCTGAGGTCCAAACTTTCGACCTCAAACACTTGAATGCGTCGGTTTGAGGTCCGCATCCCACTCTCGACGACTTGAGCTCCGAAACCGAAAGGCCAGCTTCGAGACTTTGACGCGGGTGATTGGCTATTTCTGCTTCGCTTTCCGACCTCAAACATCGGAGCGTGGCAAGCGATCCCCGCCAAACGTGGGGGACTCGGCTTCTGTCAAAAGTGGTGTCCAGCCTTGCTATGGGTTTCGTGGCAACCCAATCTCGTCCGGTCGCGCCACCCGGCGCGATCTTGCCAACCCCTAGATAAGGATTGCAATGTCACAGAACCTGATTTCGCTTCAACTCAGCGCGACTGATCTGACTGCGGTGGATGCTGCGCTCAAGACCTTGGAAGAGAAGTTTGCTGGCCTGATCGATCTGTCGATCGAACAACGCAGCACGATCACGAAGATGGGCGACAAGTCCGAAGCGTTTTGCCGCAAGGCGGTGGAAGTGCTGAACAACAACCCCGGCGTATTGGCGGTCAACTACAACCTTGCTGAAGTTAAGCGCGACCTGGCCGCCTTTGATGCCCTGCGCCCTCGCCTGCTCCGCGTTGGAAAGCTCTACGAGAAGATGCAGGACTCGCAGATGGCGCTGGGTAGTGACTTGATGACGGCTTCGCTGGAGGGGTATGCCTTCCTTAAGGTGGCTGGCAAGGGAGAGGCGTTGGATACGGCTCGGGCGGCGTTGTCGGTGCGGTTTAGCCGGGGGCCGAGGAAGAAGGTGGAGGAAACTGCGCAGTAGGTTGATTGGTTGTTGATGGTTTGGACAAAGCCGCCCTTGGGCGGCTTTGTTTGTCTATGCGAGGAACCTCAAGACTCACTCTTTGGACTTGCCCTGCTCCCTATATAAATCGAGCATGCCAGCCTTTTCAAACGCCGCAACGCGCTGTATTCGCGTTAGAAGTGCCATTAAAACCTTGGTCGAAACGACGACATTCGGCGAGTATTCATTCAGCAGCGCAACCTCCTCCTCAATGCCGAGAGTGCTTGCGATACTTGATCCACTGCTTTTCAAAAACGATATGTTATCGCGCGACAACGGAAGCTTGTCATCCGAACTGGACGAAAGATCAGCCTTTCTCAACATATTTGAGTTTAGCAGCTGATTTATCATCCTCTCCGACTCTACTAAAGCATCTTGATTTTTTATGTAACCACTAACCGCATTAGCAATATTAACACCAACAGATTCTAGCGCCTCAATCCTTATTTCCCCAGGGGAAGCGTAGCTAATCTTCTTTATTTCAAGATCGTGCAGAGATGGGATATTCTGTTTCAGCGCCTCAAATAAATTCACTCGACTATACCCCCCTGTCCAAGGCGCAGAAAGATACCGACGCATGCGCTCCCCGATATTCCTAACAAATCGGGGCTTCGTGCAATAAAAGAATGCATAAAGCTGCGCATACACTTTGGAGAATGAGTCCAAATCGGAGAAGAACCATTTCCCATCAATAGGAACATCAAACGTTGTCGGGTTAATTTCCTTGGTGAGCGAAATATCCGGAGCCAACTCAGCATCAAAAATGGATTCTTCAGATGGAAGACAATCTGCCAGCTCGTCCAAATTTGGCAATTTCTTAACTACCCGACTCTGAGCGCGCCCGGTAAACTCACCATTGCCGTCATAAGTGTTTCGATAACTTACATCGACAGCGTATCGCTCTTCAGAAGTTAGAACTACGTCCCGAAGAGTGCTTTCCCCGGTGAGGTATGCAACCAACGCTGCTCTGGCGACAGGAAAAACTAACCAACGCTGCTTCTCCACGCCGTCGGTGTCGCACCAAAAATAGAGCCAATTCCGCCTAGCATCTCTAAAGAGGCAGAGTAGCGGCCCCTCAGCGTAAATGAGGTCGCATACATAGGCGTGCTTTTCAAGAATTGATGTGGCGACCCTGATTCCCGTAAGTTTGTTCACAGCGGCAACCTATCGTGTCGCACCACCGATTTTTGGCCGGCATATGATGTAGCCTCAAAGAAATCAAAGTGGCCGGTGGCGTTAGGGGATGTACGAACACCTTCACTTCCGGATACACCGATCTTGACGTAATGGTCACCAACCAAACGCAAAAATTTTGGATTGTTGACTAATATCTTTTTCGCCTTTCGAACCAAGTTCTCAAGCGAATCAAAAGCGGACAAGGAAAAGGCCGTGCAACATTGAGCCACGGGCCTCCCGCTAATAATTCGCTCCGGCTGAATTCGCGCAATTGGCAAATAGTTACTGGTGTGCGCGAGATCAGAAAAGGCAAAACGGAACCCCTCAAAATCTTCACTAAGGACTTCCGTGGGTGGGCAACATGCAATTGACGTGATCTCTTGCGCGTAGCGTAAGACCACGTTCGCCTGAACCCCACTGGCGGCGGAGGCGGGAGGCAGGTTAGCTGACGATTGGCTTGAGTTACTGCGACCGTCCATGTTCATAGCTTGTACGTTATCGCTCATTTCCTTCGCGGCGCACAGAAGAGATATACCCTCAATGCAAGCCTTCCCCCCGAGATGTTTCGTCTTAGTATATTAAAGTCACCTCAATAAAACAGCGCCCCTACTCTAGAGGGGCGCTTTTCATTTGTCGAGCCAACGAATGGCTCAAAATCATCCGCCCAAATGACTAGGTCAATTATTCGACGTTGCCGTTTGGCGGGCGGAATCACAAGTTTTCGAACTACCTACCCTCAAACATCAATATTCCGCGCCACCAACGCATTGCTCTCGATGAAGTTCCGGCGCGGTTCCACGTCGTCGCCCATCAGCGTGGTGAAGATCTGGTCCGCGGCAATGGCGTCTTCAATCTGCACGCGCAGCAGGCGGCGCTGGGTGACGTCCATGGTGGTTTCCCACAGCTGCTCGGGGTTCATTTCGCCCAGGCCCTTGTAGCGCTGGCGGCTTACGCCGCGCTCGGCTTCGGCCAGCAGCCACGTCATGGCGGCGTGGAAGTCGGCAACGTTCTGCTCGCGCATCTTGTCGCCGGTGCCGCGGCGTACCTTGGCGCCGTCGCCAATCAGGCCCTGGAAGGTGGCGGCGGTGCTGGATAGCGCTGCGTAGTCTGCGCCGGCCACGAAGTCGGCGTCGATGTGGCTCAGGCGCTGGTTGCCGTGCTGGCGGCGCACAACCATCACGCGGTACTTCTCGCTCTTCTCGTCGTACTGCATGAAGGCGTCTGCGGTAGCGCCGCCGTTGGCGCTGCTGGCGTTGCCTTGCATTTCCAGCAGGCGGGCCTTGAGCGTGCGGGCGCTGGCTTCTGCGGCGGCTTCGTTGCTCAGGTCCAGGGACACGCCTTCGGCAATGGCGCGCAGGGCGTCGGCGTCAATCACGCGCGAGAGGCGCTCGACCACGTTGCGGCTGAACTGGTACTGGCGTGCGAGTTCGGCCAGGGCGTCGCCGGCAATCTCGGTGCCGTCTGGGCGCACCAGCACGGCGGTGTCCAGCGCCTGGCGCACGAGGTAGGCGGCCATCTCGGTGTCGTCTTTGATGTAGCGCTCTTCCTTGCCGTGCTTGATCTTGTAGAGCGGCGGCTGGGCGATGTACACGTGGCCGCGCTCGATGATCTCGGGCATCTGGCGGTAGAAGAACGTGAGCAGCAGCGTGCGGATGTGCGAGCCGTCCACGTCAGCATCGGTCATGATGATGATGCGGTGGTAGCGCAGCTTGTCGAGGTTGTAGTCGTCCTTGCCAATGCCGGTGCCCATGGCAGTGATGAGCGTGAGCACTTCCTGGCTGGAGAGCATCTTGTCAAAGCGCGCGCGCTCGACGTTCAGGATCTTGCCCTTGAGCGGCAGGATCGCCTGGAACTTGCGGTCGCGGCCCTGCTTGGCGGAGCCGCCTGCGGAGTCACCCTCGACGATGAAGAGTTCAGACAGCGCGGGGTCTTTCTCCTGGCAGTCGGCCAGCTTGCCGGGCAGGCCCATGCCGTCGAGCACACCCTTGCGGCGCGTCATTTCGCGGGCCTTGCGGGCGGCTTCACGCGCGCGGGCGGCTTCCACGATCTTGCCGCAGATGATCTTGGCGTCGACCGGCGTTTCCAGCAGGAAGTCGGTCAGCGCCTTGGCCACGACTTCTTCCACCGGCAGGCGCACTTCGGAGGACACGAGCTTGTCCTTGGTCTGCGAGCTGAACTTGGGCTCCGGCACCTTGACCGACAGCACGCAGGTCAGGCCTTCGCGCATGTCGTCGCCCGAGGTGTTGACCTTGGCCTTCTTGGCGATCTCGTTGTCGGCGATGTACTTGTTGATGACGCGCGTCATCGCGGCGCGCAGGCCCGTGAGGTGGGTGCCGCCGTCGCGCTGCGGGATGTTGTTGGTGAAGCAGAGCACCTGCTCGTTGTAGGCGTCGTTCCACTGCATCGACACTTCCACGGCCACGCCGTCTTTCTCGCCCGCGGCAAAGAAGATGGTCGGGTGCAGCACGGTCTTGTTCTTGTTGATGTACTCAACAAAGCCCTTCACGCCGCCCGAGAAGGCGAAGTCTTCTTCCTTGCCGGTGCGCTGATCGGTCAGCTTGATGTGCACGCCGTTGTTCAGGAACGAGAGCTCGCGAATCCGCTTGGAGAGGATCTCGTAGTGGTACTCGACGTTGGTGAAGATCTCTTCGTCGGCCAGGAAGTGCACTTCGGTGCCGCGCTTGTCGGTCGTGCCCGTCACGTGCAGCGGGGATACCTCCACCATCGTGCCGTCCGGCGCTTGCACCGTTTCGATCAGGCGATTTTGCGGAATGCCCTGCGCAAACTCGATGTGGTGCACCTTGCCATTCTGGCGGACCGTCACCTTCATCCACTTCGACAGGCCGTTCACGCACGACACACCCACGCCGTGCAGGCCGCCCGACACCTTGTAGCTGTTCTGGTTGAACTTGCCACCGGCGTGCAGCTCGGTCATGGCGATCTCGGTCGCGCTGCGCTTGGGCTCGTGCTTGTCGTCAAACTTGATGCCGGTCGGGATGCCGCGGCCGTTGTCGATCACGGAGATGGAGTTGTCCGTGTGGATGGTGACCTGGATCTCGGTGCAATGCCCGGCCAGCGCCTCATCGATGGAGTTGTCCAACACCTCGAACACGAGGTGGTGCAGGCCGGTGCCGTCGGACGTGTCGCCGATGTACATGCCCGGCCGCTTGCGTACCGCCTCCAGGCCTTCCAGGATCTGGATCGAGGCGGCATCGTAGCTGTTGGAGCTGCTGGCCTCGGCGGGGGTGGATTGCGGTTTCTGCTCTTCGGTCATGTCGTTCTGCTCACTGCCATGGGCACGGAAATGGTGGCTTCAGTGCACACAGCGGGGTTGCTTAAAAACGGCGAAGGGGCGGATCGTCCCGATCCAGCCCCTCGTCTTGCTCTGGGTGCCGCGGTGCTGCGTTAAATGCGCATCGGCATGACGACGTACTTGAAGGTGTCGTCTTCGGGCAGGGTGATGAGCGCGCTCGAGTTGGAGTCGCCCAGGCTCACCTGCACCTTTTCGGCCTTGAGGTTGGCCAGCACGTCCAGCAGGTAGGTGACGTTGAAGCCGATATCCAGCGCGTCGCCCTGGTAGTCGATTTCGAGTTCTTCCTGCGCTTCTTCCTGGTCAGCGTTGGTGGAGCTGATCTTGAGGACGTTGGTGTCGAGCATGCAGCGCACGCCCTTGAACTTGTCGGTGGTCAGGATGGCCGTACGTTGCAGTGCGCTCTGCAGGAACGTGCGGTCGATCGTGAAGCTGTTGCGGTAACCCTTCGGGATCACGCGCTGGAAATCGGGGAACTTGCCCTCGACCAGCTTGGAGATCAGCTCGATATTGCCGAAGCTGAACTTGACCTGGTTCGACGCCAGTTGCACCGAGACGGGATCGTCCACGTCTTCCAGCAGGCGTTGCAGTTCAAGGATGGTCTTGCGCGGGATGATGACTTCGTGGCGGCCGCCGGCGCCTGCCGGTTGCTCGCCCGTTTCCACGCCGCAGTAAGCGAGGCGGTGGCCGTCGGTGGCGACAGCCATGACTTGCTTGCCGTCCACCACCAGGAGCATACCGTTGAGGTAGTAGCGGATGTCTTGCTGGGCCATCGCAAAGTGCACCATCGCCAGCAGGTGCTTGAGCGTCTTCTGCGGCACGGTGATGCGGGCACCGAAATCGGTCGCTTCTGCGACGGTCGGGAATTCTTCGGCGGCCAGCGTCTGCAGCGCAAAGCGGCTCTTGCCGGATTGCACCGTCATGCGCTTGTCGTTGAGCGTCAGCGCCACTTCGCCATCGGGCATCGCGCGCAGGATGTCGACCAGCTTGCGGGCGGCCACGGTGGTGGCGATATCGCCGGCGCCGGCGCCGCAATCGGCGTGCGTGGTGATCTGGATTTCGATGTCGGTGGACAGGAAGGAAACCCGTTCACCCTTCTTGGTGATGAGCAGATTGGCCAGGATGGGCAGCGTGTGACGGCGTTCCACGATGCCGCTCACGATTTGCAGCGGACGCAGCAGGTTGTCTCGCGAGGTTTTGACCAATTGCATGAAGGCGATCCTTGCAGTTTGAGGTGACACCGCGCGCGCCCCTCATGGCCTGTGCCTGCAGGAGCATTCGCGATTAACCCCAAAGTTGTTGTAAATCAAGGGGTTAATCACAAATTATACCGCAAAGAAGGGGGCGCTGGATAGCGTCGCGCGCGCGGAAAATATGTCTATTGTGCATGAAAAGACGCCCGCATTGGAGCGGGCGCCGATCAGCCGAATGAGCGAGGGTGGATTCAGAGCGAATGGCGCTGCCATGCGCTCTGGTGGCAATCCAGCCATCAACCCTTGAGCGTTTGCTCCAGCACGTGCAACTCGTGGTTGAGCTGGGCGTCCTTGGTGCGCTCGTCGGCGATCTTGCGCACGGCGTGCAGCACCGTGGTGTGATCGCGTCCGCCGAAGAGTTCGCCAATTTCCGGCAGGCTCTTCTGCGTGAGCTCCTTGGCCAGATACATGGCGATCTGGCGCGGGCGCGCGATGTTGGCCGGCCGCTTTTTGGAGTACATGTCCGCGACCTTGATGTTGTAGAAATCCGCGCAGGTCTTCTGGATGTTCTCCACCGAGATCTGGCGGTTCTGCACGGTCAGCAGATCCTTCAGCGCCTCGCGCGTGACTTCGATCGTGATCTCTTTGCCGTGGAAGTTGGAGTACGCCAGGATCTTGCGCAGCGCACCTTCCAGTTCACGCACGTTCGAACGCAGATGCTTGGCCACGAAGAAGGCCACCTCTTCCGGCACGGTCACATTCTCGGCCTGCGCCTTCTTCATCAGAATCGCGACGCGCATTTCCAACTCGGGCGGCTCGATGGCCACCGTCAGGCCGGAGTCGAAGCGCGAGATCAGGCGATCATCAATACCGGTGATCTCCTTCGGATACGTGTCGCTGGTGATGATGACCTGCGCGCGGTTGGCGATCAGCGCCTCGAACGCATAGAAGAACTCTTCCTGCGTGCGGTTCTTGCCCGAGAAGAACTGAATGTCATCGATCAGCAGCAGATCGAGCGAGTGGTAGTAGCGCTTGAAATCATCAAACGCCTTGCGCTGATACGCCTTCACCACGTCAGAAACGTACTGTTCTGCGTGGATGTAGCGAATGCGCGCACGCGGGTTCTCCATCAGCATGAAGTTGCCGATGGCGTGAATCAAGTGCGTCTTGCCCAGGCCCACGCCGCCGTACAGGTACAGCGGGTTGTACGACTTGCCCGGGTTGTTGGCGACCTGGATGGCCGCGGCGCGCGCCAGCTGGTTGGCCTTACCGGTGACGAAGTTGTCGAACGTGAGGATCTGGTTCAGGCGCGAGCGCTCGTGCACGGAGTCGTCCACAGGGGCTTGCGGCGGCGTCGCCAGGCCAGCTGCCACAGCGGGTGCCTGCTGCGGCATGCGGTACGACTGGGCGCGCACCTCGGCGGCATCCATCACGGGCACATCGATCTCGGCCACAGCATGACCCACCCCCGCCCCATGGCTGGCCGTGGCGAGCGTGGTTTCGCGGTACGCCGCAGGCGCCGGGCGCATCGCCGACGTGTCGTGCGTGATGCCGCCAGCGGCAGGCATGGCAACCGGCATGGCCGGGCGGGGCTGAATCGATTGAGATGCAGGTGCTTGCATCTGCGCCGGAGCAAATGCCGGCTGCTGGGCCGCCTGACGCTGACCGGCGGCCGGGTCGAGCACGAACTGCACGTCGACCTGCATCTCCCAGTAGTCGCACGCGAGCGACTGGATGCGGCCCGAGAACTGGCTCTTGACCCAGTCGAGCTTGAAGCGATTGGGCGCAGCGATCCGCAGCGTGCACGCCTGCTCGTCAAACGACAGCGGCGTGAGCGGCTTGATCCACGTCTTGAATTGTTGCGGCGTCAACTCACTCTCGAGCTGGGCTGATGCCGCATGCCAGAAATCCTGCATCGTTATCGTTAGGTGTTTGACCGGCGCCACACACACGTCATCGACGACGTCCCCGGGTGGGCCGGCCGCCACCGCCTCTGACACAAGCCAGAAACCGGGCGGCATTCGTTATTGGACCGGGATTGTACCCCCGACCGAAAGTTATCCACAAAGGATAAGTCTGTGGATAACCTGTGGACCTGCTGTGAGTAGCGGTGGACAACTCATTTTGACCACCTCCCGCAAACCCAGTCCCGACAAGCGTTTCCGCCGAGCGACTCAAGCCGCACAACGCGTTGGGGACAACTCGCTGCGGGGTGGATTATTGTCACCGAGCGCGTTTTATCCCCAGCCAAGGAGGCTTGACAGATTCGGCAAATATCGTTTAAATGGCGGGTTCTGCGATGCGCGGCAGGGGAGCGCACGCTGGTTCGCGTCAGACGCGGCGTCGGGAGTCATCCCGGCGCGAGTCAACCGGCTTGATGCCCAAGACCTGAACAACACAGCGCACGGCGGTCTGCGTGGGCGATTTCTCCTACTGAATCGACACCAGGCCGTGGGGCAGCCCTAGGCCCGGCGCGTGCGGCAGCGTCCGCACCACCCATTAACAAGAGAGTGCATCATGAAGCGTACCTATCAACCTTCCGTTACCCGTCGCAAGCGCACCCACGGTTTCCGTGTCCGCATGAAGACTCGCGGTGGCCGTGCCGTGCTGAACGCACGCCGCGCCAAGGGCCGCAAGCGCCTGGCCATCTAAGAGTGCCACGCCGGGTGGCGGCTCTGGCCGTTGCCCACGGCGTTAGCGGCACGCTGGCGATGGGCCCGCACGCCTACCCCAAGGCCGCAAGGCTGACAAAAACGGATGAGTTTTCATCCGTTTTTGCTTTGCGGCCAGTCCGGCGTAGTCGTCACTTCGTGCTGTATGTACGCGCCAACGGGCACCCGCAGGCGCGTCTGGGCGTGGTGATCGGCAAGAAATTCGCCAAGCGCGCCGTCGAGCGCAACCTCATCAAGCGCCAGTGCCGCGAGCTGTTCCGCCTGCGGCAACCCGTGCTGGGTGGCCGCGATGTGCTGATCCGCCTGCACAGCAAGTTCCCACGCCAGGACGTGCCCACCGTGGCCGCGTTCAAGCGTATCTGCCGTGAAGAGCTGTCTCATTTGTTTGAGATTGCGACGCGTCCGCTGCCAGCAACGCCAAAACCAGCACCCGTTACGACACCTTCCGCGCCCGCTGCCGGGAGCACGCCATGACGCGCGTGCTGCTGTTTCTGCTGCGCATCTACAAAGTGGCATTCAGCCCCTTCGTGGGCGCGCAATGCCGTTTCCTGCCCACCTGCTCCGACTATGCGCGCGACGCCGTGCTCACGCATGGGCCCGGGTACGGCAGTTATCTTGCGGCAAAACGCCTATGCCGCTGCCATCCGTTCGCACAAGGCGGGTATGATCCTGTGCCGCCCGCCGCTGGCAGCGCTGCGCCCCGCTCCACCGATCCCGCATCGACCGACGCGACCGCAGCTGACGCTCAGGCTGCGCGGCCGTCGATTCACCTTCCCAGACCGTAATCCGACATGGATATCAAACGCACCATTCTCTGGGTGATCTTCTCGCTGGCGGTTGTCCTGCTGTTCGACAACTGGCAACGCGCGAATGGCCACCAGTCGATGTTCTTCCCGACACCGCAGACGGCCACCACCGCCAGCAGCGCCCCGGGTAGCACACCCGCAGGCGATGTGCCGAAGAGCGCCGCAGCCGCAGCACCGGGTTCGCAGGCCGCTCCGGCCACGGGCGCCGCCGCGCAGGCCCCGGCTTCGGAAAAGATCGTCATCTCGACCGATGTACTGCGCGCCACCATTGACACCGACGGCGCCATCGTCACCAAGCTGGAGCTGCTCGACCAGAAAGACCACGACGGCAACCCGATGGTGCTGTTCGACCGCAGCATGGAGCGCACCTACCTCGCACGCTCGGGCATCATCGGCGGCGATTTCCCGAACCACACGACGGCGTTCACGGCATCGGCCGGCCCGCGTGATCTGGGCGCAGGCAACGACGTCTCCATCACGCTGACGGCCGACAAGGGCGGCGCCAAGCTGGCCAAGACGTATGTCTTCAAGCGCGGCAGCTACGTGATCGACACGCGCTTCGACGTGACCAACGACGGCACGGCACCGATCAACCCGACGCTGTACCTGGAACTGGCCCGCGACGGCGGCGCGATTGAGCAATCGCGCTTCTACAGCACGTTCACCGGCCCGGCCGTGTACACCGACGGCGACAAGTTCCACAAGATCACCTTCGCCGACATCGACAAGGGCAAGGCGCAAGTGCCGGCTCCGACCGACAGCGGCTGGGTGGCGATGGTGCAGCACTACTTCGCCTCGGCGTGGATTCCGGCGAACAACGTCAAGCGCGAGTACTACGTCAACCGCGTGGACACCAACTTCTACCGCATCGGCATCCAGGAGCCGCTGGGCACGATCGCACCGGGCGCCAGCGTGTCGGCCACGGCACGTCTGTTCGCCGGCCCGCAGCAAGCGCGCATGCTTGAGGCCATCACCCCGGGTCTGGATCTGGTGAAGGACTACGGCTGGCTGACCATCGTCGCCAAGCCGCTGTTCTGGCTGCTGGAGAAGATCCACGCGCTGCTGGGCAACTGGGGTTGGTCGATCGTGGCGCTCACGGTGCTGATCAAGCTGGTGTTCTTCCCGCTGTCGGCCACGAGCTACCGTTCGATGGCCAAGATGAAGGACCTGCAGCCGCGCATGACGGCCATCCGCGAACGCCACAAGGGCGATCCGCAGAAGATGAACCAGGAAATGATGACGCTGTACCGCACCGAGAAGGTCAATCCGCTCGGCGGCTGTCTGCCGATCGTGATCCAGATTCCGGTGTTCATGGCGCTGTACTGGGCGCTGCTGTCGTCGGTCGAAATGCGCGGCGCGCCGTGGATCGGCTGGGTGCACGATCTGTCCGCACCGGACCCGTTCTACATCCTGCCGGTGCTGATGGCCGTGTCGATGTTCGTGCAGACCAAGCTGAACCCGACCCCGCCGGACCCGGTGCAGGCCAAGGTGATGATGTTCATGCCGATCGCGTTCTCGGTGATGTTCTTCTTCTTCCCGGCCGGCCTGGTGCTGTACTGGGTGGTGAACAACTGCCTGTCGATCGCGCAGCAATGGTCGATCAACCGCATGCTGGGCACCAACAAGAACGCCGCGCCCGCCAAGTAAGGCGAACGCGCTTCAGCAAAAAGGGCACCTTCGGGTGCCCTTTTTTCATACCTGCTTCACGTGCTTCAAGCCGGTGTGTGGCAAACCGCCTCGATGTTGTGGCCATCCGGATCGCGCACAAAGGCACCGTAATAGCTCGGGTCGTAGTGCGCACGCAGGCCGGGCGCGCCATTGTCAGCGCCACCGGCTGCCAGGGCCGCAGCGTGGAATGCCTCCACCTCGGCACGCGACTCGACGCGAAACGCCACATGCAGCGGCGGCTTGTTCGGCGTCTGCCCAGCCATCGCGGCCGAAATCCAGAACTCCGCCTTGCCCGGCGGGCCGAAGCCGGCCACATCGGTGTGGCCCGTCACGGCCGCCGAAAACTCCAATACCTTGACGAGACCGATGGCGCCCAGCGCCTGCTCGTAGAACCGCTTGCTGGCGTCGAAGTCGCTGACGACAACGCCGGTGTGATCAATCATCCGAATCTCCTTGGTGGGAAACTGGCGCGCAACGGCGCGGCTGCCGCACAATACCGCCCATGACCGCCGCTGACCACCCCACGACCTTGCCGAACACTGCCGACGCCTCGCGCGCGCCCATCCGCACCCTCCCCATCGCG
Source organism: Ralstonia sp. 25C (assembly GCF_051904805.1). Classification (NCBI taxonomy): domain Bacteria; kingdom Pseudomonadati; phylum Pseudomonadota; class Betaproteobacteria; order Burkholderiales; family Burkholderiaceae; genus Ralstonia; species Ralstonia sp. 25C. Next base: position 2,267,259 of record NZ_CP196737.1, on the reverse strand, counting down.
GCGATTGCGACCGCGCCGGGGCGTGGCGGCATTGGCGTGGTGCGCGTGTCGGGCCCCGATGTGCGCGCCGTCATGCAGGCCGTCTGCGGCCGTCTGCTGACGCCGCGTCAGGCGACGTATCTGCCCTTTCTCGATGCCGACGGAAACGCCATCGATCGCGGCATCGCGCTGTGGTTTCCGGCGCCGCATTCGTACACGGGCGAAGACGTGCTCGAGCTGCAGGGCCACGGCGGCCCGGTCGTGATGCAACTGCTGCTGCAGCGCTGCCTGGCGGCCGGCCGCGACATCGGCCTGCGCGTGGCCGAACCCGGCGAGTTCACACGCCGCGCGTTTCTGAATGACAAGATGGATCTGGCGCAGGCCGAAGCCGTGGCGGATTTGATCGAAGCCAGCACCGAAGCCGCCGCGCGCTCAGCGGCGCGCTCGCTCGATGGCGCCTTCTCGCAGGCGGTGCATGCGCTGGTCGAGCGCGTGATCCATCTGCGCATGCTGGTGGAAGCGACGCTGGATTTTCCTGAGGAAGAGATCGATTTTCTGGAAGCGTCCGACGCGCGTGGCCAGTTGGCTGGCATTCGCTCGGCCGTGGATGGCGTGCTGGCGCAGGCGCGCCAGGGGGCGCTGCTGCGCGAGGGGCTGCATGTGGTGTTGGCCGGGCAACCGAACGTGGGCAAGTCGTCGCTGCTCAATGCGCTGGCCGGCGCGGAACTGGCCATCGTCACACCCATCGCCGGCACCACGCGCGACAAGGTGCAGCAGACCATCCAGATCGAAGGCATCCCGCTGAACATTGTCGATACGGCCGGCCTGCGCGATACGGAAGATGAGGTGGAACGCATCGGCATCGAACGCACCTGGGCCGCCATCGCGCGTGCGGACGTGGTGCTGCATCTGCTCGATGCGGCGGACTATCGCGCCAACGGACTATCGGCCGAAGACGCCGCCATCGACGCGCGTATTGCCAGTCACGTACCGGCGGGCGTGCCGACGCTGCGCGTCGTCAACAAGATCGATCTGACGAGTGTGGGCGTCGCGGGCCGCGTGGACACCGAGCCGCCCGAAGTCTGGCTGTCGGCGCGCGACGGTGTGGGCGTTGAGTTGCTGCGCGCGGCCTTGCTGGAGATTGCCGGCTGGCAGGGCGGCGGCGAGGGCTTGTACCTGGCACGTGAGCGCCATCTTGCTGCCTTGCGCGCGGCCAAGGAACACCTGGCGCTCGCGGCCGAGCATGCGGATCAGCAAGCGCAATCGCTGGACCTGTTTGCCGAGGAACTGCGGCTGGCGCAGGAGGCGTTGAACAGCATTACGGGGGCGTTTTCGAGTGATGACTTGCTGGGGGTGATCTTCAGTCGGTTCTGCATTGGAAAATAATTGGCTACCAAGGTCACCCAGAATTGTTCGACAAGCCGTTGTTTTAAGAGGGGCACCGTGAAGACTCACCGGGTACTGATAGTCGGGAAAATGAGTACGCCGATTCTGAAAGAACCCCTGATCACGCCCTATGTCGGAGACTTCGATGTCGTCGTCGCATGCGGCGGCGTCTCAATTAACGTGCAGCAACAGGGCAATCAATGATCAAAGTCAGTGTCATGTACCCGTACGCCCCAGGCGCGCGATTCGATCACACCTACTACAGCGAGAAGCATCTGCCGATGGTGAAACATCGACTCGGCGATGCATGCCTGTACTACACAGTGGACAAGGGCGTCGCAGGTGGCGCTCCGGGAACTGACCCTGTTTACGTGGCCAAGGCCGACCTCATCTGCACTTCTGTCGAAGCGTTCGAGACAGCCCGCGCCCCGCATGCGCAGGAGATCGTGGGAGACGTAGCCAACTACACGGATATCCAACCCGTGCTGCAAATCAGTGAGGTGGTAGTGGAGCGCTCGGAAATCTGACCAAGGCTCGGATATCGCCAAGCACCACATCCGCGCATGGCGTAACAGCCCCCCCCTCACACGCCCACCCGAACCGTCATCTTGCCGACGTGCTGCCCCTGACTGCAGATAGCCATAGGCAGCCAGCACCTCATCAAAGCGGCAGACACCAGGCGCTCTCGACGAGGTGCCTCGCTTGCTGGCGCAAATCTGAGCTGCAAAACCCAACCCATTCACCCACGGAGAAACCGGTGCGCAAGTACCGCAACCGCTTGAACAACAACATCGTTCTGGGCCTAACGTTGCTCGGCCTCTCGGGCTCTGCTGCCGCGCAAGCCGGCTACACGCTGATGCCCGTGCACAACGGGGTCAACGCGCTGAAGCTGCGCGGCTACGACGCGATCGCCGTGCGCGCGTGGCGCGAGAACTTCAACGCGCACGGCTTTGATGTGGTGACCTTCTTTGTGCGCGATGGCGCGGCGGGCCGCGCGCAGCCCTGGAGCCTCGTACCGGTATTCCGCCGCGGTGAGCGTGGCGGCAATGGCGAGCAGGAGCAGTTGCACATCACAGCCAGCGGCGGCGCCGACTGTCTGCTTCACGACTTCCGGCTCATGCTCGCGCAAGGCGGCAAGCCCGCCATACTCATCCTCGCCAACCGTGAAGCCGGCACCAGCTATGCCGCCGATGCCAACGTACGTTTCGACTACTACGTGCTGACGGAGAACACCGACGGCACACCGGGTTATCCGAAGCTGTCGTTCCGCTGGCAAAAGTCGCAGCAAGCACGCGCGCAATACTGCGACGTGAACCGCGCCTTCGATCAGGAGCTGCATCTGGGCACGTCCAGCGGCACCGCCAACGTGGCGGATGGCCCCTAATCGACGCAACCGCTGATCGCCATGCCTTCCATGCCCACCTATCCTGTCTCCGTCAAAGGCGTTCTGCGCGCGCCTGGCGGCGAGGTCGTCCTGCTGCTCAACGAACGCGAAGAGTGGGAGCTGCCGGGCGGCCGTATCGAGCTGGGTGAATCGTCCACCGAATGCCTTGCCCGCGAGATTGCGGAAGAGTTGCACCTGGCCGTGCAGGTCGGCGCACCACTCGATACGTACCTGTTCGAGGTCGTGCCAGGCAAGCATGTGTTTATTGCCACATATCGCTGCACGCTGATCAGCGCGTTCGAGCCGGTGCTCAGTCATGAGCACAAGCGGCTGGGGCTGTTCCTGCCAGATGCGCTCCCGGACAACCTGCCGGCGGGATACCATGCGTCGATCGCGGCCGCATCCCGCAGCACCTGACACCATGAACGCCCTGTTTATCTGTAGCCGCAACCGGCTACGCAGCCCCACGGCGGAGACCGTGTTCGCGCAGTGGCCGGGTGTGGAGACGGACTCGTCGGGCCTCGCCCCGGACGCTGACGTACCGCTTGATGCCGAGCAGCTCGACTGGGCCGACATCATTTTCGTGATGGAGCGCAGCCACCAGCGCCGCCTGACTCAACGGTTCAGCCAGCAACTGCGCGGCAAGCGTATCGTGTACCTCGATATTCCCGATGACTATGCGTTCATGCAGCCGGAGCTCGTTACGCTGCTAGAGCGGCGCGCCGGCCCGCACTTGAAAGTGGCGCAGCACGTCGAGCGGCGCCGATAGGCCACCAGCGCGAGACGCGGTCTTCGGTCACGCCCGTCAGATCTTGCACAACATGGCGGACTCCGGTGGCGGAGTCGATAATCTGGCCATTCTGGCGGTGGACAGGCGCGGCGTGTTTTATGAGCGCAAGCGCCCCATCGGCAGTCCGCTCGCATCCTTTTCGTTCCATCTCCAACCATGGGCCGAGGCCGGTACTACACCTGGTGGCGCAAAGCAGGCGAATCTGCCGAGGCGTTCTTCTATGCAAACGGCTGGGCCGCCCGCATCGCACATGCGCTGCGGCTACAAGGTCGACTACACGTCGATCGCCGCGACGTCATGCTGCCTCTGGGCGCGTCATGGGCGCAGCCGCTGAAAATCGCGTTCGCCTCCGACTTTCACGCTGGCCCGCTCACCGACCCACGCTTGCTGGACGCCGTGCGCGATGCGATCGCAGCCTTCGCGCCGCACCTCCTGCTGCTCGGCGGCGACTTCATCTCGCTGCATCACCGTCACATCACAGGGCTCGCGGCACGCCTGCGCGAGGTGGACGCCCCCGCAGGCAAGTTCGGCGTCTTCGGCAATCACGATCTGTGGGTAGATGAGGGGTTCATCCGGACGCAGATGGAAGCCGCTGGCGTGCGGATGCTGGTCAACGAGGCGGTGCGCCTGCCCGCGCCCTACGACGCACTCCACGTCTGCGGGCTCGATGAGCCCGGCGTCGGGCACCCGGATGCCGACCGGACATTTGCTGATGCCGGGCCACGTCGGTTACTGCTCATGCATTCGCCGCTGGGGCTGCGGCACGTAACGGCCCACCCGTTCGATCTGGCGTTCTGCGGACATACGCACGGCGGACAGATCGCGCGCCCAGACGGACGCCCCATCGTGCTGCCCTCAGGCTCGGGCGATCCGCAATTCGCCAGCGGCTTCTTTGCGCTGCCAGACGGCGGTCAGCTACTCACCAGCCGGGGAGTCGGCATGAGCGATGTGCCAATCCGGTTGTTTTCGCCATCCGAGGTGCATCTGTACACCGTGCATGCCGCGCCTTAGCACGAGGACCGGGGAAGGGCTCAGTCAGCCCTTTCCCCACCGCCAGCGCGGCGGCTCGCCCTTCCACCAGCACACCAGTATCAGCAACACGCTCAAGCCTGCGACGTACAACACGAAACCCGTCGACGAACGCCCCGGGTGCAGCCCGGCGATGCCCGCCGCCAGCAGCACAGCGTAGATGGCCAGCACCACCCAGCCCTGCCAGCGCGCAGGCAAACCCCATCCCCAGCCATACCGCTTGGCGGGGAACCAGTAGTCCTTGGAATCGATTGGCATGATGGGAAGGCGCGATGCGGCAGCAGTAGAGGTACCTGCAGCGTAGGGCAACGCCCATCAAAATGGCGTAAAGAGAGGGCGACGACGCGTGTGATTGGCGTCGATGGCAGCGCGCGGGGCAGGGAAGGCCTAGCCTGGACGGCAAACGCCAACAGCCAGCCGGTCGATCACCGCTGGCGGAAGTCGTTTGCTACAGAGAGGGCGCACGCAGGCGCGCCGAAGCAGCGGAGAATGGCACTCAGGCCATCAGCCACGTCTTGCTAGCTTCTGTATCGGAGAGTGGAGCGTTGGCTGAATCCGGAAAGGGCTTCCGGGTGCGCCTGAACGGCGCAACAAGCCAAGCTCGGCGGAACGGAGATCGATTGACAGGAACCGACTCACTTCTACCGCCAACGGCAGCACCCAGTTGGTGCTACCGGAACAATCGCGCGATCTTAGTAGAGCTTCTTCGGCAGCATTTGCGAGCGCAGGCGTTTACGCGTACGCGACACGGCAGCAGCCTTCTTGCGCTTGCGCTCGGTCGTCGGCTTTTCGTAGGCGGTACGGGCGCGCAGTTCCTTGATCAGGCCGGTGCGCTCGATTTCACGGCGGAAGCGGCGCAGCGCGACTTCGACCGGCTCGTTTTCTTTCAGGCGGATGGTGGTCATCGGGTCCCTTGCTAGTATTCGGGTGGACGGCGAAACAGCGGATTATATACCGCCCAGAGGGCGTGCAGTGTAGTTGAATTGGTTTACCGATGCAAGACCATTGGTTGCCGCGGCGAAAAGCGCATTCTCTGTCACTTTTCTACGCCGCGGCGTGGCCTTGATGCGACGTTGGAGGGCTGAGGAACATCGCTTGCTCTGGGCCGGCATATCCCTTGGACTTCCGCCGTGGAACGCGCTCCCGAACCCGCCCCTGCGCCCGCCGCCGCCTGCCTACCCGCCGCCCTTGATGTGCTGCCCGAGGCGCTGCGCTACGTAGACGACACGCGTCCCGGCTACACCCGCCGCCGGTTACGTGGGCGTTTCGTCTATTTCGATACACATGGCGAGCGCATCCGCGATCCGGCTGTCATCGCGCGCATCAACAAGCTGGCGATTCCGCCCGCGTACACCGACGTGTGGATTTGCCCGCACGCCAGCGGCCACCTCCAGGCCACGGGGCGGGATGCACGCGGGCGCAAGCAGTATCGGTATCACCCGGACTGGCGCGCCTTTCGCGATGCCGACAAGTACGGCCGGCTGCTCGCTTTTGGCGCGGTGCTGCCGCGTGTGCGGGAGGCCATCACCGCGCAGTTGGCGGCGCCAGGCCTCTCGCGCGAGAAGATGCTGGCGACCGTGGTCTATCTGCTCGACGTGACGCTCGTGCGCGTGGGTAACGCCGCGTATGCACGCGAGAACCGCTCGTACGGCCTGACGACGCTGCGCAATCGGCACGTGGAGGTGCGCGGCAATACAGTGCGATTTCACTTTCGCGGCAAGAGCGGGGTGGAGCACGACGTGTCGGTGTCGGACCCGCGCCTGGCGCGCATTATTCGGCGCTGCGTGGATCTGCCGGGGCAGGAGCTGTTCCAGTACATCGACGAAACCGGGGAGCGACGCGCGGTCGATTCCACCGATGTGAATGCGTACTTGCAAACGATCACCGGGGCGGATTTCACGGCCAAGGACTACCGCACCTGGGCCGGCAGCGTGCTGGCGCTGGATCTGCTGCGCGGTCGCACGTCGAGCAGCGCGACCGAAGCACGCCGGCAGGTGGTGGAAGCGATTGCCGCGGTCGCCCAGCGCTTGGGCAACACGCCGGCGGTCTGCCGCAAGTGCTATGTACACCCCGCGGTGATCGACGCGTTCCTGGCAGGCGAGTTGATTGCGCTGCCGCCCGCCCGAGCGCGCAAGGGACTGCGGCGCGAGGAGGCTGCCTTGCTGCGCTTTCTCGAACGCGCAGCGCAGAACGCGGGCGAAAAAAAGCCCGCCTGAGTGGCGGGCTCCGGGTACCGCAAACGCGCGCTTATTTGCTCTGCGGCGTCATGTCCGGCGTGGCGGGCGCAACGCCCGGTGCAGCCGTCGGCTGGGCCTGCTGCGCGGCCACCGTGGTGCTGCGCTCCTGCATGCCGCCGCCCAGCGCCGTGTACAGATCGATGGCGTTGGTCAGGCGAGCCAAGCGCGTCTGCACCAGGGACTGGTCGGCGCTGAACAGATCGCGCTGCGCGTCGAGCACGTCGAGGAAACTTGACACGCCGTTGCGGTAGCGCTGATCCGACAACGTCAGGCGATCCGCCGTGGCATCGCGGAAGCGCTTCTGCGCAGCCACCTGCTCTTCCAGCGTGCCGCGCGCCACCAGGGCGTCAGACACTTCGCGGAAGGCCGTCTGGATCGTCTTCTCGTAGTTGGCGACCGCGATCTTCTGGTTGGCCTTGGTCAGGTCCAGATTGAAGATGTTGGTGCCCCAGTTGAAGATCGGCAGCATCAGGTTCGGCACGAACGACCACAAACCTGTACCGCTCTTGAACAGATCATGCAGCGCCGTGCTGGCCGTGCCCACATTCGACGTCAGCCCGATGCTCGGGAAGAACGCCGCACGTGCCACACCGATGTTGGCGTTGCGAGCGATCAGCTGCTGCTCGGCCTGGCGGATGTCAGGGCGCTGTTCCAGCAAGTCTGACGGCAGACCCGGCGGAATGTCCGCCACGATCTTCTCCGACGACACCGTGGTCGGCGGCGGCAGATCAGCCGGCAGCGGCGCACCCACCAGCAGCACCAGGGCGTTGGTCGCCTGGGCGTACTGGCGTGTGAGCTGTGCCACCGACACACGCACCGATTCCACCAGCGTCTCGGTCTGACGCAGATCTAGCGCCGACGAGGCACCCACGTCAAAGCGTTGCTTGGCGAGCTTGTAGTAGTCCTCGCGGCCCTTCAGGGTCTGCTGGGCCAGTTCAAGCTGCTCGGCGTAGGCGCGCTCGTTCAGATAGGCCTTGGCGACTTGCGAGATCAGGCTGATCTGCGCGGCGCGGCGGCCTTCATCGGTGGCCAGGTAGCTGGCGCGCGCCGATTGCGTGACATCGCCCACGCTGAACAGGTTGACCTGGTAGTTGCTGATGCCAACGCCCAGTTGGTACTGCTTGGTGTAGATGTCACCGCCGGTTTGCGAGATCGACGGCGGCGTATGGCTGCGCGTGTACGTGGCCGATGCGTTGACCGGCGGCAGCAGGTCGGCGACCTGCAGGCGATACTGCGCACGTGCGGCCTCGACGTTGAGCATGGCCACGCGCAGATCGCGGTTGTTCTCCAGCGCCAGGCCGATCAGCTTCTGCAAGCGCGCGTCGGGGAAGAACTCGCGCCAGCCGAGGTCGACGGCACGGGGTGCGTTTTCGCCCGGCTTCGCGCTGTCAGCCGGCACGGCATAGCCGGCCGGTGCCTGCGGATACGTACTCGTGACCGGCGCATCCGGGCGCTCGTAAGTCGGCGCCATCGAGCAGCCGGACAACACGCCGGCCGCCAGCAAGAGCGCCGGCAACAGCGCGGGGGTTCTGAAAGTCATCTTGTTCTGCATGTTCAGATTTCCTCGTCCAGCGGGCGATGTGCGGCATCCAGGCGGCGTTGACGCTCGCTGCCCTTGAAGATGCGGCGGACCACCACGAAGAACACAGGCACCAGCACCACGGCCAGCACCGTCGCGGTAATCATCCCGCCCATCACGCCGGTACCGATGGCGCGCTGGCTGGCGGAGCTGGCACCCGTGGCAATCGCCAGCGGCAGCACACCCAGGATGAACGCGAACGACGTCATGATGATCGGGCGGAACCGCAGGTGCACGGCTTCCAGCGTGGCCTCGATGAGGCCCTTGCCTTGCGCCTGCAAGTCCTTCGCGAATTCGATGATCAGAATCGCGTTCTTGGCGGATAGACCCACCACCGCAATCAGGCCGACCTTGAAGTACACGTCATCGGGCATCGCGCGCAGCGTCACGCCCAGCAGCGCGCCGAGCACGCCCAGCGGCACCACCAGAATCACCGCCGCCGGGATCGACCAGCTTTCATACAACGCCGCCAGCACCAGGAACACCGCCAGCAGCGACAGCGCATACAGCGCCGGCGCCTGCGAGCCGGAGGCCTTTTCCTGCAGCGACTGACCCGTCCACTCGTAGCCGATACCTGCCGGCAGCTTGGCGGCCAGGCGTTCCATCTCGGCCATGGCGTCACCCGAGCTGGCACCCGGCGCGGCCGCACCCGACAGGCGAACCGCCGGATAGCCGTTGTAGCGCACGAGCTGCACCGGGCCGACGATCCAATGGCCCTTCGCGAACGTCGACATCGGCACCATGTTGCCCTGCCCGTTGCGCACGTACAGGTTCATGATGTCTTCGGGCTGCATGCGGTTGATCTTGTCCGCTTGCACAATCACGCGTTGCTGACGGCCGTAGTTCGGGAAGTCGTTCGCATACGCCGAACCCAGCGCCGTCGACAGCACGGCATTGATGTCGGTGAACGACACACCCAGCGCATTGGCCTTCTCGCGGTCGATATCCACCTGGTACTGCGGCGAATCTTCCAGACCTTCCGGGCGCATGCCCGTGATGATCTTGCTTTGCGACGCCATCCCCATCAGTTGATTGCGGGCCGCGATCAGGGCGTCATGCCCAAGGCCACCACGATCCTGTAGGCGGAAGGTAAAGCCGGTGGCGTTACCCAGTTCCGGAATCGGCGGCGGGTTCAGCGGGAACACGATCGCATCACGAATGCCACCGAACAGCGCACCGAAGGCACGGCCGGCCACCGCATCGGCGGTTTGATCCTTGCCCTTACGCTCGCTCCAGTCCTTGAACGGGGTGAACACGATACCGGCGTTCGGCCCGTTGCCCGAGAAGCTGAAGCCCTGCACAGCCACGATGTTCTCGACGGCCTTTTCCTGCTTGTAGTAGTTCTCGACCTGCTTGATCACTTCCAACGTGCGGTTGGCCGATGCACCCGGCGGCAACTGGATGTTGGTCACGATGTAGCCCTGGTCTTCGGTCGGCAGGAACGAAGACGGCAGGCGCATGAACAGGAGCACCACCGCCGCGATCAGCGCTACGTAGATGACCATGTAGCGGAAGGTCTTCTTCAGCATGCGCTCCACGAAGCTTTGATAGCGGTTCGTGGTGCTCGAGAACATGCGGTTGAACCAGCCGAAGAAGCCCGTCTTCTCGTGATGCGAACCCTTCTCGATCGGCTTGAGCAGCGTCGAGCACAGTGCCGGCGTCAGCGTCAACGCCATGAGTGCCGAGAAGAAGATCGACGACACCATCGACAGCGAGAACTGGCGATAGATCGCGCCCACCGAACCCGAGAAGAAGGCCATCGGGATGAACACGGCCATCAGCACCAGCGTAATCCCGATGATGGCGCCCGTGATCTGGCCCATGGCCTTGCGGGTCGCTTCGCGCGGGGGCAAGCCCTCCTCGCTCATGATCCGCTCGACGTTTTCGACCACCACGATGGCATCGTCAACCAGGATACCGATCGCCAGCACGAGGCCGAACATCGTCAGCACATTGATCGAGAAGCCCAACGCGTTCATCACGGCAAACGCGCCCAGCAGCGAGATCGGCACCACGATCGACGGTACCAGCGTGTAGCGGATGTTCTGCAGGAACAGCAGCATCACCAGGAACACCAGCACCATGGCCTCGAACAGCGTCTTGACCACTTCTTCGATCGAGATCTGGACGAACTTCGAGGTGTCGTACGGCACCTTGTATTCCACGCCCGCCGGGAAGTACTTCGACAGTTCTTCCAGCTTGGCCTTCACGGCCTTGGCCGTGCCCAGCGCATTACCCGTGGGCGAAAGCTGCACACCAATGGCTGAGATCGGCTGGCCGTTGATGCGGGCAGATGTCGAGTAGGTCTGGCCGCCCAGCTCCAGGCGCGCCACATCCTTCACGCGCACCAGCGAGCCGTCGGGCTTGGACACCAGCACAATGTTGCCGAACTGCGCTGTGGTCGTGAGCTGGCCTTCCACCACGACCGTTGCCGCGAGCGGCTGGTCGGAGACGGACGGCAGATCGCCGATCGTACCGGCCGAGACCAGCGCGTTCTGCGCGCGGATGGCGTTGTAGACGTCGGTCGGGGTCAGCTTGTAGCCAACCAGCTTGGCCGGATCGATCCAGACGCGCATGGCGCGTTCCGTACCGAACAGCACCGCTTGACCCACACCCGGCACGCGCTTGATTTCGTTGAGCACGTTGCGCGAGATGTAGTCGCCCAGCGCCACCGGGTCCATCTTGCCGTCGGTGGAAGCCAGCGTGGCGAACAGCAGGAAGTTCGAGCGGGCCTTGTCGACCTGCACGCCTTGCTGTGTCACCTGCGAAGGCAGACGCGCTTCCACGCGCTTCAAGCGGTTCTGCACGTCCACCTGCGCCAGCGCAGGGTCCGTACCGGCCTTGAACGTCACGGTGATGGTGGCCTGGCCGTTACCGCCCTGGCTGACCGACTCCATGTAGAGCAGGCCGTCCGCGCCGTTCATTTCCTGCTCGATGATGCTGGTGACGGATTCGTCCAGCGTCTTCGCGTTCGCACCCGGATACGTTGCCGTGATGATGACCGACGGCGGCGCAATGGTCGGGTACTGCGAGATCGGCAGTTGGGTGATCGAAATCGCCCCAGCCAGGATGATGAACAGCGCGAGCACCCAGGCAAAGACTGGGCGATCGATGAAAAACTTTGCCATGCGATGGCTCCTTGTTTACTGCTTGGCTGCCGGCGAACTGGCAGCGGGGGCGCTTGCTGCTGGGGCGCTGGCCGCAGGTGCTGCGCCCTGACCTTGCTTGGCTTGGCCCTGACCTTGGCCCGGTGCCGCGCCCGGCTGCCACGGCACGGCCTTCACCGGCGCGCCCGGGCGAACCTTCTGCAGACCGTCGACGATGACCTTGTCGCCCGCCTTCAGGCCGCTGGAGACGATCCACTCCGTGCCGGTCGAGCGGTCCGCCTGAACCGGGCGCACTGCCACCTTGCCGTCGGCATCCACGATCATGACCGTGGCGCCATCCGGGTTGCGCGTCACGGCCTGCTGCGGCACGGTGATGGCCTGCTCGTCCACGGCCTGCTCCAGACGGGCACGCACGTACATGCCCGGCAGCAGCGTGCGGTCGGCGTTCGGAACAATCGCGCGCAGCGTGATCGTGCCGGTGGCCGGGTCCACCGTCAGGTCAGAGAAGTACAGCTTGCCGGGCTGCGCATAGGCGCGGCCGTCTTCCGTGACCAGCGTGACCTTGGCGGCATCGCCGCCGGCCTTGGCCAGCTTGCCGGCCTTCAGCGCTTCCTGCAGGCGCATCACCTCGGTGCTCGACTGCGTGAAGGTCAGGTAGATCGGGTCGATCTGCTGCACGGTCGTCAGCAGTGTCGCCTCACCCTGGCCGACCAGCGCGCCTTCGGTGATCTGCGCCAGGCCGGCGCGGCCCGCGATCGGCGAGGTCACGCTGGCGTAGCCGACATTCAGCTTGGCGGTTTCCACGGCGGCGCGAGCAGCGGCCACATCGGCGGTGGCCTGCTTTGCGGCGGCCACGGCATCGTCGTAGTCCTGCTTGCTGATGGCGTTGGTGGCCACCAGCGGCTTGTAGCGCTCGGCCTTGATCTTCGCCTGGCTCTGCGTGGCTTCCGAACGCGCCAGTTGCGCCTTCGCGCTGTCGAGCGACGCCTGATACTGCGCGGGGTCGATCTGGAACAGCTGCTGGCCGGCCTTCACGTCGCTGCCTTCGGCATACGTACGCTTGAGCACAATGCCCGCGACCCGCGCCCGCACCTGCGCCACACGCGTAGCTTCCAGGCGGCCCGGCAACTCGCTGGTCAGGCCAACGGCGTGCGGCTGCACGGTGACGACGCCGACTTCGGTCGGAGGCATGCCGGCGCCGCCCGGCCCTTGTGCCTGCTTGTTACCGCAGGCTGCAAGTGCCGCCACCATGAATGCGGCGGCAGCGAGTTGGTGATAACGGCGGGTGTTCGTCATAGATGACCCCATGTGGCGATAAGCGGATGCCGGCGGATACCAAGAGACCTGGCGCCACGCAAACGAATGCGGCGCCGGCAAACCGTCAGCGAAACCAAAAAAACACAAAAACGAAAACGTCCGATGCTAGCCGCATCTGGCGGCATGCGATATGGCCTGTGCGACGAAGTCGCAACAGCGCAGGCCGGAATGCTGAGAAACAGGAGCGATCGGCGAACAGTCTCCGACGTTCTGGGCGCCGACGACACGGTGTCGGCCCCAAAGCGCAAGCCCAGCCCGGATGTGGTGCGTACGACCATGGGCAAGCGACGGAGTGCGCGCTATTATAGATACGTTCACGCATGTATGTAAAAAGGGTCCTTCGCGAGCGAAGGGCCTTTATTGCAACTTTTGCGCACTTCGTTGCAATGGCGGAACGGCGCGGGATCGCGGCACTGCACAACAAATTCCGGGCCCTGTCACCGCAACGGGCAGGTGCAGCGTTGTGCAGTATGAAACACTGCGTTGCGCGTATTTGTGCATCGCACAAAAGCAAAACGAAAGAACGTCTGCGGGGTGTGCAGGCGTTCCTCTGGAACATCATGGTCAGACGAACCAAGGAAGAAGCCCTTGAAACACGCAACCGCATCCTGGATGCGGCCGAAGACGTGTTCTATGCGCGCGGGGTGGCGCGCACATCACTATCCGATATCGCTCAAGCCGCGGGGGTCACGCGCGGCGCCATCTACTGGCATTTCCGTAACAAGGCCGACGTGTTCGCCGCCATGTGCGAGCGCGTGAAATTGCCGATGGAGACGCTGTGCTCGCCGCCGGATGTGGAATCAGACGACCCGCTGGGCGAACTGCGCATGGTGGCCAACTTCGTGCTACGGCAATTGGTGGAAGACGCGCACTGGCGCAAGGTCTTCGACATCATGTTCAACAAGTGCGAGTTCGTGGAGGACACGAGCCCGATTCTCAAGCGCCAGCAAGAATCGTTTGAAGAAGGCCTGGGCCGGCTGAACAACATGATCGGCCAGGCCGCACGGCGCGGCCAACTGCCGGCTGACTTGGACGTCCCGCTGGCGGTGGCGCATTTCCACGCATCGTTTGGCGGCATCATGGGCGACTACCTGTTCTACCCGGATGCCTCCAGCCTCGCCACCAAGCGCGAGCGCTTTGTCGATGCGTGCATCGATACGCTCAAGTACTCGCCCGCCCTACGACACGCGCAACCCGAGCGCGCGGCGGTCAACGCATGACCGCGCCGATGTTCGATCAGATGGTGTTTGCCGGCGGCGGCAACCGATGCTGGTGGCAAGCCGGCTGGTGGGATGTCGTGCAGCCGGAATTGGGCCTGGCGCCGCGCGTGATTGCCGGCATCTCGGCGGGCGCATCGACGGCGTGCATGCTGCACGCATGGAACTCCGCCGACCTGATGGACTACTACGGCGAAGCCCTGCGCCACAACACCCGCAACGCCCACTGGGGCAACCTGCTGCGCGGTGAGCGCGTGTTTCCGCACTACGGCATGTATCGCACGGCGCTGCTGACCGTGTTCGGGGAAGGCCGCTTCGCACGGCTGGAGCAGGCCCCCGAGATCCGCATCGGCGTCGCGCACATTCCGCGCTGGATGGGTGCGCGGACCGCCGTGGCAGCCGGGCTGATCGCATACAACATCGAAAAGCACGTCCGCAAGACGCTGCACCCCACGTTGGGCCGGCGACTGGGCTTTACGCCCGAGTTCGTGCGCGCGCAGGATTGCGCCTCACCGGAAACGCTGGCCGATTTGCTGTTGCAATCGGCCTCCACGCCACCGTTCACGCCGGTGCTACGCCGCGCAGGGCGGCCGGTGCTGGATGGCGGCATGGTCGACAACGTACCGGTGCATGCGCTCGACCCCACGCCGGGCGATGTGCTGGTGCTGGTCACGCGGTTGTATCCGCGTCCCACCTATTTCCGCCTGGACACACCCGTGCCAGACGGCCTACAGCGCCGCTTCTACGTCCAGCCTTCGCGCAAGGTGCCGATTTCAAGCTGGGACTACACCCGCCCGGGCGCCATGCGCGACGCCTATGCGCTCGGCCGTCATGACGGCGAAACCTTCCTGCGCGAACTTCCACGCGGGTTCGCCACTCCAGCGGCTGCATAGCCATCGCCACTGCGCGGGCGGCGAGCCCGCCGGTGCGCCGCCATGGCCGTCCGGCCAACGCTTGTTTGACGGACACCGCCATGCCCGCACGCGCGACCACTCCCTTTGACCTGATCGTGATCGGCGCCGGCTCAGCCGGCCTGGCTGCCGCGCATCGCGCCGCGCAATTGGGCGCACACACCTTGCTCGTCGATCGCGCCGAGGTGGGCGGCACGCGCGTCAACCACGGTTGTGCAGCCAAGAAGCTGCTCAGCTACGGCGCAAGCTGGTCGCAGGCCGTTGCGCGCTGCCTGCGCGTTGCGCAACCCGCCGAAGCCTGGGCCGATGCCATCGCCCGCACGCGCGCCGAGGTGGCGCGACTGCGGGAAACCCATCTCGCCCACTTGGCCGCGGCGGGCGTGCAATGGTTGAGCGGCATGGCGTCATTGCGCGGGCGCGGCATCATTCGCGTGCACGGCGAGCACGGCAAAACCACGCTGCGCGGCCGGCAGATCGTGCTGGCCACCGGCGCGCATGCCACGCCGCTATCGGTGCCCGGCGGCGAACTCGCCGGCACACCAGACGACGTGTTGAGTTGGGACACGCTACCCGCCTCGCTCATCATCCTCGGCGGGGGCGCGGCGGCGGTGGAACTGGCCTCCACGCTGGCGCGCTTCGGCGTGCGCGTGACCATGGTCGTACGCGAAGCGCGGCTGCTGCCCGACTTCGATGCGGCGATGTCGGAAGCGGCAGCCCTGTCACTGGCCAACTGCGGCGTCGAACGCATCATCAACGCCGACGTGGTGCGCGTGGAGCGCGATGCCATCCACGGCGATGGTGTCGCGGTCTATGTGAGCGGACTCGGCGACGACACGCCGCGCGTGCTGCGCGCGCAGCGTGTGCTCAGTGTCGTCGGTCGTACGCCCAACACCGCTGGACTGGGTCTGGACGCGGCCGGCGTCTCGCTCGATGCGCGTGGCCGCATCGCCGTGGATCGCCACTTCCGCACGCGTGTGCGTGGCGTCCATGCCGTGGGCGACGCCAGCAGCGCCATCCAGCTCACGCCCGTGGCGGCCGCACAAGGCCGCTACGTCGCCGAACGCTTGTTCGGCAAGGGCGCCAAGCTGCCCGACATGGACACCGTGCCAATGGCGGTGTTCTGCGACCCGGCCATCGCCGCCGTGGGCCTGACCGAGACCGAAGCCCGTACGCGCTGGCCCGAGCTGGGCAAACGCGCCGCCGAGGCCGACAAACGCGCCACCGCCGAGCGCATCGACGTAGTGGTCCGCCGCTTCGTTTCGCTGGAGCAGCGGTTTGCAGGCACCGGCATGGAATCGCTGATCAAGCTGGTGTGCAACGCGCGCAGTGGGCGGGTGCTCGGCGCGCACATCGTCGACAACGCTGCACCCGAGATCATCCAAACGTTGGCCGTGGCCGTGCGCATGGGCGTGCGGCTCAAGCATTTGCGCACGACGGTCGGCCTGCACCCGACTGTGGCCGAAGAACTGCTGGGTGTTTGAGCGCCCGGGCGCACTCATTCAACTTTCCTGATGCCCATCGGCAAATCCATGCACGCTGCCTGAACGCCGCGGGCGCAGAATGATAGGCATATTCTTCAGGAAATTTGACATGCTTCCCGTGCTCTATCTTTCTCATGGGTCGCCCATGCTGGCGGTTGACCCGGGCCCCGTTGGACAGGCATTCGCCGCGCTTGGGCAGGAGATGGCTGCGCTCGCACCCCGCGCCATCGTCGTCGTGTCACCGCATTGGATGACACGCCGTCCAGCCGTCACGGCCCGCGCGCAACAGGAGGCGTGGCATGACTTTGGCGGTTTCCCGCCGCAGCTTTACGCCTTGGAATATGCCCCGCCCGGCGCGCCGGAGTTGGCCGAGCGCATTCGCGCGCTGATCGACGGCCGCGTCGTGCCCGGCCTGGAGGAACAAGCCTCCACCGTGCTCGACCCGCGCCAGCCGCTGGACCATGGCGCGTGGATTCCGCTGATGATGATGTTTCCCGAGGCGAAGATCCCCGTGGTGCAGGTGTCGCTCATGCCGGGCCTGTCGCCCGCGTGCCAGATGGGAGTGGGGCGCACGCTGGCGCCGCTGCGCGACGAGGGCGTGCTGATCGTCGGCTCGGGCAGCTTCACGCACAACCTGCGCGCACTGATGCGCGGCCCCGGCATGGCGCAACACGGCGTGCCGGTCGAGTCATGGGTCACGGCATTCCGCGAATGGATGATCGAGGCGATGACCGAAGGCATCCGCACGGGCGACTTCGCTGCCTTCTGCGACTACCGCGCTCAGGCGCCGAACGCCGCCCACGCCCACCCGACCGATGAGCACCTGATGCCGCTGTACGTGGCACTCGGCGCCGCCATGGGCCAGCCGAGCCAGGCCACGCTAGGCGGCGTGCAGGCTCAGCATGTGGTCGATACGGTAACGTACGGCTCGCTGGCGATGGACAGCTTCCGCTTTGACGGCGCGGGTGCCAATGTGGCCAACCGCGGCGAACCGCAGCACCGCGCTGCGGCTTGATCGGCAGGTATGACGGCCGGCGCTACGCGCGAATCAGCGCGGGCGCCAGTGCCGTCGGGTTGACCACGCTGTCGACATTGCCCTGCAGGACATCGAGGATGTTCTGGAACGCGACGCGGAAGTACATCTCGTAGCTGTCGCGCTCGACATAGCCGATGTGCGGCGTGCAGATGCAGTTCTCCATGCGCAGCAGGGTGTGGCCCTGCAGGATGGGTTCCGTTTCAAACACGTCGATGGCGGCCATGCCGGGGCGCCCCCGATTCAGCGACGTCACCAGGCCGTTTTCTTCCACCAGCTCGGCGCGGCTCGTGTTGACGAAGAGGGCGGTCGGCTTCATGCGCGTGAGGTCGGCCACCGTCACGATGCCGCGTGTCTCGTCATTCAGGCGCAGGTGGACGGACAGCACGTCGGACTGCTCGAACAGCGCTTCCTTCGATTCGGCCACGGCATGGCCGTCAGCACGGGCGCGCTCTTGCGAGCCCTCACGGCCCCACACCAGCACGTTCATGCCGAACGCGCGGCCGTAGCTCGCCACGAGCTGGCCGATCTTGCCGTAGCCGAAGATGCCGAGCGTCTGGCCCTTCAACACGCGGCCGATGCCGAAGTTGGGCGGCATCGTGGTCGATTTCAGCCCCGACTGCTGCCACGCGCCGTGCTTGAGGCTCGCCACGTATTGCGGAATGCGGCGCTGCGCGGCCATCACCAGCGCCCAGGTCAGTTCGGCCGGCGCGACCGGCGAGCCCTTGCCCTCCAGCACGACCACGCCCTTGTCGGTACAGGCATCCAGATCGATATGGCTGCCCGAATCGCGCGATACGCGACCGGTCTGACTGATGATCTTGAGTTTGGGCAGGCGATCGAGCAACTGACGCGTCACACGCGTGCGCTCCCGGATCAACACAATGGCTTCAACGTCCGCCACACGTGCGGCCAATTGCCCCACGCCTTTGACGGTGTTGTTGAACACTTTGACTTCGTGGTCTTGGAGCAGGCTGAAGCAATCCAGCTTGCGAACGGCGTCTTGGTAGTCGTCCAGTACGGCAATCTTCATCGACATCTCACTTCGGACAATGGTGCGCAGCAAAAAACAGCGATCCCTCGCGGTGGTATTCTTCCCATCCCTCGTCGCCCGACAATCCGCGCGACGTTCGGAATTGCCCGCCGCGGGCACGCAAATTGCGCAGCCACGCTGGTGACGAGTCCTTATTTTTAACGTCCCGTCACTTTAGCGCACGCGGCCCCCGTCGCCCGGAAAAACCCACCTTCCGGTGGCGCACCGCTTTGTAACTGAATGTGAAATCAGCACGGCTACCGTCCCTCTGCCTGCGTTGCCCCTCTCTCTGGAAATCGCGGATCCGGCGCACGCTCCTCGCGCCGTCGATCGCTTTCCAACCCGCCGCCAGGCGCGGCCGCCGTGCTGATCTGTCGCCGATTTCTTTTTCACTTCCATTGGAGTTTTGGTCATGAATCAACCCGTGATGCAGGGCGTGCCTGCATTGAACGTGCCCGAGTACGTCAAACACCCGCGCCTGATTGCGTGGGTCGGCGAGATTGCCGCGCTCACCAAGCCCGAGCGCGTGGTCTGGTGCGATGGATCGCAAGAGGAATACGACCGCCTGTGCGCCGAGATGGTCGCCGCCGGCACGATGAAGCAGCTCAACCCCGCCAAGCGCAAGAACTCGTTCCTGGCCCTGTCGGACCCGTCGGACGTGGCGCGCGTGGAAGACCGCACCTTCATCTGCTCGCAGAAGAAGGAAGACGCCGGCCCCACCAACAACTGGACCGCCCCGGCCGAGATGCGCCAGACGCTGAACGGCCTGTTTGACGGCAGCATGCGCGGCCGCACGCTGTACGTGGTGCCGTTCTCGATGGGCCCGCTGGGTTCGCCGATCGCGCACATTGGCGTGGAGCTGTCGGACAGCCCGTATGTGGCCGTCAACATGCGCATCATGACCCGCATGGGCCGCGCGGTGTACGACGTGCTGGGCACCGACGGCGACTTCGTGCCGTGCGTGCACACCGTCGGCAAGCCGCTGGCCGCTGGCGAGAAAGACGTGCCGTGGCCGTGCAACCCGACCAAGTACATCGTGCACTTCCCGGAAACGCGCGAAATCTGGTCGTTCGGCTCGGGCTACGGCGGCAATGCGCTGCTGGGCAAGAAGTGCTTCGCGCTGCGCATCGCTTCCACCATGGGCCGCGACCAGGGCTGGCTGGCTGAACACATGCTGATTCTGGGCGTGACGTCGCCGGAAGGTCAGACGTATCACGTGGCGGCGGCTTTCCCGTCGGCTTGCGGCAAGACCAACTTTGCGATGCTGATTCCGCCGGCCGGCTTCAACGGCTGGAAGGTGACGACCATCGGCGACGACATCGCCTGGATCAAGCCGCGCCAGGACGCCAACGGCCAGACCCGCCTGTACGCCATCAACCCGGAATCGGGCTTCTTTGGCGTGGCACCAGGCACGGGCGAAAAGACCAACCCCAATGCAATGGCGACGCTGAAGGAAAACGTCATCTTCACCAACGTGGCGCTGACGGACGACGGCGACGTGTGGTGGGAGGGCATGACCGACGCCATCCCCGCGCACCTGACCGACTGGCAGGGCCAAAGCTGGACGCCGGAGATTGGCAAGGAAACCGGCCGCAAGGCTGCGCATCCGAACGCCCGTTTCACGGCACCGGCGGCGCAATGCCCGTCGATCGATCCGGAATGGGACAACCCGGCCGGCGTACCCATTGATGCGTTCATCTTCGGCGGCCGCCGCTCGACCACCGTGCCGCTCGTCACCGAAGCGCGCGATTGGACTGAAGGCGTGTACATGGCCGCCACGATGGGCTCGGAAACCACCGCTGCGGCCGCTGGCCAGCAGGGCGTGGTGCGCCGCGACCCGTTCGCCATGCTGCCGTTCTGCGGCTACAACATGGCCGACTACTTCGCACACTGGCTCAAGCTGGGCGACCAGCTCGCCAAGAGCGGCGCCACGCTGCCGAAGATCTTCTGCGTGAACTGGTTCCGCAAGGACGAGAACGGCAAGTTCGTGTGGCCGGGCTTCGGCGAGAACATGCGCGTGCTGAAGTGGATGATCGATCGCCTCGAAGGCCAGGCGCAGGGCGATGCGCATGCCTTTGGCGTGTCGCCCCGCTATGAAGAACTGCGCTGGGATGGGCTGAACTTCACGGCTGAGCAGTTCGCCAAGGTGATCTCCGTCGACGCTGCCGCGTGGCAGCAGGAACTGGCGCTGCACGATCAGCTGTTCACGCAGTTGGCGCATGGCCTGCCGCAGGCGCTGCCGGAGGCGAAGGCGCGCCTGGAGGGGCGTCTGGCAGGGTGACATCTGCCCGCTAGTACAAAAAGCCCGCGTTACGCGGGCTTTTTTTCGTCCGTACGCGGCAGTCACTGCCCAAACAATGAGCAGTAATCCTAAAGTTTTAAATCGCGCGATTTACCCCTATCCACAAAACGGTCGCTTGATTTAAATGCCGCAATATTCAGCTGTAAAAAACACAAACATCAAAAACCAAGATGTCATTATGCCATCAACAACATAATGAGCG
This sequence comes from Ralstonia sp. 25C, assembly GCF_051904805.1. Classification (NCBI taxonomy): domain Bacteria; kingdom Pseudomonadati; phylum Pseudomonadota; class Betaproteobacteria; order Burkholderiales; family Burkholderiaceae; genus Ralstonia; species Ralstonia sp. 25C. The sequence continues at coordinate 2,246,272 of NZ_CP196737.1, read as the reverse complement.
CTGAATTATGCCAACAACGAATCATCAGCGGCACCCCATCACGCCAACCCCTTGCCTGGCATAGCTTTGTGAAGCATGCATGTCAATCGAGCGTGCACGAAAAATTCGGCGTCGTCTAAATTTCCAAATTTTAAAAATCCCGCGTGACGAATTCCGGCGGGATTCTTATAATCCGGCAAAACAGAATTCCTTTTCCTTGAGCCGGAGAGGGGGTTCACTAGAGGAAACGAGAAAGGCAACAAGCCAATGCATCAAGGAAGGAGGGGTACCCCCTCTTCTCCACGGCGCTCGGGGGGGCGTCGGCTCGGTTTTGCGTGCATGCGGTGTCGAACTTTGTGCAAACGATTGCATAAATCAGGCCCCGAATCGCAGCGCCGAGGCTTGTGAACCCATCTCAACACCACACACCCTGGAGTAATCCGGGGGCTCCGCTGGGGATCGTCCGACCGGGAACGGCAGTACACGACGATCGGCGCCAGGCCTGTCCGGCCGGGCGGCAGCGCCCGCAAGAACGACATGCGAGCAAACGCGCAACGCTCGCATGGCACTCATAACAACGCGCACCGCAGACAGAAGAGCGCGGCCGCAAGGCTGCGCGCCGGAGTGTGTCGGCTGGTTAGACGGGAGGTATCACAAAGTGGGTATTCAGATCATGCTGGTCGAACAGGACCAGGCAGAGGGGGAGCGTCTGTCGTTTTCCCTGCGTGACGGTGGACACGACGTTCAACGTGTCGGCAATCCAGGGCAGGCACAGGCGGCCATCCAGGTCGCCATGCCGGAACTGCTGCTCATGGAGTGGACATGGCCCGAGCGCGAGTCGATCGATATGCTGTTGGCCTTGCGCGCCAACATGCAGACGCGCGGCCTGCCGGTCATCGTGCTGTCTCGCCACGGCGATGCGCGCGCCAAGATCGCCGCGCTTGACGCCGGTGCCGATGACTACGTCGTCAAGCCGTGCGACACGGGCGAACTGCATGCCCGCATCCGCGCGGTGCTGCGCCGCCGGGCGCCGCAGCAGCATGGCGATGACGTGCTGCAAGTCAACGGCTTGCGCCTGGATCCGCTCACCTTGGGCGTGATGGCGCAAACGGAAACCGGCCCGCGCGCCATCCCGCTCAGCCCGCTGGAATTCCGTCTGCTGCACTTCCTGGTGGCGCATCCGCAACGCGTGCATTCGCGCACGCAACTGCTGGATCGCGTGTGGGGCAATCACGTGTTCGTTGGGGAACGTACCGTTGACGTGCACGTGCGCAAGCTGCGCGTGGCACTGGCAGGCACGCCGTGCGATGGCCTGATCCAGACGGTACGCGGCGGCGGCTATCGCCTTGTGGTGGGCGCTAGCGGCGCGACGGCCGCGCACACCGCCGACACCATCAGCATGCAGCTCGAAGCCGCCACCCGCAAAGCCGAACTGCCGTCGTACGGGCCTATCCCAACGGGCCGCTCGCTGGGCAAAGGGCCGGTACATATGGGCGCCTGAGCCCCGGGTCGATCCGGCCTCATCTCGTTCTCCACCTGACGACCATCCTGCCCCGCATTGCGCGGCGATCGGATGGTCGTGCCATCTCAAGCCATCAAGGAATCGAACATGAAGCTGTGGTGCAGCGGTGTACTGCTGACCGCTCTGGCTGGATCAGCCCTGGGCGTACACGCACAGGAAGTTACGCCGGGCCTGTGGGAAAGCACAACCAGCATGACTCTGAACGGCAAGCCGTTGCCGCACGTTGACGAGCAAGGCCGCAAAGTCTCTAGCCGGCCCGAGCGCGGCTGCCTGAGTGCAAACGACGCCAGCGATATCCGGGCCACGTTCGAGCGCAATATCCGCAGAGACCACGAAAGCTGCTCGCTCACGCGCTGGAACTACGCCATGGGCACGCTGAAGGTCTCGCTGTCGTGCACAGACCCGCAGGGCGGCAAGGGCGTGCTCGAAGCCAGCGGCCCGCTCACACCCACCACGTTCAACATCACGGGCAATGGCCAGTACCAGCACCCGCAGTACGGGCCGATGAAGAGTGGCTTCCACTACCAGGGGCGCTACCTCGGCGCGTGCAAGTCGTAAGCGGGTCATCAAGCAAAAACGGCCGGACTGCAGATGCAGTGCCGGCCGTTTTTGTTTGGGGTAACGCCGATCAGCGCTGGCTGTCGCGCCAGCGCTTAAGCCAGCCCAACCCTTCACTTGTACCGGCACGCGGGCGGTATTCGCAGCCGACCCAGCCGTCGTAGCCGAGCGTGTCCATCAGCGCAAAGAGGTGCGGATAGTTCAGCTCACCTTCGTCCGGCTCATGGCGATCGGGTACGCCGGCAATCTGCACGTGGCCGACACCGCCCTCACCCACATACCGTTTGAGCTTGACCGACAGATCGCCCTCCATGATCTGCGCGTGGTACAGGTCGAATTGCACCTTCACGTTGGGCGCACCCACCTCCTTGCAGACGGCATGCGCCTGCGCCTGATGCGTGAGGAAAAAACCCGGCATATCGCGCGTGTTGATCGGCTCCAGCACGATGGTGATGCCCGCGCCAGCCGCCTCGCGTGCGGCGTAGGCGACGTTGCTCACGTAGGTCGCGTGATGGCGCGCGCGGTCGGCATCGGCGGGTAGCAGACCCGCCATCACGTGCAGACGCGTGTTGCCGAGCACCTGCGCATATTCCAGCGCCGTCGCAATGCCGCGCTTGAATTCCTCTTCACGTCCCGGCAATGACGCGATGCCGCGCTCGCCGGCGGCCCAGTCGCCCGGCGGCGCATTGAACAACGCCTGCTTGAGCCCGGCATCGTCGAGACGCGCGCGGATCTCGGCTTTGTCAAAGTCATAGGGGAAGAGAAACTCCACGCCCTCAAAGCCGTCCTTTGCCGCGGCGGCAAAGCGGTCGAGGAAGGCGTGTTCCTGGTACATCATGGACAGGTTGGCGGCAAAGCGCGGCATGTCAAACCCTCTGGAAACAGTTGCTTGGTTGCTTATTTATTGACCAGCTTGGCAGGCGTGCGCAACACGGCGATGCAGCCGAGCACCAGCACGCCGGCCAGCGCGTACATGCCCGTTGCAGTGCTGCCGGTCATGTCCTTGAGCGCACCGATCATATAGGGGCTGACGAAGCCGGCCAGGTTGCCCACCGAGTTGATGGCGGCAATGCCCGCAGCCGCAGCGGTGCCTTGCAGGAATGCGGTCGGCAACGACCAGAACAACGGCGCGCAAGTCAGCACACCAGCCGCCGCCAGCGACAGGAACACGATCGACAAGGCCACGTTGTTGCCCGCCGTGGCGACCACCGCAAAGCCGACAGCCCCCATCAGCGCCGGCACAACCAGATGCCAGCGGCGCTCTCGGCGCGCATCGGCACTGCGGCCGATCAACACCATGGTGATCGCCGCGCAGAGGTACGGAATGGCCGACAGCACGCCCACCATGAGGGTGTCCTTCACGCCGGCGTTCTTCACCAGTGTCGGCATCCAGAACGTCAGCCCGTACTGGCCCATCACAAAGGCAAAATAGATCAGGCTCATGCCCCACACGCGCAAGTCCGAGAACACCTTGCCGATGCCGGGGTGTTCGGCCTTGCCCTTGTTGTCGACGGCGATGTTGGCTTCGAGAATCTGCTTCTCGTCTTCGCTCAGCCACTTGGCTTTGCGGATGCTGTCATCGAACTTCCACAGCACCAGCAGGCCAACCAGCACGGCGGGCACAGCTTCGATCACGAACATCCACTGCCAGCCTTGCCAGCCGCCATTGTCATGGAAGGCGCTCATGATCCAGCCCGACAGCGGATTGCCGAAGATGCCCGAGATGGGAATCGCCGCCATGAACATCGCCACGATGCGCGCGCGGCGGTGCGACGGATACCAGTACGTCAGATACAGGATGATGCCGGGGTAGAAACCGGCCTCCGCCAGGCCCAACAGGAAGCGCATCACATAGAACTGCGTGGGCGTCTGCACGAAGGCGAACGCGCCCGAGATCAGCCCCCACGTGATCATGATCCGCGCGATCCAAATGCGCGCGCCGATCTTGTTCATCAGCAGGTTGCTCGGCACCTCGAAGAGGAAGTAGCCGATGAAGAAGATGCCGGCGCCCAGGCCGTACACCGTCTCGGAAAAATTCAGCGCCTGCGACATCTGCAGCTTGGCAAAACCCACGTTCACGCGATCGAGATACGCGACCACGTAACACAGCATGATGAGCGGAACGATGCGGCGCGACACGCGTGCGTAGACGCTGTCCTCCTTTGAAACGGCGTGCGAAGGCAGCGCCGCCGTGGTGGCGGTGTTCATGTGGTGGTCTCCAATCTAGGTTTTATAGGGGCCGTAGGCTTGGAACCTGTTCACGGTCCGTAGCGAGCGGCTCGAGGTTGGCCCGAGAAGCGCAGCCGTACACGGGTACGGCGAGCATCGCAGGGGCAAGATCGGGCTGCGCAGTAGGACCGTGAGCAGGTTCTTACCAGCGGGCTCCGAACGTCTGTCGCAATTCGTCGATTTGCGCATCGGACAGCGGTGCGGGCTTCGGCTCCGTCATCAGCCAAAGCTTGGCGGTTTCTTCCAGTTCTTCCAGCGCGTAGGCCGCGCTCGATACCGAGCTGTGCCACACCACGGGGCCCAGGCGATCGAGCAACACAGCGCGCACGTCTGTCGCCAGTGCGGCAATCTGTGCGGCCACATCCGGATGACCCGGGCGTTGGTATTGAATGAGCGGCACATGGCCAACCTTCATCACGTAGTACGGCGTGATCGGCGGCAGCACGTCGGCCTCGCGCCAGACACCGGCCAGCGTGAGCGCCACCAGATGCGTCGAGTGCGTGTGCACCACCGCGTGTGCCTCGGCATTGCGGTCGTAGATGCCGCGATGCAGGGCGAGCGTCTTCGATGGCTTGTCGCCGCTGACCCACTCGCCCGCCGTGCTGACCTTGGCGATGCATGCCGGGTCCAGCGTGCCGAGGCAGGCGTCGGTGGGCGTGATGAGCCAGCCGTCCGGCAAGCGCGCGCTGATATTGCCCGCTGTGCCCACCGTGTATCCACGCGCATACAGGCTCTGGCCCACGCGCGCGATTTCTTCGCGCAGCGCGTTCTCGGTGGCGGCGGTCATGCGACCGACTCCGTCGTGGCCTGCGCCAATTGCGCCAGCGCTTTCTCGAAGAAATCGACCGTGCCGAAGTTGCCGGACTTCAGCGCCAGCGCCACGGGGTCATCGCCAATAGTGGCCGTCCAAGGCACGCCCGGATCGATCTGCGGGCCGATGCGCAACGCGCGCACGTCGAGCGCCTGCACAACCGCACCCGAGGTCTCGCCGCCGGCCACGACGAAGCGGCGCACGCCATCGGCATGTAGCGCACGGGCGATGCGGCCGAGGGCTTCTTCGACCAGCTTGCCCGCGCGTTCCACGCCCAGCGTCTTCTGCACCTGGGCGACGTGTTCTGGCGCGCTCGTCGCATAGACCAGCACGGTTTGACCGGCGTGGCGCTGCACGAAGTCCAGCGCCTCGACCACCACCGGCTGGCCTTCGGCGAGTGCGAGCGGATCAATCTGAAACGCCGGACGCGACGCACGCCAGTGCGCCACCTGCGCGTTCGTCGCGCGCGAGCAACTGCCCGACAGCACGACGGCCGAATCCGCCACGGACGGCAGTTGCGCCGCGTCACCGTGCTCGGTGATGAGGCCAGCGCGGCGGTATTGCGCGGGCAGGCCGAGCGCCAAACCCGAGCCGCCCGTGAGCAGCGGCAGATCGGCAAACGCTTCGCCCAGTACGATCAGGTCGTCGTTGGAAATGGCATCCGCAATCGCCAGCTTCACGCCGTCGGCACGCAGTTTCTGCGCCTGGTCGCGCGCGGCTTGCGCGCCGCGCGTCACCGTGTCGTAACGCAGCAGGCCAACCTTGCCCACGCTCTGGCGCGCGAGCACCGGCACGAGGTTCGGATCGCGCATCGGCGTGAGCGGATGGTGTTCCATGCCCGAGGCATTGAGCAGCACGTCGCCCACGAACAGATGACCACGGAAGATCGTGCGGCCGTTCTCGGGAAACGCCGGGCAGGCCAGCGTGAAATCCGTGCCCAGTTCCGCCATCAACGCTTCAGCCACGGGGCCAATGTTGCCGTCGTCGGTGGAATCGAACGTCGAGCAGTACTTGAAGAAGAAGCGCGAGCAGCCTTGCGCCTGCAGCCAGTGCAGCGCGGCGAGCGACTGCTGTACGGCATCGGCCGCCGGAATCGTGCGCGACTTGAGTGCGACGACGATGGCGTCCGCATCGGCGGCAATCGCCTCATCGCCGGCTTGGGGCACGCCGATGGTCTGCACGGTGCGCATGCCCGCGCGCACGAGCATGTTGGCGAGGTCGGTTGCGCCCGTGAAGTCATCGGCGATACAACCGAGCACGGGGCGGGAGGTTTGCGCTGCGCTCATTTCGATTGGCCCTCCGGCAGCGTGATGCCCGGGAAGATCTTGATGACCGCGGAGTCGTCTTCCTTCGCATAACCGGCAGTGGATGCCTGCATGAACATCTGGTGCGCGGTGGCGGCCAGCGGCAGCGGAAACTTGGTCGCGCGCGCGGTATCGAGCACGAGGCCAAGGTCTTTCACGAAGATGTCGACGGCGGACAGCGGTGTGTAGTCGCCGGCCAGCACGTGGGCCATGCGGTTTTCGAACATCCAGCTATTGCCCGCGCTATTTGTGATGACTTCGTACAGCGCGTCGGCGGCCACGCCTTCGCGCAAGCCCAGTGCCATGGCTTCAGCGGCGGCGGCGATGTGCACGCCGGCCAGCAGCTGGTTGATGATCTTGACCTTGCTGCCCGCCCCGGCCTTGTCGCCCAGGCGGTAGACCTTGCCCGCCATGGCGTCGAGCACGTGCCCTGCAGCGGCATAGGCGGCGGGCGTGGCGGAGGTCATCATCGTCATCTGCCCCGAGGCGGCCTTGGCAGCGCCGCCGGAAATGGGGCCATCCACGTACAGGATGCCCTGCTGCGCCAGGCGCGCTTCCAGCGCGATCGACCAGTTCGGATCCACGGTCGAACACATGACGAAGGTGCTGCCCGGCTTCATTGCAGCGGCCGCGCCGTTCTCGCCAAACAACACGGATTCGGTCTGCGCGGCATTGACGACCACAGAGACGATCACGCCCGCACCAGCAGCTACCTCGGCTGGCGTTGCACAGGCCACGCCGCCTTCCTTGGCGAAATCTGCGGCGGCGCCGGGGCGCGCGTCGCATGCGAAAACGGTGTAGCCGTTGTGGCGTAGCGTCTTGGCGATGCCCAGGCCCATTGCGCCGAGGCCGATCACGCCAACCTTCCAGTCAGCCGTCGATTGCGTCATGAAGTGCTCCTGAATCAGTCTTGCGCAACGTCCCGGCCCTCGGCCAGGCGACGTGCGGCATTGAACATGTGGGTCTGCGCGGCGTTGCGCGCGGCCAGCGCGTCATGCGCGCGGATGGCCTCGACCATTGCGCGGTGCTCGTCGCGCACCTGGCGGGCGAAGTCTTCGCGTCGCGCTTCGTTGCTGCGCGTCACGCCAATCGCTTCTTCCAGGTACTGGCTGAAGAAGCCCAGTGCCTGCACGAGGAACGGGTTGCCGCTGGCGGCCGCAATCGCGTGGTGAAAGCGCAGGTCTTCGGCCACGCCATCCCCACCTGCAGCAACGGCCGCGTCAATGCCATCGAGCGCGGCGTCGATCTCGACCATCTGGGCGTCAGTGCGGCGCTGGGCGGCCATCGCGGCACCTTCGGCTTCCAGCGCCCGACGCAGCTCGATGATGTGCAGCACGGCATCGATTGATCCGGCCTGCGCGGCATCGATGCGCAACGGCTTCAGGCCGGCCTGCTGCGTGACGTACACGCCGCTTCCCTGGCGCGCTTCGACCACGCCCTCATGGCGCAGGCGCGAAATGGCTTCGCGGATCACGGTGCGGCTCACGCCAAATTCCTGGCCGAGCACGGTTTCCGACGGCATGCGTTCGCCGCGGCGCAGCTCGCCAGCGTCGATCTTGTCCATCAGGGTTTGGGCCACGCGGTCGGATAGGGAGGGTGCGGCGTCGAGTTTTTCAAACATGGTGTGTCGCTTGGCAAGCTTAAATTCGTCGTGTCATCATACAAGTTGAGTCGCAGAGCTTCATCCCCGTTTACCCTAGGCATCGATTAGATCGCCGGGCGATCCACGTTCGGCACAAGGAGACACCATGAACATCGTCATCACCGGCGGCGCCGGTTTTCTGGGCCAGCGCGTGCTGGCGGCATTGCTCCAGCAACCGGGCCTGCCAGTCGCGGACGGGACGGTCCAGCCGGTCAACACCTTCATCGTGCTGGATCAGGTGGCCGGCCAGATTGCCGACCCGCGCGTGCGCTATGTGACGGGCGATGCATCGGACCCCGCCCTCATCGCCCAGGTAATCGACGAAAACGTGGGCGGCGTATTCCATCTGGCCGCGGTGGTAAGCGGCACGGCCGAGGCCGATTTCGACCTCGGCATGCGCGTGAATCTGGACGGCACGCGTGCGTTGCTCGATGCGCTGCGTGCGCAGCAGGCCAAGACGGGGCGCGCGCCACGCGTGCTGTTCGCCAGCTCGGTGGCAGTGTTCGGCGGCCAACTGCCGGCGGTCGTCACCGATGACACGGCGGCCACGCCGCAAGCCTCGTACGGCGTGCAGAAGCTGATGGGCGAATTCCTAGTGGGCGAGTATTCGCGCAAGGGCTACATCGATGGCCGCGCGGTGCGCATCCCGACCGTGTCCGTGCGCCCCGGTAAGCCGAACGGCGCGGCGTCGAGTTTTGCCAGCGGCATCATCCGCGAGCCGTTGGCGGGCGAGGAGGCCATCTGCCCGGTGGAGGCCGAGACTGAGCTGTGGCTGGCCTCGCCGCGCCAGGTGGTGGCTTCGCTGTTGCATGCGTACACGCTGCCGGCATCGGCGTGGGGCAATCGCCGTTCGCTGAATCTGCCGGGCATCACGGTGCGTGTGGGCGAGATGGTGGAAGCGCTGCGCAAGGTGGCGGGCGATGCGCCGGTCTCGCGCATCCGCTGGGAGCCGGACGCGCGCATCAAGGCCATCGTGCAGAGCTGGCCCGCACGCTTCGATACCGCACGCGCGGATGCGATGGGCTTTGGCCGCGACACCTCGTTCGAGACGATGGTGCGCGAGTACGTGGACAGCGTGAAGGCGCGCTGAAGGTTGAGCGCCTAGCGCCCCTTTCCCAACTCCACCGCAAATTTCACCAGTTCCGCCTGCCCCTCGATGCCGAGCTTGCGCTTGAGGTTCAGGCGGTGCGATTCCACAGTCCGCACGGACAAGCCGAGTTCATCCGCAATGCGCTTGTTGGCGTAGCCCTTGGCAATGCCGTCGAGGATGTCGCGCTCGCGTGGTGTGAGCGCCTCCACCGGCGTGGGCATGACGGCCTGCTCGGCCATGCGCATCGCCAGTTGCGCGCTGTAGAACGGGCGGCCGACCAGCACGGCATCAATGGCTTCGACCAGTTCGCTGGCGGGCGCATCCTTGAGCACGTAGCCGCGCGCTCCGGCGCGGATCACCTGGCGCACGTACTCCAGGTTGTCGTGCATCGACAGCACCAGCACGGCGATCTCGGGAAATGCCTCGGCAAACTTTTCGGTGAGTGCGATACCGTTCATGCCGCGCATGCCGATATCCATGAGCACCAAGTCGGGCGCCAGCGTGCGCGCGGCTTCCAGCGCGCCTTGCGCATCGCCCGCTTCGCCCACCACTTCGAAATGCGGCACGGCTTCCAGCCGCACGCGCACGCCATCGCGCACCAGCGGGTGATCATCAACAAGCAGCAGTTTGACGGGCGCGTTCATACGAGTGAAGACGTGGCGGCCGAAGCCAGTTGAGCGATAACAGCATGTGGCAGCACGACGCACACTTCGGTGCCGTGCCGCGTGTCGTCCATGCTGGAAACGATGGTACAGGTGCCACCCAGCGCGGCCACGCGTTCGCGCATGTTGCGCAGGCCGATGCCGTGTTCGGGGTCCACCTGCACGGACTCGACATCGAAGCCGGGGCCGTTGTCGCGAATGGATAGCCGCACGGCATCGACATTGTTCTCCAGCAGCACGCTGATACGGGTGGCTTGCATGGCATGGCGTTCGATGTTGGAGACGGCTTCCTGCGCGATGCGGAACAGCGCCGTGTTGCAGGCGTCCGGCAACTGCACCGGCGGGCCGACACGTTCGAGTGCAATGGCAAGACCGGGCTGGCGGTCTTCATGCGCCTCGCGTGTTTCGCGTACGAGCAACTCCAGTGCCGCAGCCAAACCCAAATCATCGAGCAGCGCCGGGCGCAGGTTGTGCGACACGCGCCGCACTTCACCCAGCGCGCTGTTCAGGCGATCCAGCGCGCGGCGCAGCATGCTGGCTGCCCGTTCGATTGACACCGCCGGCGCAGATGGCGTTTCGAGATGACCGTGCGCCGTCTCAAGCAGCAGCTTGGTCAACACCAGCACCTGGCTGATCCCGTCGTGCAATTCACGCGAGACACGCGCCCGCTCGTCTTCCTGAGACCGCACCACTTGCTGCGCAAGCTGCCGCAACTTGGCGTCGGCCTCGCGGTGGTCGCTCACGTTCAGCGCCAGGCCGCTGCCGGCCACCAGTAGGATGCTGATCGCGGCAATACCCACCACCCAGGCCAGCGTCTGGTCGATATTGGCTTGCGCGCGTTGGTCGATCTCGCGCAGGGTCTGTTCGATGTCGTCCAGGTAGAGCCCGGTGCCGACCATCCAGCCCCATTGCGGAATCGGTTCCACATAGCCCAGCTTGGGTACGCTCTGGTGCGTGGAGGGCTTGTCCCACATGTAACGCACGAAGCCGCCGCCGTTCTGGGCCGCCGCCACCAGCTTCTGGATGGTGGGCTGGCCACGGGCATCGGTGAGGTCCCACAAGTCACGGCCGACAAGTTCCGGCTGACGCGGATGCATGAGATTGCGCCCGCGCAGGTCGTAGAGGAAGAAGTAGCCGTCGGTGCCGAAGTCGAGGCGGGCGAGGGTGCGCATGGCTTCGTCGCGCGTCGCCGCATCATTCTTGCCGGAGGCCAGCAGCGGGGCGATGGCGCTCTGCGCGAGCTTGACGTAGGCGCGCAGCTCCGTCTCCTTGGCTTGCAGATAGGCGGATTCCACCAACTGCCGCTCGTGCTTGGCCAGCGCAATCGACTGGTGCCGCACGGTCAGCATGATCGCCAGCATGGCGATGGTCAGCGGCGCAACGGCGAGCAGCAGGATCTTCTGGCGGAGCTTCATGGCGGAGCGCGGCATCTTGCGTTGCAACATCGCAAGGTGGGACGCAATTTCGATTGGAAGTCGCATCAACTGCGTAGTACTACGGACATGCACTGCGTAGTCCTCCGCTTGTGGCGCGGGGCAGGGCTGGCAAATACTACACGCCCCTGTCACGGGGCAGGACGTAGAGCCGCTAACCAAACTGACCTGGCTAGGCGTGCCGACGCAGACAGTACAAGTGGTACGGCAAGTCGGCGCAACGACGCCAGGGCGGTTTGGTTAGCGGCTCTTACAACAGGGATGAATCCACATCCCGCATTCAGCACATAACTTCGACCAAGGTTCGAGGAGACCGACCATGAGCTTCGTCAGGCAACACCTGATCTGGCTGGTCGTCGCCATTCTTGGCGCGTCTGCCTTTGCCACCGTTGCGCTTGCGCGCGGCGAGGCAGTCAGCGCGCTGTGGGTGGTGGTGGCCGCCGTGTGCATCTACCTGATTGCATACCGCTATTACAGCCGCTTCATTGCCGACAAGGTGCTCGGCCTGGACGGCACCCGCAAGACACCCGCCTGGGTGCACAACGACGGGCTCGACTACGTCCCGACCAACAAGAACGTGCTGTTCGGCCACCACTTCGCGGCCATTGCCGGTGCCGGCCCGCTGGTCGGCCCTGTGCTGGCCGCACAGATGGGCTATCTGCCCGGCATGCTGTGGATTCTCGCTGGCGTGGTATTTGCCGGCGCGGTGCAGGATTTCGTCGTGCTGTTCATCTCCAGCCGCCGCGACGGCCGCTCGCTGGGCGATCTGGTGAAGAGTGAGATGGGCACGGTGCCCGGCGTGATCGCGCTGTTTGGCGCGTTCCTCATCATGATCATCATCCTGGCCGTGCTGGCGCTGATCGTGGTGAAGGCACTGGTCGGCTCGCCGTGGGGCACCTTCACGGTGGCCGCGACGATTCCCATCGCGCTGTTCATGGGCGTGTACGTGCGCTACATCCGCCCGGGCCGCATCGGTGAGATCTCCATCATCGGCTTCGTGCTGCTGATGCTCGCCATCGTGGGCGGCCAGATGGTGCACGAGAACGCTGCCCTGGCGCCGCTGTTCACGTTCGACGGCAAGGCCCTCACGTGGATGCTGATCGGCTACGGCTTTGTGGCCTCGGTGCTGCCGGTGTGGCTGCTGCTGGCCCCACGCGATTACCTGTCGACGTTCCTGAAGATCGGCACGATCCTCGCGCTGGCCATCGGCATCCTGATCGTCGCGCCGCAGATGCAGATGCCGCAACTCACACAGTTTGCGGCAGGCGGTGGCCCGGTGTGGTCGGGCAACCTGTTCCCGTTCCTGTTCATCACGATTGCGTGCGGCGCGGTGTCGGGTTTCCACTCGCTGATCTCGTCGGGCACCACGCCCAAGCTGCTGGAAAACGAAACGCAGGCGCGCTTCATCGGCTACGGCGCGATGCTGATGGAATCGTTCGTCGCCATCATGGCGCTGGTAGCCGCGTCGGTCATCAACCCGGGCGTGTACTTTGCGATGAACAGCCCGGCAGCACTCGTGGGTGCCACGCCCGACGCGGTGGCGCAGACGCTGTCCACCTGGGGCTTCGTCATCACGCCGGACGTGCTGATCCAGACCGCTAAGGACGTCGGCGAGAACACTATCCTCGCCCGTGCGGGCGGCGCACCAACGCTGGCCGTCGGCATGGCGCACATCCTGCATCAGGTGGTGGGCGGCCAAGCCATGATGGCCTTCTGGTACCACTTCGCGATTCTGTTCGAGGCGCTGTTCATCCTCACCGCGGTGGATGCAGGCACGCGTGCCGGCCGCTTCATGCTGCAAGACTTGCTGGGCACGTTTGTGCCGGCACTCAAGCGCACGGATTCGCTGGTCGCCAACCTGATCGCCACGGCCGCGACCGTCGCGCTGTGGGGCTACTTCCTGTATCAGGGCGTGGTCAACCCGCTGGGCGGCATCAACACCCTGTGGCCGCTGTTCGGCATCTCCAACCAGATGCTCGCCGCGATTGCGCTCACGCTGGGCACCTGCGTGCTGGTCAAGATGAAGCGCGACCGCTACGTGTGGGTGACGCTGCTGCCAACCGCTTGGCTGCTGATCTGCACACTCACGGCCGGCTGGCAGAAGCTGTTCGATCCGGACCCGAAGATCGGCTTCCTGGCCCACGCCAACAAGTACGCCGGGGCAATCGCTGATGGCAAGCTGCTGGCGCCGGCCAAGTCGATGGCGCAGATGCAGCAGGTGGTGCTGAACGACCGCATCGATGCCTTCCTGTGCGGCCTGTTCATCCTCGTCGTGGTCAGCATCGCCTGGTACGGCGTGCGGACGGTGCTCAAGGCGCGCGCCGCCAGCCGCCCGACCGCCAACGAAACGCCGTACGAAGCGCTCGGCGCCTGAGCACCACCATGCGCGAAGAACTCGAAACCTTCGGCCGCTACCTGGGCCAGACCCTGCGCCTGATGGTGGGCGTGCCGGACTACGACACCTACGTGCGCCACATGCAGGCAACCCACCCGGATCAGCCCGTCATGACGTACGAAGACTTCTTCCGCGAACGCCAGGACGCGCGCTACGCCGGGCGCGTCGGCCGCTGCTGTTGATGCACGGCTGAATACGCTCCAAAACAAAACCGCCGGTGCATGCGAATGCCCGGCGGTTTTTTTGTTTGTGTTCGTGTGCGTGTGGACTAGCTACATGGACTGCCGTGCCGTCGAGGGCGGGTCGCCATGCTTGGCGCGGTACGTTTTCTCCACCAGCTCGCGTAGCTTGGCCAGCGCCCCCGCGTCGCCCTGCGCTGCCGCCTTGCCGTACCAGGTCTTGGCCTGCTCGATATCCTGCGGCACCACGCCGGGCTCGCCCCGCTCGTAGTAGCTGCCCACGATGTACTGCGACGGCCCATCGCCGCCCTCAGCCGCTTTCTTGTACCAGGCGAAGGCGCGCTTGTAATCGCGCGGCACGCCACGACCGGTGAAGTAGTTGGTGGCCAGCGCGCGCTGCGCCTCGACATGCCCGCCCGTGGCGGCGCGCTCGTACCACTTGTTGGCGTCTTCCAGCGAGCGCGGCACCAGCTCGCCGCGTTCGAACAATTCGCCGTAGGCAAACTGCGCGTGGGTCATCTGATTGTCGGCGGCGCGGCGCAGCCATTTGACGGCCTCTTCAGGCCGGGCGACGGTGCCCTCGCCGCGCATCAGCATCATCGCGTAGTTGAATTGCGCGAGGCGATTGCCACGCTGCGCGGCCTCGGCAAATTCGTCGAGGGCGTGGCCGAAGTCGTTGTGCTCGTAGTGCGCGATGGCGATCTGGGTGAGGGCGGCGGCATCGCCCTGAGCGTCTTTCGGTGACGGCGCGGCGAGCGCAAGCGAGGTTGCCGCGCTCATCGCAAACGCCAACATTGCCTGCAGCATGTGCGGACTTCTGCGCCGGGTCTGTCTGCTCATCGCGCGCTCCTCATCGGAAGATGGCCCAGTGTAGCGCGCCCACCTGCCGCGCGTGGGTGCGCTCAAACCGCCACACCTGAGTCGCGCATGGATGCCAAGGCAATCAGCCCGCGCGCACCCGATACACCGCCACACTGCCGCGCCAGTTGGCACCCCAGCGCACCACATCGCCATCGTGCAGCACCACGCGATCCAGAATCACCAGCCCCACCTTAGGCGCCAGCGCTTCAAAGTCGCGGATGGTCAGCACGCGCACGTTGGGCGTGTTGTACCACTCGTACGGCAGCGATTTGGACACCGGCATGCGCCCGCGGAAGATCGACAGCCGGTGCGGCCAGTAACCAAAGTTCGGGAACGACACGATGCACTCGCGGCCCACGCGCAGCATCTCGCGCAGCACTTGCGCGGTGTTGTGGATGGTCTGCAAGGTCTGCGAGAGGATGACCGTATCGAAGCTCTTGTCTTCGAACAGCGCCAGGCCGCCTTCCATGTTCTGCTGGATGACGTGCACGCCCTTTTGCGTGGAAGCAAGCACACCCGCATCGTCGATCTCGATGCCATAGGCCAGCACGTCGAGTTCATCCTGCAGCACGCGCAGCAGGCTGCCGTCGCCGCAACCCAGGTCGAGCACCGTGGAGCGCGGCTCGATCCAGCGGGCGATGGCGCGGAAGTCCGCCCGGTCCGCCAGAATGTTGGGCACCGCCGACGCAGCGGCGGGGGCGGCGATGGCGTTCAGCGTTTGCGTGGTCATACGCCAATCTCCTGGGCAATGCGTTCGTAATAGGCGCGTACCAGCGCGTGGTAGCGCGGGTCTTCCAGCAGGAAGGCGTCGTGGCCGTGCGGCGCGTCGATCTCGCCGTAGGTGACGGGCCGCTTGTTGTCGAGCAGCGCCTTGACCAGCTCGCGGCTGCGCGCGGGCGCGAAACGCCAGTCGGTCATGAAGCTGACGACAAGGTAGTTGGCCTTGGTGTGTGCAACTGCCTTCGTGAGGTCGCCGCCGTAAGCCAGCGCCGGGTCAAAGTAATCGAGCGCACGCGTGATCAGCAGATACGTGTTCGCGTCGAAGTACTCCGCAAATTTGTCGCCCTGATAGCGCAGGTAACTCTCGACCTGAAACTCGACGTCGAACGAGAAGCGGATGTCTTCGGCCTTCAGTTCGCGGCCGAATTTCTCGGCCATGTCCTCATCCGACAGATACGTGATGTGGCCGATCATGCGCGCCACGCGCAAGCCGCGCTTGGGCTTGACGTTGTGCGCGTAATAGTTGCCGCCGTGGAAGTCGGGGTCAGACAGGATCGCGCTGCGCGCCACTTCGTTGAAGGCGATGTTCTGCGCCGACAGCTTGGGCGTGGACGCCACCACCACGCAGTGCCGCAGGCGATCGGGGTACATCAGGCTCCACGCCAGCGCCTGCATGCCGCCGAGGCTGCCGCCCATCACCGCGGCGAATTGCTGGATGCCGAAGCGATCGGCCACGCGCGCTTGGGCGTTGACCCAATCCTCCACCGTCACCACGGGAAAGCGCGCGCCGTACGGTGCGCCCGTCTCCGGGTGCGGGCTCATCGGGCCAGTCGAACCGAAACATGAGCCGAGGTTGTTCACCCCGATGACGAAGAAGCGGTTGGTATCCACCGGCTTGCCGGGGCCGACCATGTTGTCCCACCAGCCGACTTCGCCTTCGGCATGCACGCCAGCCACGTGGTGCGAGGCGTTGAGCGCGTGGCAGATCAGCACGGCGTTCGAGCGATCCGCATTGAGCGTGCCGTAGGTTTCGACCATCAGGTCGTAGCCGCTGATCTGCGAGCCGTTGCGCAACTGCAGCGGCTCGGCAAAGTGCATGCGCTCGGGCACGACCAGGCCGAGGGCGTTGGCCGGCTTGGTTTTCTGTGCCGTGGAGGGAGGCCGGGTATCGGTACTGACCGTCGCCGCGGTGTCTGCGGCGACGGTGGGGTCAGCCTGGATGTCTGTCATGGCGCCAAAGAAAAAGCCCGACCGGCAACGCTGACAACGCAACCAATCGGGCTCTGTGTGGCGCACGTGGGGCGGTGACTTCTCCCAACCCCGCGTTCTGACCGAACCTCTTTAGCCGCATTTGTAATGAGAGCCCAGGGCCACATTCGTGTGACAAGGACTCCCGCGCGCCCGCAAGCCAGTCGTCAAATCGGCGCGCCAGAGATTGGAGATTATAGATCAGGCCGCGGCCGATGTGATGCTGGCCTAGGCACGGGCACCGGCAGGGTGTGGCGCCGCCATCCGTGCCCGCCTGTTCAGCCATGCCGCCGCCATGATCAACAGCGCCAGCAACGCGGTGGCGCCTACTTCCGAGCGATGGCCCGGCAGCATCATCATGGTGATCAACACACCGCAGATGAACAGGATGACCGCCCACGTCAGCCACGGAAACAGCCACATGCGCAACGGCATCGCGCTGGAGGACGCGCCCGCCTTGGCACGCATGCGCAACTGCGAAATCGCAATGACGAGATAGACCAGCAGCGCAATCGCGCCCGACGTGGCCAGCAGGAAGGCAAACACCTGCTCGGGCATCACGTAGTTGGCAACGACAGTCAGAAAGCCGAACGCGGTGGACGCCAGCACGGCCGCGCGCGGCGTGCCGCTGGCATCGGTGCGGCGCAGGGCGGCCGGCGCATCGCCGCGCACCGACAGCGAGAACAACATGCGCGACGCCGTGTACAGCGCCGAGTTCAGGCAACTCGCTACCGACACCAGCACGATCACATCGACGATGGCCTTGGCATGCGGCACGCCAATCAGCTCCAGCGTGCGCTGGTACGAACCGTGCGCGGCCAGCAGCGGATCGTTCCACGGCACCAGCGCCGTCACCACGAAGATCGAACCCAGGTAGAACAGGCAGATACGCCAGATGACGGAGTTGGTGGCACGCACGATCTGCCGCGCCGGGTCAGCCGATTCCGCCGCTGCGATGGTGACGATCTCGGTGCCGAGGAAGGTGAACATGGTGGTGAGCAATGCTGCCAGCACCGCACCGAAACCGTTGGGCATGAAGCCGCCGGTATCCATCAGCCGCGCCGCGCCCGACACACCCGAGCCTGGCAACAGCCCCAGCACCGCCGCGCCCCCGACGGCCAAGAAGATGACGATGGCCACCACCTTGATGAGCGCGAACCAGAATTCGAATTCGCCGTAATTCTTGACGGAGAACAGGTTGGTGAGCGTGAGCACGAACGTCACGCCCAACGCAAACACCCACGTGGCCACACCCGGAAACCACGTGTTGAGGATCAACGCCGCGGCGGTGGCCTCGATGGGAATCACCAGCACCCAGAACCACCAGTACAGCCAGCCGATGGTGAAGCCCGCCCAGTGCCCGATGGCCCGGTCGGCGTAGGTGGAAAACGAGCCGGTATCCGGATGCGCCACGGCCATCTCGCCCAGCATGCGCATCACCAGCACCACCAGTAAGCCGGCGATGCCGTAGGCGATGAGCGCGGCCGGCCCGGCCTTGGCAATCGCGTGCCCCGAGCCAACGAACAACCCCGCGCCGATCACGCCTGCAATCGACAGCATGGTCACGTGGCGCGGCTTCAGGCCGGAGCTGAGGCCCGTCTTTGTTCCTGTCATGTCTCTTCCTTGTTCCTGTCTTGGTGCTTCCCGCCCCCAACGGGTGCTGGAAAAAACGACGGCCGGATTCTAGGGTCCGGCCTGTCGTGAGGGGTGCAGCCTACAAGGCTTTAGCCGAGTCCGGCCATGTTGATGTACTTGATCTCCAGGTATTCGTCGATGCCGTACTTGGAACCTTCGCGGCCCAGACCCGATTGCTTGACGCCGCCAAACGGCGCTTCCGCCGTCGAGATCAGCCCCGTGTTGACGCCGACCATGCCCGACTCCAGCGCCTCCGACACGCGCCATGCGCGGCCCAGGTCGCGCGTGTAGAAGTACGCGGCGAGGCCGAACTCGGTGTCGTTGGCAGCGGCGACGGCTTCGTCTTCGGTGTCGAACGGAATGAGCGCGGCCAGCGGGCCGAAGGTTTCCTCATGTGTGAGCAGCATGCCAGGTTTCGCATCCACCACGACAGTCGGCTCGAAGAACGCGCCGCCCTGTGCGGACAGCGCGTGCGGCTTGCCACCGACCAGCACGCGTGCGCCTTGGGACACAGCGTCGTCTAGGTGTTGCTGCACCTTCTCCATCGCACGCATGTGGATCAGCGGGCCCTGCTGCACGCCGGTCTCCGTGCCGTTGCCCACGCGCAGCGCGCGCACGGCGTCAGCCAGCTTGGCGGCAAACGCGTCATAGATGCCGCGCTGCACGTAGAAGCGGTTGGCGCACACGCAGGTCTGGCCCGCGTTGCGGTACTTGGCGACCATCGCGCCTTCCACAGCCGCACCGACATCGGCATCGTCGAACACGATGAATGGCGCGTTGCCGCCGAGTTCGAGCGAGAGCTTCTTGATGTCGTCCGCGCACTGACGCATCAGCAGGCGACCGACCGCAGTGGACCCTGTGAAGCTGAGCTTGCGCACGATCGGGTTGGAGGTCAGCTCACCGCCGATCGGCTGCGAATCACCGGTGATGACGGACAGCAAGCCAGCCGGCACACCAGCACGCGCGGCCAGTTCGGCGAACGCGAGCGCGGAATAGGGCGTCTCCAACGCAGGCTTGACCACCATCGAGCAACCGGCGGCCAGCGCCGGCCCGACCTTGCGCGTCAGCATGGCGATGGGGAAATTCCACGGCGTGATGGCCGCCGTCACACCAATCGGCTCCTTCTGCACGACGATGCGGCGATCGCCCTGCGGCGAGGGGATCGTATCGCCGTAGATGCGGCGCGCCTCTTCGGCAAACCACTCGATGAACGACGCGGCATAGGCGATCTCACCCGCAGCTTCGGGCAGCGGCTTGCCTTGCTCGGCCGTGAGGATGGCGGCGAGGTCCTGCTGGTGCTCCATCATCAGGTCGGCCAGCTTGCGCAGGATCTTGGCGCGATCACGTGCCGGCACCTTGCGCCACGCGCGCTGTGCAACCTGCGCGGCTTCGATGGCGCGGCGCGTTTCAGCAGCGCCCATGCCGGGCACGGTGCCGATGGTGCGGCCCGTGGCGGGGTCGGTGACGTCGCGCGTGGCGCCGTCATCGGCATCGGCCGACGTGCCGGCGAGGAACGCCTGCGTGCGCCACAGGCCTGGGTCTTTCAATGCAATCGGTGCGCCCGGCAAATCGGTGCGGGTCATGGTGTCAGCCCTCCAGTGCGCGTTGCAGGATGGCAAGGCCCTCTTCGAAGATCGCGTCTTCAATCGTGAGCGGGAACAGGAAGCGGATCACGTTGCCGTACACGCCGCACGACAGCAGGAGCAGACCGGCTTCGAGCGCGCGTTGCTGCACGAGCTTGGTGAAGTCGGCGTCGGGCTTGCCGTCCGGCGTATTGAATTCGACAGCAACCATCGCGCCCACGCCGCGCACTTCGGCGATGCGCGGTTGCGTTGCCTTCGCAGCGTTCAATGCATCGACGAGACGTGCGCCCAGCGCGGCGGAACGCTCACACAGCTTCTCGTCGGCAATGATGTCGAGCACCGCATGTGCGGACGCAACGGCCAGCGGGTTGCCGGCGTAGGTGCCGCCCAGGCCACCCGGCGCCGGTGCGTCCATGATCTCCGCACGGCCGGTGACGGCGGACAGCGGCAGGCCGCCGGCCAGGCCCTTGGCCATCGTCATCAGGTCGGGCAGCACACCGGTGTGCTCCATGGCGAACAGCTTGCCGGTGCGGGCAAAGCCGGTCTGCACTTCGTCGGCGATCATCACGATGCCGTGCTCGTCGCACAGCGCACGCACGGCGCGCACGAAATCAGCGGGCATTTGGTAGAAGCCGCCTTCGCCCTGCACCGGCTCGAAGATGATGGCCGCGACTTGGCGCGGATCGATGTCAGCCTTGAACAGACGTTGAATCGCGTCCAGCGAATCCTGCGTGCTCACGCCATGCAGCGCGACCGGTGCCGGCACGTGATAGATGCTGCCCGGGAACGGCCCGAAGCCCGTCTTGTACGGCACCACCTTGCCCGTGAGCGACATGCCCATGAACGTGCGGCCGTGAAACGCGCCCGTGAGCGCAATCACGCCCGGGCGGCCCGTGTGCGCACGGGCGATCTTGATGGCGTTCTCGACAGCCTCGGCGCCGGTGGTGAAGAACGCGGTCTTCTTGGCGTGCGTGCCCGGCGTGATCGTGTTCAGGCGCTCGGCCAAGTCCACCGCAGAGCCGTAGGGCACGATCTGGAAGGCAGTGTGCGTGAAGTGGTCGAGCTGCTCGCGCACGGCCTGCACCAGACGCGGATGACGGTGGCCGGTGTTAACCACGGCAATGCCGGCCGCAAAGTCAATGTAGCGACGGCCTTCCACGTCCCAGAACAGCGCGTTCTCAGCACGCTCGGCGTAGCGATCGGTCATCACGCCAACGCCGCGCGGCATCGCGGCCAGGCGGCGGGCATTCCATTGGGCGTTAGCGTTTTGTTGCGGCGCTTGTTGCAGATCTCGGGCGTTCATGGCGGTGGGCTGTGTTCGGTCAAAGAAATGTGCGATGCGAGGCAGTGTGGCAGCCATTGGCCCCGTACAATGAGACCCAATCGTGTTTTTCTAATGGAGCCACTTTGGCTCTCTTTGGCTCTATCGCCCGCCATGGCCGACCATTCCCCCACCCACCGCGCCAGCATGTTGGTGGACTACCTGCAACGCCGTTTCGATCGCAGCGACAACGCCGTCCCGGGCGGCGAGCCCGATCACCGTCGCCTGTATCGCGTGCTGCAGGAAGGCATCCTGCGTGACGAACTGCAGCCCGGTACACGCCTGCCGTCATCGCGCCAGTTGGCCACCGAGTTGGGCATCGCCCGCAACACGGTCATCCACGTCTACGAACAGTTGGGCGTGGAGGGCTACGTCTCCGCAGGTGTGGGCAGTGGCACGTTCGTCGCTGATACCGCCCCGGACCGGCTCGACACAGCGCCACCCCCGAGTGCACCCGTTGCTGCGCCGATCACCGAAGCGGCCACGCCCTCCGCGCCGATGCTCTCCACGCGCGGTCGGGCGCTGGTGCGTGATGCTGGGGCCAGTTCACGCCAGTGGGGCGCCTTCATGCCGGGCGTGCCGGAGGTGCGGATGTTTCCCGCGCGGATCTGGTCGCGGCTGCATAACCGGCTGCTGCGCAAACCGTCGCCCGCGCTGCTGACGTATCCGGTGGGCGCCGGCTACCTGCCGCTGCGCACCGCGCTGGCGGATTACCTGCGCACCGCGCGCGGCGTGCGCTGCGAGCCGGAGCAGATCATCATCACCGCGGGCATCCACCCGTCGTTGCAACTCATCGCGCAATTGCTGTGCGATGCGGGCGACAGCGCGTGGATTGAAGACCCCGGCTACTGGGGCGTGCGCAGCGTGCTCACCGCGGCGGGCGTACGCACCGTACCGCTGCCGGTGGACGACGAAGGCATGCGTTTCGACGTGCCCACCACACGCGGACGTCAGCGCAGCAAACCACCAAAGCTGATGGTGGTCTCGCCCTCGCACCAGTACCCGCTCGGTTCGGTGATGAGCTTGGCGCGACGCCGCGCGCTGCTGGCCACCGCATACGCCACCGATGCGTGGATCGCTGAAGACGACTACGACAGCGAATTCCGCTACGGCAGCCGCCCGCTACCGTCGCTGCAGGGCCTGGACGAAGGCGGGCGCGTGCTCTACATGGGCACGTTCTCGAAGGTGCTGTTCCCGAGCCTGCGGATCGGCTACCTGGTCGTGCCGCCCGCGCTGGCTGATGCGTTTGCGACGGGCCTGTCGGAGATGTTCCGCGGCGGGCAGATCCTCACGCAGGCGGTGCTGGCCGACTTCATTGCGGAGGGGCACTTCGTCTCGCACATCCGGCGCATGCGCGGCGTGTATGCGGAGCGGCGCGAAACGCTGCTTGCCTCCATCGCCAAGGAGTTCGGCGATGCGCTGCCCGTGCATGACGGCGCATCGGGCCTGCATCTCGTGCTGGGATTGCCGCCTGGCACCAATGATGTGGCCGTGGTGGAACAGGCGCTGGCCAACGACGTCGTCACGCGCCCGCTCTCGCGCTATTACCAGGACGATGCGCGCCGCCAGCCTGGCCTCTTGCTCGGCTATGGCCATGTGGAAACCGACACCATTGCCGCGCGCTTTCATACGCTGGCGGAAGCCATCCGCACGCAGTGCCGCCCCGACACCGGCGCGGCACCTTTATGATGTGCAACCGCTGAGACAGCACCCGCAAGCCCCCGCATGACCACACCGCGCATCCTCGTCATTGAAGACGAACCCGCCATCGCAGACACCCTGCTCTACGCGCTGTCGACCGATGGCATGACGGCCGAGCATTGCGCCCTCGGCGGAGACGGCCTCGCCCGCCTGCGTGCGGCGGCGTTCGATCTGGTGATTCTCGATGTGGGGCTGCCCGACATCAACGGCTTCGAAGTCTGCCGTACCCTGCGCACGTTCAGCGATGTGCCGGTCATCTTCCTCACCGCGCGGCACGAAGAAATCGATCGCATCGTCGGCCTGGAGATCGGCGCCGATGACTACGTCATCAAGCCGTTTTCGCCGCGCGAGTTGGCCGCGCGTGTGCGGGTGATCCTGCGCCGCGCCGGCGCGCGTACCCCGGCACCCGCAGCAGCGCCGGCGCCCAACCCGGCCACCTCGGCCATCTTCACGCACGATGCGGAAGGTGCGCGCCTGGCGTACCTCGGCCAGTGGCTCGATCTCACGCGCTACGAATACCAGCTGCTCGCGCTGCTGCTGCGGCATCCGGGGCGCATCTACTCGCGCGCGCAACTGATGGAGCTGGTCTGGCACGACGCGGCGGACACCATCGACCGCACCGTCGACACCCACATCAAGACCGTGCGCGCCAAGCTGCGTGCCATCGATGCGCAAGCCGACCCCATCCGCACGCATCGCGGCATGGGCTACTCGCTCGAGACCTGAGCCCCGCGCCATGCACATCGGTCTGCGCATCTTCTTCGGCTTCTTTTTGATCGTCGGCCTGGCCGCCTTCCTGACACTGCGCGTGTTCGTGCAGGAGGTCAAACCCGGCGTGCGGCAAGCCATGGAAGACACGCTGGTCGATACCGCCAACGTGCTGGCCGTGCTCGCCACCGAGGACATGAAGCAAGGCCATATCGCCAATGGCGCATTCGCGCGCCGGCTCGCCAAGCTCCGCAATGCTCCCACCGAGGCCAACATCTGGGGCCTCGCCAAGCGCGACCTCGGCTACCGCGTCTACATCACCGACGCCAAAGGGATCGTGCGTTTCGACACGGCCGGCACCGCGGTGGGCAGCGATTACTCGAAGTGGAACGATGTGTACCTGACGCTGCAAGGCAAGTACGGCGCCCGCAGCACACGCGCCATCGAAGGCGATGACAGCAGCACCGTCATGCACGTGGCCGCGCCCATTCGCGATGGCGACCGCATCATCGGCGCGCTGACCGTGGCCAAGCCCAACCTGGCGATGGCGCCCTTCATCGAGCGCAGCCAGCGCAAGATTCTGCTGCATGGCTTGCTGCTGATGGGCGTGGCGTTTGCCATCGGCATCGGCTGCACGCTGTGGCTGGTGCATGGTCTGCGTCAGCTGCAGCGCTATGCACGCGCGGTGGCCGTGGGCGAGCGCGCCGAGATGCCGCTACAGGGCGCGAACGAACTGGCCGAACTGGGCCGCGCGGTGGAAACGATGCGGCTGCGGCTGGAAGACAAGCAGTACGTCGAGCACTACATCCACACGCTCACGCACGAGATGAAGAGCCCGCTGGCCGCCATTGGTGGCGCTGCCGAACTGCTGCAGGAAGACATGCCGGCCGCCGACCGCGATCGTTTCGTCACCAACATCCAGCGCCAGACGCAGCGGCTCGAACAGATGATCGGCAAGCTGCTCGCGCTGGCCAGCGTGGAGCAACGCCAGCGCCTCGAAACACGCGAGCCTGTCGCGCTGGTTCCGCTGCTGAGCCAATTGCTGCGCGAGCTGGAACCGCGCGCCCGGCAACGCGCGCTGACGTTCTCGCTTCGCCCTGGGGACGATGCCTCGTCCGCCTTTTCTGTGCAAGGCGACCCATTCCTGCTGCGACAGGCCTGCGCCAACCTGATCGAGAACGCGCTCGACTTCGCCCCGGCGGGCAGCACGATTGATGTGACGGTCACGCAAGCCGGTGATGCAGAAACGCGGGCGCTCGTCGTTGAAGTCGGCGATCGTGGCCCGGGCATTCCTGACTACGCATTGCCGCGCCTGTTCGAGCGCTTCTACTCGTTGCCGCGCCCCGAGGGTCGCGACAAGAGCACGGGGCTCGGCCTGTGCTTCGTGCGCGAAGTGGCGATGCTGCACCACGGCGCCATCGTGCTCGCCAACCGCAGCGACGGCGGCACGCTCGCCACGCTGACGCTGCCCACCACCGGCTGACGCACACTTCACACCGGCTTCACACAGGCGCGGTGCCGGCACACATTGGGCACACGGTCGCTTCGTCGTCCACACACATCGGGCACCTACGCTGGCGGCATCCACACTCTCGTGCCCGCCGCTATGAACCGAGCCTTGCTGTACAAGTCCCTGATCACCGGATTCCTGATCCTGCTGATCCTCATTCCGCTGCAGATGGTCGGCGGGCTGGTGCACGAACGCGCCAGCTACCGCGATGAAGCCGAGCAGAGCATCTGGAGGAGCTATGCCGGCCCGCAAACCCTCACCGGGCCCGTGATCGTGCTGCCGTACAAAGAGGTCACCACGCAGAAGGTCTCTGAGGGTACCGACACAGCGGCGGAAGCCAGCGCCAAGCGCGCGGGAGCCGGTGATTCGGCACGCAGCTCGGTACGCACCACCACGCAATGGACCACCACCGACCACAAGCTGCTGATCTTTCCGCAAACGCTGCACGTCAACGCGGAGGTCACGCCCAGCGAGCGCTATCGCGGCATTCACAAACGCTCGTCTACGAAATGCAGAGCCACTGGACGGGCACCATCACGCTACCCTCGTCCAATGGCCTGACGAAATCAGCAGGCCACGTCCGCTTTGAGATCGGCAAACCCTACGTTGTGCTGGGCATTGCCGATACACGCGGGATCCTCACGCCCCCGGTGCTGGAGCTTGACGGCAAACGGCTCACGCTGGAGCAAGGCTCGCAGCTGGACAGACTGCCCCAAGGGCTGCACGCCGCAGTCGACCTGTCGCCCGGCGATGACCGCACCGTACCCTTCTCGCTCACGCTGCCGCTATTGGGCGCGCAGTCACTTGCCTTCGCGCCCATCGGTGACGAGAACGATATTTCGATCCACTCTCCATGGCCGCACCCGAGTTTCGACGGCAGCTTCTTGCCGCACACCCGTACCGTGGAGGCCAGTGGCTTTCGCGCCAACTGGAAGGTCACGGCCTTCAACACGAAGGCCCCGTCCCAACTGGCCGGCAGTGCACCGATGGACACCGGCGTGATGGACACGGTTTCGGTCAAGCTGATCGATCCGGTCAACGTCTACCTGCAGACCGATCGCGCGGTGAAGTACGGCCTGCTGTTCGTGCTGCTGACCTTTGCCGGCTTCTTTGTGTTCGAACTGATCAAGCAATTGCGCATCCATCCGATCCAGTACCTGCTGGTGGGCCTGGCGCTGGCGCTGTTCTTCCTGTTGCTGCTGAGTTTGTCCGAGCGCATCGCGTTCTGGCAGGCGTACCTGGGCGCCAGTGTCGCGTGCATTGGGCTGCAGGGCTTTTATCTGTCTGCCGTGCTGCATAGCTGGCGACGCGGGCTCACGTTCGCAGCGCTGCTCTCTGCGCTGTACGGTGCCCTCTACGGCCTGCTGCTCTCGGAAGACAACGCGTTGATGCTGGGCTCGGCCCTGCTGTTTGTGATCCTGGCCGCCATCATGGTGCTGACACGCCGTATCGATTGGTATGCGGCAAGCGCCGACCTGCTGCCTACTGCCAAGACCGTGGCCACGGCGGAACCGGCGGCGCATAACCCGCAAGCGTAACGCCGCATCTACATCAACAAGACGAGAGAACCGCACCATGCCCACTTACCTCCATTGCGCGCCGCCGGTGGCCCTCGCTGCCACGCTGGGCCGCCACCGGGTGCCCGTGAGCCTGTTGTTGACCGGCGTGGTCGCCAGCGTGCTGCCCGATATAGACATGCTCAACGTCTGGTATGGCGGCGCGCGCTACGGCGCCTTGCTGGGTCACCGTGGGCTGACCCATTCGATCGGATTCGCGCTAGGGCTCGGCGTGCTGGCGGCGCTTGCCGCCCGCCGCTGTGGCTGGCGCGCCGGCATCGCGTTCCTGTTCGTGGCGGCCAGCACCGTGTCGCATCCGCTACTGGACCTATTGACCGACCGCGGTATCGGCACGGCGCTGTTCTGGCCGTTGTCTGACCAGCGCGTCACGCTGCCATGGCGCCCACTGCCCCTGACGCACGCGGGCCTGTTCGGTACAACACGGTTCTGGTTGGAGTGCCGGTGGATCGGACTACCGCTCGCGGCAATGGCTGCGATAGGCGTGTTGATACGCTGTTGGGTTGACGCAGCAACCCGATCCCAGCACGCGCGCGTATGCACGCCCTCAAACAGCCGGAGTGCATCAAAGTCCTCCTCCAACCGGCAACCCGATGCTAGATTCACGCGACCATTTCATTCTGTTGAACGTCGCTGATCCCCATGAAAACCGTCCGTTCCACCCTCATGCACGGCCGACGCGGCGCGCTGCGCCACCTGGCCAAGCTCGGCGGCCTGTTGCTCACGGTGGCGCTGCCCTGGCTGCCACCCGCGCATGCGGGTGAGGCCAGCGCGGCAGTGCCGTTGCGCATCGCAGTCGATCCTGGCCACACGCCCGCACAGGGTGGTGCCATCGGTATCCGCGGGGTGCGGGAGGTCCGCTACAACGATGCCTTTGCCGCCAGACTTTGCGCGGCGCTGGAAGCCGCCGGCTTTCCAACGCTGCTGACGCGCGCGCCGAACCAGGAGATGACCCTGGATGCGCGTGCGGCGCGGGCCAACGCCTGGCATGCCGATCTGTTTCTTGCCATCCACCACGATTCGGCACAGCCGCAGTATCTGGAGACAATCCAGGCCGGCGCGCTGGAGGCCTATCGCACGCGCCAACCCATCGCCGGCTACTCGCTGTTCGTTTCCAAGCGCAATGCCCAGTTCTCGCGCAGCTACGCGTTCGCAGAACGCCTGGGCGATGCGCTGCGCCCGCTTGGGCGAGCCCCGGCGCAGCATCACGCTGAGCCGATCCCGGGAGAGAACCGGGAATGGCTCGACCGCCAACGCGGCATCTACCGCTTTGACGACTTGGTGGTACTGCGAAAAACGGAGATGCCAGCAGTCCTGCTGGAAGTGGGGGTGATCGTCGATGCCGGGGACGAAGCCGATGTCAGCGACGACGCTCACCGGCAGCGCATGGTGGAAGCCATCGTCAAGGCGGCGCGGGCCTATGCCGCAGACGGCATCGCAAAGAAATAACGCTGCCAGTCCAGCCCTGGGCTAAACACCCGACCGGGCTGGATGACCTTACATTGCGGCGAGCAACACCCGCAGCTGCGCCTCCACACCCTCCATCGGCGACTTGCGGAAGCCGCTCTTGGCATACCGATGCCAGCGCCCCAGCACCGCGCAAACGATCAGGTTGGCACGCGAAGCAATGTCTGCATCCGCGGGCCACGCGCCCTGCGTGA
This sequence comes from Ralstonia sp. 25C, assembly GCF_051904805.1. Taxonomy (NCBI): domain Bacteria; kingdom Pseudomonadati; phylum Pseudomonadota; class Betaproteobacteria; order Burkholderiales; family Burkholderiaceae; genus Ralstonia; species Ralstonia sp. 25C. Next base: position 2,217,946 of record NZ_CP196737.1, on the reverse strand, counting down.
CGGCCACGCGCAAGCTCTGCTTGAACGACGCCTCGATGCGATCCAGGCACTGCGCCATGCGCTCAGGCAGGCGTTCGTCTTCGCCGACGAGCGCGTCGCCCACCAGCACGCGCGTCATGCCGGGATTCTTGTCGGCAAACGACAGCAGCATGTGCGCGATGGCATGCGCCTGACGCAGGCCATGTTCTTCGCGCAGGGTGATCTGGTTGATGAGGCCGAAGACAGTTTGCTCGATGAACTCGATCAGGCCCTCGTACATCTGTGCCTTGCTGGCGAAATGCCGATAGAGCGCCGCCTCCGACACATCCAGCTTGGCGGCAAGCCCAGCCGTAGTGATCTTTTCAGCACGCGGGTGTTCCAGCATGCCCGCCAGCGTTTGCAGGATCTGCACGCGGCGCTCGCCCGGGCGCGGGCGCTTGCGGACGGGTGGCGGTGCTTCCATGACGGCTTCCGCGGCCAATTCAGCCGTGGAAAACCCGGTTTGCGCGTTGCTCATGACTTCCTGGCCCCTCTCCCGTTCCAAACGCGGAGTGATTCCTGCCTAGCCGCGTCGAACAAGCCTTCGTTTTAGTTGAAGCACCGATTTTACTTTCACGCTCACATAGCCGGGCCGGTTGGCGAACAAAATCGGCGTAGCGGCCGGCGGATGTGGTGAATTTGCACGCGCGCCCATTGCGGTCGCTTGCATTGGATGCAAGGCATCTGCAGCCGGCGTCGGCAACACGCCAGAGGCCACCCTGCGCAGATAGCCCGTCACCCAGACGGTGCGGATCCCCAGGCGCCGATAGCGTTTGAGGTGAGACAGCGTGTCTTCGACGAGGATGGCCCGCGAAGGCGCAATGCGCTCACGTGCCAGCAGCCGGCGCAGCATCAGCGGATCGGGCTTGGGACGCAGACGGCGGTGCACCCACATGTGCTCAACAGCGATTTCGCGCATGAAGGCGCGCTTCAGGCCAATGAGCTTCACCACCTCGCGCGCATAGGCGACGGGCGCGTTGGTCAGCAGGATCTTGCGCCCCGGCAGGGCGCGCAGCAGCTGGGCAAGGCCGCGTTCGGCGCGCACCATGGCGCGCAGATCATCAAAGGTATGTGCGTGGGCAAGGAAGTCCGCCGGGTCCACACCGTGATGGCGCACGAGACCGAGCAGCGTTGCGCCATAGCGGCGCCAGTAATCCACACGCACCTGGCTCGCCGTGGCTTCATCGGTGCCGAGGACGCGCGCCATGTAGGCCGTCATCAGCCGATTGATCTGCGGAAAGATCGCGTGCGAAGCGTGGTGGAGGGTGTTGTCGAGATCGAATAGCCAGACCGGCTGCCGGGCGGGCGCATCAGACGATTCGCCCGCCGGCACCTCGCGCGGCCAAGTGCGCGCAGCATGGCGCACCCGGGCCGCTCGGGTATGTCGCATCAGTGCGAGCGGATCATCGTGCCGAACGCCTGTTCGGTCAGGATTTCCAGCAGCAGCGAGTGCTCGATGCGGCCATCGACGATGTGCACCGAATTGACGCCGCTCTTGGCCGCATCCAGCGCCGACGAGATCTTCGGCAGCATGCCGCCCGAGATCGTGCCGTCGGCAAACAGCTCATCGATCTCGCGCGCCGACAGGTCGGTCAGCAAGTTGCCCTGCTTGTCCATCACGCCGGGGATGTTGGTCATCATGACCAGCTTCTCGGCCTTCAGGATCTCGGCCATCTTGCCGGCCACCACATCGGCGTTGATGTTGTAGGCCTGGCCTTCGTCAGAGAAGCCGATGGGCGAGATGACGGGAATGAACGCGTCGTCCTGCAGCGCCTTCACCACGGCCGGGTTGATCGTCTCGATGTCGCCCACGAAGCCGATGTCGATGAACTGGCCCGGCTTCTCGCGGTCCGGCATCTTCAGCTTCTTGGCGCGGATCAGGCCGCCGTCCTTGCCGGTCAGGCCGACCGCCTGGCCGCCGTACTGGTTGATCAGCATGACGATGTCCTGCTGGACTTCGCCGCCGAGCACCCATTCGACCACTTCCATGGTCTCTTCATCGGTCACGCGCATGCCCTGGATGAAGGTGCCTTGCTTACCGACCTTCTTCAGGGCTTCGTCGATCTGCGGACCGCCGCCGTGCACTACCACCGGGTTCATGCCGACCAGCTTGAGCAGGATCACGTCGCGCGCGAAACCGTGCTTGAGCTTCTCTTCCGTCATGGCGTTGCCGCCGTATTTGACGACGATGGTCTTGCCGTGGAACTTGCGAATATAGGGCAGAGCCTGCGCGAGAATTTCGGCCTTCAGCGCCGGCGCAATATGCGCGAGTTCGGGGGCGAGGCCAGCAGGGTCGGGGGCAGCAGAAGCGGTCATGACGGTGACATCCGGTTGGGCAGGTATGATGGAACGCCGAATGTCGCCTGCAACACAAAAAACGAAGCAGCCCATTTTCGGCAGGCGCGATTTTACAAGAAAAGCCCGTACGGTCCTGGCCGCAGCTTGTGTGCCCGTCAAACCGTTGCAAGCGAAGAACACCCTGGGGAAACATGGCCATCGCACCCGAGCAACTCAACGCCCTGCGCCCGCATCTGCTGCGCTTTGCGCAATTACAGTTGCGCGACAGCGCCCTGGCTGAAGACACCGTCGCCGACACGATCCTGGCGGTGCTCGAACACCCCGAGCGCTTTGCCGGCAACGCGTCGCTCAAGACGTATGTGATCGGCATCCTCAAGCACAAGATCATTGATGCGATCCGCTCGGGGCGGCGTGAAGTGCGTGTCTCGTTACTCGCCGGAGGTGAATCCGATGATGCCGACCAGCGCTCGGACGAGGCCGTCTTCGACAGCTTGTTCGCCGCCGACGGCCATTACGCCAGCCCGCCCTCCGACTGGGGCAACCCGGATGCAGCGCTGTCACGGCGCGAGTTCTTCGACGTGCTGCAGATGTGCGTTGACCGCCTGCCGCCGCGCGTGGGCCGCGTGTTCATGATGCGCGAGTGGCTGGAGCTGGAGACAGACGAAATCTGTCAGGAATTGGAGATCACCGCGACCAATGCCTGGGCACTGCTTTACCGTGCCCGCATGCGACTGCGCGAGTGCCTCGACCTGCACTGGTTCGGCAATCAGCCGGCCAGCGCCTGAACCGCAGACGCCAGAGTCGCATTACCGAGACCAAGATGCCGAACCGCTGGGGATTGCCCACCTGCCGAGAAGCCCACCGCATGCTGGTGGCCAAGATGGACCGCGAACTGCCGACGGCAGAACGCCTGCGCCTGCGTCTGCACCTGTTTGCGTGCGATGCGTGCACCCGGTTCTCACACCAGATGGGCGTGTTGCGCCAGGCCATGCACAAGCTCGGCCAGGACGATGATGGAGGCGGCCGCCCGTGAGCGGGTCAGCACCGAATACGGTCTGCGCGGTCTGCGGCGCCGAGTTGCGCTGTGGCGCCATCGGTGATGGCAAGCAGCCGGACGCGACGTGCTGGTGCATGGAAGAACCGCAGCTACCTGCCGGCGCGCTGCGTCCCGGACAGGGGTGCCTCTGCCCGCGTTGCCTGCGCGAGGCAATTGCGCAGACACGTGCTACGTCCGAACCTGACTAACTAGCCCAACTAGTCTTTGTCTTCGTCCAGCTTGCGCAGTGCGCGACGGACATCGGCCCGCCCGCGCTGGCGCTCCGCATGACCGCCTTCGGTGTGGGCTCCGGCCTTGCGGCCCCGGGCCAGCGGCACGAGGAAATTGCGCGGGCGCGCGCTGCTTGTTCCCGTTCGAGCCTTCGTTGAAGGCTCCATGCGGAAGGTGAGTTTCTGGCGGGTGCCGAGCGTTTTGTTAGCCATGGAATCGTTCCTTGCGTGGCTCGCAGCAACACCCGCCGCCAGCCATCAATGTTTGTGTTCGCCGCCGCTTTGGTCATGATCGTGCTTCATGGCAGGCATGTTGCCGGCCGTCAGGTCGCGCACCTTGGCGTCAACCTTCTGCTCGACGACGCGCTTGTCGGCGAGTTCCACCTTGAGCGTGAGCGGCACGGTGGTGTCCTTGGCCAGCGGCTGCTTCAGGTCCATCAACATCACGTGGTAGCCGCCCGGCTTCAGTTGCACGGTCTGGCCCTTGGGCAGGTCGAGCGACTGGACGGCGCGCATGCGCATCACGTTGCCTTCCATCTTCATCTCGTGAATCTCCGCCGTACCGGCCACCGGCGTCGACACGCCCACCACCTTGGCGCCGTCGGCGGCTTGCAGCGTCATGAACGCGCCGCTGGCAGTCTGGCCCGGCACCGTACCCCGCACCCACGCGTCCTGTACCGTCACTTGCGCGAACGCGGCGGCGCTGGCGAGCAGGCCGGCCCCCAGCAAGGCCAGACGGACAGAAGTACGGATCGATCGGGACTGCGTCATGAGAGGGCTCCTATCGAGGACTATCGGGAAAAACGTGCTGCGCATTAAAGCACAGGGGTCTTTGGAAGGGTCGTTGGGTGCACAATTGTGCGGCTGATTGACGCATCGTACGGGCCAGAACCGCGCGGTGTGCACGTTTACACTTGTCCGCCATGCTTTCCACCCTGTCTCTTGCCGCCCCGCTGCTGGATACGTCCAGTCTACGCCGCCTGTTTTGGCTGCGATGGAGCCTGCTGGCCACGCAGCTCGTGCTGATGCTGCTGGCGCCCATGGTGTTTGGCGTGCAGCTGCCGGTGGTGCCGCTACTCAGCGTGATGGGCATGCACGCCCTGTTCAACCTCGCCACCGGCCTGCGCATGCGCAGCGAACGGCCGGTGCGCCACATCGAGATCACCATCCAGCTGCTGGTGGACTTGAGCGCGCTGTCCGCCCTGCTGTACTTCACGGGCGGTGCGACCAACCCGTTTGTCTCGTTCTACCTGCCCGCGCTGGCGATTGCTGCGGCCATGCTGCCGATCGTGCACGTGATTGGCCTGACGCTGTATGCGCTGGCCGCCTACAGCATGATGCTCGGCCACTACGTCCCGCTGAAACTGCTGAACCAAGCCGATGCGGTGCCCTATCACCTGGCCGGCATGTGGATCGACTTTGTGGCCAGCAGCGCGATGATCGCCGGCTTTACCGCACGCCTGTCCGCCGCGCTGCGCGAGCGCGACGCTCAACTGACCGAAGCCCGTGAACGCCTGCTGCGCGACCAGCGCATCGAGGCGCTGATGTCGCAAGGCGCCAGCGTCGCGCACGAAATGGGCACGCCGCTGTCGACAGTGGCGGTCATCACCGGTGAGCTGCAGCACGATGCACGGCAACCGTCGTCCCCGCTGGCACCGTACCGCGAAGATTTGCGCGCCATCGAGCAGCAACTGGAACTGTGCCGCGCCGCGCTCGCCCGCCTGCAGCGCAAGCCCAATGACGGCGCATCCGAGCCGCTGGGCCAATGGCTGCCGGAGTTCACGCAGACCTGGCAATTGCGCCATCCAGACATCCGCCTGCACACCGAGATGTCACCGGCCGCGCAGGCCGTGGAGTTGGATGCGGTCAACGTCGGCCAGATCCTGACCATCCTGCTGGATAACGCCGCCCGCAGCCAGCAGCATGCGGGGCGCGATCTGGTGCCGCTGCTGCTGAGCGCCAAGATCGACGCAACGCAGGACGTATTGCGCGATGCGCCCCCGCAGATCGTGCTGTCCGTCGTCGACACGGGCCTTGGACTGCCGGAGGATTTGCGCGCGTCGCTGGGCCGCACACCCGTGCCGAGCCGGCATGGTGGTCACGGCATCGGCGTGTACCTGGCCGCCACCACGGCGCGCCGGCTGGGCGGCACGGTCGTGCTGCGCCCCAATCCACCGCAGGGTGCCATTGCCGAACTCCGCCTGCCGCTCGGCGGTCCCAAAGAACATGCGGCGCCGCCCATCATGGGCGCACCCACCCTTTTCACATAAGCGACCGCGTGGGTCATGTCACCCCCGCGGCTCGGAGAGAACACCATGCAACAACCCGCCCCCTTCCTGATCCTCGACGACGACGATGTGTTTGCGCAGACGCTGGCGCGCGCGCTGACGCGTCGCGGCTTCGCCCCGCAGATCGCGCATACCGGCGGCGAAGCGCTGGCGCTCGCACGCCAGACGCGCTTCGCCTACGTCACCGTCGACCTGCACCTCGCCACCAGCGACAAAGGTCTGATGCCACACGGCGGCACAGATTCCGGCCTGCACTGGATCGCCCCGCTGCGCCAAGCGCTGCCCGACGCGCGCATGCTGATCCTGACGGGCTACGCAAGCATCGCAACCGCCGTGCAAGCGGTGAAGCTGGGCGCGGATGAATACTTGGCCAAGCCGGCCAACGTGGATTCGATCCTGCTGGCGCTCCAGGTGGGTGTGTCCGAAGCGGTCGCAGAACAAACGATGGAAAACCCCGCGCCATTGTCGGTCGCGAGGTTGGAGTGGGAACACATTCAGCGCGTGCTGGCCGAGCACGGCGGCAACATCTCCGCCACGGCGCGCGCGCTGAACATGCACCGGCGCACGCTGCAGCGCAAGCTGGGCAAGCGGCCGGTCGCCAAGTAAGTCTTAGTCTTCCAAGTAAGTCTTAGCCTTACCAGCGCGTATCGCGCTCCCAGGCCTTGAGTTCGTCTTCGGCGCGCTCCTTGGTGTAGCCGTAGCGCTCCTGGATCTTGCCGGCGAGCTGGTCGCGCTTGCCGCGGATCACGGTCAGGTCATCGTCGGTGAGCTTGCCCCACTGCTCCTTGACCTTGCCCTTCGCTTGATCCCATTTGCCTTCGATCTGGTCCCAGTTCATCGCGTCCTCCGTATCGTTGAGACAAAAGTGGGGCGACCCGCGGGCCGCCCGTGTGGAAATTTGCGTGCGACTTACTTCTTGTACTTGGCGGCCACGTCGTTCTGGCACTTCGTCTTGGCGTCGCCCGACATGGCATCGCAGCGCTCCTTGGCGGCCTTGTAGTTGGCGTCGTTGGTGTCCTTGACGGCATCACGGCGCGCTTCGCTCACGTCCTTGGCGTTGCCCGTGGCCTTGGCATGGCTCACCTCTTCACCACCCTTGGCGCGCGTGTAGGCGGCCTTGGCGTCCTTCACACAGGTGTCCTTGTCGTTGCCCTTGAGCGCATCGCACTTGGTCTTGGCGACGTCGTAGTCAGCTTCGGCCTTTTCCTTGGCAGCGCGGTCGCGGGCAGCCTCGGTGCCATCACGTTCGGCCTTGGCATTGGCCTTGGCGACGTTGTAATCGCCCTTGGCCTGCGCGCGGCAGACATCGCGGTCGTTGCCCTTCATGGCGTCGCACTTGTCCTTGGCGACCTTGTAATCGGAATCGGCCTGCTTGACGGCGTTGTCATACGCCGCGCGTTTGGCGTCAGGGGGTGCGGAAGCACCGGTAGGCGCAGGCGTGAGCTGAGCGTGCGCCAGCCCCAACGGGGCGCAGGCGAGCACGCAACACAGGGCCAGGCGTTGGATCGGTTTCATTCGCGTTTCTCCTTGTCGTGGTGTTGGAGTCGCGCACGCGAGGTGCGCGGCGCGCATTCTTTTGCGGCACCACGCTCTTCAGCAGATAACGGACCTGACCCGGCCGGAGCCTGAGCAAACCCTTGTCGCCATTGGCTTGGCGGGCGCCCAAACAAAACGGGCCGCATCGTTTCCGATGCGGCCCGCTGGGCGCCGTAGGGCGTTGAGGTTGTCGAGATTACAGCACGTAGCGCGACAGATCTTCGTTGCCCGACAACTCGTTCAGACGCTCGTCAACGTATGCGGCATCAATGGTCACCGTCTCACCCGACGATTTGTGCGCGTGGAACGACAGGTCTTCCAGCAAGCGCTCCATCACCGTGTACAAACGACGTGCGCCGATGTTCTCGACCTTCTCATTCACCGAACATGCAATCTCTGCCAGGCGGTGAATGCCGTCTTCCGCGAAGACGAGGTCCACACCTTCGGTCTTCATCAGCGCCTGGTACTGCTTGGTCAGGCTCGCATCCGTTTGCGTCAGGATCGCACGGAAGTCTTCCACCGACAGCGAATCCAATTCCACGCGAATCGGGAAGCGGCCCTGCAGTTCTGGGATCAGGTCGCTCGGCTTGGACAGATGGAACGCGCCCGACGCAATGAACAGGATGTGATCGGTCTTGATCATTCCGTACTTGGTGTTGACGGTCGTGCCCTCCACCAGCGGCAGCAGGTCACGCTGCACGCCCTGGCGCGACACCTCGCCGCCACCGTGTTCGCTGCGGCTGGCAATCTTGTCGATCTCGTCCAAGAACACGATGCCGTTCTGCTCAACGTTGGCCACCGCCTTTTGCTTGAGCTCGTCTTCATTCACGAGCTTGGCGGCCTCTTCGTCGATCAGCAGCTTGAACGCCTCGGCCACCTTCATCTTGCGGCGGTTCTTCTTGCCCTGGCCCAGGCCCTGGAACATCGAGCGAATCTGCTCGGTCATGTCTTCCATACCGGGCGGGCCCATGATGTCCATGCTCGGCACACCGGCCGACACTTCCAGCTCGATCTCCTTGTCGTCGAGCTGGCCTTCACGCAGCTTCTTGCGGAAGGTCTGGCGCGCGGTGGAATCCTTCTCTTCCGGCTGCGCAAAACCGATGTCGCGCGGCGGCGGGATCAGCACGTCGAGGATGCGGTCTTCCGCGGCGTCTTCCGCCTTGGCGCGCACCTTCTTCATCTCGGATTCGCGCGTCTGCTTGACGGCCATCTCGGCCAGATCGCGCACGATGGTGTCCACATCACGGCCGACGTAACCCACCTCGGTGAACTTGGTCGCCTCGATCTTGATGAACGGCGCGTCGGCCAGCTTGGCCAGGCGGCGTGCGATCTCGGTCTTGCCCACGCCGGTCGGGCCGATCATGAGGATGTTCTTGGGCGTGATTTCCTGGCGCAGCGGGTCACCCACCTGCTGGCGGCGCCAGCGGTTGCGCAGCGCCACGGCCACCGCCTTCTTGGCCTTGTGCTGGCCGATGATGTGCTTGTCGAGTTCGGAGACGATCTCCGACGGCGTCATGGTTTCAGACATGGGAATCCTGTCGATGCGAGTTTGCGAGAGACGGCGCGGTTATTCGAGCGTCTCGATCACGAAATTGGTGTTGGTGTAGATGCACAACTCGCCGGCGATGCGCAGCGATTTTTCCACCACCTCGCGCGGAGCGAGATCGGTGTTCTCCATCAGCGCCTTGGCCGCCGATTGCGCGTACGAACCGCCCGAGCCGATCGCGGCAATGCCGCCTTCCGGATCGAGCACATCGCCGTTACCCGTGATGATGAGGGTGGCTTCGCGGTCGGCAACGATCAGCATCGCTTCCAGGTGGCGCAGGGCGCGGTCGGTGCGCCAGTCTTTGGCAAGGTTGACGGCGGAGCGCAGCAGGTTGCCCTGGTGCTTTTGCAGCTTGGCCTCGAAGCGGTCGAGCAGGGAGAAGGCATCGGCGGTGGCGCCGGCAAAACCGACCAGCACCTTGCCGTCGTAAATGGCGCGCACCTTGCGGGCGGTGCCCTTCATCACGATGTTGCCCAACGTGACTTGACCGTCGCCGCCGAGCGCGACCTGGTTGCCGCGCCGCACGCTGACGATGGTGGTGCCGTGATACTGTTCCATGCGCTTGTTCCTAGGGTCCGACCGACCCAACGTGGGCCGGCCAAAGAACTTCATACTTGGCGCCAGCCCCGAGGATTTCAAGCGCGATTTCGGCGCGGCGCACTGATTTTGTGCGCCGCAAATCGCTTGGTCGTGTCAGCGCGTGACGTCAAAGGCGTACGTGCGCTCATCCAGACGCGGCGTCACCGTATACCCCTTACGGGCCGCCCACACGTTGATGTTGAAGTACAGCGGGATCACACCGTTGTCGCGCATGCCGATCTCCGTGGCTTCCTGCAAGAGTTTCTCGCGCTTGGCGTCGTCGATGGTCTGCAGCGCTTCGGTCAGCTTGGCGTCCAGCGCGGAGTTGGAATAGCGCCCACGGTTGGATGCACCCCAGCCGCGCGCCGGGTCATAGGTCGCCAGCAGGGCCTTCAGACTGGAGCTGGCTTCACCGGTATCCGCGCCCCAACCTGCCAGCATGAGCGAAAACTCCAGCTTGTTGGCACGCGTAAAGAAGGTGGCTGACGGCATGGCCTCCACCTTGGTCGCAATGCCCACGCGCGACAGCATGGACGCGACAACCTGCGCAACGCGGTCATCGTTCACGTAGCGGTTGTTGGTCGCATGCAGGGTGATAGCGAAACCGTCGGGATAGCCGGCCTGGGCCAGCAGCTTCTTGGCGGCAGCCGCATCGGCCACCGGCGCCTTGAGGCCCGGCACATGGCCGAACAGCGCGTTGTTGACGAGCTGACCGGTCGGCTCGGCGGCGCCTTCCATCACGCGGTCCACAATGGCCTGGCGCGAAATCGCCAGAGAAATCGCCTGCCGCACGCGCGGGTCCTTCAGCGGATTCTTCGCCAGCGGCTTGCCCGCCTTGTCGGTCACGAACGGCGAGACATCGCGGTTCGAATCCAGGTGCAGATACATCAATCGGAACACGGGCATCTTGAACACCGACACCGCCGGGTCACTCGACAGCTTCTTGATGTCGGAGGTCGGCACGTTCTCAATGACCTGCACATCGCCGGCCAGCAATGCAGCCACGCGCGACGGGTCGGCGGTCAGGATGCGCAGCGTTACGCGATCCCACTGCGGCTTCTTGCCCCAGTAGCCATCAAAACGCGCCAGCTCCACCCGGTCGCCCTTGGCGAACGAGACGAACTTATACGGCCCCGTCCCGACCAGCGCGCGGCCGTTGTTGAAATCGTCGGGGCCGGCTTTTTCTGCCACCTTTTTCGACACCATGTCGATGGTCGACAGATCGTTCGGCAGCAGGGGATACGGGCCGTTGGTGGTGATGCGCACGGTCAGCTTGTCGACCGCCGTCACCTCCTTGAAGCCGCGCGTGTAGATCGTGAACGGCGACGGGCTGTTCTTGATGGTGGCCGGCCGCGCCAGCGAATACACGACATCGGCCGAGGTGAACTCGCTGCCATCATGGAAATGCACGCCGGGGCGCAGCTTGACCTCCCACACCGTGTCGCTCACGGCCTTCCACGAGGTGGCGAGGCCGGGCTTCATGCGCATCTTCTCGTCCTTCGCGATCAGCGTTTCGAACATGTGCTCGGCCACATTCGAATTGGGCGTGACGTTATGGAAGTGCGGATCGAGCGAGGTGATATCGCCGGACATCCCCACGACGAGCGTGGTCGGCGTCTGAGCCTGGACGGCAACCGGCACAGTGGCCGTGAAGGACAGCACAGCGGCCACACTCGCGGCGCGCAGCAAACGCAGAACCGGCATGACAACTCCCGAAAGTTCGTGACGAAAACAAAACGTTCGGGGATTGTCCGGACCGGAGGATGCCGGTGTCAACGGCGGTGAAGCAGGGTGTTGCGATGCTCAGTGGTGGTGCCCGCAGTCGCAGTCGTCACCGTGTTGGTGATCGTGGTCGCCATCCCCGTCTTCGTCATCGTGATCATCGAAGGCCCAGGCGGGGAAGGGATCGGGCAGTGCGGCCCACGCGTCGGGGCCGGCCGCCATTTCGGCGTCGGTCAGCAGGCAGGCGTCGAGCTGCGCGATGAGCGCAGCTTCATCCAGGTCGGTGCCGATGAAGACGAGCTCCTGGCGACGGTCGCCCCACGGCGCAGGTGCACTGTTGTCGTGCAGCTTGTCCATGATGTCAGCGCGGGCTTCTTCGTCGTCCGGCCATTCGGCCTCATCGACTGCTGCCCACCACGCGCCCGCGCCGCCATGGCGCATCACGCCGCCGGCCTGGCCCCAACTGCCGGCCGTGTCCATGCGCGACGCCAGCCAAAAATAGCCCTTCGAGCGCAGCACGCGACCATGTTCGCGCAGCCATTCGGTGTGCATTAGATCCCACAGGCGCTGCGGGTGGAACGGCACGCGGCGGCGATAGACGAAGCTGCGGATGCCGAGCGCCTCCGTCTCGGGCACGTGTTCGCCGCGCAGTTCAGCCAGCCACGCGGGCGCCGCCGATGCCGCATCAAAGTCGAAGCGGTGGGTGTTCAGAATGGCGTCCAGCGGCACCTTGCCGAACGACGCCGGCACGATGTGCGCACGCGGGTTCAGCGAATGCAGAATGCCCGCCAGGCGCGCACGCTCGGCGTCGCTCACGAGATCGATCTTGTTGAGCACGATCACGTCGCAGAACTCCACCTGCTCGATCAGCAGATCGACCACGGTGCGGTCGTCGTCTTCATCGCGAGCCTGGCCGCGGTCGGACAGGAAATCCGCAGCATCGTAATCGGCCAGGAAGTGCTGGGCGTCGACCACCGTCACCATCGTGTCCAGGCGTGCAAGGTCGGACAGCACGTCGCCTTCGGCATCTTCAAACGTGAAGGTCTCGGCGATCGGCAGCGGCTCGGCCACGCCGGTGGATTCGATCAGCAGGTAGTCGAAGCGGTCTTCCCGTGCGAGGCGGGCGATCTCGTCGAGCAGGTCTTCGCGCAGCGTGCAGCAGATGCAGCCATTCGACAGCTCGACCATGCGCTCGTCGGTGCGCGAAAGCTGGGCACTGGTGGCCGTACCGTCGCCGACGAGCTGCGCGTCGATGTTGACGTCCGACAGATCGTTGACGATCACGGCCACGCGCTTGCCCTCGCGGTTGGCGAGCACGTGGTTGAGCAGCGTGGTCTTGCCGGCGCCCAGGAAGCCGGACAGCACGGTAACGGGAAGCGGACGGGACATGATCGGTGACCCTGATTTGTGGCCAAACAAAGCAAACAGCCCGGTGGGCAACCGGGCTGCAGATTCAAACAGATGCGACGCGTGCGTCAGTCACCCATCAACTTCTGGCGCTTTTCGCGGCGCTCTTGCGCCTCCAGCGACAGGTTGGCGGTGGGGCGTGCAAGCAAACGCGGAATGCCGATCGGCTCGCCGGTTTCGTCGCAGTAGCCGTAGTCGTTGGCGTCAATGCGGGCGATCGACTGTTCGACCTTCTTGAGCAGCTTGCGCTCGCGATCGCGCGTACGCAGCTCCAGCGCGTGCTCTTCCTCGATGGTGGCACGGTCAGCCGGGTCCGGCACCACGACGGTCTCGCGCAGGTCGCTGACGGTCTGGTTGGCATTCGCGAGAATTTCGTCGCGCATTTTTACAAGCCGGTCCTTGAAGAAGGCGAGCTGCGCCTCGTTCATGTAATCCTTGTCGCTCATCTTCAGGATTTCGGCTTCGGTGAGTAGTTTCTTGCTGCTCATGGTTGCTGCAGATGATCCTGGTAAATCGCGCGCCGTGTCGGCTGTCGCGTCGTCCTTGCGCGGGGATGCGTTGGACTCATTCTGGCTGGCGGCGGACTTGCCGCCTCGCGCGCCTCCTTTTGCCTCTCCCGCAGCGGCGCCCCCTGCCGCTTTTCTACGGGTGGCTGGCGCAGCCTGGGCTGCTGCCGACTCCGTTTTGGACTGCCCGGCACCGCCGTTGGCGCCGCGCCCTTCCTTGGTCTTAGTCACCATCGCCTGCTCTCCTGTCGGACGTGCTTCGGACGACGTGCTTCTGAATCGACCTATTGTAGCTGAACGATATTAACCGAACTATCGGAGAAACACGGACAGGAAATCCGGCCCGGATTCTGCCCGAAAGCGCCCGGCGAGGCCACCCGAAAGAAGGGGAAAAGCAGCCAAATCAGGCCAGACAGTTCTCCAATCCTTTCAGAATCGTTTCGCGCGGCAAGTCTACGCCGATGAACACCATGCGGTTGGAAGGGGTCTCGCCGTCCCATTTGCCGCCCACGTCGCTGCCCATGAGCTGGTGCACGCCCTGGAAGACGACCTTGCGGTCGACGCCTTCCATATACAGCACGCCCTTGTAGCGCAGCAGCTTCTCGCCGTAGATGTTCAGCACGCCGGAGAGGAACTCCTCCAGCTTGGTGTAGTTGAAGGGCCGGTCGCTGCGGAAAACGAACGAGGCGATGCGGTCCGTATGGTGGGCATGGCCGTGGTGATGGTGATGGCCGTGACCATGGTGGTCATGATCATGGTCGTGATCGCAGTCGGCCGAGCAGGCGTGGTCATGCCCGTGGTCGTGATCATGATCGTGGCCATCTTCGCGCAGGAAGTCCGGGTCGATCTCCAGCTTGGCGTTCAGGTTGAAGCCGCGCAGGTCGAAGATGGTGTCAATCGGCGCCTCGCCAAAGTTGGCGGTGCGGATCGGGGCGCGCGGGTTCATGTGCAGCAGGCGGTGGCGCAGCGCGTCCACATCGTCGGCCGACACCAGATCGCTCTTGGTGATGAAGATGGCGTCGGCAAAACCCACCTGGCGCTGTGCCTCTTCCTGCTTGTCGAGCTGCATGTTGCCGTGCTTGGCGTCGACCAGCGTGATGACGGCATCCAGCAGGTAGCGGCTGGCGATCTCGTCGTCCATGAAGAAGGTCTGCGCGACGGGGCCGGGGTTGGCCACGCCAGTGGTCTCGATGACGACGCGGTCGAACTGGACCTCGCCCTTGTCGCGGCGCGTGAGCAGGTCGGACAAGCCCTTCACCAAGTCACCGCGGATGGTGCAGCAGATGCAGCCGTTGCTCATCTGCACGATCTGCTCGTTGCCGTCCTGCACGAGGATGTCGTTGTCGATGTTTTCTTCGCCGAACTCGTTTTCGATCACGGCGATCTTCATGCCGTGGTGCTCGTTCAGGATGCGCTTGAGCAGCGTGGTCTTACCGCTGCCGAGAAAGCCCGTCAGGATGGTGACCGGGATCATTTTGGACATGGTGCGTTTCCTTGTGGCGAGCCGGCGCCGCAATCGGCGCAGCAGCCCTTGATGGTGAGTTCGGCATGGTCAGCCGCGAAGCCGGCGGGAAGGGCGGCCTTCGGCATCACAGGCGGTTCGGCCGCTTCCAAGCAGAAGTCGCGCCCGCATTGCATGCAATGAAAGTGGCTGTGCGAGCGGTGCGCCGCTTCCCGCGCGGCATCGTGCTCGGCCAGGCTGAAGCGGAAGACGCGATCGGCGCCGGCCGTCTTGTGGACGATGCCGCCGGCCACCAGCCAGTCGAGCACGCGGTAGACCGTCACGCGGTCGATACCGGAGTCGTCCGGTAACGCGTCGCAGACGGCCTGGTGCGAGAGCGGCTCGGCGCCCTCCATCAGCACGGCCAGCACGCGCACGCGGGGCTCGGTCACGCGGCTGCCCAAGCCGCGCAGGCGCGCGCGGGCCATCGCCTCGGGCGAATCGGCTTGAGATGTGATGGAGGCGTCGCGTGTAGCGGGGGTGTTCATGCGCGGGATTGTCCCACGGCCGAACGGTTACTGCAATTGAGTTGCAACTGGGCGGCCTTGCACCGCCCAGGGTTTCTGTTCTAGCGACTACGTCGCAAACACCAAACACACCGGCGTCGGCAGCTTCGCCACCACCACCGGCTGGTCCAGCTTGCCGGTCTGCCCGTCGATGCGCAGCCGCAGGATCGTGTCGCCCTTTTGGTTGAGCACGTAGAGGTAGCTGCCGTCGGCGGACATCGTCATCGCGCGCGGGAAGCGCACGCCTTCGCTCCAGTACTGAAGCGGCGCGAGTTTGCCCGAGGCGTCGACGCTGAACGCGGCGACGCTGTCGGCCAGTGGGTGGTCGGACTTCAGCTTGCGGTTGCTCGCATAGAGGAAGCGCCCGGACGGGTGCATCAGGATCTCGGCGCCGCTCTTCTGGCCCGTGTAATCCGCAGGGGTGGTGGAGATGCGCTGGCGCTCTTCCGACACATGGCCGGTGGCCGGGTCGTAACCGTGGCAGGCGACGGAGCCTTCCAGTTCGTTGATGACGTAGAGCAGCTTGCCTTGCGGATGCAGGGCCAGATGGCGCGGACCGCTACCGGGCTTGAGCTGTGCGCGGTCACGCGGGGCGAGCTTGCCGTTTTCAATGGCGAACACATTGATGCGGTCGGTGCCCAGGTCGGTGCCGATCACGTGGCCGCCGGTGGTGTCGAACAGCATCATGTGCGCGTGCGGCGCTTCCTGTTCGGGGCGTGGGCCGGAGCCGGTGTCCTTGAAGATGCCGGTCACGGTGCCGAGCTTGCCGTCCTCGCCGATCGGCAGGAGGTTGTACGCGCCGCCGCTGTAGATCGACACGCATAGGTGTCGCCCGTCCGGCGAGACCACCACATGCGCCGGGTTCGTGCCCGACAGCGACAGCGGTTGCCGGTTGAGCAGCGTCAGCTTGCCGTCGTGCGGGTCGATGGCATAGGCCTCGGCGCTGCCGTTCGGGCGGCCTTCGTAGACTTCGAGTTCGTTGATGGCGTACAGAAAACGCTGATTCGGGTGCACGGCCAAAAACGACGGGTTGGCGCTCTCGACCACCTGCACCTGCGTCCACGCATCGCCGCGCGGGGCGAGCACGTAGATACCGCGTGCGGCCGGCCCACCGGCGGTGCCGCCCGGCGCGTTGAACGTGTAAGTGCCGACATAGGCGAAGCGCGGCGGGCGCATGGCGGCAGCAGGCTGCGCGCCGGACGCGGCGGGCTGTTCACCGGCTTGCGCCAGCACGGTTTTGGGAAGAGCGCCCAGCAAGGGCAGGCTACCGGTCCACTGCATGAAGGTTCGACGCGTTGGGGATTGGCGATTGGTCATTGGGTGGCTCCTCCTCACGCACGCACGGACATCGCGTGGTGGAAGATGTTGTTCGGATCATACCGGCGCTTCACATCCTGCAGAAACGCGTACAGGTCACCACTGCCGTAGTAGAGCTGCGGCCAGAACGGGTAGGCGAGCATGTCGACGTCGGGGTAGTTGATGTAGCAGCCCTCATACCGGTCGCCGGGGTAGGGCGTGCCGCTGTGCGGGGCGGGCACGTCGGGGGCGCCGTAGACGTCGCGGTAGAAGTCGTTGATCCAGCGGAGGTGGCCGGCGTCGTCAGCAGCGGACGCCCAATAGGTCTGGTATTGCAGCTTCATGATGGACGCGCGCTGCGCCACCGCGGTATCGCCGATACGCTCTGTCTTGTTGACGGCGCCGCCGTACGAATCCACTTGCAGCAGCGATTGGCTCAGGTCCACGCCGGGCATCGTCCGCGTGAGATGCGTGTAGATGCGCTGTGCCTCGTGCGTCGTGAAGCCGCGCTTCATGTAGGCCGATTTGTACTTGCCGCGCTGATTGGCGCCCGAGCCGTTCAGGTACTGCGTGGCCGTCAGCCAGTCGTACTGCACGATGGTGTGCGGCTTGGAGCAGAGCAACTGCCCCACGCCCTGCTTGTGCGCGGGCCCATAGCCGGGCGGGCGACCCTTGACCGGCGTCGGCGCACAGGCCTGGAAGCGGCTCAAAAAATCGTTAAGGACAGAGAGATCGCGGCACGTGCCATCGAGGTTGCAGAACTGCGTGAGCAGCACGATCTGCCCGGCCGATTTGTGCGTGAGTTTGAGCAGCGAGAACATGCCCCAGGTGTCCGGGTCCTTGCCGCGCGTTTCCCAGTACTCGCCATAGATGTGCAGCAGTTCGGCAAAGCGCTGCGGTGTCATGGTGGCCCAATCGAACGCGACCGTGGCCAGTGCCACCTCCTGCGGCGCTGCGGGCAGCTTGGCGAAGGTGTAGCCGGTGATGACACCGAAATTGCCGCCGCCCGCGCCGCGGCACGCGCGAAAGAGGTCCGGATCGTGCGCCGCATCCACGGTGCGTGCAACCGCCTTGCCCGTCTTGTCGACAGTGACAATGTCCACGGCCGAAAGCCAATCCACCGTCAGCCCTTGCAGCCGCGAGAGCAGCCCATACCCGCCGCCGCAGATATGCCCGCCCGCGCCCACCGAGTAGCACGAGCCGCCGGGCAGCGTCACGTTGTGGCGCTTGTACAGCTCGAGGTAGCCGTTCCAGTTCTGCGTGCCGGCGGGAATGCGCACCGAGCCGTCGGCGCGCACCTCGGGCGTAGCGAGCAGGCTCAGATCGACAATCGTGCCGTCGGGGTTGTTGGAGACGAAGTCCTCATAGCAATGCCCGCCGCTGCGTACCGTCGGGCGCTGGCCCGCGTTGATGATGCGCTGCACGGCGGGCACCACGTCGTCGGCTTTCTCAATGAGGGCGATGCGGCCGGCGGCCTGCGCATCGGTGGCCGGCCAGCGCAGGTTGAAGCCATGTTTGAGCGTGTTGTAGCGCGGGTCCTGGCGCGTCACATCCAGTGTCATCAGCGACTCCCATGAAGGGCGTTTGCGCAAGCATTGCGCAAACAAAGTTGGGTTCGGACGTTGTGGCGTCCGGCGGTTCCAACTTAGTCGCTCGCGCGCCCGGCTTCCATTCGATGGAGCGCGATGCTGGCTCAGCGCATCTGATGCGCAAGCCACGCCACAACGCGTGCGGCTGTCGGCTCCCATAGCGGACGCACCAACCAGCCAGCGGCCACCCAGGCGAGCGCCACGACGATGAGGTCGCAGCGACCGCTCTTCCACAGGTTCAGGGAATGGCGCCCCCAGATCCAGGGCACGCCCAGGGGGTTCGGCCAATCGGCCAGCAGGTGCATCAGCCCGCCGCAGGCAAAGCCGAACAGCAGCGGCGCCCACAGGTGGCCATGGCCGAGCGCTTGATACGACAGCACCAGCGCCGCAATCCAGCCAATGCCCCAGTGCGTGGCGGTACGGTGCGTGATCCAGAGTCGTCGTGCTGGGCTCCACCACGCGACCTCCATCCAGTCAGGCGCCGTGCTGCCAGCCACCGCCGCGCAAAACGCGACGATCGGGCCGAGATGTTCGAGGGAAGTGTGGGAAGCCTGTGCGACGAAGGTGGCGGCAATCACACCCGCCGCCCAGCCCGTCGCATGATGGGCAGCGTTGGAAGCCATTGCCGTGATGCGGAAAACGAAGGGTCCGCATCTTCGCAATTGAGGCTTGCCGGGACAAGCCAAAAATTGCGACAAATTGCTAGCTGATCTGCAGCAGCAGACCCTTGAGGTATTCGCCCTCCGGGAAGCTCGTCAGCAGCGGGTGGTCCACGCCACCGGCCAGCCGGCGCTGAATGCGCGCCGTCACCTTGGCATCGGCCGCCGCACCGGCCACGATCTTCTGGAACAACTCCGCGTCGATCGCGCCCGAGCACGAATACGTGAACAGCAGACCGCCCGGTCGCAGCAGTTGCATGCCGACCAGGTTGATCTCCTTGTACGCCCGCGCCGCGCGATCCACCTGCTGCGCCGACGCCGCAAACTTGGGCGGGTCCAGCACGATCAGATCGAACTGGCGGCCTTCCGCGCGGAAGTTGCGCAGCGACTTGAAGACATCCGCATCGAGCCACTCCGCGCGGGCCGGATCGAAGCCATTCAGCGCGACGTTGCGCTCAGCCACCGCCAGCGCTTCGCCCGACGAGTCGATCGACACGACGGACTTCGCGCCACCCTTGAGCGCCGCCAGCGAAAAACCGCCGGTGTAGCAGAAGCAGTTGAGCACATCGCGGTCTTTCGCCAGCGCGCCGACGAGTGCACGGTTGTCACGCTGATCGACGTAGAAGCCGGTCTTGTGGCCCTCGCGCACATCCACGTAATAGCGCACGCCGTGCTCGGTGGCGGACAGGTCTGCGGGCGGTTCGGCGCCGGCCAGCACGCCGGTCATCTGCTCCAGGCCTTCGCGCTCGCGCACGCTCACATCGGAGCGCTCATACACGTTCGGGCAGCCGGTTTCCTTGATGAGCGCGGCGACAATCGCTTGCTTCCAGTGCTCGACACCCGCAGCGCTGAACTGGCAGACGAGCTGGCCAGTGTCGCCCGTGCCGTACTGATCGACGATCAGGCCCGGCAGGCCGTCGGCTTCGCCCATGATGAGGCGCACGGCGTCGGTGTCGTGCACCCACGCGCGGCGGTAGGCCACAGCGGCGGCGATGCGGCGCTTGAAGAAGGCGTGATCAACGGGCTCGGCTTCATCGAAGGACCACACGCGGGCGCGAATCTGCGAGACCGGGCTGAACGCGGCGCGCGCCAGAAACTGGCCGTTGGCGGCACGCACAAGCACCGTCGCGCCGGAGGCCGGCTTGCCTTCCACGCGATCGATGGCGTTGGCGAAAATCCACGGGTGCCGGCGCAGCAGCGAGCGCTCCTTGCCGGGCTTGAGAATCAGGGTTTGCATACGACTGGGGTGGGTGCGCCCGAATGGCCGGGCTGTGCGCTACTTCTTTTTTGCGCGGGGATGCGCCTGATCGTAGATCTTGGCCAGGTGCTGAAAATCGAGCGAAGTATAAACCTGCGTGCTGGCGATGCTGGCGTGCCCGAGCAGTTCCTGCACGGCACGCAGGTCACCGGACGACTGCAGCATGTGCGTTGCAAACGAGTGCCGCAGCACGTGCGGGTGCACATCGGCCGGCACACCGGCAGCGATGGCGTTGCGCTTCATGCGTAGATGAATCTGTCGCCGCCCGAGCCGTTTGCCGCGCGGCGAGATGAACAGCGCGTGCGCATCCTCCATCGCAGCATCGGGCTGCGCGAGTTGGGGCCGCGCGGCCAGCCACGCAGCCAGCGCCTCAGCGGCCTTGCTGCCCACCGGCACGCTGCGGCGCTTGTTGCCCTTGCCGAGCACCACCACCTCTCGCGCGTCCAGGTCCAGCCAGCTTGCAGATTCGTATCCGCCCGTTCTTACGTGGCGCAGGTCCAGGCTCACCAGCTCGGAAACACGCAATCCACACGAGTACAGCAGTTCGTTGACAGCACGGTCGCGAATGGTCTCGGCATCCTCACCAGGCACGTGCTCCATCAGCGCGACAGCATGTTCAACGGACAGGGCTTTCGGCAGCTTCTTGGGGCTCTTCGGCGCACGCACCCCGTCGACTGGGTTGGCGGTGACTGCCGCATCGCGTAACGCCATCCACTTGTACCAGCCGCGCCATGCCGACAGCGCGCGCGCAATGCTGCGGCCCGACAGGCCATCACCATGCAGCTGCGCCATCATGCGGCGGATGTGATGCGCCTGCAGTTGCGTGAGATCGATGCCGGCGGCGTGCTGCGCCGCCAAGCGCTGCAACACGGCCAACTCGTGCGCGTAGCTGCTCAGCGTGTGCGGCGAGAGCTGGCGCTCGAACTTCAGTGCATCAAGATAGGCCGCAATCTGCGGATGCGGCGGCGCGGGTGCGTCGCGATCCTCGTTGTGAGCAGATTGCGGCATGGGGGCTGCGCTCAGTCGCGCAGGCGGTTGAGCGCAGCAGCCGCGAGTTCGCCGATCTGCGCGAGGTAGGTCGTGCCCATACCGTCATGGAAGCGGCGGGCATCCGGCGAGCCCAGCACCAGCAGGCCGAAGGCGGGCGCGCTCGCGGCATCCGCATCGCCGCCGGATGTGGAACGAACGGGCACGCGCAGCGTGACGATCGCTACGGACTGGATCGCTTCGCCCGTCTCCGACGTATCCAGCCAACCGGCTGCCTCGAAGCCCGCGTTCTCGCCGCAATACGGTGCACGCAGCCCAGACGCAAACACGCGCACGTCTTCGCTCACGCCCTGCGCCACTTCCAGATGCGAGAACTCTTCGCCCACCTGCCAGACGCGCAGCGCCACGGCCGGCACTTCAAAAATCTCGCGCAGACCGTTCTGCACGGCATACGGCAGCGCATGCGTATCGGCCTCGCCCAGCAGGCGCGTCGTCCAGGCGTGCACGCGCTGCTGCGTGCGGTCGTTCTCGTTGCCGTGGCGCACTAGGTCCGACAGCTTGAGTTCGAGGTGCTTGTTCTTGTCGCGCAGGATTTCCATCTGGCGCTCCTGCAGCGACACCGCGCGGTGGCTGTGCGGGCTCGTCAGTTGAATGGCGGCCAGCAGCTCGGCGTGTTCTTCAAAGAAGGCCGGATGCGCTTGCAGGTAGTTGGCGACGTCTTGTGCGTTCATCGTGGAGGTGCTCATCAGGCTGCGCCGAGTTTCTTCTTCAACAGATCATTCACTTGTGCGGGGTTGGCCTTGCCGCGTGTGGCCTTCATGGCCTGGCCGACCAGCGCGTTGAACGCCTTTTCCTTACCCGCGCGGAATTCCTCGACCGACTTGGCATTGGCCGCCAGCACGTCGTCGATGATCTTCTCCAGCTCGCCGGAATCCGACATCTGCTTCAGGCCCTTCTCGGTGATGATCGCGTCGGCGTCGCCATTGCTTTCGCCGGCCCACATGGCGGGGAAGACGTCCTTCTTGGCGGTGTTGTTCGAGATCGTGCCGTCAGCAATGCGCGCGAGCAGCTTGGCCAGTTGCGCAGGCTTGACCGGTGCCGCATCGATCTCCAGATCGGCACGGTTCAGGTTCGAGGCGACCTCGCCCATGATCCAGTTGGCGGCGGCCTTGGCGTTCGCAGCACCCGCGTCGGCCACCACCGCTTCGAAGTACGCAGCCGTTGCCTTGGTGGCGGTCAGGATGCTCGCGTCGTACTTCGGCAGCCCATAGGCCGACTCGAAGCGCGCGGCCATCGCAGCGGGCAGCTCTGGCAGGGTGGCGCGCACGCGGTCGATCCAATCGTCGCCGATGACGAGCGGCAGCAGGTCGGGGTCCGGGAAGTAGCGGTAATCCTGCGCGTCTTCCTTGCTGCGCATCGAGCGCGTTTCCTTGCGGTCCGGGTCGTACAGGCGGGTTTCCTGCACCACGGTGCCGCCGTCTTCGATCAGCTCGATCTGGCGGCGCACTTCGTAGTTGATCGCCTCTTCCAGGAAGCGGAACGAGTTCAGGTTCTTGATCTCGCAGCGCGTGCCGTACGGCGCATCCGGGCCCGGGCGCACCGACACGTTGGCGTCGCAGCGGAAGCTGCCTTCCTGCATGTTGCCGTCGCAGATGCCCAGCCACATCACCAGTGCGTGCAGGGCCTTGGCGTAGGCCACGGCTTCGGCGGCGCTGCGCATGTCGGGCTCGGTCACGATTTCCAGTAGCGGCGTGCCGGCGCGGTTCAGGTCGATACCCGTCATGCCTGCGAAGTCTTCGTGCAGCGATTTGCCGGCGTCTTCTTCCAGGTGCGCGCGCGTCAGCTGCACGGTCTTCTCATACCCGGGCTGGCCGTTCTTGCCCTCCACCTGGATGGTCAGCGTGCCGCCCTGCACCACCGGAATCTCGAACTGGCTGATCTGGTAGCCCTTGGGCAGATCGGGGTAGAAGTAATTCTTACGCGCGAAGATGCTCTTGGGCGCGATCTTGGCGCCGATGGCCAAGCCGAACGTAATGGCGCGCTCAACGGCGCCCTTGTTCAGCACCGGCAGCACGCCCGGCAATGCCAGATCCACCGGCGCGGCCTGCGTGTTGGGCTCAGCACCGAATGCGGTGGAGGCGCCAGAGAAAATCTTCGAGACCGTCGAGAGCTGCGTGTGCGTTTCGAGGCCGATCACCACTTCCCATTGCATGTTGCGTGTGTCCTGTCGATTGTTGTGGTGTGAATGTCTAGGTACTCAGGTATTCAGATGTTCATGTCTTGCTGCGATCAGGGGCGCGGCGCTTGCAGCCACGCGGCCAGCTTCGTGAAAGCCGCTTCACGCGCAGCCGGGTCGCCGCCAACGGTCACAACGCCATGGCGGCGGCCATTCGGGATGCCGCTGCGCTCCTTCACCGGCGCGGTGCCATCAAAGCCGTGGTACGCGCCATCGAACAACTCCAGCGCAAAACGCGCTTGCGGCTGACGCGCCAGCACGGCGGTCTGCAACGCTTGGCAGTGGTCAACGGGCGTCCAGTCGTCGTTGGCGCCGGCCAGCAGCAGCAACGGCGTGTTCAACCGATAGTCCGGTCGCTGCTGCGCAGAGGCGCAGCCGGGATAGAACGCTACGGCACGATCTACCGTCGGTGTATCGGCGGGCCAAGGGCGGCTGCCATCCACCGTGTCCAGCACGGCTTGCGCGCCGTTCGACCACCCCAGCAGCACGATGCGGCGCGCGTCCACACCCGGTTGCGTGGCGACCCAGCGGATCGTCGCCAGCACGTCGGCGCGCCGCACGGCCCCGCTGATGTCGCGCGCGGCATAGCGTTCGGTGCAGATGCCATGCGGCTTGCCGCGCGGCCCGAAGCTGTCGGGAAACACCACCGCGTACCCGCGTGCGCCCAGCCACTGCGCATAACCGCGATACCGCGCACCCAGCGCCTTCGCATCCGCACCGGCCTGCGTGTACAAACCGCTGCAACCGTGCAGGGCGATCACGACCGGCGCACCAGCCCCTGGAGCCTTGGCCGGCGAGGTCACCCAGTAGGCGGTCAGCGTGGGCGGCGCATCTTCAGCGTCTTTCATGGCCGCGCGCGGAATCTCCACCGTTTGCACACCTAGCTCCGACGACGACGGTGCGCGCGCTGCCGGCATATCCGGCAAGCCACCTTCGGCATCCGGTGTTGGCTGGGCAAACGCGTGCAGCGCCAGCGCGGCGCAGGTCAGGGCGACCAGCGTACGAAGCGATGCACGCATCACCGGGCATTCCGGGCGCACTGGCCCGTCTGCGGATCGAACATCACCGGCCACGCTTCTTCGTAGATACCGGGCGTGCAGTGCGCCTCACAGTTGGCGTGCGCCAGGGTCACGCGACGCGGGTCCTGCCAGACCATCAACTTGCAGCTGCCATTACGCTCGCGCAACTCGATGCTCGGGCGGCGCTTGGTCTGCTCGAAGGTCGAACAGGTCAAACCTGCACGAACCGCGCCGGCCGACCCACAGCTGCCATTGCATCGCGTTGACGTTGTTGTCGGCCACCGTGAGTGTCGCCTGCTCGCGGAAGCCATCTTCCTCGGTCTGGCTGCAATAACCGTTGATATCGATGCCGCGGTCGGAAATCGGCGGCGGCTTGGTCGCGGACGGCCGTCCGAGGCCGGGAATGCCCGGCAGCGAAGGCAGCGGGATCACGCTGCAGCCAGCCAGTATCACGGCGGATAACGCCACCACCCCGCTCTTGCAGACGTGCCGTGCCATGATCGCCTCCGCCATCCCCGTTGTGCCGCCCGCAGCCCCTCAGGCGGCCGGCTGGCGGGTGTGCCAGTCGGTCGCCTGCTGGAACGCATGCGCAATCTGCAGCATGCGTGCCTCTTCAAAATAGTTGCCGATGATCTGCAAGCCAACCGGCAGACCGTTTGCGCCAAAACCGGCCGGCACGCTCATGCCCGGCAGGCCGGCCAGGCTGGTCGACAGCGTGAAGATGTCTTCCAGGTACATCTGCACCGGATCGTCGCTCTTCTCCCCCAATTTCCAGGCAACGGTGGGCGCCACCGGGCCCATGATCACGTCGCATTGACGGTTGTCGCCGGCCAGGGCGTTCTGGAAATCCTGCGCGATGATGCGGCGGATCTTCTGCGCCTGCAGGTAGTAGGCGTCGTAATAGCCATGCGACAGCACGTACGCACCCACCAGGATGCGGCGCTTGACCTCCCAGCCGAAGCCTTCAGCACGGCTCTTCTTGTACATGTCCTCCAGATCGCGGTATTCCGCCGCGCGGTGGCCATAGCGCACGCCGTCAAAGCGCGACAGGTTGGACGACGCCTCGGCCGGGGCGATCACGTAGTACGTCGGGATCGACAGCTCGGTCTTGGGCAGGCTGATATCGACCAGCGTGGCGCCGAGCTTTTCCAGCTCGGCCAGCGCGGCGCGCACCGTGGTGCGCACATCGTCGGCCAGGCCTTCGCCGAAATATTCCTTGGGCAGGCCGATGCGCAGGCCGGCCAGCGGGCGCGCAGCATCCGCGCCTTGCAGCGGCTGGCCGAGCAGACGGCTGAAATCTTCCGTATCGCCGCCGCGGCCCGGTTCCAGGCTGGTGGAATCGCGCGGGTCAAAGCCGGCCATGGCAGACAGCAGCAGGGCGCAATCCTCAGCGGTACGCGCCATCGGGCCGCCCTGGTCCAGCGACGAGGCGAAGGCGATCATGCCGTAGCGCGACACGCGCCCGTACGTCGGCTTGATGCCCGTGATGCCCGAGAACGATGCCGGCTGGCGGATCGACCCGCCCGTGTCCGTACCCGTTGCAGCGGGGGCCAGATCGCCCGCCACCGCCGCCGCCGAGCCACCCGACGAGCCGCCCGGCACGTATTCGACGTTCCACGGATTCTTGACCGGGCCAAACGCCGAGTTCTCGTTGGACGAGCCCATCGCGAACTCGTCCATGTTCGTCTTGCCCAGCGTCACCATGCCGGCGGCGCCCAGGCGTTCAACCACGGTGGCGTCGAACGGGCTGGTGTAGTTACCCAGCATCTTGGAGCCCGCCGTGGCGCGCCAGCCACGGGTGACAAACACGTCCTTGTGTGCGACCGGCACGCCGGCAAGCGGGCCCGCGTTGCCGGCCGCGATGCGCGCGTCGGCAGCCTGCGCCTGGGCAAGCGTTGCCTCGGCATCGACATGCGTGAAGGCGTTGAGGTGCGCGCCGGCCTCGATGCGCGACAGGTAGTGGCGCGCCAGTTCCACCGCCGAAACCTCACGGGCGGCGAGCTGGGCAGACAGGGCTTTGATCGTGGATGCGGTCATCGAATACGTTCGGATAGGCTGCCGGCAGCGGCCGGCGACGTCGAATAGGGTGGGCTCAAGACTGGCGCCAGCGCGCCGTTAATGCAGGTTCGCGCGAATTACCGCGGATTACTCGATCACCTTGGGCACGAGGTAGAGGCCGGCTTCGGTGGCCGGGGCGCATTGCTGGTAGTCGGCGCGGCGGTCGGGCTCGGTCACGGCATCGTCACGCAGGCGCTGGGCCTGCACCTGGACTTGCTCGATCGGGTGGGCCATCGGCTCGATGCCGGTGGTGTCCACGGCCTGCATCTGCTCGACCAGCGAAAAGAACTGGTTGAGCTGCGTGAGCGTCTGCGCGGCTTCGCCGTCGGAGACTTCGATGCGGGCCAGGTGGGCGATGCGTTTGACGTCGGAGAGTTCGAGTGCCATCGGAGTGGATCAGTGAGTGCAGCGGCGGGCGGGCAGCATGCGCGGCGGTCAAGCGACGGGTACTGCGCGCAACGCACGCGCAGGCGGGCCCCGAGTGTGCCGATTGGCCGCAAATTTGGAGGTAAACGCCCCCCGAATACCCGCAGAAAGCACGAATTATAAGGTATGATTGCCGACTAAATTTCTAAGTCAGCAGGCGACTTCGTGCAGCCACGGACCCTCTGATTAAGTGACCGGGAACCTCCCGGCTACGGCGCCGTCAGCATCTGGCGACACTTAATCAAAGGTTCCTTGGGACCGCCCCCTCCGGGCGGCTCACCGGCAGGATGGCCAGTGCCACGGCACCCCACCGCCGATCCCCACGGAGCCCGCGACACATTCCCGGGAGCGTAGTAGCAGGATCGGACCGCATGGCACTAGCCCACGCGAGGTCCGCGCATCGGTGCAGCCGTTGCACCGTGATCCGGCTGCTGGGCCGCCCATGACTCGAAAACAGGATTCAACTCGATGTTCGGCTTTCTGCGCAGCTATTTCTCCAACGATCTCGCGATCGACCTCGGCACCGCCAATACCCTGATCTACGTCCGCGACAAGGGCATCGTCCTGGATGAGCCGTCGGTGGTGGCCATTCGCCAGGAAGGCGGCCCGAGCGCCAAGAAGACCATCCAGGCCGTCGGTAAGGAAGCCAAGCAGATGCTGGGCAAGGTGCCGGGCAACATCGAAGCCATTCGCCCGATGAAAGACGGCGTGATCGCCGACTTCACCGTCACCGAGCAGATGCTCAAGCAGTTCATCAAGATGGTGCACGACAGCAAGCTGCTGCGTCCGAGCCCGCGCATCATCATCTGCGTGCCGTGCGGCTCGACCCAGGTTGAGCGCCGCGCCATCCGTGAATCGGCGCTGGGCGCCGGTGCATCGCAGGTCTACCTGATCGAAGAGCCGATGGCCGCCGCGATTGGCGCTGGCCTGCCGGTGTCGGAGCCGTCGGGCTCGATGGTGGTGGATATCGGCGGCGGCACCACCGAGGTGGGCATCATCTCGCTGGGCGGCATGGTCTACAAGGGCAGCGTGCGCGTGGGCGGCGACAAGTTCGACGAGGCCATCGTCAACTACATCCGCCGCAACTACGGCATGCTGATCGGCGAGCAGACCGCTGAAGCCATCAAGAAGGAAATCGGCTCGGCCTTCCCGGGTTCGGAAGTGCGTGAGATGGAAGTGAAGGGTCGCAACCTATCGGAAGGCATTCCGCGCGCGTTCACGGTGTCGTCCAACGAAATCCTGGAAGCGCTGACCGATCCGCTGAACCAGATCGTGTCGTCGGTGAAGATCGCGCTGGAACAGACCCCGCCGGAACTGGGCGCCGACATTGCCGAGCGCGGCATGATGCTCACGGGCGGCGGCGCGCTGCTGCGCGACCTGGACCGCCTGCTGGCCGAAGAAACCGGCCTGCCGGTGCTGGTGGCCGAAGACCCGCTGACCTGCGTGGTGCGCGGCTCGGGCATGGCGCTGGAGCGCATGGACAAGCTCGGCAGCATCTTCTCGTACGAATAACGGGACCATGCGCCACGCTCGTCAGCCGCTGTTCGCACACGTTGCTGCCACTGCGGCAGCGGTGAGCCGCTGACGATGCGTCACGCGCCGGTGCGCCGTGCTCCGCCCGCCCCGGGCACCAGCACCGCACCAGCGACACTCCCAATCTGTTACCGGCAGGCCGATCGCGTCCATCGCGCGCCTGCCGTGTCCATCTGAAGCGTCCGGGTCATGGATTACTCCCCGCCGCCCCTCTTCAAGCAGGGCCCGTCCGCCACCGCGCGGCTGGTCGCCCTGCTTGCGCTTGCGCTCATGCTGCTGGTGGTCGATGCCCGCATGTCGGTGCTCGGCGTCGTCCGGCAGGTTGTGTCGGTGGTGCTGTACCCCGTCGAGCGCGTGGTGCTGATTCCGCGCGACACGGTCCGCGCCGCGCTGGACTACACGCAATCCTCCACCAAGCTCGCCACCGACAACCGCACCCTGCGCGAATCGGCGGTTGCTCAGGCGCAGCAATCGTTGCGCGCCTCGCAGCTCGAAGTGGAAAACCGTAACCTGCGCACGCTGCTCAACCTGAAGCAGCACGCCGCCGTGCCCACCGTGCCGGCGGAAGTCCTCTACGAAGCACGCGATCCGTACACCCAGCGCATCGTGATCGACCGCGGCTCCAAGGATGGCGTGCGCGCCGGCTATCCGGTGATCGATGATCGCGGTGTGGTGGGGCAGGTGACGCGTGTGTCGCTGTTCGAATCGCAAGTCACGCTGCTGACCGACAAGGATCAGGCGATCCCCGTGGAAGTGGTGCGCAACGGCCTGCGCAGCGTGGCGTTTGGCGGAGCCCGCCCGGGCGCGCTGGACCTGCGCTTCATGGCCGCCTCGGCAGATTTGCAGCAGGGCGACCTGCTGGTGACCTCGGGCTTGGACGGCGTCTATCCGGCGGGCTTGCCGGTGGCGCGCATTTCGCAGATCGAGCGCAAGGCGGACACCGCGTTCTCGCGCGTGATCTGCGAGCCGGTAGCTGGCATCCGCAGCAACCGGCATCTGCTGATCGTGAAGTACGAATCGGGCTTCCCGCCGCCGACGGATCTGGCACCGCCGCCTGCGGCCAAGGGCAAGAACGCCGCACGTGACGCCCGCGAAGAGAAGGAACGCGCCGCGCGCGCCGCTGCCGAAGCCAATGTGCCCGCGCCCACGCCGGCCCCCGATGAGAACACCACGCCGCCGCGCCCGACTGATGCCGACGGCAATCCGCTGGATACCGCGGATGCGGCCGCCAAACGCTAAGCGAGGCCATCGACCATGAACTCGCCCCAATACCTGCTGCGCCCGGTCAACCCGGGCTTCATCGCCTTCAGCTTTGTGCTGGCGTTCCTGTTCAACCTGATGCCCTGGGGCCACATGCAGTGGATTCCCGATCTAGTGGCGCTGGTGCTGGTGTTCTGGAACATCCACCAGCCGCGCCGCGTGGGCATGGTGGTGGCCTTCCTGCTGGGCCTGCTGATGGACGTGCACGAGGCGCGCCTGCTGGGCGAGCACGCGATGGCCTACACGCTGCTGTCGTACTTTGCGATCACGATCCACCGGCGCGTGCTGTGGTTCTCGGTGCTGTCACAGGCGCTGCATGTGCTGCCGCTGCTGGTGCTGGCCCACGCAGTGCCGATCGTCATCCGCCTGCTGATGGGCGCGCACCTGCCGGACTGGCAGGTCATCCTGCCGCCGCTGATCGAAGCTGCCCTGTGGCCGTTCGCGAATGCGATTCTGCTGGCGCCGCAGCGGCGCCCGGAAAGCGTTGACGAAACCCGGCCGATTTAAGGCGCCCCATCTGATGCGCCGTCTGGGTCGTTCCGCATGACTGAAATCCGCAACGTCGAACAGGAGCTGTCGCGCTTCCGCCTGCGGCTGGCGGCGGCTGCGCTGTTCGTGGTGGTCTGCTTCGGACTGCTGTTGGCGCGCTTCTTCTGGCTGCAACAGGTCAAGCACGAGCAGTACTCGGCCAAGGCGGAAGACAACCGCATCTCGGTGGCGCCCATCGAGCCCAACCGCGGCATCATCATGGACCGCAACGGCGTGGTGCTGGCGCGCAACTACTCGGCGTACACGCTGGAGATCACGCCGTCCAAGCTGCAGGACACGCTGGACAACACCATCGACCAGCTCGCGCAGGTGGTCGACATCCAGCCGCGCGATCGCCGCCGCTTCAAGCGCCTGATGGAAGATGCGCGCAGCTTTGAAAGCCTGCCGATCCGCAGCCAGCTCACCGATCAGGAAGTCGCACGCTTTTCGGCGCAGCGCTTCCGCTTTCCGGGCGTGGATGTGCACGCGCGCTTGTTCCGCCAGTACCCGCTGGGCGAATCGGCGTCGCACGTGATCGGCTACATCGGGCGGATCTCCGAGCGCGACCTGGACCGCATCGACAACATGAGCGAGGCTAACAGCCAGCCCAATGTCACGTACGACCCGCGCAAGGACGCCAACAATTACAGCGGCACTGAATACATCGGCAAGGTCGGCATCGAGCAGAGCTACGAGACCGAGCTGCACGGCCTGACCGGCTACGAAGAGGTGGAAGTGAGCGCGGGCGGCCGACCGATCCGTACGCTCTCGACCTCGCAGGCGACGCCGGGCAACAACCTGATCCTGTCGCTCGACATCAACCTGCAGCGCTTGGCCGAGCAGCTCTTCGGCAACCGCCGCGGCGCGCTGGTGGCGATCGAACCGGAGACGGGCGACATCCTCGCCTTCGTGTCCAAGCCGACGTTCGACCCGAACATGTTCGTCGAAGGCATCGACAGCACTTCTTGGAACGAGCTGAATAACTCGCCGGACAAGCCCCTGCTGAACCGTCCGCTGCGCGGCACGTATCCGCCGGGTTCGACCTACAAGCCGTTCATGGCGCTCGCCGCGCTGGAACTTGGCAAGCGCACGCCGCAATGGGGCATGGCCGATCCGGGGTCGTTCACGCTGGGCAACCACACGTTCCGCGACGATGCCCCTGGCGGCCACGGCTGGGTCAACATGTACCGCTCCATCGTGGCGTCGTGCGACACGTACTACTACAAGCTCGCCAACGACATGGGCGTCAATGCCATCCACGACTTCATGAAGCCGCTGGGCTTCGGGCAAGTCACGGGCATCGACATTGAAGGCGAGCGCACCGGCATCCTGCCGTCCACCGAATGGAAGCGCAAAGCCTACAAGCGCCCCGAGCAGCAGAAGTGGTACGACGGTGAAACGATTTCGCTGGGTATCGGCCAGGGCTACAACAACTTCACCATCCTGCAGCTCGCGCACGCGGTGTCGACGCTGGCCAACAACGGTGTGGTGATGAAGCCCCACCTGGTGAAGGCTGTGGAGGATTCGCTGTCCAAGGCACGCGCGCTGACGGTGCCGACCGAGAGCTACCGCATTCCGCTCAAGCAGTCGAACATCGACGTGATCAAACACGCCATGGTGGGCGTGAACCAGGCGGGGACGGCGGCCAAGGCATTCATCGGTGCGCAGTATGTGTCGGCGGGCAAGACGGGGACGGCGCAGGTGTACTCGCTGGGCAAGAACGAGAAATACAGCCACCACGCGCTGCCCGAAAGCAAGCGTGACCACGCACTCTTCGAGGCGTTTGCCCCGGCCGACCATCCGAAGATCGCCCTGGCGCTGATTGTGGAAAACGCTGGTTTTGGCGCCGCGTCGGCCGCACCGATCGCACGGGCCGTCATGGATTACTACCTGACCGGCAAGTGGCCCGCGGAACTGGCCGCCACGGCACCCAAGCCGCAGCCACAACCGCCGGTGAGTACGCCGAGCGTGTTCTCGACCGGCAAGACGGCCACCATTGCCAGCGCGACCGCCACCCCGCAAGCCGCGGCGGAAGCGGCGGCACAGGCTGCGTCCGATGTCGCGGCGGCTTCGGCGGTGACGGCGTCCACCTCGAGTGGCGCGACAACCGCTTCGGCGCCCGCTGCATCGTCGGCTGCGGCCAGCACACCGCGCGCCACACCGGCCATGTCGCCGGACTTGGTGGCGCCCGCCTTGCGCGAGGCCGGCACCAGCGCGGAGGCCATCGCCCCGGCCACGCTGGATGCCCAGGTGCTGCAGGCGCTGTCGCACGCCCAGCCCGCCCCCGAACTGCCGCCGCGTGGACGCGGCAACGCCGCAGCGCCGGCCTCGACGCCCGCGACCACGCCGAAGGGCACGAAAGAGGCCAAACCCGGCAACAAACCTGCACCAAAGCCGGTGCAGAAGCCGACGCCCAAACCGGCGCCGGCCACGCCCTGATTCACGCGCTTGGAGACACCCCATGGATAAGCTGGACAAGCGCCGCATCTTCAACGTCATCAAGTCGCTATTCACCGGCTTTGACGGGCCGCTGGCGCTGATCGTCTTTCTGCTGCTGGGCACGGGGCTGATCGCGCTGTACTCGGCGGCCATCGACATGCCAGGCCGGGTGGAAGACCAGGTCCGCAACATCCTGCTGTCGTTCGTACTGATGTGGATCATCGCCAACCTGCCGCAGCAGACGCTGATGCGCTTTGCCGTGCCGCTCTATACCGTGGGTGTGGCGCTGCTGATCGGCGTGGCGGCGTTCGGGCTGATCCGCAAGGGCGCGCGGCGCTGGCTCAACATCGGCGTGGTGGTGCAGCCCTCCGAGATCATGAAGATCGCCATGCCGCTGATGCTGGCGTGGTACTTCCAGAAGCGGGAGGGGGTGATCCACTGGTATGACTACCTCGCGGCGGCCGTGCTGCTGCTGATTCCCGTGGGCCTGATCGCCAAGCAGCCGGACCTGGGCACCGCGTTGCTGGTGCTCGCGGCGGGTATCTACGTGATCTACTTTGCCGGCCTGTCGTGGCGGCTGATCGTGCCGGTGCTGGTGATTGCAGTCACGGCGATCACGCTGGTGGTGTCGTTCGAGTCGCGTATCTGTGCGCCGGGCGTGAACTGGCCCATCCTGCACGACTACCAGCAGCACCGCGTGTGCACGTTGCTGGATCCGACCACCGACCCGCTGGGCAAGGGCTTCCACACCATCCAATCGATCATCGCCATCGGCTCGGGCGGGGTGACGGGCAAGGGCTGGCTCAAGGGCACGCAAACCCACCTGGAGTTTATCCCCGAGAAGCACACCGACTTCATCTTCGCGGTGTATTCCGAAGAATTCGGCCTGGTGGGCAACGGCATCCTGCTGTTCCTGTACCTGTTGCTGATCCTGCGCGGGCTCTTCATCGCCGCCAATGCGGGCACGCTGTTCGGGCGCCTGCTGGCCGGCTCGATCACGCTGATCTTCTTTACCTATGCCTTCGTCAACATGGGCATGGTCAGTGGGATTCTGCCGGTGGTGGGGGTGCCCTTGCCGCTGATCAGTTATGGAGGGACAGCGCTGGTCACGCTGGGCATGGGCATCGGGATTCTGATGAGCATCGCCCGACAGAAACGCTTCGTGCAGACCTAGCTACCTACAACAAAGCGGCCGCCAGAACTGGGCGGCCGTTTTGTTTTCAGGCGGCGATCGCTTCTTCGCGCAGCAATCGCCGGAGCACCTTGCCCGTGGCGGTGGCGGGCAGCGCATCGTGGAATTTCACGCGCCTCGGCACCTTGTACGGCGCCATGTTGTCGCGCGACCAGGCAATCAGCTCCGCCTCCGAGAGCGTCACGCCGCTCATCGGCACCACGTGCGCGCAGACGACTTCACCCTTGTCCGGATCGGGAATCGGCGTCACGGCCACCTGGCGAATGCCGGGGTGGCGCGACAGCAGTGCCTCCACGTCTTCAGGAAACACGCTGTAGCCGGACACCTTGATCATCTCTTTGATACGGCCCTGCCATTGCAGGTACCCGTCGGGCGACACCTGCCCGATGTCGCCGGTGCGCAAAAAGCCGTTGTGGATGGCCGCACGCGTAGCGTCGTCGCGCTGCCAATAGCCGCGGAAGACGCCAGGGCTGCGAATCGTGATTTCGCCGGACTGGCCCGGCGGCAGTTCCGCGCCGGTATGCAGGTCGACGATGCGGACCTCGGTCTGCGGCACGATCCTGCCGTGCCAGCCCCAGCGCGGCGCATCGGCGGGGGTGATGGCGTCGCAGGTGTGCGTTTCCGACAGGCCATAGGCCGCTTCGTAGATGCGGCACTGCGGGCCGGCGAAGGCACGCCATTGCTCGGCAATCGCTTCGGTCAGCGTCACGCCAAAACTGGTACACGGGTTGGCGACGAGTGATTCCATGCGGTACTGCGCGGCGTCAGGGTGGGCCATCACCGCCAGGTTCATCGGCGTCATGCTGTACCAGCGGGTGACGCGGTAGCGGTCGATGGCCTGCAGCACGGCCAGCGGGTCGAAGCGGTAGAGCAGGATGGTGGGCGCGCCGGCGTACAACATCACGTTCATGCCCATCAGCATGCCCGCGATGTGCGACAGCGGCGCCACCGCCAGCATCACGTCCGACGCCTGAATGCCGCTCACCTGCACCGTTACGGCGGTCTTGTACAGCGCGTTGCGGTGCGTGAGCATGGCGCCCTTTGGGCGGCCGGTGGTGCCGGAGGTGTAGACCATCAGCGCCACCTCGTCGAGGTCGACGGGGATGGCGGTCACGGCATCGCGCTCGGCCACGTCCACGGGCTCGGCCAGCAGTTGCATCAGATCGCGCTGCGCGGCCCCCGGCTTGCTCTTGGGCGGCGGCGCCGACGAGGCGTCCGCGGCAATCAACTCCGGCGGCACAGCCAGCGCCTTGCGGCAGGCGGGCTGCGCGGGTTGAAGATCGGCATAGCGCGTGGTGATCACGTTGGCGACGGCGGTGCCAGGCCGCGCGGCCTCGACGATCGGCATGAGGTCCGCGGCGGCCACCAGCACTTTCGCACCGCAATCGGCCAGTTGGTCGCGCAGTTCATGTTGGCGCGACAGCGGCCCGCACGGCACGACGATGCCACCCAACTTGGCCGTGGCCAGATGCGCCAGGATGGCCTGCGGACAGTTGTGCAGAAACAGCGCCACGCGATCGCCGCGCGTCACGCCCAGGCGCCGCAGTTGCACCGCCAGACGCGTTGACAGCTGATCCAGCTCGCGCCAGCAGATCGTGCGGCCATACCACAGCAGGGCGATCCGCTCTGGCGTCTGTTGCGCATGGTGGGCGCAATACCGATGCAACGGCATTTCGCCCGCCAAGTAATGGACCGGGTCGCGGTTCTGGATGGTCATATGGTGTCTCCTGGGCGGTCGGCATCGCAGCGCGACGCCTTGGCCGTGATGGCAACCCTCGTGTCGGGGCGCTCATGCGGGTCGGGTTTCGTGGCATCCATCCTTCGAGTATGGCGGGGGTGCGCTGCGACCGCCGCATCGATTTGCGCAAAACCGTGTTCCACCCAAAATCCGCGCAGAACGTGACCACACGCAAGATGGAATCCACGAAAATATACCGCTCGGTATAGAGTCTCGACGCAAATCCGCTGCTGCGTCAATCGGTGAGAAGTCGGATGCCCGCTTGCGCTGACAAAACCCACAAAGTGTCGACCACAAGCGCCTCACGAGATAAGCACGTACTCACATTTAGCCGCTGCCTCAGCACAGTACATTGCTTAGACCACCATTAAATATTTGCCGTGTCCGCAGATTTGTTCTATTTTCGACAACAAATCATGTGAGAGGCTGGAATGGATCGTTTGCAGTCGATGCGGGTGTTCTCCAAGGTGGTGGAGCTCGGCAGCTTCGCCCGGGCGGCGCAGCATCTGTCGATGAGCAATGCCGTGGTCACGCGCTATGTGGCCGATCTCGAAGCGCACCTCGGCACGCGCCTGCTCAACCGCACCACGCGCAGCCTGTCGCTGACGGACGTGGGCGAAACCTACCTGCAACGCTGTGCGCAGATCCTGCTCGATATTGATGAGGCGGAATCGCTGGCCACCTCGCGCAGCCAGGCGCTGGTGGGGGGCTTGCGCATCGTCGCGCCGGTCATGTTCGGGCTGCACGTGCTGCCGATGCTGCTGGCGCGTTTCCAGCAGCTCTACCCGGAAGTCACGTTTGACGTGGCGCTGTCCGATCGCCCGATCGACATCGTGGAAGACGGCCGCGACGTCGGCATCATGGTGTCGGAGCTCGGCCTGGGCTCACACTTGGTGGCGCGCCGGATGATCTCCGCCGAGATGATCATGGCCGCCACACCGGCCTACCTGCGCCAGCACTCCACGCCACAACGCGCCGAAGACATCGCCGAGCACCGCGTGATTGCCATGTGGCACCCGCAACTGCGTCATGAATGGGAGATGTCGACGCCCGACGGCCAATCGATCGCCGTACCGGTGCAGCCGTCCCTGGTGACCAGCAATGCGGAACTGATGCACCGTGCGGTACTGGCTGACATGGGCATCGCCATTTTGTCGTCCTACATGGCGCGGCCGGATCTGGAATCGGGGCGCCTGGTGCGCGTGCTGCCGCAGTACAAGCTGCCGCACCGGTCGTTGTCGCTGGTTTACCCGAGCCGCAAGTTCCTGCCGACCAAGGTGCGCACGTTCATCGACTACATGCTGGCCCAGGCGATGGAAGTGAAGCAAAGCGAGGCCCGCGCCGGCCGGGGCTTAAGCGAAGCCGCGTAAGCCGCGACCACCGATACCGCATCGCCAAAACAAAACGGGAGGACAGTGTCCTCCCGTTTGCATTGGTGCCGATGAAACCGTGATCAGGTTTCGCTGGTGCTTTCCTCGTCGGTCTCGGCTTCAGCAGCCTTCTTGCGTGCCGGGGCTTTCTTGGCGGCGGTCTTCGTGGCGGTTTTGGCCGCAGTCTTGGCTGGCGCCTTCTTGGCAGCAGGCGTCTTGGCGGCGGCCGTCGTCTTCTTGGCTGCGGTCTTGGCGCCGGGCTTGCCCTTGCCTTCACCGCGCGGCTCGAATTCGAAGCCGATCTTGCCGTCCGGCTGCTTCACCAGGAACGCCTTGAAGTTGCGGCCCGTGCGCGCCGACTTGAAGCCGGTCAGCAGATCCGTCTTGCCGTCGGTCAGCAGCTTGCCCAGTTGCTCGCGGCTGATCTCCTGCTGCAGGATGATCTTGCCGGTGGTGAAATCGCACGTCTTGGGCTGCGCCACCGCGTTCTCGCACACGTACTTCAACCCGTGCTCGTAGACGTTGCCGTTGCACTTCGGGCAATGGCCGACGCTTTCCTGGCCGGTGAAGTCGACCGGTTCGCCGTCCTCTTCCTCGTTCTGGCCGAAGTCGAACGCCATTTTCCACTGGCCGTCTTCCTGCGCCAGCTTGAGGATGGCGGCAAACGGCCGGCCCATCTTGCTGCGGAAGCCCTGCAGCGGGCCGATGGTCTTGTTGATCAGCAGCTCTTCCACCTCGTCCAGCTCGAACTGGCGGCCGCCCGGGATCTTGCTGATCGAGAAGTCGCAGTGGCTGCAGGCGAAGCGGCGGTAGTTCTCTTTGACCACGTGACCGCACTGCGGGCACGGCGTGGCCAGCGTCGCGTAGTCGCCGGGGATGGTGTCGCTGTCGTATTCCTTGGCGCGCTTGACGATCTGCTGCGTCATCTGCGCGATTTCGCGCATGAACTCGTCGCGCTCAAGCTGGCCGCGCTCGATGAGGGAGAGCTTGTGCTCCCAGCCTCCGGTCAGCTCGGCTTGCGTCAGTTCTTCCACGCCCAGGCCGCGCAGCAGCGTCATCAGCTGGAAGGCCTTGGCCGTCGGGATCAGCTCGCGGCCTTCGCGCACGAGGTACTTTTCCGTCAGCAACCCTTCGATGATGGCCGCGCGCGTGGCAGGCGTGCCCAGGCCCTTGCCGGCCATGGCTTCGCGTAGCGCATCGTCGTCGACCAGCTTGCCGGCACCTTCCATGGCCGAGAGCAGCGTCGCTTCGTTGTAGCGTGCGGGCGGCTTGGTGGTCAGACCCACCGGCTCGACCTTGTCGGTCTTGACCTTCTCGTCCTTGGCGACCGGTACGAGGTTGGCATCCTCGCCCTGCGCTTCGCGGCCGTAGACGACCAGCCAGCCCGGGTTCACCAGCACCTTGCCTTCGGTCTTGAAGTGATGCCCGGCCACCTCGGTCACGCGCGTGGTGACCTGGTATTCGGCCGCCGGGAAGAACACCGCCAGGAAGCGGCGCACCACCAGGTCGTACAGCTTCTGCTCCGGCTCCGACAGGTTCTTCGGTGCCTGCAGCGTCGGGATGATGGCGAAGTGATCGCTGATCTTGCTGTTGTCGAAGATCCGCTTGTTGGGCTTGACCCACTGGTTGGCGAGAATCTTCTTCGCGTGCGTCAGGTAGTTGGGCGAGCTCTCGCCCAGCATGTCCAGCGTCTGCTTGACCGTGCCCATGTAGTCTTCGGGCAGCGCGCGCGAATCGGTACGAGGGTAGGTCAACACCTTGTGCTTTTCATACAGCGCCTGCGCCAGGCCCAGCGTGTTCTTGGCCGAGAAGCCGAAGCGGCCGTTGGCCTCGCGCTGCAGGCTGGTCAGGTCGAACAGCGCCGGCGACATCTGCGTCGACGGCTTGGATTCTTCGGTGACGGTGCCCGTCTTGTCGCGGCATGCGGCGACGATGCTCTTCGCCTCGGCTTCGCTCCACAGGCGCGAGTCGCGTCGCTCGGGATCGAACTCGTCCTTCTTGAACTTCGGGTCAAACCAGCGGCCTTCGTACAGGCCCGCCGCGGCGATGAACTCGGCGCGCACTTCCCAGTAGTCGCGCGGTACGAAGCGTTTGATCTTCTCTTCGCGCTCCACCACGATCGACAGCGTCGGCGTCTGCACGCGGCCCACGGTGGTCAGGAAGAAGCCGCCGCCCTTGCTGTTGAAAGCGGTCATGGCGCGCGTGCCGTTGATGCCGACCAGCCAGTCGGCCTCGGAGCGGCAGCGGGCGGCGTCGGCCAGCGGCATCATGTCTTTGTCGCTGCGCAGCTTGCCGAAACCATCGCGGATGGACTGCGGCGTCATCGACTGCAGCCACAGGCGCTGGATCGGCAGCTTGGTGTTCGCGTGTTGCGCGATGAGGCGGAAGATCAGCTCACCTTCGCGCCCCGCGTCACAGGCGTTGATCAGGCTGGTCACGTCTTTGCGCTTGATGAGGCGCGTGAGCACCTTCAGGCGCGATTCGGACTTGGCGATCGGGCGCAGATCAAAGTGCGGCGGGATCACCGGCAGATGGGCGAAGCTCCATTTGCCGCGCTTGACCTCGTATTCATCGGGGGCAGCGATTTCGACCAGGTGGCCAACCGCCGAGGAGAGGACGTAGTCGTCGCTCTCAAAGTACTCGTCGTGCTTGGTGAAGCCACCCAGCGCGCGCGCGATATCAGCGGCGACCGACGGTTTTTCGGCAATGATGAGGGCCTTGGACATGTGAGCGGATCCTGGCGATCGCAAGTAATCAGGTAAAGAAGAAGTCGCTTTCTATAGCGACCATTCGCGCGGTTTTTGTAGAGTCTTATGGCAACGCCCGCCGACTTCAAGTCCTGCGGACGCTATTCAAAACACGCGCCGAAGCGGTCGTGCAACGCGCCTGCCCCAAATTTGGCCGCCAATCATAAGCGCGGTTCCTTTTCAGGCGCAATAGAGTGGCGCATGCATCGCACGACGCTGTCAAGGCCCGCCATCAGGCCAATTCCAGCAGCCAGCTTCGCAAGTCGGGCGCCGCCGTTACGGGCCGAGCGTCGTTCAAGTCATGTGAAAGCAATCCCTCGACGACGCCCGCATGGGGCAAGACCGGGCCGAAAAACAACACATCGCCCCCCCTTTGGACCAGCAGGGTCGGGAAGTTCTCGACGTCGAAATCGCCGAGGGCGTCTGCATGGTCTTCCACGTCCACCCAGACAAAGCAGCATTCCGGGTGCCGCGCCGCCAGCTCGGTGAAGGTCGCGCGGTAGCTGCGGCACGTGCCACACCACTCGGCGCACAGGCAGGCGACCAGCAGGTGGCCGGCGTGCAGGCGCTGGTGCAGGGTGATGGCGTCGGTGTCGGGGGAGAGCAGCGGCATGGGGTCACGCGGGAATTCAGCGCGACCCATTGTAGCCAGATTGCCAAACCATGCACCGCAGCATGTGACTGGCTTAGCGTTTGCTGCCGAAACGCGCGCAAGAATTAGATTTCGCCGCATGTCCATTCGCGTCGGGACGGGCTTCAATACCCGGTCACATCCGTGACCAGGAGACCCCGATGAAACCGAAACTGCCCGTAGCGTGGCTGGACGCCGCCACCGAATCCCGCCCCGGCACTCCCGCAACCCTCGCGCGCGCCGTGGATCACCCCGACCACACCGTCACCGTGGACAGCCCTGCCATGCCGCGTCTGCTTGGCTTACCGGCGCTACGGCTGTTGCGCATGCGGGGCTCCGAGCGCCTGAGCACGCTCGACACCTACACGCTAGAGTTGCGCACCCCGGGCGACGACGTGGTACCACTCGCGGCCAGCGCAAACCTCGATCTGCGCGCACTGATCGGCCAATCATTTACCGTGTCCATCCGCCTGGACGGCATGGGCGGGGGCGTGCGCGAGATCAGCGGGCTGGTGACGGACGCCAGCTTCCTGCGGCGCGAGGCGCGCTACAACGTCTACGAAATCACGCTGCGCCCGTGGCTGTGGCTCGCCACGCAAACCACGGACTTCAAAATCTTCCAAGACAAGAGCGTCATCGAGATCATCGATGCCGTGCTGGCGGATTACCCGTTTCCGGTGGAGAAGCGGCTTGATGCCGGCAAATACGTGGCCAATGGCGACAGCCAGTACAACGAGCCGCGCGCGTTCCAGGTGCAATATGGGGAGAGCGACTTCCATTTCATCCAGCGTCTGATGGAGGAATGGGGCATCTACTGGTTCTTTGAATACAGCGACGGCAAGCAGCGGCTCGTACTGTGCGACCACGTAGGCGCGCTGCGCGGCTCGGAGAACTTCGCCTACCGCATGCTCTCGCATGCCCCGCCCGACAACCGAACCGACACCGAGACCATCCGCCGCTTCCGCGTGCGCGAGTCGCTGCACCCGGGGCGCGTGGTGGTGAATGATTTCGACTTCACCCGGCCCATCGCCAACTTGGCAGCGGCCAATCAGCAGCCTCGCGATACCGCACTCGGGCACACCGAAGTCTTCGAGTGGCCCGGCGATTACACCGACAGCCAGCACGCTGCGCACATCAGCCGCACCCGCATGGAAGAGTTGCGCGCGCCCGGTGCCCGGGCCGATGGCGATGGCAACGTGCGAGGCCTGGCCTGTGGCCAGACATTCATCCTCACGGGCCACAGCCATGAAGCCGCCAACCGCGAGTACTTCGTCATCGCGTCGCGGCTGGAGATCCGCGAAATCGGCGAAGAGAGTGGTGCCACCGACTACCGCTTCGACAACACCTTTACCGTTCAGCCGACCAGCGAGGTCTTCCGCCCGCCACGCCTGACACCCAAGCCGCGCGCCAACGGCACGCAGACGGCCATGGTGGTTGGCCCGGCCGGCCAGCAGCTCTGGACCGACG
This sequence comes from Ralstonia sp. 25C, assembly GCF_051904805.1. NCBI lineage: Bacteria > Pseudomonadati > Pseudomonadota > Betaproteobacteria > Burkholderiales > Burkholderiaceae > Ralstonia > Ralstonia sp. 25C. The sequence goes on along the minus strand of NZ_CP196737.1, from coordinate 2,176,340 downwards.
AGTTCGGCCGCGTCAAGGTCCGTTTCCACTGGGACCGCTACGCCCGCAATGATGAAACCGACTCCTGCTGGGTCCGCGTGAGCCAGGCGTGGGCCGGCTCGAACTTTGGCGGCATCTACATTCCGCGCATCGGGCAGGAGGTCATCGTCAACTTCCTGAATGGCGACCCGGATCGGCCGCTCATCATCGGCAGCCTGTACAACAACCTGACGCGTCCGCCCTGGGAACTGCCCGGCAACGCGACGCAGAGCGGACTCATCAGCCGCACCATCGGCGGCGGGACCAGCAACTACAACGGCGTGCGCTTCGAAGACCAGCCCGGCCAGGAGGAATTCCACCTGCAAGCCGAGCGCGACATGAACAGCCTCATCAAGAACGATGCCTCGACCCGCATCGGCAACGACTCCGAAACGCATGTCGGCAATGACGCCGAAACCCGCATTGGCAATGACTCGCAAACCCATATCGGCAACGATTCGGAAACCAACATCGGCAACGACGCCGTGACCACGATCGGCGGCGAGGCGGCCGTCTCGATCGCATCGAGCCTGACGTCATCGATCGGCGGCGCGCTCATCGAGACCATCGGCGGTGGCGTGAACCAGATGATCTCCGCCGGCCTGAGCCAAGCCATTGGCGCCGGCATCAAGCAGACCATCGGCGGCTCCAGCGAGAAAGAGGTCGGCGGCGGCGACAAAGCCACCGTAGGCGGCTCCAGCGAAAAGACCGTTGGCGCGGACTACAAGATCAGCGTGGCGGGCTCCAGCGAGAAGACGGTCGGCTCAGACTACAAAATCAGCGTCAACGGCTCGGGCGAAAAGACGGTGCAGCAGGACTACACGGTCAGCGCCGGCCAAACCCTGACGCTCAAATGCGGCGAAGCCTCGCTCACCCTCAAGAGCGACGGCAGCATCGAGCTCAAGGGTGTCAAGGTCAGCGTGAAGGCCGATGACCGACTCGATTTGGACGGTTCGCCCATCCACCTGAATGCCGGCAGTGGAGGTGGCGGCGAGAGTGGCGGCAAAGAGGGCGGTGGAAAGGCGGGTGGCTCGGAAGGCGGTGGCGAGGGTGGCGGCGAAGCCGGTGAAGCAGGCAAACAAGCCAGCGAAGCCATGGAGAAGGTGGCCGAGCAAATCAACGAGTCGGCTGGAGAAATGGCGAAAGCCCTCGGGGAGGTCGCCACCAGCACCGCCGCCGAAGCCGTCAAGACCGGCGTCGAAACTGGCGGTGAAGTGATCAAGACCGGCGTGGAGACTGCCTCGGAGGCGATCAAAGCTGCTCAAGAACGCGCCGCCGAGCAACGCCACGAGGAGGCACCGGCCTCCACCCCAAAAACCGGCAAGTAGGAAAGCTTACGGGAGCCGCAGGAAGCGCCCGCCGGGCTGGCGCTCGATGCGGCCGTCCAGTTCCAGTGCCAGAAGCTGGGCTGACAGTGCTGCTGCCGCCTGGCCGGTGCGCTCGCACAAGGTGTCCAGGTCGACGGGGTCGAAGCCGAGCGCATCGAGCAGCGTGGTTTCGGCAGCCGTTGGCGCTGGACGGGCAGCCGGTGCCGGCTCCACAACGGCATCCGCAGCCGGCGCGGCGCGCTGGGCGCGCGACTTGGGCGCGGCCGCTCGCCCCCAGCCCAGTTCATCGAGGATATCGGCGGCAGTTTCCACCAGCTTGGCGCCCTGCTTGATCAACAGGTGGCACCCCTTGGCTAGCGGCGAATGGATCGACCCGGGGATCGCAAACACATCGCGCCCCTGCTCAGCTGCCAACCGCGCGGTGATGAGCGAACCGGATTGCGCAGCGGCTTCCACCACCAGCAGCCCGCGCGCAAGCCCAGAAATCAGTCGATTGCGGCGCGGGAAGTTCTCCGCGCGCGCACCCATGCCTAGCGGGTATTCAGAGATGATGACGCCGGCTTCGGCAATGCGGTGCGCCAACGCGCGATTGCGCGCCGGGTAGACAATATCCAACCCCGTGCCGACGACCGCGATGGTGCTGCCCGGCCCGGCCAAGCCGCCCTCGTGTGCGGCGGCATCGATGCCAAGCGCCAGGCCAGAAACCACCGTCACGCTGGCGGCAGACAGGGCCTGCGCAAACGCTCGCGCATTGTCGATACCGGCCGCCGTAGCGCTGCGCGCGCCCACCACACCCACTGCCGCGGCACGCAGCAACGCCGCATCGCCCTTGACGTAGAGCAGCGTCGGCGGATCCGGCAGTTCGAGCAGCCGGGGTGGATAACCACGATCAGCCAACGTGAAGATGGCATTGCCGGGCTCGTTCACCCACGCCACGGTGCGGGCGATGAGGTCGGCCAGCGCTGCGTCCGGCTCGGCCAGCAGCGCACGCGCCTGCCGCTCGGGCAGCACCTTGGCGAGCGTCGCATACGGCTGGGCGAAGATGTCTTGTGGCAACCCGAAGGCTGCCAGCAACTGCCGCGCAGCCACCGGGCCAACACCTGGGGTTTCAGTCAGACGCAGCCACGCGGCCAGCTCTACGGAATCGCGTGTGCAAGAGAGGGAATCGGTGGAATCGGCCGCGGCGTGCGCCGCGACCTGTGATGCATCGGTCAAATCAGGACTGCAGGATGAACGATCTGGGCGATCAGGGTTGCGTCATGGGGTTGTTGACGGCGTCGCCAACTTCCACGGTGTTCGAGGCGTCCGTCACCAGCGCATAGGCCACGTGCGGGAACACGCGGAACACGAATGCCAGCCCATAGCGCTCTTCCGGCAACTGCACGCGCTCGTTGCCGGCAGTCGGGTCCTTGACCACGCCACCCGCACGCGAAAGCGCCAGCACATGCCCCGGCTCCAGCCCCTGTTGGCTGCCGATGTTCAGCACGACCACTTGATCCGCACCGCCAAAGCGCACGCCGCCCGTTACCTTGGCGACCACGCCGTGCACGTTACCCTCCGGCGCGTGTGGCACATAGCGCACGGGCACGCGCGGCGGCAACGGCATCAGTTGCGTGCCGACACCCATCTCTTCCTTGGAGGACAGCACCTCCATCTTGGTCACGGCTTGCGGGCCCGTGGCGGCGCGCACTACGCGCAGCGTGCCGAGGAAATCCGCTTCGTAGCCCAGCACGCGGCCGGTGACCGGGTCTTTCAGCGGTTTGACCGGACGATAGGCTTGCCACTCGGCACCTGGCGCGCCGCTGTCATCGCCCGGCAAGCCACGTGCGTAGGCGGTTTCGCCCTTGCCCAGATAAACGCGGCTCTCGGGCAGTTCAAAGATACGCGCCGGCGTGGCCAGCGTTTTCTCATCGACGACGATGGGCTGCGTGAGGAAAGGCTCGATCGCAGCCGAGGGGATGCTGGAGATGGCGTCGCCATCCTGACCCGACACGCGGGTGTGCGGCGACAAGCGCACCGTGCTGCCGTCCGCCGAAGCCGGCGAGCTCGACAGCCACGCGCGGCCGTTCGCGTGGTGCAGATACAGAACCTGCCCCGGATAGATCAGGTGCGGGTTACGGATCTGCTCGCGGTTCATGCCCCAGAGCTCGGGCCACCGATAGGGCCGCTTGAGGTATTTGCCGGAGATCGCCCACAGCGTGTCGCCACGGCGCACGGTGTATTGCGCGGGCGCGCTGGCAGCGAGCTCTGACTCGGGGATCCCCGCCTGCGCAGCCGCGCTTGCCTGCGCCTGTTGTTCGGGAGACACAGTACGCTCAGCGGCGTGTGCGGCGCCCGTACAGAACAGCGCTGCCGCGGCAACTGCCGACAGGGCGCAAACGTAAGGCTGGCGCGCTTTCGTGGCAGATTGCGTGGCGAACTTGAAGAGCATCGGTGTGTTACGATGGCGCATTATTCTTTGAAGAATCGGCGAGTGGTCCGCGTGCCTGTCCGACGCCTGACCGCCGCTGCTACGACGCGTTCTGCGTCGGAGCTGGAGGGGTAAGGCATCAAACATTCGTCAGGCTTTGTCCTAAGCCATGTGGCGGATAGCGCCCCCGATTCTGCATGACATTCCAAACGACCGCAATTGAAGGCAACCCCTCGTTGGCGTGGCCTTCCGCAACCGTTGTTGCCAAGCATCATGGCCCTACTGAATATCCTGCAATACCCTGATCCGCGGCTGCATAAAGTGGCCAAACCGGTGGCCGTCGTGGACGACCGCATCCGCAAACTTGTAGCCGACATGGCCGAGACCATGTACGAGGCACCGGGCGTGGGCCTGGCCGCCACGCAGGTCGACGTGCATGAGCGCGTGATCACCATTGACGTCTCGGAGTCGCGCGACGCGCTGCTCGTGTTCATCAACCCGGAGATTGTCTGGGCAAGTGATGAGCACAAGGTGTGGGACGAGGGCTGCCTCTCGGTGCCCGACATCTACGACAAGGTGGAGCGCCCGGACCGTGTGCGCGTGCGTGCCCTCAATGAAAAGGGCGAGACCTACGAGCTCGACGCCGACGGCCTGCTGGCCGTGTGCATTCAGCATGAGATGGATCACCTGATGGGCAAGGTGTTTGTCGAATACCTCTCGCCGCTCAAGCAGACGCGCATCCGCTCCAAGCTCAAGAAGCACCAGCGCGACGTGGCGCATCAACGTTGACCCACCCTTCATGTCTGCCGACGCCGACGCGCAAGCCGGTCCCGTCCTGCTGATGCCGCCAACCGCCCCCGCCGACGCCAGCGCGAATACCCGCACGCGCCGCCTGTCGACACTGTTGGTCCGGCATTGGCGCAGTGTCGTCGTGCTGATGCTGTGCGCGTACTTTGTAGCGGGCACGTTCTGGCGCGCGCCGTGGAAGGCGGATGAGCCGTATTCGTTCGGCGTGGTGCTCAACATCATCGAGCGCGGCGACTGGGTCATTCCGAACGTCGCCTTCGAGCCATTCGTCGAAAAGCCGCCGTTGATGTACTGGACCGGCGCGCTGGCCGCGCTGGCCCTGCCGGATATGCCGCCGCACGAAGCCGTGCGCGTGGCGGTGCTGTTCTGGATGGCGCTGACATGCTGGGCGGTCTGGCGCACAGGGCGCCTGCTGCGCACGGAAGCGCGTGACTGGCGCCTGCGCATCGGCGCCGATCTGACACGCGGACGACCCGGCCTCACGCTGGCCGCACGCCGCGAAGCCGGTCTGGATGCCGGCGGCGCTGCGCTGCGGGACTACGCCCTGGGTGCGCTGCTGCTGTTTGCCGGGTGCATCGGGCTGGTGGAGCACGTCCACAAGTTCATTGCCGATGTGCCGCAACTGGCGGGCACGGCGATGGCGCTGTATGGCCTCGTGCGCTTTGTCAAAGAGAGCGAGACCGGCGGTGCAGACGGCGTCAACGTGCTGCGCCCGGCGTTGTGGTTCGGCACCGGTATCGGCGTGGCGTTCCTCGGCAAGGGCGTGCTCGTGCCGGGGCTGTTCGCCCTGAGCGTGTTGGCGGCGATTGCGTTGCTGCCGGACTTCCGTAGCCGCCAGGCGTGGCGCTTCTACGGTCTCTCGCTACTGGTGGCGTTGCCTTGGCTGCTGATCTGGCCGGTCATTTTCTGGCGCGCGTCGCCGGACCTGTTTATCGAATGGTTCTGGGTCAACAACCTGGGCCGCTTCTTTGGCTTCTCGCACCTGGGTGGCGAAAACGGCTCGATCACGACGACGATCCGCTCGATCTTCCTGACCGGTACGCCCGCGGTGTGGCCGGCACTGGCAGTGCTGAGCGTGTCGCTCTACAAGCTCGCACGGCAACGCGGACGTGGTGCGCGCATGGCGTGGCTGTTGCCGTATCAGGGGCACCTGGTCGTGGCGCTGTTCGTGCTCGTGACGATTGCCGTGGTGCTGCGGTCCGCCGTCTTGCGCGATGTGTATCTGATGCCGCTGCAGCCCGCCCTGGCGCTGTTGGGCGCGCCGATGCTGTTGCTGGTGCCGCCGGCGTGGCGTGCACGCGCGTGGAGCGCCTCGGTGGCACTCTTCAGCGTGCTTGGGCTGGTGGTGTGGGCCGTCTGGACCGCGCTGGTCTCGGGTGGCGGAGCCTTGCTGCCAGGCTGGCTGGCCAAGATGCTGGGCCGCGTGCTTCCGCTGCCCTACGACATGCTGATCCACCCTATCGCCGTGCTGTCGGCCCTGGGCATCACGATGCTGTGGGCCGTCTGCGTCTGGCTGCGGCCGGCGCGTTCTGGCGTCGTGGCATGGGCGGCGGGGCTGGGCATGGTGTGGGGCCTGCTCGGCACACTGCTGATGCCGTGGGTGGACGATGCACGCAGCTACCGCCCGCTGTTCCAGGCGATCAAGCCGGTGCTCCAGTCTGCGCAGATCTGCGTGGCCACGCGCGGCATGGGCGAAAGCGAACGCGCGCTGATGCACTACGAAACTGGCGTGCGCCCTGTGAAGTGGCTGCTGGGCCACAGCGGCGCCGGTGAAGCGCATCGCCCGAACCCGGCCGCGCGCACCTGCGATCTGATGCTGGTGCTGGACAAATCCGCCGAACACCGCCGCAGCCCCAAGGGCCCTGACTGGGAGATGGTGTGGCGCGGCAGCCGCCCTGGCGATACCAACGAAACCTTCTCGCTGTTCCAGCGGCGCGGCAGCAGCATGACAGAGGCGCTCCCCACACCCGAGCCCATCGTCCCGCTGACCGACACCCCCCAACGCGGCCACCGTTAAGCCCGATGCGCTACGCTTGTCCGTGGCGCTTTTCTGTTTCTCCACTCCATGACGTCCACCCTTCGCGTAGCGTTTGCCGGCACGCCTGAATTCGCGCAGATCGCCTTGGCGGCGATCCACCAGGCCGGTTTTCCCATCGTTGCCGTACTCAGCCAGCCGGATCGCCCGGCGGGGCGCGGTATGCAGTTGCAAGCGAGCCCAGTCAAGCAGTACGCCATGTCGCACGACCTCGGCCCGATCCTGCAACCGCCGTCGCTGCGGCGCGCTGGCAAGTACCCGCAGGAAGCCGCCCAGGCCATCGACGCGCTGGCCGCGCAGCGCCCCGACGTGATGGTCGTAGCTGCCTACGGCCTGATCCTGCCGCAGGACGTGCTGGAACTGCCACGCTTTGGCTGCATTAACATCCACGCCTCGCTGCTGCCGCGCTGGCGTGGCGCCGCGCCCATCCACCGCGCCATTGAAGCCGGCGATGCCGAATCGGGCATCACGCTCATGCAGATGGATGCGGGCCTGGATACCGGCGACATGATCTCGATGGAGCGCGTGCCCATCGGCCTGACCGACACCACCGGCACGTTGCACGACACGTTGGCCGCGCTGGGCGGCCGCATGGTGGTGGACGCGCTGACCCAACTGGCGCAGGACGGCAAGCTCGCCGCCACGCCGCAGCCGGCCGATGGCGTCACCTACGCCGAGAAGATCGCCAAGGACGAAGCCGCGCTCGATTGGTCGCGCCAGTCCGCCGCGCTGCTGCGCCAGGTGCATGCGTTCAATCCGTTCCCGGGCGCATCGGCCGTGCTCGATGGCGTGACGATCAAGTTCTGGCAGGCGGAAGCCCTAGCCGATCGCCCAGCCGACGCTGAACCGGGTAGGGTGCTCGCCGCCAATGCCGACGGTGTCACCATCGCCTGCGGCGCCGGTGCGCTGCGGGTGACACAGTTGCAGAAGCCGGGCGGCAAGCGCCTGCCCGCACGGGAATTCCTGCAGGGGCTGGCGATCCAGCCGGGCCAGCGCTTCGACTCTCGCGCATAAACCGTCGCTCCGCCAATCTGTAGAGAGGACTTCGCCATGACTACGCTGGGCATCGTCAATCTGCCGCTCTTCATGCTGGCGGTGTTTCTGTTGAATGTGACACCGGGGCCAGACACGGCATACATCGTCGGGCGCAGCATTTCGCAGGGGCGCGCGGCGGGGTTGCTGTCGTCGTTGGGCATGTCGGCCGGGTGCTGCGTGCACGTCTTGGCCGTGGCGTTCGGGCTGACGGCGCTGCTGGCGGCATCCACCGTGGCGTTCACCGTCATCAAAGTGGTGGGCGCGGCGTATCTGATCTACCTGGGTGGCCGCATGCTGCTCGCGCCGCCTGAGCGCGATGACACCCCCGCCGATACGGAGACCGAACAAGCGGCCATTGCCAAGCGCCCGCGACCGCTCAAGTCGTTGTTTATGCAGGGATTTCTCACCAATGTGCTGAATCCGAAGGTCGTGCTGTTTTTCCTGTCCTTCTTCCCGCAATTTGTCGATCCGCACGCCAGCCACAAGGCCGCGGCGTTCTTGGCGCTGGGCGCGGTGTTCATCCTGATGTCGACGGCGTGGAACAGCCTGGTGGCGTGGGTCGCGGCCAGCGTGACGCGCCGCGTGGCGGGCAAACCCGGCATCAAGCGCTGGCTGGACCGTGTGGTCGGCACCGCTTTCATTGGGCTGGGCGCGCGGCTGGCGTTCACCACCCGCTAAGAACTCAAGCGCCAACTGCGGCGAAATATCGCGCAAGCATCGCCAACATGCTTGAATTTTCGGCGATCACCGCGATCTAAGAGACTCATAAACCCGAGACTCACAGGAGCCACGCCCCCATGTTCAACTGGATCAAGACCTTCATGTTGATGGCAGCGATCACCGCGCTGTTCATCGTCATCGGCGGCATGATCGGCGGACGCAGCGGGATGATGCTGGCGCTGCTGTTCGCGCTGGGCATGAATTTCTTCTCGTACTGGTTCTCCGACAAGATGGTCCTGCGCATGTACAACGCGCAGGAAGTCAACGAGACCAGCGCGCCGCAGTTCTACCGGATGGTGCAGGAGCTGGCGGGCCGTGCCGGCCTGCCGATGCCACGCGTCTACCTCATCCAAGAAGACCAGCCCAACGCCTTCGCCACCGGCCGCAACCCGGAGCACGCCGCCGTGGCAGCCACCACCGGCATCCTCAACATCCTGAGTGAGCGCGAATTGCGCGGCGTGATGGCGCACGAGCTGGCGCACGTGCAGCACCGCGACATCCTGATCTCCACCATCTCGGCCACCATGGCGGGTGCAATTTCGGCGCTGGCCAACTTTGCGGTGTTCTTCGGTGGGCGCGACAGCGAAGGCCGCCCGGCCAACCCGATCGCCGGGATTGCGGTGGCGATCCTCGCACCCCTGGCGGCCGCGATGATCCAGATGGCGATCTCCCGCGCGCGTGAATTTGAAGCCGACCGTGGCGGCGCCCAAATCAGCGGCGACCCGCAGGCGCTGGCGTCCGCGCTGGACAAGATCCACCGCTATGCCGCCGGTATCCCATTCGCCGCCGCCGAGGCACACCCGGCCACCGCGCAGATGATGATCATGAACCCGCTGCACGGCGGTGGCTTGGCCAACCTGTTCAGCACGCACCCGGCCACGGAAGAGCGCATTGCACGCCTGATGCACATGGCGCAAACCGGGCAGTACCCGGCCTGAGCGCGGGGCGCCGAAGCGCTTCCTTTATACTGCCGCAGTCCGCACGAGCCCGCCCATCGCGGGCTCGTTGCTTTTCACCTGCCTGATTCCTCTACGCCGATGCGCCTGCCGCCCGACTCCCTCGCCCATGCCCTATCGCTTGCAGCTGTTGCGATGGGCAAGTTGCGGCAAGGCACGGCACTGCCGCAGGCGATCGATGCCGTGTGCCAGGGCCAACCGGCACCGGTACGTGGCGCCGTGCAAGACCTCGCCTACCGCGCCACGCGTTGGCTCGGCAGCGCCGATTGGCTCATCCGCACGCTGATCCCGCGCCCGCCCGCCGAAGGCGCCGCCAATCTGCTGCGCGTCGCGCTCGCCCAGTTGCTCGACAGCCCGCCGCCGTACGCGCCCTTCACCGTGGTCGACCAGACCGTGCGTGCGGCCTCGGCCGACCCAAAGCTCGCGCACGGCAAGGGCATGATCAACGGCGTGCTGCGGCGTTTCCTGCGTGAGCAGAGCGAACTCGTCGCGGCCATGCAAGCGGACCCGGTCGCCGCTACCAACTATCCGCAGTGGTGGATCGACGCCGTGCGCAGCGCCTATCCCGACGCGTGGCAAGGCATCCTCGCCGCCGGCAACCGTCGCCCGCCAATGGTGCTGCGCGTGAACCCACGTCGCGTTGCAATCGACGCCTACCTCGCGCGACTGGCGGGAGCCGGCATCAATGCCGAGCGCATCGGCGAGCAGGCCGTGCGCCTTGCGCGCGCCGTCCCCGTAAGCGAATTGCCGGGCTTTGCCGAAGGCGATGTTTCCGTGCAGGACGCGGGCGCTCAACTGGCGGCTGCCTTGCTCGACGTGGCGCCGGGCCAGCGCGTTCTGGACGCCTGCGCCGCGCCCGGCGGCAAGACGGGCCACCTGTTGGAGCTCGCCGACAACCTGGACGTGACTGCGTTGGAATCGGATGCCACCCGCGCCATCCGCATCAACGAAAACCTCGCCCGGCTCGGTCAAACCGCTACCGTTTGCGTGGGCGATGCGGCCCGGCCTGACACGTGGTGGGATGGCCGCCCATTCGACCGCATCCTGGCCGACGTACCGTGCTCGGCCGCCGGCATCGTTCGCCGCCATCCGGACATCCGCTGGCTGCGTCGTCCAGCCGACCTCAAGGCGCTGGCGGCCCTGCAGCGCGACATCGTGCGCGCGCTATGGGCATGCCTGGCGCCCGGTGGCAAGTTGGTTTATGTCACGTGTTCGATTTTCCCGACGGAAGGCGAACAGCAGGCCGGATGGTTTGAACGCCATCTGGAAGATGCGATACGATTGCACGCGCCCGGCCAGTTGCTGCCAGCCTCGCCCGCGGCCTTGTCCGCAGTGTTGTCCGATGGGGCGCCGGTTGATGGCTTCGTCCCTGGCCCCTCATCCTTGCCGCTCGATCACGACGGCTTCTTTTACGCAGTGTTCCAGAAACGGCCTTGATGCACCGACCGTTGTGACAGCCACTCTCCGCCCATCGCTCCGGCTGATGTCCGCCCGATTCCGGCAGATGCTGCATCGGCTGATCACACTCAGCGCGCTGGGCGTGCTGTGCCTGCTGTGGCCGCTGGCGTCCTCCGCACAGACCATCGAAGTCAACCGCGCCCAACTGGAGTACGCCGAGGGCGGCTGGAACCTCTCCGCCGATTTCGATTTCGATCTGCCCAGCAACCTCGAAGATGCCGTCAACAAGGGCATCGCGCTGTACTTCTTGGTGGAGTTCGAGCTGATCCGCCCGCGCTGGTACTGGTTTGACGAACAGGCGGTGAGTGCCACGCGCGTGGTGCGCCTGTCGTACCACCCGCTCACGCGGCAGTACCGTGTGTCGACCGGCGGCCTGCAGGTCCCGTTCTCGCGCCTGAAAGACGCCGTCGATTTCATGCAGCACGTGCGCGGTTGGCGCGTGTTCGAGCAACGCGCCGTCAAGGCCGGTGAAACCGTGCAGGCCGAAGTGCGCATGCGCCTGGACGTCACGCAGTTGCCCAAGCCGTTCCAGATCAACGCCGTCAACACGCGCGACTGGAACCTCGCCTCCGACTGGAAGCGCTTCAGCCTGCTGGTGCCGAACGAACCGCCGCCCGCACCTGCACCGGCCGCGCCGCCGGCCAGCACACCGGCGTCCGCGCAACCCTCGTCGGGGACGTCATCCAATTCCGGCTGGGGCATGAGTGCCGGCCCCGGCAACGCAGCCTCGCTGCTGGCCCCCGCCAAATGATCTTCGATCGCAGCTACAAGCGGCTGCTCTATCAGGTGGTGGCTGGCACCATCGTTTTTCTGGCGATCGTGCTGGTAGGCCTGCTGGCTGCGGCATCGGCCAACACCGAGTTCTTCGACCGGTATTTCACGCTGCTCTACAAGGTCAACCTCGTCATCGGGGTGCTGCTGGTGGTCATCATCGGCGGGCTGATGCTGGCGCTGGTGCTGCGCGCGCGGCGCGGCAAATTCGGCACCCGGCTGATGACCAAGCTGGCAGTGTTCTTTGGCGTGGTGGGCGTGCTGCCGGGGGTGCTGATCTACCTCGTGTCGCTGCAATTCGTGTCGCGCAGTATCGAATCGTGGTTCGACATCAAGGTGGAATCGGCACTGGAAGCCGGCCTGAACCTCGGCCGCTCCACGATGGATGCCGCGCTGGCCGATCTGCAGAACAAGGGGCGCCTGATTGCCGATCAGCTAGGCGATAGCTCTACGTCGGCCACGGCCATCACCCTCAACCGCCTGCGCGAGCAGTTTGGCGTGCAGGAGGCCACCGTCTTCACGGCCGGCGGACGCGTGGTCGCCACGGCATCCAACACCTACGACACGCTCGTGCCGACCCTGCCGGACCAGGCAGTGCTGGAGCAAGCGCGCACGCCAGGCGGCTACGCCAGCCTGGAGGGCGGCGGCGACACCGAAGGCGACAATGGCCCGGCATCCGGCGCACGCACGAACAACCGCCACCATGACCTCTATCAATTGCGCGTAGTGGTGGCGCTTGGCACAGCCGCGCGCGATCTGCCGGGGTTGCGCCTGAGTACGCCCACCCACAAGTGGGCCGGTACCGGCCTGCTCGATCGCCCGAGCGACGGCACGGATGGCGCCTCGCGCGGCTTCGGCCTGACCGGCGACTCCGGCCGCGAAGAGCGCTTCCTGCAGCTCGTCCAACCCGTGCCGCAGGCCCTTGCGCGCAATGCCGACGCCGTCCAGCGCGCGTATCAGGAGTACCAGGAAAAAGCGCTCGGCCGCACCGGCTTGCGCAAGATGTACATCGGCACGCTCACGCTGACGCTGTTCCTGGCGGTGTTCATCGCCGTGATGCTGGCGCTGCTGCTTGGCGCCCAGCTGGCACGCCCGCTGCTAATGCTGCTGCAGGGCACGCGGGAGGTGGCCGAGGGCGATCTCTCGCCCAAGCGCGAACTGCATACGCGCGACGAGCTCGGCGTGCTCACCCAGCAGTTCAACCAGATGACGCGCCAGCTGGCCGATGCCCGCCGCGCGGTCGAACAGAATCGCGCGGCACTCGAGCAATCCAAGGCCTATCTTGAGAGCGTGCTGACCAACCTGACCGCAGGCGTCTTCGTGTTCGACCATCGCTTCGTACTACTGACCGCCAACCCTGGCGCCGAACGTATCTTCAAGCAACCGTTTGGGGCGTGGGTCGGGCAGGCGCTGACCAGCATTGGGCCGGTAGCGGCGTTCGCCCCGGTTGTCGAACAGGCATTCGCGGAACAGGACGCCAGCACTGCCGCCGGCGGTGCCACGGCCCACTGGCAAAAGCAGGTCGAGATCCCGCTCGAAGACGAAGACGAACCCCTTACGCTGCTCGTGCGCGGCACACGCCTGCCTGGTCCATCGGTCGGCGCGCACGGTACCGAGCGCGGCTACGTGGTGGTGTTCGACGATATTTCCGACGTGATCTCTGCGCAGCGCTCGGTGGCGTGGGGCGAAGTCGCGCGGCGGTTGGCGCATGAAATCAAGAATCCACTCACGCCGATCCAGCTCTCGGCCGAACGCCTGGAGATGAAGCTCTCGCCCAAGCTGACCGATGCCGATGCCGAGGTGCTGCGTCGCGGTGCCACCACCATCGTCAACCAGGTCGCCGCCATGAAACGCATGGTGGATGACTTCCGCGACTACGCCCGCACGCCGCCGGCCATGCTCCAGGAGCTGGATCTCAACGCGCTCGCCGCCGAGGTGCTGCATCTGTACGGCATCGATCACCCCGGCAAGCACGATCACCCGGTCATCGAAGTCAAGTTGGGCGAAGGACTGCCGTTGATCAAGGGCGACCCGACGCAGTTGCGCCAGGTCATCCACAACCTGCTGCAGAACGCGCAGGATGCGGTGGCCGAGAACGAAAGTGCCGGGCGGCCCGCACCGCGTGTCATGTTGCAAACTGACACGGTAGAATACGACGACGCCTCGGGCGCGCGGCGGCAGGCCGTGCGGCTTGTAATCGCGGACAACGGCGGCGGGTTTTCTTCCCGCATCCTCAACCGCGCCTTCGAGCCGTACGTCACCACCAAAGCCAAGGGCACGGGTTTGGGCTTGGCCATGGTGAAAAAGATCATGGACGAGCACGGGGCGCGCATTGAATTGCGCAACCGCCAATCCGATACAACATCAGGCGCCGACACGATCGGCGCGCAGGTTTCCATCCTGTTCGTAAAACTCGCGTAGCTTGGTGGGCAATCCCGCCGCACATAGAGGAAAAGCATGGCCACCATCCTCGTTGTCGACGACGAAATGGGTATCCGGGAGTTGCTCTCCGAAATCCTCGGAGACGAAGGACACGTTGTCGAAGTCGCCGAGAACGCGCAGCGTGCGCGGGAATACCGCGCGAACGCAACACCCGACCTCGTCCTGCTCGATATCTGGATGCCCGACACCGACGGCGTGACGCTGCTCAAGGAATGGGCATCGCAAGGCCTGCTGACCATGCCCGTCATCATGATGTCGGGCCACGCCACCATCGACACCGCCGTCGAGGCAACCAAGATTGGCGCGCTCAACTTCCTTGAGAAACCGATCGCGCTGCAAAAGCTGCTGGCAGCCGTGGAGCAGGGCTTGTCGCGCGGCAAGGAAAAGCCGCGTGCAGCTGCACCGACCGCTGTACCGGCAACCGGTATCGCTGGTGTGGCACCCAATGCCGCGATGCCAGGTGCGCCCATCACCGCCGATCGCGCCGACCTCAATGGCGCGCCCGCCCGTGCCGCAGAGGGTGGCGGTATGCAGTTTTCGTTCGACATGCCGCTGCGCGAAGCACGCGACTTGTTCGAGCGCGCCTACTTCGAATACCACCTGCAGCGCGAGGGCGGCAGCATGACGCGTGTGGCGGAGAAGACGGGTCTGGAGCGCACGCACCTGTATCGCAAGCTCAAACAACTGGGCGTCGAGCTGTCGCGCAACAAAGGCGAACCGACGGCATGATCATCAAAGTACGCAAAGACACTTGACGGCAGGGGACCAACCCTGCCATACTTGCCTTTCTTTGCTTGGCCCGGTAGCTCAGTTGGTAGAGCAGCGGATTGAAAATCCGCGTGTCGGTGGTTCGATTCCGCCCCAGGCCACCAATAAATTCAAGCACTTAGCCCAGCCTACATGGCTGGGCTTTTTGCTTTCTAGGTGTCGTGTAGGCGCTGTGTAGGCGTTTTGAGTCAACGCGAATCCATGTCAATCCACATAGATTCATCGCTTCACGGAGCCGTTGACCGCGATTGAGTAGTGTTGCGAACACGCGACAGATGCCGTGCAGGCTCATCGGCACCGGCTGCCCACGGATGGGATGGGGAGTCCTCTCGCATAATAGAGTCCGTTGAGCCGGGCGCACTTTGTCCTCGGCAACCCGAGTGGACCGACGATGGCCGACGAACTCTCTCCACAAGAACGTATTGCTGCCGCAAGGCAGCTTTATGCCGTCCTGCGACAATACCTGGAGCGCCCGACTTGGACCCCTATTGAGGGGGCGCTGATCCTGTCGGGCATCCATCCGCCTCCCAATTGCACAGAGATTCCCTCCAGCGGCACCGGACTAGACGGCACGATTGCTGGCAGCCGTCTCTTTGAGGCTAGCGAGATCTGGAAAAAATGGGGTTGGCGTTGCGAGGACGATCAGAAAGACGGCGTGGTCACCCCGACCGAGCTTTCTCCGTACGAGTTCTTGCGCTGGTGCGAGGACTGGCCGATTGAGACCGAGTGGCTCCTGCTGTATCGGAATCTTCTTGGCTATGGACGCGAAGCCGCTCAGGTCGACATGATCCCCTTGCCGGTTGTCGAATATGCGACCCGCACCGCAAAAGCCGTCGATGTCCTCATGGATCAGTTGGGCACCATTGAGCCCGCCGATGCAGCCGGCGAAAAAAAGAAGAAATCCTCGCGCCGTTCGCCGATGCCCGTGCCGATGAACCGGGATTTTCTGACGACGGAAGAGTTCGCTGCTGTTCTGGCCATTGAGCCGCAGTCCCTGCACAAGCGTTATTCAGCGACGGGTAGCTATCACGGTGTGCGCCCCAAGAAGCTTCCCAATGGGCGGCTACACTGGCCCGTAGAGCAGGTGAAGGCACTGCTCAATGGTGAGATCAATGCCGCGCCAGAAGAAAACGACGACTGACTGAACTCAAGCGAGGAATCAGTTTGACGAGCGCTTTTGATCCATCGTGCCATTGGCGGCGGGCAATGCGGAAAGGGATTTGACCACCAGCCTTGTCCTTCGTATTCGGTCGCTCAAAAAGGGAAAAGAGACAGTCTTCTCACGGCTCATTTGTTACCTGGTCAATCTGGCCGACTTGAATTCCCACGGTAATGATGGTCTGGAATATGAAGGGCGCCGCTACAGGGCGATGGCTTAGGTTCATGAAGCAATTTTCACAGAGTGGTACCACCAAGGATCTTCTGGCGTTCTACGAACGAGTCGAGCCGATTTTGTCCAAATGGCTCGCCAAGCCGGCGTGGACGGCGAGAGAAACGGCCGCGTTGTGTGCCGGCTATATTCCAGAAAACCGGGATTCAATGGTTGGTGATTTGCAGGGCGAAACATCAAGTTGCTCCCCCATCGATCCACTCGAATACCTGCAATCCGATCCATCGCTCTACAGAGGCTATCTCCGTCTGTTGGGCAACAGAGCACCAGCGCCTCCGTGCGATATGGTGAGCCGACTTCGCCCAATGCTATCGACCGCCTATATCGGCAGCGACAATGAGGGAGAAGCCCAATGGATTGAAGTGCGGCGGCGACTCAGCACCGAATCGCTCAATGAGTTGCGATGGCTTCTCATTATCGGGAATGCAGTGGGCTTGCACTTGCCGACTCTTGTGCCTTTCGGCCTACTCAATGAGCTGCGGGCCAGTCTGAATGGTCAGTGCGTGAATCCCTCGGCCGCAGCTCGGCCGGTTGTTACCGACATCCCGCCGAAAACGGAATCGGTATCTCAGGAAGAGGCAAAAGCCACGCGCCAGGGGCTCCGAGAAAGTCAGCTCCCGCCCATGACGGCGGAGCAGCGGGGTTATTACACGACGGCAGAAGTCGCGGGGCTCACCAGGTTGTTGCCCGATACGCTGAACAAATATGCCCGGGAGGGACGGCTTGTGGACGGTTTTACGCCCTTCAAGCGTCAGAATGGGAAACCCTGGCAATGGCGAGACACACAGCAACAAGCAGCATACGAGGCTGGCGTTATTGCACCTTACCCGCACGCTGGTCCAAATAGTCGGCGCTAGGCAGCGGTTGGCCGCTGGTGCCTACGCCGCCGACGCGCTCGAAAGCCTAGCGCGGCATCTTCTTCACCCCCTTTCGTAGAGTTCAGCGCCCGAGGCTCGTCGGACTTCGCTGCTGCTCCACTTCCTTCCGTGCAAATCCGCCACACCGGTGGCCGGTCATTCGCCAACGTCACAGACTTATGCGCACCAGACTTATGGAAAATTGAGATAGACAAAAGAATATTGGCCGCCTATCCTCACCAGACCGAGCCGATACGTCAGCGTCACGTGTCCGCTCTAGATTGAGCGCGCGCCACTAGCATGAGGAGTTGAGGATGGGGCGAACAGCTAAGGCTTTCGGCAACGGCATCTTGTTTCGGAACGTGTACGAATACGCCGAAAGCGTTGAAGATCAAGGCTGGGAAGAATTCGTTCAGATGCTCAAGACACCGCGCAGCGATCTAGAGCGGGAATACCTGAAGCAGCCTCCGAAGATTACGCTGGCAATGGTCGATCTCGCGGTTGCCGAGATTGCACAACACCCTAGAGCCCCTAGCGCCAGGTTTTCGTTTGTCGACTGGCCGAGCGAAGAGATCCCCTTCGAAGATGTCGGCCGGGAGAAGCTTCTTAGTGAAAATGCCCGCGCCTTTAGGTTCTATGCCATATTGCGGGCGTTTTACGGCTTACTCTTCCACCCTGAGTATCGGGCACTGAACTATTGCGCCAGCATTGAAGCCGCACGGCAAGCGCTTCTGGCGGTCTATGGGAGCCAGTTCGAGCATATCCCCGACACCGAATTTCCGTTACGCGATGGGGTAACGGCAGTCGATTTGCGCAAGGCGATCACGCAATTGGCGGGTGCGGCGGCTCAACGTTTCAATCGCGTTGTAGATATCATCGCAGCCATGGTTTGCAGCCGCGAGTATCGGCACAAGGTCACGAAGGAGAGAAACACCGTAGGCCGGCGCATCCAAAGCGTGACCACGCTGATTAACGGGCTGCTGGCCCATCACGGGCAACTGACCGTCGTTGCGGTGCGGCTATCCATTCGTGAACGTGATGGCCTCCATTTCTTCGGGGAGAAGCGGCGCAAGGCGTGGAATTGCCTCATCGGCGATCGTCGCAATGACGTATTGCTGGACAGTGCCGTTGGATTCTTTTGGGTTCTACACGAACGCGTGAAATTCGGTTTGCATGAGCGATTGCCAACGATTCGCCAGCGCAATGCCGAGGGTACAGGTGTTGCGTTGCACTACGATTTGGTCATGTTCTTCGACTCAACGCGTAGTCGCGAGGTGGATGCCATCGCCAAACACATTGGAACGTGCTGGAGAGTTGTGACCGATGGTGCGGGTTTCCACAAAGCGTTGCACGGAAAGAGCTTGATTCCGGCACCGGTGTCTTGGTGGCTCAAAGAAGGTGAGCCACCCCCGGTGCTTTGGGATGCCGACTTCGTGGGACTCGTTGAGCGGAATACGCGCGAGTATGACGTGCTGCAGAAAGTCGTAAGCATGATGGTGGCCTCGGCAACCTTATGCAAGCCGTTGGTCAAGGACAAATCCAGAAGACTAGGCAAAAGTGATCTGCTGACCGGTTGCGGTTTGGGAAAACCAGGCCGTGGTGCGAAATCGGACCACCCGGACACGAAGCACCAAAGGCCGCGCCGCCCGAGATACGTGCCGGAACTCAAATCGCGGTGGGAG
Organism: Ralstonia sp. 25C; assembly: GCF_051904805.1. Classification (NCBI taxonomy): domain Bacteria; kingdom Pseudomonadati; phylum Pseudomonadota; class Betaproteobacteria; order Burkholderiales; family Burkholderiaceae; genus Ralstonia; species Ralstonia sp. 25C. Next base: position 2,157,663 of record NZ_CP196737.1, on the reverse strand, counting down.
TAATGCGGGCGGCTGTCGCCTGCAACCGGGCCCGGTAGCGAACCTCTTTTCTCGCCTATTTCTCAATCAAGAATTGTTCTCGCCCTTTCTTATCGAAGCGGGCTATCCAGCCAGGCGGTTTGCCGTGACCTGTCCAAGTCGCCCCAGTCTCTGCGTTCCGGTATTTGGGCTTGCCGACGGCCCCTTTCAGAGCTTTGGCGGGATGAACTCTGTTCCCCCTGGGCGCACCTGGGAACGTAAGCTCCTGGGCGGTAATGTGGTGTTCAGCAATAAGCCCATTGATTTGGCCGATGATGAGATTTTTCTCCTGTAATCGCTGAGCATCCGCAGCCTTTCTCGCTTCTTCTAGTTGCCGTTCGAGTTCTGCTACCTTGGCGTCCAGTTCCTGGCTCGTCGTCATCTGCCTTGCCTATTGGTGAGGGTATGTAGAAGGATGAAATGACATTGTAGGGGCAATCTTGCCCTGCGCGTAGCCTCGACGCTAACTTGAGGGCAGCGAGAGGCTGCCATCATTCTGCCGAAGCCATCGTCTTCACCTTGGTTCTCTCAGCCATCGTAGCGAGTGGAGAGGCGCCTATGAAATGTGCCGGACCGGGAATCGCACAATTCGCATGCTACCTTGCAGGACCCGCCGACTGAGAAAGCGTAAGCGGATTTGGCCCGCTTCTTTCGGGATAACTCTGCGCCGTCAAATAGACGACAATTCCCGCTATTCGCGAGATGTTTTGCCCATAAGTTTCGATACCCCCAGCGCTCTCGCCCCTCCGTATTCCTGCGGCTTCTATATTAAGATTGTCTGCAGTATTTATTAACCAATAATCATCATCAATAACCCCCATCAACAACCATCATAAACAACCAAGAACAGATCATCAACAACCGCTACGAATAGAACAACAAGAACCTACCCCTACAACCAACTTAGATCCTCCACTCAAACGACATAGCTTCCTCCTACACACACGCTCATGCAACGCATGAGTGAGCGGTGAGGTAGGTATTCGTTAGTGGCGTTTACTAGATTAAAAATTACATCACTCATTCATCTCTTGACAGAACGAAACAGGAGATGAACATGAGCGGTGGATTTGGTAGGGGTAATGAAGAAGTAGGGGGAATCCCTCCCACAGCTTGCATGGGTGCGTACGGCGTAGCTGGTAATGCGCAACGGTATTGGGCGCTTGGGGAGTACAGTGAGCTTTATCAGCAGCTTGTGGACTTCATCACGAGCGTGCTGGAGGGAGACCAGATTCCGTTCGAGATTCGCTGTGATCGGGGTCGAAAGGTTGCTGTCCGTAACGTTGCTGCCCGAGGTTTGAGAAACCTCACCAGCTATTTCGATCAGTGCAGGACGTTGATGGACCTGTACTGGCCTGACTACGCATACACGGCTGATTTCCAGCTCTTTTTCGACTGCTACCGCATGCACCGGTTTGGTCAGTGGAGGCTGGGTGATGATCCGAATGTGCTGTACGAGGGCGATTTGCTTGCTGCGGAGGTCTTTAACGATTTCGTGGCGTGCCTTCGTAGCCAGGCGATTGCACGTGGGGTTCGCAAGCAGCTATGGGAATGGAAGCGGCGGGGATTGGAGGACCAGGCTGACGCGATAAGCGCTTGGTTTCGATCTGACGTTCTTAAGGGCTCTCGGCTACTGCCGATTCGAGTGGATTTACTGTATCCACAGACTGGTGTCGTCGATCAGGATGTCATGCCGCGTATGGGCTGGGAACTGGGGGCGACTGGCGACTGGGTACAGGTTCCGTCTACAGCCAAGACGCGCAATGGCGTGGCTGAATATCGATCCCGCATTGACGTGCGCGCAGCACTGCAGGATCGGGAGGCCTTCTTCGAAAACCGACGTGGAGCTGATGCCGAACTGTTTGACGGTCTGGTCAACTACCTTTGCAAGGTGGAGATGGGTGGCAGGCATCATGCCTATCACCAGCACGCGCTGTTCCTCTTCGATGCAGTCAAGGGGCGAGACGTTGACCGGTGGGCTAATTTGATTTACCAACGCTGGTTGCGTATCACGGGCGGGCAGGGCTTGATGTTCTGTTCGAATTCGAGGCCGGACAAGCGCGCATTGGAGGAGCAGGGATTGTGGGCACTTGATCCGCTGGAGCGAGGCGAAGTTGACCAGTTGGCGAAGCTGGAACACTACGTCTTAGCCTACTTCGCCAAAGATGAGCAGATGCCGCGCGTGAAGCCGACAGCCAAGTCGCGCATGCTGACCATGGGGCGCATACGGAAATAGGCGTGCCGGGTAGTCGCGTGCTCACCCAGGCGGGCGATGGCGGTGACTACCCGTACGGTGCTGGGAAAATATCTGGAGTGAATGTTGATTCGAATGCTTGAGAGGGTATATCGCAAGATCGTTGCTTCGACGCCAGGGGCGAAGCGCCATCAGGGAAAGGTCGATGCGCTCTTCGCGCTGATCGCAGCCGTGGCGCCGGCGACGTCGGCAGACAAGGAATGGCTGGCAAAGATGCACAAGCGCGCATGTCAGCAGCGGCAGGGATGGCGACTACAGCTCGACGCATACCTGGCTGGGCTGGCTACAGGTGGGGCAGCAGGCCCAGAAGCAATTGCACTGGTGCGCACAAAGCTGGAGGACTACCGAGATAGTGGACTGGGTGTCACCGACGTACTCCTGCCGCTGCTTTGGATTCCGACTATCTCAGCGACGGCTGTAAGCGGACTCAAACTCGCGCGGCGGTTGGAGTACCCACCTGGACTCATGCTGATGATTGCCGCGTGTGCCCTGCTTTGGGTATGGAGTCGGCCCTTTCTAAACCGCGAGCAAAATCCAGTCATGGGGCGCTTTGGACAGGCCGTAGGAATCTTCGGCTGCTCAATGTGCCTGGTCTTCGCGATCTGCTTGTTGGCGCCGGCCGTTAGCATGGGTGTCAAGGAAAGTTCGGTCAGAGCCTTTCGGGCGGATCGGGAGCGATTCCTCGCAGACCCCAAGGGCTTTCCGATGTTGCAGCAGTTTGCCAAGTCGAACTACGGGATAGACGTTGTGCTGGGGGATGTCGACGAAAGCTGGGCTTCCACCACCGCTAACCTACCTGGATCGTCCATCGCGTCAATGATACTGGTATCCGGCTATTGTCGAATGAGCATGTACCGTGGCCATTTGGCGGAGAACTTTCCGCCTGCACCTGATGTAGACATGGTTTCCTGGTCGCATGGGGTGATGATGCATGAGTTTGCGCACTGCCTGGACGAGTACCGGGACCTCCCAGGAGGAACAGGGAAGCCAGCAGGAACGCGTTCACTGGCGCCGAGTGATGCGAAGGGCGTCAACACCATAGCGACTTACCTCAAGGCGACCGAAGCGCATTCGACGGTCCTGTGGCGCGAAGCTCTTGCAGATATCTTCGCCGTAGGCTATTGGCGTCTTACCGTGGCGCCGGCCGACGCGGCAAAGATGGTCGCAAGCTTGCGCACCATACGAGCTGGTCGCGCAGGTGAAGACGCAGTGCACGCCACGGCGTGCTGGATCGATCGTGCTGCCCAGGCGCCGATGCCGGCGTCTTATCGGGAGCTATTGCACTGGGCTGACGCGCTTCGATCTAGCGCTACATGTTCATTGGCTGTGCGGTAAAGCGCGTCGCGTCCAAACACGAAGAACTGCACTAGGTAGCGGGGATGCCATGCGCTGCCCCTCGCTATCCGTGCAAGCGTGAGACCGGCGGGCAGATTGCCTGCGACGGTCTCTACTGCTCTCTAGGTCAAAGGCTGTTGAGGTCGAATTTCGACGCTTGTGCACATTGAACAAGCTTGTCGAGGTAGGTGACGGCTTCGTTGCCTTTCTTGTCGATGATGCTTGCGTATTCCGCGCGGTCGATGTGGTCTGTCAACGAACGGTTGAGCGTGGCGTCGGGGAGCAGTGATGTTTTGTTCAGATGATCGCGGCCCAAGTAGATCGCGCAGATGAGCTGTTCCTGAACGTTGGCAGGCAAGGTGTCGAGGAATTGCTGAGCACCGGCCTCGCTCATGGGGACAATATTCTTGAGGTTTTGAATCGCGTTATAGATCGGCATCGGAGAAGCTTGAGGTGAGCGGGCAGGTATAGTGGCAGAGGCTTGCGCGGCTGTGCAAGACGTTGTGTATGGCATGCAGACCGTCACCACGCACGGTTATTTGGCGGCTCACCGGACAGTGCAAGAAATCTCTGGCCGCAGCCTCACCACGTGATTGGTAACTGGGGCAGCCTTGCCAAGGACAAGCTGGAGAACCGCCTACACACGCTGGTATGTCACCGCAGGCTGCCCCTGGCCAAATCGCACAAAAGTCTGGTTAGGCGACCCACTTTGACGATCGTCGATCAGATTTTGTTTCCGTCGCGATCGTACGTCGCATGGGCATCCTTATAGCCCGACTCTAGCCCGAAGCGTTGATTGCATGTCCGGACGAGCTTTGATGTCATCATAGCCAATCTGAAACACCTTGCCGCCATTGCTTACGGTGCCTCCGTTGAACTGAGATCGCCTGTTTGTCGATAGGGCGATTTAATATCCAGTTTACGTGTCGCCCGATGCTCCTGCACCGCAGCGTCGACGACCATGTCCGCGATGCGATTCTTCGGGTATCAACCGGACTTTGGTTTGGGCGTGCATACCCGGCTATTTCGCTTTCGGTTTATGCGGGCGGCGTTTGGGCGGTGACAGAACGTCGACGAACAGGATCTGCATTCCGCGAGGCTCGTGCTTGGTCGAAGCCTTTGGCAAGCTGTCCTGCCAACGCACATAGCCTTGATACGCGTCAGGAGGTCGTTGGCAGTGTGGGGGGCACCAATTGCGGTCCTGGTCGAGTGTCCCTAAGGAGTCGTCACTGCATGCCGATGACGGATGAAGCGGTACTAAGAACGACAGCGATAGCTGTCAGACTCGCTGCGATGGTGTTCAGGCGACCGACCTCTTGATTCGCGCGGAACTGGGCCGCCAGCCATGCAAGCTGCCCGAGTTCTGGCACAGCCGGCATGATCGCGTTGGGATCGCCATTCAGCGGATCGATTGGTACCCGTGTTGACCTGAACCAGTACCACGCTGCTATCAGGCCGAAAATCAGACCACCGATGGCGAGCCAGAGTGCGATGCACTTCGTTGTGACGGTCATGGGCTAGTGATTTGCTTGAGCGCTCGGGCAACGGCGTTCAATTCGCGCCAGATTGCACGTGCATCAGCCAGCGATAGCAGTGACGTTGCGGTGTTGACGGCGGCTTCAAGTTCAGCAAGGCGAAGCAACGCGCTGCCAGGTGGTTCGACAGTAGTGCCTTGTTCGAGATTTAGCATGCAAAAAAAGGGAGCCGAGGCTCCCTTTGCATTTTCCTGCGTTACCCGTTCAGGGCGGCGTCTTTGACCTTCTTCAGGGCGCGTACCTTGACGCGCACGGTGGCCGGTTTGGCCTCGAACCACTGCTCCTGGCCCGTAAAGGGATTCTTGCCGAAGCGTTTTTTCGTCGCCGGTACCTTCACGGCCATCACCTTGAAGAGCCCCGGCAGCGTGAATTCACCGGCGCCCTTCTTGTGCAGCGCGCCCACGATGGTGTGCTCCAAATGCTGCAGCACGGCCTTGACCGCCTTGGCTTCGACTTCGGCTTGTTCGGCCAGGTGAGTGATGAGACCAGCCTTGGTGAAGGCGCTCTTCAACGGTTTCACGGGCGCCGCAGCGGCGGCCTTTTTTACAGGCGCTGCTTTTTTCGCCGGCGCTGCCTTCTTGGGAGCGACCTTCGTTGCAGGTGTCTTTGCTTTGGTTGCCATAGAGAATTTGTGTCGCAGTGGAATGGTCCATCAAGGATCGGCGGTTTTAAGCTGATCCGCTGAGCGCGAGCATAGCAAAACCAGCCCCAAGCGCAATCAGACCTGCGGTCTGTATCATCAGGATTGGTCAATGGGGAAGGGAAGCCGTGCCATCCATCATCACACATGCTGCTGTGCCTCTAATGCTCGGGGCGGCCGCAGGGCGCCGGCGCATCAGCGGCCGGCTTCTGTTGGCGGGTGCCGTTGCGGCGATGCTGCCGGATCTCGATGTCGCCGCGTTCAAACTCGGCATCCGTTATCAAGACGTCTTTGGTCATCGTGGCGCCACGCACTCGATTGTGTTTGCGCTCGCTCTGGCGATATCAGCGGCTTTGGCGCATCGTTGGCTCAATACCAGCGCTTGGCGCAGCGCGATCTTTGTTGGGCTCGCCGCGCTATCTCATCCGCTGCTCGATGCGTGCACCAATGGCGGGATGGGCGTCGCGCTTTTGTGGCCGTTCAGTGAACATCGGTGGTTCTTTCCGTTTAGACCCATTGCAGTGTCGCCGCTCGGCGTATCCCGGTTCATGGGGAGTCGTGGCCTTACGGGCATGGCGTCGGAGCTGTGCTGGGTGTGGCTGGCGACCGCGTTGTTCTCACTGACCTTTCTTCTGGGGCGGCGGAGTGTGGAAGAATCAAACTCCAACGAGGAACCCTGAGCTATGCGTGCCGATGCGTTTGGGTGGCTCCGGTCCACCCCTAGCTACAATGAGGCGAGAGCAAAGTGCGGTCTGTAGCCGCTCGAGAATCGAGTAGGGGATGGGATGACAACAGCGCGTGCCGGTACGCGGGAAGAGGCGCTGCGATTGCTAGACACCAGCGGAATCGCAGTCATCGAACTCGACTACGAAACCGGCTGGCAAGACGCCGTTGAATTGGGCCGCATGGGCCAGAAGGTGGGGGTTCGCGTGGAGTTTCGCGGCCACGAAAGCGTTGCCGTCCAATCGCTGATCGCTTTGATGGTTGGGCTCTCGCGCCCCAAGCTGACGTTTCGCCAACGCAACCTGTACTGCCAGTTCGATTTGGACGCGCTGCCAGCCGGCGAGCTGGCGAAGCTGGAAGCCAGGGCGACTGCGCAGGGCGACTACATTCTTGCCGGCCACTTATTGCGTGACGTGGACAGTCGCTGGGGCGAGTAGCGTATCGCGGGCGATGTCCTGTGAGCGAGGGTAGCGAATCCAAGCTCAACCTCAATCCTATGCATAGCAGACGGAGCTGCGGCCCGATGATGGCCAGGCTCCGGTCTTCGTGCTTCCTGCTACGCAACCTTGCAACCCGCGAGCGGTACGGCGCCGTCCTGACGCAAGTCGCACGTTGCACTGCCATCGCAATCTTGGCGAGCCCGGTCTGTCCTTCGATGAGACCGGGCTTTTTTCTTTTATGCCGTCGCGGTCGTTGTGGTGCAGTGGGGCGTACGTGGAACCGGGCTCGCCCCAGTGAGAGGACACCTCCATCTTGTGTGTTCCTTCACTTTGAGGTGTATGTGCGATGACTCCACAAGAACAGTTTTCCGCGATGCTTGCCGCGCTCAATGATGCGGTCAGCGGACTCGCTGCGCCGCTCCAAGCTACCGCCAGCACGGCCAAGGCCGCGATTCCGAAGTCCCAGGAAGGCACGGGCCCGGGCGACGTGATCGTGCTCGATGCGCAAGGCCGGCTGCCTCCAGTGGACGGCAGTCAGCTAACGAACCTACCACTTCCTCATGGGGTGTCACCAGTATTGGCGATCGAACTGGGCCATTCCGCACAAGCCAATGGCGGGCGCGGCATCGACCAAGGCAACTGGTATCAGCTCGATTTCCGCATCGGTGTTCAAAGCTACAATGGCTTTCAGTACACCGCAAACAATGACGGCACAATCACCATCCCATCAGGTGTCTACCTTGTTAGCGGCAGCGCCAAGATCCTCGCGCTGACCACCGACACTTACCAGCTTCCTGTCCAGATGGCGTTCGCCGCCGGCCAGAACGTCGAGTACCCAGGCATTTACCAGTATGCCGTGCAGCAATACCCAGACGCGCCGATTACCATTGCGCCGGTTTCGGGCGTGATCGGCATGCTGCGGGTGGGCGGCGTGCAGGGAAGTTGGAACAGCAACTCCCCACTCTGGATGGGCTTCGCCAAGGTCCTCGGCACGCAAAACCAAACGCCGCTAGCTCTGCAGGGCTACATGTCGATCATCAAGATCGGCTAAGTGAGGGTACGCATGTGCTGGAAGAACGCTGGGGAATAGCTGCAGGTTGCGCAATATCTGGCCACGGCGCATACGCAGCCGGGCGCTGATGTCAGCTATTTCGCCGCAGCTCGACACGTCGGCGTCGAGCCTAATGTGTAGTAGGCAAACAGGTGGCCGGCGACGATGCTCAACGTGGCCAGCACGACCCAACCCAGTACCAGCTTGCTGCTTCGCCGCAGGTCAGGCTGTTCGATTGGCGCGAGGCAATCAGCCGGGTCCGGCAAAACCTTGGTGCAGAGAACGACAGAGAAAACCGTGCAGCCGATCAAGCATGCGGCAACCCTCAGTCCCTGAGAATGGATGTCCATGATGTACTCGCAGGTTGAACTGGCGGCTCCCTTCGACGGCTCATGAAGGCGATTGCCGTGCCAAGTCTAGCTAGCATGCTCACGTGCAATGGCGCCGTATGACGCTCACTTGCCATTGAGCAAAAAAATAGTGCCGGCGTGGCTCCTCCTTTGCAGAGGGGCCACACTCGGTAAAGGTGGCTGGAGGCGCCACACCACTACTTCGGTTCTTTTCCGGCGCGGCATTGGTCCACCCAGTCCCACGCTTGCTGGGAACTCACGGGAGTGTCTTCACCGTTTGCTTTTGTGAAGGCTGCTGACCAGCGCTCGGTGCAGGCATTGCTTTCCGTAGGCCAATCGTTGCGATTGTCCGTGGTGGTTGATTTTGCTGTGGCCGTATCAAGGTCCGCCGAAGTGGCTGCCGGCGGCGTGTCGATTCGTTTGTTCGCCGCGTAGCGCGCGTCTTCCACCACGTTTCCGTTGGCGTCGTAGGTTCGATAGACGCCATCCATCTTGCCGTCCTTCCAGTCGAGCTGTGCGATGAGTTTGCCTGTGCCCGGATCGAAACCTTCCTCTCTGCCCTGCATGACGCCGCTCTCCCATGGGATCACGTGCACGAGCTTGTGGGTGTCCAACGTATAGAGGCGTTGCTTGCCGTTGGGCTGGCCATCCTTGAAATCGACCTCGGAGAAAACGTCGTCGCCGTTCGGTGCGTTGAGCTTGAACGATCCATCCAGCGTGCCGTTGCTGAACGAGAATTGCGCACGAACGATGTCCGATCGCGCCTGCTTGCACGTGACCTTGCCATCCGGCAAACCGTCGCTCACGGGAACCTCACAGAGCGACGTGAGCCCCATGCTTCCGATTGGCGTAACAGGAAAGTACAGGCCGAGGACGTGGAATATCTTGTTGAAACCCGTCTGACCCGAGGTGGCGGTCATCAGCGGGACATTGGCGACTTTCCCGGAGAAGGGTGAGTCGGCCCCCTTTGCGTAGACCTTGCCGTTGACGATCTCGGCGTTGCGGTAGTCCAGGGTGGGATTGCCGCAGGCGTTCAGGAGCAGTGCGCCAGTGGCGAGAGCGCACAGGGCCAGCACGCGACGTGCTGAATGCAGAATGGTATTCATGCGTAGATTCCTTGGAGTGAGAGTGATGGGTTCGGTGTTGGTGACGGTGGCCGTAAAAAAGCCGCGCCTGAGAAACAGACACGGCCCAAGCGCTCCCCGTCACGGTTGCCCGCCTCTTGAGGGCGGGTTGCCGTTCTGCGTCATGCTTCAGTTGTTGAATTGCCAGGAATTGCTGAGGTAGAGCCCACCGGCTTGCCAGCCCAGTTGCACCTGCTGGACGTTGACCGCGCCGCAGCTCGCGGTTGCCGTCAGGCCGCCACGGGCATTGGCGATGACCGAGGACAACGAGCCATCGCTATTGGTGGTTGGCGCGGCTGAGTTGATCGCCACGGCGGATTCCAGTGCCGAGGGCACGCCGTTGACAACGGATCGCGGGAAGGACGAAGCAAAGGCCGCCCACAGGTTCGGATAGGCCGGCGCATTGGCCGGGTTGGTCCACGTCACCGTAGCGGGGTTGCCTTGGCATCCCGGCCCCGTAGTGCTGGCTGTCAGGTAATTGCCGATCGTCGTGTTGCTCAGTGTCTGCCACGGTGCATGGATGCCCGCTGCGGCTGCCGCGTTGGGGCCGACATTGAGCACCTTCTGCGGCGTGCCGATGGCTGTCCCGGTCGCGTCGTACAGCGTGACGGTGTAGACGCCGTACTGCGCAATGCTGGAGACATCCCCCGGCTGCGATGCATACTCAGCCAGCCCGTTGGGTGCGTAGGCGCTGTTTCCACCCGACAGCGATGCCCAGGACCACTTGTACTGCGTCGACATGCCGATGTCAGGCCTGGGCACCGGACCGTTGACGACAAACGGCGCCGTCAATGCTGGCGTGGGGAACGTCAGGCGCGGATTGAACTGCGGATCGATGTTCGTCAGGTAGATTCCGCCGGCCGGAAGGCCAGGGCCTTGCACCGAGGCCGATGTGATGGTGGTGGTCGTGCTGCCCGCAGTGAAGGTCGCGGGAATCCGAATATCCAACCCCGATTCGAGACGCCCGTTGCCAGTGTCAGCCGCGTTGAGGAACTGCTTGCGGCCCAGGAACGAAGCGATGTACAGGTTGAATTGCTCCTGGTTGCCGATGATGTCCCAGGTGCCATCGGAGCGCTGCTGCACGATGTCGCTGGCGAAGTTCGCCACGCCCGTCGCGTCGGTGAACAGGAAATACACCAGTGCGGCATTCCCGGTGATGTTCGGCAGCGTGTTGGGCTTGAGGAACGTTACCGTCTTCACGCCCGTCAGCTTCGAACCCGCTGCCGAGATGCCGGGATGGCGCGCCTGAAAGGTAGCGAAGCCCTGGTTCAAGTAGCTCGCATCAATGGCTGTGGAGCAAGCCGAGACCGTACCGGCCAAGCATTGGCCCAGTTGCGAAACCAGCGTCGCCAGATAATTGGCTGGCTGTGGCGGCACCGTGAGGGTCGCAGTAGACGTGGCGTTTTGGCTCAACTGGATTGCCGTGTTCGGGTCCGCCACGCTGGAGAGCTGCAAGCCGCTGCCCGTGGTCGATTGCGTGATGGTGACTGCATCGATGACAGCATCAGCGCCCGTCTGGTTCGGCGTGAAGGCGCCTCCAATGGGATCGAACGAGCCGGCATCCACCCCCCTGGCAGCCAGGATGGCCGACAGCGCGGCATTGAGCTTCGCCACCGAGGCAGCGATGGCAGAAGCAGACACGCCGGCCAGCGCAGAAGACGTTGCCAAGCCTCCCGGATTGCCATCGGCGGTGAGCTGCGCGGTGACGGCCGTGGTCAGTGGCGTCACGTTGGCAACGACCGGTGCGGAACTGCCCGTCGCCGTACTGGCGACCACTGAATACAGCGGCAGCGAGATACCGGCCGGGTCATTGACGGTAATCAGCAGCGGAGCAGTGAGGCCCGAGAGCGGCACCGTGTAGCTGCCGTTGGTGTCACTGGTGGTCGATGCGGTGTTGCCCTTGGCGTCAACAACGACAACCTTGGCGTTTGCCAACGCCGTGCCGACTGCCACGGTGCCCGTCAGGCTTTGCGGACTGGCGGCCGGCGACGTCGCAGCGCCGGTGCTTGTAGTGCTACCACCATCTCCGCCGCCGCACGCTGCGAGGACGGCGGACATCACGACGCTCAATGCGAGCTTGGAAATCCCCAGGTTTCGATTGGTGTTCAATTTGTAGACCCCCTTGTTGTGTTGTGCGGAGTGAATGCCCGGCTCGGAGGGCTCTCCGGCTAGGCACTCCCGCGGACGCGTGTTGCTTGGCTTGGTTGCGTTGCCTCTTACATGGCCTGGTCGGTGTCCTCCTCGGTCGTTACATGCAGCGGATCTGTGGCTTCCGCATCCAGCTCAGCCAGGCATGCCCGGAAGATCGGCGTGCCCAACACACCGCTGCGCTCCAGCGCGATCAGCCGTTCGCGGCGCACGTGAGCGGGTTGGTGTGCATCCCCGACGAGCGCCCAGGCCGCCTCGATCAGCGCACGCCGCACACTGCGGCGCTGGAGCAAATAAACCGCGCCAGCGACTGGCCCGATGCACGCGGATGCGAAGACCCAGCCCGCAGCCGGGAGACCGACGCGATTGGCCCGCAACCGGCGCATGTCGAAGACGATGCCGAGCGCTGTCACGGCGACGCCGGACAGCCAGACGATTTGAAACATGTGAATCTCCCTGAATATAGCGTATACGGATAAAGAATATCGCGTATGTGTATCTAGAATGTTTGGCATGACCCACCCGATCCACGACCCTCGCTATCAGCGGATTGCGAAACTGCTCACTGACCTGCGCAAGCAGCGCGGGTGGCTGCAGCAGGACGTTGCCGATCGGATCGGGCGGCCCCAAGCCTTCGTGTCCAAGGTCGAGAGTGGCGCCCGCCGCCTGGACGTGGTGGAACTGCTCGATTTCCTGCGAGTGTTGGAAGCCGACCCGCACGCCTTCCTCGATACCCTTCTGGATACGCCGATGACGGCGCTGCCGCGCTGACGGCTAGTAGTCCTCCGGCAACAGAACGGTCGTCACGCGCTGGTCCTGATCCCCCTCGGTGATGATCCACACCTTGAGCCCCTTGCCCAACGGGTAACTGGACAGCACGCGCTGGCCGTTGGCGGCAGCTTGGTCGTTTTGTTGGCGGTCTTCGTCAGAGAGGTCGCCCCAATCATGTCGGGCGTGGCGGTTTAACAGTTTGAAGACCGAGACGCCGGCTACGCCTAAGGCGGCAACGGCGGCGGGTGTCGCCAGCAGATGCCCGAGCGGCAAGCGTGGCGGGATCACAGTGGGTACGGATGGCTCCGTCATGGTGTTCTCCTGAAGGTGGACGAACGCTGGCCTCCGGTCAAAGCCGGATGCAAGGTCGCGGATGAAAAAGGGGAGGAAAGAAGCCGGACGCAGGACGCGCCCGGGCATTAGCGCGCCCGGGAGGGCAGCGCGTTGGGGTAGTGCTTGGCCAAGATCATGTTCACCTTGTTGACCAGATCTGGCCGTTTGAAGCTTAGGTGCCCGTTGCCGTTCTTGAACCAGCGCAGGTGTAGATAGTCGTTCTCAGCCTCGGTCTGCCGTTGCCCTCGCGCGTGGCTGATCAGGTAGTAGACGCCGGCACGGTGATCGGCTTCCGGTTTGCCGTCGAGCACGTGAAACACGCGCAACAGGTCGTCGAGTTCGTTCGTGCCGTTGTGGTTCAAAGAGCCGTAGCTGAAGAGCGACTTGAGGATGATGCGTTTGCCGAACTTGAAAGGCTGGTTGGTCTTGTAGTTCCACGACAGCCTGCGGAAGCACTCCAGTACGCCGCGCTCAAACATGTCGCCACGGGCGCTGTGAAGCTCGGTGAAGGTCGCTTCGATGTTCGCCGCCGTCAGCTCGGGAACCTCGCCATCGGCAATCTGCTGCTGCCACTGTGCGCGAGCACGGGCATCCATGAAGGTGCGCAGGCCCGATTCACAGAGCAGGTAGTTCCACCCCTGGGCATCGATGGTGTGCAGCATGGCCTGTTCGGCTTCAGCACGCTTGGCATAGTCGCCCGTCACCGTGATGGAGCCCCGGTGCGCATAGCTGCTGTCCAGGACCAGCCTCGGGAAGCCAAGGTGGGCTGCTTTGGCGAGGTCTTGTGCCTCGCAGAGCAGGTCCAGCGCCTGACGCACGCGTTCGACGACGGCCGTGCGCTGGTTGGCAAGGTTCGTGATGCTGATGCTCGGGACGAGTTCGGTGGTGGTGTTCATGAGAATCCTGTCAGTCGTAAGGAAGCGGGGCATACAGCCCAGCAATGAGCGGCAGATAGGTCGTGTCCTGAAAGCGATGTTTCGTGCGCACACGCCAGGTGCTGACGGTGTTGCCGCGCTCGCTCTGGACGTAGGCCATCACGACCATCGGCGTGGTGATTCCGGACGGCAGGGTGCGTTCGACGGCCGTGCCGATGCCCGGCATGCGGCGATATGCCTTGCGGCGTTGCCGGCTGTTCATGGGGTTGCCCTCGTTTCGGGGACTGCGGAGGCGGCCCCGGCCTCGCGCAGCGCATTGAGCAGGACGGTGCGGTTGTGCGACAGCACGGGGTTGGTGGTTTCCCTATCGGACATGACATGTCTCCGGGTGGGTTATCGGTGAGAGCGGTGCTGGGACAGCGCCATTGCAGGTGAGGGCTTCGCTGCGGTGAGCGCGCAGACCTGACGCGCGGGCGCCGGCCGTGGAGTCGGACTGGACACGGTGGCCGGTGGGCCGTGATGGATCAGCAGGACGGGCAACGGACGAACGGAAACGCACATGGTGGAGAACTCCGGTAAAACGGCGTGCGCAGGCCTGCGGCAGACGCGCATACGCAAGTCGTGATGGAGGGGAAAGAAGAGGGCCGGGTGCAGACTGGCTGCGTGCCCGGCCGTTATGCCGCGCTGACGGGCTTGGGGGAGATTCCGGTGATCGACGCTTCGTCCCAGACCAGTTGTGCAGGGCTGAGCGACTGCAGATCCCACACGCCGCCGATACGCCGGATGTCACCTAGGGTGACACTGACGGCGGCGTCCTGATTGACGCCCAGCGCCATGGCCAGCGCCATCGCGCGTTCGAGTTGCCAGGGTCGTGTGTCGGGCGCGTCCCCCAGGCGCAACGTCAAGCGGGTCGCATCCGGCAATCTCGGGGCCGCCGTGCAGGCATCCCGGAACTTGCGGATCAGAGCGCCAGCGACCCCCGTGCGTTGCAGTTCAAGCGGATAGACGTACCGGAGCATGAAATTGCCCACCGCGCGGTATTCCCAGCCCAGCACCTCAACGGGTTCGCCGCCAACGCTGCCAACCCGTACGTTCTCATCCAGCGCCCACACCTCGAAGGCCGGCGGCACCACCTGCTGGGTGGCAGCGGGCGGCGCCAGCTCCGCCATGGGAACCGTCAACGCTTGCTCGGCCGTGACCGCGTGCCAGGACGAGCCCGGGCCGCCTGCGCCATACAGCGCCACGACCAGATCGATGTCCGCGTGGAGCGCCAGCGTGATCGCCCGGTCGGACTGGAACCCATCGGCCAGATCCGGCCGACCCTGAGCGCCCAGTACCGAATAGACCTGCGCCTGGTATTGGGCGTTCTCGTCGTCAGAGGCGTAGGGCAGTGTGGTTCGCACGGGTACCGGGACGTCCGGCATGGTGACCGGTGCGCGCAACTCGCGCTGCCAGCGCTGGAGGAAGCGCTCGGGGATCAAGGTGCGCGTGCGTGCCCGAAGCGAGCCGCCCTCGCAGGCAGCGGCGCCTTCAAAGATGCGCTTGAGCACGTCCTCATAGGCCCCGATGGCGACGCAGGACCAGCGCGGCGTGTGCGGGTACAGGTTCTTCTCGTAGGTGTGCTCGAACAGAAGGTACGTGACGCGACCGTCTGGCCGACGAAAGGCAGCGGCCTTCATGCCGATGATGATGGTTGCCCCCATGGGGAACTCCTTGAAGGGTGGGCGAGCGCGTGCCTGCCGGGCACACCGGGGCCGTGCTCGGCGGTGAGGAAAGAAGGGAATCTGCCGGGCCTGTGCCCGGCGCTTATGCCGCTGCGGCGAGCGCACCGCCGGTCTGCGTGCGGCAAGGGAGGGAAGCCTCATCCCACTGCAGTTGCCCGGCACTGAGCAACCACAGATCGCACAGCGCAGCGACGCGCCGCAACTCGCCCAGCGTGACGGTGACGTCCGTTCCGGGGGCTGCGCCGAGTGCAGCAGCGATCTGGTGCGCGACTTCCCACTGCTGCGCACGCGCGATGACGGTTCCACTGCAGCGGATCGTGAGTCGCACCGAATCGGGCAGATCAGGCGCCGCTTGGTACGCTTGGCGGAAGCCCCGGATCAGGCCCGCCGAGACGCCCGTGCGCCGCAGCTCCAGCG
This sequence comes from Ralstonia sp. 25C, assembly GCF_051904805.1. NCBI lineage: Bacteria > Pseudomonadati > Pseudomonadota > Betaproteobacteria > Burkholderiales > Burkholderiaceae > Ralstonia > Ralstonia sp. 25C. The sequence goes on along the minus strand of NZ_CP196737.1, from coordinate 2,141,925 downwards.
GGTAGACGTGTTGGCACAGGAAGTCCCTGACAGCGTTGTACTTGGCGTCCAGGAGGCCCAGTGGCTGAGCGCCAATCCTGCCGACGCGCATGTACCCATCCAGTGCCCACATCACCACCTCGGGCAGGGCGCCCCGCCCGGCCTTCTTCGGCGGCGCCAGTTCCGGGGCGGCAGGCGCCTGCGCTTGCTCCAGCCGCACGGCATGCCAGGGCGGGATGGCGCCACCCGGACCGTGCAGTGCCTGCACTACATCGAGGTCCGCCACGAGCCCCAGCGTGAAGGACTGCCCGGCTGTCCATAGCGTCTTGAGATCCGGGCGTCCGTGGCGGTCCAGCACCGCAGCCGCGTCGGCACGATACCGGCCCCACGCCCCGTCCTGCGCGTCAGGCCGGGCTGGCTCCACCCGCACCGGGACATCCCGCATGGTGAGCGGGGTGCGTAAGGCACGTTGCCCGCGTGCAATGAGCGTTTCTGGCAGAAGGCCGGGTTCGTGGAATGCGCCGACTTCGCACAGGGCGGCGCTTTGGAAGATCCGGAACAGCACCTGCTCGTAGGAACCCATGGCGATGCAGCGCCAGTCGGGGTCGTCCGGGTACAGGTTCTTCTCGTGCGTGTTCTCGAACAGAAAGTAGACGACTTGACCATTGGAGCGGCGTAAGGCCGCTGCCTTCATGTCAACCATCGCGGTGTCATCCATGACAACTCCAGCAAGAAAATGGGCGTGCGCCGGCCTCCGGGCCAACCGGAACCGGGCACGCCCAAGTGAATAAAGGGAAAGAAACGGAACAACAGACGCTGGGCGGCAAGCCCGGCGCTATGCCGCTGGGGAACGCACGGCGAGCTGGCGACGCAGCGCAATGGCCCGGGCCTGGGAGCAGCCGAGGAATTGGCGGATACCGGTGACGGTGGGACGGACACGCCCGGCCGCGACGGCCTGCGCGAGCTGCGTCACGTCGGCGTCGTGTGAGGCGTCGGTGAGTAGTCCGGTGACTGGATCGTCGTGCGGTACGTGACGCTCTGCCGCTTCCGTGTGACGCTGTGCGACGGCAGGCGTGGGCTCCAGCGTCACGTCAGTCGCGTCAGCGGCCGTGGCGAGTAACGCGTTTCCCTGCGCGACCACGGGCGCGTGACTGCCCGTGACGACGCTATGACTGGCGGCTTCTGGAGGCTGTGGCCCCAAAGCCAGCGTCCACAGCAGGCAGGCGACGCCCTCCAGGACCGCCGCAAAGGCGAGCGCGCTCAGCAACTCCATGCGGGCGGCAGTCGTGCCCAGTAGCGCCGCGAGTCGCGCCGTGACCGGATCGGCCAGTCGCGCGTCGCGCTCAGTCGTTGCGCGGTCGCGTTCGGCCATCTGGCGTCGCACGTCCAGCGCTTCGGCATCCAGCGCATCGAGCCTGGCTGTCAGCGTGACCCGACGCGCTTCCAGCGTCGTGCAGTTGCCGGCACAACGCTGCGCCGTGACCGTCGCCAGCCGTGCCACGACGTCGGCCCGCTCTGCCATGACGGCCGTGAGACTGCGACCAGCCGGTGCCGCCTCTGCCACTGGAACAGCCGAAGCCCGCAGCTCCCCGGCATGTCGCTGCGCCAGCAGGAAGACAGTCGCGTGCCCGAACCCCGCAGCGGCCATGCAGGCCAGCCACAGGACAAGCGCCGCGCTGCGTATACCAATTGACGCCTGCCGAACCAGCGCCGGCAGCAGATGCGCGCAAGCGACCAACACCATTCCGATCGCGATCCACACTAGCCGCTCGGCCAAGGTTCCGCCGCGCTGCCAGCCGGCGAGCACCGACAGACACAGCGCGGTGCCGGTCGCCGTGAACGCCAGCACCCAGCCGGCGCCCCGGCTCATGCCGCCGATCCACCCAGCAGCGCTGCCTTGCGGTCCAGCTTGTCGCGCAGGGTTGGGGCTGGCCCGGGCGTTTCGTTGGCGGCGCAGTCCGCGCCCGGCTGCGGATCGCCCTGTGCCGGCTCGGGATAGAACTCCTCCGCGATGGCTGCCGCTTCCTCCGGGCTGTCTTCGAAGGTGCCGTTGGCAAAGCCCATCTTGGCCGCTGCATCCAAGGCGGTCTGATCGAACCCGCTGGCCTTGCGGCGGGCATCCAGTTCCCTCGCTTCGGTGATCGTTGCTTCCAGTGTCATCCCCGCGCGAACACTCAGATCAACGTAATAGATCGCCGCGCGGTAGCTTTGCGTGGTGGACTTGCCCCTGATTTTCAGTTCGAGCGACAGGCAGGCCAGCAGGTTGCCCGACACCGCACTGAAGTAATGCAGCCGTGCCGCTAGCGTGCGGATTGAGTTATACGAGGTGGTGCGGAAAATGAAGCTACCCATCTCGTCTTCATCACCCACGATGACGTTCAGGCGTCCATACGGTTTGCAGCCGCCTGGGCCACCAAACTGGCAACCATCTGGCGATGGACACGGCAGGATCGCAATCCCGCCTTCCTCCGCGCGCTTGCACCGCTCGCCGTTGCCCACACAGACAGGACGCCCGGTCTCCCGATCGAACAACGTGTACTCGGCACGCAGGTTCAGATCCGGATCGTTGAACAGCAGCCGAACCGGGATCGCGCGCAGCTTGCCCGGTGCGGCTTTGCGCAACGCCTCATTGAGCGGGTGCAATACCCAATCCCCCCTGTTCTGCACCTGGGTGGTTAACGTGAACTGGTCGTCCTTCTCCGGCAGACGCTTGCCGTTCTTCTCGACCACGCGGCCGATGGAAATCCGCCCAATGACGGGCGGCGTGAGTGCGAGTCCTTTCAACATTGGGAAACTCCGTTAGGGATACATGAGGAAGCGGCGCGAGCCGGCTTTGGGGATGGCGTACTGCTGCGCCAGCGTTGGGTGATCGGCCAGCAGCCGTTCGAGATCGATCCCCGTGCCGTCCTTGCTGCGCTTGAAGGTCACTTCACCGGTCTCAAACAGCGCCCGGGAGGCGTCGCCCATGGCGGACTGGATGGTTTGCTTGAGCCGGGCGGCGGCGATTTCCTGGGCTTCGATCTGCTCACGCACGGCCACCAGATCGGCGAACACCGCGCTCAACTGGCGATCGCCCGAGAAGTCGATCGTGCCGCCGTGGTCGGCCGGGTACAGACAACGCAGTGCACGGTCGGCGGACTCGGAGCCGTCGCCCGGTGGTGGAACATCCTTCTCGACGTAGCGCCAGAATTCGGCTTCCAGAGCGATGAGGTTGGCGATCAACGCGTCATCGCGCTCGATGCGGTAGACAGCCAACTGCTGGCCGCACAGCAGCACCGCCACGTCAGCCGCTTGCTTGCCCGTGACTGCCAACTGGTGTTGGACTTGGAGAACGACATACTCCGGGGGACCGTCCCCCCAGTGACGCGCACCGAACTGCCCTGCGGTCTTGCACTCCAAAATCTGCACCCCTGGCACACCGATGACTTCGCGGTCCAGGTTGGCGAGCATGAAGGGCACCGTGGGGTGGCGCAGCACGGCGTTGACGCGACGCACACGGTTGCCCGTCTGTTTGGAATACGCAGCGGCCACGATGGGCTCGAGCAACGTGCCCCAATACACGGGCTCGGTGGTGTCGTTGGGATCGGGCTTGGGCAGGTCGGCATCGCGGCCGGTCTTCTCCAGCCAAAGCTCCGTTTGCGACTTAAACGGATTCAAGCCAACCGCAGCGGCAGCATCCGATCCACCGATGCCGGTTCGACGGACTTCCAGCCAGTCGGCGCGGGACAGCTCGGTGGTCTTGACCAGCTTGAGCGCGGGGCGTCGGGGTCTGGGCGGGATGGTTTCGAGGGCACTCATACAGCCTCCAGAAAGAAACAAGGCCCGGTGAGCGAACTCGACCGGGCCGGTAGATGAGGAAGGAGAAGCGGACGACAGCTACACCACGAGCCGGAGCGCTTCGTCCCATGCTTTCTGTTTCAGGGTGGCGCCTTGGCCGAACCAGGCCGCATCAAGGCGGTGGTCTTCACTGCGCGCGCGGCGGTGGTGGTCGGTGTACTCGGTGATGGCATTGACCAAGCCCCAGGCTGTACCGGCAGCAGAGGGCAACTGCGCACCCTTGCCGCGACCCGCGTAAAGCTGCTCGACCGCCTTGATCGCCCGTTCGTTGACGGCGAGCGCGGCACGGTCGGACGAATTGGTGGTCGGATATGTCAACACGCGCCGGAAGAATGCTTGCGCAGCGGAATCGGTCACCTTGCGTTCGGCCAGCGCCTTGGTACGGGCCATGAAAGCGTCCCAGGACGACACGGCGATACCGAGCTGGCGCTTGACCGCCTGCGCATCGAACTGGCTGCGGTGCGGCACCTTGACGACGCCTGTACCGTTGCCCAACGCGATCTGCAGCGTGTTGTTACAGACGACGCGGATCGACGTGAACTGCGCGGTGGTCGCCAACGTGCCATCGCAGGCCGTGGCGAGCAGCAGGTAGCCATTGATCGTGTCTTTGCCCTTGAGCGTGCCGGTCTGGCCGGTCTTGGCGAGCGCCCAAAACTTGCGGCCCTCCTTGAGCACGCCGGCCGTCTCCAGCTCGAAGCCGCCGACCTCGGTCAGGTCCCGGTAGAAGTCCAGAACCTCCAACGGCTGTACAACCTGATAGCGCGCGGAGACGACAGAAAGAGGCGCCTTGGTGTCGGATCGGTAAAGCACCTTCTGGTCAGGGTAGGCGTGGATGGCGCCCAGTGTGCCGTTGCCGGTGACGAAGCGAACCTCGGACGATTCGATGGTCCAATTCATACCGGCACGTTCGGCCCACACCTCAACGGGTTGATTGGGAGTGAGTTGGTTGCCAAGGCCGTGCCAGGGCTGCTGGCCTACATAGGCCATGGAAGAGACAAGATGCATGGTGGATTCCTGTAAGCAGATCGATCCGGCATAAAGCCCGGCCACGGCCAGGCGGTTGCGGATCGTTTGGAAAGAGGGAACGCGAGGTAGGAAGCCGGACGATGCGCGGCTCATTCCTGATGGATGTTGAAGGCGTGGCCGCATGCGCGACACAGGTGGTTCTGAAGCACGTTGTCATCGATCGCAGCACCGACAGCGGAGCCCGCAGCGCACCCGGCGGCGCTGCCCACCAGGCCGGCAATCACCGCGCCTGCCAGGCCTCCAAAAATCGAACCAATAGGGCCACCAACGGCACCCACCGTCGCGCCCATTTCGGCGCCCGATATCGCCATCGCCACGCCGCTCGTCGCCCCGGCGACGCTGCCGATCGTACTGCCCGCCTTGCGGGCAAGGTTGAGCGCTTCGACGCGCGTGGAGCGGCAGTGCGGACAACGGACTTGCGTGCTGCCCGGCTCCTCGGAGGCTGGCGGCGAGGGGGTGGGGTAGCTCTCCTGCTGCGACGCTTTCCACAAATCCTCCTCTTCGGGGGCTTCCTGGTCGGGTTGCCGGGCATCGAAGCGCGCATCGTTGTGTGAGGGAGGAAAGGCGGCTGCATGCCGGCCAACCCGCCCGAACGCATGCGCCTGGTGTACGGCGCGTGTAACGTGCTCTGGGTAGGGCGCCAATGATTCCCACTCATCGCCGTACGGATCGAATGAACGGGGGTCGGGCCGCCAAGCGGCTTCAGGCGGGCGCGTTGGGGGGTGTCGCGGTTTGTCTTTGCGAAACTTCCACCAGTACACGCCCAGCGCGAGGAGGGCAAGAAGGACGACGGTCAAGCAAACCACGAGCGTGGTTGAAAATGAGGAATTCACGGGATCTCCCGAGCGGTGCGCCCACGCGGAATTGCATGGGCGAAGCCGGACTCTTGCAGGCTCGGGAGAGTGATATATGGCCAAAAAATTCTAGGATCTCAGCTCCCCTTTATCTTGCAGTCACGAAGCGAAGGCAGTGAGGCGCCTGCCGAGAATCCAGTACGGCGGCAATGGAAGACGATCCTCGGTCGAATAGACGACTGGCTTCGGCACGTGTTGGCCGACAAAGACCCGACGCAGAATCACGAGAGCTACGGTCAACTGCAAAACGACGCGAGCGACGATGACACGGGCGGATTGATCGAATTCATGATTTCTCAAGCGGTTGATGTCGTCAGCAGCTTGGATGATGACGGCACCTGACGGACGGTCATCGAGGGCGCCAGATGTCTGGATGGCAGCGATGCCCAGTTCCTGAGGGGCGGCGCGCTAGAGCGAAATTGCAATTTCAACACGCCGGTGATGATGAAAAACAAAGTTGTATAGCCATGCCTTGATTTCACGGCAGTTTTCACTTCTCGCAGGTCAGCGCCTACCAAAGTTGTATAGTGCCGCCGTTGATTTATAAGGAAAAAATCGTGAAAAACGATATGTGAATTCGCGAATTTCCTTGTGTGCCAGGTTGCGAGCGAGCTTACGGAAGGTGTGGCCATTTCCAGCGGGTAACGACCCGTCGCGGGTGACAGAACTCTGTAATCCCGCCGGAAGACCAGCGCTACCAGCGCCCCTGCCGCAACTGCTGCACCCGCATGCGCCCCGGCGGCTCGAACACCGTGCCGAACCGCACCAGCCCGGCCTTCTTGAGGTGGCAGGTCAGCACGAAGCTGACCAGCAGCCCGGGATCGGGCGATTCGTCGATTTCGACGTTGACCGCCCGGATACGCGGTTCGTAAGCGAGCAGCGCGCCCTCCATCTGACGTTTGAGGTCGTGCAGCGACGCCGGCAGGTTGCGGTAGATCTCCGTGAGGTCGGTCAGCCCATAGTCCGGCACGTGCTTGAGCGCGCCCGCGCGGGTATTGAGGATGCGGCGGATATTCGCCTGTACGCTCAGGATTTCGAGGGTCTTGTCGTCGTAGGCACCGAGCGGCGTGCCGTCGATGTGGCCGAGCAGCACGTCGTACAGCGAAGGGCCGGTGGGCATGGTGTGGGCCTCACGAAGCCAGCGCTGGGGGCGCGGCTGCAGCATGATCCGGTGCCTCGTGGTGGTCCACGAAGTCGATGACGAGGTTGCCATTGGCGTCCATCGACAGCACCACTTGCGCGGGGGTGGTTCCGTCAGCCATGCGCGAGAGCAGTTCGCGCGAGACGGCGGGCAGGATCTTCTGGTTCAGGAACGCATCGACGTTGCGCGCGCCCGAATCGCGCGCCACACACAGCTCGGCCAGAGCGCCGACCAGCGCGTCATCGCTGGCCAGCACAACGCCATGCTGGCGCTGCAGCCGTTCGGCCACCTTGGCCAGCTTCAAGCGCACGATTGACGCGATCGCTTCCGCCCCAAGCGGGCGGTACACCAGCGTCTGGAAGCGGGCGAGCAGGGCCGGCTGGAAGTGCGCCACCAGCTCTGGATGAATGGTCTCAAGCAACGCTGCCTGCGAGATGGCGGGGTCCTCGGCCGTGGCCTCATCAATCCGAGCGCTGCCCAGGTTCGAAGTCATCAGGATCACGCAATTGCGGAAATCGATGTCGCGCCCTTCGCCATCGCGCATCTCGCCGCGATCGAAGACCTGGTAGAACAGGTCCAGTACATCCCGGTGGGCCTTCTCTACCTCGTCGAGCAGCACCACGCTGTACGGGCGCTGGCGCACCGCTTCAGTGAGCACGCCACCGCGGCCATAGCCCACATACCCTGGAGGCGAGCCTTTCAACTGCGACACCGTGTGCGCTTCCTGGTATTCGGACATGTTGATGACGGTTAGCGCCGCCTGTCCGCCGAAGAGCACATCGGCCAGCGCCAGGGCAGTCTCTGTCTTGCCCACGCCCGAGGGGCCCGCGAACAGGAACACCCCCAGCGGCGCGTGCTCGTTCTTGAGTCCGGCGCGGGCGGTGCGCAGCCCCTCGGCGAGTGCTGCCATGGCGTCATCCTGCGCAACCACGCGCTCAGCGAGTCGTGCTTCCAGCGAGAGCAGGCTGCGCAGCTCATCCTCGACCAGGTTGCCGACGGGCACGCCCGTCCATTCGGCCACTACGCGCGCAACTGCGCGTGCGTCCACATCCGCAAAGACCAGTGGCACTTTGCCCTGCGCCTGGGCCAGCGCCTGTTTCGCGTCCGCAAGCGCTTGCGCGGAGGGGGTCTCGCCGTCGCGTTGCATGTGCAGCGCCGTGACGAGCATCCGTTCTCGGGCGTAGCGCTCTTCAAGCGCGGCCAGCTTTTGCTTGGCATCGGCAATGGCGGACTCGAGCGCCGCGCGCCGTGCTGGCGCCGGGTCCTCACCAGCATGCTGGTCGGCGTCGAGCGTGGTGCGCTCCAGCTCCAATGCTGCAAGCGCGGCACGGGCGCGCTGCAGCGGCGCCGGGGGCGATTCCAGCCCCATGCGTACACGCGCGGCGGCCGTGTCGATCAGGTCCACGGCCTTGTCGGGCAACTGACGGGCAGGGATGTAGCGGCGTGAGAGCTTGACGGCCGCCACCAAGGCCTCGTCGCGGATGTGAACGTTGTGGTACGTCGCATAGCGGGTGGCCAGCCCGCGCAGCATCAAGCAGGCCGCCTCATCATCAGGCTCATCGACCTTGATAAGCTGGAAGCGCCGCTCGAGCGCCGCATCGCGCTCGAAATATTCCTTGTACTCGGACCACGTGGTGGCGGCGATGGTGCGCAGCTCGCCGCGCGCCAGCGCCGGCTTGAGCAGGTTGGCCGCATCCGCGCCACCGGCAGCGTTCCCCGCGCCAATCAACGTGTGCGCTTCGTCGATGAAGAGCAGGATCGGCACGGGCGAGGCCTGCACCTCGTCGATCACGTTCTTGAGGCGCTGCTCGAATTCACCCTTGACGCCGGCCCCCGCCTGCAGCAGTCCCAAATCCAGCGTCAGGATGCGCACGTCGCGGATCACCTTGGGCACCGACCTCTCGGCCACGCGTAGCGCCAGCCCCTCGACGAGCGCCGTTTTGCCGACGCCCGGATCGCCCACCAGGATCGGATTGTTCTTGCGCCGGCGCGCAAGTACGTCGACGACTTGTTGGATTTCGGTGTCCCGCCCGAAGACGGGGTCGATTTGTCCGCGCTGGGCCTTGTCAGTCAGATCGATGGTGAACCGCTCAAGGGCTTCGCCCTGCTGCGAGCGGGCCGCAGGAGCGGTGTCCTTGCCGGTGCTGGCGCGTGGTGCCGGCGATGGCGATCGGTCGGCTGTGGTCGACGCCGGCGCAAGAGCCTCTTCGATGGGCGGCAGCGTGCTTGCGGCTTCGCATGTCAGGTGGTCCAGCCGTGGCAGGAGGTGGCGGATCTGGGCGCTGGAGACGGACAGCAATGGCCAGGCATTGCGCGCGCGCAGCACGTGGGGCGCATCCACAATCGCCTGCAGCAGGTTGCCCGAGCGGATGGGGCCATCCAGCTTGTCCGAAGACGCCCAGGTTGCGGCATCGGCCAGGACGGTGGCGAGCTGCATGGACAGTGCAGGCTTGCCGCGCGCCGTGCGCGGTGCGTGGTTGATGGTCTCAATCAGCGCATCCCAGAGTGGGGCGGAGTCGATCTCATAGTGACGCAGGATCGCCGGGATATCACCATCGCCCGCCTCGAGCAGCTTGAGTAGCCAATGCTCGATGGAGATTTCATCGGCCAGCCGGGTCTGGCACAGGCTCGCGGCCGCTTCGAGCGCGGCGGCGCAGTGCGGGTTGAGCCGGCGAAGCAGGGAAGTGGTGTCGCGCGATGCCATGGTCATGCCAGATGCAGGAATAGGGGAGATTGCCCAAAACAGAACAGTCCATGCGGAGATGCACAGACGCACTCAAGGCAGACGGGCCGGAGTATTCGCGGGAGGAGGTGCGAGCTGGAAACCGGCCCGGGAATTGGCGTCAGGAGCGCTCGTTCCAGGTGTCCTTGTGGATGATATTGCCGTCCTTGTAGGACCATGTGACGGTCTCGTAGCGCAACTCGACCTCTTCGAGGTGATTGTGCTTCTCGTAGTCAGGGTTCTTAATGTCGAGCATCTTGGGGCGCACGGCCACGATCTTGACGTTCTCGAGCTTGGTGTTGAAGTACTCCTTCTCCTTGCCCGCGTCATCGATCTTGTACCACTTGATCTCGACCGATTTGAGCGTCTGGCCGCTGGTGACGGCCTTGTACAGGTACGGCGTCGATGCGTCGGTTTCCTTGGTCAGCGTAATCGGCTTGTGCACGCGGGTACCCGTCAGCTTGCCGGTGTTGCCATCGGTCGGGATGTGCACGCCGTGATCGAACGCGACGATCTCGACGCTGCCTTCGCGTCCCTGCACTGACACCGAACCCTTGATGTCGGCGCCGCCGTCGTCCTTGAGCCACATATAGGCTGGAATTGCCATGCTGCTTCTCCTTCTTCGTACTGCTTAAAGCGCTCGGAGCCAATCCCCGAGCTTCCCAGTCCCGAAGCACAAGGCTTCGAGGGCTAAACAGGCTGCTAGGGCTGCGCGGTGTCCGGGATCAGCGTGATCTCCACCCGCCGATTGCGGGCTCGCCCTTCTGGCGTGCCGTTGTCCGCCACGGGCCGAGTGTCGCCCATCCCCTGGATCGCAAAGCGCGTGGCCGCGATGCCGGAGGCATCCACTAACCAGTCGCGCACGGCGCCCGCACGCGCGGTTGACAGGGTCAGGTTGCTCCGGGCGTCGCCTACGTTGTCGGTGTGGCCGGCAACGAGAATGCGTTTGTCCGGATGGGCCTTGATCATCTCGAGCGCGCCCACCAGGGCCCGGTTCGAGCCGGCCTTGAGCTGCGCGCGGCCGCTGTCGAAGAGCGACATGCTGTCAAGCGTCACGATCGCCGGCGGCGCGGGCGGCGGCTGGTACGAGGCGATCGCGGCATTCAGCGCTGGGACCAACGCTGCGCCCCGGTACATCCCGAAAGACAGGCGCAGCGGCACGCCCGTGCGCACATACCGCTCCAGCTGATCGCGGTCGGCCACGAGCGTGGCCAGGGCATTGCGCCGGGCCGTATCGTTCGTGGAGGGAATGGCCCTGTATTGCGCCAGATCGGTGCCCACGCGCGCGAGCAGTCCCTCGTTGTTTTTCGCGGCACCCCAGGTCGCTGCGGCCAGCGCACAAGCCGTAAGTGCCACGGCGTGAGCGAAGGCGGCCAAACGCGGTGACACCCACGGTCGCCGGGGGATTGCCTCGATGAGCGGCTGCGGCAAGGGCCATGGCAGCGGTGAGTGAGTCAGCGGCGCAGGGGCAACGCGCGTGCGCAGTTCGATATCGCGTTCCCAGGGCCCGCCAGACAGGCTGGTGGGACCGCAGTCGATCCAGCCGATACCGTACAGGGGCCAGGGCCTGGCGGGCTGCCGACGGTCCTGCAGCGCGCCGATGATGACCTGCTGGGTCCAATCCGCAAGGGACGCCAGTGTTGCGGCACGAGCAGCGCAGAAACGATCCTCGGGTGAGCGTTGGACGTTGGACTCGGCGGCCTGGACCACGGCTTCGAAGCGTTCAGCACCGGTGATGGGAACCGCTGACGACACCCCCGCCCATTGCAGCGACGCCAGGGGTACCAAAACACGCCGCTGGTAGACCGCCACATAGCCGGGCAGCTTCACGCCAAGCAGCCGGGAGGCATCGGATGCCGCTTGACGGATCAGGCGCAGCTTCTGCGCGAGCACCTCGGCATCGGCTTGCAGGTCCGGCGCTACTGCCAGCACGATGCCGTCCGGCGCACGGCCGTCGCGCCACTGGCGCAGGGCAGCGGCCAACTGCGGCAGGCGCTGGGGCTGATCGGCCCGCACCCAGATGGCGCCATCGCCCACGTGAACGAGACGGGCTTGCGCACCTCGGTTGAACATGGCTGGCAGGCCGTCGCCCGTGACCAGCACGAGCGGCATGCGCGCGCGCAGGTCCAGCGGCAGGTCCGTAGCGGCGGCGCCCAGCGCGGCGAGGACGTTCGCGCTTTGCTCGCGTGCGATGCGGCGCCCGCGCGTATGCAGCCAAACCAACACGGCGGCGGCCGTTAGGATCAGGACCGTGAGCAGCCACGCGAGACCGGTGCCGACAGGCAGCACCAGCCACAGCACTGCCAGCGCGAGCGCCGTGCCCAGCGTGACGATCATCGTCAGCGGATACCCCAGTCCATGGAGCGTGGGTGAGCTCGCCGTGGGGGACAAGCGGCCGGCCTCATGGGCCGCGGCCTGCTCAGCGACCTGTGGGTCGGACTTCACGGCCGGGCGGCTTGGGAGGCCAGGTGCGCGAGCTGCGCGTCCAGCGCGGCGCTGCAGACCAGCCAGAGCAGTGCAGCCGCCAGGCAGGCGAGGCCGGCCAAGCCCCAAGGCGAGAGGGCGCTCAGCCGGTCGGCCAGGCGCAGCTTGGGCCGGTCGATCACAAAGGTCGGGGCGGTTGCCGGGCTCAGTTGCTCCAGTTTGGCCGCGAGTGCGGCCTTAAGCGCGGTCAGCTTGGTTTCGCCCTCGCGCGCATAGCGCCCGATGAATCCCAGCCCCAGAATGGCGGCATAGAACTGCAGCAGCTCGACGTGCGGCGCGGCTTCACGCATGCGTTCACCCAGCCGGTCGAACACACGTTCGCCCGCGTCATGCTGCTCGAACAGTTCGACCTGCAGCGGAGCCGCTTCCCAGGCGGCCTTCTGCTCCGCAGGGAGGTGTCGCAGCGCCGTCTCATCGAGTAGCCCGCATTGGGCGATGGCGATTTCCTGTCGCACGTCCGCTGGCAGGCCAAGCAAATCCAGTGCCGCGTGGAAGTCCGAGATCAGCTTGAGGCAATGTGTGCGCAGATCGGGACCATTGGCCGTTTTGCCGCCACCGCTAAGCGTGGTGACCTCGAGTGCCGTATCGCGCAACAGGTCGCGCAGGCCGATGCCCGTCGGGTGGGAGACGGCAGCATCATTGGCCAGCAGTGGGCTTCCAGCAAGGGTGCTGTGAGGGGCGCTGGGAAGAGGGAGCGCGGCTTTCATGAGCGCAGCACCGCGTAGAGTTCCAGCGTGGCCTCGGGCACCGAGGCGGGCAGGTAGATTTCGCAGGCCCGGGCGGCGAGCATGCGCGCGTGCGCCGGGTCGCCCGCGTCCAGAGCAAAGTAATGGTTGTCCAGGCGCACGGGGATGGCGGCAGGCACACGCTGCACGGCCGAGAGCGGTATACCGGTGAGCGCCGAGTTGACGATGTGCTCGATGTCGTCGGGCGCGCCGACCTTGCACAGCCGTGGGAAGTGCTTGACCAGATCGAACGCCGGCATCGCCGCGTTGACCGACAGATACCAGTCGGCCGCGCCCTCGACAATGCGCTCGTCGAGGAACTGACCCGCCCACAGGGTCGGCGTCTTGCGGGTGAGGCCAATCGACACGACGCGCGATGGGATGATCGCGTCGAGCAGCGTGCGGATCAGGGTCTCCAGCTTGGCGAAGACCTCATCGGCGTGCGCGTGGTCGTAGGCGGGGATGTCCGTGAGCTGCGCGCTGGTCGAGAAGGTCGTCAGCGCACTGGCCAACTGCGCCAGCACGCCATACAGCCGCTCGGGTGGCTGGTTGGGGTGGGAGGCAAGGAACCGCAACTGCGGCCACGCCGCGTGAATGCAGTGCAGCAGCCAGAAGAGTTGCACGTCGGCCACTCCGTATTCGGCGACCTGCTCGATGCGCTCACTGCGCCGCGCGCCCAATGCCGCGCTCTTGGCGGCCAGGATATCGGCTAGACGCGTGATGCGCTCCAGGTGCAAAGGGTGACCGACGAGCGTCAGACAGGGCGGCACATAGCGCGCATCGACCTGGAACTGGCCGCTCGCTGTGCGCTTCAGACGCGCCACCGCGCAGACGGTGTCGTCCGCGTGCGGCTCGAAATCGAACAGCAGGCGCAGCGCGTGCCGGCCGGCGGCGACCTCGGCCTCGCCCGTGCCGTGCAGATCGGTGACCTTGACGAACTCGCGGTAGAAGCGCCGTGGCCGAGCCAGAGTCGTTTCGTCGAAGCGGCAGTTGTTGCCGTTTGCGTCCGGTAACGCGAGCGCCACCAGCACGCCCACGCTCTGCAGATCGGCCGGCAGCCCTTGTGTGAGATCGCGCGCCGCCGGCAAGGCGTCGGCCACCGTCGTGTCGATCGGCGTGCCATCGGGCAGGCGGACCTTCAAGCGCGAGAGTTTGAGGCGTCCGGCCGCGAGCGCTTCCTCATCAACCTCGACGGCAAGCGTCCCCCACGGCTCGGTCAGTGCCGCCGCGGCAAGTTGATGCTGGGCGAACGCATTCCAGCGCTCCTGCTGCTGGAAGTGCTGCTGCGTCAGGATCAGGCCTTCGTGCCAGAGCGGTTTATCGATCCGCATGCTTTGGAGGGGAGTGACTTGTTTCTGAATCTCGACGGGTTACACGCCCCGTCGCCTACGACGAAAAACCGGCCAGAGGCCGGCTGGTGGAATCTGCCGGTGGCCACCACTGCGGCTTGCAGCAGGGGATCACACAGCCGTCACCACCGTGTCAGCTCTTGGCCTTGGGCATCTGCGAGACCAGCGACAGCCCGATGTCCATGCCTTCGACTTGGAAGTGCGGGATGATGAAAAGCTTGATGCGGAAGAAGCCCGGGTTGTCCTCGATGTCCTCCACCATGACCTTGGCTTCGCGCAGCGGGTGCGACGCCTGCAGCTCGTCGCCCGGGTCCTTCATCTCGGTCACCAGCCCCTTGATCCAGTTGTTGAGTTCGATCTCGAGCAAGCGCCGGTCTTTGGTCGTGCCGATGTTCTCGCGCTGGATCAGCTTCAGGTAGTGCGCAATGCGCGAGAGCAGGAAGATGTACGGCAGGCGCGCATTGATGCGGCTGTTGGCCGTGGCTTCCTTGGTCTCGTAGAGCGCAGGCTTCTGTGAGGAGTTAGCCGAGAAGAAGCAAGCGAAGTCGTGATTCTTGTAGAACGACAGCGGAATGAAGCCCAGGTTGGCGAACTCGAACTCGCGCGTCTCGGGGATCAGCACCTCGGTCGGGATCTTGGGCTGCGCGCCGGTGCCCAGGTCGTACAGGTGCACCGGCAGGTCTTCGACCTTGCCGCCGGCCTGCGGGCCGCGGATCTGCACGCACCAGCCGTTTGAGACGAAGCTGCGCACCATGTTCGCGGCGAACGCGAAGGAAGCATTGACCCACAGGTACTTGTCGTGATCGGGGCCCTTGACCGCTTCGTCATAGTTGAAGGCGCGCACTGGCGTGGTGTCTTTGCCGTACGGCAGGCGGCCCAACACGCGCGGCATGGTCAGGCCCACGTAGCGGGCATCATCGGTGTCGCGGAAGCTCTTCCACTTGATGTATTCGGCACGGTCGAAGTAGTTGCCGATGTCCTGGATGGCAGCGACTTCCTCCATCGACTGCTTGCCGAAGAACGCCGCGCCGACCGAGCCGATGAACGGCATGTGGGCGGCGGCGGCGACCTTCGACACATTGCGCAGCAGCGCCACGTCCTGCGGTGAGTTGTCGAACTCGAAATCGCTGATCAGCGCGCTGATCGGCTGGCCGCCCGGGGTGTCGTATTCCTCGATGTAGGTCAGGCGGTACAGGCCGCTCTGGATGATCTCGGGCGTGTCCTCAAAGTCGCGCTGCAGCCCATCTTTGGACACATCGAGCACCTCGATGCGGGCGTTGCGGCGAAAGTCGGTGCGCGAGACCAGCATCTTGAGGCCACGCCAGCGGCCTTCGAGCGCCTGGAATTCCGGGTGGTGCATGACCGCGTCGAGCTGGCGGCTGATCTGCCGGTCGATCTGCCCGATGTGGAAGTCAAGCAGCGATTTGTCCAGACGCTCGACCGGCTGACTAGCCTTGGAGACCAGTTCCAGAAAGGCGCCCATGCCGCGCGCGATGCGCTCGTCAGCGGAGGCATCCGACAGCATGTCGTTGTCGCGGAACGCCTCCAGCGGGCGCGCCTCGGTCACGGGCTTCAGATTGATCTTGTTGCACAGCGACGCGTAGACGCTGTCGTTGCTGTCCAGAACGACGGTCTCGGTCGCCGCGGCTTGGCTTGATTCGGTGTGCTTCATTTGCTGTTCCGTTGTCGATGCAGTTGCCCAGTTACGAAAGGCAGTCAAGGCTCCCTTGGCGCGGCCGCGCTCAGGCATGGCCCTCGGGCTGCGTGGCGGAGGTGGCAAGCTGAGCCAGTTCGCTGCGCAGGCGATCGGACAAACGCTTGTCCTTGAGCACCTTTTCGAATTCGCGGCGGAACGTACCGTTATCGAGCAGGTTCGATTTGAGGTCGCGCAGCAGGTTGCGCATGGCGAGCAGCGCCTGCAACTCAGGGATCTGGCGTGCGACCTGCTCCGGCTCGAAGTCCTTCAGCGCGCGGAACGACAGGTTGACCGGCAACTCCGAGCCGTCGCCCGCGAGCGTGTTGTCGGCGGCCAGCTTGAGGTCGGGAGCAAAGTCGGCGAGCACCGCATCGAAGTTGTTCTTGTTGATGTCGACCTTCTTGCGCTCGGCTAGCGGCGCTTGCTCGCGGCCCGCGCTGAAGTCGCCCGCGACGAGCAGCTTAAGCGGCAGCTCGACCTTTTTCTGCGCCCCGCCCGTGTGCAAATCCAGGGTAATAGAAACGCGACTTTTAGGGATCTCTCGCTGGAAGCTGTCCATCGGTACTCAGTACTCCAATCGGTTCAAGATTTCCGCCAGGCCATGATGCAGTTGAGCTGCTGACAGGCCATAGCAACATGTGCCAATCACGTTTCCTGCCACAGAAGAGCGGAGTATGAATGGCTGATTTTCCAAGCAGACGGCTATTGGCCGGATTGCATCAAAATCGACAGTGAAGGCGACGGGTGCGAATTAAAGCAGGTTTACACGGCGGAAGTCAAAAAGTTCGTCGATGGACGAAATGTCACGAAAATTAACAATTAGATCGTGGTCACGCCATCGATTTGCGGATGGCGTCAGAGGGCACTCATTCCTGCGAGGTTGATATGTCTATAGATCGGCCATGGTCGCGGCTTTGCGTGATAATTGATAAATTCTCATATCGGATGTTATTGATTCTGATATCCCTAACATTGACTTCCGGTCAACGGGCGGAATTGTCAAATATTGCAAATTCGATCGTGACAAATCTTTGCAATTGCGTGGCAATCTAGACTTGCGGGTGCTGGTCACTATACGAGATATAAGTCCTCCATATAGAATCCGAACTCGCGCCGCTTCCAATTCAAGCAAGCCGCCGGGTCAGTTCGTTGAGCCGGCGTTGTCGTCTTTAGTGCGCAACGCGTTCCACGGAGCATTTACGCATGTCGATGGTTCAGTTTTCGCAAGCCTATGAGTTGAAGCTTGCGCCGCACCCAGCGCCGTTCTCTGTGCTCCGGTTCAAGGGGCGGGATGCGCTGTGCGAGCTCTACCGCTACGAGATCGAGTTCACCTCGCCCGTCGCCGGCATTGCGATGGACGCGGTGCTGGGCCGTCCGGCCAAGTTCATCATCGACCCGATCGACCCGAACATGGCTCTCCTGCGCAGGATGCATGGGGACCGGGCCGAGCAGTTCAGCGACAAGCCGGCCGCCCGCACGATCCACGGCGTCATCACCCGGTTTGACGAATACGAGACGTCGGCTGACGAGACACGCTACAAGGTGGTGCTCGAACCGCAGCTGGCTGACCTCAACCGCGGGGTGACGAGCCGGCTGTTCCAGAGGCAGTCGGTCCAGGAGATCATCACCGACACGCTGCGCCACTACGGCTACCGGGCCGCCGTGGATTTCCAGTTCCAACTGCGGGCGCAGTACAAGCGGCACGAATACATCACGCAGTACCACGAGACGACCTTCGCTTTCCTGCGTCGCATCGCGGCCGAGGAGGGCATCTGGTTCCGCTTCGAACAGAAGAAGGACCACGCGGTCATCGTCTTTGGGGATGATCTGGACGCCTATGCGCGCAACCAGCGCGTGGTTCCATTGCGCCGCGACGCGGGGCTGGAGAGCGCGGGCATGGAGTCGATCAAGACGCTGGAGCGACACATGCTGCGGGTGCCGGAAGCGGTCAGGCTGCACGACTACAACCACCGCCAGGCCGATGTGTCGCTGTTGGTCGAAGACAACGCCGCGCGCGAGGACAAGACAACCGACGCGGTCGACTACCAGTGGGGCGAGCACTACGAGACCCCGGACGAGGGTAAGCGCATCGCGCGCCTGCGCCATGAGGCGTATCTAGCCGGGCAGGTGACCTACCAGGGCACGGGCAACCCGTTCTCGCTCGAAGCGGGCGAGGTAATGCGGATGGAGCCGAAACTGGAGGAGGCCCCGCACGGACTGTTCATCACGGCAGTGGAGTCCAGTGGCGGACGCCGCGACAGTTACTGGCTGAGTTTCGAGGCCATCCCCTCGCACCGCATCTGGCGTCCCAAGGTCAACCCGGCCCAGCGCCCGAGCATCGACGGCATTCTGCCGGCGCGCATCACGTCGCCCGGCAACTACAAATATGCCTACCTGACCGAGCAAGGCTGGTATGTGATCAAGCTGCCGTTCGATCTGGACGAGTGGAGCCCAGGTGGCACCAGCCGGCCGGTGCGTTTCGCCAAACCGTACAGCGGCGACACCTACGGCCACCACTTCCCGCTGATCGATGGGGCGGAGGTGGCGCTGGTCTTCACGCAGGGCAACCCCGACCGGCCAGTGATCATCGGCGCGATGCACGACAGTCTGCACCCCGATCTGGTCAACAACCTGAACCACACCCGCAACCTGATCCGCACGGCGGCGCAGAACGAGTTGCGGATGGAGGATAAGGAAGGCATCGAACACATCCACCTGACCACGCCGTTCAAGACCAGTGAGCTCAATCTGGGCCACATGGTGGACGGCAGCCGCAAGGAGCGGGGGCAGGGGGCGGAGCTGCGCACGGATGGGCATCTCGCCGCCCGCGCCGACAAGGGCATGCTGCTAAGCACAGAAGGTCAGACGGGGGCGTCAGGGACGCAGCTCGACATGAAGGGCGCGCAAGAGCAGTTGCTGCGCGCCATCGAGCGTATGGAGTCGCTTTCTGAAGCTGTGCGGGCCGCCGAGGCCACCGTAGCGGAATTGAAGCAGCAAAAGGCGCTGTATGAGCAGACGCTGGACGGCCTGAAGCGCGCCGCCATCCTGATCAGCGCGCCGTCAGGCATCGGACTGACCTCGGGCGAACACCTGCAGGTCAACGCGGATCAAAACCTGATCGCGACAGCAGGCGGCAACATCGATGTCGGAACGATGCACAGCTTCACAGTTGCCGCAGGGCGGAAGGTCGCGCTGTTTGCGCAGGCTCAGGGCATGCATTTTACTGCGGCGAAGCAGGATATCGTGATGCAGGCGCGCACCGGCGCGATGTCACTTGCTGCCTCGAAGAACATACAGTTCACCAGCATCGATGGGGCCATCACTGCGGTGTCCAAGGGCGCGCTAACGCTGTCGAGCGGTGGAGCCTACATCAAGATCGAGGGCGGGAACATTGAACTGGGCTGCCCGGGCGGCATCAGCCTCAAATGCGGAAGCTTTCATTGGACGGGCCCGGCCAGCCAGACCCTGCCACTTCCGGCGATGCCGATCGGCCCGTGCAAGGAGTGTCTGCTGGACGCCCATCGTGGTGTGGAAGCCATGACGGAGGTCGCGTGACGGTCGATTCGGGAGGTTTGGTTCTGGCTCAGAACCTGGAACCCGCGTGGGAACAGTGGCGCGAGCGCTTGCTGGCTCAGTTCGAACCGTCGTTCGACCATGAAGCGCCCACGCACCTGTATGTTCTTGCGGACACGCGAGGCAACCCAGGAGTTGACACGCTGCTTCCCCAGGTCCCGGGGCTTGCTTGGTCTTCGCTTTGGAGCGGGTCCGTGCTTGAGTCCTATGTGGATATCTCGCCTTACCTGATTCGGATCGATCGGCTTGCGCTGGCGGACCCACGCGATCTTCAAACACGTCTGGTTCGGCGCTTATGGAAGGAAGGGCACGGACTGCACATGCTGACCTGGATCTGGTCGCCGTTGGCGCTGGAAATCCTGAGTGAGCATCTGCGGCACTACACCCAGTACGAGACGCCTGACCAGCGCGCGTATTTTCTGCACTTCTACGATAACCGCATCCTCGAGCGGCTGCGTGCTGTCTGGACGCCAGAGCAAGCCCAGGCGTTCATTTCGTCGTGCACTGAGCTTTGGTACCGCGATCGGGATATGAACGTGGTTTCCTGGCATAACGATGCACCCCCTGCGCACATTGCTGATGACGGTGGGCAGCGTTTGACCGCTGAACAGCATGCTGAACTGCTTCGGCTTGGGCATGCCGACAAGCTAGCGATGCAGTTGCGGGCGATGTACGGGGCCGCCCTTGATAAATTCTCTGATGCGGCGCTGTATCGACGCGTATCCAAGCAACTTGAGCGTGCCGCCCGGCACCGCGTAACAGGTGACGACGCTCTCTTGAGCTACGTCTCGAAAGGCGTGCTCGTGTCCGCCACGTTTGACGAGCATCCTGTGATCGCGGAGCGCCTGACTCGCGCAAGACAAGGGAGTCTTAGCCACAGTGAAGCGCTGAGTCAGATCAATCGTGACGTGCTGCGCGAGGCTTCGCGCGGCCAGTCACCAGGGGGCCAGCATGGCTGATCCGACACGACTCGAATTCAAGAATTGGGGAGCGACGCACATGATGAAACGGCTGGTTCCGCTGTTGTTTGTAACGCTGGCCCTGGCGGGGTGCGATGCGTTTTCGTCGGAGCCGACGTATCGCGGATTCAGCGTCGCGGGGATGAACTATACCCCCTACAACTTGAGCGAATTCAAGATCCACGACAAGTACGGCAACACGGCCAGCGGCGGCGGAGACCTGATGCCAGGAGCAGGGGAGGGAAGCACGACCTGCTGCTACAAACTCAAGGGGACGGACTTTACCGTCGATTGGGAGGTGTATGACGCAGACGAAGCCATTAAGGAGATAGATGCGCAAAAGCCAATTCAGACAATCCACAAAACGACCTCGGTCCATTTCCCGCCCACCAAAGTCGAAGGAGGCGCAGGGGACGCCATGCTGGCTGTGCATTTCTACCCGGACGATCACATCGAGTTCGAGTTTCGGCACGATTTGAGAGGTTCAAGAATTGCCTACGATGATGTGTGGGATTGGATGCGTAAAACTCACGATCAGCTCCTCAACCCGAACGACGAGGATGATTCCGTCGTCTTCAGGCGTACAGCAAGAATCGCTGCCCAAGGGTGGTTGAAGTATCGATTTTCCGACACGAGCGATTTGCAGCAGTACAGCTATTTTTTCCTGCTCAATCCCAAATTCGACCAGCACCCCGCAGTGCAAAGCATCCTGCAAGAAACGAAGGGCCAGCCCGGTGCATTCGGTGCCGCCATGCAGAAGCTGCCCGATGCCGTTGTGCGGGAAATCAAGACCAATCGCTTCGACCATGTGCTGACAGGAGCCCAACATGGCTGATTCCACTCAACTCGACCCCGCTGACCAGACGCCACTAGCGGTGCGCGTGGCCATGGGGGAGAACCACAAAGCCTACCCTAGCGACGCATGCATACCCTGTGGCGCAGTGGTGCACATGGGTTTTTTCTTCGATGGCTTCGGGCGCAATCGGGATCAGGACGACAAGCAGACCTCGCTTTACTCCAATATCTGCCGTCTCTGGGAAGCGCATCGGGAGAATCGAGACGCACGAAAGAAAGATTTCCCAAACCAGTTTTGGTACCGCTTTTACTACTCGGGTTTAGGCACGGAGCTCAATGAGGAGGCACGTGAAGGTCAGGTTGTCTCCGCGCTTGGCAAGCTCGGCAAGGAAGCCGCCAAATCTGCGGAAAAGAAATCCCTCAGCGTTGGCAAGAAAGTAGCCGGTGTGGACCGGTTGATCGTCAAGCCACTAAGCGCGCTTTCGGATGCTGCCAAGAAGGGCCTTGAGGATTTTTCGTACCGACCGGTGGTCACGTCCTTTGACGATCTGACCAAGAAAGTTGTTGCTGCACCTGGCAATGCCGCGCGTGCCTTGCGCTTGGCCGAAGAGGATCGGTGGGTCCGGCGCGGCCGCGCGGCCGCGCGAGCGATTCTCTACGATGCCGCGAAGAACCCGCTGAAGGTGGGCTGGGATGTCGCAAAGGAGGTCTTGGTCGGCGTCGCGCTGGATTCGATTCCCTGGTTTCGCGACAACCGGGCGATTGCGCTGGTCATGGGAACTGGCGTCGAGGACCGCCTCGCTGCTGCGAAGAAGCAGTTTGAGAAAGCCATCGAAGACGTGAAGATCAAGATGCCGAAGATCCAACGGATTCAGGTCTCGATCTTTGGCGCAGACCGGGGTGGCGTTCTGGCGCGGGCGCTGGCCAATGAGCTGACGGAGCGATACCGCCATCCGAGCGAAGAGAAGCTGGCGTTCGTAGATCCCAAAGACCCCAACGGCACGGCTGTGCCGATCGAGATCAAATTTCTGGGTCTGCTCGATGCAGTGTCGTCGCTGATGGAGGACAACAAGCTGCTGGGCATGGTGCCTGTTCTGAACATGGTCAAACAGAACTACGGCGATCAGAAGCTTGCCGTGCCCGGATCGGTGCAGCGGTGTGTGCATTTCGCGGCGGCCCATGAGCTGCGGTTTTACCAGCGGCTGGACAGCTTGGAGCAGACCCGCGGGCTTCAGTACCTCTACCCTGGCACGAGCGAGGACATTACGGGAGGCGCGCCACCTGGAACGCTGGGCGCGCGCGCCGAACTGCAGCGCGTCGTGCTACGCGACATGCTGAACGAGGCCGTCACGTATGGGGTGATGCTGGATACGATGGAAGACATGCGGAAGTGGAATCCGAAAGCATACGAAAAATTCACCCTCGCGCAGCCTATCTCCGACGGCAAGACCACTTACAAGATTTGGGAGTTGATCGGGGCCTACCGACAGGCCGTGCCTTACGTTGCGCGGCTGAATTTTCTTGAGCACATGCAGGTGTTCTTGCGCTGGATGGCGGTGCGCTACCAGTCTCCAGCGTTTCGCGCCACGCTAACGAGTCAGGCTGATGAAGTGACTGCCCGGCATCGCGCGCTCCTCAAGCAGCGTGAAGAGGCCAAGGCTGCCTACGACGCGCAGCGCAGTCAACGGCCAGTCAATCTTGCTGCGCAAGGCGAGGCCCATGCGCGCTGGGTGAAAGCGGACGCTGCCGTGCAGGCATCGGTGCAAGACGTGGTCGCAGCAAGGAGCCACCAGTCCGTCAGCATTTGGGAGCGTATCCAGGAGGAATCCCAGAACCTGATGCGGCGCGAATCGGCCCAAGCCGGTTTGCGGCGTTCGGCGAATGGGCTGCACGACCAGGCGAAAAACACCGTGCAGCCGTGGGATGCCGACCCCGAGTTCAGTGCGCAGATGGTCGAAGCGGCCATGTTGACGCCTGAGCAGGAGTCGCTGATCCAGGCGTGGAAGATGGGGATGAGTGGCACCAACCCGCTGCCTCCCAAAGTGATGGCGTTGTTTGACCTCCTTGTGCACGACACGATGCTGACGAGTTGGCACGACCACATGCTGTCGTCCAGCCTCTATTTCCAGACACGGGCCACCGACGCGTTCGGCAAGAGCGATTACGTCAAGGAAGACAAGCAGAGGAAGGATGACGAGGGTCTTGCGGAGCGTATCGAGAAGCAGCGCAAGCAGCAGGAAGAGTGGCAGAGGCGAGCGGGTGGCACGCCATCGCTGCACTAGCGCGGCGGGATTTCTTTATGGTTTCGGTTCTTTTTGTTGCGGATTGAGATGTCTGGAATCATTCGAGTAGGTGACCGCCATACGGGGGGCGGCGTGGTGGTGGTGGGCTCGCCCACGTGCATCTTCATGGAGCGTGCCGTTGCGCGTCTCTTTGACCCTGTCACGTGTCCCAAGCATGGCGACAACCGAATCGCGACGGCGACATCTGGAGCGTTCGACAACGGAATCGAGATCGCCCAGGATGGCGATCGGTGCGAGTGTGGCTGCTGTCTGATTTCTTCGCTGCCCAACAGCGGCCGGCGCTGACTGATGGCGCTGGATTTTTCGAAGCTGCCCCCGGAGGAGGAGCCTCCTGAGCCACCGTCCCGCTTTGTATGGACGGTGGTGTTTTTCGTGATCACGCTGCTTGGCATTCTGGCCGTGCTGATGCTCTGGCCGGCAGGTGAGCCGACAAACGGGGCTTGGTTTTGGACCTGCGTCGCGCTATTTCCACCGGGTATCGCAGCGTTTGTGGTGTCGCGGCGCTACAGCGTGTATGAAGGCCGGCGCCTTGATGCCCAAGCTTGGAATGATGCACGCGAGCGATACAACACGCAGGCGTTCGCACGAGAAAGTATCCCCGTGCTGGTCGTCGGCGCCGCGATTCGCGTGACGGAAAACGACACCGAGAACGATGTCCGGAGCATCATGGATCGTAGCTTGACGCTGGCTGCGCAAGCTTCTCCGCACGAGGAGAACGAATCCATTGTCACGCGCTGGCTACAACCTGTTGAGGCGCGACTTGCAGCCGATGACGCGGAGCGGCACGAGTTCATTCTGGACTGGCTCTACGGTTGTTTGCTGAAGGATCTGAGCGCTGCGATTGGCGCTTTGCCGCCGGACCTGCCACTTCGTGTGGTGATTGATCTCTCGGGATACCTGGGTGGCGTTGATCCGGTTGCTCTCTGGCAGGGGAGATGGACGGGGCTTGATATGCGGATCGCTCGCGCCGAAAGAGCGGCCGAGCCTCTTGACACGATGGTCCTGGATGCCTGGCTCGATGATCGAACCAGTCTGCTGAGCAAATCCGCACTGCTTCTGATTTCGGTATCACTGAGTCAGGTCATCGAGGGCACGCCGTTGGAAGGGACGGCAGAGGCCGGGGTTGGCCTGCTTCTAGTGTCAACGACGCTTGGTCGCGAATACAAGCTTGCGCCGGTCGCTGCCATCCATCGCCCTGTGCGGGCGGATCACGATCAAGTGGACCACGCCCTGACCCATGCGCTTCGCTGGGGGGGAACTGAGCCAAAGTTGCTGGAAAACGTGTGGACGACTGGATTCGATGGTGAGTCCGTCGGTCCCCTGAATTCGGCACTGAGCCAAACGGGCGCCACCTCCGGGCAGGAAAGTGAGATCAAGGCGTGTGATCTCGATCAGACGGTGGGGCACGCAGGAGCGTCGGCGGGGTGGCTTGCCACGGCGTGTGCGGTTCACGCGATGCAGCAGTCGGCGGCGGGCCAGCTTGTCGTCGAGTATCACCTTGACCATACGGTCGCAGCGGTCGTGGCCGCAGCGCGCAAAGAATCAACGAAATCGAATACTGGCGCATGAACCGGAAATTCAGACTCGACCTGTTTGGCACCCTTGTCTTAGTTGTTATACCGGGCCTGTTCGTTTGGTATCGACCCCACTGGGTTGGCCTTGCGCCCGAAAACAGGGGGCTTGCGCTGGTTGTCTTGTGTGGCATTTTTCTAGTGCTGCTGCTGGCGTTCAGCTTCAGCGACTCGTCGCGGCCAGCAGTCGCGTGGCGTGCCTTGAAGCAGTGGGTCTTGAAGCACGGCAATCGAGAGTCTTCCACATCGGCGGCGGATCACCCGAATGAAGCGCAGACGCGTGCCATGGCGCTCAGGAATCTGCTGGCGGAGCGCCACGGCTGGCGTTGGCGCTACCGTGATCGCTGGGTTCTTGTCGCGGGCGATCTGCCGCTCGTCAAGAGTCTGGCACCCGGCCTGATCGACACGGGTTACGCGATCAGCGGCGGTACGGTTCTGCTGTACGCAAAGCAGTCAGGCGACGCACTCGATGCCGCCTGGCTCGACCAGATCCGCCGTTTGCGGCGTCGCCGTCCGGTGGACGCCATCGTTGCCGTGGTACGCGACCGCAGCCGGGTCGATGCCCCGTTTGACGCCGACAGCGTGGCGCACCGGCTCGCTCGCCATGCCCGCGCCTTGCGCTGGGCAGCCCCCGCCTATCTGCTCAACGCAACCCTGTTCGCAAACAACGCATCGAATCCAGATGAGGTGTTCGGCTTCACCTGGCAGAATCCCCGCATCCAACCTCACGAGGTTGATGTATCCCTGCACCAGCTCGTCGGCACCCTCGCCGATGCAGGGGTGGTGCGCTTGTCCCAAAACAAGCACGACCGCTACCCGGCCGAACTGTCACGACACCTGCAGCGGCTGCGCATCGGTCTGATTGATCTGGTGACGCGAGTCGGTCAATCAGGGCGAAGGGGCGGCCAGGTGCACGGGGTGCTGTTCGCGCCGCTGCACGGACCGGCTGTGGTGCCCACCCCTGACGCGCAATCGGACGGGGACGACACCCTCTCATTCCAACTGCCCGGCTTCTGGCAAACCGTCGCCGATCACAGCCGCACGGTCTACGGCCGCAGGGTTGGGTTTTCGTTGTCCACAACGGCGGCCTGGGTCACGACGGCGCTCGTCGCCTGTTGGATTGCCGGTACCGGGCTCTCCGCCTACCAGAACCGCGCCACGATTCAATCGGCGGGCAGCACGCTGACCAAGCTTTCGACGGCACGCGACAGCACGCAAGCTCTGCTTGCGCTGGACACTCTGGACAAACAGATCGACGCGCTCGAAGTCCACCAGCACGATGGTGCACCCTGGAGCACACGCTTTGGCCTGAACCGCGACCGCGCGTTGCTTGATGCACTGTGGCCAGAGTACGCGAGCGCCGCCGCACGGATCGTGGCCACGCCGATCCGCCGCAACCTGGAGGAACGGCTGCACGATCTTGCCTCGCTTACCGACGCGCAAATCGCGGGCAGCGGCAAGGACCAAGTACAAGCGGCCTACGACACGCTCAAGACGTACCTGATGCTCGCCAAGCCCGAACGGGCCAGCACAGCGTTCCTGACACCGCATCTGTTGGCAAGCGGCGCACCTGCGCGCCCCCGAAACTCGGAGTTGACCCCGGGGACGTGGGAAGACGTGCGCTCGCACGTGATCGCCTTTTACGTCGACCATATCGGACACGCGGTTCCCGCACCGGGTTCGCCTCAAAGCTCCAGCGCAGATCCAGCCCTGGTTGCGGCCGCGCGCCAGACCATCATCAGCGTGCGCGGCATCCAGAACTCAACCGAAGCGGTCTATCAGCAGATCCTCGAGGAGGCGAGCCCTAAATACCCGCCGCTGTCCCTCGCCACCCTACTGGGCGAGGCCGCCGGACAGGGAGCCATTGGGGGTGCCAGCAGCAGTGGCCTGTTCAGCACGACGGAAACCGTGCCGGGCATTTTTACGCGCGCGGCCTGGGATGAGCGGATTGGCAAAGCGATCAATGACGCAGACACCCAGCGCAACGTGAGCGGCGATTGGGTGTTGACCGACAACGCCCGCGCCGATGCTGCACCGTCCGCGCTCAAGGCCGAGTTGCGCCAGCGCTATTTTGACGACTACGCGCGGGCCTGGGAGCGGTTCCTCAACAGCCTGCGCTGGCAAAGTGCCGCGACGTTGTCGGGTACGGTCGATCAATTGACGTTGCTAGGCGACCCACGCCGCTCGCCGCTGGTGGCGCTGATGAGCGCCATCACGTATCAGGCCGGAGCGGGCGCGGCTACGCAGTCGCTGTCCGACACCCTGATCAACAAGGCCCAGCAGTTGGTCGGCGCAGCGGAGAAAGACCCGACGAAGCAAAGCCAGCCCCAGAGCGCGCCGCTTGCGGCTGTCTTCGGGCCGATCCTGCATTTGACGGGCGCTGATCTCTCACCTGGAACGTCTGCGAACGGCAAACCGGCTGCACCCGTTGCCGCGACCACCGACCTGAGCCTGCCGCGCTATCTCGAACGGGTCACGGCCATGCGTCTGAAGACCCAGCAGATCGTCGGTGGCGCCGACCCGGATGCCATGTCGCGCATCGCGGCGCAGGCCGTGCTGCAGGGCAGGACCTCGGACATTGCCGAGAGCCGGGATTACGCCAGCCGCGTTGCCGCCAGCCTCGGGGAGGAGTGGGCTGGCTTTGGCGACCTGTTCCGCGCGCCGCTGGACCAGACGTGGTCGGTCGTGGTCCAGCCCGCGGCAGCGAGCCTCAACGACATGTGGCGCACGGCCATCGTGGCGGACTGGAACAAGTCATTTGGTGGCCGCTATCCGTTCGCAGATTCCGACAACGATGCGTCGCTACCAGAAATGGCACGCTTTCTGCGGCCGGACAATGGCGCCATCGCGCAGTTCGTGGGCACGCAACTGGCCGGTGTGGTCGAGCGCCAAGGGGATCGCTGGGTGCCGGCGCAGGGCGCAGAGCACGGCACGCTCACCGTCGATCCGGCGTTTCTGGCAGGACTGAACCGCCTCACGCGCGTGGCGACGGTGCTGTTCCCCGCCGGCGACGCGCGCGTGCGCTACGAGCTGCGGGCGGTGCCGACACCGGGCGTGACCGAGATGCGGTTCGTGTTGTCCGGGCGTGAGCTGCGCTACTTCAACCAGCAGGAGGAGTGGACTCCGTTCCTGTGGCCAGGCGATGCGCTGGAGAACCTTTCGCACATCGAGTGGCAGACTGAGGTGGGGGGCTTGCGCTCTGCGCTCGACGCGCAGGGGCGCTTCGGGCTGATCCGGCTGCTGGAGCGTGCGCGTGTGTCTCAGCAGGACAACGCCCGCTATCTGCTGTCCTGGCAACCTGACACGAGCCTTGGGACGCCCCTGCGCGTGCAGATGCGGGGGGAGGCCGGGTCGGGGCCGCTGGAGGTGCTGCAACTGCGGCATTTTGAGCTGCCCAATCGTATCTTTGTGGCGGGGCCGACTGGCGATACGCAAAAGAGTGGCCCGTCGGCACGTACCGCAATGGGGGCTCGCTGATGTTGACGGGGCTCCTTAAAACTCTCTTTCCGTCGCGTGACGCCCAGCAACTGGCCAAAGCCCGCAGCGACACGTGGGACGCCTGGCTGCAGCCGCTGGGAGGTGAGCAAGGTGTCGGCCGCGACCCAGGTTATGAGGATGCGTTCTTTGCGCTGAAGGACGAAGCGAGCAAGCTCTCGGGCATCGATGATGACCTCATTGTTCGCTCGTGCGAGCAACTGACGAAGGAAGTCGGCAAGGACTTGCGCCTGGCGGCCTACTACGCCTTTGCTCGACTGCGCCAGAGCGGGCCGGCAGGCTTTGCGGATGGACTGGAACTGGCGGCAGCCCTGGTTGACCGGTTCGGCCCGGCGGTGCTGCCCGCGCGTGCGGAGGCGAAAAAGGGAGCGCTCGAGATGCTTGCGACAACGCGCATGCTGGAGCTGCTGGACAGCCGTGGCGCGTTCGGCCCTGCCGATCTGGAGCGCATGATCGCGGCCCTGGATGGGCTGGTGGCGAGCACCACCACGTGGCCGGAGGCCGCGCGCCCAAACCTGCGGCCGCTGGTCGCTCGCTTTGAGCGCAAGGAAGAGCCCGTGCGCGATGCCCAGCCCGACGTAGCGGCGCGGCCGACTACACCGGGGGCGCCGACGGCCGGCAGCACGATTGCCTCCACACGCGACCTGCTCGATCAGGCCCGCGCGATGGCAGCCTGGCTGCGCGATCAGGAGAATGGCTACTTGCCCGCGGTGCGCCTGGTGCGCAGCGTACGCTGGGACTCGTTGCACGAGGTGCCGCCGGCGGACGCGGGTGGCCACACGCGCCTGATGCCGCCGCGCGGCGAGCTGCGCGCCCAGATGAAGCGGCTTGTGCTGCAGAAACAATGGCATGAGCTGCTGGAACGCGTCGAAGGCGCCTTCATGGAAGGCGTCAATCACCTGTGGTTCGACCTGCAGGTGTTCCAGCAGACCGCGCTGGATCACGTTGGCGCCCCGTACAGCGTGTGGCGGGAGTTGCTGCGTTCGGATTTTGCGTTGTTCCTGGAGCGCTTGCCCGGCATCGAACGGCTGAGCTTCAGTGACGGCACGCCGTTTGCCGACGATGTCACGCTTGAATGGATTGCCCGCCACGCAGTGGTGCGCGACATCGAGGCGGGCGAGGGCGTTGCGCCGCTGCCGATCTCAGCCGACACCGAAGGGGGAACGGCCGGTGACTGGCCCGAGATCGAGGCGCAGGGGCGTGATATCGCCGCCCGCGAGGGGCTGGAAGCGGCGTTCACTTGGCTCGACGCATTGCCCGGCCTCAGAACAGACAAGCATCGTTTCCTGCAGCGCCTGGTGATGGCGCGGCTGGCCGACCACCAGGGGCGCGCCGATGCCGCCCTGGCGCTCTTGGCCGAACTGGATGCCGGCGCCCGCACACTGCCGCTGCTGCGCTGGGAGCCCGGTCTGGTCTTTGAGGTCAAGCACCAGTTAATGCGGGCTTTGAAGGCCGCAGCGACCCGCAAGGACGCCGACAAACAGGCACTGGCGCGCCGTATCGCTGACCTGCATGCAGATCTGACCGTACTCGATCCTGCCCGCGCGCTAACCCTACCGCTGCAATCATGAAAAAAACCTCCCAACTGTGCACGGTCTTTGGCGTCGCGTATGCGCTCGCGATCTTCGAAGCGTATTTCACCGCAGGGTTCGATCACTCGGCGGGCTTGAATCCGCTCGAAACCTTGGTTGCCGCGCTGGTGGGAGCGGTGGGGGCGGCAATCGGCCGCGCTGCTGGTCAACGCATGCTGGCTTCACGCCCGGATTCGGATCGCTGGCAGTTCGATGTTCGCCGCTGGAGCATTCCGTTTGGCTTGGCGCTGGTGATGCCGCCGCTCGCGGGGCAGGCCATTCTCTATCTGATGGCGGGGAATCCGGCCTTGGTCCTGCTTCTGACGGTGGCGAACTTTGTGCTGACACCGGTTCTCTTCGCGTTGTTGGCCATGAAGCTCGAGCGCGACAGACTTGCGCACGTGTGCTTCTCCGCCTTGGCGATATGGGCCATCCAGTTGCCGTTTTCTCTCATGGCCAAGCAACCGCTTCAACTGTGGTTTGCGGCGTTTACATCGATGGGCTTGCTGGCGATAGCGGGTTATCTGATTGCACAAGGTGTGAATGCGGTACGTAGCCGGGCTGTGGCCCTGTAACCGGCGAGCGATATGGAACACGATCCGATCCTGCGATATTACGAAGCCGAGATGCGCTATCTGCGCGAGTCCGGCCGCGAATTCGCCCGTGCACACCCTGATCGCGCCCGCATGCTCAACCTCGACCGCGTCGGCGACCGCGATCCCTATGTCGAACGGCTCTATGAGGGGTTCGCGTTCCTGACTGGGCGCCTGCGGCAGAAGCTCGATGACGAGTTGCCGGAGTTGACTGAGGGGCTGGTGAGCCTGCTGTGGCCGCACTACCTGCGCATGATTCCGTCGCTCTCGGTGGTGGAGTTGATCCCGCTGGCCGAGAAGCTGCAGCGTACCGAGCGGGTGCCGGCAGGCGTTCCGGTGCGCTCGGCGCCGATCGCCGTGCCTACAGCCGAGACAGAAGGGGCGGCGCCCAAGACCGTGCAGTGCCTGTACCGGACGACGCAACCCGTGACTCTGCAGCCGATCTCCATCAGGCATGCGGGGCCGACGGTGCGGCACGACGGCCGTTCGGTGATCCGACTTGGCTTCGAACTCCAGCATTCGGCGCGCCGCGAGGAGGTCGATTTGTCCCGGCTGCGCCTACACCTGAGCGCGGATCTGCCCACGGCCTTCGCGATGCACCTGGCACTGACCCGGCAGGTCGAAGCGATCCACTGGCGCGTGCCGGAAATCCGCGATGGTGAAGCGCTGCCGCTGGAGGGCGTCACCATCGAGCCTGCGGGGTTTTCAACCGAAGAGCGCCTGTGGCCCAAGGCGGAGGCGGCATTCTCCGGCTATCAGTTGCTGCTGGAGTATTTCACGTTCCGCGAGAAGTTCCTCTTCGTGGACCTGTGCGGGCTCGATGTCGCGAGGCTCCCCGCGCAGACGACGCGCTTCGAGCTGGAGCTTGTCCTCAAACAGTCCTATCCGGCCGACCAGCGCTTCACGGCCGAGAACGTACGGCTGTTCTGCTCCCCGGCCATCAACCTGTTCGAACTCGATG
This sequence comes from Ralstonia sp. 25C, assembly GCF_051904805.1. Taxonomy (NCBI): domain Bacteria; kingdom Pseudomonadati; phylum Pseudomonadota; class Betaproteobacteria; order Burkholderiales; family Burkholderiaceae; genus Ralstonia; species Ralstonia sp. 25C. The sequence goes on along the minus strand of NZ_CP196737.1, from coordinate 2,110,291 downwards.
CCGAACCCATCGCCATCGACCACCACGAGACGGAATATCGCGTGGTGCCGGCGGGGCACCAGGGCGAGCACGTCCAGACGTATGCGGTCGATGCGATCGCCGCATTCCACCACGATACCGCCGAGCGTTATGAGTACGTGCCGTTCGCGACCTTCCGGCACCGTGGCGGGATGCTGCGACATGAGGCGCCAGAGCGGTATTTCCATACGCGCGTGCGCCCGGGCGTCACCGGCCTGAATGAGACCTGGGTGATCCTGGGCGGCCACGCCTGGGAGAACGTACAGGACCTGCCCGAGGAGAGCCTGTCGCTGCGCGTGACCGGCACCAATGGACTGCTGCCCAGAAAGGGCCTGCGTGAAGCCAGCCTGTCCGAGCTCGCGGCGAGCACGCCCAATGTGGTCGGCGTGCGCAACCTCGTCGCCCCGACCCTGCCGCTCTACCCGCCGACGGGCGACCGGTTTCAGTGGCGAGTGCTGTCGCACCTGGCGCCGAACTTCCTGTCGATGATGGATGCGGAGGTGTTGCGCGGGGCGCTGGCCCTCTATGACTGGACCGACGACGAACTGAATCGCCGACGCCTGGCCGGCATCCTGCACGTGTCGCAAGAACTCGCCGAGGACGTCACCGGCGGGTCGGTCGAGCGCGGCGTCCTGATCGAGGTGACGCTCGACTCCCACGCGTTCGCGGGCGAGGGCGACGTGATGCTGTTTGGCGAGTTGCTGCACCGTTTCTTCGCCCTGTACGCGGACATCAACCTGTTTACCAAGCTGGCCATCGTGAGCTTGCCAACGCGTGAGCGCATCGTCTGGCCGCGCAGCAAAGCGCAGCGCGCACCGCTATGAAGCTCCACGATCTGCCCAACCTCGAACCGCTGGTCGCCTCGCTGCTGGCGCGCGCACCGCGCATGAACTTCATGCAGCTGTGCAGGCTGCTTGAGGTGCGTGCCTCCGCCCAGCCTGGCTTGGGGGCCAGCGACACAGCGGAGCACGAGCCGGTCCGCTTCCGGCCGCGGCCTGGGGCCGGGTTCCCTGCCGGCGAGATTGCCGCGGTCGAATTCGACCGGGAGCAGCCCGATGCGCCGCCGACCGTGCGCACGACGTTCCTGGGGCTGTACGGTGTCGACGCGGCGATGCCTCCGCACCTGATCGATGACATTGTCCTGCGTGAAGAGGGGCACGAGGCCGTTGAAGCGTTTCTTGACCAGTTCAACCACCGGCTGGTCACCCTGCTGTACCGCGCTTGGAAGAAGTACCGGTATCCGGAGAGCTTCCAGACCGGCGCTGCCGACGCGCACTCGCGCCAGTTACTGTGCCTGGCCGGATTTGGCTGGGGAGAGAAGCCCGCGCGTGCGGGGTTGCCCGACTCGCGCTTGTTAGCGCTGCTGGGGTTGCTGATCCAGCGCACGCGCACCCCCGAGGGGCTAGCGGGCGTGGTGGCGCTGGCGGTGCCGGGTGCCGGGGTGCGGGTCGACGAATTCTGGCCGGTGCCCAAGCAAGCGGGAGCGCCGCAGCCGCTCACGTCATCCCCTGCACTGACCGACACACCGGAATCCGGCCGCCGTCGGGGGCTTGGCGGCGGCTACGTGCTGGGCAACCGGCTCTTTTACCGCAGCCGCGCGGTGCGCCTGACTGTGTGCCCGGCCGATGCGCAGCAAGCCCAGGACTTGCTGCCGGGCGCGGAGCTGCACCGCGAGCTGATGGCGTTCGTACGGCTCTACATTGGCACCAAGGCCGACGTGCATCTACGCATGGAAGTGACCTCGCGTCTGGCGCCGGTGCCGACCGTGGGTGCCGTGCCCGCCATGACGGCGCCACGCCTCGGCTGGACCACGGTACTGCCCTCGGACGAGGAGCGTGTCATCGCCATTGCGCTCGGTGTCTGCGAAGCCTTCCCGGCGCCCGGGCCGAACCCGTTTCTTCTGCCGCACGCGGCATGATTGTGGAGCCAGTATGTTCAATCGATTGACCGCCGCCACCCTTGCATCAGCGCTCCTGCTCTCGGGGTGTGGTGCGTGGCAGACCGTGTCTGATGCGAGCGTGGGTGCGTATCACGCGGTGTTTTACAAGCAGGTGAAAGTGCTCAACATTGATCTGAGCGCGCGTGCATCGATCAATCCGGATGAGGCCAAGCGGCCGTGCTCGGTGGCCGTACGGGTCTATCAACTCAAGGACCGCAAGCTGTTCGATGGCGCGTCCTATGCCGATTTGCTGAAGAACGACAAGACTGTGCTCGGCCAGGACCTGCAGGCCAGCGTAGCAACCGTCGTCAACCCGGGCGGCTCGGCGAGCCTGTCTCAGCCCATGCAGGCTGATACGGAGTATGTCGCGGTGGTGGCGTTCTACCGGGATGTGTCGGGGACGCCGGCGTGGCGGCGCGTGGTGACGAAGAAAGTGTTGTCTCCGGATGCGCCGCTGCGGGTCGAGTTGGTCGACACCGATGTGATGATCGCCGGGGACGCGCCGAAAGAGCGGCCTGCGCAATAGCCGCTTGGCAAGCCGGTATCGCACCCGGCTGTAGCTTCAATATAGCGCGGCTGAAGAAGGAAAAGCTGCGGCGGAGGATGCGGCATAGTGGGGGCCGCCACGCCGAAATGAAGCCATGGCATTCCACACGAAACGAAATAGCGCCCAAAAAGCACGAGAATCAAATGACGGATGGAGTGAATTGAGAAACAACAAATCTCTTAGACGCGTGCGAGAACCTTGGCTGATAGGTGGCGTCGTGGTCGCAACAGCAGCATTTTTTGGCACCAGATTCATGTTGCCGCGACACGACCTGAGCAAGAGCAAGATCGACGAGATTTTGAAAGTCGCGCTTACAGACAAAGACATGGTTCCAATTCTCTTCGAGCAGGACGACAGTGGGCATTGGGGCCTTGGTGCCAATCTATACATCATCCGGTGGTAGAGATGCGCGCCGTCATGATGCACGGGGTGCGGGCCAAACAAGCGGTGTCCGGTACCGAGGGCGAGACGCTGCAGGCCTTCCTGCAACGGCACCTCGACCGCCTGATGTCACCCGACTCCGATCCGGTTCCGCCGTGTCCCCAATGCCATGGCACACACATCCGCAAGGACGGGTATGCCCGATCCCAAGTCGCCGGCGGGTGCCTTCCCAATTTCAAATGCGTTGGCTGCGGTCATGTCTACAGCCGGCTGAGCGGAACGCCGTTTTCGAAGCGCCGTCAACGTAAGCAGATCGACGCCTGGATCGCGTTGTTGGGCGAGGAGCTGGGATGCGCAGAAGCCGCGCGCCGACTCGGCGTCCGCAACCCGACGGTATATGCCACCGTCCGTCTGTTTCGGCGCTGGTTGCTCGAACTCGATCCCAGTGGTCACTACGAGCAGTGCGTGAGGCTGGGTGGCCGGATGACGGCGGTCCACGTCGCGTCGCCCGCCGGTGACGGAGAGGGTGTCACCGTGCGTGAGGATCTGGAGCTGAGCGCCACGCTGTTGGCGGATTTCGATGCACTGTACTCTCGGCTTCCTCTCCCGATACCCGACTGCCCGGGCTGCGGCAGTGGCGACGTCAACGCGAAAGGCAGTCATCGCGGCATGCCGCGCTTCCTGTGCAAGAACTGCGGCAAGCAATTCAACCGCCGCACGGGTACGCCCTTCGCCAGGGATCGGAAGTTGAGTGAGCAGCGCGCGTTGGTCCGCTATCTTGGGTTACCGCTGCCGATAACTCAATTGGCCGACATTCTCCAGGTAGACAAAGCCGATCCGGCGCGCTATCTGCGCAAGTTTCGCGCACGCTGCAACCAGATCGACCCATCCGGCACATTGTCCCGTCGCATTCGCGCAGGCGTGCGACCCAGCGAGAAAACATTGTGTGTCCGATGCGGGGCGCATCGGGTGCTCTTTGACGCCGTCGCCCTTGGTAAGTGCGGTAATTGTGGTTGGATTGTTTCGATGCGCCGGGATTTGGTCGAACGTGGCGGCGTGCTGGAAGTGGGACTGGTCCGGTTGGTACCGTTTGGCGAAGCCCCAGGGCTACCTGACTTCAAATAAACGTTACACGCTGTCCGCTCAGGCGGCGCTACGATTTCGAGGGAAAGGAGTGAAGATGTTTGTCGGTGAGCATGGACCCATCTTTGGGGTGCGATTTCGTCTGCAATGTGCAAGCAGGAAGCGATCGACATGTCTGCGCTGGATAGGCACGGTAGTGTGGGCGGCGTCGCTCAGTGCCTGCACGTTGACGCCATGGTCAACCAAGCTGGAAACCAGTGCGCACGTGTCAGCAGGGTATTACCAAGTCAATGCTGGAGATACGTTGGCCTCAGTTGCCGCTGCGTTTGGGCGGCGGCCGGCGGAGATTGCGGCATGGAACGGCTTGGGTGGGCAGCAAGATCTCCAGACAGGTCAAGTGTTGCGTGTTGCGCCGAACCTGCAAGCAGGGGCGGTATCGCCGGCGAAGGCGGGGTCAATGCACGACCAGCACGGTGACCAGCCAGGGTGGGTCTGGCCTACGTCTGGAGCCATTGTTGAACCGTATTCGGCAGGCAAATCGGGAGGTATTTTGATCCGAGGTACGCCAGGCGAGGCTGTGAAGGCGGTTGCAGCGGGCCGCGTAGTGTACGTTGGTTCGGCACTCAAGAAGTACGGGTTGGTTGTGATCATCAAACACGACAACGACTTCGTGACCGCTTACGGCGGCACCGGCAAACTGTTTGTGAAAGAGGGTGAGACCGTGCAGCGGGGGCAGCAGATTGCAGAGATGGGTTCTGACGGCAAGACCAAAGGGGTGCTGCGGTTTGAGGTGCGCAAGGATGGTAAGCCGATTGATCCATTGACAGTGCTGCCCAAGCCCGATGTGATGGATGTCGTGCGCCCGTGAACTGGCGAGTGGCTTGCGCGTCATCGTGATACGCAATCGCCCTCTGAGCTCAGATGACAAAATCATTGCGTGACCTGCTGCTTGAGTTGGATGACATCAACCGCACGATCCATCGCGTTCGTCTGGCAGAGATCAGTGCCGAGACGATGGCCGCCCGCTTTCCACACGCTTCTTCAGCGACACGGAAGCAATTGCAGAGATTACTAGCTGCACCGCCCCAGCGGCGCGGGATCAGCGCATCGGAGCATCGCGCGCAGTTGGCGGCGTGGGTGTGTAAGCTGGCGCAAGCGTGGGGCGGGGTCTGTCTGACGCCAGACTACCAAGGGCGACACGTACCGTATCAGTTCAAGTGCGAGGCCAGACACTCATTCTCTATGAGCATGCATAGCCTTCGGCTCGGTGCTTGGTGTCGGACGTGTGCGTATGACCGAGCCGGGTACACGCTTGAGCACGCCCGCGCTGCGGCGATGGAGCGCGGTGGGCGATGCCTCTCAGAACGTTATGACAATGGGCGCGAGCCATTGCGCTGGTCCTGCGAAGCGGGACACTCGTGGTCGGCAAGCTTTGAGCGGGTCCTGCGCGGCAACTGGTGCCCGGCCTGCCACGACGAGCGTATCAAGCCACGACAGGAGGACATTGAGCGGGTGGCGGCCAAACGCGGTGGGCGTTGCTTGTCGGTCTATATCGACAAGGCAACACCGCTACAATGGCATTGCGCCGAAGGCCATACTTGGGAGGCCCCGTGGTTTCGCATCAAGAAAGGGCAATGGTGTCACCGCTGCGCGGTCAAGGCGCGGACGCGCACCATCGAACAGATGCAGGAGTTGGCGTGTTCGCGTGGTGGGCGCTGCCTTTCGACGACCTACTCAGGCGCCCACGGCAAGCTCGAATGGGCGTGTTCACGTGGCCATGTCTGGTGGGCGACAGCCAACAGCGTTTGGCGTGGTCACTGGTGCCCGGTGTGCGCAAGGGAGAACCCGCGCACGGTTCGCACGCAAACGGGTGACTGAACATTGTCCACCAAATAGGTGGTGTAGTCCGGAGCGCGGTTTAACATCCGTGTAAGCCGTCAGTGCTTGGTCGGTCAGGTTTTGCTGCCGCGTTATGCGAACCAATGAGAAGTCTTCCGCCCAGCAGCATCGACTAACCACGGATTCCGGCTACGTATGAGACCGTTGGTCGCGCAGAAGGGACAGGGGCGACCTGTCGTTGGAGCCGAGGCGGCTCATCGTGAGCCGTGGGCAATTGGACGGCGACCAGCCCGGTCAGTGTGAACGCTATAAATCGCATGCTCCCCTCGCTGCCACATCAGTGCGGCTATGTGTCAATGCGCGTGGTAGCAGCCTACGCAGCTCGACGGTATGTCGAGCCGTGGGAAGGATTATATTCGCCGGGTCATGTGACAGGCTTGGTTGAGGCGGGCAACGGCCCGTATTTGACCCCAGCCTGTTCCAGCATCCATGCCTCAATGCGATCGTGCCACATGCGGAGCAGATCCAGAGGGCGACGGCGGTAGTGCTTCTCAGCGATTGCCGACGGCTTGTGTCCCTGGATTTGTGCGACCACCCCAACCGGAACCTCGACCCATTCAGAGAGAGTGCCGAAGGAGCGACGCAGACCATGGAGCGTGATATGCGGTAGTCCGGCGGCTTCGAGTGCCTTGGTATGAGAACTACGCGGTTCGGCAATCTTGCCGTCCTCTGACGTCTTGCTGGCGAACACCCATGGCGAAGGCTCCCACGCTTCCCCCTTCCCAGCCAAGCGAGTTGCTTGACGCTTATTGGGTGGTGTCTCGTTTAGTTGTTTCAGGTTCCACAGCAAGGTGGCCAAGTATGGCGTCAGTGGAATAGTGCGGCCACCAGTTCCTTCAACTTTGTCGTCGAGCACGACACTCCGCCAGCGGAAATCGACATCCTCCCATCGCAAGCCCGCCCACTCTTCTCTGCGAGCACCCGTAATCAGCAGGCCCTGTAAATAGGCGCTGCCGACTGGATTGGAGATACTGCGGACGCCATCAAACCACGCTGCCAATTGTTCTCGCTGGAGCGAGTCGCCATCTCTGGCTCTCACGCGAGGGACTGCGTCCTTCACGTCGCGTGCGCGATACGCGTTCTCGGGGATCAGGCCGGCATAGCTCGGAGTGTCAGCCGCCCAACGGATAAAGCTCCGTAGCAGTCGAAACGACAAAGCCGCCATCGTTGCCCGCTCAACGCTTTCCCTTGTTAGCCAATCCGCAATGTATTCTCCCGTCAGCTCGGGGAGTTTGATCGGTCGCAATGCGGCCAGCGGCCCAGCCACTGTCAGACTTTTAGCGCGCTTTCGCTGGATGCCCCCGGCGCTCGCATGTTGGATATGGTCGCGGTAGTGTCGTTCGCTCCAGAACGGTCTCCGAGACTCGACATACTCGTCCCACACTTCGCCAAACGTCACCTCACGACGGCGCGCTTCCACACGCCGCGCTTCATGCGCCGCCTGCTGCTCCGCCCGCACTTCGCGGGGGTCTTTACCGTCATCTATGAGCGTTTTTAGTCGCGCGGCCTCCGTGCGTGCGCGCCCCAAGTCCCACGCTCGGACGTCACCGACCGTTAGCCGGATGGTCTTGCCAAACAAGCGCGACTCGAAAATATAGGCGCGAGCACCGGCAGCCGTGACCCGCAGTCCGAAGCCGGGCGTCTTGGCGTCCCAGTAGATCGTTTGTGATTTGCCCGGTTCGCATTGAAAGCTATCGACGCGCGCCGCAGTGAAGTTCTGCTTACTCATGCTCTCCCCGTGTAGGCATCATGTAGGCAAATGCTAGGGAGGGTGATCCATCCGAGTCAAATAGAAATCCGCGTATGATGGCGGGAAACCTTGATGCGAAGCCAGTTTCCGGCGCCTACATGGATGTGCTTCAAGACGCGAGAATGTGGTATTGTTTGGATTGAAAATCCGCGTGTCGGTGGTTCGATTCCGCCCCAGGCCACCAAAATTCTTCGTTCCGCAAGGTCAATCGATTTTGCGGAGCAACAAAAAAGACCTCCTCGCGAGGTCTTTTTTCATTTCTGCGCGCCCGTTCGGATGCGCGCCCACCTCCGGCTTTGCCGCATCCACCGCCGATCTGTGGCGAAGTGTCGCGGAGACAAAAAATATACCCAAGCCTCTTGACGCGCCGCAGCTTAGGGTATACCTAGCGGCGCGAAGTGCGCCAAACTGTCGCAGGTCTCGGTATAGTGATTCAACGCTATCAAGCGGCACGCACAAGGAGACTCTCCATGGCACTCGTTGGCACCGGTCACCACCACTTCCATTTCCACGCTTTCGACGGCATCAGCCGCAAGACGCGGTTGACGTGGTTGCGCAATGCCGCAGCGCTAACGTGCCTGATGGCGCTGATCGCTGCCATGTGGGTCGGCGGCAACCTGTCGGCGCTCATGCATACGCCGCTGATGAGCGGTGTGTCGCCGCTGGGCGCGGTGATGATCCTGGCGTGCACCTGCATGGCGCTGAGCCTGCTGGGCTTGATCGCCGCCGGATTCTTCCAGTTCCGCATGGAACAACTGGACGCCCCCGCCACCTGAAACGCTCACGTCACACCCACACAACGGAGGCTTCGGCCTCCGTTTTTGTTTGCCGCCACGGCCGCGTTCCCCCTCGGGACACGGCCGTTTTGCTTTGGCGAGCCCAGCCGCTAACGCGACATTGACTCAATTGTTTCAATAGTCTAGTTTACGAAACAGTTGAATCACAGCGATCACCTCATGACGTTTGACGGACTCATCCAGACGCTGCGCGACCGCGCCGGCGATCTGTCTCCTCAATTGCAGCGCGCGGCCGTGTTGCTGGAGACGCACCAGCACGACATCGCCTTGCTCTCCATGCGCGACCTGGCGCGCCGCTGCGATCTACCGCCGGCCACGTTCTCACGCCTGGCGCGGGCATTGGGCTTCGAAGACTTTGCCGCGCTGCGAGAGGTCTGCGTGAACCAGTTGCGCCAACAGGCCGATGGTTTCGCCGGCCGGGCCAGCGCGTTACAGGGCGACGACACTGCCGGTGCATCCGAGGCGGAGCGCATCGGCATGGCCATCGGCATGCATGTGCAGGCGGCGTTTTCGCCCGCCAATCTTGCGGCGCTGGACACGGTGGCCGCCGCTTTACGCAAGGCGCGCCGCGTCTACTTGCTGGGCGCGCGCAGTTGCCTCTCGCTCACGCATGCGTTCGGCTATGCGGCGCAGTTGTTCGACGACAAGGTCACGCTGTGCACCGGTAGCGGCAATACGCTGGCGGACCCACTGCGCTTCTGCGGCACGGACGACATCGTGATCGCCGTCACATTCGACCCGTACACCCGCGAGGTCATCGAGGCGATGCAGTACGCGCATGCGCGCGGGGCGCGCCTGGTCTACGTGACCGACAGCGCCATCGCTCCCGGCGCGGACCTAGCGTGGCAGCAGCTTGTCGCGCCCGTCGCCATTCCGTCGTTCTTCCATTCGCTGGCCGCGCCGCTGGCACTGCTCGACGCGCTGCTGATGACGTGGTTCCGCCACGCCGGCCCCACCGCGCTCGCGCACCTGGCCGACAGCGACGCCCAACTCAAGCAACAACACGCCTACGTGCGCAGCGCCCGTCGCAGTGAAGCGGCGGTCGCGGTGCCACCCGCTCAACGCTGAACCCGCCGGATTGACCATGACACCGTCCACTACCGCTGTCTTCCATCGTGACCCGCGCAAGACGCTGCCGACCGCCGTCGGTGGCGAGGGCATGACCCTCATTGATTCCGATGGCAAGCGCTATCTAGACGCCTGCGGCGGCGCTGCCGTCTCGTGCCTCGGCCACGGTCATCCGCGCGTGGTCGACGCCATCTGCAAGCAGGTGCGCGCGCTGGCGTATGCGCACACGTCGTTCTTCACGACCGCCGCAGCGGAGGAGTTGGCCGCGCGCCTGACCGCTGCCGCGCCGGGCGATCTGGACCACGTGTACTTCGTCTCCGGCGGTTCGGAGGCGATTGAGGCCGCGCTGAAGCTGGCACGCCAGTACTTCGTCGAGATCAGCCAGCCGCAGCGCCAGTACTTCATCGCGCGGCGCCAGAGCTATCACGGCAACACGCTGGGCGCGCTGGCGATTGGCGGTAACGCATGGCGCCGCGAGCCGTTCCTGCCGCTGCTGGTACCGGCGTACCATGTATCGCCGTGCTATGCGTATCGCGAGCGCCTGGATGGCGAGAGCGATGCGCAATACGTGCAGCGCCTGGCCGACGAGTTGGACGCGAAGATCGTTGAACTCGGGGCGGACAACGTCGCCGCCTTCGTCGCCGAGACGGTGGTGGGCGCCACGGCCGGCGCGGTGCCGCCGGTGGGCGATTACTTCCGCAAGATCCGCGCGGTGTGCGACCGCCACGGCGTGCTGCTGCTGCTCGACGAGGTGATGTCCGGCATGGGGCGCACCGGCTATCTGTTTGCCTGCGAGGAAGACGGCGTGGTGCCCGACATGATCGCCATCGCCAAGGGCCTGGGCGGCGGCTATCAGCCGATCGGCGCGACGCTGGTCAGCCGCCGCATCTACGACGCCATCACGGGCGGCAGCGGTTTCTTCCAGCATGGCCACACCTACATCGGCCATGCCACGGCGTGCGCGGCGGCGCTGGAAGTGCAGAAGGTGATTACCGAAGAGAACCTGCTCGCCAATGTGCAGGCACGCGGCGAGCAACTGCGCGCGGCGCTGCGTGCGCGCTTTGCCGACCACGCGCACGTGGGTGACGTGCGCGGCCGCGGGCTGTTCGTGGGCGTGGAGTTGGTGGCCGATCGCGCCACCAAGGCGCCGCTGCCGCCCGCGCGCAAGACGCACGCTCGCGTGAAGGCTGAAGCCATGCAGCGCGGCCTGATGGTGTACCCGATGGGCGGCACGATCGACGGTCAGCGCGGCGACCACATCCTCCTTGCACCGCCGTTCATTGCCACCGCGCAGGACATCGACGCCATCGTCGAACGCCTGGGCGATGCCGTGGACGCGGCTACCGCCAACGCACTGGAGGCCGCATAGTGACGCAGGCCATCGCCATTGCGGTTGCGCCCAACGGGGCGCGCAAGACGCACGTCGACCACCCCGCGCTGCCGATCACGCCCGATGAGCTGGCCGCCTGCGCACGCCAATGCGTGGAGGCAGGTGCCGCGATGCTGCATCTGCATGTACGGCGCCCCGACGGCACGCACAGCCTGGAGCCCGACGACTACCGCCCGGCCATCGCCGCTGTGCAGCAGGCGGTGGGCGATGCGCTGGTGATTCAGATCACCACCGAAGCCGTCGGCATCTACACGCCCGCGCAGCAGATGGCCTCGGTGCGCGCGCTGCAGCCAGAGGCAATCTCCGCCGCGCTGCGCGAGCTGGTGCCCGATGTTGCGCACGAAGCCGAAGCCGCGCGTTTCTTCGGCGAACTCGCTGCGGCGCGCACGGCCATCCAATACATCCTCTATTCCGCCGACGACGTGGTGCGCTACCGCGACCTGCGTGCGCGCGGCATATTGCCCGACGCCCCGCACTGGGTGTTGTTCGTGCTCGGCCGCTATTCGGCGGGCCAGCGCTCCGACCCGACCGACCTGCTGCCGTTCCTACAAGCCTGGGCAGACGGTGGCGACATCACCGCCAACGTGCCGTGGGCGATGTGCGCATTCGGCCCGCGCGAAGCGGAATGCGCACTCACGGCAGCCCTGCTGGGCGGCCACGCGCGCCTGGGGTTCGAGAACAACATGGCGCTGCCTGACGGCAGCATCGCGCCCGACAACGCCGCACTGGTCACCAACCTACGCCGGCATATGGACGCGCTGCATCGGCCGCTGGCCAGCGCCGCCGAGCTGCGCACCTGGTTCCACCGCTAGGACGCTCCACATTCATCACCACGAAGCCAAAGCATAGACGGCCGCAACACAACAGGCCGCGCACCACAACTCTTGGAGGAAGTATGCGTTTCACCCTGCGTTGCATCCCGCTGGCCCTGGCCGGCTTGTTCGCGACCCTCGTGCACGCCGAGGCGCTCGACGGCACACTGAAAAAGATTCAGGACAGCAACACCATCCTGATCGGCGTGCGCGAATCGTCGATTCCATTTTCGTATCGCGACAGCAAGAACCAGATCATCGGCTTCTCGGCTGACCTGTGTTCGCGCGTGATCGACGCGGTGAAGAAGAAGACCGGCAAGCCCGATCTGCAGGTCCAGCAAATTCCGGTGACATCGCAGAACCGGACGTCGCTGGTGCAGAACGGCTCCGTGGATCTGGAATGCGGCGTGACCACGCATCTGAAATCGCGGGAGCAGCAGACGGCGTTTTCGACCACCTTCTTCATTGCCGGCACGCGCCTGCTGACTGGTGTGAAATCGGGCGTGAAGGACTTCCCCGATCTGGCAGGCAAGTCGGTCATTACCAATGCGGGCACCACGTCGGAGCGCATCCTGCGCAAGATGAACGACGAGAAGAAGATGAACATGATCGTCGTCAGCGGCAAGGATTACGGCGAATCGTTCCTCACGCTGCAAAGCGGCCGCGTGGCGGCGTTCATGATGGATGACGTGCTGCTGGCCGGTGCGCGCACGCTGGCACAGAAGCCCGACGACTGGGTGGTGACCGGCACGCCGCAATCGTTCGAGGCGTACGGCTTCATGCTGCGCAAGGACGATCCGCAGTTCAAGAAGCTGGTGGACGACACGATGGTCGGCGTGATGAAGAGCGGCGAGATCAAGACGCTCTACGCCAAGTGGTTCGAGAAACCCGTGCCGCCCAAGAACCTGAACTTCAACTTCCCGATGAACGATCAGTTGAAGGCGCTGTACGCCAACCCGAACGACACGCCGTTCGAGTAAGCGCCCTAGGCCGGCTTAGATGCCGGCCTGCACGACGGCCTCGATGCGGGCCTGATGTACGGCCTGTTTGATGTGCGCGGGGTTGTCGGCATAGCGCTTGGCGACGGCACCCGCGTCAATGGATGACGCGGCCTGCAATGCATGCAGCAGGCGTTCCGTTTGCGGATACGCACGGTCTTCAAACCCGAGGCGTCCGCGTGCATCGGCCTCGCAGGCCTGCAGCGCCTGGCGGAAACGATCGGGCTTGCGCAATGCGTCGCAGCGTTCCAACAAACGGACGAGCGCTGCGGCATCAAAGCCATCGCTGCGGTGGATGTTGCCGTGCTCGCGCGCAACCACGAGTGCCAGTTCGCGGCAGTCGGTCGGCACACGCAGGCGCTGGCAGACGTCTTCGATCATCGGCACGCTGCGTTCTTCGTGGCCGATGTGGCGCGGCAGGACATCCTCCGGCGTGGTGCCTTTGCCCAGGTCATGCACCAACGCGGAAAAGCGCACCGGCAGCGATGTCCCCATCGCCGCGGCCGTCTCGATGACCATCATGGTGTGCACGCCGGTATCGACTTCGGGGTGGTAATCCGCGCGCTGCGGCACACCCCACAGGCGGTCGAGCTCGGGCAGCAGACGCACCAGTGCACCGCACTCGCGCAGCACGGCAAACATGCGCTGCGGATGCGCTTCCATGAGCCCGCGTGCGATCTCCTGCCACACGCGCTCGGGCACCAGCGCATCCACCTCACCGGCCTGCACCATGCGCTGCATCAGTGCGTTGGTTTCCGGTGCGACATGGAAATCGGCAAAGCGCGCCGCAAAACGCGCCAGGCGCAAGATGCGCACCGGATCTTCCACGAATGCATCCGACACATGCCGGAACGTGCGCGACGCCAGATCCGCCTGGCCGCCGTACGGATCGATGACGGGGCCCACCAGCGCGCCGTCTTCCGCCACGCGCTGCGCCATCGCATTGATGGTCAGGTCACGGCGGATGAGGTCGTCTTCGAGCGTGACGTCGGGCGAGTAATAGACCGAGAAGCCTTTGTAGCCGGCAGCCGTCTTGCGCTCGGTGCGGGCGAGCGCGTACTCGGCCTGTGTGACCGGGTGCAGGAAGACGGGGAAGTCCTTGCCCACCGCACGAAAGCCACGGGCCTCCATGGCTTCCGGCGTAGCGCCGACAACAACGTAGTCCCGATCCTGCACGGGCAGCCCGAGCAGCGCGTCACGAATGGCGCCGCCCACGGCATACACATCCAGCCCGTGCGTGGCCGGATCAACGATGGTTTCCGCCTGTGTTGCGCGTTCCGTCATTGATTGGCGGCGACCAACGTGTCTTCGTCCGGCGCAGTGCGGTAGGGCTCGTCGTCGGCGAGGAAGTCATGCTCGGCGCGCGCACCATCAACCCACTCCTGCATCGCGGGCAGGTTGAGGATGTGGTCTGCATAAGCCTTCGCAGCTTCAGGCAGGCGTACGCCGTACGTGGCGAAGCGGCTGACCACCGGCGCATAGAACGCGTCCGCCACCGTGAAGTGGCCGAACAGGAACGGGCCTTCTGCCGCGTACTTCTGGCGCAGTTCGGTCCACATGGTGGCAATGCGGTCGATGTCACGCTGCACGGCCACGTTCCAGCCCATGCCGGGCAGCACGGCAGTCACGTTCATCGGCATGTTGTTGCGCAGGTTGGTGAAGCCGGAGTGCATCTCCGCGCAGATCGAGCGGGCGTGCGCGCGGGCTTTCGGGTCCGCCGGCCACAGTTGCGCACGCGGAAAGCGCTCGGCCAGCGTCTCGCAGATGGCGAGCGAATCCCACACGTTCATGTCGCCGTCAACCAGTACCGGCACGCGGCCGGCCGGCGAATGGCGCGCAACGTCGGCGGCAAAGGTCTCGCTCAGCAGACGCACGCGAATCTCTTCGAACGGAATGCCGGCCTGCTTGGCCAGCAGCCAGGGCCGCAACGACCACGACGAATAGTTCTTGTTGCCGATGACCAGTTTCATGATTCCCGTCCTTGGAGAGTGCACAGCATTGTTGTGTGGGAGCTCGCCTGCTTCGCGCGGGCATGCCGAAGCGCTCTAAGTCTTGTTGTATCGGAAGGCAGCAGACGGCAAGCGGCAGCGCGGGGCGAACGAATCATTCTAGCCTTGCGCTGCACCGCGACAAAATGAAACCCATTCGCCACCGTTGCTAAGGCGGCTCACAAGCACACGCAAGGTGCGTTCCGCTACCGATGCATGCGCATGCGCGCGGCGCGCATGCCGCGGTCGGGGCCGAAGCCAGCCAGCGCGGGCAGCATCACCGCTTCCATGCCGAGCGGGTGGATGCCGAGTTCGGGCGCCACCGGCTCCATGCTGACGTTGTCTACACGCATGGAATCGAGGTTGTCGCGCGAAATAGGCGCGCCCGGCAGATGCTCGAACAATGCCGCCTGCATGCGGCCCAGTCCTTCAGGCAGCGGCACGATCCAGCGCGGGTGGCCGCTGGCGCGGCCGGCAAACCGCATCAACTCGGCCAGCGTGTACACCCGTGGCCCCACCAGCGGATACGCGTGCCGGATGGTGGCCGGGTTGTCGAGCGCATTGATGAACGCGGCCGCCACATCATCAACATAGACGGGCTGGAAGCGGGCATCGGCACACGCCAGCGGCACGAAGAACGGCGCCATGCGTTGGATACGCGCGAACAGGTTCAGGAAATGATCTTGCGGGCCGAACACCACGGACGGGCGAAACACCGTCCAGTCCAACTCGCTGTTCATGACCACGCGTTCGCCATCGCCTTTGCTGCGCTGGTACATCGACGGGCCTGCGGGGTCCGCACCGAGTGCGCTCATGTGCAGCAGCCGGTTCACGCCATGGCGGCGGCACGCGGCCACAATGCGGCGCGGCAGGTCGACATGGACGCGCTGGAAGTTCGGGCCATACGGCATCTCGCGCGCATCGTGCAGCGTACCGACGAGGTTGATGACCGCGCAGTGCTGGCCGCCGCGCTCGGTGAGCGCCATGAACAACGCGTCGAGCGCATCGTCGGCGTAGATGTCGGCGTCCATCACGTCGACACGTGGCAGCAGCGTGAGATTGTGCGCGCGGGCGGATTCAGCGTCGCGCGTGGGCACGATCACCCGACCCTCGGGTAAGCCGGGCGCGGCAAAGGTTTCCGTCACCAGCCGCGACAGCAACTGCGTGCCGATGAAACCGGTACCGCCAAAGACGAGCAGATTGGAGGATTGCATGGTGCATCTCCAGACGGGGTAGGGGGCTCCACCACAATAGAACCCGAATGCGTTTGCCCCCAAGGCCAGGCCCGATTGGCGTGCGCCCGGCACCACCACTGTGACGCACGCGACGCCCCCAACAATGCAAACGCCCGCGTTGCAGCGGGCGTTTGCATGATCGTGAGATCGCTTACGGCAGGTCGTCCGGCGTCACCGCTTCGGGGGCGACCTTGCCCAGGCGGTCCTTCAGCGACTGCGGGCGGCCAGTCAGCAGCGCGCTGTAGTACGTCGCATTCGACAGCACGTTCTTCACATACGTGCGTGTCTCGTTAAAGGGAATCGTCTCGGCGAAGATCGCGCCTTCCACCGGGCGCGTCAGCGTGGAACGCCAGCGCTTCGGGCGGCCCGGGCCTGCGTTGTAGCCGGCCGTGGCCAGCGTCATCGAGCTTTCCAGGTTGGTCAGGATCATCGACAGGTACGCCGTGCCCAGCAGCACGTTGGTGTCGATGTCGCTCATCTGCGAAACGCGGAAGCCCGGCAGGCCGATCTTCTTGGCGATGTGCTTGGCGGTTTCGGGCATCACCTGCATCAGGCCCGAGGCCCCCACCGATGAACGCGCATCCATGATGAAGCGCGATTCCTGGCGAATCAGCCCATATGTCCAGGCCACGTCCAACCCCACGGCATCGGCATTGCGCTGCACCACGTTCAGGTACGGCGTCGGGAAGCGCAGCGAGAAATCGTGCTCCGTCTTGGTCTTGTCGGCCGAGTTGACGGTGCGATCGAGCAGACCGAGCTTGCGGCCGTATTCCGCGGCTGCCAGCAGCTCGCGGTCGCTCATATTGCGCAGCTCCCAGTTCCACTCGCGGTTGCCCTCGAAACGCAGGTTCAGGTCGTACAACCGCTTGGCACGCGCAAAGCCCGGATGGTTGCGGCCCATCACGTCGATCTCGGCGTCGGCCACCGTCGTCTTGGGCGGCACGGTGATGCGCTGGCCGAGCTCTTCCTGTGCGAGCTGGCCGTAGAAGTTGAACTGCCCGGCGATCGATTGGAACTGCTGCTTGGCCTCGTCGTTGCGGTTATCGGCCTTCAGCGCGCGGCCATACCAGTACGCCCATGCCGGATCGCGATCACGCAGGGTGGAGCGCATTTTTTCGATGGACTGGCGCACCATCTTCCAATCCCCGGCGCGCAACGCAGTGCGCACGCGCCATTCCTGCGACTCGTCGGATAACAACGCATCGCCACCGAGGCTGATTTGACGGCGGTACGCGTCCAGCGCATCGGGCGTCTGCTTCTTGGCCGCGTACTGGCCGATCACGCCCCAGCCCGCACCTTGCTCTTCGCGCGACAAGCCGCCGCCTTGCGACTGCAGATACGCCGTCGCCTGCGACGGGTCATTGCGCGCCATGCGCGTCACGTTGGCCAGCGTGTCGTTGTCCACACGGTCGCCTTCGGGCAACACCGCGGCAATGCGCGATGCCTGCGTGACGAGGTTCTGCTCCAGCGACAGCCGCGCCGCGAACGCCACGTCGGCACGCGTGAACTGCTTCGACTGCGCCAGGTAGCCGATCAGGTCGACGCAGCCTTCGCCATAGCCCTTCGGATCGCTCAACGTGTTGCGCGCGTCGGCGGCCACGCCGGTTGCCGCACTTCCGCCCTTCATCGCACGAGAGAGCAGGGCATAGCACTCGACCTGGGTATCGTCCTTCAGCACGAAGTTGGGGTACTCGGCATCGAAGGTTGCCCAGTCGCGCTTCTTGCCGAGCACGAGCAGCCAGTCGTTGCGCAAACGGTCTGCAATCGCCTCGCCCTTGTAGCGCTGCAGGAACGAGCGGATCTCATCTTCCGGTGCATCGGTGCGCGCATAACCGCTGGCGTCAAACAGCTGCGGCTTGATGCGGAAATACTGCACGTACGATTGGATCGGGTAATCCGACAGGCTATCGGCCAGCTCCCAGCTACGCGAGACATCGTTGCGGCGCGCGGCGTTGCGCAGCTCGACAAACGCATCGTCCGGATTGGCCGGAATGCCTTGCGGCGCCTGCCGCTTGGCGGCCACTGCCATGGGTGTCGAGCCGGCTACGCCCATGCCGATCACCCCTGCAAAAGCCAGCGCAACCGCGCGATATACTGCCTTGGCCTTCAATGTCATCTCCTGCCCCATCCAATCATCACTGTTCAGTCCCTGAATTATCCCATGTCAGCCTTAGGCAACCCGCACGATCCGGCCAATCCAACCACGCCGATCGAGTCACGCCGCACGCTGCGCGCCATGCTGCTCGACGCGCGCGCCACGTTGCCTGAGCGTGTTGCACATGACGCCGCACTCGCGCGCCACTTGGCTGATCTGCTGCAGACACTGTCGGCACAACGCTTGGCGGCCTACTGGCCAACGCAGGGCGAGTTCGATGCGTTGACCGTACTCGGCCATTGGCTGGCCGCCGATGCCAATCGCCATGCGCTGCTGCCCGTGGTGACAGACAAGTTTTCGCCCTTGCAGTTTCGGCGATGGACGCCCGAATGTGAAATGACGCCGGGCGCCTACAACATCCCCATCCCCCGCACGGGTGAGATGGAAACGCCCGATGCGCTGCTGATCCCGTGCGTGGGGTTCGATGCGCAGCGCTATCGCATCGGCTACGGCGGCGGGTTCTATGACCGCACGCTCGCTGCGCTGCATGCTGCGGGGCACCGTCCGCGCACCATCGGCATCGCCTACGAAGTGAACCGGCTGGAATCCATCGCCCCGCAATCGCACGACATCGCGCTTGACTGCATCGTCACCGAGCGCGGCGTCCTCTAACCCGCCTCAGGAACGCTCATGCCCCACACGCTGAAGACCGTTGCCGACCTCGAAGCCGTCTACGGCGCGCCCAACCCACGCTCACTGCTCAAAGAGATCGACCACCTGAACGCCGACTACCGCGCGTTCGTGGAAGCGTCGCCGTTCATCGTGCTCTCATCGGTGGGGACGGCGGGTACGGATGCTTCGCCCAAAGGGGACGCGCCGGGTTTCGTGCGCATTGTCGATGAACGCACGCTGATGATTCCCGATCGGCCCGGCAACAACCGCATCGACAATCTGCGCAACATCGTCGAAGACGGGCGCGTGTCGGTGCTGTTTATGGTGCCGGGGGTGGGGGAGACGCTGCGCGTGAACGGCACGGCCACCATCTCGGCCGATCCGGAATTGCTCGCCACCTTCGCGGTCAAGGACAAGCTGCCGCGCAGCGTGATCGTCGTGCAGGTACAGACGGTGTACTTCCATTGCTCGAAGGCGCTGGTGCGCTCGAAACTTTGGGAACGTGGCGCGCAGGACATCACACCCGCGCTACCCACCGCAGGCAAGATCCTGCAGCGCATCAGCGGCGGTGCGTTTGATGGGGATGCGTATGACCGCGAACTGCCCGAGCGCCTGAAGACAACGCTGTATTGAGCGTTCAGCGTTGGGTGGTGGTTTTCTTGGCGGCGGTCTTTTTGGTCGCCGTTGTCTTTTTGGCGACGCGCTTCGGTTTGGCGGCCTTGGCATTCGCTTCACGCAGTGCGGCTTCGATGGCCAGGCGTACCCAGTCGCGCAACGGCTGTCCACCGTCGAGTGCATCCGCCGGCGCACTCAGGTAACCGCTCATGCTGATGGTCCGGCCATCCCGGTCATAGCTGAACGGCACTGATTTTTCTGCGAGGAAGCGCGCGCGCGTGAGGTCGTCTACGCGCAGGTAGCACGTGCTGCGAATCACCAGCGCGAAGACGATGTCGTCGTAATACAGCGCCGCGCCGCCGAACATCCGGCGCGCGCGGATGGCCCCGATCTGCGCAGCCAGCGGCTGGAGTTCATCCAGCAGCCACGCAATGAGCGGATCGGGTGCGGCGGCCACGTCGTTGCCCGGTTACAAGCCCAGGCGCTGCCAAATGGCGCGCGTGGCGCCGGCCGCGTTGAGCGTGTAGAAGTGCAGCCCCGGCGCGCCGCCTTGCAGCAGGCGATCGCACAACGCCGTCACCACGTCTAGGCCGAAGGCGCGGATCGATTCGCGATCATCGCCAAAGCTCTCCAGACGCTTGGCGACCCAACGCGGGATCTCTGCGCCGCACATCTCGGAAAAGCGCATCAGCTGCGACGAATTCGTGATCGGCATGATGCCCGGCACGATGGGCACCTCCACGCCGAGCTTGCGCACGTCGCTCACGTACTGGAAGTACGCATCCGCATTGAAGAAGTACTGCGTGATGGCGGAATCCGCACCGGCCTTCACCTTGCGGGCGAAGTTCTCCAGATCGTGCTTGGGCGAGCGCGACTGCGGGTGGTATTCCGGGTACGCGGCCACCTCGATGTGGAACGTGTCGCCGGTTTCCTGGCGGATGAACTCGACCAGTTCGTTGGCGAAGCGGAATTCGCCGATCTCGCCCATGCCCGAGGGCATGTCGCCGCGCAGCGCGACGATGCGGCGGATGCCGTTCTCGCGATACGTGTTGAGGATGCCGCGAATGCTCTCGCGCGACGAGCCCACGCACGACAGGTGCGGCGCGGCCTCGATGCCTTCGCGCTGGATTTCCACCACGGCATCGAGCGTGCCCTGTTGCGTGGTGCCGCCCGCGCCAAACGTCACGGAAATAAAGCGCGGCTTGAGCGGGGAGAGCTGTGCGCGTGTGTTGCGCAGCTTCTCGGCACCTTCCGCCGTCTTGGGCGGGAAGAATTCGAAACTGAATTGACGGTCTTGCATGACAGAAACCTTAAGCCTCGCGCAGCAGCAGGCTCGAGAGCAGCCACGAGATCACGCTGTACAGGATGGAGCCTAGCAACGCCGCACCAAAGCTGGCCACCTGGAAGCCCGACAGCAGATTGCCGACAAACAGGAACAGCAGCGCGTTGATGATGAAGATGAACAGCCCAAGCGTGAGCAGCGTCACCGGCAGGGTGAGGATCACCAAGATCGGGCGCACGAGCGTATTGACGAGACCCAGCACCAGCGCGGCGATCAGCGCGGAGCCAAAGCCGTTCACGTGAATGCCTTGGAGCAGGTAGGCAACAAGGAGCAACGCCAGCGCGTTGATGACCCAGACAGCGAGCAATCTCATGGGGAGTCCTCGGTTGAAACCGCCACCGGCGCGGGATGCACCAGTGACGGATACAGCGTGCAGCTTAGTAGCGGTAGTGGTCAGCCTTGTACGGGCCTTGCTTGCTCACACCAATGTACGCAGCTTGTTGGTCGGTCAGCTCGGTCAATTGCGCATTCAGCTTCTTCAGCTGCAGGCGCGCGACCTTCTCGTCCAGGTGCTTGGGCAGCGTGTACACGCCCACCGGGTACTTGTTCGAGCCCTTCACCGCTTCAGTCCACAGTTCGATCTGCGCGATGGTCTGGTTGGCAAACGAGCTGCTCATCACGTACGACGGGTGGCCCGTAGCGCAGCCCAGGTTCACCAGGCGGCCCTTGGCCAGGATGATGATCTTCTTGCCGTCCGGGAAGATCACATGATCGACCTGCGGCTTGATCTCTTCCCACTGGTACTTCTCAACGGAGGCGATGTCGATCTCGTTGTCGAAGTGGCCGATGTTGCAGACGATGGCCTGGTCCTTCATCTTGGCCATGTGGTCGTGCGTGATGACGTGGTAGTTGCCCGTGCAGGTCACGAAGATGTCGCCGTGCTCGGCAGCGTAGTCCATGGTCACCACGCGGTAGCCTTCCATCGCAGCTTGCAGCGCGCAGATCGGGTCGATTTCCGTCACCCACACTTGTGCGGACAGCGCGCGCAGTGCCTGTGCCGAGCCCTTGCCCACGTCACCGTAGCCGGCCACGATCGCCACCTTGCCGGCGATCATCACGTCGGTCGCGCGCTTGATGCCGTCGACCAGCGATTCACGGCAGCCGTAGAGGTTGTCGAACTTGCTCTTGGTGACCGAGTCGTTCACGTTGATGGCCGGGAAGCGCAGTTCGCCGCGCTGAGCCATCTGGTACAGGCGGTGCACGCCCGTGGTGGTTTCTTCGGTCACGCCCTTGATGGCGTCGAGGTTGCGGCTGTAGAAGGTCGCGTCCTTGGCCAGCTTGTCCTTGATGGCGGCGAACAGGAAGGTCTCTTCTTCGCTGGTCGGCTTGCTGATGACGGAAGCGTCCTGCTCAGCCTTGGCACCCAGGTGCAGCAGCAGCGTGGCGTCGCCGCCGTCATCCAGGATCATGTTCGGCGTGCCGCCGTCGGCCCATTCGAAGATGCGGTGCGTGAAGTCCCAGTATTCCTTGAGCGACTCGCCCTTGAACGCAAACACCGGCGTACCCGATGCAGCGATCGCGGCAGCGGCATGGTCCTGCGTTGAGAAGATGTTGCACGAGGCCCAGCGCACGTCGGCGCCGAGTGCCTTGAGCGTCTCGATCAGCACGGCGGTCTGGATGGTCATGTGCAGCGAGCCGGCAATGCGCGCGCCCTTGAGCGGCTGGCTGGCAGCGAACTCGTCGCGGATCGCCATCAGGCCGGGCATTTCGGTCTCGGCAATGGCGATTTCCTTGCGGCCCCAGTCGGCCAGCTTGATGTCGGCGACGAGGTAGTCGTTCTTGAGGTCGGTCACAGCGTTCATTGGATCACTCCGAAAAGATGAGGGTGACCGCACGCTGGAGAGATAACTGCTGAGTCGGAGCGCCCACGCGCTTCAATGCGCCGGACCCCGGATAGATGCGTTCTCGCCATCGTGTCAGCCACGATACTGCGAGCGCCGTTTGAACTTCCGAGCCTGGCGGTCAGGCTGTGCCGACCGTTGCAACGCTCCTCGGAATGGGCTGGATTGTAGCGGATTCGTTCCCGCTGCGGCAGGTCAACGCGCGCTTGCCGTGTGATGCATGAGGCCACCGATCAACGAAAACGAGGCCGGTCAAGGCTTTCGCCCGGACCGGCCTCGCTTTCAGCGTCGCGATTTCGCCACCTCGGTCGTCAACGACGGCCCTGTGGGGCGATCAGCCTTTCCTGTACTCGGGTGGGCTGGCAAAGCGCGGATCGTCGCCCGACTTGTCGTCGCCCGGGAATGCACTCGGGCCTTCTGCTGGCGACGGTTTGCGCTTCTTGTTCGGGTCGTACAACTCAAACACGGCGGTACCGATGACGCCAACATTGCTGGCCGCCCCGTTCTTGCTGTTAGCCGCGTAGGCATCGTCCACCTCAGCAAAACGGAACGCGGCCACTTCCTTCCGGCTCTTGCGGAATCCTTCCACCTGCAGGGTTTCACCCGGCTTCAGAACATAGCCGTTGTTTCGGATGCTGCCTGCCCGGCCATTCATCACGTCCAGGCCATCCACCGTGGTGACGATTTCGTAGATGGTCTGCTTCGAGTAATTCTGATACTGCAGCACATAGCGCTCCCCCTTCTTCCCTTGAAGGTGGCCGTTCGCGCCATCCAGATAAATCGACCAGGGCTCGTTCCCGTCACGAAGCACGGTCAATCCGATTCGGCCTTTGGCGAGCATGATTTCGCGGACGGCTCGGCCGTTTCCGCTTGCTTCGGAATAAGACAGCGTGTGCTGAATCACCGGCTCGCTGCTCACACGCCGGAGATCCACCGTTTGCAGGCGCGATTCAATCCCTTCGCCCCACTGCGTGCCGAGTTGCGCAGAATCCGCGCGCTTGTCCAACGCCATGGGTTGTTGCGCGCATCCGGCGACAACCATCACGCCCAAGGCTGCCATGAGGCTGGCCCACATCCATCGCATTTTTGTGAGTTTCATTGCTTCGCGTTCAATTGCGGTGCTCAATAGCCGCCGGCGCATTGGGTGGCCCGGCCTCGGCGGCATTATCCACGGCCAAAATCGGCGGCACGTTACTGAATCAACACAAACGCCAATCACGGAACATTCGAGCCTCAGTCATCCAACAACATCGCCAGCATCCGCTGCGGATTCGCCAGAAAATCCCGTGTCACCTGAAAGTGCTCAGTCTCCTCATAGGTAATGCGCCGGATGCCGTCACCATCGCACTGGTAGATCCACGCATCGGGATAGGCCATCAAGATCGGCGAGTGCGTGGCGATGACGAACTGGCTCTCCGCCTTCACCAGATCGTGCAGACGCGTGAGCACCGCCAGTTGCCGCTGCGGCGAGAGCGCAGCCTCGGGTTCGTCGAGTAAGTACAGGCCGTTGGGCCCGAAGCGGTTCATCAGCAGCGCGAGGAACGACTCGCCATGCGACTGCGCATGCAATGACTTGCCGCCGTACGAGTCGATCACGCGGCCGCCCAGGCCGGGCTCGTCGTCCATCTGCTGAATGTTGGTGGCCACGTTGAAGAAGCTTTCGGCACGCAGGAAGAACTCGGTGCGCGGCTTGCGAAAGCCCCGGGCGATACGCAGATGGGCGTGCAGCTCGGAGTGCGACGCGTGCGTGCTGAAGCGGAAGTTGCGCGAGCCGCCTTCGGCGTTGAAGCCCAGCGCCACGGCAATCGCTTCCATAAGCGTGGATTTGCCGGAGCCGTTTTCACCGACGAGGAAGGTGACCTTGGGGTGCAGCTCCAGCGTATCGAGCGCGCGCACGGCGGGCAGGCTGAACGGATACGCGTCGAAGGCGGTGATGGTGTCGCGCCGCAGCGTAACGTGGCTGACGAACTGGCGGGTGAGCATGGGCATGCGCGATAGCAGACGATGGCGGCCATCCTACCGCGCAGCCCCGCGCGCACACCGCAACGCTTCAGAATGTGTGCCGTCCCCTTGAGAGCGGCTACCGGCGTTCATATACTGTACCCCACTATACCTAGCCGGAGAAATGTCGTGCCCAGCAGCCCCGAGGATAAAAAGCGCGTACTGATGCGCGTCCGGCGTATCACTGGCCAGTGCCAAGCCTTGGAGCGCGCCCTTGAAGAGGGGGTCAGTTGCGCTGCATTGCTACAGCAGATTGCATCCGCGCGAGGCGCCATCAATGGCCTCATGACCGAGGTGCTGGAAACACACATCCGCGAGGAATTTGGGGGCGCCAGCGACACCAAGTCCCGAGAGTTGCTGAGCTTCGTCCGCAACTACATGAAGTGATGCGCCTTGAGCGCATCTCCACCTGAAATTCAAACCAAGGACTATCCGATGAAATCCCGTGCCGCCGTTGCATTTGCCGCAGGCCAACCGCTTGAGATTGTTGAAATCGACGTCGCCCCGCCCAAGGCCGGCGAAGTGCTCATTCGCATTACCGATACCGGCGTGTGCCATACCGATGCGTTCACCCTGTCTGGTGACGACCCGGAAGGCCTGTTCCCGGTGGTGCTGGGCCACGAGGGTGCCGGTATCGTGGTCGAGGTCGGGGAGGGCGTAACCAGCGTCGTACCTGGCGATCATGTGATCCCCCTCTACACCGCCGAGTGCGGCAAGTGCGAGTTCTGCACCTCGGGCAAAACCAATCTGTGCGTGGCCGTGCGTGCCACTCAGGGCAAGGGTGTGATGCCCGACGGCACGACGCGCTTTTCGTACAACGGGCAACCGCTGTACCACTACATGGGCTGCTCGACCTTCTCGGAATACACGGTGGTGGCCGAGGTTTCGCTGGCCAAGATCAACCCGAAGGCCAATCACGAGCACGTCTGCCTGCTGGGCTGCGGCGTGACCACCGGCATCGGCGCCGTTCACAACACGGCCAAGGTGCAGGCAGGGGACTCCGTTGCCGTGTTCGGGCTGGGCGGTATTGGGCTGGCGGTCATCCAGGGCGCACGCCACGCCAAGGCTGGCCGCATCATCGCGATCGACACCAATCCGGCCAAGTTTGAATTGGCCAAGCAATTTGGCGCCACCGATTTCGTCAACCCCAAGGATCATGACAAGCCGATCCAG
The DNA here is from genome assembly GCF_051904805.1 of Ralstonia sp. 25C. Classification (NCBI taxonomy): domain Bacteria; kingdom Pseudomonadati; phylum Pseudomonadota; class Betaproteobacteria; order Burkholderiales; family Burkholderiaceae; genus Ralstonia; species Ralstonia sp. 25C. The sequence continues at coordinate 2,084,647 of NZ_CP196737.1, read as the reverse complement.
CAAGTCATTATCGAAATGACGGGCTGGGGGGTAGACCACTCGTTCGAGTGCATCGGCAACGTCAACGTGATGCGGGCCGCGTTGGAGTGCGCGCATCGCGGCTGGGGGCAGTCGATCATCATTGGCGTGGCCGGTGCGGGCCAAGAGATCTCGACCCGCCCCTTCCAGTTGGTGACCGGGCGCCGTTGGCTGGGCTCCGCCTTTGGCGGCGTGAAGGGGCGCACCCAACTGCCCGGCATGGTGGAAAGTGCGATGAAGGGCGAGATTGAGCTGGCACCGTTCGTCACGCACACCATGGGCCTGGAAGACATCAACAAGGCGTTTGATTTGATGCACGAAGGCAAGTCGATCCGCAGCGTGATCAAGTACTAAGCGGCACGCTCTCACACAACATCACGCAAAAAGGCGGCCCCATCGCGGGCCGTTCCCTTTCCAAACCCGAGAAGACATGGAACGTATCGAGCAGCACGCCTGCTTTGGCGGCACACAAAGCGTATGGCGGCACCACTCACCAACGCTGGGCTGTGACATGAACGTTGCCGTTTTCGTACCCAAGCACGATGACGGCGAAACACTACCGGTGATCTACTGGCTCTCGGGCCTGACCTGCACCGAGCAGAACGTCATCACCAAGGCTGGCGCACAGCGCTATGCCGCCGAGCACAAGGTGATTGTCGTGGCCCCCGACACCAGCCCTCGCGGCCAAGGCATCCCCGATGACGCGGCTTACGATCTCGGACAAGGCGCGGGCTTTTATGTCAATGCCACGCAAGCGCCGTGGGCCGCGAATTTCCGCATGTACGACTACGTCAACACGGAATTGCCAGCCCTCATCGAAGCGCACTTCCCGGCCAATGACCGCCGCTCGATCATGGGACATTCCATGGGCGGGCATGGTGCGCTCGTGATTGCCTTGCGCAATCCGGGGCGTTATGCCGCCGTTTCGGCGTTCTCGCCCATTGTTGCGCCCAGCCAGGTGCCGTGGGGCGAGAAGGCATTCAGCGCCTATCTGGGGCCGGATCGCGCAACGTGGAATGCATGGGATGCGTGCGCCCTGTTGGCCACCGCACCGGAGCGTCTGCCGATCCTGGTCGATCAGGGCGATGCGGATGACTTTCTGGAAACGCAGCTACAGCCATGGCGCCTGGTGCAAGAAGCGCAGCGCCATCAGCACCCGCTCACGCTGCGGCGTCATGCGGGCTATGACCACAGCTACTACTTCATCGCCAGCTTCATCGGCGAGCACATCGCACACCATGCGCAAGCGTTGAATCGCCGCAGCTAACCCTCCCGGATCGGTGGCGCATAGCGGGCATCACGCAGCCATGTCAATGCGCCGTCACACCACAACCTTGCGATCCGATTAGCAATCACCGCGCACGCATCACGCCCCTGCAACACGCCGCCACCACAGTGCCGGGCATCGTTCAGGGAGCCAACGATGCACAACCATAAACTTACGAAGTACGCCGCCGCCGCGGCAGCCGCGCTGGCCATGGCCGCCTGCGGCAGCGACGGCACATCTACCACCGGCAACGCCACGCCAGATGCCGGCACACCCACCACCACGCCCACCAAGAACGTCGTGTTCTTCCTGGGCGACGGCATGGGCCTGACCACCATGACCGCCGCGCGCATCTACAAGGTGGGCGAAGACGGCGAGCTGACCATGGACACGCTGCCGGAAACCGGCTTCGTGCGCACCTTCTCGAACAACGCACAGGTGACCGACTCGGCGCCGTCGATGTCGGCCTACATGACCGGCGTGAAGATGAACAACGAGGTCATCTCCATGTCACCGGACACCAGCGCCTTTGACGCGGGCGGCAAGGACTACCTGTCGGGCGCCGACAGCACCTGCCCGAGCGGCAACGGCAAGCCCGTCACCACGCTGCTCGAACTGATGAAGGCTGCAGGCTACGGCACGGGCGTGGTCACCACCACGCGCATCACGCATGCCACGCCGGCTGCAACGTATTCGCACATCTGCCACCGTGATGGCGAAAACACCATCGCCGCGCAACTCACGCCCGCAGGCAAGGGTTTCAACAGCGCACTGGGCGACGGCGTGGACGTGGTCTTCGGCGGCGGCCGCAAGCACTTCCAGCCGACTGCTGCAGGCGGCGCGCGCACAGATGGCCGCGACCTGATCGCCGAACTCAAGGCCGGCGGCTACCGCTACGCCAGCAACAAGGCCGAGTTCGACACGCTGCAAGCCACCGACAACAAGGTTGTGGGCCTCTTCACCAGCAGCCACATGTCGTACGACCTGGACCGCGACGCCACCAAGGAACCGAGCCTGGGCGAGATGACCAACAAGGCCATCGACGTGCTCGCCGCCAAGAAGAAGGGCTTCTTCCTGATGGTGGAAGGCGGCCGTATCGACCACGCGCTGCACGAAACCACCGCCCGCAAGGCGCTGCAGGACACGGTGGCGTTCGACTCCGCCATCCGCGGCGCGATCGACAAGCTCAACACGATCGACCCGGGCCTGAAGAACACGCTGATCGTCGTGACCGCTGACCACGACCACACGCTGGTGCTCAACGGCTACGCCAAGCGCACGGGCCCGACCAGCGACAGCAACCCCGGCGTGCTGGGCCTGCTCAAGAGCTACGTGAACGGCAACAACGCCACCGACGCGGCGGGCAATCCGTTCACCATCATCGGCTTCGGTACGGGTGAGAACCGCCCCGCCACGCGCGGTGCGCTGACTGACGCGGCCGTCTACGACAAGACCTATCACCAGGAAGCCGTGATCCCGGTTGCGCCGGGCGGCGAAACGCATGGTGGCACCGATGTCTTCATCGGCGCGCGCGGCCTGGGCGCCGAGCGCTTTACCGGCACGATGGACAACACCGAGGTCTTCGGCCTCATCAAGCAGGCCGTGGGTCTGTAAGAGGGAGAGGGCAATCATGAACAAGCAATCGAACCGCATCTTCCGCGCTGGCCTGCTGGCGCTTGCCGCCGGTGCCGCGTGTCAGGCACACGCCGCTGGCGAAGCCAAGAACGTGATCTTCTTCCTGGGCGACGGCATGGGCCCGACCACCGTCACCGCCACGCGCATCTACAAGGTGGGCGAGAGCGGCAAACTGACGATGGAAACGCTCAAGCGCACGGCGCGTATCAAGACGTATTCCAACGATGCGCAGACCACCGACAGCGCCCCGTCGATGTCGGCCTACATGACCGGCGTGAAGATGAACAACGAAGTCATCTCCATGTCGCAGGACACCAAGGCCAGCGACAGCACCGGCAAGGGTTATGTGACGGGCTCGGACAGCACCTGCCAGCCCGGCAACGGCACGCCGGCCGTCACGCTGCTGGAACTGGCCAAGGCTGCCGGCAAGTCGGTCGGCGCCGTCACCACCACGCGCCTGACACACGCCACGCCGGCTGCCACGTACTCGCACATCTGCCACCGCGACGGCGAAAACCAGATCGCCGCGCAAGGCGCGCCGGGCAACGCGCTGTTCAACGCCGCGCTCAAGGACGGCGTGGACGTGCTGCTGGGCGGTGGCCGCCGCCACTACCTGCCGCAAGGCACCACGGGCAGCAAGCGCACCGACACCACCGACCTGATCGGCCAGTTCACGGCGGCCAACTACACGTATGTGTCGACCGGTACGCAACTCGCGGCCGTGGACCCGACGAGCACCAACAAGCTGCTCGGCCTGTTCAACCTGGATCACATGAACTACGAGCTGGACCGCAAGAAGAACAGCGTGGACGAGCCCAGCCTGGCCGACATGACCGAGAAGGCCATCCGCGTGCTGCAGAAGAACGGCAAGGGCTACTTCCTGATGGTGGAGGGCGGGCGCATCGACCACGCGCTGCACGGCACCAACGCCAAGCGCGCACTGGAAGACGCCGGTGCGTTTGATGAAGCCATCAAGCGCGCGCTGGGCACGGCCGACTTGTCGAACACGCTGATCGTCGTCACGGCCGACCACGACCACACGATGACGATCAACGGTTACCCGCGCAAGGGCAACCCGATCCTGGGCGTGTCGAACGACATCAAGACCGGTCAGCCGCAACTGGCCGCCGACGGCCTGCCGTACACCACGCTGGTCTTCGGCAACGGCGGCACGCCGCGCAAGGCCACGCGCGACAACGTGGCCGGAGTCGATACGACGGCAGACGACTACCTGCAAGAAGTGGGCGTGCAGCTCGGCACGCCTGGTTCGGAAACGCACGGCGGCGGGGATGTGATGCTGTTCTCCTCTGGTCCGGGCAGCGCACCGCTGAAGGGCACGCTGGACAACACGAAAGTGTTCGGCGTGGTCAAGACGGCCATGGGCCTCTGATTCCGGCGTTTCCTTTCGCGCGCATGCCGAGGGGATCGGCATGCGCTTTTTTCGTTTTGGCTGCATCCAATTCGTATGACCCGATCTGCCCGCTTTCTCCTGACCTTCGCCTTCTCCGCGCTCGCTGCCACGGCACAGGCCGCAGGCCCTGCATCGTCGAGCGCATCGACGCCGCTGACTGCACTGCGCGTCGAGCACCAGCTCTCGTCGCTCGGCACCGACGGTATCCAGCGCGACGTCCGCTTTACCGAGCGCGTCTACCGCCAGGGCGACCGCGTCTGGATCGCGCGCGAGCTGCCGCCCGCCTCCGCACACGCGGAGCACGACGCCACCAACACCCACGCCGGCCACAAACACGCCGACACCGACACCGCCCCGCGCTGGATCGAACGCGATGCCAAGGGCGCGCTGACCGTACGCGTGGTCAGCGAATCGCAGCAGAAGAACTACGCCGTGGAACCCGCCGAGTACGCCAACATCGGCTTCGACGGCTCGTGGGCCACGGCCTACCACCTGCTCGATCCGGCCGCGCTCAAGGGCATGCGCGCCGACGGCACCGTGCGCAATGGCGTTCAGACCTACAGCGCCAAGCAGGGCGAGCGCACTGTCACGGTGGATTGGGATGTGGCCGGCCAATACCCGCGCCGCGTGGAATCGCGCAACGCCAGCGGCTCGCAGCGCAAGCTCACGCGGGTGACGGCGCTGCCTGCGCCGGCTGCAGCGCCGTGGGTGCGTGCCCAGCGCTTTGCCGCTGCGGACTACACCGATCTCATGGATTGACCCAGGATGGCCATGAACGTTGGGCGGAGAGCCGTTGATGCTCAACAAAGCAGCATCAACGGCAGTGCAAGATGCGCTCATGCATAAAAAAGCAGCGTTCACGGCTGCCTGAGATGCGTGAACGCCAGTCCAAGGGGCGTTAATGCCTAAAAAAGCAGCATTCACGACCGTCTGAGGAGCGTTAACGTCAGTCCGAGGTCCGTCAATGCCTAAAAAGGCGGCATTCACGGCAGTCTGTGCGGCGTGAACGCCGGTCTGAGGTGCGTTCACGTCTAAAAAATCGGCATGGACGGCCGTGCAAGCACCGTGCGCGCCGTCGTTACCGGCATCTGCGGCCAAGCATGAGCACCAGCCCCGTCATGCTGGCGCTATAGTGCGAACACTCCCCCAACGCTCGCGCTTGCCATGACGATCACCGACCCGACCCTCGCCGCGTTTGCCGCTCCCGCCTCGCACGTGCCGCGCGTGCTCACCATCGCCGGTTCGGACAGCGGCGGCGGGGCGGGCATCCAGGCCGACCTGAAGACGTTTGCCGCACTCGGCTGCTACGGCATGTCGGCCATCACGGCCATCACCGCGCAGAACACGCTGGGCGTGACGGCGGTGGAATCGCTCACGCCAGACATCGTGGCGGCGCAGATCGATGCCGTGACAAGCGACATCGGCGTGGACGCCGCCAAGACTGGCATGCTCGGCACGCCGCAGGTGGTGGAAGCTATCCTCTCCGCTCTGGACCGCCACCCGATCGCCAACCTCGTCGTCGATCCGGTCATGGTCAGCACCAGCGGCGCGCAGCTCGGCAGCGATGCCACCGTGCAGGCCATGGCGAAATGGCTGTTCCCGCGCGCACTGGTGGTCACACCCAACCTGCCGGAAGCCAGCGCACTGCTCGGCCGCATCGTCCGCACCGCCGACGACATGCTGCCCGCCGCGCGTGACCTGCTCGCACTCGGCCCGCGCGCCGTGCTGCTCAAGGGCGGGCATCTGGCCGATGTGTCCACGGCGGGGGAAGACGGTGTGCTGCAGGACGTGCTCGTCACCGCCGAGGGCGTGGAGCGCACCTACGCCCACACCTACATCGACACGCCGCACACGCACGGCACGGGTTGCACGCTGTCCGCCGCCATTGCCGCACACCTCGCACGCGGCGATATGCTTGAAGCCGCCATCGAAGCCTCGCTCGATTACCTGCTGCACGCCATCGGCGCCGGCCGCCACCTGGCGCTCGGGCGCGGCAACGGCCCGCTGAACCACGGGTTCGCGCCGCGTCCGCTGGCGGCACCGCGCGCGCTGGAAGTGGACATCGACGAAGACTGAGCCCTGACGCCAAGGAGTTGCCGCCATGCAGCGCCTGCCCATCACGCTGGTCCTCCGCTGCCTTCCCGTGGCCGCGCTATGCGGGCTGCTGAGTGCATGCAATGCGAGCTTTGTCGCGGACTTCGGCAGCAACTTTTCGATCGGCGGCACGGTGAGCGGGCTGCCGGATGGGCAGTCGATCGTGCTGCTCAACAACGGCCGTGACAGCCTGACGATCGCGGCCAACGGCAGGTTTGTGTTCGGCGGGCTGGTGCCGTTCAACGGCAGCTATCTAGTGACGATCAGTTCGCAGCCGGCGTCGGCCAACTGCACAGTGGCCAACGGCAGCGGCACCGTCAATGGCGATGTGAACAACGTACAGGTGACCTGCCAGCCGCGCTAGGCAACACACGCGGACAACAAAAAGCGCGGATCACGGTCCGCGCTTTGTCTTTTCTGCTGACCGCTTCAGGCCGATGTGCCGGCCTGCTCCTTGGTCCACTTCTCCATGCGCTTGGCCATCTCATCGGGCGCGACGTCTTCCACATGCGTGGACACGGTCCACACGTGGCCGAACGGGTCTTTGAGCGTGCCGGAACGGTCGCCGTAGAACTGGTCCACCACCGGGCGGACCTCGATGCCGCCGGCCTGGATGGCATTGGCAAATACGGCATCGACATTGGGCACATAGATCATCAGCCCGACCGACGTGTTCTGCAGCGTGGTGGGGCTGGCGCAGGCCATGTTCGGGACTTCATCCGACATCATGATGGCCGAATCGCCGATGCGGATTTCAGCGTGCGCGATGGTGCCGTTCGGGCCATCCATGCGAAGGAGTTCGGTGGCGCCGAAGGCCTGCTTGTAGAAATCGATCGCCTTTGCGGCGCCTTTGATGCTCAGGTACGGGGTGACGCTGTGGTAACCCTCGGGGATGGGCTGGACCGCCATGTCTGTCTCCTGCAGCGTGGTTTTGAAAACCGCCGCAGTCGGGGTCACCCCCAAAAGCCGCAGCGGCGCACGAACAGGATAGGTCAGGCCCATGACGCCTGCGCGGCGAAGCCCGCAGGACGTGCTGGCCGCGATGCTCAGGCGCGCACGTGCGCGGCGAACGTCGCTTGCAGTGTGTCGACGGCGGCCGGCACATCCTCCGCCTGGGTGATGGCACGCACCACGGCCACGGAGCCCACACCCGACTCCAGCACGCGCGGCATCGCGGCCAGGTCGATGCCACCAATCGCCACCAACGGGGGGGGCGGCACGCGCGTACGCATGGCAGCGGCATAGGCGAACAGCCGGCCCAGGCCCTGCGGCACGGTCGGCATGGTCTTGGTGGGCGTGGCGAACACGGCGCCGAGTGCGAGGTAGCTGGGGTTCAGCGGGGCGACGCGCAACATCTCGGCGAAACCGTGCGTGCTGATGCCCAGGCGCAAACCTGCCGAGCGGATCGCCACGAGGTTGGCGTCGTCGATGTCTTCCTGGCCCAGGTGGATGCCGTAGATGCCGCTGTTGGGCACGCTTGCATGCACGTCGAATGCCACCTGCCAGTGATCGTTGATGAACAAGCGCGTGGCGCTGCCGCGTGCAGCGGCTTCTGCGCGGCGCACCTGATCGGCCACGGCTTGCGCGTCGTCCGACTTGAAGCGCAACTGCACGGTCGGCACCTTGAGCGCAACGAGGCGTGCCACCCATTCCGCATCCGGCACCACGGCGTAGATGCCGAGTTGCGTCGGGCACGGTGCAAAGGCGAGGTCCGGTGCGGTCGGGCACGGCAGCGCGGGTTCGAGCACGCGGGGCAGGGCGTCGAAGCTGGTCGGCCAGGCCAATGCATCGGCATTGGCTTCGCTGATCCACGCGCGCGCCACGCACAGCGCATCGCGCGGCTCGAAGGCCAGCGCGAGTGCGGCACCGAAGATGGCGACGAAACGTGCGTCAAGCGCATCGCCCGTTGCGGCAGACGTGAAGCGATATGTGCCGAGGCGATCGTGCACGGTGTCGATGCGCTCAGCGCCGTGCGTCTCGCTGAGTACGACAGCAGCACCGGCAGCACGCGCACGTTCAGCTCGTGCAACGTCAGTGGTCAGTAGGACGGTCGTGGCGGTGGTCGCTTCATCGGCGCGGTCGGTCACGCTCCAGGCGTGCGGCGCGCGGCCGAAGGCTTCGACATGGCGATCGATGATCTGCGCAGCAAGCGCGGCGGCTTCCGGCCATGCAGCGGCGAAATGCAGTGCGGACATGCTCATGCGCTTTTCTCTTCCGCATGCCAGAAAGGTAGACCCACAACCGGCGTGCTCGCCTGAGCGACATCACGCTCGGGCATCGGACCCGACAGGCGCGCGAGGCGACCGGCCTGCGTGGCCATCGCAAACGCGAGCGCCATCGCCACCGGATCACCGGCTTGGGCAACAGCGGTATTCAGCAACACCGCGTCGTAACCCCACTCCATCACCTGCGTAGCGTGCGACGGCACACCCAGGCCCGCATCGACGATCAGCGGCACGTTGGGCAGGCGCTCGCGCAGCAGGCGCAGGCCGTACGGGTTGGTGGGCCCGCGGCCGGTGCCGATGGGCGCGGCCCACGGCATCAGCGCCTGGCAGCCGACGTCGAGCAGGCGGCGGCACAGCACGAGGTCTTCGGTGCAATACGGCAGCACCTTGAAGCCGTCGCGGATCAGGCGCTCGGCAGCGGCCGGCAGCGCGAGCGTGTCGGGCTGCAGCGTGTAGTCGTCGCCGATGACTTCGAGCTTGATCCAATCCGTCTCGAACACTTCACGCGACATCTGCGCGAGGGTGTAGGCCTCGTCGGCGGAATAGCAGCCGGCGGTATTCGGCAGCACCGGCACGCCGAGTTCGCGCAGCATCTTCCAGAAGCCGGCGCCGCCCTCGGGCGAGCCCGCGCTCTGGCGGCGCAGCGCCACCGTCAGCATGGCCGGGTTGGACACGCGCACCGCGTCTTCCAGCGATTGCGGCGACGGGTAGCGCGCGGTGCCCAGCAGCAGGCGCGAGGCGAAGGTCTCGTCGTACAGGCGCAGCGGGTCAGCGAGCGCGGAGAGATTCGTAGTGGTCATCAAGAACTCCTAGCCGCCCACGACAGGCTGTACGAGTGCAATGCGATCGCCTGTGTTGAGCGCGTGCTGCGCGTGGCGCGTCTTGGGCACGAAATCGCCATTCACGGACGCGGCAAACGGCGGCGCGATCTGCAACTGCGGCGCGGCGGCACCAATGGCGTCGGCCAGCGTGCTGCCGGCGGGCAGTGCGAGCGACAGGTCGTTGAGGGTGACGTTCAGCGTCATGACAAAACAGGTTCGGGTGATACGCTTGCAGCAAATAGCGCGGGCCATTCGCTCGCGTGCGCATCGATGGCACGGCCGTCAAGCAGATCACGCGCAACCGCCACCGCAGCTTGCGTGACGGCGGGCGCGATCATGTAGCCGTGCCGGTACAGGCCATTCACCGACAGCGTGCCCGCGCCATCCCAGCGCAGGGCTGGCCGGTGGTCAGGCAGGGTCGGGCGGCACTGCGTGTTCAGTTCCAGCACGCGCGCCTCGCCAAAGGCGGGGTGCACGGCATAAGCAGCAGACAGCAGCTCCAGCGTGGACCGCACACTAGCCGGCGACATGTCGTCGGATTCGATTTCCGTCGCGCCGATCACGTAGACGTTGCCCGGCTTGGGCGCGATATACAGCGGGTAGCGTGGATGCAGCATGCGCACTGGCCGCGTGAGCGACACGTCGGGCGCGTGGATGCGCGCCACCTCGCCACGCAGACCACGCAAGCGCGGCCACTGTGGCTTGGCACCGAGACCACGGCAGTCGAGCACGAGACGTGCGCCGAGGCCGTTCGCCGCGAGCGCTTCCGGGCGCGGATCGGCAATCTCCGTGTTCCAGCGCAGTTGCACGCCGAGGGCTTCCAGTTCCGTCGCCAGCGCGTCGAGCAAGGTGCGGTTATCAAGCTGGCCTTCGCCCGCCAGATAGAGCCCCTGCGTGAAGCGTTGTGCGAGCAGCGGTTCCAGCGTGCCGATCCCTGCAGCATCGACCGCGCGCAGATCAGCAGCCACACGCTCGGGCGGTGCGATCGCGCGCACGCGGTTGGCAAACAATGCTGCCTCACCACGGTCCGCCGCATGCCACACCACCAGCGTGCCGGCCTCTTGGAAGAACACCGGCGTACTCAGCTTCGGCAACCAATCGCGCCACAGCGCCAGGCTTGCCAACCCCAAGTCAACGACAAAACGATCCGCCACGGCGGCTTCGGCCAATGGCGCCAGCATGGCCGCGGCCACGTACGCAGCAGCACCGCTGCCGTCGCGCGTGCCGCGCTCCACCACGGCAATGCGTGCAGCCGGTACACCGGCCTGCACGAGTTGCCAGGCACACAGGCGGCCCGCGAGGCCGCCGCCGAGGATCGTTACGTCGAATGGGGTTGGCATTGCGCCGGCTCGGTTGCCAATTGCGTTAGCTGTAGATCTTGCTGCCCGTCTTGCGGAACTCGATCGACTTCTCTTCCATGCCCTGCGTTGCGGCCGTGGCGTTGGCGTCGAGCGTGGCCGCGTAGTCGCGCACTTCCTGCGTGATCTTCATCGAGCAGAACTTCGGACCGCACATCGAGCAGAAGTGCGCAATCTTCGCGCCTTCAGCCGGCAGCGTTTCGTCGTGGAAGGCGCGTGCCTTTTCCGGATCGAGACCGAGGTTGAACTGGTCTTCCCAGCGGAACTCGAAGCGCGCCTTGGACAGTGCGTTGTCACGCAGCTGTGCACCCGGCCAGCCCTTCGCCAAGTCCGCAGCATGCGCAGCGATCTTGTAGGTGATGATGCCTTCGCGCACGTCTTCCTTGTCCGGCAGACCCAGGTGTTCCTTGGGCGTGACGTAGCAGAGCATGGCCGTGCCGTACCAGCCGATGTTGGCTGCACCGATGCCGCTGGTGATGTGGTCGTAGCCGGGGGCGATGTCCGTCACCAGCGGGCCCAGCGTGTAGAACGGGGCTTCGAAGCAATGCTTCAGCTCTTCGTCCATGTTGGCCTGCACGCGCTGCAGCGGCACGTGGCCCGGGCCTTCGATCATCACCTGCACGTCGTGCTCCCACGCCTTCTTGGTCAGCTCGCCCAGCGTGTGCAGCTCGCCGAACTGCGCGGCGTCGTTCGAGTCGGCAATGCAACCCGGGCGCAGGCCATCACCCAGGCTGAACGACACGTCGTACGCCTTCATGATTTCGCAGATCTCGTCGAAGTGCGTGTACAGGAAGTTTTCCTTGTGATGCGCCAGGCACCACTTGGCCATGATCGAACCACCGCGCGAGACGATGCCCGTGATGCGGTCGGCCGTGAGCGGCACATAGCGCAGCAGCACGCCGGCGTGGATGGTGAAGTAGTCGACGCCTTGTTCGGCCTGCTCGATGAGCGTGTCGCGGAACATCTCCCACGTCAGGTCTTCGGCCACGCCGCCGATCTTGTCCAGCGCCTGGTAGATGGGCACCGTGCCGATGGGCACCGGCGAGTTGCGCAGGATCCATTCGCGCGTCTCATGAATGTGCTTGCCGGTGGACAAGTCCATGATCGTGTCGGCACCCCAGCGGATCGCCCACACCATCTTTTCCACTTCCTCGGCCAGCGACGAGGTGACCGCCGAGTTGCCGAGGTTGCCGTTGATCTTCACGCGGAAGTTGCGGCCGATGGCCATCGGCTCCAGTTCCGTGTGGTTGATGTTGGCGGGGATGATCGCGCGGCCGGCGGCGATTTCCGCGCGCACGAATTCCGGCGTAATGTCTTCCGGACGCTGCGGCAGGTTCGCGCCGTACGAAAAGCCCGGATGCTGCTTGAGCAGTTGGCGGTACTCGGGCTTGTCTTGCAGCGCTTGCAGGTTCAGCGATTCGCGCAGCGCGACGTATTCCATTTCCGGCGTGATGATGCCGCGGCGCGCGTAGTGCATCTGGCTCACGTTGGCGCCCGGCTTGGCACGGCGCGGGTTCGTCAGCTGTGCAAAGCGCAGGTGGGCCGTGGCCGGGTCATTGGCACGCGTGCGGCCGTATTCGGACGACAGGCCGGAGAGGATTTCCGTATCGCCACGCTCGTCGATCCACTTGGCGCGCAGCGGGGCGAGACCGGCCTTCAGGTCGATGTGCACGTCCGGATCCGAGTACGGGCCCGAGGTGTCGTACACAGGCACGGGCGGGTTCAGCATCTCGCCCTTGTCGGTACGCGTGGCGGTCTGCTTGATGGTGCGCATCGGCACGCGGATGTCCGGGCGGCTGCCGGCGATGTAGGTTTTGCTGGAAGCCGGGTAGGCGAACTTCTGATCGAGCTCGGACTGCAGCGAGTCGAACGATGCGGCGGGGGCGTTTTTGGCTTGGGGCATGGTCTCGTCCTTGATTCTGTGGCCTGGTGGAGCAGGCTGTGGACGAAACCGGGAGAGGTGGCGTGACCAGTAAGGGTGGCTGCCAGAGACTACGCGGTGTTCTGAAACTTCCCACGCCGGTACGAACCGGATCGGGTGCGAAGGGACTCTCTCAGCCGCACGGCCCATCCGTACGGCACCCCTGTTTCATCCAACGAGGCTGAATTTAAGCACAGGGCTGCCAGCGTTGCCAGCAGGAATTCCCGCCGGGTGACGGTTGCCCCGTCATTTCAGTCCAAACCCCTGCGCAATGTGCATCGGGGCGCACGGACCCCGCTTGCCTTGATCTGGCGCAATCCGGCCCCGTTTCACCTATGCGACGCTCGAACCCATTTTCTATTGCATTGCGGCACAGCCGCAGAGGGGAGTTGTCATGCTGGAGCGTCGGTTCACACTCGCGGGGCGCAGCCTCGTGCCCATCGTGCAGGGCGGGATGGGCGTGGGTATTTCGGCGCACCGGCTGGCTGGTGCCGTGGCGCGCGAAGGCGGCGTGGGCACCATCGCCAGCATCGACTTGCGGCATCACCATGCAGACCTCATCGCCACGACAGAGAAGTCGCATGACAAGGAGGCCATCAACGCCGCCAACCTCGTTGCGCTGGACCGGGAAATTCGCGCTGCGCGTGAAGGTAGCCAGGGCAACGGCCTGATCGCCGTGAACGTGATGAAGGCGGTGGAGTCGCACCCTGCGCTGGTGCGGCAGGCGTGCGAGAGCGGCGCGGATGCCATCGTCATGGGCGCGGGGTTGCCGCTCGATCTGCCGGAGATGACGGCGGGGTATCCGAAGGTGGCGCTCATTCCGATTCTTTCCGACTCGCGCGGCGTGGGGGTGGTGCTCAAGCGGTGGATGAAAAAGGCGCGGCTGCCGGATGCAGTGGTGATCGAGCATCCGTCGCATGCCGGTGGGCACCTAGGCGCGGCGCGCATTGAAGACCTGCACGACGAGCGGTTCTCGTTCGCACGCGTGCTGGACGAATGCCGCGAGCTGTTCGTCAAGCTGGGGCTGGCCGCAGAGCAGATCCCGATCATCCTGGCCGGCGGCATCGATTCACATGCCAAGGTGAAGCATTGGCTCGACAAGGGCGCTGCGGCTGTGCAACTCGGCACGGCGTTTGCCGTGACCGAAGAGGGCGATGCACACGAGCGTTTCAAGCGTGTGCTGACCGGTGCGGAGCAGGGCGATATCGGCGAGTTCGTCAGCGTGGCGGGGTTGCCGGCGCGGGCAGTGATGACGCCCTGGTTGTCGCGCTATCTATCGCGTGAGAGTGCACTGCAGGCCAAGGCCAAGGTGCGCGATTGCCTGCAAGGGTTCGATTGCCTGCAGACGTGCGGCCTGCGGGACGGCATCGGCAAGGTGGGGCAGTTCTGCATCGACCTGAAGCTGGCGCAGGCGCTGCGGGGAGATGTGGAGCGGGGGCTGTTCTTCCGTGGCGCAGGCAAGCTACCGTTTGGGGAGGCGATTCGGCCGGTGCGGGAGTTGATGCACTACCTGCTGACGGGGGAGAAACCGGTACTCACGGCGGCTGAAACGCATGCGGAAGCTGCCACCGCCGTATAGAAACCCGCCTCCAGCCGCGCAAACCATCGGTGGTCTACCATGGGCTCACAACAAACGTGACACACCAGGAGACCTTCCATGCCCACCGAGGCCACGCACCGCGTCTTCAACCAGGTCCCGGACCTGACCGGCTTCAACCCGTTCACGTCCGACACCACGCTGCAAAGCGCCCTCGAACGCCTGGGTGGCGGCTGGAACGCTGGCGCGCTGCAAGCCTTCGGTGACCAGCTCGGCGCACCTGAAACCCTGCGGTGGGCCGCCGAGGCCAACCAATACCACCCCGAACTGCACACCCACAGCCGCACCGGCGAGCGCATCGACGCCATCCGCTTTGACCCCGCCTGGCACGCGCTGCTGGGGCTGATGCGCAGCCAGGGCCTGCAGGCCCTGCCATTTGCCGAGCCGCGCCCTGGCGCCTGGGCGGCACGCACGGCCGGCTACTTCATGCAGGCGCAGATCGAATCCGGCTCGCTGTGCCCGGCGACCATGACCTTCGCCAGCATCCCCGTGCTGCAGAAAGAAGCGGCGCTCTTTGCCGACCTGGGGCCGCGCCTCTACGCCCGCGAACACGACGCGCGTGACCTGCCGTGGCGTCAGAAGACCGCCATCCTCATCGGCATGGGCATGACGGAGAAACAAGGCGGGTCGGACGTGCGCAGCAACACCACGGTGGCGATGCCCCTGCGTGGCGAGGGACGCGGTGCCACGTACGCCATCACCGGGCACAAGTGGTTCTTCTCCGCACCGATGTGCGATGCGCACTTGGTGGTCGCGCGCATGGGCGCCGAGGACGGCCCGCTGTCGTGCTTCTTCGTGCCGCGCTTTCGCGACGACGGCAGCAAGAACCCGATCCAGATCCAGCGCCTGAAGGACAAGCTCGGCAACCGCTCCAACGCCAGCAGCGAGGTGGAGTTCCGCGGCGCGGAGGGCATCCTGATCGGCGAGGAGGGGCGCGGCATTCCGACCATCATCGAGATGGCGACGCACACGCGGCTCGATTGCGTGATCGGCAGCGCAGGCATCCTGCGCCACGCGCTGATGCAGGCGCTGCACCACGCCCGGCATCGCATGGCGTTCGGCCGGCTGCTGGCCGATCAGCCACTCATGCGCAACGTACTGGCCGATCTCGCGCTCGAATCGCAAGCCGCGACCTTGCTGATGATGGAACTCGGCAGCGCCTTCGAGCGGGCGGAGGCCGACCCACTGGCCGCCGCGTGGAAACGCATCGTCACGCCCGCCGCCAAGTTCTGGGTCTGCAAGCGCGCCATCGAAGCCACGGGCGAGGCGATGGAAGTCTGGGGCGGCAACGGCTACGTGGAAGAGGGCCCGATGGCGCGCCTGTACCGCGAGGCGCCCGTCAATTCCATTTGGGAGGGCTCGGGCAACGTGATGTGCCTGGACGTGCTGCGTGCCATCGGCCGCACGCCGGACGATGCCCTGCGCCTGCTGCACGACATCGGCGAGCGCGCGCAGGGCCATCGCACTGTGCGTGCGGAGCTGGCAGCGCTGCAGGCGATGCTGCATCAGCCGGGCGACATCCAGGAGACCTCCGCACGCCGCATCGCGCAAGGGTTAGCGCTCACTGCGCAGGCGGCGCTCATGCTGGCGCATGCCCACCCGGACGACGCCGAGCGCTTTATCGCCAGCCGTTTCCATCATCAGCATGGCCGCGTGTTTGGCACGTTGGATGGCCACGCGCAGGAATTGGGGGCAGTACTGCAGCGCGCCTGGCCGGTGTAGGGCGGCGCAACCACAACGCCAAACTCGGGGGGAGGCCCCGCGGCGGGACCCCGGCCCGACAAGGTGGCGGACGGATCCCGCACGGTGTGTGGGCTTTCTCCCACGCCGTTTGAGGGTATACCCGTAAATAGCGGATAATGCGCGCCCATGGCGGCGCGTGACATTGCTTGAGGTCGGGCATCCCGGGGGGGATGACGGCGCGCCCAGCCAGCGCTGCGCAGCCGGGCGGACACTGTTCCGCAATCGGGTGCGCAGAGGGCCGCGTCGAGAGGGCACCCGACGCGGTCCGGTACCTACCAATAGAAGCCCAGTTCTCTTCTAGGATCGTCAACCATGCTGTTCCCTGCGCGCACGTGGCTGCTGGCCGCGCTTGCCGTTCCCGCCGCTGTTTCCGCTTCCCTTGCCACCGCCGCCTCGCCCACGCTCGATCGCATCCGCGACACCGGCACGGTGCGCCTGGCCTATCGGGAAGATTCGGTTCCGTTTTCGTACATCGACAACAACAGGCCGGTCGGCTACACGATCGACATCTGCTCACGGCTGGTCGATTCGATCAAGACTTCGCTCAAGCGGTCCGACCTGAAGGTGCAGTACGTGCCGGTCACGGCCGTCACACGTATGGACGTGGTTGCCTCGGGCAAGGCCGACCTGGAATGCGGCTCGACCAACAACTCGCCTGAGCGCCGCCAAAAGGTCGCTTTCACGGTGCCGCACTACATCACCAAGGGCCGCATGCTGGTGAGGGCCAGCTCGTCCATCCAGCAATGGGAAGACCTGAACGGCAAGACCGTGGTGGCCGCACGCGGCTCGACCAATGCAGACGTGGCTCGCAAGCTGAACGACACCGGCATGACCGTGAATGTGGTCGATGCCAACGACCTGCGCAGCGCTTTCGCCATGCTGGCGGATGGCCGCGCAAATGCGTTTGCCGGTGACGACATCCTGCTCGCCGGCATGCGTGCCACGAGCAAGAACCCGGCGGACTTCCGCGTGACGGGCAAGACGCAGTTGGTGTCGTCGTACGCGATCATGCTGAGCAAGCAGGACCCCGAGTTCAAGAAGCTGATCGATCAGTCGATGACGCGCTTGATCGTCGATGGTGAGGTGCCGAAGCTTTACAAGAAGTGGTTCCAGCAGCCGATTCCGCCCAATGGGGTGAATTTGGAAGTGCCGATGAGCTATTTGTTGCGGGATTCGTTTAATACGCCGACTGACAGCGCAGGCAACTAACGCTGCTGGGCAGGGATGGATGCTGTTGGTCCATCCCTTGTTTCATCCCCTGCCGGGGCTGACTCACTTTCTTTGTCTTGCCAAAGAAAGTAAGCAAAGAAAGGCGCGCCCGAGATGGCGACCCATCCCTTGAATTTCTGTCGCAGGGAGGGAAGGGAGGCAAACTCGCTTCGCTCAAACAGGCCTCCCTTCTTTTTCCTCCCTACAACAAAAATTCAAGGCGCCATCAAGGGCATCAACGGCCAAACCATTGGTGTGCGGGTGTTAGCGCCAAGGCGTCTCTTGCTGCTTAGTGCACCTCGGCCGGCGTCGCTTGTGCCGAGCTGCCGGCCACCACATTCAGCGTGGTGCGCGCGCCTTGGCGGATCAGGTCTGCCGCGCGTTCGGCAATCATGATGATTGGCGCGTTGGTGTTGCCGCCGATCAGCGTCGGCATGACGGAGCCGTCGATCACGCGCAAGCCGGTGACGCCGCGCACGCGCAGTTCTGGGTCCACTACCGCCATTGCATCGTCTGCGCTACCCATCTTGCAGGTGCCGACGGGGTGGTAGATGGTGTCCGCGTGCTGGCGGATCAGCGCGCGCACGGCTTCGTCGTCGGAGCCGTCTCCACGGATATTTCCCGAATACAACTCACGCCCGCCCAGGTCGGCCAGCGGCCGCTGCGCGAAGATGCGCTTCACGGCGCGGAAGCCGGCGAGCATGCCGTTCATGTCGTCGGGGTCGGAGAGGAAGCGCGGGTCGATCAGCGGCGCCTCGCGTGTGTCGGCGGAGGCGAGGCGCACTTCGCCGCGGCTCTTCGGGCGCAGTACGCAGACGTGGCACGAGTAGCCATGGCCGTAGTTGAACGTGCGGTTGTGGTTGTCGGCCATGGCGACCACGAAGTGCAGTTGCAGGTCGGGTTCGGCCAGATCGGAGCGGCTCTTGATGAAGCCACCGGCTTCGGCAAAGTTGGTGGCCAGCATGCCGCGCCGCTCGCGCCGGTAGCGCAGGATCTCGCCCAGCATGTGGGCGCTGCCGCGCAGGGAGTAGCCAATCAGGTCGAGGTTGAAGACCTTCTTGTGCAGGATGATGTCGAGGTGGTCCTGCAGGTTCTGGCCGACGCCGGGCAGGTCCTGCACAACGGGAATACCGAGCGAGCGCAGATGCTCCGCAGGCCCTACGCCCGAGGCCATCAGCAACTGCGGCGAGCCGAACGCACCGGATGACACGATCACCTCACGGCGCGCTTTCAGCGTTTCAGTACGACCGCTGCGATCCACCACCACGCCCGTCGCGCGCTTGCCATCAAAGACGATGCGCAGGGCCTGCGTTTCGGGCAGTACCGTCAACTGGCGGCGGTTGCCGCTGAGGGTGGTGTCGCGCTTGTCGCCACCATGCAAATAGGCGCGTGCAGCGTTCCAGCGTTCGCCGTTGTGTTGCGTGACCTGGTACGGGCCGACGCCTTCCTGGTCGGGGCCGTTGAAATCGTTGTTGCGACGATAGCCTGCGGCCACGCCCGCATCGACAAAGCGTTGCGCGATGGGGTTGCCGGTGCGTAGGTCGCTCACGTGCAGCGGGCCGGTGCCGCCGTGCAGTGCGTCGTCATCGCGGCCGGCAAAGCGCTCGTTGCCTTCGGAGCGCTTGAAGTAGGGCAGCACGTCGCTCCAACCCCAGCCGGTGCAGCCGAGCGAGGCCCAGTGGTTGTAGTCGTTGGGCGTGCCGCGGATGTAGATCATCGCGTTGAGCGACGAGCTGCCACCCAACCCGCGCCCGCGCGGCTGATAGCCCTGGCGCCCGCCCAGCCCCGGCTGCGGCACGGTCAGAAAGCCGTAGTTGCGCTTGTTCTTGAACGGCAGCGACGCCGCGCACCCCGCCGGCACCCATACCGAGAGGTGATGGTCATGCGGCCCCGCTTCGAGCAGTGCGACGGTCACGTCCGGGTCTTCGGTCAGCCGGCTGGCGAGCGCACAACCGGCCGAACCGGCACCGACGATGACGTAGTCGAAGGTGAGGGCGGACGTGGACAAATCGGTGGCCATGGGTGTCTCCGGAGCGGTCTTTTTTGGACTCGACCTCACATCGTAGGCGCCATGGGTTGTTTCAAACGGTGGGGGTTACCCCGCATTAGAGGCATCGCTCGATGGCAGGCTGCGCACCGGCAAACCATTAGCAACCGCAATGTTTTGGTGTCGATGCATTAGCACCTAGAATGCTTCGATGGCCAAGAACCTCGACATCACCCTCGTCCGCACCTTCGTTGCCGTGGCGGAAAACGCCAGCATGACGGTGGCCGCCAACGCGCTGCACCTCACGCAGGGCGCCGTCAGCCAGCAGATCAAGCGCCTCGAAGACGCCTTCGAGTGCCGACTGTTCGAGCGCGACGGCCGCCGGCTCGAACTCACCCACGCGGGTGAACGCTTCCTCGGCCGCGCCAAGCGCCTGCTGGCGCTCAACGACGAAATCTGGGCCGACATGGCCGCCCGCCCGCTGCAGGGTCCGGTGCGCCTGGGCGTGCCGTATGACCTGGTCGGCACCGTCTTCCCGCCCATCTTCAAGGCTTTTACCGAGGCGTGGCCGTCGGTGGAACTCACCATCGTCTGCGGCACGTCGCCCGAACTGGCGGAAGGTATTGCGCGCGGCGAACTCGACGTCGCCGTGGTCGAAGCCCCGGTGGACGAAGCGACCGGCGAATGCCTCTGCGTGGAGCGGCTGGTGTGGGTGGGCGCGCGCGGCGGCAACGTGCATGCGAAGCGCCCGCTGCCGCTGTCGATGGTGGACGAGAGCTGCGCCTTCCGCGCCCGCGTGCTCAAGGCGCTGGGCGAACACGGCATCGAATGGCGTACGGTGTTTGAGAGCGGCAACATTGAAGCGACCACCGCCACGGTGCGCACTGGCTTGGCCGTCACCGCGTGGCTCACGCCAACTGTGCCGGCGGATCTGGACATCCTCGGGCCGGAAGCCAGGTTGCCGGAATTGCCAATGTTTGCGATCAGTCTGCTATTGCCCGCGCAGGGGGCGAGTGCGGCGGCGCAGGCGTTGGGGCAGTGTATTCGGGAGGGGTTTTCGGTGCGGCAGAGCGCTGGGGAGCGCAAGCGCGCGGCTTAATGAGTAAAGCGATTCGATTCGCTTGGCATCCCCGCCCGTCTCGGGGATACGTCCTTCTAGGTCTTACCGGCTCTCGCCAGCCCGCTCTACGGCGGTGAGCACTTCCCACGTTTCAGGATTCACCTGACAGCCTTCCAACGTCATCAGCACATACGCGCCGATGGCATCGAGAAAGCCGGCCCGGTACTCGGGCGGGTGGATGCCCGAATTCGCCAACTCCCAGCGCAGCACGTTCGGCTCGTACCGTTGATGCTGGTGCAGGTCGGATTGCGTGCGGCAGAGGAAGTCTCGCGCCGCCAGCGCGCCGGTCAGGTAGATGCGGCGTTTGCTGGGCGTCACGGGCGGCCTCCCGCAGTGGGATGCGCTGAACGCCGAGGGGGTGGGGAAGGATAAGACGCGGGGCGATACCCGCTGAGTGCGGTAGCCATGTGGCCTCCATCGTGATGTTGAGGCCCTGCCGCTCGCTGCTAAACGAGGGGTGGCGGGCCTGACGACAGGGTTAGCAGACCGGCCATCACGACACCGGCAGGCCCGAAGGCCTCCCTGCCCGGCCCGCCAAGGTATAGGCGTGCGCAAGCACCCGGACGTAAAAAAACCGCCGCCGGCGGTTCGTCCAGTCGTGATGTTGGATGGGCTGCTAAACCCGGTCACCGCAAAGGCGGTAACACGGCAATTATAGCGACCACGCACAAGCAGAAGCGCCCCTCCAAACAAACCCAGAAAGTGCCCCAAACATCATTTACACACGCATACGAAACGACGATCAGTAATTTGAAAAGAATGAATTACCTCACACAAGCCAGTACAAAATAGAAGTAAGCATTTGTTTATAAACGTTTTTTGCACAACAAAGAAGATTCAAAGTCTACAAAGACCTGGCAAGCGCGACCGCATACCGATTGCCTTTACTTATTCCCGGTGCTAGAGTGGCGCACATTGAGTACTGGAGGTGATGATGGACACCCCTCGAAAGAAGAGCCCTCGCGCGCCCTCAATCGCTTTGGATGAAGCAATCGAGCGCGCAATGAAGGTCTATGACAAGGAGCGACGCCATCCTGCGCCCTCTGACGTGGTAGCGCAGGCCCTCGGCTACAAAGGTGCCGCTAACGGCGCAGCCGCGGCTACGCTCGCGTCGCTTCGGTATTACGGACTGATTGAGCGGCCGAAAGACGGCTTTTTGGCCGCCAGCAAGGACCTGGAAGCATTTAAGTTCGCGCCGACGGAAGAGGTGCGGCGGGCGCTGATCCATAAATGGCTGAAGACGCCACAAATCTTCTCGGACATGCTCGCGCAGTATGGAGAGCACCTACCATCTGACGCGAACATCCGATACGACTTGATCCAGCGCGGATTCATGCCTGCGGCGGCCGAGAACTTTGTTGGCGTGTTTCGCCGGTCGGTGGAGTATGCCGGCCCCGTACACATGACGGGCGCCCCGCAGACACAGCCGGAAGAATCAGCAGAAGACACCTCTTCAGAGGTAATTCAACCGAGTCCGGAGGCACAGCAGCGCAGCGACAAAGCTAGCTCAGAACTCAATCGAGGTCAGACCGCAGCAATTGATCTCCGAGAGGACGTCGTAAGAGTCCCGATTCGATTACCTCAAGGGCGATTCGCATGGCTGGAACTTCCAGTGCCGTTTTTTGAAGCCGACAAAGAGCGCATAAAAGCGCACATTGATCTACAACTCACGGACGACGAGTAGCCCCAAAAGAAAAGCCTTGTGTAGCGCCAACTACACAAGGCTCGTCATCTCCTCGGGCAAGGGAGTTGCCCTCAAGGAGGCCGGGAACAATCCCAAGTATGCGCGCGGATTATATTCTGCGGAGGATTGCCGGTGTCAAGTAGCTCCCGCTTTTGGAGGATTAGTGCATGGCACCGATCGACCGCCCGGCTCCGCCGGGGTACCGCTGGGTTTGCTGCAAGAGCGTCAAGCATTGGCGTACCGGGAAGCAGATTTACCCCAAGAACGCTGACTGCTTCATGTTCTTGGTTCGTGCCCGCTAACGCAGGCGCGAATTTGGCGCAGAGTTGCCGAGCCCTGTGACTTCGATCGCAGGGCTTTTTTTTGCAGCGTTGGCTCTTCGCTCAGATTCAATAGGCAAACCCCAAAAAACAAAAACCCCGCCAACCGGCGGGGTCCCCCAAATCCTTTTGAGCCTGCAAGCGCATCAAGCCTGCGGCGCAGCCCCATCTTCCGGAGCGGCCTCGGCGCCTTCGGCCTTGGTTTCGTCTTCCTTCTTTTCCAGCATGCCTTCCAGCGCGCCCGCGCCCTTGAAGCCGGCCACGGCGGCAACAGCCTTGGTCAGCAGGCCGGCATCCGGATCGACTTTCTCGGCGGCTTCGACGGCGGCGACGGCGCCGGCAATCTTGCCCACTTCATCCAACAGTCCCATGGACACCTCCGCGTGATTGAACGGGAGAGCCATCTTCCCACCGGCAAGTGACAGAAGCGCAAACAAAGTTAAAAATTTTTCGCCGGCGTTCGTTTGCGTACGTCGCGCATCACTCCGCTTCGGCGCCGGCCGGGGCGATGGTGAGGGCGGCGAGGCGCTGGCGTGCGCTATCGCTAATCGGCGCCGATTGGCGCGTGCTGACGTCGATCTGCACGATCACCGATTGCGAGGTGGCGGCGCAGCGGCCGTTCTGGAAGATGGCCTGTTCGAGCTTGACGGAGCTGCGCCCCACATTCGCCACGCGCGTGCCGATCTGCACAGAGCCGGGCCAGAGGATTTCGTTGCGGAAGTCGAGCACGAGCTGCGCGATGACGAACTCGCAGCCGGGTGCGGCGAGCGGGTTGTCCGGTGTGAACAGCATCTCGACGCGACCCGTTTCCAGGTACGTGGCGAAGACGGCGTTGTTGATATGGCCCTGGCGGTCGGTGTCGCCGTAGCGGAGCTTGTCGGTGGACAGCAGCGGGAAGTCGGTGATCGACGGGAGCGTCATGGCGATGTGGGGTGAGGCGAGGGTGTGGGCATTGTGCCGGGCTTTGCCGGCTGGCGCAGATGGCACCTCACCCCAACGCCCGCACCGACGTACTGATCGCCCGCGCACATTGCAGCAGCGCGGGGCCGAGCTTGGTTTCCATTTCTTCCGGCGTCCACCGCCCGGTGGGGGCGACCAGGTGAATCGCGCCCAGCGCGCGCCCATTGCTGCTGACGATGGGCGCGGCGATGGTCATGTCGCCGAGGAACAGCTCTTCGCAGTTGACGGCGTAACCACGCTGGCGCGCCTGGCGCAGCGTTTCCATGATGTCGGCCACGTCGGTGCGCGTGTGCATGGTGTGCTCCACTCGCTGCGAGGCTTCGACGATGGCCTGCGCCTCGGGTATCGGTAGCGCGCTCAGGTAGGCCCGGCCCGATGCCGTGCAGTACATCGGGATGCGGCTGCCGATAGGCATGTGCACCGGCACGAAATGCGCGCTCACAAAGCGGGCGACATACACCATCTCGTTCTGATCGGGCTCGGTCAGGCACGAGGTTTCGGTGGTCAGCTTGGTGAGTTCGGCCAGGAAGGGGTTGGCCACGTCGATGAGCGTGTCGGCGGCGAGGTAGTTGAAGCCGATCTTCATGACCGCCGGGGTGAGCTGGTAGCGCCGCGTTTGCGGATGCTTGCGCAGGTAGCCGAGCTGTTCGAGCGTGTAGACCATGCGCTGCGCCGAGCTTTTGTTGATGCCGGCGGCGGCGGCCACTTCGGCAATCGTCATGGTGCGGCGCTGCGCGTTGAAGGCGCCCAGCACGGCCAGCCCTTTCTCCAGCGACTGGTTGAACAGCAGGTCGGGCGAGTCAGCGGTATCGGCAGCTTCGGTCATGACAAGTGGCGCCTAAGTGGCGCTTCCAGGGCAAATCAACGCGTGAAGAATCGCATATCGATTCATATACGTCGATTAGTGGTTTTCCATAGTTATATATCGATGCAATGCATTCGAATATTGGCACAAGCATTGCATCACATTGAGCCAGTCCCCGTGCATGCGCGTTCGGGGTGCGTCTTTTTCCGTTGCCTGGAGGATTGCCATGTCTGTCGTCACCACTTTCCGTCGCGCTGCACTGGCCTTGTGCATGGTCGGCACCGCATCGTTCGCGTGGGCCCAGTCCACGCCCACCTACAACGTGGGTGCCACGGCGACCGGCGTGCCGTTCACCTTCTTGGATGTGAAGACGAATTCCATCCAAGGGATGATGGTCGACACCGTCACGGCCGTGGGTAAGGCGGGCGGCTTCAATGTGAACGTGCAGCAGACGGTGTTCTCGGCGCTCATCCCATCGCTCACGTCCAACAAGATCGACATCATCTCGGCGGCGATGCTCAAGACGCCGGCACGCGCGCAGGTGGTGGACTTTTCCGACCCGGTGTACTCGTACGGCGAGGGCCTGATCGTCAAAGCGGACGACGCCAAGAACTACGCCACGCTCGATGACCTGAAGGGCGAAGTGGTGGGCGCGCAGGTGGGCACAGTGTTCCTCGACATGCTCAACAAGAAGGGCATCTTCAAGGAAGTGCGCAGCTACGACTCGGTGGCCGACATGACGCGCGACCTGACGCTGAGCCGCATCAAGGCCGGCCTGGGGGATCAACCCATCATCGCGTACCAGATCCGCCAGCACACCTTCCAAGGCGTGAAGCTCGCGCCAAACTACAAACCGGCCAACGTGGGCGACGTCTGCCTGGTGGTGCGTAAGGGCGATACCGAAACGCTCAACCGCATCAACAAGGCCATCGCCAAGATCAAGGCCGACGGCACGCTCGATGCCATCGTGAAGAAGTGGGGCATCTGAGCGGGTAGCGTGCGATGAGTCTGGCAACGTTTCTTGAGAGTGCGCAGGACTTCCTGCCGATCCTGCTGAAGGGCGCGGTGGTCACGGTGGAAGTGACCGTGCTGTCGTTCCTGCTCAGCAGTGTGATCGGCCTGGGGCTGGCGCTGATGCGGTTGTCGCCCATCAAGGCTGTATCCACGGCGGGGGCGACCATCGTCAATATCATTCGCGGGCTGCCGATCATCGTGCAGCTCTTCTACATCTACTTCGTGCTGCCGGACATCGGCATTCAGCTCACGGCATTTCAGGCGGGCGTGATCGGGCTGGGCATTGCGTATTCGGCGTATCAGGCCGAGAACTTCCGCGCCGGCATCGAGGCGGTGGACCCTGGCCAGCGTGAAGCCGCGCAGGCGATGGGCATGCGCGGCGCGCTGATCATGCGGCGCGTGATCCTGCCGCAGGCGTTTCGCATTGCGCTGCCGCCGTACGGCAACACGCTGGTGATGATGCTCAAGGATTCATCACTGGTGTCCACCATCACGGTGGCGGAGATGACGCGCGCGGGGCAGCTCATCGCGTCGTCCACCTTCCAGAACATGACGGTCTACACGCTGGTGGCGCTGCTGTATCTGGTGATGAGCCTGCCGCTGGTGTTCGGCCTGCGCCGGCTGGAACGCCACATGGGTGCGGGGAGGGCCCAACGATGACGATGATCGAGATCCGTGACTTGCAGAAGCACTTTAGCGACCACCACGTGCTGCGCGGCGTGAGCCTGCATGTGAACAAGGGCGAGGTCGTCTGCCTGATCGGCCCATCGGGCTCGGGCAAATCGACCGTCCTGCGTTGCATCAACGGGCTGGAGTCGTATGACGGCGGCGAGATCCGCGCCTTTGGCGAACGCGTCGATCAGCACAACAAAGGCATCCACACCTTGCGCAGCCGCATGGGCATGGTGTTCCAGCGTTTCAACCTGTTCCCACACCGCAGCGTGCTGGAAAACGTGATGGAAGGCCCCGTCTACGTGAAGGGCGAACGCCCGGAAGCGGCACGTGCGAAGGCGCTGGCGTTACTGGAAAAGGTGGGCCTCGCTGCCAAGGCACAGGCTTACCCCGCGCAACTCTCTGGCGGCCAGCAGCAGCGCGTGGCGATTGCCCGTGCGCTGGCGATGGAGCCCGAGGCGATGCTGTTCGACGAGCCCACCTCTGCACTCGACCCCGAACTCGTCGGCGATGTGCTGGAGGTGATGCGCGCCCTCGCTCGCGAGGGCATGACGATGATCGTCGTCACGCACGAGATGGGCTTTGCGCGCGAGGTGGCCGACCGCGTGTGCTTCCTGCACAGCGGCACGATCGTCGAAGAAGGGCCGGCCGCGCAGGTGCTGGGCGCACCGCGTCAGCCGCGCACGCAAGATTTTCTGCGCCGCGTGCTGCACAAACCCGTGGATGCGCCTGCGGGAGACCTCGTGCCATGACGCAGCCGCATCTCGACATGGCTACCGGCGGTGAGCCGCTGCCGCCGTCGCTGTGGGCGGCCACCGCGCCCGCAGCACCGCCCACGCCACCGCTGCTGGAATCGATCACCACCGACGTGCTCGTCATCGGCGGTGGCTACACGGGGCTATCGACCGCACTGCATCTGGCTGAACGCGGCACCCAGGTCACCGTGCTGGAAGCCAACGATCCAGGCTGGGGCGCCTCCGGGCGCAACGGCGGGCAGGTCAATCCGACGCTCAAGCACGACCCGGATGAGCTGGTGAGCCTGTTCGGTGCCGCGCGTGCGGAGCCGCTGATCGATGCCGTTTCACGCTCCGCCGATCTGGTGTTCGATCTGATTGAGCGCCACCACATCGACTGCCAACCCGCGCGCGCGGGCTGGCTGCAGCTCTCGTATTCCGACAAGGCGGTGCCGGCGCTACATGCGCGCGCGCGGCAGTGGGAAAAGCGCGGCGTGCCGGTGGAAGTGCTGGATCGCGCGGCGGTCGCCAAGCGCGTCGGCACCGAGGCATTTGCGGGCGCGTGGCTCGACGGCCGTGCCGGCGCCATCCAGCCGATGGCGTATGCGCGCGGGTTGGTGCGCGCCGCACAACAAGCGGGCGCCGCTGTGCATGGCAACACCACTGTCACGGCGCTGGAACGCCAAGGTACGCAATGGGTTGCTGCCACCAGCACGGGCGCCAGAGTGCGTGCGCAGCGCGTGGTGATCGGCACCAACGGCTACACCGGCCCGCTGTGGCCAGGGCTGGCACAGACCGTGCTCTCTGCCAACAGCTTCATCGTCGCCACCAAGCCGCTCAAGACGGCGGATGCGCAGCGCATCCTGGCACGCGGCGAGACGGCTTCCACCTCGCAACGGCTGCTGCTGTATTTCCGTAAAGACGCAGCCGGGCGCCTGCTCATGGGTGGGCGCGGCTTCTTTACCGAGCCGCGCGATGCGCAGGATTTTGCACACCTTGAACGCTCGCTGGAGTTGTTGTTTCCGCAGTTGGGGCCCTTGGAATATGAATACCGCTGGAGCGGCCGCATCGCCATCACGCGGGATTTCATGCCGCACATTCACGAGCCCGCGCCGGGCCTGACGATGGCGCTTGGCTGCAATGGACGCGGCATCGCGCTATGCACCGGCCTGGGCCAGCATATTGCTGCACGGCTTGCAGGCACTGGCGAGGCGTTTCCGTATCCCGTGTCGCCCATCACGCCGATCCCGCTGCATGGGCTGCAGCGCTTCTACATTGCGGCGGGCGTGGCGTGGTACAGCCTGCTCGACAAGCTGAGCGGCTAGCACGCCGCTATGGGTGACCTAAGTCTGCCCCGGCAGACTCATGCGGAATCTCCCTCCATTCTCCAGGAGAATCCGCATGGCCCTTTCCGCACAGGCACACGCCTCCTCCACACCGGCGCGCAGCAAGCTGCCGGAGATCACCCTGGCGTTCTGGATCATGAAGATCTGCGCCACCACGCTGGGCGAAACCGCGGGCGATCTGCTCTCGATGACACTCAAGATCGGCTATGCCGCCAGCTCGGTGCTGCTGATCGGCGCCTTCCTGGTCGCCCTGACCGCACAACTGCGCAGCAAGGCGTATCACCCGCTGCTGTACTGGGCAGTGATCCTCGCCACCAGCACGGCCGGCACCACGCTGTCGGACTTCATGGACCGCACGCTCGGCCTGGGGTACGCCACGGGTTCGGCCATCCTGGCGAGCCTGCTGTGCGCGGTGCTTGTCTATTGGAAGCTCACGCAGAAGTCGCTGTCGGTCACGCAGGTGCGCGGCGGCGGGCAGGAGTTGCTGTACTGGGGCGCCATCCTCGTATCCAACACGCTGGGCACGGCGCTGGGCGATTTCCTGGCCGATTCGTCGGGGCTGGGTTTTGCGGGCGGCGCGCTGCTCATTGCCGGTGCGATTGCGCTGATTGCGGCGGCGTATTATCTGACCGGCATTTCGCGCGTGGCGCTGTTCTGGATGGCCTTTGTGTTGACGCGGCCGCTCGGTGCCACAGGCGGCGACCTGCTGACCAAGCCCATCAGCGCTGGCGGCCTGAACCTTGGCACGGCGGGCGCATCGGCGGTGCTGCTGGCGATCCTGCTTTTCACCATCGGCTATACGAGCTGGCAGGCGCGGCGCCGCAATAGCGATACGCTGCAATCGGCATAGCAACTCAATACCAACCGCATGCGAGTGCTCCTCGTTGAAGACGACCCGATGATCGGCGCGGCCGTGGAAGCCGCGCTGCAAGACGCCGCCTATGCGGTGGACTGGGTACGCAACGGCCAGACCGCGCTGGACGTGGCCGCACACCAGCACTACGACGTGCTGCTGCTCGACCTCGGCCTGCCCGGCAAAGACGGCCATGCGGTACTCAACAGCCTGCGCACCCGCGACAACCCCGTGCCGGTGCTGATCCTGACGGCGCGCGATGCCGTGGATGAGCGTGTACGCGGCCTCGACGGCGGCGCGGACGACTACATCCTCAAGCCCTTCGAGATGGTCGAACTGCTCGCCCGCATGCGCGCCGTCCTACGCCGCAAGGGTGGGGCAGCGAGCCCCGTGCTGAGCAACGGCGTGCTGACGCTCGACCCTGCCGCACACGAAGCGCGCATGGGTGACGCCGAACCGGTGCAGCTGTCCGCGCGCGAATTTGCGTTGCTGCAGGCGCTCATGCTGCGCCCGGGCGCCATCCTCTCGCGCATGGAGCTGGAAGAGCGCATCTACGGCTGGGGCCACGAGGTGGCGAGTAACGCCGTCGAATTCCTCATCCATGCGTTGCGCAAGAAGCTCGGCGCCGAGGCCATCAAGAATGTGAGGGGCGTGGGATGGATGGTGCCGAGGGGTCAATGACAGCACCTGCTTCCACGGCTGCTTCCGTGCAGCGGCGGCTGTCGGTGTGGCTGTCGGTGATCATCGTGGTGGTGGCGGTGCTGGCCGGCGGCTTTGCGTTTGCGTCAGCGTTCCGCGAAGCGTATGAGCTGCAGGACGACGTGTTGCGCCAGGTTGGGGCGATGTTCGACCCCACGCATCTGCCCGCACCAGACAACCCGGCCGATGCGCCCAAGGTCTCGGACAAGGAGGCACGCGTGATCGTGCGGGTGCTTCCGCCGGCCGATAGCGCGCGCACGACCGACCTGCCCGCGCTGGCCGACGGCATGCAGACCGCGCGCCTGGGCAAGCACGACTACCGCGTGTGGGTCCGCACGCTCGCCAACGGCCAGCGTATCGCCGTCGCGCAGGAAACCGCCGTGCGGGACGAAACCGCCCGCGACAGCGCCATCCGCACCTTGATGCCGTTCCTGATCCTCGTGCCGATCTTGCTGGTGGCCGTCGCCCACGTGCTGCGCAAGATGTTTGCGCCCATCAAGCGCCTCGCGCACGAGGTCGACCAGCGTGACGAACGCCAGTTGCACGCCATCGCCCCCGAAGCCGTGCCCGAAGAAGTGCGGCCGTTCGTGGTGGCGATCAATCGCCTGCTGGCGCGCGTGCAGCAATCGATGGACGCGCAGCACCGCTTCGTCGCCGATGCTGCGCACGAACTACGGACGCCACTGACCGCGCTGTCGCTGCAGGCTGAACGCCTCGCGCAGGCCTCGATGTCGGACGAGGCACAGATGCGCCTGACCACACTGCGCCAAGGGATTGAACGCAACCGCGCTCTGCTTGAGCAGTTGCTCACCCTGGCCCGTGCACAAGAAACCGTGGGGGCACCAACAGGCACTGTGTCCGTACAGCGAGTGTTCCGCCGTGTGCTGGAAGACTTGATGCCGCTGGCCGACGCCAAGCAGCTCGACGTGGGCGTCACCACCGAAGCCGATGCGCAGGTCCGCGCCAATGAGCTGGACCTCTTCGTCGTGGTACGCAATCTGGTGGACAACGCCATCCGCTACACGCCAGAGGGTGGGAGCATCGACCTGTCCGTCATCAGCACGGGCAGCATGGTGTCGATTGCTGTGCAGGACACCGGCCCCGGCATCCCGGCTGATGAACGCGCGCGCGTGTTCGACCCGTTCTACCGTGTGCTGGGCAATGGCGCCACGGGCTCTGGGCTGGGCTTGTCGATTGTGAGTACGGTGGTGCAGCGCCTGGGCGGAGAGACCGTGTTGGGCGAGGCCGATCGCGGTGCCAGCGGATTGCGGGTGACAGTCCGCCTGCCTAAGGCGGATTGAAGGCGTCGCCTTACTTCAAATACGACTTGATCACCTGCATCACGGCATCCAGGTCTTCCTGGCG
The DNA here is from genome assembly GCF_051904805.1 of Ralstonia sp. 25C. Taxonomy (NCBI): domain Bacteria; kingdom Pseudomonadati; phylum Pseudomonadota; class Betaproteobacteria; order Burkholderiales; family Burkholderiaceae; genus Ralstonia; species Ralstonia sp. 25C. The sequence continues at coordinate 2,053,789 of NZ_CP196737.1, read as the reverse complement.
CTGCGCTTCGGCAGGTTCCTTGACCACGTGATCGGTCAGGTGGCCTTCGATCACGGCGGCCATCAGCCCGTTGACCGCACCGCGAATCGCAGCGATCTGCTGCAGCACGGCCGTGCAATCCCCCTCATCGGCGAGTTGTTTTTCCAGAGCGACCGTCTGCCCCTGAATGCGCCGTACGCGCGCCAGGAGCTTGGCTTTGTCGCGGATGGTGTGGGCCATGGTTCGGGTGGTTTGCGGGTTGCAGAGTCGCCGGAGGGTAGCATGCAGATACTAGGGGGGAGTATACTGCACCGACTTGGAAACCGCCACGGATGGCCCACCCATGACCGCATTCGCCACCCTGTTGCAGCAAGGCAATGCCTGGCTGTTCTTCCCCAGCGCCATCCTGCTGGGCGCATTGCATGGCCTGGAGCCTGGGCATTCCAAGACAATGATGGCGGCGTTCATCGTCGCCATTCGGGGCACGCTGGCGCAGGCGGTGCTGCTGGGGCTGTCGGCCACGGTGTCGCACACCGCGGTGGTGTGGGCGGTGGCCATGGCGGGGCTGTACTTCGGCCGCAATTGGAACGCGGAGACCACCGAGCCGTACTTCCAGGTGGCATCGGCCGTGCTGATCGTGGCCGTGGCAGCCTGGATGATGTGGCGCACGTGGCGCAGCACGCGCGGGCATGACCACGATCACGCGCACAACCATGACGAAGCCAAGCACATCGACACCGGCCACGGCACGGTCCGGCTTGAGGTGTTTGAAGACGGCGTGCCACCACGCTTCCGGCTCACGCGCGAAGGCACACGCGGCCACGCATGGACCGCCGACCAGGTACAGATCATCACTGAGCGACCCGACGGCAGCCGGCAGACGTTTGCGTTCGTGCAGCGCGACGGCTTTCTGGAATCTACCCAGACCATTCCCGAGCCGCACGCCTTCGTGGCGCGGCTGTCGCTTGGGCATGAACACCATCGGCATGATTACGACGTGGATTTCGTTGAACACGACCACGCGCATGCCGACCACGACCACGGTGGGCTGGACGTGTCGTCCGGCGGTTACCAGGACGCCCACGAACGCGCGCACGCCAACGACATCCGCCGCCGCTTCGCCAACCGCGAGGTAACCACCGCGCAGATCATCGTGTTCGGGCTGACCGGCGGGTTGATCCCGTGCCCCGCATCGATCACCGTGCTGCTGCTGTGCCTGCAACTCAAGCAGGTGACGTTGGGCGCCGCGCTGGTGCTGTGCTTCAGCATTGGGCTGGCGTTGACGCTGGTCGCGTCCGGTGCGCTCGCGGCGCTCAGCGTGAAGCACGTATCCAAGCGCTGGAGCGGCTTTGGCGAGTTCGCCAGCAAGGCGCCTTATCTGTCGGGCGTGTTAATTACGCTGGTGGGGCTCTACGTCGGGTGGCAGGGCGTGCACGGCTTGATGCAGCTGGCGTAACCAGCAGCCGACGCGAGCTCCGCCACGCGCACATTTTCTCCGTACTGCATCCACTGCCGGATGCGCTGCTTATCTGTGGGTACAGGGCGGCGCGGAATGATTCTTCACCGATGCAGTGTCAGGTTTGCATGACTACCGCGACCAACCTGTGAGGTTGAGACGGCCAAGCGCCGTCAACGACCTGATGGCGTGCCATGTTGGATGGCACACGTTCACCGCACCAGGAGTTCATCATGCACACCCGCCGCCTCTCGCTGGCATGGCTTGCCACGCTTTCCGCTTCTGCCGCGCTGTTCGCAGCGCTTCCGGCCTCGGCCACGCAACCCAAGTTCGATCCCTATACGCAAGGCGCCGTCGACAAGACGGACCCGTTCACGCAGGGCGCGGATCGCCAAGCCGACACCCGTGGCACGCTGTCGTGGAAGTACGATCGCTTTGACCCGTACGGGCAAGGCGCGGATCGCCAAACCAGCGCACATGACCTGCTTGCATGGCGTGGGGATACACGCTATCCGAGCAGTGCAGAGGGGGCTCGCGGCTGACGGGTCATGTGCGAGGGGAGAGGGCCGGTACGCAGGCGCGGACCGGCTTCCTCGCCACGGCATCAGTTCGTGGGCGTGGCGCCCTCGGCAATGCGGTCATACAACGCACGCGCCGCTGGCGACAACTGCGCCGCCTTGCGCGTCACCAACACCAGCGTGCGCGAGACCACCGGCTCCACCAGTTCAATCGTGCGGATCATCGGGTACGCATTCTTCTGGATGGCGAGCTTTGGCACCACCGCCGCACCCAGCCCCTCGGCGACTAGGCCCAGCGCGGTGGAGCTGCGCTGCACTTCGTAGAACGAATGCAGCGTCACGCCACTGTTTTTGAGCGCGCCGTCCAGCAGGCTGCGGTTGCCGCTGACCTCGCCAGCAAAGATGAGCGGATGCGGTTGTAGCGCCGCCCATCGGATACGCCGCCGCTTGGCCAGCGCATGATCGTCGCGGCAGACCAGCACATACGGGTCGCTCGTCAACGGCACGCTCACGAGTTCTGGGTGCTGATCGCCCGCAATGCTGATACCGAATTCCGCCTCGCGCCGCAGCACCGCTTGCAGTACCGACGCAGAGGCGTGGTCGAGAATCTTCACGCGATCATGCGGACGGTGCTCGGAGAACGCGCGCAGGATGCGCGGCAGGTATTGCACGCCCACCGTCGGCACACACGCAATGGTGATGTCGCCACGCTGGCTCAGGCCCGTCTCGCGAATCTCCGTCAGCGCATCGGACAACTCACCCAACAGCCGCCGCGCCTGCGGCAGAAAACGCTGACCGATTTCCGTCAGCTCCGTGCGGCGCGTGGTGCGCTCCACCAACGCCACGCCCAGAAAAGCTTCCAGTTTGCGCAAGCGCTGCGTGATGGCGGTCTGCGTGACATGCAGCGTATCGGCGGCTTGCGTAAAGCTTCCGCACTCCGCAATCGCCACAAAAGCCTGCACGCCCAGCGTATCGATTTTCATCAGTATTTTGAATCAATCTGGAAATTGAATTCATTTTACTGATGGGTTGTCGCCCTACACAATCCAGCGTCAGGCAAACAACGACAAGGAGCACATCGTGACGACCCCACACGATTGGTACGCCAAGCAATACGTGCAATTTGAAGACGAACGCTCGCGGCCCATCCGCGACTTGCTGGCCGCCGTGCCGCCCACGCCCATCCACGTGGCCATCGACATCGGCTGCGGCCCCGGCAACTCCACCGAAGCCCTGATCGCGCGCGCGCCCGCTGCAGCCGTGCGCGGCATCGACGCTTCCGCCGACATGATCCAGGCCGCACGCAAGCGCCTGCCGGAGGTGCGGTTCGACATCGTCGACATTGCAACGTGGGACGAACCCGGTGCGTATGACCTGATCCTCGCCAATGCGGTGCTGCAGTGGCTGCCCGCGCACGACACGCTGTTTCCGAAGCTGGTCAGCAAGCTCACGGCGGGTGGCCACCTGGCAGTGCAGATGCCGGACAACTTGGACGAGCCCGCACACCGCCTGATGCGCGAAGTGGCCGCCTCAGGGCCCTGGGCAAACAAGCTCAAGGGCGTGGAGCGGACGGAGCGGTTTGATCCGCGCCACTACTACGGGCTGCTCGCCCCGCTGTGCGCGCGCGTGGACGTGTGGCGCACCACGTATCACCACCCGCTGCGCGGCGGCGCCGATGCGGTGGTCGAATGGTTCAAGGGCAGTGCGCTACGTCCGTTCCTCGCTGCGTTGGATGACGACGCCGAACGCAACGCCTTCCTCACGCGCTACCGCGATGCCGTGGCGCAAGGCTACCCAGCACAGGATGACGGCACGGTGCTGCTGCCGTTCCCGCGCTTGTTCATCGTGGCGACGCGCACGTGAGGAGGGCCGCGTCAGCACGCTGCCAACATCAGCCCGAGGTTCTGCACTGCCGCGCCCGACGCCCCTTTGCCGAGGTTGTCGAACACGGCACTCAGTAGGACTTGCCCGTGGTCATTGGCGAAGACGCTCAGGCGCATGTCGTTGGTGCCGTTGAGCGCTTGGGGGTCCAGATGCGACAGCGCTGATGCGTCAGCCAGCGGCATGACTTCAACGTGATCCGCGCCCGCGTAGTGACGCTGCAGGCACGCGTGCAGCGTGGCCGCATCGGTGCGGGGCGCCAGCAGGCGCAACTCGAGTGGCACCGTCAGCACAATGCCCTGGCGATACGCGCCGTACGCAGGCACGAACATCGGGCGCTGCGTGAGGCCGGCGTGCTGCTGAATCTCCGGCGTGTGCTTGTGCGCCAAACCCAACCCATACACCTGAAACGGCAGCGCGTTGCTGGCACCGGGCCCCTCGTAAGCCTCCACCGCCGCGCGACCACCACCGGAATAGCCCGACACCGCGTGAATGCCCACGGGGTAGTCCGTTGGCAACAAACCGGCCTTCACCAGCGGACGCAACAAGCCGATCGCCCCAGTCGGGTAGCAGCCCGGATTGGTCACGCGCGAAGCTGTGGCAACACGCTGCGACTGTTCGGCGGCCATCTCCGGAAACCCATACGTCCAACCCGGCATGGTGCGATGCGCGGAGCTGGCATCGATCACCCGCACGCTTGGGTTGACGATGGACGCCACCGCCTCGCGCGCCGCCGTATCGGGCAAACACAGGATGGCGATATCGCACGCGTTGATGGCCTCGGCACGGCGGTGCGGATCTTTGCGTGCATCCGCAGGCAGCGTCAGCAGTTGCAGATCCGTGCGGCCACGCAGGCGTTCGTGAATCTGCAAGCCGGTAGTGCCTTGGTCACCGTCGATAAAGAGGAGGGGCGTGGACATGGCGGAGTCCTCTGCAGTCGGTGTGTGTGAGCGATGTGTGAGCCGCCATCTTCGGCTGCCGCCTAGAATATGAAAAGTTGAATTTCCCAACCACCACATTCAGCGTTTCTGAACCATGCGAGAAATCAGCCTCGACCGTCTGCGCACCCTGGTGGAAGTGGCCGACCGCAGCTCCTTTGCCGAAGCGGCCCGCGCGCTGCATCTGGCGCCGCCCACCGTGAGCATGCACATCGCCGAGCTGGAAGGCCGCGTGGGCGCGCCGCTGCTCTCGCGCAAGCGCGGGCAGGTGCAGCCGACCGCCATCGGGCAGGTGATGGTGGAACGCGCCCGCAAGCTGCTGGCCGATGCCGAACAGGCCCTGGACGACATCCAACGCCAAGTGCAAGGCCTGAGCGGGCGCGTGCGGCTGGGGGCCTCCACTGGTGCGATCGCCCACCTGCTGCCACAGGCGCTGGACGCGCTGCGGCAAGACCACCCCGGCATCGACGTGCAGGTGGCGGTGCTGACCTCGCAGGAAACACTGAGCAAGCTGGCGGAAGGTGCGCTGGATGTCGGCCTGGTGGCATTGCCGCAATCGCAGGTGGCGGGGCTCAGCATCAAGCCATGGCGTCGCGATCCCGTCATGGCTTTTTTGCCCGCACACTGGACAAGCCCCACCCGCATCACGCCTGCATGGCTCGCAGCGCAGCCGTTGATCCTGAACGACACCACCACGCGGCTCTCGCGCCAGACCATGGAGTGGTTTGCCGCCGACGGCCACCACCCCGTGCCGCGCATCCAGCTCAACTACAACGACGCCATCAAGAGCCTCGTCGCCGCGGGCTACGGTGCGACGCTGTTGCCGCACGAAGCCTCCGCCGCACCGGCAGACACGCGCATCATCATGCGGCCCCTGCGGCCTGCCTTGTGGCGCGAACTCGGCGTCGCGCATCGCGCCGGGCATGTTGAGCGATCGACGCAGCACGTGTTGGACGCACTGTGGGCACTGCGGGCAAAGTAGTCCGGCCCGCCACCTTCAGCCAAGCAAGTACTCGCGCGTGAGCTGCCGTGCCCGGTGCAGGCGGCTCTTCACTGCCGCGCGGGTCTCGTGCAGTTGGTCGGCAATCTCGCCGATGGTCATCTCGTTCAGATCGCGCAGCACGATGATCTCGCGATAGTGCGCGGGCAGGGATTCCAGCGCGGCGGCGATGTCGTGACGCAGGTCGTCGACGGGTTGGCGTGCAAGCCAGGCCTCCACCTTGTCGTCATCCCAGGGGTCGGTGGAAAGCGCCTTGCGCGCCATGCGGTGGCACTCGCGGCGCACGATGGCAAACAGCCAGCTGGAGAACGCCGCCGCCGCGCGCAGCGAGCCCACCTTGCGTGACAGCACCAGCAGGCTTTCCTGCACAGCGTCATCCACGTCGGAGATCAGGCAGTTGCGCTGCGCATAGCGGCGAATATCGGGCTGGCAGACGGCCAGCAGGCGCTCGATGGCCGATACGTCACCCGCGCGGGCGGCATCGAGCAGGGGCTGGTGACGGACCAGATCCATAGCTCAGTTCCGCGGGGGTTGTTGCAGCTTGCGGCCGACCAGCGCACATGCCGGGCAGAAGCCGACCACACCCGTCAGGCCAAACCCGGCACCGGCGGCGGCCAACAGCCAGTTCCACGGCGCGGCGGCCAAGGCCAGCCCGCCAGCAATCACGGCCAACGCCAGCACGATGCGCACGGCGCGCTCCCAGTTCGGCACGTTTTTCACATACAGCGCAGTTTTCAGAAACGACATGATGTTCTCCAAAAGGGGGCGGACGAAAGGTGAGGGAAGTCCTCGCCCCCTAAGAGGCGCCAGCACGCCAAACGGATTCGCATCCGCGAAAAAATTTCGAGGGCCGGCGCAAACACGCGCACGATGACCTGCCTTCCAGGCTGGTTATGCAGATTCGAGTTTGACTTCTTGTGTCGCGACAACTATCGTAAGATATGTTTTCAGACACAACACGGTGTGCCGCCCAGCCAGCCCGGCAGTCTGGGCATGCTGTCTCCTCGCTCTCTTCTCACCCTCATGCCCCTACTTGAACCCACCCGCGAGCGCCGCCTGCTCTGGCTGCTGGCGCTCACGCAGTTCACCGTCATCATGGATTTCATGGTGATGATGCCGCTTGGCCCGCAGATCATGCACACGTTTGGCATTGGTCCGGCGGCGTTTGCCACGGCCGTGTCGGTGTATTCGCTGTGCTCCGGCGCCTCCGGCCTGCTGGCCGCCACCTACACCGACCGCTTCGACCGGCGCCGCCTGCTGCTGGCCGTCTATGGCCTCTTCACCCTGGCCAACCTGGCCTGCGCGCTGTCCAACAGCTACGCCATGCTGCTGTTTGCGCGTGCGTTTGCAGGCGTCACGGGCGGCGTGCTCGGCTCGATCATCATGGCAGTGCTGTCGGATGTGATTCCGCCCGCGCGGCGCGGTGCGGCGACCGGTGTGGTGATGTCGTCGTTTGCGCTGGCCGCCATGGCCGGCGTGCCAGTGGGCGTGGCCCTCGGTGCGCACCTCGGCTGGACGGCACCGTTCTTCCTGCTGACGGCGCTGACGGTGCTGATCTGGCTGGGCGCACGCCAAACGGTGCCGCCCCTGACCGCTCACCTGACTGGCGCCAGCCAGACACCGCGCGAGATCCTCACCGGCCTGTGGCAGTTGCTGACCCACCCGCGCCATCTGCGTGCCTTCCTGCTGACCTTCGTGATGATGGGTTCGCACATGCTGGTGATTCCGTTCATCTCGCCGGTGCTGGTGGCCAACCACGGCGTGGCACCGCAAGACTTGGCCTGGCTGTATGTGGCGGGCGGGGCGGCGTCGTTCTTCAGCTCGCGCGCAGTCGGCAAGCTGGCCGATCGCTACGGCCGCCGCCGCGTGTTCGTGGCGGCTGCGCTGCTGGCGTTCATTCCGGTGCTGGTGATGACGCATCTGCCCGACTGGCCGTTCATCGGCATGCTGCTGTTCTTCCCGTGCTTCATGGTGGTGCTGTCCAGCCGCATGGTCCCAATGCAGGCGCTGATGACCACTGTGCCCAACCCGCAGGTGCGCGGCGCGTTTCTGTCGGCCAACAGTGCGGTCATGTCGGTGGGAACGGGCGTGGGCGCGTGGGTCGGTGGGCTGCTGCTCAGCAACGGCGCGGGCGGCCACATTGAAGGCTACGGGCTCAACGGCTGGCTGGCCGTGGCGGCGGGGCTGTTCTCCGTGTTCTGGGTGAGCCAGGTGAAGGGGTCTGACGAACGCGGTGATCCGTCGCTTGCCACGCCTGCGGCTCCGCAATCGGTGCCACATGCCGTGCCGCAAGCGGCGCAGCGCGATAAGGTGTAAGGCTGGGTCTAAGCGCGGTCTAACGCGCACGCACGCCTATTCCGCTTCAAGCACCGTCTTGAGTTTCACCAGGTCACGCTGCACCCACTCGGCATCGGCGTCGAACTGCGCGTCGTCCATGTTGGGCTGCTGAAACAGCGTGAGCGAGACAGTGGTGCCCGCGCCGTTGCGCACCACGCGCAGCGGCACGTAGACCACACTGCCATCGGGCAAACGCACCCAGTGGTCGGCAATGCCAAAGGTGTTGGGCGGGCTGAAGCGGATAAACACGGCGCCTTCATCGCTGCCCGGCGCACTGGCAATCCATTCGTCAGGCGCCGCGCCCGAGCCCTGTGTGCCGGATGCGAGCCCATCCGGCAGACCCGTCGCCCAGATCGGAAAGTTCAGGGGCTCGGCCAGGAAGGCGGCCACGTCATCAAAGTGACGTTCCACATTGATGCTGAGGGTGCGGACGTTGTGCAGCATGAGGCCTCCGTGTGCGGCGCGCGCCAATGCTGCGGAGTATAGGTGCCACTCAGAACCTGTTCACGATCCTACTGCGCGCCCCGGGGTGGGCCACATGCGGGAGCTCATGCGCTGCTCGGAATCCTCATGGACTTGAGTCCATTCCGGTTCCTGCGCTGCTCTTCACCCCGCTGAGGGCCGCTCGCTACGGATCGTGAACAGGTTCTCAACTCGGCAGCTTGCGGAAGCTGATCGCCAACCGATTCCACGTGTTGATGGTGCACACCAGCAGGGTCAGGTCAACCAGCTCTGCATCAGAGAACTGCGCGCGCACGGCCTGCCATACGTCATCCGGCACGCGGGTTTCGCTGACCAGCGTGACGGCTTCCGTCCACGCCAGCGCGGCGCGTTCGCGGTCGGTAAAGAACGGCGTTTCGTGCCAGACGGAGACGGTGGCCAGGCGCCGGCTGTCTTCGCCGGCCTTGCGCGCGTCGGCGGTGTGCAGGTCGATGCAGTAAGCGCAGCCGTTGATTTGCGACGCGCGCAGGCGCACGAGTTCGGTCAGCGGTTTTTCGAGCGTGCTTTTGCTCAGCGCCTTTTCGAGGCCGAGGACGGCCTGCATGGCAGCGGGGTTGCTCTTGTTGTAATCGAGGCGGGGTTCCACGGGCGGCTCCAACGTTTTTGGGGTAGCAGATGTCCCCAGCGTAGGCCCTTAGGTGGCCCCGGAACAGCGCCAATCCTCGCAACTTTCAGGTAGCCACATTACCGAGCGCTTCGGCCAGCCGCGTGAGGCCGGCGTCGATCTCTGCCGCATTCACGTGACCATAGCCGAGCAGCAGGCCGGGCTGCGGCGGCTGCGCCACATACATGCGACCCGTGCCGTAGAGGCCCACGCCAACGCGCTGCGCCGCCTGCACGACCGTCGCCTCCGACAGCGGCGCACGCAACTGCGCTGCCATGTGGATACCCGCCGCAGACGGCAGCGGCGCCATCCATGCGCCAAGCGGCCCACGCAGATGCCGCAGCAGTGCATTGCGGCGCGCGGCGTATTCCTTGTGCATGCGACGCAGATACTTGGCGAAATCGCCATCGAGCATGAACTTCGCCAGGGCCGCCTGCATAAGCGATTCGCTATGCCAATCGGCCACCTGCTTGGCGCGCCGCAACGGCACCAGCAACGAGACCGGCGGCACCACGTAGCCGATGCGCAGCTCAGGGAAGATCGTCTTGGAGAACGTGCCCACGTAGGCGACATAGCCCGCGGTATCCAGGCTCTTGAGCGATTCCATCGGCCGGCCGTCGAAGCGGAATTCGCTGTCGTAATCGTCTTCGACGATCAGCGCATCGTGGCGCCGCGCCCAGTCGAGCAATTGCGCGCGGCGCGCGAGGCTCATCGGCATGCCGAGCGGAAACTGGTGCGACGGCGTCACGTAGACCAGCTTGGCGTGCGGCGGCAGCGCATCGACGATGAGCCCCTCGGCATCCACCGGCACCGGCACCACGTTGGCACCGAGCGCCTGCAGCGCGATGCGCGCGGGCGGATACCCGGGGTCTTCGACGGCCACCGTCTCGCCCGGGCGCACGACCACGCGTGCGAGCAGGTCGATAGCTTGCTGCGCCCCCTGCGTGACAACGATATCGGCCCATGCACACACCACCGCACGGCTGAACGCCAGATAACGCGCGATGGCCAGCCGCAACGACTGATCGCCCGCCGGGTCGTGATAGCCGCCGCGCCCGCGTGCCTGCTGCCGCAACGCATGGGCCACGCAGCGGCGCCACGTATCAAACGGGAACAGGCGCTTCTCCGTCACGCCGCCGACGAAGTCGTAGTCCACGCCCGCGCGCGGCATCGGCAACACGTCGGGCAGGTCATTCCACGGCGTGGGGAATGCGTGCGCAGGTGGTGTGGGCGCAGCGAGTTTTTCTGCGCGCGAGACTGCGGGCGTCCGCCCACACAGCCCTTCAGCAGCCTGCGCCACGAAGGTGCCCGAGCCAGCGCGCGACTGCAGATAGCCCTCGGCGATCAGGCGTTCAAACACATCAAGCGTGGTCTTGCGCGACACGCCGATCTGCAAGGCCAGATCGCGCGTGGAAGGCAGCCGCTCTCCCGACACGAGGCGGCCCTCCAAGATGGCGGTGCGGAGCTGTCGGTAAAGCTGGCCGGCAAGATCGTGCCGACCGTGGATCGTCAGGTGGACATCCATCGTGGGCGCAGTGGGCGGTGGGGCTGCGCCATTCTACGGAAGCCGTGGAGGCAGGCTGTCACTCCTGCATGCTCCGCCGCACCACAACCATCGCAACGCCATTCACAACGTTTGACAGCGTCTGTACCTGACGGCCCCTAGATTGTTTGCTCCGCAAACTTTTGGTGCCCAGGTTCGACGTCGCCGACCTCCCATCGGCGGTCTCCCAGGTACCACCAACACTTGGGAGCAACATGGCCAGCACACCCGTCCACCACTCGCATCATCAAACGTTCGAAGGAATCAAGCTGTTGAATGACGACGGTTCGGAATTCTGGTTAGCGCGCGACTTAGCGCCGCTGCTGGACTACCCACATTGGCACAACTTCGTGCGGCTGATCGAAAAGGCCAAAATCGCCTGCGAGCGCTCGGGTCAGCAGGTGGCGGACCATTTTAACGAGACCGTTAAAATGGTCAACCTTGGCTTTGGCGCGCAACGCGCGGTATCGGACTACCAGCTCACTCGATACGCCTGCTACCTCATCGTCCAGAACGGCGACCCATCCAAACCCGTCATCGCCAATGGGCAAACGTACTTTGCTATCCAGACCCGCCGTCAGGAACTCGCAGACGATGGGCCCCTCCGCAGCGTTTCCGAAGACGCTCGCCGCCTCATGCTCCGGGGCGAACTGGCCGAGCACAACAAGGCATTGACCAGCGCTGCCAAAAAGGCCGGCGTGGAATCGGGTCTGGACTACGCCATCTTTCAGGACCACGGCTACAAAGGCCTTTACGGTGGCCTGGGCGCCAAGGACATCCACACAACCAAGGGCTTGAAGAAGAGCCAGAAAATTCTGGACCACATGGGCAGCACCGAGCTGGCTGCCAACCTGTTCCGCACAACACAAACGGAAGACAAGCTGCGGCGAGACAACGTGCGCGGCAAGCGCCAGGCGAATGAGACGCATCGCGAGGTCGGCGCCAAAGTCCGCCAGACCATTGCCGAGATCGGCGGCACCATGCCCGAAAAGCTGCCCACACCGGCTAAGAGCATCAAGCAGATCGCGAAGGAACAACAAGCGCTGAGGAGTGAAATCGAGCCTTCAGAACCACAAGACGGTTGATGTCGGGTAGCTGAAACCACACTTGCCCGTGGCTCAACCCACCATCGCTTTGGTTCACCAACCCGCAGGCATGTTCACTGCTGCAAAAGCGTTGTCGGCCGCGCCACTTCCTGGCGCGGCCTCTTCAACCGGCCTGCGGAGGTGTCATGAAATCGACTCGCGACAAGCGCGCCAGCAGTGCGCACAAACACGCCCCATCCCAATCGACGTCGCATAGCCACGCCACCGGTGGCGGCAAGCACGACAGTCCATCCAAGACGAAGCAACACAGCGGACGCGCCGAGCACGGCGGGCACGGCTCGACCGAACGCTCAGGTGCCAAGTCGCATGAGCGCGGCACGCACAGCGGCGGGCAGGAGCATGCGACGCATTCGCCTATCGGCATCCAGAAAGCCTTGAAGGGCGCGTCGTATCCGGCCAAGAAGCAAGATCTGCTCGATACCGCGCAGGCCAACGGTGCCGACGACAGCACCCTGCAGACCCTGGGCGATTTGCCCGACGACGAGTACGACACGCCGGCCGCGGTGTCCAAGGCCATCGGCAAGGAAATGTGATGACCGCCAAGCACTGGAGGACGATTCCCATGCAACACCAACGATCCAACCATCGTTTCAGCATGCGCCGCGTTGCCGCGCTCTGCCTAGCTGGCGGACTGGGCTTTTTTGGCGCACTCAATGCTGCCACCGCCGCTGCCGACAAAGCCGATACCACCTACGTCACCAAGGCCGCCGCCGCGGGCATGATGGAAGTCCAGGCCAGCCAGGTGGCCATCACGCGTGCGAGCAACCCCGACGTGCGCGCCTTCGCACAGCGCATGGTGAAGGACCACACGGCCGTCGGCGACGAACTAAAAACGCTGGCCGGCCAGAAGGGCATCACCGTGCCCGACAGCCTGCCCGCCGACGAGCGAGCCAAGGTCGACAAACTCAATGCGCTGGAAGGCGCGAAGTTCGACAAGACCTACGCCGATGAGGTGGGCGTCAAGGCGCACAAGGAGGCCGTTTCGCTGTTTGACCAAGCTTCGAAGAACGCCAAGGACCCCGACATCAAGGCGTTTTTCGCACACAACCTGCCGGCGCTGCGCGAGCATCTGCAGATGGCGCAGCAGCTCAAGCCGGCCAAGTAACTCAGCACCTTCCATGATTGGGCCCCGCAATGGGGCCAAGGGGGGGCCGTTTCATTGCGCGCGGTCGGGCAATCCGAACGGTTCGGCGCGCGCGCCATCGTTTCGCCTCTTGTTTCGCCTTTCCTGTCGCGGATTCACTAGATCGTCATCGTCGGCCGCCAAGATGCGGGCGCGCAAACGTTGACTTACGCAAGAACCGTCCACACGCATGGGCGGTCGGCGAGCGTTTGCTCGACCCACCATCTGATAGGAAACCACCATGCTTTCAACCAAGAAGACGCTGCTCGCGATGGCAGTGCCGGCATGCTTGACCCTCGGCCTGTACGCCTGCGGCGGCGGCAGCGACGCGCCCACCACCACGACGAGCACCGACACCGCGCCTGCGCCCACCACACCGAATACGCCAAACCCGCCCGCCAAGCCGCAAGGCGTGTGGACCACCGGCGACCTCCACGTGCACACGGCAGAATCCGCCGATGCCGTCACGCCGCTGGCGACGGTGCTCGACCACGCCTTCAACCTCAACAGCCTGGACTGGATGGCGGTGTCGAACCACCTGCGTCCCTCGCCGCGCGATGCGACCGGTGCCACGCTCACGGGCGGCTCGATTGCGGCATCGGCCGGCATCATGCAGTACGAAATGCCGGCCATTGCGCAAGCCCAAGCCGCAGGCAAATACGCAGGCAAGCTGATCTTCTCGGCCGCCGAGTGGGACATGCCCACGCACGACCACCTGAACGTCGGCATCTTCGATGGCACCGACACGCTGCAAACCTCGGGCAAGGGTCTGAACAAGTTCGAGTACTTCTTCACGCAGCAGTCCGCCTCGCTGTTCGACCCGAACGACGTAACCGCGTGGCAGCAGGAAGGCCCGCGCGCCGGCACCACGCATGCGGATGTGGTCAACGCGTTCAAGTGGCTCAGGACGAACTACCCGAACACCAGCTACGGGCTGATCAACCACCCGTCGCGCAACCCGGGCAAGTACACGGTGGCGGATTTCCGCGAGTTCAACGACACCGCGCCCGACATCATGTTCGGCATCGAAGGCATGGTCGGCAACCAGATGGAGCCCGACCGCGGCGGCTACACCAGCGCCTACATCGACGCCAACCTGAAGAACCGCACCTACGGCGGCGTCGATTACGTGGTCGCGCAGGTAGGCGGCGTGTGGGATGCGCTGCTTGGCGAAGGCCGCCGCATCTGGAACTTTGCCGATTCCGACCACCATTTCGAAGTCGACGCCACGCAGCAGTTCAGCAGCGGCTACTACCCCGGCGAATACGCGAAGACCTACCTCTGGCTGCCGGGCACCCCGGGTGCCACCTCCAACCTGAAAACGCTGCTGGGCGCCATGCGCTCCGGCAAATCGTTCGGCGTGTTTGGCGACCTGATCAACGCGCTGGACTTCCACGCCGACACCGCCGCCGCCACGGCCGACATGGGCGGCACGCTCACCGCAAAGGCGGGCGACAAGGTGACGATCACCATCCGCTTCAAGAGCCCCGATCACAACAACTACGAGTTCCCGCTGGGCAGCGGCTTGAAGGCCAACATGCGCCCGGTGGTCGATCACGTGGATCTGATCGCCGGGGATGTCACCGCCAAAGCGGCGCCCGGCACGCCGGAATACGCGAAGGCCACCAACGACTCCACCAAGGTCGTCGCCACCTTCACGAAGACCGACTGGAAGGTCGATGCGGATGGCTACAACAGCATCACGTTCACCACCACGGCCACCAAGAACCAGTACTTCCGACTGCGCGGCACCAACCTCGGCATGAACGTGTCGGGCGAGACCAGCAACGGCAACCCGCTGCCCGATCAGAAAACGGTGGTGACGGAAAACGTGGCGCGCTTCAACGCCATCAATGACCGCAACTACAACGACCTGTGGTTCTACTCGAACCCGGTGTTCGTGTCGGTGCAGTAACGCAACAGCGGAAGTACCGGCGGGGACTCATGCGGCGGCCGGCGCGTCCGTCCGACGCAGCCACACCGTCACGGCGAGGCCCTCGCCGCCGGGCCCCGGCGCCAGCGCAATCTGCCCGCCCATGCGATCGACGATCTGCCGCACGATCGCCAGACCCAGGCCGCTGCCCTGCGTGTGGGCCGCGAGGCGCGTGAACCGCTCAAACACGCGCGCATAGGCCTCCGGCGGAATGCCAGGGCCATTGTCAGTCACCGTCAGCATGGTCCAGCCGTCATCCGCCGACACGTGCACCGTCACGCGGCCGCCTTCGTGCGTGTAGCGCACCGCGTTGTCGACGAGGTTGAACAGCAAGGCCGCCACCAGCGTGCGGTTGCCGGAGGTCCACACGGGGTGGTCGGCCGGCTCCATGCCGAGGTCGATGGCGCGACCGTCGGCCAGCAGGGCGAGGTCTTCCAGCACGGTGCGGGCCACATGGGTGAGGTCCACCGCCTCGCTCGTGGCAGGCGACGCTTCCGCCTGCGAGAGCAACAACAGATCGTTGATCAGGTCCGCCAGATTGCGTGTGCTGGTGCGCGCAGCCGTGAGCACTTCATGCAACGCGGCATCCGCATTGGTTTGCGCGGCCACCTGCATCTGCGTGTTGAGGATCGCCAGCGGCGTGCGCATCTGGTGCGCGGCATCGGCAATGAAGCGCTTCTGCGTGAGCGCGTTGTCGGCAATGCGCTGCAGGTACTGGTTGAACGCACCGGCAATCGGTTGCAGCTCGCGCTGCAGGCCCGTCGGGTCCAGCGGCGCGAGGTCCGTCGGTTCGCGCGCCGACACATTGCCGGCCAGCCGCAAGATCGGCCGCAACTCCAGCGTCAGGCCGATGAGGATCATCGCCAGCGCCAACCCCACCAGCGAGAGCTGCCGCACGGTGGCGGGCCACCACAGCTGGCGGATCATCGCGTCGCGGCCGTTCATGGTTTGCGCGACGCGCGTGACGACGCGCTCAGTACGGCCGGCGTCGTACATGGTGCGTACCACGGCGGCCACGTGCACGGGCTGGCCTTCCATGGTGTCGGTATAGGTACCGGCGTCGGGCTGGCCGGCGGCATCAAACGCGGGGCGTGTGCCGAAATCCAGACGCCCAGCCAGCAGGCGGCCATGCTCGGTGCTCACTTGGTACGCCACCTGATCGCGCACGGGTGTCTCTGGCGCAGCAAACACGGCCAGCGCGGCAGGCGGGACCGATACACGCAGGCGGCCTTCGTCCCACTCCACTTGGCCGTTGATCATCTGCGCAGCGGTATCCAGCGCGTGAAAGTGCACGAGATCGGCGTTGTGACGCGCCGCAGCCAGGTCGAGCCAGCCATCCGCCGCCACATAGACGACCAACGGCAGCGCCAGCCACAGCACCAGCCGCGCACGCAGGCTGCGTGCACGCACGGGCGCGACCGCCTGTACGGCCTGCGCCGGCTGGTCAGGATTGGGTGGCTGAGGCATCGCGCAGCAAGTAACCGAGGCCGCGCAGCGTGACGATGGTGGCGGACGAATGCTCCAACTTCTTGCGCAGGCGGTGGATGTAGATTTCGATCGCCTCAGGGCTGGCTTCATCGTCCAGCCCGAACACGCCGTTGACCAACGCCGGCTTGGACACCGTCCGCCCCAGCTTCTGCATGAGGATTTCCAGCACGGCGTGCTCGCGCGCCGGCAATACCAACGGTTGGCCGGCCAACGTGAAGGTACGGCCGCCAGTGTGATACGTCAGGTCCCCGCACTGCAGCTCAACGGACTGATCAGGCGTGCTGCGCCGCATCAACACTTGGATGCGCGCAATCAACTCACGGATCTCGAACGGCTTGACGAGATAGTCGTCGGCGCCCGCACCCAGGCAGGCGACCTTGTCGTCGATCCCGCCACTGGCCGTGAGAATCAGCACCGGCACCGGATTGCGTCGGGCGCGCAAACGTTGCAATACGCCTTGCCCCGACAGCGTGGGCAATTGCAGGTCCAGCAGCACTACGTCGTAGTGTTGCGTGAGCAACAACGTATCTGCGGATTCCCCATCGGTGGCATGATCCACCGTGAAGTGCGCGCGGCGCAGTGCTTCCGACAGCCAGTGCGCAAGGGGGGCGTTGTCTTCGATCAGGAGCAGCTTCATACGAGGGCCACGCCGGGCGGGCCAGTCACCCAATGAAAGCGATTTGTGGGTTGCCGCTTCCTAGAATGGGGGCGGCTGCCTACGCGCGCCGGATGCATCACTGCGTGCATTCGGACGACGCGATACCGATATCTACAAAAGAGCCGGAGACAACTCAATGGGTGTTTTTACCTGCAGGAGCGCGCGCGCACGCGGCCTCCGGGGCTGGATCACAGCGTTGCCGAGGTGGGTTACCGCGGCCTGCCTTGCAGTGGCAACCTCGCACGCCCTCGCACAAGACCCGACGCACCTGACCCTCATGGTGAGCGGCACGGCCAAGATGATCTACCTGCCGGCCACGCTGGCACAGCGCCTGGGGTATTTCCGCGATGAGGGGTTGGACGTGGAACTGCTCTCGCAACCCGCCGGCGTGGATGCCGAAAGCGAACTGCTCACCGGTTTCGCGCAGGGGGTGGTCGGCTTTTATGACCACACGATCGACCTGCAGGCCAAGGGCAAAGAAGTGCGCGCCATCGTTGTATTCAGCCAGGTGCCCGGCGAGGCGGAGGTGGTTTCCACGCGCGTGGCCGCCACGGTGCAGAGCCTACCGGATCTGCGCGGGCGCACGCTGGGCGTGACAGGGCTGGGATCGTCCACCAGCTTTCTCACGCGTTACCTGATGGCGCAGCAGGGTCTGTCGGCGGCGGATTACACCATGCTGCCGGTCGGCGCGGAACAGAGCTTTGTCAGCGCACTGCGCAACGGCCGCATCGATGCCGGCATGACCACCGACCCGACGGCATCGCGCCTGGTACGCAATGGCGAAGCCCGCATCCTGCTCGATCTGCGCACGCTGGAGAGCACGCGCGCCGCGCTCGGCGGCCCGTACCCGGCGGCGTGCCTGTACCTGCAGACCGAGTGGCTCGAAGCCCATCCGGATGTGGCCGCCAAGCTGGCCCGCGCCTTCGTGCGGACCTTGCGCTACCTGCACACGCACTCGGCAGACGCGATCGCCGCACACATGCCGGCTGAATTCCGGCGCGATCATCCCGAGCTATACGTCAAAACGCTTGCCGCCGCGTTGCCCACCTTCAGCACCGACGGACGCATGCCGGACGACGGCCCACCCACCGTCCTGCGCGTCCTCGCCGCCAGCAATGCCAACGCGCGCGACAAGCACATTGATCTCTCGCGCACCTATACCAACAAGTTTGTCGATCAGGCGCGCGAGCGTCGCTAAGCGCCCAGATCAGAAGCGCGTACGCATGCCGAGACCAAACTCCGTCTGGCTGTTGTGGCCGCTGGTGCTGCCCACGATGTACTGGTCCTTCAGCTTCATGTAGTCGGCCGCCACGTAGAACTCGGTGCGCTTGGACACGTGGTAGAACACCGAGCCATACAGCGTGTTCTTGCGGCCGCTTCCGGATGCCGTGGCGTTCGCCACGTTGGAGTAGGCGTTGAGCGTGCTGCCGTCGGCCCCAAAGGCTGCGTTGCCGGCCTTCATGATCTGATAGCCGATTTCGTAGTCGAAGGCGCCTTGCGGAGCGATCTTCAGCGACACGGTGTAGGCGTCATCCTTCCGGTTGCCCAGCGCGGCCGGTTGCTCGCCGGTGTAGTGGAAGTAGCCGGCGTTCACGCGGAACATGCCGAAGATCACGTTGCCGCCCACCGAGTACGAGCGGTCCATGAAACCGTTGACCTTGGCTTGTTGCGCGAAGCCTGCGAGGTGGAAGTTGTCGCCGTTGTAGCCCAGCGCCAGCGATTCGGTGGTGCCTTGCGTGAACTGGCCCGGCACTTCGCCAAACTGATAGGCCAAGCCGGTGAAGAAGCGGCCATCCCACAGTTTCTTCCACACCACGCCGTTGTTCAGGCGCGTGCCCGTGGCGCTGCCTGCGTAGAAGATCAGTTGCTTGAAGTTGTTGACGTTGGTGTAGCCGCCTTCGTCCAGCGTCACCTTCTCGCTGGTGTACGGGTCACCGTAGATGCCCGACACATCGCGCGCAATCGCGTTCTGGCGGCCGAAGGTCAGCTTACCGAGCGACTCGCTCGACAGACCCACCCACGCATCGCGGTTGAACAGCACCCCCGGGGTGTCCATGTTGCCGGTGGGCGTCTCAAACTCCGATTCCAGCTTGAAGATGGCCGACGTGCCGCCGCCCAGGTCTTCCTTGCCGGTCAGGCCCCAGCGGCTGCCCGAGAACCAGGGCACCTGGAAGCCGGTCAGGCGCGAGCCCGCGGCATTGGCGTTGCTGACGGTGCTGATGGTGGTGTCGATCAGGCCGTAGAGCGTCACGTTCGACGACTGGGCGTGGGCGCCGGTGGCCAGGGTGGCCGCGGCAGCTGCAGTTGCCGCGAGGGCAAACTTGATGCGGGACATTGAAGTCTCCTTCCTTGTGGGTAATGGTGTCCGGTCATGGCGCCGGCTTGGAAAACGCGCAAGCGTGGTTGGTCAAGCCACTCGATGCAATCGCTGAGCGAGCGTAGAAGGGGGCACCTTTCTGGAGCCTTTCGCGTCGGCGTACGCGCAACGAGGGTTGACCCGCATTGGCGGCGTGATTGAGGGCGTTGTCGGGGGCGTTGTTGCGCGGCCCGCTGCAACGCATTGCAGTCGTAGAAACCCTGCGCGCGGTAGAGTGTGGCGTCGTCCAACCCCACACCATCCGCCCCACCATGCACCCATCCCAAATGACCGGTCTGCAATTGCTGCAGGCCATGTCGCGCGGTGAGCTGCCACGCGCGTCCATCAGCGAAACCATCCCGATGACGATGGAAGCCATCGACGCGGGCGCCGTGCGCTTTATCGCCACGGCAGACAAGCGCCACCTCAACCCGCTGGGCGGCGTGCATGGCGGCTTTGCGGCCACGGTGCTCGATTCGGTGACGGGCTGCGCGGTGCATTCCACGCTCGAAGCCGGCGCCGGCTACGGCACGGTCGATCTGAACGTGAAGATGGTGAAGCCGGTGCCGGTGGATACGCCGCTGGTGGCCGAAGGCCGCGTGCTGCACGTCTCGCGCACGATCGGCGTATCGGAAGGCACGCTCAAGACGCAGGACGGCACCTTGCTGGCCCATGCCACAGCAACGTGTGTCATCCGCCGTCCGTAAGCTCGTCGCGTTGATAGGAGTCTTTGATGTCTGAACCGCTGCAAACCCTGTCCGCCAAAACCACTGCCTTGGTACTGATTGACCTGCAACGCGGCATCCTGCCGTTTGCGCAGGGGCCGTATTCGGCGGAGCAGGTCTTGGGCACATCGGCCAAGCTGGCGAAACGTTTTCGTGCGCTGGGCGCACCCGTGGTGCTGGTGCGCGTGGGCTGGGCACCGGACTACGCCGACGCACCGCGCCAGCCGGTCGATCGCCCCACGCCGATCCAACCGGGCGGCCTGCCGCCGCAATGGTGGGAGCAGCCCGCAGAACTGGAAGTCGCCCCTACCGATATCCAGATCACCAAGCGCCAGTGGGGCGCGTTCTACGGCACGGAACTGGACTTGCAACTGCGCCGACGCGGCATCACCACCATCGTGCTAGGCGGTATCTCGACGCACGTGGGGGTGGAATCGACCGCGCGCGCCGCGTGGGAACACGGCTACGCGCTGGTGCTGGCCGAGGATGCGATGAGCTCGAACGATGCAGCGCTGCACCGCTCATCGGTAGAAAACGTCTTCCCGCGTCTGGGCCGCGTGCGCGACACGGAGACCATCCTCGCCGCGCTGACGGCCTAAGCCCTGACCGCTTACGTGCCGTCTTCCATCGGCACGTACATCACCAGGCGCAGCCGCGGGTCTTCCATCACCGGCAGGCCGATGTAGTCGTAGCGGACGACCTTGCCGCCGGGCGTGCGGATCAGCTTGTGCTCGGCGCGGGCAGCGCGTACCTCGTGCTGACGCCACCAGGTGTCGAACTCGCGGCTCTCGGTGCGCAGCCGGTCGACCAGCGCAACGAGGACGCGGTCGTCCGCATGCGGGTCATATACCGCGCGGAACTTCGCCAGCATGCGGCGCGCCTCGCTCTCCCATTCGACAAAGCGCTCGCGCGCATTGGCATACAGGAACATGTAGACCAGCGCGTTGCGGTCTTCCGGCGGCATCGTGCCGAAATCCATGAAGAGCTGCGAAGCGGCATCGTTCCAGCACAGCAGGTCGGTGCGGTAGCTGCGCACGTGCGCGGGCAGGGCCATGCCGGCGACGGCGCGGCGCAACACGTCGGGCACCGCGTCCGCGGCGGACTGCCCCGGCGCCGCCGGGAATACCGCTTCCGCCCGTGCCAGACCCCGCATGTGCGCACGTTCATCCGATGACAGCTTCAATGCCCGGCCAATTGCCTCGATGGTCGCCACCGATGGCCGCACATCGCGCCCCTGCTCAATGCGCACATACCAGTCGATGCTGATGTTGGCGAGCTGCGCGACTTCCTCCCGGCGCAGGCCGGCCGTGCGGCGTCGCCCGCTGCCTTCGGGCAGGCCGACATCCTGGGGGCGCAACTGGCCGCGGCGGCTGCGCAGGAACTCGCCAAGCTCGTTGCGGGGCGCGGCGGCGGAGTCAGCAGGAAAAGGGGCCAGGTCTGCAGTGAAATCGTCCATGGGTGCATTACACACAACGGCGCGCAAGGGTGGGAGGGACAACGCAATCCTAGGTTAATCCTAGCTCTGCATCGAATCGGCTTGGGTGCCTACGCTGCGCTCATCCCTCTTTCCGGAGCCGATCGTGACCCACGTTTCTTCGACCTCAACGACATCCGAACCGCGCCGCTGGCTCGCCTTTGGTGTGATGGTGACAGCGCAATTCATGTTCATCGTCGATGCGTTCATCGCAAATGTGGCGATCCCGAGCATCCGCACCAGCCTGCACGCAACGCCCGCGCAACTGGAGGCCGTGCTGGCGGTGTACCAGCTCGGCTATGCCATTTTGCTGATCACCGGCGGCCGGCTGGGCGATCTGTTCGGGCGGCGGCGCGTGTTCCTGCTCGGCCTGGTGGCCTTTACCGCCACCTCGGCCGGCTGCGGGCTGGCGGGCAGCGCGGCGGCCCTCATCGCATGGCGATTTGCGCAAGGGCTGTCCGCCGCGATGCTGGTGCCGCAGGTGCTAGCGAGCGTGCAGGCGCTCTTTGCCGGCGCCGAGCGCGACCGCGCGCTGTCGATCTTCGGCTTGGTGATGGGCACCGGCGGCGCGGCCGGACTGCTGGTGGGCGGCGCGCTCACCAGCGCAGACATTGCAGGACTGGGCTGGCGCTCGGCCTTCCTGATCAACGTGCCGGTGGGGCTGACAGCAGCGCTGCTCGGCTGGCGCTGGATTCCACGCCCGACGCCCAACGCTGCGAACGTCCATCTCGACACCGCCGGCGTGGCGTGGATGGCCATCAGCGTGGCGGCCGTACTGGTGCCGCTGCTGTTCGGCCGCGAGCTGCATTGGCCGGTGTGGAGTCTCGCGCTGCTGACCGTGGGCCTGCTTGGCATGGCGACGTTCCAGCAGCTTGAAGCGCGCGTCGACCGCGCAGGCGGTACGCCGTTGCTGCCGCCCGCCTTGCTGCAGCATCGCGCCTTCATGACGGGCCTGACCGCGTCGGCGCTGCATTACATCGGGATGATGGCGTTCTTCCTCGTGCTGACGCTGTATCTGCAGAACGGGCGGCATCTCTCGGCGCTGCACATGGGGGTGGTGATCCTGCCGCTGGCGGTTGCGTTCCTTGTCACCTCACGCCTGGCCAATGCGCTGGTGCGGCGGTTTGGCGTACGTGCGCTGCTGGGTGGCCTCGGCCTGATGGCGCTCGGGCTGCTGGTGCTGCTGTCGGGCTTCGGCACACCTTTCGGCACCAACTGGGCGCACCCCGCCACCCCGGACATGACGCGCATCCGCATTGCCGTCACGCTGTACGGCGCGGGGCAAGGGCTGGTCGTCGTTCCGTTGATTGGCCTGGTGCTAACCGGCGTGGCACGCACGCAGGCCGGCGCGGCGGCAGGGCTGCTGATCACGGCGCAGCAATTGGCGGGCGCGCTGGGCGTGGCGAGCATCGGCGGGTTGTACTTCATGTTTGCCGGGGACGGCAGCGCCGCTGGCATGGCACACGGCACGATGGCCGGATGCCTGGCCATGCTGGCCGCGCTGGGTGCCGCAGCCGTAGGCTTCGCACGGCTGGGCGCGCAGCAACGCCACATGGCGGCAACCGGCGCCGTGAGTGCCGCCTAAACGCCCGTCCCGTCATTCGATACCGCGGCGTGCGACACAAGCGCGCCGCGGTGCATTGATCGGCCAGCACAGAGATCCCACACTCGCCCGCGTGATGCGCTTGGCATCGATCCCTCTCTGCTCTCTGCTTGCGCATGGCCACTGTCTCCCCGCTTCGCCCCTCCGTGTCACTGACCGCCGATGCATCCTCCACCGTGCCGCTCGCACGCCGCCTCGTCGCGGAAGGGCTGGGTACGGCGTTGCTGATTGCGGTGGTAATCGGCACGGGTGTCCACGCCAGCCGTCTCTCCGGCGGCGATGCCACGTGGACACTACTGGCGCAATCGCTTGCGGGTGGCGCGGGGTTGTTTGCGCTGCTGACGATGTTCGGGCCGATATCGGGTGCGCATCTGAACCCGGCGGTCACGCTGTCGGCAGTGCTGCGAGGCAGCCTGCGCAGGCGCGAAGCGTTGGCCTATCTGGTGGCCCAATCCGTGGGGACCGCGCTGGGTGTGGCCGCCGCCCATGCCATGTACGGCATGCCGGTGTGGGCGGCAGGTACACATGTCGCTACGGGGCCCGCGCTATGGTTGAGCGAGGCGCTGGCCACGTTCGGGCTGATTGGCGTGGGGATGACGTGTGGGCGGCATGCGCCCCGGCAACTGCCACTGGCCGTGGCCGCCTATATGGCGGCGGGGTATTGGTTCACCGCTTCGTCGTCGCAGGCCAATCCGGCGTTGGCGCTGGCCTGTGCATTGACCGACGGCCCCTCGGGCATTCGCCCCGCCGATGTGCCGGGCTACGTGCTCGCACAATTGGTGGGCACCCTGCTGGCAACGCCGCTGTTTCATTGGCTGATGGGCTCGGAAGCGTCGCAACCGTCGAACACCTCGCATGCTGCTGCGACCGAGCCCACACTGCGCATGCCCCTGAGCCGCCGCGCCGGCTAACGCAGGTGCCCGATCAGCGGAGAAAGGTCAGCCCGCTGGTACGTGCGTAGTGGAACAGTTCCGTCTCGCGAACGAGGCCGAGCTTGCGCAGTGCCGTCGTCTTCTGCGTGCTGACGGTCTTGATGCTGGAGCCGAGCCGCTGCGCGATGTCCGACACCGCCATGCCACTCGCGTAGAGGCGGACCACCTCACGCTCGCGCGCGCTCAAGGCCTGGACGGCCTCACGCTCGTTGATATGAAAACCGGCCTCTTCAAGAATGCGCGGGCTGAAGTACTGCACCCCGCGCGAGACCGCTGAGACGGCGTGACCGACATGGGCCAGGTCGTCGCTCTTGCTCACGATGCCCAACACGCCGATCTGCCGCATGGTGCGCAGCAGCGCCGGATTGTTGACCATGGTGCAGACCACGATCGGGCGTTTCGGATACCGCTTACGCAAGCGCACCAGCAATTGCATGCAGTCGTAGGCGGGCTCGCCGTTCAGGTTGTAGTCCGTCACGATGACATCGCAGTCGACATGCTTGAGCACCTGCATCAATTCGCGGCCATCCTGCGCCTGCGCGACGATGCGCTGCTGCGGAAACTGCGCAATGGCGGACGTCAATCCCATCAGGATCACCGGATGGTCGTCAGCCACCACGATCGACAAGACAGCTGGCATGCCGCGCGCCCTCACGTGAGCGCAGCCTGTGGGTGGCCTTGTGCAAGGCGCCGCCAGTCGTTGACGAGTGCGCGTCGCTGGTTCGGGGAGGCGAAGACGAAATGATCGATCTGCGAAAGCAACGTCGCCTGGGACGCCGCATCCAGCTTGGCGAGCATCAACAGAATGGAATAGATCGGGGCCGACATGAGAGGGGGGGAGGACCAACAGAAAGTTGGCCCGTACCATACGCACCCAACGTCACCTCGGGCATCAGACGTTTCTTAGTTTCGACGTCTCGTAACCTTTCGGGGCAGAAGCTATTTCAATCAGTGCTGCGGAAAACTAAACGGCTCCGCAGCATTGCTTGCTAGGCGGCCGCCTGCACGTGCGCCAAGAACGCCGTTGTGGACAGGGGCGCCGCCCACAGGTAGCCCTGTCCCGTCGCACAGCCGAGTGTGCGTAGGGTCTGGCGCTGCGCGTCGGTCTCCACGCCTTCGGCAATGCACTCGAGATGCAGCGTGCGCGCCAGTTCGATCATGGTGCGGCAGATCACGCCGCGCTGGCTGGTCTGGTCTACCGCCGCCGTAAATGAGCGGTCGATCTTGAGGATGTTGAAAGGCAGGTCTGCCAGCAGCTTGAGCGTGGCGATGCCCACGCCAAAGTCGTCGATGGCCAGCGGATGGCCCAGCAAACGCAGACGGTTGAGCACGATGGCGAGCTGCGTGGCATCGGGCACCGGTGAATCTTCCGTCAGCTCAATGGCGATGGCGGCGGGCGAGATGCGCGCCTCGCGCACGGTCGCCTCGATGCGCTCGATGGTGCCGGGGCGGCTGAGCGTCGCGGCCGAGGCATTCACGCCAATCGCCACCGGATGCGCATGCGCGGTCAAGGCGTGCTGCACGCGCACGCAATGCTCCAGCACATGGAAGAACAGGCCATCGGCCAGCCCAAGCGCCTCCAAGCGCGGCACGAACGCCGCCGGCGATACGCGCCCGTGCACTGGATGCATCCACCGGCACAGCGCCTCGGCGCCAACGATCTGGTTGCTGGCGAGATCATGCTGCGGCTGCAAAACGACCTCGATCTGCTCCGGCGTGTCGCCGATTAGCGCGGCGAGTTCGTCATCGGAAAAATGCGGCGCGCTTGCCTGCGCGGTGGGCACCGATTCGCGCGCATGCGCGGCGGCTTCCTCCAGCAGCGGCAGCACGTGCGCGGGGCGCAGCGGTTTGTGGATGCCATGGGGGCTCGCTAGGCCAATCGCGTCAGCCAGGCTCACGTGCGATTCGACAATCGGCGCATCCATCGCGCTGACCCACGCCCACACGGGCGCCTGCCGCGGAAAGACCTGGCCGGCGCGCAGCCGCATCTGCTCCATCAGTTCGGGGCCGTTCATGCCGGGCATGTCGATGTCACACAGGACAAGGTCGACATGGCAGAGCTGGAGCAGGTAGAGCGCCTCGCGGCCGTCGCAGGCGGTCAGGATCTGCTGGACACCCAGCGTGTGGAGCAGTTGCCGGGCAGCGGCCCGTTGCACGGGGTGGTCGTCCACCACCAGCACGGCGAGTTGCGCGAAGCCTTCCATCGGCCAGTCCTTATTCTTGTTGGTATGGGGCGGAGCGCATCCCGTTTGCGTTTCGTGACATCCGCCCGTGAGCCGACATTGAAACACCGTGCGCGAGCGTTGTCAGGGTGTCTGGCAGCGCGCCGAGCGCGGCGCCAGAAAAAACAAAGCCCGCGCAGCTTTTCAACTGCGCGGGCCTTGAGATTCCCCCAACCTTTTGAGCTTTCCGGCGCCGGTGTCGACGGCGTCGGGATGTCAGAAATCGTGCCCGAAAAAAATGAAGCCCGCAACAGGGGCGGGCTCAAAAGGGGGGGAGTGCTCTCTAAAGAGAGAGCAAGGTGAAGTTTAGTGAAGGTTGGTTTGTCGGACTGTCCGGGCTTCGCCGAATCGCTTGTAGGACAAAGGCTGACGCAGATCCGCGATGTTAGCGGCATAAAGCATGGGGTTGCGCACACATCCGCCACAGGGGCGTGATTCAAACGACGCTTTGAAGGTTGTCCATCACCCAGCGCGGATATGCTGGAAAAACCACCCAAAACGCATGCTTGAAAAAAATGCACGTTGCGATCCGGCAACGTGGCGATCTGTCAGAGCAGAGGAAATCAGCGTAGCCGGAATCGGCTAGGAGGCAAGGCCGCGCCATCGAGATGCAATCGGGCGCGCCAAAGAAAAAAGCCCGAGCACCAGGTGCTCGGGCCACAATCCACCAAGGAGGGTGGAGGAGACAGTTCCCACTATAGCGAATCGTTTGCTGCGATGCAATAAGGTAGAACTACTTAATGTAACGAGAGACTACAAGCGTTGCCAGGGCGCCACGCTCGCGAAAACGATTGCAAGGGCAACGGGATGACGCAACGCAACAAAACGACGCGGCGCGCCCGGAAGTTCCTCACTCCCGTGGCGCGCCGCGCGCAGTTTCCGAAGATTAGCGTAAGTATCCGCTTACTTTTTAGGCAACATTAAAACGCCGGCAGGATCGCGCCCTTGAACTGCGTGTCGATGAACTTACGCACCTCTTCCGACTGGTACGCGTGCACCAGCGTCTTCACCCAGGGCTGGTTCTTGTCTTTCTCGCGCACGGCGATCAGGTTGGCGTACGGGCCTTGGCGGTCTTCCAGCGCAATCGCGTCCTTGGTGGGCGACAGGTTGTTCTTGACCGCGTAGTCCGTGTTGATGGAAGCGGCGTCTAGGTCATCCAGCGAGCGCGGCAGCTGGGCCGAATCCAGCTCGATCAGCTTGATCTTCTTCGGGTTCTCGACCACGTCGCGCGGGGTGGCGTTGTTGCCGTTGGTGCCCGCGCCGGCCTTGAGCTTGATCACGCCGGCCTTCTGCAGCAGGAGCAGCGCGCGGTTGCCGTTGGACGGGTCGTTCTGAATGCCGACCTTGGCGCCTTCCTTGAGCTGCGCCAGCGACTTGATCTTCTTCGAGTAGAAGCCCATCGGCGCCACGTAAGTCAGGCCCACATTGACGATCTTGTAGTGGCGCGCCTGGATCTGGCTGTCGAGGAAGGGCTGGTGCTGGAAGCCGTTGGCGTCCAGATCACCCGAATCGAGCGCGGGGTTGGGCTGGGCGTAGTCGTTGAACTCGATGACCTTGAGGTCCAGGCCGTCCTTCTTGGCGACCTTCTGCACGACTTCCCAGATCTGCGCGTCGGGGCCGCTCATGGTGCCGAGCTTGATCTGTTTGGTGTCGGCGTTGGCAGCGGTGGCAACGGCAAGGGCGATGGCCGGTACGGCAAGGCGGGCCAGGCGGGAGAACAAAGACATGGAGAAACCTCGTGGATTTATCGTGGATTGGAACGAAATCCGCCCGCGGGTAGCGGGCGGTGTGACGCAATCCTGTCATACGAGGTGCACGTAACAGAACGACTTTTTCGGCATGTCCATATGCCCCGCAACAGTGCGGGGTTAAGCCGTGAGCGCGCCATCCTCCACACGCGGCGGCTCGGCGGCGGGCAGGGCGACGACGAAGCACGCCCCGCCATCAACGGGTGCCTCCACCCAGATGCGACCGTGATGCGCGTCGACGATGGCCTCGCACACTGCCAGCCCCAGACCGACGCCGGTGGTTGCCGATTCCTTCTCGCCCCGCGTGAATTTCTCGAAGATCGTCCGCACCGCGCCCGCCGGCACGCCGGGGCCGTGATCGCGCACGCGCAGGTGCAGTTCGTTGCCGCGGGTGTCATTGGAAACGATCTCGCCGGAGATGTGGACCTCCGTGCCGGTGGGCGCGAACTTGCCGGCGTTCTCCAGCAGGTTCGACAGCACGCGCTCCATCAGCGGCCCATCGCAGCGGATAAGCGGAAGCGCGGCGAGGTCATCGACCACCACGCGGTGATCAGGCAGCGGGATGGCCTGTAGTGCCGCGCCGACGAGTTCCTCCATCGACTGCCACTCCAGCCGCAGCTTGACGTCCTGGTTCTGCAGCCGCGCCATGTCGAGCAGGTTGGTGACCATCGTGCGCATGCGCTGCGCTTGCTGGCCGATGGCGGCGGCGGCCTCGGCCTGGAGCGCGGGCAAAGGCGGCTGGGTACGCAGCAGCGTCTCCGCCATCCCCACGAGCCCCGTGAGCGGCGTGCGCAAATCGTGCGACACGGCGGCCAGCAGCGAATTGCGCAGCCGCTCCGATTCCATGCGCACCAGGGCATCACGTGCCACCTCCACGTAATGCACACGCTCGATGGCGATGGCGATGAGCGTGGCGCAGGCGTCGATCTGGCGGCGGTTGTCGGGCTGGGTGAGCACCTGGAAGGTTTCAGGCTCCACCGCCAGCACGCCGCGAATGGCCATCGGCGCCTTCAGCGGCAGATACAGCACCGAGCCCGATGGCAGCGTGTGCGTGCCGGTGCCGGCGGGCTGGCCGTGCTGATAAGTCCAATCGGCCAGTACGCGGTCGAGGTTCGACATGCCCGTGGGGGTATCGACAGCGCCTTCGGGCCTGGCGATCTGCGGCGCGCCCAGGCGGCCATCCAAGCCGACGAAAAAGAACGCGCAGCGCCCGCCAAACGTGGCGTTAACGAAGCGACCGCCAATGCTGACGATCTGGTCCAGCGTGAGCGCGGCGGACAGCTCGCGCGCCGCCTCGTACAGCGCATGCGCGGCGGCCTCGCGCTGCACGGCCACTTCGGCCTGTTCACGCAGGCCGGCGGTGAGCTGGCCCACCAGCATGCCCACCGCCAGCATCACCGCGAACGTCAGCAGGTATTGCACATCGCTCACGGCAAACGAGAAGCGCGGTGGCACAAAGAAGAAATCGAACAGCGCCACCGACAGCACCGACGCCAGCGCCGCCGGCCCGCGTCCGTGGCGCATCGCCACCGCCACCACGGCCGCCAGGAAGACCATGACGATGTTGGCGAGGTCGAACACCGGCCGTACCAGGCTGGACAGCACCGTCGCCAAGCCCACGTAAACGCATGCGGCCACGTAGCCCGGCTTGAACACGACGGCCTGCGCGTCGGCGGCGCGTTGGGCGTCGCTGCGCACATCGGCACGGCCGACCTCTGCGGCACGCGGTGTGAGCTGGATATGCGCCGGATCCGCCGCCGCGCGGATCACGTCCACCTCGGGGCAATGCCGCGCCAGCGCTTCCGCAAAGTCGCCGCTGGGCAAGCGCCGCTCCAGCCCGATGGCCAACCGCAGTGCCACGACAACCGCACGCGGGGAGCGCCAGCGCTTCTGCGGCGGACGCCCGATCACCGCCTTGGTGATGTTGTGGCGGCGGATGTAGCCGGTGATGGCCTCCACCGCATTGGTGCCCGCCAGCGTTTCCACCTTCGCACCCGCGTCTTCGGCCAGCTTGAGCAACGCGTGCAAGCGCTCGGTGCGCGCATCGGCGGCGCGCAGATGCGGCATCACCACGGCGACGGCATGCCAATCGCATTCGAGCTGTGCGGCTAGGCGCGCGGCACTGCGGATCACCTGTTCGCTGTCGCCCTGCGGGTCGAGGCACGCGACGATGGTTTCGCGCGTACGCCAGACGTTTTCGATGCGGCGCGCGCGGCGGTAGGCCTGCACGTCATCGTCGACGCGGTCGGCGGTGCGGCGCAGGGCCAACTCGCGCAGGGCGATGAGGTTGCCCTTGCGGAAGAAGTTGCGCGCCGCGTGCTGGGCCTGTTCGGGCATGTAGACCTTGCCCTCAGCCAGGCGGCGCAGCAGTTCATCGGCAGGTAGGTCGACGAGGATGACTTCATTGGCACTGTCGAACACCGCGTCGGGCACGGTCTCCCACACGCGGATGCCGGTGATGCTGCCGACGGCCTCGTTCAGGCTGTCGAGGTGCTGGACGTTGACGGTGGTCCAGACGTCGATGCCGGCGGCGAGCAGGTCTTCGATGTCTTGCCAGCGCTTCGGGTGGCGGGAGCCTGCCACGTTGGAGTGGGCAAGCTCGTCGACGAGGATGAGGGCGGGCTTGCGGGCGAGCGCGGCGTCGAGGTCGAACTCGGGGAGGGTGCGGCCTTTGTATTCGATCTGGCGGGTGGGGAGGTGCTCCAGGTCTGCGACCAGCGCGGCGGTTTCTGATCGGCCGTGGGTTTCGACTAGGCCGATGATGGTGTCGATGCCTTGTGCACGTGCTGCCTTTGCTGCGGACAGCATGGCGTAGGTTTTGCCTACGCCTGCGGAGGCGCCGAAATAAATGCGCAGCTTGCCGCGGGCGGCTTGCTCTTTGCCGGATTGGAGTTCGGCTAGGAGTGCGTCTGGGTTCGGGCGTTGGGCTTCTTGCATGCGTCTATTTTGGTTGTTTTTGTGCCCGTGGTGCATCCCCCGTTTCATCCCCTGCCGGGGCTGACTCACTTTCTTTGTCTTGCCAAAGAAAGTAAGCAAAGAAAGGCGCACCCAAGATGGCGAAAGACTCCTTGAATTTATGTCGCAGAGAGGGGAAGGGAAAAACTCGCTTCGCTCAAACAGTTTCCCTTCCTTTTTCCTCTCTGCAACAGAAATTCAAGGCGCCATCTAGGGCAGGGGTACAGCACACCATCGATTGCCAGTGCGCTACTTCGTCTTGCACGCAGCTGCCATCAGCGCCCTATAACCACTCGCCTTTTCGCTCGCGCTGGTGCCCCGCCGGTTTGGCCTTTGACGTTCCTGCCCTTGATGGCGCCTTGGATTTTTGTTGCGAGGAGGATAAAGAGGGGAGGCTTGTCTGAGCGCAGCGAGTTTGCCTCCCCTCCCTCCTCGCGACAAAAATCCAAGGAGGGGGTCGCCATCTCGGGCGCGCCTTTCTTTTGCTTACTTTTCTTTGGCAAGACAAAGAAAAGTGAGTCGGTCCCGGCAGGGAACGAAAGGGGGGTGGACCACCAGCATCAAAGCCGGTGGTCCACACAATCACTTCAAATCATCCAACGCCAGATTCAGTTCCAACACATTGACCGTCGCCTCACCAAACAGCCCAAGAATCGCCCCCTTGGTGTTTTCAGCCACCACCTTCCGAACCGTCTCGACCGGCATGTTGCGCGCCTTCGCCACACGCTCAACTTGGTACGCCGCAGCCGCCGGGCTGATATGCGGGTCCAGGCCACTGCCCGAAGCCGTTACAAGGTCCGCCGGAATCGGCGCCGTATTCGTCGGGTCCGCTTCCTTCAGCGCCGCAATGCGCGCCTTGGCCGCTTCCGTCAACGCCGGGTTGCTCGGGCCGAGGTTGGAACCGCCAGAAGCCTGCGCGTTATACGGGTTCGGCGCGGTAGCCGAGATGCGCCCCCAGAAATACTGCGGCGACTCAAAGTTCTGCCCGATCAACGAAGACCCGACGGCCTTGCCATGACGCTCAATAATCGAGCCCCCGGCCTGCGCCGGAAACAGCGCCTTGCCAACACCCGTCACCACCACCGGATACAGCACCCCGGTAATCAGCGACAGCCCAACAAACACCACCAGCGCCGCGCGCAACAGCCCACCTTGTTGCGGCACATCCGCCTGAACAGTTTGAGTTGTGGTTGCCATGAATGCACTCCTTCCTTACACCCAGCCCATCGCGGCCAGGAACATGTCGATGATCTTGATGCCCGGGAACGGCAGCAGCAGCCCGCCCAACCCATAGACCAACAGATTGCGCCGCAGCAGCGAGGCTGCTCCCAGCGCGCGGTACTTCACGCCCTTGAGCGCCAGCGGAATCAGAAACACGATGATCAGCGCGTTGAAGATCACCGCACTCATCACGGCCGATGCCGGCGTGGCCAGATGCATCACGTTCAGCGCCGCCAGCTGCGGATACGTGGTCGCAAACGCGGCCGGGATGATGGCGAAGTACTTGGCCACATCGTTGGCGATCGAGAACGTGGTCAGCGAGCCGCGCGTCATCAGCATCTGCTTGCCGATCTCGACAATCTGGATCAGCTTGGTCGGGCTGGAATCCAGGTCGACCATGTTGCCGGCCTCCTTGGCGGCCTGCGTGCCGCTGTTCATGGCGACGGCGACGTCGGCCTGTGCGAGGGCAGGGGCATCGTTGGTGCCGTCACCCGTCATGGCGACGAGGCGACCTTGCGCTTGTTGCTCACGGATGAGCGCGAGCTTGGTCTCGGGCGTGGCCTCGGCGATGAAATCATCGACACCGGCTTCGGCGGCGATGGACGCGGCGGTGAGGCGGTTGTCGCCGGTGATCATCACCGTCTTGATGCCCATCTGGCGCAGCTCGGCAAAGCGCTCGCGGATGCCGGCCTTCACGATGTCCTTCAGCTCCACCACGCCGAGCACGCGGTCGTTGTCGGACACCACCAGCGGCGTGCCGCCTGCGCGGGCCACGTCATCCACAGCGGTGGACACGGCTTCGGGAAACTTGCCAGCGAGCAGCGTGACGTGCGTACGAATGGCATCGGCTGCGCCCTTGCGGATCTGGCGTGCCTCGCCGTTGTGCCCAACGTTGATACCGCTCATGCGCGTTTGCGCGGAGAAGGCGACGTACACAGGCTGCGTCTTCGACAGCGCTGCCTCATCGATGGACGCTTCGCCCAGGTTGCGTGCGAGTGTGACGATGCTGCGGCCTTCCGGCGTTTCATCGGCCAGCGACGACAGCCATGCCGCTTCGGCCAACTGCTTCGCCGTGACACCGGGTGCGGGAATGAAGCGCGACGCCTGACGGTTGCCGTGCGTGATCGTGCCGGTCTTGTCGAGCAGCAGGACATCCACGTCACCGGCGGCTTCCACCGCGCGGCCCGAGGTGGCGATCACGTTGGCCTGCATCATGCGGCTCATGCCGGCCACGCCAATCGCGGAGAGCAAGCCGCCGATGGTGGTCGGGATGAGGCACACCAGCAGCGCGACGAGCACCGTGATCGTGATCGGCGAGCCTGCCTTCATCGCTTCCACCGAGAACAGCGAGTAGGGCAGCAGCGTGACGGTGGCCAGCATCAGGATGATGGTCAGGCTCACCAGCAGAATCGTCAGCGCGAGTTCGTTGGGCGTCTTCTGGCGCTTGGCGCCTTCCACCATCGAGATCATGCGGTCGAGGAAGCTCTCGCCCGGATTGGCGGTGATGCGCACGATGATCCAGTCCGACAGCACGCGCGTGCCACCCGTCACCGACGAGAAGTCGCCGCCCGATTCGCGGATGACCGGAGCGGATTCGCCCGTGATGGCGCTTTCATCGACCGAGGCGACGCCTTCGATCACTTCGCCGTCGCCGGGGACCATGTCGCCGGCTTCGATGAGGACGATGTCGCCACGGCGCAGGGCGGTGGCGGCGCGCGATTCAACGCGGTCACGGCGGCGCGCATCAGACAACACCTTCGCCTGCACCGTGGTCTTGATGCCGCGCAGCGATGCTGCCTGCTGCTTGCTGCGGCCTTCGGCCAGGGCTTCCGCAAAGTTGGCGAACAGCACGGTGAACCACAGCCACACCGATACGGCGAGGATGAAGCCCGCAGGGGCCTCCGCCTGGCCGCGCAGCGCCATGGCCCACAGGATGGTGGTGAGGATGCTGCCGATGTAGACAACGAACATCACTGGGTTCTTGGCCTGCGCGCGCGGCGACAGCTTGCGGAAGCTGTCGACAATGGCGGGCTTGACCAGCGCCGACGAGAACATCGACAGCTTGCGCACCTCCTTGGCAGACAGCGGTGCGTGCGGCGTCGCGACGGTCGTGGTGGCCGTGCTCGGTTCAAGCTTGTGCTTGACCGTGCGCACAGCCGGTTCAGATTCTGGATAACGGATAGCCATAAGGCACCTGTTGATATGGAGTTTGCAGCGCGCGTTAGCGTGCGAGGTGTTCTGCGATGGGGCCGAGTGCGAGCGCCGGGATATACGTGAGCGCGCCCACCAGCAGCACCGAGCCGATCAGCAGCACGACAAACAGCGGCCCATGCGTGGGCAGCGTGCCGGCGGTCACGGGCAAGCGCTTCTTGGCGGCAAACGTGCCCGCCATGGCCAGCACCGGCACGATGATCCAGAAGCGGCCCAGCCACATCGCAATGCCCAGCGCGATGTTGTAGAACGGCGTGTTGGCAGACAGGCCCGCAAACGCGCTGCCGTTGTTGTTGGCGGCGGACGAGAAGGCGTAGAGCACTTCCGAGAAGCCGTGCGTGCCGGGGTTGAAGATGCCGGCCTTGCCCTGCGTGACCACCACGGCGATGGCCGTGCCCACCAGCACCAGCAGCGGCGTGACGAGAATGGCGATGGACGTCATCTTCATCTCGAACACCTCGATCTTCTTGCCGAGGTATTCCGGCGTACGGCCGATCATCAGGCCCGCAATGAACACGGCCAGGATGGCGTACACCAGCATGCCGTACAGGCCCGAGCCCACACCACCGAACACCACTTCGCCCAGTTGCATCAGGAACATCGGCACGAAGCCGCCCAGCGCGGTCAGCGAGTCATGCATCGCGTTGACTGCGCCGCACGATGCCGCCGTAGTGATGGTGGCAAACAGCGCCGACGCCACGACGCCGAAGCGCGTTTCCTTGCCTTCCATGTTGCCCACGGCCTGATCGATGCCGAGGTTGGCGAGCATCGGGTTGGCGTGCAGCTCTGCCCACGCCAGGAAGACGGCGAGCACCACAAACAGCACCGTCATGGCGGCGAGCACGGCCCAGCCTTGGCGGCCATCGCCCACCATGCCGCCGAACGTAAAGCACAGCGCCGCCGGGATGATGAAGATCGCCAGCATCTGCACGAAGTTCGTCAGCGCGTTCGGGTTCTCATACGGGTGCGCGGAGTTGGCATTGAAGAAGCCACCGCCGTTGGTGCCGATCATCTTGATCGCCTCTTGCGACGCGACCGGGCCCATCGGCAAGGTCTGCGTTTGCGTGGTGGCTTTCTCGGTGACGGGGTTGCCTTGGGCATCCTTGATCGGCTGACCGCTGGCGTCCATCTTCGGGTTGTCGTACGTGGTGGCGGTGACGGTGGTCACCTCCTTGTAGCCATCGAAGTTCTGGATCACGCCCTGGCTCACGAAGAACACCGACACGATGATCGACAACGGCAGCAGCACGTAGACCGTCGAGCGCGTGAAGTCGACCCAGAAGTTGCCGATGGTCTTGGCCGAGTGGCGCGCAAAACCGCGGATGAGCGCAATCACCACCGCAATGCCCGTCGCTGCGGACAAGAAGTTCTGCACCGCCAGGCCGAGCATCTGCGTGAGATAGCTCATCGTGCTTTCGCCCGAATAGCCCTGCCAGTTGGTGTTGCTCACAAAGCTGACCGCCGTGTTGAACGACGAATCCGGCGTGACCGCACCAAAGCCTTGCGGGTTGAGCGGCAGCCACTGCTGCGCGCGTTGCAGTGCATACACCGCCAGCGCGCCCAGCACGTTGACGACGATGACGGCGGCGGCATAGCGCTTCCAGCCCATCTCTGCCTGCGGGTTGACGCCTGCCACGCGATAGAACAAACGCTCGATGGGGCCGAGCCAGTGCGTGCGCGACGGTTTGTCACCAAACACGCCGGTCATATACGCGCCCAGCGGTTTGGCCAGAACCAGCAGCACGACCAAGTAGATCGCCAGCTGGAGGAGGAACGCATTCATGGTGTGCCTCGCGTTGTTGTTAGAAGCGTTCGGGCCACAAGAGGGCCACAAACAAATAGACGAGCAGGACCACCGTGATGGCCCCGGACAGCACATAGAGCCAGGTCATTGCTGTTTCTCCATCGCGTGCGTGGTGGGTTGGTCTTTGGTGGCAAGCCGGCCAGAGAGGGCGAGCAATCCGCCCACTGCCGAGGCCAGCACCGCGAGGCCGGCGAGATAAACGAAGTCCATATGCGCTCCCCTTGTCAGTCAGTTGCGGGTGATGGTCAGAACGTCTTGGTCACGGCCAGCAGCGCCGTGGCCTTGCCCATGTAGTTGCCGCGCGTGTTGGTGTAGGCCAGGCGCGAAGCATTGGTGTCGAGGTACGCCAGCGACGCCGTCCAACCGCTGCCGAAGTCCTTCGTCACGCCCACCTTCCAGTCGGCATACGACGTGCGCACTGCTTGATGCGGCACCTGTTGATAACCCGCGTGCAGATTCAGCGTCAGGCCCCAGAAGCCGGTGTCGAAATTGCCCGACAGATCGAAGTACTGGCTGTGATGGCTATCCGCAAAACCGAACAGGTTGGAGAACGCGTGCGAGTACTTGACCGTCACCGGCCCGTAGCCGATCTGTGCATAACCCTCGGTGGTATGCGGGCGCGTGTAATCGCTGGGGTAGCTGCCCGGGTACCAGTACTGCAGCACGCCCACATCAATGGGCACGTCCTTCATCAGCTCGGTCTTGTAGCCGCCGTAGAAATCCATCTCGATGGGCGCCGACACGTTGGGGTTGGAATCCCCCAGCCAGCTGATCGACGAGTTCCAGTTGCCGACGTAGAAACCGTTGGGCAATGCGTAGTCCACACCACCCTGAATGGCGGGCTTGTTGTTGGTCTGCATGAGACCGCGATAGCGGTACTGGCTGGCCAGCGTGACGTTGGCCGTGAGCGGGCTGGCGGGTGCAGCGGCGGGCGCTGGAGCGGCGTCAGTGGACTGCGCAAAAGCGGCCGCGCTGGACAGTGCTGCGGTACAGAAGACAACGCCACCGATGACGGTGGCGTGCAAAGAAACCTTGGCTTGCATGGACCTTTCCCTTGTTGTTTTGGGTGCCGCATGGCCCGGCGCGCGTATGCGCCAACTCGGGCCGGATGCGGCTTGCAGGCAGGCTCCCGTCACAGGGCCTGCGTGCAGTGCAACAGTAGGGAAAGAGGGGTAAAAACGGGGTAAAGGTTGGGGGGAGGGGTGTAAACGGGGTGTAAAAATGCGCTGTTGCGGAAGAACCCGCCGTGATCTCTAGCCGCCTTTCAAGCATGCGCAAAATCACCGGCGGCATTCGCAGGACACCGACGACTTTCTTTTCAGTCCGAAATCGTCAGACTCCGCTGATCATTTTCGCCAAACCGACCACGTTGTCGACCCGGTCCTTAATAGCCGTGACGAGCTCTTCAGGTGCTTTCGGATCTGAGTAAGCATTTCTCAGAGAGTGATGCACCGATTGACTGAACGAATCCATAGTTTCTGCGTCTGCTTTGCAGAAACTGGCCACCAACGTACTCAATATCGCGAGGTCCGCAATTTCGATTCCCACTTGGGTTTCAGGCTTCCTGCTGATGTGAGCTTGAATTTCCTCTGTTGACATATCTATTCTCCTACAAAGATATACGGGCAGTGCCGTAGAAAAAAGTCTGGATTCGTTAGTTACACCGCTTCATTGCACCGGGATTTTCTGAAGGCGGGGTAAGTGCAAACTAAAGGAGGATGGTTGATCGGGGACACCACTAGAAACAGTAGTGCCGTGCTTCATTGGCTACCGTCCCTATCAGCACTCGAGCTCATCACTAAGGCCGTACGTGCAGGCAAATGGGTCGTACCACTTGTTAGCTTTCCGCATTAGATGAACCCCATCCCCAGCATCCCAAGACAGCACGGCTGTTCCGCTTGAGTACAGTCTCCAGCTTCCAAAACTCTTGTTGTCGTTGAACGATATCGTTCCCTCTGCATAGCACGGTGAATATCTGTCGTGGTTCATAAAAACACTCGGAACCGGATAAGACTTTAAGAAAAAATCCCGCAAGCTCTTCTCTGACGGTCGAAACTTAGGACATAAATTGGCTGCCACTACGTCGTTCTTGTCCAAGTTCTGACCTACCTTCTCGATAGTTATTTTTCTTATTGATCGCTCGCCCTTCGCTCCAGCATAGCCGAGCTGAGACACCATTAAGAGTGCCATAATCACGCCCCCTTTTAGAGGACGCGTCTGTGGCCTTAATTTCATTTTTCTGTACTCCCTTCGGTAACGTTCTTTCGACCAATTTCGAAGTGTCGATAGATCTCTTCCATCGACACTCCAAGGCGGAGATAGGCTCGGCAACAACGGCACCCCAAAAGCTTTGGCACCGCAACCGGCTATCAGCCGAACCGGTCAGCACTCGCCCTCATCGCTAAGGCCGTAGCTACAAGCGAACGGGTCGTACCACTTGTTGTGCTTGTAGAACAAGTCAACGTAGTCCCCTCTTGTCCATGTAATCCCGCTGGTTCCACTCGACTTTAGCCGCCATACCCCTTTGCTGTTATCGCTGAACTCAATCGTTCCTGTTGCGTAACAATCAGAGTACCGTTCGGTTGTGCCGATATAGCTTTCTACGGGATAGGCGTTGTTGAAGTACCTGTGCAGCTGCTTTATCGTTGGCCGGAATCTCTTACAAGCACTGACAATCGCCTCGTCTTTTTGGTTGACGCTCTTTCCAACCTCTGTAATGGTGATCTTCTTCACCGTTCTGGCATAGCCGTGCTGAGCAGCGGTCAGCGTAGCGAAAAGAAATAGCGCCTTAATCGCATATCGCAATTTTCTTTTTACCATTTTGCACTACTCGCTTCAGTTATATTCTTCCGACCAATTTCCGAGTGCTTATAGATTTCTTGCGAAGAAATATTCAGCACGGAGGTCAGCTCTTGAATTAGCCATCGCAACGAAGCATTCTGCTTGTCTGTCACAGATTCGTAGACCTTTTCCTTTCCCGGTGCCGGCTCAATAGCCAGGCCGACAAGCTCGATCCCAATGGAATCATTGTTGGAAGGAAATCTGGCCGGAAAATCTTTTTGCATCTCGTGCCTCGTTAGAGCACTTGGATTTCTGGAAGCAGAGAATGCGGACTTGATTTCAGCAGGAGTGCATTTCTTTGTCACAAGACACCGCGACTGCATCTTCCCAACGTGGTTGGTTCTCCTATAAAGAGAAGCTGTTTGATAGACGGTACCGTCTTTGTCAATCAGGAAGTGCGCTCCGTTTGCTCCCTTTCCTTGATAACTATTGAACGTGCTGTTCGCGGTGGAGCTATCTGTCTGATGAACAACAATCCCATTCACCTTACTCATCCGGCTTCGCTCGATATTCGGAAAGATCCTCACCTTGATCCGCTCATCATCCACAATCCCGTGCTCTGAAATAAAAAGCATGTCGCCTGTCTCCGCTGTCGTCGTTAGATGGCCTTGTTCGCCTTGATGTCGTACCCCACGCTCACGGCGCCTGCGCTTCCGCCCTGGGCGTTTTGAATGACGTACTCCTGTTTGACGCGGGCAAATGACAGACTGACTTGTTCGCGCGGTGCCCTCATGTTGGTGTTGCACACCGTCTTCACACGGGAAACCAACACGTCTTCCATCGTGATTTTCAGAAACTCCAGGGGCGTGCCACCGGCCTTTCTCGCGACAAGCACGGCTTCGCTAACGTGCTTACCGGTCAGGCAGTGTTGAACGAGGTTGGGTGTCGCGCGATCAACGTAGTGCTCGATCACCAGATCGTGGACAGTGCACTTGCCCGCGCCTCCGCCGGTGCCGGCGTGCATGCTGGACGGCTGCGTGACGTCCCAATTCCAGCTTAAGACGTCGATTTCGTTGGGATGGCGTGAATCCATTGCCTCTCCCTCGATACCGGTCAATTTAAGAAAGATGTCCTGCGCCATTTCATCTCCACTCTGTTTTTTATTTCGGGAGAAGCAACGTAGCAGGAAGGAAAAGCCCGGTTTGCAAAGATTTGCTGCTCGAAGAAGCAGCTTTTCATTCGGAGAGAAGAGCGGACTCAGCGCTGCGTGTTTCGATTTCATCCTGAACCGTGAGCGCCCGATATGCGCCTTCGGCATAGTCCAAACAGGTCCACAGATATTCCGCCTGCCGTGTTTCGTCGAGTGAGCGAAAGTGCTCGAACCCATCGGCGTACAACATGCTCAAAAACGCCCGCAGCTTCGATAGCTTGTCGAACAACTCAGCATGCGCCTCATAGCGGCGAATATCGGGAACGGCTTGGGAATCTGTCATGGCGATGTCTCCGTCGAACTGAGGAAACTCGCCACCCGGGGGGAGGGGTGGGCGAGCACTGACAAGGTTGGAACCCGAGTATCGTCACTCGATCGGCGCGAAGCCGTCCCTGCCAGGCTCGCCCATAAAGGGGGAGCGGCCACGGGAGATTGACGACAAGGACCTATGCTCGGTCCCTGCCGGACGATACCGAGGGTTCCAATCCTCGGCCGCTTTCTCTCATGGCACGAAAGCGGCACCGGGAGCATAGGGGCCGCCTTCCAATGAAGCAATGCAGAACGGGACAAATCAGACTTTGCTGATGCGCTGCGTCCCGTGGAGCACGAGGCGCGCATTATCGCGCAGCGGCTGTAACGTTGCGCGCCACTTGGCTCAGTTTTGCGCACCGCTTGGCACAACGTAGGGCATAAAAAACTGCCCTTTCGGGCGGTCCGCTTCCTCTAGGGTCAGCTCGATTCGAGGCCGACTGACTTCACCGGCATCCCCCTGCGTATCCACTCCTCATACTCGACCAGAATGTTGGTGTCGATGGCCCAGACGACTACCAACACGTTCAGAGCAGCGATCACGGCGACAGCCCATAGCCCCCGACGCTCAAGGCGGAACACGAGCGCCAACAGAACAGACACAACCGCCGGCACGTCGAGATAGTGCGGCGTCAGACCCACGTGGTTCACGTCAACAAAGAACACGCGATACGCCACGTACAGAATCGACATTAAGGCGGGCAGCGCGGCGATCAGGGTGA
Organism: Ralstonia sp. 25C; assembly: GCF_051904805.1. Classification (NCBI taxonomy): domain Bacteria; kingdom Pseudomonadati; phylum Pseudomonadota; class Betaproteobacteria; order Burkholderiales; family Burkholderiaceae; genus Ralstonia; species Ralstonia sp. 25C. Next base: position 2,012,451 of record NZ_CP196737.1, on the reverse strand, counting down.
GTATCTTCGCCTTCATCTTGATGGGTTAAAAGTCAGATCAGGGTATGCCGAGCCGGCACCAAGTTGACCGTTCTTGCCTGAGTGGTAAGGGTGCAGATACTCGGCCTTCCGCGTCTCAGGATGCACCGTCGGTCGGTGGTGAATCGTCGGTCTCGCTGCCGCGATGCCGGTTGTCAGAACGGCGCTGGTTCACCGTCGGTGGGAAACGTTTGATGTGCTTGCCAGCCGTCGTCCTTTCGCGTCAGTCGAACTGAATTGAGGCCCAAAGGCGCTGGGGCGACCCCTCGCTTGAGCGACCACAGTTCAATCCAGACAGGTGCGCAGGTCACAGCGACCGCATGGGGGTCGTCCGGCCCATTGGGAAACCACCTGCGCAGTGACTCTTTCCAGATGCGTTGCTTCAGTGCGGTCTCCCCAGAGACTGTCGGGGCAGTTCCGATGGTGACGTATCCCGCGTCGGCCATGCTGAGGAAGGACAGGCTGATCGTCTTCCCTTGGCGAATCTCCGACGCTTTGCGCGTTCTCGAATCCGTCATGAACCGAATAGAGAGGTCTTGCTCGATCTCCAAGATCTCGACGACTCTGGAGTTGATCTGACCAGAAGCATCGATTGAGGACACAAAACAGAAGCTGCAATTGCTAACGATCTCGTGTGCGTGCTGAAGGAGCTGACTGGCATTCATGATTGAATCGCCCCGGCTTTCGAGGAGGCTGGTTGGTTTGAGTTGAGACCGTTGCGGTGGTCTCGCTGGCAAGTTGCCGCCAGCAGTTTGCCCCAGCTTCTGCCGGCCGGATGTACCCGATGGGCCAAACCGTCGGATGTGATTAAACCAATGCGCCCATTGCACGGCGCCCTGAAATCGGGATGGATCGGAGGCGGTAGCGCGACAACGAAGCGCGAATACCCGACGCGGGGTTATTTTCTCGGTGGCTCGAGCTCGGAGCTCGGCTCGCGGAGCTTTCTTCTCAGCAATCCGTGGCAGAGGCCTAGGTTGTCGAGCAGGCCAATCATGTCATCAAGCAGCCTGCGGTCTTCTGCGTCGCTGAGTTTCGCGCGATCCGCTTCGAGCTTCTGGCGAAGCTCTTCTTTGTAGAACGGTTGGAATGCCCGCTTGAGGGTCGGCAGCGTGTCGGCCATGGCCTTGAGCACCAGTGATCTGCCTGCTGCAGAAAAGCCGTGTTCCGCGGTGAGCATGACTTCGGCATCCCCCAATGTTGACGAGTAAGCGGTTTGCATATCCTTCATGCTGGCGACTCGGGTTGCGTACTTCTCATCTCTCGGGACGGTGGATATCAATGCGTCCACCAGGCCTAGGCCCGCGACGGCGACGTGAAGCCGGTAGGCCACGATCGCGGCGGTTTCAAGCTGCGTCTTCCCAGCGCGGTCGCGAGGCGAATCCAGGTACATCGTCATCAGCGTATTGATGCCGATGGAAAGGGCGAGGTAGTCCCCAAACTGCGTCTCCAGCGGCACCGAGGGATCGCGGTAGAAGTCCAGGTTTTCCACGGCCGTCATGCGGTTGAGCACCGCCGCCCCATTGCTATCCGAGAAGCGGGGAAGGGGCGCGGCACCCGACTCCAAGACATTCACGGCTTGGGTGTAGTCGGCACCGGTCCATACGCGCGAGGGCGTGGGGATGCCGGCTTTGATGTAGAGCGAGGGGGTATCGCTCTTGTCGGTCTGGGCGATTGCCGGCTGGGCAAGGCTGAGTGCGAGGGCGGCGAGGAGGGTGGTGAGGCGCATTGCGTGATGGGTGTCGGTGCGGGGTCAGTTGTGCTGGTTATTTGCACAACATTTCACTTAAGTGGAGAGCAGGCTCGCGACGACCTGCTCGGCTGCTTGCCGTGCAGCGTCCGCAACCTCCTTCGGTAACGGCCACTCGGTGCACGGCACGGTTTGTTCATCGACGTATGTCTGCGTCGCCAGCATCACCGAAGACGTCACTTGCACGACATCAATGCAGTGCCCCGACGCAATATCGAGGCTCGCTTTCGCCCGTGCCATTTCGTCCAACACGTGGGTCGCATCTTCAAAGTCGGTGGTTGGCCTCACCGCCAACGAGGCGGCCAGCGCGAGCCCGTAGGCTCCAATCTGTCTTCGGGTTTCAGGGCGCTGATAGCGCGGGATGAGGTCTTGAATATCGGCCAGCGAAGCACATGCGATGGTTTCGCCAGGCACTTGAATATGGACTACGTGTGTCATGTAGAGGGTGTCGTTACTGACCGGATGCGCGCACGAGAGGATACACATGCAATCCCGAACGCCATCGGGCCCTTGTAGACCGAGTCGGCAGGAACGCTCCGCGCGAGAGTGTCAGTATTTCCGTGTTCGGGGCGGGGGGGGGTGTGATTCACACGGACGGTCGAACGAATCGCTCCCTGCGCCGGACCTCGTCATTCGCGGCGCAGAGGACCAGCAAAGCCTCAACCCTTCGACACCGGCTTCAACTCCCACATCGGCAGGTAATTCATGATCGGCCGCTCAAACGTGCCGCCCTTGTCGATAAAAGGCTTGCCCGAATCGAGCATCGGCTGGAACGTATTCAGTTGCTTGGCCGCGTCCAGGTCGGTCCACAAGCTCACGTTCGATAGCGACGAGGTCGCCTCGTCTTCACCCACATAGAAGGCGATCAATCCGCGCATCGCCTCGATACCGGGCCGGAGCACCGGTTCGAGGTCGTTCATCATCTGCCGCATCTCGGCAAACTTGTCCGGGGGGCATCGAAGAATCGAGACTCTGACGACTGGCTGCATGGGAAAGTCCTCTCGTTGAACTGCGTGGAAAGACAGATTGGCAAATAGCGTATCCCTGCCTCAATTACCCCACGTTCATCGGCAACAGCACCATCTGCTTGCCCTGCACGTGTAGCCGCGTCTGGATCTCAAGCGGCGTCTGGTTGTGTAACCAGGCGGTCAGGAAGTTGACCTGTTTGAAGATGAGTTTGCTGGCAAAGCACACGCTGTTCGGGAAGTCGTTCATCGTGGTTTCGGCCAGGCGCGTGAATTCCGCAATCGGGTGCGTGCCGAAGGCGATGCGGTAGTCCGCAGCCATGCCGTGGCGCCGGCAGTGCGCCACGTAGTACGCCAACGATGTGCTAATGGTCTGGCGCAGGTGGTCCAGATGTTCCGCGCCTTCATAGCTCTGTGCGTCCACCTCACCCACGGCCAGGAAGATCACGTTCTTGAAGTGGCCGGGAAACAGCCGGTTCACCCACAGCAGCGCGTGCATGCTCGCCCCACGATGCTTGCCGACCAGCAGGATGGCCGTCGGCTGTGAAGGGTCTGGCTTGGCCGGGGCACTGCTTTCGTCCACCGCAGGGGGCGCTCCGCCAAACAACGCATCTTCCTTGGCGATCAGTGCGCGCGTTTCGTCGTAGTGCCGCCGGATCAGGAAGCACAGCGCCACGACCGCACTCGTGACCAGCACCGTCAGCCAGCCACCCGCCGTGAATTTCTCGACCAGCGTGATGACCAGCACCGTGCTGGTGACCGACAGGCCCAGGGCAGACAGCGCGAAGTGCTTGAGCCAGTTGCCGCTGTCCTTGCGGCGGCGCCACCAGTACGTGCACAGGCCCAGCAGCGAGAGGCTGAACGTGAGGAACACGTTGATGCTGTACAGCACCACCAGCACGGCCACCTCGCCGTGTGTCCACAGCAGGATGATGACGCTGGCCACGCCCATCACGATGATGCCGTTCTGCCGCACCAGCCGCGTCAACAGGTCACGGAAATGGCGCGGCACCCAGGAGTCTTGCGCCATGTTCGACAGCACGGCGGGGCCATCCAGAAACCCCGTCTGCGCCCCCACCAGCAGCAAGCCCGCCTCGAACGCCAGCACGGCGGCCAGCAGCCCACTGCGCGCAAGCGTGGAGTCGAGCCCCATGTGGTTGATCACGCTGCCAAACACCACCGCGTTGAGCGTCTGGCCCTCCACCGGCTTGGCCTGCCACAGCATGTACAGCAGGATGATGCCGCCCGCCGTAAAGGCCAGCGACGTCGCCATGTACAGCATAGTGCGCTTGCCGGCGGGCACGCGCGGCTCGGCCAGCATGTTGACGTTGTTCGAGACGGCTTCCAGGCCGGTATAGGTACCGCCGCCCATCGAGAACGCACGCATCAGCAAAGCGAGCATCACCAGCGGCCCAAGCGCCTGCGACATGCCATGCGCCTCGTTGACGGCATCGGGCACGACCGTGACCAGATGATCGCCATGCACGGCCACGCCATAGACGATCAGCCCGAGATGCAGCACCACGAAGCCGATGAAGATCGGCAGCAACACCAGGATGGATTCCCGCATGCCCCGGAAGTTGAGCCCGGTCATCAACACGACCAGCACGATTTCCGTGCCGAGCTTGAACGCTTGCGCGCTCACGGGCAGCAAGCTGAAGAACGCGTCCACGCCGCTGGCCAAGGAGGTGGCGACGGTCAACACGTAGTCCACCAGCAGCGCCGCCCCGGACACCAAACCCGGACGCGGCCCAAGCAGTGCCGTGGCTACCCGGTAGCCGCCCCCGCCGGTCGGAAACAGCTCGATCACCTGGTTGTAGCCCAGCGCGATGATGAACACCGTGGCAGCCGTGGCCAGCGCGAGGAATAGCGCCAGCGGCGTGTGCTGGCCCAGCGCCAGAAAGGCTTCTTCCGGGCCGTAGCAGGAGGAAGACAACCCATCCGCCCCCAGCCCGACCCACGCCAGCAACGGCGTCACCGCAATGGCATGGCGTGTGCGCGGGTCCAGTGGGTCCAGTGGCTTGCCGACCAGCAGTTGCCACATCTTGGTCATGGTCGCCATGGCGTCTCCGTGCAGCGGATGGTCTTGTGGGGCCGGGTTGGTTGTACTGCTCAATCTAGAGCAGCCCCCGCACAAATGCCACCAATGCCTGCTAAGGCGGCCTTTGCTCGTGAACTGGCTTGAACAGGGCATCCATGGTGGATTGTTTACGCGATTTTTTCACGCGCAGGTGATCTCTCTACACGTTTTTGACGGTCGGCTGGCTACGCTTCAGATGTCACCACTACCCAGGCGCGGTGCGCCATCACCGAAATGGAAATCCTATCCAGATGGTTGCTCGGCATCGGAGCCATGGTCGCCGTCATCGCATTGTTCGTCGCTGTCTACCTCACGGATCGGCGCGCGGAGGAACGCTATGGTCGCGCGATCGACCAGCATGGGGCCTCGGACTCGAACACGGCGGACCTGTCTTGACGAAGCGCTCAGAGCCCAACTTATCCCGGCACCAGCAGGCGATCACCCGACTCACCCTGCCGCCGGCCGATCAACGTGATCAGACTTCGCAATGCTGAAACTTCTCGTGCCAGTTAACGGCTCCCGCCACGCGCTGGATGCAGTGCGCCACGCTGCCTTCCTCTGCCAGGACCGCTGCGCGTCAGACATCGTGCTGCTGAATGTGCAGTCGCCAATCGAAGGCAGTCGCGCCAGCGCTTACCACTCGTTGGAAGCGCTGCGCCAGCTTGAAGAACAGGACGGAGAGGTCGCGCTTCGACAAGCGCGCGCCATCCTGGACGACGCCGGGGCGCGCTACGTGGCGCAAGTCCGAGTCGGCCGCATTGCCGAAACCATCGTGCAAACCGCAGCCGCCAACCAATGCGACATGATCGTGATGGGTTCGGCAGCGCGCACACTCCTGGGCTCTCTGATGAGGGCGAGGCTGTCGAATCAGCTGGTACGCCTGTCGCGCATTCCGGTGACGCTGGTGCGGTGAGTCAGCGTGGTGGGGTAGAGCGCGTCGGCGGATTCGATGAGGTCTCTGCCTGGCGAACAAATCGCGCCATAGAGACATCCGCGATATATGACCCGTCCGGCAACCGTATGCGGCGCTCAAACCGGCCTTCTTCTACGAATCCAAAGCGTTGGTACAAGGCAATCGCGCGAGCGTTGGTTGCCCGGACGCGAAGCTCCACCTTTTCGACATGCGGTTGGCTTGCCGCCCAGTCCATGAGTGCCGTCATGAGCGCCGTGCCAATTCCGCGCTCCAGGTGTCCGGGGTGAACGACGATCGTGAGGCTAACGACATGAGAGAGCGCGATCAGCGTCATCGGCTCCAGCAGCGCGTGGCCCACCGGCGCACCGCCGCGTTCGGCCACGAGATACACGCCGCCTTGCTGGACGAACTCGATCTTTCGTTCGAATGCCTCAACCTGCAGCTCGTGGGGCCGTGATATCAGCAACCCTGGCGTGAGGGCGGTGGCTTGTTCTGCGGCGCAGAGCATGGCGGCGTCGCTTTTCACTGCGCTGCGGAGGGTGGTGTGTTCTGTCATGTTGACGTGAAGGGGAAGGAGACCAGCCCTCTGGAGGCACGTAGGGTATGTTTACGAAAGGCTACGCCTTCTGCCAAATGCGACATGCCAAAGAAGCGAGTCCATTGGCACCGCTGCCGCAACGCCGGCGAGTTCACGCTTTGCCAAAGCCGCTCACGGTCGCAATCAACGTCGCGCCACAAGATGTTTTGTGGCCCTCAAAGGCAACGGGCACACCGTCCACCTTGAAATTCTCATCGCCTTCGACGATGACGCAATCGTCATGACCCGCGTGCGGGCAAGAGCACCGATCGCCCTTGCGCGCGACCGGTACACCATAGACCTTGAACTGAGGGGCGGAGGTTTCGATGACCTTGCCGCCGTGGTCGGTGGGATCACCAAGGCGAATGATTTGGGGCATAGCGTGTCGGGTAAAGGAGGGTGTTAAGACAGACTCGTGCCGCCACGGCTGCCGTCGGTTGCAAACGCATCCGCATTGGCAGCGTGCGGTGCCTGCTCGGTACTGGCCAGACGCCACACCGTGGCGGTATTCCAGACCGGCTGCTCGCCCTTGACGCGTTGCCACAGTGAAGGCTCACCCGCCACCGCCACCTTGGGCATGATTTGCCCCTCGCGGATGAACTGGCGCCGCTCGCCGGCGACGGCGCCGGCTTCGTCGCATTGCCACCAGCCCGTTTGCGGGCAGGCGTAGCCGGTGACAACCGGTTCTGCGGAGGCGACAGACGTGTCCCGCTGCGGGTAGGCCAGCGTGCGATCTACACCAGGCGGCGGCTCGCCCGGCTCGGGCTGGTGGCCCTCATCGTTTTGCAAGAAATACGGGTCGCTGCATTTCCAGTCCGCCAGGGCCTTGAGATAGGCCCAATAGGCTTTATCGGTGTAACTCTGGTTCAGGCCCAGCGCCAGGTCCCACGCCATCACGCCGCGCACGACGAATTCGTTTTTGGGCAAGGTGCTGTGGTTGGTCAGGTTGTGCTTGGTCTTGACAAAAGCGTCTTCCGCCTCGGTGATCGTCTTGTAGACCGGGTAACGTTTCCCATACACGTTGACCTCCATGCGCACCACTTCGTAGTTCGGGCCGTAGACCTGGTCGTAGGCTTCCACGTCGCGGGCATCGCCGCCGTCGACTTTCGGACGTAGAAAGCCCCGGTATTCGTGGAAGTCCTTGAGGCGTCCGTCCCATCCCGCCAGATTTTTCCAAGCGGGCTGTCCATCCGACCTCATAGCCTGCTCCATGTGCTCGCGCAGCGCGGCATCGGTCAGCCACGGCACGGTCGGCGCATTGATGTAGACGGTTTCCTCGTCGTCTTCCGGAGGGGAATAGAGGCCATAGACGCCGGCCGCTTTTTCTGACGGCGGAATCCAGAATTCCGTGCGCTCCCTGCCGATTTCTTCGCCCTCGTCATTTTTGGTGATGGCAAAGCTCTTGGCACAGGCGGCGTACGAGCATTCACCTTTGCCCGCTTCGATGTTCTCCGCGAACATGCGCACGCGCAGATTGGAAGCGCCCACGCGGCTCCGCTCGGCCTGCGTGAGTGCGCGCCAGCCGATGGAGCGGAGCACGCTGGCACCCATCACCCGGTCGTGCGGGTTGGCGTAGACGTAGAACTTGCCGAACGCCTCTCGGTCGAGCAGCGGTGCGCGTGCTGGCGTGCAGAGGCACTGCGCCTGCTGGTTGGCTTCGCTAAATGCGTCAGCGTGCTCGCCTGCTTCCTTGATTGCATCGGCCACGGCCTTGAGCGTCGCGAAGCGCGCCGGCTGGCTGACCACGTAGTCATTGCCAAACTGCAAGCACTCCATCAGGCCACCAGGTTCGTTCAGGCTGAAGGGGCTGTTGCAAACGAATAGCGCTTCCGGTCCGCGCACACCCTGCTCCTTGAGCATGAGCGTGGCCAACATCGACACCATGGTTCCTTGGCTGTGGCTGACGATGTTGATGGTCTCGTGCGGACTGTTGCGACGCACAGTGGCGACCAGGTTGGCCAACCGGCGCGCAGCGTGCACGTAGTACGTGCGCGGTGGGGCCTTGGTCAGGTAGCGGTCGGTAATGGGGTTCAGGCGCTGGAGATCCTGCGTGAAGCCCTTGTCCTTGCGGTACATGTGCCACAGCCCCGAGGTGCCGTTCTGGAAGGGGCCGCCGCCCCAGGCGTCGTCTTCGTCCAGCGCCACCGGGTAGGCACGCAGTTCGGGGTGATGTGTGTCTTGATAGTCGTGCGCGCTCGGTCTGCCGTAGTCGCCCTTGCGGGATTTGAAGCCCCAATAGAAGCGGATCACCGGGGAACGTGTGACCAGATAGTCAGAGTTGGCCGCAGTCTGGCCCACTTCAAAGTGGGGGCGTGTGCGTTGCATCGGGCGGTCGAGGCTGTAGGTGTAGTTGGGGTCCTCTCTTTTTTCGACAGCCGGTTGTAATTCGACGGCGGTCCCCCAACGCCCTAGCCGGTCATTGAGGCCGGCGCAGATATGTCGTTCGGCGTCGTAGTACCACTCGCCCTCACTGTTGACGCCGTGCACGAAGATCACCAGGCACGGTAGCGGGTTACGCTGGCGGGCCACGGGCTTACCCTCATGCTCGGGGCCATCAATGCCGCAACCAAGTTCGAGTGTGAGCGGGGTGGACTCGTACTTGAGCGGCACTTCCGCGAGCGTATCGACCTTGGGGGCGAATTGCTGGAATTGGGGGGCTTTCACGGGCTTTAGTTCACGTTAGCGGTGGACGGGTTCTGCTGTTGTTGCTTCAGCAACTGGCGCTCACGGTTGATCGAGGGACGCCGAGGAAGATCTCTTCTGCAAGTGAAATAGTCGGACTGACTCAATGGGAAAGTGAATTGTGCGCGGGCGAGTTTGCGAATTCGATCGCCTTCGGACTCATGGGACTGCTCTCGATACTTGAGCGTGATTTCCTGCTTAGCGGGATCAATAACAAACCACAAAGCCCCCTGCCGTGGGAGAAAGGCTCCATTTGGCCCTTCATCGCCTCCGCCACCCACATATATGTCATTGCCGACCACAACAACGTCGCTTCCGCCGCTGACCTGTGGACGAAGCGATTTGAACGTTCGCCCTTGATCAAAGGAGACATAGACGGCCATGTCATTGCGGGCAATCACGTAGGGCGAGTTAACTACCTTGAAAACGCCCTCTGGATTGCCATGCTTGTTTCCATCAACTTCCGTACGGATGCCAAGCGCCGCATCCACATAGAACAACTCTCCCTGACACGGCAGGTTGTACCCCGGCTCCGGATTGTTCTCGATGTATCGGTGGTCATCGAAGCGGTACACAACCTGTATGGGCGGGCGCGCGATGCTGTTCAACGTCTTGTCGCTGATCGTGTCGCCAAAGCCGATCGCTGCTGCGGCTGGATCGACAGGCGAAAGGCTGCAGCCGGCCAGCGACAGAAGCAGTGCGGTGACAGTTAGAAGCGCGCTGCGCATGGGGGCAAATTGCTTGAACTTGAGGGCTGTCACGGGTTTAGCTCGCGTTGGCGGTGGAAAGGGTCTGCTGTTGTTGTTTCTGCAACTGGCGTTCACGGTTGATCGAGGGGCGCCAAGGCAAATCCCTCTTGCATGAGAAGAACTGCGTCGAGTCTTGATGGGTGCTGCGCATATTCACGTGCTCGCGCGCGGCTTTTTTTAGCTCCGCATAGCGCGGGTCTGGTTCTGGCACCGGAAATCCTGAGGCCGCAAATCGATGAATCTGATAGGGATCATCAATAGGTTTTTGTGCGGTGTACTGAAGCTCGATCTTCTGCGTGTCCGGTTTGATGACGTATAAGTCGATGGAACCTTCAGTGAATCCGTCGCTACCCATGTAGATCCGGTCGCCTACGACGACGACATCGACGCCGCCGGGAACATCGGGGACAGTTTTAAAAGTTCGCCCCTTGTCAAACGAGACATAGATGGCCATGTCGTTGCGGGCCACCACATAAGGTGAATCGACCACCTTGAATATCTCCCTGGGATTGCCGTGCTTGTTTCCCGAGGTCTGCGTGCGGATGCCCAGCGCTTCATCCACGTAGAACAACTCTCCCTGACACGGCAGGTTGAACCCCGGCCCCGGATCGTTCTCGATGTAACGGTGGTCATCGAAGCGATACACAACCTGTATGGGTGGGCGCGCGATGCTGTACAACGCCTTGTCGCTGATCGTGTCGCCAAAGCCGATCGCTGCTGCGGCTGGATCGACGGGCGAAAGGCTGCAGCCGGCCAGCGACAGCAGCAGGGTGGTGGCGGTTAGAAGCGCGCTGCGCATAGGAGCAAATTGCTTGAACTTGTGGGCTGTCACGGGTTTTAGCTCGCGTTGGCAGTGGACGGGTTCTGCCGCTGTTGCTTCTGCAACTGGCGTTCACGGTTGATTGAGGGCCGCCAAGGCAGGTCTCTCTTACACGTGAAATACTGCTCCGGGTCTTGATACCGGCTGTTGACCACATGGTCGCGGGCGAGCTTGCGAATACGGTCACCCTCGGATTCCCGAGACTCCTCTCGATATTTGAGCGTGATTTCTTGCTTGGCGGGATCTATTACGAACCATCTGGCTCCTTCCCATTCGCTAAATGCGCCACGTGGCCCTCTTTCGCCTCCACCTCCGGCATAGATGTTGTTGCCGACTACAACAACGTCGGCTCCGCCACTCACCTGTATTCGCAACGATTTGAACGTTCGCCCTTTGTCAAAGGAAACATAGATATTCATGTCATTGCGGGCAATCACATAGGGGGAATTGACCACCTTGAACAGCCCATCTGGATTGCCGTGTTTGTTTCCATCAACTTCCGTGCGGATACCAAGCGCGTCATCCACATAGAACAACTCTCCCTGACACGGCAGGTTGAACCCCGGCTCCGGATTGTTCTCGATGTACCGATGGTCATCGAAGCGATACACGACCTGTATGGGTGGGCGAGCGATGCTGTTCAACGTCTTGTCGCTGATCGTGTCTCCAAAGCCGATCGCTGCTGCGGCTGGATCGGCAGGCGAAAGGCTGCAACCGGCCAGCGACAACAGTGCGATGGCAGCGGGGAGTGTGCATCGCAGGGCAACACGTTGATGCCATGCGAGAGGGTGATGCGTGTGTTTCAACGAAGTCTCCTTGAAGCGTGTTGGGCGGGCGCGCATAGGTCAACCCTGCGGGCGCCGCCAGCGCCGCAGCACATGATGATTGAGCGCTGCCTCGGGGTCGATCTTTCCGCCCGCGATGGCTGTGCGCGTTTCGTTCTGACCCGGTCGCACGATGACCGGGCTGTCCGGGATTTTGTTGCCGAGCGCATCGACCACGTGCACGGGCTCGTCGGGCTTGAGCGCGGATGTCACCGCATGCGGCACCACAGGCCGGCTGTCGGGGCCGACAAATGCATAGTTGGCCGAGTGCACTTGGAATGCGCCATTCGTGCCGTGTGTAATCCCGCCCTGGCTCAACTCGATGTAGCTGCCGCCACCGTTGATGCGCACACCATCCGTGCCGTTGATGGTGACTCGCTGGCCCTCCATCTTGATTTCCAGCTTGGCCAGGAGGTTGATGCCGTTCTTGAGCGCCTGCAGGTCAATGTCACCGCTGGCAGCCACGAGCTTGAGGCCAAGTTGATAGGCGAACAGCCGGATTGCATCTTTAGCGCTGGCGAGGAAGCTGCGCCCGGTGGCAACGCTGGTGTGCCCGCCGCTGGTGATGGCGTGGTGTGCGTTGCTCTGCTGGTGCGTGCTACCGGCCGTGCTGCTCTCGATGCCCGCTGGGCTGGCCAGCACCAGGTGGGGTTGCGCGAATTCGGGGAAGTGTCCCTGTGCAGGATCGCCGCCGCTACCTTTCAGGCTGGTGTTCTGCTCATGCAGTTGCTTGGCCACCTCGCCCTGATCGTCCGCTTGCTGCGCTCCCGCTGTACGCGCCGCCTCCGACAACCGGTCGTGCATATCGTGGGCCACCGTGAGCCGCGCCAGCGGTGCACCCACCTCCATCATGTTCCCGCCGCCATTGAGGGCTTCGGTGGTCAGCTGCATGCCCGCAGCGGCACGGTGTGCGCCGTGCCCTTCGGTATCCAGCGCGAAGCCTTGGCCGCGCGGGTTCTGGCGGCCAGTGGTGCCGTCGATCCGCGTGATGTGCCCGAGGCTCAGTGTGCTGTTGAGGTGATCACTCTTGACCTGCGCCTGGATCTTTCCCGCCGTGTCGTCCAGGATCAGATGGTTGCTGCGGCCATCGGGCGTGTTGCCGCCTTCCGGGGTCAGCTCCCGACTGCGGATGCCCATCAAAGCCTTCTGCGCCGGCAACTGCCACGGCGGCATGCGCTCAGCGTTATGCACAACGCCAACGGCCAGGAAGTGATCGGGGTTGCCGTCCAGCGCAACCACCCATACCTCACTGCCCGCACGCGGCCACGACACCATGCCGGTTTCGCCGCCCGCCCAGTTTGAGGCGACCCGCACGCGCGCGCTGAATTTGCCTTCCCGATCCCAATGAAACTGGATCAGGATGCGGCCGTGCTCGTCCACGTCCAGCGCACCCAGCCCGCCCGCCGCAACCACCGTTGCGGTCTGGTGGCTGTCCACGCGTATGTCGGCGCTGTTCCTGCCCCGGCCAGGCCGCCACGGCACCGCGCGCTTGATTGCGGTGAAGCGGTTGCTGTATTCGCCTTTGCGGCCGACCAGCGGGGCAGCTTCGTGCCCGCCCTGTCGCCCACGTTCCGCCAGGTAGTTGTTGGTCGCGCTGTGGCTGGCCTCCACGATGAGGTATTGGTTGTCCTCTTCGCGCTCGGTGTTGCTGAAGTGCCCGGACAACGCAAACCACTGGCCAGTCGCCACGCTGCTGTTATTGCCTTCGGCTTGGTACTGCTCGGCCTGCGCTTGCACTTCCTCGCGGCGCAGGCTCACCAGCGCCGCGCCCGAGGCGTCTTCCTTGGTGAAGCCGTAGTGCCCCACGTATTCGTGGGCCTCGAGCTCTGGCACGCTGCCCTGCTTGCGCTGGGCAGGTTCCGTCTGATGCTGCGGCGTCGGATGCTTGAAATCGATGGCGCTGGCCGCGAACAGCGAGGCTGCCGCCGTCTGCACAGGCGTCCAGCGGTGGATGGCGTCTTCCTCTTGCGGGCCACCCTGGGCTTGGAAGGGGATGCTCTGATCGCCCTCCACAGGCGGGCACTGGCTGCTGTTGCCGAAGATGATCAGCCGATGGCCAGTCGCATCGTGCTCATAACGGCTGCTCCAGCCCCGTGCCTCCAATCGGCGGTAGATGTAGTTATGGTCGCTCTCGCCCCGTCCCCCGCCTTGCACAGCCATGGTGAAGGGCGCATCTTGACCGTTGACCTCCCAGCGCCACTGCGCCCAGTCACCATAGCCCTGCAGGATCTCCGCGAACTGGTCGTACAGACTGCGGTCCCGGAAGATACGGTTGTTGATGCGATGTCTGGCGAACCACAACCACGGCCGCAGCACAGCCCGGTAGGTCGCCACGCCGGGGTCACTGCCCACCAATGAGAATTCCGCCACGTGCCCCGTGTACCAGCGCAGGGAGCCATCCGGCTTGACTAAGGACACCGCGAGCAACTTGCCGAGCATGTCCGCCAGTACGAGGCTGACGCTGTCGGCCAACAGGGTCAGCTCAAACCGGAAGTCTTGGCCAAGGCCCTCATGAGCCTCCAAGCGCTCCACGACCATTTGTACAGGGACGGCGCGGCCCCACACGTCGGTGGCGGTGGGGGTGTCGTCCTTTGGGAACGAGAGCCCCAGCAGGCGCTTGTCCTGCTGAAAGAAGAGGTCTTGCAGATGCAGCGTCCGGTCGGACTCGGCCATGGTCTACAGATACGAAAGTTCGGAAGAAGCGAGCGTGGCCACACCCATCCTGGGCGCGGTTGGAGATGCGGTACAACGGCGCAGAGAAAATGCCGAACCGGCAGCGGTGGCGAGATATCTGAATTACCGAACAGAGATAGTCGGTAAATTTGGATCGCGCATTTTTGAAATGACACGCCCGTTTAACAATCCGGTGAACTGCGACGCTTTTATAGCGGCGCAGGATAGCGAGTTGTCACAACTGGGCACAAGAGTACTTTCGTACCTATTTCGCGGCGCGCTATTGCTCGCACCTATGTGCCTATCCGTCCCAGGCTGCCCAAGGCGCTCACAAAGATAAGCCACACAAAAAACAAACCGACGGCCGCGTAAGCGATGAAAAACCGAATGGGTGATTCAGCCTTGAATATGACGCCACCGCGAACGTCCACCCGCTCCTCCGTCAAATAGCTCGATATCGTCGCAATCAACCCGGCCACTGACGCGAACAGGGTTCCGATCCATCCAAGGTGAATAGCACTGGTCGGATACAGAGCGCACGCCCCCCAGAACAGCGCGGCTACCGTAAGGAGCACCCAGACGGCTTTCTTCATGCTTCGAGCTACTGAGCCAGAAACTTCACGATCGCGCCCACCGTCGCCTGCGTCTGCTCCTCCATCAACCAATGCCCCGCATCGGGAATCACCAGCTCTTGCACGTTGCTGGCGGCATTGCGCATGACGATGGCTTCGTTCTCGCCGAAAGACTTGGCGCCGCCGATGGCCAGCACCGGCATGGGCAGTTTGGTGGCGAGGGTTTTCTGGTTGTCCTCCGCGTCTTGCGGGATCGACAGGAATTGCGCAAACGCAGAATGCATGGCGCCCGGCTTGGCGTAGAGGCGAGCGTAGTGGACGCGCGTGGCTTCGTTGACCTTGGCGGGGTTGCCGGCAAACTCATTCCAGAACCGGTCGAGGTAGATGCGCTCGCGGCCTTTGACGAGCCGCTCGGCATCGGGGCCGCCAAACGAGAAGTGCCACAGCTTGGGTGAGCGGACGATCTGTTCCCACGGCGGCACGCCCGGCACGGGGGCATCCATCACCACCAGGCGCGTCGTCTTGTCCGGATAGCGCGCCGCGTAGGCGAAGGCCACCATGGTGCCGATGTCGTGGCCGACCACGTCGGCTTGGTCGATATTCAGCTGGGTCAGCACGGCGCGGATGTCGGCAGCCTGGGTGCGCTTGTCATAGCCGCCTTCGGGGTGCGATGACAAACCCATGCCGCGCAGATCCGGCACCACCACGGTGTGGGTGCGTGCCAGCTCGGCGGCCAGCGGCGCCCACATGTCGCCCGTGTCGCCAAAGCCGTGCAGCAAGACCACCGCCGGCCCGCTGCCGCCCACACGCACATACAGCGTGGCGCCGTCGGTCTGGATGTTCTGGTGGCGGAAACCCGGCGGATACGGCTTCACCTGGGCTTGCACAGCTTGCACAAAGGGCGTCATGGCCAGCAGGAGCGCAACGGCGGCAATGAGGGTTCGCATGGCGTGTTCTCGGTGGGGGCGGAGGGGTCGGCCGGGGCCGATGGGACGCGGCCCGCTCACTTTGGTCGGGCCGCATGACAGGGTGCTGCACGGACTCGTCAAGCGTAGTACGCGCCACGCGGGGTGCAAGGGTGAAGGCGAGGGGTGCCCGCAGCCGATATGCATCCGGCCTGCCCGGCGGCTCGCCCCATCGCGGGTTGATCGGTCGGCTTCCTTACGCACAGACAGCTGTGGATAAGCCCTGTGGATAGGTGCAAAAAACGCTTTTGCATCAAGGGATTGCAGAACGGACAACCTCTCGGGCACGGTGCGCGGTTGGGCGGTTGAGGCGGAGGGATGGCGACGCTCCCGTTCGAGCGCTGTAGACAAGCCCCTCCGCAGAGCCACCGCGTTTTCCACAGGAGTTATCCACAGCGGCGGATGGGGTTATCCACATCGGGGGAGGGGCGGTTGGGAGCCCGGCCCGACTAGTGCGGGTAGTACTCCAGCTCGGCAATGCGCGCGCGGATGGCTTCGACGTTCAGCCCTTCAATGTCGGGGCTCGCCATGGAGCCGCGATCGGCGCGCCACGGTGCGTTGTCGGCCGCCTTCTGGGCATTTCGATAGGCCAGCCAGGCACGTTGGGCGTTGCGGATGGCCTCGCGCGATGCGGGGTCGGCGGTGCGCAGTACGGCTTGATAGAGCGTGTTCATCTGCCGGTCGTAGGCCTGGTAAGCGGTGTGCGTGCACTCGGTCATGCCGGCCGTCGTCTCGCCGCGCGGGGTCTTCAGGCATTGCTCAAGCGCGGTGTCGATGGGGTCGGCAGCCCAGGCCGCCGAGGGCAGCAGCGCGGCCGCCAGCGAGAGTGCTAGCGCGCGTACGATTTGGCGCGCACCCAGGGCGGCAGCGCGTGGTTGGCGGGTGGGGTGGTTGGGCATTGGCAGGGCCATGGCGTACCTCAGGGTGGTCATCGCGGGGGTGCTTGCCATGGTAGGAAAAGTCTTCCCGTGCCGCACCGGCGCAGGGGGGGCGACAGTGACCCTGTGTGGATAAAGCGCACCGCGCGGCTTGGTTACCGAGCACAATGCCGCACACGCTCCCACTCGGTACTCAAGAGGTCATCCAATGACGCCATTTCGCGGCATCGCCGCCATCGCCTTTGCCCTCGTCTTGCTGCCCACCGTGGCGCAGGCCGCCAGCTTTGATTGCAGCGCGGCACGTAGCCCGATCGAACACGCCATCTGCAATGACGCGCAGCTCTCGGCGCTGGATAGTGAACTGGCGGATGCGTATCGTGCAGCGCTCGCCAACCAGGGCGACGCGGCAAACGAACTGAAGGCGGCTCAGCGTGCGTGGTTGAAGCAACGGGCGCCGTCGGGTCAGATCGACGTGGCCGTGTTGAAAGAGGCCTATCGCACGCGCATCGCCGAGCTGCAAGCGCTGCCCGTCTTCCCAAGCCCCAGCGAGGCAGTGGAAGGTCCGGTCTTTCCGTTAAAGACGATCGCGAAACAACACGATTTCGTGCTTCGCCTGCTGCAGGCGTGCTCGGACGAGGGGGCAGATCAAGATTCGAGGTGTGAAGGTCCGGGCCAGTTGCTGATCTACGGCAAGGGCGAATCGGCGGTACGTCAGGTCATGAATTTTCCCAACGTGGTGGTGACGCTGCCCAAAGGGCACGGAGAGCCGCTGGTGAATGCAGCACCGCTCTATGGCTATCAGGGGGTCATCAACGTTGGCGACTTCAACTTTGACGGCCGGGAAGATTTCGGCATTCAGACGGGCAACAACGGCAGCTACGGCGGGCCGAGCTATGACGTGTATCTGTTCAATACGAAGGCGCAGCGCTTCGTGCTCAATCCGTCGATGACGCAGTTGATTGTCGAGACACTCGGGTTCTTCCAGGTCGATGCCGTGCACAAACGTCTGCGTACGTGGGCAAAGAGTGGCTGCTGCTATCACGAGCGCACCGTGTACACCGTCGACGGCGATGAGCCTGTCGCCATCGAACGCCGCATTGACGATGCGCAGGGCCCTGGTGACAAGATGAAAGTCACCGAAGAGAAAGTCGTCAACGGCAGATGGCGCACCAAGGTGCACTACGAGCCGATGCCGAATTGAGCCAATGCAATCCAACGCATGCCACCGCTTGCCCTGAAACCTTATCCAACACCATGAAGCACTACCACCTCACCCCTCTGCTGTGCATTGCCGGCCTACTGCTGGCCGCCCAAACCACCCACGCCGCTGAAGACGCCTGCGCTACGCAAGTGGAGCGCGCGATCAAGCGGGCGTATCCATCAGCAAAGCGAACGGGCGACGATTACAAGATCAATGGCGCGCGCATCCAGTTGTCGGAAGCGGCCAGCCCACATGCGGTGGTGTGCCGCACGTGGCCCGCGCATCCGGAACTCACGCTCATGGCCGTGCCCCTGATACAGAAAGAGGATGCCAGCGACAACGAAGGCGACCTGGAACTGTTCGTGCTCGACAGCAACAACGCGACCATCCGCCAACGACTGCGCCTGCCCGGCCGCATGTCGGACGATGCGGTACGCATCTCCTCCATCGCGTTCGATACCGCGCGCTACCAGGTGGCACCAGGCCAGACCGCATTCGGGCTTCGCATCACGAAGGAAGGCAGCTCGCGCCCCAATCCGTTCGGCGAAACCGATCTGTGGCTCTATACCTTCGAGGGCAATCAATTGAAGCCGGTCTTGAACGGCATCGTTGTGGATTCCAACGGCGGGGAGTGGGATACCAATTGCGCCGGCACGTTCAGCCAGACCAAGCGCACGCTGGGCATGGCATCGGCCACACACAACGGCTATGCGAATATCACCGTGACGGAGACGACATCGTCATCCACCAACGTGGTCGACAAGGCTGGCGAATGCCAGTCACGCGATGCGAAGCCTCAGCGCACGACGTACCGGCTGGCGTATGACGGCAAACAGTACGTGGTGCCCAAGGCAATGGCGCCGTTGGAGTGAGCGGCGCAGCGTGCCTCGCTATGCGTACTTGTCCCCCACCGCGCTGCGGATCGGATACGTGTCATAGACGATCACCATCCGTTCAATGCGCGCCGCCGCGTCAAACTCAAATACGTCAACACATTCAAAACGGGCGGCCGAGCCGTCTTTGAATCCCCAGTCGTAGATGAAGTAACCGGTGGCACGCGGGGCGCCCAACGCGCTTGTGCAAATGTCGATGGGCGTGATTTTGCTGGTGCCCGATGCTTCGCTCACTTTTGCAAAGAACGGGGCTGGCGTCATCCACCCCAGGAAGGGCGAGAAGATCTGCGCGTCAGGGGTGAACAGCGCGCAGATTTCGGCCACGTCGCCGCGCTCGAGGGCCTGCAGATAAGCCTGGATTTGCCGCGTGTATAGTGCTTGCGCCGATGCGTCCATGATCGCTCTCCATGCGTGGGATACCGGCACGATAGCGATGCAGCCATGACCACACCATCGAATTCTTCGCAAGCAGGGTATGCGGCCGATGCATATACGCTGGCGGATTTGACGCGCCCGCTGCCCTCGCTCACGGCGTACCAGGCGTTTGTGACGGCGGCGCAGCTGGGCAGCGTCAGCAAAGCGGCGGACCACCTGTGCCGCACGCAGGGCGCGGTCAGCCGCCAGATCCAGCAGTTGGAGGCGCACTATCGGTGCGCGCTGTTTGTGCGCCATGCATCGGGGTTGATGCTTACGGCGGAGGGGCAGGCGCTGCTTCCCGTGGTGGTGGATGCGCTCACGCGGTTGGTGCAGCAGGCAGACGCGCTGGCGGGAACAAAGTCGGTCCTCACGCTCCGGTTGCCGTCCACCTTTGCCGTGCGGTGGCTGCTCCCCCGCCTGCCGGAGATTCATGCGTCGCTGAGCGGCACGGAGTTGCGTATTTCAACCTCAGCCGACGACACGCCGGAGTTCGGCGCCGCCGACATCGACGCCATGGTGGTGCGCGGGGTGGGGCAGTGGCCTGGGCTGGAATCTGTGCCGCTCTTTGCAGAAACGCTGACGCCGATGTGCGCGCCCAACATCGCTGCATCGCTCCAGTCGGTGGCTGACCTTGCACATGCCACGTTGCTGCATCCGGGTGCTCGCCATCATGAATGGCGATGCTGGCTGAACAGCGTGGGGTCCGCACAGCTCGATGCCGCCGCGGGGCTCGTGTTCGATACGCTCGAACTCACGCTCACCGCTGCAGCGCAGGGGCACGGGGTCGCCATCGGTGATCCGCGCATGGCCATGAGCCGGTTGCAGGACGGCACGCTCGTCGCCCCGTTCCAGCACTGGGCGCACAGTGGCCTGGGCTACTTTCTCGTCTATCCGCCGCAACGTGCGGCGCAACCCAAGATTCGCGCGCTGGCCGACGCTCTGGTCAAGCTGGCGCAAGCGGAGCCGGTGCCGCTCGGCTGAGGCCCTCTATAGCCAGCGAAATACCAAAAAAGGCGGGCCCTCATCCCCGCATATCCGCCATCTCGCCTAGCCGGAAGCCGATTTCGCAAACGCATCGCGCGTCCTATACCTACGGTGTCCGGCGATGCATCTGTCCGGCCCACCTCAGGAGAACGCCATGCGCATGCTCGTCAACGTGCGGATTCCGCACGAACCCTTCAACACCTACGTGCGCGACGGCTCCATCGCCGAGCTGATCCCGCGCGTGATGGCCGAGACCAAGCCCGAAGCCGTGTACTTCACCGAGCAGAACGGCCACCGCGGCGCGGTGCTGATCGTCAACGTGGAATCGGCCTCGCACATTCCCGCGCTGGCCGAGCCGTGGTTCCTGCTGTTCAACGCCGATTGCGAGTTCCGCATCGTGATGAGCCCGGAAGATCTGCAGAAGGCGGGGTTGGGGGAGATTGGATCGAAGTGGAAGTAGGGCAGGCCCAACAGTAACGGGGGATAGTGCGCTAAGCGCTGCTGCCTAGTGCATCTGTTCCCGGCCATCGGGACGCAGCGCCAGCAGCCCCGCCACGTTGACCTAAAGCCGGTCGCAACTACGCATCCTTGTAGCGCGGCGGCGGGCTCGTCGGTTTCTTTGGTGCGCCTTCCAGTTCTTTCAACATCGCGTCAATGCGGGCGCGGTCTTCTGCGCCGTCCCCCTTCTCGCGGGCGGCCACGAGTTTTTGACGCAACTCTTCGCGGTCGTCGGCGGTTAACACGGCCGTCAGGGTGGGCAAGGTTTCAGACAACGCCTTGAGCACCACCGAGCGATCCGCCGCAGAGAACGTGTTCCCCTGGATGAACCACTTCACCGCGCCGGCAATGGCGGTCTTGAAGCCGGCCTCGCTGCGCTTGACGGCCTCTGCGCGAGTCGCGTAGCTGTTGTCCTTGGGCTGCTGGGCAAGCCACTCTTTTTGCACTTGCAGGAACGATGTCTTTGCAAACAACCCATAGGCGGCGAGGGTGGCAGCTTCCGGCTGTGCCTGTCCAACAGCATTGGCGGGGATCGTGACGTAATACAGGCCGATGATGCGGCTCACGTTGCCCGAGATCGCCAGGCACGCGTCGTACCGCTCCAGGATAGCGATGCCCGCGTCATAGCAGAGGGCGAGGTTTTCCGTCGCGGTCATCCGGCTCAGGATTGCAGCGCCATCGTGGTCGGCAAAACGGGGCAGGGCGATCGTGCCCGCCTGCAGCACGCGCAAAGCTTGCGCGTAGTCGTCTCCGCCCCATACGCGTGATGGTGCCGGCATGCCTGCCTTGACGTAAGACGACGCTTGCTCCGTTTCGGCGATGGCCGGTTGAGCGATACCGAGCACGAGAGCGGCGATCAATGTGGTGACGCGCATGGTGGGATTGGGGTGAGGTAACGATCGGTTGGAACTGCGCGTGAAGGCTCGATGCACTCAACGCTTACGGGCGTTGATCGGCGGGTGCTGATACTTCTTCCACCACCCGTCGCTGCCGGCTTTGCCCGGGAGCGATGGCACATCGACGTAACGCTCGGGTTGGCCGCGCAGCTTCCATGGGTCGCCGACGTCGCCGGTTAACGTCGCAATCATGTCGTTGAGGCGGGAGCGGTCTTCAGCACTGGTAAAGCTCGCACGAGCGTCCGCGAGCTTGCGCGCGAGTTTCCGTTGATCGTCGGACGAGAACACGCGCTTGTAGGTCCGGAACGTATCCGACATGGCTTTGAGGATCACCGACTTGTCGGCGGTAGTGCCGTCTTTCATGCTGAGCATCGCCGTGTAGTCAAAGAAGACACCGGCGGCCCGAGCGTCAAGCGCCGCCCTTTGCGCCGCAAATTGCGCTTCGTCCTTGATCAGTGCGAGTGGCACGCTGTGCAGCGCCTCCACGATCGCGCCGCCGATACGAAGCGCGTAGGCGGCCAGGGCGATCTCCTCCGGTGCCGATTGCTGCCCGCTGTTGGGTGGCAAAGCGGCGAGATACAACGTCAGCAGCTCTTGGACGCTGGTGACGATGACCCGACAGTTGTCGATGCCCTCAACACTCGGGCTGCTTTGATCGCGACAGCGCTCGAGGTTTTCCGTGGCCGTCATGCGGTTCAGGACGGCCGCGCCGTCACCGTCGGAAAAGCGCGGCAGCGATACGGTGTTGGTCTTGAGCACGCTGACCGCCTGGGCATAGTCCTCACCCAGCCACACGCGCGACGGGGAGGGCATTCCGGCTTTCACGTAAGCAGACGGTTGATCGGCCTGCGCCATTGCCGGCGAAGCGAAGCCGAGCACGAGAGCCGCCATCAATAGGGGGACGCGCATGGTTGTTTTGATTGGATCTTGGGTGACGTCGCGTTTCCGGGTGTGGCTGGCTCGCCTGCCTGCAAACGGAGATCCATTCTTTCATATGGGCCTCGTCGTTGCATCCCCACTTTGGATCGATAGCGGGCACCCGCCAAGCAGGCTGGCTCGCGCATTCCCACCCTGGCCGGGCCGGGGCGTTTCTGTTCAACGCTGGGCGCGAGTTCTACCTTGCGATGAGTGCGGAGGTTCTGCCGCCGGCGAGGTGGGGAACATGACCCAATCCAGCCCAACGCAGTCAGCGCGCATTAACGCAACAGCGGCGTGACCACCCGCTCAAGGCGCTCGGCGGTCCAGGCGGGCTCACGCGAATCCCAGCCGTTGTCGGCCAGCAGGCCATTGCGGTCGATCGTGAAGTTGACCGGAATCCGCCACACGCGGCCGTAGCCGCCTGCGTACGCGCTGCCGAGCAACCCGACGGGGAAGCTCCAGTCCGCTGCCATCTTGCGCACATCGGCAAGCGAGCCGGGCTCATCCAGGCTGAAGCCCAGCACGCGCAGGCCCCGATGCGCGTGCTTTGCCGCGTAATCAGAGAGCAACGGCAGCTCCTGATGGCACGGCCCACACCAGGTCGCCCAGAAGGTCAGGATCACGACATGGCCGTGCAGGTCTTCTGTAGAGATGGTGCGGCCATCGATGGTGTGCAGCACCAGCGGCGGTGCTGGCCGGCCGACTTCAAGGCTTGCGGCATGCGCATCATGGGCGCGACTGCCCAGCCCGGCGCCCACCGCTGCGGTGCCTGCAGCCTGCAACCACGCACGTCTCGACCATGTGCGTGGTGAACGACCCTCGGTATCAGAACGCATAGCTGGCCCCCACGGTGCCCGACCAGCGCGGGAAGAGTTGATAACCCTGCAGGTTGCTGTACAGCGCCTTCTGCAGGAACGCGTAGATCTGCACGTTGTGCGCCACGCTCACCGTCACGCCCGGTGAGAGATAGACCACCGTACCAGCAGTGTTGGTGGTATCGGCCAGCGCGCCTTTGTCAGCGTTCTTGCGTGTCACGTTGAACTGCAACTGCGGCACGATGTGCGGATTGGCTTCGTAGCGCAGGCCCACGCTCATGGTGGCGAGGTTGCCAGGGCGAAAGTCCGCGCCCGTTTCGTTCAGCCGCTGGTGCACGGCGGCCTGGAATTGGCCATTGATGAAGGCGTCGAAATCCTGGCTGACCGGCTGGTAGTAGTAGGCCCCCAGGATCACATCGGTGCTGCCGGTACCGGGCTGCAGGCTGGTATCCAGCGCTTGCCCGCCCGCCGCATTCGGCCCGCTGTTGAAGAACACCGGGTTGCGCCCGACGGTGTTGCCGGTCAGCACGTTCTGCCCACCGTAGCGGCCGGTCGGCAGCTTCACGCCCAGTTGCACGCCCAGGTTGTGCGTGGGCAAAAAGCCTTGGTAGTTGGCAATCAGCTTGACGTCTCCCAAGCCACTGGCGGTGGCACCGCTGACGTTGTCTGGCGTGAGCTGGTCGGACGTGGCCGCGCCGTAGGTCGTGTGGCTGCGATCGACGTACGGCACGATCGCGCTGAAGTTCCAGCTGCTGTTCGGGCTGTAGCTGATGCCGAGGTTGATGTAGCGGTTGATGGTCTGGCGCTCGACTTCCTGATTGCCGCCCGCATCGTTGATGGCCGCAGCCTGTGACGGCGAGACGGCGTGCGTGCCACTGCGCAGTTGGTTCTGCGGCAGGTAGGTGTAGTCGAAGCTGATGCGCCAGCCCGGGATGGCTGAGTAGCCCATCGCGGCGTCGGTGCTGAGCGCACAGCCGCAGGTGGCACATGCCTGAGCAGCAATCGGTGCAAACATGCCGGCAGCGCAGGCGGCCCACACCGCGCGTCGCATGCGGTTGGATGGCGTTGTCATGAAGATTCCTCACTCTGATGGGTGCGTGCGCGGCCCAAGCGGTGATGGGTGCGTCGCACGATGTCTGGTCTGAAGCGGTGGCAGGCGGGTGCGATTGCGACGCACGCTCGCTGTACCGGTCAACGGGGTCAGATGAGGAAGGGGGAATCGCGTGGCCGTCCGGCGTGGCGCGCTTGGTGCGCGGCCAGACGGCTGGGTTCCGGAGCCCATGCAGCGGTGTGGACGGGGGCCGGCGTCGCCATCGGCGGGATAGTGGTCGGCGCCAGGACGTGTTCGGCCAGCAGATCGCAATAGCCGCAGGCCGCTTGATGGCCTGCTGGGTGGCCAGCGGGCATGTCGTGCCCGATGGGTACAGTGGCCGCATCGGCACCGGCGGCGGCCGATAGCTTTGCTTCGCACAGCGGCATGGTCTGCTCGAACGCCCACAGTTCATGGCGTTCCAGCGCCTGGCTCACCATGGGCGCAAACAGCACGAGCGCCATCGCCGCCAGGCCAAGCCAGGCAGTCAATCTCTTGCGGGTGCGGGCGAAATGCATGGTGGGTCGTGGGGCTGCCGGGCGGCGCCGGCCCGTGCGGATGCAGGGTATTACATCGTAAAAAGACGTCAACATCCAGCGCCGCGCGAGGAGGATGTTGCTCGCGGTGTGGCCGCGCGCCTGTCGAAGATCCTCCGCTTTCTGGCAGGATCATCCACCCGCTGTTTTCGCGGTGTTGTCTGCCAGGGCAGGCTGTGGTGCCTTCTGCGTTGGCTCGACTGCGGTCAGCGTATGACGGGGCGCTATAAACCCAGCGCCTTCGTCAAAAACGCTTTCACATCCGCTTCCGCGCGTTGGGCCTGCCCCAGGTTGGCGCCGGTGGAGACGCCACGGGCCATGCAGCGCGCGTATTCGGCCTGCATGGCCTGCAGGCTGGCGTACTTCTCGCCCGTTTGCAGGTGGTAATAGGCATCGTGCTGCACGTCGAGCATGGCCTGCGGGCAGTTACGCACCGTGGTCGCACCGGGGGCGTACTTGAAGTAGGCACGCGTGTTGTCGAAGTCGTGGTACGCGCCGGGGTAGACGTGCGCCTCAACGGCTTGGCCGTCGCGGCGCATGGTGTCTGCGGCGTTGAGGCACAACTGCGCCGGCGTGTAGTCGTCTTTCTCGCCCAGTGCGAGCATCAGCGGGGCGCCCGTCAGCGGGGGCGGCGGCACCTCCCACCAGAGTTGCGCGCAGCTCGGATAGAAGCCGATGAGTGCGGCAAACCGCGTGTCGTCATCGATGACGCCCTTGCGAAACGCGTCGAGCGTCATGTCCAGTGCCACGCCACCACCGCGCGAAAACCCGATCTGCCCGATGCGCTTCGGGTCGATGCGAGGGTCGGTGCTCAGCAGCTTCAGCGCGAACAGGGCATCCGCATCGTTGGCGGCGGGGCTGAGTTGCGCCTGGTTATCCATCGTGTTGCTGATGCCGCGCGGGCCAAACGAATCCACCACGAAGGCGGCAACGCCCATCTGGTTGAACACGCGCACCCAGCGTTCGACATCTTTGGGCTGCGGCCCCGCCGAGCCGTGCGAAATGACCATGGCCGGCACGCGGCCCTGCACGTTCTCGGGCAGAGTCAACGTCCCCCAGATGGGCGTGGGCGTCTTGTCGTACTTACGGTGCACCAGTTCCCATTTGCTCTTGGGGGTGACACTGTTGAAGTGGATGCGGCCGGTCGGTGTTGACGAGAGATCGCTGACGATTGCTTGCGCAAACGCGGGCAGCGCCAGTGCGAGAACTACCATGCCAACCATCCACGCCACGATCGGCATCCAAAGCCATGCTGGCATGCGCCAGAAATCTTTCCTGTCTCGGGAAAGGAAGTGGCTTCTCGATTGTTCTTTCATCGGCTTCGAATGGGCCATCGCTGGAATCCTGAATGGGTAGTGGTTCTCACCCTGTGCGGCGCCTATCAGTGCGCTGGCAAACTCGCGCCCCATGCCGCCGTCACGTCGCCGCCGAGCCGCCATTCGGAAAACGGCCGGCGCGGTGCGATCAAGGCGGGCAGGCGCGCATCGCGCGTGCGGGCGTAATACGGCTCCATCCAGCACAGCTCGTCCTGAAACGTCCACGGAAACAGGTCTTGCTTGATAGGCGTGATTTTCTTGAAGCGCTCAGGGTCGTTGACGGCGTCGATCACCAGATTGGCCAGTTGACCAATGGCGTGACCATTCTCCTGATACAGGTCGATATTGCGGCGCCTGACGAGCTCTGCGGCAAACACCAGCGGAATGAGCGCGAACGTGTGGTAGTGCAGTGCGCGGTTACCGCGCTTCACTTCGCGCTCAAGCGCACCGTCCTGGCCGATGTCACGGATGCCTTCGCGCACGCGCAGCAGGCCCGAGTTGATCAGGTCGCCGTTGTTGATGGCCGTGCCGATGGCGATCAGGTTGAGGCCGGCCCAGTACACCAGGTTGTTATGGAGATGGTTGATCGCTTCGGCGTTGCGCGTGGCGATGGCGATGCGCTCGAGCCAGGGTGCGATGGCGTCAAGCTGCGCCTGGTGCCGCTGGCGAATGTCGGCCGGCATGCGCAAGAGCACCATGGCGAAGTCCGTGCCCGCCCATGACCGCTCATAGTGGCCCTGGTAACCGGAAATCTTGCCCATCAATGCATCGGCCTCGGCCCATGCCTGAAGCTGATTGAGCGCGCAGGTCCAATCGCCCTTGTCCGCCGCCGCGTTGAGGTGCGCGATGAAGTTGCGCATCGGTTTGACGTCACGCGCATAGCCGGCCGCGTCGTCATAAAAGCCGGACGGGTCAATGGTGGGCACGGGGGCGGGGATGTCGCAGGCGTAAGCGGCATGGATGGCACCCAAGCCAGCGCCGACCGCAAGCAGCACGGCAGACAGTGTTCGACGGCAAGCACGACGCATGTGGACCTCCGGGGCGGGGGCAACAGAAGGCTGCTGGCTAGGGCGCGATGGTGGCGTGCGCTCATGCAAAACGCAGTGGGTTTAGGCGGCGTTGACGGCGTTACAACTATGAAAGATGCGGGTACACCACGCGTGCTGTCCAGACGACATCCAGAGCGGCGACGCTTATTCCAGTTCAGCCCTAGAAAAACCACGTCACGCCCGCCCGCAGCGTACGCGGCTCGGCCGGATGGACGTGATGATCGTTGATGCCGGTGGCGACACCGTTGGCATCCAGTGGCGACGTTTCGCCTTTGAGTTGCGAGGCGTAGTAGTAGTCGATGTCGTTCACCTTCTTGTTGAATGCGTTCAGCACTTCAACAAACACGCGCACGTTCTTCCGCACCCGATAGCCGAGCTTGAAGTTGACCAGGAATGACGATGCCGAGCGCACGCTGTTGTCTTCGGCGAGCGGACGCGGTCCAAAGTAGCGAAGCCGTGCACCCAGCGTCCAGCGGTCGTGGGTCCACGATACGCCCGCGGATGCCGTGGTCTGGATGGCCTCGGGGATGTAGCTCCCTGCAGGATCACTGTCACGAAAACGCGCGCGCGAGAATGCCGCATCCGCGTCCAGGATCAGTTCGGGCACTGGCGTGTAGTACGCCGCGAGCTCTACGCCCGTGCGCCGGCTCGGGCGGCTGGGTTCGGTGCTGCCGCTATCGCCGGAAAAGACCAGTTCGGAGCCGATGTCCAGGCGCCATAGCGATGCAGAGAGTTGCAAGTTGGGAGCGAGCGCGCGCGTACGCACGCCAATCTCGTAGCCGGTGGTCGGCACGAGCGCTTGCACCTTCTGCACCGGGTCGCCGGTGATGGGATCGACGGTGGTCGTCGCACCGCGCACGTCGTTGCTGTGGTAGCCCCGGCCCCAGTTCACGAACACGTCGGTGTGCGCCGCGGGCGATAGCACCACACTCAGCTTGGGGCTGACGATGTGGTCCGATCCATTGCCGGAATTGAGCGGGTTGCTGCTGGCAACGCTGTACCAGAACTGGTCTGCGCGCACGCCGGCAATGGTGCGCAGCCAGGGCAGCCACTGCGTACTGTTGCGCGCGTAGAGCGCGGTGCTGGTTTCGTTCACGGTATCGCTGCGCACCAGCGCATACGCTTGTCGCGCCTGTGTGTTGACCAGGCCGACCGGGTCAAGCCGGTCAAAGCGCGTTTGCGAGCCGATTTCCGTTTCGCTCTCACGCCCGGCGAAGGTACCCAGCCATGTGCGCGATGCATTCACGCCAGTGGTGAGGCGGTTTTCGAACTGCTCGAATTGGTCGCCCTGTTCCGGGTTGTTGAGTGCATACGTGAAGTTGGAAAACAGCTGCAAGCGGCTCTTGATGACATACGCGTTGGCTTTGAATTGCCCGTCCGCCAGCGGCCGCACCCAATCGGCCGACAGGCTGTAACGGGAGGCAGCGCCGCCGTCGGTCGGGTCGATGGCGCCAAAGCGCGAGATGAGCCCGGCGTTGATCGCGCGCTGCGGCACCTGGTCGGTCGACTGCCATGCGTTCTTGTATGCCATGCCGGTCACGCTGATGCGCTCGCCGCCGCCCAGCGGCACGGTATAGCGCAACACGCCGTTGAGCTTGTGCACGCCTTCCGACACCGCCCATGGGCCGTTCTCGCCCAGCCACTCGAAGCCATACAGCAGCGTGCCCGGTCCGGCCGTGCTGGAACCGGCCAACAAGCCACGCCGGTAGCTGTGCTCGCCCAGTTCGATTTGCGCGATACCCTGCGGCAGGTGATCGACGTAGTCCATGTGGACAGCGCCAGCCGCAGAGAAATCGCCCTCCTCCGCAAAATACGGCCCCTTCTTGTAGCCGATGCCGCTCACCAGCTCCGGAATGACGAAGTTGAGGTCGGTGTAGCCCTGGCCATGCGCGTGCGTGCGCATGTTGACCGGCATGCCCGCCACGGTGGTGGCAAGGTCTGTCCCATGGTCGAGGTTGAAACCGCGCAGGAAGTACTGATTGGCTTTGCCGTCGCCGCTGTGCTGCGTGACGATCAAACCGGGCACGGTTTCCAGCAGTTCGCCGGGCCGCAGCAGGGGGCGGCTATCCAATTGGCTGCGTGGCACGTAACCCTGGTTGGCCGCTTCACCGGTAGCGGACGCCGCTGCTGCCGAGCCGCTGACCGTCGTGGCCTCAAGCTGAACTTCCGGCTGTTGCAGGCCGCCCGCATGCGCGCTGCCGACACTGCAACCCAGACCGAAGAGTGCTCCGATCGACCATGCACCACGTCCCCACATACCGCCTTCCCCCTGACCCTGATGTTGTTTGTGAAGTCCTGGGCAAATTCATACCACATGCGGGTTCGCAGCAGAACGAGCGTCGGCAATTGTCGGATAAGCAAGGGCCTTGCCATTTCCCGATTTCTGATTGGGAACCCATTGCTAAAAATAAGCGCGCACGGCTTGGTTTTTTAAGAAACCAAAACAAATCACGATGTAAGGAATACACGCATTCTCAAATCTCGGTGAGATTTACATTCTTTTTAAATCAGGTGCCAATCGCTTTCCTAGAATCACGCCGTTCGCACCGATTTGCATGCCTCGGCATCCAGCGGCGCGGACTGGGCGGATGCTCGCATTGACGGGTCAATCCGGCTTGTTCTTCGCCAATCCATTGGCGCCATTGGACAAAGCCGCTGCGAGCCATTCGCTTATCGGGGAAGTTGAACTCACACCATTGAAAAGAAAAAGGGGGAGTTCGCGCCATTCGCGCTACGTCCATCCGGGAGGATGGACGTAGCGGCTTCTATCGCGGTGCGCGCGAACGAAAACGTATGTCTACGCTATTGTTCCAGCGCCGCCGTGGGCGGCTTCAATTCATCTCCATCGCACTGGTCGCTTCACCTCTGGCACTGTTTGGGGCGCTTGCGCACGCAGCGTGTACCACAACCGGGCAGACCACGGTCTGCGATACGGCGGCACCCAATCCCACCAGCGCCACCGTCGGCACCGGCAATGTGGCGGCGGAAGACAACCGCGTGGTGACGGTGCAGAACGGCAGCACGCTGGCGGTAGGAGATACCAGCGCCATCGCCGTGCGCGACAACGCCAACATCACGGTGCAGACGGGCGGTACGGTCAGCGCCAACGCGGTGTTGACGCCAGGCTTTTACGGTACGGGCGGCAACGCGATCGACTTCCGCAACAACAGCACGCTGACGGTGGAGCAAGGCGCGCAAGTGCTGGCCAACGGCACGCAGCTCAGCGGCGAGGCGGTCAACCCGGAAGGCACGGGCAACACCATCATCAACAATGGCCTGATCAAATCGGCGCACGGGGCGGCGATCTGGTTTCAGAACGTTTCGGGTGGCAACACCGTGGTCAACAACGCCACGGGCATCATCCAGACCGACGTGGTTGGCGGCAACGTGTTGGGTGCCTCGGGCAATGGGTCGGTGGATTTCACCAACCGCGGGCGGGTAATCGGCAACCTCATTTTTGCCGGTGGCAATGACGCGCTGCACCTCTATACCGGCTCGTCGGTGAGCGGCAATATCAATGGCGGGGGCGGCGCCAACGTCATCACGCTGAACGGCACGGGCAGCGACACCCTGGGCACCATCACGAACTTCCAGACCCTGCGGAAACAGGACAGCGGCACGTGGACGCTCTCCAAGACCCTGGCGAGCATGGGCGTGACCAATGCCGAGGTGCAGCAGGGCACGCTGATCCTGCAGGGCAACAACGGCACGTACACCGGCACGATGCAAGTAGATGCCGGCGGCACGCTGCAGGGCGACGCGCTGAGCATGACGAAGGCCGTGACGAACAATGGCCTGGTGCGCTTCCAGCAGGATGTGGATGGCAGCTATGCCGGCCAGATCGTCGGTGCAGGCGCGCTGGAAAAGACAGGCACCGGCACGCTCACGCTGGGTGCGGGCAATACGTACACCGGCGGCACGACCATCACGCAGGGCACGCTGGCCATCGGTGCGGATAGCGCCCTGGGTGGCACGTCAGGTTCGCTCACATTCAACGGCGGCACGCTGCAACTGACGGGCAATGTGGATGTGGCGGCCACGCGCGCCATCAGCATCACCGCGGCCAACGGCACCATCGATACACAGGGCTTTACGTCGACCGTGAGCCAGGGTGTGACGGGCGCAGGCGGGCTCACCAAGGCGGGTAGCGGCACGCTGGTGCTGACGGCTGACAACACGTACCAGGGTGGCACCACCATCTCCGCCGGCACGCTGCAGTTGGGCAACGGCGGTACGTCGGGCAGCGTGGCAGGCAACGTCGCCAACAACGGCACGCTGGTGTTCAACCGTGCGGACGTGTTCACCTTTGGCGGCACCATCTCGGGCACGGGCGGCGTCACGCAGGCCGGCACGGGCACCACGGTGCTGACGGCCAACAACACGTACCTGGGCAATACCGTAGTCAGCAGCGGCGCGCTGGCAGTGGGCGACGCGGCGCACGCGGGTGCAGCGCTCTATGGCGGATCGGGGTCCCGCGCACCAGAAAGCCTGCGCACGATGGCAACGGGCAGCGGCACGGTGCAGGTGGCCGCCAATGCCACGCTGGGCGGCTATGGCACGGTCGGCGGTGCCGTCACCAACAACGGCACGGTGGCGGTGGCCGATGCGCTGGCCGCATTTGCCAACACGGGCAGCGGCAGCCTGACGATCAACGGGTCCCTCACGAACGCCGGTACGGTGCAGATCGGCGGTGCAGGCGTGGGCAACAAGCTGGTGGTCAATGGCAACTACGTCGGCAATGGCGGTGTGCTGGCCATCAACACCAAGCTGGGCACCGACAACTCGCCGACGGACAAGCTCGTCATCTCGGGCGGCACGGCCAGTGGCAATACATCGGTGCGCGTCACCAATGCGGGCGGTGCCGGCGCGCGTACCACGGGCGATGGCATTGAAGTCGTGAGCGCCATCAATGGCGCGACCACGCAGGCCAACGCCTTCGCACTCGCCAACCGCGTCGTTGCCGGCCCGTATGAGTACACGCTGCAACGCGGCGGTTCGGCCAGCGCAGACAGCTGGTATCTGCGGACCTTGCAGACGTTGACCCAGGGCACCAACGCCGGCACGCCCGACGCGAACAACGCAGGCACCACGCAGCCGGCGCTGCGCCCGGAGGTCTCGCTCTACACCGCCATTCCGCAACTGACGTTGCTGTACGGCCGTGCGCTGCTCGACACGCTGCACGAGCGCGTGGGCGAAGAGAGCAACCAGGCTGCAGCACCCGCAGGTGCATCGCCCGTGCTGCGCAGTGGTTGGGCACGCGTCATCGCGCAGAAGGGCAGCCGCATGTCGGATGGCAACGGTGTCTACGGCAGCCAGGGCCCGGCGTTCAGCTACGACTTTGGTGGCGTGCAGGTCGGCGCGGATGTGTACCAGCGCCAGCGCGAAGACGGCAGCCATGATCACGCCGGCGGTTACTTCGCCACTGGCCGCATCGCCGCAGACGTCACGCACGCCGATGGCGCAGACGCCGGCCGCGACAGCGTCAACGCCAACACGGTCGGCCTGTACTGGACGCACTTCGGTCCGTCGGGCTGGTATCTGGATGGCGTGGTGCAGGGCACGCGCTACGACGCCGATGCCACGCCGCACGGCGTGAACGGCCTGAAGACGCATGCACTCGGCTATGCCGCGTCGCTGGAAGCCGGCTACCCCGTCGCGCTGTCAGACCAATGGCGTGTCGAACCGCAGGCGCAGCTCGTGTATCAGCGTTCCGCTTTTGCCGATGCAAACGATGGCGCCGCTGATGTGCAGTTCAACTCGGTGAACTCGATGCTGGGTCGCCTGGGTGTGCGCGTGAGCAAGCGCTGGGGCGAATCGCCAGACCGTCAGCACACCGCGTGGGTGCGCGCCAACGTGTGGCACGAGTTCCGCGGCGAGACTGGCACGCAGATGTCGTCGCCGGACGGTGGCTTCGTGCCGTTCACCTCGGAGCTGCCGCGTACGACGCTGGAGCTCACGGGCGGGCTGACCGCGCAGGTGGCCAAGAACGGCGTGTTCTATGCCAGCGTGGGGTATCAGGTCAGCGCGGATCGTCGCTTGCACGGCGTGAACGGCAAGGCGGGGGTGCGCTGGGGGTGGTGATGAGGCGTCGCTGATCCAACGCTTGAACGCAAAAGAGCCGCTTGATGCGGCTCTTTTTGTTTCGGCGTCACGCGTGGTCGTTACTGCGCTTGATCCCCACCTTCCTGCGCCTCACGCTCCTCGCGTTCCTCGCGCTCTTCACGGGGCAGGGTCAGCATGCCGGTGTTGTACACGTACTCATACACCTCGCCATAGCGGCCCCATTCAATGCCGATCTTGAGCACGCGCTCGGCTTCTTCAGGCTTGAGGTAGGCCTCCAGCTCCCGGAGCACGTGTTCTTCACGGATCTCGCCGTCTTCATTGGCCTCCAGCTCGGCGCGAATGTGCGCGGCCAGGGCCACGCGCTCCAGCAGCTTCTGGCCGAACAGCACCTTGCGCTCGGGCGGCTCGGTTTCCATGTAGGTCTTGCCGAACGGCGTGACGATGATGTCGCCACGCTCGATGGTGGCGAGCTGCAGCAGCGACAACGCTTCGCAGGCGGGCAGCAGGTCGTCGTCGGTCACGCCGGCTTCTTCGGCCAGGTGCGGCAGGTCGGCGCGGCCGTTGAACGGCGCTTCGACCAGCAGGTCGAGAATGGCCTCCATCTGGCCGATCTCGGCGTCGGGCAGACGGTAGGCGAGCTGTTCGGCGGCGGGCTCCACGCCCACGTGCACGCCCACGCGTTGCGGTGAGGTCATCAGCCCGTACACCTCGTCGATGAGGTTGCGCACAGCAGCGGAGTCACGGTTGCGCGGGCGCGGGAACGGCACGCGCACCTCGGCGCGGATACGCCCCGGGTCGCTGGAGAGGATGACGATGCGGTCGGCCATCATCACCGCCTCTTCAATGTTGTGCGAGACGATCAGGATGCTCTTGATGTTGGTGCGGCGGTCTTCCCACAGGTCGAGCATTTCGTCGCGCAGGTTCTCGCCGGTCAGCACGTCGAGCGCTGAGAACGCTTCGTCCATCAGCAACAGATCGGGCTCGGTGACGAGCGCGCGCGCGATACCGACGCGTTGGCGCATGCCGCCCGAGAGTTCGCGCGGCAGGGCGCTGTTGAAACCCGACAGGCCGATCAGGTCGATGGCCTGCTCGGCGCGTTCTTCGCGTTCGGCCTTGGGCACGCCTTGCGCTTCCAAACCCAGTTCGACGTTCTGCTGCACCGTCAGCCACGGGAACAGCGCGAACGACTGGAACACCATCGCAATGCCCTGCACCGGGCCGGTGTACTCCCGCCCACGAAACAGCACTTGGCCGCGGTCAGCACGCACCAGGCCCGCCATGATGCGCAGCAGGGTCGACTTGCCCGAACCCGATTTGCCCAGCATGGCGACGATCTCGCCCTGGCGCAGGTTGAGGTCCACGCCTTCGAGCACGGCGCGGTCGGTGTGGTCTGCGGTGCGGAAGATTTTCGAGACGCCGCGCAGCTCGATGACAGATTCGCCAGTGGTAGCCATGTTGATGCTCTCTGCTAAATAAGGTCGCGTTCGTCTTAGAGGCGGGTGCGCTCTTGCGCGATGTCGTACAGCCGGTTCCACAGCAAGCGGTTGAAGCCGACCACGAACAGGCTCATCACCACAATGCCCAGCGCGATGCGCGGGAAGTCACCCTTCGATGTCATCTCGGCGATGTAGCTGCCCAGGCCCGTGGCCACCAGCGTGCGGTCGCCCCACGTCACGTACTCGGACACGATGCTGGCGTTCCACGAACCGCCGGCGGCCGTCACCAGCCCCGTGAGCAGGTTGGGGAACACGGCCGGGATCAGGAAGCGCTTCCACATCAGCCAGCCGCGCAAGCCGAAGTTGCGCGCGGCCAACTTCAGCTCGGTCGGGATGCCCGTCGCGCCGGCAATCACGTTGAACAGGATGTACCACTGCGTACCGAAAATCATCAGCGGGCTCAACCAGATCTCGGGGTTGAGCGCAAAGCGCGCGATGAGCATCACCGCGAGCGGGAACATCAGGTTGGCCGGGAACGCCGCCAGGAACTGCGCCACCGGCTGAGCGATGCGCGCCACATTCGGATTCAGGCCGATGCGGATGCCGATCGGCACCCACACCAGCGCAGCCAAGGCAATCAGCAGGATCACGCGCGTCATGGTCAGGAAACCGAGCCACAGTACGTGGCCTACTTCGGCCCAACCGACCTCGGAGCGCACGAACTGCAGCACGTGTGCCATCGCCGCCAGCGCTGCCAGGATGATGATGACGTCGGCCACACGGTGCGACCACGGGAAGCGCGGGAGGAAACCGTTGCCGCCGGCCGCCGTGGGGCGCGTGCGCTCAGCGCCCCAGGCCAGCGTGCGCTCGGCCAGCGCGGCGCCGCGCTCGAGCAGTGCCTTGACCCACTCGGAGCGGCGCAGCAGGTCCAGCAGCCACGATTGCGGCTCGCGCTCGGACGACATCGCATCGAAGCGGAAGCGATCTGCCCAGGCAATCAGCGGGCGGAACAGCAGTTGGTCATACAGCAGGATGCCGATCAGCATGGCGAGGATCGCCCAGCCGATGGCCGGCAGGTTCTGCTGCTGGATCGCCAGCGAGATATACGAACCGATGCCCGGCAGCTTGATGTCGTGGCCCGACACGGAAATCGCTTCCGATGCCACCACGAAGAACCAGCCACCCGACATCGACATCATCATGTTCCACAGCAGGCCCGGCATGGCGAACGGCACTTCCAAGCGCCAGAAGCGCTGCCACTTGGACAGGCGGAACACCGTGGCCGCCTCTTCCAGGTCGGTCGGGATGGTGCGAAACGATTGGTACAGCGAGAACGCCATGTTCCACGCCTGCGACGTGAAGATGGCGAAGATGGCCGCGCATTCCACGCCCACCAGGTTGCCCGGGAACAGCGCAATGAAGCCCGTGACGGTAATCGACAGGAAACCCAGCACCGGAATCGATTGCAGGATGTCCAGCGCCGGCACCATCACCTTCTCGGCCGTACGGTTCTTCGATGCAATGGCCGCGAACGCAAACGAGAACGCCAGCGACGCACCCAGCGCCAGCAGCATGCGGATGCTGGTGCGCAGCAGGTAGTAGGGCAGTTGCGCCACGTCAAGGCTGACGTCCAGTTGCGTCTCACCGGGCGTGTAGGGCACGTTCATCTGCTTGGCGGCATACGCCACGAGCACGATGGCGGCCAGGATGATCGGCAGCAGGGCTAGGTCAAACCGGTTGGGCGGCGCGGTCAGCAGATTGCTGAAGTTGACGCTCAGGTTCGTTCCAAAGCGGCCCCGGATGGTGGTTTCGTTGTCGTTCTGCTGCATTCTGGATACCGGGACTGAAGACCGAGCCCAAAGGCGCGGGATGGAAATCGCGGAGTCAAATCGCGGGTCGGGCGTGGCGCGGTACGTGGCGTCATTGGCAGGGCAGCTTGCTTTTGCAAACGCTGCTTGGCACCCGGCGGCAAGCCGCCTAGTTTACCTTGCGTAACATCCAATGCCGCCGCACTGTGACAAGTCTGACAACGTCACATTCCAGAAATGTGACAGAGATACGACAGAGCTGGCTTGTCATGTTTTGCCCAACACATCGCCGGCCCATCGTCGGCTGTTTGCCCGGGAGGCCGCCATGTCCGCCATTGCACAAGTGATCGTCACCGTACAGGGCCGGGTCCAGGGCGTGGGCTATCGCGCGGCCTGTGCGGACCGTGCCCGCCTGCTCGGCCTGCGCGGCTGGGTGCGCAACCGCCGCGATGGGGCCGTCGAAGCCTATTTGGCGGGGCCCGAAGTGAACGTGCTGCGCATGCGCGAATGGATGTGGGAGGGGCCGGACAGCGCGCAGGTCGCGCACCTGGTGGTCGCGCCGGGCGAGCAAGAGGCCGTGCCGCCGGGCTTCGAGATCCGGGCAACGGTGTAATTTCCGGCCATCACCGGACACGGCTTCGATACGAAATCGTCACCTCGCGCCGATCAGTACACGTTCGGAACGATCATCTCGTCCGGCACGGGGTGGCGGATGTATTCCGCGTGGTGCACGCGCTCGGGCAGCACCACCGCCGGACGCGGCACGGGTTGGTAGGGCACCTGCGCCAGCAAGTGGTGGATGCAGTTCAGTCGCGCGCGCTTCTTGTCGTCGGCCTGCACCACCCACCATGGCGATTCGGGGATGTGCGAGCGCTCCAGCATCGCCTCCTTGGCGCGCGTGTAGTCTTCCCAGCGGCGGCGGCTTTCCAGATCCATCGGGCTCAACTTCCACTGCTTGAGCGGATCGTCGATGCGGCTCTGGAATCGCACTTCCTGCTCTTCGTCCGTCACCGAGAACCAGTACTTGACGATCTGGATGCCCGAGCGGACCAGCATCTTCTCGAACTCGGGCACGGAGCGGAAGAACTCCTCGTATTCCTCGTCGGTGCAGAAGCCCATGACGCGTTCCACGCCGGCGCGGTTGTACCAGCTGCGGTCGAACAGCACGATCTCGCCGGCGGCCGGCAGGTGCGCCACGTAGCGCTGGAAATACCACTGCGTGCGTTCGCGGCTGGTGGGGGCGGGCAGGGCGGCCACGCGGCATGCGCGCGGGTTCAGCCGTTGCGTGATGCGTTTGATGGCGCCACCCTTGCCAGCGGCATCGCGCCCTTCAAAGATGACGACGAGCCGGTGGCCCGTCTCGATCACCCAGTCCTGCAGCTTGACGAGTTCGCCCTGCAGGCGAAACAGCTCGCGGAAGTACATGCGCCGCGTGTCGCGAGCCTCCTGGCTCACACCGGCCTCACCGTCGAGCAGGCGATCGTCGATCTCCATTTCCAGCTCCTCGTCCAGCGTATCGAGGAGGTCTTCGTGCAGGCGTGCCTGCCGCGCTGCGTCGCGTTCGCTCATGGTGTGTTGCTCCTGCCAATCCTGATGATGGGGCGCTGCGCAGGGGCGGCGCAATGCCAGTCTAAGCCCGACTAGGTAGCACGAACGTGTGGCAGGGCAGTGACATGCGTGTCTTCAGCCCACCGGAGGCGGCAGCCAGTTCGCATCCCGCAGCCGCTGCTTGACGGCGTCACTTTTGTCTCGATGGGCGGGCATTGTGCGGTCGTACCGTTCGCGCGTCGTCACGATGTACGTGCCCAGCGAATCGATCGCATGAACCTCGGCAGGCTCTGGCAACGAAGGCACGCTCTCCTCTGGCTTGTTGCCATAGAGAAACCAATACACCGGTGGTATCGAACGGTCCTTGTCGTTGATATCGGTGTAGTCGATCCAGGCCCAATCCGGCTTCCAGCACTTCACGGTGGCGACGAACAGTCGCTCAAGC
Organism: Ralstonia sp. 25C; assembly: GCF_051904805.1. Taxonomy (NCBI): domain Bacteria; kingdom Pseudomonadati; phylum Pseudomonadota; class Betaproteobacteria; order Burkholderiales; family Burkholderiaceae; genus Ralstonia; species Ralstonia sp. 25C. The sequence continues at coordinate 1,974,075 of NZ_CP196737.1, read as the reverse complement.
GTGGAAGCGTTGAGAATCGCTTCGGCGATTGGACCTTTGGTGGGGAAATCAATACTTACACTATTCAAAAGATCCTCGCCTAGCTTCCCTAAAGAAGCCAAGATCGCGGCGCAATTGTTCTTGGCACTCACAAGCAGCGCACTAAATCCCACCGGGTACGTTCTATCCAAGGGAACGCCTTTACGATCACCATTTCCGGGAGAGATCACCTTTTTATTAATCTCCGATATATCGCCAGGAAATTCAAACAACCTTGCGCGATAGTCCCCATAATACCAATCAAATTCAGGAACAATTGCACGTTCAACACTTACAAAATCTTTTAACAGAGTTGCACACTCTCCGGCACTTTGTATTCTGTCTCGCCAAATACATTTAATTCTATAATTTTCGAATTTCATATTTTAACTTAACAATTAAAACGACCCAGATGAATTTGAACCTCTTTTGAGTGCATCTTCTACCTCTTTACTGGGTAGCACAACTGAAATAGGTATCTTGAACTCTAGAACCTCATCGAAAGCCATTTTCATTGCCTGACTGGGAACAATCCATTGAAGCGTCATCCCAGCCGCCGACCTCGTCAATCGAGAGATCGATCCAGTTGCGGTTGTAGTCGTTGTCCATCACGACTCTGACCATCACGCCGCGCTGTTTAGCATCCACTAGTGCGCGCGCAATGTTCGGAAGCGTTAACCCCATCACGGCCACATCAATGCTGCTTCTGGCCCGTGCGATTTGCCCAATGATGACGCGCTCGAAGTCATCCCCGTTGCGGGTAATGCCTCGATACGGCTCTGTGAATTGTTGATTGGCGCGCTGATTGAAATACGCGGTAATCGCCCTTTCCGTGGCAGGATTGGATTGCGCATGCGATGCGTAAGGCGAAAAAATCAAGGCAAAAAGAAGTCCCGCCTTGATTAACAAGGTTGTTTTCATAAGACGAATTTGAGTGGATTCGATCCGGCGGAATGCTCGGAAACGAAGAATCAAAGATGACTTACATCTCGAGGAATGTTAGATCCGATCTCCTATAGTTTTATTTATGGGATCCAACGTTAGGTCTTATGAAACCGGCCTTCCGTCAAAGGTTGTTAATTGGCACGGAACGCTACCCTGCCTTCTGACCATCGCGCCGAACAACGGGCACACCGCCCCGGCGACCGGGGCGCTAAACCAATAGATGCGGCAAGCGATAGCTAGATGCGGCACGCACGGCCGCCCATGTAACTCTGACGGCATCACCGGGCCGCTTCGCCCGTCGCATCTCAGCTTCGCGCCGCAGCATTCGTTGTGCGCCATCGCGCCCTAAGCTGCTTCCGCCCCTGCGTGTCTGGCAATCATTGGAGCCGCCCATGCCTTCCCCACTGCGATCGATACTCGGCTGCTTCCGCCCGACGCGGCCCACAGAAGAATCCACCGCGTCCACTTCAACGAGTCATGCCGCTGACACGGCGGAAGCACGCGCACCTCGCCGTGCTTCCGTAACATTGCAAGGTCTGGCGACTTTCCAAGGCCAACGTATTCGCGAGCGGCAGGTCGAGATCAGCGCCTTGGCGCCCGACACGCGCAAGGCGCTGTCCGATGGCGAATGCCAACTGGGCGGCTATGTGCAGTGCCGCCAGATCGTCGGCCGGCCGGTGGAAGGCGCTCAACTCGATCGGCTCAAGCGTGCGAACGAGACCGTCATGGAAACCCGCCAGGCATTGGCGTATGGCCGCGGCAATGTCGTCGTCGATATCAATGACAGCAACGGCCAGAGCGCGATCCGCGCGCAGGCAGGCCGCTTCGTAAAGCGGCAGCTTCCACCCGACTACCCTAAGGGCATGCGCATCGTCGCAGGCGCCATGGCTGCGCAGGCCGGCAATTGCGGCGAGCACGCCAACGTGGCCGCCTTCCTGCACGCGGCCAAACTGGACAGCGGCGAATACGCATACGCGGTGGGTAGCACAACGACGGACCACCGCTGGGCGCAATGGCACAGCAGCAATGCGCGTGACCCGGAGCACGACATCGTCATGGACCCTTGGGGCAAGGGCCCGGCCATCTTCGCGGTGGACGGTGCGTTTGCCGGCGGCGAATACGACGTCGGGATCGAGCGCCAGTACAACCGGAGGACCGGCGCCCAGGCCCACGCGGAGATGGCCGAATTGCTGCACGATCAGCACGAACAGATGCAAACGAATCTGCACGCGGCAATGGAGCATTGGGGGCGTAATTTCTCGCGCGCAAACACTGTGGTCTACGCGGCCACGCCGGTCATCTCCACCCGCTTTGCACAGCACGTTCAACATCAGATGTCCGAACCGCCGGACGCCACCAAGTTGGCACCGAAGCGGCGTGGCGCCCAAGCGCGGCAGGCCGCCGAACGGGTACGTGCCGGTGAACGCCTGATGGCGCCGTTACGCCAGCAGATTCACGCCACGCAAACGGCGCGGAACCTGGGCGCCATTGGCGTGCGAGAGGTCACGCAAGCGGCCAAACGCATCGCCCAGGTGGCTGAGGATTTGGAGAGGTACCCGCTGGCGTCGCACCCAGCGCAGAACGCGCCGGACGATCTCTAGAGACACGGCTTAGCTAAGACGACTGCCTTAGCTCGACTCGCCTTCCAGCATGAACTTGGCGCCGTCGTCCTGGCCGAGCAGGCGCACCAGCGTGGGCATGGCTTCCTGCAGTTGCGCCTTCAGCGTCCACGGCGGGTTGACGATGAACATGCCGCTACCGTGCAGGCCCAGGCCGCCCTCCACCGGGTGCTTCACGGTGAGCGTGACATGCACCCAATCCGTCAGTCGCAGCTGCTTCAAGCGCGCGGGAAATTGCGCGGCTTCGCGCCGCTGCACCAGCGGATACCAGATCGCATACATGCCGGTGGCAAAGCGTTGCAGGCTGTCTTGCAGCGCCTGCACGGTGCGCGCGTAGTCGTGCTTGTCTTCGAACGACGGGTCGATCAGCACCAGCGCGCGGCGCGGTGGGGGCGGCAGGATCGCCTTGATGCCGGCAAAGCCATCGCCGTCATACAGCATGACCTTGCGACCCGCACCGCGGAAGTTGTTCGACAGCACCTTGATCTCGCTGCTGTGCAGCTCGAACAGACGCAGGCGATCGGCATCGCGCAGCATCTGCCATGCCAGCCACGGCGAGCCGGGGTAGTGCTTGAGCTCGCCCTTCGGGTTCAGTTCGCGCACCTGGTCCAAATACGCATCGAGCAGCGGCGGTAGCGTCTCGCCGGCTTCTGCCGCGCGCCACAACGGGCCGATGCCGGTCTCAAACTCAGACTTCTTCTGCGACCACTCGTGGTCGAGCGCGTAGAGCCCCGCGCCCGCGTGCGTGTCGATGTACCAGAACGGCTTGTCCTTCTGCGTCAGGTAGTCGAGCAACTGCACCACGATGGCGTGTTTGAGGACATCGGCGTGGTTGCCGGCGTGGAAGGCGTGACGGTAGCTGAGCATCGGCGGGCCATGTGCGCCCGGAGTATCAGGCGCAGGCAGAGAAAACGGTAGGCGCGCATCCTACCACTGCGGCTACCACCGCGCGGGGTGTGTCCCCAGCTGCACGGTCGGCAGTGTCCAGTGCGGCGGCGTGTCGGAAAGCTGGCCCGCGTGGCGCAATGCCGTGAGTGCGCCAAAGCCGGAGGGCGACGTTTCGAGGTACGTACCGATGTCTTCATAACGCGGGTCAGCCGCGTCGAAGCCGTTGGCCAGGCGGCCGAAGCTGCGCAGCCAGTGCGCCGTCTGCGCGAGCGAAACACGCACATGCCAGCTGCCGCCTTCGGTCATGCGGCGCGCGAGGGCGGTCATCGCGCCGGCCGCCATCAGGTAGCCCGCGCCGTGATCCAGCGCTTGCGCGGGCAGTGGGTGCGGCTTGTCCTTGCCGGCCGCTTCCGCTTCGGCCCAGTTGAAACCGCTGGCGGTCTGCACGAGAGAATCGAAACCGCGCCGATTGGCCCACGGTCCTTCGTAGCCGTACGCGCACAGGCTCACATAGACGATGCCGGGGCGCAGTGCCGCAACACGCTCGGGGCTGAAGTCGAGGGCAGCCAAGCCGCCCGGCCGATAGCCCTGCACGAAGATGTCCGCATCGCGCAGCAGCGTGCGCAGTTGCTCGGCGCCGGCCGCATCGCGCAAGTCGAGTTGCGCGGAGCGCTTGCCGCGCCCGGTATCGATCACCAGTGGCGGAATCGCCGGCAGATGCGGCCCGGTAACGAGCAGCACATCTGCGCCATGCGCCGCGAGCGTACGCCCGCAGACGGGCCCCGCAATCACGCGCGTGAGATCGAGCACGCGTACGCCTGATAGCGGTCGGCCATCGGCATGCGCGGGCAAGGGCTGCGCGGGCGCATCGCCGATGCGTTCGATCGTCATCAGCGGCTGACGGGCCACGGCCATGCCTTGCGGATGGCAATCCCACTCGTCAAACGTGCGGGCCGCGGTGACGACCATACCCGCCTGCGCGGCGGCGTCTTCAAACGCTTCCGCCTTCCACTGACTCAGCGCGGCAGCGACGGACTCTCGGTCATACGCGCAGCCGAGCAGCTTGAGCACGCCGTCACGGTGATGCGGAAAATTGGTATGCAGGCGCACCCAGCGGCCATCGCCGCAGCGGTACAGCCCGGCGATCTTGTCCCACGGTTCGGGCGGCAGTTGGCCGTCGACACGAAAGTAGCGCTCGGAGCGGAATTCCAGCGCGGCGTGGTGCATGTCGACCGACACCGTCTGCTCGCGGCCGGTGCGCAGCGTATCGACCTGCGCCGCAGCCAATGCGGCGGCAGCAATGGTGCTCTGCGCGAGCGTGCCCACCGCAAACGACGACGGCAGCGCGGGCTCCGTCCCGGTGAGTTCGACGCGCGAAAGCGCATCAGCCGGCTGGCCGAGTGCCGCCCAGACATGCGCAAGTGCATCCGTGGGCGGCAGGGTGGGCATGGTGATCAGGCCTGCGGAATCTCGATCTTCACCTCCAGCACCTCCAGGTTGTCCTGGCGCTCGAGGTTGACCTTGATGTCGTCGTTGCCGATCTTCACGTACTTCGAGATCACAGCCACCAGCTCGCGCTGCAGCGCGGGCAGGTAGTCGGCAGGGGCACCGGTAGCGGTGCGTTCATGGGCGAGGATGATCTGCAGGCGTTCCTTGGCGACGCTGGCAGTCTTCTTCTTCTCGCCCAGCAGGAAAGACAGAATCGACATGGGTGTGCGTCTCCTTATTTTCCGCCGCCGAACAGGCGTTGCAGGAAGCCCGGCTTGTTGTATTCGACGTAGCGCAGTTCCTTTTCCTTGCCCAGGAAGCGGTCGATCACGTCGTGGTAGGCGTTGGCCACATCGGAGCCTTCCAGGTGGATGGCGGGCAGGCCCTGGTTGGAGGCCTGCAGCACGGCTTCCGATTCCGGAATCACACCGATCAGCTTGATGCGCAGGATCTCCTGAATATCGGAGAGCGACAGCATCTCGCCTTCGGACACACGCTTCGGGTTGTAACGCGTGAGCAGCAGGTGTTCCTTGATCGGCTCCTCGCTACGCTCGGCACGGCGCGACTTGGACGACAGGATGCCCAGGATGCGGTCGGAATCGCGCACGGAAGACACTTCCGGGTTCGTCACGACAATCGCTTCGTCGGCAAAGTACATCGCCATCAGCGCGCCCGATTCGATACCGGCCGGCGAATCGCAGACGATGTATTCGAAGCCCATTTCCTTCAGGCCTTCGATCACCTTCTCGACGCCGTCACGCGTGAGTGCATCCTTGTCGCGCGTTTGCGAGGCGGGGAGGATGAACAGGTTCTCGCACTTCTTGTCCTTGATGAGGGCCTGGTTCAGGTTGGCCTCACCGTGGATCACGTTGATCAGGTCATACACCACGCGGCGCTCGCAACCCATGATGAGGTCGAGGTTGCGCAGGCCGACGTCGAAGTCGATGACGGCGGTCTTGTGACCGCGCAGCGCAAGGCCGGCGGAAAACGCCGCACTGGTGGTCGTCTTGCCGACGCCGCCCTTGCCGGAGGTGACTACGATGATCTTGGTCATGGCTCGTATATCTGTGAGTTAAATCGCTCGGCGCACGGGGTGCGTCACTTCATCCGCAACGGTTCGAAAACCAGCGTGTTGTCCGCGAGCCGGACCTGCGCAGGCTTGCTGGCGTAGGCGTCGGGCCACGGGGTTTCGCCGGTGCGGTAGATGCCGGCGATGGAAATCAGTTGAGGCTCCAGGCACGTGCAGAAAATGCGCGCATCCAGGTTGCCCTTCACGCCCGCCAACGCGCGGCCGCGCAGCGAGGCATACACGTAGATGTTGCCCTCGGCGATCACCTCGGCGCCGTCGCTCACGATGTCGAGGACGACCAGGTCGCCGCGCGCATAGATGCGCTGGCCGGAACGCAGGGGGCGATCGATGATCATCGTGCCGGGCTGCATGGCCGCAGCATCAACGGGAGGAACGGCGGGAGTCGGGGCCGGCGCTTCGGCCGCCTGGGCGTGCTCGGGCGCGTCCAGGGCTTCGCCGTTGTCCTTGGCGTTCTCACCACGCGGGCGGCGGCCGTGGCTATCCAGCAGCGGCAAGCCAAACGCCTGGGCCCACTCAGCCTGCTCGGGGCTGGCGACCACGCCGATCGCGCGGGCACGCAGCGCGGTCAGGGTCTCCACCAAACGGTCGATGGGCAGGCGCTCATCGTCGGCCAGTCGGCGCACGTCGATGGCGATCACGTCGTTGGAGAAAAACTCCGGCGTGTCGGCAAAGCGTCGCGTGAGTTCGGCGGCCAGCGCGTCCATGTCGGCGGTGCGCGGCGACAGCAGCAGGGCATCGACGGTGCCGCTGCGAATCTCGAACAACGGCGCTTTCTTCTGAGACATAGAACGGCTACGCGGAAAAATGGGCTCATTCTAACGTTGTTGACGAAACGCCTTGAATTTTTTGGCCTCGCCAATCGACTGGCCGATGGAGACGCGCTTCAGGCGCGCATCTTGCGGCGCAGACGGCGGTGCATGCGCCGTGCGCGAGGCGGTCCGCATGCGATTCAACACTGCCCTGCAGCGCATGCAGATCGGCATGCGGCTGCGGAGCATCGGGCGAGCGCGGAGACGTCATGAGAACGGCTTGGTGGATCGTGGCAGGCGCGGCATTGGTTGCCGGCATCAGCGTGTATACGGCGAAGGCCGACCGGGCCGCACCCGAAGTGGTTGCGCAGACGCCATCGACAACCGTCTCGCATCGACCCACGGGATTGCCAAGCGATAGGGCGCACCCGCAGCCAGGCGCGACGAGCGACAGCCGCGCTGATCCGGCTGCCATCGCCTATGAGCGCTTTCGCACCGAACTGACCAGCTACACCGCTGCGCGCGACACCCTGCCCAACACTGAGCGCGAACGCCGCGCCCGCGCGCTGCTGCAAGCGTTGCCCGCACGCTTGCACGACGACCAGATCCTGCCTGCGGAAGCCTTGGTCCTCACCGCCATGCTGGCGCAAGACGCCAGCGCCAACACCGCGACACGCGAAGCCCTCGTCGCCGGGTTGCGCGCGCAGATTGAGCAATACGCGGCGCAGCGTGTCGGGCCCTCTCCAGCAGACGACCCGCGCCACACGCGCTATGCACAGGAAAGCGTGCGGATTGCCACGGAAGTCGAACAGCGTGTGCCGGCACCGCAGCGCCAAGCGGTGTTGAGCACGCGCCTGCAGCAGCTGCGCGCGCAGCTGTACGACGGTGCACCGGCCGAGCCTTGAAGCGCCCGACCGCTTGCGTTCCGACTCACTCCTTCAAGCAGACACGGAGACGATCATGCGATGGCACATGAATCTGCGGCTGGCACTCTTGTGGACGACGGCCATGCTGGTCAGCAGCGTGGCAACGGCGGCCGCTTACCGATGGGAAGAAATCACGCTGCCTGCAGCGTCGGGCGCGACCTGTGGTAACGGCACGCCCTATCGGTTCTATGTCAACCGTGCCCCTGCGCCCAACGACCGGAACCTGCTGATCGCCTATGAGTTTGGCGGTGCATGCACGGACTACGGCAGCTGCACGGGCGAGGGCGGTGCCATCAGCGCGAAGAATCCGGATGGCATCCCCGCAGGGTATCTGTGGTCCATTCCAGCGCAGGGGTGGGTCAACCAGATTGCCTCACCGGTCATGAGCGCCATCACGGGCAACATTCCGTGGCTGGCCGGCTCCAGCGACGGCAAGCTGCCGCCCACCGCCAACTGGACCAAGGTCTTCCTGCCGTATTGCACGGGCGACGTCCACGCCGGCAGCGCGATCCGCAGTTACGTTTCCGCCGACAGTGCGCACACATTGCTGCAGCACTTCGCGGGGTTGGCCAACACGCGTGCCGCCCTGGCCTGGATGAACAGCAACGGCCTGGGCAAACCCAACAGGATGCTGGCCTGGGGCCTGAGCGCGGGCGGCTATGGCGCCATGGCGAATTACGCCTTCCTGCGCAGCACGCTGCAGCCCCGGCAGAGCGCGCTGCTGGATGACGGCGGGCCGTTGTTCCCGGTGAATCTGGACGGCGATGGCAGCGACAGCTACGCGTACCGCATGTATTCCGTCGCCTTCCAGGACTGGGGCATGCTGGGTGCCGACGGCCTCTTGGACCGTCTGCGTCGCGACACGCCCGTCGGCGGCTCCAGCGCCAATCTGCGAACGCTCGGAAACCTATACGGCGCGCTGGCGCGTGCGTTCCCGCAGGACCGACTCGGCCTGTCCGACACGTTGCATGACGCCACCATTGCGCGCTTCAGCTACGCCGGCCGTTATCCCGAGGTGGACACGCTACCGACCGCGCAGCGCGATGCGGCGCGCATGGCCATGTTCGAGCACGATAGCCAGGCGCTCATCACGACCCTGCGCGGACAGTCGCCCAACCTGGGCTATTTCTTCCCGTGGGACCACTACGGCATCGCCAGCAACCACACGGCAACCGCGGTGACGTTTCTCGGCACCGAAATCGACAGCGCCGGCATCAACGTGGGTGCGTTCGTGACCGACCTGGTATCGGGTGACGATCCGTCGCAACGCCCAGTCCTGCAGATGTCGGCGACACGGCCACCATCGCCCTCGCTGGCGGCGGCCATTGCCGAGCAGATCCAGGCCATCGTCCAGACCGTGCGGCAGCTTGTTGGCGGGGGCGCGTAGCGGAGGCAACGCACGGCCGCGCGTCACCCAGCGCTCGCGCAACTGTCATCCGATCGTCACAGCGTCGTCACGCGCGCTTTTGATACTTCTCCGCTTCTGTGCCCCCCGGCCCAGTCGGCAGTTCTCTCGCGTTGCGCAAACGGTTACCCGCGTGTTCACACACGCTCGCGTACACGCACCTCGGTAGTTCGTTGTCTGCAGTCAGCAGTACGCATACCAAAAAGATCTTCAGGGAGAAGTCCATGCGAGTCCGACCGTTGTGTCCGGCGGCGTTGCCGCTTGCTGTGTTTCTGTCGATGTCGTTGGCTGCCTGCGGTGGCGGCGACGATTCCACGACCACCGGTTCGACCGGTAATACGACCCCGGCAGCCGCGGCCCCGACCGGCACCAAGGCCACGCTGGCCGTGCTGGAGACGACCGACCTGCACACCAACGTGCTGTCGTACGACTACTTCAAACTCGCGGCCGACAACTCGCTCGGCTTCGAGCGCGTGGCGACGCTCATCAACCAGGCGCGCACGCAATTCCCGAACACGCTGCTGCTGGATAACGGCGACACCATCCAGGGCACCGCGCTGTCGGACTATCAGGCGATGGTGAGCCCCATCCCCTGCAATCAGACGCTGGCGATCTACAAGGTGATGAACGCGGCCAAGTACGACGGCGGCGGCATCGGTAACCACGAGTTCAACTACGGCCTGCCGTATCTATCGCAAGTCACGGGCAACACGTTCAACGTGACGGGCATGCCGGATCCGTCTGCGCAAACCAAATGCGCGGGGCCGAGCTTTCCGCAGGTGCTGGCCAACGTGATGAGCGCAAAGACCAACGCGCCGCTGTTCCAGCCCTACACCATCATCACCAAAACGGTGACGGCCACGGCGCCGGACGGCAGCACCGTCAGCGCACCGGTCAAGGTCGGCATCATCAGCTTTACACCGCCGACCATCACGAGCTGGGACAAGCGTTGGCTCGACGGCAAGGTCTACACGGTCGGTATCAAGGAGACGGCGGCCAAGTACATCCCCGAGATGCGCGCGAAGGGCGCCGACCTGGTGGTCGCCATCTCGCACGGCGGGCTGGATAACTCGACGTATTCGCCGACGATGGAAAACGGCAGCTGGTGGCTCTCCACCGTGCCGGGTATCGACGCGATGTTGATCGGCCATTCGCACCAGCTCTTCCCCGATGCGAAGAGCACCGTGAGCCAGTTCAACCTGCCGGGTGTGGATAAGGTGGCCGGCACTGTGAACGGCGTGCCGACCGTGATGGCCAACTACTGGGGCAAGCACCTGGGCGTGATCAAGCTCGGCCTGACGTTCAACGGGTCGAACTGGACCGTCGACAAGACGCAGACCACGGTGGAAGCGCGCTCAATCCAAAACGCCGACAAGACCTACGTGGCCGCAGACCCAACTGTCTCGGCCGCCATCGCCACCGAGCACCAAGCCACGATCAACTACGTGAAGACGCCGGTGGGCAGCACCGACTTCAACATGAGCACGTACTTTGCCGATGTGGGCGACCCGGGCGCGATCGAGATCGTCAACCAGGCGCAGGCGGATTACGTGTCGGCGTACATCCAGGCGAACCTGCCGCAATACGCGTCGCTGCCGGTGCTGTCGGTGAGCGCGCCGTTCAAGAGCGGCTTTGGTGGAGGCACGGACTTCACCGATGTGGCCGCCGGCCCGCTGGCGATCAACAACGCGGCCGATCTTTACCTGTATCCGAACACGGTCTACGCGGTGAAGGTAGCGGGCTCCGACATCAAGAACTGGCTGGAAACCGCAGCCAAGCGCTTCAACACCATCGACCCGACCAGCGCGACGGTGCAGAAGCTGGTGAGCACGTTCCCGGGCTACAACTTCGACATGTTCACCGACCCGAACCTGACGTATGAGATCGACGTGACGCAACCGGTGGGTAGCCGCATCAAGAACCTGCAATACAAGGGCGCGACAATTGATCCGGCAGGCCAGTTCATCGTGGCCACCAACAACTACCGCGCAAGCGGTGGCGGCAACTTCCCAGGGCTGGATGGCAGCAAGACGATCTATGCCTCGCCGGATGCCAACCGCGATGTGCTGATCGCGTACATCAAGAAGATCGGCAGTGTGCAGCGCGCGACTAACGGCTCGCAACGTAGCTGGCGCTTTACGAAGCTGGCGAGCTCGGTGGCGCAGGTGCAGTTCACCTCAGCGCCCAACAAGCTGGCCAGCGCCACGGCCGCCGGCATCACCAACGTCACGCAAGTGACCGCGGATGACGGCTCGGGTAAGGGCCTGGCGGTGTATCAAATCGACCTGACGCAATAAGCCGGAGTCAGCTATGCCATCTCTTCGTTCCGCGTGGGCCGGTGCGCCGACTTTTGAATCGCCGCGCCAGTCGGTGCCGATGCTGACCGTAGCTGCCGCGTTGGCGATTGCCGTGACAGTCGGCGGGTGGCTGTCGCACGCACGCCAGGCCCCGACGGTGGACGCCACACAGTTGGAGTCCTGGCGCGCGATGGTCGTGCAGGCGATGGAACCGGAAGCGCTGCAGCAGTTGCGTCAACTCGCACGCAGCGGCTCGGTGTCGGCACAGTCGGCGTTGGGTGAAGCCCTGCTCAGCGCGCACGACGGCTCACTGCGCAATGAGGGGATGCGTTGGTTGGAGACGGCTGCGCCGAGCGATGCACATGCGCAGTTGTCGCTCGGTAAGGCGTTGCTGCTCGGTACTGGCGGTGTGGCCCGCGACTATCCGCGTGCGCTGCATTTGCTGCGTCTGTCGGCTGACAAGGGTGATGCAGCGGCCGCGTACTACCTCGGTCTGATGTATCGCAGCGGCTACGGCACGGCCATCGACACGACGCAGGCTGCACACTGGTTCGATCGCGCAGCGCGCCACGAGATTCCGGCCGCGATGTTCATGCTGGCGAATGCGTATCGCGAAGGCGATGGCGTGCCGCGCGATGAAGCCCGCGCACTGGCGTTGTACCAGGATGCTGCCGAGCACGAATTGCCCGAAGCCGTGCAAGCCCTGGCGATGGCGTATCAGAACGGTGAACTCGGCCTCAAACGCGACGATGCCGCGTACCACCAGCAGTGGATCGAAACGGCGCACGCACTGAAGCACCCGGCGCTCGCTCCGTAATCGTGCCGTTCCAGTTGGTCTTTCAGTAAAGCCCTCGGGTCTGGGCGTGCAAGCGCACCAGACCCAACAGGGCATCGATCTGCGGTGTCGGCACGCCAACGTGCTGACCAATCTCGCGCACGGATGCCACCAGCGCGTCGATCTCCAACGGGCCGCGTCCGGCCTCTGCATCCTGCAGCATCGAGGTCTTGAACGCGCCGAGTTGGCGTGTCACCGCGCAACGTTCTTCACCGCTCTGGTCGATCGGGCAACCGATACGCGCGCCGATTGCTTTCGCTTCTTCCATGATTGCGAGGCAGAACGCCGCCACCTGCGGATCATCAAGGATGCGATCACACGTCGCGCCGGTCAGTACCGACACCGGGTTCATCGTCATGTTGCCCCACAGCTTGAACCAGATGTCGCGCTGGATGGCTTCGCTGCGTTCGATCTGCAGGCCGGCACGTTCGAAGAGGGCGCAGACCGCATCCAAGCGCGGTGAGGCACCACCGGCTGGCTCACCGAGGATCAATCGCTTGCCAAACCCATGCACAACGTGTGCGGGTGCACGGGTCGAGCACGTCAAGTGCACCACGCAACCGAGGACGTTCTTCGTGGGAATCGATTCGGCAATCCGGCCATGCGGATCGATGGATTGCAAACGCAACCCTTCCAGCGGGCCGGGCCGATCGAAGAACCACCACGGCACGCCGTTCATCGCCACCACCACGCAGGTCTCGGGGCCAATGAGGGGAGCGATGCTTTGCGCAACGCTTTCCATGGCCGGCGCCTTGACGGCCACGATCACGACATCCTGTACACCAAGGGCGTGCGCATCCTCGCTCGCGTGTACCGGTACGGATTGCGTGGCGCCGTCTTCGGTCAGCTGCAGGCCTGCTGTCTGCAGTGCTTCCAGCGTGGCACCGCGTGCCAGTACGTTGATCGGCGACTGGGCTTGCGCCAGCTTCGCGCCAAGGTAACCGCCGACGGCGCCGGCGCCAACGATGCAAAGTCGTGTCATCACACTAAGGCAGTTGATTGCGTAGGACCACCAGCCACTGCATGACCGAGTTGGTGTACGGGTCGATCTGGTTGGCGTCGTTCAGCTCGATAAGACTCATCGAGGCGGATTGCTGCACGTTGCCGCCGATCGCCTTGGCCTCGTGGCGCACCGTGTCCACTTCGACCACCAGGTCACAGTGCATCGGCGTCATGCCCGAGCGGATCTCCGCCGGGTCGGACATGAAGCGATCCGCACCGCGTGCGGTGCAGATGAGATCGCCGGGACGGGGCACAGCGGGGGTACGTTCGAGCACAAAGGCCGGATGCTTGAGCAGATGGTCACGCGCATCGGTCACGTATTCGGCGTGCGTGGCGCCCGTGAGGAACTGGTCGTTCTGCAAACCGGCCTTGCGCATCACCCACGAAATGAACACCGCTGACCACGCCCAGCCGCCAGTGGTTAGTTGCTGGCACGTTGGCGTCTTGCCGACGATGCCCCAATAGCGTTTGGCCAGCTTGCAGCCGCGCGCCGTAGCCTCGCCACCGGTACCGTCGGGATAGCGCAGGCAGGGTGTTGCCGGGGATGTCGATGCCGCAGGATTGGCTTTTGGCACCGACATGTCGCCGCCGGCTTCTTCATCGGAAGGGGCGGGGGTCGGATCGTCGGCCGTCAACCAGCGACCTTGCGGTTGATCCGGAAAACCACCGCCAGCCACGCAATACGTATCGTCACGCCCCACGCGCACGGTCTGGCGTCCCCAGCGATCCCATTCGGTCAGTGCGATCTCGATCATCTTCTGGCGCGTTGTGGCGCCGGGCGTGGTCTGTACAACTTCGTTGTCGGGCAACGGCTCGGCCTGCGGGCGCGCAGGGGGCGTTGTACAGCCAGCAAACCAGAAGGCCGGCGCAATCAGAACAATCGGGAGAACCGTGCGCAGAACGCGCTGGAAGGGGCGGGACATGGGAGAAGAGGGGCAGGATGGCCTGACGGGGAGACAGGCCTTCCGACGTGGTACGCCAGCACAGCGGGCTGGTCACGCATGCAAAGGCATGCCACGTCGTTGGCGCGGGCCGGGCAATCCGGTCACGCCAGGGTCGTCATCACCTTAGGCGTTGACAGCGTCCTTGAACTTCTGGCCGGCCTTGAACTTGACCGTCTTGGCCGCTTCAACCTTGATTTCTTCGCCGGTGCGCGGGTTGCGGGCCATGCGCTCGGCACGCTCGCCTTGGCTGAAGGTACCAAAGCCGATGAGGCTGACCGCATCGCCCTTGCCAACGGATTCCATGATGGCTTGCAGCGTCACGTTCAGTGCCTGCTCGGCCTTGGCCTTGGTCAGACCGTCTACGCCGCTGGCGATGGCGTCGATCAGTTCGGTTTTCGTCATTGCTTGACTCCCTTCTAGAGTAGATAAAACAGACAACAGAGCGTCCGGGGGATGGCTCCAAGGGCGACATGATACCGGCATGCGAACAGCGCCGGCATGTGAGCTTTGTAACCGCGCATGGCACATGGGTTCCGCAAAGCCGCATGGGGCCTGGGTTGCGCGATGGCCGCATCACATCAGCACGGTGTTTCGGAAAGTAGGTTTGGCCTGGCGGGTTCGCTTGTCGATAGGAACGACGCAAGTCGATCGATGGGTTTACCTTTTTCTTTATGTATACAGATAGTAGTAGTAGATAACGGTGGATATCTTCTGTGGATAACTACCAAAAGCGCTTTGGATTCAAAGGCTTGCCGAAAGCAAAACCGATAGCACAGTGTGTGTCCCGGCGTGGATAGCTTGCCGGTTTCGTTCCATCGCCTGTCGACCCTCGCCACACTTGTGCCCACACCGTCGACAGGGCAGCCACAGACAGCCAACAGGCTTTGCTGGGGGTTATCCACAGCGGTAAGCCGAGTTATCCACAGCGGCTATCCACAAGAGCTATCCACAGGCAGGGTGGAGGGCGTGCCGCACGTGTCGAGATGCCATGCTTTTGGTGTAGGCTCTCGGCTTCGCTGATCGACGTTCCTGTTTTGTTGCCGCCGCCCATGACACGCTTGCCTTCCGACGCCCAACCCGTTCAGGCCGACTTGTCGCCAACAAAGCAAGAGGCGCCGGCCAAACTGCGCCGCCGTGATCGCATCGAGGTGCGTGAATCGGGCGTGCACGGGCGCGGCGTGTATGCGGTGGCGCGCATTGCCAAGGGCAAGAAGATCATCGAATACAAGGGCGAGCACATCTCGTGGAAAGAGGCGCTGCGTCGCCATCCGCACGATCCGTCCGACCCGAACCACACGTTCTATTTCAGCCTGGAAGACGGCAGCGTGATTGACGCCAAGTTCGGCGGCAACCGCGCCCGCTGGATCAACCACGCCTGCAAGCCCAACTGCGAAGCGCGCGAAGCCGATGGCCGCGTGTTCATCCACGCGCTGCGCGACATCGAACCCGGTGAAGAGCTGTTCTACGACTACGGCCTCGTCATCGAAGGCCGCCAGACCAAGGCGCTGAAGGAACAGTTTGCGTGCCGCTGCGGTGCTAAGAAATGCCGCGGCACGATGCTGGCGCCGCCGGAAAAGAAGACCAAGAAGAAGTAAGCCCGCCCGGGCGCCGCTTAGAGCGGCACTTAGGCGTTGGGGTCTGTCAGCGGCAGACGCAGCACGAAGCGCATCACGCGGCTGCCATCTCTGGCAACGGCGTCGTCAATGGCGACGGTGCCGCCATGCAAGCGCACGATGTCGTGCACGATGGCCAGGCCCAGACCGCTGCCCTGCGGTTGGCCAGGCTGATGATCCGCATCCCCACGGAAGAAGCGCTCGAACACCTCGGCGCGCCGCTCGGCAGGAATCCCCGGGCCGTTGTCTTCCACACTCACCACGCCCCACCAGCGCGACGCACCATCGGCTTCCATGCCGGCACGCAAGGTCACGCGCCCACCGGAGGGGACGTACTTGATGGCGTTGTCGAGCAGGTTGTTGATGGCCTCGCGCAGCAGCAGCGCGTTCGCCAGCACGGGGGCTTGCAAGGTACCCGGTGAGGTGCCTTCCTGGGGCCACGCCTCAAAGCCCAGATCGAGTCCGCGTGCCAGGGCGCGCGGCACCCATTCCGCGCCGGTATCGAACGCCAGCGACACGAGATCCACCCGCATCGGCGGCCCGAGTTGATCGAGCGTCATGCCCGGTTCGGCACGCGCGAGTGTCAGCAATTGGTTAGACAGGCGCACGGCACGGTTGGCGCCGGACTGCAACTCCAGCAGCGCGGGTCGAGCGTCTTCCAGTGTGTTGGCTTCGATGGCGCGATCGGCGTGCAGCTTCAATGCTGTGAGCGGTGTGCGGAGTTGATGGGCCGCGTCGGCGATGAAGGTGCGCTGCGCTTCCAGTGCATCGCGCAGGCGGGCCAGCAGCGCATTCATCGCGTTGATGAGCGGTTGCAACTCGGCGGGCACACGCTGTGCGGATTCAGGCGGCAGCGGCGTCACCGATTGCGCGCTCTGCTTGTTGAGCGTGTCGGCCAGCGTCTGCAGCGGCTGCAGTTCTTCCTTGAGCACCAGCGAGAGAATCAAGCCGCCCACAGCCAGCAGCACGATCAACGGAATCGACACCGACAGCAGCACTTCCTTGGCGGCCAAGTCGCGGTGGTCGAGCAACTCAGCCACTTCCACGACGAGGCCATCTTCGGGGGGCACGGCATCGGGCAAGGTGAGGGGATTGGCAGCGGGCGCGGTCTGCGCCTGCGTGGGAGCGAGGGCAGGGCGCGTGGCATCGCCCCCAGGTGCGGGCGGCACCGGCTGGCGGGGCGATTGCGGCTTGGGCGCTTCGGCACGCATGCCCGGCAGCAGCAGATGCACGGCGCGCACCTGCTTGCCGTCGATCCAGCTATAGAACACGCGTGCCTCGCCAATGCGCACCTGGCCCGAGCCATAACCCAGCGGCGTGTCGCGCCCGACCAGCGTGCCGCTGGGGCCGGCAATGCGCCAATAGATGCGGTCCTCGCCGCTGTTCTGCACCAGCGTCTGCGCGGTGAGTGCGATGTCATACAGCTTGGCCGCCGGCACGTGCGGACCGGCCAGGCGCAATTGCTCGGCCAGCGTATTGGCCACGCCCACCAGTGCACGGTCGAACACCTGTGCGGTGTAGTGCGCCGCCAGCCAATACGACAGCGCACCGGTCCCCAAGATCAAGCCGAACAGCGGCGTCGCCAATGCGCGCAGCAGATGCAGGCGCAGGCTGACCGCACCATTGGCGGGCGCGGAGGTGGCGGGCCGGTGGCGCTTGAACATGGGATCAGGCAGCTAGGAGGTGGAGGCTCGGGTGTGGCGTTTATTGCGCGGCGCGCGCCTGCAGCAGATAACCAAAGCCGCGCACGGTGACGATCTCCGCTTCTGACTGCTCAATCTTGCGGCGCACACGGTGCACGTAAACCTCGATGGCCGTGTCGCCGACCACATCGTGGCTGGCTTCACCGATGGCGTGGCCGAAACTGGCGAGGTGGTCTTGCAATTGCACCTTGCTCACCACGCGCCCCTGCCGCAGCATCAGCAGCTCCAGCACGGCAAATTCGCGTGGCGACAATTCCAGTGGCGCGGCATCCACGAAGATGCGGCGCTCGACGCCACTCATGCGCAGCCGGCCGACGAGAATGTCGGGGCGTGCAGCCGGTTCTGCCGAATCACTGCGTCGGCGCAGCAGGGCGCCCACGCGCGCGACCAGCTCCAGCATCTCGAACGGCTTGAGCAGATAGTCATCGGCGCCGGCATTGAGGCCGTTTACTTTGTCGAGCAGACCATCGCGCGCGGTCAAGATCAACACAGGCGTGGCGCGGTCACGTGCGCGGAACTGCGACAGCAGCGTCATGCCATCGATGCCGGGTAGACCCAGATCCAGGATCACCAAGTCGTGCGTTTGCCGCGCCAGCTGCTCGGTCGCGAAGACACCATCGTGCACGACATGCACGCGGTGTCCGGCCTGGGTGAGCCCGGCATGGATGCCACTGGCGATGGCGCGGTCGTCTTCAATCAGCAGGATGCGCATGCGATGCGGTCCGGAATGCGGAGCGGAAAAGGGGGCATGGGGGGATCCGGAGGATCGGTGCGGTTTGGCAGCGCTACAATGCCCCGATGACCGATGCCCTGCTCACCATCACCGACCTGGAGGCCGCCATCAATTACTGGCGCGCCCGTTCGCCTTCGGAAGGCGAGGAGTTGCGCCTGTGTGCCGAGGCGTCGGCGCTGGCCAAGCCGTATGCGCTGATGATTGTACAAGGCGCCACCCGCATCGCTCCGGAGCAATTGAGCGACACCGCGCGGGCGGCGTATGAGGCGTGGCGCATAGCCGTCGGAGGCTGAGCGCCAGCATTGAGGTGGCTACTTCGCGCCGGTGGTCTTTGCGGCCTGCTCGATGAAGCGCGCGAGATCGGCATCACGGTGCGTGAGGCCGTTCGCATCGTGCGTGGACAAGGTGATGTCCACGCGATTCCACACGTTGAACCACTCGGGGTGGTGATTCATCTGCTCGGCTTTGATCGCCACGCGCGTCATGAAGCCGAACGCGGCGTTGAAATCGGCAAACGTAAACGTCTTCTGGATGGCATCGCGGTCGCTCTGCAGCGTCCAGCCGGGCACTTCGGCAAACAGGGCCTTGCGTTGGTCTTCGTTCAGGGTCGGCATCATGGTGTTCAGCGGAAGTTGCGTGTGAATGCGCGCAGTATAGTCAGCGCTCAAATATCCGCCGTATCTGCCCAACCTTCGCGATTGCCGACGTTCAGCACGAGGTCCCCATCCACCACATCACCCGCACCGAACGTCGGTAGCGCGGCGAGTTCTTCATACAGCGGCGTGAAATCCGGGCGCGTGGCGTCGAATAACTGCTCGAAGCTGTCGATGGTGAAGTAGGTCTTCTGGAAGGTGTCGATGCGATAACGCGTGCGCATGATGCGGCGCACGTCAAAGCCGATGCGGTTCGGGCTGGCGGAATCCAACGCGTACACCGATTCGCTCTTGCTCGACACGATGCCCGCGCCGTAGATGCGCAGTCCGGCCGGCGTACGGATCAGGCCGAACTCCACCGTGTACCAGTACAGGCGCGCCAGCATGTCGAGTTGGCCCAGCTTGGCTGCCTTCAGGCCGCCCTTGCCGTAGGCCTCCATGTAGTCGGCAAAGATCGGGTTAATCAGCAGCGGCACGTGGCCGAAGATGTCGTGAAAGCAGTCCGGCTCTTGCAGGTAATCAAGCTGGTCTGGGCGACGCATCCACCAGCTGGCAGGAAAGCGGCGGTTGGCGAGGTGATCGAAGAACACCTCGTCCGGCACCAGACCTGGCACGGCAACGATCTGCCAACCGGTCGCGCGCATCAGCGTCTCGTTGAGTTGGTCGAAGGACGGCACACCATCGCGGCGCATGCCCAGCGTCGACAGGCCTTGCAGGAATTCATCGCACACGCGGCCCGGCAGCAGCGCTTCCTGACGGTCGTACAGCGTGCGCCACGTGGCGTGGTCCGCCGCGGTGTAGCGGTGCACCGGCTGCTCAATGGTGAAATCCGGGCGCAGCGTCTGGCCGTCGAGGCCTTCTGCGAATTGCTCGCGCAGTTTGTCCGTCAGGGTGCCCGTAAAGCCGGCGGGCGCGGCGTTTGCGGTGGCAGCGGGGGCGTTGGTTGCGATGGCCATGGTCAGGTTGGGCTCGAGTGCAATCAGAATCCGCCTAGTGTATGGACGTGCCTCTGCGGATTGGCCGCAAAACCATCGCCTAATCTGCTGGGTGTGCGGAATTCATGCACAATCAAGCCTGTCAACGCAGGAGTTTTGCATGATTTCCCTCGATGCCTTCGATCTGGCCTTATTGGAGGCGCTACAGCGCGACGGTCGCGCCACGCATCAACAGCTCTCGGAGCAGGTACACCTGTCGGCCAGCCAGGTTGGCCGGCGCTTGGCCCGGCTGGAGGCGGAAGGCGTGATCGAGGGCTATCGGGTGGTGCTCTCGCCGACGGGGCTGGGGCTGGGCGTGACGGTGTTCGCCAGCGTCAAGCTCGCTCATCACGGCGATGCCATCGTCGAGCGCTTTCGCGAAGAGATCCTGCTGCTGGACGCGGTGCAGGAATGTTTTTCCGTGGCAGGTGATGCGGACTACATGCTGCGCGTGGTGGTGCCGGATCTGCCGGCGCTGTCTGAATTCGT
This sequence comes from Ralstonia sp. 25C, assembly GCF_051904805.1. Lineage (NCBI taxonomy): Bacteria > Pseudomonadati > Pseudomonadota > Betaproteobacteria > Burkholderiales > Burkholderiaceae > Ralstonia > Ralstonia sp. 25C. Next base: position 1,953,704 of record NZ_CP196737.1, on the reverse strand, counting down.
CATGCGTAAGCTGATGCGTGTGCCAGGTGTGGACAATGTGCGCTCCAATATCGTGCTGACCGCGTTGAAGCGGGACGGCGCGTTACCGCTATCCCACCTGGGTGGGTAACCCCGCGCCTTGCGCCAGGGTGCGCGGCGTGTCACGCTGCACACCGATATGACTTTGTTGCACAGACGCTCGACCCCTCTTGAGCGGGAGACCACCATGGTTGAAGGACACCCCACGCATCCGGTGCACGCACCGGCGCATCGTACTGGCGGCTACGGCATGCCGGCACGGGTTCGCGCGTGGTGGGTGGCCGCTGCGGTGGCGGGTGTCACCTACGGCGGCATGCTGACCATGGTGGCCGTGGATGTGCCACCGGGCACGCCACTGGCGGGGCGCATCGTCGCGCAGCCGCTATGGAAGATGCTGATGGCGCTGTTGTTGGCACGCGCGGCATCCCTGCACGAGGTGCCGCGTGAACGTCGCTGGCTGATCGGCGCCATGGTGTTCTCCGCGCTGGGCGATCTGTGGCTGGCGCTGCCGTGGCTGTCGTTCTCGTTCATTGCCGGCCTGGGCTGCTTCCTGCTCGCCCACGTGTGCTACCTGCGGGTGCTGGTGAGCCTGCGTGGCGCGTCATCGCCCATCCGCATGTTGGGGGTGGGGGCGATGATAGGCGTGTCGATCGGCATGTTGATCTGGTACTGGCCGGGCCTCGGCGAGCTGAAAGGCCCGGTCATCGCCTACATGATTGTGCTGTCGTCGATGGTGTGCGCGGCCTTTATGGCTCGCCTGCCCGGGCCGCTGACCGCCTGGGGTGCGCTGGCGTTTGCCGCGTCCGACGCGATGATCGGCATCAGCGTGTTTGTGTTTCCCTTTACCGACCATGAGCTGGCCATCTGGTGGAGTTATGCCGCTGCCCAGCTTCTCATCAGCGCGGGGCTGCTGACGCGCCGCGTCGCGCCGCCTCCGCGCCGGATCGTTTCGGCGGCATAGCCGGCTTCCGCCCCCCTTCGCTGCAGGAGCTCCCGATGCTGCAGACCCTCGACGCCGCGAGCACGGCGGCCTGCCTGCCATACGCCGCGTTGGCCGATGCCATTGCCCAGGTGCTGCGAGATGCACGTTCCGGGCATGCTCAGGCGCCGGCCCGCCTGGTTATGCCTGTGCCTAGCGGGGGCAGCTTGCTTCTGATGCCGGCCTCCAATGCCGACATCGCCATCACCAAAATGATTACGGTGCATCCGCACAACGCCGGGCGCGGCCTGCCAGCCATTCACGGTGAGGTGGTGGTGATGGACGCACACACCGGCGTGCGCCGTTTGTTACTCGATGGCCCGACCGTGACGGCGCATCGCACTGCGGCGGTCTCGCTGTTGGCCGCGCGGTTGCTGGCACCGGAGCCAGCCGGGGATCTGCTGCTGATCGGGGCGGGTGCGCAGGCAAGGGCGCATTTGGAGGCCTTTCGCGTTGGGCTTGGTACGCGGCGCGTGACGATCATCGCGCGCACGGCTGCCAGTGCCGAGGGGCTGGCTGCCCACGCTCGCGCGTTGGGCATGGACGCCATCGCGCTGGTCGGCGGGGATGCGGCTGGCGTGGCGCAAGTTGCGCGCGGGGTCCTTCCGCACGTCTCTCTGGTCATTACCGCGACACCCTCGTCGCAACCGGTGCTGCCGGATCAGGCCGAGCCAGGCCATCCCGCCGGCGAAACTTGGCGCCCACATCACTTCATTGCCGCAGTGGGCGCCTTCCGGCCCGACATGGCGGAGTTGCCGCCACGCCTGTGTGTGCATGCCGCCACAGTGGATCGGCTCTATGCCGACACTCTGGTCAACCTCGAAGCCGAAGCTGGTGACCTGCTCCAAGCCGGCATTCCGTGGTCACGTGTGCGGCCGTTGCAACAGTGCGTCGATGCGGCGCCCGACACACTTACACAGGCGCCACCGGCCTCGCCAGTGGTGTTCAAGAGTGTCGGCAGCGCATTGTGGGATCTGGCTGCATGCGCGCTGGCCCTGTCGAAGCAGCCCGCCGTTTAAAAAACCGCATCGTGCTCAAAACGCGCCTGCTGAGCGCGTTTGTATTGCCGCTTGTAACAGGAAACCTCTAGAAAAGGGGTACTAGCCACAGCAATCACACGGGATAATGGCCATCCCTTCCGCCTGGGAGGAGACTGAGAACGCACCGCAAACGATCCAATCGTGGTTAACTCGGATGCGTCTGACACAGGAGCACATACACAGATGGCCTATAAGAAAGCACTGGCGGCTGCCGCCGGGATGATCCTTGCCACCGCCGCGCATGCACAGGCTGCCGGCAGCAACGTTGTCAGCCTCGGCTGGTTCCGCGTGATGCCGAACAGCTCGAGCGACCCGCTGTTCGTCAAGAGCGTTGGCGGCGCGCCCGTCAATCAATCGGTGCCGAACACCGGTGCGAAGATCCAGGAAGCCGATACCGTTGGTCTCGCCTTCATGCACTTCTTCACCGACAACATCGCCGTGGAACTGGTCGGTGGTATTCCGCCGCGCCACAAAATTGAAGGCACGGGCTCGTTTTCCAGCTACGGTGAAATTGGTTCGGCCAAGCAATGGAGCCCGGCCGTGCTGGCCAAGTGGTACTTCTTCGGCGCCGACACCAAGTTCCGTCCGTACGTGGGTGCGGGCCTGAACTACACCTGGTTCTCCGACGAGAAGATCACCAACAGTGCGTTCCAGAATCAAGTCCTGGGCCGCGGCACGCCGGGCAGCACCAGCACCGTCTCGACTGACAGCTCGCTCAACCCGGTGCTGAACGTGGGCGCGACCTATGCCATCACCAAGGACTGGTTCCTTGGCCTGTCGGTGTCGTATCTGCCGCTGAAGACCACCGCCAAGATCGACACCACGCTGATCAACGGCGTGCACATCCAGAGCGAAGCGAAGATCAAGATCAACCCGATCGTGACCTACTTGAACATCGGCTATCGTTTCTAAGCTGCGTTTGCGCAAGCAAAAAGGCGTGCCACTGCGGCACGCCTTTTTTCTTTGGTGCGTGTGAAGCCCTATGCGACTGCCTTGACCGGGTAGCCGGCCTGTTCGATGGCGGCCTTCACGGTATCGGTGGGGGCGCCGGTCGTGACCGCCACGATTTGCTTGGATAGATCCACCTGCACATTGGCAGTGGCGTCGATTTGCTGCACGGCGCGCGTGACAGCCGATACGCAATGGCCGCAGCTCATGCCTTCAACGGAAAACGTCGTCATGGTGTGCTCCTGAGAAGAGGGAAGAGAGAATCACCGCAGCAGTATGAACCTTCCCACTGTGGGAAGCGCAAGCGTAAGATCAACGCTTGACCTTGCCAAGATGGGAAGGTCTACGCTGACGTCATCTTCTTCAGAACGAATGCTTCCATGACTGCCGCATCACTTGATCTCGACATCAGCGGAATGACGTGCGCGGCCTGTGCTGGCCGTGTTGAACGTGCCTTGCGGGCCGTACCCGGTGTGACGGAGGCCAGCGTCAATCTGGCCACGGAGCGCGCGCGGGTGCAGGGCGGGGCGACGGGTGAAGCGCTGGTCGCTGCCGTCACCGCCGCCGGCTACGAGGCGCACGTCGCTTCCGATGAAACTGCCACCCCCGAAGCTGCGCAACCCGATTTCTGGGAAGGGCCCGGGCCGGTGTGGATTGCCGCCGCGTTGTCTGTGCCGCTGGTGGTGCCGATGATCGCCGGCTGGTTTGGGGCCGAATGGATGCTGCCCGCATGGGTCCAGTGGCTGCTGGCAACGCCGGTGCAGTTCGTGATCGGGGCGCGTTTCTACAAGGCGGGCTGGAAGGCGCTGCGTGCGGGCGCCGGCAATATGGATCTGCTGGTCGCGCTGGGTACATCGGCGGCGTATGGCCTGTCATTGTGGCTGTGGTGGCGCGCAGGGGCGGAGGGGATGCACCATGCGCCGCACCTGTACTTCGAGAGCGCGGCTGTGGTCATCACGCTCGTGCGCCTGGGCAAGTGGCTGGAGGTGCGCGCCAAGCGCCAGACCGCCCAGGCCATCCGCGCGCTGCAGGCGCTGCGCCCGGACACCGCTCGCGTGCGTGCCGCGGATGGCACGCTGCGCGATACGCCCATCGCCCGCGTTCGTGTTGGGGATGTGGTGTCCGTGCGTGCTGGCGAGCGCATCCCCGTGGATGCGCTCGTGCTGGAAGGCGCCAGCCACGTCGATGAATCCATGCTCACCGGCGAAAGCCTGCCCGTGCCCAAGCGCGAAGGTGACCGCGTGACGGCCGGCGCCATCGCCACCGACGGCGTGCTGCTGGTGCGCACCACGGCCATCGGCGCGGACACGATGCTCTCGCGCATCATCCGGCTCGTGGAAGACGCCCAGGCTGCCAAGCCGCCCATCCAGCAACTCGTGGATCGGGTGAGCGCGATCTTCGTGCCGGCAGTGCTGGTGGCGGCACTGCTGACGCTCGTCGGCTGGGCGATCGCTGGGGCGGAATGGGAAACCGCTATCGTCAACGCGGTGGCCGTGCTGGTGATTGCATGCCCGTGTGCACTCGGGTTGGCAACACCGTCGGCGATCATGGCCGGCACCGGTGCCGGTGCGCGGCGCGGCATCTTGATTGCCGATGCGCAGGCGCTGGAGCGTGCGCAGCAGGTGGATTTTGTCGTCTTCGACAAGACCGGCACGCTCACCGTGGGTCAGCCGCGCGTGATGGCGGTGGAGGCTGCGCCCGGTGTCGATGCTGATGCGCTGCTCGATCAACTCGCCGCGCTGCAGGCCGAGAACACACACCCGCTGGCGCACGCCACGCGCGAATACGCGGCTACCCAAGGGCGCACCATCACACCCGCGCACGCTCCTGAAGTGCTGGCCGGACGCGGCACGCGCGGCATGGTGGAGGGCGTATCGCTGCAGCTCGGCAACGCACGGTGGATGGACGAACTGGGGCTTGATCGCAGTGCATTGTTGGCGCGCGCGCAGGCGTTGGAGGGGCAGGGCAATACGGTCTCGTGGCTCGCGCAGAGTGGGGCGGGGGGTACGCAATTGCGTGGGCTGATCGCCTTCGGTGATGCGCTCAAGCCGGGCGCCAAGGACGCGGTGGCCGAACTGCGCCGACGCGGCATCCGCACCGCACTCGTGACGGGCGACAACGCGGGTGCGGCGCACAGCGTGGCCGAGGCCCTCGGTATCGATGAAGTGGCCGCGCAGGTGTTGCCGCAAGACAAGGCCGCACGCGTGTCGGCCTGGCAGCAGGGTGGTCATGTGGTGGCGATGGTGGGCGATGGCATCAACGATGCACCGGCGCTGGCTGCGGCTGACGTCGGCATCGCCATGGCCACCGGCACAGACGTGGCGATGCAGGCGGCCGGCATCACGCTCATGCGTGGAGAACCCAGATTGGTGAGCGACGCGCTAGACCTTTCGCGCCGCACCGTCGCCAAGATCCGGCAGAACCTGTTCTGGGCGTTTATCTACAACGTGGTGGGCATTCCACTGGCGGCATTCGGTTTGCTGAATCCCACCTTTGCCGGCGCGGCGATGGCGTTCTCCAGCGTGAGCGTCGTCACCAATGCGCTGATGCTGCGCCGCTGGCGCGCTTCCGGAGAGCAAGCATGACGCAAGGCCCGGTCAATATCGGCGAGGCAGCGAAGGCCAGTGGTGTATCGGCCAAGATGATTCGCTATTACGAGAGCATCGGCCTGCTGCCGCCGAGCCCGCGCACGGAGGGCAACTACCGCATGTATGACGCGCGCGCGGTGCACGTGCTGCGCTTTATCCACCGGTCGCGCTCGCTGGGGTTCGCGCTGGAAGAGATTCGCACGCTGCTGTCCCTCTGGAACGACCGCGAGCGCGCCAGCGCCGACGTGAAGGCCATTACGCTGCGTCACGTCGCCGATCTCGACGCGCGCATCCGCGAGTTGCAAGGCATGCGCGACACGCTGATGTCGCTGGCCAATGCGTGCCATGGGGATGACCGGCCCGACTGTCCGATCCTCGAAGGCGTGGCCGGAGATGTAGCCGGTTGCTGCCACGCAAAGCCAAGCTAGGCGACTGGCGGTAATCAGATTGCTCTGATCTTCATGGCTGGCGATAGCTGCAACAATCCTGGGCTCTCCACAAAACCTCTGCCTACGGGTTGCCTGCCATGACTTCCATCGATGCTGGTTTGTCCCAATCGCCGTGCCGCGCACGTTCGTCCGTGTTGTCGTGCAAGACGCTGCTGTGGTCCGCCGCCACGGTGGCCGCGGGCACGCATGCCGGTCACGCGGCCGCGCAGACAGCCACCCAGGCCGATGCGCTGGACCAACTGATCGCGCAACTCATGGTGCCCGCACAACCGGGGGTGGCGTTGGCGGATGCCTCCTGGCCTGGCGCAGCGCGCACCAAGCGGACCCAGCCCGTAGAGGGCGCCGTGGAAGGCGACGCGCAAGCCCCTGCGCGGGTGGAAGTGCGACAGGGCGATCGCACGCTTGCTTCCACCATCGTGCCCGCTGGGCCGTTCCGCCTGGAGCGCCTGATGCTCGCCGATGCCGAGGCGGATATCGTCGTCACCGTGCACGAGAATGGCGGCACCTTGCAGCGCTTTATCGTGACCGCGCACATGGCGCGCGACCCCGGCAGCCTGATGGAGCCCGCCCAGGGGCAGCGGCTCTACGTCTACAACGCCCGTGACCCGATCTGGCAGGATGCCTCTGCCTCGGTCATGGCCGCCGCGCCTGCGGAGCCGGCCGTGTCGACCGCACCTGCCGCGACCCTCTTGCAACCCGGCGTCATTAGCCGCTCGCAAGTGAAACCACCGCGTACGTCGGCACGCGTATCGACCAACGTGGCTTACGCCATGTATGGGTCGCCTCCATCGGCGCGGTAAGCCTGCTGGGCCGCACCTCCCGGCCTGACTTTCAAGCGCCTCAGGCCATCGCCTGATCGCCTCTGCGCCCCGGGCGGCGTCTATGCCACAATCTGTGGCAATTCAAGGAGGAGACGCCGATGACGCAAGCCCCCGCCCAGGCCGTACCCGTTCAAGCACTGGAAACCCGCCAGCGCATGAAGGACGGCACGGAATTGCTGGTCCGCACGTGGTTGCCCGCGCCCGGCATTGGTGCCGACAGCGGCGAGCCACGCGGCAGCGTCATCCTCGTGCATGGCATGGCCGAGCACAGTGGGCGTTACCACCATGTCGCCAAGGTGCTCACCGACCTGGGCTTGCGCGTACGCGCCTTCGACCTGCGCGGCCACGGCAAAAGCGGCGGCCCGCGCATGGCGCTCGATGCGCCAGACAACTACCTCACCGACCTCGCAGAAATTGTCGATGCTGTCGTCGCGGACTGGCATGAGATGCCGTTCGTGCTCGGGCACAGCATGGGCGGGCTGATCGTCGCGCGATTCACGACAGCGCGTATCCGGCCGGTGCGCGGCGTGCTGCTGTCATCGCCCGCGCTGCGCGTGAAGCTGCCGCCAGGGGCAGGGATTGTGCGCGGCATTCTGTCTGCCGTGGCGCCGCGTTTGCCGGTGCCGAATCCTGTGGATCCTTCCAAGCTGTCGCATGACCCGAGTGTTGCGGCTGCGTATCGCGCGGATGCGCTGGTGCAGAGCACGATCAGTGCGTCGGTGCTGGAGTTCATGCTCAACGCGATCACGCAGGCGCAGCAGGATGCGCCGCGCCTGGAAGCGCCGATGCTGCTGATGGCGGGTGGGGCGGATTCGATTGTCGACCCGTCTGGTAGTCGGGATTTTTATGCGAATGCGCCGGAGGATTTGCGCACGCTGGCCTGGTTTGATAGCGGCTATCACGAGATCTTTAACGAAGCCGAACCGCTGCGCAGCGAGGTGTTTGGGAAGATGACGGAGTGGCTTTCCTCGCGGATTTGATGTGCAGTGAATTGGTTGAACCACAAGAACAAAAACCAATAACACCAAGGAAAAGAAGCACGGAGACATGGAAACCTACGACTACATCATCATCGGCGCAGGCTCCGCGGGCTGCGTCCTCGCCAACCGCCTGACGCAAGACCCCGACGTCTCCGTGCTGTTGCTGGAAGCCGGCGGCAAGGACGACTACCACTGGATCCATATCCCCGTCGGCTATCTGTATTGCATTGGCAACCCGCGCACCGACTGGCTCTATCGCACGCGTGAAGAACCGGGGCTGAACGGCCGCTCGCTCGGCTACCCGCGTGGCCGCGTGCTCGGTGGGTGCTCGTCGATTAACGGCATGATCTACATGCGCGGCCAGCGCGAAGACTACGACGGCTGGGCCACCATCACCGGGGATGACTCGTGGAAGTGGGATGCCGTGCTGCCGCTCTTTAAGGCGAGCGAAAACCACCACGCCGGTGCCAACGAATGGCACGGCGCGAACGGCGAGTGGCGCGTGGAGCCACAACGCCTGCACTGGCAGGTGCTGGAAACCTTCATCGAAGCGGCAGTGCAGGCGGGCATCCCGCGCACGAGCGATTTCAACCGTGGGGATAACTTCGGCGTCGGCTATTTCGAGGTCAACCAGAAACGCGGCATCCGCTGGAACACGGCCAAGGGCTTTCTGCGCCCGGCATCGCAACGGCCGAATCTGACCATCATCACCGGGGCGCAGGTGCGTGCGCTGACGTTTGACGGTAAGCGCTGTACGGGCGTGACGTATCGCGGAGGCGGTCAGGACCACACGGTGGCCGCGCGTGAGGAGGTGATTCTCTCGGCGGGCGCAATCAACTCGCCGCAACTGCTGGAGCTGGCGGGCATCGGCCAGCCGGAGCGCCTGCAGGCACTGGGCATTCCGGTGCGCCAGGCGCTACCGGGCGTGGGCGAGAACCTGCAGGACCATCTGCAGTTGCGCAGCGTGGTGAAGGTGAATGGTGTGCCGACGCTCAATACGCGCGCTGCCAACTGGTGGGGCAAGGCGCTCATCGGCATGCAATACGCGTTCAACCAGAGCGGACCGATGAGCATGGCGCCGTCGCAGTTGGGCGTGTTCGCGCGCTCGAATCCGCAAGTGTCGCGGCCGGATGTGGAGTACCACGTGCAGCCGCTCTCGCTCGATAAGTTTGGTGATCCGCTGCACGCGTTCAATGCGTTCACGGCGAGCGTGTGCAATCTGCGGCCGACTTCGCGCGGCACGGTGCATGTCACCTCGGCCGATCCATTTGCCGCGCCGACCATCGCGCCCAACTACTTGTCCACAGACGAAGACCGCAAGGTGGCGGCCGATTCCCTGCGCCTCACGCGCCGCATCTTTGCGCAGCCTGCATTGGCCAAGTACAAGCCAGAGGAATACCTGCCTGGCGCGAACTATCAGACTGACGAAGACCTCGCCCGCGCGGCCGGTGAAATCGGCACGACCATTTTCCATCCGGTCGGCACGTGCCGCATGGGGCGTGCAGATGATGCAAACGCGGTGGTCGACGCGCAGTTGCGCGTGCACGGCATCGAGGGCCTGCGCGTGGTGGATGCGTCTGTCATGCCGACCATCACTTCGGGCAACACCAACTCGCCGACGATCATGATTGCGGAGAAGGCGGGGGAGATGATTCGGGCTGCGCGCAAGGCGCGGGCGTGACGCGTCTTGGGGTGGCCCTGATTTGACGGGCCAGTCAGGGTGATGAATTCGTTTCATCTGGAGACCCGACACTCTTCTCGTTAATCCACTTTCGTACAACTTGGCCATTACTTTTCAAATAATCTACTTCAAGCCACCCAGTTTGAGATCGGTTTACTACCGTAACGAAATCTCCTTTAATTAGATACATTTTTGTCTTTGTTTTAGGATTAGGGGAGTCGTAAAGCCATGCTCGATTTTTGTTAACCCTGAGTCGCGTGTCAATCACGCCGGGTTCTTCTGCATGCACGGAAAATTTGGATTTGATGTATGCGGCCTCAGAAACCATTTTCTCATCTTCAAGCTGCCGTGCAATCGCCAAGTAACTGTGGCGATTGGTATCTTTTGGGGGGTCGCATGCCACCAGATTAGACACTCCCATGTTGCTAATGATGACATCTCGGAGATTTAGGCGGACGGTAGAATTGGAAAAATTCCTCCATAGTTCATCCGCACTCGGAGTGGTTTTTTCTGTCATTTCATTTGTGCGATCGACATTTCCAACCAGCCATTTGTCTCCTTTGGGCGACCATTCTCCGCCGCATATTTCTCCTGTCGGCATGGAGAGAATGCACCCTGTTGTCGTTTCGATCGTCGGGCAATACTCCCTTCCCTCGATATGTGGTTTTTTTCCTGCGATCTCTAGTGTTCCTTGCCGGACTAACGGTAAAACAACATAGCGCCCACTGGCAGACACGCCTCTTTGGTCAAAATCTTCGAATACGATCCCGCCGTTCTTGGTCAATTTTTCATCGGAAAACAACCGAAGTCGATGACCATCCCTGGCTACAAAAAATGCGCTAGACCAGCCATTCCCAAAGCGGGATTTTATATCGCCATTTAAAGGGTCATTCAGTTCGATTGATTGACCACCGGGAAGGGTCGTTTGCGATCCTAGGGCTATATCGGGTGCGCCTGAAAAAAGAAGGAATGACGACGCAAATATAATGGCAGGATTTTTTATTCCTAATAAACGGACGTTTTTCATGACAATTGATTCCTTAGGTGCGCGAATCTAGGGTGACGGTCATTCATACTTCTGTTTTCCCCGTAGAAGGCAAGTATCTCTGACTCGTATGCTGCATGAGATGCCCCCCACGTTGAGGGGTTTCTTGGCACGGATGGATGCGTGTGAAAGAAATTGTCCAATGCTCTCCCGACGTCTCTCACGACATTGTTGGGACGATTGACGTGCTGATCGAGTGCAGTCGCATGGCCAAGATCGCTTAAAAAATAGTCGGCAATTGAATGGGTATAGCCAACAGGGATGAGCGTGCGTACCAGCCGCAGACGAACCACAAAGTCCTTCACCTGCTTTTCCTGAAATGCGTCATCCACTATTGCGTGTGCAATAACGGCTAGCGGCTTTTGTCTAATGCTTTGACCGAATGTGGCTGCATTGCAACCCTCCCGCAATTTCGCATGTAGTTGGCTACCAGTTATTTTCTCGCCAGAAGTGATTTCCGGATCTTGGTAGTACATTTTTGTACTTCCGTTCGTTTCAACCGTCCAACCACACCGTGCAAAGAGACGTTGGTATGCTTCCTCGTTGTCAGTTCTGAACTGAGCAACTTGAATCGGAAATTCACCTGAACCCGTTGGATTAACGGTCTTTTGACAGGCTCCCGCGGTAAATATCTCGCTGTCGTATGCTTGGACATCATCAATATTCCCTTCGTTTTGGGACATAGCGGAAAGTACGCGATATTCCCGGACTGTCATTTGGCCGCTATCAAGGAACCGTTGCATGGCAGGTGAATTTTTCAATGACAAACCGCCTCTATACAGAGGGCCATAGTGGACTACCTGCCCATTCCAACGTGTCACCTTGAACTTATTTTCTAAGCAGCACCCGCACTCGCAATCATCCGTGCTACCTGGATTTTGGAAATTCCCCGCCAGAGCAATCGGGTGGATATGAAAGACCTCCGGACTGTCCGGAAACGGTCCCTTTACAGCGTTCTTCACTTCATTCCACCACACGAGTTTCTTGAGCCGCTCGACTTCCGCCTTGTGATACGGCTCCTCGTCAATGCGAGTGAGCACCCTCTCGAAGAAGCTTTCGTACTCGCTCTGGCTGGCCCATTCACTGCGGTGCTTCGGCATCAACCGTGACGCCCGGAGCTGCAGCCATTTGTTAGCCTTCAGTGCGCGCAGTTCATCCGCGGCCCGTGCTTCGTTGCGCATGGGCGATAGCGCGCGGTAGAAGTTGCAGGCCAGCGGCTTGAGATTGTGGATGTCGCCCGTCGCCGGTTTGTCTTCGTTCAGCGCGTAATCCAGATAGCCGTCTACGGTGCGGCACATGGTGGGGTTGCCCCCGTCGTCACCGATGACGGTTTCGAAGTCGATCCACGCGTGCGGCGATTCGCGCGTGACGCCACCGTTGGGTGGCATCTGCCGGTTGCGGACCCAACCGCTGATGTCTTCGTGGCGGCTGTTTGCACTGGTCACGAACCACCATGGTTGGCCAGGGCCTGGGCCATTGTCTTTCGGCCCCTTGTGTTCAGCGGGAAACGCATCGAGCGCGGCTTGGCTGTAGATTTGAACGACAGCTGTTTGCGGAGCGTCGGCGCCTTCTTCGTAAATAGTGTGGCCCTGACCGTCCGTCTTCTTAACCTGGAAGAGCTTGACGCCCTTATCGATGTGCAGCAGGGGGAGTTTGCTTAGATCGATGATGTCCTTGGCGGCTGCGCGAGTCTTTGCCAGGAAATCGGGCAGATCGCTTCCACAGAACACTTCGATATGGACCATCCTGTGTTCCTGGCCGGGGTGATCCTGCAGCCAGTATTGCCCCAGGTGGCCGATCAGGTCATTCGCGTTGATGCGGATGGGTGTGGCGGGCACGATGACTTCATCGCTTTGCGCTTGGGAGATGATGGGCTTGAGCAGTTGGTGCCCGTACTCCTTGCCGAGGAATACCCATCCTTCGTCGGCACCTTCGCGGACATAGCTTGCCACTTCGGGCGGCAGGATGGTGCCGGACTCGATGGCTTCAATTTTTCCCCAGAGCCCTTTCTTGCGCGTTTCTCCAATACGCACTTGCGCGCCACGGGGCAGGATGCCCAGCATCGTAAGGCTTCCCGGTTCCGTGTGGATGTTCAGGCCGATGTGTTCGTCTGGGATAGGGGTGTTTGCACTGGCTTTGGGCTTGTCCGCAGCATGCTCGGTGACTTCATAGGCGCGTGCCCAATAGGTTGGAGGTTGCACGCCCATTTGCTCGTACTCAGCAACGCTTTGCAGGTGCATGTACAGGCTGAAGAATGCAAGCCGATTGCCCGCCGGATATTCCAGCGTGTGCCGTACAAGGGTGAAGGCCGAACTGTAGTGGCCGGTCAGAGTCGTGCCGGGCTGATCGTCTCCCGCTGCGATCTCGCTGATGAGCGGCGTGCGGTTCATGCGGTAAGCGATGATTTCGCCCGCTGCGATGCAGCGCACGCCGTGTACTAGATCAAGATGTTGCCCCGCGCCGTTCGCGGAGACGTGAATGCCGCCGTGCCACATGCCCGAGCTGCTGACGGCAAAATTGCCAGTGCTTTCGCTGCTGAGCCATTCGTAGACGGTGTGTTCGTCGACGAGGGCTTTGCCATCTTTGGCGCGGAAGGGAAAAGCAAAGACCGGAGGTGGGGGCTCAGGAACCACTGGGGGATTGGGTTGATTCGGCATGAAAGCGCTGTCTGAATACTGCGAATTGAACAACTACGTTCAGTTAAACGGCGCTTTAAATCATCCCCGGAACTCAGCATCGATCGCTGTCAAATTATGTTGATGCCGGATTGTCCAGAAGCATTCACGGGATAACGCGCAAAGGTGCGGAACCCTGTGAGAAAGGGATTTCCCGTGATTTCGGGAGTCACGCGAGGGAATGTGGTCGAGGCATTGACACGGCCCTGACACAACCCCGCGTCATATCGATACGCAATCCGCATCACCCCCATACGTAACTCTACGTAACCCCTTCTTGGTGCGCCGAAAAACCAATACCGGTGCGGGTTTCCGGGCGGTAAGGGCGTTGTCATCCTCTCGGTAAAAACCCCGATGTTTTGCAACGCAACAGCCGTTGACAATCATCCGCTACATAAGAAAACGGCGGGAGACCAGAGGGAATCATGGCGCAGGACATCATTCTCGAAACGCGCGGACTGACCAAGGCCTTCAAAGGCTTTACCGCCGTGTCCGACGTCAACCTGCGTGTGCAGCGCGGGTCGATCCACGCGCTCATCGGCCCGAACGGCGCCGGCAAGACGACCTGCTTCAACCTGCTGACCAAATTCCTGGTGCCCACGCGCGGCACCATTCTGTTCAACGGCGTCGATATCACCGCGGAAAAGCCGGCGCAGATTGCGCGGCGCGGCGTGATTCGCTCGTTCCAGATCTCCGCCGTGTTTCCGCATCTGACGGTGATGGAAAACGTTCGCGTTGGACTGCAGCGCCAACTCGGTACGGCATACGCGTTCTGGCAAAGCGAGCAATCGCTCAATGTCTTGAATGACCGCGCGATGGAGCTGCTCGAACAGGTGGGGCTGACGCAGTTCGCGCACACCGTGACGGTGGAGCTGCCGTACGGCCGCAAGCGCGCGCTGGAGATTGCCACCACGCTGGCGATGGAGCCCGAGCTGATGCTGCTCGACGAGCCCACGCAGGGCATGGGCCACGAAGATGTGGACCGCGTGACGGAGCTGATCAAGCGCGTCGCACAGGGCCGCACCATTCTGATGGTCGAACACAACATGAACGTGGTCTCGTCCATCGCCGACAAGATCACGGTGCTGCAGCGCGGCCAGATCCTTGCCGAAGGCCCGTACGAAGAAGTGTCGAAGAACCCGCAGGTGATGGAAGCCTATATGGGCACCGCCGATGCGGCGCTGGAAGGCCACTGATCGACGCTGATCGATCATGCGACGCGGCTGTAAGACGATCAGCCGTGTCACCGAACGCTTGACCCGAACACACGAGAACACTGCATGAGCACGCCCGCGCTCCAGATCAAGGACCTGCACGCCTGGTACGGTGAATCGCACATCCTGCATGGTGTCGACCTGACCGTGAACCGCGGCGAGGTCGTTACGCTGCTCGGCCGCAACGGCGCGGGCCGCACCACCACGCTGCGCGCCATCATGGGCCTGGTGGGCTCGCGCAAGGGCTCGATCGTCGTGCACGACGCGAGCGGCCAGGGCATCGAGACCATCGACCTGCCGACGCACAAGATTGCCCACTGCGGCATCGGCTATTGCCCGGAAGAGCGCGGCATCTTCTCGAGCCTGTCGTGCGAAGAGAACCTGATGCTGCCGCCGGTGTTGAAAGGCCAGGTGGCTAAGTCCGGCAATACCGGCATGAGCATCGACGAGATCTACGCGATGTTCCCCAACCTGAAGGAGCGCCGTCAGAGCCAGGGCACGCGCCTGTCGGGCGGTGAGCAGCAGATGCTGGCGGTCGGGCGCATCCTGCGCACGGGCGCAAACCTGCTGTTGTTGGATGAGATTTCCGAAGGGCTGGCCCCGGTGATCGTGCAGGCGCTGGCCCGCATGATCCTGATGCTCAAGAAGCGCGGCTACACGGTGGTGATGGTGGAGCAGAACTTCCGCTTTGCCGCGCCGCTGGCCGATCGCTTTTATGTGATGGAACACGGCCGCATCGTCGAGCGTTTCGAGGCGGCGCAGTTGCAGGACAAGATGCCGGTGCTGCACGAGCTGCTCGGCGTTTAAGACGATTTCCCCATCGATTTGCAAGACCCATGCGCCAGCGCGATCCGCGGCGCGCACGACACAGGAGACAAGACCATGACACTCAAGAAGCTGGCTGGTGCATTGATGGCGGCAGGGCTGGGCGTTGCAGCATTCGGTGCACACGCGCAGGTGAGCGGTGACAAGGTGAAGATCGGCTACATCACTGATCTGTCGGGTCTGTATGCCGACATCGACGGGCAGGGCGGTGTCGAGGCGGTCAAGATGGCGATCGAAGACGCGGGTGGCAAGGTGCTCGGCAAGCCGATCGAACTGGTCACGGCCGACCACCAGAACAAGGCTGACATCGCCGCTTCCAAGGCGCGCGAGTGGATGGACCAGCAGGGCATCGACATGCTGCTGGGTGGCACCAACTCCGCCACGTCGCTGGCGATGAGCAAGGTGGCGGCCGAGAAGAAGAAGGTGTTCATCGGCATCGGCGCCGGCACCGCCCGCCTGACCAACGAGGAGTGCACGCCGTACACGATTCACTACGCATATGACACGGTGGCGCTGGCCAAGGGCACCGGCAGCGCGGTGGTCAAGCAGGGCGGCAAGTCGTGGTTCTTCCTGACCGCCGACTACGCCTTTGGTCACTCGCTGGAGAACGACACCGCTGCCGTGGTCAAGGCCAACGGCGGCACGGTGGTGGGCTCGGTCAAGCATCCGTTGTCGGCCTCGGACTTCTCGTCGTACCTGCTGCAGGCGCAATCGTCCAAAGCGCAGATCCTGGGCTTGGCCAACGCGGGTGGCGACACGATCAACTCGATCAAGGCGGCCAAGGAATTTGGCATCACCAAGTCGATGAAGATCGCTGGCCTGCTGATGTTCATCAACGATGTGCACAGCCTGGGCCTGCAAACCGCCGAAGGCCTGCTGATGACCGACAGCTGGTACTGGGACAAGGACGACGCCAGCCGCAAGTTCGCCAATCGCTACTTCGGCAAGATGAAGAAGATGCCGAGCAGCTTGCAGGCCGCCGACTACTCGGCCGTGTCGAACTACATCAAGGCGGTGGCGGCCGCCGGCACGGATGATCCGGACAAGGTGATCGCGCAGCTCAAGAAGACGAAGATCGACGACTTCTACACCAAGGGCTACATCCGCCAGGACGGTCGTGGCATCCACGACATGTACCTGCTGCAGGTGAAGACGCCGGCGGAATCGAAGAAGCCATGGGATTACCTGAAGGTGGTGGCAACGATTCCGGGCGAGCAGGCCTTCGCCACGCAGGCGGAATCGAAGTGCGCGCTGTGGAAGAAGTAAGCGTGTAAGCACCGGCGCCGCTGTCCAATGGAAGGCGGCGCCGTCAATCGTGTTGGTGTGGTGTTCTCTTCCTGACCGCAATGGAAATCTTCGGCGTTCCGCTACCGGCCATGCTCAGCCAGCTACTGCTGGGCCTGGTCAACGGTTCCTTTTATGCGATGTTGAGCCTGGGCCTTGCGGTCATCTTCGGGCTGCTCAACGTCATCAATTTCGCGCACGGGGCGCTGTTCATGCTGGGCGCGGTGCTCACGTGGATGGGCTTCTCGTACCTGGGCGTGCCGTACTGGGCAATGCTGGTGCTCTCGCCACTGGTGATCGGCCTGCTGGGCGTGGTGATCGAGCGTACGCTGCTGCGCTTCATCTACAAGCTCGACCATCTGTACGGTTTGCTGCTGACCTTGGGCGTGACGCTCGTCATCGAAGGCGTATTCCGCGCCATCTACGGTGTGTCGGGCCTGCCGTACAACACGCCGGAGCTGCTGCAGGGCGCGACTGATCTCGGCTTCATGATGCTGCCCAACTACCGCGCGTGGGTGGTGGTGGCTTCGCTGGCGGTGTGCTTCGCCACGTGGTTCATGATCGAGAAGACGAAGCTGGGCGCGTATCTGCGCGCCGGCACCGAGAACCCGAAGCTGGTGGAAGCCTTCGGCGTGAACGTGCCGTTGATGGTCACGCTCACCTACGGTTTTGGCGTGGCGCTGGCGGCGTTTGCCGGTGTGCTGGCGGCACCCGTCATCCAGATCTCGCCGCTGATGGGGCAGAGCATGATCATCACCGTGTTTGCTGTGGTGGTGATCGGCGGGATGGGGTCGATCCTCGGTTCGATCGTCACCGGCCTCGGTCTGGGCGTGATCGAGGGGCTGACCAAGGTGTTTTATCCACAGGCGTCGTCCACAGTGGTGTTCGTGATCATGGTGCTGGTGCTGCTGGTGCGTCCGGCTGGCCTGTTCGGTAAAGAGAAATAAGCAGCGCTATGCAAAACACCTCTTCCTCTTCCCTCAAATACGCGCTGTACGGCTTGCTGCTGGTGGCGCTGATTGCCGCGCCGCTGGTGGGCGCCTACCCGGTGTTCGTCGCCAAGCTGCTGTGCTTTGCGCTGTTTGCGTCGGCCTTCAACCTGCTGCTGGGGTATACCGGGCTGCTGTCGTTCGGGCACGCGGCGTTTTTTGGCGGCGCAGGCTACGTGGCCGGCTATATGATGCGCGACCTGAACGTCACGCCGGAGCTGGGCCTGTTGGCCGGCACCGCCGCCGGGGCGTTCATCGGCCTGATCGTCGGTCTGCTGGCCATCCGCCGCCAGGGCATCTACTTCGCGATGATCACGCTGGCGCTGGCGCAGATGCTGTACTTCTTTTGCCTGCAGGTGCCGTTCACCGGCGGTGAGGACGGCCTGCAAGGTGTGCCGCGCGGCAAGCTGTTCGGCGTGCTGGACCTGACGGATGACCGGACGCTGTACTACGTCGTGCTCGCCATCGTGGCGCTGGCCTTCCTGCTGATCGTGCGCACGATCCACTCGCCGTTCGGGCAGATCCTCAAGGCCATCAAGGAGAACGAGCCGCGCGCCATCTCCCTTGGCTACGATACCGATCGCTTCAAGCTGCTGGCCTTCGTGCTGTCGGCCGCGCTCACCGGCCTGGCCGGTTCGCTCAAGACGCTGGTGCTCGGCTTCGAGACGCTGACGGACGTGCATTGGTCGATGTCCGGCTCGGTGATCCTGATGACGCTGGTGGGCGGCCTGGGGATCCTGTCGGGCCCGTTGCTGGGCGCGGCACTGGTGATTGCGCTGGAAAACAAGCTCGGCGACATCGGCAGCTTCCTGGCGGGTGCCACGGGCGTCGACGGCTTCAACGTGCTGGGCGAATCGGTGACGACCGTCACGGGCGCGATCTTCGTGATCTGTGTGCTGACCTTCCGACGCGGCATCATGGGCGAGATTGCCGCGCGCGTGCCGTGGCTGCGGCGTTGACGCCACAATGGCAGAAGATGGCGGCAAGTTTCGGCCGAACGGCTGATCTTGGTGCTTAATGCACCGTAAGGGTTTGCTCTAGTTGCTGCATTGCGGTGCATCTTTTACAGTCTCGTTACGGTTTTCGCACGAGATAAATGAGGCGGGAGCGAGGAGACGACAGCACACACCGCACGAAACGGTGGAGATGCTAAATAGAACAGAGGCCCTGCTGGGTGATCCCCGGCAGGGCCTTTTTGTTTGTGGCGTTCGCCAGCGCAGTTAGGCGCCGGCCGCCAGCAGGGCCCGGCCCCGGGCGCTGACGGTCACCAAATGTGTATCGGGCGCGCAGTCCACCAGCCCATCGATGCGCGCATCTTCCCAGATCGACAAACGTGGACATGACGTCCGCCACGTCTCCAAGACCTCCGCATACGGCCTGGGCCGCTCGGCCAGTGACTGCAGCAATTGCAGGGTGAGGGCACGGGTGGGGTCGGTCATGGCGGGCTCCGTTTTCGGGTTATCCACATATCCACATATGCACAGTCTCGTCGGCGCTGGCGCACAAGAGAAATGCATTCGGAGTCGACGCCTATGCGGCCAGTGCATGACAATGGCGCCTTCGCTTCGAGCCGCCCATGACCCTGTCCACCCGCCTTGCCACGCCGGATGACCGGCCGCGCCTGTTGGCCGCCATCGCATCGAGCGCCCCACCGCTGCAATTGGCACATGCCGTTGATACGCTGCTGGCTCACCCGAGCGTGCATCCATGCTTCCTCGTCGAGGAAGACGGAGCCTTGGTCGGCGTCACGCCGATCACGCTGGTGCCGCACTTGGCGCTCGGTGGGTTGGTGGCGTGGCTGCCGGTCGGCGTGATGCTGTTTTCCGATGACGTGGCCACGCGTGATGCCGCCTTGGCCGCCGTCAATGAGTACGCCCGCGCACATGGCATACTCCACGTCCTGCTGCCGCCCGCGGCGCTTGCCGCGTATGACGCCACCGCGCTCGGCTTTGCGCCGGATGCATCCGGTTGCTGGCGCCGCAGCGCGCGTCCTTCGCCCAAGTCGCTGGGCTAGTCCTTCCCGCTCACCCGCCTGTTTCTGTTTCCCTGATGGAATTCGCTTTGCTTGCCGTGGCCGGTTTTCTGGCCGGCCTGATCGATGCCGTGGCCGGTGGCGGCGGCCTGGTGCAGATTCCCGCGCTGTTCTCGGCGTACCCGAACATCGCACCCGCCACGCTCATTGGCACCAACAAGGTCGCGTCGATGTCGGGCACGGCCACCGCGGCGGTGCGTTACGGCCGCACGGTGCGCATCTACTGGGGCGCGACGGCGCCGGCGGTGGTCACGGCGTTTGCGTTTTCACTGCTCGGCGCGTGGGCGCTCACGCATATCCCGGCTGAGCCGCTGCGCCGCGCGCTGCCGTTTGTGCTGGCGGTGCTGCTGATCTACACAGTGGCCAAGAAGAATCTGGGTGCGGAGCACGCCCCGAGCCTCAAGGGCTGGCGCGAGCGCGCGGCGGCACTGCTGGCCGGTGCCGTCATCGGCTTCTACGACGGCGTGTTTGGTCCGGGCACCGGCAGCTTTCTGATGATCGTATTCGTGCGCGTGTTCGGCTACGATTTCCTGCACGCATCCGCGTCCACCAAGATCGTCAATCTGGCGACCAACGTGGCAGCCTTGCTGCTGCTGGCCGCCAAGGGCCATGTGTGGTGGCAGCTTGGCTTGGTGATGGCGGTGGCCAATGTGGCCGGCAATCAGGTCGGCAGCCACCTCGCGCTGCGGCACGGCAGCCGCTTCGTGCGCAAGGTGTTCATCGTGGTGGTGCTGGCGCTGATCTTGAAGACGGCTTACGACGCCTTCATCCGTTGAGTTGCGTGTCGAGCGCCACGGTGCGCTCGGCGACGATATCGCCCGTGTGCTGCGTGGTCACGGTTTCAATGAGCATGATTCCGCATTCCTCCTCCGCGACGGGGAAGTGCCGCACGCCGCGCGGCACCACGCAGAATGCGCCCGGGCCGAGATGCACATCGGCGCGGTCTTCGAAGGCAATCTTCAGGTGGCCGTAGACGACGAAGAACAGCTCGTCTTCATTCGGGTGGTCGTGCCAGACGAACTCGCCTTTGAGCTTGGCCACCTTGATGTACTGATCATTGACCTGGCCGACGATGCGCGGTGACCAGTAGTCCGTCACCTGTTCCAGCGCCTGTGTGACCTGTACGGCGTGTCCTGCGAGCATGATGGGCTCCGATGTGTGGGGAGGCCCAGAAGATAAGGGCGCGCACCGCGCATGCCCAACCAAACTTTCTAATCGGGCCGATCACGCACGCTAATGCGTGAGGCGTTGTCACTGGTTTGACGTACTGCGGGCCTACGCTGCAAGGTTTCGCGTTCCCCGTCCGCAGACCTATGGCGCTGAGCCTCGACGACATCCGCACGCTATTCGCGCGCCACGGCGATATCGCTTACAGCGGCGAACCCGTCACCCAGCTCGAACATGCGCTACAGACAGCGGCGCTGGCGGAGGCGGCCGGGGCGTCGGATGCGCTGGTCACCGCAGCGCTGCTGCACGATCTCGGCCACCTGCTGAATCTGCAGGGTGATACCCCGACCGCCCACGGCATCGACGATCAGCACCAATACTTCGCGCTGCCGTTCCTGCGCGCGGTGTTTCCAGATGCGGTGCTCGAGCCGATCCGCCTGCACGTGGATGCCAAGCGCTGTCTGTGCGCGATGGACGCGCATTACTACGCGCGCTTGTCAGCCGATTCCGTGCGCAGTCTTGCGTTGCAAGGCGGCGTGTTTTCAGCGGAGGAGGCCGAGGTCTTCATGCAACGCCCCTACGCAACGGACGCGCTGCAACTGCGTCGCTGGGATGACCTTGCCAAGGTGGCCGGCCAGTCGACGCCCGATCTTGCGCACTTCCTCGCCACGGCGGCGCGGGTGTCAGTGGCAGCCTAGGCTACGCAGGGTCGCGCCCACGGCTTCGTCCCACGGCGTATGCGGTTCGGCGCCGAGTGCCTGCACGAGTTTGGCGTTGTCCATGCGCGCCGGGTGCTGCCACAGGTAACGCATCTCGCGCATCTCACGCAGCATCTCGGAAAACGGCGACAGCACCGGCAGCGCCCACCACGGGAATGCGCGCGTCTTGACCGGCCGGCCCACCGCGCGCCCGATCGACGCGGCCATCTGCGTGCCGTCGGCATCCCAGTGGCCGCGCATGTGGTAGACCGCAAAGTCGGGCAGGCGGTCGCCCAGTTCGATCAGGCGCAGCATCGTCTCGGCCACATCCGGCAGATAGGCCCACTGGTGACCTACGCCGCGAGCGCCCGGATAGGTGAGGGTACCTACTGGCTTGCCCGGCTTGACCAGTGCGCCGGCAAACCAGGTATTGCCGGTCTGCGGCCCGAAGAAATCGCCCGCTCGCACGATCAGGCTGCGCACGCCGTCCGCGCTGGCGGCCTGCATGCGGCGCTCCAATTCCACGCGGATTTTGCCCTTGCGGGTGAGCGGCGCCTGCGCCGTGGTTTCACGCAGCACCGGGAACGTCTCGGGTGCAAAGTTGTACACCGTGCCCGGCAGCACGATGCGCGCACCCGAAGCGCGGGCAGCGGCGATGGTGTTGTCGATCATCGGCAGCACCTGGCCGGCCCAGTTCTTGTAGCCCGGCGGGTTGACGGCGTGGACGATCAGTTCCGCGCCCTGCGCCGCGCTGACCACGTCCTCGCGCACCATGGCGTCGCCGCGCATCCATTCGAATGCCGTGTTCCGGTTGGCGAGCGTATCGGGATTGCGCTGCAGCGCGCGTACATGCCAGCCGCGGGCCACCAGCCGGCGCGCGACTTCGCCACCGATGCCGCCCGTGGCGCCCAGTACCAATGCGATGCGTTTTGCCCGTTCCATGTTCGTGCTCCTAGCTGTGTGAGCGTTGCAATGGAAGGCATTCTGGCGGCGACTGTGCTTCAATGGAATTGTTGATGATGAGCGTACAGCTATACGAATTTGTATGACCGTAAAACCAGAACCGGGCTGGGAGCTGTATCGGACCTTTCTTGCCGTCGTGCGAGAGGGCTCGCTGTCGGGGGCGGCACGCGCGCTGGGGCTGACGCAGCCCACGGTCGGGCGTCATGTCGACGCGCTCGAACAGGCGCTGGGCATGTCGCTGTTCATCCGCACGCAACAGGGACTGAGCCCGACCGAGGCCGCGTTGTCGCTGCGGCCGTTTGCGGAATCGCTGGAGGCCACCAGTGCCGCCTTGCTGCGCGCCGCCTCCAGTCAGGGGGAGGGCGTGCGCGGCACCGTGCGCATCACCGCCAGCGAGGTGGTGGCGGTGGAGGTGCTGCCGCCCATCCTCGCGGATCTGCACGCCGCCTATCCGGAGCTGACGCTCGAATTGGTGCCCTCGAATCGCATGGAAGACCTGCTGCGCCGCGAAGCCGATATCGCCGTGCGCATGCAGCCGCCGAGCCAGAGCGTGCTCGTCGCGCGCCATCTCGGCGGTATCGAGCTGGGCGTGTTTGCGCACAAGCGCTATCTGGCGCAACGGGGCACGCCTTCCACGCTGGAAGATCTCGCCGCCCATACATTGATCGGCTACGACAAGGAGAACGCCTTCCTGCGCAGCGTGCGTGCGCAATTGCCGTGGATTCAGCGCAGCCGCTTTGCGTTACGTACCGACAGCGATCTCGCCGCAATTGCCGCGCTGCGGGCAGGTTTTGGGGTGGGCTTCTGCCAGATCGGTTTGGCGCGGCACAACCCCGATCTCGTGCGCCTGTTTGCGGGGCAGGTGTCGATCACGCTCGACACGTGGCTCGCCATGCACGAAGACTTGCGTGACAACCCGCGCTGCCGTGTCGTGTTTGATGCGCTGGCCACAGGGCTGCTGCGCTACATCAACGGTGAGTGATCGATTGGCCTGGGCCGGCGTCCCCTGTCTTCCGCTGCATGGTCGGCGTCGCGGCGGGTTGGGATAGTGACGGCACATCGGCAGATGCCGGTGCATCTCGTTTCAGGAGAACACATCATGACCCGAACCCAACCCGCCGTGCTGCATGCCCAGCAGCCACTGAGCGACATCTGCTGGGCAACCTGCGTGAAGATGGTGCTCGAAGTGCGACGCGGCAAGGTGAACCCGGATATCACCGCCGACAGCATCAGCCGCCGTGTGCTGTACGCCCCAAAGGGTGGAGAAAACACGGCGCTGCCCGATCACGTGATCAAAGCCGCGCTCGAAGCCTATGGGTGCCCGTACACGCTGCTCAATCGCCAGCTCACCTGGGATGAAGTGACGGCCCAGATCGGCAAGAACCACCCGGTCGTGCTCGGTATTGGCTGGCGTGGCACGAAGAGCGGGCACGCCATTGTGGTGGGCGGTTATGACGTGGATGCCGCCAACAAGCGCTGGCTGCTGATCAACGACCCGGGTCTGGCGGCGGAAAGCCGCGTGGCCTTCGATGACGTGGTGGCAGGCCGATACGGTGCGCATGCCAATGGGGAGTGGCAAACCTCGTTGATCGAGCCCTGATCGACGTACCGCACGCCGGGGAACGTGCCATGCGTCCGGCGTGTCAGCCCTTGCGCAGCGGGTCGAGCAGGCCCTTTAGGCCGTTGTGATCCAGCTCCTGCATCAGCGCCAGCAAGCGACCGATCTGCCCCGGCGGAAAACCCTCACGCGCGAACCAGTTCAGGTAGTGGCCCGGCAGGTCGGCGATGAGGCGGCCCTTGTACTTGCCGAAGGGCATTTGCGTGGTGACGAGGCGTTGGAGGTCTTCGGGGTTCATGGCGCTGCAACGGTGCTGAGCTGTAGTTGGATGGATTCGCCGATGCTCAGCTCACCGACTGCATGATGATTGAACGGAGTTCGTTCCGCGAGCGCATCCAGCGTGCAGCTATGGAGGGAGACGCGTGCAGCATCGTTTCGGCGCAGTGCACTCCAGAGGACAGACATCGTTAGCGATTCCTCTTCCGGGAGAGTCTGTCCAGGGAGTACGGAACTGTCGGGGGCAACGTACTTGAACGTGTACTCGCCGCGTAAGATGGGACGCTTCTTCAGCTCGGCGACCATTTCGGATACCGTGGGCATCTGCTCATAGTCGAACGGCTCCCGCGATTCTCCATCCGATAATTCTCGATTGGTCTTCCCCGGGTGCGTGGTCGTGCCTTGATCGAGCAGGGATACCGTAATTGTCTGGCCTGCCCGGAGTTGCATCCGATCAATCCACGTGAGGTACGTACTCTCACCCCCCTCGGGATAGATGCCACCGCCGAGATTCAATGTCGCGAAATCTTCGTCGATCCGTGAGCCGCTCACGTGAAGACTGAGCATGTTGTATCCATCCTCGCTTGAGACTGTCGCGAGAAGCTGGCCATCTACAGAAACTGAAAGCGAAGGCATGGCGGGGCAGAAGGGTAACTAAGCAGACTAGCTTAGCCGACGCGTCAACCTGAAAGGTGATCGCCGTCTTGCTACTGCACAGACGCCGCAATCAGCGCCGCCAACACCACACACAACGGCGAATACACCCACGTGTCCCGCTGCGCAAACACACTGCCGCGCACCCGCTTGAAGAAGCCGACATAGCGGAAATCCCCCACGGCACGCAGCGCAAAGATGACGGCAAGCAGAAGGGCGCCAACGCGCAGCACGCCGTGCGGAACCGGCGTTGCGAGATTGCCGGATGCCGCAGCCACCCAGGCCGCCATGGCGAGCAGGATCACCGCGACCAACGCCGTGCCAATCACGCTCGGTCGGAACAGCGGCGCGCCCCCGACCGATGGCACGGCGGCCTGTTTGCCGGCGGTGCCGCCCACCGCCCAGTACAGATGCGTCGAGCCGAGGAAGGTAAGCACTGCACAAGCGATGCGACCTGCAACGAGGGCGAAGAACATGATGGTGGCTCAGGGGAAGGTGGCCCGAGTGTAGTCGGCCATGTTGCTTGTTGCGATGGCCACGGTGTCGCACCTAAGCCGGCACCCGCGCACCGACCTGCTCCAGCAAATGCGCCACAAAACTGGAAAGCTTCGGCAGCGGACTGCGATCCTGCCGATACACGATATGAATCGGCCGCGGCTCGGGTGCATAGGCTTGCAGCACGCGCACGAGCCGGCCATTCGCCAGGTCTTCGGCAACGAGCACTTCCGGTTGCAGCAGCAGGCCGGCCCCTGCAATTGCCGCCATGCGCAGGCCATGTCCGTCGTTGCACGTGAAGGCCGGATCGTCGCGCCACGGCGTGCCCCCATCCCAACCCGCGAGCTGCCAGGCATTGCGGTTGTTCCACACCATGTGCGAGAGACAGCGATGCTGCGGCAGGTCTGCCGGTGTCTCAGGGCGCCCGTGCCGCGCGAGGTAATCCGGCGATGCGCAGATGACCATGCGATACACGCACAACGGCTTGGCCACCAGATCCGCATCACCCAGCGGCCCGATGCGGATGGCGAGGTCGAACCCTTCGTCGACGAGGTCGACCATGCTGTTGCTCAGATTCAGTTCCACGCGCACTTGCGGATGCGCTTGCTGGAACGTCGCCGCCAGCGGCGCGACGACACATGCGCCAAAGGTGGTCGGCGCGCTGACCTTGAGCGTGCCCGATGGCGACGCGCGTAACCGCTCGACGGAGGTTTCTGCCCAGCGGACTTGTTCGAGCACGCGCTTGGCATCTTCGTAGAACACGCGGCCGGCATCGGTGAGGCTCTGGCGGCGCGTGCTGCGCTGGAGCAGACGCGCGCCCAGTTGCGCTTCTAGCGCGTTCACGTACTTGCCGACCATCACCGCTGACATCTCCAGCCGCGCCGCCGCCTCGGTGAAGTTGCCGCCCTCGACCACGGCGACGAAGGTTTCCATGCTGCGCAGCTTATCCATATTCCGAACTAATGATTAGGAATATATGAATCTATCACGGCTTTATCACACATTGGGTTCGGCGAAGAATGCATACCATTCCAACCGAATCAGCACAGGAGTTCAGCATGAAGATCGTCGTGATTGGCGCCAGCGGCACGCTTGGCCGCGCCGTGGTGGCGGAACTGGAGCAGGGCGGGGCGCACCAAATCATTCGCGTCGGGCGCACGCAGGGCCAGCATCAAGTCGACATCACCAATGCCGACAGCGTGGCTGCGCTGTTCGACAAGCTGGGCCGTGTGGATGCCATCGTCTCCACCACCGGCAACCTGTTCTTCGGCAAGCTGACCGAGATGACCGCCGCAGACTTCAACATCGGCCTGCAAGACAAGCTGCTGGGGCAGGTGCGCCTGGCGCTGGTCGGTCAGCACTATCTGAACGACGGCGGCTCGATCACGCTCACCACCGGCATCGTCGGCCAGGAGCCGATTGCGCAAGGCGCCAATGCAACCGCAGTGAACTCGGCGGTGGAGGGGTTCGTACGTGCTGCCGCATGCGAGCTGCCGCGCGGCATCCGCATCAACGCCGTGAGCCCAACGGTGCTGACCGAATCGATGGATGTATTTGGCCCGTTCTTCCCTGGCTTTGAGCCCGTGCCGGCGGCGCGCGCGGCGTTGGCGTATCGGCGCAGCGTAGAAGGCGTGCAGAGCGGTCGGGTGTATCGGGTGGGCTAAGCCAGGTGAAGATGCCGCGCAGAGCAAGGTTCGGGGAATGTCCCCCTTGCTCGGGCCGCGTGACTCCTTCTAGACTCCTTCATCCCCGACCCGGCGGTCGGTCAATCTCAGACGCAGGGCGGGCGCAGGCCCGTCGCACACTCCAGGAGACGGCATGAAGGTTTCGCGCGCTACCCCGATCGCAAAGGCGGCACTCGTCGCGACGGCGCTGTTGGCCGGCACAGCATTCGCCCAGGTCAAGGTCGGCATCACGGTGTCGGCGACGGGGCCGGCAGCATCGCTGGGGATTCCCGAAAAGAACACCGTGGCGCTGCTGCCCAAAGAGATCGCGGGCAAGAAGATCGAATACATCGTGCTCGACGATGCGACGGACTCCACCACCGCCGTCAAGAACACGCGCAAGCTCATCACCGAAGACAAGGTCGACCTGGTGATCGGCTCCACCGTCACGCCCAACTCGCTGGCGATGGTGGATGTGGCGGCCGAGAACGAGACGCCGATGATCGCGCTGGCCGCCTCTGCACGCATTGTCGAACCGGTGGATGCCAAGCGTGCGTGGGTTTTCAAGACGCCGCAGAACGATTCGCACATGGCCACCGCCATTGCCGAACACATGGCCAATCACGGCGTGAAGACCGTCGCGCTGATCGGCTTTGCCGATGCCTATGGCGATTCGTGGGCGCAGGAGTTCGACAAGGTGGCGACGCTGCGCAAGCTGAAGATCGTTGCCAACGAGCGCTTTGCACGTACCGATACGTCGGTGACGGGGCAGGTGCTGAAGATCGTGTCGGCCAATCCGGATGCCGTGCTGATCGCAGGCTCGGGTACGCCGGCTGCATTGCCCGAGCGTGCGCTGAAGGAGCGCGGCTACAAGGGGAAGCTGTACCAGACGCACGGTGTGGCCAATGCGGATTTCCTGCGCGTGTGCGGCAAGGATTGCGAAGGCACGTTCCTGCCGGCCGGCCCCATCCTCGTGGCCGAGCAATTGCCCGACAGCAACCCGGTGAAGAAGCCGGCGCTGGCCTACAAGACCGCGTATGAGAAGGCGTATGGCGGCCAGGTTTCCACCTTCGGCGGCCACATGTGGGACGCAGGTCTGTTGCTCGCCAACGCGATGCCGGCCGCGCTGAAGAAGGGGCAGCCGGGAACGCCGGCTTTCCGCAAAGGCCTGCGGGATGCGCTGGAAGCGACGACCAATCTGGCGATTTCGCATGGCGTGATGAACATGAACCCGAAGGATCACCTGGGCCTGGACCAACGCTCGCGCGTGATGGTCGAGATCAAAGACGGCAAGTGGAAGCTGCAGAACTGATCGCGCTGCGCCTTCATCGCCCCGCGCAAAACGCACGGTTCACGCCGTGCGTTTTGCTTTTGGGGCTCAGGCTTCGACCACGCTTTGCGGTACCGGCGCCGCGTTGCCTTCGGGCAGGGCGGCTTGAATCTCGGCGAGATCCGCGTCGCTCAGCTTCAGGTCTGCGGCCCCGAGCAGGCCATCGAGCTGATCCGGCCGCCGTACACCGACGATGGCGCCCGTGACCACCGGCTTGCGCAGCGTCCACGCGATGGCGACTTCCGCTGGCGTCTTGCCGTACCGTGCGCCCACGCTACGCAGCACTTCCACCAGCGCCAAATTGCGCGTCAGGTTGGGCTCCTGGAATTCGGGGCTGCGCTGCGCGCGCCAGTCGTTGGCGGGCAGCGCGGCGATGCGCTCGCGCGTCATGCGGCCCGACAGCAGCCCCGATTGCAGGGGTGAATAGACGATGTTGCCGATGCCATGGGCCGCCGTGTACGGCAGGATCGACGCTTCAATGCCGCGCATCAGCAGCGAGTAGGGCGGCTGCAGGGACGCAATCGGCGCCACCGAGCGCGCGCGTTCCAGCTGTGCCGCATCGAAGTTCGACACGCCGATGTGGCGAATCTTGCCCGCCTTGCGCACCGCATCCAGCGCCGCGATGGCAGCTTCGATCGATTGCTCCGGCGCGCCGGGCGGGAAGGCCGGCCAGTGGATCTGGTACAGGTCGATCGTGTCCACCTGCAGGCGGCGCAAGCTCTCGTCGATTTCACGTGAAAGCGATGCGGGGTCGAGCGAATGCGAAATCCGCCCCTGTGCATCCCACACCAGCGAACCCTTGGTGAACACGTACGGGCGCAGGTCTGCGGGCAGTTCGCGCAGCGCGCGTCCGACCACCGTTTCCGCGTGGCCCAGCCCATAGGCGGCAGCCGTGTCGATCCAGTTGATGCCGGCGTGCGCTGCGGCTGCGATGGCGCGGATGGTGTCGTTGTCATCCTGCGCGCCCCAGCCGTATTCCCAGTTGCTGCCGCCCGAGGCCCACGTGCCGAAACCCAAGGGGGAAATGTGCAGATCGGACTGACCGAGTTGTCGTGTTTGCATGGCGATGTCCTTGTGAGATGAGGAGAGGAGTCGCCAGTCTAGGCAGCGTCGCCGTGCGGATTAAGTGGATAGAATCGGATGCACTATGAAGAGCACATTCACAATCGATCCGGACCTGCTGCCAGCGCTGGATGCGCTGCGGCGCGTGGCCGAGGCCGGCAGCTTTACGCATGCCGCGGCAGCGTTGGACGTGTCGACATCGGCGTTGTCGCAGACGATCCGGCGGTTGGAATCGGCGCTGGGGGCGCAGCTACTTGCGCGCACCACGCGACAGGTGAGCGTGACAGAGGCGGGGGAGGCGTTGCTCGCGGTGGCGCGGCCAGGTCTCGATGCGCTGTACGGCGCCATGGCGGAAGTGAGCGAACGCGCCACCGAGCCGCGCGGCATCTTGCGCGTGACGGCGTCGCGGGTGGCGTACCAAGCCGTGCTGGAGCCGGCGCTGGCGGCGTTTCTGTCGCGTTATCCGCGTATCGAGCTCGAGGTGTCAGTCGACGACGGTCTGTCCGCCCTCGTTGCCGACCGATTCGATGTCGGCATCCGCTTTGGTGAGCGTGTGGAGCGCGACATGGTCAGCGTGCCGATCGGGCCGGCGCGGCGCATTGCGGTGGTCGGCAGCCCGGCGTATCTCCAGTCGCACGGCACACCAAAGACACCGGATGCGCTGCGTGAGCATCGCTGCATCCGCTACCGCTTTCCGAGCAGCGGCGCGTTATACGCGTGGGAGTTTGGCGAGCCCGGGCCAGGCGGGGCGATCCAGACCGTGGATGTGGCGGGCGGCCTCGTGACCAACGACGTGCTGGCGATGGTCGGGGCGGCGCGGCAGGGTATCGGCCTGGCGCACGTGCTGGAAGACCTCGTCGCCGAGGATCTGGCGGCGGGTCGGCTCGTCCGTGTGCTCGAAGCGTGGTGCCCGGCCATGTACCGTTTTCATCTCTATTTCCCGCGTACGCCGCAGATGCCGGGCAAGCTGCGCACCTTCATCGACTTCCTCCGCGCCCGCTCGGGCGATCCGCCATCGCTTTGATGTGTTTCACGTGAAACACAAACCGTGCGGAACAAGCGCCGCATGTTTCACGTGAAACACGAAATGCGGCTGAATTTCGCCTCGATTGCCGCATCGTCGAACTGCGGGGTAGCTGCGCGACTTATAATTCCGCTTCTCCAAATTTCCGATGCCTCCACGTGAGGAGGAAGCCATGCTGTATCCAATTGAATTCGATGTGATCGTGGTGGGCGGCGGACACGCCGGCACCGAGGCCGCCCTGGCGGCGGCACGCATGGGCTGCCAGACCCTGCTGCTGACGCACAACATCGAGACGCTGGGGCAGATGAGCTGCAACCCGTCCATCGGCGGCATTGGCAAGGGCCATCTGGTCAAGGAAGTGGATGCGCTGGGCGGGGCGATGGCCATTGCCACGGACGAGGGCGGGATCCAGTTCCGTATCCTCAATTCCAGCAAGGGACCGGCCGTGCGTGCCACCCGTGCTCAGGCGGACCGCGTGCTGTACAAAGCGGCCATCCGCCATCGCCTGGAGAATCAGCCGAACCTGATGCTGTTCCAGCAGGCGGTCGAAGACTTGCTCGTGGAAGGCGACCGTGTGGTTGGGGCGGTGACGCAGGTCGGCGTGCAGTTCCGGGCACGTGCGGTGGTGCTGACAGCGGGGACGTTCCTCGACGGCAAGATCCACGTGGGCCTGAACAACTACACCGGTGGCCGCGCGGGTGATCCGGCGGCGGTGTCGCTGTCGGCGCGCCTGAAGGAATTGAAGCTGCCGCAAGGGCGCTTGAAGACCGGTACGCCGCCCCGGATCGATGGCCGATCGATCAATTTTTCGGTGCTGGAAGAGCAGCCGGGCGATCTGGACCCGGTGCCGGTGTTCTCGTTCATGGGCCGTGCAGACATGCACCCGCGCCAAGTACCGTGCTGGGTCACGCACACGAATGAGCGCACGCACGACATCATCCGCGCCGGGCTGGACCGCTCGCCGATGTACACCGGTGTGATCGAAGGAGTAGGGCCGCGCTACTGCCCGAGCATCGAAGACAAGATTCACCGCTTCGCCAGCAAGGACAGCCACCAGATTTTCCTGGAGCCCGAAGGCCTGGCGACCAACGAGTTCTACCCGAATGGCGTGTCGACCAGCCTGCCGTTTGACGTGCAGCTCGACCTGATTCACTCGATGCGTGGCCTGGAAAACGCCCACATCCTGCGCCCCGGTTATGCCATTGAGTACGACTATTTCGACCCGCGCGGGCTGAAGGCCTCGCTGGAATCGAAGGCAATTTCCGGCCTGTTCTTCGCTGGCCAGATCAACGGGACGACCGGCTATGAAGAAGCTGCAGCGCAAGGTCTGCTCGCCGGCATCAATGCGGGTCTGCAAGTGCAGGGCAAGGACGCCTGGACGCCGCGCCGCGACCAAGCCTATCTGGGCGTGCTCGTGGACGACCTCATCACCCGAGGCGTGACCGAGCCGTACCGCATGTTCACCAGCCGCGCCGAATTCCGCCTGAGCCTGCGCGAAGACAACGCCGACATGCGCCTGACCGAAGCCGGCCGCCAGCTTGGTGTGGTCGACGATGCACGTTGGGATGCATTCAACCGCAAGCGCGACGCTGTTTCACGTGAAACAGAGCGGCTGAAGTCGACGTGGGTGAATCCGGCCACGCTGCCGTTGGCGGACGCCGAGCCGGTGCTGGGGAAGGGCATCGAGCGCGAATATGCGTTGGCCGACCTGCTGCGCCGCCCGAACGTGACGTACGGATCGCTGATGGGCATGCAGAGCGGCAAATACGCGCCCGAAGCGCCGTTAGCCGACGACCCGCTTGAAGTCGAGCTGATCCGCGAGCAAGTCGAGATCGGCATCAAGTACCACGGCTACATTGCTCGCCAGGCCGATGAGGTTGAGCGCCTGGGTGCGAATGAGAACACGCGTTTGCCGGCCGATTTTGACTACTCGCAGGTGCGTGGCTTGTCGATCGAAGTGCAGCAAAAACTGGCAAAGCACAAGCCCGAAACCATCGGACAGGCTTCGCGTATCTCCGGCATCACGCCGGCAGCGGTGTCGCTGCTGCTGGTGCATCTGAAGAAGGGTGTGCTGCGCGGCCAAGTCGGCCCGCGTGCTACGGAAGAGGGCGAGGCCGCTTGATGGCGAATGCACCCACCGACGCCCGATCGGAACTGGAAGCGGGCGCCCGAGCACTCGGCCTGTCGCTCGACGATGTGCAGCTGGACCGCCTGCTGGCGTACCAAGGGCTGCTCGCCAAATGGAACCGCGTCTATAACCTGACCGCCATCCGCGATGCGGGCGACATGCTCACGCATCACCTGCTGGATTCGCTGTCGGCCGTGTCACGCATTGCCGAGTTGGCGCGCCGTGCGCAGCCCGACGCACCGCGCGTGCTGGACGTCGGCTCGGGCGGCGGCCTGCCCGGTATCCCGCTCGCCATCGCCTTCCCGGATGTGAGCGTCACGATGGTCGACATCGTGCAGAAGAAAACCGCCTTCCTGACGCAATGCCGGGCCGAACTCGGTCTGACGAATGCCCAATCGCATTGGGGCCACGTGGAAAAGCTGGCCGATGCGACTGGCTACGGCGTGATCACGTCGCGCGCGTTTGCTGAGCTGGTCGATTTCGTGAATCTGGCTGGCCACCTGTTGGCGCCGGGCGGCCGCATGGTCGCCATGAAGGGGGTGCGCCCGGATGCCGAAATCGAGCGCTTGCCCGCCGGCTGGACCGTCGAAGCCATTGAACGCCTGACCGTGCCGGGGCTGCCGGCCGAGCGTCATCTGGTCATCCTTGCGCCGTCGGCGTGAGTCATTCACCGCAGAGGAGTCATGTCGAATATTTTCGTGATC
Source organism: Ralstonia sp. 25C (assembly GCF_051904805.1). Lineage (NCBI taxonomy): Bacteria > Pseudomonadati > Pseudomonadota > Betaproteobacteria > Burkholderiales > Burkholderiaceae > Ralstonia > Ralstonia sp. 25C. Next base: position 1,920,413 of record NZ_CP196737.1, on the reverse strand, counting down.
GCCAACCAGAAGGGTGGGGTCGGCAAGACCACCACCACGGTGAACCTCGCCGCAGGCCTGGCTGCGCAAGGGCAGCGCGTACTGCTGGTCGACCTGGACCCGCAGGGCAACGCCTCGATGGGTTCCGGCATCGATAAGCACACGCTGGAATTCAGCGTGTATCAGGTGCTGGTCGGCCTGGCGACGATCCCGCAGGCGCGCCAACGCTCCGAAGCTGGCCGCTATGACGTACTGCCCGCCAACCGCGACCTGGCCGGTGCCGAGGTTGAGCTGGTCGACCTGGAGCATCGCGAAAACCGCCTCAAGCTTGCGTTGGCCGAGGTGGATGCCGAATACGACTTTGTCCTCATCGATTGCCCGCCGTCGCTGTCGCTGCTGACGTTGAATGGCCTATGCGCGGCGCACGGCGTGGTCGTGCCGATGCAGTGCGAGTACTTCGCGCTCGAAGGGCTGTCCGATCTCGTCAATACGATCAAGCAGGTACACGCCAACCTGAACCGCGATCTCAAGGTGATCGGTCTGCTGCGCGTGATGTTCGACCCGCGCGTGACGCTGCAGCAGCAGGTGTCTGCGCAGTTGGAGTCGCACTTTGGTGACAAGGTCTTCAAGACGATGATCCCGCGCAACGTGCGCCTGGCCGAGGCGCCGTCGTATGGCATGCCGGGCGTGGCGTTCGACCCTGCGTCGAAGGGCGCCAAGGCCTACCTGGATTTCGGCGCGGAGATGATCGCGCGCGTGCGGCACATGGCCGAGCTGCCAGCCTGAGCGCAAGAGGAACAACATGAGCACGATGAAAAAAAAGGGATTGGGCCGCGGCCTCGAAGCGCTGCTGGGCAGTCCCGCTGAGATTGTTGAAACCGTCAAGCAAGAGGGCACGCCGACCGTGCTGAAGCTTGAGCAGATGCAGCCGGGCAAGTACCAGCCGCGCACCCGCATGGATGAGGGCGCGTTGCAGGAGCTGGCCGCGAGCATTCGCGCGCAAGGTCTGATGCAGCCGATCTTGGTGCGCAAGGTCGAGTCCGACGGCCCGAAGCCCAAGTATGAAATCATCGCCGGTGAGCGTCGCTTCCGCGCTTCGCGCCTGGCCGGCCTGACCGAAGTGCCGGTGCTGGTGAAGGACGTGCCGGACGAGTCGGCTGCCGCCATGGCGCTGATCGAAAACATTCAGCGCGAAGACCTCAATCCGCTGGAAGAAGCGCAGGGCATTGCGCGCCTGGTGCGTGAATTCCAGTTCACGCATGAGCAGGCCGCGGAATCGGTGGGACGTTCGCGCAGTGCCGTGTCGAATCTGCTGCGCTTGCTCAACCTCGCCCAGCCCGTGCAGACCATGCTGATGGCCGGCGACATCGACATGGGTCACGCCCGTGCGCTGCTTGCCGTGGATAGCGCAACGCAAATCCTGTTGGCCAACCAGATCGTCAACAAGCGCCTGTCGGTGCGTGAAACGGAGAAGCTCGTCGCCTTGACGCTCAAGCCGTTCGAGCTGAAATCGCTCAAGCAGAAGGGCGGCCACCAGGCTGGCCGAGATGTCGCCCGCTTGGAAGAAGAGTTGGCAGACACGCTGGGCTTGGGCGTGCAGATCAAGCTGGCGGCCAAAGGGCGCGGCCAATTGACTGTGCAGTTCGCCAGCCTCGATGAGTTCGACGGCCTGCTCGCGCGTTTGCGCCCGGACGGCGACGACGAAGCTGTAGCTTGAGGCGATGCGCAGCCTGCGACAGTTTGTCGCAGGCCGGGTAATCCGCGTGGCTGCGCCATCTCCAAGCACTGATCTGCACCGGCATGGTGCGATTACCTTCCACGTCATCGACGCTGTGAGCGGTCAACGCCATCATGGAATCGACGGGGTACCGCCGTAATCAGGCGGATTCGGTGCCCCGCCAACAGCACGTCATTGCAGTCCGAGCGAGGAACGCAACCACTGAAAGTGCTGTCGAAGGCGCCCGCACGACCGTTCGCTTGCGCGTTGACTGGCGAACACCATGTCCCGTAAAATCGTGCGGTTTTAAATCCGCCTGACCCAAAGCGGTGCGGCATGATGAAAGACCATTCTTCCATGCAGCCAGCCAACCGTCGACGGTCCGATTCTTACGCTTCGTTAGAAGCCGCCCGACCTCAGTCGGCGCAGGCTCCGAAGCCTGCTGATTGGGACGACGACGCAGAGAAGGCGGAACCGCCGGTGCATGTGCTTTCGCATGACGAAGCGGTCGCCATGTTCGGCGAACAGGCGCTGCGGGCTTCGCGTATCACGCCGCTTTCCATCGTGCTCGGCCAACTGGCTATCACACTGCTGTGTGCGCTCGGGTGGTATGTCGGCAGTTGGTTCGCAGGCACGGGCGCTGCGTCAGCCGGCGAGGCTGCGCTCTCGGCCCTGTTGGGCGGTGGCGTGTGTGTGGTGCCTTCGGCATGGTTCGCGATGCGACTGTCGACGGCCAAGGGATTCGAGTCCATCGCCCGCCTAGTGGTGGGCGAAGCGATCAAGGTGCTCGGCACGGTCGCCCTGCTGGTGGTCGTGGTGGTGGTGTTCAAGGGGCTGCATTGGCCGCCCTTGCTGATCACCCTGATCCTGGCGCTCAAGATGTACTGGGTTGGTCTCGCATTGCGATGACAGAGCCCAAAGCCTGCCGCCATGCAGCAGGCGCAAGGGAGGTGTCGGAAGATGGCAAAGCCGTGCGGCAGGAGAGGCCCCGGTTCATTGCGCTGACACTCCGCAAGAATAAGGTGGCATGTTCAGGCCGCGTGCAGTCCGCGATCTCCGGGGCAACCTGTGGAGCATCGGGCGCGAGTCGGAACAGGGCACGAAGAATGTTTCGCAATATTGGACTGAATCATCATGGCAACTGAAGTCGCAGAAGCCGCCGGCCACGCCGCCGAGCACGCTCTCACGCCTTCCGCGTATATCGCGGAGCATTTGCAGAATTTCAATAGCGTCGGCGGCAAGCAGATGTCGGTCGTCGACTTCTCCGTCATCAACTGGGACACGATGTTCTGGTCCGTGTTGATGGGCGCCATCGGCATCATCTTCCTCGGCATGGCTGCGCGCCGTGTCACCTCCGGCGTTCCGGGCCGTTTCCAAGCGTTTGTTGAACTGGTTGTCGAGATGGTCGACGACCAAGCCAAGGGCATCATCCACGGCGATCGCTCCTGGATCGCTCCGCTGGCCCTGATGGTCTTCGTGTGGGTCACGCTGATGAACGCGGTCAACTTGATCCCGGTGGACTGGGTCACGGGCGTCAACCACCTTCTCGGCACCTTCGGCGTGCACGTGCCGCACCATCGCGCAGTGGCCACGGCTGACCTGAACGGCACCTTCGGCATGTCGTTCGCTGTGTTGATCCTGATGATCTACTACAGCCTCAAGATCAAGGGCGCGGGCGGCTTCGCGCACGAACTGCTGTCCGCCCCGTTCGGCGCCAAGTGGTATCTCGCGCCGTTCAACCTGATCCTCAACATCATCGAATTCCTCGCCAAGGCTGTGTCGCTGGGCATGCGGTTGTTCGGCAACATGTACGCGGGCGAACTGGTGTTCCTGTTGATCGCGCTGCTTGGCTCGATCTGGACGTTCGGTGCCGACACCTCGGCGCTGGGTTTCGTGGGTCACGTGGTGGCCGGTGCAGTCTGGGCGATCTTCCACATCCTGATCGTTCTGCTGCAAGCGTTCATTTTCATGATGCTGACGCTGGTGTATATCGGCCAGGCACATGATCACCACTAAGTAGCGGTTCAGGTTCTCCGGTTCCGTTTGGTTTTTTCAAGTTCTCAAGTTCTTAGTCTTTCACGTAAAAGGGAGTCATCATGCAAGCATTTCTCGCCAACATCCAAGGTCTGACCGCCATCGGTATCGGCATCATCATCGGCCTGGGTGCCATCGGCGCCTGCCTCGGCATCGCACTGATGGGCGGCAAGTACATCGAAGCCTGCGCACGTCAGCCTGAGCTGATGAACCCGCTGCAAACCAAGATGTTCCTGCTGGCTGGCCTGATCGACGCGGCATTCCTGATCGGCGTTGGTGTGGCCATGCTGTTCGCGTTCGCCAACCCGCTGCTGTCGGTCATCAAGTAATTCTTTTCGGTCTGCATGATGCCGGAGGCGGCCAGGGTGAGCGCAACGCGTGACCCTCGCCGCTTCGTGCATTGATCCGTAGTCTCAATACCGAAAGGAACACACCATGAACCTGAACGCCACACTCGTCGCGCAGATGGTCGTGTTCTTCATCCTGTGGTGGGTTGTTGCCAAGTTCATTTGGCCGCCCCTGGTGAAGGCGCTCGACGAACGCGCGAAGAAAATTGCCGATGGCTTGGCCGCTGCCGATAAGGGCAAGGCTGAGCTGGAGCTGGCCAACAAGCGGGTCGAGCAGGCACTGACCGAAGCGCGCAATGAAGGCGCGCAGCGCATCGCGGACGCCGAAAAGCGTGCCCAGATGAGCGCCGACGAGATCAAGCAAAACGCCCAAGCTGAAGCCGCGCGCATCATCGCGCAAGCCAAGGCTGAAGCCGAGCAGCAAACCGTGCGCGCGCGTGAATCGCTGCGTGACCAGGTTGCCACGCTGGCTGTGAAGGGTGCCGAGCAGATCCTCAAGCGTGAAGTCAATGCGCAGGTCCACGCTGATCTGCTCAATCAACTCAAGGCTGAGCTGTAATCATGGCAGAACTCGCAACCGTTGCCCGTCCGTACGCAGAGGCGCTGTTTCGCGTAGCGAAGGCCGGCAATCTGGGTGCATGGTCTGAGCTCGTGTCGGAAATGGGGCAAATCGCCGCCGTGCCCGACATGAAGGCAGTCGCCGATGATCCGAAGCTCTCCAAAGCCGATGTGGCGGGGATCTTCCTGTCGGCGTTGAAATCTCCGGCATCGCACGAAGCGAAGGAACTGGTTGGCCTGCTGGTGGCCAACAAGCGCCTGTCGCTGCTGCCGGAAATTGCCGCGCAATTCCATGTGCTGCGGAATGCCAGCGAAGGCGCCGCCGACGTCGAGATCACCAGTGCGTTCCCGCTTGAGGGCGCGCCCCTGACCGAACTGGTCGCCACGCTCGAACGCAAGTTCGGCAAGAAGCTGCAGGCTCACGTGAGCGTCGATCCTTCGTTGATCGGCGGCGTGCGCGTGCAGATTGGCGACGAAGTGCTCGACACCTCGGTGCGCGCGCGCCTGACGCAGATGCAGTCTGCGCTGACCGCCGCGTAATGCTGTTCGTCGCGGCTCGGATAAGCAGCCCGCGAACAGATTGAAGAATTAGGAGCATTCGATGCAACTGAACCCCTCCGAGATCAGCGACCTGATCAAGACCCGTATCGAGGGCTTGAAGGCTGGCGCTGACGCAAAGAACACCGGCACGGTTATCTCCGTGACGGACGGTATCTGCCGCATTCATGGCCTGTCGGGCGTGATGCAAGGCGAAATGCTGGAATTCCCGGGCAACACGTTCGGCCTCGCGCTGAACCTCGAGCGCGACTCCGTCGGCGCCGTGATCCTGGGTGACTACGAGCACATTTCCGAAGGCCAGGAAGTCAAGTGCACGGGCCGTATTCTGGAAGTGCCGGTTGGTCCGGAACTGCTGGGCCGCGTGGTCAACGCACTGGGCCAGCCGATCGACGGCAAGGGCCCGATCAACGCCAAAAAGACGGACGTGATCGAGAAGGTCGCTCCGGGCGTGATCGCACGTCAGTCGGTGAGCCAGCCGGTGCAGACCGGCCTGAAGTCGATCGACGCGATGGTGCCGATCGGCCGTGGCCAGCGTGAGCTGATCATTGGCGACCGCCAGACCGGCAAGACCGCCGTCGCCGTCAACGCCATCATCAACCAGAAGGGCAAGGGTATCTTCTGCGTGTACGTGGCAATCGGCCAGAAGGCTTCGACGATCGCCAACGTGGTGCGCAAGCTGGAAGAGCACGGCGCGCTGGAATACACGATCGTGGTGGCTGCTGCCGCTTCGGACTCGGCCGCTATGCAGTACCTGTCGGCCTACGCCGGCTGCACGATGGGCGAATACTTCCGCGACCGCGGCGAAGACGCCCTGATCGTGTACGACGATCTGACCAAGCAAGCTTGGGCGTACCGTCAGGTTTCGCTGCTGCTGCGCCGTCCGCCGGGCCGTGAAGCTTACCCGGGCGACGTGTTCTACCTGCACTCGCGTCTGCTGGAGCGTGCTGCCCGTGTGAACGCCGACCACATCGAGAAGATCACCAACGGTGAAGTCAAGGGCAAGACCGGTTCGCTGACCGCACTGCCCGTGATCGAAACGCAGGCCGGCGACGTGTCCGCGTTCGTTCCGACCAACGTGATCTCGATTACCGACGGCCAGATCTTCCTGGAAACCGACCTGTTCAACGCAGGCGTGCGCCCCGCTATCAACGCCGGTATTTCGGTGTCGCGTGTGGGTGGTGCCGCTCAGACGAAGGTCGTGAAGAAGCTGTCCGGTGGTATCCGTACCGACTTGGCCCAGTACCGTGAACTGGCTGCGTTCGCGCAGTTTGCTTCCGACCTGGACGAAGCGACCCGCAAGCAGCTCGAGCGCGGCCGCCGCGTGACCGAACTGCTCAAGCAGCCGCAATACCAGCCGCTGCAAGTGTGGCAGCTGGCCGCGTCGCTGTACGCAGCCAACAACGGCTTCCTCGACAACGTGGACGTGAAGGACATCCTGGCTTTCGAAAAGGGTCTGCACGACACGCTGAAGACGAAGTACGCCGATCTCATCAACCGCATCGAAGATACGAAGGATCTGTCGAAGGACGATGAGGCCGCTCTGCGTGCCGCGATCGAGGATTTCAAGAAGTCCGCCGCGTTCTAACCGCGTCATTCCTGGAGCTGACCACGCTTAGCCTGCGTGGTCAGGTCTGAACGGAGAGAGTGAAATGGCCGGAACAAAAGAAATCCGCACCAAGATCAAGAGCGTGCAAAACACGCGCAAGATCACCAAGGCGATGGAAATGGTCGCCGCATCCAAGATGCGCAAGGCGCAGGAGCGGATGCGTGCTGCCCGCCCGTACGCCGAGAAGATCCGCAACGTGGCTGCGCACATGGCGCTGGCCAATCCGGAGTACAAGCACCCGTTCATGGTGGAGCGCGAAGTCAAGCGTGCCGGCCTGATCGTGGTGACGACGGACAAGGGCCTGTGCGGTGGCTTGAACACCAACGTGCTGCGTGCCGTGACCAACCAGTTGCGCGACCTGCAGAACAAGGGCGTTGAGACGCAAGCGACCGCCATCGGTACCAAGGGTACGCAGTTCCTGGGCCGCATCGGTGCAAAGGTTGTGTCCAACGTCATGCATCTGGGCGATACGCCGCATCTGGAAAAGCTGATCGGCGCGATCAAGGTCCAGCTCGACGCGTTCAACGCTGGCGAGATCGACGCTGTGTATCTCGCATACACCCGCTTCATCAACACGATGAAGCAGGAGCCGGTGGTCGAACAGCTGTTGCCGTTGACTGCTGACAAGCTGACGCAGAGCGACGCCGAAAAGCAAGCCTACTCGTGGGACTACATCTACGAGCCGGACGCGCAGACGGTGGTTGACGAGCTGCTGATCCGCTACGTCGAGGCGCTGGTGTACCAGGCGGTGGCCGAGAACATGGCCTCCGAGCAATCGGCCCGGATGGTGGCGATGAAGGCGGCTTCGGACAACGCGAAGAACGTGATCGGCGAACTGCAACTGGTCTACAACAAGACCCGTCAGGCAGCGATCACGAAGGAACTGTCCGAAATCGTCAGCGGCGCAGCGGCAGTCTGATAGCCACGGCAAAGAATCAAGTTATTGGAGATACAAATGAGTATCGCAAACGGAAATATCGTGCAGTGCATCGGCGCCGTGGTGGACATTCAGTTCCCGCGCGACGCGATGCCGAAGGTCTACGACGCGCTGGTGCTGGATGACAGCAACGACGCCTCGTTCGCCGAGAAGGGCCTGACCTTCGAAGTGCAACAACAACTGGGCGACGGCGTGGTGCGTACCATTGCGCTGGGTTCGTCCGACGGTCTGCGTCGCGGCATGCGCGTGAGCAACTCCGGTGCACCGATCTCGGTGCCGGTGGGCCACGGCACGCTGGGCCGCATCATGGACGTGCTGGGTCGTCCGATTGACGAAGCCGGCCCGATCGCCTGCGACGAAAAGCGCGCGATTCACCAGAAGGCCCCGAAGTTCGACGAACTGTCGCCGTCGGTTGACCTGCTGGAAACCGGCATCAAGGTGATCGACTTGGTCTGCCCGTTCGCCAAGGGCGGTAAGGTGGGTCTGTTCGGTGGCGCCGGCGTCGGCAAGACCGTGAACATGATGGAGCTGATCAACAACATCGCCAAGCAGCACTCGGGCTTGTCGGTGTTTGCTGGCGTGGGCGAGCGTACCCGTGAGGGCAACGACTTCTACCACGAAATGAAGGACTCCAACGTGCTCGACAAGGTGGCCATGGTGTTCGGCCAGATGAACGAGCCGCCGGGCAACCGTCTGCGCGTGGCGCTGACCGGCCTGACGATGGCCGAGCGCTTCCGTGACGAAGGCCGTGACATCCTGTTCTTCGTCGACAACATCTACCGCTACACGCTGGCCGGTACCGAAGTGTCGGCACTGCTGGGCCGTATGCCTTCCGCCGTGGGCTATCAGCCGACGCTGGCTGAAGAAATGGGCAAGCTGCAGGAGCGTATTACGTCGACCAAGACCGGCTCGATCACGTCGATCCAGGCCGTGTACGTGCCTGCCGATGACTTGACCGACCCGTCGCCGGCAACGACCTTCCTGCACCTGGACTCGACCGTCGTGCTGTCGCGTGACATCGCTGCACTGGGTATCTACCCCGCAGTGGATCCGCTCGACTCGACCTCGCGCCAGCTCGACCCGCAAGTCGTGGGCCAGGAGCACTACGAAGTCGCCGACCGCGTGAAGAAGACGCTGCAGCGCTACAAGGAACTGCGCGACATCATCGCGATTCTGGGCATGGACGAACTGTCGCCGGAAGACAAGCTGGCTGTGGGCCGCGCCCGTAAGATCCAGCGTTTCCTGTCGCAGCCGTTCCACGTTGCAGAAGTGTTCACGGGTTCGCCGGGCAAGTACGTGCCGCTGAAGGAAACCATCCGCGGCTTCAAGATGCTGGTGGACGGCGAGTGCGATCACCTGCCGGAACAAGCGTTCTACATGGTCGGCTCGATCGACGAAGCCTTCGAAAAGGCCAAGAAGCTCCAGTAAGAGCAACGTCTGGCCCTGTGCGCAAGCCGGGGCCAGTACTGGCTTTCTGACATTCTCGGAGAGCCGCTTTTCTGAGCAAAGGAATCGAGATGGCAACCATTCATGTAGACGTCGTCAGCGCTGAGCACGAGATCTTCTCCGGCAATGCCAAGTTCGTGGCACTGCCGGGCGAGGCTGGTGAGCTGGGCATTCTGCCCGGTCACACGCCGCTGATCACGCGCATCAAGCCGGGCGCCGTGCGCATCGAGAAGGAAGATGGCGGCGAAGAGTTCGTGTTCGTTGCCGGTGGCATTCTCGAAGTGCAGCCGAAGAAGGTGACCGTGCTGGCCGATACCGCAATCCGCGGTCACGACCTGGACGAAGCCAAGGCGAACGAAGCCAAGCGTGCGGCCGAAGAGGCGCTGCAGAATCAAAGCAGCGACATCGATCTGGCCCGTGCACAAGGCGAACTGGCGGTCGCGGCTGCGCAGTTGGCAGCAATCGCCCGCCTGCGTCGCAAGCGCTAAGGCAGTGTGTACCGGTTGGTGTCATCGACCGGTCCAGACGAAAAAGCAGCCCCGAAGGGCTGCTTTTTTTCGCCCGCCCGCGGGTGACGGGCGGGTGTGTCAACGGTGCTCGCCTTCGCGTTTCTCTTCACCGCGATTGCCGCCTGGTGGATGCGGTTGGCCCTCGTGATGCTCCTGCCGAGGCGGTTGCGCCTGGGGTTGCTGCGGTTGGGGCGGCCGGGCTTCTGGCGGACGCTGTTGAGGCTGCGGTTGCGGCGGGTGGAATTCCGGCGCGCGCGGCTGGGGTTGCGGTGGGCGCATCTCCACAACGTGTGGCTGCGGCGCCGGACGCGGGGCTTCCATGCGTGGCTCAGGCGGACGCTGCTGAGGCTCGGGGCGTGCGCGCATCTGCGGCGGCTCGTTGTGCGGGCGTTCTTGCATCGTCGGGGCCGGATTGCCGGTAAAACGATTCGGTTCCTGGCCTCCGCGCTGCGATTGCGGTTGAGTTTGGGGTGCCGGCGTGGTGGCCTGCGGCAGTTGCGGGCGCGGCTCGAAGGCGCGGCGTTCGTCACGCGGTGTACCCGGTGCGCCTTCGTGTTGCGGTGGGCGCGTCGTCATCCCGGCCGGGCCTTGCGGTGCCTGTCCGCCTTGCGGTTGCCCGGGGCGCTCCTGCGATGCGGCTGCGCCGGGCAGCGGGCGTGGGCGATTGATCTCGCCGGGCGCCATCAGCGCCTGCGGAGCGGTGCCCGGCTGAGCGCCGTGCGGTGCCTGTGCACCTTGCGGGTTCGGCGAACCCATCAGCCCCTGCGGACCATTCGGGCTATTCATACCGCTCGGACCGTGCTGCTCCGCTGGACGACCCGGTTCGTTGCCGGCGCGTGCCGGCCCATTGGACACGGCACGCGTCAAGCGTAGGCCCGCTGCCTGCGCAGCTGCTGGCGCGGGCAGTGTTGCTTCGTTGGGCTGGCCACGCACCGGTGCAACGCGCGCGCCTGCGTTGCCGCCGGTCCATGCTGGGCCCGCGCCCGGCAGCGCTCCGCCTTGCGAGTGGAAACGCTCGGCCAAGGCGTCATGCCCACCCGCGGGTGCCTGCGGTGCGCGCACGGCAATGGCTTGACGCGAGAACACCTGCGCTGGCGGCAACGGATGCGCCCCGTTGGCTGCGGCCGCGCCCACCAGGCTTGCCTTCACCGGTGCCAGCGCAGGCGTTGACACAATCTGCGCGTGCGCGAGTTGCGCGCGCATCTGCTCGGGGCGCAGCGTCGTCATCGCGGGGCCGACCGGCTGACCGCTCACGAAGGTCTTGGCGGGCACGGCCGTCAGCGCGGCGGGGTTGTTGGCGTTGACGTACGTCACCCGATTCACGTTGGTGACGTTGGTCACGTTGTTGTTGATGATGGTCTTGTTGACCGTGACGTTGTTCACCACCACCGTCTTGTTGATGTTGGTGACATAGGTGGGGCTGGCGGCATACACGGGGCGATACGCCTCGCCCGGCGCCAGCGGGAACCACGCGACGCCCGGAGAGCCGATCGAGATGTGGATCCCCCAGCTGACTCCGCCGCCACCGCCTCCGCCCACAAAACCGACCAGCGCCGGCGCATACACCGGGCGCGGTACCACCGGCCCCGGCACCCAGCACCACGTCGCGCCGACATAGGCCCAGCGGCCGTAGTGGAACGGCGCGAAGCCCCACGGTTGATCGTCAACCCAGGTCCAGCCCCACGGTGCAACCCACGCCCAATGGCCCGTGCGATAGGGCGCCCAGCCGGCTGGTATCGCGCTCGGCACCCATACGGCGCCGTAGCCGTCTTCTTCACGCCATGAGCCGTAGCCGTCCAGGGCTTCGTAGCCGGTCATTTCGCGGCCGACGTAGCGGGCCGAGATGGAGGCATCTTCGCGCGCGTCGCGCGATTCGGCCCAGCGATCGAAGCCGTCGCGGCCGGGGTTGTCCATGCCGCCGGCCTCGGCCAAGTCGGTGCCGCCAAAGCGGATCTGCTGGCCAGCGCCCAGCGGGGTCGAACGGTCATCGCCGTAGGCCGTGCCCTGACCGTGCCAGACGGTCACGGTGGTGCTGGAACCATCGGGTGCCACGTCGAGGCGGTACTCGCCCGGCGCTTGCGGTCTGAACGCGAGGTTAGGCGTGTCGATCTCGATGGTCTGGTCGGGCGGCAGTGCCCGCACACGCACCGACAACGCGCCTTGCGTCAGCTTGACCTGCGTGTTGCGGTCATCCAGGTCGACCAGCGTGGCGCCGGTGTTTTGCCCCAGGCGCAGCGCGGTGGAGCCAACGTGCAACTCGCTGCGGCTGCCCTGATCGGACCACAGGCGGTCGCCGGTCGTGAACGGGCGGTTGAGCGTGGCGCCGGCCCAGTCGTCGGAGCCGGCAGGCGCGAAGCTGACCGCGCCAGAGAAATCGGACAGCCGCGCCACACGCGAGGCAGGATCGGCGGCCAGCGCGGCTTGCGAGCCGCATACCAGCAACACCGCAGCAACACCAACGGCACGCAGGACATGCGGCAATCGCAGGCCAGCCAGACGCACAGCACGACGGGAAGGAGCGGACATGATGAGCCCTCGTTTTTATGGCGGCGTGTGCCGCGTGGATGTCTCCATTAAACGCAGCAGCGGGCGTCATGCCGACTTGGCTTTGTAAGAGCGTGTTTCGCGGGAGGTCGTCAGGTAAGCGCCGCAGACGGAACGTCGGGCGCGCAAATTGCGCAGGCAAAAAAAAGCGCGCGGGCCGGGGAGCGCCGCGCGGACGGGAAATCCCTTCGAGGGGTCAATTCGAAAGGAGGGGTAACTTGGCATTGCCGTGGTGCCCGCGCGCGAATGTCGGGTGGGGTGCCCGTCTGGCGCACAACAATTGGACACAACTGCAAGGTGCGAAGGCATTGTGGGCGACGAGGTAAGCCGTGGACGTAACAAAGTGTGTCGGATTGCAATCGAATGCAAGTGTTGCAAACGGCCTGTTGGCGTGACGCAAAAGGCGCTTAGCGAGGCATCTGCGGGAACGTCTGCTGCACCTGCTCAGTCCCACCACTTTGTCTCGAAGGCCGGCAAACCGCATGGAGAGTGGGGCTCGGGGGCACGACATAGGCTAGGGTGTTGGTTTCTAGGAGGGAGGCATGCAGCAGCACGCGGCGGGTCAGGCCGGGCTGGCGTCGGTGGGCGCTGGCGTTTTTGTTACCTTGATGGCGACACTTGGCGGGGTGGGCGCTGCACATGCGGGCACGGAAGCGCCTTCGGCAGCGCCTCAGGCGCCCACAAGTGCGCCTGCCGCCTCCACACCTGTTGCGTCTGCGCCAACGGCGGCGCTTGCCAAATCCAAGATGCCGCGCGAACGCCACGCTGGCACGTTTTGGCAGGGTGCGATCGGCAATGGCGCCGAAAGCCCGGGGTGGACCGTCTGGCTGAGCGTGTACGACCCGCCGCCAGCCGATCAAGACAAGGATAAGGACCCCATCGCCGACACGCTCACCGGCGAGGCCTACGACGACCGCCCCCAAGGTCGCACCCTCTGGACCATCGAAGGCCGCAATGCGCCGGAGCGCCGCTTCATCTGGCGCGAACGCGCGGACGCCATGGATGGCAGCGGCCGGCCCGTCGCACGTGAGGGCGGCACGCTCTCCGGTGCCTTCTCGGCGGACGGCAGCAGCGCCACCGGCACGTGGAGCGACGGCGGCCGCAGCCAGCCCTTCACGCTCAAGCGCATGGCGCGCTATCGCGAAGTCACCGGCACGGCAGGGCAGGCGACGCTCACCGAGCGCTATCCGGTGACGGGCGATGCGGCCATCGACGCGTTGGTGCAATCGTTACGCGTCAACCGCTGCGATCAATACGACACCGAATGCGTTGTCCGCATCAGCGCTGTCGGCGTGGGCGACACCGTTAGCCTGTTGCGCATGGTGTGGGCCTATAGCGGGGGCGCACACGGCAACTACAGCTTCACCGCCGGCAACTGGCGACGCGCTGCGCAGGGCTTCCAGCCCATCACCCTGGCTGACGTGCTGAACCCGACGCCAACGTGCCTGCAAAGCTTCAACGCGCAGATCGTCGATGCGCTCAAGCGCGAAGGCGCACCCGATGCCGCCCGCGGCGCCCTCAAGGAGAAGGACCTGCGTAACGCCACGTTTCCGTTTACGCTGCAAGGCAACCGCATCGTCGTGCACTACGGGCCGTATGAGGTGGGCCCGTATGCATCGGGCGCATTTCGTGCGGCGGTGCGTCTGGATGATCTCGGCGCCGTGTGTAAGCGGCCCACTACCTGAATCGACTGCTCACCATGTCTGCCAATCCTTCCTACGTCGACGAACAAGCCACCATGCGCCGGCTGCTGTCGGGCAAGACCATCGCCGTGGTTGGGCTATCGCCACGCCCCACGCGGCCGAGCTATGACGTGGCGCGCTATCTGCAACAGGCCGGCTATCGCATCGTGCCCGTCAACCCGCAACACGCCGGCGAAGACGTACTCGGCGAGCCCTGCTATGCCACGCTTGCCGAGGCGGCGACCACACTGGCAGCCGCAGGCCAGCGCATCGACCTGGTCGATATCTTTCGCCGTGCCGAACACGTGCTGCCCGTCGTGCAGGAAGCGATTGCCGTGGGGGCGGGTGGCATCTGGGTGCAGCTTGGCATCGTCAACGATGAAGCGATGGCGTTGGCATGTGCCGCGGGCATTCCAGCCGTGCAGGACCGCTGTACCAAGATCGAGCACTGGCGGCTCGGCATCGGGCAGCACAACTAACGTCGCACATCACCACTTTTGACGGTCGGCAGCAGGCGTTGCTCCTAGGCTTTGTGCTCCCCACTTTTGAGGAGCACTCATGTCTTTCCGACACTGCATCTTGGCGGCAGCACTGACCGCCTCATCATCGTTAGCCATGGCGCAAGGCCGCCTGAGCGTGCACGTGCTGGATCAGCAGACAGGCACGCCCGCCGCAGCAGTGCGTGTCACGCTGGAAGCGCGCACGGACGGCGCCTGGCGCACCATCGGCAGCGGCACGACGGATACCGATGGCCGCATCAAGGCGCTGGAGACCGGCGCACAGCCCTTCACTACCGGCGACTACCGCGTGACTTTCCACACCGGCGATTACTACAGCGCACGCCATACGCCCACGTTCTTCCCCGAAGTGCCGGTGGTTTTTCACGTGCAGGACGCCGGGCAGCACTATCACATTCCACTGCTGCTCAGCCCGTTCGGTTTCTCGACGTATCGCGGTAGCTGACGCGCTACACTTCGGCGGTCATTGAACCTTGCTCGTACCTCCGCACCATGGCCGTCGATCCGCAGATCCTGCAGTTCTATCAACGTATTGCCGAGCGCTTTGGCGCCTTGCCACCACCGGAAGATCCGCCGGCGCAGCGTGCGCGTTTCGAGGCGATTGCCGCGCTATCGAACCATCCTGATCCCGAGGGCGTGGAAGCCTCCGACCTGAGCTTGCCGCTGCCCGGCCGCACGCTCGATGCGATCGTCTTCCGGCCCAAGCATGTAGTGAAGCCGCGCCTGCTGGTGTGGTTTCACGGGGGAGGGTGGGTGGTCGGCGCGCCGCGTACCACGCACCGCCTGCTGGCCGCATTGCTTGCTCAAGACACGGGTTGTGCCGTCGTGAGCGTGGATTACCGCCTCGCGCCGGAGCACTCGTTTCCGATTCCGGCCGACGATGCACGCGATGCGTTGGCCTATCTCGCAGAACAGCGCGAGCAGCTTGGCTTCGATCCGGCGTTCCTCGCCGTGGGTGGCGATAGCGCGGGTGGGCACCTTGCTGCACAGGCTACGCAGGTGGTGCGGCCAGGGCTCGTCAGCGCGCAGTTGCTCGTCTATCCCGTCACCACGCCGGCATTCGGCAGCGAAAGCTATAACGCCTTCGCGCAGGGTCCTGGCCTCACGCGTGACGAGATGCGCTGGTATTGGACGCAGTTCATCGGCGCCGAAGCGCTGGACCGGCTGTCGTCCGAGCACGATCCGCGCATCGACCTGATGGCGCAGCCGCCGGCGCACACGCCGCCCGATACGGTCGTCATCGTGGCGGCGCACGACGTGCTGCGCGATGACGGTCTGCGCTACGCCGACTACCTCGTCGAGCATGGCGCCCAGGTCGTCACCATCGAGGCCTCTGGCATGACGCACGGCTTTGCGCGCATGCAGTTCGAGGCCGAGCGCGCACGCGAATGGATGCGCCGCGCGGCACACGCCTTCGTGGGGATGATCAGCGAGGAATAAGCGGGCGAAGCGAGAAGTCCGCCGAGGCTCAGCGCGGCGGTGTGCGGCGCGGGCGGAGCGCTGCCATCACGCGCCGCGTGACGAACAGCGAGAGGTAGTCCTGCACGCGGGCATCGGCAGCCAGCATGCGTAGCGTTTCCTGATATTGAGCACGAACGAGATCGGCAGGTGCGCCGGTGTCGTGTGCGATTTTGTCGATCTGCTCGTCCTGGTCTGCGATGGCGGTGGCCATGATTGCTTCCCGTTGTTGCGTTGCCAGTGACACGCAAGGCTGGCTTGCGCGGCGCGTGACCACTATAGGTAACGCGCAGGAACAATCCAGCCTTGTTGCAAAGCTTTCAGCAGACCACTTGCCTCGCATCAAAACGGTGCGACTGCCTGTGCAGAGACTGCACCGGCAACCATCATTTGCCCCAATTTGCGGGCATGCTCTGCAGGCCGATGGCGGCACCGGATGTATCCGTCACGCGCGCCAGTTCACGATATGCAATGGCCTGCACGCGCTCGGGCAGCGGCACAAACTTTGCGCGCGCGGCGAGTTCATCACCGTGGAAATAGCCCCACGTCAAAAACTTCAATGCGGCCAAGGTGCGCGGGCCGGAAGGACTCACGGCCGGCACCACGATGAAGGTGCCCATCGTGATCGGCCACGTATCCGCGCCGGGCAGGTTGACGAGCGGTGCGGTGAAGTCGCCTTTGCGGTTCCATGCGCTTTGCACCACGGCTTCGCGGAAGCCACTCACCTGCGCGCTGACGAAGCGGCCTGCCGCGTTGCGCAACTGCACGGCGTTGAGGTCGTTGTCGAGCACGTAGTTGTAGTCGACATAGCCGATCGCGCCGGGCGTGGCCTGCACGGTCTTGACGACGTCGCCGCTGCCCTTGGCGGCAAGCGTATCCGCCGGCCACGCGATGGAGGATTTGGTGCCGTAGGCGGTCTTCCACTCAGGGCTGACGGCGCTCAGATAGTCGGAGAAGTGGTACGTGGTGCCCGAACCGTCCGCGCGCACTACCGGGCGGATCTTCAGCTTGGGCAGCGTCACGCCGGGGTTGAGCGCGCGCAGTTCGGGGGCGTCCCAGCTTTCCACCTTGCCGAGGAAGATGTGCGCGAGCACTTCACCCGTCAGCTTGAGCTGCCCGCGCGCCACGCCCGGCACGTTGATGAACGGCACCGCGCCTGTCACTACAGACGGTACGCACACCAGGCCCGCCTTGGCGGCATCGGCGCTCGACAGCGGCACGTCAGACGCACCGAAATCCACCGACCCCGCGCGGATACGCTTGAGCCCCTCGCCCGAACCCACCGCGTCATAGTTAAGCGTGACACCCGACGATGCGGCATACCCCGCTGACCAGACGCGATACACCGGCGCAGCGGCGGTCGACCCTGCGCCGCGCACTTGCGCGTGGGCGAGAACGGGCAGGCCCGCAACGGTAACCGCCAGGGCAAAAACAACGTGCTTGAACATGGAAAGACCAGCGAACAGCGGTGGGAGCGAAGCCGGCGATTGTAGCGATGCATGCGTGACAGCACCGTATGTGGGCCTATGCGACCCCTCTATTGCGGGGGGCGAGCGTTGTAATCCGTTCCGCAAACGTTGGGCGGATTAGGTGCCCTCCAATATTTCCAATATAGTGGAAATATGGAAGAAAACGACATCATCCGCGCCCTTGCGGCACTCGCACACAACCTGCGCCTGCGCGTGTTCCGCATGCTCGTCGTCGCCGGCCCGGCGGGGCTGACGCCGGGGGCGATCGCCGAGCTGCTCGACGTGCCCGGTGCGACGCTTTCGTTCCACCTCAAGGAACTGATGCACGCGCAGCTCGTGACGCAGGAGCGCGATGGCCGCAACCTCATCTACCGCGCCGCGTTCGATCACATGCAAGGGGTGCTGGCCTTCCTGACTGAAAACTGCTGCCAGGGCGAGCCCTGCGGCGTGGATGGCGCCGCCTGCCCGTGCTGACTTTGCACCCATGACCACCACCGTTCTGATCCTCTGCACCCACAACTCCGCGCGCAGCGTGCTGGCCGAGGGCATGCTGAACCACTGGGCGCAGCAGTTGGGCAAGGACGTGCGCGCCTACAGCGCCGGCAGTGCACCCAGCGGCCGCCTGAACCCGTTCGCGCTGGAGGTGCTCGCCAATGCCGGCGTCGACACCACGGGCTACCACAGCAAAAGCTGGGACGCGTTCGCGGTCGAGGGCGCGCCGCCGATGCGCATCGTCATCACCGTCTGCGACAGCGCGGCTGCTGAGGCCTGCCCGTACTGGCCCGGCAGTCCGGTGAAGGTGCATTGGGGCTACCCCGATCCGTCCAACGCATTGGGCGGCGATGCGGGCAAGCGCCAGGCGTTCGAGCTGACGCGCCAGGCCATCGGCTACCGGATGCTGCAGTTGCTGATGCTGCCGCTCGATACGCTGAGCCATGCCGAGCTGCAGGCCCATCTCGAACGCATTGCACGCACCTGAACACCATGGCGGATTGGCGCAACCGATGGCTGGCCGAAGCGCTGGGTACGGCCTTGCTGCTGGCAGTCGTCATCGGCTCGGGGATCATGGCCGAGCGGCTGGCTGGCGGGAACGTGGCGTTGGCGCTGCTCGCCAATACGGCCGCCACGGTAGGTGGGCTGTATGTGCTGATCGAAGTGTTCGGGCCCGTGAGCGGGGCGCATTTCAACCCCGTGGTGTCGGCAGTGATGGCGGTGCGAGCGGAGTTGCCGGGCGGCGCGCTGGTGCTCTACATCACTGCACAGCTGGTAGGTGCGGTGTTGGGTGCGTGGCTGGCGCACGCCATGTTCGACATGACGCTGCTGCAGTTTTCCACCAAGGTACGCAGCGGCGCAGGGCAGTGGATTGCCGAAGCCGTGGCGACCGCCGGTTTGGTGCTGGTGATCCTGCGCGCGCCGAGCCGGCGTGCCGCTTCGCTGGTGGCCGCGTATATCGGGGCGGCGTACTGGTTCACGGCGTCCACCTCGTTCGCCAACCCGGCGGCGGCGTTCGGGCGCATGTTCAGCGATAGCTTTGCCGGCATCGCCCCGGCCAGCGTGCCGGGTTTCATCGTCGCCGAGTGTGTTGGCGCGGCGATCGGGCTGGGCGTACACCTCGCGCTGCAGCCGCGCAAAGGCGGCAGCACCCAGCCCAATGTCATCGAACGCTCAGGCGACTGAACTGGCGGCTTCTTCCTTCACCAAGCCTTCTGCGCGCAACGCGGCTTGCACGGCCGGGCGAGCCGCCACGCGGTCCATGTACGCCTGCACATGCGGGTACGCCGTCATGGGCAGCGACAGGAAATTCGTCCAGTTCAGCACGGTGAAGGCATATGCGTCGGCCACGCTGTAGTCGCCGGCCAGATAGGGCTGCTTGGCGAGGCGCGCGTCGAGCTCGGCAAAACGCTTGGCGAGCTTGTCCTTGGCGCCTTGGCGGGTGGCCTCGGGCGTGTCCTTGTACCAGAGCGGCCCAAAACCCTTGTGCAGCTCGGTGCTGACAAAGGTCAGCCATTCGATCACCGACAGACGGTGCGTGCTGCCGGCCTTGCCGATCAAGGCCTGTGCCGGGTCCAGGTCGGCCACGTATTGCAGCAGCGCGGCGGCCTCGGTGTGGCGGGAGCCGTTGGCCAATTCCAGCAGCGGCACGTAGCCACGGGGCGAGATCGTGTAGTAATCCGTGCCGTCCGCGGTGAGGTGCTGGGCCAGATTGACGGCAGTCAGGTCAAACTGCGCGCCCACTTCACGCAGGGCGATATGGACGGCCAGCGAGCACGCGCCGGCGGAGTAATAGAGCTTCATGGTCGTTCGATCTCCAGGTTGGAACAGCCACTGCGCACGCAGGCAGCAGCGGCACTGGCGACACTGTAGGATTGCGTCCACGCCAATGGAATAAGCGCCAAGGAAAGTCATGCTTGCACAAACGCAATACCGCCTGAGCGCGGCCGACCTGGAAGTGGTGCTGGCGATGGCGCGTACGGGCACGCTGGCGGCAGCGGGGGAGCGGCTGGGCGTGGATGCGTCCACGGTGTTCCGCGCGGTGCAGCGCATCGAACGCGGGCTCGGGCAGCGGCTGTTCGCGCGCTCGCGCACGGGCTATCTCGCCAACGAGCTGGCGCTGTCGCTGGCCGAACGCGCGGAGCAGGTGGAAGCCGCGCTGGAATCGGCGCGGACGGTGGTCAATGCGGCGCCCGATCAGGTCTCGGGCACGGTGCGCATCACCACCACGGACACCATCCTCCTGGGCCTGGTTGCGCCCGCGCTGCAGGCCTTGCGCGCCGAGCACCCGAATCTCGCCTACGACCTGCGCGCCAACAACGAGCTGGCCAGTCTCACGCGCCGCGATGCCGATATCGCCGTGCGTGCCACGCGGCGCCCGCCGCAGCATCTGGTGGGCAAGCACCTCGGTTCCATCCGCGTGGCGCTGTATGCGGCGCAGGGTAGCGGCACGACCTACGCCGATGTGGAAGCGGGCCGCACGCCGTGGCTGGCCATTGACGACGCGATTCCCGAGCACCCTTCCGTGGCTTGGCGCAAGCGGCATTTCCCCAAGGTCATGCCCACGTATTTCGTGAACAGCCTGCAGATCGTGGCCGAGATGGTGGCGATGGGCATGGGGGTCGGCATCCTGCCCGTGCTGATGGCCCAGGCGCGTACCGACCTGGTGCAGTTGCGGGATCTGCACGACGCCAATCAGTCGGAGCTGTGGCTGCTGACCCATCCTGAGTCCCGCCATTTGCGGCGCGTGGCCGTGGTGTATGGGCATCTGGCGCAGACGTTGCGGCTGCCGTAACCGCTTAGCGGACGACTCCCTGTACCTGCAGGTGTGCGGGGTTATGACGAAACGACAGGCCGCTCATCTGGTGTGGGCTCGTCAAAGCGCAAACGGGTAGCGACGAGCGCGGCACGGCGGCGCAGGTCTTCAGTGGTCTCGCCATTGCCGTCGGGCCGCCAGCCGGGCGGGCGCAGCAGATATCCGAACACTTCACCCGCCGAGCGTGCCGTCTTCAGGTCTTGCCACAGGGCGCGCCAGTGGCTGAACTCGATGGTCAGCAGGTTGTATGTGCGCATCGGGTGCACGAGGCCGTAGCGGCAGGGCACGTCTTTGCGTTCGGGGATGTAGGTACCGAACAGCCGGTCGAAGAGGATCAGCACGCCGCCGTAGTTGCCATCGAGGTATTCGAGATTGGCGGCGTGATGCACGCGGTGCGCCGACGGCGTGTTCAGCACCCACTCCAGCGGGCCGAGGCGCGGAATCCACGTGGCGTGAATCCAGAACTGGTACAGCAGGTTTAGCGACAGCAGCATCAGCACGATGCGCGGCGGCATGCCCAGCAGCGGCGCCAACGCGAAGAAGGCGAGGGTGCCGGTCAGCTTGCCCGTCCACCCGAAGCGATAGGCGGCCGACAGGTTCAGGTCATTCGGCGAATGGTGGATGGCGTGGGTGCACCAGAACCAGCGCACGCGGTGCGCGGCGCGGTGGTACCAGTAGTAGCAAAACTCCTGGCCGAGAAAACAGGCAGCCCAGCCGGTCCAATGGTCCATCGGCAGGGTCCACAGCCGGTGCTGGTAGATCCATTCCAGGCCCTGTGTCCAGAACGCTAGCGGCAGCAGCCAGCGCAGTGGGTACTCGCGCACGAGGAAATCGATCACCGATACGCCGGCAGCCTTCCAGTCATAGCTGGCCCAGCCGTTTCTCAGTGACAGCACGATCGCCTCGGCCAGCGATGACACCAGCACGATGACGACGGCGATCTTGAGGATGGTCAGCAGCACGGCCATGGCGCTGGGCTCCGGTGAGGGGTGCCGGCGACGGTACTGCAAACCGTGCCAGGGCGGCAATTGGGAGCGGTGCCGGTGTGCGTTACAGCATATTCACCGCGCCCAGGTGTTGTTCCGGTTGTGCAGAAAGACATGCACACCACCACTCTTGTCTTGCGCCACGCCCGCGCTGCCCCATGGGTAGTCCGTCAGCCCGCCGGGGTCTTGGCCCAGCTTGCTGGTAATCCAGCGGCGGTGCCGCTGTTCCACCACGTCGATGTCGTCGTACGAGACGGCCTGCTCCATTTGAAAGAACACGCTGACGAGCGCGCCGCGTTCAAACCGCAGGCTGACAGTCACGGGTGTGGCGGCGTCCAGTACGGTCATGGTGGCGAACTGGCAAGGCACCTCCTCGCCGCAGACGCTTACCAGTCGGATGGGCCCAACGGTAAAGCGGCTCGGGAGTGCCTCCGCGCGTGTTTCGGGGGTGATGCGGAAATCGGCGAGTCCGACTTCGCCGTTGGTCGGGTCAATGTGGAGGGTGTTGTGCATGCGCGTGGTTTGACGAAAGCGAAGCGCCTGGGCCATCAGCGGGCAGGTCCTTGTTATAGCAGCGACCCCCTCGGAAGGGCGGGTTTTACCGGCTCAAGTTCCCCCAGCCGCTGCCGTAGCAGCTTGAGTGGCCCCGACAGCCGGCAATCAATCTGGAGGGCGCTACGGTCATACCCGTACGCAGACTGATTCACGCAGGACGTTCACTAAGAAGAATCATGATCTCCTCTCTCCGCACCCGCATCCTCCTGATTTCATCGGCCACTGTGATCGGCGCCCTGGCCCTGTCCGGCGCCGCCACCTATTCCATTGTGCGCAGCAACACGATGGAATCGATTGACCAGAACCTCGCCGCCATCGCCAGCGGCAACACGCTTGCCATCGACAAATGGGTCGCGGCCAAGGCGCAGGCCGTGAAGGCCACCGCCAGCGTGATCGAACATGGTGACCCGCAAGGCTTCGGCAAGCACATGGGCGATGCCAACGGCTTCCCGATCATCACGGTCGGGTGGACGGACAAGTCGTTCATCTCCACCAGCGCGACCACGCCGAAGGACTACGACCCGACGGCTCGCCCCTGGTACAAGCAGGCGATTGCCGCAGGCCAGCTGCTCGTCACCAAGCCCTACGGCGACGTGTTGACCGGTGTGCCGTATGTGTCGTTTGCCGCGCCGATGGTGAAGAACGGCGAAACCACGGGTGCGCTGTCGGGCGCCGTGCCGCTCGATGGCGTGCGCGAAGTGGTGTCCGCCGTGCACCCGA
The DNA here is from genome assembly GCF_051904805.1 of Ralstonia sp. 25C. Classification (NCBI taxonomy): domain Bacteria; kingdom Pseudomonadati; phylum Pseudomonadota; class Betaproteobacteria; order Burkholderiales; family Burkholderiaceae; genus Ralstonia; species Ralstonia sp. 25C. Next base: position 1,897,483 of record NZ_CP196737.1, on the reverse strand, counting down.
CGCCGTCGAGCCTGGCGTTTGTGGTCGCCAAGGACGGCCAGGTGATCGCCCACCCCGACGCCAAACTGATGCTCAAGTCGGCCACCGACGTGGCGGCCGCACTCAACGCCGATGCGCTCGCCAAGCTGGCCACCGCCACGGCCCCGCTGGAACTGGAACTGGCCGGCGCGCCCAAGCTGCTTAAGGCGCAGGCCGTGCAGGGCACCGACTGGTATCTGGTGATCGCGCTGGACAAGGCCGAGGCCACCGCCGGTTTGCGCAACGTCGTCAAGGCGCTGGCCGTGGCCATGGTGCTGCTGACGCTGGCCGCCGTGGGCATCGCCGCGTTCTTTACCTCGCAATCGTTTCGCCGTCTTTCCCAGGTGCGCGATGCCATGGACACCATCGGTGCCGGCGGCGGTGACCTCACGCATCGCCTGCCCGTGGTCGGCAACGATGAAGTCGCGCAGATCAGCGCATCGTTCAATACCTTCATCGACAAGATTGGCGAGGTGCTGCTGGAAGTGCGGGCCAGTGTCGACAGCATGAAGTCGGCTACCGGCGAGATCGAAATGGGCAACCGCGATCTGTCCAACCGCACCGAGGTGTCGGCGAGCAACCTGCAGGAAACCTCTGCCGCACTGACGCAGTTGACGACCAGCGTGAAGAACTCCGCCGACGCGGCCGTGCAGGCCACGCGCCTGGCCAGCGAGGCCAGCGATGCCGCCACGCGCGGCGGCGAGGTCGTGTCGAGCGCCGTGAGCACGATGGACGAGATCGGCAAATCGTCTGCGCGCATTACCGAGATCATTGGCGTGATCGACAGCATCGCGTTCCAGACCAACATCCTCGCGCTGAACGCTGCCGTGGAAGCTGCCCGCGCTGGCGAGAACGGCCGCGGCTTTGCCGTGGTGGCCGGCGAGGTGCGTACCCTGGCTCAACGCAGTGCTACGGCCGCGCGCGAGATCAAGGACTTGATCCAGGCTTCGGAAGCCAGCGTGCAGACCGGCGCGCAACGCGTGCAAGCCGCCGGCGCGACGATGCAGGAGATTGTGCAGGGCATCGAGCGCGTCGCTCGCATCATCGGTGAGATTGACGGCGCGATGCACGAGCAAAGCGCCGGCATCAGCCAGATCGACCGCAGCGTCGCCGAGATGGACCAGGCCACGCAGCAGAACGCAGCGCTGGTGGAGCAGTCGACAGCGGCATCGGCGATGCTCAATGAGCAGGCGCAGGGTCTGGCGCGCACGGTGGGCTTGTTCAAGCTGCGCGCCCGCTAAATCCGCAAGCACAGTACCCCTCTTCATCGCGCCCGGGCCGGGTGCTCCTGTGCCTAGAATGGAGCCCCCGGCAACATCCCCCGCGCCTCTCGCTTTCGGCGGACGTTGCCTGATCTCAACGCTCCGCCCGTATGCCCAATGTGCTGATCCTCGGTGGCCGTGCGCCTGTCGCGCTCGACCACGCCCGCCGTTTTGCCCACCAAGGGTGGACGGTCTGCATTGCCGACAGCATTCCGTGCCAGATCAGCGGGGCGTCCAAGGCGGTGACGTCGACGTTGCGCATGGCTTCACCGCGCTATGCGCCAGCGCAATTTGTGGCGGACCTTGCGCGCATCGTGCGTGAGCACCGCATCGATCTGGTGGTGCCGACGTGCGAGGAAGTCTTCTACGTGTCGCGCTATCGGCATCACCTGCCGGGCTGCGTACGCGTGTTGGCCGACGACTTCAGCAAACTGCGCGCGGTGCATAGCAAATGGCAATTCCTTGAACTTGCGCAGGATTGCGGCGCCGATGTGCCGGTCTCCGCGCGCGTGCAGTCGCTGGACGAAGCGCGCGCCTGGGCGGCGGGCCGGCCCGTGGTGCTCAAGCCCGAGTACTCGCGCTTTGGCGTGCATGTGCGCCTGTATCGCAACGGCATCCCCGACGATGCGCCGCCACTGGCTGATCTGGGCGCGTGGGTAGTGCAGACGCTGGTAGCAGGGCAGGAGTTCTGCTCGTACAGCGTGGCCGATCGAGGCCGGCTGGTGGCGCATGCGCTGTATCGCCCGGATTGGCGCATGTTGACCAGCGCGAGCTTCTACTTCGCGCCTGCGCGCATCGATGCCGTGCGCGGTTTCGTCACCAACTTCGCGCGCAAGCTCGACTTCACAGGGCAGCTCTCGTTCGACTGGATCCAGCAGGCCAATGGCCGCGTGAGCCCGCTCGAATGCAACCCACGTGCGACCAGCGGTAGCCACTTGTTTGGTATCGATGACGCGTTGCCCGCCGCATTGGCCGGCACGCTCGATGGCTGCATCGAACCCTCATCCGGCGTGCCGCGTATGGCGGCGGCAGTCATGGCGTCGGTCGGGCTGTTTGAGGCACTCCGGCGCGGCAAGCTGACCCAATGGCGCCGCGACTGGCATGCCGCCACCGACGTCCTCGGCACCCCGGGCGACCGCGGTCCGCTGTGGGGCGGCGTGCGTAATCTCGCTGCGTATGCGCGCCTGGCTATCGCCCAGGGCTGCAACATGCGCGAAGCCGCCACACAGGACATCGAATGGGACGGCCAGGAGCTGCCCGAGGTATGAACGCGCCTGGCGCCGTGCCACATGCGTGTTTTGCCGACAAGGCGGCTGCGTTTCTGCACGTGCATCGCGGGCAGGCGTCGCTGCCGTTCGTGGCCAATCTCGTCACGCAAGTCGACGTGGTGGAGGCGGGTGGCTTGCCCTTGCCGGTCACCGTCAACGGAAGCGAGGATCGCGTCGGTCATGCCGACAACGCCTGGATCTGCTCGCCCATCACCACCTACGGCCGCTATGCGGCGGAAGAATCCGAGCGCCTGATGCCGCGTGTGCTCCGGCCGGTGTTGCGTGGCGCGATCGGCTTGGCCGATGCATGGATGCGGCATGCGCAGTTGGACCGCGCCGTCGCCGTCAACAACTGGCTGGTGAGCACGAACCTGTACCCATCGGCAGCGGCGTTCGACCTCGAAGCGCTGGTGCGCACGTGCCTTGAGCGCTGGCCGGATCGCGCCATCTGGCTGCGTTCGCTCAACACGGTGCAGCATGCCGACTGGTTGCGTGCTACTGCGGCGGCGGGCTTCGACCTGATCCCCACGCGGCAGGTCTACGTGTTCCGCGATCTGCATAACACACGCCAGCACCAGAACCTGCGGCGCGACCTGCGCTGGCTCGACAAGACGCCGCTGACGTTCGTGCCGCACGGCGCCTTTGTCGATGCCGATTTCGCGCAGGCCGAGCGGCTGTATGCGCAGCTCTATCTCGACAAGTACTCCGCGTTGAACCCGCGCTACACAGCGGCGTTTCTGCGGGCATGGCACGCGGCGGGGCTGCTCGACTGCGCGGGCTTTCGTGATGCGCAGGGCGTGCTGCGCGCGGTGGTCGGCGTGTTTGGGCAGGGGCCGCTGCTGACCGCACCCATCGTCGGTTACGACACGACGTGGCCGCCGTCAGCCGGCCTGTATCGCCTGCTGATGGCGCACGTGCTGCGCCTGACGATGAAGCGCGATGCCGAGTTGAACCTCAGCGCCGGCGCCGCCCACTTCAAGCGCCTGCGCGGTGGCGTGCCGGCCATCGAGATGAGCGCGGTCTACACCCAGCACTTGCCATCTGCCACGCGCCGCGCGATCGGTGTGTTGCGCAGCCTTACCACCCGGATCGGGGTACCCATCATGCAACGCTTTCAGCTATGACGGCCGCTGTCTGGAACCCCACGCTGCTGCGCGGTTGGTATCCCGTGGCCGAGGCGCACCGCCTGCGAGCCACGCCGATGCGCGTGACGCTGTTCGGTCGCGCGGTGGTGCTGGCCCGTTTGCCATCCGGCAAGCTGCTCGCGCTGGACGACCGCTGCCCACATCGGCAGGTACCGCTGTCGGATGGCGCACTCGTTGGCGAGACGCTGCAATGCAAATACCACGGCTGGACGTTCGGGGCCGACGGCCGATGCACCGCCATACCCGGTCTGTGCCCGAGCGCCGCCGTACCTGCCGTGCAGGTCCATGCATGGCACGTCTTTGAGCACGATGGGCTGATCTGGTTGAGTGCGCGACCACCCGGCGAAGCCGGCCCCGCTGCGCTCCCGGCGTTCCTGAATCGCCTACCGCCCGGCAGCCGGCGCTTTCTGTGGAGCACGCTCTGGCAGGCGCGCCCGGTGGACGCGCTGGAGAACTTTCTCGACCCGCTGCATACGCATCTTGTGCATCCGGGTCTCGTGCGCAGCCACGGTGCGCGCCAGCCGGTGACGGTTGCCGTCACGCAATCCGCCGATGGCATGCAGGTGGACTACACCGGCCAGCCGCAGCAGAGCGGGTTGCTGTACCGGTTGTTCGAATCGCCACGGACGGTGGAACGCGCGCATTTCGGTACGGCCGCCCCCGCGACGGCCCAGCTCGAGTACCGCTACGCCAACGGCAGCGCGCTGGTTTTCACGCTGCATTTCACGCCCGAAGACGAGATGCGCACGCGCGTATTCGCCACGCTGCATGTGGAGAACCGCTGGGCGCCGGCCTGGGCGGTGCGCTGGCTCGTGTGGCCGTTTCTCTATCGCGTGGCAGAGCAGGATCGCCGCATCGTCGAAGCCCAGGCCGCGAACAGCGTGCGCTTTGGGCGGCAGGATGGCATCTCCACCGAACTCGATCTCGTGCGGCCGATGCTCGATGCGGTGTGGATGCCGAATGGCGAGCCGGTGAGGGCAGGGCAGCGGGTCGTGCAGATGTGGCTGTAGCGCCGTAACTGGCTTAGTGGTGCTTACCGCGACCGCCCGTCGAAATGCGTGACCGGCACGCTATCCAGATCAATGTCTTCCAGGCAGCGCACGTTCACTGCAATCATCGGCGTGCCATCTGGCATGGCGCCCTCGGCATACGGGTGGATCCCGCAAGTCGGGCAGAAGCGGTGGTTGATCACGTGCTTGTGGAAAACGTAGGTGCGGGCGTTGCCCTCGGGCGTGAGCAGCCTCACCTTGTCGCGCGGCACGAACCACAGCAGCGACCCCTTGCGCTGGCAGATCGAACAGTTGCACGCCATGGCGCTGTCCGGATGGCCTTCGACCTCGAAGGCGATGTGTCCGCAGTGGCAACTTCCCTTGTGTGTCATGCCGGTCTCCTGTTCGGGCGGGGATGGGTGCCGTCCACTATAGGCAAACCGCAGGGCGACGGACGATGCGCCCTTGGGAGTCGCCCTAGTCTCCGCGCCCGCGTACCGATGCGACAATCGCCGCCATCGCGCCACACAGGAGGAGATGCCATGCGCCACCATCGTTCTGTTGCCGTCTTGCGGGCGGTTTGCCTTGTCGCCGGCTTCTGCGGATGTGCCGGTGCGTTTGCGCAAGCGTCGGCGCCGATGGCTGCGCCCGCCACACCGGCCGCACCGCCGCTTGCGGCGCAGCTCATCAACATGGGCAGCATGACGCCGGATGAAATCGGCCCCGTCATCGCCGAGATGGGCACGCTGCGCACCAAGACACTGGTGAGCACCACCAACGGCACGGTGGGCATCCAGGTGGGCACCGTGGCCAAGCACACGCACACCTATTCGGACGAGATCCAGTACGTCATGTCCGGCACGGCCACCGTCTGGCTCGACAACGGCCCGCGCGAGGTCAGGGCGGGCGATCTGCTGGTCATTCCGCATGGCGTGGTGCACGGCACGCTGACCACCAGCACGGACTTCAAGGCCATGGCGATCAAGCTGCCGCCGCAGCGCGCGGGCGATACGCACAAGGTGCCGTGAAGTGTGTTCTGACCTGCGCAGAGGTTGGCGTGGATCAGGCCGGGGCGGAAACACCTTCCCTTACAATGGCGCCCTCATCCAGAGTCCTCCGCCATGTCCGCACCGCTCGCCAACGACACCTTCCTGCGCGCTCTGCGCCGCCAGCCGACTGAGTACACACCGCTGTGGCTGATGCGCCAGGCGGGCCGTTACCTGCCCGAGTACAACGCCACGCGCGCGCGCGCCGGCAGCTTCCTCGGCCTGGCCAAGTCGCCGGCGTATGCAACGGAGGTGACGCTGCAGCCGCTGGACCGCTATCCGCTGGACGCGGCCATCCTGTTCTCCGACATCCTGACCGTGCCCGACGCCATGGGGCTGGGCCTGTCGTTCGCGCAGGGCGAGGGCCCGCGCTTTGCCAAGCCGGTGCGCACGGAGGCTGACGTGGCGGCGCTGTCGGTGCCGGACATGTCGCAATTGCAATACGTATTTGATGCCGTGGCCGAAATCCGCCGCGCGCTGGTGCAGGACGGCCGCCAGCGCGTGCCGCTCATCGGTTTCTCGGGCAGTCCGTGGACGCTGGCCTGCTACATGGTCGAAGGCGCTGGCTCGGACGACTTCCGCACCGTCAAGTCGATGCTCTATGCGCGTCCGGACCTGATGCACCGCATCCTCGAGATCAACGCGCAGGCCGTCATCGACTACCTGAACGCGCAGATCGAAGCCGGTGCGCAGGCTGTGCAGGTGTTCGATACCTGGGGTGGGGCACTGGCAGACGGTATTTATCAAGAGTTCTCGCTGGCTTACATGCGGCGTGTGGTGCAAGGCATCCGTGCCGGGGCCGATGGCCAGCGCGTGCCGGTCATCCTGTTCACCAAGGGCGGCGGCCTGTGGCTTGAAGCCATGGCCGAAACCGGCGCCGACGCGTTGGGCGTGGACTGGACGGTCAACCTGCAGCGGGCTCGCCAGCGCACCGGCGGCCGCGTTGCCCTGCAAGGCAACCTGGACCCGACCGTGCTGTTTGCCGAGCCCGAAGCGATCCGCACCCAGGTGCGCCGTGTGCTGGATGACTACGCTGCCGGCGGCGGTGGGGACGGCCACATCTTCAACCTCGGCCACGGCATTTCGCAGTTCACGCCGCCCGAAGCGGTGACGGTGCTGGTGGACGAGGTGCACAGCTACAGCCGCACGTTGCGCGCGAACGCCAAGTAACAGATCAATGTTGCAGTGCGATAGCGCTTGAATCGACCTGCTACGGTGCGTGCAGCCGACGGCACGAGTGGAATCATCGCCGCTTTGGTGCAGCTAGGGTGAGTGTCCACTCGCGTGCGGGTGGCCCAAGCTGGGCCAGAACCCCTGTCAAGCGATTTATTTCGCACGTTTTTGTGCAGACTTAAGCTGTCAAGACTTGACTTATGCACAAAGCTGTCTCGGCTGGTTTTTTTCGCGGCGCAGCAGTGGACGCTTCGCTCACACATCGCATAAGTGTTTGATTTTTCTGAGATAAAAGCGAACGTGCGGAAATCGTGCAAGCCAGAAAACCGCTGTGTTGACGGCCTTCCACGAGCAGAACCAGCGACTTTTCAACAAAGTTATCCACAGCCTGTGTGGACAGATCAAAAATGCGCCATCGATCAGGGCGCCAAGACGCAAACCTCAAGTAATACTTGAGCATTGGCAGCGCGGCGGGCTCACTGCGCCGGCAAGGGGCGACGGGCCAGCCGCTTTTTCCAGGTGCGCGATAGATCGCCGCAACGCAACAAACTCTTTGCAATTCAACCGTTTGCGCTTCGCATGACCACCACCCACGTCGACGCCGCGTTTTCTGATGCCCCGGTGTCGGCCGCCATCGCGCGGGTGGTGATTGATACGCCGCTCGATGCGGTGTTCGATTACCGGTGCGCGCAGCCGGTGTTGCCGGGGCAACTGGTGGTCGTGCCCTTCGGCAACCGCCGCGTGGTAGCACTCGTGGTCGAGACCGCCACCACCACCGACGTGCCGCAAGAGAAGCTGCGCGAGGTCGAGCGCGTGCTCGATTGGGTGCCGCCGCTCGATGCCGAATGGCGCGCCCTGGCCGAATTTGCCGCCGGTTACTACCACCGCGCGCTGGGCGAGGTGACCTTGCCGGCGCTGCCGCCGCTCTGGCGCACGCCGGGTAGCTGGGACAACCTCGCGCGCCAGGCCACCGAAACCGTCTACGTGATGGCCGAGCCGGCCTCCACACACGCCGCCGCATTGCTCGACAGCGTGCCCAAACGCGCCACCGGCGCCATGCGCCTGGCCGAAGCGATCACCGGTGACGGCGAGTTATCCACCAGCGCCGCCGTCGCGCTGCATGGACAGGCCGTGGCCAAGCTGCGCGACTGGACCGCTGTTGGCTGGCTGCGCGCAGAACTGCGGCCGAAAGCGCTGCTGCCGCAACCGCTCGAACTGCCTGAGCCTTCCGTCGCGCCCGCGCTCAATGATGAACAAGCCACTGCCGTGGCGGCTATCGCCCAGGCTGGAGCGGCCGGCTCGTTCAGCCCGTTCCTGCTCTACGGTGTGACGGGTAGCGGCAAGACCGAGGTTTATCTGCACGCCATCGCCGACGCCCTGGCGCGCGACCCGGCTGCGCAGGTGCTGATGCTGGTGCCTGAAATCAACCTCACGCCGCAGCTCGAAGCGCGCATCGCGGCGCGTTTTCCGGGCGTACCCATGGCGGCGCTGCACAGCGGCCTGGCCGAACAGCCGCGCGCGCTGAACTGGCTCGCGGCGCACCAGGGCGAGGCGCGCATCGTGCTCGGCACGCGGCTGGCGATGCTGGCGTCGCTGCCCAATCTGGCGCTCATCCTCGTCGACGAAGAGCACGATACGTCCTACAAGCAGCAGGAAGGCCTGCGCTATTCCGCACGCGATCTGGCGCTGTGGCGCGCCAAGCAACGCAACATCCCCGTCGTGCTGGGGTCGGCGACGCCCTCGCTGGAAACCTGGTGGCGGGCGGAGCAGAGCGCCACCACGCGCCTGACGCTGTCCCAGCGCGCGCAGGCCGAAGCGGTGCTGCCGCGCGTGTCGCTCATCGACCTGAATCTGGAGCGGCGTGCTGGGCGGGAGATTCGTGATGGGCTCTCCAAGCCGCTGGTCGACGCGATTGCCGATCGTCTGGCGCGTGGCGAACAGAGCCTGCTGTTCCTCAACCGCCGGGGCTACGCGCCGGTGTTGTCGTGCGATTCTTGCGGATGGCTGTCAGGGTGCCCGCGATGCTCGGCTTACCTGGTGCTGCACAAGCCCGAACACCGCCTGCGGTGCCACCACTGCGGCTATGAATCGCGCATTCCGCATCACTGCCCCGACTGCGGCAACGTTGACATCGCCCCGCTCGGGCGCGGCACGCAGCGCATCGAAGAGACGCTGGGCGCACTGTTTCCCGAGGCACGCGTCGCCCGCATCGATGCCGATTCCACCCGCCGCAAGGGCAGCGCCGAAGCGCTGTTCGACACCGTGCACGAAGGCAGCGTCGACATCCTGATCGGCACACAGATGGTCGCCAAGGGGCACGACTTCCAGCGGGTGACGCTGGTGGGGGTGGTGGCTCCGGATCCTTCGCTCTTCTCCCATGACTTCCGCGCCGGTGAGCACCTGTTTGCCTCGCTGATGCAGGTGGCGGGGCGTGCTGGCCGGGCTGGCCTTGCCGGTGAGGTGCTGATTCAGACGCGCTACCCCGATGCGCCGGCGCTGCAGGCGCTGGTGCGCCATGACTATGGCGGGTTTGCGCGTCAGCTTTTGCGTGAGCGCAAACAGGCTGGGTTGCCGCCGTTTGCCTACCAGGCGTTGCTGACCACCGAACACAAAGAAGTGACGCGGGCACTGGAGTTCTTGAAGGCGGCACGGGACATGGGCGAAACCCTGGTTGCTGAATCGGGTGCGCCGGTGTTCTTGCACGATCCTGTGCCGATGACCATGGTGCGGCTGGCCAACCGCGAGCGGGCGCAGTTGCTGGTAGAAAGTGGCTCTCGGGCGGCCTTGCAGAAGCTTCTGTCCGCCTGGACGGAGGGATTTGCCAGCATCAGCAAGACCGTGAAAGGGGTGCGCTGGCAGTTGGAGATTGATCCCCTGCGGATCTAGCCGGCGCCGTCTTACCCCCAACACTTGGGGAAACCAAGCTTCCATCACGTGCGGTTGCACCAAAACTTACCCCTTTCGTAGCAAGGGGTTGTACTAGGTTGCACCTTCCAAATCGCCAGGCGTATGATCCGCTCCAATTTGCCGGCCACAAGCTTTGGCAATGGCAGCTACGGATAGGAACCCACATGGCTACAACCACCCTCGGGGTCAAGCTGGACGATGCTTCGCGTGAACGCCTCAAGCGCGTTGCGCAGTCCATTGACCGCACGCCGCACTGGCTGATCAAGCAGGCGATCTTCACGTATCTGGATCAAGTGGAGCGGGGGCAGCTGCCGAATGACGTAAGAGCAGACGCAAACGGCCCGGCGGCGGATGGCCTCCTGTCCGCCGCCGCAGCCGTCTCGGACGTGCACGAGGGCGTGGGTGACGACGCTGCGCCCGCGGTGCAACCGTTCCTCGAATTCGCACAGAGCGTGCAACCGCAATCGGTGCTGCGCGCCGCCATTACCGCCGCATACCGCCGGCCGGAAACCGAAGCCATTCCGATGCTGCTGGAGCAGGCCCGCCTGCCGGCCGCGCTCGCCTCGGAAGCCAAGCAGCTCGCCCGCGACCTCGCCGGCAAGCTCCGCACGCAAAAGGTCGGCACCGGTCGCGAAGGTCTGGTCCAGGGCCTGATCCAGGAGTTCTCCCTGTCGAGCCAGGAAGGCGTGGCGCTGATGTGCCTGGCCGAAGCGCTGCTGCGCATTCCCGACAAGGCTACGCGCGACGCGCTCATCCGCGACAAGATCAGCAACGGCAACTGGTATTCGCACGTCGGCCAAAGCCCGTCGCTGTTCGTGAACGCCGCCACCTGGGGCCTGTTGCTGACGGGCAAGCTGGTCGCCACGCACAACGAAGCCGGTCTGTCGAAGGCGCTCACGCGCATCATCGGCAAGAGCGGCGAGCCGCTGATCCGCAAGGGCGTGGACATGGCGATGCGCCTGATGGGCGAGCAGTTCGTCACCGGCGAAACCATTTCCGAAGCACTGGCCAACGCGCGTAAGTTCGAGGCCGAAGGCTTCCGCTACTCCTACGACATGCTCGGCGAGGCCGCCATGACGGAGGAAGACGCGCAGCGCTACCTCGCGTCGTACGAGCAGGCCATCCGCGCGATCGGCCAAGCCTCGGGCGGGCGCGGCATCTACGAGGGGCCGGGCATCTCGATCAAGCTGTCGGCGCTGCACCCGCGCTACAGCCGCGCGCAGTACGACCGCACGATCAACGAGCTGTACCCGCGCGTGAAGGCGCTGGCGATGCTGGCGCGTGAATACGACATCGGCATCAACATCGATGCGGAAGAGGCCGACCGTCTGGAGCTGTCGCTCGATCTGCTGGAGCGCCTGTGCTTTGCGCCTGAGCTCGCTGGCTGGAACGGCATCGGCTTCGTGGTGCAGGGCTACCAGAAGCGCTGCCCGTTCGTGCTCGACTTCATCATCGACCTGGCACGCCGCAGCAAGCACCGCCTGATGATCCGCCTGGTGAAGGGCGCCTACTGGGACAGCGAGGTCAAGCGCGCCCAGGTCGAGGGCTTGGAGGGCTACCCGGTCTACACGCGCAAGGTCTACACCGATGTGTCATACCTGGCCTGCGCGCGCAAGCTGCTGGCCGCGCCCGAGGCGATCTTCCCGCAGTTCGCCACGCACAACGCGCACACGCTGGCCGCGATCTACCAGATGGCTGGCCAGAACTATTACCCCGGCCAGTACGAATTCCAGTGCCTGCACGGCATGGGCGAGCCGCTCTATGAGCAGGTCGTCGGCAACAAGCCCGGCAAGCTGAACCGCCCGTGCCGCATCTACGCGCCGGTCGGTACGCACGAAACGCTGCTGGCTTACCTGGTGCGCCGTCTGCTGGAAAACGGCGCGAACACTTCGTTCGTGAACCGCATTGCGGACGAGTCGATTCCGCTGGACGACCTCGTCGCCGATCCGGTGGCGGTGGTGGAGAAGATGCACGCCGAGGAAGGCACGCTCGGCCTACCGCATCCGAAGATTCCGCTGCCGCGCGACCTCTACGGCGACGTCCGCGCCAACTCGTCGGGCATTGACCTGGCGAACGAGCAGCGCCTGGCGTCGTTGTCGTCCGCCCTTCTTGCCGGCACCAGCACGGTCTGGACGGCCGAACCGACCATCGGCGATGCGCCGTACGCCGGTGGCACCGCTCAACCGGTGCGCAACCCGTCAGACCTGCGTGACATCGTTGGTCACGTGACCGAAGCCAACGAAGCCGATGTCGACGCCGCACTCGCTGCCGCCGCTGCCGCTGCGCCGATCTGGCAGGCCACGCCGCCAGAAGCGCGCGCCGCACTGCTCGACCGCGCGGCCGACCTGATGGAAGGCGAGATGCAGCACCTGATGGGGCTGATCATCCGCGAGGCAGGCAAGACGCTGTCCAACGCCATCGCCGAAGTGCGTGAGGCTGTCGACTTCCTGCGCTACTACGCAGCGCAGGTGCGCGGCGGGTTCTCGAACGACACGCACCGCCCGCTGGGCCCGGTGGTCTGCATCAGCCCGTGGAACTTCCCGCTGGCGATCTTCACCGGCCAGGTGAGCGCAGCGCTCGCTGCTGGCAATCCGGTGCTGGCCAAGCCTGCCGAGCAGACCCCGCTGATCGCCGCCCAGGCCGTGCGCATCCTGCGCGAAGCCGGTGTACCGGCCGGCGCCGTGCAACTGCTGCCGGGCCGCGGCGAGACTGTGGGTGCCGCGCTGGTCAAGGACGTGCGCACCAAGGGCGTGATGTTCACTGGCTCGACCGAAGTCGCGCGCATTCTGCAACGCACGCTGGCTGGCCGCCTGGATGCTAACGGCGCGCCGATCCCGCTGATTGCCGAAACCGGTGGCCAGAACGCGATGATCGTGGATTCGTCTGCGCTGGCCGAGCAGGTGGTGGCCGATGTGCTGTCGTCCGCGTTCGATTCGGCAGGCCAGCGTTGCTCGGCACTGCGCGTGCTGTGCGTGCAGGACGACGTGGCCGACCGCGTGCTGACGATGCTCAAGGGCGGCATGGCCGAGCTGGCGATGGGCAACTCGGATCGCCTGTCCACCGACGTGGGCCCGGTAATCGACGCCGAAGCACGCGACAACATCGTCGGCCATATCGAAGCGATGCGCGCCAAGGGCCGCCGCGTGCATCAGGCACCCGTGCCCGATGCGTGCGCCCACGGCACCTTCGTGCCGCCGACGGTGATCGAACTCGACAGCCTGTCGGACCTGACGCGTGAAATCTTCGGCCCGGTGCTCCACGTGGTGCGCTGGAAGCGCTCGGCGGACAACACCGGCCTGACCAAGCTGATCGAGCAGATCAACGGTACGGGCTACGGCCTCACGCTGGGCATCCACACGCGCATCGACGAGACCATCGCGCATGTCGTGGACCGCGCCCACGTCGGCAACCTGTATGTGAACCGCAATATTGTGGGCGCCGTGGTGGGCGTGCAGCCGTTCGGCGGCGAAGGCCTCTCGGGCACCGGCCCGAAGGCGGGCGGGCCGCTGTATCTGCTGCGTCTGCTGTTGACGTGTCCGCAGGACGGCATGCGCACCGCGCTGCAGCTGACCGCAGGCGCGGGTACGGAAGTCGATACCGATGCACGCCGCGCGCTGCTGGCGCCGTTCGACGCACTGGCCGACTGGGCGCGCAAGCAATCGCCCGAACTGGCTGCACTGTGCGAACGCCTGGCCGCTGCCTCAGCCACCGGTGCCACGGCCACGCTGCCCGGCCCGACCGGCGAACGCAACACCTACACGCTGCTGCCACGCGAAGCGGTGCTGTGTGTGGCCGCCGATCCGGCCGATTGGCTGCGCCAACTGGCGGCCGTGCTGGCGGTTGGCAGTACGGCTGTCGTGCAGGAAAACCCTGCCATCGAAGCGGTGCTGCGCACGCTGCCGGCGGCAGTACAATCGCGCGTCCGTGTGGTCGGGTTGACCGACGAAGCGGCGTTTGATGCGGTGCTGCACCACGGCGATTCGGATCATCTGCGCGCTATCTGCGAAGGGCTGGCACGACGTGCAGGCCCGATCGTCGGCGTGCAAGGCCTGCCGCATGGTGGGGAAGGGCTGGCGCTGGAGCGCCTGCTGATCGAGCGTTCGCTGTCGGTCAATACGGCCGCGGCGGGTGGTAACGCCAGCCTGATGACCATCGGCTGACGGGGAGCACGAGCAGGATTCGCGGTTTCACCCCCACGACGGGTGCGGGTGGAATGCGAAGCGGGAGGAGGGCGATGGTGATCCCGTCGCGCTATTGATCCAAATTGCGTTTGAACTAGGAGACGCACAAATGAAATTGAAGCAACTGTGTCTGGCAGCCGCACTGTGCGCGCTGGGTGGTGCCGCATCGGCCCAGGAAGTCATCAAGCTGGGCTTTGCCGCCCCGATGTCGGGTCCGCAAGCGCAATACGGCACGGACATGAAGAACGGTGCGACCCTGGCCGTTGAAGAGTTCAACGCCACGCACCCGAAGATCGCCGGTAAGGAAGTCAAGTTCCAGCTCCTGGCCGAAGACGACCAGGCTGACCCGAAGACGGGCACTGCCGTCGCACAGAAGCTGGTGGATAGCGGCATCAAGGGCATGATTGGCCACTTCAACTCGGGCACCAGCATCCCGGCGTCGCGCGTGTACAACCAGGCCGGCATCGCGCAGATCGCCATGGCGACGGCCCCGGAATACACCAAGCAAGGCTACAAGACGACCTTCCGCATGATGACCTCCGACACCCAGCAGGGTTCGGTGGTCGGCTCGTTCGCCGTCAAGAAGCTGGGCTACAAGAACATCGCCATCATTGACGACCGCACCGCCTACGGCCAAGGTCTGGCGGACGAGTTCGAGAAGGCTGCCAAGGCTTCCGGCGCCACGATCGTGCGTCGTGAGTACACCAACGACAAGGCCAGCGACTTCAAGGCCATCCTGACGCAGATCAAGAGCAAGAACCCGGACGCCGTGTTCTACGGTGGCGCCGAAGGCCAATCCGCACCGCTGCTCAAGCAGATGCGTGAACTGGGCATCAAGTCCACGCTGATGTCGGGCGAAATGTCCAAGACCGACGAATTCATCAAGCTGGCCGGCCCGCAAGCGGCCGAAGGCATGGTGGCATCGCTGGCTGGCCTGCCGCTGGAGCAGATGCCGGGCGGCGCAGGCTACAAGGCCCGCTATGAGAAGCGCTTCGGCACGCCGGTGGCGACGTACTCGCCGTACGCCTACGACGGCGCGATGGCCCTGATGAAGGCCATGGTGGCTGCCGGCTCGTCGGATCCGGCCAAGTACCTGCCGATCCTGGCCGCGACCAACGCGCAAGGCGTGACCGCCAAGCACTACGCCTACGACGACAAGGGCGACCTGAAGGATGGTGGCATTACCGTCTACAAGGTCACCGGTGGCAAGTGGGCACCGCTGGAGAGCGTCGGCGGCAAGTAAGCCGATCGGTTTCCTCCATTCGCAGGATGAAAACCGCCCTCCGGGGCGGTTTTTCTTTGGCCGCGACGCGCCCCTCCAAACACAGAGTTGCTGGCATCTGCATCGAAAATCTTCGATCTATTATTAAATATCGTGTAACACGGTCTTATCGCGTGTCAGTGCTTGACTGACTTTTCCGGCGGAGGCCTTCGGGTACCATGTCGGCCATGACAGGACTTCACGATCTCTTCCCTGCGTGGCCGCCCGCTCCTGGCGGCCTGTTCTGGATCGGGCTGGCGCTGGTGGGTGCGGCGCTGTGCGGCGAGTTTGCGCGCGTCGCATTCAAGTTGCCACGCATCGTGGGCTACGCGGTGGCGGGCCTGGCGGCGGGTGTGCTCGGCCGCCCGCTGATCGACGCCGACATGCTCGACCAGACCCACATCCTGATCGAGATGGCGCTCGCGCTTGCGCTGTTCGAGTTGGGGCATCGGCTCTCATTCGAGTGGCTGCGTGCCAATCGTTGGCTGTTGCTGACCAGCGGCTTCGAAAGCCTGCTGACCTGGGGCCTCGTCACCTGGATACTCCAGGCGATTGGCGTGGCCGTACCGGTGGCGGTGGCCGCGGGCGCCATTGCCGTGGCCACCTCGCCCACCGTGCTTCTGCAACTGAAGAACGAACTGCGCGCCGAAGGCCAGGTGACGGAACGGCTGCTCTCGCTCGGCGCGCTCAACAGCATCTACGCCAGCGTGCTGGTGCCGCTGACGGCCGGGTGGCTGCACAGCGAGTACGGGCATTGGGGCGCCGCACTGCTGCATCCGCTCTACCTGCTGGTCGGCTCCGTTGCGCTGGCCTGGGTGGTCGGCAAGGTGGGCCACGCGCTGTACCACCGCATGGCGGGCGATGACCACTATGCCTTCCTGGTGCTGGTCGGCCTCGTGCTGTTTGCCTTGGCGCTGGCCAAATTGCTGAAGCTCTCGGTGCCGCTCACGCTGCTGCTGGCCGGCGTGGTCTTCAAGCATCAGGACGATCACCCGCGTGTGTGGCCGTCGCACTTCGGCAGCGCGGGCAGCATTCTGATTGTGGTGATGATCGTGTCGCTCGGCCTGCCGCTCAAGGCGTCGGATTGGGCGATCGGCGGCGTGGCGGCCGTGGCGCTGGTGCTGGCGCGCTTTATCGCCAAGCTGGCCGGCACCACCGCGCTGGGCTCGTTCTCGGGCCTGTCGATGCGCCAGAGCGTGGCGCTGGGCCTGGCGCTGGGGCCGATGTCGGGATTGTCATGGTTGCTGATGCACGATACGGCGGCGCTGTACCCGCAAACCGGTGGGCCGCTGGCGGCCATCATCCTGTGCACGCTGGCGATCCAGCAAATCGTCGCCCCCATCCTGACCGCGCGTTCGCTGCGCTGGGCGGGTGAAGTGCGACAAGACGAAGGGAGGCGTTGAGCCCCATGTCCCTCGAACCGTTCTCGAAATCCGAAGCCCTGACGTTTGGCGTTGAGCTGGAACTGCAGCTCGTCAATCGTCATGACTATGACTTGGCCTCGGCGTCGCCCGATTTGCTGCGCATGCTCAAGGGCAAGGAGCACCCCGGCGACATCAAGCCGGAGATCACCGATTCGATGATCGAGATCTCCACCGGCATCTGCCACAGCCACGACGAGGCGCTGTGGCAACTGCGCGAAATGCGCGACCGCATGGCCGAAGCGGCCACAGCGCTGAACATCGGCATCTGCGGGGGCGGCACGCATCCGTTCCAGCAGTGGAGCCAGCGGCAGATTTCGCAGTCGCCGCGCTATCAGTACATCTCGGATCTGTACGGCTATCTGGCCAAGCAGTTCACCGTGTTCGGGCAGCACGTGCACATTGGCTGTCCGAACCCGGACGACGCGCTGTACCTGCTGCACGCCATGTCGCGCTACGTGCCGCACTTCATTGCGCTGGCGGCGTCGTCGCCGTTCGTGCAGGGCGTGGATACCGGGTTTGCCTCCGCACGCATGAACTCGGTCAGCGCCTTCCCGATGTCGGGCCGCGCGCCGTTCGTGCTGACGTGGGACGCCTTCATCGCGTACTTCGACAAGATGCATGCCACGGGCGTGATCGAAAGCATGAAGGACTTCTACTGGGACATCCGCCCGAAGCCCGAATTCGGCACGATCGAAGTGCGCGTGATGGACACCCCGCTCACCGTTGAGCGCGCCGCCGCCATTGCTGCCTATATCCAGGCGCTGGGCCGCTGGCTCCTGCTTGATCGCCCATTCACGCCGGTGGAAGACGATTACCTCGTCTACACGTTCAACCGCTTTCAGGCATGCCGCTTCGGGCTGGCGGGCGAATACGTTGACCCGACCACGGGCAACCGCGGGGCGCTGGCCGATCACATCCTGGAAACGAGCAAGGTGCTGTCAACGCACGCCGAGGCGCTGTCGTCCGAAGGCGCACTCGACATGGTGCGCGAGGTGGTCGAGGCGCGCGATACGGATGCCGAGTGGATCCGCCGCGCCCAAAATGAAACCCGCAACCTGCACGAAACCGTGCGACGGGGTTGCGGGCGTTGGACGCAGGCCTTGGTGCAGCCTGCGTAGTTGCCGATCCGTTAGTTAGTGCGTTAGTACGTGGGGCGCACCGCCAGCACGCGGCGCGCAAAGGCCCAGCACACCAGCGCGAACACGATCAGCCCCAACCACTGCGCCGTGCCTTCAAACGACGCGCCGACGATCGCCAGCGGCGCATCCTTGCCCGTGCCGCCGATAACAGCCGCCATCAGCACGCCGACCAGGCTTTCGCCCACGATCAGGCCCGACGCCAGCAGCACGCCGTGGCGGTTCGGCACTTCGGCATAGCGCGCGTAGGGCACGCCGGCCGCTTGCGCGCGCTTGGCCAGAATCTTCTCGATGATCCACGCCAGCACCGCGCCCGTCACCAGCACCGTGCTGATCGTCGGCGGCAGGTAGATGCCGATGCCAACCGCCAGCACGGGCAGACGAGCGACACCGCCACGCTGCTTGAGCGCCCAGTCGATGGCGATCAGGATCACGCCGATGACGATGCCGGCAATCACCATGTTCCATTCGAGCTGGTGCGTGAAGATGCCGGTGGCAATCGCCGTCATGAGCGTGGCCTGCGGCGCGGACAGCGCCTGTGCGGCATCCATGCCCGCGCGAGGCAGCGCACCGGGGAAGCCGTACGCGTTGTAGAGCAGCTCCAGCACGGGCGAGATGACCGCCGCACCCGCCACGCAGCCGATCAGCAGGGCCACCTGCTGGCGCCACGGCGTGGCCCCGACCAGCCAGCCGGTCTTCAGATCCTGCAGGTTGTCGTTGGAGATGGTCGCCACGGCCACCACGGCCGAGGTGGTAAAGATCGCCAGCGCAATGCCGAGCTTGCTCGCTTCCGGCGAGCCCATCAGCCCATTGTCCGCGCCAATGGCCAACAACAGCAGCGACACCAAGGTGATGGCGATGATGCCGATGCCCGAAATCGGGCTCGACGACGACCCGATGAGCCCGGCCATGTAGCCGCACGCCGCGGCCACCAGAAAGCCGAACACCACCGCGAAGATCACCGCGCAGGTAATCAGCGTCCAGCGCGAACCGGCCGACAGCATGGTCGGCGCCAAGAAGGCCGCGAAAGTAATCACCAGCACCACCACCATCGCCAGCGTAACGAGCAGAATCCAGCGCGGCGCCATGTCTTGCTCGGTGCGCTGTTTGGCATCGCCTTGCGGGCGCAGGCTGCCGAACGAGCGCTTCACGCCTTGCACCACCGGGCCGATCAGCGTGGCCAGCGTCCACACGGCCGCCACCGCAATCACGCCTGCCCCGATGAAGCGCACCTGCGTACGCCAGATGTCCGTACCGAACGCAGAGAGCGCCTTGCCTGCCGGCATCGGTGTGATGGACGTCAGGTACGGCACGGCGATGCCCCAGGCGATGACTAGGCCCACCAGCATCGCGAGCCCGGCCACCAGGCCAATCAGGTAACCCGCACCCAGCAGCGCCGTCGAAAAACCGAGCGGCAAGCGCACCACTGCGGCACCTGCAGCGAACCACCAGCTCGCGCCTTCACCGAGCAGCCGGAGGCCACTGGTCGCAAACGCGACGATGGCCGCAACGATGCCGCCCGCCGCCAGGTCGCGCATGCCGGTGGCTGCGGGTACGGCGTCTTCCGTTGCGTCTGCGCCGTCCTCCGAGTGGCCACTGCCTACGCGGAGGATTTCCGCCGCCGCCACGCCTTCGGGGTAGGGCAGATCACTTTGCACCACCATCGCGTGACGCAGCGGAATCGTGAACACCACACCCAGCATACCGCCGGCCATGCAGACGCCAAACGTTTGCCAGAACGGGAAGCCTTGCCAGTGCCCGATCATCACCAGGCCGGGCAGGATAAAGATGATGGAAGACAGCGTCCCCGCCGCAGACGCCTGCGTCTGCACCATGTTGTTCTCGAGGATGTTGGTGCCGCCGAGCATGCGCAGCACCGCCATCGAGATCACTGCCGCCGGAATCGCTGAAGAAAACGTCAGGCCGACTTTCAGGCCGAGGTACACGTTCGACGCCGTGAAGATCACGGTGATGACGGCACCGAGGATCATGCCGCGCAGTGTCAACTCCGGCAGGGTGGCTGCCGGCACGTGCTTGGGGGGATGGAGGGATTGCATCCGCGGGTCTCCTAAGAGGGGGCTTATCGCGCGGATTATAGGAGGGGGGCGAGGCGGCGGCTTGTTGGTTTTTGTTTGGTGTTTGCTCTAATTTTTTGCTTGTGGGGCATCGGTTGTTTCGTTCCCTGCCGGGGTGGGCCTTGGTGGTGCATCCCCTGTTTCATCCCCTGCCGGGGCTGACTCACTTTCTTTGGTCTTGCCCAAAGAAAGTAAGCAAAGAAAGGCGCGCCCGAGATGGCGACCCATCCCTTGAATTTCTGTAACCGGGCGGAGATGGGGAAACTCGCTTCGCTCAGACAGTTCCCCATCTTTTTTCCGCCCGCTTACAGAAATTCAAGGCGCCATCAAGGGCAGAACGTCAAAAGACAAAGGCCAACCCCTCGTGAGGTTGGCCTTGTCGTTTCGGGCTGGTGGCCCGAGGGTTTGGCTTGTGTCCTTTGACTTTCCTGCCCTATGCGGCGCCTTGAATTTCTGTTGCAAGGAGGAAAAAGAGGGGAGGCTTGTCTGAGCGCAGCGAGTTTGCC
Source organism: Ralstonia sp. 25C (assembly GCF_051904805.1). Lineage (NCBI taxonomy): Bacteria > Pseudomonadati > Pseudomonadota > Betaproteobacteria > Burkholderiales > Burkholderiaceae > Ralstonia > Ralstonia sp. 25C. The sequence goes on along the minus strand of NZ_CP196737.1, from coordinate 1,877,092 downwards.
TCCCCTCCCTCCTTGCGACATAAATTCAAGGAGTCTTTCGCCGCATCGGGCGCGCCTTTCTTTGCTTACTTTCTTTGGCAAGACAAAGAAAGTGAGTCAGCCCCGGCAGGGGATGAAACAAGGGGCAAACCACCCACATCAAACCAAAGAATCAGCACTCAACAATATTGACCGCCAAGCCGCCGCGAGCGGTCTCCTTGTACTTCGTCTTCATATCCGCGCCGGTTTCACGCATGGTCTTGATGACGGAGTCGAGCGACACATAGTGCGTGCCATCGCCGCGCAACGCCATGCGCGCCGCATTGACCGCCTTCACCGACGCCATCGCATTGCGCTCGATGCACGGAATCTGCACCAGCCCGCCGACCGGGTCGCACGTCAGGCCGAGGTTGTGCTCCATGCCGATCTCGGCAGCGTTCTCCACCTGCGCAGGCGTGCCGCCCAGCACCGCAGCCAGCGCCCCGGCGGCCATGGAACAGGCCACGCCCACTTCACCCTGGCAGCCCACCTCCGCACCGGAGATGGACGCATTCATCTTGTAAAGCATGCCGATTGCGCCCGCGGTGAGGAGGAAATCCACGATGCCGTTGTCATTCGCGCCAGGCACGAAGCGGTCGTAGTAGTGCATCACCGCTGGGATGATGCCAGCCGCGCCGTTGGTCGGCGCCGTGACGACGCGCCCGCCAGCGGCGTTCTCTTCATTGACGGCGATGGCATAGAGGTTCACCCAGTCGATCACCGACAGCGGATCGGACAGCGTGCGCTCCGCCTGACCGGTGAGCCGTGTGTACAGCTCGGCCGCGCGACGGCGCACGTGAAACGGTCCCGGCAGTTCGCCTTCGGTACGGCAGCCGCGCGCCACGCACGCCTGCATCACGTGCCAGATGTTGAGCAGACCGGTGCGCACTTCCGCTTCCGTGCGCCACGTCAGTTCGTTCTCCAGCATCAGGCGGGCAATGGATTTGCCCGTCGATGCGCACATCGCCAGCAGTTCCTTGCCGCTGCGGAACGGATGCGGCAACTGGTCGTGTGCAGACAGCACCTGCGTATTCGCCGCGCCAGCCGTGACGACAAAGCCACCGCCCACCGACAGGTAGCGCGCTTCGCGCAGGCGCTCGCCGGCCGCATCGAAGGCGTGGAACTTCATGCCGTTCGGATGCTCGGCCATCGCCTCGCGGCGATAGAAGGCGATGTGCTCCTTCTCGGTAAAGCGCACGGCATGGCGACCCAGCAGCGACAGGGACTGCGATTTACGCAACTCGGCCAGCTTCGCTTCAATCGTGTCGGGGTCGATGGTGTCCGGCGCCTCGCCCATCAGGCCCAGGATCACGCCACGATCGGTGCCGTGGCCCTTGCCGGTAGCGCCAAGCGAGCCGTACAGCTCCACGCGCACGCTGGCCACTTTGGCCATCAGCCCATCGGCTTCGAGGCCGGAGGCGAACATCAGCGCAGCGCGCATCGGCCCAACGGTGTGTGAGCTGGACGGGCCAATGCCGATCTTGAAGAGGTCGAAAACGGAAACAGCCATGGGGTAGGGCTCCGGGGGTGTTTTGCAAAAGGGGCGGGCGGCTTGTGGCCACCGCGCACGGGGTATTCAGATGCAAACGGCCGCCCCGTGGTGCGAGGCGGCCGCCTGTGGCGCAGCGCGACCACGGTCGCGCCGGGATTGCCGGCTTAGTCTTGCGCGTACTCGCTCATCGGCACGCAAGCGCAGAACAGGTTGCGGTCGCCGTAGACGTTGTCGGCACGGCCAACCGGCGGCCAGTACTTCTGCTTGCGCAGCGAGGCCACCGGGTAGGCGGCCTGCTCACGCGTGTACTTGTGCGACCAGTCATCGGCCATCACCACGTTGGCGGTATGCGGGGCGTGCTTGAGCGGATTGTCCTCGCGGTCGAATTCGCCCGAGATCACCTTGTCGACTTCGCCACGGATGGCGATCATCGCGTCGATGAAGCGGTCGAGTTCCACCTTCGGCTCGCTTTCGGTCGGCTCGATCATCAGCGTGCCGGGCACCGGAAAGCTCATCGTCGGTGCGTGGAAGCCGAAGTCCATCAGGCGCTTGGCGATGTCTTCATTGCTGATGCCCGATTCCTTCTGCAGCGGACGGATGTCGAGAATGCACTCGTGCGCCACCAGGTCGTGCGCGCCCGTGTACAGCACCGGGTAGTACGGCGCCAGACGCTTGGCCACGTAGTTGGCCGACAGGATGGCCGTCTCGGTGGCGGCGGTCAGACCGGCCGCGCCCATCATGGCGATGTACATCCACGAGATCGGCAGGATCGACGCCGAACCAAATGCGGCGGCCGACACGTTGCCGATGTTCTGGCTGGCGTCTTCACCCGAAGCGGCGCGACCCGGCAGGAACGGTGCGAGGTGCGCACCGACGGCCACCGGACCGACGCCCGGGCCGCCACCGCCGTGCGGAATGCAGAACGTCTTGTGCAGGTTCAGGTGCGAGACGTCGCCGCCGAAGTGGCCCGGCGCAGCGGTGCCGACCATGGCGTTCATGTTGGCGCCATCGACATACACCTGGCCACCGTGGCTGTGCACGATCTCGCAGACGCGCTTCACGCCTTCCTCGAACACGCCGTGCGTGGACGGGTAGGTGATCATGATCGCCGCGAGGTTCTTGCTGTGCTCGGCGGCCTTCTTTTCCAGGTCAGCCAGGTCGACGTTGCCGCGCTCATCGCAGGCAACCACGACGACCTGCATGCCGGCCATCTGTGCCGATGCCGGGTTCGTGCCGTGCGCCGACGACGGGATCAGGCACACGTTGCGGTGCCCTTCGCCACGGCTGGCGTGGTACGCGTGGATGATCAGCAGGCCGGCGTACTCACCTTGCGAGCCGGCATTCGGTTGCAGGCTCACGGCGGCGTAGCCGGTGGCGGCGCACAGCATCTGTTCGAGCTGGTCGATCATCTCGCGGTAGCCCACGGTCTGGTCGGCCGGCGCGAACGGGTGGATGTTCGAGAACTCGGGCCACGTCACCGGCAGCATCTCGGCGGTGGCGTTGAGCTTCATCGTGCACGAGCCCAGCGGGATCATCGTACGGTCGAGCGCCAGGTCCTTGTCGGCGAGGCTGCGCAGGTAGCGCAGCATTTCGTGCTCGGAGTGGTGCGCGTTGAACACCGGGTGCGTGAGGTACGCGCTTTGGCGCACCAGTGATGCCGGATACGCATCGGCGACAGCCCCTTCGGTCTTGTCGAAGTCCGGTGCGGCAGCGTGAGCGGCGTGTGCGAAGACATCCCACAGCGCGACCACATCAGCACGCGTGACGGTCTCGTCCAGCGAGATGCCCAGACGTGCGTCGTCGATCTGGCGCAAGTTGATGCCGTGCGCCTGTGCGGCGATGTGCAGGTTGGCGGTGCGCGGGCCGGTGGCGACCGTCAGCGTGTCGAAGAAGGCGTCCGATTCCAGCGTGTAGCCGACCGCGCGCAGGCCGGCGGCCAGCGTGGCGGTCAGGCGGTGCACGCGCTGGGCGATGCGCTTGAGGCCTTGCGGGCCGTGGTAGACGGCGTACATCGACGCCATCACGCCCAGCAGCACCTGCGCGGTACAGATGTTCGAGGTGGCCTTTTCACGGCGGATGTGCTGCTCGCGCGTTTGCAGTGCGAGGCGGTAGGCCGAGTTGCCTTGCGCATCGACCGTCACGCCAACCAGGCGGCCCGGCATCGAACGCTTGAACGCATCACGCACGGCCATGTAGCCGGCGTGCGGGCCGCCGAAACCGAACGGCACGCCAAAGCGCTGCGTGTTGCCGATGACCACATCGGCACCCCATTCGCCCGGGGCAGCCAGCAGCGTGAGCGCCAGCAGATCGGCAGCGGCGACGACCAGACCGCCCGCAGCGTGCACGGCGTCGGTCAGTGCCTTGTAGGTCGCCAGATCGCCCAGCAGCGCACCGTTGGCGCCTGGGTATTGCAGCAGTACGCCAAAGGCGTCGTGCTTGGCGGCATCTGCGGCGGGGCCCGTCACCACTTGCACGCCGATCGGCTCGGCGCGCGTGCGCACGACTTCCAGCGTTTGCGGCAGCACGTCGTCGGCCACGAAGAAGACGGTCGACTTCGACTTGCCAATGCGCTGCAGCAGCGTCATGGCCTCAGCGGCGGCGGTGGCTTCGTCCAGCATCGACGCGTTGGCGATGTCCATTGCCGTCAGGTCGATCACCATCTGCTGGAAGTTCAGCATCGCTTCCAGGCGGCCCTGCGAGATTTCCGGCTGATACGGCGTGTAAGCCGTGTACCAGGCCGGGTTCTCCAGGATGTTGCGCAGGATGACGCCCGGCGTGTGCGTGCCGTAGTAGCCCTGGCCGATCAGGCTTTTGACCACGCGGTTCTGCCCGGCGATGCCGCGCAGCTTGGCCAGCGCCGCCTCTTCAGTCAGCGGCTGCGTGAATTCACCCAGCGGCATGCCGTCCTGGCGGCGGATGGCGGGCGGGATCACGGCGTCGATCAGCGCGGCGCGGCTGTCGTAGCCGAGCGTGCCGAGCATCTGGGCCTGCTCGTCGGCAGACGGGCCGATGTGGCGGTGCGAGAAGGCGTCGCGCGCCTCCAGGTCAGCCAGGGAAGGGCGTTCGGCAGACAGCGCCGAGGAAGCGGGGTGCGGAGCGTTCATGGCAAGGGCTCGAATCAAACAGAAAAAGCCGATGCGCAGGTGAGGCGCATCGGCTTGAGGTGTGGCTTAGCCTTTCGTGGCAGCGTACTGCTCGGCCGACATCAGGGCATTCACGTCGTCGGCGTTGGTCGGCTTGATCTTGAACAGCCACGCCGCGTAGGCATCGGCGTTGACGGATTCGGGAGCACCCGAAGCTGCCTCGTTGTTGGCGATGATCTCGCCCGACACCGGTGCGTAGATGTCGGAAGCGGCCTTCACCGATTCCACCACGGCAATCGCTTCGTCCTTGGCGACGGCGCGGCCGGCTTCCGGTAGATCCAGAAAGACGATGTCGCCGAGCGCATCTTGCGCGAAATCGGTGATGCCGATGGTCAGCGTGCCGTCGGCCTCAACGCGGACCCACTCGTCGTGTTCGGTGTACTTCAGATCAGCAGGAAAGTTGCTCATGAAAGGTTTCTCCGGAAGATTGGAATGATTGGAATTCGGGGGACTCAGCTGACCAGCGCCTTGCCATTGCGCACGAACGGCAGTTTAACCACAGTCGCGGTCAACTTGCGGTCGCGGATTTCGACCTGCACGTCGGTGCCGATCGCCACGTCTTTGGGCAAGCGCGCCAGCGCGATGGACAGGGTCAGGCTCGGGCTGAAGGTGCCGCTGGTGATCTCGCCGTCACCGGCGGGGGTGATGACCTTCTGATGGGCGCGCAACACGCCGCCCTTGTCACGCAGGATCAGGCCGACGAACTGCTCGCGCTGACCGCCGGCTTGCAGCGCAGCCTTGCCGGTGAAATCGCGTTCGCTTTGCAGGTCGACCGTCCAAGCCAGGCCCGCGTCGAGTGGCGAGACGTGCTCGTCCATGTCTTGGCCGTAGAGGTTCATGCCGGCTTCCAGGCGCAGCGTGTCGCGTGCGCCAAGGCCAGCCGGGCGCACGCCGGCTTGCAGCAGGCGTTCCCACACGCCGGCGATCTGCGCGGCGGGCACGACCAGCTCGAAGCCGTCTTCCCCGGTGTAGCCGGTACGCGCGACCATGATCTCACCCACGCCATCCACGGTAACGAAGCCCGCGTTGAACGGCTTGAGCGCGTCGCCTACCGCCTGCGTGCCGGGCAGCGCGGCGTAGGTCTTGGCGCGCGCGTTCGGGCCCTGCACGGCGACGATGCCCAGCGGCTCGGCGCCAGCGTTGTTGTCGGAGCGGTGCGGCGTGATGGTCACGTTGGTGCCAGCAGCGGCGTTCTGCGCGACGATCCATTCCAGGTCGGTCGGAGCGGTGCCGGCGTTGACCACCAGGCGGAACCAGTCTTCACGGAAGAAGTAGACGATCAGGTCGTCGATCACGCCGCCCTTCGGGTTGAGCATGCAGCTATAGAGCGCCTTGCCCGGGGTTTGCAGCTTGTCGACGTTGTTGGCCAGCAGCCCACGCAGGAAATCGCGCACGCGCGCGCCGGTGAGGTTGACCACGCACATGTGCGAGACGTCGAAGATGCCGGCGTCTTGCCGCACGGCGTGGTGTTCTTCGATCTGGGAGCCGTAGTTGACGGGCATGTCCCAGCCGCCAAAGTCGACCATGCGGGCGCCCAGCGAGCGATGGATGGCGTTGAGCGGCGTGTGTTGGAGCGTCATGGAATCTCTCGGCTTGGGCGCCGCCGGTGGCCTCGGCGTAGCGCGTTATTCGGGACCAGAAAAGCAAAAAGGCCACCTGCGCAGCCTGATGCCTCATGGTGACGCCATGAAGATGCAAGCCGCGCAGATGGCCCCTCTGTCCTTGGTACCTGAGAGATTGCGAGGCGCGGTGCACATAGCGGTGTGCGCCGGCTCGTGAGCCCCTTCGGTGGGCGCCCGCAGTGGTCGTGCGGCGCCAGCTCTCCAGAGTGCGGTCAGACGCATGTCTGGCCGATCCACCCGGTCCTGGATGCCTGAGAGTTTTCGGGTGCTACCCCTTCGGCGGCGACAGGCCTGATGTGGCTGACGCGCTCTCCCGGATGGATGCGCGGAATGTACGGAAGGGGGCTGGGATTGTCAATCAGGACAAATCGGCGGCGCTTTTTGGCGGTCACGCGGCCCAAAAAACTGGCCGCACCTCGCGCAGCGCGGCGATATCGCCTAGCCCCGGGGTGCGGCCGATCGCGGGTCGTCGGAAACGCGGCGCAGTTGCCGCTCACTTGCCCGTTACTTGCCGATCTGGCGGCTGACCTTGTTCTCTTGCTGGTTCAGCGTGCGCTGTTCCTGCTTGGTGATGTGGCCACCGTTCTGGGCGGCCATGTCGCGCTCTTCCTGGCGGATCTGGCGGTCTTCCTTGTGCAGCGCCTTGGCCTGGCTCTTGGTGATCTCGCCTTCCTTCACCTCGTTATGGATGCGCTTGTTCTGGTTGGCGAGGCGGTGGTTGACCTCGGCGCGGCGCGGGTGATCCTTCTGCCATTGCGTCTGCGCGAAGGCGCCCGTGGTGGCGGACAGGGCGACGGCAGTGACAGCCAGGACTTTGACGATGCGGTTCATGAGCTTTCCTCCGGTGGGCGGCTGACCGATTCAGCCGCCGTCCTGCCTATAACGAACCGTTTCGGCGCAAAGCTGACGGCGGTCGTGTAACGGCGCGTAAGCCGTGTAACCCCAACGGAGAAAGCGAGGGGCACAAACGATTGCGTGCGACGTGCAAGTCGGCGTGCAAACAAAAACGGACGCGCCCGTGAGGTACGCGTCCGCCAACTTCAAACAATCAACGCTGTTGGGTTACCAGCCGAAACCAGCGCCCACGCCCACGTTGTACTCCTTGCCGCCAGCGGTGGAGCCGCCGATCGTCACCGTGGCGCGCGAGCCGATCTTGCGCTGGTAGCCGATCGCCAGTGCCGTTTCACCGCGATACAGGCCCGTGCCGATCGCCATGCGGTTGTCGGTCTGCAGACCGGCAGCGCTGGCAATCATGGTGGACATGGCCGCGTTCATGGCGCCAACGCGGTTGACCTTGCTGTCGATCTGGCTGACTTGGCTTTGCAGGTTGCCGACGGTGCTCTGAACGTCCGCAACCTTTGCGTCCACGCGATCCAGCTGAGCTTTGTTGACGGCGTCGGTGGCTTGTGTGCCTTCGGCCACATTGGTGATGGCGCGCTCTTTCCCGGCCGAACCAACGGATACCGTGTTGGCGCGATCAGCCACCGAGTCGGCGCCCAGAGCGACGCTGCTTTCAGCGCTGGCAACGGCATTGGCACCCGTTGCCGTGGAACTCTTGCCGCTGGCCACCGCATTGGCGCCGGATGCCGTGGCGTAGTTGCCCGTGGCCTGCGCCTCTTCCTTCTTGGTCGTATCGCCGTTGTTCGCACCGCTACCGGCAAACTTGTCGTTAGCACCGCTACCGATGCTGCCGCCACCTTCCAGCGTGCCGACGCGGCTATCCAGATTGCTGAGGGCATCGCCAACGTTCTTATGCACAGAGCCATCGCCAAACGTGTAGGTTGGCCCGGTCCATACGCCGCCGGCATAGGAAGCACCCCCACCCAGGGCGGTGGCAACGTTATTGAGTTGCCCGAGGTTAACCGCATCATTCGTGCTCACACCGTCGGCTACGTTCGAGACCTTAACCGGCGTACCCGCGTTACCCAGCTGCACGGCGCTCTTGGTCGCATCGGTGTAGGTCACGACGTTGGCCAGCGTGCCGTCGTCGCCCACCACGCCTGCATCCTTGAGCTGCCTGACGTTCACGGCGTCGTTGTCATCCGTGCCTGCCTTCACGTTCTTGATCTGCACGGGGCCGGCGGCACCTGTCGGGTTCGTGAGGGTGATAGTGTCACCAGCGGCATCGTACTGGACGGAGTTGTTTGCCTTGGCGGCAGCTTGATCGGCCACGGTCTTGACGTCGCCAAGTTGACCGACGTTGACAGCATCATTCTTGGCGACGCCGTCGGCTACGTTTGAAACCTTGACCGGCGTACCTGCGTTACCCAGCTGCACGGCGCTCTTGGTCGCATCGGTGTAGGTCACGACGTTGGCGATCTTCCCGTCGTCGCCAACCACACCCGCGTCCTTGAGCTGCTTGACGTTCGCGGCGTCGTTGTCGTCCGTGCCTGCCTTCAGGTTCTTGATCTGCACGGGGCCAGCGGCACCTGTCGGGTTCGTGAGGGTAATGGTGTCACCAGCGGCGTCGTACTGGACGGAGTTGGCTGCGGCCTGTGCGGCTTGGTCGGCCACGGTCTTGACGTCGAACAGTTGACCACCGTTGACGGCGTCCTTGCTGTCCGCAGCCACCGTGCCATTGGCCACGTTCGAGAGCTTGACCGGCGTACCCGCGTTACCCAGCGTGACGCTGTCCTTGGCTGCGCTGTCGTACTGCACGGCGTTGTCGGCCACGGCCTTGACGCTGTCGAGCTGGCCCTTGTTCACAGCGTCGCTGGCGAGCGTACCGTCGGCCACGTTCTTGATCTGCACAGGGCCAACGGCACCCGTCGGGTTCGTGAGGGTGATGGTGTTGCCGGCTGCGTCGTACTGGACGGAGTTGCTCGCCTTGGAGGCAGCCTGGTCAGCCACGGTCTTGACGTCGAACAGTTGACCACCGTTGACGGCGTCCTTGCTGTCCGCAGCCACGGCGCCATCGGCCACGTTCGAGAGCTTGACCGGCGTACCCGCGTTACCCAGCGTGACGCTGTCCTTGGCTGCGCTGTCGTACTGCACGGCGTTGTCGGCCACGGCCTTGACGCTGTCGAGCTGGCCCTTGTTCACAGCGTCGCTGGCGAGCGTACCGTCGGCCACGTTCTTGATCTGCACAGGGCCAACGGCACCCGTCGGGTTCGTGAGGGTGATGGTGTCGCCGGCTGCGTCGTACTGGACGGAGTTGCTCGCCTTGGTGGCAGCTTGATCGGCCACGGTCTTGACGTCGAACAGTTGACCACCGTTGACGGCGTCCTTGCTGTCCACAGCCACTGCGCCATCGGCCACGTTCGAGAGCTTGACCGGCGTACCCGCGTTACCCAGCGTGACGCTGTCCTTGGCTGCGCTGTCGTACTTGACGGCCAGTGCGTCAAGATTGGCAATGCTCGTGGTATTTGTGGCGATGCTCGCAGTGTTGCCTTTGATCCGATCATCCACGTTGCCTAGTGCGCCGGCTACGGTGTTGTACGTGGTGCTACCCGTGCTATCCGCGCCAAGCGTGTAGGTTGGCGCGACAACAGCGCCTGTCACGGTATTGAGGCGGGCGCCCCCACCCAGTGCAGTGAGCGCACCGTTGAGTTGATTGACTGTCACAGCATCGGTTGTTCCAACGCCGTTCTCGATGCCCGTGAGGCGGCGGTTTTGCCCTGCCACATTGGCGAAATTGATCGTAGCGCCGGTAACGCTACTACCAATGTTGATCGGCCCATCAGCGTCAGGCTGCTCAATCAAGACTTGAGCAATCGCCCCAGGCGCAGAAAGCAAAGCTGCGACCGCGATTAGTGCAGAGCCAACCGCTTTCACCGCAGTCCGCCCCTTCCCGCGCCCACGCGCAATTTCAGAAACCGCTGCCCATACGCCGGTCGCTTTGTTGAAAACGACGCGATATGCCTTGTTCATTTCAATACCTCTGCAGAGATAAAAGTGGAATTCCGTGCCAATCCAAGACGATGAATGGCGGCTGCAGAGTTTGTAGAAATCAATGAATCAATTTTTCAAGTTTTTGCGACAATAGCAATAAATTGTGTAATTTCCAAGATCAGAATAGTCTTAGAAGAAAGTCGGGAGACGACGCCGAGATGTGCGCCGTGACGACATGTGTACGGCATGTTAGCCACGAATCACCTCAACAATAAATTTCAAACATTGGGGAATTCTTATTCCAATATTTGACGCCGATCAATCATTTGCACCCATACACGGAATTTCATTCATCATGCAATTGGAAAACGCCGCATTTGTCAGCCGACCGGCCGATCTTTTGCTAAGAATGAATAAGAAAATGCTGATCCACCCCTGCGCTTGAGATGGTGCAATCTGCGGCGGACCGAGGTGTTCAGGGCGACGCCCCACGCGTGCTACCATCGCCTTCCGCTGTACGTTCCCGCCTGATTTCCTCCCGGCTGTTCCCATGTCTTCCAGTCTCGCCCACGGGCTCAATGCGGCCCAATCCGAAGGTGTGCACTACCTCGACGGCCCATGCCTGGTGCTGGCCGGGGCGGGCTCGGGCAAGACCCGCGTGATCACGCAGAAGATCGCGCACCTGATCCTCGACAAGGGGTTCGAGCCGCGTCACATCGCCGCCGTCACGTTCACCAACAAGGCGGCCAAGGAAATGCAGGAGCGCGTGGCTAAGCTGATGGAGGGCCAGACACGCGCAGACGGCAAGCGCATCCCCATCAAGCAGCTGACGGTGTGTACGTTCCACTCGCTGGGGGTGCAGATCCTGCGGGCCGAGGCCGAACATGTGGGCCTCAAGCCACGCTTCTCGATCATGGATTCGGATGATTGCTTCGGCATGATCCAGGAGCAGCTGGCGACCACCGACAAGCAACTGATCCGCCGCGTGCAGAGCACGATCTCGTTGTGGAAGAACGGTCTCGTCGATCCGGAAACCGCGATTGCCGAGGCGCTCGCCAACAACAACGTCGACGACCACCAGGCCGCGCTGGTCTACCGCAACTACGTCGCTACGCTGCATGCGTATCAGGCGGTGGACTTTGACGACCTGATCCGCATTCCCGCCGAGCTGTTTGCGCGCAACGAGGAAGTGCGGCTGAAGTGGCAGAACCGCCTGCGCTACTTCCTCGTCGATGAATATCAAGACACCAACGCTTGCCAGTACCAGCTCCTGAAGCTGCTGGCGGGCGGCTCGCATTTGCGCGCGCCGGCCTTCACGGCCGTGGGCGACGACGACCAGGCCATCTACGGCTGGCGCGGCGCCACGCTCGACAACCTCAAGCTGCTGCAGACGGATTTCCCGAACCTGAAGGTGATCAAGCTGGAGCAGAACTACCGCTCCACGGTGCGCATTCTGAACGCCGCCAACGCGGTGATCGCGCAGAACCCGAAGCTGTTCGAGAAGACGCTGTGGAGCGAGCACGGCATGGGCGACGCCATCAACGTCACCAGCGCCAATGATGAAGAGCACGAAGCCGAAAGCGTGGTCTTCAAGCTCTCCGCGCACAAGTTCGAGCGCCGCGCGCAGTTCCGGGATTACGCGATCCTGTATCGCGGCAATTTCCAGGCGCGGCTGTTCGAGCAGATCCTGCGCCGCGAGCGCATTCCGTATGTGCTCTCGGGCGGGCAGAGCTTTTTCGACAAGGCGGAGATCAAGGACTTGTGCGCGTACCTGCGCCTGATTGCCAATGCCGATGACGACCCCGCGTTCATCCGCGCCATCACCACGCCCAAGCGCGGGGTGGGCAATGCGACGCTGGAAGTGCTGGGTTCGTTCGCGGGGCAGGCGAAGGTGTCGCTGTTCGAGGCGGCGATGATGGGCGGCATTGAAGCGCAGCTCGCGCCGCGCCAGTTGGAGCCGCTGCGGGTGTTCTGCGAATTCATCGTGCGGCTGTCGGACCGCGCTGCAAAGGAACCCGCCGCCACGCTGCTCGACGAGATGATGGAAGGCATCCACTACGAGGCCTACCTGTACGACACCTACGACGAGCGCCAGGCCCAGAACAAGTGGACCAACGTGCTGGAGTTTGTCGACTGGCTCAAGCGCAAGGGCACCAAGCCCGAGAAACAGGACAGCGAAGGTGACGACAATGCGGCCACCGGTTTCGACAATGCCGATGGTTTGATGGACGAAGGCAAGAACTTGCTCGAACTCACGCAGACCATCGCGCTGATCAGCATGCTCGAAGGCAGGGAAGAGGACCCGGATGCGGTGCGCCTGTCTACGCTGCATGCGAGCAAAGGGCTGGAGTACCCGCACGTGTTCCTGGTGGGCGTGGAGGAGGGCATCCTCCCGCACTGCCGTGAAGACGATGACCTGACCGACGAGAAGATCGAGGAAGAGCGCCGGTTGATGTATGTGGGCATCACACGCGCCCAACGTAGCCTGCATATCAGCTGGTGCAAGAAGCGCAAGCGCGCGCGGGAGACGGTGGTGTGCGAGCCCTCGCGCTACATCGCGGAGATGAAGCTGGGCGACGATGCGGGCCCCACGCCTGAAGACACCATGCCCGCCATGTCGCCCAAGGACCGGCTCGGTGCGCTGAAGGGGCTGCTGGCCGCCAAGAAGCCGGTGGCGACGTAGCAGCGCGGGTGGCGCATCCGCTAGCGCGTTGACCAACGTTGACGCATATCAACGCGACGCCCAGGGGGGCGTTTTACGATGAAACATCGCCCCCATACCGCTCGCACCCATGTTTCCGTTTGCCAAGCCGGCTGACGCTCCGTCTGCCGCAAACGACGCGGCTTTTCGCTGGTCTGCGCCGCAAGTGCGTGACCTTGCCCAGCGTTTTGATACGCACGGCCCGCGCTACACCTCGTACCCCACAGCAGACCGTTTCCACAACGGCTTTGACAACGCCGACTACCTCGACGCGTTGCACCGGCGTGCGGCGATCGCGCCCGCACTGCATGCGCCGCTGTCGCTGTACATGCATCTGCCGTTCTGCGCGAACCTTTGCTACTACTGCGGCTGCAACAAGGTCATCACGAAAGATCACGCGCGCAGCGCACGGTACGTGCAGACGCTGGCGCGCGAGATGGCCCTGGTGGCCGAGCACATTGGCCCGCTGCGGCGCGTCAAGCAATTGCACTGGGGCGGCGGCACACCCACGTTCCTCGCCCATGATGAGATGCGCGCCGTCATGGCCGCCACGCGCGCGCATTTCGATTTGACTAGCGATGCGGAAATTTCCGTCGAACTCGACCCGCGCCACGCCGACGACGTCACGCTCGCCGTGCTGGCCGAGATCGGTTTCAACCGCGCGAGCCTCGGCATCCAGGACTTTGACGAAGACGTGCAGCGCGCTGTCCACCGCATGCAGAGCGTGGAAGAGACGCGTCGCGTGGTCGACACTGCGCGCCGCCTGGGCTTCGAGTCGATCAGCTTTGATTTGATCTACGGTCTGCCGCATCAGCGCACCGAGACCTTCAACACCACGCTGGACCGCGTGCTAGAGATGGCGCCGGATCGCCTGTCCGTCTACAGCTATGCGCACCTGCCACACCTCTTCAAGCCGCAGCGCCGGATCGATCTACTCGCGTTGCCCACTGCCGATGAAAAGCTCGACCTGCTCGCCATGACGGTCGAGCGCCTCGTCGCCGAGGGCTATGTCTACATCGGCATGGACCACTTTGCGCGCCCTGACGACGCGCTGGCCATTGCGCAGCGCGAAGGCCGGCTGCAACGCAATTTCCAGGGCTACTCCACGCACGCTGATTGCGACATGCTGGCCTTTGGCGTGTCCGCCATCAGCCGCGTGGGCGATGTGTATGCGCAGAACGAGAAGGATCTCGACGCGTACTACGCGCGCATTGATGCGGGGGAACTCGCGGTGCTGCGTGGCATGTCACTGACGCCGGACGATCACGTGCGCCGCGCATTGATCGGTGAGCTGATGTGCGGGTTCGCGTTGGACATGCGCGGCTTTGGCGAACGCCACGGCTTGGATTTCAAGCGCACCTTTGCCAATGAGTTGAAGGCGCTCGCGCCGTTGGAAGCTGCCGGGCTTGTGAAGGTGGGCGATGAGCGCATCGCCATCTCGCCGCAGGGGCGCTTGCTGGTGCGGCGCATCGCCATGGTGTTCGATGCGCACCTGCAAACCGCTGGCACCGAGCGCGCGGTCGAGGCCGAGGGCAAGCCCGTGGCCGTCGTCCCGCGCTACTCCAAGGTGGTCTGACCTGCGTCAGACCGTTGCCGGTTCAGGCTGCAGCGTGGCGGTTTCCGTTTGTGCGCTCACCAGCGTCTGCGGCCAGATCTCCGCCAGGCGCAGCAGGTTGGTGGAGCCCGCCTGGCCAAACGGCATGCCCGCCGTAATGGCGATCTGATCGCCCGACACGGCAAAGCCTTCACGTGCAGCGGCACGGCACGCCGCATCCACCATCTCATCCACGCTCGTCACATCCGCGCTGACGGTGCTATGCACGCCCCACGCGATTGCCAGACGGCGTGCCGTGTCCAGACGCGGCGTGATGCTGACGATCGGCGCCAGCGGACGCTCGCGTGCGGCGCGCAGGCTCGTCTTGCCGCTTGACGTATAGGTGACTGTCGCCACTGCCCCCAGGATGTGCGTGACATCGCGCAGCGCGGCGCAGATTGCATCCTGGCGTGTCGGCAGGGGCGCCTGGTGCTGCGCGTCGATCAGATTGCGGTACAGCGGGTCGCGCTCGGTCTCAGCAATGATGCGGTTCATGATGCTGACCGCCGCCACCGGGTGCTTGCCGCTGGCCGATTCGGCCGAGAGCATCACGGCATCGGTGCCGTCGTACACGGCGGTGGCCACGTCGGACGCTTCCGCACGTGTCGGCACCGGGGATTCGATCATCGATTCCAGCATCTGCGTGGCCACGACCACCGGTTTGCCGTGCTGACGCGCAATGCGCAGGATGCGCTTCTGCACGCCGGGCACGCGCTCGGGCGGCAGCTCCACGCCCAGGTCGCCACGCGCCACCATCAGCGCGTCGGAGGCCTGCACGATGTCTTCCAGGTGCAGCAGCGCGGCAGGCTTCTCGATCTTGGAGAGCAGGCCGGCGCGGTCACCGATGATCTCGCGCGCGGCGATCACGTCTTCGGCGCGCTGCACGAATGACAGCGCGATCCAGTCCACACCCAGCGACAGTGCGAAGTCCAGGTCGCGCAGGTCCTTCTCGGTGAGGGCGGGGATGGGGATCACGGCGTCGGGCACGTTCACGCCCTTGCGGTCCGACAGCGGGCCGCCGTCGACCACACGGGTGACGATGGCGGTTGGGTCGGCGGCTTCCACGGCCAGGCGAATCTTGCCATCGTCGAGCAGTAGCGATTGGCCGGGCGCGGCCGCTGCGTACAGCTCGGGGTGCGGCAGGTGTACGCGGGTGACATCGCCCGGCGTCGGGTCGCGGTCGAGTACGAAGCGCTCACCGTTCTTGAGCACGACGCGGCCCTCGGCGAATGTGCCGATGCGTAGCTTCGGGCCTTGCATGTCAGCGAGGATGCCGATGGGGCGGCCGGTCTCGGCTTCGACTTCGCGCACGGTGTCGTAGCGCTTGCGGTGGTCGTCGTGCGAGCCGTGGCTGAAGTTCAGGCGGAAGACGTCTGCTCCTGCATCGAACAGGGCGCGGATGGTTTCCTTGTCGCTGCTGGCGGGGCCGAGGGTGGCGAGGATTTTGGTGTTGCGGAAGCGGCGCACTTTTTTTGCTCCGGTGGGGTTGTTTGGTTGGGCCTTGGTGGTCCACTCCCTTTCACCCCCTGCCGGGGGCGACTCACTTTCTTTGTCTTGCCAAAGAAAGTAAGCAAAGAAAGTGAGTCAGCCCCGGCAGGGGATGAAACAAGGGATGAACCAAAAACATCAACTCATCCCTCATCCAACTTACCCAGTAATCAAAATCGCCCGAAAATCATTCACATTGGTCCGAGTCGGCTTGGTGACAATCAAATCGCCAAGCGCATCAAAGAACCCATACCCATCGTTGTTGCCGAGCAGCTGCTTCGGCTTCAACCCAAGCGCCTCGGCACGGGCCAGGCTATCCGGCGAGAGCATCGCGCCAGCGTTGTCTTCCGAGCCATCGATACCATCGGTATCACAAGCAATCGCGTACACGCCCGGCAGGCCATCGAGCGCGACGCCCAGCGCGAGCAGGAACTCGGCATTACGACCGCCACGGCCCGTACCGCGCACCGTCACCGTCGTCTCACCGCCCGAGAGAATCACGCACGGTTTATTGAATGGCTGGTTGCGCGCCACGATCTGCCGCACGATGCCGGCATGCACTTCCGCCACATCGCGTGCCTCACCTTCGATGCTGTCCGACAGGATGTGCGCCTCATAACCGAGTGCGCGTGCCTGTGCAGCAGCAGCTTCCAGCGCGTCCTGCGCCGTCGCGATGACGTGATTGCGATGGCCTTCAAAGCGTGCATCACCAGGCTTGGGCGTTTCACCTGCGCCGGTTTCCAGATGACGGCGCACCGCTTCCGGCACGTCGATGCCGTACTTGCGGATCACGGCCAGAGCATCCGCACAGGTAGTCGCGTCGGGCAGCGTCGGGCCGCTGGCGATGAGCGTCGGATCATCGCCGGGAATATCGGAGATGAGCAGCGTCTCCACGCGCGCCGGTGCGCAGGCCAGTGCCAAACGCCCGCCCTTGATCGACGACAGGTGCTTGCGCACGCAGTTCATCTCGCCGATGCTCGCGCCGCTCTTGAGCAGTGCGCGGTTGACCGCCTGCTTGTCGGCCAGCGTCAGGCCTTCGGCCGGTGCGGCCAGCAGCGCCGACCCACCGCCCGAAATCAGGCACAGCACGAGGTCGTCTTCGGTCAGGTCTTCGAGCAAGCCGACCATGCGCTGCGCTGCGCGTTGACCGGCGGCGTCCGGCACGGGGTGCGAGGCTTCAACGACTTCGATGCGGCCGCTCGTACCGGGCGCACGGCCATGTTCATAACGCGTGACGACCAAGCCCGACAGTTCGCCTTGCCAATGTTGTTCAACCGCTTCCGCCATGGCAGCAGCGCCCTTGCCCGCGCCAATGACGATCGTGCGGCCGCGCGGCGGTTCGGGCAGATACGCAGGCAGGCATTGCGCAGCACTGACCGCAGCCACCGCGGTATCAAACAAACCGTGCAGCAGCGCGCGCGGCGATGGGGTCGGCAAGGCGGCACGCAAGGCGGCCTGGGCGGAGGAGTCGTTGTGCATGGCAGAAAGCATTGAGACGGCAAAAAGAACTGCCGCCACCCGAAGGCAGCGACAGTGCACACAACTTAGGCGATCTCGTGGTTCGACATGATCTCGATCGCGCGGCACAGCGCGGAGTGATCTTGCTTACCCAAACCGTTCGCGGCGCACGTGTTGAACAGCTCTTGCGCAGTCGCCGTGTTGGGCAATGCCACGCCCAAAGCCTTGGCACCTTGCAGGGCCAGGTTCAGATCCTTCTGGTGCAGTTCGATACGGAAGCCCGGGTCGAACGTGCGCTTGACCATGCGCTCGCCGTGCACTTCCAGAATGCGCGAGTTGGCGAAGCCGCCCATCAGCGCTTGGCGGACCTTTGCGGGGTCGGCGCCAGCCTTCGATGCAAACAGCAGGGCTTCCGACACGGCCTGGATGTTCAGCGCCACGATGATCTGGTTGGCCACCTTGGTGGTCTGGCCGTCGCCGTTGCCGCCCACCAGCGTGATGTTCTTGCCCATCAGTTGGAACAGCGGCAGCGCGCGGTCGAATGCAGCTTGTTCGCCGCCGACCATGATCGTCAGCGAGGCCGCCTTCGCGCCCACTTCGCCACCCGACACCGGAGCGTCGAGGTATTGCGCGCCAGTCTTGTTGATGCGTGCAGCGAAGTCCTTCGTCGCGATCGGCGAGATCGAGCTCATGTCGACCACGATCTTGTTGGCAGCCGCGTCCTTGCCTGCATCCTTCAGTGCCTTGGCGACGCCCTTCTCGCTGAACAGCACAGCCTCAACGTGCGGGGTGTC
Organism: Ralstonia sp. 25C; assembly: GCF_051904805.1. Taxonomy (NCBI): domain Bacteria; kingdom Pseudomonadati; phylum Pseudomonadota; class Betaproteobacteria; order Burkholderiales; family Burkholderiaceae; genus Ralstonia; species Ralstonia sp. 25C. The sequence continues at coordinate 1,858,951 of NZ_CP196737.1, read as the reverse complement.
CGGCACCATGATGAAGATGATGTCGGCGCGCTTAGCGACTTCTTCTGCGCTCGTGCAGACCGTCACGCCGGCGTCCACCAGCGCGGCCGGAGCCGGGTTCACGTCGTGCACGAACAGCGTGTGCCCGGCTGCGCGCAGGTGACCTGCCATGGGGGCGCCCATGATGCCGAGGCCGATGAAACCGAGATTCAGTGCGTTTGCCATGGTGAGGGATCTCCTTGGTGTTAATGGTTTGTGCTGAATGGGCCTTGGTTGTCCACTCCCTTTCACCCCCTGCCGGGGGCGACTCACTTTCTTTGTCTTGCCAAAGAAAGTAAGCAAAGAAAGGCGCGCCCAAGATGGCGACACCCTCCTTGGATTTTCGTAACCGGGCGGAGACGGGGAAAACTCGCTGCGCTCAGACAGTTCCCCGTCTTTTTTCCGCCCGCTTACAAAAATCCAAGGCGCCATCTAGGGCAGAGGAAAAGCAAACCGTTGGTCTGCGTGCCCTAGTGGCTCTTGTGTTTGCTGCTACTTGGTCCTGCTTGTGTACTTCACTACTGCGGTTGTGCTGCGACGGTTTGGTCTTTGACTTTCCTGCCCTTGATGGCGCCTTGAATTTCTGTTGCAAGGAGGAAAAAGGAAGGGGAACTGTCTGAGCGCAGCGAGTTTTCCCCTTCCCCTCCTTGCGACATAAATTCAAGGGGAAGTCGCCATCTCGGGCGCGCATTTCTTTGCTTACTTTCTTTGGGCAAGACCAAAGAAAGTGAGTCAGCCCCGGCAGGGGATGAAACAGGGGATGGACCGCCCCGCCGGAACAAAGAGCGAACCAAAAAATCAAGCAACGTTGTGAGCAGCCCGCCAGCCCAGACCTTCAACAGTCCCAGCCTTAGGCTTGTACTCACACCCAATCCAGCCTTGGTAGCCAATCTCATCCAGCCACTTGAACAAGAACTGGTAGTTGATCTCGCCCGTGCCGGGTTCGTTACGACCAGGGTTGTCCGCCAACTGCACATGCTTGATCTTGTCCAGATGGCGCTTCAGCGTGTTCGCCACTTCGCCTTCCATCCGTTGCATGTGATAGATGTCGTACTGCACATACAGGTTGGACGCATCCACATCGTTGATCAGGTCCAGCGCCTGCTGCGTACGGCTCAGGTAGAAGCCCGGAATATCGAACGTGTTGATCGGCTCGATCAGCAGATCAATCTTCTCGGCCTTCAGTGCCTTCGCTGCAAACTTCAGGTTCTCCACCAGCGTCTTGCGCGCAGCGTCTTCGCTCACGCTTTCCGGGCGAATCCCCACCAGGCAGTTGAGCTGCTTCACGCCGAGCACCTTGGCGTACTTGATGGCTTCGCCCACGCCTTCCTGAAACTCACCCACGCGATCCGGCAGCACGGCGATACCGCGCTCGCCGCCGTCCCAGTTACCGGCCGGCAGGTTGTGCAGGACCAGGTCGAGCTGGAAGCGGTTCAGACGATCCGCAATCTGATCTGCGTGGAACGCATAGGGGAACAGGAACTCCACGCCGCGGAAGCCCGCACGCGCGGCGGCTTCAAAGCGATCGAGGAAGGCCTGCTCGTTGAAGAGCATGGTCAGGTTGGCTGCCAGCTTTGTCATGGTTTCTCCTGTTATCGGACGGTGAGGGAATAGCGCGCCGTCTTTATGCGGTGACGCCTTCGGCTTCCGTGAGGGTGTCTTCCAGGTCGAGCACTTCTTCAAACTCGACCACGTTGTCGATCTCGGTGCCCATGGCGATGTTCGTCACGCGCTCGAGGATCACTTCCACCATCACCGGCACCGAGAACTCGGCCATCAGCTTGCGAGCCTGTGCGAAGGCCGGTTCGATGTCTTCCGGCTTGAACACGCGGATCGCCTTGCAACCCAGGCCTTCCACGACCTTCACGTGGTCGACGCCGTAGCCGTTCAGCTCAGGGGCGTTGACGTTGTCGAAGGCGAGCTGGACGCAGTAGTCCATGTCGAAGTTGCGCTGTGCTTGGCGGATCAGGCCCAGGTACGAGTTGTTCACCACCACGTGGATGTACGGCACCTTGAACTGCGCGGCCACCGCCATTTCTTCGATCATGAACTGGAAGTCGTAGTCACCCGAGATGGCCACCACGTCGCTGTTGGGCGAGGCCACCTTCACGCCGATCGCGGCGGGAATCGTCCAGCCCAGCGGGCCGGCCTGGCCGCAGTTGATCCAGTGACGCGGCTGGTTGACCGACAGGAACTGCGCAGCAGCAATCTGCGACAGGCCGATCGTGCTCACGTAACGCACGTCGCGCGGGAAGTACTGGTTCATCTCGCGGTACACGCGCTGCGGCTTGACCGGCACGTTGTCGAAGTCCGAGCGACGCAGCATCGTGCGCTTGCGCTTCTGCACGTCGGCGTTCCACGACTTGCGGCACGGCAGCTTGCCGGCGGCCTTCAGCTCGCGGGCGACTTCAATGAACTTCTCCAGCGCGGCGCCAGCGTCCGACACGATGCCCAGGTCCGGACCGAACACGCGGCCGATCTGGGTCGGTTCGATATCAACGTGGATGAACTTGCGGCCCTTCGTGTAGACGTCGACGCTGCCCGTGTGACGGTTGGCCCAGCGGTTGCCGATACCGAACACGAAGTCCGATGCCAGCAGCGTGGCGTTGCCGTAGCGGTGCGACGTTTGCAGACCGACCATGCCGGCGTTGAGCGGGTGGTCATCGGCCAGCACGCCCCAGCCCATCAGGGTCGGGACCACGGGCACGTTCACCAGCTCGGCAAACTCGACCATCAGCTTGGCCGCATCGGCGTTGATCACGCCGCCGCCGCACACCAGCAGCGGGCGCTCGGCCTGGCACAGCATCTCGATGGCGCGCTCAGCCTGGGCACGCGTAGCCGCGGGCTTGTAGACCGGCATCGGGCTGTAGGTGTCGATGTCGAATTCGATCTCAGCGACTTGCACGTCGAACGGCAGATCGATCAGCACGGGGCCCGGGCGGCCCGAGCGCATCAGGTGGAACGCTTGCTGGAACACGCGCGGCACCAGCGCCGGCTCGCGCACGGTGACGGCCCACTTGGTGACCGGCTTAGCAATCGACTCGATGTCGACGGCCTGGAAGTCTTCCTTGTACAGGCGGGCGCGCGGCGCTTGGCCGGTGATGCAGAGGATGGGAATCGAATCCGCCCAGGCCGAGTACAGGCCGGTGATCATGTCCGTGCCCGCCGGGCCCGAGGTGCCGATGCACACGCCGATGTTGCCGGGTTCGGCACGGGTGTAGCCCTCGGCCATGTGCGAGGCGCCTTCAACGTGGCGGGCCAGCACGTGGTCAATGTTGCCGGCCTTGCGCAGGGCCGAGTACAACGGGTTGATGGCGGCACCAGGCACGCCGAAGGCGGTGGTGATGCCTTCTTTTTCCATCACCGCAACGGCGGCATCGATCGCTCTCATCTTCGGCATGGGTGTCTCCAAGAAGGGGGGGGAAGGTGGGAATCCGTTGGGGCTGATCCTATTCCCGCATGCCGATGCCGATAAACGCAGCTTTCGTCAGTTGATTGCGAACCTCACATATCGAATGAGTTTGCGTGCCGCAGCAATCCGCGGTCTCGAAGGCGGCGCAGAAGCCGCGTGGATATGCCATCGAAGGGCGATTTGGTGCGGCGCGAAAAAACCGCCATGCAACGAAGCATCGATCACATCACTCCGCGTTATTTCAGTCATTCGTCACAGGTGAGTTGCGCTGGATAGCGGCAATCCGCGTACTGAATCCTCCCTACACTGTTCCGACATTGCTGACTGGAATGATGGAATGGACAAGCTCAAGCAGATCGAGGCGTTCATCGCCGTGGTGGAGCACGGCAGCATGGCCGCCGCTGCGCTCACGCAGGACGTGACGCCGGTGATGATTGGCCGGCGCATCAACGCGCTGGAGGCCCGCCTGGGCGTGAAGCTGCTGCACCGGTCCACGCGCCGCATTGCCGTGACGGAGCAGGGCGCGGTGTTCATGGAACAGTGCAAGAAGGCACTGGGCGAACTGGACCGCGCCGAGCTGCTGGTGGCCGAAGGCCGCCACAAGGCGACGGGCCACCTGATTGTGTCCGCGCCGGCTGCGTTTGGCCGCAAGCACGTCGCGCCGCATGCACCGGACTTCCTGCGTGCCAACCCGGACGTGCGCATCTCGTTCAACCTGACCGACCGCGTGGTCGACCTCGTGCGCGAGGGCTACGACGTGGGCATCCGCATCGGCGGGGCGATCGACCCGAACTTCGTGGCGATCCGCCTGGCGTCGAACAAACGCGTGGTGTGCGGCACGCCCGCGTACTTTGCCAAGCACGGCGTGCCACGCACGCTGGACGATCTGGCCAAGCACAACTGCCTAGCCTTCAACCTGCAGGGTGGTCAACAGCGCGGCTGGTACTTCCAGCAGAACGGCAAGGCCGTCACCGTGAAGGTGAACGGCAACCTCGATTGCAACGACGGTGAATTGCTGCACCGCTGGATGGGCGAAGGCCTGGGCCTCGGCTGGCGTTCCACATGGGAGATCCAGCCCGAGCTGGAATCCGGTGCGCTGATGACGGTGCTCGACGACTACGCGCTGCCCGACTACGACATCCTCGCCGTGTACCCGCAGCAGCGGCCGGTACCAGCGAAGATCCGCTTCTTTATCGAGCACCTCAAGACGGTGTTTGCGCAACCGGGGTATTGGTCGCGCGTGGGCTGAGCCGGTTTACCGCTTGGGGTCGGGCATCGGGTGGGGCAGCGTGTCCTTGGCCTCGACAAGGGTCAACTCGTAGTCGACCCAGGATTTGGCGAGGCTGCCGGCGCCATCACCTTGATCACGCAAGCGGAGAAAGCGCGCCTTGGCCGCGTCGAACTTGCCCAGGCGGCGCTCCAGTTCGCCGGCCACCAGCTGGAACGTCAGCACGTTGTCGAGATTGATATCCGGTTGTGCGAGCAGTGCTTCCAACGCGGCCAGCGTTTCGGCCGCGTATTGCTTGTACTGCGCTTCGCCTTGCGCTTCCCAGGTGGCTTGCAGCAGCGTGTAGGCGACCTCGTCCGCTGGCCGGTCCAGCTTGCGCTGGAGTTGCGCGGCCAGGTAGTAGTTGGTGTGCTTGTCCTTGAGCGCCACGTACTCCGGCGAGTTGACGTAAAGCGTCAGCTTTGCCAGGTTTGCGTCGGACAGATGATGCGAGAACATCACGAAGCCATTGGACGGACACTTTGGCAGAGGCGTGGGGGCTGCGATTGCACCGTACGGCCGCAGATCCAGTTCACGCCCCAAGATCGTGCCGGACATGGCCTGCTGGGCGTGGAACCGCTCTTTGCCGATGGGACAGACGAATTCGGTATCCCGCATCGTCATGGCGTTCGCCATGATGGGAAGGGCCAGCACGAGGCCGAGAGCAAGGCGCATAGAGAATTCCTGCGTGATGAAAAGGCGCAATTGAAGCACAGCCGTGTGATGGCGATGTGATCGTCTGCGCGGCGCGACAGCCGGCCCGAATCGGGCCGAACCCCGGGCCGAACTCAGCGCACCACGATGCGGCCTTGCGTCAGATCCCGCAGCGTGTCCCGCGCTACAGCCTCGTCCGTCACAGGCAGCCGCACGGTCAGCGTGACGCCCGCATCGTAGGCGGCATCGAGCAGCGCATAGCCGTGGTCGTCGATCCACCGCCGGATGCGCGCCTCATCAGCGTAGTCGGTGGCGAGGGTGAGGGTGGTGTTGGCGATGCGCTCCACGCGTTCGGCTTGTGTGAGCGCAGTGGCGATGGCATCGGTGTAGGCGCGTACGAGGCCGCCCGCGCCGAGCTTCACGCCGCCGAAGTAGCGCACGACCACGCCCAAAGTGCTGTCGAGGTCGTGATGGCGCAGCACTTCCAGAATCGGTCGGCCGGCCGTGCCAGAGGGCTCGCCATCGTCCGACATGCCGGACTGGCCGCCGGCCAGCAGTGCCCAGCAGACGTGCGTGGCCGTCGGGTGCTCCGCGCGCAGGCGGGCGACGACGTCCATGGCGGCAGCCCGGTCTTCGACCGGCACAGCCAATCCGATAAAGCGGCTTTTCTTGATGTCGAGCTCGGCCGAGACCGGCGCGCGCAGTGTGTACGTCGCCACGCGTGCTCAGGCGAGGAGGGCAGCCACGAGGTCCGTCGCGCGGCCACCCGGCGATTCGAACTTGAGCGAGCTCTCGGTGTGCGCCATGTGCTCTTCCATGAGCGCGATGGCGCCTTCCACGTCACCACGCTTGGCGGCTTCCAGAAACGCGGTGTGCTCGTCGGAGGAGCGCACTGCGTCATACGTGGACTGATACAGCATCGTGATGACCGAGCTACGCGCAGACAGCTCGCGCAGCATCTCCTTGAGCACGCTGTTGCCAACCACATCGGCCATCAACAGGTGGAAATCGGCCATCAGGCGATTGCGGCGCGGCACGTCGGCGACGTTGCCACTGGCGGCTACCTTGTGCTCTTCCGCCAGGTGCTTCTCGAGCCGCGCATAGTCGGCCGGCGTGGCCTTGGCGATGAACTCGCGCGCCAGCGCCACCTCCAGCACGCGGCGCACCGCAAATACCTCGCGCGCCTCGGTCTCGTCCGGCTTGGCCACGAAGGCGCCGCGGTCCGGCTCCATGCGGATCAGCTTGTCCTTGGCCAGCATCAGCAGCGCCGCGCGGATCTTCGTGCGGCTGACGCCGTACACCTTCGCCAGCGCCTCTTCGCGCAGCTTGGTGCCCGGCGGCAGACGGTGCGCGACGATCGCCTGGGCGATGTCGTCGGCAATGCCTTCGGAGGAGATGTCGGCGGCGGTGGTTTCAGTCATGGGGCCAATTTTACCGCCGTCCAGGAACGGGAAAACAAAGGGCCGCCTCAGGCATGCGGCAGCGTGTGGGCGGCCGATGCGGCCATCCCCTGGCCGTGGGCAATCGCTTCGCCTTCTTCCGTGATGTCGATCTTGCCGTCCAGCACCGCGTTGGCACGCACGCGATCGATGTCCTTCTCCCACGCGGCGATCACCACAGTGGCGACGCAGTTGCCGATCAGGTTGCCCAGCGCGCGGGCAATGCCGATGAACCAGTCGACGGAGAGCACCAGCACCAAGCCGATGGCCGGAATGGCCGGAATCACCGACAGCGTGGCCGCCAGGATCACGATGGCCGAACCCGGAATGCCGTGCGCACCCTTGGAGGTCACCAGCGCCACACCCAGGATCAGCAGCAAGTCTTGGAACGCCAGCGGCGTGTTGGTCGCCTGGGCGATGAAGACGGCCGCGAGCGTCAGGTAGATCGAGAAGGCATCGAGGTTGAACGAGTAGCCGGTCGGGATGACGAGACCCACCACCGAGCGCTTGATGCCCATCTTCTCGAGCTTGTTCATGATGGACGGCAGCACCGCATCGGACGATGCCGTGCCCAGCACCACCAGCAACTCGGCGCGCAGGAAGCGGATCAGCTTGAAAATGTTGAAACCCGCCAGCTTCAGGATGCCGCCCAGCACCACCACCACGAAGATCGCCACCGCCGCATAGAACAGCAGCACCAGGAAGCCCAACTGCTTGAGTGAACCCGCGCCGTACTTGCCCACCGTGAAGGCCACCGCGCCCAGCACGCCCAGCGGCGCCAGGCGGATGATCACGGCCATCATGCGAAACAGCACGTGCGAGAGCTGATCGATGAACGAGACCAGCGGCTTGGTACGCTCACCCAGCAGCGACAGCGAGCAGCCAAACAAGATCGACACGAGCAGCACCTGCAGGATGTCGCCCTTCACAAAGCCGCTCACGAACGTATCCGGAATCAGCTTGAGGAAGAACGCGGCCACGCCGGTCGATTCCACTTGCTTGGCCGTCGTCATGTACGACGCCATGGCGGCCGGGTCGAGCGATTTCGGGTCCACATTCATGCCGTGCCCGGGCCCGAACACGTAGGCCAGCCCGATGCCCAGCGCCAGCGCAATCGTCGTGACGATCTCGAAGTAGATGACGGCCTTGCCGCCCACGCGCCCAACCTTCTTCAGCTCACCCGCACCGCAAATCCCCACCACCACCACCGAGAACACGATCGGCGCAATCAGCATCTTGATGAGCTTCAGAAAGCCGTCGCCGAGCGGTTGCAGTTTCTGCGCAAATTCAGGCGCCCAGATGCCCAGCGCGATGCCTACCGCCAGGGCAATCAAAACCTGCCCAAACAAGGGGCGCGTAAAGCGTTGCATGGTGAATCCTCCTTTGGATTTCAAATGTCATGAGCCTCCTCGTTCGTCTATCGCGATTGTCGGAAAAGCCCTGTCACGCTCGCTGAGTTGCAACAAATTGTTGTCGCGAATTGTTGAGCGGTGACGGCATCATAGGCGATACATTTTTTGTATGCAATTCTTGAATTCACGTGCTAGGATCGGTCCATGCAGTCCTGCGAAGCCTTGTGCTTCCGCCCTCTACGCTGCACTTCCCGGCGTTCCCATCGCCACAGTTTCGACTGTTCTGACGCGCTGCTTTGTTCGATGGGCCTGCCGTATAACATCCAGAGACAAATACCAAGGAGCTTTTCCCATGGCGCTGCCTACGCTCGATCCGAACGCCCCAGAATTCACCCGCCGTTACCCGAACTTGGCCGACCCACGCCTGGGCGCCGAAGCCCTGTTCGCGACCGACGAATTCTTCGCACCGAAAGACCGCATGCTCAACCCCGAGCCGGCGGTGTTCATCCCGGGCAAGTACGACGATCACGGCAAGTGGATGGACGGCTGGGAAACGCGCCGTCGCCGCAACGGCGGTTATGACCACTGCATCGTCAAGCTGGCCCGTTCGGGCGTTATCAAGGGCGTGGATATCGACACCAGCCACTTCACGGGCAACTTCCCGCCGGCCGCGTCCATTGAAGCCGCCTACCTGCCGGATGGCGAGCCGACCGATGCCACGCAGTGGACCGAAATCGTTCCGTCGACCACGCTGCAAGGCAACAGCCACGCTTACGTGGCCGTCACCAACACGGGCGCCTATACGCACCTGCGCGTGAACATCTTCCCGGACGGCGGCATCGCACGCCTGCGCGTGTATGGCCAGCCGCAAGTCGACTGGAAGGGCGCAGACCGCACCAAGCTGTTCGACCTGGCCGCCATGGAAAACGGCGCCTACGTGGTCGAAGCCAACAACGAACACTTCGGGCCGGCCTCGCGCATGCTGATGCCGGGCCGCGGCGTGAACATGGGCGACGGCTGGGAAACGCGCCGCCGCCGCGAGCCGGGCAACGACTGGTGCGTGATCGCCCTGGCGCACCCGGGCCGCATCCGCAAGATCGAAGTGGACACTGCGCACTTCAAGGGCAACTTTGCCGACCGCGTGTCCATCCAGGCCGCGCGCGTGGTGGGCGGCACGGACAGCTCGCTGAAGACGCAAGCGATGTTCTGGCAGACGCTGCTGCCCGAGCAAAAGCTGCAGATGGATCTGCAGCACTACTACGAAGCCGAAATCGCCGACCTGGGCCTCGTTACCCACGTGCGTTTCAACATGTTCCCGGATGGCGGCGTGTCGCGTCTGCGCCTGTGGGGAGTGCTTGAATGAGTGAAGACACCGCAGTGGTTGCCACCCCCCGTATTGCGCTGACCATCGAGCCGCTCACGCGCGAAGCCTTCGCCCCGTTTGGCGACGTGATCGAGCTGGAGGGGTGCAAGCAGTTCCCCATCAACCAGGGCACGACCACGCGCTTTCACGATCTCGCCAACGTGGATGTGGGCGAGGGCGGCCGAGCGCTGATCAACCTGTTCCGTGGCCAGCCGCGCGCGCTGCCGTTCGAGGTGAAGATGCTGGAGCGCCACCCGCGTGGCAGCCAGGCGTTCATTCCGCTGAACGACAAGCCGTACCTCGTGGTGGTGGCGCCGCCCGGTGAGCTGGACCCGACCAAGCTGCGCGCGTTTGTCTCGCGCGGCTGGCAGGGCGTGAACTACGCGCGCGGCGTGTGGCACCACCCGCTGCTGGCGCTGGGCGAGGTGAGCGACTTCATCGTCGTTGACCGTGGTGGCGAAGGCCATAACTGCGATGAGCAGGACTTGCCCGAATCGGTGTGGTTGACCGAAGCGGCCATGCAAGTGGCCAAGTAACCCGACACTTCATCGGTGCGAACTCTGGGCCCCCGCACAACGGGGGCTCAGTCACTTTCGAACCCCCTCCAACAACAACCCGGGAGACATCGACATGACACAGGCTCAACTCACCACCGCCGGCATCGACGCAGACATCCGCGCGTTTGTCGCGGCCGCGCATCCCCAACAAATCGCGTTTCTGCGCGAGCTGGTGAAGGTGCCGTCGGACAACCCGTCCGGCGACTGCGCCCCGCACGCCGCGCGCGCCAAGGCGTTGCTGGAAGCGCTGGGCCTGACGGTCGAGGCGCACGTCGTACCGGAAGCGCAGGTGCGCGCCGTCGGCATGGTCAGCGCCACGAACCTGATCGTGCGCCACACCTTCGGCAGCGGCGGCCCGACGGTCGCCATGAACGCCCACGGTGATGTGGTTCCGCCCGGCCTGGGCTGGACGCATGACCCCTACGGCGGCGAGATCGTCGAGACCGAACACGGCCCGACCATGTACGGCCGCGGCGTGGCGGTCTCCAAGTCGGATTTCGCTACGTACACGTGGGCGCTGCTTGCGCTGATGGAGGCTGAGAAGCGTGGCGCCAAGCTCAACGGCACCGTTGAACTGCACTTCACGTACGACGAAGAAACCGGCGGTGACATCGGCCCCAAGTGGCTGCTGGACCAGGGCCTGAGCAAACCGGACTACGCCATCTCAGCGGGCTTTGCATATGGCATCACCTCGGCGCACAACGGTTGCCTGCACGTGCAGGTGACGGTGCGCGGCAAGCAGGCGCACGCTGCCATGCCGCATACCGGTATCGATGCCATTGAAGCGGCCACGCACATCCTCCACGCCGTGTATGCGTATCGCGCGGAACTGGCGACGCGCAAATCCGCCGTGTCGGGCATTGACCATGCGACGCTGAATGTCGGCTTGATCCAGGGCGGCATCAACACCAACGTGGTGCCCGATCTGGTGACCTTCCGTATCGACCGCCGGATGATTCCCGAAGAAGCTGGGCGCGATGCCGAAGGCGAACTGCGTGCCGTGATCGAACGCGCCGCCGCCGAAAGGCCGGGCATTGCCGTGTCGGTCGAGCGCATTCTGCTGGCCGAGCCGCTGGCCGAATTGCCAGGTGTGCAAACGCTGATCGGCGCACTGCGTCGCAACGCGTTGGCTGTGTTTGGCGGCGAGGTGCCTGTGCACGGCGTGCCGCTGTATACCGATGCCCGGCATTACACGGCGAAGGGCGTGCCCACGGTGCTGTATGGCGCCGGCCCGCGCACCTTGATGGAAGCACGCGGCCACAACACCGACGAGAACTTGCGCCTCAACGATCTGCACGGTGCCACGGTGGTGGTGGGCTGTGCCGTTGCGGAGTTGCTCGGCGGCGCTTGATCATCGCCGTTGCGTTGTGGATTGGGCTGGCGTTTGCCAGCCCTTTTGCTTTGGGGCGTCAGGGTGAACCTCGACGAATCCCCTCTTAGCGAGAGGCGAAATCCTCCACCACACCAACCCATTAAGATGGCACCCCCAAGCACCCGTCAGCCATCTCGACCATGCAGATCTATCACAACCCCCGCTGCTCCAAATCGCGCACCGCGCTTGAACAGGCTGAGGCCTTTGCCGAAAAGCAGGGCGAATCGCTCGAAGTCATCGAGTACCTGAAGACCCCGCCCACGCTGGCCGAGTTGAAGACCCTCGCCAAGCAGCTCGACACCCCGTTGCGCAGCCTCGTGCGTGAAAACGAAGACGAATACGCGCAACTCAACCTGGCCGCCGCCTCGGATGACGCGCTGCTCAAGGCGATTGCCGAGCACCCGAAGCTGCTGCAGCGCCCGGTGCTCGTGCGCGATGGCAAGGCCACCATCGGCCGGTCGCCCGAAGCGCTCGATGCGTTCCTGAAGTAACGCAAAAGGCCGCCGCCCCCAAAAGTTGAACGGCCTGCCGATTTCCATCGGACAGGCCGTTCAGGGTTGGCCGTGTCGCCTTGCGCGAGGGCCGGGGCTGCGTCCGTCAAGACGCGCACGGGCACTGGTCTATTCCAGGCCCATCAATCGGGCCATTTCTGACCCGAATCCGATTGCCAGCAGGGCGGCAAGCACCACTGCCAGCGCCACCGCAGTCGACACCACGGTGACTTTCATCACTTCCGCGTCGTCGCTCTCGCTGCTGTGCGGACGATGCAACTGCGCGCGCATGCTCAGCGGGACAGCCTTCGCGGATGATTTGCGATGCCAATGCAAGCGCTCCGTCATCGCTCGCAAGTGTTGCGTATCAAACGCGTCACGGGAAAAGCGCATCGCAGTACCTCCCGTCGTTGGCTAGCGAATAGCCGACGCCGGCACGCACCGGCGTCGGGGGTACGTGCGGCCCGAAAACGATACGGCAAGCAAATGGCGTATGCGAGTGGCTTTGCTTGTCGGCGCCGGGTGGCGCAGTCGTCTGGTCGCCTCGCACAAGCCCAGCGTAGACGCGGGTTTGCAGTGCCGCAAGTTGCGTTGCGTCATGGTGCGCGGATCACGCGGGCAAGACGCAAACGGTGTGCGGCTCTTCGCGAAATGCGTGATGCCTTCGACGCCCCACCAGACGTCCAATCCGGCGCTCAATCCTGAGCGGTTTGGTCGGACACTTGTGCGGCGCGCGCGGCGGCCTGTTGCGCTTCGCGCTCAGTTGCCCGTTTATGCAACTCAGCGAGCATGTTGCAGAAGAGGGCGCCTTGCTCCTTTGCATCATCCAGGGCGATGTGCGTGTGGGGCAGCGGGTCGTGCCATTGCGCAGGGAAGGCCGCCTTGACGTTGCGTCGATACGGCAAGCCCGTCAGCGCAAAAGCCAGCGTCTTGATGTCGAGCGCCGCCCAGCCAAACGGCGAGCGCCCGGCAAACCGCATCATGTACCAGAACATGAACGTGAAATCGAACCCCGCCGGAAACGCCACGAACACCGGCTTGCCCGGCAGGCTCTCGACCCATTCCACGTAGCGCGGCAGGGCCACTTCCGGGGCTTCGAGGTTGCTGCGGCACGCGGCCCAGGCCTCGGGCTGGGTTTGCCACCATTGCATCTGGACCGGGTGGCCCTCTGCGCCGGGCAGCGTTTCCAGGTTCGCTTCAAAGGTGCCGACGAGGGTCTTGTCCGCCAGATACGCCGCGCTCGCAAAGCTCAGCATCGAATGCGGGCCAGGGATGGGGCCATCGGCTTCGACATCGGTGCTGACGTAGATTTCGGGCCGTGTGTCCGGCGGCTGGTTACCGCGTTTGCGGCGCGGTTTGTCTGCCGGTGCGGGCGCGGCAGGCGCGGTGTCGGCGAAAGGGTCGTCGCTGTCGCTCGTATCGCTGGGGATGTCGCTCATGATGTGCCTTCGTTGGCGAACAGACGATCGGCAACGTACGGGTTGGTCGCGCGCTCATCGCCAAAGGTGGACACCGGGCCATGCCCCGGCACAAACGTGACATCGTCGCCGAGCGGCCACAGCTTAGTGCGGATCGCGTGGATCAAGTCTGCATGGTTGCCACGCGGGAAATCGGTGCGGCCGATCGAGCCGGCAAACAGCACATCGCCGACGATCGCCACGCGGTCTTCCGGGCTGAAGAAGACGACGTGGCCGGGCGTATGGCCGGGGCAGTGAAAGACCTGCAGCGTGCGGCCGGCAGCCTCCACGGTATCGCCGTCTTCCAGCCACCGGTCGGGCACGAAGGCCTTGGCCGGCGGAAAGCCGAAGCGCTGGCTTTGCGTCGGTAGTTGGTCGATCCAGAACGCTTCATCCTTCTGCGGCCCCTCGATCGGCACGCCGAGCTGCGTGCGCAGCGCATCGGCGGCGGCGCAGTGGTCGACATGGCCATGCGTGAGGAGGATTTTTTCGATGCGCGCGCCATGTTGCTCAGCAGCCGCCAAGATGCGATCGATATCGCCACCCGGATCGGTGACGGCAGCCGCGCCATCGTCGCCGATCAGCAGCGTGCAGTTCTGTTCAAACGGCGTAACGGGAATGACGACGACTTTCATGTGATGTTTCGCGCATGTATCGCGTAAGAGGGGATGGGCAATTGTATCGGCCCGAGCCCGCGCCAGCATTGGATTCGCGGGGCGCGCGGTTACATCGGAAAGAAAATATTACAAAAATGACGCGAGATGCCCGCATGATGCGGTCGTTTTAATAGGAAATGTAAATAGTCGCCGGAATCTTGCGTGGTAGACTCGCGCCCATGCCAAAGTTGACCCACCCGTTCTCCCGCCTGCCGGCTGGCCGCACGCTGCGTGCCTGGCTGACGCACGGCACCGCGCTGCTGGTGCTGGCGGGCTGTGCCGCCGTCCCCGGCGAGCCGCCCACGACGGGGCACACTGGCCCGCAGGCCAACAAGCCCGCCGCACCCACCGCCAAGCTGGCCGACCCGCGCGACAACCCCGATGCCTGGGGCACGCTGTCGTTTCGCGGCGTGCCGGAATCCAGCGGCCTGAAGCTCGAAGATGCCAATACCGAACCCGGCCTGCGCGCTGATCTCGGCACGTTCGAGCAGCGTGGCGTGGCCTCGTGGTACGGGCGTGGGTTCCATGGCCGCCGCACCGCCAGCGGCGAGCGCTTCGATATGAATGCCTTCACGGTGGCGCACCCGTCGCTGCCGCTGCAGAGCTGGGTGCTGGTGCGCAACCTGTCCAACGACCGCGTGGTCGTCGCCAAGGTGACGGATCGCGGCCCGTACCACGGCAAGCGCATCCTCGATATGTCGTTTGCCGCCGCCAAGCGGCTCGACTTCGTCAAACGTGGCTCCACGCAGGTGGAGATTCGCCGACTGTCGCGCGCGGAAGTCGAAGCCCTGCGCCCGGAACTCACGCAAACGGATCTCGCCAGCAATGACGGCGACGCCGATGTGGGTGCCGACGAACCGGCACCGGTCAAGAAAGCCGTCAAGCATCGCGCGAAACGCCGCCGTTAATTTGGCGGCGGCTGACGCGCGTCAGTGTCAGTCCTTCCCTTCGTTCTTCAGTGCCAGCGCGCTTTGATACAGCGCGTCGACCGGCGCCCCGGTAATCGCCCCGGCCAGCTTGGCCGCCCGCTTGGCTGGCAACTCGGCCAACAGCAGGCGGAGGACTTGATCCGCCGCCATGGCGGTCGGCGCCGCGTCCTGCGCACCCGCGCCTTCCACCACCAGCACAAACTCGCCCTTGGCGTGCGTTGCATCGGCAGCCAGCCAAGCAGGCGCCTCGGCGGCCGGCAACACGACGATTTGCTCAAACAGCTTGGTCAGCTCGCGGCCGATCAGGATGCGCCGCGCGGGCAGGTGCTCGGCCAGCGCGGCGAGTGTGGCGTCAATGCGATGCGGCGCTTCGTACAGCACCCACGCCGGCCCATGTGCGGCCCACTGGCGGATGGCGGTGTCGCGCGCGCCCGCTTTGGTGGGCAGAAAGCCGGCAAAGGTGAATTGCCCATCGGACGTCGCGAGCAGCTCGCCCGCTGCGGAGAGCGCCGTCACCACCGCGCTCGCGCCCGGCAGCGGGATCACCCGATGGCCCGCCGCACGCACGGCCTCGACAATGCGCGCGCCCGGGTCCGACACGCCCGGCGTGCCGGCATCGGACACATAGGCGATGCGCTCGCCCTGCGCCAGACGCGCGACGATGCGCTCAGCGGCTTCGCGCTCGTTGTGTTCGTGCGCCGCCAGCATCGGTCGAGACAGGCCCAGGCGATTGAGCAACTGCCCGGTGTTGCGCGTGTCTTCGCAAGCCACGGCGTTGACCAGGCCAAGCACGCGGCGCGCGCGCAGGGACACGTCGGCGGCGTTCCCGATGGGGGTGGCCACCACATATAATGCGCCGGCGGGATAGTGCTGGTCGTGCGCCAGCAGGGTCCAGTCAGGATCACTCACGAGAACTTCTCTTAGTCAGTCGGTTCAAACCGCCAATGCACGCGCCGCAGCCCGTACCTCCCCAGCCCACCACCACCGCCGCCACTGGCGAGGCCGGTGAAGACCGCGCGCTGCGGTATCTGCAGGCACGTGGGTTGGGTCTGGTCAGCCGCAATTATCGCTGCAAGGGCGGCGAGATCGATCTGGTGATGCGCGATGCGGCCGGCGTGCTGGTGTTACCATTGAGGTGCGTGCCCGCGTGGCGCGCTCCACGCAACGCTTCGGTGGTGCCGCCGCCAGTGTCACGCCCGCCAAGCAGCGCCGCCTGATTGCCGCGGCCGAAGATTTTCTCGCACGGCAGGCCGACGACGTGCCTGCCTGCCGTTTTGACGTCATCGCCATCGACGGCAACCGCATCGAATGGATGCGCGATGCCTTCGGTGTCGAAGCATGAGCTTGGCATGAGCGCGGCATGAACCTCGCTCTTCTTTCTTCCGGACTTCATTCAAGGACAGCATGAAACTCTCGTCGCCACCGTCTGCCCGCTTCCGTCACACGATCAAGCGCACCGTTGTGCTGGCCGCCCTGGCTGGTATCACCGCTACGCAGTTGACCGCGTGCTTCCCGCTGTTTGCCGGCGCCGTGGCCGGCGGTGTGGCACTGGCCACCGACCGTCGCCCGACCGCCACGCAGACCATCGACCGCGGCTTGCAGATGGAAGCCGAAAACACGCTGATCTCGCGCTACGACGGTCGCGCGCACGTCAACGTGACGGTCTACAACCGCAAGGTGCTGCTGACCGGCGAGGCCGGCACCGAGCAGACCAAGCAGGAGATCGGCCAGTACGCGCAGAAACTGCAGAACGCGCGTGAGGTGGTCAACGAGATCGTGGTGACGCCGATGTCGAGCACGTTCGGCTCGCGCACCAACGACACCTACATCACCACCAAGGTGAAGAGCGTGCTGGCCGGCACGGAGGGCGTGCCCTGGAACTCCATCAAGGTGACGACCGAAGCGCAGACCGTCTTCCTGATGGGCGTGGTGACCGAGGCCGAAGGCAACAAGGCCACCGAGGCCGTGCGTACCGTGGGCGGCGTGAACAAGGTGGTGAAGGTGTTCGACTACGTGAGCGAAGACGAGCGCAAGCGCTTGGATACGAACGCCACGTCAACCAATCCGTCGACCGCGCCCGATGCATCGCAGGGCACGCCGGTGCAAGGTACGCCGACAGCCACGCAAGCACCGGCGCCCGTGACCTCGGCATCGCCGGGGGTGACGGTGTCACCGACGACCTCGCCAGCGCTGCCGCCGGGCAAGCAACTGCCCTGAGCCAGGGGCACAACAACGCAAAGAACGCAGCCACCGCGCTGCGTTTTTTGTTGGCCGCACGCATCACACACAGGCACATGGCAAGCGGTGCGTGCTAGCGTATGACGCTTGCCCGACTCCGCAGCTCCCCAATGCCTGTCGCCCACCGTCTTGCCGCCGCGGCCCTGCTTGCGGCGCTGCCACTGGCCTATTCGGCCCACTCGGCCCATGCCGCCGATCGCCCGCCTTCCAATCTGCAGGCCCGCACGTGGGCGGCATCGTGTGCCAGTTGTCATCACGGCGATACCGCACCGGGTGCCAAGCGCACCGCGCAGACGTTGCCCCCGCTTGAGGGCCGCTCGCAGGCGGAGCTGATCGACACGCTGCAAGCCTTCCGCAACGGCACGCGCCCCTCCACGGTGATGGGGCAGATCGCACGCGGTTACGACGACACGCAGATCGCCGCCATTGCCGGCTGGCTGTCGCGCCAACAGCAGGTGGCCCCATGACGGCATCCACGTTTGCAAAGGACCGACGCACCGTATTGCGGGCGCTTGGGGCGACCGCGCTGGCAGGGCCGCTGGCCGCATGCGCTCCCCTATCGGGCACGCGTAATGCCAAGGTCGTCGTGGTCGGTGGCGGCTATGGCGGTGCGACTGCAGCCAAGTACGTACGCGTGTTTTCCGGCGGCCGCGTCAACGTGACACTGGTGGAGCCCAACGCGGCCTTCGTCTCGTGCCCGCTGTCGAATCTCGTGCTGTCGGGCGACCGTGACATGGCGTCGATCACCGTGCCGTATGACGCGCTGGTCGAGCGCCACGGCGTGCGCTGGGTGCGCGACCGCGCCTCGGCCATCGACATCGACGCCAGGCAGGTGCGACTGGCCGGGGGCGGCACGCTGGAATACGACCGGCTCATCCTCTCGCCCGGCATTGATGTTGTGCCCGGCGCGATTCCCGGTCTCGCCAATGCGGCCACCGCCGCCCAAGCGCCGCACGCCTGGAAGGCCGGCACGCAGACCCTCGCGCTGCGCCATCGGCTCGAAGCCATGCCCAATGGCGGCACGGTGGCGATCAGCATTCCGCTGGCGCCGTACCGCTGCCCGCCCGCGCCGTACGAGCGCGCGTGCCTGATCGCCCACTGGCTGCAACGCGCCAAGCCGGATTCACGCGTGCTGATCCTCGATGCGAATGACGACGTGACCTCCAAGGGCGCGCTGTTCAAGCGCGTCTGGGCGGAACGTTATCCACAGCACATCGAATATCGCCCGCAATACAACGCCGTCGACATCGATGCCACCGGCCGCGTGCTCAAGTTCGACGTGCAGGACGACGTGCAGGCGGATGTGGTCAACCTGATTCCGCCGCAGCGCGCCGGGGCCATTGCCGTGCAGGCCGGGCTGGCGACGGCCAACGGGCGCTGGTGCGAGGTGGATTTCCTGTCATTCGAATCAAAGGTGGCGCCGGGCGTGCATGTGATTGGCGATGCCATCCAGACCGCGCCGCTGATGCCCAAATCCGGCCACATGGCCAACCAGCACGGCAAGGTGGCCGCCGCCGCCGTGGTGACGATACTGGCCGGCCACGCGCCCGATGCGTCGCCGCTGTACGCCAACACCTGTTACAGCTTCACCACGCCCGACGAGGCGATGCATGTGGCGACCGTCCACCGCTACGACGCGGCCGAGCACACCATGGTGACGGTGCCCGGCGCCGGCGGGCTCTCCGATGCGCCTTCCGCCGCCGAAGGCAAGCTCGCGCAGGGCTGGAGCCGGGCGATCTGGTCGGACATGCTTGGCTAGGCACATCGGTCTCTGGGCGGCACGAACAATGCGCAAGATTGTGCAAGTCGCACGCGCTGCCCAGGCCTAGAGTGCGTCATAGGGCCGCGCGGGCGGCCCCTGACTTTGCCAATCATCATGTCTCCCAAGGATCTGCTGCTGGCCCTGCTCGTCGTGCTGGTGTGGGGCGTCAACTTCGTCGTTATCAAGGTGGGCCTGCACGGCGTGCCGCCCATGCTGCTGGGTGCGCTGCGCTTTGCGCTGGTCGCGTTCCCGGCGGTGCTGTTCGTGCCGCGCCCCAAGATTCCGCTCAAGTGGCTGGTGGCTTACGGCGCCACGATCAGCTTCGGGCAGTTCGCGTTCTTGTTCTCGGCCATGTACGTGGGCATGCCGGCAGGGCTGGCGTCGCTGGTGCTGCAGTCGCAGGCGTTCTTTACGCTGACGATTGCGGCGCTGGTGCTGCGCGAGCCGATCCGCTGGTTCCACCTGGCAGGCATGGCAGTGGCGGCGTGCGGGCTGGGCATCATCGGCATGGCGGGCAATGCTTCGGCCACAGGCATGACCACGGCGGGCTTCCTGCTGACGCTGTGCGCGGCGCTCTCGTGGGCCAGCGGCAACATCGTCACCAAACGGATTGGGACGATGTCCGGGCCGGTGAATGTCGTCAGTCTGGTGGTGTGGGGCGCCGTCATCCCGCCGATTCCGTTTGCGTTGCTGTCGCTCTGGCTGGAGGGGCCGGAGCAGATCGCGCATAGCTTGGCGAACATCAGCGCGTCGAGCATCGGGGCGATCGTCTACCTGTCGTTTGGCGCCACCATCTTCGGCTACAGCCTGTGGAGCAAGTTGCTGGCGCGCTATGCGGCCAGCCGGGTGGCGCCGCTGTCGCTGCTGGTGCCGGTGGTGGGGCTGGTGTCGGCCGCCGTGCTGTTGGGCGAGCGACTGGCGCCCGCGCAGTGGCTGGGCGGCGTCGTGGTGATGGCGGGCCTGCTGCTGAATGTATTCGGCGGCCGGCTGGCGGTGCGCCGGGCGATGGCCTGAGTCAAAGCGCCAGCGTTGGACCTAAAAGGTCCGGCAATGACCCTCAAAGGTTCACCGTCGAACCTCAAACCTCCGACGTTGGACCTAAAACACCCGACGTTGACCCTCGCAGGGTTCACGCACGCCCCAAATAGGGGCATCGCTGCTGAAAAAAGCATCAACGGCGGAGCAAAAAGACTCGCCAGTGAGGCTCTCGGGCCTCAATGCTGCTGCTTTTTTCAGCAGCGATGCCGCTTTTTTATGCACCCATGACTGTCCAAGCCTCGACGTTGATGCTTTTTGCCTCAACGCCGGGGCTTTTTGCTTGGCGCCTGGCTGCCTGACCGGCACAGGCGCGCCTAGCCGAAGCGCTTCGGGCACAATATCGGCGCAAGCGGCCCGCAACGACATGCGGGCCGCCCCTTTTTCCGGAGACCCCATGAAGTTCGCCCCCACGCTCGCCGCCGGCGCGGTGCTGGCCGGCCTGGCGCTGTCCGCCGTGCCTGCACAGGCCGCCGTTGATGCCGCCCGCGCGCAATCCCTCGCCAACCAGAACGCCTGCATGGGCTGTCACGCTGTGGACCGCAAGCTCGTCGGCCCGGCGTACCAGGATGTCGCCGCCAAGTACAAGGGCGATGCCGGCGCGCAAGCCAAGCTCATCAAGAAAGTGCGCGAAGGCGGCATGGGCAACTGGGGCCAGATCCCGATGCCGGCCAACCCGAAGATCGCCGATGCCGATCTGAAAACCGTGATCGACTGGGTGCTCGTGGGCGCCCCGGCCAAGTGAGGGACGTGATGTCGGATCCCGTGAATCTTTCCCGCCGCGACGTGTTGCGCGCGGGCGCCATGATGGCGCTGCTGGTGTCCGCCGGCATTGCCACGCCGGCACAGGCGGCGGAGTGGAACAAGGCCGCGTTCTCGGTCAAGGGCGTGAACGAGGTGCTCAAGCAACTGGGCGGCGGCGCTGTGGATAAGGCTGGTGCGGGCGTACATCTAACCGCCCCGGACATCGCCGAAAACGGCGCCGTGGTGCCGCTGGTGGCGACCAGCACGCTGCCGGGCACCGACATGATCGCCATCCTGGTGGAAAAGAACCCGAACACGCTGGCTGCCACGTTCGGCATTCCCGCCGGTACCGAGCCCTTCGTGAGTACGCGCGTGAAGATGGGCGAGACCTCGGTGGTCTACGCTGCTGTGCGCGCCAACGGCAAGTGGGTGCTGGCGAGCAAGGAAGTCAAAGTCACCCTCGGTGGCTGCGGCGGTTGAACATCAGGAAAGGAGCACACCATGGCAGACCCGATGCGCATTCGCGCAATGGAAAACGGCGGCACGACCGACGTGAAGATCCTGATGAAGCACGACATGGAAACCGGCCAGCGCAAGGATGCCGCCGGCAAACTGGTGCCGGCCTGGCACATCACCAACGTGACCGTGCAGCACAACGGCAAGACGGTGCTGGACGCGCAGTTCGGCACCGCCGTGTCGAAGGACCCGTTCCTCAATTTCAAGTTCAAGGGCGCCGCCAAGGGCGACAAGGTGACGGTCACCTGGGTCGACAACCACGGCGACAAGCGCACCGACGAAACGGCAATCCAATAAGCCCAGGAGGCCGAGATGCGACGCAGCTTTTTTCGTGTGACCGCCGCGCTGGCGGCACTGGGCGTGGCCGGCAAGGCCGCCGCGCAAACCGCGCCCCGCACAGGTGGTACGGGTGCCCGCTACAAGGTGGTCTATCAACTCAGTGAAGGCATCGACCAGGCCGTGCGCGCGATCGGCAACCTGCGCAACCACCTCAACGGCGCACCGGGCACGAAGATCGTGGTGGTGGCGCTGGGGCGTGGCATCGACTTCCTCGTCGAAGGGGCCAAGGATGCGCAGGGCCGCACGTTTGACGCGCCGGTCGCCGCGCTGGCCAGCATGGGCGTGGAGTTTCGCGTGTGCCACAACTCGCTGATGGCCTTCAAGGTGCCGGAAGACAAGCTGCTGCTCGAAGCCAAGGTGGTGCCCGCCGGCGTGGTGGAAATCACCCGCTTGCAGCAGGAAGAAGGTTTCGCTTACCTCAAACCGTAAGCGGCCCACGGAGGGGATGGTGAAACGACTCACATCGATCGCATCGATCACCGCAGCAGCGGCGGTCCTCGCAGCGGGCGCCAGCATGGTGGCCAGCGCACAGGATCAAAAAGACAGCACCGCCGCCGGCATCGCGCAGTACCGCGAGATGCTGGCCGACGGCAACCCGGCCGAGCTCTGGGAAGCCGCCGGCGAAGAACTCTGGAAGAAGCCCGCCGGCCCGAAGCAGGCCTCGCTCGAAGCGTGCGACCTGGGCCTGGGCCCCGGCGTGGTGAAGGGCGCGTACGCCAAGCTGCCGCGCTTCTTCAACGACACCGGCCGCGTGATGGACGCAGAACAGCGCCTCATGTACTGCCGCATGACGCTGCAAGGGCTGACGAAGGAGCAGGCGTCGGCCAATCCGTTCTCGTCGCCGGGCAAGCCGTCGGACATCGAACGGCTCATGGCGTACATCACCTCGGAATCGCGCGGCGCGGCCATCGATATTCCGCTCGCGCATCCTGAAGAAAAGCGCACGTACGAACTCGGCCGCCGCATGTTCTTCTACCGTGGCGGCGCGTACGACTTTGCGTGCGCGACGTGCCACGCGCAGCCGGGCCAGCGCATCCGCCTGCAGGAACTGCCCGACTTGCTGACCGCCGACGGCGCGCGCTTTGCGTATTCCACGTGGCCCGGCTACCGCGTCTCGCAAGGCGAGGTCCGCACGATGCAGCACCGCCTGTACGACTGCCTGCGCCAGCAACGCTTTCCGGAACCGCTCTACGGCAGCGAGGTGATTACCGCGCTGGAGCTGTTCCTCGCCCGCAACGCCAACGGCGGCAAGATGGACGCGCCGTCGATCAAACGCTGAGGTCAACCGACCATGCCACACATGATCCGACTGACCCTCATTGCGTTGGCACTCATTGCTGGTACCGCACACGCTGCGGATGCCGCCAAGGCCATCACCGCGCCCAAGCCCGATGCGAAGGCCGACGCGGCACTCGCCAAGGTCATCCACGAGAGCTTTGTCTCCAAGGGCCCGGCCACCGTGGAAGGCGTAACCGAGCGCGACGACGTGCAGAAGACCTGCAGCCAGTACGCGGACCGCAACGCCGTGCCCGCCGCCGTCGCAAAGACGCTGGAAGACGGCCAGATGAAGACCATCCATTACCCCACCGACGGCAAGTGGCTGGGCGATTGGAAGGAAGGCGAGAAGACAGCACAGAGCGGCCGTGGCATGCAGTTCTCCGACCCGGCTGGCGGGGCCAACGGTGCCAACTGCTACGCGTGTCATCGCCTGTCGAAGGATGAGGTGTCGTACGGCACCATCGGCCCGTCGCTGTATCAGTACGGCAAGCTGCGCGGCGATTCGGAGGCGATCCTGCGCTACACGTGGGGCAAGATCTACAACTCCAACGCCTACGCCGCGTGCTCGAACATGCCGCGTTTTGGGCACAAGGGCATCCTCACCGAGCAGCAGATCCGCGATGTGATGGCGCTGTTGTTGGACCCGGCCTCGCCAGTGAATCAATAACGCCATGCCAGCCATTCGACGGTTCGTAATGTGGGCAGCAGCGGCGATGATGCTCGCTGTTGGTGCTGCACAGGCCGTCGAAGTCGGCGATGTGGTGACGATGCCCGATGTGCAATTGCTCGACGGCACGCGTGTGCCGGGCGAGTCGTGGCGCGGGCATCCGGTCATCATCGCGACGTGGGCATCGTGGTGCCCGTTCTGCGCGCTGCAGAACCCGCGCCTGCAGAAGCTGGTCGACGCCACGCGCGGCACCGACCTGCGCATCCTTACCATCAGCATCGACGCCAACCCGCAGCTCGCGAAGGATTACGTTGCCAAGCGCGGCTTCACCTTCCCGGTGACGATGGAATCTGACGCCCTGTGCGCCGCCACCGGCCCGCGCAAGGGTTTGCCGGAGCTGCTCGTGCTCGACGCCAATGGCCGCGTGGTGCGCAAGGAAGTCGGCGAGATGCTCGAAGACGATGTGGCCGACCTCGCGCAGTACGCCCACCCGGCCCACAGCCAAAAGAAATGAACCGCCGCGAATTCGTCCAAGCCCTGGCGATTGCCGCAGCCGCCGGCCTGCGCCTGACCGACGCCCACGCCGAGTCCATCGCCTATAACGTGCCGCGTTTCGGCAACGTTCACCTGCTGCACTTCACCGACTGCCACGCGCAGTTGCTGCCCATCGAATACCGCGAGCCCAGCGTCAACCTGGGCGTGGGGCAATGGGCGGGGCAGCCGCCGCATCTGGTGGGCAACGCGCTGCTCAAGCGTTACGGCATCGCACCGGGCTCGCACACCGCACACGCGTTCACCTCGCTCGACTTCACCGAAGCCGCGCGCCGCTACGGCCGCATGGGCGGCTTTGCGCATCTGGCCACGCTCATCAAGCACCTGCGCGCCACGCGCCCCAATGCGTTGCTGCTCGACGGCGGCGACACGTGGCAGGGCTCGGCCACCTCACTGTGGACCAACGGGCAGGACATGGTCGACGCGGCCCTCACGCTGGGCGTCGACGTCATGACCCCGCACTGGGAGATGACCTACGGCGCCGACCGCGTGCGCCACGTGGTCGACCACGACTTCAAGAACAAGGTCGCCTTCGTCGCGCAGAACATCCAGACGGCGGATTTCGGCGACCCGGTGTTCGACCCTTACGTGCTGCGCGAGCTGAACGGCGTGCCGGTCGCCATCATCGGCCAGGCCTTCCCGTACACGCCCGTCGCGCACCCGGCGGACTTCACGCCCGACTGGACCTTTGGCATCCAGGAAGAACGGCTGCAGAAGATGATCGACGAGGCGCGAGGGAAGGGCGCCAAAGTGGTCGTGCTGCTGTCGCACAACGGCATGGATGTCGACCTGAAGCTGGCCTCGCGCGTGCGCGGGTTGGATGCCATCCTCGGCGGCCACACGCACGATGCGGTGCCGGCGCCGATCAAGGTCAGCAACCCGGGCGGCGTGACGCTCGTCACCAACGCGGGCGCCAACGGCAAGTTCGTCGGCGTGCTCGATCTCGATGTGCGCGGCGGTGCCGTGCAGGACATTCGCTACACGCTGCTGCCCGTGTTCGCCGATCTGCTGCCGCCCGATCCGACCATGACCGCGCTCATCGAACGTGCGCGCGCGCCGTACCGAGACAGGCTCGGTGAGACGCTCGCCACGAACCGCGGCCTGCTGTACCGGCGCGGCAACTTCAACGGCACGTTCGACCAGCTCATCGTCGATGGCCTGATGCAGGCGCAGGGCGCCGAGATCGCCTTCTCGCCCGGCTTCCGCTGGGGCACCACGCTGCTGCCCGGCGAGGCCGTCACCATGGAAGCACTGATGGCCCAGACCGCCATCACGTACCCCGCTACCACGCTCACCGAGATGACCGGCGCCACCATCAAGACCGTGCTCGAAGACGTGGCCGACAACCTGTTCAACCCCGACCCGTACTACCAGCAGGGCGGCGACATGGTGCGCACCGGTGGCCTGCGCTACACCATCGACCCGATGAAACCGATGGGCCAGCGCATCACCGACATGCGCCTGGGTGACAAGCCCATCGACGCCGACCGCCGCTACAAGGTGGCCGGCTGGGCTGCGGTGTCGCCCGAAGCACGCAAGGCCGGCGGCCGCCCCGTGTGGGATGTGCTGGCCGACTGGCTGCGCGACCAGCGCGAAGTGACGGCGCGGCCGCTGAATACGCCGCGCATCGTTGGCATGGAAGGCAACCCCGGCATGGAAAACGCGGGTTGACCCGCGATTGAAGGCGCGCCGGGACTTCGGGTAGACTTATTTTTCACGGGCCGATAGCTCAGCTGGGAGAGCGCCGCGTTCGCAATGCGGAGGTCGGAAGTTCGATCCTCCTTCGGTCCACCAAGAACACATCCAGCAGCATCTGAGATAGTCTGAAAACCCCGCAAAAATCAAGGTTTGCGGGGTTTTTTGTTTCCAGCGACGTCTGACTGGATTGATTGACATCCGGGGGCATGTGGGGGCATCGTAGGGGGCACTTTGAATGCCCCGCAGACTGATGCCCCCATGGAGATCGAATGGCCCTGACCGATGTTGAAATCCGCAACGCGCGGCCACGCGATAAGACTTACCGGCTGGCGGACGGGGCAGGCATGTACCTGGAGATATCCCCGGCAGGCGGCAAATACTGGCGACTCAAGTACCGGTTTGCCGGCAAGGAGAAACGGCTGGCGCTTGGTGTCTATCCGGAGATCAGTGCGAAGGAGGCCCGAGGGCGCCGCGATGCGGCTCGCAGGCTGCTCTTGGATGGCATCGATCCGGGTATCGAGCGCAAGGTGCAGAAGGCGGCAACGGTAGAGCGTGCCGCCAACAGCTTTGAGGCGGTGGCACGTGAGTGGTTTGCGCGACAGTCGCCGAACTGGGCAGCAAGCCATGCTGAGAAGATCATTGCCCGCCTTGAGAAGGACGTTTTTCCTTGGCTCGGTGGTCGAGCGATCGCGGAAATCAAAGCGCCTGAAGTGCTGTCGGTTCTGCGTAGGGTCGAGGCGCGAGGCGCGGTGGATACAGCGCACCGCGTCCACCAGAACTGCGGCCAAGTGCTCCGCTACGCCGTCGCTACCGGGCGTGCAGAGCGCGATGTAACTGGGGATCTTCGCGGCGCATTGCCGGTCGCTCGCCACACGCACTTCGCTTCTATCACGGATCCAACCGAGGTGGCAGGACTTCTGAGAGCGCTTGATGGCTTTAAGGGAACGTTTGTTGTCCAGTGCGCGTTGCGCCTTGCGCCCCTATTGTTTGTTCGACCAGGCGAACTTCGGACGGCGAAGTGGGCCCAATTCGATCTCGACAAAGCCCAATGGCGCTACACCGTATCCAAGACAAGGACAGAGCATCTCGTACCGCTGGCCAGTCAAGCTGTCGAGATCCTGCGAGATCTGCAAGCGCTGAGCGGGCATCTGCAGTACGTCTTCCCGGGGCGCGATCCGAAAAAACCGATGAGTGGTGCCGCCATCAACGCAGCACTGCGGCGGATGGGCTTTGATACTAAGACGGAGATCACAGGGCACGGTTTTCGTGCGATGGCGCGCACCATCCTTCATGAGCAGTTGCGCTTTCCGAGTGAGGTCATTGAGCATCAGCTCGCGCACAAGGTGCCGGATGCCTTGGGTACTGCGTACAACCGGACCAAGTTCATTGATGACCGGATCAAGATGATGCAGAAGTGGGCCGATTATCTGGATAAGCTGAAGGCTGGCGCAAAGATTATTCCTATAAACGCCGTAGGATGAGTGTCATTGGCGATGACCTGCTGATCTGGAACAAAAGGCCCGCCGCTGTCCGTCACTCGTGGCTACGGCGTGAAACTATCCGGTGTGCCCATATCGACACTGGCCTCGGTCACTCGTACCGTGTGACGACGTGTATTTCCGTCCTTATACTCAGTAAAACTGACGACACTGACATAAGGCGTACAAGTGCAAGCTCGCGTTCAGCTCCCGCCCGGCCCGCTCATCGAGTATTGGAGTTTCTGCAGGGCCATCGCCCAAGCGGTCTGCCCGGCTGGCGAACACGGTCTCGAGGGTATTGACTGCATCGTCGGAAAGTCGGCCAAGCCGAAGATGCTGAGCACGTTCAGTTCCGGAGACGGTCGCATTGTCGATCGGATCATTCCGAGTCAGGCATTCCTGAATTGGGCAAGGGTGTCGTCTGACGTTCCCCCTCTGGATGCCGAGAACGGGGCAAGGGCGTCTAAAGCTTCCTCTTCTGATGCGGAAGTTTGGTTTCCCCCCTCTAAATTGGACGGAAACGACAGGAACGTCTTGGAAGCCATGTTGCGTGACTTGCCGCCGCTGCGCTACCCGATTTCCGAGGGGGAGGCAGCGGCATTCATGGAGGCTTACCGCGATCTGCCGGAAGGGCCGTCCTGGGACCCGATCTTGGTGAAGGCGGAGGATATCGAGGAACGAAAAAGGGGGCAAGCGAGGGCCTTCGAGCGCCATCAACGAGCGCTGCAGAAGTGGTTTCGTGATGGTCGCCTGGAGGCTGTTGACACCCACCATGCTCCTGTTCCAGCACTGATAACCGGTACTTTTATTCCTCGGCATCAAGCTGTTGCATACCTAGAGCGGTGTGGCCTTGAACATTCCGATATGCGATCGAGCAAGGGTGGCAGCGATGCGGTTTCCCACGAGGACAGCCAGTCCGAACCCTCTACCGACAAACGGGCTGTCGGTGTCCCAAAGTACAGCGAAAGCAAACAAAAGCAAATTGTGGAAGAGTGTCGGCGCCTGCAGGAGAAAAAGGAGCCAGGTTTCGCCAAGAAGATCGCAAAGAAATACGGCTATAGCGAGAAGCAGCTTTACAACCTAAGAAAGAAATTTGAACAAGAAGGGCGAGAGCTGCAATCTGCTAGCAGGAGGGTCGTGAGGCCGTAGTAGTTCTGCACATTTCCGTCCCATTTCCGTCCAATTTCCGACCTGAACGTCGGCAGGCGTTGCCAGCCACGGGCAGGCGAGCATCGACAACAAGGGCTTGCTCGGAAATGCGTTTCCGATCGGACTATCTCCATCACTTTCGGCACCAGCTGGAAGCGGTGGGCGGGCTGATAGACCCGTCCATCTCAACTTTGATGGAGGACGCGATGTCTAATCAGCCTTACGAAGCCGCACAGCGGCATCCTTCCCACAAGCACTCGCCAGCGCCCGGCAACGCGTGCCAGAGCGCCCGTCAGCCCGACAAGGCGTCGCGCATTCTGCGCGTCAAGCAATTGGTCGAACGTGTGAGCCTTTCACGCGCAACGGTTTACGTGCTGATGGCGACCGACCCGACGTTCCCACGCAAAGTAAAGCTCACGGCACGTTCGATCGGATTCCTCGAATCAGACGTGGACGCCTGGATCGCCTCCCGCGCACAACTGTGCGCATCGGCGTAAGGAGGCCTGCGATGCGTAAAGCAAAAAACTCCATTTCCAACGCCTCAACCGATGTATTCGCCGACATCCTCGGCAAACTGGCTGTTCCGCCCAAGCAGACAAATGCCGAAGCAACCGGTGACGGTCAGCGCAGTGAAGGAGATGGGGCAAGCCAGCAGCAATTGATTGATGCAATCGGGGCTTGCGTCGAAGAGATTATTGACGACCAGCGCTACAGGTTCCAGCGCTGGCTCGAGGAGCATAAGGTTGAGGAGGGATTGCGCTACATGGTCATCGAGCCGCAGATACGCGCATGCGCGACGCTTCTTCAGGCTATCTTGGACCATATGCGCAATCCCAGCGGCGCTGACCAGGTGACGGCGATGAAGCGTCGTCCCCGCACGGCATCGTAAGGGGGGACCGGAATGACAACCAACGCAAACAAGCCCTCCGATCCGCTCGACCAGTTTGATGCTGAGCACATCGGCCGTGAACTCGCCGCGCTCCAGCCAAACGCACAGCAACTGAAGCGAGCGCGCTTCCTTGCTCTGTTTCCTGACATCCAGGCCGCAAAAGAACGTGGCGTGCCGGCCAAGCAGATCCTGACGAGGCTCGCGTCGAACGGGCTGAAGCTTAGCGCCGCGACATTCGGGAAGCTCTACGAAGAAGCATCGCGAGAGTCTGCGGCGACTCCACCGGCAGAGTAAGCCGATCTACCGATTGTGCATCCCGATGCAGCGTAGCGCTGCATCGGCGCTATGCCGTCGCCATCCACATTCGGCCGGCGTGTGCCTGCGGCAAAGCAGTGCACATCGCCATGCCGGCCAATTCAAACGTTATTACCGAATCCAACGATGACCGTCCCTAACCTGGCGCTTTCGAGCGCACCAGCGGTGAATACACTGCCGCCCAACCTCGCGCCATATCCGCTTGATGCATTTCATCTGGTTACCCGCAACGCCGCAGTTGAGGTTTGCGATCACGTTAAGGCGCCGCACGCCATGATCGCCCTATCGTTCCTGACAGCCATGTCGGTGGCGTGCATGGGTCTCATTAGTGTTCGCTTGCCTACCGGGCAGATACGAACCGTATCGCTCAACGCATTGACCGTTGCTGACTCCGGTGAGCGTAAGACCGCTACCGATAATCTCGTGATGGGCAAGGTGGTAGAGCGCGACGAATTGCGGACCAAAAAGTATGTGCAAGATCTTGCTGACTACGAAGCCGAAAAAACGGTGTGGGACACGGTAAAAGCCGTGTACACGGGCGACATCGCCAAAGCGATACGCAATGGTGAGTCCACCGACCTGCTTCGCGCTCGCTTGACCGACCATATCAAGTCAAAGCCCATCAAACCACGCGAGCGCCGCCTCATTCGTCAAGACATTACGGGGCGCGCCATCATCAATGCGATCGAAGGCGACCATGAACTCATCGCCTTATTGAGCAACGAGGGCGACATCGTCTTGCGCAGCAATGCAATGAAGCAAGTGGGCTTGCTCAATTCGCTTTGGGACGCTGCACCCGTCATCTCGTACGACCGTGTGCAGCAGGGGAGCATCGTCGCACGCAACGCACGAGGGACGGTATCGCTGATGGTGCAGGAACAGGTTCTCCAGGACTTCATTGAACGGCACGGCAAAGTCGTGCGCGGTTCCGGTCACTGGGCGCGTTACCTGGTTGCATGGCCGACATCGACACAGGGTTACCGCTTCATGTCGCTCTACGATTCAGCGTGGGTGCACTTACCAAAATTTCAGGAACGGATGGTCGAACTTCTTGACGAGTACGATCGTCGCCGCGAAGCCGGCAAGCTGGAGCCCGACATCATCGAATTTGCGGAAGAGGTGCGGGAGGAATGGGTCGCCGTAGCAAACACTATTGAAGGTCAACTTCAGCCGTTGCAATACTTGAGCGACGTGAAAGACTTCGCGTCCAAAGCGATGGAGATCACGGGCCGCGTTGCAGCCTTGCTTCACAAGTTCTCCGGGCAGGAAGGCAAGATTTCAATCGATACGTTCAGGCGTGCGTGCCAGATCGTGAATTGGCACCTCCACGAATTCAAACGCATCTTCGCGCCGCAGCAAGTGGTATCGCAGATTCAGGTCGATGCACGAGCGCTTGGAGACTACCTTGCGCGCACCTATGCATCGATAGGGTGGGGGCTAGCGAAAAGAAACGACGTCTTGCGAGAAGGTCCCATCCGTCCACTACGCCGCTTCGCGCTCGCCTTGAAGCACCTTGAAGTGATGGGGCACGTAACTGTGGCCAAAAATGGGACGGCGAAGAAGGCGCCTTGGCATATCTACCTCAACCCATCGGTCTTCCAAATCCGTAGCGTGCAAGCGTAAGGGGATGCCATGCTAGTCGACAAAAAGGATGGCTGGCATCTTCTTCTGTAGCACCGCAACCGCAGTTTCAGGTAATGCACGACGGGGACGAACAGTCCCCGTTCCTCATTGGTCTGTTCAATTAACGGCGATGGCAGTGCCGAGCACGTCGATGTACGGACAAATCAGGCGTCTTCCGCCGCATTCACCGTGATGCAACGAGGGGTTGTTCTCGGCAGCGCAAGGGAGCCGCGACACCGCTCAGTGAATTCTCCGCCCAGGTGTGGTCGCGCTGGCGGCATAGACGCGGCACGGCCCACAAGCCATGCCCGCGACACTGGCTGATCCTCCGCCAAACCTTTTAACCATGCTGCTGATATGCGATTCGTGCGACAAATCGCACGAATCGCATATTCCTAGGGGCTCATCTGCCTGCCGCAGCTTCAGGTCTGCCATTTTGACAGCGGAGGCGAGGGCCGTCCGCAGGGTACGACAGGGGGGGGCGCTGCGGCGCAAGGTCGGCCAGAGCGGACAGGCGGGCGGGGCTGAAAAAAAACACGTGCACGCCCTGTTGAGTTGGCGTCTCCGGCATGCATCTGTTCTCACGCTTCATCGCCGAACACGGTGTTGGTGCGATCTGCATCTTCACGTAGGCGATGACTGCGAGCATCGCCGTTGCCCCATCGTGCATGCCGTGCATCTGCGTGCTGCTGGGCTACTTGTCATGGTTGACGTATTCAGAAGGACGCATTCGCCTCAGTTGTGGTTCTTCTTCGCCCGATGGTCGGTGCACCCAGTGACAGCGTCTTCCAGCCACGCGTAGTGCGTGCTACTTGTTGCTTGTGACAGCATTGATTCCGATGCTGCTACTCACTCGAATAACATCGCAGCATTCCGGATAACTCTGTAACTATCACTTCACTCGGATATCCCGTATCTGTAGGGGTTCTGTATTACTGGGCTCTGTATTTGTAGGGCTTACCTCTGTCTCTTATCTCTTCTTCTAATATAAGATTATCTTTTGATATTTTAAGTGTATTTAATATATAAAAACGATGTATTGGATAAGAACATCAAAGGAGAGACCACCAAGGTCTCTCCTGTATCCCCTCACGAAGCTCACCTGCGTCGCGACAGTGACAAGCAGCGTGAAGAGTGACCTCCCCCCCAGAATACGTATACGTTAACGACATCAAATTTCACATGACTGCCTCATCTCTTGACTCCACAAGACCGAGGTATCGTCATGTCAGAACTCTTCAAGAATGCTACACACAGCGTTGTAGCGCTTCCCTCTCCAATCACAACGAGATACTGGGAGGTTGGTGAATACCAACACCTCCACGACTTGCTCACGTGCTTCATGCAAGCCGTACTCGAAGGGGATCAGATTCCCTTTGAGATTCGCCCAACTCAGAGGAGAGCAGCCGTACGTACCGTTCGTGCTGATGGCCAGGTGAACCTCGTGCACTTCTTCAGCAAGTGCCGACAGATGATGGACCTGTGCTGGCCTGGCTATGCCTGCAGTCCCGACTTCCAGCTCTTCTTTGATGGCTACCGTGAACACCTGTTTGGTCACCTAGGGTTGGGGGATTCGCCTCTTCACATGCTTCCGAACGGCATGCTGGCGGCTGAGGTGTTCAATGACTTCATCTTGCATCTGCGCAAGGAAGCCGTTGCCCGTAAGGTCAAGAAAGCGATGTGGAGTACCAGGAAAGAAGGACTCAAATACCAAGGGCAGACGATTGACCAGTGGATTCGATTCGGTATGCCTAGCGACTGTGCTGTGCTGCCGTTTCGAGTCGAGCTATTGTTCCCTGAGACTGCGCTTGTCGAGGCGGAGAAGGTGCCGCGTGTCAGTTGGCGGTATAGCGCTGCAGGCCAGTGGGTGTTGGGGCCTTGTACCGAGCCTTCGCTGAACGGGAGTGCGGAATACCGCTCCCGCATTGACGTCCGTGCAGCCTTTCAAGATCGAGAGGCGTTCTTTGGTAATCGTCGTGGTGCCGATGCAGAGTTGTTCGACGCTGTACCGACGTACCTGTGCAAAGCCGAGCGTGGCGATGAGTTTGGCGCGTTGCACTTTCACGTCGTCTTGATGGTCGATATCCGAAAGCGCCGTAGTCTGGAATGGATACTGGACCGAGCCAGTGCCCGCTGGGCGCGTATCACTGGCGGTCGTGGGTACGTCTTCAATTCCAATACGATGAGCGACCGTGCTTCTCTGCAAGCGAAAGGATTGTGGGCGCTGGACGTGCTGACACCCGGGGATACTACGCAGCGGGATAAGCTGCAACGCTACATCACGGGTTACTTTGCCAAGGATGAGCAGGGACTGAGCGTTAAGCCAGCGGAACGCTCTCGTACGCTCACCAAGGGGAGTCTGCTCAAGTAGACACTCACATCGCTCTTGGCAGCGCAGAATGTGGTGACCAGAAAACGTGCGGGACAAGAACAGGTGCACTATCCTGCTTCCCGTTTTCCATGTGGGGGATACGGTGGATAAAACGAATGATCCGGGGCAGGATCGTCAAGACGGGGCTACGCCGGAAGCCTACGCGTCCGTCGATGAGGCAGTACGGGCGATCACTGCGAATGGTTTCAGGCAGATGTGCTCATTTCTTGATGGCAGTGCGCCGGTGTTGAACTGCCAAGCGGCGGCGAGCATTATCTCGGAGCATGCTGATGTACTGTCGCTTGATGGAGAGCACTACTTCCAGCTTGAGCGGGCGACCCAGGCGATGCCTGATCACGATGCCCAGCAAGCCGTATTGCGCACGCTACGGAAGTGGGCAGACGCAAATTGGCCTGTGGTTGTAAAGACCGCCCGTTCGCACGCCCACAAGCAGTTTTGTGGCAGCAGGTACTTTTCCTCTCACAACGAATTTTGTACGTTCATCGAACGCTGGCCGCGCCTGCGTAGCGATGCTCCGCTGCGAGATCTCCTGCTGGAAGCCATGGAGCAGGGGCGTTGTTCACTCGCCTGTAGCGTGCAGTACTTGCGGTATCTGGACGGGGACCTTGCTGGCGCGCACACGGTGTTGGCCATCGTAATGAAGAAGATGTCGCGATCGGTCGAGAGGGGTTTTCCAAAGGACGCATTTGCAGCGCTGATGGCCCAATGGGCTGGCGATAGCACGTGGGGCCAACTACAGCACGCGCTTTGGCAGGAAGGCGAAGCAGAGTACGCGCACGTCCGGACTGCTCTTGAAGCGTTGCCGAGCAACATTGTTCGTGTGTGTGCGCTGTTACACGAATTCGGCATCACCATCGTCACGAATCCCGATTACGCTCTGTCCGAGCTTTCCCCTGAAACGCGGGCCTCTTGGCGGCGCGAGCTGAAATCCGTTATCGGTGAGGACGAGGCACTTCGCGCGGCGGCGACTGAAGCGCTGCTTTGGTTCGGTCCGACATGGCTCGATCGGGCGATTCTGTTCGCTGTCCTGGAGCTAAACGCCGGGAGCTTGGACAGTTCGCTTCAGCCGTTCGAAGCGCATCCGGATGGCTTGGTGCGGCGACGTGCGCACGCTGTCATGGGCATGGCCCGGCCGGAACCTGATCTTGTCGATCTATTGACTCGTCGGCGAGAGACGGCCGGTTCGGCTGCGGAGGTGCCACTTCCAGCCGTACGCACCTGGATCGGCGACGCACGTATCGAACGGCTGATTGAGTCGACGCTTGATGAGGTGGCGCAAGAGGCTGGGGCTGTGATCGGCAAGACGCTGCACAGCGGCGAGGAAGCCCACGTGATGCTCGTGTTTGAGCGCTTGCGCGCGGCTTTCTCCC
This sequence comes from Ralstonia sp. 25C, assembly GCF_051904805.1. Classification (NCBI taxonomy): domain Bacteria; kingdom Pseudomonadati; phylum Pseudomonadota; class Betaproteobacteria; order Burkholderiales; family Burkholderiaceae; genus Ralstonia; species Ralstonia sp. 25C. The sequence continues at coordinate 1,823,939 of NZ_CP196737.1, read as the reverse complement.
TGATAACAGAGCGATTGGCCTTGCTCGCGTCGGAAACGCACGCCAATGAACGGCTCACTTTGCGGCTCGATTATCGTGTGGTCGGCAAGCAGGAAGAAGGCGACGCTGGTGTTGGCACTGACCGTTTTTCGACCGACATCTGTCTGATTTTCGAGGCCCGTGAAGCCGGGCAACGCTTTGCTCGTCGAGCCTCGCTATTGCAGGCCAAACGTCTCTATCGCAACAAGAACTCTCCTGCAGTTGGCTACTACCCCATCAAAGCTGACCAACTTGGAGATTTGGCCGGACAGACGATGGCCAGCTTTCTTCTGCTGCTCGGACCCACTTGCGAGGGGACCGCGATTCCGGTGATTCCAGCGCGTCTCGTCCTTGATCTGATTGAGCGCGGTGAGCCCTCTACGCAGATGGCACCTGCTCAGGCGTCGCGTCTGGGCAAGGCGATCGGCACGTGGTTGGTCGAGGACATCATTGGCTTGTGGACCGGAGACTGGGACGACAAGATCATTGCCCGTGCTCAGGGCGGTCCGGATCGTGAACCGTATCTCCTGGTTGAGGTTATCGTTGATCGGGTGCAGCGAGACGGGGATGGCTAGCGGGAGCGATGCATCAGGATTCCAGATTTATTGGGTCACATATCACTCTCTTGAAGCGGTCACGGTGTGCCCGCCCGCGTCTCCAAACGCTACAAGGAGTTTTGATGACCATCCCCTGTCCTCGCTGTCAATCCACTCGAACTGACATCCTCAGCCGCGCAACCAAGGTCGGCGGCACGGTCGGCGCCATCGCGGGCGCTGCCGGCGGTATCGCCATGGCCGTCTCCGGCGCGGAAGCCGGGGCCACCGTCGGCATAATTGCCGGTCCTGTCGGAGTTGCTCTCGGCGGCATTGCTGGCGCCATTCTCGGCGGCCTCATCGGTGGCACTACCGGCTGCGCCGCCGGAGCCGCGCTCGGTGACGCCGTCGATACCCAAATACTCGACAACCATCACTGTCTCGACTGCGGTCACACCTTCAACAATCGCTGATCTGGTCAGCGGTTCGCTTTCCCTTCCCCTTTCCACTCGCCCTAGAGCCCGGCTTCAGCCGGGCTTTATGCATTTGTCTTTCCAAGGAGCATTCCATGCATCTGGTTCAAACCATGGCCTATGTTGGTCAAACGCCGTGGCACGGCCTCGGCAATCAGTTGTCCCCCCGCCAGCCCGTCGAGGTCTGGGCCAAGCAAGCTGGTATGAACTGGCAGATCGAAGAGACCGAAGTCCGCTTCGTCTCGGGTAACGCCGGCTCCAACCTCGGCTCGATCCACGCCTTCCCCGACCAGAAGGTGCTGTACAGGTCCGACACAAAGACCCCGCTTTCGGTTGTTTCGGCTCGCTACCAAGTTGTGCAACCCGCTGAGATCCTGGAGTTCTATCGGGATCTGACGGAAGTCGGTGGCTTCGAGCTGGAAACCGCTGGCGTCCTTAAGGAAGGCCGTAAGTTCTGGGCCCTTGCCAAGACCGGCCAGACTGGCCTGCTGAGGGGCAAAGACAAGGTGGATGGCTACCTACTCCTGGCGACTGCCTGTGACGGGACGCTCGCCACCACTGCCCAGTTCACTTCCGTGCGTGTGGTCTGTAACAACACGCTGCAAATCGCACTGGGCGACGGTACCGGCGTGGTCAAGGTCCCTCACAGGTCGCAATTCGATGCTGCTGCAGTCAAGCGCCAACTAGGCATTGCGGTCTCATCCTGGGATAGCTTCATGGCGCGCACCAAGGCACTGGCCGACCGCAAAGTCACTGATTCGGCGGCAGAAGCATTCTTCCGCCGTGTCCTGACCTACCCGACGACGAATTTGGCCGAGCGCGTGGTCGTCAATGAGCGCGCCATCAAGACAGTGGGCGAGCTCTATGCCGGCAGCGGCAAAGGTGCGGATCTGCCGTCTGCGGCTGGTACGGCGTGGGGCCTGGTCAACAGCATCACGGAGTTCGTCGACCACCATCGCCGCGCACGCAGCGACGATCACCGGCTCGATGCAGCCTGGTTCGGCCAGGGTGCCTCCCTCAAGCAGAAGGCCTGGGATGAGGCGCTCAAGCTGGTCGTCTGACTCCCACTTCTCTTCTCACATATGGCCTGGTCGAACTTCGGTTCACCAGGCTTTTGTGCTTCTAAGGAGGTACCGCTATGTCCGACGCCTTTCAGACCGTACATGGTAAGGAGCGGGGCCGGCCCGCGCTTCGCCTGGTAGAGACCAGGCAACTGAGCCGATCCGACTGGCTGTCCGTCCGCAAAACGGGAATCGGTGGGTCGGATGCCGCCGCTGCAGTCGGTCTGAGCCCCTACAAGAGCCAACTTGAACTGTGGCTGGAGAAGACCGGTCGGGATGCCGACCTTCCTAAACCCGATCCCAGCGACACCAAGCACCCCGTCTACTGGGGCACGCTGCTGGAACCCATTGTCGCGGCTGCCTACACGCAGCAGACCGGACACCGCGTGCGCAAGGTCAATGCCGTCCTGCAACACCCGACCATCCCATTCATGCTCGCCAATCTGGACCGGGAAGTCGTCGGTGTGCCTGATGTCCAGATTCTTGAGTGCAAGACGGCGGGCGAATTCGGCGCCCGTCACTGGCAAGACGGCGTACCCGAATACGTGCAGTTGCAGGTGCAGCACCAGTTGGCGGTAACTGGCAAGCGTGCTGCCGATGTGGCTGTGCTGCTGTGCGGCCAGCAATTGGCCGTACATCGCATCGAGCGGGACGACGACCTGATCGCGCGGTTAATCCCGCTCGAAGCGCAGTTCTGGCACTACGTCGAGACTGACACGCCACCACCGGGAGACGGATCAGAGTCGGCTGACCGAGCACTGCGGTGCCTGTATCCGAAGGACAGCGGCGGTACGGTGGATTTCTCGGACGACCGTCAGTTGTCCACCGCCTTTGCTGATCTCGTGGCCGTCCGGGCCGAGATCGAGACTCACCAGCAACTCGAAGCAAAGCTCAAGCAGACCCTTCAGCAGGCCATGGGCGAAGCCTCGCGGGCGCTGTTTGACACCGGCGAAGTCACCTTCAAGCGCAGTAAAGACGGCACCGCCATCGATCTGGACCGCCTACGCACCGAGAACCCGGATCTCGTTCAGCAGTACGCCATCCCGAAAGCTGGCTCGCGCCGCTTCCTCATTTACCCCTGATATCAGGAGCCACCCTCATGCTCAAAGGACTCGCTATTACCCCGCCCGTTATCGGGCGCATCTCCATTGGCCGCGTGGTCGAGAAGAACGGCAAGCGTCTGCCGGAGAAGGATGACCAGTTCACCCTGACCACCCAGGTGCAGAACCGCGATGGGTGGATGCTCCATCCGCTCAATGAGTCGCTGCGCAAGACGACACCGGGCAAGTTGCGCTCGATTCCCATGCGGCTGCTGTTCAACGATCCGGACCTCAACCTCCGTGCCGAATACTGTCTTTTCGACCGCGACACCGGGCGCCCGATCTGTGTCGGCAATGGAGAGCGTTGCAAACGCGTCGAGCAAGACGGCATTGTCATCCTGCCTTGTCCGTCGCCGGAAGGTTGTCAGTTCGGCGGTCCTGGCGGCTGCAAGCCGTATGGGCGGCTCAACGCCATTGTGGGGGACGAGGATGAGATGGGGTCGTTCATCTTCCGGACGACTTCGTTCAACTCGATCCGCACCTTGGCCGCACGGCTGAGCTACTTCAGTGCTGTGTCCGGCAATTTACTGGCCTGCATGGGGTTGGAGCTCAAACTACGGGGGAAGTTGACCACGCAGAGCTACCGGACAGCCATCTACTACGTCGATTTAGGTGTTCGGGCGGGAAAGACGCTGGAGGGCACCATCACTGAGGCGCGCGAACTGGACGCACGCCGCAAGGCAAGTGGGTTCGACCAGGCGGCCTTGGATGCTGCTGCCAAGGTGGGGCTTGCTAACGGTGCCTTCGAAGATAGCCCCGAAGAAGCGACGGCAGTCATGGAGGAGTTCTGTCCCGGAACCGCTGGAGACAGGCAGGAGTCTGTCAGCGGTGGGGAGACCGGTGAACCTGGGAGATCAAGCCTGCGCGACAAGCTGGACCGCAAGGCGGCACTGCTGGGCGGGACGGCAGCATGATCCGGCTGACCGGCTGGGTATTGTCGCTCGGGGCAACCGGCACCGCGATCTGCTTATCGGTCCTGGCCGGCTGGCAGCGTGGCGGGTCGTTGGCTGAGCGTCTGGTGTGGGTGGCGATCAGTGTTGTCTTGGTCGTCAGCGCGCATCTATTGCCTGCCTTGGTCCGAGCGTCGTCGTACCAGGTGCGTACGGTCGCCGGCGTGTTGTGGCTGGCCTGTATGGCAGCTGCATGCTTCGGGCACTTGAGCTTCTTTGTGCTAGCCCAACGGCATGCGGGGGAGCTCAGGGCTGCAGCGATTCCGATGGCCGAGTCTGCATCGGCTGGTCGCAACCTCACGATAGTCATGGCAGAACGTGCTGCCATCATCGGGCAACTGGCGACGGCCAATACCCGTCATTGCCTGCGTGGTTGTCCGATGCTGGAAGCCCGTCGCACCACGCTGACCGCCCAGCTCGAGGCGCTGGAGGCCGAGGCCAGCGAGGTCCGGCGTCGGCAAATGGCGGGGGATCTGGTGGAAACACGGCGCGATGCTCTGGTGACGGATCCAGTCACAGTGCGACTGGCCGCGTTACTGAGCACGACCGTGACTCGCATCGATCTGCTGATAGGCCTAATCTTCGCTGCGGTACTGGAGAGTGTTGCCTGCCTGCTGTGGACCGTCACGCTACTGCATAGAGCTGCGGCACCAGTAACCACGGCAGACCCGGAGCCTGTCGCAGTCAGTTATCCGCCAGTCAGGACGAGTCACGAAGCGGTTGGCAACCCGGTCGCGCTGTCCAATCCTGACCTGACTCGGCTCGTACAAGACGTGGATGCGGGCCGCGTGCGGGTCACCGTCGCTGACATTCGCCGTCACCTCGGATGCTCGCAGGCCCGAGCTATTGCCCTGCGCCGTCAGCTCGCCACGCTCACTCCTACGGCATAAGCCGGGCTTCCGCCCGGCTGCTTTTCCTTCCTCTTTTCCTACCCGACGTGTCCCCATCCGGTTTCTTCGGAGGTCGGCGCACGTCCCCATTTCAGGAAACCCACCATGCAACAACCCGATATCGATTACACCAAGCCGCGTTTCGAACTCGGCGTCACCCTGGTCACCCCAGCCGCTCTCGCGGCGCTCGAAGCCGCCCACCTACCGGAAGTACTGTTGTTGGCCCGACACGTCCACGGTGATTGGGGTGAGTTGTCTGAAGACGACCGCCTGCAGAATGAACTGGCGGTGCTTTTGGGGCTGCGCATCCTGTCCAGCTATCCAATCCCGACAGGCGGCAAGGTCTGGATCATCACTGAGGCAGACCGATCTGCCACCACGGTTCTGCTGCCGGATGATTATTGAGTGCCTGCGGAAAATCAGCGGCGCGCCAAACGCCCAGCCAGACGCTCGACGATATCGATCACCATGGACCGATCGTTGTTGCTGAGTTTGGACAGCAACCGGGTCAGGTAGCTAGCCTGATCGCTGGAGCGATTGCTCACTTCGGTGAGCAAATCCGGCAAATCGCACTGGAAGATGTCAGCCAGTTCCGCCAAGCGGGCCACGGTTGGCATGACCACGCCTCGCTCCATCCGCGAAACCGCTTCATTACCGATACCCAATCGTTCTGCGACTTGCTCCTGGGTAAGGCTGCTCGCGACTCGGTTTCTCGCGATTGCCCGTCCCACCATTTCCGCAAGTCGGTCCATGTCGGCTACCGCCATGCGCCCTCCTTTCTACCTCGATGGTTGGGTATCGCCCGAGCAGAATGAAGGGTTTTCAAGGTTGAATATCAACCTTTTGAGATGTGAGACGTTATATTCGATGGAAGCGGGGGACGGGTGTGTTTGGCGCTGCGAGTATTCGCACGGCGCCCGTGATACGCAGCAAGGGGAAATGCAGACCACTACCCGCGCAATCGCACGGCGGGTCCTGTTCAACAATAAAAAGGGAACCAAGATGAACGATTGGTACTACGAAAAGAACGGTCAACGCCTCGGCGGAATACCGGATGCGGAAATCGCCACACTAATTCAGCAGCGCGCCGTCACCGGCGAGACGCTTGTCTGGAGGCAAGGCTTGGCAACCTGGACGCCGGTGGCGCAGACAGAGCTTGCGACACACCTCACCGCAGCAGACGTACCTCCGATCTTGCCCGCCACACACATCAGCAACCTGGTTGTTTGGTTCATTGCGGCCGCGCCATTCCTTGGCAGCTTCCTGCAAGGCGTGCTCGCGTATTTCTTGAACTATCACAACGAATGGCTGGCACAGAACGCCTTGGCTTCCGGGAAGTATTGGTGGGTGACCGTCGTGCTGAATGTTGGTCTCTGCCTGCTGGATGAGCGCCGACTAAAGGCCGCTGGTATCGATACCTCCGCGTTTGGGAAGCTCGTGTTCATCGTACCGGTCTACCTGTGGAAACGCGCCCGTTCGCTCAAGCAAAGCCCAGCCTATTTCTGGACGTGGATCGCCGTGTTCGTTCTCAACATTCTGTTCTAGCTTTAACCGCTCACAGCCCAGTTTGCACAACTGCAGCCGGTCATGCCGGCGGCCAGCCCCAACACTCATCAAGCTCTCCAAGACCATGAAAGTCATCGCACGCATTGCCATCGCAGCCGCTTGCGCCACAACCCTTGCCTCGACCGCTCACGCCTTTGGTGAAGTGGGCCGATGGACCAGTGGTTGGGGTCAAGGCACCGCTGAATACACCGTAGTCGATACCAAACATAACGCGCTCTACATCGCTTGCAGCGAAGACCGGCCGGTATCCATGAGTTTGACCGTAGCCGGCAAGGAATACGGCAGCTACGCGAAGCGGGAGTTCAGCCTGATCATCGATGGCAACGAGATCAGCACGCCCTATGCAACCGACTCTCGCGTCGGCGCCAACAACTTCCTCTATGCGTGGGACGCACTGCGCAAAGCAAAGAGCCTTCAGGCGAAAACTGTGGACGGAAAGATTGTCACGTTTCCGCTGGCTGGGGCTGCGAAAACGCTACCGAGCAGCAAGTCGCGTGACTTTGCTTGCAGGACTGAGTTCTAACCGCTCGGTGGCGGGCACGGGGCACCGTACATCACGAGGGTCGCGCCGGGTGGCGCGGCCCGCTTTTTTCACTAGATTCTTTTTTTGTTCCTTATGTCGATCGATATTCAGAAATTCACTGCCGATGAACTTGACTCGGAGAAGCTGGACTGGCTGATCTTGGGCAACCACTCGTTCCAGGTCGTCGCAGTCGGTGATATCAGCGCTGTCGTCTCGAAGATCGAGGGACGGATCGAGAAGTTGGGGCGGCGGTGCCGGGTCTATACCGAGTACCGGGCCACGGCTATGGCAGGTTCGTTGTTCTCGGGCGTTGCTAGCGTTGTCGGCGTGGCTTCGGCCGTTGGTATCGCTGCGCACAATCTGGCGACCCTCAACCCCGATTTCGAAATCGGCAAGAACAAGCTGGCTAGCACCGTGACGGTCAAATACGTGAAATGATCGGGGCTTGCTCAACCTGATAGCGGTCTGTTCCTAGACCACAGGCTCACGCGATCCGTGACCTCACGGCGCCTTTACTCCGCCGAGGGCTGCGTTCATCCGTATTCCAGCCTTCCCCCAACAGTGCGGACGCCGGGCCCGCTCTGCATGTTGCCCGGCAGCAGCAGACCGACTCAGAAGGCGGAGCCACTTCCTCACCTCTGCCCACTGCGGACAGGCACCGTCCTGGTGTGGCTTACGCCAGTGGAACAGCAGATTCGGATTCCATCCGACTCACTTCTTTTCATGTGCGCCGGGCAGCGTCAATCGTCTCGAAATCGCCCCCAAAGCTTCGTCGTTGCCCAGACACAGCCGACTGTGAGAAGGCAGGCCAAGCCGCCGACCAGCGCAGCCATGCCAGGACTGACGTCGGCACCTTGAATCGGAACGTGATCCTCAGACGTCGTATTTGATTCCGGAGGCGCATCATAGTCGGTCTGCATCGGCCCAAGACGCGAATCCGCATTCGGCCCCCAATAAGCTCTCTCCAGATAGTCCGCCACGACAACACCTCCGTTGTTGAAGTTCGTTGAGAGTAGCATGCAGAGATTGACGTAGAGGGGGCAAATATGTCACTGCTGCGAACCGAAAGTAGGCCTGTCCTGCCCTGTATGGGCGGTCACAGGCCAGCGCGTGAAGCAATTACATTTGTTGACATTCAGCGGGGCGGACAGATTGGATGGGGGGCTTGAATGGCGACCGAATTGCTGGCCATTGTCGAAGTAGACCGAGATGACCGCGTAACGTGTCAAGCCCCCGGCTGTGGTCACGCTGTCTACAAGCGCATCCATGTGGTGCGCCACGATGGTAAGTTGGGCGTTTACGGCTCAGACTGCTTTGGTTCGACTCTTCGGCGACCTCGGGCGGAGCGCGGCGCCGAACTACGGCAGTGGCGTTGGGCGTCTTCTCACCACGGAAGAGCGGCTGATGCTCGTGCAGAACACCGAGCGGCTGATTGCCCAATTCGATGCCGAGCGACAACAGGCGATTGAACGGGCGCGCTTGCAAGAACGAGCACCCCAGCAGCGGCAACAAGTCACGTGGCAACGACAGCGGGCAACGCAAACCAATGTCGCACCCCAGCGGCAACCAGGCCCGACTCAGGCCGAGCTGGCTTCGGTCGAGGCCGAAGCGAAGCGCATGGTGCGCGCAAAGTACGACGTGGATCCAGATGCGCCAGGGTGGCGCGGTCTTGTGATGGCGTGCCAGCGGGAATTACTGGGCCGTTGAGCTGGGAGACAACACTGCAGCGGTGCCGGCAGGCAAAGCGCCCTGCCACGAGGCCGCCACAGCGACCGATAGTCATCTCAAATCCGTGCACCAGTGAGATACATGGCGATCTTCCCGGAGCCGAACGCCAGCGCGACATTGCATAACTCTATTGGACAGTTTCTCCACTCCCTCACATGACCAAGAAGCTCTTGCTAGTGGACTACGAGAACGTCCACAAGATTGACCTCTCGCTTTTGGATGAGAGCTTCCGCGCCATCATCTTCGTGGGCGCCAAACAAAACCCACCGAAGGCCGCAAGCAAGCCGGCGACCGCCCACAGGTTTCAGCGGGTGGACTTCCAGAAGATCGAAGGCAATGGCAAAAATGCCCTGGATTTCCACATCGCCTTTCAACTCGGGCGAACGATTGAAACGGCGCCCGACACCGAATGCTTTGTTCTCTCTAGGGACAAAGGCTTCGATCCCTTGCTCGCGCACCTCAACAAGAGCGGATTGAAGTGTCTCCGTTTGGAGCGCCTTGAAGACTTGGTGTGCGAGCCCGTTGGCACACCATCGATTGCTGCCGTGGTTTGTCGGCGATGCCACAGGGCTAGCACCATCGAACACCACGGCGGCCAGTGGTGCACGAACTGTGGTTGCTTTGCGAGCCAGCCTGATCCGAGCCAACTCCCGTCCAATCAACCTGGATTTCATCGGGCGCGCCCGCGTTCCATCAGCTTAGCGCGTGACCGAGGAATCATGGCTCAATGCGGCTGGTGCGGCAACCGAGGCGATATGACTGGCGGCATCTACGACGATGGCGAGTGGATGTGTGGGCACTGTGTTGCCCAACACGCGCGCTGACCGGTTAGCGACCAATTGGTGCCTTGGGGCCGACGTAGCGTTTGTATGCCGTGATCCAATTGCGCGTCATCTCCCACTGGGCCCGCGCCAAGGAAATCTTGCGGTGGCACACAAGCGTGTGCAAGCGGTCCTCCAGCTTGTCCTTGGCAAGACTGCCCCAGTTACCGATCACGTGCCTAGGCTGCGGCTAGAAATTCCTCGCACTATCTGGTGAGCCACCAATCTCCAGTGCAACAAGATGGTCTTCCTCGTAGTCCCGTAGTCGCTTGTCAGCGTAGCTGTACAGCCGGACCTGCCGCACTTTTAGGTCATGCGTGAATTGCAGCGGTTGACGTACGGTCTTGGTGTAGCCGCGGACGCAGATCGTCTCGCGGATGTTGGCTTGCGCCACACGCTGATCGACGGCCCCCCGAGTCAGTCTGGGATTATTGGGGCGTGCCCGCACAACAGGCGCGACGGCTGCATACGCTCCTGCGACATCGTGGAGACTACTCTTGCTTCTTCGCGCGTGCGCCGGATGCGCAGCGCGACAAACAACTAAGTATGCCGCGTTTGCACACCTACCCCTTGATGAACATCGAGGGGGCATTGTACTTTTCACACACACGCCCTTGCAGACCACGGGCCTCCGCAAGATAACGGTTGACAGTCGATGTTGCAGTGTTTTGAACAGCATCCCTAATACAGTAGGCGGTCGCTCGTGGACGCGACTGATGAGGAAGGAAAAACGATGGCGGCGCAACTATCCCTTAGGCCCATTAGCGACCTGCTGGGTGAAAGATTTTTTATACCTGCCTACCAGCGAGGTTACCGTTGGACCAAGCGTCAGGTAACTGAGCTTCTGGACGACATATGGGAATTCCAAGCCTTGGCGGATGCCGGTAAGAGCGCCTTCTACTGCTTGCAACCCATTGTGGTGAAACGGCACGCCGAGTCGGGCGACTGGGAATTGGTGGACGGCCAGCAACGCCTAACCACCATTCACCTTGTGCTGACCTTCCTGAATGACCTTATGCAGGCTCTGGATCAGGATCAGTTTCGGCTCATCTATGAAACGCGCAAGGACAGCGAGGCTTTTCTTCAGCGGATCGACTCTGCCCAGGCCGACAAGAATATCGATTACTTCCATATCTGTAACGCCTATGCCGCCATTGAATCCTGGTTCCAGGGCCGACATGGCAGCCACCGAATGAAGGTCCTACAGGCCCTGGTCAACGACGACAAGGCAGGGAAGAACGTGAAGGTCATCTGGTACGAACTGCAGGAGGCGCAGGCCGCGATCCCGGCGTTCACCCGGCTCAACGTGGGCAAAATCCCGCTGACAAACTCGGAACTGGTGCGCGCCCTTTTTCTGCGCTCCGGCAATTTCGCGGCGTCCACCGTCTCTCAGGAACAACTGCGCATTGCGCAGGAATGGGACACCATTGAAAAGGTGCTTCAGTCGGATCAGTTCTGGTACTTCATGCATAGCGGCACTGGGACACCGCAGAACAGGATCGAGTACCTTTTCGACCTCCACGCCCGAAGGGAAGGCTGGCAGACCGAGCCGGGGGACCCCTACAGCACCTTCCATTTCTTCCACCGTAGGCTGCTGGAGGAGAAGCGACCAGCGGATGAAGAGTGGCTGCGGGTGAAGCAGTCGTTCATGTCCCTAGAGGAGTGGTTCAACGACCGCGTTCTCTACCACTTGGTCGGATTCCTGGTCCAGGAGGGGGAGGATATCCAGGGGCTCCAAATCTTGGCGCAGGGCGCAGCGAAGGGAGCCTTCCGGGCCAGATTGCGCGAGCGGATTGCGCGCAAGGTTGGCCTCGCCTGCGACTGGGCCGACTCGGATGCTGTGCGCAAGTCCATCGAAGAACATTTGGCAGACTTGGAGTACGGACGCGATTCGCGCCGGATTAGGGCCATCCTGCTGTTGTTCAACGTTGCAACCTTGCTGGCTAACCCGCGTTCCAACCTTCGGTTCCCGTTCGATGCGTTCAAGAAGGAGGCGTGGGACATTGAGCATGTGAAAGCGGTCGCCTCGGATCGACCGGGCAAGGCTGATGCTCAGCGGCTCTGGCTGAACAACGTCGCTGGCTACTTCGCACACCGTCCCGAGGACCAGGACCTTAGCATTCGCATCCATGCCCAGTTGGCCGAGGAGGGTAGCCACGGGCAGGAATTCGACGCGCTATATGACGACATCCTGCGGCGGGTGGGCGAAGCCAACGACCCCGATGTGGATAACGGGATCGGCAACCTGGCGCTGTTGGACAAAGGTACGAACCGCGCTTATAAGAACGCCATATTCCCGGTCAAGCGCCGGTGGATCCTGAAGTTGGACGAGGCGGGCACCTTCGTGCCGCTATGCACTCGCAACGTCTTTCTCAAATGCTACAGCGAGGACATCGCCAACATGTTGTTCTGGTCGCCGCGTGACTCGGATAGCTACCGCACGAAGATAGCCTCCACTCTTTCGAGATTTTTTACCGTTGACAAGGAGACGGTATGAGCGTCGGGGAAAGACTAAGTTTCGCGGCGCTATTTGAGCGCCATCCCGAGGTGTGCATTCCCATTCTGCAGCGGGACTATGCCCAAGGTCGAGCTGCCGAGGCCGAAGTGCGCGCGGCCTTCTTGCAAGCTTTGCGGGATGCACTGGACAAGCCGGAGGACGATCACTCGTTGCCTCTAGATTTGGACTTCGTCTACGGAAGCCTCGACAGCAGAGGTTCATTCGCGCCGCTGGATGGGCAACAGCGGTTGACGACACTGCTGCTGCTGCACTGGTATCTCGCCGCGAAAGACGGGTATGTGCCCGATTTCATGCGGAGGGAGTCGCCAGCGCGCGGTGCGAGATTCACCTACGCGGTACGTCCCAGCAGTCGCGAGTTCTTCGATGCACTATTGGATTGGCAGCCGGAGCAGAGGCGGAACACGAAGCTCTCTGCCGATATCGCCGATCAGCCGTGGTTCTTCCGGTCCTGGACGATGGACCCGACTATCCAATCGGCGCTGACAATGCTGGACGAGATCGACGCGCGCTTTGCCGATGCCAAGGGCCTCTATGAGCGGCTGACGAGCCGAGATCGGCCCGCAATTACATTTCAGTTGCTTGACCTGCAAGACTTTGGCCTGTCGGACGATCTTTACATCAAGATGAACGCACGCGGCAAGCCGTTGACCAGCTTTGAAACCTTCAAGGCCCGTCTGGAACATCACGTCGACTCAGTGGTGCCGGACGCTCGTTTCGAGATGCACGACCGACAGGTGGGCGCAAGCGAGTACATCAGCCACCGGATTGATACCGCGTGGGCCGACGTGTTGTGGCACTACCGCGACCGACAGACAGCGCTGTTCGACGATAGGTTTATGAACCTTGTGCGTGCTGTTGTGATGGTAACTCGCCGCCCAGATGAGAGGTCGCACGATGCCTTGATGTACGCGCTGCGCGATGGCCAGCAGGCATTCTCATTCGTCCGCTATCAGCAGGCTGGGTGCCTAGACGAGCCGTTCGCGCGCACTTTTGTGGCGTTGCTGGACGCATGGTCTGGCCACGAAGCCGGCATTCGGCCCTTACTGCCCAAGGGCTGCGCCTTTGATGAACAGGCGTTTATCGAGCGGTTGCTCAAGGATGCTCCGCGACTTAGCTATGCGGAATTGGTGCAGTTCAGAGCCTACTGCGGATTCCTCACCAGCCATCCCCACGGCGGCGCTCCGGCGTTCGGAGAGTGGATGAGGGTGGTGGTCAATCTCAGTTCGAATACGCCCTACGATCGTCTGGACGACTTCACCCGCAGCTCGCAGTCGGTAGACGAACTATTGGAGCACGCGACAGAAATCTTGTCGTATTTGGCCGCTCCTACCGGAAAATTGGTGAGGGGCTTTTACGGGCAGCAGGTGCGAGAAGAACGTATTAAGGCATCCCTAATGCTCCGCGACGAGGACTGGCGGGGCACCATCGAATCTGCCGAGCGGCACGGTTACTTTGCAGGGCAAATCGAATTCCTACTAGATTTCTCTGGCGTGCTTGAGGACTGGAATGAACTAACTGGCTTCACCTGGTCCCCAGATCAGGAGGTCGATCGCCTCGTTCAGTTCACCAGCTATCGGGACAAAGCCTTCGCCGTTTTCGCGGACGATGGGTTACGCGCGCTCCCGCAATACCTGTGGGAGCGCGCGCTGCTCGTGCATGGGGACTACCTATTGCACGTGGGCCGCAACCATAGCTTCTTGCACAACGCCGAGCGTGACGAGAGCTGGAAGCGCTTACTGCGCGCTGGCCAGGGCGATGAGGCCTGGGCCAAGCGCAAGCTGGTGCAGGCAGTGCTCGACGACATAGACGTGAGCCGGGGTGTGGAGGCGTCGCTCGCCGAGCTCGTGCAGGTTCAAACCCCGGAAGAACCCTGGCGCGCCTTGCTTGTGCAGCACCCAGAGGCGATTGCCTATTGTGGACGGCGCAACATGCGCCGGGGAGTGGCGGGCCGCGTGTACCTACTGCGCAAGACTCGGATGAGCGGCGAGCACGCCGAGCTACTCACCTATGTGCTCTATCGCCGCTTGTTGGCTGCGGTGAAGACGGGTGATCTCATCTATTACGTCAGCGTCTCGTCCGATGAGGTGGAGCCCTTCGTCTCCGGATTGTTCGCGGGTAGGCATGGCCGCTTGTCGGTCCGGGTGGAGCGCGACGAGCAGGGGCTGTTGATCACCGTGGGTCCGCCTGACACCGAAGCAGCCAACTGGCTGCCGCAGGGTTTCGTGGATGAATTGGCAGTACAAGGCTTTGGTTTCGCCGGGGGGCGGTTGGTAGCTAGAGCCTCACTTCCAACGGCCGAGCAAATGCTGATCGACATGGCTGCGCGCGCTAAGGCGTGGGACTTCGAGCCGGTGCCAAAAGCGTAAAACCGACCTTCTTCCAGAAGCTTTGGCTGGTCTGTTGGGCGCCTTCATTTGGCAATCTTTGGAGAGAAGGTCGCCGGTGGGTGGTTGCGAGTCGGCTCGAACCTTGTAAGAGGCAAATGATCCCGAGCTGTCGATTGCATCAGCTATACTGTCGACTAGTCGACGATGATCGAGGGAAGCATGATGCCAGCAAAACCCGTCCAGAAACGCACCAAGAACGATGGCAAGACACAGATTGTCGGTATTCGCATGACTCCGGCGCTTGCTCAGGAGGTCAAGATAGAAGCAACTAAGCGGGGCGTTACACTGAAAGTCCTCTTCGCTGAGTTGTGGGAAAGTCATAAGCAGCGCGCTCAGTCATGAAGCGCATACAAACGGAAAGCGACCTGATCGCCGTCGCCGCGGCACTGGTCGGGACCTCGGCTGCGCTTTCTTCTGGCGAAAAGGCACTGCGAAGGAAAGTGTCTCGGCTAGTCATTGAGCCAGCCTTTGTGGACGCTATTCGCGACGACATTCGCGCCGGAAGCGATCCACTGGGCAATGCGTTTGCTGCTGTTCGTTCTTCCGTCGAGCGCCGTGCAGTTGGGGCTGTTTACACGCCCGCGCCAATCGTTCGCTCGATGATGGCTTGGTTAGCCACTCAAGGCACTCCCGCTCGCATCGTCGATCCGGGTGCTGGTTCGGGGCGCTTCATCTTGGCCGCAGGCGAGGCCTTCCCCAAAGCGCAACTCGTCGCTGTGGAAGTGGATCCCCTGGCAGCACTGATGCTGCGCGCAAACCTGAGTGCTCGCGGCTGGACTGACCGGGCGACGGTGCTGGTGAAGGACTATCGCGAGGTAAAGCTGCCGCGCTGCGCTGGCATGACAGCCTTCATCGGAAATCCGCCCTATGTGCGGCATCACGATATCGCCGAGGACTGGAAAGCCTGGTATGCCTCCACCTTCGCTGCCCTCGGCATCAAGGCCAGTGCTTTGGCGGGTCTGCACCTGCACTTCTTCTTGCAAACGCGCTTGCTAGCCAGGGCGGGTGATGTGGGCGCATTCATCACCTCCGCCGAGTGGATGGATGTGAACTATGGTGCTGCGCTGCGCCGCCTCCTGCTCGATGAGCTAGGCGGGATTGCTCTGCACGTGCTTGAGCCGACCATCGAAGCTTTCCCTGGCACGGCGACAACGGCTGCGATCACGTGCTTCCGCGTCGGTGAGACAGCTGAACCGATGCGCGTGCGCGCCGTTGACGAGTTGAAGCAACTTAACGGCCTAACCAAGGGAACCGACATCCCGCGCGAGCGACTGCATGCCGCACCACGCTGGTCGATCATCGTCCGTCCGTCCGAGGTGTCCGAGCTACACACAGCTGGCGATATCGAGCTCGGCGAACTGTTCCGCGTGCATCGTGGCCAAGTCACCGGCGCAAACGGCATTTGGATAGCTGGCGAGCATGCGAAGGACCTGCCCGATCGCGTTAAGCTGCCAGCTGTGACCAAGGCCAAAGATTTGATCGAGGCTGGTGCGCATCTGCGCTCAGCTGACGTTCTACGCCGTGTCATCGATTTGCCGGCTGAACTGGACGATTTCAGCAAGGCAGAGCGCCGACGTATCAGCGCCTTCCTGTCCTGGGCGAAGCTCAACGGCGCAGATCAGAGCTATATCGCACAGCATCGCAAAGCCTGGTGGTCTGTGGGCCTAAAAGCTCCAGCCCCGATTCTGTGCACTTATATGGCCCGCCGGCCGCCTCAGTTCACGCTCAACGCATGCGATGCGCGACATATCAACATCGCCCACGGCCTCTATCCGCGCCAGCCGCTGGCTGATAATGTGATGGCCCGCCTAGTGACGTGGCTCAATACAAACATAAACACGGGGAGCGGCAGGACTTATGCCGGTGGCTTGACCAAGTTTGAGCCCAAGGAGATCGAGCGCCTGCGTATCCCGAGTCTGGAAATACTCCTCGCATGATAAGCGCACCACCTCGTTGGACCGCTGCCGAGCTCGCGGAAGATGCTGCAACTTCTGCCGGGCAGTTCCGGGCTGAGCGTTTGGCTGTCACTGACTCCTGGGAAACCCACTATAAGCAGGCGCGGAAAAAGTTCGAACTGCTTTTCGAGAAGCTGAGCGACCTAAACCCTGGAGCGATCACCGGTGACAACCTCGCCGAGGCCTATGGCCTGGGCCTTGGTGAAGCGCTGCGTTACTTGGCTGGTCCGCCGATCTCTGATGACGATCTACAAGTCATCGCCGACGTCGATTCGATCGCTCCCGGCATCCTGACGAAAGACCCGGAGGCGCTGCGCAAGGTATTCGGGGTTATTGAGCGCGTGATCGACCCTCACCGCTTCCCCTGGCTGGACGGTGGCATCGCACCGACCACCCAGCAGCGTGAGGCGGCCTTGCTGGCGTCGTCCGTGCTCTTGGCAGCGCAGCGCATCGCGACCGAGCGGCGCAACGAGGGCAAGGACACCCAAGAGACGATGGTGAAGGACTACCTTCGTGGTCTCGGCTTCACTGAGGTTCCTGCTGTGGCTATCAATACGATCGTCAAAGGGCCGCAGGCCATGCAGTTCTGTGCCGAGTGCCAGCTCGGCGAGCGCAAGGCCGATGTCGTCGTGCGTCTGCACGACACGCGCCTCATGGCAATCGAGTGCAAGGTGTCGAACAGCGCGACCAACAGCGTTAAGCGTTTGAATAACGACGCTGCCGTCAAGGCCGAATACTGGATCAAGCAGTTCGGCACAGCGCAGGTCGTGCCGGCTGCTGTGCTGGCCGGCGTTTTTAAGGTGAAGAACCTCGAGCAGGCGCAGGTGCGTGGCCTCTCCCTTTTCTGGTCGCACGATCTCGACAAGCTCGGTGCATTTATCGGCTCCACTAGGTGAGAGAGCGCAGGCCGCTCGGACGAGTCCCGCGGCACGATCTTTTCCCTGCCACCCGCCGGCGTGTGGACGGGCAGCAGTTCAAGCTGACAAAATGGCTTACGACTACTGGGAGGCCGCATATGACGCGGAGCGTGATCAGCGAGGACACACGCGTTTTTGCATTTGCGGTCCCAAAGAAAATTGCCGCAGCCCTGGATCTCGCATGGGTCTTCGTTGCAGAGCCTACACTTGATCAAGTGTAGCTTCGCTTGAACGACAGACGAGCAAGGAACGAGGCATCGTTCTTTGCTTTGTGTTAGCCGGTTGGGTGTAGATGTGAATTAGTGCCCCGAGTGCGCACAAGGCTAGGACGCGGTGGAAGGTGGCCGGCTTGGATCGTCAGTGCTACTACCATGCGCGAAGGCGTGCTTGGAGTCGGCATCCCGGCCCCTGGTTGGGAGAAAGCCATCAACTTCAACTCGCCCGACACCTGCTTGATCTAGGCTTCACGCTGAATCTCCATTCAAAATGGCGTGGCGGCTAAAGGCATCGGGCAAGACGCAGCACTTTCGAACTAGACCGACGGCGAGGGCCCGGTATTGTGCGAGTGTTCACTTGCAATGCGAATTTGAGAGAGACCCATGCCAATCTACGCGCCCGAAAGCGGCGTTGCCATAACCGATGTTCGCGTAAGCAATTTTCGCTCGTTGGCCAACATCGAGGTTGAACTCAATGATTTGACCGTGCTCATTGGGGCAAACAATGCAGGGAAAACGAGTTTTCTTGACGCGATGTTTGCGGCAATTGGCTCTGGGCGTAAGCTGCTAGGACAAGACGACATCCGCTTGATGCACGGTGAGGCGATGCCGCCAAAAGATCGACGGGTAGTCATCGACATTCGGATTCGCCCTGTCGATGAAATCGGAAAGGTCGTGGAGAAATTCCCGGAGGGCAGTTTTTGGACGGCTCTGTGGGGGTCGGGCATCGTGCTGGATGATCATGATTTTGACGAGTTCATGGCCTTTCGCACAACGCTGACTTGGCGCGTGGAAAAAGCGGACTACGTCGTCGAACGGCTCTTTCTCAAGGAGTGGAGGTCGTTTGAAGAGTGGATCGAAACACCGACGCAAGACAAACAGCTCTCTGCGACTCAGCTTGAACCGGTTGCCTTGCATTACATCGATGCCAAGCGAGACTTGGAGGATGATTTCCGTCGTCAGGGATCGTTTTGGCGGCGGATGACTGAGGACCTCGGCTTATCTGGGGACGACGTGACCGAGTTAGAGGCTACCTTAACCGGGATCAACCAACAGATCGTTGACAAGAGCTCGATGCTCCAACGTCTGAAAACGAACTTGTCGGATTTGCAGGTCGTAGTGTCTGCTGATAGCGCGGGGATTGACATCGCCCCCGTCGCACGAAAACTGCGTGACCTTTCGAAAGGCGTCGATGTGTCGTTTTCGACGGCAGGTGCGCAGTCGTTTCCGCTTGCGCGTCATGGGATGGGAACGCGGAGCTTAGCTTCGCTGCTTGTCTTTCGGGCGTTCACGGCCTGGCGTGGCGATGTTGCAGCCGATAACGGAGACAAACTGCATTCTGTCCTGGCATTGGAAGAGCCTGAGTCCCATCTCCACCCTCAGGCACAAAGATCGTTGTTTGCCCACATCAAGAAAATCAAGGGACAGCGTGTCGTTAGTACCCATTCGCCTTACTTTGCCGGGCAGGCGCAACTAGAGGACCTTCGATTGTTCATCAAGCGAGCAGGCGACACGAGCGCCCGCAAGCTCGATTTATCAAAACTTGAAAAGGCCGACGACATTCGAAAACTGCAGGAGACGGTCATTGAGTCCAGAGGGGACATCCTCTTTGCGAGGGCCGTGGTCCTGTTTGAGGGGCAGACAGAAGAGCAGGCTTTGCCGATATGGGCTGAGGCTTACTGGGGTGCGTCAATTCATGAATTGGGGTTCAGCTTCGTGCGTGCGAACGGAACCGACTACTTCCCGTTTATCTGGCTTGCGAAGAGCCTTGAAATTCCTTGGTATGTCATGGGGGATGGGGAGCAGAACGCGATCAACGACCTGGAGGCGGCCTTGAAGAAGGCGGACCAACCCAACATCGCCTCGTCTCCCAATGTTGTCGTCGTGTCCGCAGGCAAAAACTTTGAGACACAGCTGTTGGAGGATGGTTATTTGGCTGAAATTGAAGTCGCGCTGGATGAAGCGCATGGCCAGAAATCGTTCTTGGACGCGTATATCGATAAGCATCATGGTCTCGATTTGGGGAAAGGGAAGGGCACGCGAGACTACAAGAGTGACGGTGGCAGAATTCGTGCTGCAGCCGACGCAATGAAAGCTGCGAAGACGCGTCTTGCTAAGCCCCTGGCTCGGACGATCTCCGGTCTGAAAGACTTGGAGAGGCGTTTTCCGCGACATATCGAAAAGCTGTTTTCTACCATTGGCACTGACCACGGAATTCAAAAACTAGCGGCAAAGGCGGAGGCCAAGGAGCAATGAGCAATTCAACCAAGTTGCGCTTGTCGCCCCGGCAGGCAGAGGTTGTCGCACATGTCGACGGCGCGTTGTTGGTGGTGGCGGGCCCAGGTTCTGGCAAAACTCGCGTCCTTACGGAGCGCGTTCGCTCTCTCCTCACGAACGTCGCTGGTCACTTTCGCGTGTTGGCGCTTACGTTCACCAACAAAGCTGCCGACGAGATGCGTGATCGCCTTTCGGATTTGGGTGAGAACCGGCAACGCGCTTTCATTGGCACCATTCACAGCTTTTGCCTGGAAATGCTCGCCGAACGAGGAAGGCTCGTAGGCGTGGAAGGGGAGCCGCACATCTTTGAGCAGCACAAGGACCGCAAGGAAATCTTGTTGGAAGCGATACGGCAAGACCCTGTCCTTGACGAAGAAATCGGACAGATCGCCGACAGCAAGGAGCGCAACAAGCAGATCGATAGTTGGCTCCAGATGATCTCGCGCATCAAAACACACCCAATTACGTGTGCCGTACTCAACGACGAACTCGATCGGCGTGTTCTGGATGCCTACGACGCTGGACTGCGTGCGTGCGGTGCCTACGATTTCGACGATCTTTTGCTGCTTGGTTATCGGCTGCTAACCAACAATCCAAAGTTAGCCGACTTCTATCGGAGACTCTATCGATTCGTGTGCGTTGACGAGGCTCAAGACTTGAACGAGGCGCAATATGCGCTGCTTTGCGCCCTCTGTGGTGACTCGTACAAGAACATCATGATGGTTGGGGATCCGAAGCAGTCGATTTTCGGGTTCAACACCTCAAGTCCGGAATATATGGAGAGGTTTCGGGTTGAGTTTGGGGCAAAGTTGATTGAGTTGACTGAGAACTTTCGTTCATCGCAAGCGGTGGTCGATGTCGCGCGATCCCTGGATCCCAATTATCTTGTTGACACGCAGCTCCCTATCAAAGGCGACGCTCGTGTGCTGGTGGGGGACGATGAGGCGCACGAGGCGAGGTTGATCGTCGATGAGCTCGAGTTCTTATCTGAGCATGGACACCCTGATGTTGAGGGAAGCGTTGAACCGTCGAAGTGTGCGATTCTGGGTCGGACCCGGTTTGCGTTGCTCGCAATAGAAAAAGAACTGCGTCATCGCGATGTCCCGTTCTATAAGCGGTTGACTGCCAACCACGAGAATGAGTCTGAGCTGGTTGACGAGTTTTTGTTGTCACTGCGAGTCGTTGCGAACCCCAAGGACCGACTGCATTTGGCGGCGCTGGCCACCAAATGGAAAGTGCAACAGCCCCAAGTGGGAAACGACGCCGTGGCCGCCCTATCCCGAATGGCGCAACATTCTACCGAGCCTAGAGCCAAGGCAGTGGTAGAGGCGATCGCTTCGGTTGCTCAGAATATGGCCCGCTTGGATCTAATGCCAGCATTCAAGCTGATGCGGGATCACGCCGACACCCTGGACGAGACGGCGCGGCGGGCCATCTACGAGGACACGGCAGTTTTCCAGCAGGAGTGGGATCAATATCTTCGCTCTGACGGCCCATCAAGGACACTGTCTGGGTTCATGAGCAGTAAGGCGCTGGGTGCTACTCAAAAGGCCCACCGTGATGGGCTGGCACTGCTGACTGTTCACTCTGCGAAAGGCCTTGAATTTGATGTGGTGTTTGTTGCAGGCATGGCCGAGGGTACGTTCCCGGACTATCGAGCAACTGGCCGTACGCGAGAGATGGCCGAGGAAAGTCGCAACGCCTTTGTGGCAGTTACCCGGTCGAAGCGTCTGCTGTATTTGTCTTATCCGCGCGTCAAACTCATGCCCTGGGGCGACTATCGGACTCAACAACCATCTCGATTTGTTTCTAAATCCGGAATCGGCGGTAGATAAGCAGCGCCCGCCTAGGTGCCTGCCAGCTAAATGAAAACCAACGCGCAATAGCCAATAACACTGTGGCCCAGAAGCGTTTCATACCTTGGATCAATCCAACGTCACTCAACGTCAGCGAGCAGCGGCAATGAAAAGAGTCATCGCCTTCGTCGGCACCGCAGTTGTCTTCTATACGCTTGGTTTGTTTACTCCCAACTGGATCGCACTATACGAACACAAGCGAGATATTCGGGGAATTGCTGACCACTGCAACAAACTGTCTTCGGAGCAAACGGGGGATGCTGCGACGACCGTCTTCCGAGAATGTTTCAACCAAAATATCGCCGTTATGGCTGAGGCAGCCGAAACGTCTGCTGCGCGACATGCAGGGGATCTTGCAAGAAGGCTTGACTAGTACTGTCTGGTGGCCAGGCTGGTGCCATCGGCGCGACATGAGGCTTTGTCCCCGTTCTGCAGAGCATGCAAGAACTGGATCAGCCGGAGGCCTTTGGGGCCGCGATCACAGCCCCCGCATAGTGCTGGCCGGATGCGACAGAGGCCTGAGGAGACTCGGGCGGGGCTTGGCTCCGACAGCAGTCCCTCAACGACCTGAACGCTGCCGTCCGCAGCCATAACCTGCCGTTCAGCGAGTTGGGAAACCTACCGTTGGGTGGATAGCACTAGCTCACGCCGGCTTGGAACGGCGCGAACTGGCATCGACCGCCGCCGATTACATGAGCTCGAACGGAGACAACACGCCTGCAAGGTGTAACTGGTCCTTTCCGTCGACGCAAATCGACTCGACGACGAGCCAGAGGGAGGGGCCGTTTTGCCCCGGCGTAGCAGTAAGCGGCTTGTTCGTCGAGTCTGTAGCGCGAAGGATCGTTTCTGCGGGGACGGCTTTCAATTCCAGCCCATCTTTGACAGCGACATCAATTGATTTTCCTAGGCGTTCCGCCTTCTGACCGGCGCCAACGTTCAGATATCGAGCGAGGCCAAGCTCCGATATGAGAGACCAAGTGCCGTCGAGCCGCACAGGCAGGAATGAGAAAGAGTGCATGAGCATCAACTGTCTTGCGTGCGCCACGGGCTGCCATGGCTCGACGGTGATTGGCGACTTGACCATTACGTCGCCCACAGCAAGTTTACCGTTTGTCATCAAGGCTTCTTCAAGTCCAATGCACAGCTCAATGGCTGCTTCAGTTGCGTGTCGAGCATAGGCCCCGGTATGCATCGCATCGTTACGGGCCTGTTTGACTGTCCGATATAGCGCGTCGAACGTCTTGAAGACCCCCGGAAACGTCTGGGGCAACAGTCCAAACAGCGGCGAAGCCTGCGCACACTCTGCGATCCGATCCTTGTAATCCCCCATGGCTTCCTGTCTGCCAAATAGACGTAATCCGAGCGCTTCGATGGCAAAGCAGATTTCCGTAAAACTTTCCGAGTCCGCGAGCGCAGCATAGCGGGCGGCTCGCAGCTCGTCACGATAATAAACGCGCTCTTCTGGTCTGAGTGGGCGCAACGGCGGTGGCGACTTTTTTGCCATCGATACACGTGTCTTTAGTTAAAAAATAGGCTGTCGTATTGCTGTGCCAATGAGTCGCGGCGTCCCTAGGCGGTAATGAATGCCAGCGGGGCCCTTCGACGCCAGTTGGGCGGCCGTGGGCGGGAAGCGGGTGCGGCCATCGGGATGCCGAAGCCCAGGTTAGCCAACCCCGAGCGCACGTGGGTTAGGTGAAAGTCGATGTGGGCGTTGCGACCCTCACTAGGGTGCGCGACTGGCAGATACCTGTACGCATGGCCACCGGTTCGCAGCTCAAGGATCTCTCCGGCGAGTTGTTCAGTGGCTTCCATAATCGTTCCGGGGCGACGAACCAGCGTGCGCTGCTTCAGTAGATTCCAGGGCATCGCCCCCCAGGAAATGATCGTCACGTCGTCTGCCCTGTAGTGGGGGCGAGTGGCCGCCAGCAACGCCTCAAATCCTTCCAGGCACCCGTCGTAGCCGGCCTTCACCTTTCCAGTCGTGCTCTCTTCGGGCTCACGGTAGTCAGGATAGATGTTCACGAACAAGAGCGTGCCGAGCTCCCCGGACAACAGGGGGGCGGTCACGGCTGCGAAGTAGCGCTCAGCGCGCCCGGGATGAGCTTCGGGCATGCGATGCAGGCCATCTTGGCGCATGGGCCAGCTCAAGCTGTGCGGCTCCCGTGCACGTTTCGGCACGATGGGGTACCAGTCGTGTCCGACGATGACGATCAAGCGCCGGCCGGTCGCCCTTCCATACGTGCGGTGCAAAGCATGGTCGGTCCACG
Organism: Ralstonia sp. 25C; assembly: GCF_051904805.1. Lineage (NCBI taxonomy): Bacteria > Pseudomonadati > Pseudomonadota > Betaproteobacteria > Burkholderiales > Burkholderiaceae > Ralstonia > Ralstonia sp. 25C. The sequence continues at coordinate 1,799,884 of NZ_CP196737.1, read as the reverse complement.
GACAGACGCCGAAGCTGAAGCCGAGGTCATACGCTTTGCACAAGGCGATCATCCGCGCGGCTAGTTCCGCTGCTGGCATGGAGTGATTCTTGAGCGCCTCGCCCTCAAGTTTCTCTACGGCTATGCTGAAGGCTTCATACTCATTCAGGGCGGCACGGTGGAAATCCGAGGTCAGGTAGCCCCACGGACGTGTTCGCCCGAAGTCCAAATAGCGGGCCAGTTCCGGCGTGATGCGCGGAAAGATCTCGCGATAAGCCTCGATGATCCTTTGGGCCTCTTGGCGCTCATAAGGAACTATGTTGGAGGGAGACATGCTTGCCGGTGGGGCCATAAGGGTATGCCTATTTTGTGCGATTCGCAGCTTTAGAGTTCATCATCCTGGCATTCGCGTAGCCTTTGTGAGGGGCGTTTCAGATTTTATTCTTGTTGACCCACCCCACCTCTCTTGAGCAAGAGGTTTTCTTCATACAGGAGAACACCAACGTCGGCTTCAAGTTAGTTTGGGTCGAATCAGATTAGGGATATGCGCAGTAGGTTTGGAGTCTGGTCAATGTCCGCGTCAGGTCGGAATGCGCCGATCGAGCAACGCGGCCATGGTCTTTTTGTGATGCAGCAAAACACGACGAACGGCATCAACCGTGAAGCCCGGATACCCCAAAAACAGAGCCTAGGCAGTTGCCGGACAGGGCCGCAGGACTGGGGGCACATTCGGGGGCATCTTCCAGAAATTAACTTGATTGTTCTTTGTGTGTACTGGAGTTATGCCAGAAGTTCGATTGTCCTTCGGCCACCAACTTACCGGCAAAGCTTGCCAAGCGATGCCAAGAAACCCGCTAGCCACAAGGCTTTGCGGGTTTTTTGTTGCTAGCGTTGCCCAAGTTTTGCCGTTGGCACCCGGGGGGCAAGTGGGAGCAAATTGGGGGACAAGTCAACGCCACTGTAGCGCTTGGTTGCCATGATCCGACTGGAATCACGTGCCGGAGCTGTGTCGAGACAAACTCGACTCGGCCTCGCTTTGCTCCCGATGCCAATTTCTCCAAGCATCTTGCTCGTTCAAACACTGCTCCAAGCTGACAACTCTGGGGCGCACGACTTGAACATCGCTCTTCTTCTTTTCGAAGACATAGCGGTCGGCATGCTCGATGATAATTTTTCGAATAAGTGTTGCCAGTGGCTTCTCAAGTACGGTGCCTCTCGGCCAACTCCTCTGGCCTATAGCGTTGTGTAGAAGGTGCTTGGGACTAAGGGGCAGAAATATGTCGCACCTTGGAACACCCCAAGCTCCGTTGAAATCATAGTTATTAGCGTCGTGAAAGTTGAGCTTGATGACAGGGTTGTCCGTCGTTGGCCAAGACACCCCCTCTGGTGCGTGTACGATGGTCCAACGGCTATGAGTGATTTTTTTTATGGTGTTTGTTAGCAGATGTCTAACACTCCACAGCCATAGCTTTCTTCCCACAACGGTTCTGGTTTCTATTGCACCGTTACCATCTGAAGTCTTGGAAATCGACACCTGAAGAGGAAAGATGTTGGCGGGATCAGCGTCTTGCTTGAGGAGTCTGGTCCCCGTCTTAGCGGCGTCTTGGAGAGACCTAACTGTGTCCCCCAGGGTCTCGTTCATCAACGGTTGTAGGGACTCTCGTTGCCGGGCAAGGAACGCTAATAGGTTTGCTGGGGTGCGCACATCTTGCGCAACTGCAAAGCGGATTAGAGCTCTCCAGTGTTCTGAGGACATTCGTTCATCCTTGACCGCCAGTCCGATGGCTTCCTCCGCAGGGTGTTCAAACTCTCGACCAAGCCAGTGTTCAAATTCATCCGTCTCCTCTAGGCCCACAGAGTAGGTGTATAGATGCTGATGGAAGGCTATCCCGCGAAGCGAGTGCTCTTTCCATAAAGGGACGTCCTCGTGCGGAACTAGTAGCCGATAGGTCAGAATCTTTCCGTTTGTGGACCACTGCTTTAGATAGAGTTGTGGTACGTAGTGGTTGTCTCTATGAAGCTGCCGCATTTCGGTTATTGCCCTGTCGTTGAAACGGTGGTGGCGAGGCTAGCAGCCCCTTTGCAGACTCCACACGATACCCCCTGACACCTCAAGCCGACGACATCTAGCGATGATTGCCTCGAAGCGACTTGCCCACCTAGCATGTATGTTCGTCGCAATTTCGACGACATCATTGTGCTTCGGTTCTCCACCACGTCAAAAGGCAGAAGCACGGCCCATAGCAGAGGGAAAACCGGCGGCCGTACAAAGCGAGGTGGAAATCGGCACTGAGCGCCATCCACTCGTTGTCACGACCATCACGTCTACGGAAGATCAAGCCGAAAAGTCAGTCATATCGGCACGTGATGAACGAAACGCGCACAACGGCCTGCTGACGACAATTTTTACTGGAATCAGCGCGAGCGCCGCACTGCTTCAACTCGTACTGTTCGCGTGGCAGCTCAGGCTAATGCGCAGGTCGCTTGAGGATACACATGCATCCGCTGACGCGGCGAGGGTAGCTGCAAGGGCGGCAGAGCTAAATGCACGCGCTGCTATCGGTATCGAGTTACCCGTTCTTCGGGTTCGACCGCCCGATGACATAATTCAGACAGACGGCCTAATCGACGATGACCATGCGTACGGTGGGACGGTGAACGACGGCCCCTTAACGCAATTTTCCGCAATTGGTCTTTTAAAGGTCGAGAATCACGGGCGTACTCCCGCTTTCCCAAATTCGATCTCAGTTGGATGGCAAGTCGCACATGAACTACCGGAAACCCCTAACTATAAGCTTACAGCTCGCCTGAATCACTCGGTTGTTGTTAAACCCGACGACGAAATTACTTTTGATCAGCACTACGGCATTGAATTAACTGAACAAGAGATCGCATCCTGCGCAGCTGGAACTTCATGGCTATGGTTTTACGGCGAACTCACGTATCGCGATTTTCTTTACGAGGAACACAAACATCGTTTCTGTTGGCGACACGCCGATAGAAACCCTCCAGATGGCCCCGCTTTCTTCTTCTTTTCTAGCGACGGGGAGCCGCCCCCCGCGTACATCAGGAGCGTTTAGGCGAGCGGGTACGGCGAACGTCTGGGAAAAGAAAGATGACAAACCGTTGGGACGAAACGTGGCACCGGCTTCGCGAATGGACGAACGGGCAAGCTCTATCGGAGCGCCTTGCCGCACAAATTTTGATTAGCGAAGGTTTTTCTAACATCGACCCCAGTCACCCATTGGGTGGCAAGGATGGCGGTCGGGATGGCGCATGCACGCGGGACGGCAAGCCGTGGATCATGGCGGTTTACTTCCCTCGCGGCCAGCAGGCTATCAAGCACTTTCGAAAGAAGCTAAAGGGCGATCTGGCGAAGGTTCCCACGGGTCAAGCCGTAGGCGTCGCATTTGTTACAAACCAAGAGCTGACGCTTTCTGAGAGACAGCGATTCATCGAAGAGGCGCGTCCCCTAGGTCTAGAAATATTCCACCTCGAAAGAATTACGGCGATTTTGGACAAGCCGAGCATGGGGGCCGTAAGGAAGCAGTTTCTGGGCATCGATGCCGATTCGGACATCGTAAATTATCTCGGTGGACATGGCGGCAGCGCGCCCGGTGCGGGAGGCGGAGGAGGGGGCGCGATAGGGGAAAACGCGCAAGGTGGCGATGGCGGCCCCGGAGGGAAAACCATACACCTTCACGGATTGGACGCAACTGCACCGGGCGCGGGCGGTGGGGGTGCTGGAGCTACTGGTCCGGGTTCGAAAGGGGGAGGCGGTGGAGGGGGTGGTGAGCACGTAATTGCTACCGATGTGCGCCTTGCACCCGGCCAAAAGATTCCGATCAAGATTGGTAAAGGCGGCAGACCAAACCTTGCTGGGGGCGACGGCGAGGACGGCGAAGATTCCGAGTTTGGCGACCTTATACGAGCCAAAGGTGGAAAAGGCGGCAAAGCGGGATTCAACTCATTCGAAGAGCGGGAAGTGACTGAGGCAGATCGAGCCAAAGGCCTTCGCGTTAGCTCGCTGATTGCTGCAGAAGTCGTTCACATGCGAGACGGCCTCTGCAACTTACTTGCCGCCGGAATTGAACACTTTTCGTTTCAAGAGCTTCCTAACGAGTGGACCTTTCCGTTATTCGGGACGCTATCGATAGGCAACGCTGCAGCAAATACGATGTTCAAGTTCGCGGCGACAATATTTGGGCCAGACGGCGGGGTGGTTTCGGAGCAAACATTCACGGTCTTTAGCGGTAACTCGCGTGCAGTTTCACGCCCCATGTTCTGCCTTGTCATCGGCTTTCCAGTTGACCGCGAAGGAGTCTGGACCGTTTCGATTCAGTCCGGCGGTTTCGAGTTCGAACGCTTGCCAATCGAGTTCAGGCTCGCGAAAACTTGAAGATACGTAACTTGCACAGAATAATCGAGTGTGCAACGCAGATTGCTAGGGGGCAAGTTATGGATGGTGAGCGGACGATTGGCTTAACCACAAGGCTTTCTTAACGTTGTTCGGTGGCCCTTCGGACCGTGAACAATTCGAAGTCGTCTAAAAACCCCGCAGACTTGATGCCTGCGGGGTTTTTTGTTGCGGGCACGGCCGCTTCATCCGAGCGCCAGGTTCATTGAATCGACATTGACGCAATGCCCCCGAGCCTTCGGCATTCCGGGTGCGGACGAAGAATCGGATTCCTCAACCAACCCCCATCGCTATAATTCACTCGCTGCCGCACCAACGGCAGTCGGGTTTGGCGACCCGACATACTCACAACGAGCGTCCGCTTGGCGGATTCGCTCGCGCACACTCGCGCAATGCCTCCATGGCGGGCCGGGTGGGGAGACCTCCGGGTCTGCCGGTTGCCGTGAGTACCGGTTCGCCAACCTCGCCGTCGGGCCCGCCACCTCGTTTGGCGACGATGGGCGGGCCTCCACCTCTACTCACGGAGGCTTCATGCCAATCGCTTCATACCCATCCCCACCTCAGCATCCCCCACCAGCTCGCGCACCAGGGGAGGTCCAATGACCCCCACCCAACGCCGCACCTACCTAACCGGCGCCCTGGCCGCGCGCGACTACCTCTGTCGCACGCAAACCGATCTGCGCATCCACCGCCAGCTCCGGCCAGACACGCTGCGCTGGGCACTGGCCCACGCGGCCAAGCACCCGCCGGAATATCGCGCGGGCTTTCTGGATGGCATCGGCGCCTTCGTGTCGATGGTGTTGGAGGGCTGTCAGATCAACCCTGAAACGTGGGAAGTGCTCTCCGCCATAGAGCGGGCTGGTGAAAGCCAATAACAACAGCAAGACGGCTCCCCGAGACGGGCGGGGATCCCTGTGCGGATGCTGTGGAGTGAAAAGCCGGCCGATACCCGTGCCGGAATACGCAAACGCGGATGTACACGATCTGTCCGGCGATCACGGCGAAGAGAGCCGCCAGCGTGACTCGCCACTGCGAGCCTGACGTGCTTGGGTGTGACTGTGGTCTGGCGCAATTGCCCCCATTGTGGATAACCCCCACCTCCTTTTGTGGATAACTTGTCGGACAAGCGTGTTGGTTTTGCGGGGGTGGAATGTCGATGGTGCGCGAACAACTTGTCCGCACGCAGAGGGCCGTGGATGCGAGTGACCCCACTCATCCACACCGGCACACATTCGCTCCGATGGGTTGTGCGTGCTGCAAGCCTTTGACGCTAAAGGGCTTTTTGGGGATATCCACAGAAACTATCCACCGTTATCTACTACTACTATCTTTATATATACAAAGACGTAAACAGAAACAAACAGCAGGCAGATTTGTGCCGCCTCATTTTGAAGCGCGGCCGAATTGCACTACGTCATGGCAGTGGCCATCGCCTGGGCGCTGATCACGAGGTTGCGTCCGGCGGCCTTGGCTTGGTAGAGCGCGGCGTCGGCGGCTTCTACCAGCGCGTCGGCGTTGATCGGTTCTGCGCCGGGCACCACCGTGGCACAGCCGGCGCTGACGGTGACGTAACGCGACGGCGCGGCGGTTTCGATGCGCAGGCGCAGCACGGCTTCGCGGGCACGTTCGGCGAGCGACTGCGCATCGGCTGCGTTCGTTTCCGGTAGAACGATGACGAACTCCTCACCACCGTAGCGCGCGATGAAGTCCGCCGGCCGACGCACCACGCCGGCCAGCGCAGCGGCCACCGCCACGAGGCAGGCGTCGCCGCGCAGGTGGCCGAAGGCGTCGTTGTAGCGCTTGAAATGGTCCACATCCATCATCACCAGCGAGAGCGGGCGTCCGCTGCGTTGCGCAGCACGCAGGTGGTTGCCGATCCGCTCGTTGAAGACGCTGCGGTTGTACACGCCGGTCAGGGGATCGTGCATGGACGTCTGCCGCAACGACACGTGCGCCTCGAACAGCTGCCGGTACAACATGGTGACTTGCCACACCAGCACGCAGACCAACACCCCGGGCGCGAACATGCTGAACAGGCGCGCGACATACCAGCCGACGGTAAAGCGGTCGGGGCTGAGCAGATTCAGGGTGGTGTCCGTCAGGCAGGCGAGTGCGGCAATGGCCAGCCAGACATCGAGCACGGCGCGCAAGCGGCCGCTGGCGACGACGGCCAGTACGGCGATGACGTTGATTGTCCGCAGGGCGGCGGCCACCGGGTTGCCGGCATTGGTTTGGCCCAGCGGAGGCGGCAGGTTGGCCAGCAACGCCACGCCGCACAGCAAGCCGCCCACGGCCACCGGCCCGCCAATCAGCAGCCAGGCCCATTGGTGGATCTGGCCTGCGCGAATGGCGTCTTGCGACACGCGCTCGCGCACCAGCACCGCCACGATCACAAACCACGGAAAGCCGCCATGCCAGAAGACCCACATCCACACCGCGCTGGCGGGCCGTGCGCCCAGCAGGCCAGTGGGCGAGAACAGGCCCGGAAACATCAGCAGTTGCAGGGCAACGGCCAGCGCCGTAAAGGCATAGGCCCCGCCGAGCGCTGCCAGCATCGGCTGCCGCGTGACGGTGAACTGCGCGCCCAGCAAGAATGCCGCGATGACGGCCGTGGTGAAGACGGTCAACGCGCACATCGGCATGAACGGTGGGATGGCGGGCCAGGGCAGACTGGCATTTGGCGCGCAGAGCCCCAGCGTCAGAACGATCAGCAGCGCGACAGTGCCGGCCATGACCAACTGTCCGCGCGTCGTCGGCTGGATCAGCAAGCTTTCCATCTATACCCCCCGGGGCTCGTTGTGGTCTTGCGTATGTGATTCGCCAAGGGGCTGCTGTGACTCCGGCAGCGCCCGGTCATGCCATGCTGGGTGCCCTGGCGGCGCGTTGACGTGTCTCCATCATAGGCAGCCGCTGGCGGAGGGAAAAGCCTAGGCAGGGATCAGGGTTGCTGTGCCCCGCCTAAGTCTGGCGGCATAGGCTTGCGCGCAGCCCGGCTCCAAGGCAATTGAAGGGAACGCCCGGTACGGTGCGCCGGACAAACCGTCGCAATCGAAATGACGCCAGCCTCTGGCCTATGTCGTATGGAATCGCTAAATCACACCCTGTTTCTCTGGATCAACGCGCCGGCGAACCCGTCGCCCGCCATCGTCTGGCTGGCCATGGCGTTTGCCGAATACGCCATCTGGCTGGTGCCGCTCACCCTCGTGGCGGGCTGGCTATGGGGCGAGCCGACCACGCGCCGGCAAGCTTTGCAGACCGGGGTGGCCGCGGCGCTGGCGTTACTCATCAACGTGGGCCTGGGCCTGCTGTGGTATCACCCGCGCCCGTTTGCGATCGGCCTGGGCACGAACCTGTTGCCGCATGTGCCGGATTCTTCCTTCCCCAGTGATCACCTGACGGCGTTGTGGACCGTGGCGTTTAGCCTGACGTGGAACGCGCGTCTGCTCCGCGTGGGCGTGTTGCTGGCGCTGCTGGGTTTGCCGATGGCGTGGGCGCGCATCTACCTGGGCGTGCACTATCCGTTCGACATGCTGGGGGCAGCGGCCGTGTCGGCGTTTAGCGCGTGGCTGTGCAGCGGGCGCGTGGCGCATACGCTGTCGGAGCCGTTGCACCGCCTTGGGTTGGCGGTGCATGGCGTGGTGCTGGCGCCGTGCGTGCGGCGTGGCTGGGTGCGCCGGTAGCGTTGGGCGTTCACCCATGCCGGCGCCACGCGCGCCAGAACAGTACGAGGGCGACCACCGTGGCCGCCACGTTGTACAGCATCGCGAAGGCAAAGGCGTGGTCGTAATGGGCAGCGTGGGTTGCGGGGGTGACGGCACTTGCGCCATTTGCGGCGTCGACACCGTCCGTACCCAGCAGCGAGAACAGCAGCACGCCCACCACCGTCACGCCCACCGCATTGCCGACTGCCTGCATGGTGGTGACCGTGCCGGCGCCCATGCCGGCCTGGGCGGTGTCCACACTGCTCAGGATGGTGTTGAGCGACAGCGGTAGCACCATGCCCTGGCCGAAACCGCCAATCACCAGTGGCACGAGCAGCCATGCATGGCTTGCACCGGCCTGCGCCATCGTTGCCAGCAGGGCGAGGCCGCCGGCAAACAGCGCCATCCCGAGCCATAACGCGCGCTGTCCGATGCGCTCGGCCAGGCGGGGCGCGATCAGCGAGCCGGAAAAATAGGCAACTGCCGCCGGCGTAAACACCAGCCCCGCCATCAACGGCGACAACCCACGCCCAAACTGCAGCAGGATCGTCAGCGCCAGAAAATACGAGCTGATGGCCGTGTAGAACAAAAAGATCGCCAGCACGCCCAGCACGAAGCTGCGGTTGCGGAACAAGGCCATCTCGATGATCGGCACGCCGCCCGCGGCCGACAGCGCGCGCTCCACGCGGACAAAGTGCCGGAACACCACCAGCGACGCCAGCGGCACGGCCCAGGACCACCATGGCCAACCAGACTCGCGACCCTGCATGATGGGCACCAGCAGCATGCCCAGCGCCACCGCGCCGGCCACGGCACCGCGCACATCGAGCCGCGCCGCCACCGGCGCCCGCGACTCCGCAACAAAGGCACGCGCGGCCAGCAACGCCGCAATGCCGATCGGCACGTTCACCAGGAACACGGCCCGCCAGCCGGCAGCATGCGCGGCCAGCGGATGTGCGATCAGCAAGCCCCCGATGATCTGCGAGACCGATGCCGCCACGCCCTGCACCGCGCCCATGGTGCCGAACGCGCGGCGCCGTGCATCGCCGTCAAACAGCACACGCACCGAAGCCATCACCTGCGGCATCAGAATCGCTGCGCCCAGGCCCTGGCCGACGCGCATGGCAATCAGCATCCACGGTGTCGTCGCCAGCCCGCACAGCGCCGAGGCCAGCGTGAACACCGCCATGCCCGCCAGAAACATGCGCTTGCGCCCGAACAGGTCGCCCAGGCGCGCACCGTTGAGCAGGAACACCCCATACGCCGCGCTGTAGCCCACCATCACGAGTTGGATCTGCGCAAAGCTGGCGTGCAGGCTCGCGCGGATGTCCGGGATCGCCACGTTGACGATGAACAGGTCGAGGATGGTGACGAAGTTGCCGGTGAGCAGCGCGGCCAGCGCCGGCCAATGCCGTGTAGCAGCAGGCGTGACGAGGCGGCCGCCGGAAAGCGATTCCGTTGACATGGAGGGACTCGGTAATTAATATACGTTCGTACGTATACTAAAGGTGAATCGGCTTACGTCAAGGACCGATTGCGGAGGCCCCACTTGTCCACAGGGTATTTGCCATGAATGAAACCGACGGCCGCCGCCTGCGTGGCGAACGCGCGCGCGCCCAGGTGCTCGAACACGCCACCACCATCGCCTCCACCGACGGGCTCGAGGGCTTGACCATCGGCCGCGTGGCCACGGATGCGGGCGTAGGCAAGGGCAACATCCAGGCGCTCTTCGGCGACAAGGAAACGCTACAACTCGCCACGCTCAATGCCGGTGTTGAGCATTACTTCGCAACAGTGGTGGAACCGGCGATGGCGCTGGACAGCCCGCTGGCCCGCCTGCACGCGCTGACTGAGGGCTGGTTCGACTACGTGGCGAGCGGGCAATCACCGGGCGGGTGCTTTGTCTGCGCGGCCAGCTACGAATACCGCGCCCGCCCCGGCGCCATCCAGGACCGCGTGCGCAGCCACCGCCAGGCGGTGCGTGCGCGTTTTCGTGACGTGATTACGGCGGGCATGGCTGCGGGCGAATTGCGCGCGGATCTGGATATCGATCAACTCATCTTTGAAATCGAGTCGTTTCGCTCCAACGCCAACGTCGCATTTTTGATGGACGACATGACGGTGTTTGAACGCGCCCGCCGCAGCACGCAAGCGTGCATCAATGCCGCCGTCGCTTAAACCGGCTCGGTTGCCGGAGCTGCGCCCCGCATAGCGGCGAACGCCGCACCGCGTCGTGGTGTACGGAACGTTATGGCCATGGCCCTCTCTATGTCCGGGCTGGCCACAACACTCGGTATCTATTTAGTGGCGTTCAGCACAGTCCACAAAGCCATTAATATGCGGCCTTTTCTGATGCGCAGAATGGAGGGGCGGCGTGATACCGGGGTGCCCGCGCAATCTGACCTAAAATGTGTGCCGCAACGTTAATTCTTGCGGCGACGTTGTGGCACATTGGAGCCAGTTTTATTTGCAGCCGTCTCAAAACAAGTCGAATAGGAACCTGCCAACATGAACTGGACCGCGACCCGACCGATCCGCGTGGTCGTGCTCGATGACCATGCGGTCGTCCGTCACGGCCTGGCTGCGCGCCTGAAGCAAGAGGCCGACATCGAGGTGACCGGGATGTTCGCATCGGGCCGGGAAATCGTGCAGGCCCTCAAGGACAACACCGTCGACGTGGATGTCCTGCTGATGGACTACTCGCTGGGACCAGCCGAAATCGACGGGCTCAATCTGATCCGGCTGATCCGTGTGCGGTACCCGGACCTGAAGATCCTGGTGGCCTCGGCACACCACAACAAGGCCACCGTCGGGATGGTCATGCATGCGGGGGCCCGCGGGTTTGTCGGTAAGGAAGAGGAACTGTCAGAACTGGTCCGGGCGATTCGCACCGTGGCCGCCGGCGGCAAACGCTTGAATGCCGCATTGGCGGCCGAGATGGAGGGCGATGCGCTGGCCGACACGCCGGCAGCCGCGCCGGTCACCGATGCCGCACAACTTTCCGCCCTTGTTGACCGCCCCGAACTGAGCCCGCGCGAACGCGAGGTGCTGCGTTGCTGCCTCGACGGCATGTCGGTGACGGAGATTGCGGAAAAATTTGCACGCAGCATCAAGACCATCAGCTCGCAAAAGCAATCCGCCTATCGCAAGCTGGGCATCCGTACCGATACCGAGCTCTTCAAGATCAAGCACGAGCTGGTGGGGCAATGAGCGCTGGTGGATCGGCTCGGTCTCGCCCGCGCGTGTTGGTGGTGGATGACCAACCGGCCAATCTGCTGATCCTCCAGCACCAACTGCTTGCGCTCGATTGCGATGTCGAGCTGGCCGCCGATGGCGCCCAGGCGCTGGAGAAGGCCGCCGCTGAGTTGTTCCAGCTGGTCCTGCTCGACTGCCAGTTGCCCGACATTGACGGCTACACCGTCGCCGAGCGCATCCGCGCACGCGAATCCGCCGCCGGCGCCCACACGCCCATCCTCTCCATCTCCTCCGCCACCGACGACGAGCACCAGCAACGCGTGATGGCCAGCGGCATGGACGGCATGCTGACTAAGCCGATTCGCGACGACGTGCTGCGTGACCTGATCGCGCTGTGGTGTGACAGCGGGGATGCCGTGCCAGTGCGTGCGCCGGTTGCCGCCAATGCCGGGCAGGATCTGTGGCGCGTCTATCTGGATTCGCTCGATGACGATCTGGAGCGCCTGGCGCGCGCGATGGCCGCAGGCGATCTGGAAGCGACGCGCCATGCGGCGCATCGCCTCAAGGGCGCGGCGCTGGCGGTCGAGCAAAGCGTGATCGCGCAGCGTGCCGCTGCACTGGAGGCGGTGCTGAAGCAGACCGCCGCCATCCCTGCCGACGCGCAGGACACGCTGGCCGAACTGCGCCGCCAGCGCGACGCACTGCACGCCGGCAGCAACGCCGGCTGACCGCCACTGAACGCCTGAGCAGCTCAGGCGTTATGCAGCACGCGCAGCAGCAGGTTCTCCAACTGCTTGACCTCGGCTTGCGAGAACCCGCGCAACAAATGGTTCAGCACGTCGATGATCAAGGGCCGGATTTCCGGATACAGCGCACGCCCTTGCTCGGTGAGTGAGACCACCACCGAGCGGCGGTCCGCATCGCTGGGCGCGCGCTTGACGATGTTCTTCTTCTCCAGCCGATCGATCAGCCGCGTCATCGCACCCGGATCGTAGTGCAGCAGGCGCGAAAGCTCGGCCGGTGTGCTGGCCAGGTCTTCGGCCAGGTAGATGACCACCGTCCACTGCGCGGCGGTCAGATCCAGCGACGCCAGGGCGCTGTCGATGTTCGTCACCAACGCATGCCGGACCCGGTGCACGAGCCGGCCGATGTTGGTGTCGCGATCCATGGTGTCAAGCTGGTAGGCGCCCTCGGTGATGGTGCTCGCGGTGGCGGCCTCTGGTGGTGTCTGTACGTCAATACTCATGATGGTGCTCCCCGTTCTACCGGTGATCCGGCTTGTCAGGCGCGCCTTGCGTTTCCTGTCTGCCCCGGTTGCGCGGGCGTGCTTCATTGCACACTAATCTTCGCTTGCCCAGGCCGTCAAGCCGGGATCGACACCAACGCACATCATCAAATTCCATTGGATACCGCTCCAAAACGATTGCGGCTGCCAAGGGGTGAGCGGGTTCGTATCATGGTTGAAACGCCGGTGCCGCACGTGGTGCAGAGCATGTGGCGCGATGTGCCTTTCCTCCTCCAAATTCCCTTTTTCAGTGCCATGAACCTCCACCTTCAGAACAAGCTCGCCCTCGTCAGCGGGTCCACCAAGGGCATCGGCTATGCCATTGCTGTAGCACTGGCCGCCGAGGGCGCCCGCGTCATCGTGAATGGGCGCACCGAAGCGTCCGTGACCGACGCCGTCGCACGCGTGCAGGCCGATGTGCCCGGCGCGCAAGTCGAAGCGTTTGCCGGCGATTTGTCCGACCCGGCCCAGGTCGATGCCCTGGTCAGCCGCTTTCCCAAGGTCGACATCCTCATCAACAACCTCGGCATCTTTGACCCGCAACCGTTCGAAGCCATCGACGATGCGCAGTGGCTGCACTTCTTCAACGTGAACGTGATGAGCGGCGTGCGCCTGTCCCGCGCGTACCTGCCCGGCATGCGTGCGCAGAACTGGGGCCGCATCGTGTTTCTCAGCAGCGAGAGCGGCGTGCAGATTCCGGCCGAGATGGTCCATTACGGCGTGACGAAGACCGCGCTGCTGGGGCTCTCGCGCGGGCTGGCGGAAGTGACCGCGGGCACGGCCATCACCGTGAACGCTGTGTTGCCGGGGCCGACGCGTTCGGAAGGCGTGGATGAGTTTGTCGGCAAGCTCTCGGGTGGCCAGAGTTTTGAGGCCTTCGAGAAGACCTTCTTCGAGACCGCCCGGCCGACCTCGCTCATCAAGCGCTTTGCCACGCCGCAGGAAGTGGCCAATCTGGTGGCGTATGTGGCGAGCCCGCTGTCGTCGGCGACCACGGGCGCTGCGCTGCGGGTGGATGGCGGGGTGGTGAAATCGGCGTTCTAGGTGCGCCGAGGTTGGCTCTGCGCCCGCCAAGCATTGCAATTGGCTGCCTGACCGGCACAATGCGAGCCTGAACGGCTTTTGAGGACCCCGATGCAACTGCGTTGGACGATGTGGGTGGCGGCAGCAACGCTGGCGCTGGTGGGCTTACGTGCGCAGGCTCAGCCGGCTGCCCCCGAGGTGGAACCGCAAATCGCGTTCTACTACGGGCACGATGTGCCAGTTCCAGAACTGCAAGCGTTCGACTGGGTTGTGCTCGACCCGGCCAGTGCCGGTGCGTTTGACCCGAAGCAGCCATCGCCCACGACATGGTTCGCGCGGGTCGATCTTGCACAGCAGGCCGATGCAATGCGCAGGGCCAACTGGCCCGCCGACGTGCTCGATACGGTGTTTGCTCCGCTGCTGGCTCAGGGCTACCAGGGCTTCCTGCTCGACGGGCTCGATACGCTGCAGCGCGCTGTCCCGGATGCCGGCAACGCTGTGGCCGCTTTGTTGCAGGCGCTGCACAGTCGCGCGCCTCAGACGAAGGTGCTGGCCGGCGGCACCGCATGGCTGGATCGGCTTGCTCCGCAACTGGCGGGCGTGGTCACCCCCGGGCTCGTACGCGAGCGGGCGGGCGACGCGAGTTTGCGGGACGTGTCCGAGGCTGATCGCGCTGCCCGCATCGCCGCGCTGCGCAGCATCGGCACGCAGTATCACCTGCCTGCTGTCGCGCTCGATTACTGCGCCAGCTACACCCGCGCGTGCTTGCGCGACACCGCCAACGTGGCGCGCACTGCGGGCGTCACCGCCTACGCCACCACGCCCGCTGTCGATGTCATCGGGATCGGCCGGCTGGAGGTGATGCCGCGTCGCGTGCTGCTGGTCGAGCCGCAAGAGCCGGGCACCAGCACCAATACGCTGCCCTCGGTGCTGTACCTCGCCATGCCCCTCAACTACCTCGGCTACCGGGTCGAGGTGGCCGATGCGTACCAGCCGTTGCCCACCGTCACGCCGGATCGCTACGCCGGTGTCGTCACCTGGTTCGATGCCAATGCGCCGCACCCGGGTGTCTGGGCGGCATGGCTGAGGCGCGTGATGGGGGCTGGGGTGCGCGTCGCGATGTTCAATCAGTTTGGCTTACGCGTGGACGCCGCCATGGCGCAGACGCTGGGTTTGGAAGTGGTGCCCGGGACACCGCCGGAGGCGCTGTCGATCGTCTCGCGTGATCCCATGGTCGGGTTCGAGCTGCAACCGCACCCCGACCGACGCAGCACCGTGGGCGTCAAGGTGGGCCGGGGCACGCCGGGCGCGAAATCGCTGTTGCGCTTATCGGCGGGAAGCTATGTGGTGGACGCGGCGGCCATCATGCCGTGGGGCGGTTATGTGCTGCAGCCCTTTGGCGTGTTTCGCATGCCCGATGTGGACCAGGCGCGCTGGGTGATCCAGCCATTGGCGTTTCTGCGCGAGGCGCTGGCATTGCCCGCCATGCCCATCCCCGACACCACGACCGAAAACGGCCGCCGCCTGATGACGGTGCATATCGACGGCGACGGTTTTGCCTCGCGCACGGAGTTTCCGCCGGGCGAGTTTTCGGGGCAGGCGCTGCAGCGCGAGATCTTTGCGCGGTACAAGGTGCCGACCACGGTCTCCATCATCGAAGGGGAGGTGGCCGCCAACGGTATGTACCCCAAGCTCACGCCGCAGCTGGAGCCGATTGCGCGCAGCATCTTTGCGCTGCCGTATGTTGAGCTGGCGAGCCACACGTTCTCCCACCCCTTCAACTGGCTGCGGACGGTCAACCCACCCGAAGAGGCGGTCACGCCCACGGCAGGTGCTGCCGATTCCTTCTCGCTCAGGATCCCCAACTATCGCTTCAACCTCGACCGCGAGGTGGCCGGCTCGATCGACTACATCAACACCCGCCTGGCCCCGCCGGACAAGCGCGTGAAGGTGCTGCTGTGGAGCGGCAACGGCCAGGTGCCTCCGGCCGCCGTGCAAGCGGCCAACCAGGCCGGCGTCTTCAGCATGAACGGCGGCGACACGTACATCACGCGTTCCAACCCGAGCTGGACGGCGGTGGCGCCGCTGGGTGTCGACAAGGGTAGTGGCCTGTTCCAGGTCTTTGCGCCCGCGCAGAATGAGAACATCTACACCAACCTCTGGCAGGGCCCGTATTACGGCTTCCGGCGCGCCGTCGAGACCTTCGAACTGACCGACAAGCCCTATCGCTTCAAGCCGATCGGCATCTACTACCACATGTATTCGGGCACCAAGCTGGCGTCGTTGACGGCGCTGCGGCAGGTGTACGACTGGGCACTCGCGCAGCCGGTCATGCCGGTGTACGCGTCAGACTACATCCGCAAGGTGCTTGATTTCCGCAGCGTGGCCGTCGCCCGTGACGGTGACGCCTGGGTTGTCCGGGGCGCAGGCGACTTGCGTACCGTACGTTGGAGCGCCGACGGTGTGCCGCACCTGGCCGACGCACGCGATGTGGCCGGTTATCAGGCTGGCCCGGGCGGCACGTATATCCACCTGACGAGCGGCGCCGCGCGCTTCTCGATCGACAGTGCCCCCCAGGCGTTGCCCTACGTGCGCGAGGCCAGCGGACGACTGTCCAACTGGCATCGCGCGAGCGATGGCCGTTCGCTGGCGGTGGAGGTGGCTGGCTATGTGCACCCGTTCATTCGCTTCGCCAACGCGCAGGGGTGCCGGGCCACCGTGGACGGCCGCGATGCCGGCGCCGCGACCGGCGCAGATTGGCGGCTCGATCTAGGCGCTGGCGACCCGGCGAAACTGATACCCAGGCACGTGGAGCTGCGCTGCAGCCGCTGATGCAGCGTTGAAATGCTCAGAAAGCGCGCAGATAAACGTTTGCGCTCAAGCTTTTTCCAGGCGATCCGTTGTTAACCCGACTGACCCTGAGGAGCAAGCATGCGAGCGTCTGCGCCCCAACGCCAATCTTCTGAACGCACCACGAGTCTGGGCACGCGGCTGGCCGTGATCGGCCTGGTCGCGCTGGTACTCGTGTTCGGCCTTTTTGCGCTGGCGATTTCGCAATCGAGCCTGCGCACGCTCGAAGCCAACATGCAGTCCGCCATGCACGATCAGGAAGCCGCCATGCGCGACATGATCGCGCTGTTCGACGGCACCATGCGCACCGAGGCCGACCGCTTCCTCACTGCCTTTGCCGACGCCGCGCCCGGCCCGTACATGGTTGACCCGGCGCACACCGTGGAGGTGGCTGGCAAACCAACGCCCACGTTCAAGAGCGGCACGAAGGGCGAGGAAGTGGTGTTGAACCTCAACTTCACCGTGCCCGACAAGTTCTTCGCGCGCACCGGCGGCACCATCGCCACCGTGTTCGCCCGCACCGGTGATGATTTCGTGCGCGTGACCACCTCGCTCAAGAAGGAAAACGGCGAACGCGCCGTCGGCACGCTGCTCGATCGCGCACACCCGAGCTACAAGGCGCTGATGGCCGGCGAGCCGTTCCGCGGCCTGGCGTGGCTCTTCGGCGTGCCCTACATGAGCAAGTACGAGCCCGTCCGTGACGCCTCGGGCAAGGTCATTGGCGCGCTGTACGTGGGCGTGGACGTGCGCTCGGAACTCGCGCTGCTCAAGGACAAGATCCGCGCGCACGGCATCGGCCAGACGGGCGGCTACTTCGTCATCGACGGCAAGCCGGGCGCGGATCAAGGCAAGGTGCTGATCGACCGCAACACCGCGCGTGAAGGCAGGAACCTGCTCGACGCCAAAGACGCCGATGGTCTGGCCTGGGTGCGCGAGATGATCGAACGCAAGGACGGCACGCTGCGCCATACGCTCGCCGACGCCGATGGCGGTACCACGCGTGAACGCTTCACCGTGTTCACGCAATACCCGGATTGGAAGCTGGTGATTGCCGGCACGGCCTATGTGGATGAGCTGGAAGCCGACCTGGTTTCCGCGCGCAACCGCTTCCTGCTCCTGGGCCTGGCCCTGGGCGCACTGCTGGCCGGCGGCCTGTACTGGATGCTGCGCCGCGCCGTGAGTACGCCGCTGGCCGAGGTGGTGAACGTGGCCCAGCGCGTGGCCGCTGGCGATCTCACGCATCGCCTGCCCGCTGCCCGCCGCGACGAAATCGGTCAGCTCATGCGCGCCGTGAACGGCGTCGGCGACGGCCTTACGGGCATCGTCGACAAGGTCCGCACCAGTGCCTCCACCATCGCTTCGAGCACCGGCCAGATCGCCGCCGGCAATGCCGACCTGTCTGCCCGCACGGAAGCCCAGGCCGGCAGCCTGGAGCGCACAGCTTCGAGCATCGAAGAATTGGCCGCCACCGTGCGCCAGAACGCCGACAGCGCCCAGCATGCGCACGATATGGTGCAGTCTGCCAGCGAGGCGGCCAACGCCGGCGGGCAGACGGTCGAGCGGCTGGTCGGCACCATGTCAGGCATCCACGCGACGGCGCAGAAGATTGCCGATATCACCGGCATCATCGATGGCATCGCCTTCCAGACCAACATCCTCGCGCTGAATGCTGCGGTGGAAGCGGCGCGTGCCGGAGAGCAGGGCCGCGGCTTTGCTGTCGTGGCCGGCGAAGTGCGCAGCCTTGCCCAGCGCAGCGCGGCGGCCGCCAAGGAGATCAAGGAATTGACCAACCGCTCGGTGGAGGAAGTGCAGGCCGGCAACGAAGCCGCGCGCGGTGCGGGCGACGCCATGCAGGACATCGTCACGCGCGTGGAACGCATCGCCGGCCTGATGGGCGAGATCAGCCACGCCTCCCGTGAGCAGTCGCAGGGCATCGAAGAGGTCAACCGCGCGGTGACGTCGATGGATGAAGTGACGCAGCAGAATGCTGCGCTGGTGGAGGAGGCCGCCGCTGCCGCGGAGAGCCTTCGTCAGCAAGCCCAGGAATTGCGTGGCGCGGTGGATGTCTTTCGGCTGACATGAGGCGGTTGCGGCACGGATCGTTGACACCGTGTAGCAATTGCCCCCGATCGAGCAGTCAATCTGTGCAAAGCTGTACCGGATGGAACTGCGGCGGTGCCGGGGCGCTCGCACCAGGCTATCCGCCGGTTCTTTTTGCAACGGAACGTGGCGGGCGACCCACCAGCTCAAGCGCCAACGTCCATGTCATCTGTCGGTCACGCCTTTCATTCCGTCGTCGCCATCGACGACCACCCCATCGTCCTGGAGTCCATCCAGGCGTTGCTTGCGGGTTCACCGCACCTGCAACTCGTCGCCACCGCCGCTGATGGCGCGCAGGGCCTGCAACTGATCCGCTCGGCGCGGCCCAAGCTGGCCATCGTCGACATGAACCTGCCCGGCCTGGATGGCCTTGAACTCGTGCGCCGCGTGCGCGCCCAGCAGCAAGACATCGGCCTGGTGATGACCTCCGCCGAGACCACCGGCAACGAGGCGCGCCTTGCCTTCCTCGCCGGCGCCAACGCTTACGTTCCCAAATCCGAAGCGACGTCCGTGTTGACAGCGGCGCTCCTGCTGGCCGCGCGCGGCTACCTGTCGTTCCCGACTTCCGCGATGGGCTCGTCGGAAGGCGCCGGCCTCGCCACGCTCACCAAGCGCGAAATGCGCGTGAACCAACTCGTCGCAGAAGGCCATCGGAACACCGCGATCGCCAAGCGTCTGGGCATCTCGCCCAAGACGGTGTCCACCTTCAAACACCGCATCACCAAGAAGATCGGCCCCTCTGCCTGATCGACCGGCATTCGAGCAAAAAAAAAAAGACCGCTGTTGGGCGGTCTCTTAAAGTCGATATGAAGCTGTGAAACTGTCATTCAAGCTTCGGACCGCATCATAAGCGAAAACAGTGCTCCCTCAAGACTTCAATTTTTATCGTCAATCGACTTATTTTGATAAGCGAACGGCTTACACTTTGTAAGCCGACGGATTCTGTTCTTGTGGGGTCTGCTTAATGTTGGGGAAATTGTTATGTAAGTCTTTGATTCACAAGATAAATATTTGATTGGCATATTGGGTTTCATATTTACCACAGCGTGATCTCGTTCATTGTTTGATCTGCGGTGTCGGCATACATAATGGCCGCC
The DNA here is from genome assembly GCF_051904805.1 of Ralstonia sp. 25C. Classification (NCBI taxonomy): domain Bacteria; kingdom Pseudomonadati; phylum Pseudomonadota; class Betaproteobacteria; order Burkholderiales; family Burkholderiaceae; genus Ralstonia; species Ralstonia sp. 25C. The sequence goes on along the minus strand of NZ_CP196737.1, from coordinate 1,780,237 downwards.
GATCGCAAATCCTTGCGATAGTGTTTTTCAAGGAAAACGATATGAAGATCAAGCTGTTTGCGGCCGCTGCCGCAGCCCTGGTTTCCGCAGGCGCATTTGCACAATCGAGCGTGTCCCTGTACGGCGTGGCTGACGCTGGTGTCGAGTGGGTCAACAAGGCCCCGGGCAGTGGCGATTCGCGCGTTGCACTGCAGTCGGGCAACATGTCGGGTTCGCGTTGGGGCCTGCGTGGCGTTGAAGACCTGGGCGGCGGCCTGAAGGGCATCTTCAACCTGGAAAGCGGCTTCAACATCGACGATGGCCGTTCGGCGCAAGGCAATCGCCTGTTCGGCCGCGCCGCTTACGTTGGTTTGCAAGGCCAGTGGGGTCAATTGACCCTGGGTCGTCAGACGAACCTGCTGTTTGACTTCGCGCTGCAGTACGACCCGATGGCCATCGCCTCGCGTTACTCGATCGCTTCGCAAGACGCTGCTCTGGCTGGTCGCGCTGACAACGCCGTGAAGTACGTCGGTACGTTCGGTGGTCTGACGGCTTCGGCGCTGTACTCGACGCGTTCCGATGGCCAAGAGGTTGCCGGCAATAACAAGCTGGGCCGTGAGTGGAGCGCCGGCTTGAACTATGCTAGCGGCCCGTTCGCAGTTGGTGCTGTGTATGACCAAGTGAACGGTAACTCGGACGCACTGGCTAACGCCAAGACGCAACGCGCTACCGTTGCCGGCACGTACGCCTTTGGGCCGGCCAAGCTGTACGCGGGCTACCGCTGGCGCAATGCCAGCCACCTGCTGGCTGCTGACCAGTCGTCTTCGCGCTCGAACCTGTACTGGCTGGGCGCTGGCTACCAAGTGACCCCGGCGCTGTCGTTGACGGGCACCGCGTACTACCAAAACTTCAAGACGGCCGGTACGGGCAACCCGTGGCTGTTCGTTGTGGGTAGCGACTACGCACTGTCCAAGCGCACCGATGCCTACCTGAACCTGGCCTACGCCAAGAACAGCAACGGTACGAATCTGGGTGTGGCTGGCTTCGGCGACGTGGATTCGGCGCCGGGCAATAACAACAACCAAATGGGCGCCGTGGTTGGCCTGCGCCACAAGTTCTAATCGACGCTTCGTCGGCTAGATAAGAGAACCCGGGCTTCGGCCCGGGTTTTTTGTTGGCCCATCGCGCACGGTGCGTTCAGTGCAGAATCACCCGCCGCACCAGCGCGACCAACGGCGGCCGGATCGAGCGCTCCAACCCCGGGCGCAGCCGCAGCGGTTTGAGCAGCATCTTGGCTGCCATGTCGATCGGCAGGTGCGCCCGCACCATCGCGCTCACGCTGGAGTTGAGCGCGCGCACGTCGGCTTCGGGCACGTTTTCCTCGCCGCGTTCGATGCGCAGCACGTTGCGCAGGGCGATCATCGAATCTTCGTTCTTGATCTCGCGCAGGCGCGAGGCAAGTGCCTTGAGCACCCGCATACGGCCGACGCCTTCGCGTGCGTTGCAGGCGTTGAAGAAACGGAAGAAGTGTTTGTAATGCCGGACCTCGTCGGCCGAGATGCGGCTGGCGAGATCGCGCAGCACGGGCTCGTCGGCCTCGGCGGCGGCCTGGGCGATGGCTCGGTAGAAGGTGGCGGTGCCCATCTCGACCACGCAGCGCGCCACCATTTCCAGTGCCTGCGTCGGCTCGAACTGGTCGACGGAACAGGTGACGGAGTATTCCTCGAAGAAGCGGGCGTAGCCGTGTTTCCAGTCGAACTCGGGCCAGACGGTTTCGACGTAGCGGCGCAGCGCGCGGCCATGCTGCAGCTCTTCGCGCTCCCAGTGGTGCGTCAGCCAGTGTGCGGCTTCGGGCTGGTCGGCGTAGTACTGGGCGAGGTTGCCGGCGTAGAGGTCGGAGCCGCTTTCCACGAAGGAAGCGCAGACCACCAGGTAGAAGAGCGTGCGGTTCTCGCGCACGCGCGCGACGTTGATGCCGCCGTAGTCGATTTCCTGCATCGACCACGGCATCGGCTGGCTTGCGGGTGATGTTGCTTGATGAGCCTGTGACACGGCGCGTCCTCCGTTGGCGGTGCCGCAAAAAGCGGACCGCTTCTAACATGAGAATGAAACATCACGTCTCGTGTTTCAATGACAGATTCGCGTCAGCAAAGGTTCCTAATAGTAATCTTCCGCGGTTTAAGTGACGATATCGTCATGGCGTCGGCGTCGCTTCGGCGGGCTGTGCACCATCCGGCGCCGTACGCGTGTGCGCGTGCCGGAGCCCATACGTGAAGGCGCACAGGGCGACGAGCGCGCAGGCCACCATCGCCCATTCCACGGCTGCGTAGCCGCCGGTCGCTTTCCACAGCAGCGCGCCGAGCCAGGGAGCACTGGCCTGGGCCAGCAGTACGGGCGTCATCATCAGGCCGTTGAGGGTGGCGTACTGGTTGCGCGACACCAGCTCCGGCATGGCGATCGCGCGCAGCATGGTGTTGATGCCGTTGGCGGCACCGTAGATGAGCGCGAAAGCCAGCAACAGCGGCCCGCTGGAGAGCGCCAGCAGAACGAGCGCCACGGCCATTGCAGCATACGTGGCCGGGGCGACGCGAACGGGGTGCGCCAAGCGAAAACGCATCATCGCCAGCCGGCCGAGGACTTGCGCCGGGCCAATGAGCGCCGCGATCAGCAATTGGCGGCCCGTCGGCACGCCCTTTTCGGAGAGCAGCGGAATCAGATGGGCGCCGAGCACCGTGGCGATCAGGCTGATGGCCACGAAGGCCAGCACCACGGCCCAGAACACGGGCAGGCGCAACACCATGCGCCATGCCGAGGTGTGCGAGGTGGGGATCCGCGCGGGATCATCGACGGTATTCGCTGATGCCTGCTGGGGCGGCTGCACGCGCAATCGCAGATGCACTGGCAGGCAGATCAGCACCTGCGCCAGGGCAAACACCTGCAGCGTATGCCGCCAGCCGATGTGCTCCACCCCCCATTGCGCCAGCGGAATACAGATCGTGCTGGAGAACCCTGCGATCAGCGTGAGCCCGATGATGGGCCGCTGATAGGCATCGCCAAACGCCTGGCGCAGCACGACGAAGGCGGGGTCGTACAGCGTGGTGGCCATGGCCACGCCTATCGGCAGCCAGAGCAATAGGAACGCGGTTGGATGGGAGACCAGCGACCACGCCAACAGGCTCCCCGCCGCCAGCATCGTGCCGGTGCCCATCACGCGGCGCGCGGGCCAGCGATCCAGCGCGCGCCCCACCCAGAACGAGCACAGCGCCCACACCAGCAGCCCCAGCGAGAACCCGCCCGCCAGAAACGGCCGTGCCCAGCCGAGCGTGTCATGCATCGGCGCCAGGAAGACGGTGAAGGTGAAATACAGCGTGCCCCACGAGACCGTTTGCGCGAGGCCAAGCAGCAACACAAGGCGCCGGCCTTCGGGCGAGGCCGGCGAGAGCGGGGAGGTCATGGAGGCGGAAGCGAAGGGGCGGTGGGCCTGCGTAGCGTGTGGGAAATTCTAGCGGCGTGTGCTGAATCGCGCGTGCCCGATCGACGGAGTGCTCGGCTAGTGGCGGCCCGCGAGCGCGCGCAGTGCCGGCGTATCGACAATGTCCACCGTTCTGTAGTGGCAACGAATCCACCCGGCGCGCTGCCACGCCTGCAGGTATTTGGAGATGGTCTGCCGCGAGCGCGCCAGCATGCGGCCCAGCTCTTCATTGCTGGCGGCCACGGTATGGCCGTCACCGGCGCGAGCGAGTTGCAGCAGGCGCTGGGCGAGGCGCGCATCGGCGGGCATTTCGCTGGCGTGCTCGAACTCGTCGAAGATCAGCCGGATCCGCTGGCAGAGCTGCTGCATCAGCGCCCACATGCCGGCCGGATAGGCGGACACCACGCGCGCAAATGCCGCGGTGCCCAGCAGGATCAGGGTGGTCGGCCCTTGGGCGTGGGCACTGTGCGTGCGGCCGCCGCCGTCGATGAGGGCGATCTCACCAAACCACTCGCCGGCCCGCAGCACGCCGTAGACCAGCTCGCTGCCGCCGTCCGTCGTCCGGCTGATGCGTACGCGGCCGCGCACGATCAGGAACATGCCCTGGGCCGGTCCGCCGTGCGGGTGGATGCACTCGCCGTCGGGGTAGGTGATGAGACGCGCGGTGGGCGCAATCTCGGCCAGCAACGCGGCAGGGGCATCGCGCAGCCAGCCCTGGGCCAGTTGCCCCGGCGTCGGGGCGGAAGCGGTATGGGAGGCGTCTGGGGGCATGACGGCAGGATGCGGCAAGGGCGGTGCGGCCATTGTCAAACGCTTGACAGTCTGCCGGCAAGGCCTGGGCAGACAATGCTTCCGAGTTATTCACAAGGGTTATCCACAGCAGTTGTCCACAGTGGTTATCCACAGCAATAACGCCCACCAAGCTGCGCACCCATGACGCGGCATTCCAGACCCGTTCAGGCGACGAAGGAGACACCCCATGACGCACGACACCGCCGCACGCGCGACGTTTTCCCACATGGAGCGCGGCACGCGCGAGGACTGGGCCGCCATCTCGGCCGAGTTCATGCCCTACGCCCGCGCACTGCCTGACCGCGTGCTCGCGCACCTGAAGCTGCTCGACGGCGACTGCGGCGGCTTCCCGATCGACCGGCTCGCACACTCCCTGCAAACCGCCACGCTGGCCCATCGCGATGGCCGCGACGAGGAATACGTGGTCTGTGCGCTGCTGCACGACATTGGCGACACGCTGGGCAGCTTCAACCACCCGGACATCGCTGCGGCCATCCTCAAGCCCTTCGTCAGCCCCGAGAACCTGTGGATGGTCGAGAAGCACGGCATCTTCCAGGGCTACTACTTCTTCCACCACCTGGGCCTGGACCGCAACCTGCGCGAGCAATACCGCAGCCAGCCCGCGCTGTTCGAGCGCACCGCCGAGTTTTGCGCCAAGTACGATGCTGCCGCGTTCATGCCGGACTACGACAACCTGCCCCTGTCGTTCTTCGAGCCGATGGTGCGCCGCGTGCTGGCCAAGCCGCGCAACTCCATCTATGTGAAAGAGGGCGAGAGCGAGTTGTCCCGGCCGAAAGCGGACGTCGCCTAGGCTTTCACCACGTTGACGGGCGCGCCGGCCGCCCACGCCGCCACGTTGGCGAGCGTGGTGTCGGCAATACCCGCCAGCGCCTCGCGCGTGAAGAACGCCTGGTGCGCCGTGACGATGACGTTGGGAAACGTCAGCAGCCGCGCCAGCACGTCGTCTTGCAGCACGTCGGCGGAGCGGTCTTCGAAGAACAGGTCGGCTTCTTCCTCGTACACATCCAGCCCGAGGTGGCCGAGCTGGCCGGTCTTGAGCGCATGGATCAGGGCGGGGCTGTCGACCAGGCCGCCGCGGCTCGTGTTGATGAGCATCGCACCGGTCTTCATGCTGGCGATCGCACCGGCGTCGATCAGGTGGTGTGTGTCCGCATTGAGCGGGCAGTGCAGGCTCACGATGTCGGACTGCGCCAGCAACGCCGGCAGCGGTAGATACGTCACCCCTAGCGCCGTCAGCGAGGCCAGAGGAAACGGATCGGACGCCAGCACCCGGCAGCCGAAGCCGGTCATGATGCGTGCGAACACCTGCCCGATCTGCCCGGTGCCGACCACGCCGACCGTCTTACCGTGCAGGTCGAAGCCGAGCAGGCCATCCAGCGAAAAGTCGCCCTCGCGCGTGCGATTGCAAGCGCGATGCAGGCGCCGGTTGAGCGTGAGGATCATGCCGACCGCGTGCTCGGCCACCGCGTGCGGCGAATAGGCCGGCACGCGCACCACCGTCAGCCCCAGGCGCTGTGCGGCCGCCAGATCAACGTGGTTGAACCCCGCCGAGCGCAACGCGATCAGCCGCGTGCCCGCCGCAGCGAGCGCGGCCAGCACATCGGCGTTGAGGCAATCATTGACGAACGGGCATACCACCTCGAACCCCGCCGCCAGCGGCGCAGTGTGCGCGTCCAGATGGGTGCGCTGGAAGACCAGATCGAAGGGCTGACCACCCCGCGCCATGGCGGCGCGGAAGCTGTCTTCGTCATAACGGTGGCTGCTGAAGAAGAGGATGCGCATGGCGGTGCGGTAGAGAATGTGATGCTGACAGCTTACGCGCCCGGCCACCGTGTCGCTTCAGAGTGTGAGCACGATGCGGCCATCCACCTTGCCGGCCTTCAGATCGGCGAACACCTGGTTGATGTTGTCGAGCTTGTCACGGTGGATGTGGGCGCGTACCAGGCCTTCGGCGGCAAACTGTAGCGATTCCTGCAAGTCGCGCCGCGTGCCGACAATCGAGCCGCGCACCGTGATGCCGTTGAGCACGGTGGAGAAAATCGGCAACGGAAAATCCCCCGGCGGCAGCCCGTTGAGCGAAATCGTACCGCCGCGCCGCACCATGCCCGGCGCCTGCGCAAACGCGCTGCGCGACACGGCCGTTACCAGCACGCCGTGCACCCCGCCCACCTCCTTCTGGATGACGGCTGCCGGGTCCTGCTGAGATGCATCGACGATCAGTTTGGCGCCCAGTTCGCGTGCCAGTGCCAGCTTGTCGGGCGCCACGTCCACGGCCACCACATGCAGGCCCATGGCAATCGCGTACTGCACCGCCACGTGCCCCAGCCCGCCGATGCCCGAGATGGCGATCCACTGGCCGGGCCGTGTATCCGTCATGCGGATGCCCTTGTAGACCGTCACCCCCGCGCAGAGGATCGGCGCGATCTCTTCAAAGCTGACTTGCGCCGGGAGGTGGCCGACGTAGTTCGGGCCGGCCAATACGTATTCGGCATACCCGCCGTTGACGGAGTAGCCGGTGTTCTGTTGCTCGTGGCAGAGGGTCTCCCAGCCGGAGAGGCAGTGCTCGCAATGGCCGCACGCGGTGTAGAGCCAGGGCACGCCCACGCGGTCGCCTTCCTTGACGTTGGTGACGCCTTCGCCCACGGCCGCTACGTAGCCCACGCCCTCGTGCCCGGGGATGAACGGCAGGCTTGGCTTGACCGGCCAGTCGCCGTCGGCGGCGTGCAAGTCGGTATGGCAGACGCCCGAGGCCGCGATTTTGACGAGAATCTGCCCGCGCCCAGGTGTTGGAACCGGCACTTCCTCAATGCGCAAGGGTTCGCCAAAGGCGTGGACAACTGCCGCTTTCATCGACCGGGCCATGAGACATCTCCAGGAGAGGGGGGAGTTGCTACCAGTCTGGTCAACGCCCGCCGGATGCGGGTTGATGTGCATCAACGGCTGGCTGGCTGCCGGACGCCATCGGCAAGGCTGTTAGCATGCCGGCATCTCTGGCCATTTTTCTTGCGAGCCACCGCTTTGCCTGTCACGCCCACCTTCCTCTGGCACGACTACGAAACCTTCGGCGCTGTGCCACGCCGCGATCGCCCGGCGCAGTTCGCGGGTATCCGCACCGATGCCGAACTCAACGAAATCGGCGAGCCCGTGGAGCTGTTCTGCCAGCCCTCCAACGACTGGCTACCGGACCCCGTGTCGTGCCTGATCACCGGCATCACGCCGCAGCAGTGCGCCAAGCAGGGCGTGCCGGAATACCAATTCGCGCAGGCCATCGAGCGCGAACTGGGCGCGCCCGGCACCATCGGCGTCGGCTACAACACCATCCGCTTTGACGACGAGGTCACGCGCCACCTGTTCTGGCGCAACCTGATCGACCCGTATGCTCGCGAGTGGCAGAACGAATGCGGCCGGTGGGACCTGCTCGACGTGGTGCGTACCACGTGGGCACTTCGCCCCGAAGGCATCCAGTGGCCGAAGCACGAAGACGGCAAGCCGAGCTTCAAGTTGGAGCATCTCTCGCAAGCCAACGGGCTCGTACATGAGGCTGCACACGACGCCGTGTCCGACGTGCGCGCGACGATTGCACTGGCGCGCCTGATCCGCAACGCCCAGCCGCGCCTGTTCGACTTCTGCCTGGCACTGCGCAAGAAAGACCGCGTGGTCGCCGAGATTGGCGATGCGCCGCGCCCGCTGCTGCACATTTCCGGCATGTACGGCGTGGAGCGCGGCTGCATGGCCGTCGTCTGGCCGCTGGGTGGGCACCCGACCAACAAGAACGAGCTGATCGTGTGGGACTTGGCGTTCGATCCGTCGGAGCTGTTCGACATGGACGTCGCCACCATCCGCGAGCGCATGTTCACGCGCACCGCCGACCTGGCTGAAGGCACCACACGCCTGCCGATCAAGACGATCCACATCAACAAGTCGCCCATCGTCATTAGCAACATGAAGACGCTGCAGCCGGCGCAGGCGGAGCGTTGGGGCATCGACTTCGCCACCATCGAACGCCACGCCGGCATCGCCCAGAGTGCGCCCGACCTGCGCGAAACGTGGCGCCAGGTCTACGCCCGTGAGCTGGAACCGATCGAAGATGTCGACCAGAATCTCTACGGCGGCTTCGTCAGTAACGACGATCGCCGCACGCTGAACGAACTGCGCACCCTGTCCGGCGAACAACTCGCGCGCCTGCACCCCGAGTTTGCTGATGCGCGCCTGCCGGAGCTGCTGTTTCACTACCGCGCACGCAACTTCCCCGACACGCTGTCCGAGGACGAATACGAGCAGTGGGAGCAGTTGCGTGCCGAGCGGCTGTTTGAAGGCGTCGGCGGCTATCTCACCTTCGAAGCCTTCGGTGAGCGGCTGCAGCAATTGGGCGCGGAAGCTACAGAGAAAGGCGATGCGCGCGCGCAGAACATTCTGCAAGACCTGTACGACTACGCGCAGCAGATCGTGCCGGGCTAATTATCCACATGCGCAAAGAAAAACGGAGGCCGAAGCCTCCGTTTTTTCATGGCGATGCCTAAAGCCGATCAGGCTGCGCGCTGCGCTGCCGCCGGGTCACGCCACTGCGCGAGCAGCTTGTTCCAGCGGATGCGTGCTGCTGCCAGGTTGGCTTCCTTCACGTGGCCGAAGCCGCGGATGTCTTCCGGCAGGCGGGCCAGTTCCACGGCCTGCGCCAGCTTCTGCGCCGACAGCCCCTTCACCAGTTCATCCACCAGCGCACGGTATTCGCCGATCAGCGCGCGCTCGGTGCGGCGCTCTTCGGTCTTGCCGAACACATCGAACGCCGTGCCGCGCAGGCCCTTGAGCTTGGTCAGCAGCTTGAACAGGCGCATCGTGTTCGGGCCGAAGCGCTGCTTGATCAAGTGGCCCTTCTCGTCACGCTTGGCCGTTACGGGCGGCGCGAGCCAGAAGTTGAGCTGGTAGTCGCGACCGGGTTCGCCTTCGAACTGTGCGCGCAGCTTGTCGAGGAAGGCCGGGTCGGTGTACAGGCGGGCGACTTCGTATTCGTCCTTGTACGCCATCAGCTTGGACAGGTTGCGCACCACAGCTTCGGTCAGGGCGAGCGTTTGGCCAGCGCCAACCACCGCCGTTTCGGCTGCACGCACACGCTCGACAACCGCGCGGAACTCGGCAGCGTAGGCAGCGTTCTGGTACGCAGTCAGCAGATCGACACGGCGGGCGATCAGCGTGTCCAGCGAGGGCAGGGCGATGACGTCCGCCTTGGCACGCGGCGCATCGTCGGCCAGCTTCAGCACCGCATCGCGGTCTTGCGCGAGGTGGCGGCCCCATTCGAACGCGGTCTTGTTCTTCTCGACGGCCACGCCGTTGAGTTCGATCGCTCGCAGCAGCGCGTCGTACGTCAGCGGAATCCAGCCCTTCTGCCACGCGAAGCCCAGCACCAGTGGGTTGGTGAAGATCGCATCGCCCAGCAGGCGTACGGCCAGCGTGTTGGCATCTTCAAACGCGCAGGCATCACCGATGGCGGCGCGGATGTCGGCTTCCGCCGAGCTGCCCGGGAAGCGCCAGTTCGGGTTCTTGATGAAGTCGGCCGTGGGGGAGGCCGTGCTGTTGATGATGGCGCGCGTCTGGCCGTGCTGCACTTTCGACAGCACTTCGTCCGACGCCGAGACGATCGCATCACAGCCGATCACGAGGTCCGCTTCGCCCATGGCGATGCGCGTGGCGTGGATCGAATCCGGACGCTCACCGATCTGCACGTGCGAGAGCACGGCGCCGCCTTTCTGCGCCAGGCCCGCCATGTCGAGCACGGTCACGCCCTTGCCCTCGATGTGCGCGGCCATGCCGAGCAGGCCACCAATGGTCACCACGCCCGTGCCGCCCACGCCGGTCACCAGCACGCCGTATGCGCGCTGGATGGCGGGCAGTTCAGGATGCGGCAGCAGCGGCAGGCCGCTCATCGACACACCGTGCGATTCGGGCTTGCGCACCTGCGCACCTTCAGCCGTCACAAAGCTCGGGCAGAAGCCATTCACGCACGAGAAATCCTTGTTGCACGACGACTGGTTGATCTTGCGCTTGGTGCCCAGCTCCGTTTCCAGCGGCTCGACGGATAAGCAATTCGACTTGACCGAGCAGTCGCCGCAGCCTTCGCACACCGCGTCATTGATGAACGCGCGGCGTGCCGGGTCCACCATCGTGCCGCGCTTGCGGCGACGGCGCTTCTCGGTGGCGCAGGTCTGGTCGTAGATCAGCACGCTGGTGCCTTGCACTTCGCGCAGCTCGCGCTGAATCGCATCGAGACGATCGCGGTGATGCACGGTCACGCCTTCCGGCAGCTTGATCGCCGCGTTGTACTTCTCCGGCTCGTCCGTAACGATGACGATGCGCGACGTGCCTTCGGCATGCACCTGCGCGGCAATCTGCGGCACCGACAGCGGGCCGTCCACCGGCTGGCCGCCCGTCATGGCCACGGCGTCGTTGTAGAGGATCTTGTAGGTGATGTTCACCTTGGCCGCAATCGACGCGCGAATCGCCAGCAGGCCCGAGTGGTAGTACGTGCCGTCGCCCAGGTTGGCGAACACGTGCTGGTCGCCCGAGAAGGGCATCTGGCCGATCCACGCCACGCCTTCACCACCCATCTGGCTGAAGGTGTCGGTGCGGCGGTCCATCCACACGGTCATGTAGTGGCAGCCGATGCCGGCCAGCGCGCGCGAGCCTTCCGGTACGTTGGTCGACGTGTTGTGCGGGCAGCCCGAGCAGAACCACGGCTTGCGCTCGGCGGTGATGCGCGGCTTGGCGAGCGCCTTCTCTTTGGCGTCGATGATGGCGATGCGCGAGGCAATGCGTGCGCGCACGTCCGATGGCAGCTCGAACTTCTCCAGCCGCGTGGCGATGGCGCGGGCGATCAGCGCGGGCGACAGCTCGTAGTGCGCCGGCAGCAGCCAGTTGGCCATCGGCACCGACCATTCGCCGCCGGCGTTGTCGCGCTCGTCAAACTTGCCGTACACGCGCGGGCGCACGTCGTCGCGGTAGTTGTACAGCTCTTCCTTGAGCTGGTATTCGAGGATCTGGCGCTTCTCTTCTACCACCAGAATCTCTTGCAGCCCTTCGGCAAAGGCGCGTGCGCCGTGCGCTTCCAGCGGCCACACGCAGCCGACCTTGTACAGGCGGATGCCGATGCGGCGGCAGGTTTCCTCGTCGAGGCCGAGGTCGACCAGCGCCTGGCGCACGTCCAGGTACGCCTTGCCGGCGGTCATGATGCCGAAGCGTGCCTGCGGCGAATCCATCACCACGCGGTCGAGCTTGTTGGCACGCACGTACGACAGGCCGGCGTACCACTTGTAGTCGAGCAGACGGGCTTCCTGCACCAGCGGCGGATCGGGCCAGCGGATGTTCAGGCCGCCCTGCGGCATGATGAAATCTTCGGGCAGGATGATCTCGGCGCGATGCGGGTCGACGTCAACCGAGGCGGACGATTCCACCACGTCCGTCACGCACTTCATCGATACCCACAGGCCGGAGTAGCGGCTCATCGCCCAGCCGTGCAGGCCGTAATCGAGGTATTCCTGCACGTTGGACGGATACAGCACCGGAATGCCGGCCGCCTTGAAGACGTGCTCCGACTGGTGCGCCAGCGTGGACGACTTGGCGGCGTGGTCATCGCCCGCCAGCACCAGCACCCCGCCATGCGCGGACGAGCCGGCCGAGTTGGCGTGCTTGAACACGTCGATCGTGCGGTCCACACCTGGACCCTTGCCGTACCACATGCCGAACACGCCGCTGAACTTGGCGTTCGGATACAGATTCACCTGCTGCGAGCCCCAGACCGCCGTGGCGGCCAGGTCTTCATTGAGCCCCGCTTGGAAGACGATGTTGTGCCCGGCCAGATGCTTCTTGGCCTTCCACAAGGCCTGGTCCAGCGCGCCCAGCGGCGAGCCGCGATAGCCGGAGATGAAACCTGCCGTATTGAGCCCAGCGGCGCGGTCGCGCTCCTGCTGCAGCATCGGCAGACGCACCAGTGCCTGCGTGCCGCTGATATAGATGCGGCCACGCTCAAGCGTGTATTTGTCGTCCAGGGAAACGGTTTCGAGCGCGCGGCGTAGCGCGTCGTTCAGAGGGGCATTCATGCGTGCTCCGGGTGGGGTGTGTCGGGATCACCGACAGCAGGTCTCTTTTGATGCTGCCCGCGCCGCTTCTTGTGGAAACTGGCAGACAGCTTTGGGTCGGGGCATCGTAGCATCGCGTGACATTCCGAACACCGTGCAACGCAGCAAGAATGGGGGTGGGTTTTCCCGAGGTTGTAGCGTCTCGTGCACGCGTGCGTAGCGTTGGCGTGTCTGTGGACGAAAGTTGTGCGGTGCATGCAACGTTGACGGCCGAATCGGCAAACTTGCGTCAACAAGCCAAGGTTGGAGCACTCGTCGTCTGGACATTGCCGCACGACGTCGCCATCCTCCGCGGTTATCTCTGCATTTCCCTCATTCGATCCGCATCATGTTGTTCGGCACCACTTCCCTCCACGCACAGCCCCGGCACACGCTGCCGGCCGGCTGCACGCGCGTGTGCAGCGGGGTGTCGCATGACATGCCCGGCACGCACGTAGCCCTCCGGCACTTCCTGCTCGCCCGGCTTTCGTAAGCCGTGCGGGGCACCGCCCATCTGGCGCCTCTGCCCCGTACGGCCACTTCCACTCAGTCTCATCTCTTAACGCTGGTTCGACACCACCCGTGTCGGCACCAGTCCGTCCGCCATCTGCTGGTTGATCGCTGATCGTTGATCGCTAGGTTGCCGGGCGCAGGAACTGCCATGGAACTCACCCAGAACTTCATCAAGGCTAAGCAGCCTTGCGCGGCTGGCTATCGCTGGTACATCCGCAACCGCCATAACGGCACCGATTACCAACACCTGCTCGACAGCCTCGTGCGCGAGGGCCGTATCACCGATGCCATCTGGCTGCTCGACAACTTTGGCCCGACCGACGCCGTGCTCGAAGCCGATGACATCGAGGCGGATGCGCTGGTTTTTGCGGGCACGATTGTTGTACGTGGCGGCATCCACGTGGATGGCGTGTTGCGCGCGGGCCAAGCGATCCGTGCTGGCGGTGGTGTGCGCGCCGGCGAATCGATCACCACCGGCGGCGATCTCGAAGCCAAGGCCGGCCTTTACTGCGATGGCACCGTCCACGTGGGCGGTGACCTGCGCGTCGGCTGGAGCGTGGCGACCACTGGCGCATTGCATGTTGGTGGCGTCGCGCGCGTGCATCGTGATCTGCATTGCGATGCCGACATCGACGTGGCCGACGACTTGCTGATCGGCGAGGCGCTGGCTGCGTGCGGCAACGTGCGTTGTGGCAAGGGCCTGCGCGCCGGCGGGGAGGTGAGCAGCGAGGCATCCATCGTGAGTGCGCACGGCATTTTGGCGGGGGCGGATTTGCGTGCGGGCTCGCACATTGAAGCGGGCTGGGGCATCAAGGCCTGGGGCGATATCGAGGCCAGCGGCGCCATCCGCGCGGGCGAGGGCGTGGAGGCGGGCGGTGCCATCGTCGCGGGGCCAGGCTACGGCATTCACGCGGGCCTGAACGTGCGCATGGACGACTGGCCGGCCAGTGCGCGTATCCGCGCGGCCGAGCCACCCGCACGGCTCATCAGCGGCTACTGGGCGGAGGCAGCATGAACGCCACGTTGACATTCCCCATGCCGCCACCGGTTTTGCCGACGTTGGCATCGATGGTGCAGTCGCTGCGTCGGTGGGTTGCGCCGCTCGGCCTGCGCACCGACGTCGACTTCAACAACGAAGACATCGAACGCGAACTCGACGCGCTGTATGAACGCATGCAAACGCCCGGCACGCCGCTGCATGGCATGACGTTGGACGACAATACCTTGCCGGGCTTCCGCATTCACACGCGCGAAGCCGATGGCGAGATCTACGTCTATATCGAAGACGTGGCGGCGCGGCGCCTCGCCGGCTACACGGTCTTCAACCGCTTGATCGAGCTGGACAAGCGCGCCGATCCCCATCTGCGGTCGCCGCACTCGAAGTACGCGTTGGCGTACCAGCGGCGCGGGTTGGCCTCGACCGTATTCCGGCGCGCGCTCGACAGTGGGATGTGTCTGATGAGCGGCGCGCGGCAGTCCGTCGGCGTGCATGGGGTGTGGCAGTCGCTCGCGAAGCGCTACCCATCGGGGTATGTGGAGGTGCGCGACAAGCGCCTGCGCTACCTGGGCGAGCAGGTGGACGATGTCGTGCTGCTGGAGGACTTGCACACGCGGCGCGTGCTGCTGGGCGCGGGCTGGAACCTGCCCGAACTGGCCGCCGCCACGAGGATGGCCATGATCAGCCGGTCAAGGTTTCGATGACGTTGCGGATGCGCACGACCAGCTCGTCCATCATGCTGGCCGGCACGTTGCCGTAACCCAGCACAAGGCCGTTGTACTGCGGGGTGAATGTGCCCGGCAGGCAGAAACGCGACAGCGGCCGTAGCACCATCCCGTGCGCGCGGGCCGCGGTGCTCACATCCACGTCGCGCACCGGCGCGTCGAGCCGTGCGGACAAGTGCATGCCACCCGCGCCGCCGGACACCGTCACCATGCCGGTCAGATGGCGCTCGATGGCGGCTTGCAATGCATCGCGGCGCTCGCCGTACAGGCGCCGCATGCGCCGCAGGTGCCGCGTGAAATGCCCCGCCTCAATGAACTCCGCCAGTGCGAGTTGCTCGGCGACACGCCCACGCAGCATCATCGCGCCGGCTGCCTTGCGCAGCACGGGCGCCAGGGCCGGCGGCACGACCATGTAGCCAAGCCGCAGCGCCGGAAACAACATCTTGCTGAACGTGCCCAGGTAGATGACGGGCGCATCGGCGGTGAGCCCCTGCACGGCCGATAGCGGCGCACCGGTGTGGCGGAATTCGCTGTCGTAGTCGTCTTCGATGATCCACGCGCCGGCTGCGCGCGCTTGCTGAATCAACGCTAGACGCCGCTCCAGACTCATCACCGCGCCGAGCGGGTATTGGTGTGAGGGCGTGATGTAGACCAGTTTTGGCGGGTGCTCGCACCAGTCGTCTGCGGTTGGGGCGAGGCCATCGGCATCCACGCCGATCGGCACCAGGCGCAGGTCTGCCGCTTGCAGGGCCGCGCGCGCGCCGTAGTAGCCGGGGTTCTCGATCCAGGCGGTATCGCCCGCGTCGGCCAGCGCACGGGCGCACATGTCCAGGCTGTTCTGCGTGCCATCAGTGATGAACACCTGCGCCGCGTCACAACGTACGCCGCGTGAGACGCGCAGGTACTCGGCCACCGCCTGACGCAGCGCCACGTTGCCTTCCACCGAGCCGTAGCCCATCTGGCCCGGGCCGATGCGGCGCCATCCACGCTCCACGCAACGGCGCCATTGCGCCAGCGGAAACTCATCCAATGCGGGCGTGCCGGGCAGGAAGGGCAGCAGGTCGCTCATCTCGCCGCTGGGTCGCTCCAGTCCGGTAACGCGGCGGGATAGCACCGGCGCGGGTTGCGGTGCCAGCGCCGGTGTTTGCTGCAGGCCGACACGCGCCACCACCGTGCCTTGCCGACGGCTCACCACAAAGCCTTCGGCCGCGAGTTGCTCATAGGCGTACAGCACCGAGTTGCGCGCGATGCCCAGTTCTTCAGCCAGCGAGCGCGTCGGTGCCAGTTGTGTGCCTTCTTCAATCTGACCGCTCAGGATGGCCGTGCGCAGGCAGGCGTAGAGGCGATGTTGCTGCGAGGCACGTGCACCCGCTTCGTGCGCAGCCGTGCGCTCGTAGTTCGATAGCAAGACGCCATAGTCCATCGTGGCTCCAAGATTGTGTGTTTTGGTGGGTCTACGCATGGTGCCACGGTTTTTCTATCGTCGGCACGTTGATTGCCCATCCGGAGCCGCGCATGTCCACCGTTGAAGCCACCCCGTCCACCGACCGCACCCGTGTCCGCCGTGTCGCGCACCGGGCGCACTACGACCGCACCACGCTGCACGCCATCCTCGACGAGGCCTACGTCTGCCACATCGCCTTCGCCGATGCACACGGCGTGCACTGCATCCCCACGGCTTGCTGGCGCGAGGGCAATCACCTGTACATCCACGGCTCCAATGGCAGTCGCATGCTCAAGCTGGCGGGCAGTGGTGCGCAGGTCTGCGTGACCATCACGCACATCGACGGCTTGGTGCTCGCGCGCTCGGCGTTCAACCATTCGATGAACTACCGCTCGGCTGTCATCTATGGCGCGTTTGAAGTTGTGCCTGACGCGCAGAAGCCTGCGGTGTTGGATGCCTTCATGGAAGTTCTCGCGCCCGGTCGTTCAAGGCAGGCGCGACCCGGCAATGCGAAGGAGCTGGCTGCCACTACCGTGCTGTGTATTCCGCTGGATGAAGCGGCGTGCAAGGTCCGCGTGGGTGGTCCGAAGGATGACGCTGAAGATCTGGATCTGCCGGTGTGGGCTGGGGT
This sequence comes from Ralstonia sp. 25C, assembly GCF_051904805.1. NCBI lineage: Bacteria > Pseudomonadati > Pseudomonadota > Betaproteobacteria > Burkholderiales > Burkholderiaceae > Ralstonia > Ralstonia sp. 25C. The sequence goes on along the minus strand of NZ_CP196737.1, from coordinate 1,763,558 downwards.
GCTGCCGATGGCGTTGTTGCCGCTACCGCCCGTGGTTGAAGCCGCGCCTGCTGGCACGCCGGATTACGTGCTGGAGTGGAGGGACAGTGCTCGGCTTCCTATCGATGAAGCGGTGGCGCTATGAGCGGGGTTGTTGTGTGTTGACGTGGTTTTTGTGTTGGTGGTCCATCCCCGTTTCGTTCCCTGCCGGGACCGACTCACTTTTCTTTGTCTTGCCAAAGAAAAGTAAGCAAAAGAAAGGCGCGCCCGAGATGGCGACTTCCCCTTGAATTTGTGTGACCGTGCGGGGAAGGAGGCAAACTCGCTTCGCTCAAACAGCCTCCTTCCTTTTTCCGCCCGCTCACAAAAATTCAAGGCGCCATCAAGGGCTCAACGTCAAAGGACAAAAACAAAGGCCAACCCGTCGCGAGGTTGGCCTTGTCGTTTGGGCTGGTGTGCCGATGGTTGGCTTTTGACTTTCCTGCCCTAGATGGCGCCTTGAATTTCTGTTGCAGAGAGGAAAAAGAGAGGAGGCTGTTTGAGCGAAGCGAGTTTGCCTTCTCTCCCTCTCTGCGACATAAATTCAAGGCGTGTTTCGCCATCTCGGGCGCGCCTTTCTTTGCTTACTTTCTTTGGCAAGACAAAGAAAGTGAGTCAGCCCCGGCAGGGGATGAAACAAGGGATGCACCACAAACAAAAAACTCAGTGCACCAGCTGATTAATCTCAATGATCGGCATGAGCACGGCCAAGACGATAAGCAACACCACAACCCCCATCGTCAAGATCAAAGCCGGCTCCAGCAAACCAGTCAAGAACAGCGTACGACGCTCCAGTTCCTGCGCCTCACCTTGAGCTGCCCGTTCCAACATCGCAGGCAAATTCCCAGTCGCCTCACCAGAGCGAATCAAATGCACCAACACCGGCGGAAACTGATTCTGTGCCGCCAACGCGCGCGCCAATGACGTCCCTTCCCGCACCCGCGTCGACGCATCCTCTACGTTGGTCTTCAACGCGACGTTGTTCAACGTCTCTCCGGCAGCCTGTAGCCCACGCAAAATCGGCACACCCGCGCTGGTCAGAATCGCCAGCGTGCTGGCAAAGCGCGCCGTGTTGTACCCGCGGACCAGCTTGCCGAACAGCGGCGCGGTCAACAACCACTTGTGCCACGACAGCCGCAACGCCGGCTGCTTGAGCAGATTGCGGATCAGCAAGCCCAACCCCACCAGCACGATCGCGGCCAGCCACCCCCAGTTCCGCACGAAGTCCGACAGCCACAGCATGATGATCGTGAGCGTCGGCAGCTTCTGCTTGGTGTTGGCAAACACGCTCACCACCTGCGGCACCACGTACGACAGCAGGAAGATCACGATGGCAAACGCCACCACCGTGACGATGGCCGGGTACGTGAATGCCAGCTTGATCTTGGAGGTGAGCGCGTTGCGGCTCTCGATGTAGTCGGCCAGGCGCGTGAGCACGAGGCCCAGGTTGCCTGAGTGCTCGCCGGCGGAAACCAGCGCGCGATAGATGTCCGGAAAATCCTTCGGATGCTGCGCCAGTGCCACCGACAGCGAGCTGCCGCCCACCACTTCCGCGCGGATGGCGGCGAGGAGTTCGCCCACGTACGCACGTTCGGCCTGATCGGCCAGTGCGGCGAGCGCTTCATCGAGCGGTAGGCCTGCCACCAACAAGCTGGCAAGCTGGCGCGTCACGAGCGCGTTCTCCTGCGCGGAGAGCCGCTTGCCGAAGCCCGAACCACCTCGCTTGGTGGCCTGCGCCCCGAGTGCGTCGACGACCAGCGGCGTTAGCCCACGTGCCCGCAGGACGGTACGCGCTTGGCGTGCGCTGTCGGCTTCGATGACGCCCTTGTCGGTCTTGCCGGTAGCGTCGGCGGCTTCGTAGCGGAAGGCTGGCATGGCAAATCGTGTTCGGTCAGGGCTTCTTGTTGGTGGCGCAATCGGCAGCGCGGTCGGGGATGACCATCCAGCGCTCCTTGCCGATGAGCAGGTCATTCCAGAGCGGCTTGGCAGCCGTGGCTGTTGCGGCGTCCGCGGCGGTGGTGTCGTGGCGGCAGCCGCGCAAGGAGATTTCCAGGTAGCCAATCGTCTGCCAACCGGCGGACGTGCGTGCGTAGATCTGCGGACGGTACTGCGGCACAGCGGGCAGGATCTCGGGCTGGCCGTCACCGTCGAGGTCCAGCACGATCAGGCCACAGTCGGCTGCGTCATTCATCCTGCATGCGAGCGAGATGAAGTTGTCGTGGTGTGCTCGGGCGTAGTCGATGAACCCGCCAGGCAGGGTGGCGCCCGTCGGGTAGATCTTGGTGCTGGCGAGCACGGCATCGAAGTCAACGCCCTTGGCGCCGTTGCCCCAGCGCTGCGTCTTGGCCAGTGCCAGCGTGGCGCGCCGGTTGATCTCGGCATGGTTGGCGAGCGTGGTGTCGGCAGCGAGCTTGGCCAGTGCCGCTCGGCCCGGGCGGCCCATGTCGAAGCGCAGGGCGTCGTAGTCGAACTTCTCGGCGGTGACCTTGCCGGCGGTCAGGCGCGCGAGCTGGCTGTTCAGCGCCAGGCGATGTTGCTCCAGCACCGGGCTGGCGAGCAAGGCAATCGCCACCAGCAGGCCAATCGCCACCGCCACGTTCACGCGGCCGATGCCGCCCAGCCACGCGCCCCCGCGCAAGGCAGCCAGCGCGTAGCCCAGCGCATACACGCAGCCGGTAAGCGCGACCAGCACGCCCCAGATGCGCTCGATGGTCAGGCCATGCTGCTGGATGCGCAGCCATAACGCGGTCAGCGCCAGCCCGGCGAGCACCGGCAGCGCCAGCGTGAACAGGCGCAGCAAGGCGGCCAGCCAGCGTGGGTAGCCTGGCGCTTCGCTGCCGTCGCCATATGCGGCGTTGATGAAGAGCACCGACACCGCCAGCAGCCACAGCAGCAGCGTGGCCGCATAGCGGGTGGCCCACAGCGTCTTCAGGCCCGTAAACGGCAGCGCCAGCACAAAGCCCGCGCCAATCAGCAGTGTGAGCGGCAGCAGCCACTTGCACGCCGACAGCGCGTGCCGCTGGATCGACTCCACCATCACCGCGTGGCGTCGGCACAGTTGCACTGCGTAGGCAAAGCACACTGTGGTGGCCGGCCAGGCAAAGGCGGGCTTCTGGATCAGCTCACGGAAGAAGCTCAGCCCGATGATGTGGAACAACTGCGCACCCAGGAACAGCACGGCCCAGAAGATGCCGGTGAAGACGGCAGCGTCGATGACCAGGATGGCGTCGCGCCAGCTTGCGCGGAAGAGGGCGGGGTAGTCGGTCAGCGCATGGCCATCGGCGCGTAGCTGGATCAGCGGCAGCGCCAGTACCCACAGCACGACCGATACCATCTGCACGCGGCCAAAGCTCGTGAAGCGTTCAGGCGTCGCCCCGGTCTGCCCCACCCAGTGGCCATAGCCGGCCAATACGGCGATCAGCACAGCAGCGATAACCAGCAGGGCAATCTGGCGGCGTGGTGCAGTCGTGCGATCACATAGGTAGTACGCGGTGGGGCCGAAGGCCAGAAACGTGAAGGCGGTGGCCAGCAGAGCCTGTTGCGTGTCGGCCATGTGCGCGCTGGACAACCGCCCGCACAGGTACAGCCCTACGCCCTGCACGAGGGCAATCAGCATCAACCGCAACGACGGCATCTATGAGGGCTCCACGGGTCAACAGGCCCTAGCAGTGCAGCCGGGGCCGGGTCTATGAATGGCGCGCCAGCCGCGCACTAGTCGCGCCTTAATCGCGCGTCACGCGCAACACTTCTTCCAGCGACGTAGCGCCCGTGTCGATCCAGCGCTGCGCGTCCATGCGCATGGTCTGCATGCCCTGGCCGATGGCGAACGCCTTGATCTCGGATTCGGCGGCCTGGCGGTGGATCATGGTTTGGATCTCCGGCGTGACGGTCAGCAGCTCGTACACGCCGGTACGGCCCTGGTAGCCGGAGTTGCTGCAGCGTTCACACCCGACGTGATGCCACACCGATTTGCGCGCCGGGGTGGCTGGTGCCACACCCTCCGCCACCGGCGTGCCGGCCACGGCTTCCACTTCCGCGGGCGTGAGTTCGAGCACTTCCTCGCGGCGGCAGTGCACGCACAGGCGGCGTACCAGCCGCTGCGCCAGCACCCCCAGCAGCGACGACGACAGCAGGAACGGTTCGATCCCCATGTCGATCAGGCGCGTCACGGCGGAAGCGGAGTCGTTCGTGTGCAGCGTCGCCAGCACCAAGTGACCGGTCAGCGAGGCCTGCACGGCAATCTGCGCGGTTTCCAGGTCGCGGATTTCCCCGATCATCACCACGTCCGGGTCCTGGCGCAGGATGGCGCGCAGGGCCTTGGCGAAGGTCATGTCGATCTTCGGGTTGACCTGCGTCTGGCCGATGCCGTCGAGGTCGTATTCGATCGGGTCTTCCACCGTCATGATGTTGGTGGAAGACGCATCCAGCCGCGATAGCGCTGCGTACAGCGTGGTCGTCTTACCGGAACCCGTCGGGCCGGTGACGAGCACAATGCCGTGCGGTTGGTTGATCAGGTGGTCGAAGCGCGCCAGTGTGCCGGCGCCCATGCCGAGCTTGCCGAGGTCGAGCCGGCCGGCTTCCTTGTCGAGCAGACGCAGCACCGCGCGTTCACCATGGCCGGTGGGCAGCGTGCTCACGCGCACGTCCACCGGGCGGCCGCCGACACGCAGCGTGATGCGGCCATCTTGCGGCAAGCGTTTTTCGGCAATGTCGAGCTGCGCCATGATCTTGATGCGCGAGATCAACGCGCCGTGCAGCGCCTTCTTCGGGCGCACCACGTCACGCAGCGTGCCATCCACGCGGAAGCGCACGACAGACGCGTTCTCGAACGGCTCGATATGGATATCCGATGCGCCTTCGCGTGCGGCCTGCGTGAGCAGCGCGTTGATCATACGGATGATGGGCGCGTCGTCTTCGGATTCGAGCAGGTCTTCCACGGCGGGAATGTCCTGCATCAGGCGCGACAGGTCGACCTCACCTTCCACTTCGCCGACCACTTGCGCGGCGCTGCCGTCCTGCGCGTTGTAGGCGGTTTGCGTGGCGGTGGACAGCGCCGCTGTCTCCAGCGTGACCAGATGCAGCGCGCCGAACACGCGGCCGAGTTCGGCCAGTGCGGTGCGCGAGGTGTCCGGGCACACCCAGACTTCGAGCGTGTCGACGTCCTGGCGGGCGACGAGCAGCTTGGCGTCGCGCGCAAACGCGTACGGCACCAGCCGCACGGCCGACTGCGAGGGGGCCTCGAGCGTGCGGGCGTCGGCGATGGGAGCTTGCGTCGTGGCCATGGGTCTTTAACCGCCCTTGCGCGGCGCGTTGCTGTCGTAGCCGCCGGAAGTGGGCGGCGCGAACTCTTGCTGGCGCGGCTGGCTGCGCGTGGTCGATTGCGGCATCGGCATCGGGGCGCCCGGGGGCACCTGCACGCCTGCGGGGCCCTTCGGCACGATCGACACGTCGCCGTAGTTGTCGGCCGGTCGCACCGCTTCGGGCGCGGGCAGCACCGGGGTGTCCTTATCCGACGTGGTCGGCAGCATGTTCGGCGAGACAAAGCCCTGCTGCGTATCGCGCATGTAGTTGTAGCGGTTGTCCGACAGCGCGCCGGTGGCATCGGCCGTACGCAGGATGATCGGGCGCAGGAAGACGAGCAGGTTGGTCTTCACACGCGTCTTGTTCTCCGAGCGGAACAGCGCACCGAGGATGGGGATGTCGCCCAGGCCCGGCACTTTTTGTTCGCCGTCCTGATAGTTGTCTTCCAGCAGGCCACCCAGCACGACGACCTGGCCGTCGTTCGCCAGCACATTCGTTTCGATGGACCGCACATTGGTGGTCGGGCCTTGCGTCGCATTCTGCGTGCCAGGCACCACCGCCGACGATTCCTGGAAGATCTGCAGCTTCACCAGCCCACCGTCGGTGATCTGCGGCTTGACGCGCAGCGTGATACCGACGTCCTTGCGGTCGAACGTCTGGAACGGCGTAACGGACGCCGCCGTGCCGGTCTGCGCGTACGAGCCGGTGGTGATCGGCACGTTCTGGCCGATCAGGATCTTGGCTTCTTCGTTGTCCAGCGTGATCAGGTTGGGCGTGGAGAGCACGTTGACCGAGCCATCCGAGCCCAGCGCCGACAGAAGTACGCCCAGCCCCGACGCCTTGTTGAACACGCCAAACTGGCCGCCGTTGAGCTGGCCGACGTTCACGCTGCCGAGCGCCGTCTGTGCGGCCGAGCTGCCGATGCCGCCTGAGGTGATGGTGGCAATCGTGCCGGCCAGCGTGAGCAGGTTGCCCGAGCCGGTGCCGAAGTTGGTACCGCCGCCGCCGTAGGTATTCGGGCCGCCCGCGCCCACCATCCACTGGATGCCGAGCTGCGACGCCTTGGTCGCGGTTACTTCCACGATCATCGATTCGATGTAGACCTGCGCACGGCGCGCGTCCAGATCGTCGATCACGGCGCGCAGGTTGCGGTAGACCGGTTCGCTGGCGGTGATGATGAGTGCGTTGGTGGCCGGGTCGGCCTGGATGATGCCGCCGGTGGTGGGCGTGTTGTTCTGCCCGAACGAGGCGCGGAACGATGAGCTGCCGCTACCCGAGCCACTGCCCGAGCCGGAGCCGCTGCCGTAATTGGTGTTCTGCGTGTTCTGGTTGAACTGCGAGCCCGCTGCACCGCCTGCCGGTTGCGAGGTGGCGCCTTGCGCCGCGCTCTGGCCGCCCGGGCCCGTCGATTGCGCGGCGGACAGCGTGGCATCGGCTGCCACGATCGCGCGCAGCGTGGTGGCCAGCTGCACAGCGTTGGCGTTCTTGAGCGGCACCACCCAGATGTTGCCGGGGCGTGCGTTGGGCACATCCAGCTTGGCGATCAGTTGTTTGGCCTGCGCCAGACGCGCAGCGCTCGAAGCGCGGACCATCACGCTGTTCGAGCGCGGCTCGGCCACCACAGAGGTCCGCAGGCTCGGGTCCGACAGCGCCGCGCCGGCACCTGCGCCTGCTGCACCGCCGCCCGACGGGTCGAGCAGCTTTTGCAGCGTGGCCGCCACGTCGATGGCCACCGCGTTCTTCAGCGGAATCAGCTCGGTCTCACCCGCTGCCGGCGTATCGATCGACGCGATGATGCGGCCGATGCGGCGCAGGTTGTCGGCGTAGTCGGTAATGACCAGCGTGTTGTTGGCCGGGTACGCGGTGATGGTGTTGTTGGGCGCGATCATCGGCCGCAGCACCGGTACCAGGTTGTTGGCCGATTCGTGCTGCAGGCGGAAGACCTGCGTGACGACCTGCTCGCCGCCGCGTGCACCGGCTGCGCCCACGCTCGTCGGCGAGCCTTGCAGTTTGGCGTCGGCTTCCGGCACCACCTTGGTAAAGCCGTTGCCCTCGACGATCGCATAGCCCTGCATGCGCAGGATCGAGCCGAGGGATTCCAGCGCCTGCGAGCGCGTGACCGGCTTCTCGGTGACGAGGTTGACGGTGCCCTTCACGCGCGGGTCGACGATGAAGTTCTTGCCGGTGGCCTGGCCGACGGCCTTCACCACCGATTCGAGATCGGCATTGACGAAATTGAGCGAGACCTCGTCCCCCGGATTGCCGCTCTGGGCGGACGTTGCGCTCGGTGGGGCGGCAAGGGCTGACGTCGCGGGCATCGAGCCGGCCACCATTGTTGCGCAGCATGCCAGGACGATGGCGCGAACGGTGAGTCGGGAAGCGGCGTTTTGCATGGTCTCGTTCATGGTTGTCGGCGCGCTGGCTCGCGCACCGGCTGGGAATCAAAAGCGTAGTCGATGGTGCGACCCGTCGCGCGGGCCCAGCAGGCTCAACAGGCCAATCAATTGGGGTTCCGACTCCGGCGTGGCACTCGCCACCCCGTCAAAATGCGCGCCCTGGCCGAGGGTGCCCTGGCCTTGCAGTGTCAACGGCCCGGCCAGCGTTGACAAGGCCAGTTGGGCTGTTGGTCGATCATTCGCGCCACCCGCACCACCAAACGACACGACGGCCTGATAGCTGCCCAGCGGCCGCACCCGACTGAGGCTGGATGATACCTGCTCAAGCATGACGGTCAGCGCGCCCTGGACGGTGCCCGGACGGCCCTGGCCGTGGCCAAAATCCCCCGACAGCGGCGTCCACCGCGCGCTCAACCGGCCGTCCAGCTTGAGCGTGTTGAACGGCGCGCCAATGCCCTCCAGCAATGAGGCCGGCAACGTCATCGCGCCGGGCTCGGCCTGCCAGCGCGCGGGCGACACCGTCAGCGTGACCGGCTGTTCGAGCGCGCGGTCATGCGTGATGTGGGCGCGCAGCGTGCCCGTCAGCAGCGGCAGGACATCCACCGACCACGACAGCCGCCCAGGCAGCACGGTCGCATCGGCACCGCCCGTGCCGGCCGTGAGTGCCAGCGTGGCGCTGCCGTGCCAGATACTGCCCTGGCTATCAGCCAGCAGCACGCGGTGTCCGGTCGCCTGGGCGATGCGCTCGGCGGCCCAGGCGGCCGGATATTGCGATACCACCGTCACGCCCACCGCCAGCAACGCGACGACACACCACAGCACGCGCCGGCCGATGCCGGGCCGTTCGTCGGCATCGGCACGACGGCGCAGGCGCAGCGGCGGCAGTGATTCAATCCCGATCGGCACGGCGCGGTCCCGTCAGTGGCCAGCGGCGGCGGGGCCTTGCAGCGTTGCCGTCACGTTGACCAGGGCGGTCGCGCCCACGTACTTGATGCTCGCGTCAATCACCTTCATGCGCTGGGCCTGGCGCACTTCCTGCAGCCACTCGGCTACGGCGCCAAAGGGCACTTTGTCCAGTTGCACTTGCACGCTTTCGCCCGACATCGCCATCCGCGTGGCTTTCAGGCCGTGGTTGGTGAGGCTCGTGGTGAGCGCTTGTTGCAGCTCGGCGCCGCGCGGCACGGGGGCGGCCGCAATGGCGGACAGCCCGCGCGCCTCCTGGCCCAGCGTTTCCATTTCGGCCAGTTGGGTGCGCATCTGGGGCAGGGCTTTTTCGATGCGGCGTTGGCCCTCGAACGCCGGCTCCCACAGCAGCAGGTACACGATCACGAGTAACAGGGTCACGCCGCCCCCGGCCAGGATGCGCCGTTCACGCGGTTCGCGCTGCATCCAGAACGTGGTGGCCGCATCGCGCACCGAGTCCGGCACGCCGATGCGCGGCAAGCGGCGTGATGCGGATGTGCCCGAAGCGGAGGAGGGAGAAGTCGCCATGTCGAATGCGTTATTGGGCGATGGAGACCGTCCAGCGCGAGCCAGGTACGGTGGCTTCGGCGCCGCGCGGGGCCTCCGCGGTGTCCATGTTCAGGCCGATGTTGCGGGCAGCCGTGCGCAGGGCCGCGGTGTCGGTGCCCTCCTTGAGCGTGATCGTCAACGCGCGGCCGTGGTAATCGAGCGCGAGCAGCGCATCGGGCGCGAGGCCTGTGGCGGCTTGGGCAAAGCGATCGGCCAGCGGCAGGAAATCTTCTGGCGCGGATTTACCGGCGGCCAGGCGCAACTGCTCGACCTGGCGGCGCATCTGCGCGGGCGGGTCGAGGATCACCGGCGTGTTCGGGAAGGCGGTCTGCAGTTGCGTGCGCATGGCGGCATCGAGCCGCTTCTGCTCGGCGCGCAGCGTGAGCCAGCGCGCGTTCATGCCGATGAGCTGTACCACCACGATCAGCACCGCCAGTGCGATCGGCAGGCGCCAGCGCCGCCAGTCCACGCCGGCCATGCCGCCGTTGGCGAAATCGAACTGGCACAGATCGGCCTCGCCGGACGCCAATGCAGTGCGCGCGCCCGCGGCCCAGGTGGCCCAATCCAGCGTGGCAGCGGCCGGGTCGGTCGATAGGGTCGGCGCCAATTCGCGCAACGCGGGGGAGACCATCAGCCTGGCCGGTGCCGGGGCGATGGCGAGCCAGTTGCCGACGTTGGCCGGCATCAGGCGCAGGCCGTAGCCATCGGCCGGGCCGGTGCGCACGGTGATGTCAACGGCAGCGGGTGCGTCCGGGTCGGACGGCGGCGCGGCATCGAGTGCGATGGTAGCGGCGGCCACGGCCGTTTCTGCCACCGCCACCGCAGGTTCGGCTGGCGCATCGAGTGAGGGCTCGGCGCGCTCCGCGTCGTTGGCGGCCTCCGCGCGCGGTACGGCTGTCGCTGGCGCTTCAAACGGCAGGCAAAGCTGGGCCGGCAGCAGATGGCAAGTGCGATGCTTGTGCGCGCCAAAGGTGTCCAGAATGAAGCGGACCCACGCGCGGTCGGCAATCATCAGCGCGCGCGATTGCGGCTCGCGCGGGGCACGCCAGCCACGGGCCGGAGCAGCACCCAGGCGTGGGCCCAGGGCGATATGGCATTGCTGCGCGTCCTGCACGAGGCGGTCTTCCACCAGGTTCGGCAGGGCCAGACGCAGCTTGGGCAACGCCAGCGGCGGCACGTTGGCCGGCACCAGCAGCACATCGGCGGCGGGCAGCAGGAGGATGAGGCGATCGGCGGCAGGCAGCTCGTCGGTGCGCGACGTGCCTTCACGCAGAATGCGTTGCGACCCTTGCGCGCCTTCCTCGCGCACCAGCGCAAACGGCACGGAAGCGAGCGCACCCGCCTGCCAGCGCTCGGGCGATTGAATGGGCCGGTGCGGCAGGCGCACGTACAGGGAGGTCGTCAAACCGCTCCTCTATTGATCTTGAGAGTGTGGATGCGGGCTACCAACGGAGCCGCCGGATTGCGCAAGACCCGCGATGCTGAACGATGCGGATGACAATACGGCGAAGGCTGGGGTCTGTCTACTTGCGGAACCTACGCATAGGCAGGGGTGTTGCGGCGCCGTCATGACGGAATGGCATCCGCGCGGCGGACCCAGACGATGCGGGTGGCGTTATTGTTGACCGGATCGCCACGTGAAACAAGCGCCACTTCGCCGATCCGCGCCCGCTCATGGCGGGCCATGCCGTAGACCAGGAAATAGTGCGTCTGCACATCCAGCAGGTTGGCGGCGGCGGTGGTATCGGCCCCCGGGGCGATGCCGCGCAACTGGTTGGTGACGTCGCCGATGTTGCGGAAGTACGCCCGGTCGCGCGCCTGCACCAGCGCGCGGGCACGGTCCAGGCTCAGGTTGGGGATGACGGCGGCTAGCACTTCGGCGCTGGCGGTGTTGGCGTTGATCTGCGTGCGGGTGGGCAGCACGATCACGTAGGGGCGCAGCTTGCTGATGGTGTCGGCGGTGTACCCGGGGATGGTGAGCAGGCTGTCGACATCGTCCAGCGGGCGAGGGCTGTTGCCGCCGCCACTCCCGCCGGCGTCTTGGCTGCCGCCTGGCTGACCGCCTTGGCTGCCCTCCGCCGATTGGAAGCCGCCCAGCATCTGCGCCAGGTACGTCGCCGTGACGTTGGCCAGGCTCGGGTCGAGGTTGAGCGATTGCAGCAGCAGGCCGTAGGCCTTGATGCCGTCCTTGTCGCGGCCGGTGACGATGGTGCGCGAGCCCAGGGTCTGCATCGTCAGCAGGTTCATCAGGTTGAAGCGTGCCTGGGCATCGAAGATCCGGCCTGATAGATACGACTCTTCGCCGGCAGCGTCCGTGCGCAGCGAACTGCCGAGAAAGTCCGACAGCTTGGTCTCCTGGATGGGCACGGCCCAGATTTCGCCGAGGTGGTCGACGGCGCCGGTGCGGCGCTGGTCGTCGCGCAGGATCAGGCGTGCCCAGTCGATGCCGGCGCGCGCGATCCAAGAGGCCTGCGCCTTGAGCCGCTGGTTCTCCACGGCGCGGATTTCCACCTGCTGGCGCCACAGCATGCCCGAGACGATCACCACCGCCAGCGTGACCACCAAGAGCGCCATGATGATGGCCGCACCACGCTGGCGCGCAGTACCTTGAGCGAATCGACGGGAGCATCGCGCCATGTCAGAGCCCCGTCATGCAGATGCGCGTGAAGCGCTGCGGCGCGCCCTGCGGCGTCATGCGTACGAGCAGGGCCAGTTCCACCGCACGCACCGAGGCCGCTGGCACCACTACGCCAGTGTTGGCCGCCGCGCCCGATGCGGCGGGTGTGGAGGCGGCCGGCAGGTCCGTCAGCGTGGTCGTATTGCTGCCGGCCGGAAACAGCGCTGCCGACAGGGCGCCGGCGTTGTCCATCCAGCCGCCCGGTTCGATCCAGGCGCGCGCGCTGATGCCGTCGACGTTGTTGGCGAGCAGATAGCGCGCCGCATTGCCGCCACCCTGGCGCAGGTTGTCCAGTGCGTTGCGGAGGTCGCTGCGGTTGGTAATGGACGGGCTCTGCAGGCGCTCTAGGCGGCCATCGATGGTGCGGTAGAGCACCACTTGCCATGCCGGCGGTTGGCCATCGTCGCGGCGGTCGCGCACCAGCAGCACGCGATTGGCATCCACCTCCACCGGGGAGCGCGATAGCGTGTTGGGGTCGGCGAGCTGCGTGCAGTCGGCGTCGAACTGGGCGTAGGCGGTTTTGAGCGCTTCGATGCGTTCGTCGCGCTGGGCCAGTGCTTCGTGGGTGCGCGTCATGCTGTCGAGCCCGCGCCAGGCGATGACGGCCAGGATGGCCAGCAGCGTGATCGCCACCAGTAGTTCAAGCAGGGTGAAGCCGCGCGCGCGGTGCTTAGAAGACATTGCGCGCATCGTTGGGGAGCAGGGTGACGAGCCACGCCAAGCGCACGGATTTGGTGGCGTCCGGATAGACCGCCACCTCCACACGGCGGAAGACCGGATTGGGCGTGCTGGCGATGGTCTCTTCGCACCAGAGCTGCGTATCGCCCTGCGGACACGCAAAGCCACGCGAGCCCGGGTCGGGGAAGGTGCGTGCGAGCCGGAGGTTGGCCAAGTGGTTCTCGGCACTCCAGGTGGCGATCATGCGGGTTTGCAGAGAATCGCTGGCAGTGGTCATGCCGCCCATGGCGCGCATCGTGGCGGTAAGCGCCACGGCCACGATGGTCAGCGCCACCAGCACTTCGAGCAGGGTGAAACCACGGGCGCGGGCGCGTGGGATGGAGCGGGCCGGGCTCATTGCAATTCCGTCAGCACGCGCGGGCCGCCGTCGGACAGCACATCCACGCGGGAACCCTGCGAGGACAGCGCCACGCGCCACGGCAGCCCGATCGCCTCGCGGCCAAAGACCAGCCGCTGCGGTGCCCCTGGGGCCACGGCTGCCCCGGCGACGATCTGCACGTTGTCCATGCCCTGGCGCCAGTGCCCCGGGGCCAGCACGTCACGGTTGAGCAGGCGCCAGCCGTTGGGTGTCGATTCATAAAAGCGCCAGCCCTGCGTGTCGCCTTCCCATGCGACGGGCAGCGAGGTGAGTTGTGCCTCTTCCTGCGCGAGTTCGATCAGGCGGGCCAGCTTTTGTGCGTCGTCGGCCAGTTGTGAGCGCGGGTTAGGCGTGGCATTCACGGCCACCACGCCCAGCACGATGCCGATGATGACCACCACCACGAGCAGTTCCAGCAGCGTAAAGCCGCGCAGGTGCCGGCGATGGCGAGGTTGGCCGAGCATGGCGAGCAGGGTCCGCGCGGGCGTGGAGCTTAGTTGTCCCAGTTGCCGATGTCGGCGTCGTTGCCCGTGCCGCCGGCTTGGCCGTCGGCGCCAAAGCTGAAGATGTCCACTTCACCGCGTACGCCCGGGTTCAGATATTGGTACGGGTGGCCCCACGGATCTTTGGGCAGGCGTTCCAGATAGCCGCCGGCCTTCCAGTTGTTGGGGATCGGTTCGGTGGTTGGCTTGGTGACCAGTGCGCCGATGCCCTGTTCGGTGGTCGGGTAGCGGCCGTTGTCCAGGCGGTAGAGCTTGAGCGCCTGCGAGATGGACGCGATGTCCTGCTTGGCGGCAATGATGCGCGCCTCGTCTGGGCGGCTCATGATCTTCGGCACCACCAGCGCGGCAAGAATGCCCAGGATCACCACCACCACCATGATCTCGATCAGAGTAAAGCCGCGCGCCGCATGGCGACCCAGTGCGCGTTGCCGGAAAGATGAGCGAAGTTGGCCTTGCATCATGGCGAGAGAGTTGGCAATAGGAGGAAGGAACACAGTATATCTGTGACATATGACCATAGAACGCCCGCTGGGGTCCTGCGGTTTCGGCGGGGAGAGGCGGCCGTCCACGCGCTTCACCGAATCGGCATGAAGGGCGGATAGAATCGACAAATTCCTCCGGTGTTTCGCCAATATTCATGAATGCTCAACAGTCGTCTCGCCTGCTCAGTCTCGTACTGTTTGCTGCCCTGTGTGCGCTGTTGACGCATTGGGTGCTGACGCTGTCGTCGCTGCGCTCGCTGAGCGTGCCGCGTGAAGCGCGCGTGGCGCAGACGGATGCGCTGGAAACCGGCGCCGCCGTCACGCTGTTCGGCGGCGGCCCGCAAAGCGGCCCGCGCGACGTGCAGGTGATGGGCGTGGTGGCCGACCTGACGGACGGCTCCGGCGCGGCGATCGTTTCCGTCAACGGCGGCCCGCCGCAGGCTGTGCGTGCCGGCAAATCACTGTCGTCCAACCTGAAGCTGGTGGAAATCAAGGCGCGCGCGGTGGTGATCGAACGCAATGGGGCGCGCCAGGAGATTCCGCTGCCGGCGAGTGCCATCGCAGGGGTGTCTCAAGGCGGTCGCAATGCACCGCCGTCCATGCCGTTGCCGCCTTCCGGCGCAGCAGCCCCGCTGGCCACCCCGGCGATGCCGCCCCCGGCCGTACCCAACAACCCGGCCAACACGGCAATGCCGGGCGCCATGCTGCCCATCGCGCCGCCGCAGATCAATACGGGCGATGAGGCTGCCCCCGGTCAAAGCGGTGGCATGGCCGGCCCACGCCATCGTGCCGCTGCGGCTGCACGCAAGGGCGACGTCGCCCCGCAGCCGTCTCAGGAGTAGGCCTGTCCTGGCCCGCTGTGACGCGGCGGGCCGATATTACAGGGCATGTCATCGGGGTAACAGCGTGTAAAACACGGCAACATGCCGGCATTGTCGGGTTCTAATCGGCATCACAGTCCTGTGAGTCCATGTGAAAAGGAGCTGACCATGACCAACAAACGTGCTGTCCACGCCTTCCTCGCCACCTCGGCCCTGTTTCTGGCCATGTCTGGCATGAACGCCCGTGCGCAGGATGCCAGCGCACCCGCCGCCCAGGCGCCGGCTGCCGCCCAAGCCCCGCAGAACACCGCCCGCGCCGCCAAGCCCGGCCACCACGGTGGTTTCAAGGCCCTCGATACCAACGGTGACGGCCAGATCTCCCGCGACGAGGCCAAGGGCCACGCCTGGCTGGAAAAGAACTTCGACCAGATCGATACCAACCACGACGGCCAACTCAGCAAGGATGAACTGGCCGCCTGGCACAAGGCGCACAAAGGCGAAATGCGCGAAAAGATGGCGGAACGCTTCGACGCCAAGTTCAAGGCCGCTGACAAGGACGGCGACGGCGCCCTGACCAAGGAAGAAGCGCAAGCCGGCATGCCGCACCTGGCCAAGAACTTCGACCAGATCGACGCCAACCACGACGGCAAGGTCACCGAAGACGAGATCCGCGCCTACATGAAGGCCCGCCACGACGCGCGCAAGGCGCAGAAAAACACCCCAGCCGCGGCGGCCATGCCGGGCGGCCCGTCGGCCACCAAGGGCGAATAAGCCTCAGAGCCTTTCCGCAGTTGCAACACACGGCGCCTTCGGGCGCCGTTTTTCATGCGCGCAAAAAAACACCCCGATGGCGAACCACCGGGGTGCGGGTACAGCTTGCCTGAAGTTTGAGGGTCTTCAGGCCGGCTGATCGTCGGCCTTGAGCACGCCGCGGCGCATCTGGTCGAGCTCGATCGACTCGAACAGCGCCTTGAAGTTGCCCTCGCCAAAACCCTGGTTGCCCTTGCGCTGGATGAACTCGAAGAAGATCGGGCCGAGTTGGTTTTCCGAGAAGATCTGCAGCAGCAGGTCGCCCGGGGCGCCATCGATCAGGATCTTGCGCTTCTTCAGTTCCGCCACGTTTTCGCCATGGCCGGGGATGCGCTTGTCGACCAGTTCGTAATACGTGTCGATGGTGTCGAGCAGCTTGATGCCGCTGGCGCGCAGCGCGTCTACCGTGGCGGACAGATTGGTCGAACCCAGCGCGATGTGCTGGATGCCTTCACCGTGGTACATGTCCAGGTACTCCTGGATCTGGCCGGCCTTCTCCGTTCCTTCCTCGTTGATGGGAATGCGGATGTTGCCGCACGGGCTCGTCATCGCCTTGCTCTTCACGCCCGTGACCTGGCCTTCGATGTCGAAGTAGCGCACTTCACGGAAGTTGAAGAAGCGTTCGTAAAACTCGGCCCATTCCTTCATGCGGCCACGGTAGACGTTGTGCGTCAGGTGGTCGATGTAGGTCAGGCCGTGCCCGGTGGGGTTCGGGTTGGCGCCCGCGATGGGCACGAAATCCACGTCATAGATGCTGATGTTGCCGATGTCGCCGGCCTTGGCGTCGTTCTTGCCGGTCCAGCGGTCCACCAGGTAGATCAGCGAATCGCCGATGCCCTTGATGGCCGGAATGTTCAGCTCCATCGGGCCGCTGTGGGTGTCGAAGCCCCACGCGCCCAGCTCCAGCGCGCGCTTGTAGGCGAACGCGGCGTCTTGCACGCGGAACGCGATCGCGCAGATCGACGGACCGTGCAGACGCGCAAAGCGCTGTGCAAACGAATCGGGTTCGGCGTTGATGATGAAGTTGATCTCGCCCTGGCGATACAGCGTCACGTTCTTGTGGCGGTGCTTCGCAATGGCGGTGAAGCCCATGTTCTCGAACAGCTTGCCCATGGCAACGGGGTCCGGCGCGGCGTATTCGATGAACTCGAAGCCGGCGGTGCCCATCGGGTTTTCCCAAGGCGTGAATTGCATAGCGATCTCCTACAGGGCGGGCGCCGCGTGGAGTATTCCCGGGCGCTCAGGTCTTTGACGATCCTCGCAGTGTAGAAGTGTCACGCAAAGCAAAAATTGCGAAGTTGTGCCCGCCTTGCTAAATTTGCGCAAGAAAATTGCCGAATTAATTGGTGCGGAGCAACAAAATGAGCAAGGTGGAACTCGACAAGATCGACCGCAAGATCCTGGAAGTCCTCCAGAACAACGGCCGCCTCACCAACCTGGAAGTCGCCGAGCGGGTGAACCTGTCACCCAGCCCGTGTTTGCGACGCATCCGCCGCCTGGAGGAGAGCGGCGTGATCCGCCAGTACGCCGCGCTGCTCGACCCGACCAAGATCGGGCTGGGGTTGTCGGCGTACATCAATGTGCGGCTGGAAAAGCAGGGCGGGGCGCCCAAGGGCAAGGGGCCGTCCGATATCTTCCGCGCCGCCGTGGCGACGTGGCCCGAGGTGGTCACCTGCTATGCCATGACCGGCGAGATGGACTACCTGCTCAAGGTGTTCGTGGAAGACATGGAGCACTTCGCGCGCTTCATCCGCGACCAACTGCTCGCGCACCCGGCGGTGATTGATGTGAAGAGCAGCTTTGCGTTGGAGCGGATCAAGGATACGACGGCGTTGCCGGTGGTGGTTTGAGGGGCGTGCGGAAGGAATATGTGCTACACGCTCCTTTTGGAATGCAATGGGGAGGAGTAAATGTCAGTTTGCGCGTACTGCAAGCGTTCTGGGACTATGACACGCGAGCATATTATTCCCTCCTTCTTGTGCGTGTTTCAGAAAGAGTTGTCGCCATCGATCCTGGGCTGGAATGAGCGCGCAGAAAAAATGATCTCTGGGGAAGCAAAGATCAGAGACGTTTGTGATGTTTGCAATAGCGGGGTCCTATCCGAGCTGGATTCGTATGGGAGAGAGGTTCTCGTTGCGTCAAAAGTTTTGGTAAGAAATTACACAAAATTGAATTTGGCGCTCCGGTATGAATACGATCGTCTGGTTCGCTGGCTTTTGAAGCTATCTTTCAATTCAAGTCGTGTAGATCAGGCGCATAGTTATCTCTTCGAGCCATTCATTCCATTTATTCTCGGGGAGGCAGCTTCGCCCGTTCGTTCAAAGATTGCCGTCCTGGCTTATCTTGCCGAACCTGTGATTCTGAGCGACGAGCAATTGCATCGGGCGCCGTATATTGATATCACGGCTGGTTCCGTACGGCTTAATCCATTTTTAGTTCGTATCTGCTACGGCGCTGTTTCCGGGGCAAAAGGCTACGTTCTCCGATTAAATGTATTTGGTCCACTAGTTTTTTTTTGCGCTGATGTTCAATGATGGAGTGCTTCCCGGACATGCAGCATCTGCTATTCGACATTTTTGCAAGGCGTTGCCGGGTGCCGTGGAACTCAGTCCTAAGTTGAAACTTGCAGAACTGCGAACAGGGCGGAGAACTTGGCTCGATCTGTATCAGCAACAAGCAGTGCGCCAGATGGACTCAGTTATTGCGACTTGATCTCGTGCTATCTGATTTCCGAAAATCAAAAATGTCGACGTGCTTGTATTCGGCTAGCTCGTTATAATTCCTGCCGCCGTCACTGCCGTGATGGCACGGGTTTGGCGACCCACCAGCTAGGACGGCGAACGCATCAAGCGCTCGCCGCGCTCGCGCACGTCGTGTCTCATACGGCGGGCCGGGTGGGGAGACCTTCGGGTCTGCCGGGTCCTAGCTCCGGTTCGCCAACCCCGCCGTCTGGCCCGCCACCCTCGTTTGGCGACGAGGGAGGCCGCCGGTTCTTCAACCGTCGCTAGGAGACACTATGTTGTTCGCACCCAGCGGGCATCGCCCCGCGTCGTATCCATCCCCACCTCGCACCTCTGAGTACACCGCTCACGGAGGTGCCCAATGACCCACCGCAGACGCCAATACCTCGCCGGCGCCCTGGCCGCGCGGGAATTCCTGCGTCGCACGCAATCCGATTTGCGCGTGCACCGGAAATTCCAGCCGAGCGCTTTGCGTTGGGAGTTTGCGTCCGCCGTCGGGTTGCATTCGCCCGAATATCGCGCCGGTTTTCTCGATGCGATTGGTGCGTGCGTGTTGACCACGCTGGAGGGTGTGCTGGTCGATCCGTATCGGTGGGAAGTGCTGGACCTGCTTGAGCGGGCAGAGAACTAAAACAGCGGGAAGGCTTCCCCGAGACGGGCGGGGATGCTGAGTCAGGCGGGCTCTAGCGAGCCATCGCCGAATACTAGCGGCGGATGTTCCGTGGGGTCCCATGATTGCAATGCAGCGCCCAAGCGGTTGATTTCCGCAGCCTCAACTGAAACAGCAAAGCGGGCTGCCTCGCGATTCAGCCGATCACCGCGCTTCTCATAGTCGATCTCTAGTGCCGTTGCGCCAGCGTCGTTCACCACAAACGCGCGGATAGCCAGCCAGAGATTGGTGTTGTCCCCCTTCGCACCTCTTTCGAACGTTGCCTCGTCGCTGATGCTGGCCGGGAATGCCGCCAATCGTGCGCCCCACGCAGTCACGCTTGGCGCGTAATCATAGAAGTCGACTGCGACGGATTGCGTTGCGCTCTGGAGCGATAGCCGTAGTTCGAGCATGCTGTCGTCGGGGTCGCGCCAGATGAGTTCGAGAGAGAGTCGCATGAGGGAAGGGGTCTAGGTCGACGTCCGCTGCTCTACCCAAATGGGCTCGCCTGGATGGTGCTCCGCGATCGTATCGACCGCACCTTGTAGCGCTTCGGCGGAGGCGCTACTCAGTGGATAGACAAACCGCAAGACGTTGCGTCCAGCGAGTTTGCTGTAGTCAGCATCGGATACGGAGTCCGATCCGCACCAGATCGGCAGACCGGTATCGCCTGCTAGTTGTAGCGCGCGCTGCAAACCTTGCGGGGTGATGGCTAGGAAGACCATGTTATGTCGCGGCCTCAGCCATCACCAAATTCGCATCCCGCACCAATCGCCACTTCCCATCGGCTTCCTTGCGCAAGATGGTGAGCGTCTGCCCCGAGCGCCGCGCCACTTTCCCATCCGGCATCGTGATGACGATACGCAGCGCGTTGCGCAGATAAGCGATCTCGCCAAACACCTGCACCTCCTGAATATCGCTCGTGCCGTCGACGTGCACGCCCTTCATGCCCTCGGACATCTTGGCGAAGGCTTCCTTGCCGAAAGGCGCTTGGCCGGGCGTGAGGAAGAGCACGCCATCGCTCATCAGGCCCAGCACCGTATCCAGGTCGCCTGCCTTGCTGGCAGCGAGCCAGGTGTCCACTACGTTGCGGATGGCGCGTTCGTCGTCGGTCATGGCGGGGTGGGCGTTGGTGAACGAGCCGTTCACTTTACACCGCAGGTTCGACCGGTGGCGCCACACGGCGCTTGATGAAGACAGCGGGCGACAACACCGGGATGTGCCGCGCGCGCAGCGTGACCAGCCAATCGCCGGCGACGTCCTTGCAGGTGAGCCGAAGTTGATTCGCGTCGATCCATTCCACGTCTTCCAGCCAGAACGTGTAGTACGCCGCGCCGATGGTGCCGGTGCTGATGGCGCGTGAGAGGTCGGGCGCGACCAGCGTGATGGAGACGGCTTCTTCAAACGGGCAGTCGTACTCGGTGATGAGCACGAAGCCGAGGTCGGTCTGGTACTGCCGCAGCAGTTCGTAGCCGGGGATGGCGAGCGTGGGATGTGGCACGCCATCGACGATCACACGCGTGCGCGCCGGCCACCGTTCATACGGGCCGCTGTGTTTCTCCAGGGCGAAGCGTTGGAGCGGCTGCATGGTGATGATGGGGGCGGCGCTGGGTTATTCCTTTATTCCTTGCGCATGCCGCACAGGGCGACCTGCCGCGCAGGGTTGGCTGCGTCCTTCCAGCCGGGCTCTTCGCGCTTCTTGTATGCCTCTAGGGTTGGATAACCTTTCACGTTCCAGAACGTATCGTTGTAGCGGTAGACCTCGATGACGACCAGGCCGCAGCGCTTGCGGGGGTCTTCAATCTTGAACGCCGCGCGCGAATGGTCGCCCGACAGGTCCTGCTCGATTACCTTGTAACGCGTTGGGCCGCATGTGAAGAAGCTGGCATTCCACTCGATGGTCTTGGGCCGTACGAACAGCGCGCCGAAGCACGCACGGCCGTCACCACGGAAGGTTCCGGTCAGGGGTTCTGCAGCCATGGCCGGTTGCGCGGCCAGCAACGCCGCGGCGACGAGACTGCGACTTACTTGCATGCAGCGGTTCCGTTCTTCGGGCTAAGCGTGAGCACGTAATCGAGTTTCCGGATGCTTGGCGTGTGGAAGAGCATGGTAGCCAGCGTGCGCCGGCCACGTGTTAAGGGGCGTTTATCTAGCTTGCCGACCGCTGGTTGAGAGCAATGGCTGCCCCGGTGGCCTTGCGGAGCAGCCATTGATGCGGCGTGTCACTGCTTCGCCGTCGGATCATCCTTCGGATCGACGTACTTCACATCCAGCGGCCCTGTGCCGTGAATCTGCACCACCGTCGTCGTCTTGGTGAAGGCGTAGTGGTGCATGCCTCCGGGCAGGTTGTGGAAACCGCCGGTTTTGAGCGCGTGCGCGGCGCCCATGTCCATGGTGTCGCCGCTGCCCAGGTAGAGCGTGCCCGAGATCACCGTCAGGTTTTCGGTTTGCGTGTGCCAGTGCGGGGGCACCTTGTAGCCGCCCGGCGCTTTCAGGCGGATGACGTAGGGGCCGTCCTTGCCGGGGTCGCCGTAGAGCACGGCGAGCTTCACCCCCTTGGGCAGACCCGGCGGCGGGTCGACCCATTTGAGATCGGACGGATTGGCCATCGTCATGTCGGCCATGGCGCTGTCCTGGGTCTTGTCCTGGGCGCTGGCGGGCAGATTGCCCAGGCACAGCAGTATGGTGGTCGCGAGTAGCGGCCATTGCGCGGAAGGTGTCTTCATTGTTGTCTCCTTCTTGCCGCGGCACGGGCTCGCGGGCGACGTGGGTGGCCGCCACTGGAGGGCGAGCGGTGCCTCATCGTCATCGTAGAGAGGGCACCCGCGAGGCTGACAAGCACACAATTGCTCTAGGCGATGACCCTTGTGGAGCAGAATGAAAAACGCCCGGTCAGAGCCGGGCGTTTTCGTGTGTGCGGTGCGATCAGACCGTGCGCTTTTGCGGCACCAGCGAGCGCCAGAAGCGCTGGCCGAAGCGGCGCACGTCGCGCAGGTTGCGCTTGAGCATGTAGTCGAGATCGGCGACCTGTTCGTCGATGGCCTCGGTCAGCAGGCTCATCGTGTCGGCGGGCGGCAGTTCCAGGTAGGCATCGGCCTCGCCGTAGGCGTACTGCACGCGCATGCCGGCCTTCTTGGCGATGTGCATCATGGCCGAATTGCGCGACAGGCAGTGCATGTACAACGTGCGCACTTTGGTGTTCTGGCCATGCATGGCGGCACGCTGGAACAGCGCACTGCCCACGCCCTTGCCACGCGCCGATTCCGACACCGACACGCCAAACTCCGCCACACGCCCTTGCGGGTTGTCGCGCAGATAGGCGAGGTGGCCGACGCCGATCAGCGTCAGGCGCTCGTCATACACGCCGAAGACCTTGTCGTGGTCGAAGTCGATGCTGTCGACGTAGGCCTCGATGACGTGATCGCCCACCACCTGGCCGAAACGCAGCAGGCGGTCTTCCTGGCCCAGGGCCAGCAGGTGTTTGAGCAGGCGCGACCGGTGGTGCGCAGCAAGCTCGCGCACCAGCACGGTGGAGCGCGGCGCGCCTTGCGCCGCCTCGGTCTTGTCAATGTCGTCCTGAGTGACGACGCCGATGGCCTTGCTCAGTTCGAGCGGGTTCACGACAACGTTTCCTATGCGGATTGCCCCCGTTCATGCGCGGGCAAAAGTGATCGGATGCAGAGGCGGATAGCGCCTGCGCAGGCACACAGTGGGGTGCAACTGGGTGTTGTGCAATGCACCATGCTATTGTAGGGTAATCAGGGATTTCCCGTAAGGCTGGCGTCAGTCTCGCGCCGGAATTTCTCGTCAAATCATTGATTTACCGCAGTGGAACGCGCTCTCCAGCCTTGTGGTACATCAACAACGCGCGTTGTTGCGTTGCGCAAAAAGAGGTGTCGGCGTCGCTTGTTTTGCGCAAATGCTGCTTGCGGCCAGCAATGAACGGCGGGGCGGTTGTAACGCTGCTCCACATTAGCCGTGCGAAGATGCGCGTTCAAGGCACCCCCGCCTCCTGATTTTCCCTTTCTCGTCCATGCAGCCTTCGCGCATTCTTGTGATCTACGCGCACCCTGCGCCGCGCCGCTCGCGTGCCAACAAACCGCTGGCGCGCGCGCTGGCTAGTCTGCCGGGTGTGGCCATGCACGATCTGTACTGGCACTACCCGGATTTCGACATCGACGTGCGCCTGGAGCAGGAAGCGGTAGAGGCGGCTGAGTTGATCGTCTTCCAGTTTCCGGTGCAGTGGTACGCCACGCCGTCGCTGCTCAAGGAGTGGATCGACGTGGTGTTGGAGATGGGCTGGGCGTACGGCCCGGGCGGTACGGCGCTGCGTGGCAAGCACATGATGGTGCTGGCCACCACCGGTGGCCGCGCCCACGCCTACAGCCAGGATGGCACCCACGGCCACGCGTTCGACATGTTCCTGTTGCCGCTGCAGCAGACGGCCGCGTTGTGCGGCATGCAATGGGAGCCGCCGCATGTGCTGCACGACGCCGACGACGCCACGCCCGAGATGATCGCTGCCCATATCGACGGCGTCCGCGCCGCCCTGCAGCCGTGGCTGCCGGTTGAACCTGACTGATCCGCCTTCGTTCATGCAATCGCACGACCTGCTCGTCAATTTCGTCATCTATCTGGCAGCCGCTGTGGCGGCGGTGCCGCTGGCGCGCCGGTTGGGGCTGGGCTCGGTGCTCGGCTATCTGCTTGCCGGGGTGATCGTCGGGCCGTGGGGGCTGCGGCTCATCACCAATGTGCAGTCGATTCTGGATTTCTCGGAATTCGGCGTCGTGCTGATGATGTTCGTGATCGGGCTGGAGCTGGAGCCGGCACGGCTGTGGTCGCTGCGGCGCAGCATCTTCGGCTACGGCGGGCTGCAGCTGGTGGTGTGCGCGCTGATGGTCGGGCTGGCGGTGATGGCGGTGGGCCATCCGTGGCGCGCAGCGGTGGTGGCGGGGTTGGGGCTGGCGCTCTCCTCCACGGCGATCGCGCTGGCGACGCTCTCAGAGCGCAACCTGATGCGTACGCCGGCGGGTACGGCGAGCTTCGGCATCCTGCTCTTCCAGGACATTGCGGCCATCCCGATGATTGCGCTGCTGCCGTTGCTGGCCCCAGAGCCCAGCGATGCCGCGGCCGGCAGCCATTGGGTGGCGGCGGCCAAGGCCGTGGGTGTCGTGGCGGCGGTCATCTTTGGCGGACGCACCTTGCTGCGACCGGTGCTGCGTGCCATCGCCCGCACCAACATGCGCGAGATGTTCACCTCGTTCTCGCTGCTGCTGGTGGTGGGCATTGCGCTGCTGATGCACAGCGTGGGCTTGTCGATGGCGCTGGGCGCCTTCATTGCTGGCGTACTGCTGGCCGATTCCGAATACCGCCACGCGCTGGAAACCGACATCGAGCCGTTCAAGGGCCTGCTGCTGGGGCTCTTCTTCCTGGCCGTCGGCATGTCGATCGACTTTGGCGTGCTGATGCGCCAGCCGCTGGCGGTGATTGGCCTGGTAGCCGTGTTCCTGGCGGTGAAGATCGGCGCGCTGCGCCTGCTGGCCACGCGCTTTGGCATTGCGCGCGGACAGGCGTGGCTGTTTGCGTTCCTGCTCTCGCAGGGCGGTGAGTTTGCGTTTGTGGTGTTCGGCCCCGGCGTGGCGGGCGATGTGCTCGGCGCAGAAACGGCCGCCGCGCTGAATTTGGTGGTGGCACTGTCGATGGCTGCTACGCCCTTGCTGCTGCTCTTCCACGACAAGGTGCTCGTGCCCCGCCTGATGGACGGCAAGAAGCGCGCGCCCGATGCCATTGATCCGCAGGACAACCAAGTCATCATCGCCGGCTTTGGTCGCTTCGGGCAGATCGTCGGCCGCCTGCTCTACAGCCAGGGCTACCGCGCCACCGTGCTGGACCATGATCCGGACCAGATCGACATGCTGCGCCGCTTCGGCTTCAAGGTCTTCTACGGCGACGCTACGCGTATGGACCTGCTGGAAACCGCTGGTGCCGACAAGGCCCGCATGATGGTCGTCGCCATCGACGACATGGAGACGAGCCTGGAAGTGGTCGACCGCGTGCGCGAGCGCTTTCCGCACCTGAAGCTGTACGTACGGGCGCGCAACGTGTCGCACGTGTACCAGTTGCGCGACCGCGGCGTGGAGGTGATCGAGCGCGAGATGTTCGAGGGTTCGCTCATGATGGGCCGCCGCGTGCTGGAAGGCCTCGGCAAGGAGCCGTACGAGGCGCACCGCATCGCCCAGACGTTCCGCCGCCACACGCTCAACTCCATGGAACAGGTCTACCCCGTCTACCGCGACCAGAAGAAGCTCGTTTCGCTCGCGCAGCAAGGCCGGGATGAGTTGGCCGAGATGTTCCAGCGCGACCGCACGCAGCGCAAGCGCCTGCGTGAATCCGGTCTGCCATGGGGCGAGGGCGATGCGCACAGCGATGCCGAAAATGCGCAGCCTGATGCTGACCTCGCCAACGAAGTCGATGGAGGGGAACCCGGCACGCCTATTGACTGCCCGGCGCGCGCCGGCCTGCGCCGGGAAGGCTGATTCGGAACGGGAAAGAAAAAAGGAGCGCTTTGGCGCTCCTTTTTCGTGTTGGCATGAACAGTGGCGCTAGACCGCCACGCTCACATTCCGCCGCAGTTCGCAGGTGGCGAGCGAATCCGCCTCGCCGCGCAGCAACAGTTGGCCGTTGCCCACTAACTCGCGGCAGCGCCAGAACACGAACCAGTCGCTGGCGAGCAGGCCATCGATGGCGCCCATGATGCTGCCGACCACGTCGCGGGCGCTGGCCCAATCGGTCGGCACGTGCTCGAGAATCACCTCATCGACCGTGCCATACGACACAGGCACCAGCGTGTTGCCCTTCCACAGCCGCACGTCGGCGTTCTCGCGCACGGTCTGCTGCCATTCGTACGCCAAGCGACCGATACGCAACACCGACACCGGCGCGATGGTCGAAAACCGCCGTGCCAGCCGCGCGCCCGAATACATGCCGACGGTCGTGAGCGGGCCCTGGCCGTTGGGGGCCTCAAGTTCACGCACATCCATGCCGACTTCATTGATGCGCTGGGGCGATTGGCACAGGTAATAGGCGACCCGGCGCAGCATGAGCTGATCCGACGCGCTCTGCCCGTGCCAGATGGCCACTTCGGTCGTGGCATCTCGCAGATCGGCCAGCGAGGCCAGGCCGTTGCGCATTTCGGCGGCGAAGTCGATGTTGCTGTTCGGGGCGACACGCTGCCAGAAACCCGAGCGCGCCATCGCCACGCTGTCGACGTCAGCCAGCGGCCCGACGGCGAGATCGTCGCGCAGTACGACTACGGAATCGGGGCGGCCAGCCTGTGCGAGCGCCTGCTTGAGCGTGGCGCCGGCAACATCGCCGTTGACGACATGGATGTATTGCATGGCAGCAATTGTAGCGACAGTGTCAGCGTTGCGCTGTCGTTTTGCGCATGTCTGTCGGGATTCCTTTGCGTTGTGTCATGGCGCCCGGCGCAACGGAGAAATGGGATGCAGGCAACGCTCAGATGCCCATGCGAAAATCGCCGCTTTGCTGCAAACCATAACGAAAAACAGGTGAGGAAACAGGTATGAGAGCCCAATCGTTTGCCCGGGGAGCACGACCGGCAGTGCTGGCCGTGCTGGCCATGGTCGGCGCGCTGGCCGCGGGTCAGGCCGCCGCCGTGCCGCCCGCGGAAATCTACAAGCGCGCCCAGCAGGAAAAGCCGGCGCTGATCGACACCATGAAGACGCTGGTGTCGATTGAGTCGGGCAGCAAGGACATCGAGGGCCTGGACAAGATTGCCGGCGTGATTGCCGAGCGCCTGCGCGGCCTGGGCGGCGACGTCAAGCTGATCGACCCGAGCGACCACGCCTACCGCATGGCGGACACGCCTGAGAAGGTCGGCAAGATGGTGCTGGCGCGTTTCAAGGGCGAGGGCAAGCGCAACATCATGCTGATCGCGCACATGGATACGGTGTACCTGAAGGGCATGCTCGCGCAGCAGCCGTTCCGCATCGACGGGGACCGCGCCTACGGCCTGGGCATTGCCGATGACAAGAACGGCGTGGCGGTCATCCTGCACACGGTGTCGATCCTGCAGGCGGTCAACTTCAAGCAGTACGGCACGCTCACCGTGCTGATCAACGGCGATGAAGAGATCAGCTCGCCGGGTGCACGCGCCATGCAGGCCAAGCTGGGCGCCGAGCAGGACGCCGTGTTCTCGTGCGAAGGCACGCGTGTGACGTCGGACAAGCTGTCGCTGGCCACCAGCGGCATCGGCGCGATCCTGCTGGATGTGAAGGGCAAGGCCTCGCACGCGGGCGGCGCGCCGGAGCAGGGGCGCAACGCCCTGTATGAGCTGTCGCACCAGGTGCTGCAGATGCGGGATCTGTCCAAGCCGGAGACCGGCCTGAAGGTGAACTGGACGGTGGCGCAGGCGGGCACCAACCGCAACGTGATCCCGGCGGTGGCCAGCGCCCAGGCCGACGTGCGCCTGCTGCGCGCAGTCGATGCCGACAAGCTGGAAGAGACCGTCAACGAGCGCATCAAGAACAAGCTGATTCCGGACACGCAGGTCACGGCCAAGTTCGAGCGCCGCCGCCCGCCGCTGGAAGCCACGCCGGCTTCGCGCGCGCTGGCCGAGCATGCCCAGAAGATCTACGGCGAACTCGGCAAGACGCTGGAGATTGACGACAAGGCCGAAGGCGGTGGTACCGATGCCGCCTTTGCCGCGTCGAAGACCAAGGCGCCGGTCATTGAGCGCTTCGGCCTGGCGAGCTTTGGCGCGCACTCGAACGACGCCGAGTACGTCGACCTGAACTCCATCGTGCCGCGCCTGTATCTGCTGACGCGCATGGTGATGGACGTGTCGCGCGATCGCGTCGGCACGGCCAAGTAACCGCACTGCAACGCGGCGCGTAAGCCTTACACGCGCCGCAGCCAATCTCCTGCGCGACGCCGCTGCTCTGCGGCTTCCACCTACCCGGGTGCCGGGTATTCCGCTTGCTTTCCCCTGACGCATGTCCTCGTTGCGGCCGCGTGGCCGGTGGAGCCTGCGTGATGTCAGAAGAGCGTTCCGAACCTTTCACCGCTGCACCGGGTGGTTCCGATCATGGATCGGACGGGTCACCCGCACGACCGAGCCGGCGCGGCTTTCTGCAGAGCGCCGCGGCGGCGGCCACGGCATTGGCGCTGCCGCATGAGGCGGCCGGTGCCTCGGCTTCCGCTTACGCACCCGCGCGTCCGGCGGCATTGGCACCAGCGCGGCCGGTGTCACTCAATATCAACGGCAAGCCGTATGCGTTGTCCCTGGAGCCGCGCGTGACGCTGCTTGATGCGCTACGCGAAGTGCTCGGCCTGACCGGGACCAAGAAGGGCTGCGACCGCGGCCAATGCGGCGCGTGTACCGTGCTCGTCAACGGCCGGCGCATCAACAGTTGCCTGACCCTGGCGATCATGCACGAGGGCGACACCATTACCACTGTGGAAGGGCTGGCCCACGGGCATGACGGCGTGATCGACCGCGCTGTGCTGCACCCGATGCAGGCGGCGTTTCTTGAGCACGACGCGTTTCAGTGTGGGTATTGCACGCCGGGGCAGATCTGCTCGGCGGTGGCGGTGCTCGACGAAGCTCGGCGGGGCATGCCGAGCACGGTGACCCCGCCTGCAGCGCTGGGCAACGACGGCCCGGTCGGCCTGACCGAAGATGAGATCCGCGAACGCATGAGCGGCAACCTCTGCCGCTGCGGTGCGTACCCCAACATCGTGGCGGCGATTCGTGTGGTGGCTGCCAAGTCCGGCAACACCGTCTGAGGAGCCGCCATGCAATCGATTGCCTATGACCGCGCCTCCTCTGTCGAGGCTGCCGTGCGCCTGGGCCGCGAGCCAGGCGCGCGCTATATCGGTGGCGGAACGAATCTGCTGGACCTGATGAAGGGCGGCGTCGAGCAGCCGCTGCGGCTGGTGGATGTGAGCCGGCTGCCCTTGGCAGAGATCCGGGCGTTGCCCGATGGCAGCCTGCGCCTGGGTGCGATGGCGCGCAATGCCGATACGGCGGCGCATCCGCTGGTGCGCACGCGCTATCCGTTGCTGACGGAGGCGATTGTCTCGGGCGCCTCGGGCCAGTTGCGCAACATGGCCACCAACGGCGGCAACCTGATGCAGCGCACGCGCTGCCACTACTTCTACGACACGGCATACCTCGCCTGCAACAAGCGGCAGCCCGGTTCTGGCTGCGCCGCGCGCGAGGGGTTCAACCGCATGCACGCCATCCTTGGCGCCAGTGAGGCTTGCGTGGCGACGCATCCGTCTGACATGGCCGTCGCACTGGCTGCGCTGGATGCCACCGTGGTGGTCCACAGCGCGCACGGCGAGCGGCGCATTCCCATCGAGGCGTTTCATCGGCTGCCGGAAGCGCATCCTGATGTCGATACGACGCTGGAACCCGGCGAGTTGATCGTCGCGATTGATCTGCCACCGCCCGCATTCGGCATGCACGTGCACTACCTGAAGGTGCGTGACCGCGCGAGCTATGCGTTTGCGTTGGTATCGGTGGCGGCGGCGCTGGCGTTGCAGGCGGACGGCCGGACCATCCGTGAGGCGCGCATCGCGCTGGGCGGCGTGGCGCACAAGCCGTGGCGCGCGCATGCGGCGGAGCAGATGTTGGCGGGCCAGGCGGTGGATACACAGTTGTTTGCCCAGGCCGGTGCACTCGCCGTGCAAGGCGCGCAACCGCTGCGCGATAACGGCTTCAAGGTGCCGCTGGCCCAGCGGGCGGTCGCGCGGGCGCTGACGGTGGCGGCCAGACTGGCACAGGACGCGACAGGAGGTGTGGCATGAGCAATGTCGGTCAAGCGCTGGACCGCACCGATGGGCTGCTGAAGGTCACGGGGCAGGCGCGCTATGCGGCGGAGTTTCAGGTGCCGCATCTGGCGCATGCCGTGCTGGTGCAAAGCGCCGTGCCCGCTGGACGGATCACGCGCGTCGACACGCATGTCGCGCAGGCCATGCCCGGCGTGCTGCTGGTGATGACCCACGAGAACGCCCCGCGCCTGCCCAATGGCGGCAAGCCCGCGCTGGAGCCACCGGCCGGCCGCATGCTGTCGTTGCTGCAGGACGACCAGGTGCACTACAACGGGCAGCCGGTTGCGCTGGTGGTGGGCGACACGCTGGAGCACGCGCAGGCCGCCGCGCGCATGGTGCGATTGGAGGTCACGCAGCAGCCGGCGCGGCTCGACTTTGAGAGCGCCCGGGCGGATGCGCATTCGCCCGGCAAGGTGCAGACGCAATCGGCCGACACCACGCGCGGCGACGTGGCCGCCGGCATGGCGCAGGCCGCGCAGCGCATCGAAGCCGTGTACGGCACGCCCATGGAAACGCACAACCCCATGGAGCCGCACGCCACCATCGCCGTGTGGGATGGCGATGCGCTCACGCTGTACGACAGCACGCAGTACGTCTCCGGCGTGCGGCGCACCGTCGCCAAGACGCTGGGCCTGTCGCCCGATAAGCTGCGCGTGGTGTGCCCGTTTGTGGGCGGCGGGTTTGGCTGCAAGGGCTCGGTGTGGTCGCACGTGGTGCTGGCAGCGATGGCGGCGCGGCAGGTAGGGCGGCCCGTCAAGATCGTGCTGGAGCGCCCGCAGATGTTCGGCCCCGTCGGTGGCCGCCCGCGTACCGAACAGCGCATCGCCTTGGGTGCCACCCGCGACGGCCGCTTCACCGCCATCTCGCACGACTCGTTGACCACCACGTCGATGATCGAAGACTGGACCGAGCCCTGCGCGATCGTCACGCGCATGCTGTACGAGACGCCCAACCAGCGGACCACGCACCGGCTGGCGCGGCTCAATGTCGGCACGCCAACGTTCCAGCGCGCACCGGGCGAGGCCACCGGCACCTTCGCGCTGGAAGTTGCACTGGATGAGATGGCCTACGCGCTGGGCATCGACCCCGTGGAGCTGCGCCTGCGCAACGACGCCGCACAAGACCCCGAAAAGCACATCCCGTGGTCGAGCAAATCGCTGGCGGCATGCTATCGCACCGGGGCTGAGCGCTTTGGCTGGGCGCGCCGCAATCCGCAGCCGGGCAGCATGCGCGAGGGCAACACGCGCATCGGCTGGGGCATGGCGACGGCCACGTACCCGGCCAACCGCAGCCCGGCCGGCGCCACGGCGCGCTACCTGCCGGACGGCACGGCCCAGGTCGAATCCGGCTCGCAAGACCTGGGCACCGGCACCTACACGGTGATGACGCAGGTGGCGGCCGATGCCATGGGCATGCCCGTCGAGCGCGTGCACTTCAGCCTGGGTGACACGCGCATGCCCGAGGCGCCGGTCTCGGGCGGCTCGCAGAGCGCCGCCAGTGTGTCGCCCGCCGTGCAGGCCGCTGGCGCCCAGGCGCGTGATGCGTTGATTGCCGCGGCCATTGCCGATGCAAGTTCGCCGCTGCATGGGCTGGCTGCTCGCGACATCACCGTGGCCGATGGCGTGCTGAGCGCCCGCAGCGGTGCGCGCGAGCCGGTGGCGGCGGTCGTTGCGCGCCACGGCAGGCCAATCGAGGCGACCGCCAAGGTGCAGCCCGGCGAAGAGAAGCAGAAGTTCTCGATGCACTCGTTTGGCGCGGTGTTTGCCGAAGTGCATGTCGATGCGGACCTGGGCGTGATCCGCGTTTCGCGCATCGTGGGGAGCTATGGGGTGGGGCGGTTGCTCAATGCCAAGACGGGCCGTAGCCAGCTCATGGGCGGCATCGTCTGGGGCATGGGCATGGCGTTATTCGAAGAGAGCCTGCTCGACCCGCGCTACGGCCGCATCGTCAACAACAACCTGGCGGAGTACCACGTGCCCGTCAACGCCGATGTGCCCGACATCGACATCCTCGTGCTCGACGAGGTGGACCCGTACATCAACCCGCTGGGCGCGAAGGGCATTGGCGAGATCGGCATCACCGGCGTGCCGGCGGCCATCGCCAACGCGGTCTATCACGCCACCGGCCGGCGCGTGCGCGAGCTGCCGATCACGCTCGACAAGCTCATTTGACCGTAAAGCCGATCGCATGAAAAAGCCCCGCTGGCGCAATGCCAGCGGAGCCTGAGTGGGCCAAAGGCGGGAACGGAGGATGCCTGGAGACCGGCCCGTAAGCGCTTGCCCCGGTCAGGGCATCAATTCGGTACGGGAGTCCCGTAGACCGTGCCGCCGCCTTCACGCGCGCGGCCCGCCGGGTCAATGCGCATGCCTTCCGCGTACGGATCAAACCGCCCGCTGCGTGCGCCTTCTGTATACGTATCGAAACGTCCGGTGCGGGCACCGTCGCTATACACGTCAAAACGCTCGGCCCGTGCGGCCTGGCCGAACACTTCCACGCGGCTGGCCTGCGCCCAAGCGCCGCCCGCCGCCAGGGCGCCAGCCGCCAACAGCGCGGCCATTCCAATCTGCTTGAGTCGCATGGCGAACTCCTTCTTCAACTGATTTTCGGTGCTGTTTTTTTAAGCGTGGTCTTGTGATGTCCTGCCACGGTCTACAGCCTAGGTCAGGGGGCATGGCGTATCCACGGTGGTGCGACGAACGGTTTGTTGTCGGCGCCGAAATGATGCGAGCCAGCGTGAATCGCGCCAGAAAACGCTTCGCTGGCGTAATGGCGCGGCCAGCCGTTCCACCTTTTTGCTTAATCAGCAGGATGCTTGGGACACTAACCCCAGCATTGATGCACCACAGCAGGGCGCAACGAGCCGGCAAGCCTTGCCGGAGGCCACTTTGGTGCGGTGCACGAAAAGCGATGCGCGCTTACCACACTTCGCAGAATGATTCTGTGAATTGCTTTGCCCGCCATAAGGGCTTTTGTTAAATTTGCGCGGCACTTCCGACACGGAAGTAAAGGAACGGAGGAGCCCAACCTCATGCACACGGGGGCGGGCGGTTTGAGACAACTTTTTATTTACGAGCCCACATGAAAAAGTCTGCCATTCTGGTTGCAGTCGGCGCCCTGTTCGCAGGTTCGGCCTATGCCCAATCGAGCGTGACGCTGTACGGTATTGTCGATACCAGCATTCACTACATCAACAACGCGAACCAAGCTGGCAACAGCGTGACCCAGATGGAAAGCGGTGCTGTGTCGAACAGCCGCTGGGGCCTGAAGGGCTCGGAAGACCTGGGCGGTGGTAACAAGGCGCTGTTCGTGCTGGAAAGCGGCTTTAACTCGGACTCCGGCCGTCAAAGCAGCGCAGGCGTGCTGTTCAATCGTCAGTCGTTCGTGGGCCTGTCCAACAAGGACCTGGGCACCATCACGCTGGGCCGTCAATACAACTTCGGCTTCACGACCGGTGGCAACTTCGACCCGCTGGGCGTGGGTAACTACGACGGCAACTCGTGGATGTACTACGGCCTGACCGGCCTGCGCGAATCCAACATGCTGAAGTACGAAGGCAAGTGGGCCGGTCTGTCGGTCGGCCTGGCCTACGGCTTCGGCGAAGTGGCAGGCAGCACGAGCCAAAACTCGTACGTTGGCGGCACGGTGGCCTATGAATTCGGCCCGGCCTACATCGGCGCCTTCGCACAACAGCACAAGGACGTTGCTGGCAACAAGCAAACCGTGTGGGGTATCGGCGGTAACTACACCATCGCCGCAGCCAAGCTGTTCGCAGGCTACATCGACAGCAGCGACGCCACGGGTTGCGTGAACAGCTCGTCGAACTGCGTTGGCGGCAGCGCCTTCGGCCTGAACATCTACGGCAACGCCACCACGGGTGCTGGCCTGACCCCGGGCGCCACGAAGCGTCGTGACCACGTCGGCATCCTGGGTGTGACGTACAACGTTACGCCGGCACTGGCTCTGACGGGCGCGTTCTACTACGACAGCATCAGCAACGCTGCACTGACCGCCGGCAACGACGGCAAGCGCTACACCGGCGTTCTGCTGGCCGAGTACGCCCTGTCCAAGCGCACGCAAGTGTATGGCACGGTCGACTACAACAAGGTCAAGGACGCAGCTCTGCCGGAACTGTCGGGCGGCGGCAACACGACCGGCACTGGCAAGTCGAACCAGACCAGCGTTGGCGTGGGTATCCGCCACATCTTCTAATCGACGCAGTCACTCGATTGGGAACGGAAAGGCGCCTTCGGGCGCCTTTTCTTTTGCCTGCGAGCTTGCCTTGGCATCCGCCTACAATGTCAGCATTTGTGTCTTCTCTGACTGCTGAGCCATGCGTCTTGCCTGTACTTCCCGTCGCGCGCTGATTGCCGTTGCCGCATTACTGTGCGCGGGTGTCCTACCCGCCCAGGCCCAGGACTATCCTGCCAAGCCGATCCACATCATCGTCGCGTACCCGACCGGTGGTATTTCCGACAACGTGGCGCGTGCGCTGGGCGAGAAGCTTTCTGCCCAACTCGGCCAGCCGGTGGTGGTGGAAAACCGCGCCGGTGCGGGTGGCAGCATCGGCATGGATGCGGTGGCCAAGGCGGCGCCCGATGGCTACACGCTGGGCTTTTCTTCCGTCAGCCCGCTGACCCTCAATCCGTATTTCGGCAAGCTGCCGTACGACCCGCTCAAGGACATCGCGCCCGTGGCCAACGTCATGTACGCGCCGATGATCCTGTTGGGTACACCGTCATTCACGGGGAAGAGCTTTGCCGACATGCTGAGCCAGTCGCGCACCAAGCCGGGCTCGATCCGCTGGTCGACGTCGGGCGTTGGCACGGTGGGGCACTTGGCGCTGGAGCAGGTCAAGGCGCAGGCGCGTGTGGACATCACGCTGATTCCATACAAGGGCGGTGGCCAGCAACTGACCGATGCCCTGGGCGGCCAGGTGGAGGTGATGTCGACCAACGTCGGCCCCACGCTCATGCAGCACATCACCAGTGGCAAGCTGCGCCCGCTGGCGGTGGGTGCGCCGCACCGGCTGGATGCACTGCCCAACGTGCCCACCTTCACCGAGCTGGGTTACGCCAAGGCCAACATGGCGTCGACGTTCGGTGTATTCGCGCCGGCCAAGACGCCTGCGCCGGTCATCACACGGCTGAACGCGGAGATCAACAAAGCGCTGTCCGCGCCTGACCTGCGCGATCGGCTCACGCAGGCTGCCGTGGTGCCGGTGGGCGGCACACCGCAGCAGTTCGCCGCCGCCATCCGCGCGGAATACGACAGCAACGGCCGCATCGTGCGCGCCGCCGGTATCAAGGAGCAGTGAACCGCGCTTGCGTTGGCTTAAGCAGTGAAGCGGTAGCCGACGCCGACTTCGGTCAGCAGATGCTCCGGCCGCGCCGGATCGCGCTCAAGCTTGTGGCGTAGGTGGCCCATGTAGATGCGCAGATAGTGGCTGCTGTCGGAGTGCGCGGGGCCCCAGACTTCGCGCAGCAGCTCGCGGTGCGTCATCACCGTGCCGCGTCGGCCGAGCAGCACGGCCAGCAGCCGATACTCGATGGGCGTGAGGTGTATCGCCTCGCCGTTGCGCGTGACCAGACGGCGCGCCAGGTTGACCTGCACCTCGCCGAAGCGGATGATGCTGCCGCCGTCTTCGCCGCGTTTGGCGTGTCGCCGTAGCAGGACGCGCAGGCGCGCAATCAGCTCGCCCACGCCGAAGGGCTTGGTGAGGTAGTCGTCGGCGCCGGCATCGAGGGCGGCGATCTTGTCGCGCTCGTCCACGCGCGCGGAGAGCACCAACACCGGCACCTCCGTCCACGTGCGCAACTCGCGGATCAGCTGCATGCCGTCGCCATCGGGCAGGCCGAGATCGAGGATGACCGCATCGGGCTGGCGCGTGCCGGCTTCGATCAGTCCGCGCTCGACGCGGTCGGCTTCATGGACTTCGCAGCCTTCTGCCTCCAGCGCAGCGCGGACGAAGCGGCGGATGTGCGGCTCGTCGTCGATGACAAGGACGGTGGGCGTGAATGTGAACGGCATGGCACGCATTGTAGAGCGAGCGCCCATGAGAAAACGGACCCCGTGGGGTCCGTTCTGCTTGGTGCGAAAGCAAGTATCGCTTAGGCCTTCTTCGCCCAGGCGCTGCACCAGCCCTTGTTGGCGACATCCTTGCCGGCGAACAGCGGGCAGCCACCCTGCGCTGCCGTGCCACCCTGGTACAGGGCGCAGTTGCCGCAGTGCTGATCCGGCGTGTGCTTGGGGAACTTGGCCTTGTCGGCCTTGGTGGTGTCGGCCACGTAGCCCAGGGCTTTGGCTTGCGGGTCGCTTTCAGCAACCATCGGAGCTGCCAGTGCCAGATCCGACATCGACATGACGGCGCCTGCGGCGGCCACGATGGGGATGCTCTTCAGGAATTGACGACGATTGGACATGCTGATTCCTTTTGTGGGAGTGTGTTGTGTGGCGTCCCGTGCCGCGCCCGTGCCAGACACCGGCGCGCCCTGGGGGACTGCGGACGGCGTCGGCGCGCCGCTTTCCGCTCGTGCATTCTGGCACAGCCATCGCCGGGCAGCATCTGCGCGTGGTCAATGTTCCCCATACCTGGATGCAGCAATCACTCACTTTCGGTGGAGGCAAGCCGCGTGCGGTCGCGTTGGCCACTCCCCATCCCGCTAGCAGCCGATGACAATTTGCCGCAGGGTCAGGCCAGCAGCGTGCGCAGTGCCCCAATCAGTGCGTCGCATTCGTCATCGGTCCCGACGGTGATGCGCAAATGCTGGTCGATGCGCGGCAGCTTGAAGTGGCGCACGAAGATCTCCTGCGCTTTGAGATGCGCCGCGAGCGTGGCCGCGTCGTGCGCCGGATGCCGCGCGAAGATGAAGTTGGCCGCCGATGGCACGACGTCGAAACCCAGCGTCTGCAGGCTCTGCGTCAGCCGCTCGCGGGTCGCACCGACACGTTGGCACGTGGCACGGAAGTACGCGTCGTCTTCGTAAGCGGCCTGGGCGGCAGCCTGAGCGAGGCGATCCAGCGGATACGAGTTGAAGCTGTCCTTCACCCGGTTGAGCGCCTCGATGAGCGCCACGTGCCCAAACGCAAAGCCCACGCGCATCCCTGCAAGCGAGCGCGACTTGGACGTCGTGTGCACGACGAGCAGGTTCGGATAGCGGTCAATCAGCGCGATGGCCGACTGCGCGCCGAAATCGACATACGCCTCGTCGATCACGACCACCGACGACGGATTGGCTGCGACGATGCGCTCGATGTCCGCCAGGGGCAGGGCGCGCCCGGTGGGGGCATTCGGGTTGGGAAACAGGACGCCGCCCGCATCGCCGAGGTAATCGTCGGCATTGATGGAGAAGTCGTCTGCCAGCGGCACCACGTCATACTGCACGCCGTACAGGCGCGCGTAGGTCGGATAGAAGCTGTACGAGATGTCGGGAAAGCGCAGCGGCTTGTCGTGCTTGAGCAGCGCCTGGAACACGTGTGCCAGCACTTCGTCCGAGCCATTGCCGGCAAAGACCTGCTCGGGTTGCAAACCATGATGGGCGGCCACCGTTTCGCGCAACCGGCGCGACAGCGGGTCGGGATAGCGACGCAGGCTGTCGCCGGCGGTGCCCAATTCATGAGCAATCGCCTCGGCCACGCGCGGCGACGGGGGATACGGGTTCTCGTTGGTGTTCAGCTTGATGGGGTGTGCGAGCGCCGGCTGTTCGCCGGGCACATACGGCACAAGTTGCTGAACCACATCGCTCCAGTAACGGCTCACTGCTTGACTCCTGATCGGGCAAGGGGCGCGTGACTGCGCGAGGCCGTATTGGGCAGGGGAGCAGCATGTTGCAGCACCCTGCAGTTCGGGCGCAGGAGCGTCCCTAAAACGCCTCAAAACGTGGATTCTTGGCGCGCCCGGCTGGGATCGAACCAGCAACCCCTGCCTTCGGAGGGCAGTACTCTATCCATTGAGCTACGGGCGCACGTCGGCACAGAACATGCCGAAAGGAAGCCACGCAGAATAGCGTATTTGTTGCCGGGCGTCCATCGCGCCCAGGTGAAGGCGCGCGGCGCAACGCCGTTTTCAGGGGTTTTTGACCCAGGTCGAAAAGCGCTGCCTAGGGCTCTCCCGCGTGTCAATGGCCTGGGCAATACGGCTATAATCGCCCGACATTTGCCAAGAAATAATGCGGGGACAGGTCTGTTTGGGCCAATCGGCAATCAGCGAAGCGGCGATTGCCAGGGTCTTCCTGCCCTCATCGTGACCCAACGCGGCCCCACGCACTGTCGGCAGAGCTCGTGACTCATGCCGGTGGCGCTCGGAGGCCTCCGAGAGCGGTTCCACCATCCTGAGAGTTGAGCATGAGCGACGCGCAACACGACGAACACGAGCCCCTGATCAAGACCCCGAAGCAGTTGATCATCGCGGTGGTTGCCGCGTTTGCCGTTCCGATTCTCGTCATCATTTTGCTGGCCAATTATGTTGGCCTGGGCGCCAAGGAAGGCGCCGGCAGTTCCAGCACATCGGAAGAGGCCGCCAACGACCGCATCAAGCCGGTTGCGCACCTCGAGCTGAAAGACCCGAATGCGCCGCGCGTCTTCAAGACGGGCGAGCAACTCTATAAGGAAGTCTGCGCAACTTGCCACGCGGCCGGTGTGGCCGGCGCGCCCAAGTTTGGCGATGCGGCAAGCTGGGGCCCGCGTCTGTCACAAGGTCTGGACGGCATGACCAAGGTGGCGCTGGCCGGCAAGGGTGGCATGCCCGCGCGTGGCGGCACGTCGCCGGATGACGTGAGCGACTACGAAATCCAACGTGCCATCGTCTACATGGCGAACTCTGGCGGCGGCAAGTTCCAGGAGCCGGCTGCCCCGGCGGCTGGTGCGGCGGCTCCCGCGGCTGCATCGGCATCGGAGGCCGCTGCGCCTGCTGCCGCGCCGGCCGCTGCTCCGGCGCCGGCTGCTGCCGCACCAGCAGCGCCTGCCGCGGCTGCAGCTCCGCAGGCGTCGACGGGCGATGTTGGCAAGAAGGTCTACGACTCGACCTGCCAGATGTGTCATGCCGCTGGCGTGGCTGGCGCCCCCAAGTTTGGCGACAAAGCCGCCTGGGCACCGCGCATTGCCGAAGGCAAAGCCAAGATGTATGACATCGCATTGCACGGCAAGGGCGCGATGCCGCCCAAGGGCACGTACGCCGGCTCGGACGATGATGTCAAAGCGGCCGTCGACTACATGGCCGCTGCCGCCAAGTAAGTCGTCACGCCCCGCCTGAAGAAGCCCGCCCCGTGCGGGCTTTTTGCTGCCTGCCCACGCAACGTTGCAAGCGCGGCATACCGATTGCTACTCCGTTTTTTGATGTGCGGAACGCGATGCAGCCGCGCTGCGATCGCCCGTACATGCCCAGGATGATGCGAACGGAGGTAGCCATGCGAAGGAATCGAACAACAGTGGCCAATTGGGCAGCAAGCGGGGCGATATGCGCCCTGATGACTTGCAGTGCAGCCGCCCTGGCCGCCGACAACTGGGTGAAGCTGACCCCCTTGGCCGACAACGCCGGCACGCTCTACCTGGACAAGGATTCCATCGAGCGCAACAACGACGGCACGGTACGCGCCACCTCGCGTGATGCCTATGACGCGCCGCGCAAACTCGCCGATGGCAAGGCGTATCAATACGATTCACGCACGTCGGTTTACGACTGCAAGAACGATCGCATCCTGCCGGTCAGCGCGCTGATCCAGGACAGCCAGCACGCCACGCTGCTGGCTCGCACCATCGACGGCCCGCGCTGGGAAGGTGTGGTGCCGAACTCCGAGGGCGAAGCCGTACTGCGTGCCGTCTGCCAGAAGTAGGGTTGGAGCGTCATTGCACGGCGGCGGCCGGGGCCAAGTCCACGCGTAGCGTGCCGTCGGCATCCAT
This sequence comes from Ralstonia sp. 25C, assembly GCF_051904805.1. NCBI lineage: Bacteria > Pseudomonadati > Pseudomonadota > Betaproteobacteria > Burkholderiales > Burkholderiaceae > Ralstonia > Ralstonia sp. 25C. Next base: position 1,723,801 of record NZ_CP196737.1, on the reverse strand, counting down.
GCGCGTGGTGCCGCGCGCGGCGGCTTCACGGTAGTGGTAGAGGTCGAAACGCAGCGGCCCTTTCGTCGATGTGTCCGTCACGAGCACGCGGCTGTTGGTGACCAGCACGTTGTACATCTTCAGATCGCCGGACTGGATCCAGATGCGGCTGGCGGCAGTGGTCGGGGCAGGTGCACACGCAGCCGGCGCGGGGCCGAAACCGAGCACCAGCCCATCGGGCGTCACGCGCGCCGTCTTCATCTGGCCGATCAGGCGCGGCGGCGGGAACACCGTGTATTGATCCAGCACCATGTCGTTGCCTGCGAGCTTGGCGCCAGGGCGATCCAGCGGCGCGAGCTGCGAGAGCTGGAGCCCCATCGCCTTGAGCAGCGCAAGCGTCTGGATGCCCATGACGCGCGCCTCGGTGGGGGTGTAGACGAGGTAGCGCGATTCCTTGAGTTGTAGCGTGCCGCGCATGCCGAACGGCAGCCACACGCCGGGAAAATGGTCGCGCAGCTTGAGCCCGCCCGACACATCGAGCACGCCGTCGCCCGGCGTGAGCGACAGCGCATCGAGGGAGCGCGGCGAGTAGTCCAGCAGATACGTGTTAAAGAGCGCATCCAGCGAATCCTTCGGTACGGTGACTTCTCCGCCGAGAATGCGGATGTCGAACTGGCCGGGGTCGTCCATGTTGACGGCTTGGCCTGGCGTATGCGGCACGAGCTGCGCCGTGAGCTGGTGAACGTGGAAGCCGATGCTGCCGGTGATGCGGAAATCCACATCGCGCATCTGCACCACGGGCGGGGCGGTGCCGGAGTTGCGCGGCGTGGCGGCATCGCTGGCGCTGGCGGCACCGGAGCTTGGGTCGCAGCGCTGCGTCCACTGCTGGCGGGCGGTGCTCCACGCCTTGCGCTGGGCACCGGCCATCGGCGGTTCTGCGGCGCGGGATAGCGCACTGGCCATGATGCCAGCCAACCCCAGCGCCACCATCGCGAGGCGAAGCGCGAACACGGCAAATGCGAGGGCGGGGGCGATCATGGCGCGGTCCTCTTGGCGAGTTGCACGGTGGGCTTGGCAGTCTTCGCCGCAGTTAGCGTGTCGAACGACGGCATCAGCACGCGGATCCCCCCATCCGGCGAGAAGCGCAACGACCCCGCCACGAGCTGATCCCGATAGCGATACAGGTTGAACACGAACGGCTTCGCTGGATCGGCGACGACGATATCGATGCGCGCATTCATCGGCATCGAGCGCAGGAAGCGGATATCGCCTCCGCGGAAGAGGATGTACGGGCGCTGCGCATCAGCGGCATTGGCCAGCGGCGGCATCTGCGGCTGGCCATCGCCGATCTGCATGAACAGCCCATCGCGTGTGACGCGGATGGCGGAGAGCTTTAAATCCAGCGCGGGCGGCGGAAACAGCTTGGGCACCTGCATGACGATTTCGCTGCCATTGAGCTGCACCGACGGTGTGGACACCGGCAGCAAATCCGCCAACTCGATATGCGCAGCGCCCATCAGCGCACCGGCGTTCTGGCCTTGCACCTTGACCACGTTCGGGCGAAACACGATGGTCTGCGGATCGCGCAGCACCAGCGGGCCGCGCAGCTCGATCGGCACCCACGCGCCGCGCCGACGCATCTCGGCGTGCATATCGAGCGTGCCATCGTCGAGCGAGAAGCTGAAGTTGCGCAGCGGCGGATCGCTGCTCGGACCCCGCGCAAACACCACGGTATTGAACAGCGCCGCCATGCTCTCAGCCGTCACGCGCACGTTGCCGCTCACCGGTTGCAGCGTGTACGACGACACATCATCCAGCCACACCGGATCGCCCGGCGCACGCGGCACCATGCGCAACGCCAACTGATCGATCACGAAGCCGACGCCGCCGTCAAAGCGAAAGTCGACATGCCGCAGATACGAGATCGCATCAGGCTGCCCCGAATCGCGCAACGTAACCGGCCGCACCTCGCGCGTAGCGAGAGCACCAGCCTGAAACGGCGCCCGCGCCTGCGCACGGGCGTCTTCTAGCTGTTTGGCTTTCTCCGCCTCGATGCCGCCATGGTTGTCCCCCGCACTGGCACAGCTCTGCAGCAACAACGCCGCCATCAACGTACCAGCAGCGCGAAGCCAGGGAGTTCGCACACGCACGCCGATGGTGTGGCCGTACCCTGCCCTAGATGGCGCCTTGAATTTTTGTAAGCGGGCGGAAACAAGACGGGGAACTGTCTGAGCGCAGCGAGTTTTCCCCGTCTCCGCCCGGTTACGAAAATTCAAGGGGAAGTCGCCATCTCGGGCGCGCCTTTCTTTGCTTACCTTTCTTTGGCAAGACAAAGAAAGTAAGTCGGCCCCGCCAGGGGACGAAACCCTGGTCCTGTGACGAGCCCGAGCCCCAGCCCGCACGCAAGCCAAAATCGATTCCCACATCGACGTGTCTCCTCGTCGTGAGTACCGGAACGGTTCCGGCAAGTGGCGCGGTCATCTCGGTCAGCCCGACTGCCGCGCTCGTGTAAAATTTTTTCATGCCCGCCCGCAAACCAACCGGCGACGCCGGTCCGCCTGCCGCTCCATCCGCCCGTGAGTTCACCATCGACGAACTCGCGCGCGCGGCCGACACCACCGTCCGCAACGTCCGCTCCTACCAAGACCGCGGCCTGATCGACCCGCCCGAGCGGCGCGGCCGCGTGGGCATCTACACGCAGGCACACCTCGGACGGCTCAAGCTCATCAATCACCTGCTGGCGCGCGGCTACACGCTCGCCAACATCCAGGAACTGCTCAAGGCCATCGTCGAAGGCCACGACCTGCGCTCCATCCTCGGGCTCGAATCCGCCATCGCCAGCCCGTGGTCGGATGAATCGCCCAAGCACTATTCGTTGCTGGCGCTGGCCAAGCTGTTCGGCAAATCCATGTCGCGTCAGGCGCTGGCGCGGGCCATTTCGCTCGGCCTGCTCGAACCCGATGGCCTCGGCTATCTGGCGCGCAGCCCGAAGGCATTGCTGGCTGGCGCGCAGATGGCCAAGGCCGGTTTCCCGCTCGTCGAAGTGCTCGATATCATCGAGCGTGCCCGGCCGCATACGCAGGCGGTGGCCGATGATCTCGTCTCCATGGTCGTACGCGAACTCGACAAGTACGGCAGCGACCTGCCGCCGGTCGAAGACGTGCCGCGTCTGGTCGACGTGATCTGGCGCATCCGCCCGCTGGCACTGGTGGCGGTCGAGGCTGAACTGATGCGTGCGCTCGAAACTGCCGCCAACAAATACCTGGGCGACCGCGTAGCGCAAGTCATCGAGCACCTGCACGAGCCACCAAGCTCGCCGGACAAGGGTTAGTGTCTCCGGCGCGCCCATGCGTGGGGCGCGCTTTCTCTATTTCTAGTTTGATCCTGATGCGGCTGGTGCTGCAGGCGTTTTGAATGCCTGCTCAGGATCCGGCTGCACCTGCGGTCGACAGCTTGCGGCGGATCGACGGCGACGGCGCTTCGCCATTGGCGGCGGCGTACGCTTCGATCTCCGAGATCAGCTTGGGCAAGCGTTCCAGTGCGGCGCGGTTGTCCTCATCCCACGGATGGAACGACGGCCGGAAGAAATCGAAGAACTCCGGAATGATCTTGCGCAGCGGCGCCGGGTAGATCCACAGGTAGTGGAACACCTTGCCCAGCCCCAGGAATTTGCGCTTGCAGGTGCGGTCCGCAAAGATCAGCCGCATGTGCACGTAGAACACCATCGACCAGAACAGCACCGTGGTGCTCAGCATCACGGACGTGCGCAGGATGTAGCTGCGCAGGCCCGGTTTGACGGCGAGGTTCCACACGTCGTAGCTGACCGCCTTGTGCTCGGTCTCTTCCATCGCATGCCACATCCAGACCTGGCGATAGCCGGGTTGCGAGTTGCGGCCCAGGCCGTCTTCATGGGCGAGGACCTGACCGGCCAGCATGGCCGTGTAGTGCTCCAGCGCGACCGTTACGGCCAGCTGGTGCTTCTTGGGCGTGTACTTGCGCAGCACGTTGAGGAACTTGCCGACAAAGCGGTCGATGCGCGAAGCGGGGAGGCCGGCGCGGTCGAGCAGATCGTTGTACAGCACGTGTTCGCGCGTGTGCATGGCTTCCTGGCCGATGAAGCCGGCCACGGCCTGCTTGAGTTCGGGATCGGTCACCAGATGGCGGTAGTTGCGCACGCTGTCCATGAAGAAGCGCTCACCGGTCGGGAAGAAGATCGACAGCGCGTTCAGGAAGTGGGTGACGTGGTGGCCTCGCTCGTGCCAGTTGCTGATGCGATCAGCCGGCAGGTGAGGATGCACGTCGCGGCGGACTGGCATCATGGGCTGTTCTCCTGGAATGTGGTTTCTGTGGCGCGCGCTGTGGCAGGCGTTGTGGCGCGCCCTTGATCGAGGAATGCGCAGAGGTCAGTGCCCACGCGCACGGGGTCTTCCTCCATCGGGATATGGCCGAGCGCCGGATACATGCGCAGCGTGGCGCCGGGAATGCGGCGGGCAAATTCACCAGCATGCGCGGGCGGGATCCATCGGTCGCGCTGGCCCCACACAATGAGCGTGGGCACTCGGATCGAGGCCAGCCCGCTGGTATCGACATCGTCAAAGCGGAACTTCGGCACCATCTTGCCGATGGCCTGGCGTGCCCCTTCGGCGTAGAAGAAATCGGTGTAGCGGCGCAGCGTGGGTTCGGACACGCGCGACGGGTCGCCGTACACATCCCGCGTGGCGGCGCGGATGATGCCCTCGGGCAGCATCCACGGCGACGTCAGCCGCACGCTCAGGTGATTGAACAGATCGATGTAGATCGGCAACTGCATCGGGAAGCCGGCCGAGTCGATCAGCACGAGCTTCTCCACACGGCCCGGGTGGCGCACCGCAAAGTCCCACGACACCATGCCGCCGAGCGAGTTGCCGATCAGCGTGAGCTTGGACAGGCCGAGCGAATCGACAAACGCGTCGATGAAGTCGCGGTACAGCGGCAGCTCCATCGTGCGCGGGCGGCCTTGCGCATCGCGCAGCGGCCCGGTGATGCCGAACGGCGGCAGGTCCAGCCGGATCACGCGATAGCGGCGCGTGAGTTGCGGCAGCACGCCATCCCACGTGTGCAGCGACGCGCCAAAGCCGTGGATCAGCAGCAGCGTGCCTTCTGCGTTGGCGGCGCCTTCATCGGTGTAATGCACGCGCGTGCCCATCAGCGGCAGGTAGCGCGATTGCGGCTTGGCGTAACGGGCGATCAGCACGTCGCGGCCGATGCTGCGCAGGCCGAGGCGGCCCGGGCGCAGCATGGCGCGTGCGACGTTCAGCAGGTTCGCGCGCGGGGGGCTGGCGAATTCGTGGAGTTCAGCGGTGGTGGCCGGGTTCATCGGTGGCCTCCTATTTGGCGCGGGCGGTGGCGGGCGCGGTGTCTTCGCGCAACGCCTTCTTGCGCGTACGGCGGGCTTCGCGCACGACCAGCGCTTGATACGCGGCAGGCAGCACGCGGGCCATCACGTCGGCGGCGTGGGCGTCGGGGCCGATCAGCACGCGGCGCTTGTTCTTGCGCACGCCATCGAGGATCACTTCGGCAGCCTTCTCGGCGGTGGTGATGAAGAACTTCTCGAACTCGGCTTTGCCTTGCTGTTCGTCGCGGACCAAGAAGCCGTTCATGCTCGGCGATACGCGGCTCGACTTCGCGATGTTGGTTTTGATGCCGCCGGGGTGCACGCACGTGGCGGAGACGCCGCAGTTCATCAAATCCAGTTCTTGGCGCAGGGCTTCGGTGTAGCCGCGCACGGCGTACTTGCTGGCGTTGTAAGCGCCCATGCCCGGCTGCGCGAAGATGCCGAAGATGCTCGACGTGTTGATGATGTGTCCATCGCCTGTGGCCTTGAGCAGCGGCAGGAACGCCTTGGTGCCATGTACGACGCCCCAGAAGTTGATGTTCATGATCCAGGCCAACTCGTCGTCGTCCATGCCTTCGATCGTGCTGGAGAGCGCCACGCCTGCGTTGTTGAAGATCAGGTTGACCTTGCCGTGAACAGCGTGCGCTTCTTCGGCCCAGCGGTAGACGGCGGCGCGGTCGGCTACATCGACGGCATGCGTGGTCACGCGGATGCGGTCGCCTTCATGTGCGCGTACCAGTTGCAGGGTCTGCGCGAGGGCGGCCTCGTTGCGATCGGCGAGCGCGAGGTGGCAGCCTTCGCGTGCCAACTGCAGTGCCAGTGCACGCCCCATGCCTGACGCGGCGCCGGTGATGGCGGCGACCTGGTTGTTGAATGACTTCATGGCGGGGTCTCCTGGTTTTCTTGCTTGTCTTGTATGGGCTGGTGGTGCATCCCTTGTTTCTCCCCCTGCCGGGGGCGACTCACTTTCTTTGTCTTGCCAAAGAAAGTAAGCAAAGAAAGGCGCGCCCGAGATGGCGACTTCCTCCTTGAATTTCTGTCGCAGGGAGGGAAGGGAGGCAAACTCGCTGCGCTCAAACAGGCCTCCCTTCTTTTTCCTCCCTGCAACAGAAATTCAAGGCGCCATCTAGGGCAGGGAACGGCCAAACCATCGGGGCGCTTGCGTTTGCGGCAATGCGTGGATGGGGTCTTAAGCACGATCTAGCGCTTCTTCGTTGGGGGTGTTCTGGGTGGGGGCGGGCACCGTGCGTGCAGGCACGCGCGCTGGCCCAATCTTGGGCACGGGCATCGGGCGCGTGCGGTAATCGGCCAGGCGGAAATGCGCGGTGGCTCGGCGGAACTGCCACGTGAATCCAGGCCAGAGCGTGGTGTTCTTGCCGGTCTTCGGATCGAGGTACCAGCTCGCGCAGCCGCCGGCCGACCAGATCGCGTTCGACAGCCGCTTCTGGATGCCGTCGTTGAAGCGGCGTTGTACGTCAAGGCGCACGTCGATGGTCGCCACGTTGTGTGTGCGCATCGACTTGAGCGCATCGATGATGTACGCCACCTGCGACTCGATCATGTACACCATCGACGAGTGGCCGAGCCCCGTGTTCGGGCCCACCACCATGAAGAAATTCGGGAAGCCCGACACCGTGGTGCCCAGATAGGCCTCGGCACCGCGCTTGTTCCAGGCATCGACAATGTCCACGCCCTGGCTGCCGAGCAGCACGCCGCGCGGGAACGGGTCGGTGGCGTGGAAGCCCGTGCCGAAGATCAGGCAATCGACTTCGCGCCGCGTGCCGTCGGTGGTGACGATGGCGTTGGGCTCCACGCGCGCGATGCCGGTGGTGATGACGTCGACGTTCTCGCGCGTGAGCGCCGGGTAGTAGTCGTTCGAGATCAGGATGCGCTTGCAGCCGATGGTGTAGTCGGGCGTGACCTTCTCGCGCAGCACCGGATCGGCAATGCGGCGCTTGATGTGGCTGCGCGCCATGCGCTCCACGGCCTTCATCAGCTTGGGATGCACCACGAAGCCGAGCACGCGCGATTCGAGCATCCAATAGATGCTGGTGCGCATCAGCTTTTGCGTGAAGGGCAGATGGCGGAACAGCCAGTGCTCCAGGCGCGAAACCTTGCGGTCGGGCTTGGGCAGGATCCACGGCGGGGTGCGTTGGTACAGATCAACGCGGCCGGCCTTGGGCGCGATCTGTGGGACGAACTGGATGGCCGAGGCGCCCGTGCCGATCACGGCGACGCGTTTGCCGCACAGGTCGTAGTCGTGTTCCCACAGCTGCGAGTGGAAGGCCTTGCCCTGGAAGGTTTCGATGCCGGGAATGTTCGGCCACGACGGGCGGCTCAGGCCACCCATGCCGGAGATGAGCACGCGGGCGCGGTAGCGGCGGCCGTCGGCCATGTCCAGGTTCCACACGCCGGCGGCATCGTCGAAAGCCGCGCGGGCCAGCTCATGATGGAAGCGCACATGCTGGCGCACGCCAAACTCGTCGGTACAGCGCTCCAGATACGCGCGGATTTCCGGCTGCGGCGAGTACATGCGCGACCAGTCGGGGTTCGGCGCGAACGAAAACGAGTACAGGTGCGATTGCACATCGCACGCGCAGCCCGGGTAATGGTTGTCGCGCCACGTGCCGCCCACCGAGCCGGCCTTCTCGAAGACGAGGAAGTTGTCGAGGCCGTGCTGCTTGAGCTGGATCGCCATGCCCAGGCCGGCAAAGCCCGTGCCGATGATGGCGACATCGATCAGGGCTGGGGCCTCGATGCTTGGGTCGGGGCGATGGAATTCAGACCGTGCGTTCACGTGGCGTCTCCGTGGGCACCACATGATGGGCGCCTCTTAATGTGACATTGATCGATGTCATCGTAGGAGGCGCCGCACGAGCGAGTCAATCGCCCGATTGGAGTTGAACTTCTAGAAGCGGCGTATGCACCGCTTGAAACGGATTTCCCTTACGAATCCGCGACTTGCGTGCGGTGCACGGCGCTCTCGCACGTCGTTTTGAGGGCGCCCAGCAGCTGCCTGATGTGTGCGAGGAGACGGACGACTTGGGCACCGGTAGCGCGGATGTCGCTGTCCGTACCGCCGTGGATGGCATGGCGGAAGGCTTCCGTTTCGGCATCCACAGCGGCGCTGCGCAGCAACGCTAGGGCGCCGCTGGTTCGGTGTGTCCATTTGCGCAGGGCAGGGCGGTCGAGGCTGTCGAGCAGGGGGCGCAGCCGCTCGGCATCGTCGTCCAGCGAGGACAGGAAGACCTGCGCCAGGCTCGCAGCTGCCGGGCCCGTGCCTAGGGTACGGCGCAAGTCTTCGAGCGAGAGTGGGAAGGCGTTGTCGTCCGCTGCCGCGGCATCCGGGGCGGTGCCGGGCGGTGGCAGTGCGTTGGTCCACAGCGCAGACAAGGCTTCTTGCAGCGTGGCCAGGGTGGTCGGCTTGAGCAGGCAGGCGTCCATGCCGACTGCGCGGGCGCGGGCGTGTTCCTCGGCCAAGGTGGTGGCGGTGATGGCAACGATGGGCAAGCGGCGGCCCCCCACCTGCTCTTGCTGGCGAATCTGCTGAGCCAGGTCGAAGCCGTCCATGCGCGGCATGTGGCAGTCGGTGAGCAGGGCGTCGAAGCGGCCCTCGCGCAGGCGTTCGAGCGCGACGACGCCGTCTTCCGCCAGCGTGACGCGGTAGCCGAGCAACCGCAGTTGCTTGGCGATCAGTTCGCGGTTGATGGGGTGGTCTTCCGCCACCAGGATGTGCGCGCCGAGCGCTTCGCTGGCGGGCGCGGGTACCACGGGGCGCGCCGGCGCGCTCGGTGCCTGGGCGGTTTCCGGCCGCGGCAAGGCACGCTCGCAGGCGCGCACGAAGGCGTACCAGCTCAGCGGGTTGGTGCTCAACGCGGCGCCGCGCTCGGCGTAGCCCACTTCGCTGGTGATGTGGATGGCGCCGGGATGTTTGCGCGCGGCGGTGGTGAAGACCAGATCAGCATCCTCGCCCGATGCCGCACGCAACCCGGCCGCCATGGCGAACTGGGTGAGGCTGTGCCGGTCTGCCGCATCATCCACCACGATGGCGACACTGCGCCCCGCCAGCTGCGGCAGCGCATAACGCGCATGGATGATCGGTACAGGCAGCCGCAGCGTGATGGTCGTGCCCATGCCGGGCGCGCTGTCCATCGACAGCGTGCCGCCCATCAGGCCGGCGAGCTGGCGCGAGATGGCCAGACCCAGCCCGGTGCCGCCGTAGCGACGCGTCGTGGAGCGCTCGGCCTGCACGAACGGCGCGAACAGCGTCTTTTGCACATCAGATGCGATGCCGATGCCCGTATCGCTGACGTGTATCGCCAGGTGCGCCTTGTCGCCGTCGATAGCGCTGCATTCCGCCGTGACGCGCACGCTGCCGCGCTCGGTGAACTTGATCGCGTTGGAGAGCAGGTTGAACAGAATCTGCCGCACACGCACGCTGTCCACCGACACGATGGCCGGCACGTCGGCGGCCACGTCCACGCGCACCGCGAGCGACTTTTCATGCGCGCGACTGGCCAGCAACCCCACCGTGCCGTCGAACAGTTCCCGCAGATCGGTATCCACGGGGGAGATGTCCAGGCGCCCGGCTTCGATCTTCGCGTAGTCGAGGATGTCGTCGAGGATATGCAGCAGCGCTCGGCCCGAGTCCTGCACCAGCGACACCATCTGCTTCTGCTCGCCCTCCAGCCGCGTTTGCTGCAGGAGTTCAACCAGGCCCAGCACGCCGTTCATGGGCGTGCGGATTTCGTGGCTCATCATCGCCAGGAAACGGTCCTTGGCCAGCAGCGCCGATTCCGCTGCGTTCTTGGCCGCTTCCAGCGCGTCGGCCTGCTCACGCTCCACGGTAGCGTCGCTCAGGTAGCCATTCCAGACCGTGCGGCCGTCTGATGTGCGCTGCGGAATCGAACGCGCGTGCAGCCAGCGGATCGAGCCGTCGTCGCACAGATGCCGGAACTGCTGATCAAACGGCGTCAGTTGCGCGGCGGAGACGCGCACCGCTTCGAGCACGCGTTCGCGGTCGTCTTCGTAAATCAGCAGCTCGGGCGTGGAGAGATACGTCAACAGATCGTCGGGTTGCCCGCCCAGGGTTTCGTGCGCCTTGCCGGCCACGTACGTCATCCGACCCAGCGCTTGACCCGGAAGCAGCTCAAATTGATAGACCAGCGCCGGCAACGATTCGGTGACCTGGCGCAAGCGTTGCTCCAGGCGTTCGGCGCGCGACTGCGCTTCGCGGATCTCGCTGATGTCGACCAGCGATGCCACCGTGCCAGCCGGTTGCCCATCGGGCAGATGGAACGGCTCGATCCAGTACAGCACGTTGCGTGCTTGCCCGTCGGGCGTGACGATGTGCAGTTCTTCGCGCGTGCTTTCGCTCAGGTCCACCGCGTGCTGGTTGATCTCCGACAGGTGCGCGACGTTCTCTGCCGAAAACAGCCCCAGCTCTTGCGGCGTACGGCCCAGCAGCGACTTGCGCGACAGGCCGAACATATTGCAGAACGCGGCGTTCACGGCCATGTAGCGGTGCTCGGCATCCTTGGCGACCAGCGGAAACGGCACCGCTTCCATCAGTGCACGCTGAAAACTCAACTGCTGCGCCAGGGTTTGTTCCGCCAGCCGCCGCTGATGGTTTTCGCGACGCAGCTGCATCTGCTTGATGAACAGCGCCACCAGCGCCACCAGCACCAGCGCCGCTGCAGGCCCGAACTTGGTGAGCACCGCCGAAGCCGTCGGCCCCAACTGATAGCTGACCGACAGCCACTTGTTGCGGATGCTGACCTGCTCCCCTTCCGGCATGGCGAAGAGTGCCCGGTTGATGAGGGGCACCAACGCGGCATACTGCGCCGACACGCCCACGCCGATGCGCTCAACCGTATTGGCCGAACCCGTGACCTTCAACTCCCCCGGAAAGTGATGACGAATCAGCGCGTCGGCCACCGGCAGGTTGGTGATGGTGAAGTCGGCGTCTCCGCGTGCCACCATGGCCAGCGCTTCGTTGACCGAAATGGCCGACAGGATGCGGATCTTGGGCACGTTCTGGTGCAGCAGGCTGGTGAGGGATTCGCTCGTCGCCAGCGCCACCGTCTTGCCGGAAAGCTCGGATAACGACGCCACCGTGATCGCATCGCTGCGCCCTACGATCACCATTGGCGTGGCATCGATCGGTTGACTGAGTGTGAAACCGGGTGGCCGCGAATCCTGATCGGACATCCCGAGCAGGATGTCGAGTTCACCACTGCGGGCCTTTGCAAGTGCGTCGGACCAGTCGTGCACGTTCACGCGCTCGAAGTGCAGGCCGAGCGTGCGCGAAAGATAGCTCTGGTACTCCGGCAGGATGCCGAGCACCTCGCCGCGCACCCCATTGAAGGTGTACGGCATGTAGTCGGGGTCGGCGGCATAGCGCAGCGGAGGCAGCGATGCCAGCATGGCGCGCTCTTTGGCGGAGAGCTGCAGACCGACGCTGCTCGCGCCACCTTGCGTGATCCAGCGCGCGCGCAGTTCACTCATGGCGGCGTCGGACAATTGCGCGAGGTGTCGATCGAGATAGCGGATGAGCATGGCGCGATCGCGTGGTGCGGCAAAGTGCAGCGCGTTGACCTGCTGGTTCACCAGTTGCACGATCGAGAGGCGCACATAGCGCGGCTGCGCCAGCAACTCGCGTGTGGGGTAGGTCACGCCCACGTAGGCATCCGCGGTGTCCTGCAGCACCGCGTCCAGTGCATCGGCGGCTGTGGGAAAGCTGACCAGGTGAATGGTGGGGTACTGGTGCGCCAGTTCTTCTTCGAGCGAGGAGCCTTGCTCCACCGCGATGCGCGTGCCTGAGGCAAACGGGTTCTGGGCTACCCGTGCGTTGTCGCTGCGCGCGACCACCGCAGTGGGGCGCTCGAGGTAAGGCGCGGAATATTCAAGGCAGCGCTCGTATTGCGAGCGCGGCGCCACGCTCATCACGATGTCGACGTCGCCCCGGCAAGCGGCCTTGAGCAGTTCATCACGGCGCGTGAACACACGCGGCACGATACGCACCTGGTCTTGCGGAATCAGATGCCTGAGCAGATCGCCCGAGAAGCCGCTGAGCCGGTCGGCTTCCACGCCTTCGAGCGGCATCATCGCGTCGCCGATCACGCCAACGGTCAGCTGGGTCGGCAGCGATGTCATGCGCTGGACGGTGCTCGCGGCGTCCTCCGCATCGGCGTTGCGCGTGCCGCCCAGCCAGGCCAGGATCGCCACGCAGACTAGCAAGCCTGCGCCGATGCCGATGCGCAGGCGGACCCGGGTGGAGAGCTTGGCGCGCGCTTTCATTGCGTCAGACCTCGCTATGGCCGAGCAGCCCGTGCCGCACCGCAAAGTCGAACAGTGCGGCTTCGGTATCGAGCTTGAGCTTGCGCATGGCGGCCTGCTTTTGCGCGCTGATGGTCTTGACGCTGCGGTTGAGCTGCACGGCAATCTCGCTGACCGTCTTGCCCGTCACATACATGCGCAGGACTTCGAGCTCGCGCTTGCCGAGCAGGCGGATGGGGTCGTCTTCGTCGGGCTCGGGCACTTCGATGCGGCGGATCAGCTTGGCGTCGAGCTGAGGTGACAGATAGATGCGGTTGTTCAGCGCCGCCTGCACGCCCTCGAGAATGTGTTCCGGCTCGTCCGACTTGCTGACGATGACCTTGACTCCCGCACGCAGGATGTTGCTCATCAGCGCGCGCGTCTCGAGCATGGTCAGGACCATGACGCGCAGGTCAGGGTGGCGGCGCATGAGGAATTCGAGCATGACGATGCCGTCGCCGTAGCGGCTGCCGGGCATGGCGTAGTCGGTGATGGCGATGTCGCAGCGCACGCGGCCAAGCAGGGCGAGGAGTTCGTCGGCGTCGCCCGCCTCGCCCACCACTTCAAAGCCGTCGACCGCGGAGACGAGGTGACGCACGGCGGCCACCACACCGGGGTGATCATCCGCAATGACGAGTTGAATGGGGGGCTGCATGTCGACGGGTCTCCGGAAGCGCGTAACGTGCGGCAACCTGTTTGCCGCATTGCTGAGAATCGCCGATGCCGCAAGCGTCGAAAATCGGAAAAGTCTTATTAATAGGGGGGTATCTGCGCTCTTCTGGTGCAAATTTGTCCAAACATGTTGCCTCTGTCGTGCCGCGTCCGAAATCGGAACCGACATGACCGCGTGGCACAATGCTGGCGATTTCCTGCGTGCCCATCTCCATGACATCCCATCAGCCCATCGCTTCTTCCGTCGCCACGCGCCAGCAGAGCGCCGAGCGCTCCACGCTTGTGAGCGCGGGCGTCAATTGCGTGCTGTCCGTGGGGCAGATCGCGGCGGGGGTGTGGTCGCATTCGCAGGGTCTGGTGGCCGACGGGCTGCATACGCTGTCGGACTTGATTGCCGATGGCATCGTCTTCATCGCCAACCGCAACAGCCACAAGGGGCCGGATGAAGACCACCAGTACGGCCACGCGCGCTATGAGAACGCCGCATCGCTCGGGCTCGGGCTGCTGCTGATCGGCGCAGGCGCCGGCATGATCTGGGCCGCGGTGGAAAGCCTGCGCTCACCGCAGGGGCCGACGCCGGTGCACGGCCTGGCACTGGTGGTGGCGCTGATCGCGCTGGTGGCCAAGGAAGGCCTGTTCCGCTACATGCTGGCGGTGGCCAAGCGCATCGGCTCGCGCATGCTGATCGCCAATGCATGGCATGCGCGTTCGGACGCGATTTCATCGTTGGTGGCGGCCGTGGGTGTGGCCGGCAACCTGATGGGCTATCACTGGCTGGACCCCGTAGCCGCCTGCGTGGTGGGCGCGATGATCGGCCGGGTGGGGCTGCGCTTCGGCTGGGAGGCGCTCAACGATTTGATGGACCGCGCGCTGCCGCCGTCGCAGGTGCAGGCCATTCGCGCGAGCCTGGCGGGCACGCCGGGTGTGATCAGCGTGCATGACCTGCGCACGCGCGTCACGGGCGACCAAGCCCTCGTCGATGCGCATATCGAAGTGGACCCGCGTGTGTCCGTGAGCGAAGGCCACGCGATTGCCGTGCGTGCCCGCGCCAACGCGCTCGCCGCGCACACCGCGATGGCGGTGCTCGATGTGCAGATCCACGTAGACCCGAGCGAGCGTATCGCGACCGACCCGCTACCGCTGCCCGACCGCGATGCGCTGGTGGCCGTGCTCACCCCGCTGCTGCCGATCGGCACGCCGCTGGATGCGCGCCACTGCGTGCTGCATTACGTGGATGGCGTGGTCGAGATGGACCTGATCGTGCCGGCCGCGCTGGCCGCAGAACCTGCGCGTATTACCGACGCCATCCACGCGAAGTGGAATGGCCTGGTGCGCTTGCGCGTGCTGGCTTCGGGCACGTGAACTCCCCGCGCTAACGGCATTGGTCCGCCGCGTTGGCCGGCTGGGCTTTCTCGGGGTCGAAGCGTAGCGGTTCCAACCCTTTTTCCGTGAGCGAGAGCCAGTCGAGCGCGCCCGACGTGCGCAGCAGGCCGACGCTGCCCACTGGGCGCCAGTGCACCGGTTTCCCCTCGGTGTTAATCAACGTGCCGGACAGCGTGAGGGAGTCCGGGCCCGCCTGCAGTTGCAGCAGGCGGCCATCCGCGGCGGGCGTGTAGGCCGTGCGCTGGTTGACGGCGATACCGGCCTCGCGCACGGTGGCCGGCATGCACGGAATGGACGCGCGCACGTTGCCCGCACTGTCGATCAGATCGGCAAAGCCGTTGCCCTTTGCTACACCCACCAGCAGAAAGCGCTCCACCGCCGGCAGCCACGCCACGCTGTAGGTGTAGTACTGCAGATGCTTGTGCAGGACCTGCTCGCCGGTGACACGGCCGCTCGCCGGGTCCAAGATGGCGATCTTCAGGTTGGCCTCCGTCTGCCCCGGCACGAACTGCTGCCAGACGAGCAGCGCTTGCGTGGCACCACCTGCCACGAGTGGCCACCACTCGCGGCGTTCATGCGCCACGTTGACACTGCGCAGCAGCTTGCCGCGCCCGTCATAGACCTTCACGTAGACGCCGTTGCCGCTGCCCAGGTTGTCGACCCCGCCGCCGTTGACCCAGCCATCGGAATAGAACACCACGAAGCGATCGCCCACGGCCGTGATGTGGCCGGAGTGCCCGCCCGATTCCACCTGCTGCGGATACGGCTTGATGGGCCGCAGCGCCGCGTCGTAGATGCCATAGCGCTGCGTGACGTTTTCCGGCGCATTCCAGCCATCTTCAAACGACACCATCACCTGGCCCGCGCGGTTGCGCGCCACCGTCACCGGCTCCTGCGCCTCGGGCTTCTGGATGAAGATGCGCGGGGTATCCAGCGTGCCGGTGTCCGCATGCCATTGCGCGACATACACATCGTGCGGCCAGCTGCCGCTGCGGTCGGCGCCGCGCGGCGGCAGGCCCGAGGCACTGAAGAACACGTTGAACGTGTTGACGGCCGTGGCGGGCACCGCACTGATGCCGTGCATGTACTGGCGCGGGTCAGGGCCGCCCGCCGTGGCGATGGCCGGCGCGGCCAGCGTGTAGGCGACTGCACAGGCCAGTGTCAGAAAGGGTGGGCGCAGGAAGGACGATCGGGCCACGCAATGCTCCATCTTGGTGTCAGTTCCGGAACCGATTGGGCCACACGCACGCGCTGAAGTTGCTGCGCGAATGGGGGAGCCCGTTTGGTGGAGGCCAGGGAACGGGCCCTGGAGGTTTACCCCTCCTCGACGCAATCAAGTTTCGGTGCGGTGTGCCGTTCTCCATCAGCAAGAGCGGAAGCCATTCCGCCGAACCCCTTCCCAGCACGGCCAGAGCGGGCACAAGCCTGCCGACCCTCCGTGCCCGACCCAGACCGATAACAACATGAACCAGCGACTCGACGCCCGATGGCGCAGCGAAGTGACGGAGGCTCTACGTACCGTGGAGGCGCAGTTCGGTGTGGCACCGCAAAGCCTGCCACGCGACGCACTGCTCGCCGCCCTGACGGATGCCATCTGGGCCCAGCGCGCCGCCTATGCGCGGGTGCGCCAGACGCTGGTGGTGTCGCCGGAGCTGGCTGACGAATCCATGTAAGGCGCGATGTGGTGTGCGAGCACCCGTGCCGCGCCGATGTTTTTTGAAGGTGATGTGATGCGGTACTGCGGTTCGCTCGATCTGGAACATCTGCTGCACCAGCCGTTTGCCGAACTCGGCCGGCTCGTGCGTGATCAAGCCACGGGGCAGGCCCTGCCGCCCGTTGAAGTGGCCGCGCGCGCGGTGTTGCTGCGCGCCGCCGGCTACGAAGTGATGCCGATGTGCGCGCATCACGACCCACGCGGCTTCTGCCTGGGCCACGCAGACGAGATCATCGGGATGTAAGCGCCGCGCCTACGACGCGCAATTCACCTGCGCGCAGGGCAGCGCACACACCGTTGCGTAGGCGCATCACACGTCGGAAAACGATGCTCGCCGCGTGAGGTCTTCAGCACCCGTAAAGCGTTGACTGGCGCACCTTTCCGGGCGATTCGTTGCCAAAAAGCAAACGGTAAAAATGACTTACATTCCCGTGCTTTTTCGGCCCATGGTTCTGGTGCATCCTGAACCAAGATAGGTCGTACGGAAGGCCTGTCGCGCGATGTTGGAGCGGATGTCAGACCGGACGTTGAAAGCGAGTTGGGCGAATCAAGCGAATCGGCGGCGAGTGCACACCTGGGGTCAGGGGAAAGAACATGAAAACGCAATATCTCAGCAAACAAGAAATCTACGATGGCGCGGTTCGCCATCTGTTCGACCAGGGCGGCGCTGCCATCCTGCCGCGTGGCGGTGCGGCGTACCACGGCCAGGGCGGCCGCTGCTGCCCCATCGGCAACCTGATCGGCGTGCGTGACTACACCACGTCGATGGAAAGCGTGCCGGTGCGCTACATCCTCAAGCCCGCCAACGAGATCCCGCGCTACATGGATGCCGGCGTCATCGCGCTGCGCCGTGCACTCAAGAAAGCCCGCATCGACGTGGACGACCAGGACACCGTTGAGCTGCTCTCCAAGCTGCAGAACGCGCACGACGTATTCGGCACGTGGGAGTGGAAGGAGCGTCTGCACTCGATCGCCCGCCAGTTCGGCCTGAACGGCGCGGTTGTCGATACGTTCTAAGCCGCTGATTGAACAGATCACCAACGATAAGGTGACGCTATGGAAGGGAAGGGGACGTTCCTCGCCATCGAGGACATTTTTGACCGCGTGCGCACGCACCTGCTAGCGCAGCACTGCCGCTCCGAAGACGCCGATGGCGAGCCGCGTTATCGCGGGCTGGACAACCGCCGCTGCGGTGTCGGCATTCTGATCAACGATGCGTGTTACAGCGCAGACATCGAGCGCCTGGGCGTCAGCCTGCTGCGCGTGCCCGGCGACGATGCGCTGGCGCGTGCGCTGCGCTGCTCCGGCGTGAATGTCGATGATGACCGCGTGGTCGAGTTGCTGATCGACCTGCAGGACATCCACGACCTGGCGGCCATCGACAGCTGGCCGACCGCGCTGGAAGACATCCGGCGGCGGTTCCCCGCCTGAAGTGTCCGCAGCCCACCCAGACCCGGCCTTGCGCCGGGTTTGTCATTTCAGCGCATCCAGTTCCGGATAGTGGCGGAAGATGCCCATGGTGTTGAACGGAATACGGCGCGGCGACTGCAGATACGCGGCGATGTTCGGCAGCGCGGCCACGCGATCGTGCAACGCGGCCAAGTGGGGAAGCTCGCGCTCGTAACGCTGCATGTGATACGGAAACGCATAGCGCAGCCCGGCCACGATCTGGAACAGCGACAAGTCCACATACGTCAGCGCATTGCGCACCGCCCACGTGGGGCCAGCGGGGTTGCGATCGAGCACGCGCTCAAAGTAGCGCAGGAACTTGGGTGCACGGTGCGCGAGGAAATCCTGTGTGCGCCGTTTGGCCTCGGCCAACTGGTCTTCGTAATAGTCGCCCGAGGCAATGGGGTGGTGCGTATCGTGAATCTCCACCACGAAGTCGGCAATCGTGAGTTGCAGGCCATGCGTCCACAGACCGCCGGCTTCGTCGTGCGGCGCCAGGCCGTAATGCTGGCCGAGGTAGAGCAGGATGTTGGCCGTCTGCGGAATCACCAATGTGCCGACCACCAGAAACGGCGGGGCGAACGGTGGCGTGGTGATGCCCGCATCGTCGAGAAACGCTTCGATGGCGGCAGCATCCTCGCGGCCGAGGTCGATGTAGGGCACGGCGGCCTGTTCCAACGCGAGGCGGACGAACTCGCCGCGACCTTGGATTTCGGGCCAGTAGTAGAGCGTGGTCTGCATGATGGGTGGGCAAGGGCGGATGCGTAGGGCGACGCAAGACCGATGCCGCGCGGGGCTCCGCAGCGGGCACGGCGGCTGCGAACGATAATAGGCGGCCTCCCTCGAACCTCCAGCCGTGAACGCTGTGTCCACTTCCGTATCCGCTGCCTCCATTGAACCTGCCGACCCTGCACACTGGTTGGTGCGCGGCTCTCCCGGGTATCTGCGCGCCAATCTGGCGCTGTTTGCGGCCGGCTTTTCCACCTTCTCGCTGCTGTATTGCGTGCAGCCGTTGATGCCGCTGCTGGCGCACGACTTTGGCCTCACGCCTGCGCAGACGAGTCTGGTGCTGTCGGTGTCCACGCTGCTGCTGGCCTTTGCGATTCTGTTTGCGGGGCTGCTGTCGGAGTCGATCCATCGCAAGACGCTGATGGGCGTGTCGCTGGTGTTGTCGTCAGCGCTCACGCTGGCGGCGGCCGTGCTGCCGGGCTGGCATGGGCTGCTGGTCACGCGGGCGTTGCTGGGCATCGTGCTGGGTGGGGTGCCGGCTGTGGCGATGGCGTATCTGGCCGAAGAGGTGCATCCACAGGGCTTGGGATTGGCGATGGGCCTGTATATCGGCGGCACGGCGTTCGGCGGGATGGCGGGGCGAGTGCTGACCGGCGCCGTGGCCGACCACCTTGGCTGGCGCGCGGCCATTGGCGTGACGGGCGCGCTGGGCTTGCTGGCGGCGTTGGCTTTCCTGTGGCTGCTTCCGCCGTCGCGCCGCTTTGTGCCGCGCAAGGGCGTGGCGCTGGGCGATCTGTTCGACACGCTGGGCGCGCATCTGCGCGAGCCGGGCTTGCGGGCGGTCTTCGCCATGGGCTTCTTGCTGATGGGCGGCTTCGTCACCGTCTACAACTACGCCAGCTTTCATCTGCTCGATGCGCCGTACGCGCTCAGCCAGACGGCGGTGGGCGGCATCTTCATGGTGTATCTGGTCGGCATTGGCGCCTCCGCGTGGTTCGGGCGACTGGCCGATCGCCACGGCCGGGGCCGCATGCTGCTGCTGGGCACGGCGTTGATGTCGACGGGGGTGCTGTTGACCCTGGCCACGCCACTGGCGCTGGTGATTGGCGGCATTGCGTTGCTCACCTTCGGGTTCTTTGGCGCGCATGCGGTGGCCAGCGGCTGGGTCGGGCGTCGCGCGCAGCGGGCCAAGGGACAAGCCGCGGCGCTGTATCTGCTGGCGTACTACCTGGGCTCCAGCCTGGTCGGCACCACGGGCGGCAAGCTCTATGCACCGTGGGGCTGGCCCGGCGTGGTGGCGCTGGTGATAGCGTGCATGGTGTGCGCGCTGGGTACGGCGGCCTGGCTGTGGCGCCGCGCGCCGCTGCCTGCGGGCACCAAGCGCTGAGGTCGGCCGCTGCGCGAAATCGCCCCTACGGAAATTCGCCACCCACGGGAATTCGCCCCCCACGGGAATTCGCGTATTGTGCCGTGATCGCTTTTTGCACGATCGCTTTCCCGTCATGCGTACTCGTTCCTTCTTCTGGATGCGGCGGCTGTGGCCGGTTGCGTGGTTCCTGCTGACGCTGGGCATCGCCCATCTGGCGGAGGCCGCGCCGGTGTCGTTTGCCAAACTGGCCGGGCTGCCGTCGTCCACTGCCAGCGCATCGGCGCCCGCCGCCACGCCCGCGCAGACGCGTCAATCGCTCGACGCCGTCATCACGTTGCTCGACAACGATCAGCAACGCGCCGCGCTCGTCACCGAACTCAAGCAGCTGCGCGATGGTGTGGCCGCGCAGCAAACCGCGCAAGCCGAGCAGGCGCCCGGTTTGCTCGGCGCGGTGGCGTCGCTGATCGAGCACGGTTCTGTCGAAGCCGATGTGGAAGCCGGTGCACCACGCTACTGGCTGCGTCGCCTGGATGCCGCCATCGACAACGCCAGCCTGCTCACCGCGCCGGGCAAACGCATGCCGCTGGCCACCGACTTTGCGAGCACCGTCGCCATCTGGGCCGCGATTGCCGGTGGGCTGCTCGGCCTGGGCTGGCTGCTCCGGCGCGTGTTCGGCCTCAAGGCCGGGCTCGGACCCCATCCGACCACACGTGCGCTCTTTATCGATGCGCTGCGCAAGATCGGCCCGTGGGCCGTGTCATTTGCGGTGATCATGCGCGTCTCGCACGACGCCACGCCCGGCTTTGTGCTGGCGCTGGTGCTGGCCTACGCCATCGTGTGGGGGGCGATCATCACCGCGGCGGTGGCGATGCTGTTCTCGTTGTTTGCCGGCAGCGCGCACCGACGTGTGGCGGTGGAGTACCTGCTCAAGCACGGCATGTGGCCGATCTTCCTGACTGCCACGCTCGGCGCGTGCGGCGATGCGCTGCTGGACCCGCGTGTTGCGCTGGTGCTTGGCGGTTCGCTCAGCCTGTTGCTCTCTACGGTGTGCAACGCGGTCTCGTCGGTGATGCTGGCGGTGGGCGCGCTGTGGGCGCGTCGCCCGGTCGGCCAGTTGATTGCCAATCGGCCGCTGGAGACGCGTCAGGGTGAGCATGCCGGCAACCAGGTCCGCCATGTGATTGCCGCGTTGTGGCCGGTGCCCGTGCTGGTATTGGCGGGCGTGACGGTGCTGGCCACATTGACCATGCCCGACAACGTCGACGTGGTCTCGCGCCGTGCAGTGATGACCTCACTGCTGCTGGTGGCGGCGCTCTTTCTGACGGCGGTGGTGCGGCCGCGCAAGAGCTGGCGTCGGCATTTGCGACTCGCGCGCAGCTCGCCGTACGTGGAGCGGCTTAAGCATTTCTTCACGGCGCTGGTGCAGCTCGGCATCTGGGTCGTCTTTGTCGAGCTGGTGCTGCGCGTGTGGGGACACACGCTGGTGGAGGTGACGCACAGCTCGGTCAACGGCAAGCGCATTGCCGATGCGCTGGTCGGCCTGATCGGCACCGTGTTTGCCACGTGGCTGGCGTGGATCCTGCTGGACACGGCGATCCTGCGGGCGTTGTCGCCGGCCTCGGCGCGCGCGCAGCCCAGCACGCGTGCGCTCACCATCCTGCCGCTGCTGCGCAATGGCCTGAAGGTGACGCTGGTGGTGACGGCCAGCATCGGCGTGCTTGCCAACCTGGGGGTGAATGTGACGCCGCTGGTGGCGGGCGCCGGGGTGGTCGGCCTGGCAGTGGGGTTTGGTGCGCAGTCGCTGGCGCAGGATCTGATTACCGGCATCTTCATCCTCATGGAAGACACCATCAGCGTGGGCGATACGGTGGATGTGGGGGTGGCGACCGGTACGGTGGTCAACCTGACCATCCGCACCGTGCGGCTGCGCGATGGCACGGGGGCGGTGCTGTCGATCCCGTTCAGCCAGATCAAGACGGTGCGGAACCTCTCGCGCGATTACTCGTTTGCTGATTTTGAAGTGCGCGTGGCGATGGATGCTGAGCCGCAGCGGGCGATCGATCTTGTGCGCAAGGCCGCCGACCAGATTGCTGGTGAGCCGCGCTTTGCGTACACGTTGCTTGGTGGCGCGGAGGTGTTTGGGCTGGATCGCTTTGAAGGCGGGGCGATGGTGGTCAAGGGGCGGTTCCGGACGCGGCCGCAGAAGCAGGCGGATGTGTTGCGGGCGTTCAATGTGGTGTTGAAGGACGCGTTTGATCAGGCCCACGTGCCGCTGGCGACGCCGGGGACGGTGTTGCGGACTTCTCCGGCGTTTGAAGAGTGGATGACGCGGGTTTCGCCGGGTGGGGAGAAGGTGCAGCCGGAATCTGGAAAACCGCCTAGCGCTGCGCCTGCTTAGGAGCGTTGGTGGTTTGCTGCTGTTTCGTCCCCTGCCGGGGCCGACTCACTTTCTCTGTCTTGCCAGAGAAAGTAAGCAAAGAGAGGCGCGCCCGAGATGGCGAAAGCCTCCTTGAATTTCTGTCGCAGAGAGGGGGAGGGGAAAACTCGCTGCGCTCAAACAGTTCCCCTTCCTTGTTCCTCTCTGCAACAGAAATTCAAGGCGCCATCTAGGGCAGGGTACGGCCACACCGTCTGAGCGCGGGTCTTTACGCCCAGTGTTGGGGTGGCCGTATTGCCGGGTCAGAACCCGTGGCGCATGCTGACCATGACGCCGGTCTGCGAGGACTTCGGTAGCGCTGCGGCCAGGACGGTGCCGGCGTCTTTCTGGTGGGTGTAGTCCAGGCCGACGTATAGCCAGGTGCGCTTGCTGACCACGTAATTCATGATCGCGTAGCCGGTGTAGCGCAGCCCGTCGGGATCGCGCTGGCGGGTGGCCATGCCCCCTACGACCAAGTTGTATTGGCTGCTGAAATCGTATTTCACGCCGCCGAGGATGAGATCGTTCTTGGTGGGAGTGCCGTCGCGGTAGTTGATGTAGCCGAGCATCAGCTTGGCGGGGCCGACTT
Source organism: Ralstonia sp. 25C (assembly GCF_051904805.1). NCBI lineage: Bacteria > Pseudomonadati > Pseudomonadota > Betaproteobacteria > Burkholderiales > Burkholderiaceae > Ralstonia > Ralstonia sp. 25C. Next base: position 1,700,810 of record NZ_CP196737.1, on the reverse strand, counting down.
GCACGCTGCCGCCGGTGGTCCACGTACGGGTGCCGACGGATTGCAGGTCTTTCTGCTGTTCCCACGCGCCGCCGAAGGTGAATGGGCCGTTGGCGTAGTTGAGCGACAGCGCGCCGTAGTTGCCCGCCGAGAACGCGCCGGCCTGTTCGCCCATGCCGACCATCACGCCGGGGCGCCAGCCGTTGAAATCGCCCACGTATTTGACTGCGTTGTCGATACGCACGCCGGTGGCGGTGACGTGCCAGGCCGTGGCGCCCAGGTTGCCGATGGAAAGCGCGTCGTATTGGCCAGCCGTGTTGAAGACGAGGTTCTCTTGCCGGCCGAACGTCAGGGCGCCGAAGCCGCCTTCCAGCCCGACGTACGCCTGACGCCCGAACAGGCGCGACGAAGCGGGCGTGGTGGGCTTGTAGCCACCCAGGCCCATGTCGTTCGTGGAGCCCACGCCGGTGTCCGGTGCGAAACCGCTGACGAGGTGGAACACCGCTTTCAGCCCGTTGCCGAGGTCTTCCGAGCCGCGCAGGCCGAAGCGGCTGCCGCTGTAGTAGCCGCCGGCCATCTCGGCCTTGCCGTGGCCGGCGGCGTCATTGTTGGTGCTGTAGCGCAGGCCGGTTTCCATCACGCCGTATAGCGTAACGCTCGATTGCGCGTGCGCCGCGCTGCAGGCAAGCAGTGCCGCCAGCGCAGCGGCTGACAGTGGAATGGAACGGATCGAAACGGTGGTCATGTGGCTCCCCTCTTGTCGTATTGGCCGGAATGGATTTCCGGAGTGGCTCGGGGGCCGACTCTCGATCAAGTTGTGCGTGTAAGGGTTGAAGTTACGCGTGCACCGGCAAAGCGCCGCACACGCCGCGCCGGACTGGGCGGCGCACGCGGTGGGTGCATCGCGCGTAAACCGCGCATTTACAGATTTTTGGGGGTTTTCCCTCGGCCGGCGTGGCAGGGGCGCGCCGCTACACTGGCGAACGCTCCTGACTGTCCTCCGTCGCCCCATGCCTTCGCCTTCCGTTCCCGTGCTCAACGCCTTGCGTGACAAGCTGTCCGCGCTCTCGCCGGCGCAGCAGGGGGTGGCGCGGCTGATCCTGGAGGCGCCGGAGCTGTCGCTGGAGCAGTCGGTGGAAACGCTGGCCGTGCGCGCGGGCGTGTCGATGCCGACCATCGTGCGGATGTGCCAGGCGCTCGGTTTCGAGGGCCTGCGCGAATTCAAGGCCACGCTGGCTGCGGAGTTGGCGCACGCGCAGCCGACCTTGCCGGGCCACGTCGGCCGGGCGGACCCGCCGGCGCTGGTGGCCAGCAAGGTCATCGACGGCGCCACGCGGGCGCTGGCCAAGCTGCGCGAATCCTTGTCGACTACGCAGGTGGACGCCGCCGCCGAGCGTATCGCCCGTGCGCGCCGGGTCGATTGCTATGCCGCCGGTGCCGCCTCGTCGTTCATGGCGAACGACATGCAGGCGCGGCTGATGCGGCTGGGGCTGGCGTCCAACGCCTACTTTGATGCGCACCTGCAGCTCGTCTCGGCAGCGATGCTCGGCGCGTCGGATGTGGTGGTGGCGTTCTCCCACGTGGGGCGCATGCCGTATCTGCTGGAGTCGATTGCCTATGCGGCGGAGCAGGGCGCTTGCGTCATCGCCATCACCCAGGCGGGCACGCCGCTGGCCGAACGCGCGCACGTCGCGCTCGCGGTGGATGTGCCCGAAGATGCGGTGATGCGCGTGGGCACCGAGGCCTACCTTGTGCACCTGACCGTCATCGAGATCTTGATGACGTGCGTGGCGCAGCGCCGCGACGAGATGGTGCGCGCGCGCATGCGGGCGATCCAGCGCCTGCTCACCGAGCGCAGCGTCGACCGGCCGTAAAACGCAGGCAAAAAAGGCGCCACGCGGGCGCCTTCTGCAGCAGATGCGGTGCTCAGAGCCGCGAGACCGCCAACCCGATCGCCAGCAAACTCCCCAGCCCGAAGATCGTCCAGCCGACCGTGCGGCGCTTGGTGGTCATCACCCACAGGCACAGGCCCGAGAGCGACAGGAAGATCAAACAGCCGGCCAGCGTATCCACCAGCAGAATCCACGGCACCGTCATGCCTGTGCCCTTGTGCAGATTCATCAGCGTGCCGAGGAAACCGTTGTCCGTTTGCCGGATCGACACCGAGCGGTTGCCGGCCCAGTACTCGGCCTGGATCTGCCGGGTGGCGCCGCCAAAGTTGAAGGTCCACTGCTCGGGCTGCATCAGGGGTTTGGCGCTGCCTGCCTCGCCTTTCTCGTTGCTCGTCTCGTCGCCCTTGGCCGGGCGCTCGGCCCACGCGACCGGTTTGGCTTTTTCCACGCGCACGCGGTTGGCGGGTTCCGACAGGCTCAATGCCTGCTGCAGCCAGGTGTTCATGGCTTCAGGCGTGGCGGGCAGCGGATCGGGCAGGGCGATCTGCGTGTTGGTGCGCTCCTGCGCCACGGGCAGCTTCAGCACCGCGCGATGGTTCAGCCAGATGCCCGACACGCCGAAGATCAGCCCCATCACCGCGCCCCACAACCCGAACCAGCCGTGCGTCTTGCGCAGCCACCGCACTGCTGTGGCACGGCGGTTGACCGGGTGCTGGGCAGGGGCTCGCGCAGGGCGAGCGGGTGTGGCGGGCTCGGCTGAACGTGGGGGCTGGGACAGGTCGGTCATGAAGCACAAGGCGGCGCGGGGGGCCGCAGGCTGAAGGGCAAATCGGCCGGCCAATATAAGTGAGAATGATTCTCGTTGCAACGCGGACTCCGTTACAACGTAATACGCTCCAGCGCACCCCGCGATGCCTCATCCGCCGGATAGAAGCACTCGATGCGCATCTCCTGTAGCCCCGCGTCGCGCGGGGTGCCCAGCGTGGTGAGCGTGGTGAACAGCGAGATCGTCACGCCATCGCGCTGCAGCGTGACGGGCAGCAGGGGCGGCGGATCGTCCGCGTCGTGCACGGGCGGGGTGGGCGCGGCGAATTCACTGGCGTCGAAGAGGGCTGGCTGCAGCGCGCGAATGTCGTGCAGCAATCGTTGCGTGGCGAGGTCGATGGTGTGCAGGGCCAGTTCCTGCCGTACGCGCCGGGCGAGGTAGCGGCCGACGGCGTCGCGGTTGACGATCGCCGGCCACAGCCCGGTCGGGTCGAACACCAGTTTCATCATATTGACGGCGCCCGGCGTTCCTTCGGCCCGGTCATCGCCGATGGCCCAGCGCATCAGGCGACGGTGGGCAGCATTGGCGTCGAGCACGTGCCAGAAGCGGTCGAGCACGATGGCCGGATAGGGTGCCTGCTTGTCGAGGATCAGCTTGACCGCGTGGCGGACCGCTTGCCGCATGGGGGACGCCTCGTCGGCCGGTGCGCTCAAGCCATGCTCTGAGTATGCGGGGGCAAAGCCGGCCGCCAGCAGCATCTGGTTGCGGTGGCGCAGCGGCACGCTCAGCTCCTCGGCCAACTGCAGGATCATGTTGCGGCTGGGCGCGGCGCGTGCCGACTCCAGAAAACTCACGTGCCGCTGCGACACGCCCGCCGCCAGCGCCAGGGCCAGTTGGCTGTAGCCGCGGCGCGTGCGCCAGAAGCGCAGCAATTGCGGGAAGCGAGATCGGGCGGCTTCGGGCGGCTCACCGGCCACCTGGGCGGTATCGGCTTCATCAAGCATGGGCAACTCGGCGGGTTGGGCGTGTCTTACGTCATCCATCGCATCATCGATTACGACATCTATTGAAGCAGAGCGAGGTAGGTGCGGCGATTACCTGTGGCGTTATTGTGAGCCTGCCGGCCGCCGCCAATACTGCCTCCATCCCGACACCGCAGCGGAGTGCCTCATGCAGCGCGAGCCGATCGATTACCCCGCCGACGCCCTCCCCACCCGCGAAGACCACGTACGCACCGCCGACGGCTGGACGCTGCCCGTTACGGTCACCAGCCCCGGCTTGGGCTCGCACGGCACGGTGGTGATCTGCTCCGCGCTGGGCGTGCCGCGCCAGTTCTACGCCGCCTTTGCGCGGGCGCTGTGCCTAGCGGGCTGGCGCACCGTCACGTTCGACTATCGCGGCATTGGCGAGGCACAGGCCAGCGGCCCGGGCACCCCGCGCTTTGCCGACTGGGGCCGGCAGGACATCGACGCGGTGCTGAAGTGGGTTCACGACACGCTCGTCCCCGAAGGTTGCGACGGTCGCAAGCTGGTGGTGCTCGGGCACAGCGCGGGTGGGCAACTGGCCGGGCTGGCGCCGCATATCGTGCATGCGGATGCACTGGTGCAGGTGGCGTCGCCGCTGGCGAACGTACGCGGATGGCCGTGGCAGGGCGCCTTGGGGCGGCTGCCGTTTGCGTGGCTGCTGCATGTGCGCATTCCCCTGGCGGTGGCACGCGTGCGCGGCGGCATGCTGCCGCTGGCGGACGTGGGCATGGGGCCGATGTCGATTCCCGCGCGCATCCTCGGCGATTGGGCGGCCTTGGCTCGCCGACGCGGCTATCTGTTTGCGCCACGCGCCGGGCTGGACACCCGCCGTTATGCGCGCCTCAACGTGCCGCTGCTCGCCTGGGGGTTTGACGATGACCCGCTGGCGCCAGCGCAAGCCATCGACGCGCTGGTGGCGCGCTTTCCTGCCGCGCGCATCACGCGGCGGCAGATCGGCGGCGCCGCGCTGGGCAGCAAGGGTGTCGGTCACATGGGCTTTTTCCGATCGTCGTTCGGGGCGCCGTGGTGGCGCGAAACCGTGGCGTGGCTCGACACCGGCGTCCGCACGCAGAACGCTCAGAACGTATAGGCGATGCCTGTGCCGACGAAGTAGCCCTGCTTGTTCTGCACGATCGGGCTCTTGGCGGCATTGCCGAGCAGGCGCGATGTGCCGACGGACGTGCGCAATGCCCAGTGGCTTGAGAAGGTGTGGGTCCACGCCATCGTCACGGACGCGGCCTGCAGGCCACCGTTGGTCGAATACTCCGCAAAACCGCTGTTGGCCGATTGGTCAGCCGTCACGCCAAAGTACGTCTGCATGTACTTGCGCGAACCGAAATGCAGGCTCGGGTTCACGGTGATCTTGTCGGTGCCCCAGCTGACCACCGGCGTGTTCAGGTCAATGTGGCCGGACCAGCCGCGCTCGCGGTGGGTGAGCGGCACTTCCAGCGTGGCGCTGGCGGTGGTCTCGCCGACGATCTTGCTGCCCAGCGTGAAGACGCCCAGCAGCGAGCCCTTGACGTTGCCCATGCCCTTCAGGTGGTCGGAGCCCGGACGGCCGAAGACGTTGTGGTCGGCCCGGCCGGGGTCGTAAGACAGCGCGCCCGAGGCGAACATGCCGTTCAGAAAGCGGATGGAATATCCCGCGCCGCCCTGAAATGGGTCAATGAACCAGCCGTTGCCGAAATCCGCCCGCAGGCCGGGGCCGCCGCTAAAGGTGGTCTCTTTGCTGCCGGCATAGCGCGGGCGAGCGCCCACATTGAGTGACACCGTGTACGAAGCCTCCTCGGCATACGCCGCAGAAGGCGACCCCCACAACGCAGAGAGCAGGGTGAGAGACAAAACCGTCAGGCGTGGAGCCAGACGCAGGGGGAGACGTAGATGCACGTTGGACCTCTTGTTGGATCTCTGGAGAGAGAGCCCGCAGTCTGGCGAGGTCCGCCACGCACGTCTGTCTGGAAATTGCCGGGAAGTTGTGCGCAATTGTGCGCGAGTGTTTTCAAGTTTCTGCACCACACCCATTGGCAAGCCAGTGCGCATACACTGCGCGCCATCAGAAAAACAACGGGGCGAATGGACGATGACGGCGATCACCGATGGGACGCTCAAGACCAAGGTGCTGCTGATCGAAGACGACGACCGCCTTGCGCAGCTCGTCAGCGAATACCTGGGCAACTACGAATTTGCCGTGGAAGTGGTGCGCCGTGGCGACATTGCCGTGGCTGCCGTGCGCGAGCACCAGCCGGCGCTGGTGATCCTGGACCTGATGCTGCCCCACATGGATGGCATGGAAGTGTGTCGGCGCATCCGCGCGTTTTCGCGCGTGCCGGTGCTGATCCTGACCGCGCGGGTGGATACGTACGACCAGGTGGCGGGCCTCGAGATCGGCGCCGACGACTACGTGCTCAAGCCCATCGAGCCGCGCCTGCTGGTGGCGCGCGCCCGAGCGCTGTTGCGTCGTGCCTCGCCGACCCTGTCGACGTCGGAGCCGGACCTGCCGCGGGACGACTCGCTCGTCTTTGGCGAGCTCACCATCTCGCCGCCGAACCGCGCCGTGACATGGCGCGGGCAGTCGGTCGATCTCAAGACGGCCGAGTTCAACCTGCTGGTGATCCTCGCGCGTGCCGCCGGCACCGTGCTCAGCCGCGACGACATCCTCAAGCAACTGCGCGGCATCGAATTCGATGGGCTGGACCGTACGGTCGATTCCGGCATCTCGCGCCTGCGCCGCCGCTTTGGCGACGCCTCGCCCGAGCCACACAAGATCAAGACGATTTGGGGCCGCGGCTATCTCTTCAGCCCATCGGCGTGGGAAGACTGAACGATGATCCGCTCCCTGATCAAGCTCTACGTGATGGTGCTGCTGGCCGCTGCGCTGGCGGTGTTCGCCGTCAACCGATCGTTTGTCTGGATGTTCCACGACACCGTCACGCAGGGCGAGCGCGAGGTGCGCAAGGGCTATGCCTTCGTGTTGCAGGACTATCTGGATCGTGCCCCCGGTGGGGACCGTGCCGCCGCCGTCGCGCGCCTGAACCAGAACGCCTGGGAGCGATTCGATTTCGTCGAGCCGGCCGCGGTGCCCACGCTGTCGGCCGAGCAGCGTGACGACCTGGCCCACGGAAAGATGGTGTTGCAGACCAATGGGCGGGATTACTACCTGCCCCTGCATGACGGCAGCGTGTTGCACGCCTACAGCGCCGAGATTGACTACGGCCGCATCCGCGCCATTGCCTATGCGCTGATCGCCATCGCCGCGCTGGTGCCGCTGCTGCTGTGGGTATGGCTGCACTGGCGTGATCTGCGCACGCTGGAAGACGCCGCACGTGGCTTTGGCGCGGGCAAGCTGGCTACGCGGGCGCGCCTGAGCAAGCGTTCCAACGTGTACGGCCTGGCGCGCCAGTTCAACGAGATGGCCGAGCGCATTCAGGGCTCGATCCAGCACCAGCGCGAGATGATGAACGGTATCTCGCACGAGCTCAAAACGCCGATTGCGCGGCTGGAGTTCGGCATTGCACTGCTGCAGACGCCGGTGCCAGACGCGCAGCGTGCCACCCGTCTGGATGCCCTGCGCAGTGACGTACGCGAGCTGGATGAACTCGTGAGCGAACTGTTGGCCCTGAGCCGCCTGGAGCAGGGCGCCACCCATCTCGTGCTGATGCGCGTGGCGGTGGGGGAGTGGCTCGACAGCGTGGTCGCCAGCGTGGCCAACGACGTGGCCGACCGCCAGCTCAGCCTGACCGTGCAGACCGATGCAGCGCCTGCGTACCACGTGTGCGATCCACGCCTGCTGGCACGCGCGCTGCTCAACCTGATCCGCAATGCCGCGCGCTATGCGAGCAACACCATCACCCTGCGGGTTGAAGCCGGCCAAGCGGGTGCGCTTTGCGTGGTGGTGGAAGACGACGGCCCCGGCATCCCCGTGCCGGACCGTGCCCGCGTGTTTGAGCCCTTCCTGCGCTTGGATGCCAGCCGCGACCGGCACACCGGCGGGTTTGGCCTGGGCCTGGCGATTGTGCGGCGCATTGCGCTCGTACACGGCGGCGAAGTCCTGCTGGATGCGGCGCCCAGCGGCGGCGCACGCTTTACGGTATCGCTGCCTGCGATGCCCCTACCGCTGCTCTAGGGCGCTGCAGCCAAGGCGTTCTCCGCGCCCGGCCGATGCAGGAACGCGCTCGGGCTTTGCCCAAACGCCCGCCGGAACATCGCCGAAAACGCGCTCTGGCTGTTGTAGCCCAGCGTTTGCGCCACCTGCGCCAGCGGCATCCCCTGCGACATCATCGGGATGGCGCTGGCCAGCACCGCCTGCTGGCGCCATTGTGAAAAGCTCACGCCCAGCTCGTCGCGAAAACGCCGCGCCAGCGTGCGCGTGCTCGCGCCCACGTCACGCGCCAGATCGTCGAAGGTGAGCGCCGAGCCTGGGTCGGCCATCACGCGTTCGCACAGGGTGCGCAGGCGTTTGTCGGCGGGCATGGGCAGATCGAGCGGCAGCGGGGCGCTGCGGCGCAGCTCGTCCAGGATGAGCGCGGCCAGCGCCTGCTCGCGCTCGGGCGGCAGTGGCTGGCGCACGTCCATCGCGGCAATCAGTTCGCGCAGCAGCGGCGAGACCTCCATGACCCGGCATTCAGCCAGCGTGCCCGTCACCACGGACGGATCGGCATATAGCGTGCGCAGAAACGCGGCCTCCACCACCCACACCTCGTGCTCGATGCCGGGCGGAATCCAGATCGCCCGCGAGGGTGGCACCACCCAGGCCGTGTCGCCGGCTTGCACGCGCAGCACGCTGTTGTGGCTGTACGCCACCTGTGCCCACGGGTGCGTGTGACGCGGAAAGCGCGTGTTGGCCTCCATCTGGCGCGTGTACAGCCGCACGGGGTGCGCGAGCGATGGCGGCGTGCGGCCTTCAACATCGGAGGGCAGAATGCGCTGCGACATGGTGGCAAGGGGGTGGCGTGGGAGGTTTGCGACAGAACGATCGAGCGAGTCTAAAACGCCCCCGCCAGGACTTGTCGAAGCCCCTGCCCGATGGCAGGCTATCGACCTCGCGGGGCAATGTCTCGCGCGATCAGAACAACAAAAGTGAGCCGCCATTGGCACAGCCGGGCGGTTTCGACAAAACGCCGCCGCCCACGAGGCCGCGGTGAAGGGTGCTAGGAATGCAAACGGGAAATCACGCGCGCTGCCGGGATGCGCGCTGGCGCCGGCCTCTGGCTGCCGCATTGACGCTCTGCGCCGTGCTTGCGGCGCCGGCCGTCCGCGCCGATATCAGCATCATCCAGTCATTGCCGCTGACGGGCTCGCAGGCCGCCACGGGGCGCGCGCTCAATGCCGGCGCGCGGCTGTACTTCGACTGGCTCAATCTCGACGGCGGCATCAACGGCGAAACCATCCGCCTGGTCGCCCGCGACGACGAGCAGAAAGTCGAGCAGACCCTGCGCAACGTGCGCGACATGGCCAAGATCGACAACCCCGTGGCCGTACTGACCGTGGTCGGTACCGCCAACGTGGAAGCGCTGATGCGCAATGGCGTGCTGGCCGAAGCCGGTCTGCCGCTGGTCGGCCCCGCCACGGGCGCCTCCAGCATGACGAGCGACCCGCTGGTCTTCCCCATCAAGGCCAGCTACCAGCAGGAGATCGACAAGATGGTCGGCGCGCTGGTCACCATTGGCGTGACGCGTATCGGCGTGCTGTATCAGGACGATGCGCTGGGTAAGGAGGCGCTGGGCGGCGTGGACCGCACGCTCAAGGCACACAAGCTGGCCATTGCTGCCACGGCTTCGTACCCACGCAACACGGCAGCGGTTGGGCCGGCGGTGGACAAACTGCTCGGCGCCGATGTACAGGCGGTCTTTCTGGGCGCCACGGCGGAGCCGGCCGCGCAGTTCGTCAAGCAATACCGGGCGCGCGGTGGCGGTGCGCAATTGCTGGGGCTGTCGTCGATCGACCCCACCATCCTGCTCAAAGTGGCTGGCATTGATGCCGTGCGCGGCTACTCGCTGGCGATGGTGATGCCCAACCCCGGCAAGAGCGTGAACCCCGTCATCCGCGAATTCAACCGGGCGCGTACCGCCGTGGGGGCCAAGGACGTGGAGTTGTCGTTCCGCGCGATCGAAGGGTTTGTCGCCGCCAAGGTGCTGGCGGAAGCCGTGCGCCGCGCTGGCCCCAAGCCCACGCGCGAGCAGGTGCGCCGTGAGCTTGCCCACCTGCGCAACTTTGATGTGGGGGGCGGGTTTATGGTCGACTTCTCTGATCGGACGCGGCCGGGCTCGCACTATGTGGAGTTGGGGGTGGTGGGGCCGAATGGGTTGGTGATTCAGTAACGCGGTGGGGCTGCGTTTGTTTTGGTTTTGGCCCAGGTGGTCCATCCCTTGTTTCATCCCCTGCCGGGGCTGAGTCACTTTCTTTGGTCTTGCCCAAAGAAAGTAACCAAAGAAATGCGCGCCCGAGATGGCGACCCATCCCTTGAATTTCCGTAACCGGGCGGAGATGGGGAAAACTCGCTTCGCTCAGACAGTTCCCCATCTTTTTTCCGCCCGCTTACGAAAATTCAAGGCGCCATCAAGGGCAGGAACGTCAAAAGAAAAAGGCCAACCCATCGTGAGGTTGGCCTTGTCGTTTGGGCTGGTGCTCCGAGGGTTTGGCTTTTGTCCTTTGACTTTCCCTGCCCTATGCGGCGCCTTTCTTTGCTTACTTTCTTTGGCAAGACAAAGAAAGTGAGTCGCCCCCGGCAGGGGGTGAAAAGGAAGTGCACCACCAAGCCCCGCCCCGGCAGGGGATGAAACAAGGGATGCACCACCGCAAAAAAAATCCCTCCAGAAAGCCCAAAGCAAAACGCCCCTCAGAGGAAACCCTCCGAGAGGCGTTCATTCATACAAGAGGCTTAGTTAAGCAGCGCGAGCAGCATCCGCACCATGCACATGCTTGCCGGCCGGCTTGACGATGGCCAGCGTGGCCACCAGACCGCACAGCGCGGCAAACGACACCCACACGCCCGGCATCGCCTTGTTGCCCGTCTCGTGGATCAGCCACGTGGCAATCGCGGGGGTGAAGCCGCCGAAGATGGCCGTGGCCAGGCTGTACGCCAGCGAGAAGCCGGTGGTGCGCACTTCCGGCGGCATGATCTCGGTGAGCGTGACGACCATCGCGCCGTTGTAGCTGCCGTACAGGAACGACAGCCACAGCAGCACGATCAGCATGTGGGAGAACGACGGCGCCGCCACCAGCCACTGCATGGCCGGGTAGGCCGTCAGCAGCATCAGCACGGTAAAGAGAATCAGCAGCGGTTGACGGCCGACACGGTCAGACACCGCGCCCATCACCGGCAGCCAGAAGAAGTTGGAGGCACCCACGCACAGCGTGACGATCAGGCTGTCGAAATCCGACAGGTGCAGCACGCTCTTGCCGAAGGTCGGCGTGTAGGCGGTGATCAGGTAGAACGACACCGTGGTCATCACCACCATCAGCGTGCCGGCGCCCACCAGGCGCCAGTTCTGGCCCATCGAGCGGAACACGGCGGCCAGGTCCGGACGGTGCTTGCGCTTCTGGAACTCTTCCGTCTCTTGCAGCGAGCGGCGGATGATGAACAGGAACGGCACGATCAGGCAGCCGACGAGGAACGGCACGCGCCAGCCCCAGGCGCTCATCTCAGACGGCGGCAGCAGCGACGACATCAGCACGCCCAGCAGCGCGGCAAACATCACCGCCACCTGCTGGCTGGCCGATTGCCAGCTCACGAAGAAGCCCTTCTTGCCCGGGGTGGAAATCTCCGCCAGGTAGACCGACACCCCGCCCAGTTCCACGCCGGCCGAGAAGCCCTGCAGCAACCGGCCGATCAGCACCAGCAGCGGTGCCGCCAGCCCGATGGTGGCGTAGCCCGGCACCAGCGCGATCAGCAAGGTGCCGCACGCCATCAGCGCCAGCGTGACGATCAGGCCCACGCGTCGGCCGTGACGGTCGATGTAGGCGCCCAGGAAGATCGCGCCCAGCGGCCGCATCAGGAAGCCGGCGCCAAAGGTCACCAGCGACAGCATCAGCGAGAGGAACTCGTTGCCGGCCGGGAAGAAGGTGTCGGCAATGGCCTTGGCGTAGTAGCCGTAGACCATGAAGTCGTACATCTCCAGGAAGTTGCCGCTGACCACCCGGAAGATGGCGCGGGCCTTGGATTCGTTGGGGTTGTGGTTATGCATGATGTGTCTCACTCAACAGCTTGGGGTATTGCATGAAGATGAGGCGGACAGCGTTGCGCGGGCTGCCTCATAGAACGTGGTGATGTGGTACGGGGTGCTCGACGGCATGTCGGTGCGCAGGCGCTGGCCGGTGGCGTCGATGACTTCATGCCAGCCGTGGGCGTGCAGGAAGCGCGCCGACCACGCTGGCAGCAGGCGCGCCAGCATGGCGCCCTGTGTTTCGGTGCACAGCGCGAGTGCGCGGCCGTATTCGGTCTGGGCCCAGATGCGCTGGGTGGTGTCGCGCGGCGTGCCGTCCAGGTTCAGCGACAGGCAGACGCCTTGCGTCTCGGCATCCACGCCCAGGCGGCAGGCAGCATCCACCGCCCGGCCGAGGGTCTCGGCCAGTTGGCGGCCGGCGTCCGAGCGGGTGAACACGTCGGCATGTGCACGCACGAGGTAGAACCACTCGAACTGGTGGCCGGGCTCGATGCGGTTGTCCGCACTCGACTCGTCGATGGGTAATTCAGTGATGCTGCCCGTGCGCGGCTCGATGAAGCGCGCCAGGATGCCCTCGGCCAGGGTACGCACGCCGGCCTCGGCCCAGGCGGGCGGTTCGTCCAGCGCGGCGGCGGCCAGGTAGGCCTCAGTCAGGTGCATCACTGGGTTCTGCGCGACACCGCCCCGGGTCTCGGTAAAGGTGGCGTCCATCGCGGCCACCGGCAGCGGTGTTGTGCCCGATTCACCAGCGGCGCGCACAAAGCGCTGCGCGATCACATTGTGTGCGTCGTGCATGAGCGCGGCGGCGCGTGGGTCGTCGCTGACGGCCAGCCAGTGCGCAGCAGCAAACAGCACGAAGGCGTGGGTATACAGGTCTTTGCTGGTGTCTTGGGGCGCCAGGGCGCTGTCGATCGAGAACACCCAGCCGCCGTGGATGGTGTCGCGAAAACGTGTGTCCAGCGCATGGCACAGCGCAGCAGCGCGCTCGGCACAGAGATCGCGGTGTTTGGCGGAAAGCTGCGTCGCGCGGGCAAATGTATACAGCTGCCGGGCGCAGGCCATGGCCCGGTAGCGGGTCGTGGAGGCGGGCACCAGCGCGTCGTTTTCCACGACGAGTGCCTCATAGCAGAGACCCGCCTGCGCGTTCCAGCCCGGCCCGAGCCACATGGGCAGCAGGACGTCGTCGTAATAGCGGTCGAACGCCTCCAGGGCCGTGGCCGCCGCTGTCGCGGGGGACGGTTCGGCAACGCCGGCAAGCGGTAGCGTGGAAGACAGTGGAAGCATGTGCGCCGTGAGAATCGTGGCGGAGTGGGCCTGAATCTTAGGCCCCAGGCCCGGTAGGGCGTAGATTGTGCGCCAATTGAAGGATAGGCGCCACGCGGGGTGCGTGGAATCCCAATTGCGCCGCAGGGTTGTGGGTCCAATGAAAGCTTTCTGTCGGATGCTGCCTGGGCGGGGGATGTGCCACACTGCATGGACTCTGGCTCCGCCTTGATCCATGCATCGTCGCGACCTGCTCAAGCAGTTGGCCGCCGGGCTGCTCGCCCTGGCGCCCGGTGTCCCCCGTTGCGCCACGCCCGGCGCCACCCCCCGCGCCACGCCCGGCGTGCCGGAACCCTTTGATGAGACCCGCCTGCTAGCGCGCGCCCGGGCCCTGGCGGATCGGCCATATCGCCGCCGCAGCACGCAGTTGCCGCCACCGCTAGCCGCGCTCGACTGGGACGGCTATCAATCCATCGGCTACCGCGCCGATCACGCCTTGTGGGCCGGGCAGCACCTGCCGTTCGAGGCCCGCTTCTTCCACCTGGGGCTGTTCTTCAAATCGCCGGTGCGCATGCACGAAGTCGTGGACGGGCAGGCGCGCCTGATCGCCTACGACCCGGCCATGTTCGACTACGGCCGCAGCGGGCTGGACCACCAGTCGCTGCCGGCCGATCTCGGCTTTGCGGGCTTTCGGCTGACCACCAAGGCTGATCCGACGCGCGATGTGGCCGCGTTCCTGGGCGCGAGCTACTTCCGCGCGGTGGGCGGGCAGTGGCAATACGGCATGTCGGCGCGCGGGTTGGCGATCGACACGGGGCTGCCACGCGCGGAAGAGTTTCCCGATTTCACCGAATTCTGGTTGGTGCGCCCGCCGGCGGATGCCGAGGTGTTGCGCGTCTATGCCTTGCTCGATTCGCCCAGCGTGGCGGGCGTCTACCGCTTTGACATCCGCCCGGGCGACACGCTGGTGATGGACGTGCGCACCACGCTCTACGTGCGCAAGCCGATTGAGCGGCTAGGCATCGCGCCGCTGACCAGCATGTTCCTCTACGGCGAAAACGACCGCACCGACCGCGCCGGAGATCGCCGCAGCGCGGCCCGACGCTGGCATGCGTCGGACTGGCGCCCGGAAATTCACGATTCGGATGGACTGGCCATCTGGCGCGGGTCGGGCGAGTGGATCTGGCGGCCGCTCGCCAACCCGCCCGCGCTGCGCAGCCAGCGTTTTGCCGACGACAGCCCGCGCGGCTTCGGCCTGCTGCAGCGCGACCGCAATCCCGATCACTATCAAGACGACGGCGTGTTCTACGAGAAGCGCCCCAGCGTCTGGGTCGAGCCCACGCATGACTGGGGCGAGGGTGCGGTCGAACTGGTCGAACTGTCGGCCAATGACGAGACGTTCGACAACATCGTTGCGTTCTGGCGGCCGGCGGTGGCGCCGCGTGCGGGGCAGGAACTGGCGTTCGGCTATCGGCTGACGTGGGGGGCGCAGCCTGCTGCGGCTTCGCCGCTGGCACGTGTTGTCGCCACGCGCACGGGGATCGGCGGTGTTGTCGGGCAGCCCCGCAAATATTTCTCCTGGCGGTTTGTGGTGGATTTTGCGGGTGGGGAGTTGTCGCGCTTGGGGCGTAGTACCGCAGGTTCCACCGTGGAGCCGGTCATTCGCGCCTCGCGGGGGCGGGTGGAGATTGCTTCGGCGCGGCCGCTAGTCAGTATTGATGGCGTGCGGGCGATGTTTGATGTGGTGCCGGATGCGAGCAATGCGCCGATTGAGTTGTCGCTGACGTTGCAGTCTGGGGAAAGGTTGCTTTCGGAGACGTGGGTGTATCAGTGGACGCCGCCGGGGGATCGGGCGGTTTGAACGTTACTGATTCAGTAGCCTGAGATGCCAGCGAGATTAAGAAAAAGCCTTTGTACAAGTGAGGTCTTGTGATTGATCGGGTGTTGAACAGATATTCCCGCCACGTCGAATTTCTCGGAGATGAGCTGAGGGACGTCGCACAAATAGGCGCATTTGGATCGCAAGTCCTGCACTTAGCCTCCTTCGCCAATCGCTGCGAGGATATTGATGAGCTCATCCAAGCTGGTGCGGATGTCAATGCGATAGGTGATCTCGGCCTCAGACCGCTCCACTATGCGGTCCTAGGGGGAGGTCCAGAGGCTATTCACGTTCTTCTGCTTAAAGGCGCAGACATATGCGCTGAGAATGAATACGGTGAGACGCCAGCGCAAATGGCCCACGCGATGGGGCAGATGAGTATCGAACGCTTGATCTTGGGCGCGTGCGGGCAGCCTGTGTATGGTTTTGACGGGAGTAGCAGAGCAGGAGAGCGCTGGCAGGAGTTCAAGCTAATTCAGGAGCGCAATTTCTGGACTGACTAGTTGCTACGTATCTCAATCGAATCACATCAAGCAGGGAGCGATGCTGCGATCGCTTAGGAGTTGCTCAATCGAGCGACTTCTCGCTGAACTTCTCCGCCATCGCTGCCCAACCTTCTGGGCCTAGCTTCTCCATCGTCGCGATATTCCGTTCGTAGATGTCCGCTGCATCGGGTACGGCGGCTGCGGCGCGGGCGATGCTGTCTTCGCGCAGCAGGTGCAGGATGGGCGCGGGGGCGCGGTTGGTGGCGTTGGCGATGTCGCCTGGGTCGGCATCGGCAAAGACGAAGTCGGGGTGGAAGCTGGCGAGTTGCAATTCGCCTTCGTAGCCGGCTTTGGCGAGCAACGCCTCTGCACGCTCGGTCAGCGTATGGAAATCGAAGAAGTCGGCCAGGGCGGGGACGATCAGCAGGGTGGTGTCGATTTCGCTGGCGGGGGTGGTGTGCAGCAGGTCGGCTTCGGCACGCAGGTGGTCGAGTACGTCGCCGTCCATGGTGGCGCGGCTGACGACATAGCGGACCTGGCGTTTGACGTGGACGGCCTTGGCGAAGGGGCACAGGTTCAGGCCGATGACTGCGTCTTCGAGCCAGCGCTGCACGCGGGCGACGTGGGCGGCGGCGGCGTTCTCGCTGAGGGGTAGGGCGTCGGCGGACGGGTCGAGCAGGGTGAAATCGGGGGTGGAATCAGGCACGGCGCAGCATCCTGGGAGAAACAGCGCGCAGTGTAGTGCATGGCCCGGGAGCGCTTCTTGCGCCACCAAAGGTGTTGTCTCTTGCAACGCTCCGGCACGTGATCTTTGATGCGCGCCGAGACCGTTTTTGTGGTGCGTTGCGCGCCGCTTGAGTGGTCAGACATTCCCGTGACTGTGTAAAAGAAGGAGCCCAACCATGATTGAACCGCGCCTGAAAACCGCCCTCGCCGTGGCCGCCACGCTTGCTGCGTCGGCTGCTTTCGCACAGATGACGCCGGCGCCGCAGACTTCGCCGCAGACGACCGGCACCGTGCAGGCCGCACCGCAAGGTGGACCGGCCACTTCGTCGTCCGACCCACTGGTGCAGAAGCGCATCGAGGACAAGGCGGCCAGCGATGAATACAAGGCCCGCAAGTCCGACGCCAAGGCTGCGTACAAGGAAGAAAAGAAGGCCGCGAAGGCCAACCGGAAGGCTGAACGGAAGGAGGCCCGTGCCGAGCGCAAGGAAGCCATGAAGGAACAAGGCGGCCCTGCGCAGACGCCGAATAGCGAAGGCAAGTAAGCCGTTCGCTGCACCATGAAGAAAGGTGACCCGAGGGCCGCCTTTTTTCTGGCTGCTACGTTGGGCTTCAGTGCCCGCGCATGGTCGGCAGGCGGACCTGCGCGACGGCCATTTCCCACTGGGCGATGCGGTGCGCGGCTTCGTCCCGGCTGATGACCGGGTGGAAGGTGCGCGAGGCGCGCCATTGCTGCGCGACCTCCGCTTCATCGCGGTAGAAGCCGGTGGCGATGCCGGCCAGGTACGCGGCACCCAGTGCCGTGGTCTCGATGATCTCTGGGCGCACGACTGGGATGCCTAGGAGATCCGCCTGGAACTGCAGCAGCAGGTTGTTGGCCGAGGCACCGCCATCCACGCGCAGTTCCGAGATGGTGGAGACGGCATCGCGCGTCATGGCCTGCAGCAGCGCGGTGCTTTGGAACGCGATCGACTCCAG
This sequence comes from Ralstonia sp. 25C, assembly GCF_051904805.1. Lineage (NCBI taxonomy): Bacteria > Pseudomonadati > Pseudomonadota > Betaproteobacteria > Burkholderiales > Burkholderiaceae > Ralstonia > Ralstonia sp. 25C. The sequence continues at coordinate 1,683,658 of NZ_CP196737.1, read as the reverse complement.
CGCGGCCCGTGCGATGTGGCCGATGGTCGTGCCGCGCGACAGGCCGACGATGGCGCCTTGCGCGGTCGGGTCCCAGTACGGTGCGCCCAGGCCGGTGAAGGAGGGCACGAACACCACGCCGCCAGAATCGGGCACCGAGGCGGCCAAGCCTTCCACATCCGCCGAGCGCTGGATGGCGCGCAGGCCGTCGCGCAGCCACTGCACCACCGCGCCGCCGACGAACACGCTGCCTTCCAGCGCATAGCTGCGCTTGGTGCTGCTCTGGCAGGCGGCTGTGCTGATCAGGCCGTTGTGCGATTGCACCGCCTTGTCGCCCGTGTTGAGCAACATGAAGCAGCCGGTGCCGTAGGTGTTCTTAGCCATGCCGGGCTTGAAGCAGGCCTGGCCGAACAGGGCCGATTGCTGGTCGCCCGCAATGCCGCCAATGGTGAGCGAGGCACCGAGCCAGTCGGCATCGGTCTGCCCGAATTGATACGCCGACGGATGCACCTCAGGCAGCAAGCTCGGGTGGATGTCGAGCGCGCGCATGAGGTCTTCATCCCACTGGCCGGTGTGGATGTTCCACAGCATCGTGCGCGACGCGTTGGACACGTCGGTCACGTGCAGGCGGCCGCGCGTGAGTTGCCACACGATCCAGCTGTCGACGGTGCCGAAGGCGAGTTCGCCACGGGCGGCGCGCTCACGGGCGCCATCGACGTGGTCAAGAATCCAGCGCAGCTTGGTGGCGGAGAAGTAGGGGTCGATGACCAGGCCGGTGCGCTTGCGCACTTCGTCTTCCAGGCCTTCGGCGCGCAGGCGTTCGCAGATGCTCTCGGTGCGGCGGTCCTGCCACACGATCGCGTTGAAGATGGGTTTGCCGGTGGCGCGCTCCCACACCACGGTGGTTTCGCGCTGGTTGGTGATGCCCAGCGCGGCCATGTCGGCAGCGGTCAGCTTGGCTTGTTCGAGTGCGGCGCGGCAGGTGGCGAGCTGGCTGTTCCAGATGTCGAACGGGTCATGCTCGACCCAGCCGGGCTGCGGAAAATGCTGCGGAAACTCCTGCTGGGCACTGGCGACGATCTGGCCGGCGTGGTTGAAGACGATGGCGCGTGAGCTGGACGTGCCCTGGTCGAGTGCGAGGAGGTATTCCATAAGGCAGAAAAGAGTGACCGCCAGGCAAGACGAACTGGCCCGGCGGTAAGTGAAACGAATGCAGGCATGGTAGCCCGCCGGTCCCCTGTTGGCGACCGGCGGACACGCGAATTAACGCACCTTGCCAGCCTTCCAGGCGGCCAGCAGCTTGTCGTAAGCCACCGTCTCACCCTTCGGACGCTCGTTGTCGAGCTTCTTCCACGGGGCGTGCTCGGTCGACAGCCACTTGTTCGGATCGCTTTCCGGGTTCAGCTTGGGCGCGCAGTTCTTCATGCCGGCGCGCTGCAGGCGACCCATCACCTGGTCCATTTCCTTGGCCAAGTTGTCCATGGCGGCTTGCGGGGTCTTCTCCGCGGTCACGGCCGTGGCGACGTTTTTCCACCAGAGCTGGGCCAGCTTCGGATAGTCGGGCACGTTGTTGCCGGTCGGCGTCCAGGCCACGCGGGCCGGGCTGCGGTAGAACTCGATCAGGCCGCCGTACTTGGCTGCGTTCTTGGTGAAGTAGTCGCTGTGGATGTCCGAATCACGAATGAACGTGAGGCCAGTGATCGACTTCTTGAGCGACACCGTCTTCGACGTGACGAATTGGGCGTACAGCCACGCAGCCGAGCGGCGCTCGAACGGGGTGGACTTGAAGAACGTCCACGAACCGACGTCCTGGTAGCCGTTCTGCATGCCGTCCTTCCAGTACGGGCCGTGCGGCGACGGGGCCATGCGCCACTTGGGCGAGCCGTCGGTGTTCACGACCGGGCCCGGCTTGGTCATCGGCGCGGTGAAGGCGCTGTACCAGAACACCTGCTGGGCGATGTGGCCTTGCGCGGGCACCGGGCCGGCTTCGTTGAAGGTCATGCCGGTCGCCTCGGGCGGGGCGTACTTCTTCATCCAGTCGATGTACTTGGTGAGCGCGTACACGGCGGCCGGGCTGTTGGTGGCACCGCCACGCGAGACCGATGCGCCCACCGGCGCGCAGTTTTCCGCACGGATGCCCCATTCGTCGACCGGCAGGCCGTTCGGGATGCCCTTGTCGGCGGAGCCGGCCATCGACAGCCACGCATCGGTAAAGCGCCAGCCCAGCGACGGGTCCTTCTTGCCGTAGTCCATGTGGCCGTAGACCTTCTTGCCGTCGAGCTCCTTCACGTCGTTGGTGAAGAAGTTGGCGATGTCTTCATAGGCCGTCCAGTTGACGGGCACACCCAGGTCGTAGCCGTACTTGGCCTTGAACTTGTCTTGCAGGTCCTTGCGGGCGAACCAGTCGGCGCGGAACCAGTACAGATTGGCGAACTGCTGGTCGGGCAGCTGATACAGCTTGCCGTCCGATGCGGTGGTGAAGCTGGTGCCGATAAAGTCTTTCAGATCCAGGCCCGGGTTGGTGAACTCCTTGCCTTCGCCGGTCATGTAGTCCGACAGCGGCATGATCACGCCGTAGCGGTAGTGCGTGCCGATCAGGTCGGAGTCGGAGATCCAGCCGTCGTAGATGCTCTTGCCGGATTGCATCGAGGTCTGCAGTTTTTCGACGACATCGCCTTCCTGCATGATGTCGTGCTTGACCTTGATGCCGGTGATCTCTTCAAACGCCTTGGCCAGCGTCTTCGATTCATAGGCATGCGTGTCGAGCGTTTCCGACACGACGTGGATCTCGGTCACGCCCTTGGCCTTGAGCTTGGCCGCGGCGTCGATGAACCACTTCATTTCCGCCAGTTGCTTGTCTTGCGACAGCGTGCTGGGCTGGAATTCGCTGCTGATCCACTTCTTGGCTTCGGCTTCGCCGGCGTGTGCTGCGCCGACAGCCAGGGCGCTTGCCAGTGCGATGGCACTGAACTGAAGCGTCATGCGCCAGGATGTTTTCATCGGTATCTCCTCGTGCTTTTGTTCTCCCCGCAGCGAAAACATCCGACATTCCGACGCGGGGAGCGTGGTGGAATGCGTGTGCCCGTCTGGGCGTGGAAGCGTCAACCCGTACTGACGCCCCCGGACCTACGAAACCGATTGCGCGTCAACCGCGCCACATGATCAGAACCAACACCACCATTGAGGCGATGAAGCCGCCCCAGGCACCGGTCTCTTCCGACGTGAGCCCGACCCACGCCAGGTTGATGTAGGCAGCGGTCAGCAGCCCGATGAAGAGGCGATCGCCGCGCGTGGTGGCAATGGGCAGAAAGCCCTTGCGCTCCACCGTCGGGCGGGTCACTTCCCACACCGTCATGCTGGCCAGCATCAAGGCGATGCAGCCAAAGAAAGTCGCCACTTCGGGCGTCCAGGCCATCCAGCTGAACATGGCTGTGTCTCCCGTTGTTCTTTTAGACGCGGCCCATCGCAAAACCCTTTGCGATGTAGTTCCGCACAAACCAGATCACCAGCGCGCCGGGAATGATCGTCAGCACACCGGCTGCCGCCAGCACGCCCCAGTCCATGCCCGAGGCCGATACCGTGCGCGTCATCACCGCCGTGATGGGTTTGGCATCGACCGAGGTGAGCGTGCGCGCCAGCAGCAGCTCCACCCAGCTGAACATGAAGCAGAAGAACGCCGTCACGCCCACGCCGGCCTTGATCAGCGGCAGGAAGATCTTCAGGAAGAACGCGGGGAAGCTGTAGCCGTCGATGTAGGCCGTTTCGTCGATCTCGCGCGGGATCCCCGACATGAAGCCTTCCAGAATCCACACCGCCAGCGGCACGTTGAACAGCATGTGCGCCAGCGCCACGCCCAGGTGGGTGTCCATCAGGCCGACCGTCGAATACAACTGGAAGAACGGCAGCAGGAACACCGCGGGCGGCGTCATCCGGTTGGTCAGCAGCCAGAAGAACATGTGCTTGTCGCCCAGGAAGCGGTAGCGCGAGAAGGCGTAGGCCGCCGGCAGCGCCACCACGGTCGAGAGCACCGTGTTCATCGTCACGTAGAGGATGGAGTTGATGTAACCCCAGTACCACGACGGGTCGGTGAAGATGATCTTGTAGTTGTCGAACGTGACGAGCTTCGGCCAGATCGAGAAGCCGGCCAGCGTCTCCTCGTTGGTCTTGAGCGACATGCTCAGCATCCAGTACAGCGGCAGCACGGCAAAGGCCACGTACACGACGAGCGTGATGGCGCGCGCGATCTTGCGCTGGCGTTCGCTTTGTTGATTACGCATGGTCGTCTCCCACGGCCGTGCTGGCACTGCCCATGCGCTGCATCCAGTTGTAGAGGACGAAGCAGAACAGCAGGATGATGAGGAAGTACACGATCGAGAACGCTGCTGCCGGGCCCAGATCGAACTGGCCGACCGCCTTCTGCGTCAGGTACTGCGACAGGAAGGTCGTGGCATTGCCGGGGCCGCCGCCGGTGAGCACGAACGGCTCGGTGTAGATCATGAAGCTGTCCATGAAGCGCAGCAGCACGCCGATCATCAGCACACCGCGCATCTTCGGTAGCTGGATGTAGCGGAACACGGCCAGGCGGCTCGCGCCGTCAATCTCGGCCGCCTGGTAGAACGCATCGGGAATCGAGCGCAGGCCGGCATACGCCAGCAGCGCCACCAGCGGCGTCCAGTGCCACACGTCCATGATCAGCACCGTGATCCACGCGTCGGACGAATGCGACGTGTAGTTGTAGTCAATGCCCAGTTGGTTGAGCCAGTAGCCGGCCAGACCGATGTCCGAGCGCCCGAAGATCTGCCAGATCGTGCCGACCACGTTCCAGGGAATCAGCAGCGGCATGGCGAGCACCACCAGCGCCGCCGACGCCTTCCAGCCCTTGGACGGCATTGACAGCGCCAGGCCGATGCCGAGCGGAATCTCCACTGCCAGCACGCACAGCGAGAAGATCAGCTGGCGGGTGAGGGCGTCCTGCAGATCGCCATCACGCAGGATCTGGCGGAACCAGTCCACGCCCACGAACACGTGCTGCTCGGGGCTGATGATGTCTTGCACCGAGTAGTTCACCACCGTCATCAGCGGCAGGATGGCGGAGAACGCCACGCACAGGAACACCGGCAGGATCAGGAACCACGCCTTGTTGTTGAGCGGCTTGTTCATCGGCCGATCCTCTCGTCGTCGGAGTAATACAGCGTCTGCGGCGCATCCAGGCGCAGCCACACGCGCGATTCGGTCACGCTCACTTCGTTGGGCAGCTTCGCCTTGATGGGCAAACCGACCGTGCCGTCGCCATTGCCGCCCAGACTGGCCGTCAGTAACTGGTGCGTACCCAGTTGCTGCACCTGATGCACATCTGCCGCCACGGTGCCGACTTCGCCCGGCGCGGCCAGTTGCACAAACTCCGGGCGGATGCCGAGCTTGAGCGAACCGTTTGCGTTCTTGAGCGTGGCCAGCGTGTCAGTGCTCACGGACAAGCGTTGGTCGCCCAGCGCAATTACGTCACCATCCACCGTCACCGGGTAGAGGTTCATGCCCGGGCTGCCGATGAAGTAGCCGACGAAGGTGTGGTCCGGCCGCTCGAACAGCGCTTCCGGCCCGCCTTGCTGCACGACCTTGCCTTCGGTCATGACGACCACTTCATCGGCAAAGGTCAGTGCTTCCACCTGATCGTGCGTCACGTAGATCAGCGTGAGCTTGAGTTGCTGGTGAATCTTCTTGAGCTGGCGGCGCAGTTGCCACTTCAGGTGCGGATCAATGACGGTGAGCGGCTCGTCGAACAGGATGGCCGCCACGTCCTTGCGCACCAGGCCGCGGCCCAGCGAGATCTTCTGCTTGGCATCTGCCGCCAGGCCGGAGGCGCGGCGCTTGAGTGCGTGTTGCAGCTCGAGGATCTCGGCCACTTCTTCCACGCGCTTCTTCACTTCGGCTTCCGGCGTCTTGCGGTTGCGCAGCGGGAAGGCGAGGTTGTCGAACACGGTCATCGTGTCGTAGATGACCGGAAACTGGAACACCTGGGCGATGTTGCGTTCGCGCGGGCTGGCGTGTGTCACGTCCTGGCCGTCAAACAGCACCTGACCCTCAGACGGAACCAGCAACCCCGAGATGATGTTCAGCAGCGTGGACTTGCCGCAACCCGACGGGCCCAGCAGTGCGTATGCCCCGCCGTCGCGCCACGTCATGTTCATCGGCTGCAGCGCGTAGTCCGACAGGTTTTGCGGATTGGGGCGGTAGCTGTGCCCCAGGTTGCGGAATTCAATGCGCGCCATGGGCACCTCCCTGCTTGGGCGCGCTCACCAGCTTGCCCGCTTCATCGAACAGGAACAGCTCGGCCGGATCGACAAACACGTCCAGCGCCGCACCCAGTTCGAACTCATGCACGCCCGGCAGCTGCGCGACCAGGCCGATGCTGTTCGACTGGCCGGCGGCATGCGCGCGCACGTGCAGATACGTCTCGGAACCCGACAGCTCGGCCAGTTCCACCGTGCCCGGCAGGGCAACGGCGCCACCGTTGCGCGGCGCCAGGCGGATATGGCTCGGGCGCAGGCCGATGCGGCAACGCGTGCCGGCCGCCATCGGTAGCGGGCGCGTCCACGGCACATCGATCCCTTGCGGAAGGCGGATGTGGTTGCCTTCCGTCACCGTGGCATCCAGCACGTTCATCGGCGGATCGTTGAAGATGGCCGCCGCGTTGACCGACACCGGCACTTCATACATGTCGAGCGTCGGGCCGTCCTGGAGCACGCGGCCTTCATGCATGACGACGGTGTGGCCGCCCAGGAGCAGCGCTTCCTGCGGCTCGGTGGTGGCGTACACCACGGTCGTGCCGCCATCGGCAAATAGCGACGCCAGCTCGGCCCGCAGTTCTTCGCGCAGCTTGTAGTCGAGGTTGACCAGCGGCTCGTCCAGCAGCACCAGCGGCGCACGCTTGACCAGCGCCCGCGCCAGCGCGCAACGTTGCTGTTGGCCGCCCGACAGCTCGGCTGGCAGGCGTTGCAGCAGGTGTTCGATATGCAGCTTGGCAGCCACGGCGCGCACGCGCGTATCGATCTCGCCCTTGTTGGTGCCCTGCAGACGCAGCGGCGACGCGATGTTGTCGTACACCGTCATCGCCGGGTAGTTGATGAATTGCTGGTACACCATCGCCAGATTGCGATCGCGTACGCCTACGCCCGTCACATCCTTGCCGTCGACCAGTACGCGGCCGGTGGTCGGCCGGTCCAGCCCGGCCATGATGCGCATCAGCGTGGTCTTGCCGGCCTGCGTCGGCCCGAGCAGCACGTTGATCGCGCCGGGCGCCAGCCGCAGGCTGGTCGGGTACAGATGTGTCTGCGCCCCGACCATGGCCGTAACCTGGTCCAGTTCCAGAATCAATTGTGTCTCCCGTCTTTGTACTTCTCTACAGCTTGATCTTTCGGGCCCCCCGGCCCGTGCGCTGCTTTGTCGCCAACCTCTGAGGATCAGGGGGCTTGCTCTGCGGCCGGGGCGGCTTCGTTGTCCGGCTGATGCCGCATCAGCCAGCCCTCCAGCCGGCTGCGATCGGCATCGCTCGCATGCAACCCCAGCTTGGTCCGCCGCCACAGGATGTCCTGCGCCGTGCGGGCCCATTCGTGTTCGACCAGGTAGCGGATTTCCGCTTCATACAGGCCGGGCGTGACTTCGGTGCCGAGTTCTTCCAGGCGCGTCGCGCCGGCCAGCAACGTGTTCACGCGCGTGCCGTACTGGTGCGCATAGCGCGTGGCTAGCTTGGTGGGTAGCCACGGCAAACGTTTTTGCAGGCGCGCCACAAAATCGTCGAAGGTGTATTCGGCAACGAGTTGCCCCGGCGCCTCCAAGTCGCCGCCCGGTAGCGATGCGGTGGCCGTCCACGACGGCTTGCCGGCGGCGGGCAGATGGGGCGCCAACTGGTCCAGCGCTTCTTCGGCCAGCTTGCGGTAGGTCGTGATCTTGCCGCCCCACACGTTGATGAGCGGCGCGCTGTTGCCGTCGGCGCCGGTCTCGCACTCGACCAGGTAGTCGCGCGTGATGGCCGAGGCGTTGGCGGCGCTGTCATCCAGCAGCGGGCGCACGCCCGAGTACGTCCACACCACATCGGCTGGTGTGAGTTGCTGCTCGAAATAGCGGCTGGCCATTTCGCACAGATATTGGATCTCGCCGGCATCGATGGCCACTTGGTCGACCGAGCCCTTGTATTCCAGATCGGTCGTGCCGATCAGCGTGAATTCGTTCTGGTACGGAATCGCAAACACGATCCGCCCGTCCGGGTTCTGGAAGATATAGGCGAACGGGTGATCGAACATCCGCCGCACCACGATATGGCTGCCCTTGATGAGGCGCAGGCCACGCGTGCTCGGCAGCGCGTGCGCCGAGCGGGCAAATTCCGCCGCCCACGGCCCGGCCGCATTGACCACCGCCTTGGCACGCACCGAGCGGATACCGTCCGGCCCCGCCAGCGAGGCATGCCAGCCGTCGGCGCGGCGCTCCGCGTTCAGGCAGCGCGTGCGGGTGAGAATGTGCGCGCCGCGGTCAGCGGCGTCACGTGCGTTGAGCACCACCAGGCGGGCGTCGTCGACCCAGCCATCGGAATAGACGAAGCCACGCGTGTAACCGGGCTTGAGCGGCTTGCCTGCCGGATGCCGCCCCAGCTTGATCGACTCCGAGCCCGGCAGAAAACGCCGGCGCGCCAGATGGTCATATAAGAAGAGGCCCGCGCGGATCATCCACGCCGGCCGTTGCGCGGCATCGTGCGGCATCACGAAGCGCAGCGGCCACATGATGTGCGGCGCCATGCGCAGCAGCACTTCCCGCTCCTGGAGCGCCTTGCGCACGAGGCTGAATTCGTAATATTCGAGGTAGCGCAGGCCGCCGTGGATCAGCTTGGTCGAGGCCGAGGAGGTGTGCTGGGCCAAGTCGTCCTTTTCACACAGGACGACCGACAGGCCCCGCCCGACAGCATCGCGCGCAATGCCGACGCCGTTGATGCCGCCTCCGACCACCAGCAGATCACAGTCCAGATGCGACGCATCGGTGTGTTGCATGGGTTTGGGTTGGATTCTGTTGGTTTGCGCGCCTTTTCTTGCGAACCGCAACGCGTTCGCGGATAGTGTAGTGAAAGGTGAAAATAAAGCAACGTAGGGAATCGCCTAATTCGATCATATGTGTTCGTTTGTGTTCATTTGATGCTTCCGCGACACCGCCAAATTCTTGAGTACGTTCGCCAGCACGGCGATGCCTCCGTCGATGCGCTCGCCCGCGTGCTCGGCGTCACCACCCAGACCATCCGCCGAGACATCCGCCAGCTCGAAGACGAGCGGCTGCTCGCGCGCTATCACGGCGGCGTTGGCCTGCCGTCCTCGGTCGAGAACATCGACTACGACCAGCGCCAGGTCCTGCACATCGACGCCAAGCGCCGCATTGCCGAAGTCGTCGCCCGCCACGTCGAGCCAGGTCGCTCCCTCATCATCAATATTGGGACGACCACCGAAGAGATCTCCAAGGCACTCGTTGGCCGCAAGGGGCTGCGCGTCATCACCAACAACCTGAACGTGGCGTCGATCCTGTCGGGCAGCCCGGATGCCGAAGTCATCGTCGCCGGCGGCCTGGTGCGCAACCGCGACCGCGGCATCGTCGGCGAGGCCACGATCGACTTCATGAAGCAGTTCCGCGTCGACATTGGCATCATCGGCGTCTCCAGCATCGACGAAGACGGCACGCTGCTCGATTACGACTACCGCGAGGTGCGTGTGGCGCAGGCCATCATCGAGCAGTCGCGCGAAGTCTGGCTGGCCGCCGATCACTCCAAGTTCGGCCGCCGCGCCGTGGTGCGCCTGGGGCACGTCTCCCAGATCGACAAATTCTTCACCGACATCCCCGTGCCCGAAGCCATGACGGAAGTCTTCCGCGCGGCCGAGGTCGACGTCGTTGTCGCCAGCGAAGCGCGCTAAAGCTGGATCGGCCCCGCCAAAGTTTCTTCCCCGTCGCCTACAGTGAAATGCAGGGCGTGCACCTTGCGTGCCTGTTGGCTATCGGATCAATCCAACGGGGAGCATCGTGAGCCAGCACTCACATGCCGAAATTCTTTCTGTCTTCGCCAACATCGTCACTGAGCACGTCGCGGCACTGCGCGATGCGCTCACTAAGCTGGGGCGGCCCGGTGCGAGTGACGAGGACCTCCATCAATTCCGCGTGACGCTGCGGCGGCTGCGGTCCGCGTGGGTGACGTTCGCCCCAGTGCTACCGCGCGCGTTCATCACCGAATGGAAGCCGCGCCTGCGCACGCTGGCGGGCTCGACGGGCCCCGTGCGTGAATGGGACGTCTTGCTCACAGACTGGCTCCCGGCCGCCCAGGCCGCGCTTACAGAAGACGATGAGAGGGGCCGTGCATGGCTCGCGGCCGCCATTGAGCGGGCAAAGCAGGCTCGCCATCTCGCTTGGCAAACACTGCGTGTAGAGTTGGCGTCACCCAGTGTCATGAATGCGCTGACGGAGTTAGAGAGCGGCGTGGCTGCGTTCCGCTTGCCCGGTAAGCCCCCACGGCTTGCAGGCTTCGCACATGCACGAGCCGCCGCTCTCCGGAAGAAGGTGCTGCGCCGCGGGCGCCATCCCAAGCGGGCCACGGCGGCACGTTTGCACCGCGCACGCATTGCGGCCAAGCAATGGCGCTATTTATATGAAGCGTTCTACCCCGCCCTAGGGGCCCGTGCCGCCAAGCGCTACCGAAAGCACCTGCGCAAGCTCCAGGACGCCTTGGGCGAGATCCATGACGCCAGTGTCTCTTTAGAGCGGGTTGTCTCGCTTGTGAACGAGGCTCCGCCAGCGTCCATAGTGAATGCCTTTCACATGCGAGCGCGGGCGGCCAGAGTGCGCACCGCGAAAGGGCTGCATTGGATGCGTGGTCACGCAGCGGTCTGATCATAAAATGCCTCAAAAAACCCTACGAACAGAAAGGACTTGCCAAGTCCGACAAAGATGCCTATAGTTCGCCCCTCGCTGCACGACACAGCGCCGAAACGAAGGTTGAGGCGGTGGAGTTGAAGTGGCGGAGAAGTAAGAGTGGTGCGGGTTTGCGGGTTGTTGAGTGGTTGGCGACGGCTCGAAGTTGCAGTGAAGTTAGCGACGCGTTGAACGATAAAAATTCTTCAGCAAGTTGTTGACAGCGACGAAAAAGCTCTGCATAATCTCGTTTCTCTGCTGCAGCAAACGCAGCGACGCGGTGAACAAAGTTGATCGCGCAGTTCTTTAACAAGCAAACAGCCGATAAGTGTGGGCGCTTAATACTGGATGCGACGGATTCGTCCGTTAGCTAACAAGTAATGAAGTGCTCGCACAGAAGTAAGGTTTGAACGAAAGTTCAAGTCAGATTCTGAGAGTGAGCGACCGCTCGTAAAGAGCGAAAACAGCAGATTGAACTGAAGAGTTTGATCCTGGCTCAGATTGAACGCTGGCGGCATGCCTTACACATGCAAGTCGAACGGCAGCATGATCTAGCTTGCTAGATTGATGGCGAGTGGCGAACGGGTGAGTAATACATCGGAACGTGCCCTGTAGTGGGGGATAACTAGTCGAAAGATTAGCTAATACCGCATACGACCTGAGGGTGAAAGTGGGGGACCGCAAGGCCTCATGCTATAGGAGCGGCCGATGTCTGATTAGCTAGTTGGTGAGGTAAAGGCTCACCAAGGCGACGATCAGTAGCTGGTCTGAGAGGACGATCAGCCACACTGGGACTGAGACACGGCCCAGACTCCTACGGGAGGCAGCAGTGGGGAATTTTGGACAATGGGCGAAAGCCTGATCCAGCAATGCCGCGTGTGTGAAGAAGGCCTTCGGGTTGTAAAGCACTTTTGTCCGGAAAGAAATCGCACTTAATAATACTAGGTGTGGATGACGGTACCGGAAGAATAAGGACCGGCTAACTACGTGCCAGCAGCCGCGGTAATACGTAGGGTCCAAGCGTTAATCGGAATTACTGGGCGTAAAGCGTGCGCAGGCGGTTGTGCAAGACCGATGTGAAATCCCCGAGCTTAACTTGGGAATTGCATTGGTGACTGCACGGCTAGAGTGTGTCAGAGGGGGGTAGAATTCCACGTGTAGCAGTGAAATGCGTAGAGATGTGGAGGAATACCGATGGCGAAGGCAGCCCCCTGGGATAACACTGACGCTCATGCACGAAAGCGTGGGGAGCAAACAGGATTAGATACCCTGGTAGTCCACGCCCTAAACGATGTCAACTAGTTGTTGGGGATTCATTTCCTTAGTAACGTAGCTAACGCGTGAAGTTGACCGCCTGGGGAGTACGGTCGCAAGATTAAAACTCAAAGGAATTGACGGGGACCCGCACAAGCGGTGGATGATGTGGATTAATTCGATGCAACGCGAAAAACCTTACCTACCCTTGACATGCCACTAACGAAGCAGAGATGCATTAGGTGCTCGAAAGAGAAAGTGGACACAGGTGCTGCATGGCTGTCGTCAGCTCGTGTCGTGAGATGTTGGGTTAAGTCCCGCAACGAGCGCAACCCTTGTCTCTAGTTGCTACGAAAGGGCACTCTAGAGAGACTGCCGGTGACAAACCGGAGGAAGGTGGGGATGACGTCAAGTCCTCATGGCCCTTATGGGTAGGGCTTCACACGTCATACAATGGTGCATACAGAGGGTTGCCAAGCCGCGAGGTGGAGCTAATCCCAGAAAATGCATCGTAGTCCGGATCGTAGTCTGCAACTCGACTACGTGAAGCTGGAATCGCTAGTAATCGCGGATCAGCATGCCGCGGTGAATACGTTCCCGGGTCTTGTACACACCGCCCGTCACACCATGGGAGTGGGTTTTGCCAGAAGTAGTTAGCCTAACCGTAAGGAGGGCGATTACCACGGCAGGGTTCATGACTGGGGTGAAGTCGTAACAAGGTAGCCGTATCGGAAGGTGCGGCTGGATCACCTCCTTTAAGAGCGTGCATCCGACGTTAGGCGTCCACACTTATCGGTTTGTTTGATGTTACAGCCAAGGGTCTGTAGCTCAGGTGGTTAGAGCACCGTCTTGATAAGGCGGGGGTCGTAGGTTCAAGTCCTACCAGACCCACCAAGTTACGGACGGTGGAAGTTGTACTCTGCCGTGACTGGGGGATTAGCTCAGCTGGGAGAGCACCTGCTTTGCAAGCAGGGGGTCGTCGGTTCGATCCCGTCATCCTCCACCATTACCTTTTGGTTACCAAACGCAAGCATCGACGCGATGTCGATGGTGTTTGCGTTTGGCCTAGCCAAGACGAGCGTAAAAGTTCGGCTGTTCTTTAACAATATGGAATGTAGTAAAGGTGTCGCGGAGCATTGATGAGATGCTCGGTAGTTACGCGACACTGGGTTGTGATTGTATCAACCAGTATTACCAGAGCAATCGATGAGATTGTCTTGGAATACGGCACAACGCGAGAACTCAGCCTATAGCGAGACATACTCGTTATAGGGTCAAGCGAATAAGTGCATGTGGTGGATGCCTTGGCGATTACAGGCGATGAAGGACGTAGTAGCCTGCGAAAAGCTGCGGGGAGCTGGCAAACAAGCTTTGATCCGCAGATGTCCGAATGGGGAAACCCGGCCCGCATGGGTCATCTGTTACTGAATACATAGGTAACAGAAGCGAACGCAGTGAACTGAAACATCTAAGTAGCTGCAGGAACAGAAATCAACCGAGATTCCCAAAGTAGTGGCGAGCGAAATGGGATCAGCCTTGTACTCTTTAGCAGTATTGCTAGCAGAACGGAATGGAAAGTCCGGCCATAGTGGGTGATAGCCCCGTATGCGAAAGCAGTATTGTGGAACTAGGTGTACGACAAGTAGGGCGGGACACGTGAAATCCTGTCTGAAGATGGGGGGACCATCCTCCAAGGCTAAATACTCGTAATCGACCGATAGTGAACCAGTACCGTGAGGGAAAGGCGAAAAGAACCCCGGGAGGGGAGTGAAATAGATCCTGAAACCGCATGCATACAAACAGTCGGAGCCTGGAAACGGGTGACGGCGTACCTTTTGTATAATGGGTCAGCGACTTACATTCAGTGGCAAGCTTAACCGATTAGGGAAGGCGTAGCGAAAGCGAGTCCGAATAGGGCGTTCAGTCGCTGGGTGTAGACCCGAAACCAAGTGATCTATCCATGGCCAGGTTGAAGGTGCGGTAACACGTACTGGAGGACCGAACCCACTAACGTTGAAAAGTTAGGGGATGAGCTGTGGATAGGGGTGAAAGGCTAAACAAACTTGGAAATAGCTGGTTCTCTCCGAAAACTATTTAGGTAGTGCCTCGTGTCTCACCTTCGGGGGTAGAGCACTGTCATGGTTGGGGGGTCTATTGCTGATTACCCCGCCATAGCAAACTCCGAATACCGAAGAGTGCAATCACGGGAGACAGACATCGGGTGCTAACGTCCGGTGTCAAGAGGGAAACAACCCAGACCGCCAGCTAAGGTCCCTAAATATTGCTAAGTGGGAAACGAAGTGGGAAGGCTAAAACAGTCAGGAGGTTGGCTTAGAAGCAGCCACCCTTTAAAGAAAGCGTAATAGCTCACTGATCGAGTCGTCCTGCGCGGAAGATGTAACGGGGCTAAGCAATATACCGAAGCTGCGGATGCACGTAAGTGCATGGTAGGAGAGCGTTCTGTAAGCCTGTGAAGGTGTCTTGTAAAGGATGCTGGAGGTATCAGAAGTGCGAATGCTGACATGAGTAGCGATAAAGGGGGTGAAAGGCCCCCTCGCCGTAAGCCCAAGGTTTCCTACGCAACGTTCATCGGCGTAGGGTGAGTCGGCCCCTAAGGCGAGGCAGAGATGCGTAGCTGATGGGAAGCAGGTTAATATTCCTGCACCGTCGTATGATGCGATGGGGGGACGGATCGCGGAAGGTTGTCCGGGTGTTGGATGTCCCGGTCCCTGCATTGGAGATGGCACTTAGGCAAATCCGGGTGCGTAATTCAAGGGTGTGGGGCGAGCGACTTTAGGTCGCGAAGCAATTGGAAGTGGTTCCAAGAAAAGCCTCTAAGCTTCAGTCATACGAGACCGTACCGCAAACCGACACAGGTGGGCGAGATGAGTATTCTAAGGCGCTTGAGAGAACTCGGGAGAAGGAACTCGGCAAATTGGTACCGTAACTTCGGGATAAGGTACGCCCTTGTAGTTTGACTGGCTCGCGCCAGAAGGACGAAGGGGTTGCAATAAAATGGTGGCTGCGACTGTTTAATAAAAACACAGCACTCTGCAAACACGAAAGTGGACGTATAGGGTGTGACGCCTGCCCGGTGCCGGAAGATTAAATGATGGGGTGCAAGCTCTTGATTGAAGTCCCGGTAAACGGCGGCCGTAACTATAACGGTCCTAAGGTAGCGAAATTCCTTGTCGGGTAAGTTCCGACCTGCACGAATGGCGTAACGATGGCCACACTGTCTCCTCCCGAGACTCAGCGAAGTTGAAGTGTTTGTGATGATGCAATCTCCCCGCGGCTAGACGGAAAGACCCCATGAACCTTTACTGTAGCTTTGCATTGGACTTTGAACCGATCTGTGTAGGATAGGTGGGAGGCTTTGAAACCGGGACGCTAGTTTCGGTGGAGCCGACCTTGAAATACCACCCTGGTTTGTTTGAGGTTCTAACCTTGGCCCGTGAATCCGGGTCGGGGACAGTGCATGGTAGGCAGTTTGACTGGGGCGGTCTCCTCCCAAAGTGTAACGGAGGAGTTCGAAGGTACGCTTGGTACGGTCGGACATCGTACCTAAAGTGCAATGGCAAAAGCGTGCTTAACTGCGAGACCGACAAGTCGAGCAGGTGCGAAAGCAGGACATAGTGATCCGGTGGTTCTGTATGGAAGGGCCATCGCTCAACGGATAAAAGGTACTCTGGGGATAACAGGCTGATACCGCCCAAGAGTTCATATCGACGGCGGTGTTTGGCACCTCGATGTCGGCTCATCTCATCCTGGGGCTGTAGCCGGTCCCAAGGGTATGGCTGTTCGCCATTTAAAGAGGTACGTGAGCTGGGTTTAAAACGTCGTGAGACAGTTTGGTCCCTATCTGCCGTGGGCGTTGGAATCTTGACGGGGGCTGCTCCTAGTACGAGAGGACCGGAGTGGACGTACCGCTGGTGTACCTGTTGTCTCGCCAGAGGCATCGCAGGGTAGCTATGTACGGAAGAGATAACCGCTGAAAGCATCTAAGCGGGAAACTTGCCTGAAGATGAGGATTCCCTGCAGACTTGATCTGCCTGAAGGGTCGTTCGAGACCAGGACGTTGATAGGCTGGGTGTGGAAGCGCAGTAATGCGTTCAGCTAACCAGTACTAATTGCCCGTGCGGCTTGATCCTATAACCGGTATGTTTCCGGCTGGGTCTGCCTTGTGCCTGATACAAATCAAACACAACCCCAACACTACATTCCCATATTGGTCCCGTTGACCACGTCAACGTGACGACAAGTCATAGCCTGGTGACCATAGCGAGTCGGTACCACCCCTTCCCATCCCGAACAGGACCGTGAAACGACTCCGCGCCGATGATAGTGCGGATTCCCGTGTGAAAGTAGGTCATCGCCAGGCTCTCCCATAAAACACCCCAGCCCTCATCCGGCTGGGGTGTTTGCTTTTACGCGTCCTCAAACGCGAATCCCTTGAGCTCAGCTCACTCCAAAACAAAAGCCACCGAACACGGTGGCTTTTACGCTTCCACAGCACACACCCTGGCGGCTCAGGCTCGCGCTAGGTACTTCTCCACCAACCGTACCCAGTACGTCGCACCCAGCGGTAGCAACTCGTCGTTGGTAGCTTGCGAGACATGTATCTGCGCTGAAGCGCATACGCGGAGTTGCTCTCCGGATCTCGCGGTGTGAGGCGATGAGAAGAGGGTTTTTGTTTGAATGCGCAAGGGCCGTGCTGTGTGGCGTCCTGCCCAGATCCATTTGTGACGCCACCCGTTGATTGCGGCTCGCTTTACCGACCGGCGGCTAACGGGATGGAGCATCGGCGCGAGAAATCTCGAGATTTCATCAAGCAATGCTTGACAAGATGGTTTGATGGTCCCATAATCGCAAGTTCTCTTCGGAGAGGTGCCCGAGTGGCTAAAGGGGGCAGACTGTAAATCTGTTGGCTTACGCCTACGCTGGTTCGAATCCAGCCCTCTCCACCAGAATTAAGCAGTGAGTTCGGTCCTTAGCCGGGGCCGGCGGCAAGGGAAGAAGTAACCCGGGCGGGTGTAGCTCAATGGTAGAGCAGAAGCCTTCCAAGCTTACGACGAGGGTTCGATTCCCTTCACCCGCTCCATTCACTGTTCGCAAGTTTTGCCCATGTGGCTCAGTGGTAGAGCACTCCCTTGGTAAGGGAGAGGTCGGCAGTTCGATCCTGCCCATGGGCACCACGCATCCACCAACGCAAATCGCTACCGAGACAGGAGTCGCGACATGGCAAAGGAAAAGTTCGAGCGGACCAAGCCGCACGTGAACGTTGGGACGATTGGTCACGTTGACCACGGCAAGACGACGCTGACTGCAGCGATCGCAACCGTGCTGTCCGCCAAGTTTGGTGGCGAAGCGAAGAAGTACGACGAAATCGACGCTGCACCGGAAGAAAAGGCACGCGGCATCACGATCAACACCGCGCACATCGAGTACGAAACGGCCAACCGCCACTACGCACACGTTGACTGCCCGGGCCACGCCGACTACGTCAAGAACATGATCACCGGTGCCGCTCAGATGGACGGCGCCATCCTGGTGTGCTCGGCCGCTGACGGCCCGATGCCGCAAACGCGTGAGCACATCCTGCTGGCCCGCCAAGTGGGCGTGCCGTACATCATCGTCTTCCTGAACAAGTGCGACATGGTGGACGACGCTGAGCTGCTGGAACTGGTCGAGATGGAAGTGCGTGAGCTTCTGTCGAAGTACGACTTCCCGGGCGACGACACCCCGATCATCAAGGGTTCGGCCAAGCTGGCGCTGGAAGGCGACAAGGGCGAGCTGGGCGAAGTGGCCATCATGAACCTGGCCGACGCACTGGACACCTACATCCCGACGCCGGAGCGCGCTGTTGACGGCACGTTCCTGATGCCGGTGGAAGACGTGTTCTCGATCTCGGGTCGCGGCACCGTGGTGACCGGCCGTATCGAGCGCGGCGTGATCAAGGTCGGCGAAGAAATCGAAATCGTCGGTATCGCGATGGACGGCGACAAGCCGAAGATCGACAAGACGACCTGCACGGGCGTGGAAATGTTCCGCAAGCTGCTGGACCAAGGTCAAGCAGGCGACAACGTCGGTATTCTGTTGCGCGGCACGAAGCGTGAAGACGTTCAGCGTGGCCAAGTGCTGGCCAAGCCGGGCTCGATCAAGCCGCACACGGAATTCACGGGCGAGGTCTACATCCTGTCGAAGGACGAAGGTGGTCGTCACACCCCGTTCTTCAACAACTACCGCCCGCAGTTCTACTTCCGTACGACGGACGTGACTGGCTCGATCGCCCTGCCGGAAGGCAAGGAAATGGTCATGCCGGGTGACAACGTGTCGATCACCGTCAAGCTGATCGCCCCGATCGCCATGGAAGAAGGCCTGCGCTTCGCAATCCGCGAAGGCGGCCGTACCGTGGGTGCTGGCGTCGTTGCCAAGATCCTGAAGTAAAAGCTGTAACTCTTCCGTGCGGCTGCCAACCGGCCGCACGTGAAGTGCCAGAGTGGGGTTGACCAAAGTGGCAACCCCAATGCTGTTTTAGGGGTATAGCTCAACTGGCAGAGCGTCGGTCTCCAAAACCGAAGGTTGGGGGTTCGATTCCCTCTGCCCCTGCCAATTCATCAGCCGCGTCGCGCAGGAAAACGCGCCACGCGGCTTAGTCTCGTTTGGGAAACATGGCCAATCCGAACGTCGAAACCGTCAACACCGCCAGCGGCAAGTGGCTGCTGGTCGTGGCGTTCCTGCTGGTGGTCGCCGGGGTGATCGGTTTTTACCTGCTGGCGCAACAGCCGAGTTACGTCCGTGCCGCCTCGCTGATCGGCGGGCTGGTGCTGGGTGCGGGTGCCGCACTGGTGTCTGCTCCGGGGCAGAGCTTCATCGAGTTCGCGCGCGAGTCGTACCGCGAAGTTCGCAAGGTGGTGTGGCCGACGCGCAAGGAAGCTGGTCAGATGACCGGTCTGGTGTTTGCGTTCGTGGTGATCATGGCCTTGTTCCTGTGGTCTGCAGACAAGCTCATCGAGTGGGTAATTTTCTCGCTCGTGCTGGGCTGGAAATAATCGGGTGAAGCCATGACGGATAACGTAGCGAACGATACGTCCACGGATTCGTCCGCGCCGGCCTCTAAGAAGCGCTGGTATATCGTGCATGCCTACTCGGGCATGGAAAAAAGCGTGCAACGCGCGCTGCAGGAACGCATCGAGCGTGAAGCCCTGCAACATCTGTTCGGCGAAATTCTGGTGCCGTCGGAAGAAGTGATGGAGAGCAAGAACGGAACCAAGAAGGTGACCGAGCGTCGCCTTTACCCCGGTTACGTTTTTGTTGAGATGGAGATGACCGACGAAACCTGGCACTTGGTGAAGAACACCCCCAAGGTGACCGGGTTCATCGGTGGTACGGCTAACAGGCCGGCCCCCATGTCCAGCCGCGAAGTCGAAGGGCTTAAGGCGCAGATCCAGGAAGGGATCGAGAAGCCGCGTCCGAAGACGCTATTCGAAGTGGGTGAAATGGTGCGTGTGAAGGAAGGTCCGTTCACCGACTTCAATGGCAACGTCGAGGAAGTGAACTACGAGAAATCGCGCTTGCGCGTCTCCGTGACCATCTTCGGGCGTGCAACGCCGGTCGAACTCGAGTTTGGTCAGGTCGAGAAGGTGTAAGGAATTCGGTGTGGCGGTGCAAGCTGTCGCGCCAGTCGCCCGGTCCATTGGACTTGGCGGGCAACGGTGGCGCAAGGAATTGCGCGCCCGCGCCAACAGAGGAGCGTCAGCCTCGAGCTGATGCGTTACCACTCAATAGGATTGCCATAGTTGCTGAAGCAGGGCAATCCGGATTGGAGTCAAGATGGCCAAGAAAATTATTGGCTTTATCAAGCTGCAAATTCCGGCTGGTAAAGCAAATCCGTCCCCGCCCGTCGGCCCGGCCCTGGGTCAGCGCGGTCTGAACATCATGGAGTTCTGCAAGGCGTTCAACGCGCAGACTCAAGGCATGGAACCGGGCCTGCCGGTGCCGGTGGTGATCACCGCCTTCGCCGACAAGAGCTTCACCTTCGTGATGAAGTCGCCGCCGGCGACCGTGCTCATCAAGAAGGCCGCCGGTATCCAGAAGGGTTCCGCCAAGCCGCATACCGACAAGGTCGGCAAGATCACCCGTGCCCAGGCTGAAGAAATCGCCAAGGCAAAGAACGCTGACCTGACCGCAGCCGATCTGGACGCCGCTGTGCGTACGATCGCCGGTAGCGCCCGTTCGATGGGTATCACGGTGGAGGGCCTGTAATCATGGCAAAGATTTCGAAGCGTGTGGCCGCGAACAAGGCCAAGGTCGAGCGCACCAAGTTCTACCCCATCGACGAAGCCCTGAGCCTCGTTAAGGAATGCGCCAGCGCCAAGTTCGATGAGTCCATCGACGTGTCCGTGCAACTGGGCATCGATGCAAAGAAGTCGGACCAAGTGGTTCGTGGTTCGGTGGTGCTGCCTGCCGGTACCGGTAAGTCGGTGCGTGTGGCCGTGTTCGCCCAAGGCGACAAGGCTGAGCAAGCCAAGGCTGCTGGCGCTGAGATCGTCGGCATGGAAGACCTGGCCGAGCAGATCAAGGCCGGCAAGATGGACTTCGACGTCGTGATCGCTTCGCCGGACACGATGCGCGTCGTCGGTACGCTGGGTCAGATCCTGGGCCCGCGTGGCCTGATGCCGAACCCGAAGGTCGGCACCGTGACGCCGGACGTCGCTACGGCTGTGAAGAACGCCAAGGCTGGTCAGGTGCAATTCCGTGTGGACAAGGCTGGTATCGTCCACGCCACCATCGGCCGCCGTTCGTTCGAACCGGCAGCGCTGAAGAGCAACCTGGCTGCACTGCTGGACGCGCTGACCAAGGCCAAGCCGGCATCGAGCAAGGGCGTGTACCTGCGCAAGGTCGCCGTCTCGTCGACGATGGGCGTGGGCGTACGCGTGGACCAGGCAACCCTGGCTGCCTGATCGTTTTCGGTCATTCGCGCTGGGTGGCCCGATAACCATCCCGGCGTTTGCAGTTTTCTCTCGCGTGGCCTCGGCCGCGCGAACCCTTGAAGCTTGAGGGACAGACTTTGGGCAGTGGCGGACGTTTGCGTAAGCAGGCCGATGCCGCTGGTTATCAAAGACCGTTGGCGGTGGAGGGCTCCTCGGAGCCAACACCTTAATCGCAGCGCCATCCGGCAACGGAGTGCGCCGGCCAACGCAGATGGCGCCCCCGAAGGGAATAAGTGACTTTGGTATTGCCGAAGTGATTTGTGCCAATCGGACGCCGTACTTTTGGACTGACCGAGGTAAGCGCAGCATCTGCGCAAGCCAAAGTCGTTTTGGAGCTTAACCGTGGCACTCAATCTCGAAGATAAGAAGGCCGTCGTGGCCGAGGTAACGGCGCAAGTCGCCAAGGCCTCGACCATCGTCGTTGCTGAATATCGCGGTATCACGGTTGGCGATCTGACCAAGCTGCGCGCACAAGCGCGCCAGCAAGGCGTCTACCTGCGCGTTCTGAAGAACACGCTGGCACGCCGCGCTGTGGAAGGCACGCCGTTTGCCGAACTCGCCGAGCAACTGACCGGTCCGCTGATCTACGGTATTTCCGAAGACGCAGTGGCCTCGGCCAAGGTGCTGAACGATTTCGCCAAGGGCAATGACAAGCTGGTGCTGCGCGCTGGTTCGTACGACGGTAAGGTTCTCGATGTCAACGGCGTGAAGGCCCTGGCAACGATCCCGAGCCGCGAAGAACTGCTCAGCAAGCTGCTGTTCGTCATGCAGGCACCGGTGTCGGGCTTTGCCCGCGCCCTGGGTGCCCTGGCTGCCAAGCAAGGCGAAGGCGAGGCGGCTGCAGCCTAATCGGCTGCCGTCCGTCCCCCCTGCGCCCGTACAGATCGCACGATCGATACCGAATCACATTCTGGAGTTATTCAAATGGCAATCACCAAAGACGACATCCTCGAAGCCGTTGGCGCGATGTCCGTGATGGAACTGAACGACCTGGTCAAGGCGTTCGAAGAGAAGTTTGGCGTGTCGGCAGCTGCTGTTGCAGTGGCTGGCCCGGCTGCTGGCGGCGCTGCTGCCGCTGCTGAAGAGCAAACCGAATTCACCGTGACGCTGAAGAGCGCCGGCGCGAACAAGGTTGGCGTCATCAAGGCCGTGCGTGAAATCACCGGCCTGGGCCTGAAGGAAGCCAAGGACCTGGTCGATGGCGCACCGAAGCCCGTGAAGGAAGGCGTCGACAAGAAGACCGCCGACGAGCTGGTGAAGAAGCTGGTGGAAGCCGGCGCGGAAGCCGAAGCCAAGTAAGTGCAGGTCTCGCGTGCCGTGCTCGGTACGCGATAGAGGCTGGCAAAGGGAGATTTCCCGGCGCCAGCCTTTTTGCGCTTGTGGGACCGGTTGTTGAGCGATCCCGCAATCACGCAGCTATGACGTAGTAAGTATCGTTATCGTCTCTTCGCCGGATTTTTCCGGCAGCCGGCCGAGTCAAGGCCAGCAGAGGCCAAACATCAGTGGCACACTAGGCAGTTCGCAGTCCGCTGATGTTTGTCTTCTGAACCGACTGCAGAAGGCAAGTTTGGTCGGGTACTCCCCCGTCCGTGGCATGGGCTCCATGGGCTCATGTGCGGGCGGCGCGCGCAGTACCGTCAGCCAGAGGTTGGTAGCGGCCAACCGCCAAATCCCGTCACCAGTCGCTGAACACCTCAAGTGCCAGGCGTGGCTTTTCGCCCAGCGCGTCGCGCGTACTTGCGATGATTCGGAGATCCCATGGCGTACAGCTTTACCGAGAAAAAGCGTATTCGCAAGAGTTTCGCGAAACGCGCAACGGTTCATCAGGTTCCCTTCCTGCTTGCTACCCAGATTCAATCGTATACCCAGTTCTTGCAGGAAAACGTGCCTGTGGCACAACGCAAGACCGAAGGTCTGCAAGCGGCGTTCAACGCCATTTTCCCCATCGTGTCGCACAACGGGCTGGCACGCATGGAGTTCGTGTCGTACCACCTGTCCCACCCGCCGTTTGACGTCAAGGAATGTCAGCAGCGTGGTTTGACCTTCCACTCGGCGCTGCGCGCAAAAGTGCGCTTGATCATCAACGACCGCGAGAACCCCACCAAGGTCAAGGAGATCAAGGAGCAGGAAGTCTACATGGGCGAAATTCCGCTCATGACCTCCACCGGTTCGTTCGTGATCAACGGTACGGAACGTGTGATCGTGTCCCAGCTGCACCGCTCGCCGGGCGTGTTCTTCGAGCACGACAAGGGCAAGACGCACAGCTCGGGCAAGCTGCTGTTCTCGGCGCGGATCATTCCGTACCGCGGCTCGTGGCTCGACTTCGAATTCGATCCGAAGGACATCCTGTACTTCCGCGTCGACCGCCGCCGCAAGATGCCGGTGACGATCCTGCTGAAGTCAATTGGCCTGACGCCGGAACAGATCCTGGCGCACTTCTTCGTGTTCGACAACTTCACGCTCAAGAGCGAAGGCGCACTGATGGAATTCGTGCCCGAGCGCCTGCGTGGTGAAGTCGCGCGCTTCGACATTGCCGACAAGAACGGCAAGGTCGTCGTCGAGAAGGACAAGCGCATCAACGCCAAGCACATCCGCGACCTGGACTCGGCTGGCACCAAGTTGATCAGCGTGCCGGAAGACTACCTGCTGGGCCGCGTGCTGGCGAAGAACATCGTCGACCCGGATACCGGTGAAGTGCTGGCCAACGCCAACGAGGAACTGACCGAAGGCGTGCTCGAGAAGCTGCGCGACGCCGACGTGAAGGAAATCCAAACGCTGTACACGAACGACCTGGATCAAGGTCCGTACATCTCGTCGACGCTGCGTACCGACGACACGGCTGACCAGACCGCCGCGCGTATCGCGATCTATCGCATGATGCGCCCCGGCGAGCCGCCGACCGAAGACGCCGTCGAAGCGCTGTTCCAACGCCTGTTCTACAGCGAAGACTCGTACGACCTGTCGCGCGTGGGCCGCATGAAGGTCAACAGCCGCCTGAACCGCTCGGAAGGTACGGGCCCGATGGTGCTGACGGATGACGACATCCTCGACACGATCAAGCTGCTGGTGAACCTGCGTAACGGCAAGGGCGAAGTGGACGATATCGACCACCTCGGCAACCGTCGCGTGCGTTGCGTCGGCGAACTGGCGGAAAACCAATTCCGTGCCGGTCTGTCGCGCGTTGAGCGTGCTGTGAAGGAACGTCTGGGCCAAGCCGAGACAGAAAACCTGATGCCGCACGACCTGATCAACTCGAAGCCGATTTCGTCGGCGATTCGCGAGTTCTTCGGTTCGTCGCAGCTGTCGCAGTTCATGGACCAGACCAACCCGCTGTCGGAAGTCACGCACAAGCGTCGTATTTCGGCACTGGGCCCGGGCGGTCTGACGCGCGAGCGCGCGGGCTTTGAAGTCCGCGACGTGCACCCGACCCACTATGGCCGTGTGTGCCCGATCGAAACGCCGGAAGGCCCGAACATTGGTCTGATCAACTCGCTGGCACTGTACGCACAGCTGAACGACTACGGCTTCCTGGAAACGCCGTACCGCAAGGTTGAGAACAGCAAGCTGACCGACGAAGTGCACTACCTGTCGGCCATCGAAGAAGGCAAGTACGTGGTGGCGCAGGCCAACGCGACGGTGGACAAGGACGGCAACCTGATTGACGAACTGGTCTCCGCACGTGAAGGCAGCGAGCGTGAAACGCGTATGGTCACGCCGGACCGCGTGCAGTACATCGACGTGGCGCCGTCGCAGATCGTGTCGGCTGCAGCTTCGCTGGTGCCGTTCCTCGAGCACGATGATGCAAACCGTGCACTGATGGGCGCCAACATGCAGCGTCAGGCCGTGCCTTGCCTGCGTGCAGACAAGCCGCTGGTGGGTACCGGCGTCGAGCGCACCGTGGCAGTGGACTCGGGTACGGCTGTGCAGGCCACCCGTGGCGGCGTGGTCGACTATGTCGACGCGAACCGCGTGGTGATCCGCGTGAACGACGACGAAGCCGTTGCCGGTGAAGTTGGCGTCGACATCTACAACCTGATCAAGTACACGCGTTCGAACCAGAACACGAACATCAACCAGCGTCCGATGGTCAAGGTGGGCGATATCGTTGCCCGCGGCGACGTGATCGCTGACGGCGCCTCGACCGACATGGGCGAGCTCGCGCTCGGCCAGAACATGCTGGTCGCGTTCATGCCCTGGAACGGCTACAACTTCGAGGATTCGATCCTGATCTCGGAGCGCGTGGTGGCTGAAGACCGCTATACCTCGATCCACATCGAGGAACTGTCGGTCGTGGCCCGTGACACGAAGCTCGGACCGGAAGAAATCACGCGCGACATCTCGAACCTGGCCGAAGCCCAACTGGCTCGTCTGGACGAGTCGGGCATCACGTACATCGGCGCAGAAGTGGAAGCCGGCGACGTGCTGGTTGGCAAGGTCACGCCGAAGGGCGAGACCCAGCTGACGCCGGAAGAGAAGCTGCTGCGTGCGATCTTCGGGGAGAAGGCGTCCGACGTGAAGGACACCTCGCTGCGCGTGCCCTCGGGCATGACCGGTACCGTGATCGACGTGCAGGTCTTCACGCGTGAAGGCGTGACGCGCGACAAGCGCGCCCAGTCGATCATCGACGAAGAACTGAAGCGCTACCGTCTGGACCTGAACGACCAGCTGCGTATCGTGGAAGGCGATGCCTTCCAGCGTCTGGAGCGTCTGCTGGTGGGCAAGGTTGCCAACGGCGGTCCGAAGAAGCTGGCCAAGGGCACGGCGCTGACGAAGGAATACCTGGACGACCTCGACAAGTGGCACTGGTTCGACATCCGCCCGTCGGATGACGAAGTGGCCACGCAGCTCGAAGCCGTGAAGGAAGCCATCGAGCAGAAGCGTCACGAGTTCGACCTCGCGTTCGAAGAGAAGCGCAAGAAGCTCACGCAAGGCGACGAACTGCCGCCGGGCGTGATCAAGATGGTCAAGGTGTACCTGGCCGTGAAGCGCCGCCTGCAGCCTGGCGACAAGATGGCCGGTCGTCACGGTAACAAGGGTGTGGTGTCGAAGATCACCCCGATCGAAGACATGCCGTACATGGCTGACGGTACGCCGGCAGACATCGTGCTGAACCCGCTGGGCGTGCCTTCGCGGATGAACGTGGGTCAGATTCTCGAAACCCACCTGGGCTGGGCCGCGCGCGGTCTGGGCGAGCGCATCGGCAACATGCTCAAGGCGCAAGCCAAGGCAGCCGAAGTGCGCAAGCTGCTGGGTCAGATCTACAACGAGAGCGGCAAGATCGAAGATCTGGACAGCCTGTCCGACGCCGAGATCCTGGAACTGGCCGAGAACCTGAAGAAGGGCGTGCCGTTCGCGACGCCGGTGTTCGATGGTGCGCATGAGGACGAAATCCGCCGCATGCTGGACCTCGCTTATCCGGAAGACATCGCGAAGGAGAAGGGCCTGACCGCTTCCAAGCAGCAGGTCACGCTGTTCGACGGCCGCACCGGTGAAGCCTTCGAGCGTCCGGTCACGCTGGGCGTGATGCACATGCTGAAGCTGCACCACTTGGTCGACGACAAGATGCACGCGCGTTCGACCGGTCCGTACTCGCTGGTGACGCAGCAGCCGCTGGGCGGTAAGGCCCAGTTCGGTGGCCAGCGTTTCGGTGAAATGGAAGTGTGGGCGCTGGAAGCGTACGGCGCGTCCTACGTGCTGCAGGAAATGCTGACCGTGAAGTCCGATGACGTGAACGGCCGGACCAAGGTGTACGAGAACATCGTCAAGGGCGAGCACTCGATCGATGCCGGCATGCCGGAATCGTTCAACGTGCTGGTGAAGGAAATCCGCTCGCTGGGTATCGACATCGACCTCGAGCGCAACTAAGCGCGAGTGCGATGGGAGCGTGGCAGGCAACTCGCCACGCTCCGGTAACAGCAGCAGCCATTGACGAAGATTTAGGGCCGGTGCCCAGGCACCAGCCTCAAACTCAAGGAGTTTGGAATGAAAGCATTGCTCGACCTATTCCGTCAGGTACAGCAAGAAGAGCAGTTTGACGCGATCAAGATCGGCCTCGCGTCGCCGGAGAAAATCCGTTCGTGGTCGTACGGCGAAGTCAAGAAGCCCGAGACCATCAACTACCGTACGTTCAAGCCTGAGCGTGACGGCCTGTTCTGCGCCAAGATCTTCGGCCCGATCAAGGACTACGAGTGCCTGTGCGGCAAGTACAAGCGCCTGAAGCACCGTGGCGTGATCTGCGAGAAGTGCGGCGTGGAAGTGACGCTGGCCAAGGTGCGCCGTGAGCGCATGGGCCACATCGAACTGGCTGCGCCGACCGCGCACATCTGGTTCCTGAAGTCGCTGCCGTCGCGTCTGGGCATGGTGCTCGACATGACGCTGCGCGACATCGAGCGCGTGCTGTACTTCGAAGCATTCGTCGTGGTTGAGCCGGGCATGACCCCGCTCAAGAAGAGCCAGATCATGTCGGAAGACGACTACCTGGCCAAGTGCGACGAGTACGGCGAAGGCGAATTCGTCGCCATGATGGGCGCCGAAGGCATTCGCGAGCTGCTGCGCGGCATCGACATCGAGAAGCAGATCGAGACGATCCGCGCCGAGCTGCAGGCCACGGGTTCGGAAGCCAAGATCAAGAAGTTCGCCAAGCGCCTGAAGGTGCTCGAGGCCTTCCAACGTTCGGGCATCAAGCCGGACTGGATGATCCTGGAAGTGCTGCCGGTGCTGCCGCCGGAACTGCGTCCGCTGGTGCCGCTGGACGGCGGCCGTTTCGCCACGTCGGACCTGAACGACCTGTATCGCCGCGTGATCAACCGGAACAACCGTCTGAAGCGTCTGCTCGAGCTGAAGGCGCCGGAGATCATCGTGCGCAACGAAAAGCGCATGCTGCAGGAAGCGGTGGACTCGCTGCTGGACAACGGCCGTCGCGGTAAGGCGATGACCGGCGCCAACAAGCGTCCGCTGAAGTCGCTGGCTGAAATGATCAAGGGTAAGGGCGGCCGTTTCCGTCAGAACCTGCTGGGCAAGCGCGTGGACTACTCGGGCCGTTCGGTCATCGTGGTGGGCCCGACGCTCAAGCTGCACCAGTGCGGCCTGCCCAAGCTGATGGCGCTCGAGCTGTTCAAGCCGTTCATCTTCCACAAGCTGGAAACGATGGGCATCGCCACCACGATCAAGGCGGCGAAGAAGGAAGTCGAAAGCCAGACGCCGGTGGTGTGGGACATCTTGGAAGAGGTGATCCGCGAACACCCGGTGATGCTGAACCGCGCACCGACGCTGCACCGTCTGGGTATCCAGGCGTTCGAGCCGGTCCTGATCGAAGGCAAGGCCATCCAGCTGCACCCGCTGGTCTGCGCGGCGTTCAACGCCGACTTCGACGGTGACCAGATGGCTGTTCACGTTCCGCTGTCGCTCGAAGCGCAGATGGAAGCGCGCACGCTGATGCTGGCGTCGAACAACGTGCTGTTCCCGGCCAACGGCGATCCGTCGATCGTGCCGTCGCAAGACGTGGTGCTGGGTCTGTACTACACGACCCGCGACAAGATCAACGGCAAGGGTGAAGGCATGACCTTCGCCGACATCTCGGAAGTGATCCGCGCCTACGAGAACAAGGAAGTCGAACTGGCTTCGCGCGTGAACGTGCGGATTACCGAGTATGAGTTGGTCAACCCGGAAGCCGACGGCGACGCCCGCTTCGCACCGAAGATCACGCTGCAATCGACCACGATTGGCCGCGCGATCCTGTCGGAGATCCTGCCGAAGGGTCTGCCGTTCTCGGTGCTGAACAAGCCGCTGAAGAAGAAGGAAATCTCGCGCCTGATCAACACGGCGTTCCGCAAGTGCGGTCTGCGCGAAACGGTGATCTTCGCTGACAAGCTGCTGCAGTCGGGCTTCCGCCTGGCAACGCGCGCTGGTATCTCGATCGCCATCGACGACATGCTGGTGCCGCCGGCCAAGGAGAAGATCATCTCCGAGGCCGCCGCCAAGGTGAAGGAATACGACAAGCAGTACATGTCGGGTCTGGTGACGGACCAGGAGCGTTACAACAACGTCGTGGACATCTGGGGCGCCGCTGGCGACCAGGTGGGCAAGGCGATGATGGAGCAGCTCCAGACCGAAGACGTGATCGACCGCAACGGCAACACCGTCAAGCAAGAGTCGTTCAACTCCATCTACATGATGGCCGACTCGGGCGCACGGGGTTCCGCAGCGCAGATCCGTCAGCTCGCTGGTATGCGTGGCCTGATGGCCAAGCCGGACGGCTCGATTATCGAAACGCCGATTACCGCGAACTTCCGCGAAGGCCTGAACGTTCTGCAGTACTTCATCTCGACCCACGGTGCACGTAAGGGTCTGGCAGATACGGCACTGAAGACCGCAAACTCGGGTTACCTGACCCGTCGTCTGGTCGACGTGACGCAGGATCTGGTTGTGGTGGAAGACGATTGCGGCACCACCAACGGCGTGCTGATGAAGGCGCTGGTGGAAGGCGGTGAAGTGATCGAAGCCCTGCGCGACCGTATCCTGGGCCGCGTGGTCATTGGCGACGTGGTGAACCCGGAGACGCAGGAAACTGCGATCGAAAACGGCACGCTGCTGGACGAAGACCTGGTCGAGCTGATCGATTCGATCGGCGTGGACGAAGTCAAGGTCCGCACGCCGCTGACCTGCGACACGCGCTACGGCCTGTGCGCCAAGTGCTACGGCCGTGACCTTGGCCGCGGTGTGCTGGTGAACTCCGGCGAAGCGGTGGGTGTGATTGCCGCGCAGTCGATCGGTGAGCCGGGCACGCAGCTGACGATGCGTACGTTCCACATCGGTGGTGCGGCATCGCGTGCGGCAGTGGCATCGAGCGTGGAAGCGAAGGCAACCGGTACCGTGCGTTTCACGGCGACCATGCGTTACGTCACCAACGCGAAGGGCGAGCAGATCGTCATCTCGCGTTCGGGCGAAGCGCTGATCACCGACGACCACGGCCGTGAGCGCGAGCGCCACAAGATCGTCTACGGTGCAACGCTGCTGGTGAAGGATGGCCAGGCCATCAAGGCCGGCACGCAGCTCGCCACGTGGGATCCGCTGACGCGTCCGATCATCTCGGAGTACTCGGGCACCATCAAGTTCGAGAACGTCGAAGAAGGCGTGACCGTTGCCAAGCAGATGGACGAAGTGACCGGTCTGTCGACGCTGGTGGTGATCGATGCCAAGCGTCGTACCACAGCTTCGAAGGGCATCCGTCCGCAAGTGAAGCTGCTCGACTCGTCGGGCGCCGAAGTGAAGATCCCGGGCACGGACCACTCCGTGACCATCGGCTTCCAGGTGGGCGCGCTGATCACCGTGAAGGACGGTCAGCAAGTGCACGTGGGTGAAGTGCTGGCACGTATCCCGACCGAATCGCAGAAGACGCGTGACATTACCGGTGGTCTGCCGCGTGTGGCCGAGCTGTTCGAAGCGCGTTCGCCGAAGGACGCCGCCGTGCTGGCGGAAGTCACCGGTACGACTTCGTTCGGTAAGGACACCAAGGGCAAGCAGCGCCTGGTGATTACGGACCTCGACGGCAATGCCCACGAGTTCCTGATCGCCAAGGAAAAGCAGGTGCTGGTGCACGACGGCCAGGTGGTCAACAAGGGCGAAATGATCGTCGAAGGCCCGGCCGACCCGCACGACATCCTGCGCCTGAAGGGCGTGGAAGAGCTGGCGACGTACATCGTCGACGAAGTGCAGGACGTGTATCGTCTGCAAGGCGTGAAGATCAACGACAAGCACATCGAAGTGATTGTTCGTCAGATGCTGCGCCGCGTGCAGATCGTGGACACGGGCGACACCAAGTTCATCCCGGGTGAACAGGTGGAGCGCTCGGAGCTGCTCGACGAGAACGACCGCGTGATCGCGGAAGGCAAGCGTCCGGCAACCTACGAGAACCTGCTGCTGGGTATCACGAAGGCATCGTTGTCGACCGACAGCTTCATCTCGGCGGCATCGTTCCAGGAAACCACGCGCGTGCTGACCGAAGCCGCCATCATGGGCAAGGTCGACGACCTGCGTGGTCTGAAGGAAAACGTCATCGTCGGCCGTCTGATCCCGGCTGGTACCGGTCTGGCTTACCACCGTGCCCGCAAGGCCAAGGAAGCCGCCGACCGCGACCGCGCCGCAGCGATTGCCGAAGAAGAAGCCGCTTCGATCTTCGAGACGCCTGTCGTCCACCAAGAGGAAGGCGGCGCCGCCTGAAGCTAGGCAGCGTCCTTCGCATCAAAACCCGGCCCCTCAGGGGTGCCGGGTTTTTTTTCGCCCGCCCACTGGAGCCGGTGCGTTGATGCCCCTCGTCAGCGTGTTCTGATTTTCTCCAAACGTTAACCCGTCTTAACATGCCAAACGCTATGATCTCGCGGTTATAGACCGGCAATTTCTACAAATCGCCGGCTCCCTCTCCAGTCTTGCCGACGATTCCATGAAGCTCACACGCAAGCAGATCGCCATTGGCGCGGTCGCCCTGGTGGCGGCCGGCGCGGCCGTGGTGCAGATGGTCTGGCACCCCTTTCACCTGTTTGGCCGCACGCGTGCCTTGCACGCCCGCCAGGTCCAGCTCGACCTCACGTACCCCGATGCCCTGATCGACAGCCAGAGCCTGTCGCAACTGCCGCGCGACGTGCTGCGCGTGCCGTTGCTGCGCGACGTGCTGACCGAAGACTTCGTCGCCTACTACGAGGGCAACGAAGACCGCCTCTCGGTGGCCGGCGCGCTGCGTCGTCTCGCCTATGAGCAGAAGCTGGACCTCGCTGAGACCGTGCTCAAGCACGTGTTCGACGAGCCGGCCCGCGTGATGCTGTGGCGCGGCGCCGACGACAAGCTGCGCTACTGGGTGCTCTCCATGCAGCGCAACGGCCTGGCGAAGGCGCTCGAAGCGGTGGCCACCGTGGCCACGAGCGACACGCAGCTCACCAAGGTCGCTGATGCGCTGGGTGATTCCGGCGCGCCGGTCTACGCGCTGCGGTTGTCGGCCACGCGCTCTATCCTGATTGCCAGCAAGGGGGACCGGCTGATCGCGTTGTCGGAGCCGGGCATCCTGCTGGACAAGGACGGCAAGCCCGTCTCCAAGCAGGCAAACGCGCTCGCCGCACTCCTGTCGGATGATGCCGGCAAGCGCAATGTGCAGGGCAACGCGTATTCGCTGCCGACTGCAGAGACCACGGGCCACCACGTTGTGGTGAGTGCCAACTATCTATCGTTTGGCTATCAGCAGTATTTCCCTGGGATCGAGGCGTTGCGCTTCGATTTCGGTGCAGGTGCGTCCGGCAACGGCTGGCAGAGCGCTGCGCTGATCGATCCGGCGCGCCTGTCCGGCAAATGGGATAACGCTGCGTTGTGGCACGCATTGCCCGCGGACCCCGCTGCCTGCGCCACGTTGCCGATCGACTGGAAGGCCGCCGGCGCGCTGCTGCGCAATGTGGCAGGCGACGCCAAGGAAGTGACCGAAGCCGCTGCGCATGTTGGCGACGCGTTTGCCGGCCCGGCCGCCGCGTGTTGGTATGGCAAGTCATCGCTGGTGGCGCCGCTGTTCGTTGCCAAGCTGTCTTCGCCTGCGCAAGCTGAGGCTGTGAAGCCGGCGCTTGGTGCGCTGTTCGGCCAGATCGTCGGTTCCTATGAGGCCAAGGCGAAGGCCGATGACAAAGCCGGTCTCTACAAGCGCCTGCCCGTGACCACGAAGTCTGGCCCCGCCAACGCCACGCTGTGGCAGCGCCCGGTGAGCGCGCGCTACGGCACGGCGCAGTCGGCCGGCGCGCCGTTCGCGGCGCAACTCTCGTCGGATCGCTACTTCCCGGTCACGCTGGCGATTGCGGGCGATGTGGTGGTGTTCTCGCCCGACGCTCGCCTCGTTGACGATGCGCTGGCCGTGCTCGCCAAGCGCTTCCCGGCGGTGGCCGACAACCTGCCGCGTGACAAGACCGGGCGCGTTGTGCTGACCATGACGCCCGCATCGCTGGCGCCGCTGGTTCGTCGCGAAGCGGGCGCCGCGCTGCCCGCCGACCAAGAGGCTGTGTTCCTGAACGCCGCGCAGACGCATCTGTTCCCGAAGCTCAAAGCGCTGGCACGGTATGCGCCGGTGTCGCTCGCGCTGGATGGCGGTGTGCCGTCGGCACGCGGCTGGGTGCCCGTGACATGGCTGTCGAGCGGACGCGGCTTGCCTGCCGGTGGCGATGGCACGCCCCCGCCCGCGGACACGGCTGAAGCACCGGTTGCACCGGCCGTGCCCGCCGAGGCGCCGGCCACGGAGGCCGCTGCGCCCGTTCCCGCGGACAACACCAGCACGCAATGACGCTGCATACCCAGGCTGCTGCGCTGAACCGCCGCCGTTGGTTGGCGGCGGCCGGCGCCTGCCTGCTCGTTCCGCGGGCTTACGCCTTGTCGGGCTGGGCCGATGCCGCACCGGCCGACCCTGATGCGCTCACGCCGGATCAATCGAGCGTGTTTCGCGCGTGGTTCGTGCGCATCGTCAACGAGCAGCTCCGCCAGGGCCCCACGCCGCGCTGGACGCATCGCGATTGCGCCGGCCTCGTGCGCTTTGCCGCCGGCGAGGCCTTGCGCACGCACGACGCCCGCTGGCTGCGCGCCAACGGCATGCGCGACGCAGAATCCGCACGCCAACTGCCGCCCGAGCTGAACCTCACGCCCGCGCAGCGCACGCTCACGCAGCGGTGGGCACGCATTGATGGCAGCACTGGCGCGTATGTCTCTGCGCTCGGGCTCATTCAGCAAAACAGCCGCTTCATCGCCAAGGACGTCAACCAGGCACTCCCCGGCGATCTGCTCTTCTTCGATCAAGGCGACGACCAGCATCTGATGATCTGGATGGATCGCTATATCGCTTACCACACCGGTACCGTCACCCGCACCGACAACGGCCTGCGCGCGGTCCCCGTCTCTGAACTGATGCAATGGAAAGACTCGCGCTGGCAGCCGCAGAGCGGCAACCCCAACTTCATCGGCGTGTTTCGTCTGGCCTTTTTGACACGGTAAAAAACATGATGTCCAACCGCTGGCGTTCGTTCAATCTGGTCGCTGCCGTCTGCCTGACGGTGCTGGCGCTGGTCGGCCACGCACGGGCCGCAGATGCGCCTGAAGCGCCGAACCCAACGCTGTTCGATGTGCCCGCCAGCGGCTATGAGCCGTTCAAGGGCCAGCCGTTCTTCCTGCTGTCGGACGCCAGCTACGGCACCGATCAGGAAGCGATGGTCCGCCTGGAAGCGCCGGGCCGCGAATACAAGGACGAGCTCTCCCGCTACGGCGGTGCGGACATCCTCGTCTACCGCGTGCCGCAGCCGCTCGAATTCCTGAAGGCGCAGAAGAACCTGCACCGTATCGACGTCAAGGCCAACTACACCGGCGAAGGCCTTTCCAACACGTTGGCCTATCTGTGGGACAACTGGACGCGTCAGGCCCGCCGTGCCTGGCAGCGCGTGCTGTCGTTCGCTACGCGCACCAAGGCCGTGGAGACCGCGCCGCAATTCAGCATGGGCGATCAGATGACCGCGCCCACGCGCTTCTCGAACAACCCGCAGTACGCGCCGCTCAAGGGCTACGAACTGCTGGGCCGCTTCCGCTACCCGATCTGGGATGCCAAGCCGATCGCGCCGCCCAAGGACGTAAAGCTCGAAGGCAGCAGCAGCGAGTGGATGCCGCAGAACGCCGGCAACGTGATGGTTCCCGTGGGCAAGCTGCCGGCGGGTTTGTACATCGTGGAAGCCGTGATTGGCGCGTACCGTGCGCACACGCTGCTGTTCGTGTCGGACACCGTGGCCGTGACCAAAGGCACCTCGCAGGGGATGATGGTCTGGACTGCCGAGCGCAAGAGCGGCAAGCCGGTGAGCGGCGCATCCGTGAGCTGGACCGACGGTGTCGGCGTGCTGGCTTCCGGCACCACCGAGGCTGACGGTACGGCCGACTTGCGCCATGTCTCGCCGGAACGCAGCTACGTGATCGGCAGCGACCGTGCGGGTGGCGTGTTTATCTCTGAGAATTTCTATTACGACAGCGAGATCTACAACACCAAGCTGTACGCCGTGACCGATCGCCCGCTGTATCGCCCGGGCGACGAAGTGAACGTCAAGTTCATTGGCCGCAACTTCAAGAATGCGACCGAATCGACGGTGCCCGCTGCGGGCGACATCAAGCTGCAGGTGCTCGATCCGAACGGCGCGCCGGTCGCCACGACCACGACGCGCCTGGCCGGTGAGACCGGTGCGGACACGCGCTTCACGCTGCCCGCCAATGCGCCGGCCGGGGGCTACTCGCTGCGCTTCGACTACAACGGCGGCACCTACGGCGGCGCTTTCCGCGTGGCCGAATACATCAAGCCGCACTTTGACGTGAACCTGTCGCTGGACAAGGCCAGCTACGGCACGGGCGAAGCGGTCAAGGGCAAGATCAGCCTGCGCTATCCGGACGGCAAGCCGGTCAAGGACGGCAAGGTGTCGGTCAGCCTGCGTGCACAGCAGGTGACGATGGTGGAGGGCGAGCTGCGCTATGCGGGCCTCTTCCCCGTCAAGCTGGAGCAGCAGGAGCTGACCACCGACGGCGACGGCAACGCCAAGCTGGAACTGCCGGCCGCCAAGGAGCCGAGCCGCTACGTGGTGACGGTGTTCGCCAACGACGGCGCGGCCTACCGCGTGAAGGTCACGCGCGAACTGTTGATCGCGCGTGGCGCCACGCCGTACAAGCTGTCGACCACGTCGAACTTCACGACGCCGGGGCAGAACGTATCGTTCACCCTCACGCCGATGCCGGTGGTGGCAGGCGCGACCGGGCCGACGGCACCGCCGGCCAAGTGGGACCTTGTTCGCCTGGAGACGCGCACCCGTACCGAAGGCACGCTGGCGCCGGATGCCAAGGGCAACGCCACGTTCCCGGTCAAGTTTGACCAGCCCGGTTCGTACACGCTGTCGGTGCGCGATGCAGCGGGCAACCTGCTCGCCGCATCGAGCCACTGGGTGGCGGGCGATGGCGTGCAGACCGTGCCGGGTAACATCGAAATGGTGTTCGACCGCGACCGCTATCAAATCGGCGACACGGCTGAAGCGCTGATCACCTTCCCGCAGCCGGTGGATGACGCGCTGCTCACGCTGGAGCGCGACAAGGTGGAGCACCACGCGCTGCTCACGCGCGGCGGCGAATGGCTCAGCTTGCAGAAAGTCACGCCGTCGCAGTACCGCGCGCGCATCAAGATCGGTGCGGAGTTCGCGCCGAACATGACGTTCTCGGTGCTCTACGTGCGCGATGGCGACATGGTGTTCCAGAACGCCGGCATCGTCGTCACGCAACCGACGCTGGACCTGACTGTGCATGCTGACAAAGCCGTCTATGCACCGGGCGAGACCGTCACGCTGGACCTGACCAGCGCGCTGGCGGGTAAGGCCGTGCCGGCCAATCTGACCGTGTCGGTGGTCGACGAGATGATCTACGTGCTGCAGCCCGAGGTGGCGCCCAGCATCGTCGACTTCTTCTATCACCCGCGCCGCAACAGCGTACGCACCACGTCGAGCCAGAGCTTCATCAGCTACGACTTGGCTCTCGCATCGCTGCCAGGCAAACCGGGCGGTACGTACGGCCGCCACAACGAACGCGGCGTGAAGGTGCTGGAACGCCCGCGTCGTGACGAGAAGGACACCGCTGCCTGGGTCGCGAACCTGCAGACTGGCGCCGATGGCCGCGCACGCATGACGTTCAAGATGCCGGATTCTCTGGCGCGCTGGCGCATCACGGTGCGTGCTGTGTCCACCACGGGCGCATCGGACGGCATCGTCGGCCAGCGTACGGCCAACATTCGCTCCGACAAGCCGCTGTACCTGAAGTGGACCGGCCCGCAGCGCTTCCGCGAGACCGACCAGCCGCGCCTGGACATGGTCGCCTTCAACCAGACTGACAAGGACATCACCGCCGACTGGATCGTCTCGGGCGCTGGCCTGAACATCAACCAGCGCGTGACGCTCAAGCGCGGCGCCAACTACCTGCGTGCGCCTGTCACGGCGTTGCAGGCAGGCGTGGTTAATGCCGAGCTGAAGCAGGGCGATGTGGTATCGGACCGCCTGCAGACCACGCTCAAGCTGGATGCCACCGGTTGGCTGGCGGATCGCGAAAACGTCGTCCCGCTCACGCAGTTGCAAGGCACGCGCCTGCCGCTGGGTCTGCCCGCCGATGCGCGTGACGTGCGTCTGCGCGTCGTCGGCAACACGGCCAGCCAGTTCGCCCGCGTGGCCGATGACCTGATCGAATATCCGTACGGTTGTGCCGAACAGACCGCTAGCCGACTGATCCCGCTGGCCCTCGCGCAGCAGAGCCTGGCTGCCACGGGCGCGCGCCTGGGCGATGGCGGTCCGGCCGGTACGCAAGGCGTCGACGCGCTGCTGCGCACGCAGCGCCAGCGTCTGGCGCTGCTGGCCGGCACCAACGGCACCTTCGGCTGGTGGGGCGAGCTGACCACCAGCAGCGCGCTGATCACGTCGTATGCGTATTACGCGGATTGGCTCGCCAGCCGCTCGGTCGGCATCAGCCTGCCGGCCGACAACTGGAAGCAAGTGCTCGAAGCGTACAAGCGCACCAGCGCCAACGAACCGCTGCTGCACCGCGCGCTGGCACTGTGGTTTGCCAACGAGATGGGCTTGCCGGTGGCAACGCCGCTGTCGGGCGTGGCCAACGAGCTGGCTCGCAACGCCAAGGCCCCGGCCGACGCCGAGCCCGCTGCCGGCGACAGCCTGATCTTCGTCGCGCCGGACTCCCCGCGCGGTCGCCAAGTGGCGACGGTGCTGACTGCGCAATTGATGCGTCAGATCGGCCAGCCGGTGCCGGAAGCGCTGGTTTCCGCCGACATCGCCGCACGCAATGCGCTGGCTGCCGACAACTCGCCGCTGGTGCAGAGCCTACTGCTGATGGGCGGTGGCCGCTCGGCTGCCGACCCGGCGCCGCTGCTGGCCCGCGCCAGCGCATCGATGCCGACGATGGACCGCGCCGTTGCGCTGGTCTGGCTGCAGAAGGGCCTGGGCGGCCTGCAAGGTGCGAGCGTTGCGGCCATCCAACCGGCCATTTCTACGGGCGGCTGGCAGGTGACGCGCTCGCCGGTGGGCGTGCCGACGTGGCGCTGGACAGGTGCTCAGGTGCCCGCCGCGCTGGACTTGACGACCGCCCCGACGGACGTGACCACGCAGTCGGCCATCGTGTCGTACCGTAGCCGCGCACCGGAAGCGTCCAAGCTGCCGATTACCGTGGAGCGCAAGCTGTACCGTCTGGAGCCGATTGAATCCACGCCGGCCAAGCCCGATCCGAAGGCGCCCAAGCAGCCGGCATCTGATACCAGCAGCGGCATTGCCTTCACGGCCAAGCTGGTCAAGCCAGGCTCCACCCTGGACAGCAACGCACTCTACGTCGACGAGGTGGTGCTGACGCCGCGCCAGGGCACGTACCGCTACGGCCTGGTTGAGGTGCCGCTGCCCCCGGGTGCCGAAGTGGAGGCCACCACGTGGGGTATCCAGATCGACGGCCTGAAGGGTGAGCCGAACGAAGGCAACGGCCCGCAGGCGTTCGAGCGCAAGGCGGCCTTCGAGATGGGCCAGCTCTCGTACAACCAGCCGGTGCCGACGCTGGAGCGCCCGACCGTGCTGCGCCAGCTGGTGCGCTTCTCGCTGCCGGGCCGCTTTGCTCTGCCGCCGGTGCGTTACTTCCGCATGTACCAGCCGGAAGCCAAGGCGTTCCAGGGTGATGGCAAGACGGCCAGCTATCCGTTCAAGGTGGAGTGAGGTGCAGTGATATGGCGATGCGTTCCCGCCTGCTCGCGCGAGGTCTGCTGACCGGCCTGTTGTCGGCCGTCAGCGTGCTCGCGTTCGTTGGGCAGGCTGGGCACGCCATCGCCGCGCCCGCTACAGAGCCACTGCGCTATGCCGTGCTGCAGGGGGATGAAGCCAGGCTCTGGCAATTCAGTGCCGACCCAGCCGGCGGCACGCCACAAGCCACCGCACTGCCGCGCGACACCGAAACGCCGCTGGGCAGCGTGTGGAAGCTCTTCGTCTACAGCTACCTCGTCTCGCGCCGTATCAGCACGCCCGATTACACGTGCCACGGCAACGACCCGGAAGAGGTCTACTGCTGCACCGCCGGCAACAGCATCGACCGCGAGCGCGCACTCATCCAATCGTGCGGCCGCTATTTCGAGCCCGCACGTCTGGGCCTGGACCGTGCAGATTGGCGCCGTTTCTGGCAGCAGACCGGATCGCCCACATGGCTGCGCGACCTGCGCGCGATGCAGCCGACGCAGCGGGTTCCTGTCGCCGAGCTGCTCACCGCGTTGCGCACCGTGCCCGTTGATGGCCGCGAGACCGCCGCGCAAACGCTCATTTCCGTACTGACCGTTGGCCGAGGGGAGGGCACGGTCTCGAACTTTGGGGGCCTGCTGCGCGCCAAGACCTGGACCATGCCCGACCCGCAGCGGCCCGGTGCATCGATTGGCGGTGCGGCGGGGTGGCTGGCGGATGGCTCGCCCGTGTGGCTGGGCGGCGCCGGTTCGAGCAACCAGGTGCTGGCCGCCGCCGCGCCGCGCCTGACCCCGCTGATCGAGCAGACCCCCGTGCCCGACGATGATGCTTGCGTGGCGGTCGATTTCTTCGCGCGCTATCCCATCCGCGAGGTGCGCGACGCCAGCGGCAAGGCGGTCGCGCCGGGTCGCCTCGACGGCCGCTATACCGTGCGCTTCGTCAACGGCAACGCCCTGCCGATCGAGAGTAAGGGCGAATTGACGTTGGCCCGCACGAACAACGCACCGGTCATCACCGGCCGGCTGGGCATGAACGACTACGTGGCCCGCGTGGCGGAGCGCGAAGGCGACCTCTCCGAACCGCAAGCCGCGCGCGCGCTGGCGGTGGCGGCACGCAGCTATCTGGTGCAGCACGCCGCACGGGACAAGGGTTGCTACCGCATCGCTGATAGTTCTCGCACACAGCGTGTACTGCCGCGCCCACCGGCCGCCGCCGCACGCAACGCCGCCGAATTCACCGACACGCTGGTGCTGACCGGCGCGGCCGTGCAATACCACGGCACGATCAGCGCCAGCGGCCAGATGAGCTGGACGGCTGCGCGCGCCGCCGCCCAGCGCGGCCAAGGTTTTGACGCCATCCTCGCGCAGTGGTGGCCGCAGGCGACGCTCGCCTCGTTCCAGAGCGCGGTGGCGGGCGATTGTTCACCGGTGGCGGGTGCGCAGCAGTGGTTGCAGGCACAGGCACCACGCTGGTCTGCGCGCTTGGGCGCCGAGCCCGGCTTTGAGGTGCCGCCGCTGCCCGCCGTGTGCGTCGTGCACGAAGGCCGGCCGTACGCCGATGCGCGCCGCAACCGGCTCTACGTCCACCGTCTCGCCACCGATGAAGACCGCATTGCGCTGACGCACGAATATCTGCACCTGGCCTTTGCTCGGCACCCGCGCGGGCAGGACGAACAGTTTGTCGAGGCGACGGCGCGCCGCCTGATCCGAGGGGAGGGTTTGTTGTGAAGAAAGGGATGACGCGCTTGGGGCTGGGCGCCGCTGCGTTGCTGCTGGCCGCTTCGGCGCTGGCGGAGCCGGTGGCGGACCTTGAAGGCCCGATCGGCGGCTGGCGTAACAGCAAGCTGACCAACGAACTCGAGCAGTACACCGCAGCGTATCCGAAGCCGCCCGTGGATCGCGGCGCGCAGAAATACCGCACGCTCATCGCCGGGCGCATTCGTGCTGCAGGCAAGCAGCGCCGTCCGCCGGTGCTGGTCGTCAACGGCAACGCCATGCCGCTGTATGGCGACAGTGAGGGCCGATTTGCGCGTCCGTGGGCATTCGGGCCGGGTTCGAACAGCGTGGAGATCGTCAGCCCCGACGGCCAGTCGCGGCAGCGCCTGCAGTTCTACGAGGCGGACACCACCAAGACGTCGGCCAAGCTGCGCGCCATCCTCACGTGGGACGATCCACGCGCCGAAGTCGACATGCACGTCATCTCGCCGATCGGCGATCACGCGTTCTGGGCGCAACCGCTGCTGTCCGACGGTGGCGGGCTCGACGTGGACAGCGTCGATGGCGCCGGCCCCGAGATTTTCTCCACCGCCGCCCCGCGCCCCGGCGTGTGGCTGTTCTACGTGAACTACTGGGGCAACTTCAACGCCGGCGGCTACAACTTCGACGAAAAGGCGCATGACCGCGATCTCATCACCGCGCAACTGACGCTCATTTATAACGAGAACACGCCCAACGAGCGGCGCGAATTCGTCACCGTTCCGCTGCGCAAGATTGGCGAGCTGGCGCTGATGAAGTCGATCCGCTTCTGACCACCATGACGCACGCTTTCCACCGCCTCGCGCTCGCCATTCCCCTCGCTTTGGGCGCGGCGAGCGGCGCGCTGGCCCAAACTGATTCCAGCAATATCGAGATCACGACGCCGATCAACGGCTGGCGCAACTCCGCCGGTGATGATTCGCGCTACACGCAAGACGTGCACTACCCGGCCGTGTCGGTCTCGACACCGCAAGGGCAGGGCATTGCCTCGATGATCGCCGGGCGCATCCGCAACACCCCCAAGGCGGCTGCACCTGCAGACGACACCAAGCCGCGCCGCCGCCGCGGGGCGGATGGTTCGTCGGTCGGCACGCTGGTCGTCAACGGGGTGGCGATGCCGCAGCGCATCGAAGCCGACGGCACGTTCTCGCGCCCGTACGCATTCGGCGCGGGCAGCAACAGCGTCGAAGTGCGCAGTGCGCGCGGCGACGCCAAGCGCGTCCAGTTTTACGACAGCTACACCGGCAAGCAGCGTCCGCGCTTGCGCGTGGTGCTCTCCTGGGACACCGACGGCACCGACCTCGACCTGCACGTCATCTCGCCCGACGGCCAGCACGCCTGGTTCGGCAACCGCGTGGCACAGAACGGCGGTGCGCTCGACGTGGACGTCACCACCGGCTATGGCCCCGAGATCTACTCGAACCCCGCACCCGTGCCCGGCACGTACCTCGTCTACGTCAACTACTACGGCAGCGGTAGCGACAACAGCATCATCACCACCGCCACCGTCAGCATCATCACCGACGAGAACACGCCATCCGAGCGCCAGCAGACGTTTGTCGTGCCGATGCGCAAGGCTGGTGATCTGACGTTGTTGCGTAGTTTTACGGTGAAGTAGCCCCCGCCCTTTTTTTGGAGCCGCCATGGACACGCAAACCGTCGCTGCTTACGACGCCCTTGCCGAAACCTTCGCGCAGGAGTGGCGCGAGCAACCGGCGCCGGAAGACCTGTATGCGTTGTTCCGGCGCGAGCTCAAGGCGGGCGGGGCGACGGCTGATATCGGTTGCGGTGCTGGGCGGGAGGTCGCCTGGCTCAACGCCAACGGCTACCCGGCGGTCGGCTACGACGCCTCGGCGGGGTTGCTGGAAGCGGCGCGTTCGCAGTATCCGGGGCTGTCCTTCCGGCAAGCACTGTTGCCAGAACTGGTTGGCCTCGCCGAGGGCGCCTTCGACAACGTGGTCTGCGAGACCGTCATCATGCATCTGCCGCCCGAGCAGATCGGCGCGGCGGTGCAGCGGCTGGTGTCGTTGCTGCGCCAGGGCGGCACGCTGTACCTGAGCTGGCGCGTCACGCCGGAGGCAGATCAGCGCGATGGGCGCGGCCGGCTGTTTACGTCATTCGATGCAGCGTCTGTGCGCGAGGCACTGGCCGGGACAGAACTCGTTTTCGACGAGGCGGCGGTCAGCCAATCATCGGGCCGGACGATTCATCGCATCGTCGCGCGCAAGGTCTGACGACACCACGGCACACAATCCGACTGTCCTGATTGACCACCCCTCGGCGGGGTTTGTCACAATAGCGGTTTCGCCCAGCCCCGCGTGACACTACGCGCACCCGTCGCCCCGATGTACGACTCCCCCGCCATAGACCACGCGCTGCAGGCGCTGCCCGAGGACACCGCCGCCGCCACGCGTGCCGTGCTGCACGACGTGTTCGGCTACAGCGCGTTCCGCGGCCCGCAGGCGGAGATCGTTGCTCACGTGGCTGATGGCGGCGATTGCCTGGTGCTGATGCCCACCGGTGGCGGCAAATCCCTGTGCTACCAGATCCCGGCGCTCGTGCGGCACCGGCGGGGGCAGGGCGCGGGCATTGTCGTGTCGCCGCTGATTGCGTTGATGCAGGACCAGGTCGCCGCGCTGGAAGAAGCCGGCGTGCGCGCCGCCTACCTGAACTCCGCGCTGACGGGTGCCGAGGCCGCACAGGTGGAGCGCGATCTGGCAGCAGGCCGCCTGGACCTCGTCTACGTCGCGCCCGAGCGCCTGATGACGCCGCGCTTTCTCGACTTGCTCGAGCGCTCGCGCATCGGCCTGTTCGCCATCGACGAGGCGCACTGCGTGTCGCAATGGGGGCACGATTTCCGGCCGGAGTACATCCAGCTTTCCGTGCTGCATGAGCGCTTTCCGGATGTGCCGCGCATCGCGCTTACTGCCACGGCCGACGCGGTTACGCGCGACGAGATCATCGAGCGGCTGGCGCTCACAGGCTCGCGCGTCTTCCTCTCCAGCTTCGACCGCCCGAACATCCGCTACACCATCGTTGAGAAGGACAGCGCGCGCAACCAGCTCCTGCGCTTCATCCGCGCTGAGCACATGGACGGCGACACGTGCGACGCGGGCATCGTCTACTGCCTCTCGCGCAAGAAGGTGGAAGAGACCGCGCAGTGGCTGGCCGAGCAGGGCATCCGCGCGCTGCCGTACCACGCTGGCATGGATTCCGAGGTCCGCGCACGCCATCAGGCCATCTTCCGCAAGGAGGAGGGCGTAGTGATGGTGGCGACCATCGCTTTCGGCATGGGCATCGACAAGCCGGACGTGCGCTTCGTTGCACATCTGGATTTGCCGAAGAGCCTAGAGGGCTACTACCAGGAAACGGGCCGCGCCGGCCGCGACGGCATGCCTGCGAATGCGTGGATGGCGTACGGCCTGGCTGATGTCGTGCAGCAGCGCCGCATGATCGACGAGTCCGATGCTGATGACGTGCATAAGCGCGTCTCCACCGCCAAGCTCGAGGCGCTGCTCGGCCTGTGCGAAGCGGCAAGTTGCCGCCGCGTCGCGTTGCTGGCCTACTTTGGCGAGAGCAGCGAGCCGTGCGGCAACTGCGATACGTGTCTCACACCCCCGCAAACCTGGGACGCCACGCGCGAGGCGCAGATGGCGCTCTCCTGCGCCTACCGCGTGCAGCAGGCCAGCCGTGTGAGCTTTGGCGCCGGGCAGCTGATCGACATCCTGCGCGGTAACGCCACCGAACGCGTGAAGCAGTGGCATCACGAAACGCTCTCGACCTTCGGCATCGGCAGCGAACTGTCGGAAACCGCATGGCGAAGCGTGTTTCGCCAGTTGGTGGCGCAGGGTCTGTTTGCGGTCGACCACGGCGGCCATGGGGCG
Source organism: Ralstonia sp. 25C (assembly GCF_051904805.1). Classification (NCBI taxonomy): domain Bacteria; kingdom Pseudomonadati; phylum Pseudomonadota; class Betaproteobacteria; order Burkholderiales; family Burkholderiaceae; genus Ralstonia; species Ralstonia sp. 25C. Next base: position 1,639,079 of record NZ_CP196737.1, on the reverse strand, counting down.
CTGATCCTCACCGATGCGGCGCGCCCCGTGCTCAAGGGCGCGCAACCGGTGATCCTGCGTCGTCAGGCGGATAAGGTGCGTGGCACCTCGTCATCGTCGGGCAAGAAGGAGCGCCGTGCCGATCCGGCGGCGGATCTGTCGGTCGAGGCGCAGACGCGCTGGCAGGCGCTGCGGGCGTGGCGTGCGCAGATGGCGAAGGAGCATAGCGTGCCCGCTTACGTGATCTTCCACGACAGCACGTTGGCGCGGATCGCCGAAACCGATCCGGACTCGCTCCACGTGTTGGGGGAGCTGCCGGGTATTGGGATGGCGAAGCTGGATCGCTATGGGCAGGCGCTGCTCGACGTCTTGGAGAAGTGCCGGGAGCAAGCGTAGTTCGGCTTAACTCGGCAGCGGGCCCTTGACGCCGGCGCGCGCCAGGTGGTCGCGAAGGAAGTCCACAAACGCCCGTACCTTCGGTCATTGCGCTCGGGTTTGTTGTGGCCGCTGCACTCGTTTTCTCTGGGCCCGGCACGGTCTCACGTGCCATCCGCGCCACACCGCGTCGCTGCTGACCCGCGCTGTGCGTCGCCAGAGGGGCGGCGCGCTTGACGCTTGCCGGGCACCTCGCTATAGTGCCAGATTCGAGTTTTTGGCTTCTGGTTTTGCACGTCCATACTCGGCCAAGCGCCGTGTGCGGCATCTAAACCGGGCGGGCTCGCGCTCTTTGGTCTCGATCTGTTCCCGCAGATCTTCTCTTCAGAGCGTTCTGCTCGCCACTTCCATAAAACCCGATTGCGCCGATCGCCTCACTTGTGAGGCTGCCACATCACGTGGTCCGGCGATTTTTCAAAAACCAAGCTGGATTGAACAATGCCAACTATCAATCAATTGGTTCGCAAGCCCCGCGTCTCGGAAAAGCTGAAAAGCAAGAGCCCGGCGCTTGAGAACTGCCCGCAGCGTCGCGGCGTGTGCACCCGTGTGTACACCACGACGCCGAAGAAGCCGAACTCGGCACTGCGTAAGGTCGCCAAGGTGCGCCTGACCAACGGTTTCGAAGTCATTTCGTACATCGGCGGTGAAGGCCACAACCTGCAAGAACACAGCGTCGTGCTGATCCGCGGCGGCCGTGTGAAGGACTTGCCGGGTGTGCGTTACCACATCGTGCGCGGCTCCCTTGACCTGCAAGGCGTCAAGGACCGTAAGCAAGCACGCTCGAAGTACGGCGCGAAGCGTCCGAAGAAGAGCTAAGTCGTCAGTGAGATCGGTCCGCGCGTGTTGTGCGAATGCGGGGTCACGGTCTTGTCATGAGCAGGCGGTACAACGGTGCGTTTTTTGACCGCACTGGCACCGTCGAGTAAGTGGTCACCCGGCTCAGATTGTTGAAAAGCAAGCTAGTTGGTGGCCGGAGAACCGAAGCGGTTCTCAACTGAACAGAGAAGGAAAGAAGATGCCACGTCGTCGTGAAGTCCCCAAGCGGGAAATTCTGCCGGACCCGAAGTTCGGCAATGTGGAAGTCGCCAAGTTCATGAACGTCCTGATGCTGGACGGCAAGAAGTCGGTGGCTGAGCGTATCGTCTACGGTGCGTTCGACCAGATCGAGAAGAAAGCAGGCAAGGCACCCATCGAGGTGTTTTCGGTTGCCATCAACAACATCAAGCCGGTGGTGGAAGTGAAGAGCCGCCGCGTTGGTGGTGCCAACTATCAGGTGCCGGTCGAAGTCCGGCCGTCGCGTCGTCTGGCATTGGCGATGCGTTGGCTGCGGGAAGCTGCGAAGAAGCGCAGCGAGAAGTCGATGGCCCTGCGTCTGGCTGGTGAACTGCTCGAGGCCTCGGAAGGCCGCGGCGGCGCCATGAAGAAGCGCGACGAAGTGCACCGCATGGCTGAAGCCAACAAGGCGTTCTCGCACTTCCGCTTCTAAGCGACGCGACACGTTGTTGGTTGCTGGGCGGGCTGTGTGCGCACATCTCGCCCATTTGTATTAGGGGCGCTTGCCATTTGGCAGCGCCCCGTTGACGAATCAGAGGATTAACCGTGGCTCGTAAGACCCCCATTGAGCGCTACCGTAACATCGGTATTTCCGCTCACATCGACGCCGGCAAGACCACCACGACCGAGCGGATCCTGTTCTACACCGGTGTGAACCACAAGATCGGTGAAGTGCATGATGGCGCCGCCACCATGGACTGGATGGAGCAGGAGCAAGAGCGCGGCATCACCATCACGTCCGCTGCGACCACCGCCTTCTGGAAGGGCATGGGCGGCAACTACCCCGAGCACCGCTTCAACATCATCGACACCCCGGGCCACGTGGACTTCACCATCGAGGTGGAGCGTTCCATGCGTGTGCTGGACGGCGCGTGCATGGTGTACTGCGCAGTGGGTGGCGTGCAGCCTCAGTCGGAAACCGTCTGGCGCCAGGCCAACAAGTACAAGGTGCCGCGTCTGGCGTTCGTCAACAAGATGGACCGTACCGGCGCGAACTTCTTCAAGGTCTACGACCAGCTGAAGACCCGCCTGAAGGCCAACCCGGTGCCCGTCGTGGTGCCGATCGGTGCTGAAGACGGCTTCCAAGGCGTCGTCGATCTGCTGGAAATGAAGGCGATCATTTGGGACGAAGCCAGCCAGGGCGTGAAGTTCGAGTACCAGGACATCCCGGCCAATCTGGTGGACGTTGCCAACGAATGGCGCGAGAAGATGGTCGAGTCGGCTGCTGAAGCCAGCGAAGCCCTGATGGAAAAGTACCTGGGCGGCGAAGAGCTGACCCGTGCTGAGATCGTCAAGGCGCTACGCGACCGTACCATCGCCTGCGAAATCCAGCCGATGCTGTGCGGCACTGCGTTCAAGAACAAGGGCGTGCAGCGCATGCTCGACGCCGTGATCGACTTCCTGCCGTCGCCGGTCAACATTCCGCCGGTTCAGGGCACCGACGAAAGCGACAACGAGAAGAAGCTCGAGCGCAAGGCTGACGACAACGAAAAGTTCTCGGCACTGGCGTTCAAGATCATGACCGACCCGTTCGTGGGTCAGCTGATCTTCTTCCGCGTCTACTCGGGCAAGATCAATTCGGGCGACACCGTGTACAACCCGGTGAAGCAGAAGAAGGAGCGTCTGGGCCGTATTCTGCAGATGCACGCCAACCAGCGCGAAGAAATCAAGGAAGTGCTGGCCGGTGACATCGCTGCTGCGGTGGGCCTGAAGGACGCCACCACGGGCGACACGCTGTGCGATCCGGCTGCCCCGATCGTGCTCGAGCGCATGGTGTTCCCGGAGCCGGTGATCTCGCAGGCTGTCGAGCCGAAGACCAAGGCTGACCAGGAAAAGATGGGCATCGCCCTGAACCGCCTGGCCGCTGAAGATCCGTCGTTCCGCGTGCGTACCGATGAAGAATCGGGCCAGACCATCATTTCGGGTATGGGCGAGCTCCACCTCGAAATTCTGGTCGACCGCATGAAGCGCGAATTCGGCGTGGAAGCCAACATCGGCGCGCCGCAAGTTGCCTACCGCGAAACCATCCGCAAGAAGGTTGAAGACGTCGAAGGCAAGTTCGTCAAGCAGTCGGGCGGCCGCGGTCAGTACGGTCACGCTGTGATCACGCTGGAACCGGCAGACGACGAGGCGAAGAAGGCAGGCAAGAACTTCGAATTCGTCGACGCCATCAAGGGCGGTGTGATTCCTCGCGAATACATCCCGGCGGTCGAGAAGGGTATCGTCGACACGCTGCCGGCCGGTATTCTGGCGGGCTTCCCGGTGGTGGACGTGAAGGTCACGCTGACGTTCGGTTCGTACCACGACGTGGACTCGAACGAAAACGCGTTCCGCATGGCCGGCTCGATGGCTTTCAAGGAAGCCATGCGCCGCGCCACGCCGGTTCTGCTCGAGCCGATGATGGCTGTGGAAGTGGAAACGCCGGAAGACTACACGGGTACCGTGATGGGCGACTTGTCGTCCCGCCGCGGCATCGTGCAGGGCATGGACGACATGGTGGGCGGCGGCAAGATCATCAAGGCCGAAGTCCCGCTGTCGGAAATGTTCGGTTATTCGACGTCGCTGCGCTCGCAAACGCAAGGCCGCGCCACGTACACCATGGAATTCAAGCAATACGCTGAGGCACCGAAGAACATCGCCGAAGCTGTGATGGCCGCCAAGGGTACGAAGTAATCAACGTGTTTGGGCATGCGCATGTGCGTGTCGCCCGCATCCAAATCTAGTAATTAGCCGATTCCGAATTGAGGAGCTGACATGGCAAAGGAAAAGTTCGAGCGGACCAAGCCGCACGTGAACGTTGGGACGATTGGTCACGTTGACCACGGCAAGACGACGCTGACTGCAGCGATCGCGACCGTGCTGTCCGCCAAGTTTGGTGGCGAAGCGAAGAAGTACGACGAAATCGACGCTGCACCGGAAGAAAAAGCACGCGGCATCACGATCAACACCGCGCACATCGAGTACGAAACGGCCAACCGCCACTACGCACACGTTGACTGCCCGGGCCACGCCGACTACGTCAAGAACATGATCACCGGTGCCGCTCAGATGGACGGCGCCATCCTGGTGTGCTCGGCCGCTGACGGCCCGATGCCGCAAACGCGTGAGCACATCCTGCTGGCCCGCCAAGTGGGCGTGCCGTACATCATCGTCTTCCTGAACAAGTGCGACATGGTGGACGACGCTGAGCTGCTGGAACTGGTCGAGATGGAAGTGCGTGAACTTCTGTCGAAGTACGACTTCCCGGGCGACGACACCCCGATCATCAAGGGTTCGGCCAAGCTGGCGCTGGAAGGCGACAAGGGCGAGCTGGGCGAAGTGGCCATCATGAACCTGGCCGACGCACTGGACACCTACATCCCGACGCCGGAGCGCGCTGTTGACGGCACGTTCCTGATGCCGGTGGAAGACGTGTTCTCGATCTCGGGTCGCGGCACCGTGGTGACCGGCCGTATCGAGCGCGGCGTGATCAAGGTCGGCGAAGAAATCGAAATCGTCGGTATCGCGATGGACGGCGACAAGCCGAAGATCGACAAGACGACCTGCACGGGCGTGGAAATGTTCCGCAAGCTGCTGGACCAAGGTCAAGCAGGCGACAACGTCGGTATTCTGTTGCGCGGCACGAAGCGTGAAGACGTTCAGCGTGGCCAAGTGCTGGCCAAGCCGGGCTCGATCAAGCCGCACACGGAATTCACGGGCGAGGTCTACATCCTGTCGAAGGACGAAGGTGGTCGTCACACCCCGTTCTTCAACAACTACCGCCCGCAGTTCTACTTCCGTACGACGGACGTGACTGGCTCGATCGCCCTGCCGGAAGGCAAGGAAATGGTCATGCCGGGTGACAACGTGTCGATCACCGTCAAGCTGATCGCCCCGATCGCCATGGAAGAAGGCCTGCGCTTCGCAATCCGCGAAGGCGGCCGTACCGTGGGTGCTGGCGTCGTTGCCAAGATCCTGAAGTAAAAGGCGGATCGATGCGCTGTTCCTCGTAAGGGGCGCGGCGCATCGCCTGTTGCATCGCTCTTTCAATTTCCCGGCGGCCCAGCCGCCATGCTCTTTAAGGAAACATCATGCAGAACCAAAAGATCCGTATCCGCCTGAAGGCTTTCGACTATCGCCTGATCGACCAGTCGGCCGCTGAAATCGTCGAAACCGCTAAGCGCACCGGCGCGATCGTCAAGGGCCCGGTGCCCCTGCCGACCCGTATCCAGCGTTTCGACGTTCTGCGTTCGCCGCACGTCAACAAGACCAGCCGCGACCAGTTCGAAATCCGCACGCACCAGCGCCTGATGGACATCGTCGATCCGACGGACAAGACCGTCGACGCGCTGATGAAGCTGGACCTGCCGGCTGGCGTGGACGTCGAGATCAAGCTGCAGTAAGCAAGACAACGCTGCCGGATCACTCCGGTAACGGGCAAACGGCGAGCCAAGTGCTCGCCGTTTTGCTTTTTGACGACGGATGTTGCGCTGCACGCCACGCCCGGTCGCGCATTCCACGACTGTGCTTGCAGATTGTCCGCAACCGGGATATAGTGTAGGGCTACCCCTTTAGTCAAGGGGAGTGGGCTGGCCATTTTGGCCGCGCGCTGTCTCTTTAGGCGCAGTCCAGTTCAAGATTCGTAGTATCAATCAGCCCCGGCCAATCGCAGCTGGGAATGGAGCAAACCATGAGCCTTGGCCTTGTAGGTCGCAAGGTTGGCATGACCCGTATTTTCACGGACGACGGCGATTCGATTCCCGTCACCGTGCTCGAGGTCGGCGACAACCGCGTGACGCAAATCAAGACGGACGAGACCGACGGTTATACCGCGGTTCAAGTCACCTTCGGCACCCGACGCGCCAGCCGCGTCACCAAGCCGCTGGCGGGTCATCTCGCCAAAGCCGGCGTGGAAGCGGGCGAAGTTATCAAAGAATTCCGAGTGGATGCCGCTCGTGCCGCTGAATTCCAGCCTGGCGCGAACATCAGCGTTGACCTGTTCGAAGTCGGTCAAAAGGTCGACGTTCAAGGTGTGACGATTGGTAAGGGCTACGCCGGTACGATCAAGCGTTACAACTTCTCATCGGGCCGCGCCACGCACGGTAACTCGCGCTCGCACAATGTGCCGGGCTCGATCGGTATGGCGCAGGATCCGGGTCGCGTGTTCCCGGGTAAGCGCATGACCGGCCACATGGGTGACGTCACCCGTACCGTTCAGAATCTGGAAATCGCCAAGATCGACGCAGAGCGCAAGCTGCTGCTGGTCAAGGGTGCGATCCCGGGCGCCAAGAACGGTCAAGTCATCGTCACGCCGGCCGTGAAGGCTCGCGCTAAGAAGGCATAAGGAGCAAACGCATGGAACTGAAGCTGCTCCAGGACAACGGTCAACTCGGCGCTGGCGTTGCTGCCTCGCCGGAAGTGTTCGGCCGTGACTACAACGAAGCCCTCGTTCATCAGATCGTCGTCGCTTACCAGGCCAACGCTCGCAGCGGTAACCGTAAGCAGAAGGATCGTGAAGAGGTCAAGCACACGACCAAGAAGCCGTGGCGCCAAAAGGGTACGGGCCGCGCCCGTGCAGGTATGAGCTCCTCCCCGCTGTGGCGCGGGGGTGGTCGTATCTTCCCGAATAGCCCGGAAGAAAACTTCTCGCAGAAGGTCAACAAGAAGATGTACCGCGCCGGCATGCGCTCGATCTATTCGCAGCTTGCCCGTGAAGGTCGCATCAACGTCGTTGACAGCCTGTCCGTCGAAGCCCCGAAGACCAAGCTCCTGGCCGACAAGCTCGGCGCCATGGGCCTGGACTCGGTGCTCGTGATTACCGATAACCTGGACGAAAACCTCTTCCTGGCATCGCGCAACCTGGCGCACGTGCTCGTGGTTGAGCCGCGTCACGCTGACCCCCTGTCGCTCGTGCACTACAAGAAGGTGCTCGTGACGAAGGGTGCCGTCGCGCAGATCGAGGAGTTGCTGAAATGACGCAAGTTGCCAAGAACGACCATCGCCTGATGCAGGTGCTGCTGGCGCCTGTGGTGTCTGAAAAGGCAACCCTGGTGGCCGAGAAGAACGAACAGGTTGTGTTCGAAGTGGCTCCCGACGCCAACAAGATCGAAGTGAAGGCTGCCGTCGAACTGCTGTTCAAGGTGGAAGTCGCTGCCGTCCAGATCCTGAACCGCAAGGGCAAGCAAAAGCGCTTCGGTCGCTTCATGGGTCGTCGTAACCACGTGAAGATGGCCTATGTTTCGCTGAAGCCGGGCCAGGAAATCAATTTTGAAGCGGAGGCCAAGTAATCATGGCACTCGTCAAAACCAAGCCGACATCGCCGGGCCGCCGCTCGATGGTGAAGGTCGTCAACCCCGACCTTCACAAGGGTGCGCCGCACGCTCCGCTGCTGGAAAAGCAATTCCAGAAGTCGGGTCGTAACAACAACGGCCACATCACCACCCGTCACAAGGGCGGTGGTCATAAGCATCACTATCGCATCGTCGATTTCAAGCGTAACGACAAGGACGGTATCCCGGCCAAGATCGAACGCCTGGAATACGATCCGAACCGTAGCGCCAACATCGCGCTCGTGCTGTTCGCCGACGGCGAGCGCCGCTACATCATCGCCCCGAAGGGCGCTGTGGTTGGCCAAGCCATCGCCAACGGCTCGGAAGCGCCGATCAAGGCCGGTAACAACCTGCCGATCCGCAACATCCCCGTCGGTACGACGATCCACTGCGTGGAAATCCTGCCGGGCAAGGGCGCTCAAGTGGCCCGTTCGGCTGGCACGTCCGCTGTGCTGCTGGCTCGCGAAGGCATCTACGCTCAAGTGCGTCTGCGCTCGGGTGAAGTGCGCCGCGTGCACATCGAGTGCCGCGCGACCATCGGTGAAGTCGGCAACGAAGAGCACAGCCTGCGCCAGATCGGCAAGGCCGGTGCAACCCGTTGGCGCGGTATTCGCCCGACCGTTCGCGGTGTGGTGATGAACCCGGTGGATCACCCGCACGGTGGTGGTGAAGGTAAGACCGCAGCTGGTCGTGATCCGGTGTCCCCGTGGGGCACGCCGACCAAGGGCTACCGCACCCGTCGTAACAAGCGCACGGACAGCATGATCGTCCAACGCCGTCACAAGCGTTAATCGGTAGGTAGGAGCTAAGAAATGACTCGTTCCGTAAAGAAAGGTCCGTTCATCGACGCCCACCTGCTGAAGAAGGTGGAAACGGCGGTGCAGACGAAGGACAAGAAGCCCATCAAGACTTGGTCGCGTCGTTCGACCATTCTGCCGGACTTCATCGGCCTGACGATCGCCGTTCACAACGGCCGTCAGCACGTCCCCGTGTACGTCACGGAAAACATGGTTGGCCACAAGCTCGGCGAATTTGCGCTCACGCGCACGTTCAAGGGCCACGCTGCCGACAAGAAAGCGAAGCGATAAGGGGCAATCATGGAAGTTAAAGCGATTCATCGCGGCGCCCGTATCTCCGCACAGAAGACGCGCCTGGTTGCTGACCAGATCCGCGGCCTGTCGATCGAGCGCGCACTCAACGTGCTGACGTTCAGCCCGAAGAAGGCGGCTGGCATCGTGAAGAAGGTGGTTGAGTCCGCCATCGCGAACGCCGAGCACAACGAAGGCGCCGATATCGACGAGCTGAAGGTCAAGTCGATCTACATCGACAAGGCAACGTCGCTCAAGCGCTTCACCGCGCGTGCGAAGGGCCGTGGCAACCGCATCGAGAAACAAACCTGTCACATCACTGTGACGCTGGGCAACTAAGGGGTCACGATGGGACAGAAGATTCATCCGACTGGCTTCCGTCTGGCTGTCAGCCGTAATTGGGCATCGCGTTGGTACGCGAGCAACACCCAGTTTGCGGGCATGCTCAAGGAAGACATCGAAGTTCGCGAGTTTCTGAAGAAGAAGCTGAAGAACGCTTCGGTGGGCCGCGTGGTCATCGAGCGTCCGGCCAAGAATGCACGTATCACCATTTACAGCTCGCGTCCGGGCGTGGTGATCGGCAAGAAGGGCGAGGACATCGAACTGCTGAAGGCTGAACTGCAGCGTCGCATGGGCGTGCCCGTGCACGTGAACATCGAAGAAATCCGCAAGCCGGAAGTCGATGCTCAGCTGATCGCCGATTCGATCACGCAGCAGCTCGAGCGCCGCATCATGTTCCGTCGCGCAATGAAGCGCGCGATGCAGAACGCGATGCGTCTGGGTGCCCAAGGCATCAAGATCATGAGCTCGGGCCGTCTGAACGGTATCGAAATCGCCCGTACCGAGTGGTACCGCGAAGGCCGTGTGCCCCTGCACACGCTGCGCGCCGATATCGACTACGGCTTCTCCGAAGCGGAAACCACCTACGGCATCATCGGTGTCAAGGTGTGGGTGTACAAGGGTGACCACCTCGGTCGCAACGACGCACCCGTCGTGGAAGAGCCGAAGGAAGATGAGCGCCGCCGCCGCCCGGGTCGCCCGGAAGGCCGTCGCCGTGAAGGCGATCGCCCGGCCGGTCAGCGCCGCGGTGCTGGTGCAGGTGCCCGTCGTGGCGCCGACGCCAAGACTGGAGAATAAGCATGCTGCAACCTAAGCGCAGGAAGTACCGCAAGGAGCAGAAGGGCCGCAACACCGGTATCGCCACGCGCGGTAACGCCGTGTCGTTCGGCGAATTCGGCCTGAAGGCGATGGGCCGCGGCCGTCTGACCGCACGTCAGATTGAGTCGGCCCGTCGTGCGATGACCCGTCACATCAAGCGTGGCGGCCGCATTTGGATCCGGATTTTCCCGGACAAGCCGATCTCGAAGAAGCCTGCCGAAGTCCGTATGGGTAACGGTAAGGGCAACCCGGAATACTACGTGGCTGAAATTCAGCCGGGCAAGATGCTGTACGAAATGGACGGCGTTGGCGAAGAACTGGCACGCGAGGCATTCCGCCTGGCCGCTGCTAAGCTGCCGATCGCGACCAGCTTCGTGGTGCGTCAGGTCGGAACGTAAGGAGCACACACCATGAAAGCATCCGAACTGCGCGACAAAGATGTCGCCGGGCTGAACCAGGAGCTCTCCGAGCTGCTGAAGGCTCAATTTGGCCTGCGCATGCAAAAAGCGACGCAACAGCTGCAGAACACCAGCCAGCTGAAGAAGGTGCGTCGTGACATCGCACGCGTCCGCACCGTGCTGGGCCAGAAGGGGAACCAGAAATGACTGAAGCCGCAACGTCCCTGAAGCGCACGCTCGTCGGTCGCGTTGTCAGCAACAAGATGGACAAGACCGTCACGGTCCTGATCGAAAACCGCGTCAAGCATCCGCTGTACGGCAAGTACGTGGTGCGCTCGAAGAAGTACCACGCGCACGACGAAGCCAATCAGTACAACGAAGGCGACAAGGTTGAGATCACGGAATCGCGTCCGCTGTCCCGCACCAAGTCGTGGGTGGTGTCGCGTCTGCTTGAAGCTGCACGCGTGATCTAAAACAACAGCGGAGTAGTTTGCTGTTGCAAGACCGAGATTATGTGATATAGTCTCGGTCTTTCCCTTTGAGAGAGTTGCTAGCGGATAAGCTGGTGACGCGGCAAGGGGAAAGGCGAATGGGCCAGGCGGCAATCGCCGTCGGGCAGCTACCGACTTCAAGTTGATCAACCCAATCGCAGTTGGCGCAATGCCAGCAGCCGGCGGGACCAAGACTGATCGCCTCTGCGCATTGTGCGTTTGGCGAATTAAGTTGGGACGAGAACACCATGATTCAGACAGAAAGCCGGCTCGAAGTGGCCGATAACACGGGTGCGCGTGAAGTCATGTGCATCAAGGTGCTGGGCGGTTCGAAGCGCCGCTACGCCAGCGTCGGCGACATCATCAAGGTCAGCGTCAAGGATGCTGCCCCGCGTGGTCGCGTGAAGAAGGGCGATATCTACAACGCCGTGGTGGTGCGTACCGCCAAGGGCGTGCGCCGTCCTGACGGCTCGCTCATCAAGTTCGACGGCAATGCCGCCGTGCTGCTGAACACCAAGCTTGAGCCGATCGGCACCCGTATCTTCGGGCCGGTCACTCGCGAACTCCGTACCGAGCGCTTCATGAAGATCGTGTCGCTCGCGCCGGAAGTGCTGTAATCGGAGGCCGCATGAACAAGATTCGCAAGGGCGATCGCGTCATCGTCCGTACCGGTAAAGACAAGGGTAAGCAAGGTACCGTGCTGTCCGTGCTCGCTGAGCACGTGACGGTGGAAGGTGTGAACGTTGCCAAGAAGCACGTGCGCCCGAATCCGATGCTGGGTACCTCGGGTGGTGTGGTCAACAAGGTCATGCCCATCCATATTTCGAACGTTGCGCTCGTGGATGCCAATGGCAAGCCGTCGCGCGTCGGCATCAAGGTTGAAGGCGGCGTGAAGACGCGCGTGCTGAAGACCACCGGTGCTGCCGTCGGCGCTTGATTCTGGGCAATAGAGAGGAGTTGAGCATGACTGCGCGTCTGCAAGAGTTTTACAAAGAGAAGGTTGTGCCGGAACTGATCAAGCAGTTCGGTTACAAGTCCGTGATGGAAGTGCCGCGCATCACCAAGATCACCCTGAACATGGGTCTTGGCGAAGCGATCAATGACAAGAAGGTCATCGAGCACGCCACCGGCGACCTGATCAAGATCGCTGGCCAGAAGCCCATCGTGACGAAGGCCCGCAAGGCTATCGCCGGCTTCAAGATTCGCCAGGGTTACCCGATCGGCACGATGGTCACGCTGCGTGGCCAACGCATGTACGAATTCCTGGACCGCTTCATCACCGTGTCGCTGCCGCGCGTGCGTGACTTCCGCGGTGTGTCGGGCAAGGCGTTCGACGGTCGTGGCAACTACAACATCGGTGTGAAAGAGCAGATCATTTTCCCCGAAATCGAGTACGACAAGATCGACGCACTCCGTGGTCTGAACATCAGCATCACGACGACTGCGAAGAACGACGAGGAAGCGAAGGCGCTCCTCAATGCGTTCAAGTTCCCGTTCCGTAATTAAGGGGTTACCGTGGCTAAATTGTCTCTGATCGAACGCGAGAAGAAGCGTGCCAAGCTCGTGGCCAAGTACGCTGAAAAGCGCGCCGCTCTCGAAGCCATCGTGGCAGACCAAAGCAAGTCGGAAGAAGAGCGTTACGAAGCGCGTCTGAAGTTGCAAGCACTGCCGCGCAACGCGAACCCGACTCGTCAGCGCAACCGCTGCTCGATCACCGGTCGTCCCCGCGGTACGTTCCGTAAGTTCGGCCTGGCGCGTAACAAGCTCCGTGAAATCGCCTTCAAGGGCGAAATCCCGGGTCTGACGAAAGCCAGCTGGTAATCACGCACAGGCTACAGGAGAAACAGTATGAGCATGAGCGATCCGATCGCCGATATGCTGACGCGTATCCGCAACGCGCAAGCGGTGGAAAAAGCGTCGGTGGTCATGCCGTCGTCGAAGCTGAAGGTGGCAATCGCCACCGTCCTGAAGGACGAAGGCTACATCGACGAATTCGCCGTGACCGAGCAGGGTGGCAAGTCCACGCTGACGATTGGTCTGAAGTACTACGCCGGCCGTCCGGTCATCGAGCGCCTGGAGCGCGTCTCGAAGCCTGGTCTGCGTGTGTACAAGGGCCGTAATGAAATCCCGCAAGTGATGAACGGCCTGGGTGTCGCCATCATCTCGACCCCTCAGGGTCTGATGACGGACCGCCGCGCCCGCGCAACCGGTGTCGGTGGCGAAGTCATTTGCTACGTCGCCTAAGGGAGGGGAACCATGTCTCGCGTAGGTAAGGCTCCCATCGCGCTGCCTAAGGGCGCCGAAGTCAATTTCGCTGGTGGTCTGCTGACCGTCAAGGGCCCGCTGGGCACGCTGACGCAGCCGATTCACCAGCTGGTCAAGGTCAACACCGACAACGGCACGATCACGTTCGAGCCGGCAGATGAGTCGCGTGAAGCCAATGCGCTGCAAGGTACGATGCGCGCCCTGACGGCCAACATGGTCAAGGGTGTGACGACGGGCTTCGAGCGCAAGCTGAACCTGGTCGGCGTGGGTTACCGTGCGTCGCTTCAAGGTACCGCCCTGAAGCTGCAACTCGGTTTCTCGCACGACGTGATCCATGAGATGCCGGAAGGCGTGAAGGCGGAAACGCCGACGCAGACCGAAATCATCATCAAGGGTTCGGACAAGCAGAAAGTTGGTCAGGTCGCCGCTGAAGTGCGTGGCTATCGTCCGCCTGAGCCCTACAAGGGCAAGGGTGTGCGCTACGCAGATGAGCGTGTGATCCTGAAGGAAACCAAGAAGAAGTAAGGTGCACATCATGAACAAAAATGACTCGCGTCTGCGCCGTGCACGTCAGACCCGCCTGAAGATCGCGGAACTGAACGTCGCCCGTCTGGCTGTGCACCGTACCAACCTGCACATTTATGCGCAGGTCTTCTCGGAAGACGGCACCAAGGTCTTGGCCTCGGCCTCGACGGCGGAAGCCGAAGTCCGCAAGGAACTGAACGGCAACGGTGGCAACACCGCTGCTGCGACCCTGGTGGGTAAGCGCATCGCCGAAAAGGCGAAGGCTGCCGGCATCGAAGCTGTGGCGTTCGATCGCTCGGGTTTCCGTTATCACGGTCGCGTGAAGGCTTTGGCCGACGCGGCTCGCGAAGCTGGCCTGAAGTTCTAAGCCGGCATAGAGGATATCGTCATGGCAAAAATTCAACCTAAGGTCCAAGGGGACGAACGCGACGACGGTCTTCGCGAGAAGATGATCGCGGTCAACCGCGTGACCAAGGTGGTCAAGGGCGGCCGTATTCTTGGCTTCGCCGCTCTGACCGTGGTCGGCGACGGCGACGGCCGTATCGGCATGGGCAAGGGCAAGGCGAAGGAAGTGCCCGTGGCCGTGCAGAAGGCAATGGACGAAGCCCGTCGCAAGATGGTCAAGGTCCCGCTGAAGAACGGTACGCTGCAACACGAAGTGGTTGGCAAGCATGGCGCCGCCAAGGTGCAAATGATGCCCGCGAAGGACGGTACTGGCGTGATCGCCGGTGGCCCGATGCGCGCCATCTTCGAAGTGATGGGCGTGACGAACATCGTGACCAAGTCGCACGGTTCGACCAATCCTTACAACATGGTGCGCGCAACGCTGGACGGCCTGCGCAAGATGAGCACCCCGGCTGAGATTGCCGCCAAGCGTGGCAAGTCGGTCGAAGAGATCCTCGGCTAAGCCGAAGGGATAGGTGAACGATATGTCGCAGAAAACCGTGAAAGTCCAACTCGTGCGTAGCCTGATCGGTACGCGCGAAGACCACCGCGCTACGGTGCGTGGCCTGGGCCTGCGCCGCATGAACTCGGTGTCCGAATTGCAGGACACGCCGGCAGTGCGCGGCATGATCAACAAGGTGTCCTACCTGGTCAAGGTCATCGGCTAAGGCAAGACGGAGAAGAACATGCAACTGAATAACCTGAAGCCGGCAGCCGGCGCCAAGCACGCCAAGCGCCGCGTCGGTCGCGGTATTGGTTCGGGCCTGGGCAAGACGGCTGGTCGTGGTCACAAGGGTCAGAAGTCGCGTTCGGGTGGTTTCCACAAGGTCGGCTTTGAAGGCGGCCAGATGCCCCTGCATCGTCGTCTGCCCAAGCGTGGTTTCACCTCGCTGACCAAGGAATTCACCGCTGAAGTGCGTCTGGGCGACTTGGCGGGCCTGCCGATCGAAGAAATCGATCTGCTGTCCCTCAAGCAAGCCGGCCTGGTGGGCGAAATGGTCCGCAGCGCGAAGGTGATCCTGTCGGGTGAAATCGACAAGAAGGTGACCCTGAAGGGTATCGGCGCGACGGCTGGGGCGAAGGCCGCAATCGAAGCGGCTGGTGGCTCGCTGGCCTAATAGCCTGCTGTTTCACACTGACGGAGCATCCGTTTGGCCACGGCGAAACCTAATGTGATGGCCCAGGCCAAGAACACGGCCAAGTACGGCGATCTTCGCCGTCGGCTGGTGTTCCTGGTTCTGGCACTGCTGGTGTATCGGATCGGTGCGCACATTCCTGTGCCTGGCATCGATCCGGATCAACTGGCGCAGCTTTTCCAACGGCAGTCGGGCGGCATCCTCGGGATGTTCAACCTGTTCTCCGGTGGCGCGCTGTCGCGGTTCACGGTGTTTGCGCTGGGGATCATGCCGTACATCTCGGCGTCGATCATCATGCAACTGCTGACGATCGTGCTGCCGCAGCTGGAATCGCTCAAGAAGGAAGGCCAAGCCGGTCAGCGCAAGATTACGCAGTACACGCGCTACGGTACGGTCCTCCTGGCGACGTTCCAGGCGCTTGGGATTGCAGTGGCACTCGAAGCACAGCCGGGTCTGGTTCTGGATCCGGGCTTGATGTTCCGAGCGACCGCAGTGATCACGCTGGTGACGGGCACGATGTTCCTGATGTGGCTGGGTGAGCAGATTACCGAGCGCGGTCTGGGCAACGGTATCTCGATCATCATCTTTGGCGGGATTGCAGCAGGTCTGCCTAACGCCATCGGCGGGCTGTTCGAGCTGGTGCGTACGGGTTCGATGGGGATTTTCTCCGCGATCCTGGTGGTGGCGATCATTGGCGCGGTGACTTTCGTGGTGGTGTTCATTGAACGCGGCCAGCGCAAGATCCTCGTCAACTACGCCAAGCGGCAGGTTGGTAACAAGATTTATGGCGGTCAGTCGTCGCATTTGCCGCTGAAGTTGAACATGGCTGGGGTGATTCCGCCGATCTTTGCATCGTCGATCATTCTGTTCCCGGCCACGATCGCGGGCTGGTTTACAGCCGGCAACTCGACGAATCCGGTCACCCGCTTCGTCAAGGACCTGGCAGCAACGCTGTCGCCGGGTCAGCCGGTGTACATCCTGCTGTATGCGGCAGCGATCATCTTCTTCTGTTTCTTCTACACGGCGCTGGTCTATAACAGCCGCGAAGTGGCGGATAACCTGAAGAAGAGTGGTGCGTTCATTCCGGGCATCCGTCCGGGCGAGCAAACCACGCGGTATATCGACAAGATTCTGGTGCGTTTAACCCTGGCGGGTGCGATCTACATCACGCTGGTGTGTCTGTTGCCGGAGTTCTTGGTGCTGCGCTGGAACGTGCCGTTCTACTTTGGTGGAACGTCGCTGTTGATCATCGTGGTTGTCACGATGGACTTCATGGCGCAAGTGCAGTCCTACGTGATGTCTCAGCAGTACGAGTCTTTGATGAAGAAGGCGAATTTCAAGGGAAACCTGACGCTCCGTTAAAAGAGCGGTCGCACGAAGCTAAAAGACATGGCTAAAGACGACGTGATCCAGATGCAGGGTGAGGTGCTGGAAAACCTTCCCAACGCAACGTTTCGCGTCAAGCTAGAGAACGGCCACGTAGTGTTAGGCCATATTTCCGGCAAGATGCGCATGCATTACATCCGCATCTTGCCCGGGGACAAGGTGACGGTCGAATTGACCCCGTATGATCTGTCCCGCGCGCGCATCGTATTCCGGGCGAAGTGAGCGGACTGGAATTGAAGGAAGAGGAAAATCATGAAAGTGCTGGCTTCTGTTAAGCGCATTTGCCGCAACTGCAAAATCATCAAGCGCAAGGGCGTGGTGCGTGTGATCTGCTCGTCGGACCCGCGTCATAAGCAGCGCCAAGGCTAATTTCGCAAAGAGGATTGACGAATGGCACGTATCGCAGGGGTCAACATCCCCAACCACCAACATACCGTGATCGGCCTGACGGCTGTCTATGGTATTGGCCGCTCGCGCGCTCAGAAGATTTGCGAGGTGACCGGTGTCCCGACCGACAAGAAGGTCAAGGACCTGACGGACGCTGACCTGGAAAAGCTGCGTGACGAAGTCAACAAGTTCACCGTCGAAGGCGATCTGCGCCGTGAAACGACGATGAACATCAAGCGCCTGATGGATCTGGGTTGCTATCGTGGCGTGCGCCATCGCAAGGGCCTGCCGATGCGTGGTCAGCGTACCCGCACGAATGCCCGTACCCGTAAGGGTCCGCGCAAGGCCGGCGTCGCGCTCAAGAAGTAATCCGTCGGGTAAAGGATAGGAACTATGGCAAAAGCAGCGAATACCGCCGCCCAGCGCGCGCGTAAGAAGGTTCGCAAGAACGTCGCCGACGGCATCGCGCACGTTCACGCGTCGTTCAACAACACGATCATCACGATCACCGACCGTCAGGGCAACGCCCTGTCGTGGGCGACGTCGGGCGGCCAAGGCTTCAAGGGCTCGCGTAAATCGACGCCGTTCGCGGCTCAGGTCGCTGCTGAAAGTGCTGGCCGCGTGGCGCAGGACCAAGGCATCAAGAACCTGGAAGTGCGCATCAAGGGCCCGGGCCCGGGTCGTGAGTCGGCCGTGCGTGCTCTGAACAACCTGGGTATCAAGATCGCCGTGATCGAAGACGTGACGCCGGTGCCGCACAACGGCTGCCGTCCGCCGAAGCGTCGTCGCATCTAAGTGACTCGACCGGCCGCGCCAGTTGCTGGCGAGGTCGGTCTGCGGGTGCTATACTTGCCCGCTTGCCTGTCTTCCGGGTTTCCCGGAAGGCGGGTTTCGTCTTTTCATAAGCCCACTGTTCGTCACGATTCCATTGGGAACCTGGTGATGAACCATCCGCGGAGTTTGTGCTGCGGATGACTGACAACAAAGGAACGCAACGTGGCACGCTATACCGGCCCCAAGGCGAAACTGTCTCGCCGCGAAGGTACTGACCTTTTTCTGAAGAGCGCACGTCGCTCGCTCGCCGACAAGTGCAAGCTGGACAGCAAGCCTGGTCAGCACGGCCGCACCTCCGGCGCTCGCACCTCCGATTACGGCAACCAACTGCGTGAAAAGCAGAAGGTCAAGCGTATCTACGGCGTGCTCGAGCGTCAATTCCGCCGCTACTTCGCTGAAGCCGACCGCCGCAAGGGCAACACGGGTGAAACCCTGCTGCAACTGCTGGAATCGCGCCTGGACAACGTCGTCTACCGCATGGGCTTCGGCTCGACCCGTGCTGAAGCACGCCAGCTGGTGTCGCACAAGGCGATCCTGGTGAACGGTCAAGCCCTGAACGTGCCGTCGGCTCAGATCAAGTCGGGCGACGTGATTGCCATCCGCGAAAAGTCGAAGAAGCAAGTTCGCATCGCTGAATCGCTCACGCTGGCTGAGCAGACCGGCTTCCCGACCTGGGTGGCTGTGGATGCCAAGAAGATGGAAGGCACGTTCAAGCAAGTCCCGGATCGTGCAGATATCGCCGGCGACATCAACGAAAGCCTGATCGTCGAATTGTATTCGCGTTAATGACGAAGCCCGTGCCGCAAGGTGCGGGCTCGTGCGCCTTTTGGGGACGCTCATCGTCTACGACATTGTGTTCGCGCGCTGGGCATCGCTGGGGCGTAGATCCAATCCGAATCGTTACGTGCCGCAACGCGATTGCGGCACGCGCGTCTTCCGTCATGCGTTTCGTGGCGGATTCTTTTTAGTCCCCGTCAGCCTTATCGGTGTAACGAGCCGAGGGTATTGAAATAGGACAACCTAATGCAAACAGCACTCCTGAAGCCCAAAATTATTGCGGTTGAGCCGCTTGGCGATCATCACGCGAAGGTCGTCATGGAACCGTTCGAGCGCGGCTACGGCCACACGCTCGGTAACGCGCTGCGCCGCGTGCTGCTGTCTTCGATGGTTGGCTATGCGCCGACCGAAGTCACGATCGCTGGGGTCGTCCACGAATATTCCACCATCGACGGCGTGCAGGAAGACGTCGTCAACCTGCTGCTGAATCTGAAGGGCGTGGTGTTCAAGCTGCACAATCGTGATGAAGTCACGGTGTCGCTGCGCAAGGAAGGCGAAGGTGTGGTGACCGCTGCCGATATCGAGCTGCCGCACGATGTCGAGATCATCAACCCGGGTCACGTGATCGCCAACCTGTCGGCTGGTGGCAAGCTGGATCTGCAACTGAAGGTCGAGCAAGGCCGTGGCTACGTGCCGGGCAACGTGCGCAAGTTCGGCGACGAGTCGAGCAAGGTCATCGGCCGCATCGTGCTGGATGCGTCGTTCGCGCCGGTGCGCCGCGTGTCGTACGCCGTTGAGTCCGCGCGCGTGGAGCAGCGTACCGACCTCGACAAGCTGGTGATGAACATCGAGACCAACGGTGTGATCTCGCCGGAAGAAGCGATCCGCCAGTCGGCTCGCATCCTGGTGGACCAACTGTCGGTGTTCGCTGCCCTGGAAGGCACCGAGAGCGCTGCCGAAGCCGCCGCCGCCCGCGCACCGCAGATCGATCCGATCCTGCTGCGCCCGGTCGACGATCTGGAGCTGACGGTGCGTTCGGCCAACTGCCTGAAGGCCGAAAACATCTACTACATCGGCGACCTGATCCAGCGTACCGAGAACGAACTGCTCAAGACCCCGAACCTGGGTCGCAAGTCGCTCAACGAGATCAAGGAAGTCCTCGCTTCGCGTGGCCTGACGCTCGGCATGAAGCTCGAGAACTGGCCGCCCGCA
Source organism: Ralstonia sp. 25C (assembly GCF_051904805.1). Classification (NCBI taxonomy): domain Bacteria; kingdom Pseudomonadati; phylum Pseudomonadota; class Betaproteobacteria; order Burkholderiales; family Burkholderiaceae; genus Ralstonia; species Ralstonia sp. 25C. Next base: position 1,619,203 of record NZ_CP196737.1, on the reverse strand, counting down.
GGTCTCGAGAAGTAATTGCAGTTGTCGGCCGGTGCGTGGGCATCGGCCGGTTTTCCCGCCGTTGCTGTGTGAGCGGCCTATTGTTAAAGCTACCGGCCCGCGCCTCGCAAGGGGTGATAGAAGAGCTGGTCAAACACTCTTAAGAAGGAATCATCATGCGTCACCGTCATGGTCTGCGGAAACTGAACCGCACCTCGTCGCACCGTCTCGCGATGCTGCGCAACATGTCCAACTCGCTGCTGCAGCACGAGCTGATCAAGACCACCCTGCCGAAGGCCAAGGAACTGCGCAAGGTTGTCGAGCCGCTGATCACGCTGGCCAAGAAGGACACCGTTGCTAACCGCCGTCTGGCATTCGCCCGCCTGCGCGACCGCGACATGGTCACCAAGCTGTTCACGGAACTGGGCCCGCGTTTCGCGACCCGTCCGGGCGGCTACACTCGTATCCTGAAGTTCGGCTTCCGCCAGGGCGACAATGCGCCGATGGCACTGGTCGAGCTGCTGGACCGTCCGGAAGTTGCTGAAGCGGTCGACGCCGAAGCTGCCGCCGAATAAGGTCAGCCTAGGTTTCCTGGTGTGACACGACGTCGCGCCGGGTGAACCGCCAAATGCGTGTTTCCATGCGCATTACAATGAAGCCAGGATTCGCATCCTGGCTTTTTTGTTATCTGCGTCGGGTTTTCTTTCAGCCCTGGGCGCGTGTGTGGAGAAGGGATGTCTGACGGAACCGATGTGCTGCTCGTCTTGACCAACGTGCCAGATGCTGCCAGTGCCGACCGGGTTACCCAACTCGTGTTGGAATCGCGTGCGGCGGCCTGTGTCAATCGCTTGCCGGAGTGCGCTTCGACGTACTGGTGGAACGGTGTGTTGGAGCACACAACCGAGATCCCCTTGCTGATCAAGACCACACGAGCTGCCTACCCAGCGCTAGAGGCCGCGGTGCGCCAGACGCATCCGTATGAGGTGCCTGAAATCATCGCTGTGCCAGCGGTGGCCGGTTTGCCGGCCTATCTTGCGTGGGTGGCTGGTGAAACGCGCCCCGCTTCTGTTTGATGTCCGATTGCCGTTGATATGACTTCCTCTTCGTTTCCGTCGATGCGGCGCGTGCTGCAACTGCTGATGTTGCTGATGGCTGTAGCGATGCTGCGGGCACCTGCCTACGCCGGAGATGAGTTCCTGCCACCCGAGCAGGCTTTCCGCTTTTCCGCCACGCAGGTGGACGGGCAGACCGTTGAGGTCAAGTTCGGCATCGCTGACGGCTACTACATGTATCGCGAGCGGCTGGCGGTCGCTGCGGATCCGGCAACCGTCACATTCGCGCCGCTCGAGCTCCCTGCGGGCAAGATCAAACATGACGAGAACTTCGGCAAAGAGGTGGAAACCTATCGCCACGAACTCGTCTTCCACGTGAAGGCGCAGAACGCCTCCACGCCGTTCACGCTGATCGTCACTTCGCAAGGCTGCGCGGATCAGGGGCTGTGCTATCCGCCGATGAAGAGCCGGTTCCAGGTGCGTCCCGTGTCTGCTTCAGCCGTACCGGTGGCTCCGGCCGCCACGACGGCGGATAGCATCAAGCCTGAAGGCAAGCAAGGACGGATTGCCAGCACACTCGACAGTGGCAACCTCGGCGCGATTGCTGCGCTGTTCTTTGGTCTGGGCTTGCTGCTGACCTTTACGCCGTGTGTGCTGCCGATGCTGCCGATCGTGTCGGCCATTGTGGTGGGGGAGCACGCCACGCGCATGCGGGCGGCACTCGTGTCGGTGGCCTACGTGCTCGGCATGGCCATCGTTTATACAGCGCTTGGCGTGGCCGCTGGGCTGGCAGGCCAAGGGCTGCAGGCGGCGCTGCAGAATGCCTGGGTGCTGGGTGCCTTTGCGTTGCTGATTGCGCTGCTGTCGTTGTCGATGTTCGGCTTGTACGAGCTGCAGTTGCCGGCGGCGTGGCATCACCACCTGACGCAAGCGTCCAACAAGCTCAGTGGTGGTCAGGTGGTGGGTGCTGCCGTCATGGGCGCGCTGTCTGCCTTGATTGTGTCGCCGTGCGTGACCGCACCGCTGGCGGGGGCGCTTGTGTATATCTCGCAGACGGGCAACGCCGCGGTGGGTGGGACGGCGCTGTTCGCGCTATCCATGGGGATGGGTGTTCCGCTGATTCTCGTCGGCGTGGGCGCCGGCAATCTGCTGCCGCGTTCGGGGCATTGGCTGGTGGTGACCAAGGCGGTCTTCGGCTTCATCCTGCTGGCGGTGGCCTGGTACATCGTGCAGCCAGTGTTGCCCGCGTGGGTGGCGATGGTGGGCTGGGGTGCGTTGCTGATCGGCGCGGCCGTGTTTCTGCGGACGTTCGACTCACTGCCCGATGGCGCAGGCAACGTGCAGCGCTTGGGTAAGGTGATCGGCGTAGTGCTAGCGCTGGCTGGCGCGGCGCAGCTGGTCGGCGTGGCCGCAGGCGGGCGCGATCCGCTGCAGCCGTTGGCGGGTGTGCTGCGCGCATCGACGATGACGAGTGCATCCACGTTGACCTTCAAGCGCGTGAAGAGCGTGATTGAGCTCGATGCTGAGGTGCGCAACGCCAGCGCGGCGGGCAAACCTGTGATGCTCGATTTCTACGCCGACTGGTGCGTGAGTTGCAAGGAGATGGAGCACCTGACGTTTGCCGATGCGCGTGTACGCTCGGCGCTCGCCGATGTGGTGTTGCTGCAGGCCGACGTGACCGCCAACAATGCAGATGACCAGGCGCTGCTCAAGCGCTTCGGCCTGTTCGGCCCGCCGGGCACGGTCTTCTTTGATGCGCAGGGTCGCGAGGTTCAGGCCCGCGTGATCGGCTTTGAGCGTGCCGACACGTTCCTCGCAAGCCTGCGCCGCGCGCTCGGTGCAAGCGGCGCAGCACAGACGGCGAAGGCTTCCATCTGATCAACCGCGCAGCAGGCGGGCGGCGTCCAGTGCGAAGTACGTCAGGATGCCATTTGCCCCGGCGCGCTTGAACGCCAGCAGCGATTCCAGCACCACCTTGTCGTGATCCAGCCAGCCGTTCTGCGCGGCGGCCTTCAGCATCGCGTATTCACCGCTGACTTGGTACACGTAGGTCGGGAAGCGGAACTCATCCTTCACGCGGCGCACGATGTCGAGGTACGGCATGCCGGGCTTGACCATCACCATATCGGCGCCCTCGGCGATGTCGAGCGCCACTTCGCGCAGCGCTTCATCCGAGTTGGCCGGGTCCATCTGGTAGGTCATCTTGTTGCCCTTGCCCAGGTTGGCCGCCGAACCCACCGCATCGCGGAACGGGCCGTAGAACGCCGACGCGTACTTGGCCGCATAGGCCATGATGCGCGTATAGATGTGGTCTTCGTGTTCGAGTGCCAGGCGGATCGCGCCGATGCGGCCGTCCATCATGTCGGAGGGTGCGACGATGTCTACGCCAGCCGCGGCTTGTACCAATGCCTGCGCGGTGAGGATCTCCACCGTCTCTTCGTTCAGCACATAGCCGTTGGCATCGAGCACGCCATCCTGGCCGTGACTCGTGTACGGATCGAGCGCCACATCCGTCAGGATGCCCAGCTCGGGAAAGCGCGCCTTGAGTGCCTTTACCGCGCGCGGGATCAGGCCGTCCGGGTTGGTGGCTTCAATGCCGTCGGGCGTCTTGATCGACGGCTCGATCACCGGGAACAGCGCCAGCACCGGAATGCCCAGTTGCACACACTGCTCGGCCACGCCCAGCAGCACATCGACCGACACGCGTTCGACGCCCGGCATCGACGGCACGGCCTGGCGCACGTTGGTGCCTTCAAGGATGAAGACGGGGTAGATCAGATTGTCGGGGGTGAGGCGCGACTCGCGCATCATGCGGCGGGAGAAATCGTCGCGGCGCATGCGGCGCGGACGATGATCGGGGAAGCTCGAGATCATTTCAGCAGACCCTAAGAACACACTGTGAACTTTGAAAACTTTCTTGGCGATTATCCCTCTTACGCTCGGACAATGCGCCAGCGACGCTGATGCAGCGTCCCCCGCGGCTCCTCCCTGACGCGGGTTCCCATCGATGGCTCGATGGGGTCGTTACCCCCGTTGCGCGTTTGGCGACGGGGTTTTTTTTGCCGGTTCGGCAGATGGTGCGGACTGCGGCGCCGACTCCAATGCCTCGGGCAGACACAGCCAGCCTGCGACAATCCGCTGCGCCTCTTCGATGCCACGACGCTTCAGGCTCGAGAACAGCTGCACCGTGAGCGAGACATCACCATCGATCTGCGCACGGTAATCGGCCAGCACCTTGCGTGCCGCCATCAGCGCGCGCGAGGCATCGTTGTTGGTCAGCTTGTCGGCCTTCGTGAGCAGCACGTGGATCGGCTTGCCCGTCGGCAGGAACCACTCGACCATCTGGCAATCGAGGTCGGTGAAGGGGCGGCGCGCGTCCATCATGATGACCAGGCCAGCGAGTTGCTGCCGCGCCTTGACGTAGTCGCCCAGCAGGTGGACCCAGTGCGACTTGGTCTCACCCGGCGCTTCGGCATAACCGTAGCCGGGCAAATCGACCAGGAAGCCGAGCGGGTCTTCAGCCTTGGCCGGCATCACCGAGAAATAGTTGATGTGCTGCGTGCGACCGGGCGTCTTGCTGGAGAAGGCCAGCCGCTTCTGGTTGCACAGGATGTTGATCGCGGTGGATTTGCCTGCGTTGGAGCGGCCCGCAAACGCGACTTCCGGCACAGCGGTTGCCGGTAAATCACGCAAATGATTGACGGTGATGAAGAAACGGGCTTGATGCAGGAGCGACATGCGCGGCAGTACCTGTAGACTGCAGTTCAGAACTGCGTGGTTGCTGCGCCGCGAGGTCGCATTGCAGAGGCGTTATTGTACAATACGCCGGTTTACGGACGTCCCCACCAGATCCGTCGCAGGACCGCCCCGAGGCCCGGGCCGGTCCGTTTTCATGCACGGTTCCGGTACGAGGAGAAGGGGATGCCCGGCGCCGCAGGGTCCGGCATGAGGCGGCGCACGCAGCATTCGAAAACAATCTAACAAGGTGTGCGAATGAACCGCATCGCGAACGTTTTGGCTGTTGCAGCGCTGTCCCTGGCATCGGCTTTCTCCGTGGCCCATGCCGAAGAACATAAAGTCGCCAAGGCGGATGCGGCGCGCGGCGAAACGATTTTCAACACCGGTGTTCCTGCCAACGGCGTGCCCGCGTGTACCAGCTGCCACGGTGCCGGCGGCAACAGCGCGATGAACGTCAACCCCAAGCTCGCGGGCCAGCACGCCGAGTACATCGAAAAGCAACTCAAGGATTTCAAGGCCAAGACCGAGCGCAACCAGCCGGTCATGTCGCTGTACGCCAGCGCACTGTCCGATCAGGATATGAAGGACATCGGCGCTTATCTGGGCAAGCAGGCTGCCTGGAAACCGGGCTCGGCCAAGAACAAGGACACCATCGAGCTGGGCCAGAAGCTGTATCGCGGCGGTGATGCCAAGCGTGGTATCGCAGCGTGTGCGGCCTGCCATGGCCCGACCGGTGCCGGCATCCCGGCGCAGTATCCGCGTATCGCCGGCCAGTTTGCCGAATACACCGAGGCGCAACTGGTGGCGTTCCAGAACGGCACGCGCAAGAACAGTGTGCAGATGCATGATCTGGCTGGGCGCATGACGTCCGATCAGATCAAGGCCGTGGCGGACTACATCGCCGGTCTGCGCTAATCCGCCGCACCCGACCGTCGTTTGACGGTCGCACAATCAACAAGAAAACAGGGTGGCAATGCGCCTGGCATCGCCACCCTGTTTTCGTTTCTGAATAGCGTTGTCCCGCATGTCTTCTGCCTCCACTTCCGGCGTTCAGATCCGCACCCGTCGCCACGCGCTGCGCGAGACGGTCGAGCTGCTGTCGTCGATGCGCTTTGCGATCAGCCTGCTGACAGTGATCGCCATTGCCAGCGTGATCGGCACGGTGCTTAAGCAGAACGAGCCGTATCCGAACTACGTCAACCAGTTCGGGCCGTTCTGGGCCGATGTGTTCCGCTCGCTGACACTGCCTACCGTCTACAGCGCGTGGTGGTTCCTGCTGATCCTGGCGTTCCTGGTGGTGTCGACCTCGCTGTGCATCGTGCGCAACGCGCCGAAGATGCTGGCCGACATGCGTACCTGGCGCGAGAACGTGCGCGAGGGCAGCCTGCGTGCGTTCCACCACAAGGACGAATTCGACACGCAAGCCGACGCTGCCACTGTGACGGCGCGCCTGGCGGCGCTTGCGCAGAACCGAGGCTTCCGCATCAAGGCGTTTGCCCGCGACGGCGGCGCGACGCTGATTACGGCGAAAGCGGGTTCCGGCAACAAGATCGGCTACATCCTGGCGCACACGGCCATCGTCGTGATCTGCATTGGCGGCCTGCTCGACGGCGACATGATGATCCGCGCGCAGATGTGGTTTGGCGGCAAGTCGCCGATCAAGGGCAATGCGGTCATCAGCGAAATCGGGCCGGAGCATCGCCTGTCGACGTCCAATCCCGGCTTTCGAGGCAACGCCTTCGTGCCGGAGGGCGCGACCGTCAGCACGGCGATCCTGAACATTGCCGATGGCGCGCTGATCCAGGACCTGCCGTTCACGATCACGCTCAAGAAGTTCACGGTGGAGCATTACTCGACCGGCATGCCCAAGCTGTTCGCCAGCGATATCGTCGTGACGGACCGCCGCACCGGCAAGCAGACCGATGCGCGTGTCGAGGTGAACAAGCCGTTTGTGGTTGACGGCGTGGCGATCTACCAGTCGAGCTTTGAAGACGGCGGCTCCCGGCTCAAGCTGATGGGCTTCCCGATGCAGGGTGCCGACGCGAAGACCTTCGCGCTGTCTGGCGCGGTGGGGCAAAACACCAAGCTGACCGGCCACGGCGCCGACTACACCGTTGAGTTCAGTGATTTCCGTCTTATGAACATCGAGACGGTGACGGACGCCTCCGGCAAGCCCGATGCGCGTGGCGTCGGCAAGAAGGGTGGTGCGGACAGCGGCCTCCGGGCTGAACTCGGCAACATCACGAAGATGACGCAGGATCGCGATCTGCGTAACGTCGGGCCGTCTGTGCAGTACAAGCTGCGCGATGCCAACGGTCAGGCGCGCGAGTTCAGCAACTACATGCTGCCGATCACGCTGGACGGGCAGTCGGTGTTTCTCGCCGGCGTGCGCACGCAGCCCGATGAACCGTTCCGCTATCTGCGCATTCCCGCGGATACGCAAGGCACCGTGAACGAGTGGATGCGCCTGCGCGCCGCGCTGCAGAACCCGGCGCTGCGAGCCGAGGCGGCGCGCCGCTTTGCGCGGCTCTCCATGCCGGGCGATGAACGCGCCACGCTGCGCCAGCAATTGACGGAAAGCGCCCAACGCGCCCTGGACCTGTTTGCCGGCGCCGCCGCCGCGAAAGACAGCCCTGCCGATGTGCAAGGCGGTTTTGCCGCCCTAGCCACGTTCCTGCAGAAATCCGTGCCCGAAGGCGAACGCGAGAAAGCGGCCGACGTGCTGATGAAGATCATCAACAGTTCGATGTGGGAGTTGTGGCAACTGGCGCGCGCGCAAGATGGCTTGCCTGCGCCCGCTGTCGATGCTGCCAGCAGCCAGTGGCTGCAGAGCGCAATCAACTCCATCTCCGACAGTTTCTTCTACGGCGCCCCCGTGTATCTGGAGCTCACCGACTTCCAGCAGGTGCAGGCCAGCGTGTTCCAGCTCACACGTGCGCCGGGTAAAAACATCGTGTATCTTGGGTCGTTGCTGCTGGTGCTGGGCGTGTTCTCGATGTTCTACGTGCGGGAGCGCCGCTGGTGGCTGTGGGTCCGCCCGCACTCCGGCGAGTCCACCGACAACACCCTCGCCACCCCCGGCGCCCATGTGCTGACCGCCATGTCGACCACACGCCGCACGCTCGACTTCGACCGCGAGTTCGAGCGCCTCAAGCACGATGTCCGCGCCGCCGCGGGCGCCACTGACACACGCAGCGACGCCGCCGCGGCAGACGCCGCCCCAAAATCAACGAAGTGAGCAGGTGATGGACGCGACCAATCCTCCCAAACTATCCACCGCGACCGTGGGGACCGCTGATCTGGGTGCGTTGGAGCGCCCGTCGTACTTCCGCCGCCTGGGCTGGTTCGACTGGCTCTTCGCTGCACTGCTGGCGGCCGGCGCGGGGTATGCCTTCTCGCGCTACGGCGCCTATATGGATGGCTACGAGCGCGGCATCCTCGTTGCCGCCGTGCCGGCCTTCGCGTGGCTGGGCTGGACGTGGAAGCCGGTGCGTATGCTGATGATCGGCATCGCCGTGCTGGCGTTGTTTGGCGTCTCGCAGTACAGCGGCGCCAATGGCCCCGACCTTGCCCGCGCCGAGCAAGCGTTCTTCCTCAAGTATTTCCTCGCCAGCCAGTCGGCCATCCTGTGGATGAGCGCGCTGATCTTCCTGTCCACGCTGTTCTTCTGGATGGGGCTGGTGCTGCGCTGGGAGGCGGGCAGCTCGATCGGCAGCGCGATGTGCTGGGCGGCGGTGGTGCTGGGCCTGACCGGCATGCTGGTGCGCTGGTACGAGTCGTACCTCGTGGGGGCGGACATTGGCCACATCCCCATCTCAAATCTGTATGAGGTGTTCATCCTCTTTACGCTGATCACCTCGTTGTTCTATCTGTACTACGAGCAGCGCTACAAGACGCGCGCGCTGGGGCCGTTCGTGATGCTGGTGGTGTCGGCGGCGGTGGGCTTTCTGCTGTGGTACACGGTGTCGCGCGGCGCGCAGGAGATCCGGCCCCTGGTGCCGGCGTTGCAGAGCTGGTGGATGAAGATCCACGTGCCGGCCAATTTCATCGGCTACGGCACCTTCGCGCTGGCGGCCATGGTGGGCGCGGCTTACCTGCTCAAGGAGCACGGCATGCTGGTCGATCGCCTGCCCTCGCTCGAAGTGCTGGACGATGTGATGTACAAGGCCATCGCCGTCGGCTTTGCGTTCTTTACCGTCGCGACGATCCTCGGTGCGCTCTGGGCGGCTGACGCCTGGGGCGGCTACTGGAGCTGGGACCCGAAGGAAACCTGGGCGCTGATCGTCTGGTTGAACTATGCGGCGTGGCTGCACATGCGGCTGATGAAGGGGCTGCGTGGGCGCATGGCGGCATGGTGGGCGCTGGTCGGGCTCCTGGTGACGACGTTCGCTTTTCTGGGCGTGAACATGTTCCTGTCGGGCCTGCACAGCTACGGCGAGCTGTAATTCGCCGATCACAAAAAATCTTCGGCGGACTGGAATAAAGACGCGCCCAGCGTGTTTACTGCTCTGTGAGGGCACCTCGTTTTCCCCTTCCCGTGCCCCTCCACCCAAGGAGAACAAGATGAGCCAGTCTGCAGCTTCCACCAAGTCGTTCCATCCACGCATGGCGTTGGCCGGTGCCGTCGTGCTCGCCGCCCTCGGTTTGGCGGGCTGCAGCAGCATGGGCATGGGGGCGTCCACGCCGTCGGCCGTCAAAGTCACCAACGGCACCCTCACCGACCAGCACGGCATGACGCTGTACACGTTCGATCGTGACGCCGCCGCCGGCAAGAGCGCCTGCAACGGCAAGTGCACCGACAACTGGCCGCCGCTGGCCGCCAATGACGCCGACCAACCTTCCGGCGACTACACCATCATCACCCGCGACGACGGCAAGAAGCAGTGGGCTTACCACGGCAAGCCGCTCTATCTGTGGAGCAAGGACAAGATGCCCGGCGACCAGACCGGTGATGGCTTCATGAACGTCTGGCACATCGCCAAACCGTAAGCGCGCCGCCCTCGCTCGCGCCGACATGTCCGATCTGGCGAGCCGGCTGGTTGCGCTCACACCACGTCTGCGCCGGCACGCGCGCGGTCTGGTACACGACGTCAGTCGCGCCGACGACCTCGTCCAGGACACACTGGAACGCGCCTGGCGCTACCGCTGGCGCTTCCAGTTCCGGCCTCGGCTGGGCGGTATGGGCGAGGGCGACGGCCTGTTCGCGTGGTTGCTGACCATCATGCATCGCTTGCACCTCAATGCCGTGCGTCGGCCCGACCGGATCGAGTTGACTGACGCACCGCCCGACATCCCCTTCGAAGAGGACCCAGGCCTGCGGCGTGACCTGCTGCGCGCGCTGGCGACGCTGCCCGAAGACCAGCGCGCTGTGCTGCTGCTCGTGGGCCTGGAGCAGTTCGCCTACCAGGAAGCCGCTGATGTGTTGGGCGTGCCGCTGGGCACGGTGATGTCGCGGCTGTCGCGCGCACGCGAGCGCATGCGGGTGGCGCTCGGCGGTGCGTCCGCGCCCCGTTCCTCCGGTGATAGCAGCCCCGCGCTGCACCGCGTGAAGTGAGGCCGACCATGTCTGCCGATATCCACATCGACGAACTCCACGCCTATGCCGACGGCCGCCTACCGGCCGCACGCCGTGCCGCCGTGGAGGCGTACCTAGCTGCGCACCCTGGCGCGGCTGCCGAGGTGGCCGCGTGGCGCGAGGCCGATATGCAGTTGCATCGCGCGCTGGATCCGCTGCTGAACGAGCCCGTGCCGCAGCGCCGCATTCCTGCGGCGATCCTCGCGGCTGCGCAGCGCCCGGCAAGAGCGGGGTTTGGCGCGATGCGGGGCTGGGGCGTGTTGGCAGCTGGCGTCGCGTGCCTCGCCCTCGGCACTGGAGCAGGTTGGTTAGGTCGAGGCGCCCTGGAGCGCACGGTGCCGATGCAACGCTTTGCCAACGACGCCCTCGTATCGCACGTTGTCTTCTCCCCTGAGTCGAAACACATGGTGGAGGTGCCGGCCAATGAAGAGGCACACCTCGTCACTTGGCTGTCGCGCCGGTTGGATGCGCAACTGCACATTCCTGACCTGACGCCGCTCGGCTACCGGCTGGTGGGTGGGCGCCAAACCGTATCGGCGGATATGCCCACGGCCATGCTGATGTACGAAGGGCCGGGCGGCACGCGCCTCTCCGTGCAATTGCGGCGCATGCCAAACAACCGCGACACCGGTTTCCGGCTGGAGACCTTGGCACCGGACAACCGCGTGCTGCAGGCGATCCACCCGGCTGCCGATCACCCGCCGCCGATGGCGTTCTACTGGGCCGATCACGGCCTGGGGTTTGCGGTCTCGGGGCCGCTGTCGCGCGCGCAGCTGCTGGAAGTGGCGCAGGTGGTCTACCGGCAGTACGGCGAATTCACCGCGCCAGCGTCGGTACACAGCGCCAAGAAGGAATAGCGCCACAGAATTTTTTTTGCCCGCGCTGTCAGGTTGGCGGGGCGGGCACGACCAACGCACATGGGACAGCGTTCCCGCACAACGAGGACCACCGATCATGCTGATCAAGACCGACCGCTGGCTGCACGGCGAAGACATCCCCGCCAGCGAGATCACGCCCCAGCACATCTTTGAGCAGCGCCGCCGCTTCCTGGCCGCAGCCGCCATGGGCGCCGCCGGTGCGGCACTCACGCCGTGGGCGTCGCGCGAAGCGTTTGCTGCCAATGCGCCGCTGGCCAAGCTGGCCGCCAAGCCCAACCCCGCTTACACGACGGTTGAGAAGGCCACGCCGTACGACCAGGTCACCACGTACAACAACTTCTACGAGTTCGGCACCGACAAGTCCGACCCCGCGCGCTACGCGGGCACGCTGCGTCCGCACCCGTGGCAGGTCAGCGTGGAAGGGCTGGTGAAGACACCCAAGACGTACGATCTGGACGACCTGATGAAGCTCGCGCCGATGGAGGAGCGCGTCTATCGTCTGCGTTGCGTCGAGGGCTGGTCGATGGTGATTCCATGGGTGGGTTTTCCGCTGGCCGAGCTGATCAAGCGGGTCGAGCCGCAGGGCAGCGCCAAGTACATCCAATTCATCTCGCTGGCCGACAAGCGCCAGATGCCGGGCATCAGCAGCCCGGTGCTGGAGTGGCCCTACAGCGAAGGCCTGCGCCTGGATGAGGCGATGCACCCGCTGGCGCTGCTGACCTTCGGCCTCTACGGCCAGGTGCTGCCGAACCAGAACGGCGCGCCGGTGCGCGTGATCGTGCCGTGGAAGTACGGTTTCAAAAGCGCCAAGTCCATCGTCAAGATCCGCTTTGTCGACAAGCAGCCGCCCACCAGCTGGAACATTGCCGCGGCCAACGAATACGGCTTCTACTCCAACGTGAATCCGACCGTGGATCACCCGCGCTGGAGCCAGGCGACCGAGCGCCGCATCGGCGAAGACAAGGGCGGCTTCGGCGGCCTGTTCGCGCCCAAGCGCAAGACGCTGATGTTCAACGGCTACGACCAGGTGGCGCCGCTGTATGCGGGCATGGACCTGCGCAAGAACTTCTGAGGCCGAGATGACACGTCTGCCGTCCATGCTCTCGCCCAAGGTGCTGCGCGTCGTGAAGATTGCCGTGTGGTTGGTGGCGCTCGTGCCGTTTCTGCGCATCGTCTTCCTGGGCGCGACCGACCAGTTCGGGCCGAACCCGCTGGAGTTCGTCACGCGCTCGACCGGCACGTGGACGCTGGTGCTGCTGTGCTGCACGCTGGCCGTTACGCCGCTGCGCCGGCTCACGGGTATGAACTGGCTCATCCGCCTGCGCCGCATGTTGGGGCTCTACACGTTCTTCTACGGCACGATCCACTTCCTGATCTGGCTGCTGGTGGATCGTGGGCTCGATCCGGCGTCGATGCTGAAAGACATCGTCAAGCGGCCGTTCATTACCGTGGGCTTTGCGGCGTTCGTGCTGATGATCCCGCTCGCTGCCACGTCCACCAACGCGATGGTGCGGCGCCTCGGCGGCAAGCGCTGGCAGTGGCTGCATCGTCTCGTGTACGTGACGGGCGTGCTCGGCATCCTGCATTACTGGTGGCACAAGGCCGGCAAGCATGACTTTGCCGAGGTGTCGATCTACGCGGCGGTGATGGCGGTGCTGCTGGGGCTGCGCGTGTGGTGGGCGTGGCGCGAATCGCGGCAGAGCGCCCTGCCACGTGGGATGCCGGCGCGTGATTGAGCCGCATGCGACGCGCATGAAAAAGCCGCGAATGTTCGCGGCTTTTTTTGTGCGATGAGGCTGGTTTATACCGGCAGCAGACGCTCGCCGCGGATCAAGTCTTCGAAGCGCTCGCGCTCGCGCACCAGGTGCACCTTGTCGCCATCCACGATGACTTCCGCCGCACGATTGCGCGTGTTGTAGTTCGAGCTCATCGTGAAGCCATACGCGCCGGCCGACAACACGGCCAGCAGGTCACCGGCCTGGACCGCCAGCGAGCGATCACGGCCAAGCCAGTCACCCGATTCGCACACCGGACCGACCACGTCGTAGACGACTGGCGCGCTCTGACCCTCGCGCACCGGCACGATGTGGTGGTACGCCTCATACATTGCGGGGCGCGCCAGATCGTTCATGGCCGCATCGACGATGCAGAAGTTCTTGCTGGCACCCGGCTTGAGGTATTCGACACGCGTGAGCAGCAAGCCGGCGTTACCGACCAGCGAGCGGCCCGGCTCGAACAGCACGGTGCGGTCGCCAAAGCCGCGCTGCTCGACGCGATCCAGCAGCGTGCGCGCAAAAGCGGTGATGTCCGGCGGCGTCTCATCCGTGTACGTGATACCCAGGCCGCCGCCCACGTCGATGTGCGATAGGCGGATGCCCTCGGCGTCCAGCTTGGTCACCACGTCGAGCACCTTGTCCAGTGCATCGAGGTACGGCGACACCTCGGTGATTTGCGAGCCGATATGGCAATCGATGCCGACCACGCGCAGATGGGGCATCGCAGCGGCTGCACGGTAGGTCGGCAGCACCTCGTCAAACGCCACGCCAAACTTGTTGCCCTTCAGGCCCGTCGAGATATACGGGTGGGTCTTCGCATCCACGTCGGGGTTGACGCGCAGCGATACCGGCGCGGTCTTGCCCATCGAAGCGGCCACGTCGTTCAGGCGGTGCAGCTCGGGAATCGACTCCACGTTGAAGCACGCCACGCCGACTTCCAGCGCGAAGCGCATTTCGTCTGCGCTCTTGCCCACGCCCGAGAACACGACCTTCGATGCCGGCGCGTCAGCCGCCAGCACGCGCTTGAGTTCACCGGCGGAAACGATGTCGAAACCCGCACCCAGCTGCGCGAACACTTGCAGCACGGCAAGGTTCGAGTTTGCTTTCACGGCGTACTGCACGTGCGCGTTGCGACCCTCGCACGCGGCGGCATAGGCGCGATAGTTTGCTGTGAGCGCAGCGCGCGAATACACGTACGTAGGCGTGCCGAACTGTGCGGCAATCGCGTCGAGCGTGACGCCTTCCATCATCAGCGCGCCTTGCTGGCGGATCAGGGACTCGGACATGAGCGGGAACATTCAAGGCGCCACGTCAGGATTGGTGCGTGGCGCCGGTTGAGCAAAAGGGCGGGATCAGCGATTGGCGGGCACCGCGCTGGCGGCGTCCGCGGCGGGTTTGGTGCCCGGCACCGGGGGCTGCGGCACGGCGTTCGGGCCGGCGATGCCTGGGTCGGTTGTTTCGGGTGCGGTCGGTGCAGACGGCACCTTGGGCATGTACAGCGGCCCGCGAATCCCGCAGCCGGATAGGCCTGCGACCGTCAGGGTCAGGCCGACAATGGCTACAATGGCGGCGGTTCGTATCATCGGATGATGGTGCGGAAAGAGCCCAAGGCTGCGGCCTTGCGGCGATGTGAGTCACATGAGAGGCGAGGCGCTCGCGGGCCAGAACGGCCGCCGCGCAAGATTTTGGAGTGTAGCATGCCCCCCCTGAGCGAATCGGAGTTCCTGGCCCTGGCCGATGCCGAACTCACCCGCATCGAAAGCATTGTTGAAATTGCCGCCGACGAGGCGGATGCCGACATCGAAGTCACCCGTACTGGCAATGTGCTGACGCTCGAATTCGACGATGGCTCGAAGATCATCGTCAACAGCCAGGCGCCCATGCAGGAACTGTGGGTGGCGGCGCGCGCGGGCGGGTTCCACTTCCGCCGCGGTGATGATGGCCGCTGGCTCGATACGCGTAGCCAGGAAGAGCTATACGTCGCGCTGTCGCGCTATGTCAGCCAACAGTCCGACGTGGATGTGACGCTGGCCGCCAACTGAGCGCAGCGTTCACGCCAAAAGAAAAGCCGCCCCGAAGGGCGGCTTTTTCGTGCGCAGCCGGTTTTAGTTGCCGCGGAACATATCGAGAATCTTCTGTTTCTCCTGCTCCGGCGTCGGTGCCAGATTGATGCCCGGCTGCTGCGGTTGCTGGTCGCCGCCCGGTGCTTGTGCACCCGGCAGTGCGTCACCCAGGCCGACAGACGCCACGCCCTGGCCATTGGCGTATTCCTCGTAGGCCCAGTCGCCGGCCATCTGCACCACGCCTTCCGGCGGCTGGCGATCGGTCTCGGGCTGGCCCTTGAGGGCGTAGCTCATGTAGTTGATCCAGACCGGCAAGGCCAGGCCGCCACCGGTTTCGCGATCACCCAGGCTGCGCGGGTTGTCGTAGCCCATCCACGCAATCCCAACCAGCTTGGGCGTGTAGCCGCAGAACCAGGCGTCGAACGAGTCGTTGGTGGTGCCGGTCTTGCCGGCCATGTCGCTGCGGCCGAGCTTCTGCTTGGCGAGGTAGCCCGTGCCATTCGCCACCACGCTGCGCAGCAGCGAATCCATGATGAAGTCGTTGCGCGGGTCGATCACGCGCACGGCATCCTTGTTGGCCGTCATCGGATGGGCTTGCTGGATGACGGTGCCGCGCGCGTCCACCACGCGATCGATGATGTACGGGTTCACGCGGTAGCCACCGTTGGCAAACACCGAATACGCGCCCGCCATCTGCAGCATCGTCACCGAGCCGGCGCCCAGCGCCATTGGCAGGTAGGCCGGGTGCTTGTCCGCCTCAAAGCCGAAACGGGTGATGTACTGCTGCGCATATTGCGTGCCGATCGAACGCAGGATGCGCACCGACACCAGGTTCTTCGACTTCTGCAGCGCGCGGCGCATCGTCATCGGACCGTCGTAGCCGCCGCCGTAGTTCTTGGGCTCCCACACCTGGCCGCCGGTGTCACCGGTCGGGATCGATAGCGGCGCATCGTTGATCACCGTGGACGGCGAGAAGCCCTTGTCCACCGCCGCCGAATAGATGAACGGCTTGAAGCTCGAACCCGGCTGGCGCCAGGCTTGCGTCACGTGGTTGAACTTGCTGCGGTTGAAGTCGAAGCCGCCGACCATCGAGTAGATCGCGCCCGTCTGCGGGTCCACAGAGATGAAGCCCGAGGCCACTTCTGGCAACTGCGTGATCGACCACTTCTGCGTCTTGGTGTCCTGGATCACGCGGATCACGGCGCCCGGACGCAGCTTGATCTTCGGCTGCGCGTTCGCTGCCAGCGCCGCCTGGGCAAAGCGCAGGCCGTCCCCCGCCAGGTCGATCGTTTCGCCCGAGAGCATGGTCGCGCGCACCAGCTTGGGCGCCACGCTCACCACCACGGCCGATTGCAGATCGTCGCTGCCCGGATGTTCGAGGAGCACGTCGTCAATCGCCTGTTCCCGCTCATCGGCATCGCTGGGGAGGTCGATGAACGCCTCCGGCCCGCGATAACCATGGCGGCGCTCGTAGTCCAGAATGCCGCGACGCACGGATTGATAGGCCACGTCCTGATCGCCCTTGCGCAGCGTGGTGTAGACGGTCAGGCCGCGCGTGTAGGTCTCTTCGTGGTACTGCGTGTACATGAGCTGGCGCACCATTTCGGCGACGTACTCGGCGTGCACGTCGAACTCGTGGCCTTCGCTGCGTACCGGCAGTTGCTCATGGATGGCCTGGTCGTACTGTTCCGGCGTGATGTAGTGCAGGTCGCGCATGCGCTGCAGGATGTACTCCTGGCGCACCTTGGCGCGCTTCGGGTTCACCACCGGGTTGTATGCCGACGGCGCCTTGGGCAAGCCAGCCAGCATGGCGGCCTCGGCCAGGGTGATGTCCTTGATGTTCTTGCCGAAGTAGATCTGTTCGGCGCTGGCAAAGCCGTACGCACGCTGGCCGAGGTAGATCTGGTTCATGTACAGCTCGAGAATCTGGTCCTTCGTCAGGCTCGCCTCGATCTTGTACGAGAGCAGCATCTCGTAGAGCTTGCGCGTGTACGTTTTCTCGCTCGACAGGAAGAAGTTGCGCGCCACCTGCATGGTGATGGTCGACGCGCCTTGCGACATGCTGCCGCGCAGGTTCGCGAGCCCCGCACGCAGCACGCCAATGAAATCCACGCCGCCGTGCTCATAGAAGCGATCATCTTCGATGGCCAGCACGGCGCGCTTCATCACGTCGGGTATCTGCGTGATCGGCACGAAGCTGCGGCGCTCTTCGCCAAATTCGCCGATGAGGACGTTGTCGGCGGTGTACACGCGCAGCGGAATCTTCGGGCGGTAATCGGTGATGGCGTCCAGCGACGGCAGGTTGGGCGCGGCCACCAGCAGGGCGTAGCCCACCAGCAGCGCCCCGACGACCCCCAGGGCAACGAGCAGGCCGAGCATCCAGAGAAGCAGGCGCGCCCACAACGGGCGTCGGGCTTTGGGCGGCTTGGGCGAAGCGGGGGTGGTTTGGGCAGTAGCCATTACAGGGGCACCGGGGGTGTCAGTCAGCGTGGCCGCGATTATATCGTCGGGACTCGTGCCCTCCGGACGTGCGGGCGTAACAGCGCGTAACCGCTGTCACGCCAGCAGCGCCAGGGCCACTTATGCGGCGCATGCGGCACGCTGGCGCGCGAGGCGTGCGCTTGGGGCCCCAAGATTCAAGGTGGCCAAGAATCCGCCGTTAAAAGTAGACGAAGCGGAAAGCAAGTCAGACGAAAGGGGTATCCCCCGACCGTGGGGTTTTGACAACGCTTTACGAATCGGCGCCTGCGAAATGCTTCGCGGCCAGTCGGAGCGTTTGCCTGTTCTAAAGGATTTTGTGAGAATCCAGCAGCAAATCCATGCAGGCTAAGGCGCACGTTGGACGTAGATCGGGCGCCTGGGTTCAAAAATATATAAACGGTGGGGTGTCTCTGTGCGACGGGGTTTGTTGTCCGGCCTGCTGCGCCGCAATATCGTCGGGATAGATATCGGGTCTTCCAGCGTCAAGGTGGTGGAGTTGTCCGCCAACGGCAAGCAGGGGGATTTCCGACTCGAGAAATGCGCAAGCGAGCTCATTGAACGCAGTGCCGTCGCTGACGGCAATCTGGTCAATATCGATGCGGTGGGCAGTGCGCTCAAGCGTGCCATTGCCAAGGCCGGTATCCGCAGCAAGGATGCCGTGCTCGCCATTCCGTCCAGTCTGACGGAATCGCAGACCGTCAGCCTGCCCGACAACCTGACCGAAGACGAGCTCTTCGTGCAGGTCGAGAGCGAGGCCAATCGGCTGTTTCCGCCCTCGCAGAACGTCAATTTCGACTACGTCGTGATCGGCCCGTCCGAAACCGAAGGCGGGGTCGGCGTGCGCGTGACGGCCACTGTGGCCGAGCGCGTGACGGAGCGCGTGACGGCAGCCGAGATGGCCGGCCTTAAGCCGATCGTCATGGATGTGGAAGAGAACGCCATTCAGCGCGCCATGACCCACATGCTGGCGGTCAAGCCGGACGCCACCGAGACCGAAATGCGCGACATGCCTGTGGTGGCGATGTTCCACCTGGGTGGCGCACATTCGCATGCGTTGTTCTATCAAGGCTGGAAGGAACTGTACGAGCAGCCGCTCTCCGGCTCGGGCGACCAGCTTACGCAAAGCATCTCGCGCCTGTTCTCGCTCGACTTGCTCAAGGCCGAGGTGAAGAAGCGCAAGAACACGCTGCCGGACGAGTACCGCAGCCAATTGCTCAAGCCGTCGCTCGAAACACTGGCGATGGAAATCAGCCAGGCGATCCAGAACTTCATGTCGACCTCGAGCGTTGGCCGGGTCGACGAGATCGTGCTCTCCGGCGGCCATGCGTCGCTGCTGGGCGTGCAGACCGCCATCCAACAGCAGACGCAGATCAATACGACGCTGGCCAATCCGTTCGCCAATATGGGCGCGGCCAAGAACGTCAACGCGCGCTATCTGCAGCGTGATCTGCCGGCGTACATCGTCAGCGCGGGCCTGGCCCTGCGCGGGCTGCAATAAGGAGGCGCCATGGCGAACGAAAGCGCGACTGCCGTGAATGCACTCCCCAGCGTCAACCTGTTGCCGTATCACGCCGAGCGGCGTGCGGGTAAGCGCAAGAAAGTCTTTATGAGCCTCGGTGCCGCAGCTGCGGCTGGCGCCGTGGTGGTGTTCCTGGGCGGCATGGTGATCGATCACCAGACCGAAGAGGCGCAGCGCATCAACGGCATCCTCACGCAGAAGAACGCGGAGATGGATAAGCAGATCACCGAGGTCAACACCCTCAAGAAGGACATCGAAGATCTGCTGCAGCGTCAACACGCTGTGGAGAGCCTGCAGAATCAGCGCAACCGCCCCGTTCAGCTGCTGGAAGAGCTGGTGCGCCAAGTGCCGGACGGCATTTATCTGACGTCGCTCAAGCAGGAAGGCGACCGTTACACCGTATCCGGTGTCGCGCAGTCCAACGAACGCGTGTCGGACCTGCTGCGTAACCTTGGCGCGGTGCCCTGGCTGGACTCGGCGGAACTCGGCGAGTCGGTGGCCACCACCATGACGAACAACCTGAAGGAACAACGTCGCTTGTTCAACTTCACCATCCGCTTCCAGTGGAAAGCCGAGGTGGAAACGCCGGCCAAGCCGGGTGCGGCCAGCGCAGTGGCGGGGAAATAACCATGGCTCTCTCGACCGAAATCTCGCTGGAAGACCTGGTCAGCCAGTTCCGTGGCCTGAACCTGAACGAGCCGGAAACCTGGCCGACCGCTCCGCGCATCCTGTTCATGATCCTGGCCGCTGTGCTGGTGATCGGGCTGGGCTGGCAACTGTATTGGAGCGGCAAGTTTGACGAACGCGATGCCAAGCGCAGCGAGCAGGAAACCCTGAAAAGCGCCTACCAGACCAAGCTGGCCCAGGTGGTGAACCTCGAAGCGCTGCGCAAGCAGAAGGCCGAGGTGGAGCAGCGCGTGGCCAAGCTCGAACTGCAACTGCCGAACAAGACCGAAATGGACGCGCTGCTGGCCGACGTCAACCACGCCGGCATTGCGCGCGGCCTGACGTTCGATCTGTTCCGCCCCGCCGGTGCCGTGATCAAGCCGTACTACGCGGAGATCCCGGTGGCGGTGAAGGTCAACGGCCGCTACCACGACATGGCGCTGTTTGCGGCCGACGTTGCCGCGCTGTCGCGGATCGTCACGCTGCAGAACATCGCCCTGACCGGCAACAAGGACGGCAGCATGGTGATGGAAGCCCGTGCCGAGGCCTACCGCGCGCTCGACGCCGATGAGCAAGCCGCCCAACGCAAGGCCAATGCCGCCGGCAAGGGAGGCGCCAAATGAAGGGCCGCACCATGAGTCGCCGCCGGATGTCGCATCTCGTGCGCTTGTCACCGCTGTGCTTGGCTGCCGTGTTGACGGCCTGCGGCGCGAGCGCAGACGACGAGCTGCAGCAATGGATGCAGGAGGCGCGCCAGCACGTGAGTACGACCGTGCAGCCGCTGCCGCAGCCCAAGCCTTACGCGCCGCGTGAATACACGACCACCAAGCAGACTGACCCGTTCAGCGTGCAGAAGGTGGCTGAACTTTCGCGCGCCCAGAACGAATCACCGGAGCCCAATCGCCGTCGCGAACCGCTGGAAGACTATCCGCTGGAAGCCTTCAAGCTGCTCGGGACGATGAAGCGCAACGGCGAGGCGGAAGCCGTCCTGTCTGTCGGGGACAAGACGCAGCATGTGCATGTGGGGCAGTACATCGGACAAAACTATGGCCGCATCGTCCGCATCGGAGACCAGGAACTCACCCTGCGTGAACTGGTGCGCGAAGGCACGGCCGAATGGAAAGAAAAAATGACTACCCTGAAAGTTCAGGAGAGCGCGCAATGACGATGCGTCTTGTGAAGGGCGGCCTCGCGCAGGCAAGCCGAGTGGCCCGGGGGGGCGCAGCCGCATGGCTTTCGCTGTGCATGTTCATCATGGCCGGTCAGGCGATCGCGCAGCAGGCTGCGACGACGGCCGTGGCAGCGACCGGCAACGCGATCGAAAAGGTGGAGCAGGCCTCGGCCGGCGAATCCACCGTCGTGACGATCACGCTGAAGAGTGCGCCCGCCCAGAAGCCGGTGGAGTTCAGTACGCAGCAGCCTGCCCGCATCGCCATCGACTTCTTTGGCGCTGGCTTTGCCCAGGGCCGCGCAAACTATCAATACGGCGGCAAGCTGCTGCGCTCGGCCAACGTGGTGCAGATCGGTGATCGCACCCGCGTCGTGCTCGATCTGGCGCGCCAGACGCAGTACAAGTCCGAAGTGCGCGGCAACCAGTATGTGCTGACGCTGGAAGCGGCCCCGGTTGCCGCCGCCGTGGCAGCGCCGACCTTCTCCGCGCCCACGCCGGTGGCTGGCGCAGAGCGTCCGGCCGTGCGCAACGTGGATTTCCGCCGCGGCGATGATCTGGCCGGTCGTGTGGTGGTCGACCTGTCGACGGCCAACTCGGCCATCAACATCGCGCAGCAAGGTCAGAACCTCGTAGTCGATTTCGTTGGCGCCACGCTGCCGCAATCGCTGCGCCGCCGCTATGACGTGAGCGATTTCGGTACGCCCGTGCAATCCATGCGGGCCACCGACAATGGCACCGGCGCACGCCTGATCATCGAGCCGCGCGGCAACTGGCAATACAGCTCGTATCAGACCGACACGCAGTTTGTGGTGGAAGTCCGCCCGACCAAGGAAGACCCGAACAAGCTGATCTCGGGCCCGGGTTACCGCGGTGAGCGCCTGTCGCTCAACTTCCAGAACATCGACGTGCGCTCGCTGCTGCAGGTCTTTGCCGATTTCACCAACCTGAACATCGTCACCAGCGATAGCGTGACGGGGACCCTGTCGCTGCGTCTCAAGGACGTGCCATGGGATCAGGCGCTGCAGATCGTGCTCGATTCGAAGGGCCTGGCATCGCGCCGCAACGGTAACGTGCTGTGGGTCGCACCGCGTGGTGAGTTGGCCACGAAGGAAAAGGCCGAGCTCGAGTCGCAGCAGCAAGTCACCGAACTGGAGCCGCTGCGCAGCCAAGTGTTCCGCCTGAACTATCAACGTGCGGATGACGTGCGCAACATGCTGCTGGGTACCGGTGGCGCAGCCGGGGGTGGTGGTGCTGGTGGGGCTGCGTCGCGCGTTCTGTCCAAGCGTGGTTCGCTGACGTCGGACGCCCGTACCAACCAGCTGTTCGTGTCGGATATCCCCAGCAAGCTGGAGGAAGTGCAGGCCTTTATCCAGAAGATCGACATCCCGGTTCGTCAGGTGATGATTGAGGCGCGTATCGTCGAGGCGGATGACACGTTCAGCCGTAACCTTGGCGCCAAGCTGGGCTTTGCGTCCAAGACCAACGGTGCTGGCTACGGCAATACGTACTCCAACGTCCTGTCGCCCGTGACGAAAGACGCAACGTGGGACAACAGCCCGGCGCTCAGCTTCCCGGCCAACGGCATCAACGGTGTGAATGCTGCCAGCGTGGCAGTGAGCCTGTTCAATGCCGGTGCTGGCCGCTTCCTGGCGCTGGAGTTGTCGGCGCTGGAGGCTGACGGCCGCGGCAAGATCGTCTCCAGCCCACGCGTTGTGACCGCTGACAACGTCAAGGCACTGATCGAACAAGGTACCGAAATCCCGTATCAGCAGGCAACGTCTTCTGGCGCCACTTCGGTGTCGTTCAAGAAGGCCAACCTGAAGCTGGAGGTGACGCCCAAGATCACGCCGGATGGCAACATCTTCCTGGATGTGGACGTCAACAAGGACAGCGTCGGCATTCAAACCACCAACGGCTTTGCCATCAACACCAAGCACGTGCAGACACAGGTGCTGGTTGAGAATGGCGGTACGGTTGTCATCGGCGGTATCTACACGCAGAACGAACGGACCGACGTGAACAAGGTACCGCTGTTGGGTGATATCCCGGTGCTGGGCAACCTGTTCAAGAGCACGAATAAGATCAACGACCGCACCGAGTTGCTGGTCTTCCTGACGCCGCGCGTGCTGTCCGACCAGCTCTCGCTGAAGTAATCGGCGCCCGGAGTTTGCTCCGTCAAGCCCGGCCTCCTGTGTGGAGCGCCGGGCTTTTTTGTGTCCTGCGGTCCGGTTTGTGCGGGATGGTGTGCAAATGCCACTACAATCAGGCTCAAACTCCTGATTCCACGCGATTTTGTCTGTTCCCAACGTTTTTTTCGTCGGCCTGATGGGCGCCGGCAAGACCACGGTTGGCCGGGCCATTGCCCGCCGGCTCGATCTGCCGTTTTTCGACTCCGACCACGAGATCGAAGCGCGTTGCGGCGTTCGCATACCGGTCATCTTCGAGCACGAAGGCGAAAAGGGTTTCCGTGATCGGGAAACCCACATCATTGACGAGCTGACCGCGCGTAACGGCGCAGTCGTAGCGACCGGCGGCGGCGCCGTGTTGCGGCCCGAGAATCGCGCCTTCCTGCGCGAACGGGGCACGGTCATCTATCTGCGTGCCAATCCGCATGACCTCTACCTGCGCACGCGCCACGACAAGAACCGACCGCTGTTGCAGACCGAAAACCCGCGTGCCCGGCTCGAGGAGCTGCACGCAATCCGTGATCCGCTATACCGCGAGGTGGCGCACTTCGTCATCGAAACCGGCAAGCCCACCGTCGCCCAGCTTGTTAATATGGTGCTGATGCAACTCGAGATGGCCGGCATTGTGGCGCCACCCGCAGGTTCCTCCACCTCCTCGCAAGTCTCCCCCCAGTCATGATTACCGTTGATGTCGACCTCGGCGATCGCGCCTATCCGATCCATATCGGGTCGAGGCTGCTGACCCAGGCTGCGCTGTTTGCTCCCCATATTCGCGGTGCGCGTGCCGTGATCGTCACCAACGAGACCGTTGCGCCGTTGTATGCGGCCAAGGTCGAAGAGACCATCCGCTCGCTGGGCAAGGCCGTCGACACGGTTGTGCTGCCCGATGGCGAGTCGTTCAAGAAGTGGGACACGCTCAATCGCATCTTCGACGCGCTGTTAACGGCGGGTGCGGACCGCAAGACCACGCTCGTCGCGTTGGGCGGCGGCGTGATTGGCGACATGACCGGCTTTGCCGCAGCCTGCTATATGCGCGGCGTGCCGTTCATCCAGGTACCAACGACGCTGCTTTCGCAAGTCGATTCGTCGGTGGGTGGCAAGACAGGTATCAACCACCCGCTGGGCAAGAACATGATCGGCGCGTTTCACCAGCCGCAAGCGGTGCTGGCCGACATCGACACGCTGCGTACCTTGCCCCCGCGCGAACTGGCGGCCGGCATGGCAGAGGTGATCAAGCATGGCGCCATTGCCGATGCGGATTACTTTGCGTGGATTGAACAGAACATCGCCGGCCTCAACAACTGCGATACCGATCTGATGGCCGAGGCCGTGCGCGGTTCGGTGCGTATCAAGGCGTCGGTCGTTGCGCAGGACGAACGTGAATCCGGCTTGCGCGCGATTCTGAATTTCGGCCACACCTTCGGCCACGCCATCGAGGCGGGCCTGGGCTACGGCGCGTGGCTGCACGGCGAGGCCGTCGGCTGCGGCATGGTGATGGCGGCCGATTTGTCGCATCGCCTGGGCTTTATTGACATCGATACGCGCAATCGCATCACCGCGCTCACGCGTGCGGCCAACCTGCCGACGGTGGCGCCGGATTTGGGCGTCGATCGCTTCATCGACCTGATGCGCGTTGACAAGAAAGCCGAAGCTGGCGAGATCAAATTCGTGCTGCTGCGCAAGCTGGGCGAAGCCTTTGTGACCACGGTGCCCGACGCAGACTTGCGCTCCACCTTGCAGCACGCCGTGCTGCGTCCCCCGACCGAAGCCCCTGTCGCCTGACACCAGAAGAGATGGCCCGATGAACGATCGACTCGATTTGCCGCCTGCACCGTTCGATCTTGAGGGCCATCTTGCGCCGTATGCCGCGCACGCGGCGCAGACACGCGGCCGCGTGCATGCCGAGCCGCCGTCAACTTCTCGCACCGAGTTCCAGCGCGACCGCGATCGCATCATCCACAGCACCGCATTCCGCCGGCTCGAATACAAGACGCAGGTCTTCGTGAACCACGAGGGCGACCTGTTTCGCACGCGGCTCACGCACAGCCTGGAAGTCGCGCAGATCGCCCGTTCGATTGCGCGCAGCCTGCGCTTGAATGAAGACCTCGTCGAGGCGATCTCGCTCGCGCATGACCTCGGGCACACGCCGTTCGGCCACGCCGGGCAGGATGCGCTTAACGATTGCATGAAGCCCTACGGCGGTTTCGAGCATAACCTGCAGAGCCTGCTGGTGGTTGATCGGCTGGAAGAGCGCTACGGCGGTTTCGACGGCTTGAACCTCACGTTCGAGACGCGCGAGGGCATCCTCAAACATTGTTCGCGTAACAACGCCGCCACGCTTGGCGACCTGGGCCGGCGCTTTCTCGAAGGGCAGCAACCCTCGCTGGAGGCGCAGCTCGCCAACCTCGCCGATGAGGTGGCCTACAACAACCACGATATCGACGACGGCCTGCGTTCCGGCTTGATCACGCTAGAGCAATTGGAGGACGTGCCGCTGTGGGCGATCCACCGGCGCGACGCCGAAGCCGCCTTCCCGGATGTGGGTGGCCGGCGCCTCATCAACGAAACCATCCGCCGCATCATCAATGCGCTGATCGTCGACCTGATTGCCACCACGCGCACCAATATCGGCGAGGTGGCGCCGCAGCGCATCGATGACGTACGTGCAGCGCCCGCGCTCGTCGCCTTTTCCGAGTCGATGCGCGAAGAGGCGCGCGTGCTCAAGCGCTTCCTGTTCGACAACCTTTATCGGCACTACCTCGTGATGCGGATGTCCACCAAGGCGCGGCGCATCATCGATGACTTGTTCTGCGCGTTTCTTGATGATCCCCGCTTGTTGCCGCCGCAGTATCAGGCGAAGGCCAGTCCTGATGAGCAGCCGCGCTGGATCGCGCATTACATCGCCGGCATGACCGATCGCTATGCCATCAAGGAGCATCGCCGCATCTTTGCGGTCGATGCGGTGTGAGTCGGATATCGGACCATTCTGAGTGACGCTGCCCTGGGGGCGAACCTACGATGGCGAGGTTCATTTCCCGGGGTCAATTGATGTCGCGTCTTCTCTCTGCATTGCTGGCCGCATTTGCGTTTAGCGCCCACGCCGCCAGCCCGGCCGATCACTTCGACTATCAGCACCAGGCGGAATGGCACGCAGTGCACGATGCCTTCCAGTCGCCCATCGACATCCGCCCGGCCGACGCCGTGGCCGCCGATGAGGATGAGCCGGACGTTATTCAACAGCGCTATGGCTCGGTCACGGCCACCGCGGTCGACACGGGCCATGCACTGCAGGTGAACGTGCCCGGCGGTGACATCAAGATCCGCGGCCGCCACTTCACGCTGCGCCAATTCCATTTCCACGCGCACAGCGAGCACACCATCAACGGCAAGTCGTATCCGGCGGAAGTGCACCTGGTGCACACCGCAAAGGACGGTCGCATGGCCGTGATTGGCGTGATGCTGGAGCCGGGCGCAGCCAACCCCGCGCTCGAAGCCGTGCTGCGGGCCGCGCGCAAGGGCGAGGCACACGATGTGTCGTCCGTGGATGCCGGCGCGCTGCTGCCCGCGAGCGACGCCTACTATCACTACCTTGGCTCGCTGACCACGCCGCCGCTGACGGAAAACGTTGAGTGGTACGTGCTCAAGCAACCGATCACCGCATCGCCCGAGCAACTCGAAGCGCTGCGCGGTTTCTATGCCGACAACTTCCGCAAGCCGCAGCCGCTGGAAGGCCGAGTTGTCATGCAGTTCGATCCGGCGCACCTCGCAAAGTAAGCGCCCAAAAAAAATGCCCGGCCGCCCCAACGCATGCCGGGCCGAACGTGCCAACCACCGTCGACGAGCGCCCCCGCCGTCGACGACCCCTGCGGCACGTCGGAAAGTCGATCAGAAGACGTTTGTTTTGCTGATCGTCTCCCTCAGAAGCGGTAGCCCACGCCGATACCCAGCAGCCACGGGTCAACCTTGACCTTGCTGATGGTCTGTCCGGCCAGCTTCACGTCGGCGCTGATCCAGGTCTTTTTCAGGTCAAG
The DNA here is from genome assembly GCF_051904805.1 of Ralstonia sp. 25C. Classification (NCBI taxonomy): domain Bacteria; kingdom Pseudomonadati; phylum Pseudomonadota; class Betaproteobacteria; order Burkholderiales; family Burkholderiaceae; genus Ralstonia; species Ralstonia sp. 25C. Next base: position 1,592,089 of record NZ_CP196737.1, on the reverse strand, counting down.
GTTGAAGTAAAGGTGTTCGGTCAGGCGGTAGTCGAAGCCGACCTGCAGCGCCGGGCCAAAGCTGTTCTTGCTCATTTCCAGCGGGCCGACGCCCGGCACCTGCAAGTCCACGTTCGAAATGCGCGTGTAGTTGATCCCCGCGCCCACGTACGGCTTAAAGCGCTTTTCGGGCGTGAAGTGGTATTGCAGCGTGAGCGTCGGCGGCAGGTGGCGGAAGCTGCCGATCTTGGTCGCGCCGCCAAGCGCGCTTTGCGTGACGGTCACGTCGTGCTGCTGCGGGTACGTCAGGATCAGTTCCGTGGCGATGTTCGGCGTGAAGAAGTACGAGATATCCAGTTCAGGGAAGGCCTTGTTGTTGATCTGGATGGCGTCGTCCGGGATAGCAAGCGCGGGCACCGCATCGGACTTGTTGGCGGCGGTCAGATTGACGGCGCGCAGGCGCACCATCCAGTTGCCCGTTGGCGCTGGCAGATCGTTGCTCTGCGCAAAGGCGGTTGGGCTGACAGTGGCTGCCAGAAACCCGGCGGCTGCGGCTACGGCGGCTAGGCGAACAAAAGCCATGAAACGCTCCCTGTGTTGTTGTCTCGTGGATGTGATGGGAGCCAGTCTCGCGGGGAAGTCGCCCGGTCGATTTGCGCCGGATCAAGTTCGCGGTGACGCATAGCGACTTCGCGGCCGCCAATTTGACGGCACGCAAATCCGCCGGGGAACACGGCCGATTCTCGTTGCAACTCGACGACAGCGGTCCCGCAACCGTTTGCTTCTAAAGTAAATGGGGACAGAAAAGATGTGGCCGCGATAGGATGAGTGCTTTCTATCTCTGTTTTTGCCCATGGCTCGCTTGCCCCGCCTCAGTCCTGTTGATGTTCCTGTGCACGTGTTGCAGCGCGGCAACAATCGGCAGGCGGTTTTCCGCGCCGATGAGGACTACGCGTTCTACCTGGACACGCTGCGCATGGCCGCGCGCGAACACGATTTCGCCATTCACGCGTTCGCCTTGATGCCGAATCACGTGCACCTGGTTGGCACGCCGAAAGTCGCGGACAGCCTGTCACGCACGCTGCAGACGGTGGGGCGGCGCTATACGCGGTATTTCAACGCGGCCGCTGAGCGCAGCGGCACGCTCTGGGAAGGGCGTTTCCGCTCGACCGTGCTGGACCCGGCGGAATGGGTGCTGCCGATGTTGCTATACGTCGAAGCCAACGCGGTTCGCGGCGGCGTGGTCGCCACTCCGGAAGAGGATCGGTGGAGTACGTATCGCCATCACGTCGGCATCCAATCCATCCCGTGGGTGAGTGACCACTACTGCTACTGGCGGCTTGGAAACACGCCGTTCGAGCGCCAGTCCCGCTATCGGACGCTCTGGCATGAAGGTCTCGGGTCAGACCAGCTCGAGACGATTCGCCAGCATGTGCACAGCGGCTGGCCGCTGGGTAGTGAGGCTTTCTTGGCAACGCTGGCGCGTACTGGTGGTCGGCGAGTCGCGCCCCTGCCGAAAGGCCGGCCCCCGCGCAAAACCGCAGAAGTGGGGGCGGAGGACGCGGCAGCGGTGGGGTAGCCGGGTGTCAGGGCGTTGGATCGCAGGTGCGTCGGTCCGCACCAAATTGATCTGTCCCCACTTATAAACCCGCACTACAAACGTGCATTTGTTAATTGACTCCGACCCCATTTAAAACCTTTTGCGTGTTATGGAACGCTCTTTTATATTCGTTTCACCCCGCATTCATGGTGCGGCGCGCCATTGGTTGTTTTGCCTGCATCCGCACCACTGCGAGGGCTTTCTACGGCGCGCTGTACCGACAACATCGGAAGATCGCCGTGGAACAACACTCTTTCCCCACCCAGCCGTCGGCGCCGTCGGCCCAGGGTCTGTACGACCCGACCAATGAACACGACGCTTGCGGCGTCGGCTTCGTCGCCCACATCAAGGGCAAGAAGAGCCACGAGATCGTCCAGCAAGGCTTGCGCATCCTGCACAACCTCGACCACCGGGGAGCCGTCGGCGCCGACCCGCTGATGGGCGACGGCGCAGGCATCCTGCTGCAGATTCCCGATCAGTTCTTCCGTGAAGAGATGGCCAAGCAGGGCATCAACCTGCCGCCGGCTGGCGAATACGGCGTCGGCATGATCTTCCTGCCGAAGGAACACGCCTCGCGTCTGGCTTGCGAACAAGAACTGGAGCGCACCGTGCGCCTGGAAGGCCAGGTCGTGCTGGGCTGGCGCGACGTGCCGGTCGACAAGACCATGCCGATGTCGCCCACGGTGCAGAAGACCGAGCCGGTGATCCGCCAGATCTTCATCGGGCGCGGCCGCGACATCATGACCACCGACGCCCTGGAGCGGAAGCTGTATGTGATCCGCAAGACCGCCAGCCACGCGATTCAGGCGCTCAAGCTCAAGCACGGCAAGGAATACTTCGTGCCGTCGATGTCGGCGCGCACGATCGTCTACAAGGGCCTGCTGCTGTGCGAACAAGTTGGCCGCTACTACCAAGACCTGGCTGACCCGCGCACGGTATCGGCGCTGGCGCTGGTGCACCAGCGTTTCTCGACCAACACGTTCCCGGCCTGGGAACTGGCGCACCCGTACCGCATGGTTGCGCACAACGGCGAAATCAACACCGTCAAGGGCAACGTCAACTGGATCAACGCACGTACGGGCGGTATCTCGTCGCCGGTGCTGGGTGCGGATCTGCCGAAGCTCTGGCCGCTGATCTATCCGGGCCAATCGGATACGGCATCGTTCGACAACTGCCTCGAACTGCTGACGATGGCCGGCTACCCGCTGGCCCAGGCGATGATGATGATGATTCCGGAAGCGTGGGAACAGCACACGCTGATGGACGACAACCGTCGCGCTTTCTACGAATACCACGCTGCGATGATGGAGCCGTGGGACGGCCCCGCCGCCATCTGTTTCACCGATGGCCGCCAGATCGGCGCAACGCTCGACCGTAACGGCCTGCGCCCGGCACGCTACTACGTGACCGACGACGATATGGTCGTGATGGCGTCGGAAGCCGGCGTGCTGCCGATTCCCGAGTCGCGCATCGTCAAGAAGTGGCGCCTGCAGCCGGGCAAGATGTTCCTGATCGACATGGAGCAGGGCCGCATCATCGACGACAAGGAGCTCAAGGACAACCTGGCCAACGCCAAGCCGTACAAGAGCTGGATCGACGCCGTGCGCATCAAGCTCGACGAGCTGGAAGCCAAGCCGGAAGACGTGGCCGCCGAAACCAAGCCGGCCGCCAAGCTGCTCGACCGTCAACAGTCGTTCGGCTACACGCAGGAAGACGTCAAGTTCCTGATGGCGCCGATGGCCGCCAACGGTGAAGAAGCCGCCGGCTCCATGGGCAACGACAGCCCATTGGCCGTGCTGTCGAGCAAGAACAAGACGCTGTACAACTACTTCAAGCAGCTGTTCGCGCAGGTCACGAACCCGCCGATCGACCCGATCCGCGAAAACGTGGTGATGTCGCTCGTCTCGTTCATCGGGCCGAAGCCGAACCTGCTCGAGCTGAACAACATCAACCCGCCGATGCGTCTTGAAGTGAGCCAGCCCGTGCTGGACTTCAAGGACATGGCGAAGATCCGCAACATCGAGCACTACACCGGCGGCAAGTTCATGGCTTACGAGCTGAACATCTGCTACCCGGTGGCCTGGGGCAAGGAGGGCATCGAAGCACGCCTGGCCTCGCTGTGCGCCGAGGCTGTCGATGCGGTCAAGTCGGGCTACAACATCCTGATCGTGTCGGACCGCGCGGTCGACGAAAAGCAAGCCGCCATTCCGGCACTGCTGGCCACGTCCGCTATCCACCATCACCTGGTGGATGCGGGCCTGCGCACGAGCACCGGTCTGGTGGTCGAAACGGGTTCGGCGCGTGAAGTGCACCACTTCGCGCTGCTGGCGGGCTACGGCGCGGAAGCCGTGCACCCATACCTGGCGATGGAAACGCTGGCTGAGCTGGCTCCGAGCCTGGGCGTGACGGCAGACAAGGCGGTCTACAACTTCACCAAGGCAATCGGCAAGGGCCTGCACAAGGTGATGTCCAAGATGGGCATCTCGACGTACATGTCGTACACCGGCGCGCAGATCTTCGAAGCGATCGGCCTGTCGCGCGAGCTGGTGGACAAGTACTTCCACGGCACGGCATCGAACGTGGGCGGCATCGGCATCTTCGAGGTGGCCGAAGAAGCCCTGCGCCTGCACCGCGACGCCTTTGGCGATGCACCGGTGCTGGCCAACATGCTGGACGCCGGCGGCGAATACGCGTACCGCGTCCGCGGCGAAGAGCACATGTGGACCCCGGATTCGATCGCCAAGCTGCAGCACGCCACGCGCGCGAATTCGTACCAGACGTACAAGGAATACGCCAACCTGATCAACGACCAGAGCAAGCGCCACATGACGCTGCGTGGTCTGTTCGAGTTCAAGGTGGACCCGGTGCGCGCGATTCCGCTGGAAGAAGTGGAATCCGCCAAGGAGATCGTCAAGCGTTTCGCGACCGGCGCCATGTCGCTGGGCTCGATTTCGACCGAGGCGCACACCACGCTGGCCGTGGCGATGAACCGCATCGGCGGCAAGTCGAACACGGGTGAAGGTGGTGAAGACGAGCGCCGCTATCGCAACGAACTGCGCGGCATTCCCATCAAGCAGGGCACCAAGCTGTCGGACGTGATCGGCCGCGAAGTGGTCGAGCGCGATCTGGAACTGCAAGAAGGCGATTCGCTGCGCTCCAAGATCAAGCAGGTGGCGTCGGGCCGTTTCGGCGTGACCGCTGAATACCTGGCTTCGGCAGACCAGATCCAGATCAAGATGGCCCAGGGCGCCAAGCCCGGTGAAGGCGGTCAGCTGCCCGGCCACAAGGTCACGGACTACATCGGCAAGCTGCGTTACGCTGTGCCGGGCGTGGGTCTGATCTCGCCGCCGCCGCACCACGATATCTACTCGATCGAAGATCTGGCGCAGCTGATCCACGACCTGAAGAACGTGAACCCGCGTTCGGACGTGTCGGTCAAGCTGGTGTCGGAAGTGGGCGTGGGCACAGTGGCCGCAGGTGTCGCCAAGGCCAAGGCCGATCACGTGGTGATCGCCGGTCATGACGGCGGTACGGGCGCTTCGCCGTGGTCGTCGATCAAGCATGCCGGCACGCCGTGGGAACTGGGCCTGGCCGAGACGCAGCAGACGCTGATGCTCAACGGCCTGCGCAACCGCATCCGCGTGCAGGCTGATGGTCAGATGAAAACCGGCCGCGACGTTGTGATCGGCGCGCTGCTGGGCGCAGACGAGTTCGGCTTCGCCACCGCACCGCTGGTGGTCGAGGGCTGCATCATGATGCGCAAGTGCCACCTGAACACCTGCCCGGTGGGCGTGGCGACGCAGGATCCGGTGCTGCGCAAGAAGTTCTCGGGCAAGCCCGAGCACGTGGTGAACTACTTCTTCTTCGTGGCTGAGGAAGTGCGCGAGATCATGGCGCAGCTGGGCATCCGCTCGTTCAACGAGCTGATCGGCCGCGCAGATTTGCTCGACACCAAGGCCGGCATCGAACACTGGAAGGCACGCGGTCTGGACTTCGCGCGCATCTTCTACCAGCCGGCCAAGAAGGAAGGCGAGCCGTGCTACCAGGTCGACGTGCAAGACCACGGTCTGGACCGCGCGCTGGATCACCAGCTCATCGAGAAGGCCAAGGCTGCAATCGAGAAGGGCGAGCGCGTCTCGTTCATCCAGCCGGTGCGCAACGTCAACCGCACCGTGGGCGCGATGCTCTCGGGCGAGGTGGCCAAGCGCTACGGCCACGAAGGTCTGCCGGATGATTCGATCCATGTGCAGATGCAGGGCACGGCGGGTCAGTCGTTCGCGGCGTTCCTGGCGCACGGCGTGACACTGGACTTGGTGGGCGACGGCAACGACTACGTGGGCAAGGGCCTGTCGGGCGGCCGCGTGATCGTGCGTCCGCCGCATGAGTTCCGCGGCGAGCCGACCAACAACATCATCGTCGGCAACACCGTGCTGTACGGCGCGCTGGCCGGTGAGGCGTTCTTCAACGGCGTGGCCGGCGAGCGCTTCGCGGTGCGCAACTCCGGCGCCACCACGGTGGTGGAAGGCACGGGCGACCACGGCTGCGAGTACATGACCGGCGGCACCGTCGTCGTGCTGGGCACCACCGGCCGCAACTTTGCGGCAGGCATGTCGGGTGGCGTGGCCTACGTCTATGACGAAGACGGCCTGTTCGACAAGCGCTGCAACACCGCGCAGGTCGCGCTGGAATCCGTGCTGTCGGCGGCAGACCAGGAGAAGGCGCACACGCAGGCGACCTGGCACAAGGTCGATGGCGAGCGCGTGCTCGACGAGCAACTGCTCAAGGCGCTGGTGGAAAAGCACTTCCGCTACACCGGCTCCGAGCGCGCCAAGGAACTGCTGGCCGACTGGAGCAATGCACGCCGCCGCTTCGTCAAGGTCTTCCCGACCGAGTACAAGCGCGCGCTGACCGAGATGTACGAGCGCGAACAGGAAGCCGGCCGCGAGCAGATCGCCGCCTGAACCTGATCCAAGCGACTTGGCGGGTTGTCGATCGATGATCGGCACCCGCCGCACCGAATACAACGAACCACACAAGACACGCTCGATGCCCCTGTGCAGGTGGCATCGGGCGAGGAAGGACACCATGGGCAAGGCGACCGGTTTTCTCGAATTTCCCCGCCAGAACGAGGGATACGAAGCGCCCGAAGCGCGCGTGAAGCATTACAAGGAGTTCGTGTTCGCACTGGCGGACAACGAAGCCAAGATCCAGGGCGCACGCTGCATGGACTGCGGCATTCCGTTCTGCAACAACGGCTGCCCGGTCAACAACATCATCCCGGACTTCAACGACCTGGTGTACCGCCAGGACTGGAAGACCGCGATCGAAGTGCTGCACTCGACGAACAACTTCCCCGAGTTCACGGGCCGTATCTGCCCGGCACCGTGCGAAGCAGCTTGCACGCTGGGCATCAATGAGCTGCCGGTCGGCATCAAGTCGATCGAGCACGCCATCATCGACAAGGCCTGGGAAGAGGGCTGGGTCGCCCCGCAAGTGCCGAAGCACAAGACCGGCAAGACCGTGGCCGTGGTCGGCTCCGGCCCCGCTGGCATGGCCGCTGCGCAGCAACTGGCACGCGCCGGCCACGACGTGACGCTGTTTGAGAAGAACGACCGCATCGGCGGCCTGCTGCGTTACGGCATCCCCGACTTCAAGCTGGAGAAGGCGCAGATCGACCGCCGCATGCAGCAGATGGAAGCCGAGGGCGTGACGTTCCGCACCGGCGTGATGGTGGGCGACAAGACGGTGCCGGCCGGCATCGTCAACGACGCACGCGAGGTGATCTCCGCCGACGACATCCTCAAGCAGTTCGACGCCGTTGTGCTGACGGGCGGTTCGGAAGTGCCGCGCGATCTGCCGGTGCCGGGCCGTGACCTGGACGGCGTGCACTACGCGCTCGAATTCCTGATCCCGCAGAACAAGGAAGTGGCCGGCGATGCACCGAACCCGATCCGCGCGGACGGCAAGCACGTTATCGTGATCGGCGGTGGCGATACGGGTTCGGACTGCGTGGGCACGTCCAACCGCCATGGCGCAGCATCGGTCACGCAGTTCGAACTGCTGCCGCGTCCGCCGGAAGAAGAGAATAAGCCGCTGGTGTGGCCGTACTGGCCGATCAAGATGCGCACGTCGTCGTCGCATGATGAGGGCTGCGAGCGCGACTGGTCGGTTGCCACCAAGGAACTCATCGGCGAGAACGGTCGCGTGACCGGCCTCAAGGCTGTGCGCCTGGAGTGGAAGGACGGCAAGATGAGCGAAGTCGAAGGCAGCGAATTCACGCTCAAGGCCGACCTCGTGCTGCTGGCGATGGGCTTTACCAACCCGGTCGGCGGTGTGCTCGATGCCTTCGGCGTGACCAAGGATGCGCGCAACAACGCGCGTGCTTCCACCGAGGGTGACAACGCCTACGCCACCAACGTGCCGAAGGTGTTTGCCGCCGGCGACGTACGCCGCGGCCAATCGCTGGTCGTCTGGGCCATCCGCGAGGGCCGCCAGGCTGCCCGCTCGGTGGACGCGTTTCTTATGGGCCATTCGGAACTGCCGCGCTGACCACGCGGTTGACTGTCTGACCCAGGGCTCGCTTCGGCGAGCCTTTTTCTTTGGGGCCGGCCGCCGCTTCATGGTTTACATCGACATGGTTTACATGAGTGCAGGGCGGATGGGCGGATTTCTAGAATGAGATTTCCCCGAGACCCCCCACCCCCATGCAAGCCTGCGCCAGCAATGTGCCCGCAGATGTTCCCGACGCGCCGGACATGCGCCGACGCCGCACCATAGTGTGGCTCGCAGCGTTGCCGGTCGCATTGGCTCTGCCGGCCCGCGCCGAACTGCTGGGCTATGCGTCGCAGCCGCTGCGCCTCGTTGTGCCGGCCGCGGAGGGCAGCGTATTTGATGCGCTGGCCCGAGCGCTGGCCGTGCAGCTACAGCTGCAACTCGGCCGCCCAGTCAATGTCGAGGATCGCCCCGCCGCCAATGGCATGGCGGCCGGCGAATCGGTCGCGCGCGCCGCATCCGACGGCCACACCTGGTTGCTCCACCAAACCACGTTCGTCACACAGCCCGCGCTGGAGCCCGCGCCCTACGACCCGCTGCGCGACTTCCTGCCCGTTGCCATGGTGGCGACGCTGCCGCTTTTTCTGGCCGTCGACGCCCGCCTGCCGATTGGCTCCGTCACCGATCTGGTTGCCATGGCGCGTGCGGAATCGGTCAGCGTCAATTGCGGTTCGGAGGCGCTTGGCACGTGGTCGCACCTCGTCGCCGAGCAGTTCGTCCGCGATTACGCGATCCACGCGCCGCATGTCTCGCTCAAGGGTGAAGCCGGGGTCGTGCAACAGGTGTTGGCCGGGCGCATGACGGCGTGCTTCGCCAGCTATCCGAGTCTGGCGATGGGCGTGGCGAGCGGGCAGTTGCGCTTGCTGGGCGTGACCGGCGCCGCGCGTTCTCCCTTCGCGCCGGATGTGCCCACCTTGCGCGAAGCCGGGTTGGTGGGGTTCGACCGCAGTGCCTGGGTGGGGGTGTTCATGCCGGCACGCACGCCGAAGGTCCTGTCGATCCGTGCGGCCGGCGAGTTGCGCCGCGCGCTGACTGCAAGCGATGTCCGCGCCACTTTGCGCGCCGGCGGCTTCGAGCCCGAGTGGGATGCCCCGGAGACCTTCGCCCAAGCCATCCGTCGAGATGCCAACCACTGGCAGACGCTGGTCCACCAAGCCGATCTGCGCCTGAGCCGCGGCGAATAGCTTGTCGCGGGGTGCGCGTGTGCAGGCTTTTCAGCGGTTCGCAAGGCATGGCGCCGCGGCGCAGCGCTTCAGCCACACAAACTGTAGGTAAGCATGGCGTGACTGACGGGCTACGCGGGTTTCCACCTATAATGGCGGCCCGTACCAAATCGGTACGACTAGCGAACACAATAAGACGCGGCACGCATCCCGCCGTGAGATAACCGAGCTTCCCGTACCCAAACGCCACCGTGTCCACCCAGCCTTCCACTGCCGTTGTCGAGCTCGACCAGGTCGATTTCGCCTACCAGCCGGGTGAACGGCGGATTCTGTCCGGCCTGTGCATGCGCGTGCCCAAGGGCAGCGTGGTGGCCGTCATGGGCGGTTCGGGCTGCGGCAAGACGACGATCCTGCGCCTCATTGGCGGGCAGGTCGGTGCCGCGGCAGGCACGGTCCGCGTACTGGGCCAGGATATTGGCGCCATGGACAAGCCCGCGTTGTATGCAGCGCGCCGCCAGATGGGCATGCTGTTCCAGTTCGGCGCGCTGTTTACCGACATGTCCGTGTTCGACAACGTCGCCTTTCCGCTGCGCGAACATACCGAACTGCCCGAGCCGCTGATCCGCGACCTAGTGCTGATGAAGCTCAACGCCGTTGGCCTGCGCGGCGCACGTGATCTCATGCCGTCGCAGATTTCCGGCGGCATGGCCCGGCGCGTGGCGCTGGCACGTGCCATTGCGCTGGACCCGTCGCTCATTCTCTACGACGAGCCATTCGCTGGGCTGGACCCGATCTCCCTCGGTCTGACCGCCTCACTCATCCGCAAGCTGAACGACGCGCTGGGTGCGACCAGCATCATCGTCTCGCACGATGTGCAGGAAACGTTCCATATTGCGGATTACGTCTATTTCATCGCCAACGGTGGTATCGCCGCCGAGGGCGCACCGGCAGACCTCATGGCCTCCACCGACCCGTTCGTGCGCCAGTTCGTGCACGGCGAGGCGGACGGCCCCGTGCCGTTCCACTATCCGGGCGCATCGCTGGCGGATGATTTCGGCTTGGGCAAGAACGGGGGTGCGCAATGATCTCGACGATCGGCTCCCTGGTGCGCTCGCTCATTGGCCGCCTTGGCTATGGCGCGCGCATGCTGGCCACGCTGTTTGCGGCCTCGGGCGACGTGCTGCGTCGTCCGCGCCTGGTGATCGAGCAACTGCGTTTCATCGGCAACGATTCGTTCATCATCATCGCGGTGTCGGGGCTGTTCGTCGGGTTCGTGCTGGGCCTGCAGGGCTATTACACGCTCAACCGCTATGGTTCCGAGCAGGCGCTGGGTCTGCTGGTGGCGCTGTCGCTGGTGCGTGAACTGGGGCCGGTAGTGACCGCACTGCTCTTTGCTGGCCGCGCTGGCACGTCGCTCACCGCCGAGATCGGCCTGATGAAGGCCGGCGAACAATTGATCGCCATGGAAATGATGGCGGTCGATCCGCTGGCCCGTGTGCTGGCGCCGCGTTTCTGGGCGGGCTTGATCGCCATGCCGTTGCTGGCCGCCATTTTCAGCGCCGTCGGTATTCTGGGCGGATACTTCGTCGGTGTTGGCCTGATCGGGGTGGACCCCGGCGCGTTCTGGTCGCAGATGCAGGCCGGCGTGGACGTGATGGACGACGTCGTCAACGGCGTCATCAAGAGTGTGGTGTTTGGCGTGGCCGTGACCTTCATCGCGCTGTTCCAGGGCTATGAGGCCAAGGCGACGCCCGAGGGCGTGTCGCGCGCCACCACGCGCACGGTGGTGATTGCGTCGCTGGCCGTGCTGGCGCTGGATTTTGTGCTGACGGCGTTGATGTTCAGCTGAACATCATCCCTCTGGCTGTCGTTCAAAGAGAAAAGATCATGCGTAAGAGCCTCCTCGATTTCTGGGTCGGACTGTTCGTGCTGGTGGGCATCGTGGCGTTGCTGTTCCTGGCGCTCAAGGCCGGCAACATGAGCGCGTTCTCGTTTGCCAAGACCTACCAGGTGAAGGCCGCCTTCGACAACATCGGCGGCCTGAAGGTGCGTGCGCCGGTCAAGAGTGCCGGCGTGGTGGTGGGGCGCGTGTCGCAGATCCTGTTTGACGACAAGACCTACCAGGCGACCGTCGTGCTCGACATGGATCAGCGCTACCAGTTTCCGAAAGACAGCTCGGCCAAGATCCTGACGTCGGGGCTGCTGGGCGAGCAGTACGTTGGCCTGGAGCCGGGTGGCGATTCGGCCATGCTGGCCGGTGGCAGCAAGATCACCATGACGCAGTCGGCGGTGGTGCTGGAGAACCTGATCAGCCAGTTCCTCTACAGCAAGGCGGCCGATGCCGGCGCCGGCAGCAGCAATGGCGGCAGTGCCAGCGGCGCCAAGCCCGCTGGGGGCAGTGGGAGTCAATAAACCATGAAAACAACAACATCCATCCGAACGCTGCGCGGCTTAGCACTGGCCGTGGCTGCGGGCGCATCGTTACTGGCAGGTTGCGCCACGGGGCCGAATGCCAATCCGGCCGACCCGATCGAGCCGTTCAACCGCGAAGTCTTCCGCATCAACGAAGACCTCGATAAGGGCGTGCTGAAGCCGGTGGCGCAAACCTATGTTGACGTCGTGCCGTCGCCCGCGCGCACGGCCGTGTCGAACTTCTTCTCCAACGCGGGCGACGTCTATTCGGCCGTTAACAACCTGCTGCAGCTGAAGGGCACCGCCGCGCTGGAAGACACCATGCGCGTGGCGATCAACACCGTGCTGGGCCTGGGTGGCCTGATCGACATCGCCTCGGACGCCGGCTTGCCCAAGCACAAGGAAGATTTCGGCCAGACCCTGGGTGTGTGGGGCGTGCCGGCTGGCCCGTACATCGTGTGGCCGCTGCTGGGCCCGAGCACGGTGCGTGATACCGCGGGCTTCCTGGTCAACTGGCAGATGGATCCGCTCACGTATTTCAACGACAGTGCGATCACGTATTCGCTGGCCGCCCTGCGGGTGGTGGACGTGCGGGCGAACCTGCTCGGCGCCAGTAATGTGTTCGAGCAGGCAGCTGTCGATAAGTACACCTTCATGCGTGATGCTTATCTCCAGCGTCGCCGCTATCTGATCTATGACGGCAATCTGCCGGAAGACCAGGACGGCAAGACCCCCTCGGACACGGGTGACGCGACGGTCTCGCCGTACCACCGCTTTACGCCCAATTGGCCGGTGTTCCGCCGCTGATGGGTCGTTCGTAACAACGTTGCCTCAACGGTGACAAGGCGTAAAACAGGGCTCTGATTCGCGAACTTGAGCGCGGATGCCCCGTTCTAACAGCCACCCAATCATCGCAGCGGCACGGCCGTATGCGAACCAAGAACCACATAAGAAGGACGCGATATGTTGAAGAATGTTCTCCGTTCCGTGTTTGCTGGCCTGGCACTGACTGCCGCTGTGGCGGCGGCTCCGGTCCAGGCCCAAGAGGCTGATGCGCAATCGACCGTCAAGGCGGCCGTGGACGATGTGCTCACCACCATCAAGGGTGATCCGGAGCTGCGCGGCGGCAATATGACGAAGGTGTATCAGCTGGTCGACCAGAAGATCGTGCCGCGTGCCGATTTCAAGCGCACCACGCAGATCGCCATGGGCCGCTTCTGGAGCCAGGCGACGCCCGAGCAGCAACAACAGATTCAAGACGGTTTCAAGACGTTGCTGGTCCGCACCTACGCCGGCGCGCTGTCGAACGTGAAGAACCAGACCGTGTCGTACAAGCCGTTCCGTGCCGCAGCCGACGACACCGATGTGGTGGTGCGTTCGACCGTGAACAACAACGGCGAGCCGGTGGCGCTGGACTATCGCATGGAAAAGACGGGCAATGGCTGGAAGGTGTACGACATCAACATCAGCGGCCTGTGGCTGTCGGAAACGTACAAGAACCAGTTTGCTGACGTCATCAGCAAGCGTGGTGGCGTTGCCGGGCTGGTCAGCTTCCTGAACGAGCGCAACGCGCAGCTCGAGAAGGGCCCGGCAAAGTAAGCGGCCTTCCGGTAGAATCAACGCAGCGGTCGACTCTGGCCGCTGTTTCTTTTTCTGACGCATCCCCCCTCGCCATGTTGACCTTGTCCGGCCCGCTGACCCAGCTTGAAGCGCCGCGCGTGCTGCGCGAGGGCGAGGCTCAGCTTAGCCAGGCGCGTGGAGCGGGCGTTGCCACACTGCGCGTGGATTGCGCGGGCTTGTCGCGGGTCGATTCCTCCGCGCTGGCAGTGCTGCTGTCCTGGCAGCGCACGGCGCAGACGGCTGGCATCGCGCTGGATATCGCAGGTGCCCCGCAGGCGCTGTCCAACCTCGCCACGCTGTACGGCGTGGAATCCCTGCTGGCGATTGCGCCGGCGTCTCCCGCAGCTCCCCATCACGCACGACATTGAGGCGGCGTCCGGTGCGGGGCGGTTTGCCCCACCATCGCGATGCCGCGCTCACAGTGGCGTTGGCACGGCGCCGCAAGCCGGTGCCGACGTCGGTTGGTGCAGTTCCCCTATAATTCTGGGTTTGTCGCTCTGCCGCCGCCATGCGCGGCGTCCGGGGCCGCCTTGATCATGTCGATCCGCGGTCACGAGATGCGCAGGGTAGTTCACTTTGTCGGCCATGAAAGCCATCGAAATCGCTGACGTCCGCAAGCGCTACAAGTCGTTGCAAGCGCTCAAGGGCGTGAGCCTGTCTGTCGAGCAGGGCGAGTTTTTCGGCCTGCTGGGCCCCAACGGCGCGGGCAAGACCACGCTGATCTCCATCCTCGCGGGCCTGAATCGTGCCGATTCCGGCAGCGTGCGCGTGCTCGGCCACGACGTGGTCTCCGATTACCGTACGGCGCGCCGCAAGCTCGGCGTGGTGCCGCAGGAACTGGTGTTCGATCCGTTCTTTACGGTGCGCGAAACGCTGCGCCTGCAGTCGGGCTATTTCGGCCTGACCAAGAACGACGACTGGATCGACGAGGTCATGGCCAACCTGGACCTGACCAACAAGGCCGATGCCAACATGCGCGCGCTGTCGGGTGGCATGAAGCGCCGCGTGCTCGTCGCGCAGGCGTTGGTACACCGCCCGCCGGTGATCGTGCTGGACGAGCCGACCGCTGGTGTGGACGTCGAACTGCGCCAGACGCTGTGGAAGTTCATCTCGCGCCTGAACCGCGAAGGCCACACCGTCGTGCTGACCACGCACTACCTGGAAGAAGCCGAATCCCTGTGCGACCGCATCGCCATGCTGAAGTTTGGCGAGGTGGTGGCGCTGGATCGCACGGCCAATCTGCTGTCGCAATTTGCGGGGCTGCAGCTCGTGCTGAGCTTCTCGAACGGGACCTTGCCAGCGTCGCTGGAAGGTCTGCGGCAGCCGGGTAATCACGGCGAGCGCAGCGTGCGCCTGCGTCTGTCGGGCTACGGCGAGGTCGAGCAGATTCTCTCCACGTGCCGCCAGGCCGGCTGCGAAATCGACGACATGGAGATCGCCAAGGCTGATCTAGAAGACGTGTTCGTGCAGATCATGCGCCGCGAGGGCGGTATCTCCGCCGTACCGCAAACACCCGAGACTGCGCTGGAGCCTGCCGCATGAACGCCATTCCGGAAACGCTGCCGGGCCGCTGGGTCGGTTTTCGCACGCTGCTGTACAAGGAAGTGCTGCGCTTCTGGAAGGTCAGCTTCCAGACCGTGGCAGCGCCGGTGCTGACCGCGCTGCTGTACCTGCTGATCTTCGGCCACGTGCTGGAAGATCGCGTGAAGGTGTTCGATCAACTCAGCTACACCGCTTTCCTGGTGCCCGGCCTGGTGATGATGAGCGTGCTGCAGAACGCGTTTGCGAATAGCTCGTCGTCGCTTATTCAATCGAAGATCACCGGCAACCTAGTGTTCATCATGCTGCCGCCGTTGTCGCACTGGGAGATGTTTGGCGCCTATGTGTGCGCCTCCATCATCCGCGGTCTGGCCGTGGGCACGGGCGTGCTGATCGTGACGACGCTGTTTGCGCATCTGCATTTTGCGCAGCCGCTGTGGATCATCGTGTTTGCCGTGCTGGGCGCGGCGGTGCTCGGTACGCTGGGGCTGATTGCCGGCATCTGGGCCGAGAAGTTCGACCAGCTCGCGGCGTTCCAGAACTTTCTGATCGTGCCGGCCACCTTCCTGGCGGGCGTGTTCTATTCGATTCATTCACTGCCGCCGTTCTGGCAGGCGGTGTCCCACGCCAACCCGTTCTTCTACATGATCGATGGCTTCCGCTACGGCTTCTTCGGCGTGTCCGATGTGCCGGTGGCGACGAGCCTCGGCGTGATGCTGATCGCGCTGGTCGTGGTGGGGGGGATTGCCCTGCAGATGCTGCGCACGGGCTACAAGCTGCGCCATTGATGCGTCCATAAAACCAACACGACGCACCACCCTAACGTTTTGCAGGAGAGGGAAGGCCATGTTGCCCACACCCGAACAAGTCAAGCAGTACATCGAAACCGGCCTGCCGTGCCAGCACCTCGAAGTCGAGGGCGACGGCCAGCATTTCTTTGCCACCATCGTCAGCGCGCAGTTTGAAGGCAAGCGGTTGATCCAGCGTCACCAGCTCGTCTACGCCGCATTGGGTGATCGCATGCGCGCGGAGATTCACGCGCTGTCGATGAAGACGCTCACCCCGGCGGAGTGGCAATCCTGATGGCCGAGCTTGATCCCACTGTTGTTACCGCTGAACCCGATTCCGACCTAGCGCTCGCTGAGCGCCCCACCCAACGTGATCGACGAGACGTCTCGCTCATGGACAAACTGCTGATTGAAGGCAACGGCCCGCTGTCGGGCGAAATCCGCGTGTCTGGCGCCAAGAACGCCGCGCTGCCCATCCTGTGCGCCGCGCTGCTGACGCCTGAGCCGCTGGTGCTGCACAACGTGCCCAATCTGCAGGACGTGCGCACGATGCTCAAGCTGCTGCGCCAGATGGGCGTGGAGGGCACGCTGAACGGCCACGAGGTCACGCTGGGCGCCGCTGTCATCCACTCGCCGGAAGCGTCGTACGACCTGGTGAAGACCATGCGGGCGTCGATTCTGGTGCTGGGCCCGCTGCTGGCGCGCTTCGGCCATGCGCGTGTGTCGCTGCCGGGCGGCTGCGGCATCGGCGCGCGTCCGGTCGACCAGCACATCAAGGGCCTGCAGCTGATGGGCGCCGAGATCGTCATCGAGCACGGCTACATCGAAGCGAAGCTCGCCGATGGCGCCAAGCGTCTGCGCGGCGCACGCATCGTCACCGACATGGTGACGGTGACCGGCACCGAAAACCTGCTGATGGCGGCCGCGCTGGCCGACGGCGAGACCGTGCTGGAAAACGCCGCACGCGAGCCGGAAGTGACCGATCTGGCGAACCTGCTCGTCAAAATGGGCGCGCGCATCGAAGGCATCGGTACGGACCGCCTGGTGATCCAGGGCGTGGAAGCGCTGCACGGCGCGGAACACACCGTGATCGCCGACCGCATCGAAGCCGGCACCTTCCTGTGTGCCGTGGCCGCGGCCGGCGGCGACGTGACGCTGCGCGGCGTGCCGCCGGGCATCCTTGACGCGGTGCTCGACAAGCTGCGCGAAGCTGGCGTGACGCTCACCACGGGCGACGACTGGATCCGCGTGCAGATGACCGGACGCCCGAAGGCCGTCAGCTTCCGCACGTCGGAGTACCCAGCGTTCCCGACCGACATGCAGGCGCAGTTCATGATGCTCAACGCCATCGCCGAGGGCTCGGCCACGGTGACGGAGACCATCTTCGAAAACCGCTTCATGCACGTGCAGGAACTCAACCGCCTCGGCGCCAACATCGTCATCGACGGCAAGACGGCCGTGGTGACCGGTGTCGAGCACTTGTCGGGTGCGACCGTCATGGCGACCGACCTGCGGGCGTCCGCCAGCCTCGTCATTGCCGGCCTGATTGCGCAGGGTGAGACGCTGGTCGACCGCATCTATCACCTCGACCGCGGCTACGACCGCATCGAAGACAAGCTCTCCGCTGTCGGCGCCAAGATCCGCCGCATCCAAGCGTAAGGTAAGGAACCTGCAGGCCATGAACGCATTCCAGTCCGCCTCCAACCAGCTCACGCTGGCGCTGTCCAAGGGCCGCATCTTTGAAGAGACGCTGCCGCTCCTGAAGGCCGCCGGCATCGAGGTGACCGAAGATCCGGAAACCTCGCGCAAGCTGATCCTGCCGACGTCGGACCCGGCGCTGCGCGTGATCATCGTGCGCGCCTCCGACGTGCCGACGTATGTGCAGTACGGCGCGGCGGACTTCGGCGTGGCCGGCCGCGACGTGCTGATGGAGCACGGCATGGCGGGCCTGTATGCGCCCATCGATCTGAACATCGCCCGCTGCCGCATGTCGGTGGCGGTGCCCAAGGGCTTCGATTACGCCAACGCGGTGCGCCAGGGCGCGCGCCTGTCGGTGGCGACGAAGTATCTGAACACCGCGCGCGAACACTTCGCCAAGAAGGGCGTGCACGTCGACCTGATCAAGCTGTACGGTTCGATGGAACTGGGCCCGCTGGTGGGCCTGGCCGATGCCATCGTCGACCTGGTCAGCACCGGCGGCACACTGCGCGCGAACAACCTCGTCGAGGTGGAAGAGATCGTGCAGATCTCGTCCCGATTGGTCGTCAACCAGGCTGCGCTGAAGCTCAAGCGCGAGCGGCTGGCGCCGATCCTCGACGCTTTCGAGCGCGCTTCCGCCAAGGATGCGCTTGTTGGGGAACCCGCATGAGCTTGAGTATCCGTAAGCTGGATTCGGCTGACGCCGGATTCGCGGCGCAACTGCGCCAGGTGCTCGCTTTCGAGGCGAGCGAAGACGAAGCCATCGACCGCGCCGCCGCGCAGATCCTGGCCGACGTGAAAGCCCGCGGCGACGCCGCCGTGCTGGAAGCGACGCAGCGCTTTGACCGTATCGAAGCCGACAGCGTGGCCGCGCTGGAACTGTCGCCGACCGTACTGCAAGCCGCGCTGGACGGTCTGGAGCCCAAGCGTCGCGCCGCCCTGGAAGCGGCCGCCGCCCGCGTGCGTGCGTATCACGAGAAGCAGAAGATCGAGTGCGGCACGCACAGCTGGGAATACGCGGAAGCCGATGGCACCGTGCTCGGCCAGAAGGTCACGCCGCTGGATCGCGTCGGCATCTACGTGCCGGGTGGCAAGGCAGCGTATCCGTCGTCGGTGCTGATGAACGCGATTCCGGCACGCGTGGCCGGCGTCAAGGAAATCATCATGGTCGTGCCCACGCCGGGCGGCGTGCGTAACGAACTGGTGCTGGCTGCCGCCTGCATCGCCGGGGTGGACCGCGTGTTCACCATCGGCGGCGCGCAGGCTGTCGGTGCACTCGCTTACGGCACGGACACCGTTCCCGCCGTCGACAAGATCGTCGGCCCGGGCAACGCCTATGTGGCGGCCGCCAAGCGCCGCGTGTTTGGCACGGTCGGCATCGACATGATTGCGGGGCCGTCGGAAATCCTCGTCATCTGCGATGGCACGACCGATCCGGACTGGGTGGCGATGGACCTGTTCTCGCAGGCCGAGCACGACGAACTGGCGCAGTCGATCCTGCTGTGCCCGAACGCCGAGTTCATCGCGCAGGTGGAAGCCAGCATCAACCGCCAGCTTGAAGAGATGCCGCGCCGGAACGTGATTGCCGAGTCGCTGTCGGGCCGCGGTGCGCTGGTCAAGGTGCGCGACATGGAAGAGGCGTGCGAGATCGCCAACGACATCGTGCCGGAGCATCTGGAAATCTCCGCCGAGAACCCGCGCCAATGGGCCGAGCGTATCCGCCACGCGGGCGCGATCTTCCTCGGCAAGTACACCAGCGAATCGCTGGGCGACTACTGCGCGGGTCCGAACCACGTGCTGCCGACCTCGCGCACGGCGCGTTTCTCGTCGCCGCTGGGCGTGTACGACTTCATCAAGCGTTCGAGCCTGATCGAGGTGAGCGAAGCCGGCGCGCAGATGCTGGGCGAGATTGCCGCCGAGCTGGCCTATGGCGAAGGCCTGCAAGCGCATGCCCGCAGTGCGGAATACCGCCTGACCCCCAAGTCCGCCAAATCCGAATAACGCCCGCCGCACCGCAATGACCGCCGCTCCAGCCCAGCCTTCGCTTGACGACCTGCTCGCCCGTATCGTGCGCGACGACGTGCGTGCAATGGGCGCGTACCACGTGCCCGACGCCACCGGCATGGTCAAGCTGGACGCGATGGAGAACCCGTACCCGCTGCCGGCCATGCTGCGCGACGCCCTGGGCAAGCGCCTGGCCGACGTGGCGCTCAACCGCTACCCGGTGCCCACCGCCGATGCGCTCAAGGCGCAGCTCAAGCGCGTGATGCACGTGCCGGCTGGTGCCGAGGTGCTGCTGGGCAACGGCTCGGACGAGATCATCAGCCTGATCGCCATTGCCGCAGCCAAGCCGGGTGCGACCGTGCTGGCGCCGGTGCCGGGCTTTGTGATGTACGCGATGTCGGCGCAGTTGCTGGGCCTGAAGTTCGTCGGCGTGCCGCTCAAGGCGGACCTGACGCTGGACCGCGAAGCGATGCTCGCCGCCATGGCCGAGCACCAGCCTGCCGTCATCTACCTGGCTTATCCGAACAACCCGACCGGCAATCTGTTCGACGCCGCCGACATGGACGCCATCATCCGCGCCGCACGCGGCCCGGTGTGCCAGAGCCTGGTAGTGGTCGATGAGGCCTACCAGCCGTTCGCGCAGCACAGCTGGATGCCGCGCCTGCGCGACTTCGACCACCTGCTGGTAATGCGCACCGTCTCCAAGCTGGGCCTGGCGGGTATCCGCCTGGGCTACGTGGCCGGCCACCCGAAATGGATCGCCGAGCTGGACAAGGTGCGCCCGCCGTACAACATCAATGTGCTGACCGAGGCCACCGCCCAGTTCGTGCTCGATCATGTCGATGTGCTCGATGCCCAGGCAGCGACTCTGCGGGCCGAGCGCGCCAAGCTGATCGACGCGCTGGCTGCGCTGCCGGGTGTTGAAGTCTTCCCGAGCGCCGCCAACTTCATCCTATTGCGCGTACCCGATGCAGCGGGAATGTTCGATCGCCTGCTAAAACGGCGGGTTCTCATCAAAAACGTCAGTAAAATGCACCCGTTGCTGGCCAACTGTCTGCGCGTGACGGTCAGCAATCCCGAAGAAAACGCGCAATTTCTCGATGCCTTTGCCGCATCGCTGCAGGAAGCCCCATGAGCCGCCGTGCCGAGGTCACTCGCAACACCTCTGAAACGCAAATCCGCGTCGCCCTTGATTTGGACGGCACGGGCAAGCAGACGCTGAACACCGGCGTCCCGTTCCTCGACCACATGCTCGACCAGATTGCCCGCCACGGCCTGATCGATCTGGACGTTTCGGCCACCGGCGACACGCATATCGACGATCACCACACCGTGGAAGACGTCGGCATCACGTTGGGCCAGGCCGTCGCCAAGGCTGTCGGCGACAAGAAGGGCATCGTGCGCTACGGCCACAGCTACGTGCCGCTGGACGAAGCCCTGTCGCGCGTGGTGATCGACTTCTCGGGCCGCCCGGGCCTGGAGTTCCACGTGCCGTTCACGCGTGCGCGCGTCGGCAATTTTGATGTGGACCTGTCCATCGAATTCTTCCGCGGGTTCGTCAACCATGCCGGCGTGACGCTGCATATCGACAACCTGCGCGGCGTCAACGCACATCACCAGATCGAAACCGTGTTCAAGGCCTTTGGCCGCGCACTGCGCATGGCGGTTGAGCTGGACCCGCGTGCTGCCGGCACCATTCCGTCGACCAAGGGCGCGCTCTGATCCACCGCATCGGCCTGGCCGAGCGTTTCTGACTCCCGCTTCTGATTCCTGCCCGGCCACCGATCCCATGGATCTGACCAAGAGCTTTTTCTCGCTGCTCGCGCTGATCAACCCGATCGGCGCGATCCCGTTCTTCATCAGTCTGACTGAGAGCCAGACGGATGAAGAGAAGCGCCGCACCATCAAGGTCGCGTCGATTTCGGTGGCGATCGTGATTGGCCTGTCGGCGCTGCTCGGCGAGCAGATCATCGGCTTTTTCGGTTTTTCGGTCGGCTCGCTGCAGGTGGGCGGCGGGATCATCATGATCATGATCGCGCTGAACATGCTGAACGCGCAGACCAGCCGTACCAAGGCGACGCCCGAAGAAGAGGACGAGGCCGGTGCCAAGGCCAGCATCGCCGTCGTGCCGCTGGCGATTCCGCTGCTCACGGGCCCCGGCTCGATCAGCACGGTGATCGTCTATGCGGGCAAGACCAAGCACTGGTGGGAGCTGCTGCTCCTGGCTGGCGTGGGCGTGGCGATTGCCGCTGTGGTATGGATCGTGCTCCGCGCCGCCGAGCCGATCGCCCGGGTCATCGGCCGTACCGGCATCAACGTCGGTACGCGGTTGATGGGGCTGATCCTGGCGGCGCTGGCCGTGGAATTCATTGTTGACGGGCTGAAAACCCTGTTGCCCGTCCTTCGGGCTTAATAAGTGAAGTCATGACTAAGATCGCAATCGTCGATTACGGCATGGGCAATCTGCGCTCGGTGGCGCAGGCTCTGATGGCCGTCGCTCCCCAGGCCGATGTGCGCATCAGTGCGCAAGCCGACGAGATCCGCGCGGCAGACCGCGTGGTGCTGCCGGGCCAGGGCGCCATGCCCGACTGCATGGCCGCCTTCGACCAATCCGGCCTGCGCGAAGCCGTGCTGGAGGCCTCCCGCACCAAGCCAATGCTGGGCGTGTGCGTGGGTGAGCAAATGCTGCTGGAGCGCAGTACCGAGGCGCGGGTTGGTCAGCAATACACCCCCGGCCTGGGCCTGATCAAGGGCGAGGTCATTCGTTTTGACCTCGACGGCCAGTTGCAACCGGACGGTTCCCGGTACAAAGTGCCTCAGATGGGCTGGAACCGCGTGCACCAGAGCCGGGCTCACGCCCTCTGGGAAGGCGTGCCCGATCAGAGCTACTTTTATTTCGTGCACAGTTACTACGCACGCCCCGCCAATCCCGAAGAATCGGTTGGCGAGACCGAATACGGCGTGCGGTTTACCTGCGCCATCGCCCGGGATAATATTTTTGCCACACAGTTTCACCCGGAAAAAAGTGCGCAGGCCGGCCTGCAGATCTACCGGAATTTCGTGCACTGGAACCCGTGAACTCGGCCTCACAGTCGCAACCGAATCCTTTTTTGCCCGCTTCTTTTCCCATTTAACCCCACCCCCTCAACTTTGTCGTTACGACTATGCTGCTCATCCCGGCCATCGACCTGAAGGACGGTCAGTGTGTGCGCCTCAAGCAAGGCGATATGGATCAAGCCACCGTGTTCTCGGAAGACCCCGCTGCCATGGCGCGGCATTGGGTCGAGCAGGGCGCGCGCCGCTTGCACCTCGTCGACCTGAATGGGGCTTTCGCGGGCAAGCCGCGTAACGAGGCGGCCGTCAAGGCGATCCTCGCCGAAGTGGGCGACGAGATCCCCGTGCAACTCGGCGGCGGCATCCGCGACCTGGGCACCATCGAGCGCTGGCTCGACGATGGTTTGTCGTACGTGATCATCGGCACGGCGGCGGTCAAGGATCCGGGCTTTCTGCGGGACGCATGCACGGCATTTGGCGGCCACATCATCGTCGGGCTCGATGCCAAGGACGGCAAGGTGGCGACGGACGGCTGGAGCAAGCTCTCCGGCCACGAAGTCGTAGACCTCGCCAAGAAGTACGAGGACTACGGCGTCGAAGGCATCATCTACACCGACATCGGCCGCGACGGCATGCTGCAGGGCATCAACATCGATGCCACCGTCAAGTTGGCACAGTCGGTGAAGATTCCGGTCATCGCCAGCGGCGGCCTGTCGAACCTGAAGGACATCGACCACCTCTGCGCGGTCGAAGAGCATGGCGTGGAAGGCGTGATCTGCGGCCGCGCCATCTACTCGGGCGACCTGAACTTTAAGGAAGCGCAAGCCCTCGCGGACAAACTCGGCGCGGCCTAAGCCGCGCTCAACGGGTGCTGCGGCACCCGACTCATCATGCTAGCCAAACGAATCATCCCCTGCCTGGACGTGACCAACGGCCGGGTGGTCAAGGGCGTCAACTTCGTCGAATTGCGCGACGCGGGCGACCCCGTTGAAATCGCGCGCCGTTACGACGAGCAGGGCGCCGACGAAATCACCTTCCTCGACATCACGGCCACGTCTGACGGGCGTGACCTGATGCTGAACATCATCGAGGCGGTGGCGTCGCAGGTCTTCATTCCGCTGACGGTGGGTGGTGGTGTGCGTGCGTTGGAAGACGTGCGCCGACTGCTCAATGCCGGTGCGGACAAGATCAGCATGAACTCGTCGGCCGTCTCGAACCCGCAGCTGGTGTCGGACGCCAGTGCCCGCCATGGCGCGCAGTGCATCGTCGTGGCCATCGACGCCAAGAAGGTGTCGGCCGAAGGCGAAGCGCCGCGCTGGGAGGTCTTCACGCATGGTGGCCGCAAGGGCACGGGCCTGGACGCCGTGGCCTGGGCGCGCGAAATGGCGCAGCGCGGCGCCGGCGAAATCCTGCTCACCAGCATGGACCGCGACGGCACCAAGGCCGGCTTCGACCTCGAACTTACGCGTGCTGTGTCGGATGCCGTGCCGGTGCCGGTCATCGCCTCCGGCGGCGTCGGCAACCTGCAGCATCTGGCAGACGGCATCCAGCAAGGCCACGCCGATGCGGTGCTGGCCGCCAGCATCTTCCACTACGGTGAGTACACCGTCGGCCAGGCCAAGCAATTCATGGCTGAGCAAGGCATTCCAGTACGGATCGGACTATGAGCAAGAAGTGGCTGAACAAGGTCCACTGGGACGACAACGGCCTGGTGCCGGTGATCGTGCAGGAGCAGGGCAGCAACGACGTTTTGATGTTCGCCTTCATGAACCGCGAGGCGCTGCAGAAGACCGTGGAAACCGGCGAGGCCGTTTTCTGGTCGCGTTCGCGCAAGCGTCTGTGGCACAAGGGCGAGGAATCCGGGCACATTCAAAAGGTGCACGAAATCCGCCTCGACTGCGATGAAGACGTGGTCTTGCTCCGTGTCACACAAGTCGGCGGGATCGCCTGCCATACTGGCCGCCACGCATGTTTCTTCCAGAAGTTCGAAGGCAACGTGGAAGACGGCGATTGGCACACCGTCGAGCCCGTCCTCAAGAATCCTGACGATATCTACGCCGGCAAGCCCGGCCACAACCATGAGTGACACCCTGCGCCGCCTGGGCGAGGTGCTTGAATCCCGCAAGCTCGCCAACGGCGGCGACCCGGACAAGAGCTACATCGCCCGCCTGTTCAACAAGGGCGACGACGCCATCCTCAAGAAGATCGGCGAAGAGGCCACCGAGACGGTCATGGCCGCCAAGGACGCCCGCGCCGCCGGCATGACGGACGAGGCGCGCAGCAAGGTCGTCTACGAAGTGGCCGACCTGTGGTTCCACACCATGGTGCTGCTGTCGCACTTTGATCTGACGCCGGACGACGTCGTCAATGAGTTGGCACGCCGCGAAGGGCTCTCCGGGCTGGAAGAGAAAGCGTTGCGCAAGTCGCAGGCGCGCGATGCGGCAGGTGAATAGGGCCGCCGGTGACTGACCAACGATGACGCATCGTCGCAGGGAGGCAGCGTGGACAAATACGGAGCGGCAATGGTGGTGACGGATGACGCAGAGCGCCTGACCGGACTGCGGCGCCTGACGCATATTCTGTATGCGCTGTACGCCATTTACTGGCTGACATTCGGCTGCACCGCTCTGGTCGCCATCATCATCAACTACGTGAAGCTCGATGATGTGCGTGGCACGCTGTATGAGTCGCACTTCCGCTGGCAGATCCGATCGTTCTGGTGGTCCGTATTGTGGGGAGCCATCGGTCTTCTGCTGGCATTCTTCCTGATCGGCTTTGCCATCCTGTGGGTTCTGGGCATTTGGATGCTGTATCGTATTGTGAAAGGCTGGCTGTATTTGAACGACGGCAAGCCGATGTACGCCAACCAGTAACATCAACCAATGGTGCTGCCACCGCTGCGGCGCCACTCGCTGTATTTCACGTGGGAGTAGGACATGGGTTCCTTTAGCATTTGGCACTGGCTGATCGTGCTGGTGATCGTCATGATGGTGTTCGGCACGAAGAAGCTGCGTAACATCGGTTCGGACCTCGGTGGTGCTGTGAAGGGCTTCAAGGACGGCATGAAGGAAGGCGCCGCGGACGACAAGCCGGCCGCCCCGCAACAGACCGCCGGCCAGCCGCCGCGCGAACTGCACGACTCGACGACGATCGACGTCGAAGCGCGCGACAAGTCCAAGCAAGGCTGAGCACCGGCGCACGCTGACCGATGATCGATCTCGGTATTTCCAAGCTGGCGTTGATTGGCATGGTGGCGCTCGTCGTCATCGGGCCGGAGCGTCTGCCCAAGGTGGCGCGCACGGCCGGTGCTTTGCTGGGCCGCGCGCAGCGTTACATCGCCGATGTGAAGGCCGAGGTGAGCCGCGAGATTGAACTCGAAGAACTGCGCAAGATGCGCACCGACTTCGAGCAGGCCGCGCGCAATGTCGAGCAGACCATCCACCAGGAGGTCAGCAAGCACACGAGCGAGATCAACGAGCGCCTGAATGAGGCGTTGGGCGATCCGTCTGCGCAGACAGCCACCTCCACGCCCGACTGGCGCCCCGCGCCGGGCAAGTCGCGCAACGGCCGCAACAGCTGGCGCAACAAGCAGCTCTCGATGCCCAAGTGGTACCGCCAGAAGCAGGGCGTGCGCATGTGGGCGCAATCGGGCGCGGCGCGCGTCAAGCGTCACCGTCCGCCCATCGTTGCCGCGCAGTCGCGCGGGCGTTCCTTTTTCGAATGATTTTCTTGGCGCCGCCCCGCTTTGTGGTGCGGCGCTTTGATCGCATCCCCCTTCAGCCGACATGAGTGCCGCTCCGCTCGATCCGCAATCGCCCGAGGACGGCGCGCAGGAAACCTTCATCTCGCACCTGGTCGAGTTGCGCGAGCGCATCGTCAAGGCCGGCGCGGGTGTGCTGCTGATCTTCCTGGGCTTGGTCTACTGGGCGCCGGACATTTTCAACCTGTTCTCGCGGCCGCTCATTCAGGCGCTGCCCAAGAACGGTCACATGATCGTGACGGACGTCACCGGCTCGTTCTTCGTGCCGATGAAGGTGACGCTGCTGGCCGCCTTCCTGATCGCGCTGCCTTGGGTGCTGTACCAGATCTGGCGCTTCGTGGCGCCGGGGCTGTACGCGCACGAAAAGCGCATGATCATGCCGCTGGTGGTGAGCACCTACGTGCTGTTCCTCTGCGGCGTGGCATTCGCGTATTTCCTCGTCTTTCCGACGGTGTTCAAGGTGATGGCGCACTACAACGCGCCATTGGGTGCCGAGATGTCGACCGACATCGACAAGTACCTCAGCTTTGCCATGACCACGTTCCTCGCCTTCGGCATCACTTTCGAGGTGCCGGTGGTGGTGATGGTGCTGGTGCGCTTTGGCATCGTCAGCCTGGACAAGCTGCGCCAAGCGCGGCCGTACGTGGTGGTGGGCGCGTTCATCATTGCCGCGGTGGTGACGCCGCCGGATGTGATGTCGCAGTTGCTGCTGGCCGTGCCGCTGTGGCTGCTGTATGAACTGGGGCTGATTCTGGCGGCGATCTTCCTGCGCAAGACCGCGGCGCCCGAGGCCGATCCGGAACACCTGCCGGTGGTGAAGGACTGATCGGAGGATCGCAAAAAGAAAAGGCAGCCGAGGCTGCCTTTTTTATTGCCGTTGAAACCGCTGAAGCTGCTTACGCCGCGTACAACCAGAACTGCTCGCGCGGGAAGGTCAGCGCGTACTGGCCGTCGGTCGGCGCGCTGCTAGCGTAGGCGCGCAGGCCCGTGCCCGTGGCGCCGCTGGCGCGGAACAGGCATTCCCAGCGGTCGCCCAGGTACATGCGGGTCGCCAGCGGCAGGCGGATGGTGTTGTCGGCGTTATCCACGCCTACGCGCACCTGCTCCAGGCGGATCACGCCATGCGCTGACGCACCCGGCTTCAGATCACCACGTGCCACACCCCACAGCGACCAGCCGCCTGCCTCATCCACCAGACGCGCCATGCCATCGCGCACCTCGGCGATCTTGCCGTTGACGCGGTTGTTGCTGCCCATGAACTCGGCGGTGAAAAGCGTCTCGGGCGCGCCGTACATCTGCTCGGGCGTGCCTTGCTGTTCGATCACGCCGTTGTTCAGCAGCAGGATGC
Organism: Ralstonia sp. 25C; assembly: GCF_051904805.1. Lineage (NCBI taxonomy): Bacteria > Pseudomonadati > Pseudomonadota > Betaproteobacteria > Burkholderiales > Burkholderiaceae > Ralstonia > Ralstonia sp. 25C. The sequence continues at coordinate 1,564,572 of NZ_CP196737.1, read as the reverse complement.
GGTCGGACATGGCCATCGCTTCGCTCTGGTCGTGGGTGACCATCAACGCGGAGAGCCCCAGGCGCACGATCAGCTCGCGCAGGAAGGCGCGGGCCTCTTCGCGCAGCTTGGCATCGAGGTTCGAGAGCGGCTCGTCGAGCAGGATCACGGGCGGGTTGTAGACCAGCGCACGGGCAATCGCCACGCGCTGCTGCTGGCCGCCGGAGAGCTGGCTCGGGAAGCGCTCGCCCAGATGACCGAGGCCCAGTTGCTGCAGCACGGCCTGCACGCGTTCCTTGATCTGCGCGGACGGCGTCTTGCGCAGCTTGAGCGGGTAGGCGACGTTCTCGGCCACGGTCTTGTGCGGCCACAGCGCGTAGGACTGGAATACCAGGCCCAGGTTGCGCCCCTCGGCTGGCACATCCAACTTCTTGGTGCCGTCGAACATGACGCGGTCGCCGATCTGGACGGTGCCCTGGCTGGCTTGTTCCAGGCCGGCGACGGCGCGCAGCAGCGTGGTCTTGCCCGAGCCCGACGGGCCCAGCAGCGAGACGACCTCGCCCTTCTGCAGCTGCATCGAGACACCCTTGAGCACCGGGTTGTTGCCGTATTGCAGGTGCAGGTCGTTGACAGTGAGTTCAATCATGGAGCTTTACCCCGAAACGCAGTGCGATGCCGAGGCCGACGGCCACCAGCACGATATTGACGAAGGACAGCGCGGCGACGATATCGATGGCGCCGCCCGCCCACAGGGAAACCAGCATCGAGCCGATCGTCTCGGTGCCCGGCGAGAGCAGGTACACACCGGTTGAGTACTCGCGCTCGAAAATCAGGAAGATCAGCAGCCAGGCGCCGAGCAGGCCGTAGCGCGTGAGCGGCACGGTGACGTCGCGCGTGGTGCGGGCGCGGGTGGCACCCACCGAGCGCGCGGCTTCTTCCAGTTCTGGGCCGACCTGCAGCAGCGCGGCCGAGATCAGGCGCAGGCCGTAGGCCATCCACACCACCGTGTACGCGATCCACACGCTGAAGATCGTGCTGCGCAGGTCGCGCAGGCTCGGCACGACGTGCTCGATGATCCAGTTGGCGAACGGCACGCTGCTGTCGGTCAGGGCGGTCTCGACCCAGTTCGGCACGAACAGGAACACCCACAGGAAGGCCAGACCGGCCAGCAGACCCGGAATGGCGCGGGGCACCAGCACGCTGTAGTCGAGGAAGCGCGTCCAACCGTCGGGCTTGCGGTGCATGGCCAGGCCGATGCAGGTGTAGCAGGCCACGGCGATGGCGCCGCCGATCACGCCGATCAGCACCGTGTTGACCATCGCGCGCAGGAACTGCGGCTGATCGAAGATCTGGTGGAACGCGGTGAGCGACACGGCTTGCGTCAGCGACACGCCTTCGCCCCAGTTCGACACGAATGCGCGCAGTGCAATGCCCGACAGCGGCACCACCACCGAGACGAAGAACCAGAACACCACGATCGCCCAGGCGGGCCAGCGCCACTTGCCTAGCGGCAGCGGGCGGCTGCGCGTGACCTTGCCCTTGACCGTGACGAAGCGGTTGGCCGAGCGCAGCATGTAGCGTTGCAGCAGCACCAGCGGGAACGTCACCATCACCAGGCAGACCGCCACGGCCGCCATCAGGTGATAGGCCGGCGTGCCGAGCTTGTTGGTCAGCTTGTACAGGTACGTGGCCAGCACCAAGTGGCCTTCCGGATCGCCCAACACGAGCACCAGACCGAACACCTCGAAGCCCAGGAAGATCACCAGCACGGCCGCGTACAGCAGCGCGGGGCGCACCATCGGCAGGCTCACGTTGAGCGCCACCGACAGCGGCGATGCACCCGCAATGCGCGCGGCTTCTTCCACATCCGAACCGAGGCTGCGCAGCGCCGATGAGACATACAGATACACGTGCGGCACGTGCGTCAGACCCGCAATGATTATGATGCTGGTGAACGAATACACGTTCCACGGCGCGCCACCGAAGAGTTGCTTGAACCAGATCGTGTAGAAGCCGACCGGGCCGGCCGACACCACATAGCCGAACGCCAGCACCATCGGCGAGACGAACACAGGGATCATCAGCAGCGGCTCGATGATGCGGCGGCCCGGCAGGTCAGAGCGCACCATCAGGAACGCCAGGATGCCGCCCAGCGGCACCGAGATCACCGCCAAGCCGAGGGCCAGCGCGGCGGACTTTTCGAACGCGTGCCAGAAGTCCGGATCATCGAAGATGAAGCGGTACGCATCGAGCCCCGCCAGTGCGTCCGGCATGAAGAACGGCGCAGAGAGAAAGCTCTGGTAGAAGATCAGCGCCAGCGGCGTGAAAATCGCCAGCGCGGTAAGCAGGATGACCACACCGCGCGGCAAAGCCTGTCCCACACGCGTCCAGGGCGAGCGCTTGGGGAGGGCTTGGGCAGCGGCGGCACGGTCTTGCGCTAGGGAACGCATGGTGCCTCCAGGAGGGGCCGGCGCCTGATACGGGCGGCGCCGGAGTTTGGTCAGATGAAGTGAGTCGTGATCAGCAAGTCAGCAGATCAGCGGCCGGCGGCGGTGCGCCATTGCTTGATGAAGTCCAGGCGCTTCTTCGGCTCCAAGAAGGTCAGGATCGACTCATCCACCGGAATCGGCTTGATGGTGTTGCCGAGAATCTTCTTCAGGCCAGCGGCGGTGGCTTCGCCCGTCACGTCGTCGCGCAGCGAGTGCAGGTCCGACTTGTTGGCGAGGATGTCCTGGCCGCGCTTGGACAGGATGTAATCGAGCCACAGCTTGGCGGCGTTCGGGTTCTTCGCCTTCTTGGCGATCATCGCCACGCGCGAGACCACCAGCGTGTAGTCCTTCGGATACACGATGCCGATCGACGGGTCCTTCTTGGCGCGCGCCAGCGCGTACGAGCCGAGGATGTTGTAGGCGATCAGGTTTTCGCCCGAGGCCACGCGCTCCATCATCGTGCCGGTGGACGACTGCAGCACCAGGTTGGGCCCCACCGCCTTGATGAAGTCGAAGTACTGCGGCGAATCCTGGTTGTCCTGCGCCGCCATCATGAAGCCCACGGCGGACTTCTCGATGTCGTACGTCGTGACCTTGTTCTTGAAGCGGTCGCCCTGGCTGCCGACCAGCTTGGCGAGGTCGGCGTGCGTCTGCGGGACTTCGCTGTCCTTGATCAGGCGCTTGTTGTACAGGAACACAGCCGGCTCGTACGTCGTGCCGTAGGCTAGGCCCTTGTAGATGGCCCACTTCGGCAGGCTTGGGACTTCGGGCGAGTCGTACTTCAGGGCGTAGGTCTGCGCGAGCTTGAGCTGCGAGTCCATCGACGAGTTCCACATCATGTCAGCCGAGGCGCCGCCGGCGGCCTGCTCGCTGATGAAGCGGTTGTACAGCTCGCTGCTGTTCATGTCGTTGTACTCGACCTTCACGCCAGGGTAGAGCGACTCAAAATCCTTGATCAGCGGGTCCGCAGCCTTGGTGTCGGTCGTGGCGTAGACGACGACCTTGCCTTCCTTCTTGGCGGCGGCGATGGTGTCGGCGTAGTTGGCCGGGTAGCCAGCCGGAACTTGGGCGAAGGCAGCGTTGCTGAGGGTCAGCGCGGCAGCGGCAATGGAAGCGAGGGCGGTCTGCGCGATGGGCGCAGGCAGAAAGCGGCCACGAAGCATGGGTTTGTCTCCTGTTTGCTTGTGATGGTGTGGGGCCGACTGCTTATGGTGTGCAGTTCAGACGGAGGGCCCCAGGTGCGGCGCAGTATAGAAGTCGCGCGCTTTCGTCACGCTTTCATTGTGGCTGCTGCGTTGCAGCATGCTGAGGGGCGGCAATTGAGGCCGTCAGCGGCACGCGAATGCGCGCTGACAGGCCCACGCCGCCGTGGTCATTGGGCTCGCCATCGGCCAGTTCGATCTGCCCCCCGCTGCGTGCGGCATACGCGCGCGCGATGGCTAGGCCGAGGCCCGAGCCCTCGGCGGCGTAACGGCCATCTTTGGGGCCATCCTTGGGCGCATTTTTCAACTTCGCCGGGCGATTTCCGCCCTCGTGCGCACGGCGAAAGCGCTGGAACGCATGGGTGCGTTCGTCGGCACTCATGCCTGGGCCGGTGTCGTCCACGCAGACGAGCGCGGCATCGCCATCGGCCGTTGCGCGCACGGTGATGCGCCCGCCGGCCGGCGTATAGCGGATCGCGTTATGCACGAGGTTGGAGAGCGCCTCGCGCAGGAAGGCCGGGTAGCCGGTCACGGTGAGGCGCGCTTCGTGGCTGCCATGGCCGCCGTCATCCCAGCCGAGGTCTTGCTGTTTCTCGCGCGCCAGGGGCAGCGCATCGAGCACTACGTCGCGCGCCAGTTCGCTCAGGTCGAAGGTTTCGGGCGGCGTGTCCTGCCCCGCGTGGCGCGCGCGGGCGAGCGCCAGCAATTGCGTGGTCAGCCGGTTGGTCGACTGCAGCCGCGCGATGATGGCGGACAGGCTTTCGCGCACGCGCATTGGATCGGTCTCGCGCAGGGCGTATTCCGCCTGGGTCAGCAACACGGCCAGCGGCGTGCGTAACTGGTGCGAGGCATCGGCAAGGAACTGGCTCTGCGCCTCGGCAAGCTCCTCATAGCGATGGATGTGATGGTTGATCGCTTCCACCAGCGGGCGAACCTCGGTGGGCACGTCGGTGGCGTCGAGCGGGCGGAGGTCATCCGAGGCGCGTACGCCAATGCTGCGCGCCAGGCGATTGAGCGGCCGCAGCGCGACCGTCACGCCCAGCCACAACAGCGCCGCACTCACGGCCACCAAAGCCGCATCGCGCAACAGCGTGCCGCGCCAGACCGCCTGCTGCAGCGCCCGCCGCGTTTCGATGGTCTCGGCCACCTGAATGACGATGCGTGCCGGTAGCCCCGGCTGGTACAGCGGCTTGGCCACGGCGGCGATGCGTACTGGCTCGCCGTGATACGTCGCGTCGTAGAAGAACTCGGTGTCGTTCTCCAGGCGTGTGGTGGGCAGCGGGAGGTCGTCATAGCCGGTGAGCGCGGCTTCTGTGGGTTTACCCGGCGCGGGTTCGAACGCAACGCGGTAGTAAACGCTGCTCTGCGCAGTCGATTCGAACATGGAAAGCGCCACGTACGGCACGTTGACCTGCACCTGTCCGCGCTCGATCGTCACGCCGTTCTCGATGGCACGTACCGAGCCGAGCAGGGCGCGGTCGTACGCGCGGTCAGTCGCACCGCGCAGCGCCTGGAATGCGGAAACGATATCGATGGCCAGCACGCCGACCAGCCCCGGTAACAGCAGCCACAGCAGTGTCAGTTTCAGGCTGCGCGGCAGCCGGGCGAAGCGTCGCATCATGCGGGGGTGCTGTCGGCGGTGGCGCCGGCATCGCCCGCATCACTGGCGCCGGCTTCGAGCATGTAGCCCAGGCCGCGCACGGTGATGATCTGCACACCGGTGCCCGCCAGCTTCTTGCGCAGCCGGTGCACGACCACCTCGACCGCGTCGGGGCTCGAATCGCTGTCGAGGTTGAAGACCTTGTCGAACAAGTGCACCTTGGCGATCGGCTGACCGGTCTTGTGCAGCAGCGCCGACAATGCAGCGTGTTCGCGCGGCGTGAGCGACAGCGGCTCGCCTGACAGCAGAAACGCCTTGCGCCCGGTGTCGAACTCCAGCGGCCCGCAACGCAAGCGCGGGAAGGCCCGGCCGCGGCTGCGGCGGATCAGTGCCATCAGCCGCGCCTCCAACTCGGACAGCGCGAACGGCTTGGTGAGGAAATCGTCCGCCCCCGCGTTCAAGCCGCGCACACGCTCATCCAGCGCGCCCTGCGCGGTGAGGATCAACACCGGCGTGCGATCGTCGCGCGCCCGCATGTCGGCCAATACCGCAAAGCCATCCTTGCGCGGCAGGCGCAGGTCCAGCACCACCGCATCAAATTCTCCGGAGCCGAGAAACGCCTCGGCCAACACGCCATCGGCGGCGCGCTCCACCACGAAACCGCTTTGCGCCAGCGCGCGCGCCAGCCACGCCGCCAATTCTTCCTCGTCCTCCACCAGCAAAATCCGCATCGGGTGTCTCTCAATATCGTTCGATCCGCTTTTTCATGATAATGCGTGGCGCCCGCATCCCGATCCCCTTCCTATTCGATGCGGCCTGAGCTCCATGTCGTCCATTTCGAATTCCCGTCGCCGCTGGCTTGGTCAGACTGCCGCGTTGCTGGCCGCAAGCGGCGCCATATCGTTTGGCGCGCGGCAGGCGAGCGCACAGTGGTTGGGCCGTCCGGCGCCCGAATTGCCTTCGTACTATCCACACGACTACGGCGCCATGGTCAACGCCGCGCGCAAGGAAGGCCGCGTCACGGTCTACTCGACGACGGACTTTTCTGCCGCGCACCCGCTCATCCGCGCATTTGAGACCCGCTACCCCGGCATCACCGTCGACTACCGCGAGCAGAACAGCGACGACATCTACCGCCGCTTCCTCGCCGAACTTGGCGCCAAGTCGCCGGGCGCCGATGTGGTCTGGAGCTCGGCGATGCCCGAGCAATTCAAGCTGGTGAACGACGGACACGCGCTGCCGTATGCCTCCCCGGAGCGCCCCTATCTGCCCTCATGGGCGATCTGGAAGAACGAAGCGTACGGCACAAGCTACGAGCCGATCGTCTTTGTGTACAACGCGCGCCAATTGCCAGCGGAGTTGATCCCGTCCACCCACGCCGACTTCGCCCGCATTCTCAACAGCCATCGCGACTTTCTGCGCGGCCGCGTGGCGTCGTACGACATCGAGCACTCCGGCTCCGCCTTCCTGTTCGCCGCCGAAGATGCGCGCACCACGCCCGTGTTCTGGGAGGTTGCCAAGGCACTGGGTGGCGTCAACGTCAACTTGTACATCACCACGGCCGCCATGCTCGAGCGCGTCGCCTCCGGCGAAAGCCTGCTCGCCTATGACGTGATCGGCTCCTATGCCGCCCGCTACGCCGATCGTAATCCGGCGCTCGCCGTCAAAATGCCGACCGACTACACCTTGGTCGCCACGCGTGTCGCCTTCATTGCCCGCAGGGCCGCCCGGCCAAACGCCGCACGCCTCTGGCTGGACTTCATGCTCTCCCGCGATGGCCAAAGCGTGATGGCGGACCGGGCATTTCTGTTCTCCCTGCGCCAAGACGTCGAAACCGGCCTGACCGCCAAGCGCCTGCTCGCCGAGCTCGGCAATACACACCGTCCGATTCCTGTCGGGCCGGGTTTACTTGCCCATCAAGATCAGCTTCGCCGTGCCGATTTCCTAAAACGATGGCACGCGTCGCTGGGTCGTCCATAAAGAGACTTATTAATCGCTTTTTAAACGGTGGCGTGGCCGGAAGGCGACAATTTGGGACTGTCACAAAGCGCCAAATTTGTTGCGCGGAAGCGCCTCGCAATCGCCCGCTAACCCCCGCGCCATCGCGCAAAAAGCTGGTCGAGACCCCCGCTTGAGGGGGCGTTTTGCCTGTTGCCCATGAGCAACAACTTGGCCGCAAATCGCGTCCCAGAGCCAAAAAGGGTTTCCGGAATCCGTCAACGCTGGCACATAATGCGGTCAGACGTGAGGTATCTGCGTCGTCCATAAGGACAGTCAAGATTTCCCAATCAGTTGACAAGGAAAGTGTCGATATGAAGATGAAACTGTTTGCAGCTGCTGTTGCAGCTCTGGCCGCCAGCGGCGCCTATGCACAATCCTCCGTGACCCTGTACGGCGTGGTCGACGCTGGTCTGACGTACGCAAACAAGGTGCCGAACACCACCGGTGGTGGCAGCTCGCGTTTCGGCCTGGATTCGGGCGGCCTGTCGGGCTCGCGTTGGGGCCTGCGTGGCGTTGAAGACCTGGGCGGTGGCCTGAAGGGTATCTTCAACCTGGAAAGCGGCTTCAACCTGGACACCGGCGCGTCGGGTCAAGGTGGTCGTCTGTTCGGCCGTAACGCTTACGTTGGTCTGCAAGGCCAGTGGGGTCAACTGACCCTGGGTCGTCAGCAAAACCTGCTGTACGACTTCTCGCTGATCTATGACCCGATGGCAATCGCCACGCGTTACTCGCTGGCTTCGCAAGACCAGTACTTCTCGGGTCGCGCTGACAATGCCGTTAAGTACGTTGGCACGTTCGGTGGCCTGGGCGTTTCGGCTCTGTACTCGTTCAACCGCGATGGCAACGAGCAAGCTGGCCTGAACAAGCTGGGTCGTGAGTGGAGCCTGGGCGCTAACTACGCTGGCGGCCCGTTCGGCGTGGGCGTTGTGTACGACCAGTCGAACAACACGACGGCTGCTCTGGTTGATAACAAGGAACAACGCGCCACGATCGCTGGCACGTACGCCTTCGGCCCGGCCAAGCTGTACGCTGGCTACCGTTGGTACAAGGCTAACTACGCACAAGCTGGTCAATCCGGCAACCTGCGTTCGAACCTGTACTGGGCAGGCGTTGGCTACCAAGCTACCCCGGCTCTGTCGCTCACCGGCACGGCTTACTACCAACAGTTCAAGAACAGCGCAACGGGCAACCCGTGGCTGTTCGTGGTCGGCACCGACTACGCTCTGTCGAAGCGCACCGACGCCTACTTCAACGTGGCCTATGCTAAGAACAGCGGCGGCTCGGGTCTGGGCGTGATGGGCCTGAACGACGCTAGCTACGCTGGCACGACGCTGACGAACGGCAACCAAGTGTTCTCGAACAGCGCCAACAGCAACAACCAGATCGGCGCTACCGTCGGTCTGCGTCACAAGTTCTAATTTGACGCGCTCGTAAGAGCGCATCGAATTAAACGGTTAAACGCCGATCCCGAAAGGGGTCGGCGTTTTTCTTTGTGCTGCATGTTATTCGAGATGTTTCCGCGGGGAGGGGAGCGATCTGTGCTGCTGCATCGTTGCTAAACGTCCAGTGATCGCATGGCCGCGGCGGCAATGTGGAGACGGGGGGGATGTAGCCTCGAGCGTTGCTTGCGGCTTCCGAAGCGCGCCGAGCGGAACTAGATGTGTTTGGCAGAGGACGGAGGTCGGCCTGCGCTCACAGGGCGCTGGGGCTGGCGTTCGTTTGGCTGCGTTCCATGGTGGCTTCGGCGATCGCATGGTCCCCGAAGGCGCCGACGTGGTCCCGTGTGCGCACCCAATAACAACGGCGGCTCATCTGGCCGCCGTTTGTGTGTTCCGAACCCTTCGCTTACTGTTCCTCTTCGTCCGGGGAAGGCATCGGTACGTTGCGTCGCGTCGGCGGTGGGCGCTTGCCGACAAGGATCGTCAGTTCGACAGCCTTGCCCTTGCGCGACACCGTGACCTTGGCTTCTGCACCCGGCTTGAGCTGCGCGATGCTATTGAGCAGCGCCGTCGTGTCGAGAATCGATTCGCCGTTGACGCTGGTCAGGATGTCGCCCGGGCGCAGGCCTGCGCGATCCGCTGGCCCGCCCTGGACCACTGCGGCAATCAGCGCGCCATCCTTGCGAGACAGGCCGAACGACTCCGCAATCTCTGGGGTTATGTCTTGCGGTTCAACGCCGATCCAGCCGCGCACCACGCTGCCGGTCGAGATGATCGACTCCATCACCTGCTTGGCCAGCGACACCGGAATCGCAAAGCCGATGCCAAGCGAGCCGCCCGAGCGTGAATAGATGGCCGTATTGATGCCCAGCAGGTTGCCGTCGGCGTCGACCAGTGCGCCGCCCGAATTGCCCGGGTTGATCGCGGCATCGGTCTGGATGAAGTTCTCGAAGGTGTTGATGCCCAGGTGGCTGCGGCCCAGCGCGGAGACGATACCCATCGTCACGGTTTGGCCCACGCCGAACGGGTTGCCGATGGCGAGTACGACGTCACCGACGCGCACATTCTCAAGCCGGCCCAGGGTGATGGCCGGCAGGTTCGGCAGGTTGATCTTGAGGACGGCCAGGTCGGTTTCTGGGTCGGAGCCGACCACCTTGGCGTTGGCCTTGCGGCCGTCGGTCAGGGCGACTTCGATTTCATCCGCACCGTCGACCACATGGTGGTTCGTTAGAATGTAGCCTTCCGAGCTGACGATCACACCGGAGCCCAGGCTGGCCGTGGGTTCTTGGCGCTGTTCAGGCGCGCGATCGCCAAAAAAGAAGCGGAACCACGGATCTGCGCTGGCTTGTGGGTTGCTGCCGCGTTTAGGCGCATTCTTGCTGCTGAAGATGTTGACCACCGCCGGCATCGCCACCTTGGCGGCTTCCGCGTAGGAGTTGCTGGAGGTGCCGCCATGGCCGATCGGCGCGACTTCCTTGAGCGCAACGATGGGCGAGCCGGACTGCACTGCCAGCTTGCCGCGCTGCAGCCACTCGGGCTTGAGCGTGGCGATCACAAACCAGACGGCCAGCACGACCGTGACGGCTTGCGCGAAAAACAGCCAAAAGCGGCGCAACATAGGGCGAAATTGAGTCGAAATGGATCGAAAAGAACTTGAATTGTACTTGAACGACCTGTTGCAGGCGGCCCGTTTTCGGGACTACTGCCCCAATGGTCTGCAGGTGCAGGGGCGCGAAACTGTCGCCCATATCGTGACCGGTGTCACCGCCAGTCTCGCGTTGATCGAGGCGGCCATTGACGTGCAGGCCGACGCCATCCTCGTGCATCACGGCTATTTCTGGAAGGGCGAGGACGGCCGCGTTGTGGGCCAGAAGCATGCGCGCCTGAAGCAGCTTCTCGTGCATGACCTGAACCTGTTCGCGTATCACTTACCGCTGGACGCCCATCCCGAGCTGGGCAACAACGCGCAGTTGGGCGCCTTGCTGGGCATCGAGCCGCAAGGCCGGTTTGGCGACGATGAACTGGGCTGGATTGGCGTACTGCCCGAGGCCACTACGTTGGGCGCTTTCGCAGAAACCGTGACGGCTCGGCTGGATCGGGTGCCGCTGGTGATTGGCGGGCTGGATCGCCCGGTGCGGACGGTGGGTTGGTGTACGGGCGGCGCGCAAGGCTGGTTTGACGCGGCGGTAGCCGCCGGCGTGGACGTCTACCTGAGTGGCGAGGCCTCCGAGCAGACCACGCATCTGGCGCGCGAATCGGGTGTTGTCTACATCGGGGCCGGTCACCATGCCACCGAGCGTGGCGGCGTCCGGGCGCTCGGCAACCACCTCGCCGAGCGCTTTGGGGTGCGTCACACCTTCATTGACATTCCGAATCCGGTGTGACACCGCTTCCGGTTACTGCTTGTTCTTCAGGCTGTCGCGAATCTCGCGCAGCAGCACAATGTCTTCTGGCGTTGCAGGGGCGGCTTCGGGTGCCTTGTTGGATTCGGTCACGCGCGTGATGGCGCGCACCATCAGAAACACGATAAACGCCAGGATCAGGAAATTGACCGCCACGGTAATGAAGTTGCCGTAGGCGAAGACTGGCACACCCGCCTTCTTCAGGTCTGCCAGCGTGTTCGGCACCCCCGGGGGCACGTCGGCTAGGGCGACGAACAGATTCGAGAAATCGAGCTTGCCGATCACGCGCCCGATCAGCGGCATGATCAAATCGTTGACCAGTGAATCGACGATTTTGCCGAATGCCGCGCCGATGATCACACCCACCGCCAGGTCGATCACGTTGCCGCGCATCGCAAACTTCTTGAAGTCTTCTATCAGTGCCATCGGTTTTCTCCGGATTGTTTGATTCGACACAAACGGTCAAGCTACTGATTGGTTGACCTGAATTGTAGAAAGCGCGTTTCTGGGAGACACTCCGAAGCCGCGCCGGCTAAGGGCTGGCGGGAGATCGGTGCGTCAACTATATCCGCAAGCAGTGTGCCCCGCGACCGGTATTGTTGGCCAGGTACGCTCGGGTATAATTTTTGGTTGACGCGAACCGATCTTGATTTCTCACGCTGGGGTCTTGAATGAGTGAGCAGCAAAACGTGGACAAGGGGCGCCGTAATCTGTTGATTGCGACGTCCGTGGCTGGTGGTGTGGGAGGGGTTGCAGTTGCGGCCCCTTTCGTTTGTACATTCGCACCCTCTGAGAAGGCCCGCGCAGCGGGCGCGCCCGTCGAGGCAGACGTGAGCGATTTGGCGCCTGGCCAGATGAAGGTGGTGGAATGGCGCGGCAAGCCGGTCTGGCTGCTCAAGCGCACGCCCGAGATGCTGGAATCGCTCAAGAAGACCGACCCCGAAGTCGCCGACCCGAAGTCCGACGTGCCCTTCACCATGAAGACGCCGGACTACTGCAAGAACGAAACCCGCTCCCGCACCGAACACAAAGACCTGCTGGTCGTGGTCGGCATCTGCTCTCACCTCGGTTGTTCTCCGTCTGGTCCGTTCCCGGCTGGTGCCAACGTGCAACTGGCTGGCGATCCGGGCTTCGTCTGCCCGTGCCATGGTTCTACGTTTGACCTGGCCGGTCGCGTGTTCAAGAACAAGCCCGCGCCGCAGAACCTGGACGTTCCGCCGTACATGTTCCTGTCGGACACGAAGCTGCTGATCGGTAAAGACGAGAAAGGAGAGGCTTGATCATGGCCGAGAAGAAGGTGGAGACAACCGGGCTGCTGGGCTGGATCGACGCACGCTTCCCGGCATCGGAGCTGTGGAAGGCGCATCTGTCGGAGTACTACGCGCCGAAGAATTTCAACTTCTGGTATTTCTTTGGTTCGCTGGCACTGCTGGTGCTGGTGATCCAGATCGTCACCGGCATCTTCCTGGTGATGAACTACAAGCCGGACGGCACGCTCAACGCCGCCGGCATCCCCGTCGCCTATGCGAGCGTGGAGTTCATCATGCGCGAAGTGCCGTGGGGCTGGCTGGTGCGCTACATGCACTCGACCGGCGCGTCGGCGTTCTTCATCGTCGTGTATCTGCACATGTTCCGCGGCATGCTGTACGGCTCGTACCGCAAGCCGCGCGAGCTGGTCTGGATCTTCGGCTGCCTGATCTTCCTGTGCCTGATGGCCGAAGCCTTCATGGGCTATCTGCTGCCGTGGGGCCAGATGTCGTACTGGGGCGCGCAGGTCATCGTGAACCTGTTCTCCGCCATCCCGCTGATCGGCCCGGACCTGTCGCTGTGGATTCGCGGTGACTACGTGGTATCCGACGCCACGCTGAACCGCTTCTTCTCGTTTCACGTGATTGCCGTGCCGCTGGTGCTGCTGGGCCTGGTGGTCGCGCACATCATCGCGCTGCACGAAGTGGGCTCGAACAACCCGGACGGCGTGGAGATCAAGGCCAAGAAGGACGCGCGCGGCATCCCGCTCGACGGCATTCCGTTCCACCCGTACTACTCGGTGCACGACATCGTGGGCGTGGCGGTGTTCCTGTTCATCTTCAGCGCGATCGTGTTCTTCGCGCCGGAAATGGGCGGCTACTTCCTGGAAGCCAACAACTTCATCCCAGCAGACTCGCTGAAGACGCCGCCGCACATCGCGCCGGTCTGGTACTTCACGCCGTTCTACTCGATGCTGCGCGCGACCACGTCGGACTTCCTGCCGTGGCTGTGGGGGTTCATCGCGATCATGCTGGGTCTGCTGTTTGCCCGCACGAAGAGCATGAACGTGAAGATCGTGGCCGTGGTTGTGGCCGTGATTCTGGCGCTGGGGTTCAAGTTCATCGACGCCAAGTTCTGGGGCGTGGTGGTGATGGGCGGCTCGGTGGTGATCTTCTTCTTCCTGCCGTGGCTGGACCAATCGCCGGTCAAGTCGATCCGCTATCGCCCGGGCTTCCACAAGACGCTGCTGATCCTCTTCGTGATCGCCTTTGCGGTGCTGGGCTACCTGGGCATCCAGCCGCCGAGCCCGATCGGTTCGATCATTTCGCAGATCGGCACCATTCTGTACTTCGCGTTCTTCCTCGCGATGCCGATCTGGAGCCAGATCGGGACGTTCAAGCCAGTGCCTGAGCGCGTCACGTTCACGCCGCACTGATTCGAGCCGAGCACAAGGACATAGGAAGGACACAAGAATGAAAAAGCTGCTTGCGATTTTCGCCTTGGCCGGTCTCGTGTTTGCCGCGCCCATTTCGCCGGTCATGGCCAATGAGGGCGGCGTGCCGCTCGATCCGGCGCCCAATCAATCCAGCGACACGTCCGCGTTGCAGCGCGGCGCCAAGCTGTTCGTCAACTACTGCTTGAACTGCCACGGCGCCAGCGCCATGCGCTACAACCGCCTGCGCGACATCGGCCTGACCGAAGACCAGATCAAGCAGAACCTGCTGTTCACGTCGGACAAGGTCGGCGACACGATGCACATCGCCATGGATCGCGAAGACGCCAAGAAGTGGTTTGGCGTCGTTCCACCGGACCTGTCGGTGATCGCCCGTGCGCGCGGCAGCGACTGGCTCTACACCTACCTGCGCACCTTCTACCGCGACGACACGCGTCCGACCGGCTGGAATAACCTGGTGTTCGACAAGGTGGGCATGCCGCACGTGCTGTGGGAACTACAGGGCGAGCGCGTGTTGAAGGCGGAGCCGGCCGCGAAGTCCGAACATGGCGAAGGCGAGCATAAGCCTGTGTTGGAGCAGGTCAAACCGGGCAAGCTGAGCAACGTCGAATACGACCAGGCAGTCGCCGATCTCGTCACGTATCTGGACTGGATGGCCGAGCCCGCCGGCAATCTGCGCAAGCGCCTCGGCGTGTGGGTGCTGTTGTTCATTGGCGTGTTCTTCGTGCTCGCCTGGCGCCTGAATGCGGCCTATTGGAAGGACATCAAGTAAAATCGCTGTTTTCCGGGCAAGGGCTAGGCCGGTGAAGAACTGGTCCTAGCCCTTTGCCTTTTCGCTTTTTTGCCGTGGCGGCGCCATTTGCTGCTGCGGTTGTACCGTCATCGGGCCGCCCCCGGCCCATGCGCCAAGGAACTACAACCATGATGGTCTTGTACTCGGGCACGACTTGCCCGTTCTCGCAGCGTTGCCGCCTCGTCCTGTTCGAAAAGGGCATGGATTTCGAGATCCGCGACGTCGATCTCTTCAACAAGCCGGAAGACATCGCGGTGATGAACCCGTACGGCCAGGTGCCCATTCTGGTTGAGCGCGATCTGATCCTGTATGAGTCGAACATCATCAACGAGTACATCGATGAGCGCTTCCCGCACCCGCAGCTGATGCCGGCTGACCCGGTGCAGCGCGCCCGCGCTCGCCTGTTCCTGTTCAACTTCGAAAAGGAACTCTTCACGCACGTGTCCGTGCTGGAAAACGAGAAGGGCAAGGCCGCCGAGAAGAATCACGAGAAGGCACGCGCTGCCATTCGTGACCGCCTCACGCAACTGGCCCCGATCTTCCTGAAGAACAAGTACATGCTGGGCGAAGAGTTCTCGATGCTCGACGTGGCGATTGCGCCGCTGCTGTGGCGCCTGGACCACTACGGCATTGAGGTCTCGAAGAACGCTGCCCCGCTGATGAAATACGCCGAGCGTATCTTCAGCCGTCCGGCGTATATTGAAGCGCTGACGCCGTCGGAAAAGGTCATGCGCCGCTGATTGCCGCCGGGTTGTGGGCCATGCACCAGCATGGCCGCACCCGCGGTTACTGATTTCATCATGTCGGAAACCTCCACCAAGCCCTATCTGATCCGGGCCATTTACGAATGGTGCACGGACAACGGCTTCACGCCGTACATCGCTGTCTTCGTCGACAACAGCACCAACGTGCCGCGCGAATTCGTCAAGAACGACGAGATCGTGCTGAACGTGAGCTTTGACGCGACCAGCCAGCTCGACATGGGCAACGAGTGGATTTCGTTCCACGCGCGCTTCTCGGGCGTGTCGCGCAAGATCGAGGTGCCTGTGGAAAACGTGCTCGCGGTGTATGCGCGTGAGAACGGGCAGGGCATGGCGTTCCCGGTGGAGCGCAGCGTGCCGACCACGCAGGCCGCCACGGAGCGCGAGAACAACCCGCCGCCCAAGCTGGCGGCGGTGGATGCTGAATCGGCACCGACGCCCGTTGCCGCAGAAGCGGAAGGCGGCCCGGACGACGAGCCGACGCCGCCGAATGTGCCACGAATTGGTGGCAAGCCCGCTTTGAAGGTCGTCAAGTAACGCGTGTTAGGTTAGAATCGCGTTTCTTTGCCGGCTTAGCTCATCTGGTAGAGCAGTTGATTTGTAATCATCAGGTGGCGGGTTCGAGTCCTGCAGCCGGCACCAATAAAGACAAGGGGTCGCGTGAATTTCACGTGACCCCTTGTGCTTTCTGGGCGTTGAAAAGTACATCTTCGGTACAGTCGGCTCTCAGAACAGGTCCATGGCGACCGTCGTCAAGACGCCTTCCGGCACGTGGAAGGCCGTCATCCGCAAGATTGGCTGGTTGACCATAGCCAAGACTTTCCGCACGAAATGAGATGCCGAGGACTGGGCGCTCCGGACCGAAGACGAGATGGTCCGAGGTGTCTATCTTTCGCGTGCATCCTCAGAAAAGCTCACGGCTGCAGCCGCGTTGCAGCGCTACATGGAAGAGGTAACTGTTACCAAGAAGCCGACCACGCAGCGCAGTGAGCGCTTTACCTCGGAGCCCCCCCATCGTGGGTAACGTTGTAGGTGCGAAGGTAACGGCCGAGGCATTGACCGGCGCTATCGCCTCACGGCGTTCTTGAGTGCTTCCTCGCTGAATGGCCTGCAGCTATATAACTGCGGCAACTTCTGCTGGCTACCGAACAGCGAGAGATGGAATTCCGTCTCGCTATAGAGGCAGAGGACCGACGGAAGCTGATCGCGAGGAAGGAAGCGCTCGAATGTGAGGGTATCCATCTCGAACGGCGTCTTCGGCAAGATGATGTGGCCCAGCGTGATGCGCCGACGAGGCTCGCCTTTTATCGCACTCTCCGTGCTTACGACCCTACGTGCCGATCTGTAATCGGCCGCGTCTCTTGTTTTGACGTCGTCATAGAAAAGCATCATCGGCTGCTTCAACAGGTCGCTGGAAACATCACCGCTGAACCGAAACAGATCGGCGGGAACGTACAGGTCCGCCGTATCCTGCTTGCCGACTGCGCTGGCGAATATCCACATGCGCTCCGAATCGAACAGGATCAGCTTGATTTCCCCTACGTTTTCGTAGTCGAGGTAACGCAGCAGGTTGTGCCAGATATCGGTGCCGCGCACCCGGACAGGCGCGACACCTCGTTCGGCATCTCCGTATTTGTCAGTGGCCGCCTTGCTAATCACGTAGATACCGCTTTCCTTTGCCGGTTGTCCCGGCCGTGGAAGCACCATGCCCAAGAGGCGATCGTCAGTGTCGGTGTGCGCAGATAGCGGCCGCACCAAGCCGTTACGTACATCCCTAACGACGCCTCCTAGGTCGAACTGGTCCTTGCGGAGAACGCGCGGCCAGTCGGGCTGAACGCCTTGATCAAAAGCTGTCAGCGTCCATCCATCGCAAGGCTCCCTTCGCAGAACGTAGACGTAGCAATTGCGCCAGGCATAGAGATCGAGCCCATTGTCCAGACGCAGCCAGGGCCCTTCGTCGGTCGCTGGTAGAACAAAAGCCGTATCCCACGTTTCCGATTCGATATGCGGGAAAAAGAAGGGCGGCACGCAGCCACCAAGGAGCAGCGCGATTGCTCCCGCCACGCCCCATCTCAATACCCGCAATAACGTCCCACGCATATGAAATTTCCTATCTGAATGAACGCAAACTCGCCTTAGCCAGTGGCATCAACGCTCAACTGACTCAAGTCTGCAGCACTATTCCTTGAAGCAACAAACGCGGTGATGACGCGGGCAGCTTCCCGAGGGGCCGCTTGCAGAAGGCAATGCGGTCCATCGATCTCGACTACGCGCGTTCCTGGTCGAACTTGCTGAATAAGCGCGGTCACCGAACGGGGCACAACGTTGTCTGCCGTCGCCCGAAGATAGAGGGTTGGCAGTTCTACCGCAGCCAGTTTGTCAGTGACATCCACGTCAAGTACTGACCGAAGTCGCGCCCGAAAAACAGCCGGTGTCACCGTGCTTACGGCTTGATGGAACATGTCGCGCAAAGCCTTGGTCGAGAATCGACCCAACAACGCTCGGCTGCCAATGCTTGTGATGAGGGTGTTGAACGGCAGCATGTTGATCGCGGGCCCGAGCCACCGCAGCGCCGGATGCGGGTTGCATGCAAAAGTGCAGCAAAGTATCAGGCCCCTCAAGCCGTGCGGACGAGAGGCTGCAATTTCGATTGCCAGTGGCCCCGAGAATGATTCCCCAAGAATGACATACGGCCCATCTAGGGACCGTAGCGTCGACTGGATGATCGGGATCAGCGCTTGGTATCCAAGGGGCTCGGATTCCGGGTATGTGACCACCCGTGTGACGATGCGATTCCCGATTTCAGAAACGAGCGGCTGAAACAATCGTCCGGTCCCATCCATGCCGGGAAGGAGAACCAGCGTTACCGGCGTCTTCTGACTCATTTGACTCACAAACGGCGGATGGCTGCGGGGTCGTGAGCATGCCTCGGATTGCGGGCTCTAGCAATGTCCGCTGCGCGTTCTCTCGACTATCCGTGCGCGAATTGTCATGCGTACGGTGCCGTTGTCGAAAGTACAACCGTGGAAAATCGGGCCAGCCCCCCGGGCCCACAGATCCACCACTTCTGGTAGTTACCAGACCCACAGTGCCCATTGTTCAATCTAACCCTTTCATCGAGAGGGGAATGAGTTGGACATCGTTTCGGGAACCGCGCGGGAACTTGGGTCGGGGCTGATGCAGCGTATCGGCTGCTACCGGCACAAGGTCTTTATCGAGCAGCTTGGCTGGCGTCTGCCCGGCGGCACCGATGGCATGGAGCTCGATCAGTTCGACCTGCCCGATACCCTCTACGTGGTGGCACAGGTGCGCGGCGAGATGGCTGGCATTGCCCGCCTGTTGCCCACGACACGTCCCTACCTGCTCAGCGAAATCTTTCCGCAGTTGCTCGATGGCGAAGCGCCGCCGGCATCGGCGCACGTGTGGGAACTCTCACGCTTCGCGGCCACGCCGCCGGACGGCGCGCAGGCTGGCCATGCGTTCGGCCACCTTTCCTCTCCCCTGGCTGTGCGCCTGCTTGCCGAGTCGCTCGCCGCCGCAGCCGGGCGCGGCGCGGCGCACGTGATCACGGTCTCGCCGCTCGGCGTCGAACGCCTGCTGCGCAAAGCCGGCTTCAGCGCACGGCGCGTTGGCGTGCCAGTGGTCTCGGGCAGCGACCACCTGATCGCCTGCCAGATCGATGCCCACGCGCTGCCGCCCGCATGGACCGGGCACGAAGCGCTGACCGAGCACCTCGAACCGGCCTGACACCCGCTTGCACGGCACGCGCCGCAGCGATCCCTACGACCTCTTGCGCTTTCGCCTTCCGCCCATGGACCGCATACCGACCGAACTTCTGACCCCCGCCGCCGACGTCCGGTATCCGGAGCACTGGACCTTCGTCGATGCCATCCGGCGCAACGCCGACGAACAGCCGGACGCGCTGGCCTATCACTTCCTGCACGCCGACGACGGCGACGAGGAGCTTGTTACCCACGGCGAACTCGCACGCTGCGTGGCCCGCTACGCGCAGGCGTTCCGCGCACTGGCGCCGCACGCCAACGCGCAGCAGAAGATCGTGATCGCAGTGCCGCAGGGCAAGGCGTTCGCGGCTGCGTTCTACGGCTGTCTCGCGGCTGGCGCGATCGCGGTGCCGACCTTCCCGCCCGCCAACACGCTCCAGGCTGACCGCATCCGCCTCATCCTGCAGGACCTGCGCGATTGCACGGTGCTGGCCGACCGCGAGTGCCTCGACACCGCGCTCGCCCCGCTGCGGCAGGACAGCACGCTCGCGCACGTGCGCTGGTGCGCGCTCTCCGATCTCGACACGGCACCCGACGCGAGCCTCGATACGTGCACGCCCGATGCGTCCGATATTGCGATGCTGCAGTACACGTCCGGCTCCACCGGCCGGCCCAAGGGCGTGATGGTCAGCCACCGCAATCTCGTCGAGAACTCGACGCTGATCGCTGAGTGTTTCAACCACCGCCGTGGCGAGAGCCGCTCGGTGATCTGGCTGCCGCCCTATCACGACATGGGGCTCGTTGGCGGCGTGCTGCAGCCCACCCACGTCGGCTTTCCCGCGCTCCTGATGCCGACCAGCCTGCTCGTGCGCAATCCGTTCCGCTGGCTCGACGCCATCAGCCGCTTCCGCGGCACGAGCAGCGGGGGGCCGAACTTCGCGTTCCAGTTGTGCGTGAACTATGTGCGTGAGCGCGACCTAGCGAAGCTCGACCTGTCGAGCTGGAACATCGCGTTCTGCGGCGCGGAGCCGATCAGCCACCGCACGATGACCGAGTTCTCCACCCGCTTCGCGGCTGCGGGCTTCCGGCCTGAGGCGATCTATCCGTGCTACGGCATGGCAGAAACCACGCTGATGGTCTCGGGCAAGCCGCATGCCGAGGCGCCGCGCGCGATGCACGTCGATGCGCGCGCGCTGGCCCGCGGTCTCGTGCGCGAGCAGGATGCCGAGGCCAGCGGCACGCAATCGGTCGTCAGCTGCGGCCGGGTGCATCCGAGTCTCGACCTGCGCATCGTCGAACCCGAAGCGGGCCGCGAGCGCATGCCGCGCGAGATTGGCGAGATCTGGGTCAGCGGCCCGAGCGTCGCGCAGGGCTACCTCAACGACCCCGACAGCACGCAGCAGACGTTCCACCGGACGCTCGCCGGCAGCGACCGCCACTACCTGCGCACGGGTGACCTCGGCTTCGTCGATGGCGGCGAACTCTACGTGACCGGCCGCGCGAAGGAACTGCTGATCATCCGTGGCGCCAACTACTACCCGCAGGACATCGAGCAGACCGCAGCGCTCGCGGCGCCGGAACTCGTCAACTGCCGCTTCGCCGCGTTTCCGCTGACGGTGGACGGCGCCGAGGTGGCGGCCATCGCGGTCGAATGCCCACGCACGCTCGCCAACCACAACGACGTGGCGCGCCGCATCAACGCCAGCCTCATCGATCGTTTCGGCATCAAGGCCGAGGTCATCCTGTTCGTGCCGCGCAAGACGATCCGCGTCACGTCCTCGGGCAAGCTCCAGCGCATGGCGATTCGCCGCGACTTCCTGGCGGGCGACCTACTCGTCTGGCACCGCTGCGATGACCGGCGCGACCTGAACGCGGCGCCCGCGCCGGAACCCGCCGCCGCCGCGCTTGGAGCGGGCGCCTGGACCGTTGCCGATGTGTGCGCGTGGCTCGTCTCCCAGATCGGCCGCATCACGCGGGCTGACCCCGCGCAGATCCGGCCCGATGACAGCTTCGCGGCGCTGGCGCTCGATTCGGTCGCCTCGCTCGAGATCCTGTCCGAACTCGACCAGACGCACGGCATCGGCGTGGCTCCCGATTCGCTCTACCTCCACAACACGCCAGAGCTGCTCGCACGCGAGATTCACCGGCTCTGGCACCTGAAGCAAACCTCACAACACTCGCAAACCTCGCAGGGAGTCTGCCATGGCATCGCCTGACAACGTGTGCGCGGCGCTGATCGCGTTCATCAGCGACAGCT
Organism: Ralstonia sp. 25C; assembly: GCF_051904805.1. Taxonomy (NCBI): domain Bacteria; kingdom Pseudomonadati; phylum Pseudomonadota; class Betaproteobacteria; order Burkholderiales; family Burkholderiaceae; genus Ralstonia; species Ralstonia sp. 25C. The sequence goes on along the minus strand of NZ_CP196737.1, from coordinate 1,543,226 downwards.
TTCTCGGCGACGGCACACGCATCGCTGCCGACACGCCGCTGCTGGAACTCAACATCCTGGACTCGGCCGCGCTGTTCGACGTGGTCAACTTCGTTCACCGCCAGTTCGATATCGCCATCCCGGTCACGGAGGTCCATCCGGACAACTTCGCGAACGTCTCGATGCTCGCGCGCCTGGTCGGGCGCCTGCAGGCCGGCCTTCAACCTGTCGAGGTCATGCAATGATCCCAAACCAGTGGTACGCCATCCTGCGCAGCGAGGACGTGCGCAAGAAGCCCGTCGGCATCACCCGCTTCTCGAAGCGCCTGGTGGTCTATCGCGACACCAGCGGCAAGGCGGTCTGCCTGGACGACCGCTGCCCGCACAAGGGCATTCCGCTCTCCCATGGCAAGCAGCACGGCGATCTCATTGCCTGCCCCTACCACGGCTTCCAGTTCAACCAGGAGGGTAAGTGCGTGCACATGCCGGTGCTGGGCCGCAACGGCACGGTGCCCAAGGCGATGTGCGTGCGCTCGTATACGCTGCGCGAGCAGCACGGGCTGATCTGGTTCTGGACGGGCACCGCCGAGGACCCGCAGGCCTTGCCCGAGGTGCCGATGTTCGAGAACTTCAGCCAGTACAAGGGTTTCACGTCCCGCTACGGCTGGGAGGCGCCCGTGCACTACACGCGCTACGTGGAGAGCGTGTGCGAGGTCTATCACGTGCCGTTCGTGCACAAGGGCTCGGCCCTCAACATCTGGGACCCGAAGGGCGGCCGCATCGACGACTTCCGCTGCGAGGTCAACGGCACGCTGATCAGCAGCAACTTCGTGCTGCGCGCGGACGACGAACGCACGGCGGAGGAGACGTTGCACGCGATGCTGCCGTGGAAGCGCGGCTGGCGCATCGGTGTGGACGTGCAGATGCCGAACATGGTGCAGATCCGCAACGACGTGTTCGACGTGTACCTGATCGCCACGCCCGTGGACGACGACAACTGCTGGGTCTGCGTCTGCTACCAGGAGCCCAAGCGCGACCTGCTGCTGCCGATGATCAAGCCGCTGCCGATTCCCGGGTGGCGCCGCGTGCGGCCCTGGCTCATGTGCCGCATGGAGCGGTACATCCAGCAGGCCAAGGACATGAAGGCGATCCGCGGCCAGGAACCCCGCATCTCGCACCTGCAGGCCAACAAGCTGATTCCGCTCGACAAGGTCAACGCCTACTACCTGAAGATGCGCGACAGCCTGACCCGCGATGCGATGCGCACGAATACCGGACACGCCGTCATCCGCCCCGTCGTCGAGACGGCCGTGCCGGACTCCGCGACTCCCGCCACCGTCAACTGACGTCACCACCGATCCGCGAAAGGCCCCATGAATAACGCCGAATTCCTTGATAGCGCCCGCAAAGCCGCCGTGGTGCGCGATGTGGTGCGCACGCACTCGCAGTATGCCGAGTCCGATCTCGATCCCGATGCGCTGCTGCAGGAGGAACTTGGCATCGACTCGATCATGCTGGCCGAGATCGTCGCCGACCTGAAGAAAGTGTTCCGCGGCGCTGGCCATGTCAGCGCGGACCAGTTCGACACGCTCGGTGCGCTGCTGAACGGGTTCGCCGCGTTCGAGCTCGACGCGGCGGTGCCTGCCCCGCGCGAACCCAACGGCGCGCACGCCGATGCCGTGCAGCCGCAGGCGTGCAACGGTCATGCACCGGAGGCGGCGAGCCTCACGATGCGCGACTTCATCGCCTCGGGCGAGTCCGACCTCTTTGCCAAGACACGGCGCTTCGGACGCTTCCTGCGCGAGCGCGAGACGGCCGGCGAGTTCTGGTACGGCATGGCGTCGAACGGCATCTGTACGAACCGCGCGCGCATCTTCGACCGCCTGATGGGCCGCGAGCGCGAGTTCCTGCTGTTCGCCTCGAACAATTACCTGGGTCTCGCCAACGATCCGCGCGTGCTGGACGCGATGGCGCAAGCGGTGCGCGAATACGGCGCCACCAACACCGGCAGCCGGTTGATCGGCGGCACCACAGACCTGCACCTGCAACTCGAGCGGCGCCTGGCGCGCTTCAAGGGCCGCGAGGACTGCATCGTGTTCCCGTCGGGCTACTCGGCCAACCTTGGCACGATCTCCGCGCTGCTCGGCGCCAACGATGTCGCGATCACCGACGCGTACAACCATATGAGCATCCAGGACGGCTGCAAGCTGTCCGGCGCTGCGCGCAAGATCTACGCGCACAACGACATGGAAGCGCTCGAGGCCGTGCTGCAGCGCTGCGACGACCGCCCGGGCGGCCGGCTCATCGTGGCCGACGGCGTGTTCAGCATGCATGGCGACGTGGTCGACCTGCCCGGCATCGCGGCGCTTGCGCGCAAGTACGGCGCCAGGCTGCTGATCGATGACGCGCACTCGACTGGCGTGCTCGGCGCCACAGGGTCGGGCACGGCTGAGCATTTCGGCATGAAGGGCGCCGTCGATCTCGAGGTTGGCACGATGAGCAAGGCGCTCGGGGGGCAGGGCGGCTTCGTTGTCGGCGACAAGGAGGTGATCGACTACCTGCGCTTCTACGCCAACGCCTACGTCTTTGCGGCGACGATTCCCGCAGCCATCGCCGCGGGCCTGATCGCCGCGCTGGATGTGCTCGAGGCCGAGCCGCAGCGGCTTACACGGCTGTGGGACAACGTCCGCTATCTCAAGGGGGCGCTGGACGCGCTCGGCTTCGATACCGAGCAGTCGGCGAGCGCGATCATACCGATCGTGATCGGCGACGAGCGCCGCGCGATGGCGATGGGCCGCTCCGTGCGCCGGCGTGGCATGTTCTGCCAGACCGTCGTGTTCCCGGGTGTGGCGGTGGGCGACGCGCGCCTGCGCATCAGCGTGCTCGAATCGCACACGCGCGCGGACCTCGACGAGGCGATCGGGATCCTCACGGAATCCGCACACGAGAACGGCCTGCTCTCGCAATGACCGCCGCAATGACCGCACCACGCATCGCGACGGCCATGACCGCGCCCGATCCCGACCGCTTCGTGCATCACGCGCTGCTGCGCCACGCCGACGAGCGCCCCGACGCGCCGTTCCTGCTCGGCGGCGCGGGCGTGCGCTATGGCGAAGCCGCGCGCTGGGTAGCGCGGCTGGCTGCGAGCGGCCTGCTGCCGGCGCCAGGTGAGCCCGTGGCGATCTGGATGGACAAGGGCAACGGCTACGCGCTGGCGATCCTCGCAGCGCTCTTTGCCGGCAACCGCTACGTGCCGCTCGACGGCGCGCAGCCCGTGGAGCGCGCGGACACGATCGTCGGTGATGCGGGTGCCACGGTGCTCATCACCGACAGCGCGCACGCGGCGCGTTGGCTCTCACACGCCACGACGGCACCGCTCTCGCGCCTGCTCGTCGTCGACGATGCGCCGCTCGAGATTCCGCCGCAGGCCATGAGCGCCGCGCGCGGTCTCGTCCTGCAGTTCAGGGCCGACCTCGCGGACCTGGCGGACCTGCGCGGCGGGGCGGATGACCTCGCAGCCATCGCCGCCCCGAGCGAGGACGACGACGTGGCGGCCATGCTGTACACGTCCGGCTCCACGGGCCTGCCCAAGGGCGTGCAACTCAGTCACCGCAACCTCGCGAACTTCGTTGGCTGGAGCGCGGACACGCTCGGTCTCACGGCGGCCGACCGCCTGCTGAACTTCGCGAGCTTCAACTTCGACCTCAGCACGTTCGACCTCTTCGCGAGCCTGCGCGCGGGCGCGGCGCTCTACGTGACCAGCGAAGCGCAGACGCGCCAGGTGGCGCAGGTGGCCGGGCTGATCGCGCAGCACGGCATCACCACGATGTACAGCGTGCCGTCGATGCTCGCGCTGCTCAACCGGGCGGACGCGTGGCGCGGCATCGCGCCGTGCGCGCTACGCAATGTCGTGTTCGCGGGCGAGGTTATGCCCAAGCCGCAGCTGCGCGCGATGGCGGCGCAGTTGCCGGCCGACTGCGCGTTTTACAACTTCTACGGACCGACCGAGACGAACGTCTGCCTGTACCACCGCGTCACGGAGGCCGACCTCCACAACGACGCGCCGCTGCCGATCGGCATGCCGATTAGTGCGACGGAGGTCTGGCTGCGCGACGACAACGGGCAGCCGGTGACCACCCCCGGCGAGATCGGCGAGATCTGGGTGCGCGGTGCGTGCGTCACGCCCGGCTACTGGCGGCGCGACATCGATCCCAATACGGCCAATCACCGCGCGGGCATGCACGCGACCGGCGACCACGGCGAGATCGTCGATGGCGTGCTCGTCTACCGTGGCCGCAAGGACCGCATGCTCAAGCTCAACGGTTATCGCGTGGAGCTGGGCGAGATCGAAGCCGCGCTTGCGCGTCATCCGTCCGTGCATGAGGTGGCGGTGCTCGCCCATGCGGACGAGGCGGGCGCGGCCGCGCGCCTCTTCGCGTGGTATGTGCCGCGCGGCACGGGCGAGGCCGTCGCGCCGCTCGCGCTACGGCGCTTCTGCGCGGACCTGCTGCCGGCCTACATGATTCCGCACCACATCGCGCGACGCGACGCGCTGCCGCGCACGCCCAACGGCAAGATCGACTATCGCGCGCTGCAGGGGGAACTGTCGCAGCGAGGCGGGCAATGAACGCCGCCGCGCGCACGGGCACCGCACTGGCGATCACCGGCATGGCCTGCCGCTATCCGCACGCGGACGGCATCGAGGCGCTGTGGCGGTGCATGCAGGGGCCGCAGGCACCCATGGCCTCGCACCGGCTCGGGCCATCGTCGGCCGATCCGGGCGCCTTCGGCATTCCGCCGATCTACCGCCATTCCATCAACGACGTGCAGCTCGATCTGCTGGCGCTGTCGCGCGATGCGCTGGCGCAGGCCGGACTCGATGCCGATGCGATCGATCGCGAGCGCACCGACGTGATTTTCTGCCACGCACTCGGCATGAACCGGCAGTACGAGAACTACGCGCGCATTGCCGCAGTCGCGTGGGCGGAGCCGGTCTGGGCCAATGCGGGTGACGGTGCCAATGCCGAGCGGGCGCGTGCGGCGTGGAAGCGCAAGCTCGACGCGCTGTTCCGTGCCACCAGCCACGACAAGGTTGGCGAGATGGCGAGCACCATGCCGGCGCGCGTGGCGTCGCACTTTCGGCTGCGTGGCCGGGCGCTCGCGCTCGAAGCGCAAGAGCGCAGCGCCATCGAAGGACTGCTCGCCGCCTGGGATGCGATCGCCACCGGCCGCGCGCAGACGGTGCTGCTGCTCGGCGCCCAGAGTCTGGCGTCGCCGTCGCTCGAGGCATTGCTGCGCGAGCGCCTGCCTGCGCCGCTGGCGGACGCGTTGTGCGAAGGCGCCTGCGCGCTCGTGCTGCAGGATGCCGATCTGGCCGGCACGCGCGCCATCGCGTGCATCGATGCAATCGACGTCGATGACAACGTCGGTGGCGGGCCGCAAGCACCGGTACGGGTGCAGGTGCTCGACGGTGTGGACGCCGTTGCCGTTACCGGTGAAGCGGCGGCGGACGTGGTCGTGCAGGCGCATCAGGCGTGTGGCTACGGCTATGCGGTGCAGCCGCTGACGGCACTGCTGCAGGCCGCGCTGATCCAGCAACGCGGCGGGCCATCCTGCACGCCGCCGGTTGCGCCGGACGGACTGAGCGTGACGGTGCAGGGCGCTGCAACGGACGGCAACCCATACTGGATTGCCCTGCGCTCGGCACACGTGACGAACGTGGCGCACGAGACGAAGCGCCCGTACGACGACGCCATGCCGGCACCCGTTGCGGTCGTCGCGATGGGCGCGCGCTTTGGCGACGGCCAGGACATGGCGGACTACTTGGAGGCACTACGCTCTCCCACGCACCGCTTCCGTCCGCTACCGGCCACGCGCCCGGGCCATGCGGCCTACTACAGCGCCGATCCCCAGGCGCCGCTCAGTTACTACATCGATCAGGCGAGCTACTGCGAGCCTGCGGAACCATCGCGCGCGCAAGCGTTCGATCTCGCATGCGCGGCCGGCGGGGAGGCCATCGCCAGACTGCCGCAAGGGCTGGCTGGCGAGGCGGGCCCGGTGCTCGTCGTCACCGCCTCGAACCTCACGCCGGCGCCACTGCGCCACGTGGCGGTGCGCCATGAATTGCCGCGCATCGAGGCCGCGCTCGCGGCGCTGGCGCGCGAATTCGGCATGGACGAAGCCGCCGCGGTGGCAACACTGCGCGAGCAGGCGCACCGCGAGCAGTCCGCCACTGCCGCATGGGATGCCTTGAGCGCCAGCGGCATCAGCCGCGCGCTGGCCGGCATGCTGCAAGCGCCGGCGCGCTGCGTCGCCGTCGAGGCTGCGTGCGCGGGCTCGCTGGCAGCGCTGGACCTGGCCGTGAACAGCCTGCGCAGCGGACGCTGCCGGATCGCCGTGGTGGCAGGCGTGGAAACTCCAGTCAACACCGCCGACCTCGTGCTCTGCGCGTCGCAACGGATGCTGGCCACGGGCCTCATCGCGAGTTTCACCGAGGCTGCCACGGGCTTCACGCCCGGCGACGGCGCAGGCGTGCTCGTGCTGTGTGCCGACGAAGACGCCGCGCGTTGGGGGCTGCCTGCACTGGCGCTGATCCGTGCCTCGGCGTCGTGCACGCAGAGCAAGTCGATGGTGGCGCCCAACGCGGACGGGCAGGTCAAGTCGATGCGGCGTGCATTCGAGCAGGTCGAATTCGGCCCCGATGCCGTGGACTTCGTCGAGACCCATGGCACCGGCACGCTGATCGGCGACGAGGTCGAGATCAGCTCGCTCGCGCAGGTCTACGGCCCGCGCACGCGGCCGCTTCGCCTGGGGGCGCTGAAGTCGCGCTTCGGTCATTGCTTCGCGGCCGCGGGCATCGCAGGGGTCATCAAGACGGTGCTCGCACTGCGCGCCGAGTCGATGCCCGCCAACTATTTCGGCGCGCCGGTCAAGGCCGGCCTGCGGCTGGCCGAGCACGGCTTCGATCCGCTCGCACAGGCCGCGGACTGGCCAGCCGGCCCGGCGACCCGGCGCGCCGCCGTCAATGCATTCGGCACGGGCGGCGTCAATTACCACGTATTGCTCGAAGAGAGCAGGACCTGAACTGAATCCATGGACTTTTCCACCAGTGCCCGACACCGGGACATCGCCGTGCGCATGGCTGCCCTTGGGCGCGACCTGCACGATTCCGGACTCGCCGCGCGCGACCGCGAGGGCCGCTTCTGCGCTGAGCGCTGGAAGATCCTGGCGGCGCAGCGCGTGCATGCGCTGACGGTACCGATCGCCCAGGGCGGCGCGGGTTACGGCGCGCTCGATCTCGTCTACGCGCTCGAGGCGCTCTCCGAGCATTGCGAGGACACGGGGCTGCTGTTCGCGCTCGCCGCGCACCTGTGCGCATGCGTGCATCCGCTGGTGGCGTTCGGCGACGCCGCGCTGCACGAGCGCTGGCTGGCGGCCATCGTGGAAGAAGGCCGGATCGGCGCGCACGCAATCACCGAGGCGCAGGCCGGCTCCGATATCAGCGCGATGCAATGCACGGCCACGCGCGAAGGCGACGGCTACCGGCTGCACGGCGAGAAGCGCTACATCACCAACGCGCCCGTGTGCGACTTCATTGTCGTGCACACGCGCACCGGCAACAGCGGCGGCTTTCTCGACTACAGCGCGTTCGTGCTCGACAGCCGCAGCGTCGGCGTGCAGATCAGCGCCAAGCCACACGAGAAGGTCGGCCTGCGCACCACGGCGATGGGCGACATCCGCTTCGACGGCACGTGGGTGGACGCCTCGCAGCGGATCGGCGCGGAAGGTTCGGGCGGCCCGATCTTCCAGGCCAGCATGGAATGGGAGCGCAGCTGCCTGTTCGCGATCTATCTCGGCGCGATGCGGCGGCAGCTGCGCCGCACGTGGCAGCACGCGCGTACGCGTGTGCAGTTCGGCCAACCGCTCCTTGCCAACCAGGCGCTCGCGCACCGGATCGCGGACATGCACGTGCGGCTAGAAAGCGCGCGTCTCGCGTGCCTGCACGCGGCATGGAAGCTGGACGAGAAACTGCCCGCGCAGGATACGGCGGCCATTGCGAAGCTGCTGGTGTCCGAAGCGAGCGTGCAGAACGGCCTGGACGCCCTGCATATCCATGGTGCGAGCGGCGTGATCGAAGGCGACATCGAGCGGCAGTTGCGCAACGCGCTGCCGTCGACGCTGTTCTCGGGCGGCAACGAGGTGCTCAAGGATCAACTGCTGCGGCAGCTCGGCCGCGTATTCCAATCTTCGGCAGGACAAGCATCATGAAGACGCAAGCCAGCGTGGGACAAGCCGGGCTCGGCAAGGAAGACCTGCTCACCGCCGCAGGCGTGTACGTGGAGTACACGCGCGCCGAGGGCGACTACCTCTACATGCGCGACGAGGACGGCGAGGAAGTGCCGGTGCTCGACATGGTGGGCGGGTTCGGCGCATCGCTGCTCGGCCACTATCACCCTGAGATCACGGCCGTGCAGCAGGACTGCATCGCGCACCGGCGGCCGTTCCTCGCGCAGGGCTCGTGCCGAAAGCGCTCGCTCGACCTCAAGGAAGCGCTGGCCGATTACCTGCACCGGCATACCGGCACGGACTACAGCGTCGCGCTCTATAGCACGGGCACCGAGGCCGTGGAGGCCGCGCTCAAGCACGCGCGCTACGCGTTTGGGCAGCGCGTGGGCGCACTCGCCGATGCGTGCAACGCCAATGTGCGCGAACTGCTGACGCGGCTCGAGCGCGGCGAGGTGCGCATCGACGAGGCGTTCCTGCATGATTGCGAGCGCCTGCTTGGCCAGGAGCCGCTGGAAGGACTCGACGATCTGCTGGGCGCCGTGGCGGCCGCCAACCAGCAGGCGTTCAACGCGCAGCCCGTGATCGCGGCCTTTCCGCGCGCGTTCCACGGCAAGACCCTGGGCTCGCTCGCGCATACCTGGAACCGCGACGCACGCCTGCCGTTCATCCGCAATCACGGCGCGGCGGTCTTCATCGAGTCGCCGCAGGACTTTTTGGAGGAGGTGGAGCGCCGCAGCGTCGCGTACTTCCGCTTCGAATTTGCGCCGTTGCGGCTGGTCCGCTGCACGACGCCGACGCTCGCGGCCGTGATCTACGAACCGTTGCGCGGCGAGGGCGGCGTGCTCGAACTCGAGGCCGCGGACAAGACGCTGCTGCGCGAGCTGCGCGCGCGTCATCCGCAGGTGGCGCTGATCGCCGACGAGATCCAGTGCGGGCTCGGCCGGACCGGCAATGCGGTGGAGAGCCTCGCTTGCGAGCTGCCGGCCGACTACCTGACGTTTGCCAAGTCGCTCGGCGGCGGGCTGGCCAAGATCTCGGCGCTCGCTGTGCGCAAGGATCTTTACTACGCCGAATTCAGCATGCTGCACAGCTCGACCTTCGCCGAGGACGATATGTCTTCGATGATCGCGAAGCGTAGCCTGGAAGTCATCGAGCGCGACAACCTGGCCGGCCGCAGCGCGCAGCTCGGCCAGACGCTGCTCGGCGAGCTGCGCGCGCTGCAACAGCGCTGGCCGCGCGTGATCGCCGACGTGCGCGGCCGCGGCTGCATGCTGGGGATCGAACTGCAGGACTATGCCGATCACCCGTCGGCCGTGCTCTCGAGCCTCGCGCAGCAGCAGATGCTCGGCATGCTCGCCGCGGGCTACCTGCTGCATCGCCATCGCGTGCGTGTGCTGCCGTCGCTGGGGCGCCGCCGCGTGCTGAGGCTACAGCCGTCGGCGTATCTCGGTAGCGCCGAGGTCGGGCGCGTTTGCGAGGCGCTCGACCAGCTGTGCGCGGTGCTCGACGCGGGCGATGCCGCCACGTTGCTGCGCCACTTGTCGGGGCCCGGCGAGACCGAAGCCGAGGCCGACGGCGATGCACCAGCCGCATGGGCGGACGCTGCCGCCTCGCAAGCCGATGCCGCGCCCGCCGCGAACGCCTGCGAGCGGGTCGGCTTCATCGCGCACCTGATCGATACGGAAAGCATGCGCGCGTGGGACCCCGCCGTGGCGGCGCTCTCCGACGACCAGCTCGGCGAGCTGCGCGGACACATGCAGCGCGCGCTCGAGCCGCAGCGCGTGGCCCGCCGCCGCGTGCGCTCGGCGCTCGGACACGAGGTGGAACTGCTGCTCTACGCGATCCTGATGGATGCCGAAGCCATCGAGCTCGACATGCGCTTCAACAAGTCCGGGCAGATCCGCGCGCAGGTCCATCACGCGTACCGGCAGGCGCGCGAGGACGGTTGCAGCCTCGTGGGATTCGGCGGCTATACGTCGATCGTCACGGCCAACTGCACGGACTTCGACCACGACCACCCGGCGGTGACCACGGGCAACGCGCTGACCGTGGCCACGAGCATGTCCGCGCTGCGCGACGCCGCGCGCGCGTCGAACATCCGGCTCGCATCCGCGCATGTGGCCGTGGTCGGCGCGGCCGGCAACATCGGGCAGACGCACGCGGCCTTGCTCGCGCGCGAGTGCGGCAGCTTGCTGCTGCTTGGCCGCCCGGGCTCGCTCGGACGGCTGCGCGCTGCCGCCACGGCGGTGGCCGCCGAATTGCGCGACGCGCTGCGCAGCCCGTGGGGCGCGGTGGATGCCGCGGACCACCAGGCCGGCGAAGGCGAGCTGATGGCCAGCGTGCGGCGCGCTTGGGACGGCGAGTCGCCGCCCGACGCCGAGTCGCTCGCGGCATGGTTGCTGGGCGAAGGACTGATCCGCCTCGGCGAGGCCGTGGAGCAGTGCCGGCTGGCGGACATCGTGGTGAGCGCGTCGAACAGCGCGCAGGCGGTGCTCAATGCCGCGTGCTTCGCCACCGACCGACCGGTGCTTGTCTGCGACGTGGCGGTGCCCGGTGATGTCGACGCCGCGTCGCTCGCCGTGCATGAGAACGTGCGCGTGATCCGCGGCGGTGTTGTCAACCTGCCGATGGCGCCGGACTTCGGCCTGCCCGGCATGCAGCTCGCGCCGGGCAAGGTCTATGCGTGTGCCGGCGAGACGCTGCTGCTGGGGCTCGCAGGCGTGCGGCGCGACTTCAGCAAGGCGGCCATCACGACCGCACAGGTGCGCGAGATCGGCGCACTCGCGCGCCTGCATGGCTTCGAGCTGGTGCAGAAACAATGAGCGACGCGCAGGCGCATACGCCGCATACGCGCACACCGCCCCCGCGGACATCGCTGGCCGATCTGCTGGCGCTCGCCGCGCTGGCGCCGTCGTCGCACAACTGCCAGCCATGGCATGTGAGCCTGCTGGATGCCGAAGGGCGTCCAGCGAGCGGGTCCGACACGCCGATCCGGCTCGTGATCAGCATCGACCGGCGCCGTGCGCTGGACGCGCTGCCCGCGCTGCGCACGGAGATGTCGATCAGCGCCGGCGGCTTTGCGGTGATCCTGCTGAACCTGTTGCGCCTCGCCGGCTGGCAGGCGGAGGCGGCGCTGTTGCCCGCGCCTTGCGATGTGCCGGACGGCAGCCTCTCGCCGCTCGTCCGCATCGAGTTGGGCGGCTTCCACCCCGGGCGGGTATCGCCGCTGCTGGCACGGCTCGCCGCGGCTCTGCGTCACCGCCACACCGATCGGGGGGAATACGGCGGCACGTTCGATCTCTACGCGCTCGCACGCACCAACCTGCTGCCGTACAGCCTCGGGGGCGCGGCGGACGGCCTGCGCTGGCGCGTGGTGCAACCGGGCGAACGCTACGAGCGCCTGTGCGCGTTCTACCGGCGTCACGCGGCGCGCGACTTCGTGCATCGGGCCGCGTGGCGCGAGACGTACCGCCACCTCGTGTTCAGCGATGCGCAGTCGGTGCCGGACGGAATCGGCATCAACATCCAGAGCCTGTTTGGCCCGATGCCCGCGTGGCGCCGCCAGCTGCATCGCGTGCTGCTGCATCCGGCGCTGCTCGCGGCGTTCGGTCCCGTGGGTGCGTCGGCGCGCATCGGCGTGCATCTCGAACGCCTGATTCGCGGCAGTCCGGCCGTGGTGGTGCTGAGCGCGGCGGAGAGTTGCCCGCTCGCGAGCCGCGACGTGCTCGCGGGGGAGGCCATCGTTCGCCTGTGGCTCGCCGCTGCCGCGCAAGGACTCAGCCTGCATCCGCTCTCGGTCGCGCTGCAGCACCCGGACCTGCGCGCAACGCTCGGCCGGTTGCTCGGCTGCGAGGAGCCGTTGCTGTTCATCGCCCGCGTGGGCGCGCCGCTGCAGGCGAGCGGCCCGAGCCGCCGCTACCGGCGCGAGCCCGCACTGTTCTGTTCGCCGCCGCCGGCAGCGGACGCCCCTGTTTTTACGCAATGACCCGAATGCCCATGCCTCACACATCGATCCTGACCCTCGGCCTTGTCGCCGTGTGCCTCGCGTGCGCTGCGCCCGTCGTGGCCTCCGCCGCTCAGCCACCTTCGTCCTCGCAGGCAGCGGCGCCCGCGCGCGTCCAGCCTGATGCGCAGATGCTTGCACAGTGGATCCACGGCGCCGAGCACATCCTGCGCGGCCAGACCTCGGCCGCCGTCATGAGCATGAAGATCAAGAAGACGAGCTTCGAGCGCGAGTACGACCTGATGGTGATGACGGACGACCGCAACCCCGCCTCGAAGGTGCTGCTGCGCATGCTGGGCCCCGCGCTGTGGCGCGACAACGCCACGCTCAAGGTCGGCGACAAGATCAGCTTCTACGATCCGCGCACGAACCGCATCACGGTGATGGGCAATTCGATGCTCGGCGACAACTGGATGGGCAGCCACTTCACCAACGACGACCTCATGCGAGAGACCGATCTCTCGCGCCACTACAGCTATGTGCTGGTTGCCGGCGCGGCGGGGAAGGACGCCGCGGGTCAGCCCGTGGATGACTACACGATCTCGCTCTCGCCGCTGCCGACGGCGCCGGTCTCGTGGGGCAAGGTGATCTACCGGCTCTATGTGGGCGGTGATGGCCAAGCCTATCCGCAGCGCGTGGAGTACTTCCGGCGCGCGGGCGACGACAAGCCCGTGCGCGCGCTCGTCTACGAGGAGGTGCGCGTGATGGACGGCAAGGCCGTGCCGACGCGCCTGACCATGAACGTGCTCGACCAGCCCGGCGAGTACACCCGCATCGACTACAAGCGCATTCGCTTCGGCCTCGACCTCAAGGCCGACGAGTTCACCGAGCGCGCGTTCCGCTGAAGACGCCCGATGACGAGCTCTACTCTCAAGATGGCGTGGCGGAACCTGCGCCGCAACCGCAAGCGCAGCATCGTCGCCGGTGCCGGCATCGCGCTGGCCATGTCGCTGTGCATGGCCACGCTCGGCATCATGGACGGCCTGAGCCTGGACCTGATCCGTGGCACCGTCGACGGCGAGGTTGGCCATATCCAGGTCCATCATCCTGACTACCTTGCCACGCGCCAGGTGCTCAAGACGGTACCGGCGGGCGCCGATGATCTCGCGCGGCTGCGCGAGCCGCCGCAGGTCGAGCAGGCCACCCGGCGGCTGTACGCGTGGGGCTACCTAAGCAATGGCCAGCGCTCGAGCGGCGTGCAGCTGATGGGCATCGACCCCGCCACCGAGCGCGTGGTCACCACGATCCACCGTACGCTCGAGCGCGGCGCGTTCGTGCCCGAGCAGCCCACGCCGTGGAAAACCGCGAAGCCGCTGTCGGTCGCGCAGGCCGAGCAGGACCGGCGCCTGACCGAGGCCGCGGTGGATGACGCGTTCGCGCGCCTGGAGCATGGCTCGCGTCGGGCCACGGACCCCCATGCCGCGCGCCGCGCGAACGCGTCGGCCGCGATTGCCGAACAGCTGGCGCCGCGCCCCGAGCGGCCGCCCGGCGTGGTGCTCGGCAGCAAGCTCGCGAGCAACCTCGGCGCGGAGCCCGGCGATCGTGTGAGCCTGCTCTACGAGAACACGCTTGGTGCGCAGTTGACGCTCGATCTCGAAGTCGCCGGCATCTCGCGATCGGGACTCGACGCCACAGACCGCTCGCGCGTGCTGATGCAGGCGGACGATCTGCAGAAGATGCTGCTGCTCGAAGCGCAGGCGCACGAAATTGCGATCCGCGTGCGTGATCCGCGGGATGCGGTCGACGTGGCCGCCACGCTCGGCCGCGCGCTGTCGGCGCCGGGCGGTGCGCCGCAGCTCGTGCAGGCGTGGTCGCAGTTGCGGCCGGACATCATGGCGCTGATCGCATCCAACCGGGCGCTGATGGGCACGCTCGTGTTCATCGTGTTCCTCGTTGCCGGCATCGGCGTGCTCAACACCATGCTCGTCGGCGTGCTCGAGCGCCAGCACGAAATCAGCCTGCTCAAGGCGCTCGGCCAGGCGCCGCGCCACATCATGGGCCTCGTGATGCTGGAGACCTTCTGGCTCACGGCCCTTGCGTGCCTGGTCGGGCTTGGGCTCGGCTACGTCGCGCAGGGATGGCTGCATACGCACGGCCTGGACGTGTCGGCGTTCGGCGAGTTCTCGATGTCGGGCGTGAGCGTGGCGCCGGTGCTGCGCGCGAGCCTGTCGCCGGAGAGCGCGCTGATCCCGCTCGTGTGCCTGTTCTTCATCAATTTGCTGGCGGCGCTGGTACCGGCCGCGGTGGCCACGCGCATTCCCGCCGCGCAAGGATTGTCCGTCAAATGACCATGGAACACAGACTCGCGCTGCGCAACCTGCTGCGCAACCGTCGCCGCAGCGTGCTGACGGCCCTGATCGTCGTCGCCACTGTCGCGTTGATGACGATTTTCCAGGGGCTCTCGGAAGGCGGGCACAAGGCGATGATCGACGTTGGCGTGCGCATGGGCCTCGGCCATCTGCTCGTGTCCGAGCGCGGCTATGCCGACAACCCGGGGCTGGACCGGCTCGTCGCGAATGGCGAGGACCTCGCCGCACGCCTGCGTGCGACGCTGCCACAGGCGAGCCACGTGGTGCCGCGCCTGCGCCTGAACGCGATGGTGCAGTCGGGCGGCAATACGGTGGCCGTCACCGCGTCCGGCGTGGTGCCCGGGCTCGAGACGCAGGTGTCGGGCATCGCCGACCACAAGGCCATCGTGCAGGGCGCGCCGCTGGACGCGAGCGCGGCGCACACGCCCGCCGGCCAGCTGCCGCCTGTCGTGATCGGCTCGCGCCTGGCTCGCGCGCTCGGCGTGGGGCTCGACGACCGCGTGACGCTGACGGTCAAGCCCGCCACGGGCCAGGACTTCGCGCGCGCGGCGTTCCGCGTGGCCGGGATCTTCCACACGGGCATGGTCGAGCTCGATGCGTTCTGGGTTGAGCTGCCGCTTGCGGAGGCGCAGCGTCTCGCGCGCGCGGGCGACGGGGTCAGCGAGATCGCGCTCTACCTGCACGATCAGTCGGGGCTTGACGCGGCGCTCGATTCGACCGCCGCCGCGCTGCGCACGCTGCTGCCCGTCGAAGCGAAGGGACAGGCGCTGCAGGTGCGCCGCTGGAACGAGGCGGCGCCGGAGCTGTACTCGGCCGTGATGCTGGACGCCGCCGGCATGTACCTGCTGATGGTGATCGTCATGATCGTCGTCGCGGCCGGCATCCTCAACACGATCGTGATGTCCGTGATGAAGCGCGCGCGCGAGTTCAGCGTGATGCTCGCGCTCGGGGCGAGTCCGTTGCTCGTCACGCGCGTGGTGCTGCGCGAGGCGCTGTATCTGGCGGCGCTCAGCGTCGTGCTCGGGCTCGCACTCGGTTATGCCGCGCATCTGCATTTCGCTACCGAGGGCCTGAACTTCCGCGAGATCTTCGGCACGAGCCTCGAAGCGGGCGGCGTGCTGCTGCCTGATCGCTTCTATTCGTACCTGCAGCCGAAAAAGCTGTTCGCCGGCGCGGGCTTCGTGTTTCTGCTGACCGTCGTCGTCACGGTCTACCCGGCTTACCGTGCCGGGCGGCTTTCTCCACTTCAATCGAGTCAACATGGCTGAGCAAGACGCCTTCGCGCCCATCGTGCAGCTTCGCGGCATCGGCAAGGTCTTTCGCCGCAAGCAACAGTCGGTCAGTGCGCTTTCCGACATCAACCTAGACATTCGCCATGGCGACTTCGCCGTGATCGCGGGGCCGTCCGGCTCCGGCAAGACGACGCTGCTGAACATCATCGGCCTGCTCGACACCGCCACGGCCGGCGAACTGACGTTCAACCAGCGGCCGTTGTCGCAGGCGTCGATGACCGAGCTCGCGCGCATCCGGCGCGACGAGATCGGCTTCGTGTTCCAGGCGTACAACCTGATGCCCGTACTGACCGCGGCCGAGAACACCGAGATGGTCATGGAGTTCCAGGGCCGCCCGCCCGCCGAGCGCCGCCGTGTGTCGCGCGAGGTGCTGGGGCAGCTTGGCCTGGGCGAGCTCGCGGACCGCTTTCCCGACCAGCTGAGCGGCGGCCAGCAGCAGCGCGTGGCAGTTGCGCGCGCGATCGCCAGCCGCCCGCGGCTCGTGATCGCCGATGAGCCCACGGCCAACCTCGATTCGAAATCGGCCAAGAACCTGATGGACCTGATGGTGCGGCTGAACGAAGAGGAGGGCGTCACGTTCGTGTTCAGCTCGCACGATCCGCAGGTCATCGAGCGGGGCCGGCGCGTGATCTCACTGCGCGACGGCAAGATCGTCACCGATACACAGCCCCTGCAGACCCCACAGACCATGCAGCGGATCGATGCGCTGGCCTAGCATCCTGGGCCGGCTCGCGCGCGGTGGCGTGGTGATGCTGCCGCTCATGCTCGGCGGCATAGGCCCCGCCGCCGCGCAACAGGATGCGGCGGTGCTCGACGCGCTCGGGCTTTCCGGCAACGGCGGGCCAGAGGGTGCCGACGTGGGCCGCCCAGAGGGTGCCGGTGCGGCCCGCCCGGCCCGGCCCGAGATCGACTGGGGCGGCGTGTTCCAGTACCGCGCGGTCGCCAGCCGGCCGGGCGACGAGGACCGCGCCGGCTACGCGAGCATGGCGACGCTGCGTCTCACGTCGGAGGCCACCTACGGCGCGCTGCGCGGGGTCGCGCACGTGAACGTGGAAGACTGGCGCACCTCGCGGCCATGGCTCATGCAGTCGCTCGTGGAGAACCAGGGCCAGGCCGACCGTATCCGCAGCCTCACGCTGCGCGAGCGCGACGGTAAGTCGCTGCAGTCGATGGGCATGGACTGGCTGTATGCGCAGGCGAGCTTCTCGCGCGCGCGCGTGACGGTCGGGCGCCAGCCGGTGAGCCTCACGCTCTCGCGGCTGTGGTCGCCGGCCGATACCTACGCGCCATTTCTTCCCGGCGATGTGGAGCGTCTCTACAAGGCCGGCGTGGACGCGGCGCGGCTCGACTATTACGTGACCGACCGCGTGAGCACGCAGAGCATCGTGAGCGCAAGCCAGGACGGCGGCGGCGCCACGCGCGCGAAGTGGCTGCAGCGGATCGAGTATGGCGGCGAGACGAGCAAGTCGTTCTTCTCTGTCGGCCAGCGCCGCAACTGCGATCTCGCGGCGGCGGGTGCGCTCGTCACGGGCGTGGCCGACGTGGACTGGTATGGCGAGGGGCTGGCGTTCCGCGGCCGCGACAGCCGCGCGGACAGCTGCTCGGGCGGCGGAGAGGACAACGTGCGCGGCGGCTGGGGCCACCGCGTGGTGCTCGGGGCCAGCCGAAAACTCGCGCCCAACACGATCGGCACGCTTGAGTACCTTCACCAGACGCCGGTCAGCCGCCAGGCCGACCTGCCGTGGCTGGGCTCGGGCAGGCAATACCTCGGGGCCTCGATCTCTTACGAGGCGCATCCGCTCGTGCACGTGGACGGCCTGTGGTTCACAAACCTGACCGACCACGGCCAGCAGCTCACGCTGGCGATGCGCTACACGCCGCAGCGCAACGTTGTGCTGCGCGCGAGCGTGGCCGGCCCGCTTACGGGCACCGGGCGGCGCAACGGCGTCGCGAGCGAGTACTGGCGCCAGGGGCGCATCGCGCAGCTCGGTCTCGACTGGTACTTCTGATTGTTCCGCCTGACTCGCACGCCGATGCCCTCGGCTGACCCCACTCATCGACAGACAACGACACCATGAACCTGGCCACGCTGCGCAAGCTGATCTTCGAAAAAAACCTGCCCGCCATGCTGCGCCTGGGCGGACAGGCCAATCATCTCTATCGCAGTGCGTTTGCCACGTCGGCAGGCGCGAACGGCGTGCTCGCGCTGCTGGCGCGCGAGCCGAGCGGCGTCGAGGCCATCGCGCGCCACATGGCGCTCGGTCCAGGCCAGTTGCCGGCCGTGGAAGCGTGGCTGGAGTGCGGCGTCAAGGCGGGCGAGATCGCGCGTCGCGACGGCCGCTACCGGCTCCGCGGACGCTTGTCGCGGATGCTCGCGCACAGCGGCAACGCCACGCTCGGCGCGCTGTTCGAGGAGGTGAGCCGCTATCACTACGACGCGATCCTGCAGGCGCCGCAGCGGCTGCGCGAGTCGCGCCCCTATACGCTGGCCGACCAGGACGGCGACCTGATCGCGCGTGCCTCGCGCATCCTCGAGCCGCTCGTCGAGGAGGCGATCGACTGGGCGTTCGAGACGATGCCTGCCACGGACGCCTCGGTACTCGAGATCGGCTGCGGCGCGGGCCACTACGTCGGCTACATGCTGTCGCGGCAACCCGCGCTGCACGTGGTCGCGCTCGACTACCAGGCCGAGGTCGCCGACGCGGCCCGGCGCAACCTCACTGCGAACGGGTACCGTGGCGCGGATTTGCGCATCGAACACGCGGACATCCTCGGCTTCGAGACGTCCGAGCGGTTCGACCTGATCACGCTGCACAACAACATCTACTACTTCAGCGGCCAGCGCCGCGCGGCGCTGCTGCGCAAGGTGCGGGCGCTGCTGCGGCCGCAGGGGCGCCTGCTGCTGACCACGAGCTGCCGCGGTGGCAGCGCCGCGATTGCCGCGCTGCATCTGTGGTGGGCGCTCTCCGAAACCGAGGACGGCCTGCCGCAGCGCGAGACGCTCACCCGGCTGCTGCGCGAACACGGCTTTGCCAACGTGCAGGACAGGCGCGTGCTGCCCGGCGAGAGCTATTACGCCTTTCTCGCGAGCGTTGCGTGACGCGCCGCGACACCCCCGCGACACCTTTTTGCCGAACCTTCTCCACCGGAGCGCCCCATGGATACGCTGACCCTCGAACCCTTGCCACGCCCTTGCAACGGCCCGGACGACCCGGTGCGCGAGGCGTTGCCCGCGCGTGATGTGCGTGATGCTGGTGGGGCGGGCGGTGCCGCTGTCGGCGGCATCTGGGCGCTCGGCTTCGACACGGCGCTGGCGCTTGGTGCGGACGCGTTGGGTGGAAAGGGATGGAGTCTGGCCCGTATGCACGCGGCGGGCCTGCCGGTGCCGGCCGGGTTCTGCATTCCCGCCGCCGCCTTCGGGCGTTTTCTTGCCCACAACGATCTCGATCTGGCGCAGGCATGGGCGCGCGGCGACGAAGCGGCGCTCGCCGATATCGCGCAGCGCATCCGCCGCGCCGCGTTTCCGCCGGGCGCGGCGGAACAGATCCTGCAGGCGCATGCCGCGCTGGGCGCCGCGCCGGTGGCCGTGCGCTCGTCGGCGCTCGGCGAGGATTCGGTGGCGCACTCGTTCGCGGGTCAGTACGCCACGTTCCTCTACGTGCGCGGCGCCGACAGCGTGCTGGACAGCGTGCGCGACTGCTGGGCGTCGCTGCTGAACGCCGGCGCACTGGCATACCGCCGCGAGCGCGGCGCGGCGGCGGCCGGCGAGGCGCTCGCGATGGCGGTCGTCGTGCAGACGATGGTGCCGGCCGAACGCGCGGGCGTCGCGTTTGCGCACGATCCGGTGAGCGGGCGCGACGATGCCTGGGTCGTTGAGGCCTGCTACGGGCTCGGCGAGGGACTGGTGTCGGGGCGCGTGAGCTCGGACCTCTACCGGATCGACGCCGCCGGGCTCGGCATCGTGGAGCGGGCGATCCGGCCCAAGCCATCGGCGGTGCAGTGGGATGCCGGCGCGGCGCGGGTGGTGGAGCAGGACGTACCGCCGGCGCTGCGCGAGGCACCGGTGCTGGACGCCACGCGCGCCCGCGCGGTCGGCTTGCTGCTGCAGCGCTGCAACGTGCTCTTCGGCGGCCCGCAGGACATCGAATGGGCGCAGCACGGCGACACCACGTGGCTGCTGCAAAGCCGGCCGATCACGAGCGTGGCGGAGCCGGCCACGCCGCATCAGGGCCGGCCCGCGCCTGATGTGGCGCAACGCGCGCTGTGGTCGCGCATGGATATCGGCGAGATCTTCACGGGGCGCATGACGCCGCTCGGCATCTCGTTCGCGCGTCACTACCAGTACAAGGTGCACCGGGCGTGCGGTACGGGCATCGGGCTGCTGGACCTGGGCGATCCTGACGAGTACATGGGTTACTACAAGGGCCACGTCTACCTCAACGTTGCCTACACGGCGTACCTGCTTTCGCAGACCCCGGCGGGGCTCGACCAGCGGCCGTTCCTGGCCCGCTTCGCGAGCGAGGACGTGGATCTCACCGGCTACCGCAATCCGTACGGGGACCGCCATCGCGGCTCGCGGCTGCGCTCGTGCGCGTACTGGGTCTGGAAAACGCTCGGCGAGCTGGCGGGGGCGAAGGCGCGCGCCGCGCGGATGGTCGCGTCGCGCTATCGCGAGTTCGATCGCGCGGCGGCGCAGGACCTCACGGCGATGGGCCTCGACCAGCTGCGCGAGGAACTGACGCACGCGCTCGACTACTTCCGCGCGATGCATATCGGCTACCTGCCGTTCTACATCAACGCGTTCGCCACGTATGGCCTGCTCGAGGAACTCTGTCACGCATGGCTGCCGGGCGTGGGCACGCATCTGCAGAATCGGCTCAAGGGCGATATGTCGAACCTGCGCACGATCCGCAGCGCGCAAGACATCTGGACGCTGCGCCAGTCGCTGGAGCGCTATCCGCGCGTCGAGGCGATGATCCGCGCGTTGCCGGCCGGCGAACTGCATGCGGCGCTGGGCCGGGGCGCCGAGGGCGCCATCTTCCTGCGCGCGGAGCTCGCGCCGTTCCTGCGCGAGAACGGCGTGCGCGCACGGCAAGAGATGGAGCTCTCCCACCCGCGCTGGATCGACGATCCGACCTACGTGTTCCAGATCCTCAAGATCTACCTCGAGCGCGGCAACACCGTCGAAGACCGCCTGACTGCCGCGACAGAGGCGGCCGCTGGCGGCGAGGACACCGAGGCATTGCTGCGTCGGTTACCGGTGTGGAAGCGCGCCGTGGTGCGCCGTGTGATCCGTCTCTATTGCGGCTGCAGCGAGCTGCGCGAGGAGACGCGCATGAGCATGATCACCTCGATCTGGCTTGTGCGCCGCGTGCTCGTCGAGCTGGCCCGCCGCCTTGGGGCGGAAGGCGTGCTGCACGACGCGCGCGAGTTCGCGTACCTCGATTTCGCCGACCTGTGCGCGTACGCAAACGGCGACGCGAGCGCGGCCGAGTGTTTCCCGCGCGCGCGCATCGATGCCGCACGCCGGCTGCACGAGGCGCGCGTGCGCGACGACGAACCGCCGCTCACGTTCTTCGGTCAGGCGAGTGCGCGGCCGCGTGGCGCGCAGGCAGACGGAGACGGCACCGTGCAAGGCGCGCTGGCTGGCCTCGGCACGTCGCGCGGGCGCGTGCGCGCGAAGGCGCGCGTGATCCACGACGTCGACGCGCAGGCGGGCGAATTGCAGAAGGGCGAGATCATCGTGACGCGCTTCACCGATGCCTCCTGGACACCGCTCTTTGCGCTGGCCGGCGGCATCGTCACGGACGTGGGCTCGATGCTCTCGCACAGCTCGATCGTCGCCCGCGAGTTCGGCCTGCCATGCGTGGTCAACACGGGCAACGCCACCGCGCGCATCCGCACGGGCGACTGGGTGTCGCTCGACGGCGAATCGGGCGCGGTCGAGATCGAGCCCGCCCGCGCGCAGTCCGATACGCAATCCGATCCCCGCCACTGAAACCACATCATGCCAATCCTGATCGACCGCATCCGCCTGCTGGACCCATCCCACCGCGAAGCATTCATCGCCTGGGTCAGGGACGTCGACTATGCCGCCTGCCGCGACCTGCCGAGCGTGCTGCGCTTTCACGTGTACGAGGCGGCCGAGGGGGCGGACTGCGACTTCTTCGAGATCGTCCACGTGAGCAGCCTGGCGGACTTCGAGCGCGACATGCAACTGCCGCTCTTTCGCAGCCTGCAGGCGCGCTTCGGACGCATGGCGACCGTCGCGAGCCAGCTCGCGGGCGTGCCGGTGCCGCCGGGCTTCGAGCGCAATGCCTGAGCCGCCGGCGAGCCTTGGCGCGGCGCCCGGCATGGCGCAGGGCAACGCGCTGTGCAGCTGGCGCATCGACCTCGAGGCGCTGGCGGCCGACTGCCCGGGCCAGGACTGCGAGCGCTGGCACGCGAGCGAGTGGCTCGACGCGGGCGAGCTCGCGCGGCTGCAGGGCTTTGCGCTGCGCAAGCGCCGTATCGAATGGCTCGGTGGACGTCTTGCCGCCAAGCACGCGCTGCGCCTGTTGCTCGCGCGCCTGACACCGCGCGCGGCGCCGCCCGCGTCCACGTGGACGATCGTCAACGACGAGGAAGGACGCCCCGAGTTCCACGGCCTGCCGCTCTATGTGTCGATCACCCACAGCCGGCGCCTGGCCATGGCGGCCGTCGGCGCGATGCCGGTCGGGGTCGACCTCGAGGGCTTCGAGGCGTTGCGCGCGCGCAGCCTCGAGGCGCTGTTGCGGCCCGCCGAGGTGCGCGTTGTCCAGCAGGCGCTGTCCGGTCCGCCGGAAGCGGCGCGCGCCTATCTCTGGTGCCTGAAGGAGGCGCTCTTCAAGGCGATGGGCGAGGGCAGCTTTGCGCGCTTTGCCGAGGCGCTGCACCTTGCGGGCTGGCAGGCGCCAGATCGTCCGCTGTGGCGCGCGGGGCCGGAGGGCGGCGCGCTGCCGGCGCGGGTGGCCGGCGCCAACCGCTGGCGCGCGCTGTGCGCGGCCGACGCCGGCACGGCCCACGTACTCGTCTTACCGGCATGAGCGGCCCCCAACCCTGCCTTTCGACAAAGGTGTTCCCCTGATGCAAGGAGAGTTTTGATGGACCCCAAGGCAATACAGTCCGGCGAGGCATTGGAGGCCGCGCTGGGCAGCCCGTTGCAGGCGCACGCGGCGATCCGCTTCGACAGCGCGCTCGCGCTCGACGAGCAAGAGGCGTTTCCGCAGCCGCATCTTGAGCGGCTGCACGCGCTGGGCTGCTTTGAGCAGCTGATTCCGGAGCCGTTCGGCGGTGCGCTGCGCGAGCTGGAAGAGGCGATGCTGATGTCGCGCCTCATCTCGCGGCGCGATCTCACCACGGCGATCGCGTTCGGGCAGGCGTTCCTCGGCAGCATTCCGGTCTGGCTCGCCGGCAGCGCCGCGCAGCAGCGCGACGCGGCGGCGTTGCTGAGAGAGGGCCGGCTAGCGTGCCTCGCGCTGACCGAGAAAGAGCACGGCAGCGATATTCTGTCCACGGGCTTTCGGCTTCGCGCACAGGGGCAGGGCTTCGTGGCCGACGGCACCAAATGGCTCATCAACAATGCCACGCGCGGCGCCTGCCTGACCGTGCTGTGCCGCGTCGAACGCGAGGACGGCGGCGCCGGGCTCGGCCTGCTGTGGTTGCGCCAGCCAGATGGCACGGACGGCGCGGATGGCACGAATGCGCCGGGGTGGCAGCCGCTCGACAAGATCCGCACGCTTGGCATCCGCGGCGCGGATATCAGCGGGCTGCGGCTGGAAGCGTATCCATGCGGCGCGGACGCGCTGCTGCCGTGCCCCGAAGGCGCGCTGCCGACCGTGCTCAAGACGCTGCAGATCTCGCGGGTGCTGTGCGCGGGCTTTTCGCTCGGCGCGGTCGATACGATGTTCCGCCTGACGTTCCGCTTCGCGCGCACGCGCGAGCTCTACGGCAAGCTTGCGATCGACATCCCGGCCGTGCGGGCGCGGCTCGCCCGCTGCTATGCGGGCATTCTCGTCGCCGACGTCGTGGCCCAGGTGGCCTGCCGTGCGATCACGGCTCGGCCCGCCGAGCTCAGTGTGCTGTCGGCCGTGGCGAAGTTCTACGTACCGAGCGAGACCGAGGCGATCGGCCGCGAACTGGCGCTCGTGCTCGGCGCACGCCACTACGTGCGCAGCGAATATCCGTGGGGCATGTTCCAGAAGCAGATGCGCGACAGCCAGGTCGTGAGCCTGTTCGACGGCAGCACGCAGGTCAACCTGAGCCTGATCGCCGGGCAACTGCGCGCGCTTTGCACGAAGCTGCGCGAGCGGCTGGCCGAAGGGCCCGGCGCGGGCTGGCTCGACAAGGCCGCCGTGCTGCTGTGGCGCGACGGCAGTTGCAAGGGCTGGCCGGCGCAGTCCGACCTTCGTCTTGGCGCCGGCGGAGAGGATTGCCTGCTGCCGGCGTTCTTCGCGATGCGCGAGGCCATGCGCAAAACCTCGCCCGGGATGCCGAGTGAGATGCCGCCGGCCGTGGCACAGGCACTGTCGGCGCTCGAGACAGCTGTGCGGACCTGGCTTGCCGACTGCGATGCCGCGATGGCGCAGTCTGCGCTTGCGCCCGACACCGTGACGGCCATGCAACTGGGCGAGCGCTACATCACGCTGCTGGCCTGCGCGTGCGCGGCGCTGGCATGGCATCTGCACAGCGGCGTGATTCCGGACTACCGGCTCGACGACGCCGTGCTGCTGGAGTATCTGGCCGGCAAGCTGCCCGAGGCGGGCATCGCGGTGAGCGACTCGCACCGGCAGGCGCTTGTCGAGGCTGCGGGCTCGCTCGTCAGCGGGCAGCGGCTGCTTTCAGTGACCGACGTGCGCCTGGCCGACTCGGCGTGAGTTCAGGAGTGCAGCAGACCGAGCATGGCCGCGCGCACGACCGCGCCGGTCTTGTTCGGCGCGTTGAGCTTGCGCACGGCGTTCTTCGTGTGGAAGTTCACGGTGTCCACGGACAGGTGCAGGATGTCGGCGATGTCGATCGATGTCTTGCCGTCCGCCGCCCAGCGCAGGACCTCGGTCTCGCGGCGGGACAGCTTTTCAGGGGGGGCGGCGGACGAGCCGGCGCCGAGCAGGCGCGAAAACACCATGTGGTTCACGCTGACGAGCGTGCGCATCCTGAGCTCCTGGCTTTCGAGCTCGCTCGCCGAGACCGGCCCGGCGCTGCGCGCGAGCGTGAGCATGCTGCCCATGCCGTCGGCGCCGAAGCAGGACTGGCACCAGCCCACGCGCAAGCCGGCCGACTGCGCCTCCTCCCAGAACTCGGGCGTGTTCGCGAACACGCTGTCGGACCACACCAGCGGCACCGTCGTGCGCCGTCCGTGCGCGACCGTGGGATCGATCTCGAGATAGTTGGCCTCCTGGTAGCGCGCCTGCCAGGCCGACGGGAAATTGCTGAGTATGGTGGTGCGCGGCCGCGACAGCGGCAACGGCATGCGCACACCGTATGCGCACAGGTCGAAGCCAAGCGCGTGCGCCGCACGCTCCACGCGCTGGAATGCCTCGCGCGCGCACAATAGCTTGTTCATGTCCGCAAGCAGATCTTCCTGCCACCTGGTTGTGTCCATATTGTCACCATTATGGTTTGCGCCCGCGCAAAATCCGGATCAAATACCTAGCGGTAAATGACGATCCGGCCGAACGCGCCTGGCAGGCAGGCGGCATCGCATGCGCAATTCGACGGCACGTCATTCACCGCTCGCGAATGGGCCGAGGGCGCAAGTGTGAGGACGAGGATCTGAAAAGCCCTGAGGACGACCGGGGAGCCCGTACTGGCGCCAGTTGCCTGGCATGCCGTGGGATAGGCCGGCGCGGTTTCACCCGCGGAAAACCGGTCGCGGCGCAAGTCTGGCATGGCTCGATTTTTAATTCCATTGAAAGTTTTTTAATTCGTTTTATTCCGCCAAAGGTCGGCGCCGGATTAATGGAATGAAGATCAATCCACCATTTGGATAGGTAACCGATTGCGCCGTGCAAAAATAGGGGTGCTAGACATAATGCTGTAAAAGTGATGATGGCCAAGGCAGCATATTGGGGTTTTCCATTATCAAATAATCGGCGGTCCGGCTTGGACGACCGTCGCTATCGCCTGTGTTGCCATCGGGGCATCGCGAAACGGCCTTCCTCTCGAGGCCGTTTTCTTTGGGCCGCACGCCGCCAAAAAGCGCTTGCCGATTCCAACCACACTTTGCTACTCTGCGCCCCGTCATAGCTACGGAGATGTTCTCCATGGACAGTTGTTCTAGTCGATCTTCGATCGCACATTGAACGGCTAGACAGTCTCGGCGCGTCGCTTTCGCGCCTCACCACTGCCTAGCCGCATTGCACGGCGGGTAGTGGCACTTGCGTGGGTTCTCCGCGCAAGTCGCTTCCCTCAATTCGATTGCTTTACCGACACGGCCATGTGGCTGCGTGCGCCTTTGCGTGCGTGGTTTCCTGGGAGGGCTGTGGTCGGCTCATGCCTACGTTCGTCATAGAAGCGAACGGGGGAGGTGTCATGTTGTTTCTCTCAATGCTGCAATACGCTTGGGTCGCAGTACGTCCGCTGGTTCTGGTACGCGCCGCTGCGCTTCGCCGTCCGGCGTTGTTGGCTGTGATCACACTGCTGTCGGTTTGTGCACAGGCTGCCCGCGCGGAAGAGGCCCCGGCTGCCGATGCGCCGCTGATCGCCGGGGGTGAGTTGGGCGACCGCTTCGGGTTCCATGGCCAGTCCACCTGGGTCTGGCAAGCCAAGCCGGCATTCAACGCGCCATACAGCGGTGACAACAGCCTGACACCGGGCCGCGCCACCAGCTATTCCTTCAGTACGACCCTGGACTTGGGGATGCGGCTGTGGAAGGGCGCGGAGTTCCACTTCAACCCGGAAGTGGTGATGGGCAAGGCGTTCTCCGATCTGCATGGCCTGGGCGGCCCAACCAACGGGGAGTTGGCGAAGGTGACGGGCACTGATCCGACGCTGTACCGCGCCCGCGTTTTCATGCGTCAGACCTGGGGGCTGGGTGGTAGCGGTGACGGCGGGGAAAAGATCGACGCTGACTTCAACCAGTTTGCCGACGTGGTCGACAAGCGTCGCGTGGTGCTAACGGTAGGCAACCTGCCGGTGCTCGATGTGTTCGATGCCGTGGAGTATGCGCACGATCCCCGCACGCAGTTTCTGAACTGGTCGTTCATGACGCATCCGTCGTTCGACTATGCGGCCGATGCGCGTGGCTATAGCTGGGGTGTCGCGCTGGAATACATCGACAGCGAACTCGGCTGGGCGGTCCGCGCCGGCCGATTCCTGCAACCGCTGGAGTCCAACGGCTTGCCCCTCGACACGCGCTTTCTCAAGCATTACGGCGACATGCTGGAGCTTGAAAAGCGCTACACGCTGTTCGGCCAGGAGGGCAAGGTGCGCTTGCTCGGCTGGCGCAATGTCGCGCGCATGGGCCGTTTTGACGATGCGATGGCGCTCGGCCAGTCCACGGGCAGCACGCCCGATCTGAGCCTGGTGCGCCGTGAGCATGCCAAGGTGGGTGTGGGTTTGTCCTTCGAGCAAAAGGTGGGTGAAAACCTGGGCCTGTTCACCCGTTTGAACTGGTCGGATGACAAGACGGAGACCTATGCTTTTACGGAGGCCGGCCGCAATGTGTCGTTCGGTGGCCTGCTCAAGGGTGCATCGTGGGGGCGACCTGACGACGTGGTCGGCGCGGCCTTTTCGCTGAACATGCTCGGGCCGGATCACCGGGCGTATCTGGCGGCCGGTGGCAGCGGCGCATTCCTGGGCGACGGCGCGTTGAACTATGGCCACGAACGCATCATCGAAGTGTTTTACAGCTTTCAACCGGCCAAGGGCATCACGCTCAGCCCCGATTTTCAGTTGATCCAGAACCCCGGTTACAACCGGGACCGCGGGCCTGCCAAGTTCTTTGGCATTCGCGCCCACGCGGAGTTCTAAGACGCACGGAGGACCCATATGGACAGTCCGAGTCGACCTTACCCGACATCTTCATCGGTATCCCACTAGGCGAGTCCGCCGCACGGTTTTCCCTGCTGCTGACTTGCCGCCTAGGCAAGGCAGCGGTGTCTGCATCGCTCCTTGATTGTTTGAATCTGCCGCCAGGGTAAGACGACCCCTGTGCGGCGATTGCCGCATGCCGCGCACCTGTTGCGCCCATGTGGCGAGGAGTTTCCATGCGCAAATTCAACATTCCCGCCCGCCGTTTCTCGGCCATCGCGCTGCCGTTCAGCTCGCCGTTCGTGCAGGCCCGCGCCGGTGCGCCCGAGCGTGCCAATGCTGTGCCGACCACGTCCAACCGCCGCGCCGGCGACGGCGGCCAAGCGCTCTCCAGCCACGGCTATGCCGCTGCCGCCATCCGGCTGTCGCGCACCTACTGGTAACCGGCAGGTCGTCCCACCACCCAATAACAAATCGGAGGTCGCTATGACCCAACTGACTTCGGGCATCGACACACCACCCCGTCATGCCGCTCTTGATAGCGCCCATGTGGGCGACATCCGTGGCGCGCTTGGCACCATCGCGCACCACGACACTGGCGCACGCGATAGCTGGCGCGCGCGCCTGCGCACCTTGCTGGCCATCCTTGGCCCCGGCCTGATCGTCACGGTCGGCGACAACGATGCCGGCGCCTTCGGCACCTACACGCAGGCCGGGCAAAACTACGGCACCACGCTGCTGTGGACGCTGTTGCTGCTGATCCCCGTGCTCTACGTGAACCAGGAGATGGTGCTGCGCCTGGGCGCCGTCACGCGCGTCGGCCATGCGCGGCTGATCTTTGCGCGCTTCGGCAAGTTCTGGGGCAGCTTCTCCGTCATCGATTTGTTCCTGGTGAACGCGCTGACGCTGGTGACAGAGTTCATCGGCATCAGCCTGGCGCTGGAGTACCTCGGCATCCCGCGCCATTGGGGTGTGTGCGCGGCGGCGGCGCTGGTGATGCTGGCGGCGTCCACCGGAGATTTCCGCCGTTTCGAGCGCTTTGCGCTGGCGCTGGTGGCGGGCAGCCTCACGCTCATTCCCGTGTTCGTGATGGTGCATCCGCCGATGGGGCAGGTGGCGCGCGATTTCTTCGTACCTGCGCTCCCGGCCGGTGCGCCGCTGGCCGAGGTGATGTTGCTGATCATCGCCATCGTGGGGACGACGGTGGCGCCGTGGCAGTTGTTCTTCCAGCAGAGCTACGTGATCGACAAGCGCATCACCGCGCGCTTCATCCGCTATGAGCGAGCGGACCTGTGGCTGGGCATCGTGCTGGTGATTGCCGGTGCGGTGGCGATGATCGCGTTCAGCGCCCAGGCCTTCCAAGGCACGCCCGCGTTCGGCAACTACACCAATGCGCTCGGCACGGCCAAAGGGCTGGAGGCCCATTCGGGCCGCTGGGCCGGCGTGCTGTTTGCAATTGCGCTGCTGGACGCCAGCATCATCGGCGCGTGCGCGGTGTCGTTGTCGACGGCGTATGCGATTGGCGATGTGTTTGCCGTGCGGCACTCGCTGCATCGCAAGCCGACGGAGGCCAAGGGTTTTTACGCGATCTACTTCGGGCTGACCTTGTTGGCTGCGGGATTGGTGCTGACGCCCGGCGTGCCGCTCGGGCTGCTGACCAACGCGGTGCAATCGCTGGCGGGCGTGCTGTTGCCGAGCGCGACGGTGTTTCTGCTGCTGTTGTGCAATGACAAGGCCGTGCTCGGCCCGTGGACGAACGGCCGCGCGATGAACATCTTCACCGGCGGCGTGGTGGCGGTGCTGGTGATGCTCTCCGTCATCCTGACGGCGGCGGTGCTGTTTCCGGGGATTGGCGAGTTCGAGATCGGCGCGATCCTGATCGGCGGTTCGCTCATCGCCATCGTCATGTCGTCGGTGCTTTGGCGCATCGAGCAGCGAGGTCGGCAATCGCGCCGGCCGCGGCACCCGCAGCGTGTGAGCGTGCTGGATCGTGATCGCTGGACCATGCCGCCGCTGGAGCAACTCACCCCAGCCCGCTGGACGCCGCTCAAGCGCACATGGATGTTTGTGCTGCGCGGTTACCTTGTGGTGGCGGCTGGGCTGGTGTTGGTGCGAATCGCCGGATTGTTGACCCAATAACCGAGGGAGGGCCGCCGGGACGGCCCCACCCCGCAACAGTCGGCAACGATGCGCGCGACGCTTCTCTTTACGCCGAACTGGGGCGCAGATTTGGGGCCGGCGTCGGGTGCGCGCCACTGTGGCTGATTGTCGCAGTGCAACAACAGGCACTTTCGATTGGCTTACCCGCAAAGCCGCGTAAACCCTTGTCGGACGGCGCGGGCGTCACTTGTCAATTGGCCCGGATTTCTATTTGCCTGAGCAAATTGCGCGTTCCCGAGCGCCGTCTGGCGGTAAGATCGCGCCCGCATTCCACTCCCAACCGCGCTCGCCCCAACGGGCGCATGACGTAGTGCCTGCTCCGACTCCATTCGCGCCCCCTCGGTCGTCCATCGCTTTGTGCGATGCGGCGGCGTTTGGCTTCGCTCATGCCAGCCATGAGCGCAGCCCGCCTAGCCATAGGGGCGCGCTGGTTTCAGCTTCTCCCTGACCGGCGCCTGATGTGATCAAAGATCCGCTGCAGTACCCCGGCAAGTCCCGAGGTGTCGGTAGCACGGTCTTTCTCATTTCCTGCGTTTTTCCGCCTGCGGCTGCCATCTTGGCCGCGTGGCTCTCGTGATGGCCGGAAGCATCGCCGGCGCAATTGTGCAAGACATGAAGAACACACTCGTTCCACATATGAAGCGGCTCCTGGCCGCAAGCCTCCCGCTCCTGCTTGCGGGCTGCAACCTGACGGTCCTCGACCCGAAGGGGATGATCGCGGCGGAGGAGAAGACGCTGATCCTGGTGGCAACCGGCTTGATGCTGCTGGTGGTCATTCCCGTGATCGTGCTGACGCTGGTGTTTGCGTGGAAGTACCGCTCCACCAATACCAAGGCGCGCTACGAGCCGGACTGGTCGCACTCCAACGCCATCGAGGCGGTGGTGTGGCTGATCCCGTGCCTGATCATCGTTGTGCTGGGCTGGATCACCTACAAGTCCACGCATGCGCTGGATCCGTACAAGCCCATCCAATCGGACGTGAAGCCGATCACCGTCGAGGCCGTCTCGCTCGACTGGAAGTGGCTGTTCATCTATCCGGAACTGAAGATCGCGACGGTCAACCAGCTCGCGTTCCCGGCCAACACGCCGATCAACTTCAAGATCACGTCCGACACGGTGATGAACGCGTTCTTCATCCCGCAGCTCGGTAGCCAGGTGTACGCCATGGCGGGCATGCAGACCAAGCTGCACCTGATCGCCAACGAGACCGGCGTGTTTGACGGCATGTCGTCCAACTACTCGGGCTCGGGCTTCACGGGCATGAAGTTCAAGGCGACGGCGATGACGAACGAAGAGTTCGACGCCTGGGTCAAGCAGGTCCGTGCCTCGTCGCAGAACCTGACTAAGGAAGGCTACGCCGAGCTGTCCAAGCCGAGCGAGAAGGTGCCGCCGGCGGCATACGCCAACGTGGACCCGACGCTGTATCACAGCATCCTGCACAAATACATGGGCGAGTCGGACAAGGTTCTGACGCTCGATGAGGCCATTGGTGGTGCCAGCTGCACCGTCGAGACGGCCGACGCGATTTCCGCTCCGGCCCCGGTGCAGTCCGCCCTGCCGGTGCCCGCCGCTGCCACCGCAGTGCGCACGAATTCCTAGGAGTTGACGATGTTTGGCAAGTTGAGTCTGGAGGCCATCCCGCTGCACGAGCCCATCGTGGTCGTGACGGTGTCGGCCATTCTGCTGGGTGGCGCAGGCCTGTTTGGCCTGATCACCTATCTCAAGAAGTGGACCTACCTCTGGAATGAGTGGATCACCTCGGTCGATCACAAGAAGATCGGCGTGATGTACTGCATTCTGGCCATCGTGATGCTGCTGCGCGGCTTTGCCGACGCCATCATGATGCGCTCGCAACTGGCGGTCGCCTCGGGCGGCGGTGCCGGCTATCTGCCGCCTGAGCACTACGACCAGATCTTCACCGCGCACGGCGTGATCATGATCTTCTTCATGGCCATGCCGCTGATGACGGGCCTGATCAACCTGATCGTGCCGCTGCAGATTGGTGCGCGTGACGTGGCGTTCCCGTTCCTGAACACGCTGTCGTTCTGGCTGGCCGCTGCCGGTGTGGTGCTGATCAACGTGTCGCTGGGCGTGGGTGAGTTCGCAAAGACCGGCTGGCTGGCGTACCCGCCGCTGTCGGAGCTGGCTTACAGCCCGGGCGTGGGGGTCGACTACTACATCTGGGCCTTGCAGATATCCGGCCTGGGCACCTTGCTGACCGGCGTGAACTTCGTCGCGACCATCTTCAAGATGCGCGCGCCGGGCATGACGCTGATGCGCATGCCGATCTTCACGTGGACGTCGCTGTGCGCAATGATCCTGGTGGTGGCTGCCTTCCCGGTGCTGACCGTGGCGCTGGCACTGCTGGGCGCTGACCGCTATCTGGACATGCACTTCTTCACGAACGAGCTGGGCGGCAACGCCATGCTGTACGTGAACCTGATCTGGATCTGGGGCCACCCCGAGGTGTACATCCTGATCCTGCCGGCGTTCGGCATGTTCTCGGAAATCGTCTCGACGTTCTCGCGCAAGAAGCTGTTCGGCTACACGTCGATGGTGTGGGCAACCGCCGGCATCACCGTGCTGTCGTTCCTGGTGTGGCTGCACCACTTCTTCACCATGGGCTCGGGTGCGAACGTCAACGCGTTCTTCGGTATCGCGACGATGATCATCTCGATCCCGACGGGCGTGAAGATCTTCAACTGGCTGTTCACGATGTACCGCGGCCGCGTCGAGCTGAACTCGATGATGCTGTGGACGATCGGCTTCATGATCACCTTCGTGATCGGCGGCATGACCGGCGTGCTGCTGGCCGTGCCGGGCGCCGACTTCCTGCTGCACAACAGCCTGTTCCTGATCGCTCACTTCCACAACACCATCATCGGTGGCGTGGTATTCGGTTACCTGGCCGGTATCACGTACTGGTTCCCGAAGGCCTTCGGCTTCAAGCTGGACGAGAAGTGGGGCAAGCGCGCCTTCTGGTGCTGGTTCGTGGGCTTCTACACCGCCTTCATGCCGCTGTACGTGCTGGGCTTCATGGGCATGACGCGTCGTCTGAACCATACCGACAATCCGGCATGGCAGCCGTGGCTGATCGTCGCCGTGATCGGCGCTGCGATCATCGCCTGCGGTATCGCTTCGCAGCTGATCCAGATCTTCGTCAGCATCCGCAACCGTCATGCGCTGGCTGACCTGACGGGCGACCCGTGGGGTGGCCGTACGTTGGAGTGGGCGACGTCGTCGCCGCCGGCGCACTACAACTTCCCGGTCCTGCCGGTGGTGCGCGACATCGACGCCTTCGCCGACATGAAGGCGCGCGGTGAGGTGCCGACGCAGGTGGCGGCCAGCTACGAGAAGATCCACATGCCGAAGAACACCGGCGCCGGCTTCTTCATCGGCATGTTCTCGATCGTGCTGGGCTTCGCGCTGATCTGGCACATCTGGTGGATGGCCGTGCTGGGTCTGGTCGGCATGATCGGCAGCTTCATCCTCCGCAGTAACGACGATGACGTCGATTACTACGTGCCCGCTCACGAGGTCCACGAGACCGAGTCGGCCTACTTCCAACGTATCGGTTCGCAGGCTTAAACCATGGCTTCCAATGTTCTAGACGGTCGCACTGGCCACTCGGCGCACGCTCACGCGCACGGCCACGACCACGCGCATGACCATGCGCACCACCACGACGTCGCAGACACCAAGGTCTTCGGCTTCTGGGTGTACCTGATGAGCGACTTGATCATCTTCGCGTCGTTGTTCGCCACGTTCTGCGTGCTGCGCAACGCGACCGCAGGTGGTCCGAACGGCAAGGAGCTGTTCGACCTGTCGTTCGTGGCGGTGGAAACCGGCATCCTGCTGGTGTCGTCGATCACCTACGGCATGGTGATGGTCAGCCTGCAGAACGGCCGCAAGGACCTGGTCCTGACGTGGCTGGGCATCACCTTCCTGCTGGGCGCCGCGTTCGTTGGCATGGAACTGTATGAATTCCACCACCTGATTGCCGAAGGTGCGGGTCCGAACCGCAGCGCGTTCCTGTCGTCGTTCTTCACGCTGGTCGGCACCCACGGCCTGCACGTGGCGAGCGGCCTGCTGTGGATTGTCGTGATGATGTGGCAGATCAGCAAGAAGGGCCTGACGCAGACCCAATCGACCCGTCTGGCGTGTCTGTCGCTGTTCTGGCACTTCTTGGACGTGGTGTGGATCGGCGTGTTTACCGTCGTGTATCTGCTGGGAGCGATGTAAATGGAACAGACCAACGTTGCGGCTCACGCCGCGCATGACGAGGCTCACGGTCACGCCGCTGGCGGCGCCGGCCATGCCACCGTCAAGGGCTACTTGATCGGCTTCGTGCTGGCGGTGATCCTGACGGCCATCCCGTTCAAGATGGTGATGGACGGCGGCTACTCGCACGGCACCGTGCTGGTGACGGTGATGGCCCTGGCGGTCGTGCAGATCGTCGTGCACCTGATCTATTTCCTGCACTTGGATGGCTCGTCCGCCCAGCGCTGGAACGTGATGGCTTTCCTGTTCACGCTGCTGATCCTGGCGATTGTGATCGTCGGTTCGCTGTGGGTCATGCACAACATGAACGCCAACATGATGACGATGTAACGAGGATTGCTTCTCGCTGCATCGGAAGGGCGCCCCTGGTGGGCGCCTTTTCTTTTGTGCTTGTTCCGATGACCAACAGGCAGCAGAAAGAACAACGCCCCGGCTGCTCGAAAACAACCAGGGCGTTAGTGAATACCCCGCACGCTGGCGGGGCGCGTTACATCAATGCCAGGTGTATTTGGCGGAGATCTGGCCCTTCAGCGCGGCATAGCCGCCCAGGTCGCTCTCCACACCGCCTGTGATCGTTGCCGACCAGCGCTTGGTCAACTGGCCTTGCACGCCGACTTTGAGCTCCAACCGGTTACGCCCCACGTCCAGGTCGAACCGATTGCCGTCGATGGTCTGGGTTTGTGCCGCACGCCCATGCCACCAGTTGGCTTCTGCAAAGGGGTGCATCTCTGCCATGGGGCCATCTGGGCTGATGCCATGCAGCCGCACACCCACGCGCGTGAGCACGTTGCTTGCATTCTGGCGGCCGACCAGCCCGGCCGGTGCGCGGTGCTCGCCGGCACGGTAGTTCGAGTACACGACCTGCGCCTGCGGCTCGATGACCACGCGCGTGTCGTCCTGCTCGAACAGCGGGAATGCGTAACCCGTTTCGATCGAGCCCGTCAGCGTGCGCGATCGGTACGAATCGGTCGCCAGCCCGCCATTGACGTTGCCGCCCACCGTGTTCTTGTAGGTGCCGGCCATCAGCCACGTGTCCACGTAAGGGCCAGCCTGGCGGTCGGCGTTGCCGAACCACGTGCCGTACACGCCAGCGTTGACGCCATCTACGCTACCGCGCGACTGTGCCGCTTCGGTACGGTTGGTCTGCGGGTTCCACAGTTGGCGTGTCGCCCAGTTGGTGTTGCTGCCATACATGCCCATGACGCCGAGGCGAATGTTGCCGTTGCCGCCGTCATTGAGTCGCAGCACGTCGGTGCCGACATGCAGGGTCAGGCCATTGCCAGACAAGGTTTGGCCGCCAGCGGTGCTGCTGTTCAGCCAGGAGGCCGTGCCCTCAACACGCGCCCAAGTCACGTCGTCGATGCCGGAGGCGGTATGGCTCTGGGCCACCTTCGATGCTTCCCCTTGGCGCTGGCGCAGGGTGTGCACAGACATCCAAGTGGCGTTCATGGCGTTGCTCAGGTAAGCATCGGGCTCGGGGGCCTGTGGGGCAATCGGTGGGAGTCGATCCGCTGGGTTGACTGGCCTGTTCGGATCGCCATCCGGGTCAACCGGCGAAACGGCCGACACGAGGTACCAGTCGTCGGGGTTGCCACCGTTGCCGCCGCGATTGAGCATGTAGTCGTAACCGCCAGACGACAACGTGCCGAATCCTTGACGATAGCCGCTCGATGCGGGATCGAGGCTGAATGCCCCCAGATCGGTGGTCGCATCGTTCAGCGTCTCCACGACCTGAATGCCCTTGTTGGTCTGCACGCCCGGGCTGGTGGAAGTGTTGTTCACCCGCAGCGACGTGGTGCCCGACGCCTTGCCACCGTCAATGACCAGTTTGTCGGTGGGGGAGTCGTCCCCGCCAAGGGCCACATTCATGGTCAGGACACCGTTCTCGCCGATGTAGTTGGCCGTGGTGAGCACGGTCCCGGGGGACGTGCCTGCGCCCAGATTGATCACCCCGGCGTTTTTCAGATCCGTGACGTTCGAGTTGCCCGTCACCGTCCAGCGCGCGCCATTCGTGAGCGTGATGTTGGAGATCGAGCCGGAGGCAATGTCGGTCACAGCGCGTCCCGTCAAGGCCGAAGCATCGGCCACGAGATTGAGCGTGCCGCCGTTCGCGGTTTGCAGCAGTGCGCCACCGCCGCTGACCGTCGAGCGTGTCAGGGTGGC
The DNA here is from genome assembly GCF_051904805.1 of Ralstonia sp. 25C. Lineage (NCBI taxonomy): Bacteria > Pseudomonadati > Pseudomonadota > Betaproteobacteria > Burkholderiales > Burkholderiaceae > Ralstonia > Ralstonia sp. 25C. The sequence continues at coordinate 1,506,766 of NZ_CP196737.1, read as the reverse complement.
GTTCAGCGTGGTGCCACTCGTGAGGATGCCGGCCCCCTGTTCGGAGGTGAGCGTGCTGTCAGTGACCGTTGCCGTGCTGGCATGGGTGTCGAAGGCCGCTGAGTACAGCGCTGCCGCGCCGGCGCCTGTGGTTGTGATGCGGCTGCCGCCCTGGAGGACGAGCTCGGAGCCGCCACGAACGGCTGCACCATTTGCGTTCTCGCCGGACGTGGTGACTGCTACACCATCGGCGATCAGCAAGGCGCCATTTTCTCCTGCTCGGCCAACGGAAAGCAGGCCCGTGGCGCGTGCACCGGTGGTCGTGACCGTACCTTCCTTCATGTAGAGGCGGCTTCCAAGTTGCGCCGAAGCTCCTGTGCTGCCGGCGCCTGTGGTCTCGATATCGACGCCATCCGCCGTCATGGCGCTGGCCCCCGTCGCATACAGACCAAGAGACCCGTCCCCAGTTGTCTTGATCGTGCCACCGGTGACGCTCATTTGACTCGCGTTGTCTACCGCAGCCCCATGCGCGCTGGTGCCCGAAGTGGTAATCGCGACGTCGCTCAGCGCCATCTGCCCCAGTAGCGCATAGGCACCGACAGCCCCTTGTCCTGATGTCCGCACCGTGGTTTTCGCGGCCGTCAGTGTTGCTCCGGAGCCAATGGCATACAGGCCATGGTTGCGTACGCCCGTGGTTGCGACCGAACCGCCAGTGAACGTGACCGACCCATCGTGGTTGGCCTGGACGCCGGACCCATCCGTTCCGTCGGCAAAGACGGCGACATTGTTTGCATGGATCGTCGCGCCGCCCGCAAACGCAAAGACGCCCTGGCTGCTTCCACTGACACTGACCGACCCACCTTCGAGGTTGATCTTGCCGCCTTGAAATGCGTAGACCCCGTAGGGGCCGCCGCCTGAAATTGCAGTGTTCACGGCGGTGATGGTCGAAGCTTGGCCGCCGGTGCCGGTGCCGGTGCCGGTGCCCGTGGCGTTGAGCCCGTATCCGTTGCCTGTCGTGGTGATGGAGGAGCCGGCGCCAATCGTGATTTGGCCGCCGCTCTCGGCATAGGCCCCGTGGGCAAGCGCGCCGGCGGTATGCACGATCAACAAGCCGGCACTGTCGATGGTGCCGTTGTTGCGTGCATACAGGGCGTGGCCCGTGGGGGTTGATGCCGTTCCTGTATCGATGACGCCGCTGGCGGTTCGCTTGGTACCGTCAGCGACGATCTGCTGTGCCTGGGCCGCCATGGACATGGACAGCGTCGGCAGCGCGGCCAGCATGGCCAATTGGCGCACCGTCTGGCCCGATTTCGATTTGCCGCGCCCACGAGCGAATTCCGACGCCGCGACCCACGTACCAGCCGCCGTGTTCCAGATGACGCGATATACCTTGTTCAACACTCACTCCAGTCAGAGAAACAAATGACGGGAGGGATTCTTTCGTGGTCGTCGCCCGGAAGACCATCCTTGTCGAAATTTGATGGTTCTGGTGGCGAATGAGCGCCTAGATCAACACTTTTTGATGCCTGATCGCGGTAGTTGTCGCTTAAGCGTGATTGAGCCTGTTCTGGCTGCCGTCTTGTTCGGTGGGTGACGCGATCGCGCTTTGTTAAACTCCGCGGGTTCCCCAATTCCAGCGTTTTCCTTCGCTTCCAGCCATGTCACAGTACGTTTTCACCATGAACCGCGTGGGCAAGATCGTTCCGCCCAAGCGCCAGATTCTCAAGGACATCTCGCTGTCCTTCTTCCCCGGCGCCAAGATCGGCGTGCTGGGCCTGAACGGTTCGGGCAAGTCGACCGTGCTCAAGATCATGGCCGGCCTCGACAAGGACATCGAAGGCGAAGCCACGCCGATGCCCAATCTGAACATCGGCTACCTGCCGCAGGAGCCGCAGCTCGATCCCGCCAAGACCGTGCGCGAGGAAGTCGAGAGCGGCCTGGGTGAGGTGATGGACGCACAGAAGCAGCTCGAAGTCGTCTACGCTGCCTACGCCGAGGAGGGCGCCGACTTCGACAAGCTGGCCGAAGAACAGGCGCGCCTCGAAGCCATCATCGCCGCCGGTGCCGGCGACAACGTCGAGCTGCAGCTGGAAATCGCCGCCGACGCACTGCGTCTGCCGCCGTGGGACGCCAAGATCGAGCACCTCTCGGGCGGTGAAAAGCGCCGCGTCGCGCTGTGCAAGCTGCTGCTCTCGCGCCCCGACATGCTGCTGCTGGACGAGCCGACCAACCACTTGGATGCGGAATCGGTGGACTGGCTCGAACAGTTCCTCACGCGCTTCCCGGGCACCGTGGTGGCCGTCACCCACGATCGCTACTTCCTCGACAACGCCGCCGAGTGGATTCTCGAACTGGACCGTGGCCACGGCATTCCCTGGAAGGGCAACTACAGCTCGTGGCTCGACCAGAAAGAGACCCGCCTGAAGCAGGAAGAGTCGAGCGAATCGGCCCGCCAGAAGGCGCTGAAGAAGGAACTGGAATGGGTGCGCCAGAACCCCAAGGGCCGTCAGGCCAAGTCGAAGGCGCGTCTGGCGCGCTTTGACGAGCTGAACAGCCAGGAATATCAAAAGCGCAACGAAACGCAGGAAATCTTCATCCCGGCCGGTGAGCGTCTGGGCAATGAAGTGATCGAGTTCACCAACGTCAGCAAGAGCTACGGTGACCGCCTGCTGATCGACGACCTGAGTTTCACGATTCCCCCGGGCGCCATCGTCGGCATCATCGGCCCGAACGGTGCAGGTAAGTCGACGCTGTTCCGCATGCTCACGGGCAAGGAGCAGCCGGACTCGGGCACCATCAAGATCGGCCCGACCGTCAAGCTGGCCTATGTGGACCAAAGCCGCGATGCGCTGTCCGCCGACAAGACCGTCTTCGAAGAAATTTCGGGCGGCTCCGACATCCTGACGGTGGGCCGCTACGAGACGCCGTCGCGTGCCTACATCGGCCGCTTCAACTTCAAGGGCGGCGATCAGCAGAAGCACGTCGGCACACTGTCGGGCGGTGAGCGCGGGCGCCTGCACCTGGCCAAGACGCTCATTTCCGGCGGCAACGTGCTGCTGCTGGATGAACCGTCAAACGACCTCGATGTGGAAACGCTGCGTGCGCTGGAAGACGCGCTGCTGGAATTCGCGGGCTGCGTGATGGTGATCTCGCACGACCGTTGGTTCCTCGACCGCATCGCCACGCACATCATCGCGTTCGAAGGCGACTCGCACGTTGAATTCTTCCCTGGCAACTACCAGGAATACGAAGCCGACAAGAAGAAGCGTCTGGGCGAAGAAGGTGCCAAGCCTAAGCGTATCCGCTACAAGCCGGTCACCCGATAGGACGGCTCGCAGGCCTACTGCGCGACCCGATCTCGGTCCTGCGATGCTCGCCGTACGCATGTACGGCTGCGCTTCTCGAACCGACCTCGGGCCGCTCGCTACGGCCTTCAAACCATCCTATGGCGCGTCAGGCGCAGGTGCGTCGAGGTTGTTGTCAAACTCGACGCGCTTGTGCGAGCCGTCACAGAACGGTTTGTTCAACGAGTGCCCACAGCGGCACAGCCACGCCTGGCCTTCCTCCACCGGCAGCTCGCGCCCGTTCTGGGTGACGATGCGGAAATTCCCCTTGATGTGATACGGCCCGTTGTTGCGCGCCGTGATGATGACCTCGTCGGCCATGGTGGCCTCCTTCGCACGATGCAGCGCAGTCAGAACAGGCTGCCCTGCATCCGATAGGCGAAGTGCGCGGTTTTGGCATCGCGCATCAGCGCCATGAACTGGTCCATGTCCATGTGGACCACGTTTTCGTGGTCGCCGGCTTCAAAGTAGACGTCGCGGTGGGTCATCAGGCTGCTGTCGAGATAGGTGGGCATGCCATAGGCCATGCCCACCGGTGGCACGGCGCCCGCGTCGCAGTCCTTGAAGACTTCACGCAGTTCCGATTCATCGGCCAGGGTCAGGTCGTAGCGGCCGGATTCCTTTTGCAGTTCCGATAGGTGCAGGTGATACGTCGATGGCAACACGGCCGCGACATAGCCGAGCTTGTCTTCGAGCAAGAGCGTCTTGGCCAGACGGTCGCCCGGGACATGCGCCGACTGTGCGGTTTCGGTGCTGGTGTTGGTATGCGGATGACGAATCACCTCGTACAGGCAGCCTTTGTTGCGCAGGCAGCCGTCGAGGGTGCTGGCGATCGACATGGCGTCCTCCCGTGTGCGGTGCGGCCCGCGGCGGGATTGCAGGGGCCGCTACGTCAGCATAGGTCGGTTTGCAGTTTGCGCAGGTGTTGGCACGCACAAAAGCAACGGGCCGCTCGTGTGAGCGGCCCGTGCGGGGCGACTGTTGATGGCGCTGGGACTCGGTATCAGCGGTCCCAGCCGCGGTGCCAGCCATGGTCGTGGCGCCATTCACGCTCGCGCCACTCATGACGGCGCCATTCACGTTCGCGCCAGTCGTCGCGATCCCGCCAGTAGCCGCCACCGTAATACACGGGTGCCGGCGCATACACCGGTGCCGGGCGGTACACCACCGGGGGCGGGGCATAGACCGGTGCCGGTGCCACGTAGACCGGCGCAGGCACGCCGATGGCCACGCCGACATCCACATGCGCCAGCGCTGCCGTCGAGGCGCACAGCGCGGCGCCACCCAGAACGAATGCGAGCAGTGTGCGTTTCATGATGCTTCTCCTTGGCAAGTTGCGAGGCCGTTGCGGGATGGTTGCGTGGGCTTCGTGCGTCAAATCGTTGAGGTCATTCTATGAACGCCAAGCCCAGTCAGGTGATACCTAATTCCTACCGATGTAACGGAAAGTAAAACGCCCCACCGGCCAGAAGCGGGTGGGGCGTCGCATGTGCGGCAACCTCAACCTTAGCGGCGATTCAGCTTTCCGCGGCTTGCCACGCGGCACGTTGTTCCGGTGACGACCACACCGCCAGGTGCAGCGCCGACAGCGAGAACGGATCCGACAGCAGCACGAGCTTTTGCTTGCCGGTCAGCTTGTCGGGGCCGACTTCCAGCGCGTGACGCACGGTCGCCTCGCGCACGGCAATCAGACGTCGATCCTGCGGAAAGCGCGTTGTGCCGATCGCGCACATCAGCGCATTGGTGACGGGGTCCACCACGGCCTGGCGGAAATCCGGCATCGGCGGCGCATTGCGCAGGTGCTTGCGCGTGGCGCGCAGCTCGCGCGGCGGGCGCACTTCCTCGGGGATCATGAACAGGCGCCAGCGGCGCATGCGTCGGCCCAGGCTCACGCGGCTCGAGAACACCGACAGCGGAATCGACACGATCAGCGCGCCCACCACCGGCGACAGCCACCACAGGAAGCTCGGGTTCAGCCAATACACAATCGCCGCCCAGACGATGCCGATGACCGTATGCAGGCCATGGCGGCGCACAGCGTCGCCCCAATGCGTTTGTGCATCTTCACGCGGTGGCGACTTCCAGTGCACCTTCCAGCCAAGGAACGCGGCCGTCACGAAGCGTGTGTGGAACAGCATGCGCACCGGCGCGGCCAGCACCGAGAACGCCGCCTCGATCGCCATCGACAGGGCCAGGTGGATCGCGCCACCGAAGCGCTTCGGCCCTTGTGCCCACAGCACAAGCACGCTCAGGATCTTCGGCAGGAACAGCACGGTGGCGGTGGCCGAGAACAGCGCGGCCGCCTTCTCCGGATGCCACTCCGGCCAGATCGGGAAAATCTGGTGCGGCTGGGTGAAGTACTCCGGCGCGATCAGCGTGTGCTTGGCCAGCAGCGCCGTGGAAAGCAGCAGGAACAGGAACCACAGCGGCGCCGACAGATAGGCCATCACGCCCGTGATGAACACCGCACGGTGCACGCGGTGGAAGCCCGGCGTGCCAAACAGGCGGAAGTTCATCAGGTTGCCGTGGCACCAGCGGCGGTCGCGACCGAGCTCGTCGAGCAGGTTGGGCGGCATCTCTTCATAGCTGCCATCCAGGTCATAGGCGATCCACACGGCCCAGCCGGCGCGGCGCATCAGCGCGGCTTCGACAAAGTCGTGCGACATGATCTCGCCCGACAGTGAGCCCTTGCCCGGAATGGGCGCCAGCGCGCAGTGCTTGATGAATGGGTCGAGCCGGATGATGGCGTTGTGGCCCCAGTAGTGCGATTCACCGAGTTGCCAGTAGTGCAGGCCGGCGGTGAACAGCGGGCCGTACACACGCGTGGCGAACTGCTGAATACGCGCGTACAGCGTGTCGCGGCCAGCAGCGCGCGGTGCGGTCTGGATGATGCCCGCGCTCGGTGCGCCTTCCATCAATTGGACGAGGCGCGTCAGGCAGTCGCCGCTCATCACGCTGTCGGCGTCGAGCACGATCATGTAGCGGTACTTGCCGCCCCAGCGCCGGCAGAAATCGTCGATGTTGCCGCTCTTGCGCTTCACACGGTGACGGCGCCAGCGGTAGAAGATGCGGCCGAAGCCATCGAGTGCGCGGCAGATGTGCAGCCAGGCGTCGGCCTCTGCGGTACGGATGTCGGGGTCGCCCGAGTCCGACAGCACGAAGAAGTCGAAGTGCTCCAGATGGCCCGTGCGCTGCAGCGATTCATACGTCGCGCGCAGCCCCGCGAACACGCGCTGCACATCCTCGTTGCAGATCGGCATGACGATGGCGGTACGCGCATCGTCCGGGATCACCGCATCGGGAGAGGCGCGGCGCGAGATGACGAAGCGATCGCCATGGAAGGCCAGCAGCAGGAAGCCGGTGATGGCCGTCCAGAAGCCCGCCGACACCCAGCAGAACAGCACCGCAAACAGCACGATGATGATGGCTTCGAGCCAGTCGGCGCCGTGGTACGGCAGCACCGTGCTCATCGCCCAGGTGGCGCCGATGGTTTGCGCGATCATCAGCGCGAGCAACGTCAGGCGGCGGCGCGCACCGACAAACCGCCAGATGCCCTTTGGGTCCGGCGAATCGGGTTTCTCGTAGGGCACGGGCGCCTTGCCGCCGCTGTTCCACCGCTCGATAGCCTTGCGTGCTCGCCAGATCGGCCCGAGCACCCACGGCCACGGCACCATGGAGCGACGGGCTGGCGTGGGGCCGGTATCCAGATGGATGCGGCCTTCGCTGTCGTGTTCGAATGGAGGGGCGGGTTCCGCCGCCGGTTCGGTCGATGCAGCATCCACGCGCGTGGCGCCATACGCGGCATCCAGGCGCGACCCGACGGATGCGTAAGCCGGTGCATTGGCTTCGAGCGACGTCGTCTGCGCCGGGTCGAGCTTGGCGAGCGCGCGGTGCAGCTTGGCGAACGCCGCCGCATCGTCGTCGTCGGGCACGATGCCCGCGTCGCGCAGCAGCGCGGCACGTGCGTCGGCCGCCAGCGGCAGCGCTTCCAGGTAGTGATCGGCTACCGACTCGGGAGAGGGCGCCGCGGCAGGGCCGCCAGTCTGGGCTGTCATCGCGTTCAGCCCGGAGGTAACAGGTAGCTCCACGTCTCAGAAAGTCCGGTACCGCCGCTGCGCAGGTAGCCGCGCAGTTCGACGGGTTTGTCGTCGTCGACCCGCTTGAGGCGCACGGTCACGCGCCAGCCGCCGGTCGCGGTGTTGGGTTGGCCGAAGATCGATTCGATCTTGCCGTTGGCGTCTGCCGAGAACACCGGCTCCACCGGTGCATTCGGTGCCAGCTTGGCCAGCGCCGGGCCCTCAAAGTCGACCACGAAGGCGATCGTGTCGTCAGGCTTGCGCTCATCCGGGCGCTTGGTGGTCCAGCCGTGCGAGCGGCGCGTCTGCGTGACCCAGGCCAGCGCGGGCTTCTTGTCGCCGTCCTTCTGCCACAGCATGCGGTATTCGAGGTTGAACGGCTGCTGCGGCTTGGGCGGGTTTTCCGGCACCCAATAGGCGACCACGTTGTCGTTGGTTTCGTCCGGCGTCGGAATCTGCACGAGTTCCACGCGGCCGGCGCCCCATTTGCCGACCGGTTCCACCCAGGCGCTGGGGCGCTGCTCATAGCGGTCACCGATCTCCTCGTAGCTGGAGAACGCGCGATCACGCTGCATCAGGCCAAAGCCGCCCGGATTGGTGGTGGAGAAGGAGCTGACCAGCAGGCGCTTCGGATTCGTCAGCGGGCGCCAGATCCACTCGCCCGTACCGGACAGCAGCGACAGGCCGTCGGAATCGTGCACCTCGGGGCGGAAGTCCAGGTTCGCGGCCGGCTGGTTCTCGCCAAAGAAGAACATGCTGGTGAGCGGTGCGATCGCCAGCTTGCTGACGTTCTCGCGCATGAAGACCTGTGCCTTCACGTCGACCACCGTATCGGTCCCCGGCTTGATGACGAAGCGGTAGGCACCCGTGGCACGGCGCGAATTCAGCAACGCATAGATCGTCAGCTCCTTCGCGTTGGCGGCAGGGCGTTCGATCCAGAAATCGGAAAAGCGCGGGAATTCCTCACCCGAGTTGAGTGCCGTGTCGATCGCCAGGCCGCGTGCGGACAAGCCATAGACTTGGTTCTTGCCGATCGCGCGGAAGTACGACGCGCCCAGGAAGACGATCACTTCGTCCTTGTACTTGGGCGTGTTCATCGCGTAGTGCACGCGGAAGCCGGCAAAGCCCAACTTCTGCAACTGCTTCGGGTCGAGCTTGACGGGGCCGTAGTCGAACAGGCGCGGGTCGAAGCGGATTTCGCGCACGCCGGCCGGCGACACCTCGTTGATCTTCACCGGCTGGTCGTAGTACGAGCCTTCGTGGAAGAAGCCGAGCTCGAACGGCAGCTTGTCTTTGCGCCAGTAGGCCTGATCCGATTTGAAGCGGATCTCGCGGTACTGGTCGTAGCGCAGCTCACGCAGCTGGCGCGGCAGGGTCTCGCCCGGTGCCTGGTACGGCTTGGCGGCCAACTGCTTGGCGTGCAGCGCCACATCGTTGAAACCGAAGGCCAATGCGGCCTGCGCGGACGCCAGGGCCAGCAGGCCCACAGCCAACCTCGCGAGGCCGGCCACCGACCGCGCACGAGGTGCCGGCTGGGTGGCGGAGGAATGGGGAGGAACAGCGTAGGGGATGTTCAAAATGAGATCGCATCTATGCGGCGCGCCCGAGGAAGGTGATGCTTTGGGGCCCGCCGGTCATTCGTCTGTGCCGCGGAGATTCTACCCGCCTGACCTTTACGAGATCAAAACCGGCAACATTTTGATAATGTTTCCGGCCGGCATCCGTCCAGCAACCACGTCAATTGACGTGTAAACCTACGCGTTTTGGTGCATCCATCGTCCGGGGGAGGGGAACGCCCGCCCCGCAGCCGGGTCAGAACCGCTTCGTTCGTGCCTGCGTGGCACACTCTCGGCTCTTGTCTTTCCTTGGAGTTCGCATGACTTGCTGGACGCGCCGCACCGTAGCGCTTGCTGTTTCGACCGTGCTACTCGCGCCCGCGGCATTCGCCGCTACTGCCGCCAAAGAGGCACCCAAGGCCGCCGCCCCTGCCAAGGCAGAGCGTGACCCCGGTGATGTCGCGGTGCTGCTCGATGCTTTCCCGCTAGGCAAGCCGTTGCCCAAGCTGCCTTCGTGCGAGGACGTGCGCGCGAATGGCGGCAAGGATGTCGCCGAATACTGCTCCGATGCGCTGGAATCCCACGGCCGCACGCGCTCGCTGGGCGTGCCGCAGGCCAAGCGCCCCGCATTGATGGATGGTCCGCAAGCGGTGCTGCTGATCGACCAGGGCAAGGTCGCCGGCTTGTTTGTGCCGACGCGCGGCGTGGATACCGAACAGCGCGTTTTCCAGGCGCTGTCCGATCGTTACGGCAAGCCCGCACAAGAGGGCAAGGCACCGCTCAAGCTGAAGTCGGGCAAGACAGTCGATTCGCTGCGTGCGCGCTGGGCGGGCCCCCAGACCATCGTGACGATGTACGCGATTCCCGAAGAGCCGCAGAACGGCACGGTGGAATTCCTCTGGGCGCCGCGCGCCGGGGCCGTGATGGACCAGATGCGCGCGGAAGTGGACCCGAACGCCCCCAAGCCGGCTTCCGGTGTGGCGGCATCTGCGCCTGGTGCGGCCGGCAAGCCGGCGTCACAACAGTGAGCTTACGGACACACGTTCGTAGCCTTCCGTTACATCCCTTACAGACGCATGACCCCGGCGTCGCCCGGCGGCGCTTATAACGTCCGCATGGCCCCATTGGAGGGGCCGAAGGACGGCAATCATGAAAATCGTGGCTCTGGCCCTGTTGGCCGCGACGCTTGGGGGTTGTGCGGTGTATCCGGCACCGGTGGCCGTGGCGCCTGCACCGGTCTATGCGGCACCGGCTTATCCGGCTTACTACGGCGGTTATTGGGGCGGACCGTCGGTGTACTTCAACTACCACCACCGTTAATGGCGTGAGCGCTTAGTCCGCTGGACGCAGCCCCGGCCAGCCCGGTGCCAGCGTCTGCGGTAAGCCGAGCAAGTCGAGCACGCGCCCGACGGTGTGGTCGACTAGGTCGTCGATGGTCTTGGGACGTTGGTAGAAGCCCGGCACGGGCGGGAAGACGATGCCGCCCATCTCGGTCACGGCCGTCATGTTGCGCAGATGCGCCAGATTCAGCGGCGTTTCGCGCACCATCAGGATCAGGCGGCGGCGCTCCTTGAGCGTGACGTCCGCCGCGCGGCCGATGAGGTTGTCCGACAGGCCATGCGCCACGGCCGCCAGCGTCTTCATCGAGCACGGCGCAATCACCATCGCTTCCGCCGCAAACGACCCGCTGGCGATGGTGGCGCCGATATCACGCACGTTGTGCACCACGTGCGCCAGCGCTTCCACTTCCTCGCGCGCCATATGCAGCTCGTGCTGCACGTTCATGAGCCCTGCCGGCGACATCAGCAGGTGTGATTCCACTCCTGCCGATTCTCGCAACTCCTGCAGAACCTGCAGCAGCCGCACGCCATAGATGGCACCCGACGCCCCCGTGATCGCCACGATGATGCGGCGCGCACGTTGCACTTCGGATGGTGCGATGGAGGGGCCGGTCACGCTGAAAAGAGGACGCGTTTGGCGATCATTGATCGACGATCAGGCAGCCAGCAGCGGCTGCAGTTCGCCGCTCTGGTACATCTCCATCATGATGTCCGAGCCGCCGACGAATTCGCCCTTGATATAGAGCTGCGGAATGGTCGGCCAGTTGGCGTAGTCCTTGATGCCCTGGCGGATTTCATCGTCTTCCAGCACGTTGACGGTGTGCGGCTTGTCCACACCGCAGGCCTTCAGGATCTGGATGGCGCGGCCCGAGAAGCCGCACATCGGAAATTGCGCCGTGCCCTTCATGAAGAGGACGACGGGGTGACCTTTGACGATCTGGTCGATTTTTTCGTGCGTGGTGCTCATGGGAGACTCGATTCGATTGGGGTGCGATTGGGGAGCAGCGGGCGCCGCATCCGCATTGGAAAACCTGTCTATTTTAGCGAGGAACGCGCGCCGGCGTTTTGATCCGGCCACTGGCCGCCGCTGCAGCGGTCGTTGCCACCGAGATCCTGCGCAGTGAACACGCTGGCGAACCCCGCGTGTGCGAGCAGCGCGCGCACGGCCTCGCCCTGGTCGTAGCCGTGCTCGAGGAGCAGCCAGCCGCCTGCAGCCAGCCGCATGGGCGCGCCCGCAATGATGGTGCGTACATGCCGCAGGCCGTCGTCGTGGTCGGTGAGGGCACTGGCCGGCTCGAAGCGCAGGTCGCCTTGGCTCAAATGTTCATCCGCTGCCGCGATATAGGGCGGGTTGCTGGCGATGAGGTCGAACACTGCCGGGGCATCGGCTTCGGCCAGGGCGCCGTACCAGTCGCCCAGCGCCCAGCGCACGTTGGTGGCGCCCAGCGTCTGGGCGTTGTCCGTCGCCACGGCCAGCGCATCGGCCGATGCATCGGTCGCCCATACGCGCGCATCCGGGCGCGCAAGGGCGATGGTGATGGCGATGATGCCGCTGCCCGTGCCCATGTCCAGCACGGCCGGGGCGTCGCGGTCTTCGAGGCGGTCCAGCGCCAGCTCGACCAGCACTTCGGTATCCGGGCGCGGAATCAGCACGGCTGGCGTCACCTTGAACGTGCGCCCGAAGAATTCGCGCTCGCCCAGCAGATACGCCATCGGCTCGCCAGCCAAGCGGCGCGTGGCGAGGTCGCTGATCTGCGCGCGCGTGGCCTCGTCGATGGCGTAGGTATCTTGCGTGATGAGCTGCACGCGCGACAGGCCCGTTACCTGCGAGACCAGCATGCGCGCCTCCAGCGCAGGCAACCCGGCACGTGCGAGCGCCGCCAGCGCATCGGCCACGCGAGCGAGGGTTTCGGGCGAAATGACGGGGGCAGGCGACACGGCGACAGGTCAGCAACAAAGATCGGGCGCACAAAATAACACGGGCCCGGCCGATATGGCGCGGGCCCGCGAGCGGGTCGATGCGAGGTTGGGGCGCTTACTGCTTCGTCGCGTCCTTGACCTTGTTGGCCGCGTCCTTGGTCGCGGCGGCAGTCTTGTCCGCGGCAACCTTGGCGGCATCGGCGGTCTTGTCAGCGGCTTCCTTGGCAGCGTCCTTGGCTTGCGACAGCACGCCCGAGGCGGAGACTTGCGCATCCGATGCGGCTTGCGAGAGCTCCACCTTGGCCGCGTCGGCAGCCTTGCTCACGGCGGTGCCGGCGTTGTCGAGTGCCTGCTTGGCAGCGTCTTTCGATTGCTCCATCGAGGTCTTGGCAGCTTGGTCGGCGGCGTCGTCTTTCTTGCCGCAGGCGGCGAGGCCAAGGGCGAGGGTGGTAGCGACGGTGATGGCCAGCAGTTGGGTACGCATTGCGATTCTCCTAATCGTGATGTTGCCGCGCTTGTTGGTGAGTGCGTCCCGGATGCGACCGGCGATGCACTCGGCGTGATCGAAGTCGATTATAGGAACGGGTGGCCGGCCTGCCACCGCGCAAAGCTGTATCAAACGCAAGCGGATGTTACGGCGCGCGCGCTTTTTAACGATTGGGGGATCAGGTGTCTTCGCCCAGCGCGGCGAGCTGTTCGGCCTGATGCTCAGCCGCCAGCGCGCCAACCAGTTCGTCCAGATCGCCGTCCATGATCGCGTCGATCTTGTACAGCGTCAGGTTGATGCGGTGGTCGGTCACCCGGCCCTGCGGGAAGTTGTACGTGCGGATGCGGTCGGAGCGGTCACCCGAGCCGATCAGGCTCTTGCGGGCGCTGGCTTCCTTGGCCTGGGCCTCGCGCTCCTGGCGGTCTTTCAGGCGCGCGGCCAGGACCTGCATGGCGCGGTCCTTGTTGCGGTGCTGGCTGCGGTCGTCCTGGCACTCCACCACCAGGCCGGTCGGCAGGTGGGTGATGCGCACGGCCGAATCCGTTTTGTTGATGTGCTGACCGCCCGCGCCGGACGCGCGGAAAGTGTCGATGCGCAAATCCGCCGGATTGATCTGGATGTCGGCCAGCGCATCGGCCTCGGGCATGATCGCCACGGTGCAGGCGGATGTGTGGATGCGCCCCTGCGCCTCGGTGGCCGGCACGCGCTGCACGCGGTGGCCGCCCGACTCGAACTTCAGCCGCGAATACGCGCCTTCGCCCACCAGCCGGGCGATCACTTCCTTATAGCCGCCCAGGTCGGACGCCGATTCGCTCACGATCTCCACCTGCCAGCGTTGGCGCTCGGCAAAGCGCGTGTACATGCGCAGCAGGTCGCCGGCGAAGAGGGCGGACTCGTCACCGCCCGTACCCGCGCGGATTTCCACGAAGATGTTGCGATGGTCGTTGGGGTCCTTCGGCAGCAGCAGGCGCTGCAGGTCGCCTTCGAGCACTTCCATGCGCTCGCGCGCGGCACGGAGTTCGTCCTCGGCAAACGCCTTCATGTCCGGATCGGCCGCCAGTTCCTGCGCGGTGGCGATGTCTTCCTCCGTCTGCTTCCATGCGGCGAATTGCGCGACCACGGGCTCCAGTTCGGCGTGCTCGCGTGTGAGCTTGCGGTATTGGTCGAGGTTGGCGGTGGCGTCTTCGCGTGCGAGCAGCGCGTTGATTTCGATGATGCGCTCGGCCAGTTGGTCGAGCTTGGACAGCATGCTGGGCTTCATTCGGGGGACCGCAGAAGAAAACGCTAGAGGGCGGGGCGGCGCAGACGGTTGCGCCGGAATGTGCGCCACGGATGGGCGCGTGCGGACAAGGCGCCGCTAGCGCTCGGAGTGGCTGGACTGGCGGAACAGCGCCGGCAGCAAGTCGATGAGCTGTTCGCGGCCCTCGCCCTGCGCGTGGTTGAGCGCATGGGTCGGGCCGTGGAGGAATTTCTTGGTGAGCGCCTGCGACAGCGCTTCGAGTACCAGTGCCGGATCGTCGCCGCGCGCGAGCATGCGCTGCGCGCGCTCCAACTCACCCTGGCGCAGGGTTTCAGCCTGCGCGTGCAGATCGCGGATGATGGGCACCACACTGCGCGCATCGATCCAGTGCATGAAGTTCTGCACGCGCGTCTCGATGATGGCCTCGGCCTGCGCCACGGCGGCCTGCCGCAGTGCGTTGCCTTCGCGCACGATGGCGCCTAGGTCGTCCACGGTATAGAGGAACACGTCGGACAGGCGCGCGACTTCGGGCTCGATATCGCGCGGCACGGCCAGGTCGACCATGAACATCGGGCGATGGCGGCGCTGCTTGATGGCGCGCTCAACGGCGCCCAGGCCGATGATGGGCAGCGTGCTGGCCGTGCACGAGACGACGATGTCGAAGTCGGCCAGCTTGGTCGGCAGTTCGGCCAAGCGCACGGCGCGGGCGTTCAGGCCCTGGTTCGACAGCGATTCGGCGAGCTTTTCGCCGCGCTCCAGCGTGCGGTTGGCGATGACGACCTCGCGCGGCATCTGCGCGGCGAAGTGCGTGGCGCACAGCTCGATCATCTCGCCGGCGCCGATGAACAGCACGCGCTGCTCGGCAATCGATTCAAAGATGCGCTGGGCCAGTCGCACGGCGGCAGCGGCCATCGACACGGAATGCGCGCCGATTTCCGTCGTGCCGCGCACTTCCTTGGCAACCGCAAAGGTGCGCTGGAATAGCTGATTCAGGTACGTGCCCAGGGCGCCCGCTTCGGTGGCGGTGCGCACGGCGTCTTTCATCTGGCCGAGGATCTGCGTCTCGCCCAGCACCATGGAATCGAGCCCGCTGGCCACGCGAAACGCGTGACGCACGGCCAGCGATTGGCCCAGTGAATACACATGGGGCGCCAGTTCACCCGGGTCGATGTTGTGGTGCTGTGCCAGCCAGCGGATGGCGTGCTCGTGCGCGGTCGCTTCGGGCAGGTTGCCGTCGGTGGCGCAGTAGATCTCGGTGCGGTTGCAGGTGGAGAGGATGGCCGCTTCGGCCGTGCTCTTCAGGTGCGGCAGATGCTGACGCAGCGTGCCCAGTGCGGGCCCGACCTGCTCGAGCGGAAACGCCACCTTCTCGCGCAGGGAAAGCGGCGCCGTGTGGTGGTTGATTCCGAGGGTCAGCAACTGCATGTGGGGCGGCCGGTTGGATGGGGACGGCACGAATTTTGAGCCGGGTGAATTATAACGCCGGCCCTCCACCTCGACAGGAGGCAGGTCAAACGCGGTGCGGGTGAATCGGCGAATGTAGGTTATGCATCACGCGACGCGGCGCCGCCCTGCCGTGGCCTTCCGCGCCGCCTTGCGCTAAGGTACGCGTCCATTACGTGGATACAGCGTTACGGAGAATGGCAATGGGGTGGTTCGGGCCGCTTTGGATCGGGCTGGCGGTGGGCGTGGCAGCACGGTGGCTACATCCGGCTGGCATGCGCCTGGGGTGGCTGGCGGCGCTGCTGACGGGCGCGATTGGCGCGTTGGTTGGCTACTACGCCGGCCAGTTCGCGCACCTCTACGCCGATGGGCAGATCATGGCGTGGACCGCCGCCGTGGTGGGCGCCATGCTGGTCCCCGCGGCTTGGGGTTTGTTGCGTCGCTAGGGATCGTGGTTGCGGTGCGGCATTCTGGCGCGCCGCGTCAGCTGGCACTGGCCTGGGTCGCGCCGGCATCGCGGGCGGCCAGGTAGCCGACCAGCAGCCGTTCAAGGCGCTTGAAGTCCACGGGTTTGGTCAGGTGATCCGTGAAGCCCGCCTCCCGGCAGCGGGCGATGTCTTCTTCCATGCCGTAGCCCGTAATGGCGATCGACGGTGCTGCCTGGCGCTCGGCAAAGACACGCACCACGTCTAGGCCGCTGCCGTCCGGCAGGCCGATATCGCTGATGAGGAGGTCGAAGGTCCCGGATTCGGCGGCCTGCATGGCGGTCTGTGCGCCATTGGCCACGGTGACGGTATGACCCAGCAGTTCCAGCACTTGCCCCATGGCTTCCGCGGTGTCGGCGTTGTCTTCCACCAGCAACACGTGTAGCCCGCGCGTGGCTTGGGTACGCGGCATAGGGGGCGCCGGCGGGGTTTCCGGCTGGGTCAGTTCGGCCGCCACCGGCAGCATGAGCGTGAAGGTCGCGCCCTGGTGCCGGCCCGCGCTTTCGGCAGTGAGCGTGCCATCGTGTTTCTGCACCAGCGCATGGGCAATCGCCAGGCCCAATCCCAGTCCGCCAAAGCGTTGTGTGATTGACGCATCGGCCTGTTCGAACGCCGAGAAAATGCGTGGCAGCGCTTCCGGTTCGATGCCGATGCCGGTGTCCTTGACGGCCACCGCCACGGTGGTGGGCCCCGGGTTCCACACCCGCACTTCGATGGCGCCGCCAGCCGGCGTGAACTTCACCGCATTGCGCACCAGGTTCCAGATCACCTGCTGGATGCGCGCGCCATCGGCAAACAGCCGGCTGCGCCGCGCTTCGAACCGTGTCTTGAGCGACAGACGCTTGATCTGCATGTCGCTGCGGGACATCTCCAGCGTACTTTCCAGCAGCGGGTACAGATCGACCGGCGCAAAGCTCACGGCCAGCTTGCCGTGCGCAATGCCGGTGATGTCGAGCAGGTCGTCGATCAGGCGCGCTTCCAACTCTGCGTTGCGGCGGACGACTTCCAGTTGCGCCACCACCGTCGCCGGCAGATCCTGGCGCAGCTCGAGCAGATGCACGGCTGTCAGGATGGGTGTGAGCGGCGTGCGCAGCTCGTGCGAGAGCACGGCGAGGAAGTGGTCCTTGGCGTGGTTGGCGGTCTCGGCTTCTTCCTTGGCGCGGCGCAGGGCGTCGGCGGCCATGCGTTCTTCGGTGGCGTCGCGGATGATCTTGGAGAAGCCGATCAACTGGCCCGCCTCGTTGTGGATGGCGGTGACCACGCTGGACGCAAAGAACGGTGTGCCGTCCTTGCGCAGCATCCAGCGGTCGTCGCTGATGCTGCCTTCCTGCCGCACGCGCTCGAGCTTGCGCCGGAAGTCACCCGCTTCGCGCGCAGCCTGCGGGTACAGGATCTCGGCCGACTTGCCGAGGATGTCTTCGCGCGCATAACCCAGGATGCCGTGCGAGGCCGCGTTCCACGTGCGCACGATGCCTTGCGGGTCGAGCGACAGCACGGCGTGCTCCTTGAGCGCGTTGATCAGCAGACGGAAGTGCGTTTCCGTTTCGCGCAGGGCGGCTTCGGCGGCAATGCGCTGGCGCCGTTCGGCGGCTTCGGCCAGGGCGCGTAGCAGCACCACCGGCAAGCGTTGCAGGCGTTGCTTGATCACGTAGTCGGTGGCGCCGCGCTTGAGCATGTCGACGGCGTGCTCCTCACCCAGGGCGCCTGACACGAAGATGAACGGCGTCTGTGGCGCCATGCGTCGCGCAATGTCCAGCGCCTCCGCGCCGGTGAACTGCGGCAGCATGTAGTCGGCCAGGATGGCGTCGAAGGTGCGCCCGCTGAGTTGGGCGATGAAGTCGGTTTCGTTGTCGACCAGGACCGTGTCGGCGGGCAGGTTGGCGGTCTCCAGCCGCGCGCGGGTGAGTTCCGCATCGAGCGGGTTGTCTTCGACCAGCAGCAATTGCAGGTTGGGCATGACGGCGAGGGGCTCCAGAGGGGCGGGCTAGCCCGCGGCCTGTGCGGCGCGGCGGGTGCGCGTGGACCCCGGCGGTGGTTCGTTGAGTACCGCCCAGAACACCCCCAGGTCGGCAATGGCGTCCACAAACGCGCGGAATTCCACCGGTTTGACCACATAGGCGTTGACGCCCAGTTCGTAGCTGCGCAGCAAGTCGGTCTCTTCGCGTGACGAGGTGAGCATGACCACCGGCAGGCTCTTGAGCGAAGGCGTGGCGCGGATGTTGGCCAGCACCTCTAGCCCGTCCACCTTGGGCAGCTTCAAGTCGAGCAGCACGACGGCAGGGTTGCCGGGGACGCGGCCTGCGTAGGTACTGCGCGCATGCAGGTAGTCCAGCGCCTCGGCGCCATCGCGGGTGACGACCACATCGTTGGCAAGCTGGCTGCGCTCCAGCGCCAGCAGGGTCAGCTCGAGGTCGTTCGGGTTGTCTTCAACGAGCAGGATGGGTTTGAGCATGATGGCTTTTGGCATGGAAAGAGCGATCAGGCGGCTGGGGTGATGGGGGTGACGAGGGTGCGGGCACCGGCGTCGACCGGCCCTTGCTGCGCGGGCGTGCGCGGGAGGGCGAAGTAGAACGTGGCGCCGCGGCCAAGCTCGCCTTCGGCCCAGGCGCGCCCGCCATGGCGCTCGACAATGCGCCGCACATTGGCCAGGCCGATGCCGGTGCCTTCGAATTCCTCCATGCGGTGCAGCCGCTGGAACACGCCGAACAGCTTGCCCACGTATTCCATCGAGAACCCCACACCGTTGTCGGCAATGCGCACGATGGTTTCACTGGGGCTTTGCTCGGCATCGATGCGGATATGCGCCGGGACACGGTCGCGCGTGTATTTGACGGCGTTGGAGAGCAGGTTGCGCACCGCCAGTTGCAGGAAGGCTGGGTCGGCCCGTACCACCGGCAGGGTGGCGATGTCCCATTCGATCTGGCGGTCTTGCGCCTCGGCGGAAAGATCACGCGCGAGGCCGCGTACGAGCTGGCTGAGGTCAACGTCAGCCAGACGCAAGGCCCCTCGGCCCATTTGCGAGAAGGTCAGCAAGTCGTCCACCAGCTTGCCGGCAAAGCGTGACGAATCGGAAATCGTTTGCAGGAAGTGCCGCCCGCGCGCGGATACATGGTCACCCTCCATCTCGCCCAGCAACTCCGCATAGCCGGCAATGTGGCGCAGCGGTGCGCGCAGATCGTGCGAGACTGAGTACGAAAAGGCCTCCAGCTCGCGATTGGCGCGGCGCAGTTCGCCAGCGAGTTCGGCGGCTTCCTCGGCGCGGCGCAGCACGATGTTTTGGACGGCGTAGCGGAATTCGGCGACCGTCTCCAGCTCGCTCGGCCGCCACGGGCGCGAGGTGTGCGCGATGTGTTCTTGCCAGTGATGCGTGCCGCCGAGCACCGGCGCGGCGTGATGGTCAACGGCGGGCCCGGGAGTGCCACCCGCCCAGCGCACGGTGTGCGGGGCTTCAGGGCGGAACCACAGCACGTAATGCCGGTGCAGTTGCGACACCTGCACGGCCAGCACGCCTCCCGCCTGCGGCAACAGCGCCGCGCCGCCCGGGTACACGGCGGACAACCGGTTGGTGTGGAAGATCTCGCGCGGGTGTTCGCGTGCCAGCCATTCGGTCAGGCGGAGGATGCTGTCGGCGTCGGGGGTGGCGCCCACGCGCGTGCATTCGCCGCGCCGCACGATGGCCACGCCGCTGGCCGAGGCAAAACGCAGCAGATCGGCCGGATGTTCCAGCAAGCCATCCTGGAAATTGTCGCGATCCGCCATCGCCGCGAGCAGCCGCACCAGGATGCGCCGCAGTTCCAGCCGGTGGGCGATCTCCTCCCGGTCCTCCTTGGCCTCGATCTGCAGCGACAAGATCTGCGCGAGGTGCTCACACGCCAGGCGCACCTCGAACGACAGCGTGCGCGGTGTGGCGTGATGGCCGGCGACCAAGCCCCAGAGCCGGCCGCGCACGGTCAGCGCCAAGGTGAGCGAAGCCATGGCGCCCATGCGGCGCATGGTCTCCCGCTGACTGTTGGATGCGGCGCGCAGGCCGGCATAGGACAGATCGGTGGCTCGCCCCGAGATAGGCTCCCGGGCCGGGACGAGCCGCACCGGCGCATCGTCGATGTCCGCCACGAGGCGCAACGGGTTGCGGCCGTACATGTCGCGGATCTCGGGCGTCAGGTCCGTGCCGGGCAGGTGCACGCCGAGCAGCGAGTCATACGTCGCGTCGCGGGCTTCGGCCAGCACACGCACCGAGCCATCGGCATCAAAGCGATAGACCGCCACGCGGCCAAAGCCGGTCAGGCGGTGCACCTCGCGGGCAGCCAGCTCCGCCAACGTGTCGACCCGGCTGACGGCCTGCAGGCTGCTGACAAAGGTCCGCACCAGCGGATACATCGAAGCAAAGGCGCCGTCCGCCGGCTGTGTGGTCGGCTCCAGCTCGAGAATCAGCACGCCGCGATGCCGGTGGATGACGGCATCGAGCGCCTGGCCGCGCGGGGTTTGCAAGGTGCCAAAATACAAGGGGAGGTTGTCGATGCGGTGCCCGCCCAAGGCACGTGCCAGCACCTGCCGGCCAGCCGCACCGATCACCTGTTCGACGGGTGCATACAACGCCTGCGCGAGCGGCGTGCCGAGCGCAGATTCCAGGTTTTCGCTGGCCTGGCGGACGCACAGGTCAGGCTCGGAGAGGCACAGCAGTACGCCGCGCGACTGGATGGTGGCATCGCGGTCGAGCTGCTCGGCGGAGGCATCGACGTCGGCGATCATGGGCGGAAACTGACTCATGGTGGAAGGCGGGAGGCGCCGAACTGGCGCGCTGCGCCCATCGGGGCGGCACAGCGTATCTCCCGCTTACGCAGCAAGCGGCGTGCCCGCCCCTTGTGATTGGCGGCGGGGCGCATGCCGCAGGCCGACCTCGCTCCCCTCGTCGACCGGCTTGGCGTGTAAAAAAGTGATGCTCGGTAGCGCGTACGTTGCAACGGCCGTTGGCGCGCGGGGCGTGGGTTTTCGCCCGGTTTGGCGCTGAGTCGGTGGCGTGTTTCGATGGTCCTGGGGGGAGCCGGCCGGCGCTTTTCCAAAGGCGGCTGAGGGCGATCAACCGCCTTTCTCTTTCTCGTCATGCCCCCGACGCATGAGCGCACGCGAGAGTTTTTGTGCAAGGTGTTATAGAGGCCGCCGCCCATGAAAAAGCCCCGCACTGCGGGGCTTTTTTTTGTTGCGCTCGCCTGATCAGACGTTGAACAGGAAGTGCAACACATCGCCATCCTTGACGATGTATTCCTTGCCTTCGGCGCGCATCTTGCCGGCTTCCTTGGCGCCTTGTTCGCCCTTGTATTGGATGAAGTCGTCGTACGAAATCGTCTGGGCGCGGATGAAGCCGCGTTCAAAGTCGGTATGGATGGCGGCCGCAGCGCGCGGGGCGGTGTCGCCGATGTGGATCGTCCAGGCGCGCACTTCCTTCACGCCGGCCGTGAAGTAGGTCTGCAGGCCCAGCAGCTTGAACGCCGCGCGAATCACGCGATTCAGGCCCGGCTCTTCCATGCCGATGTCGGCCAGGAATTCCGCCTTGTCAGCGTCATCCAGATCCGCGATTTCGGCTTCGATGGCGGCGCACACGGCCACCACCGGCGAATTCGTCTGCGCAGCGTAGTTGCGCACGGCGTCCAGATGCGGGTTGTTCTCGAAGCCGTCTTCGCGCACGTTGGCGACGTACATGGTCGGCTTGGCGGTGATCAGGCACAGCGGCTTGATCGTCGCCCATTCCTCGTCGGTCAGGTTCAGGCCGCGCACGGGCTTGGCTTCGTCCAGCACCTTCTGGGCCTTTTCCAGCACGGCGACCAGCTTGGCGGCTTCCTTGTCGTTGCCCGACTTGGCGGCCTTGGTGTAGCGCTGCAGCGCTTTTTCCACCGTAGCCAGGTCAGCGAGTGCGAGTTCGGTGTTGATGACTTCGATGTCGGCGATCGGGTCGACCTTGCCGGCCACGTGGATCACGTTTTCATCTTCGAAACAACGTACGACGTGGGTGATGGCGTCTGTTTCACGGATGTTGGCGAGGAACTGGTTGCCCAGGCCTTCACCCTTGGATGCGCCTGCCACCAAGCCTGCAATGTCGACGAACTCGACCACCGCCGGCAGCACGCGCTCGGGTTTGACGATCTCGGACAGCGCGGCCAAGCGCGCGTCCGGCACCTCCACCACGCCCACGTTGGGTTCGATCGTGCAGAACGGGTAGTTCTCGGCGGCGATGCCGGCTTTGGTCAGGGCATTGAACAGGGTCGACTTGCCGACGTTCGGCAGACCGACGATGCCGCATTGGAGGCTCATGGTAAAGGCTTTGGAATCAAGGAGTTGGCCCCGTCACGCACCATCGGGCAGGCAGGGCTGGAAACCCGTGATTGTAACCGCTCCGGGGTGCGCTTAGCCCTGGGATGCGGCCTCGGCGCGCTTGCGCTGCGTGCGGCTCGCCAGCACCAGGGCGATGCCGCCGAGGATTGCCGCCGATGCCGCCGCCAAGCGTGGCGTCAACGGCTCGCCCAGGAACAGCACCGCCCCGAACGCTGCAATGGGCGGCACCGACAACTGCACCGCCGCCGCGCGGATCGCTGTCAGCCCCTTGAGCGCCGCGTACCAGATCACGTAGCCGATGCCCGAGGTGACCGCGCCGGAGGCCAGCGCCAGCAGGATGCCGGCCGGGCTGGCATGGGCTTGGTTGTAGAGCACCACGCTCAAGGCGAGCGCCATGGGTGCGGCATGCAGGAAGTTGCCCGCTGTGGCGCCCAGCGGATTGTCGAGCCCCCGCCCGCGCAGCGAATACACGCCCCAGGCCACGCCGGCCACGGTCATTAGCGCGGCGCCCAGCGGTGTCGGCGCCGTCACGCCGGGCGACACCAGGTAGACAAGCCCACCCAGCGCCAGCGCAAAGCCCAGCCAGCCCAGCGGCTCGAACCGCTCGCCCGCAGCCAGGCCCGCGCCCAGCATGGTGAGCTGCACTGCGCCGAACAGGATCAGCGCGCCCGTGGCCGCGCTCAAGGTGAGATACGCAAACGAGAAGAATGCGACGTAGGCGAACAGCATGGCAGCGGCAAGCCAGTCCACCCGTGCCTTTGGCGCTTTGGCCGAGCCGGCCCGCACGAGGATTGCCAGCATGACTGCGCCCGATACCAGCCGGATGCTGGAAAAGCTCGCCGCATCGATGGCCGCGTGCTGCAACGCCAGTCGGCACAGCAGCGAGTTGGAGGCAAACGCCACCATCGTGATGCTGGTGAGCAGCACTGTGCGCAGGGCGAGTTGGCTGTTGGGGGGCGGGTCCAAGGTGGTTTCAGGTGATGGGTGCGCTGCCCCAAAGATGGGTAGCGGCGAGCAAGGCTGCCCCGGCCAGCAAGGCCACACCGAGCGGCGCGGACACCTGTCTCCCCCATGAAACATTCTTCTCGATGGCCATGGCGGCCGCCAGCACCAGCATCCAGCCGAGGCTGCCCGCGCCCACCACGAACATCAGCAGCATCAAGGCCCAGCAGCACCCCACGCAGAAGAGGCCGTGGCGCAAGCCCAGCATGAACGCCTGCCGCTGCGGCGCGGGGCCGTGCCAATGGCTGATGACGAAGCTCAGCGGCGAACGGCACTGGTCCAGGCATCGATACTTCAGTGCGCTGAACTGAAACGCGCCCGCCCCCGCCAGCGTGGCCGCGCCGATCAGCCAGCCATGCCAGCCCAGCAGCGGCACCCGCGCCACCCCCGCGAGCAGCACTGCGTGTAGTCCGTGCGCCAGCAGACCGAACGCGCTCCAGGCAGCCAGATAGCCCACGCCCAGCCAGGTCAGCAGACGCTGGCGATCCGGCCGCCCCGCAACCACGCGGTCAAAGGCCTGGAACAGCGGCAACGTGGTCGGCAGCATCATCGCCAGGATCATCAGCGACCAGGCCAGCGCGGAGAGCGCCGCCGGCACCACGAGCGAACCCGCCGGCACGGCCCGGCACAACCATGCCGCCGGGCCGGACGCTGTCCAGTCGCCATGATCGAGATAGCGGCCATAGGGGCTGCGCGCCCACAGCCACAACGTGAGCCAGGCCAGCGTCACCAGGCCGGCCAGCACCGGCAGGAAGACGTGTTGATGGCGGGATGCTGCGACGCGCATGGCCGCCGCCGCTCAGGCGTCGAACAAGAAGGTGCTCTGCAGCGCGTTGTGGTTCTGGATGTCGACGTTGATGCCGATATCCGCGTTCTTCGAGCGGTAGACCGGCGCCTTGCCCACGAACACCGGCGCGCCGGGCACGGTGGAGAACACCGTATCCGACAGCGTGGTCTGCTGGCCGGTCGGGCCGACGTACGGTTCAAGTTCGGCGTAGTAGTCGGCCCCGATCTTGAGCGTGCCCTTGGCGCCGACGATGTCGAACGTGATGGGCGCGCGCTCGACCGAAACCACCTTGCCGATCAGCTTGGCGAGCTCCGCAATCGGGCCGCCGGCCTGGCCCGTATAGACCTTGAGCAGCGCCTTCTCCTGCTCGTCGGTGGCACTGTCGTTGAGGAAGATCGCGGCCGTCCAGTTGCCTTCCAGGATGTTGCCGGGCACGTGCGCGACAGCGGCGATGGTGCAGCCGGACACATCGACGCCGTCGATGGTGCCGCGGTCCATGTGCCACGCGACGATGGTGTCGCAGGTGCCGAAATCCGGGTCTTCACCGATCCAGCACGGGCAGAGGACGCGGCAATTGCAGACTTCCAGCAAGCGGCCTTCCAGGTGATAGCTCATCGTTGCCTCCATGGGGTTGCAGTGGGCGAGGGCGCCACAGGGCTGTGCCCGGATGGAGGTACGGAAGATGTCAGCCGTATCGATGACAAGCGGACAGCCCACTTCTGCATGGCAGGAGCGGCGCTATGTCCTCATTCTAGAAAGCGTCTTCCGAGAGGCAAGGCAGTTGCGGCGTGTGTGCGCGAGGGCGTAACGGACGCGTTACGCGTTACGTTCCAGAAACGTAACAACTTCGTTCGCAGCGGCGGTTTTTCGGGTGGATAGCGGGGGGCTGACGGCATCGCTCCGTATTCTGCGAAGCCAAGCCGGCAAAGGCTTGGCCGCCATTTTGCGACCGAGCGAAGCGGCTGCGCATGGGCCGGGCATGCCTATTGCAGGGTTCTGGCAAACAACAAGATTCTGGAGCACAGCATGTCCTGGACCGTCGCCACCGCCGCCCGCTCGATCGATACGGTTTCCGACAACGCCGGCCTGTTCGCCTGCTACGAGGCGATCGCCAGCTTGTCGGAAGAGATGGTCGACGCCGCGGAGATGGGCGACTGGGACGGCGTGAGCGCGCTGGAACGTGAATGCGCGGCCTATATGGAGCGGCTGGGCCATGGCCAGCGTTCGGCCCTGTCGCCAGAGGAGCTGCAGCGCAAGCGCGATCTGATGATGCGCATCCTGGCCAACGACGCCCGTGTACGCGCGCTGGTCTGCCCGCGCCAGGATGCGTTGACCCGCCTGGCCAGCGGCCCGCGCCGCTCCATTGGTGCGCGCCAGGCGTACGCGACGGTTTCCTACTACTGATCCGCCAATCCGCCGGTCAGGGGCCGAACCCAGTTCAGCGGTCGGCCCGCAATTCTCCCCACGACAGCAGCACGCGCTGGATGCTGCGCGCATAGGCGTCGCGGTGCGCGGGCGTCTCGGAGTGGTAGGCGCCGATGGCCCGCCACGTGTTTCCATGACGCACCATCTTTTGCTTGAGCAGCCACGCCGCCACGAACACGTTCACGCACGCGTCGGTCAACGCGTGGCGTGGCACGCCGTAGCGCGCCAGCGTGCTGAAGTGGATCGAGTTGATCTGCGCCTGCCCGATGTCGACTGAGCCGTCGGCGTTGCGGTGCACTGCGCTGGCATTGCCCTTCGATTCAAACCACACGATCGCGCGTAGCACCGTCGGGTTCACGCCCTGGTAGCCGCCGGCCTGCTCGAAGCAATCGCCTGCCGCCGCATGCGCAGCCAGACTGCCAAGTGCCAGCATCAATGCCACGCCAAGTTGGCGCCAGTTGCGGTGGATGTGGGCGATGGGCATGGCGGTTCCGGCGGGCAAGTTGTGGGATTACTTCTGTATGGCCACTTCGAGCTGGCGCTCGATGCCGGCCAGATACGTGTGCGATGCCTCCGACACCACCATGCGCGGCACCGGCTCGGTCGCCTTGCGCCACTGGGTGGTCACGACCTTGCGTTTGCTGCCGCGTGCGTGGGCCGCAGGCGCGGCTTCGACCTCTGCGCCGCCGCCTGGCGGCAGCATCGCCAGTGTGGGCAGGGGCGGATAGACCTTGTCGGGCGCAGCGGCTGTCGCCGGCATCAATGCTTCGGGCGGCGCGGCGAATGCCGAGGCGGCCGGTACCGCCAGCAGGCCGACGGTGAGCGGGAAGAGCAGATGGGTCATACGCATGACGTTCCTCTTAATCCTGCGTGCGGATCGTCACGCTGTAGGGCTGGCTGGCGCTGACGGTCAGGTTTTCCAGGCGAACGTAGTTGGCGCGCTGCGCCGGCACGCCATTCCACAGCGCCTGGTTCAGGTAGCGGAAATCCTGCGTAAGCGCCGCCACCTGGATCGTTGCTGGGCGCTTTTGCGCGGCGGCCAGCGCGCCGGCCTTGGTCAGCACGCTCGTCAGCTGCGGGTCGTGCGCGCCCAGCGCGTCGGGCGGGATGGTGAAGCTCATCACCTCGCTGGTGGGCGCGGTGCGGGCGGCGGAGGTCGCCGGCATCTGGGTGTGCAATTGCGCGCAGCCTGTCACAGCGAGCAGCGCAACGAGCGAGAGCGGGAGAGACAGCGATGCGCCGGCGCGTTCAGAAAAGGTCCACATGACGATGGAAAAAGCGTGGATCGAACCCGCACTGTATCGGCGGGCCACCCGGGTCAAAACGTCGAATTACCCCATTTTTATCGTCCATCCCGCGCGATGACTTGAGCGCTCGCCCGAAGGTGAAAATGGCGTCACTTCGCGGGTTTGCGGCCAAGCGAAGGGGGTGGCACTTATGCGATGCGGATGGCACTTCGGCGGCCCGAATATGCGCTCAGCGCAGCAAAGGGTTCGCGTGATGCATGCATCGCGCACGAGGCCAGGTAGGGGTCAACACTAAGCGGTGAATGCGGCCGTTACGTGTCTGTCGCGACACATTTGCGCCGACACAAAGCCGCAATACCCCCCGCCGCTATAATCGGCCCCACCATGAATACACCCGCGTTTTCCTCTTCCAAGGCAGCCCCGGCCTACCACCTGGCCGTGGTGGGCGGCGGTATCGTCGGGCGTGCCTGCGCCCTGCGTCTGGCGCAGATCGGCTTGCGGGTCGCGCACATTGCGCCCCCCGCGCCGGCGTCGGCACTCGTCGGCCCGGACGCCTGGGATGCGCGCGTCTACGCGTTTTCGTCCAGCTCGCAGGCGCTGCTGGAGCAATTGCGCATCTGGCCCGCGCTCGACATGACGCGCGTACAGCCCGTGCAGGACATGCGTATCTTCGGCGACGACGCAGCCGCCCGCGGCGAGCACGCTCAGCCCGATCTGCATTTCTCCGCCTACGCCGCCGGCGCGCCACAACTGGCCTGGATCGCCGAGTCGTCGCTGGTCGAACGCGCGCTGGAAACCGCGCTGCGCTTCGCCCACACCGTGCAGACCTTCCCGCACGCCGCCACCGGCTTCGAAATGGAGGCCGACGCTGTGCGCCTCACCCTGGCCGATGGGCAGGTGATCCGCGCCGAATGCGTGGTCGGCGCCGACGGCAAGCACTCTTGGGTACGCGAGCAGGCCGGCATCCAGGCCGAGGCCAAGCCGTATCGCCAACTGGGCGTGGTCGCCAACTTCCAGGCCGAGCACTGGCATCAGGACACCGCGTGGCAGTGGTTCCTCGGCACTTCAGCCGCAGATGTGGCCGCCGCCGATGACAACACCCCGGCGCGCGGCGAAATCCTCGCCATGCTGCCGCTGCCCGACCGCCGCGTCTCGATGGTGTGGTCGGCCGATGAGGCGCACGCCCGCGAACTGCTTGCGTTGTCGCCCGATGCGCTGTGCCGTGCCGTGGAAGCTGCCGCAGGTGGCGCAATCGCCGCGCGGTTTGGGCGCCTGTCGAACATCACGCCCGCGCAGGGTTTCCCGCTTGTGCTGCAGCACGCCAGCCGAGTGGTTGCGCCGCGCGTGGCGCTGGTGGGCGATGCGGCCCATGTGATCCATCCGCTGGCCGGGCAGGGCATGAACCTGGGTCTTAGGGATGTGTCCGAAATCGGCAAGGTAATGGCGGAACGTGAAACCATGCGCGATCATGGCGATCTGAGGTTGCTGCGCCGTTACGAGCGTGCCCGCCGCGAAGACCTGCTTTCGCTCACGGCCGCCACCGATGGTCTGCACAAGCTGTTCGCCCTGCCGGGCGCGCTGCCCCGCACGGTACGCAACGCGGGCTTGGCGCTGGTGGGCATGACGCCATTCATCAAACGCTTACTCATCAAGCACGCGCTGGGCTGAGGCATTTCTCGGGCATCATCAGCGTTTTCTGGGGTTTCAGGAGTTGTTATGTCGTTTCGTATTCGGGTGGCGGCCATCGCCTCTGCGGTGGCTGTGGCAGCGATTGGTGCGGGTTATGTACTGAGCGCCGGTGCCGCCGAGCCCGCCCTGGAGAAGGTCAAGGCCAGCGTGCAGAAGGCCCTGGGCCCCAATGTCGACATCAAGGGCGTTGCTAAGTCCCCGCTGGCTGGCCTGTACGAGATCAACCTCGGCAGCCAGGTCGTCTACACCGATGCCACCGGCCGCTACGTCCTGAACGGCGACCTGCTCGACACGCAGACCGCCACCAACCTCACGCAAGAGCGCCTGGCCGAGATCAACCGCGTGAAGTGGGCCGACCTGCCGCTGGACCGCGCCGTGAAATGGGTCAAGGGCAATGGCGCACGCAAGATCGCCGTGTTCTCCGACCCGAACTGCCCGTACTGCCACAAGCTCGAGCAGATGCTGACGCAGGTCGACAACATCACCGTCTATACCTTCCTGTTCCCGATCCTGTCGGAAGACTCCAACACCAAGGCCAAGCAGATCTGGTGTTCCGCCGACCGTGCCAAGGCCTGGCGCGACTGGATGACCGCCAAGACCGCCCCGGGTGGCGCCGGCACCTGCGATACGCCGCTGGAAGCCAACCTGAAGCTCGGCCAGCAACTCAACGTGACGGGCACGCCGGCCATCATCTTTCCGGATGGTTCCCGTGCGCCGGGGCTGATCGATGCGGCCACGCTGGAGCGTAAGTTCGCCGCGATGAAGAAGTCGTAAATCAGAGGTCGTCAATCGCACACAGAAAGCGCCGGTTCATCCGGCGCTTTTTTCTTGCGGCGCTCGCTCAACCCGTCGGCTGGCGGCCCGATTTGGCTGCGGCACCGTGCGACGGCAACGCTACAATGTCCGCCATGAAGCCGATCCGCTACACCATCGCCCCCGCCGCGCCCGAGGCGCATGTGTTCACCGTCACCGTCACGGTGGATTCGCCTGACAGCCAAGGCCAGCGTTTCTCCTTGCCGGCGTGGATTCCCGGCAGCTACATGATTCGCGAGTTCGCACGCAACATCGTGCGGATCGAGGCCGCATCCGCTGACCGGCCGGTGCGCCTGACCAAGGTCGACAAGCACACGTGGTGGGCCGCCCCATGCACCGGGCCGCTGACGGTTTCATACGACGTCTATGCGTGGGATTTGTCGGTGCGCGCCGCGCATCTGGACGCCACGCACGGCTTCTTCAACGGCACGTCGGTCTTCCTGCGGGTGGACGGCGCGGAAGACCAGCGTTGCCTGGTCGACATCCAGCCGCCCGCCGGCGATGCCCACAAGGGCTGGCGTGTCGCCACCGCACTGCGCGAAGCCACGGGCCGCATCAACGGAAAGGCCGGCGCCAAGCGCTACGGCTTCGGTTGGTATGAAGCGGCCGACTACGACGAGTTGATCGATCACCCCGTCGAGATGGGTGCGTTCGAGCTGGTCTCGTTCGAGGCCTGCGGCGCGCAGCATGACGCCGTGTTCACCGGCCGTGTGCCGAACCTCGACCTAGAACGCATCGCGCGCGACTTCAAGCGCATCTGCGAAGCGCAGATCCGCCTGTTCGAGCCGCAGACGGCCACCGCGCCGTTCCTCGACAGCAACCGACGCTACGTCTTCATGACGATGGTGACGACCGACGGCTACGGCGGCCTGGAGCACCGCGCCAGCACCGCGCTGATGTGCGCGCGCGGCGATCTGCCCGTGACCGGCCGCGACGAGACCACCGAGGGCTACCGCACCTTCCTCGGCCTCGTCAGCCACGAGTATTTCCACACCTGGAACGTCAAGCGCATCAAGCCGGCCACCTTCGTGCCGTACGCGCTCGACCGCGAGGTGCACACGCCGCTGCTGTGGTTGTTCGAAGGTTTCACCAGCTACTACGACGACCTGATGCTGGTGCGCTCGGGCCTGATCTCCGAGGCGCAGTATCTGGAGATGCTCGCCAAGACGTGGAATGGCGTGCTGCGCGGCAGCGGACGCCTGAAGCAGAGCGTGGCCGAAAGCTCGTTCGACGCGTGGACCAAGTACTACCGCCAGGACGAGAACGCCCCCAACGCCATCGTCAGCTACTACACCAAGGGCTCGCTCGTGGCGCTGGCGCTGGACCTGACGATCCGCACGCAAACCGACGGCGAACGCTCACTCGATGACGTGATGCGCGCCCTGTGGGTCACCTACGGCCGCGATTTCTATGCCGCTGGTCACACGCAGCGCGGCGTGACCGAAGCCGGGCTGATCACCCTGATGGAAGAGACCACCGGTGTGCGCCTGCGCACGCTGGTGCGCCAACTGACCGAAGGGCGGGATGATCTGCCGCTGCCGGCGCTCTTCAAGGCGATGGGCGTGAGCGCCACGCGCAAGGCCGCCGAGTCGGCGCTCGCGTTGGGCGTCAAGACCGGCACCGAGAACGGTTTCGTCAAGCTGCAGCAGGTGTTCGACGGCAGCCCGGCGCAGCGCGGCGGCTTGTCTGCCGGCGACCTGATCGTCGCAGTGGACGGCTTGCGTGTACCGGCTGGCCAACTCGACAAGACGCTCACGCGCCATCGCGCCGGCGATACCGTGTCCGTGCATGTGTTCCGCCGCGACGAGCTGATGCAACTGGACGTGACGCTCGCCACCGACACCACGCCGCAGTTCACGCTGGCGCTGGCCTCGGAGCCGTCGCCGCTGCGTTCAGCGTGGTTGGGCAAGCGGGCGGCGGCGCGCAAAGTGGCGCGCGGCAAGTCGGCGTGACTCGCGTAGCCTGATCCGATGGATTACGTCCACGATCCACGCACCTTCCTGTATAGCCATTACGTCTCGCGCGGCATCCGCACCGCCACCGGCGTGATCGGCCTGACGCTGCTCGCACTGCGGGTGATGGACCTGCAGGGCGCGATGGTGGTGTCGATCGGTGCGCTGTGTACCAGCCAGATGGACTTGCCCAGTCCACCGCGGCACAAGTTCAACGAGATGCTGGCGTGCGTGCTGCTGACGACTGTCATCACCTTTATCGTGGCCGTGGTCACCCCATACACCACGATCCTGCCGGTGGTGATCGTGCTGGTCACCTTCCTGGCCGGCATGATGGTGGCCTACGGCAACAAGACGATGCCGCTGCAATTTGCAGCGTTGTTCGTCATGACGCTCACCTTTACGGAGGAATTCGCTTTCCGCGAGGCGGTTGAGCACACGCTGCAGTTCTTCCTGGGCGCCATCGGCTATATGGCGTTTGCGCTGGCGCTGGCCTGGGCGCAGCGGCGCCGCATCAAGGAGCAGGTGCTGGCCGAGTGCCTGTACGAACTGGCCGTCTACGTCGAGCGCAAGGCTGGCTTCTACGATGCCTCCAAGGATTTCGACGAGCAGTTCAACCTGCTCGTGCGCCAGCAGATTTCGGTGGCCGACAAGCAGCAGGTGGCGCGCGATTTTGTCTTCCGCGACAACCGCACCGCCAGCGACGGGCGCCTCGTGCAGATCCACATGCGGATGCTCGATATCTACGAGTACCTGCTGTCGTCCAACACCGATTACCCGCTGCTGCGCCAATACCTGGCCGACGCCGAGATCTTGCGCCTGCTGCATGGCGTGATCGAAAAGATGCGGCTGGATATCGAAGCCGTGGCCTATGCCGTCGGGCGCGATCGACCATCGCCCACGCCGATGTCGTATGAGCAGGAGATGAGCGCCATCGACACGGCGCTCGACGAGCTGCAGCACGGGCACCACGCCGTTCCTCTGGAAGCCTTTGCCGCGCTGGAGGAGTCTGTGGCCACCGTGCGCGGCGCGATCCGGCTGCTGGCGCAGCTGCATGCCGCCACGGCCACGCCGGTGGAGCTGTCGCAGGTGCTGCTGCGCCCCGACATGACGCCGTTCCTCACGCGCCAGAAGTACGAACTGCGGCTGGTGCTGGAAGAGCTGACGTGGCGCTCGCCGGTGCTGCGCTTTGCGCTGCGCATCTCGATGGCGGTCGCCGCCGGGCTCTGGATTGCCGACCACCTGCCGTATGCATCGCACGGCTACTGGGTGTTGCTGACCATCGTCGTGATCCTCAAGCCGACGTTCAGCATGACGCGCCAGCGCAATTTCGACCGGGTGCTGGGTACGCTCATCGGCTGCGTGATTGCGGCGGTGATTCTGCGCTTCATCCATTCCACGTGGATTCTGATGGGCGTTCTCTACCTGTTGACCGCGGCCAGCGCGGCGTTCGTCACGGTGCGCTATCGCTACACGGCCATCGCGGCGTGCGTGCAGGTGCTCATCCAGATCAACCTGCTGCTGCCGGGCAGTAAAGATGCCATCGGCGAGCGGCTGGTCGATACGCTGATCGGCGCGGCCATCGCCACCGCCTTCAGCTACGTGCTGCCGAGCTGGGAATACCGCAACCTGCCCAAGCTGGTGGACGACGTGCTGCGCACCAACCGGCGCTTTATCGAAGCCGCGCGCGAACTGCTGCTCGGCACGCTCAAAGATGACTTCGCCTACCGCGTGCAGCGCAAGCAGTACATGGAATCGCTGACCGGGTTGATCTCCGCCTTCGCGCGCATGCTGGACGAGCCCAAGAGCCGCCACCGCGCTGTGGATAACTTGAACCGCTTCATCGTCCAGAACTACCTGGTGGCCGCGCATGTTGCAGCGGTCCGTATTCTGGTGCGCCAGCGCGCGCAGGAACTGGACGAAGCCGACACCCGCGCCCTGGTCGAACAGACCGCCGAAGCCGCGCTGGAGAGTCTCACTCGTGCCAAGGAACGTTTCGACCAGGCCGTGCACGAAGGCGGTTGGGGCGTGCGCCCGCGTGATACGCAGGAACTCGGCGCCGCCGACTTTGCCGATCAGGCGGCGCGTTCACGCATGGTCGACGCGGCGACGGAAGCGGATTCGCTGTCCGCCATGCACCTGCTGGAGCGGCGTCTGCAGGCGCTGCGGGCGGATACGGCCAAGATTGCGCTGCGGTGTGGGGCGTTGGGGCGGGCGTTGCGGGTGGCGCGGGATTGATAGCTCGTTTGAGAATTTACGGATGCCGGGCCGGCTTGATCTGAATGCCAGCCCGGTTGTTGCCCGCAGTGGGTGACTATCGCAACAATGCGTTGGTCATGGCTTCGATCAACGCCGTGCTTTCCACCTGCCTGGGCCTGACAACAACGGATGCGCTATAGAGCGGGGGAAGCTTCTGGCAATAAGCGGTCAATGCCGTTGGCTCCATTGTCGGAATCACATATTGGAAAGGAATCGGGTTTTCGGGTGGTACCGGTCCTTCCATCGTTGATCCATAGGCGCCCAGATCAACCAGACTCTGCGAGGAATCATCCGGGCCGTTGATGAAAACAAAGACGCCATACTTTGGGTGCCCCAGATACTGCCGGGTCTTTTGTTCGCCAACGGATGGATTCTTGATCAATCGCTCGCGCAATTGTGCATACGCCCGGGTCGTCTGCATGAAGGCTGTCAGGATGGGAGAACGCGACAGGTTGCCTGGAAGGCACATCAGCAGATTTCCAAACCAATCCAGCATGGCAACAGCATTGCCGTTTCCGCCTTGCGCGATATCCAGTCGGGCCGTATCCAGTAGGTACCGTGCAAGCCCTTCGTCCGGCGTGCCGCGTGACGGTGCAACATACTTCAATGCATCCGGATAGATATCTCGGAGTGCCACCACCAGAGGATCCGTGTCTTCCAGATCGGCCGGGTCCCGCAACTCATGTTGGGGGAGATCGGTATTGATCGTCTCCTTGACACTGCCGACGGTGGCCTCGAACAGGGTCTTGCACAGTGCCACATTGTGCTGTGACACGGTCTGATCGGTGAAGAACTCTGGTAACGATGCGCCCGTTGCTGGTCGGGAAAAACACTTGTCTCCATCGACTTCGGGGTAGCTGAAGGTTGCCCTGGCCTTTGCCTGGAGTTCTGGTGATAGCGATGGGAACTCAGCCCGAAAATCGTAGTTGATGCCGGCGTAGTCATCATAGGCGCCCACCACCGCGCGGAATCCGGCAGTTAGGATCGAGCCCGTACACATACAGCACGGGTCGAGCGACGTCACGATCGTGATGTCCTCCGGTGGCGGCATTAGGGTCCCATTGGCGACCTGCTCGTAATACCAGTCCACAAGCTGGCGTTCACCGTGGGCGGTCGGGTCGTGCGTGATGCCGTCGACGACAACGGTGTTGTGCAGGGCGTGCAACTCATCGCCACGGGCATCGAGCATGTTTCCGCCAACGCTGAATGTCCCCTGGCAATACGCGCTGGTTGCCATGTCCGATGCTCGGTCCATGGCGCGATCCACATCGGTGAAAGTTCCCTTGATATCAGACATGCAGATTTTCCTTTGGGCGTTAGTCGGATCGCGTGAGATTGGCAGATCAATTTTCTGTGCCATACCCACGCGTTCCAACGCTAGTTCAAGCGACGACCAAAGCCAAAACAGGCTGCCTAATCGGAGATATCAATGTGCTGCAGGTGGTCTGCCTGGTGCCAACCCCAGCGCGTTGCCGTGTGGCACATGCCTGTAGCGGAACAAAACGAAGAAGGCCACTGCCAGGATCAGCGTGTAGGCCGCAAACACAGACCAGATGGCCGACCAGTTCCGCACGCCGCTGTTGGCGTAGCTGTCCACCACGATGCCGCTGATCCTTGCACCCACGAATGCGCCAATGCCATTGACCGTGGTGATGAACAGCCCCTGCGCGCTACCTCGGATGGCGCTGCCCACTTCCTTTTCAATGAAGATGGAACCCGAGATATTGAAGAAATCAAATGCGCAGCCATACGCCACCATCGACAGCACCAGTAGCACGGTGCCAGTGGCCGATGGATCGCCTAGCGCAAAAAAGCCAAAGCGCAATGTCCAGGCCAGCATGCTGATGATCATGACGGTCTTGATGCCGAACTTTCTGAGGAAGAACGGAATCGTCAGGATGAAGACGATCTCCGAAAACTGCGAGATCGACAGCAGCATCGACGGATACTGCACGACCAGGCTGCCTTGGTAGAGCGGGTTGCGCGCGAAGTCGTGCAGGAACGGATTGCCAAAGGTATTGGTGATTTGCAGGACCGCGCCCAGCAGCATGGCAAACAGGAAGAACACCGCCATCTTGGGCTGACGGAACAGCACGAGCGCATCCAACCCCAGCTTGCTGGCCAGCGTTGTTTGGCCTGCGCGCGCGCGGGCTGCCACCGGAACACGCGGTAGGAACATCAGCCCGTACAGCGCCAGCAGTAAGGAGGCCCCGGAAGCGATATAAAGCTGCACGCTGCTTAGTTCAAACCTGAGCAGGCTGATGGCCCACATTGCCATGATGAACCCCGCCGTGCCGAATACCCGGATGCGGGGAAAGTTAGTCACCGTGTCGAGCCCATTCTTCTCCAGGCAGTAATAGGAGATGGTATTGAGCAGGGACATGGTCGGCATGAATGCCATCATGTTGATCAGCATGACCCAGAACATGGTGGTTGGATCCCCCGTGCCCGCAGCAATAAAGAGCGTGGCGGCACTGGCCAGATGGCAAGCCACATACAACCAGTTTGCGGGGATGAGCCTGTCGGCAACAATGCCAAGCAAGCCCGGCATGATGATGGCCGCAATGCCCTTGGTGCTGTAGACGCTACCCACCTGGGTGCCATTGAAACCCAGTGTGTTGATCATGTAGGAGCCCAGCGTGACGACCCAGCTTCCCCACACGAAATACTGCATGAACGACAGAAACTTCAGCCGGTTCCTGATATGCATGATCGCTCTCCGTGCCTAGTCAGAAGTTGTAGCGCAGGGTGGCGATATAGGCATCGGTTAAGCCTTCAGCGCCGAGGGTGTTCCATGCATACCGATACTTCGCACCGACCGCCCAGTTCTTCGTCACATTCCACGTCAGCGCCAGTGCGCCATTTAGGCTGTAGTGAGGGGATTTTCCGGGGCGATAGGCCTGCTTTCTGGCGAAGTCGTATTCATTCCAGTTGGAAAGGCTGAACGATTTGCTGGCCACCTGGAAAGGCCAGATTGCCGCCCAGCCAAGCTGATAACCGTTCCAGCCGGCAAAGCCTGAACTGGCGTTGGTGTAGAGCGCCCCGATAAACGGTCTGAATCGGACTGGGCCGACGTCCATGTTGTAACCCACGCCGAACACATTGCTGTATTCGTGAAACCTTTTGGCAGCGGGCGCCTTGACCTGTGCAAACAGGTTCCAGCCGTTGCCCTTTTCGTTGTTGTTCAGGTAGTACCGAATCTGCCCCTTGGGATAGATCGAATAGCGATCACCGGATTTCTCAACGTTTTCAAGGTCGATAAATCCGTACAACTCGCCCCAGTTATAGGTGCTGCCGCCTTCCAGTTCGACATAGACGAAGTCGTCGCGGGAAAAACTCGGTGTGTGGTTCCAGGCCAGATAATTGACGCTGATATTGGCAAAGCCGGAGCGCTGCTCCGCCTGTGCCGGGCTGGTCGCTAGAAGCGCAGCCGGAACCGATGCCAAATAGGCGATGCTCCTGATGTTGCGCACGTCTCTCTCCTCCGTTGGGGATTCTTGTTTTTGATTGTTGTGGTCAGTACGACTTCAAGCGGTGCATGCAGCGAGTAGGCACCGCCCATGGTCTATCGGGGGCAATTTCAGCCATGTCGCCACGGTTTGTCCGATGTCCGCAAAAGAATCCAGAACCCTAAGCGAACCGGGGGCGATGCGTTGCCCGAACAGCAACACCGGGACGTGCTCGCGGGTGTGATCCGATCCGGGCCAGGACGGGTCGCAGCCATGGTCTGCGGTGAGAATCAGCAGGTCATCCTCGCGCAAGGCCGCCAGTAGGCGGGGAAGCAGCCCGTCCAGGAACTCCAGCTCTCGCGCATAGCCGGCAATGTCTCGGCGGTGCCCGAAGCTCTGATCAAAATCCACAAAGTTGGTCATGACGAGGCTGCGCTCGGGGGCCTGTGCGACCTGCTCCAGCGTTGCAGAAAAGAGGCCATCCGTGCCATACGCCTTGATGGTCTGGCTGATGCCCTGGTGAGCGAAGATGTCGGCAATTTTTCCGATGCCGACAACATGACCGCCCGCTGCGCAGAGTGTGTCCAGCACAGTGGGTGAGGGCGGAGGGGTGGTGTAGTCGCGGCGGTTGTGGGTACGTTGAAACGTCTCAGCGCCATCGCCGGCAAACGGCCTGGCGATCACGCGCCCAACCCGCCAAGGGTCGATTTCTTCGCGGATGATCTCGCACAGCGCGTACAGCCGTTCCAGCCCGAACGTGTCTTCGTGACACGCCACCTGAAAGACCGAATCCGCCGAGGTGTAGACGATGGGCCAGCCGGTTTGCATGTGCTGCTCGCCAAGCCGTCGGATGATGTCTGTGCCCGATGCGTGGCAATCGCCCAGCCAGCCGTTGATCCCGGTGCGGGTGGCGATCCGCTCCATCAGCGCTTGGGGGAAGCAGCGTCCGTCCGCGCCTTGCTCAAAGACACCCCACTCGAAGGTGACGGGAACGCCGGCCATTTCCCAGTGGCCGGAAGGTGTGTCCTTGCCGCGACTGACTTCTCGGGCTGCCGCCCATGCGCCGATGGCCGGGCCATCTTCTCCGCAAAGCGATGCGCCGCTGGCCAGGCGCAGCGCGTGCCCCAACCCTAGTTGACGCAACACTGGAATTTGTAGCGGGCCGTCGCGTCCGGTATTGGCGTGGCCGTTGGCGCAATGCTGATCGATGTGCAGCAGCGTGTTGGCGCCGGTGTCGCCGAATTTGTCGGCATCCGGCAAGGCGCCGATGCCCAATGAATCCAGCACCAGGATGAATGCGCGTGCCATGGTGCTGCCCTCAATAGCCGGCGGTTGACGAACCTTCAGTCGATGCCAGCAAGTTGGCCAGCAGGCTCGATGTGCCGAAGCGGAAGTGCTCGGGATTCACCCAGTCCATGCCGAGCGCCTGTTCTGCCAGATCGAGGTACACCTCGGCCTCGGCCTGATTGCGCACGCCGCCTGCCGCCTTGAAACCGCAGTCGCGGTTATGGTTGGCAATGACATCCAGCATGATGGCGGCAGCTTCCGGCGTAGCGTGTACGGAGGCCTTTCCCGTGGAGGTCTTGAGGAAATCCGCGCCGCCTTCGATTGCAATGACGGAGGCCTGCCGGATCAGATTGGGCAATGCCAGCTCGCCCGATTCGATGATGACTTTCAATACACGGTCGCCGCAGGCCTGCTTGCAGGCGCGTACCAGTTGTGCGCCCGTGCGGGTATCTCCCGCCTGCAATGCCCGCCACGGAAAGACCACATCGACTTCATCTGCGCCCAGCGCAATGGCCTGCTCGGTCTGTGCGGCAGCGGCTTCGATATCGGCGGCCCCGTGCGGAAAATTCGTGACGGTGGCAATCCGCACCTGTGTCAGCGACTGCGATGCCAGACATGCACGGGCGGTCGCAATGAACTGCGGGTAGATACAGACCGCCGCCGGCGCACCGAGTGGCGTGGCCGCCTGCCGGCACAGGGTCTGGATGCTGTCGTCGGTATCCTCGTCGCGCAGCGAGGTCAGATCCATCAGGGCGATGATGCGGGCAATGCGGTCAGTCTGGTTCATGGGGCGATGGGAAGAGGGCGGGTCGATTGGCGATTCAGCGTGCGCTCATGTCGGCAAAGAAAGCGCGGATCAGCCGCATGAAATCTTCGGTGGCCAGTGCCGCGCAACGCAGCGTCTGCTCGTGCGACAGCGGTGTGTCGGACAGGCCTTCCGCAAGATTGGTAATGGCGGAAACGGCGACAACCTTCAGCCCGCAATGACGTGCGGAAATGACCTCAGGCACAACCGACATGCCCACCACATCGCAGCCCAGCGTCTGCATCATGCGGATCTCAGCGGGGGTCTCAAAATTGGGGCCGGTATAGGCGGCAAATACGCCTTCGGCGAGGTCAATACCGATGCTGCTGGCGACCTTCTTCAGGTGCTCGCGCAGCTCTAGGTCGTACGCATTGGCGAGACTGAAGAACCGCGGCCCGAAGCGCTCGTCGTTGGCCCCGACCATGGGGGACTCCGGCATGAAGTTGATGTGATCGGTCAGGCAGACCAGTCTGCCTGGTGCAACCTCCCGGCGCATGGAGCCTGCTGCATTGGTGACCAGCAAGAATTCACAATCGAGCAGCCGGAAGGTGCGTACCGCATCGGTCATCACCTGCATGCCGTGGCCTTCGTAAAAATGGCCGCGGCCTTTCATGCTGAGCACGGGCACGTCTTCGAGCCATCCGGCCACCAGTTCGCCCGCGTGGCCTGCCACGCCGCTTGCCGGGAACCCGGGCAAATCAGCGTAAGAAATGGTGACGGCATCTCGCATTGAATCGGCCAGCACGCCCAGGCCAGAACCCAGAATGAGTGCAGCGCGCGGGGCAAAGCCAGGGATGCGTTGGCGGATGATGTCGGCGGCGATCGCGGGGTTGGTTTGAGTCATGGGACGATCCTGATGGTGAGGGTTTCCATTGGCGAAAATCGATCCTAGAGTCGCGCTCACATGCGAGTCCAATACATTCAGTGGGTCTTTTTATATAGAGCTTGTATGGATGCAGGCGCCGCGCCATGGCGGCCACCCTCTGTAACGCCGCCTCTGCAGTCGGTGCCACTGTCGCGCACAACAATCGACAATTCATCCGACGGGTGGGCACGGGAATGCACACGTCGTGAAGTCAAATCCCTTGTCACGACGGTGCTGAACGGGGAGGGCAACTTAAAATCGGCGCATTGCTGTTCTTTGCATACGCCATGAATGCATCTCGCCAGCTAGCCCCCGACTTGACCCGGATCAATCTGCGGTTGCTTCGCTATTTTCAAGTGGTCGCGCAGGAGCTGAGCTTTAGCAAGGCGGCGCTGCGCTTGAACATGTCGCAGCCGCCGCTCAGCCTGCATATCCGAGAGTTGGAAGAGATCCTGCAAACACAGTTGCTGGTGCGTACCACCCGGTCGGTTGGTCTGACCCCGGCGGGCCGCCTCTTGCTGGATGAAGTGGACAGGATTCTCGAAAACATTGACGACTCGTTGCGCCAGGTGAGTCAGCTCGGGCGTGCTGAGGCGGAGCACATCCAGTTGGGTGTCGTTGGCACGGCGGTGTGGGGTGTTCTGCTATCGACGTTGCGCCGGTTTGTTGCCGCATCTCCGCAAGTGACATGGTCGCTCACCGAACTGTCGCCTGCCCAGCAAATCAACGCATTGCAGCACCATCACATTGATCTGGGTGTTTGCCGGACGGACCACATCACCCTTCCGCCAGGGCTGACCAGCCAGTTGATCGGCCGGGAGGAGATTGTGCTTGCTGTGTCAGCGGAACACGCGCTGGCTGGCCAGTCCGTCGTCGCGCTGGAGGATCTTGCCGCCGAGGATTTTGTATCGCTGTCGGTGCAGGAATCCAGTCTGGGGGCCTTTGTGTACGCCGCCTGTCTTGAGCGCGGGTTGTCGCCACGACTGGTCCATCAGGTAGCAGAGCCACAGACTGCGCTTGCCTTGGTTGCCGATGGCTACGGTATTGCGCTGCTGCCGGCAAGCTGTGCCCGCATTGCGTGGCCGGGTGTCGGGTTCTGTGCGCTGCGAGAGCGGCTGGCGGCCGACCTCTACGCGGTGTATGACCCCTGTCAGCGATCGCCTGCAGTGAGTGCGTTTCTGCAACTGCTGCAGGCGAGTCAGTCGGGCTGATGGTGATGTGGTGCCAGCCTCAGCCCACCTGCGGCTTCAACCAATCAATCGCCGGCTGATGTTGCGCCCCCAGCCAGTCATTCGCCGCCTTGAAGTGCCCACACCCCAAAAACCCCCGATGCGCCGACAACGGCGACGGGTGCGGCGCTTCCAGCACCAGATGCCCCTCCGGCAGCAGCGCGCGCTTGGCCTGCGCATGGCTGCCCCACAGCATGAAGACGCGCTTGTGGCCAACGCGTGCCAACTGCTCCAGCAGGCAATCGGTAATGCGCTCCCAGCCGCGCTTGGCGTGGCTCGCGGCCTGGCCTTGCTCGACGGTCAGTACGGTGTTGAGCAGCAGCACGCCTTGCCGCGCCCAGCCTTCGAGATTGCCCGAGGCGCTCGGCAGCT
The DNA here is from genome assembly GCF_051904805.1 of Ralstonia sp. 25C. NCBI lineage: Bacteria > Pseudomonadati > Pseudomonadota > Betaproteobacteria > Burkholderiales > Burkholderiaceae > Ralstonia > Ralstonia sp. 25C. The sequence continues at coordinate 1,465,388 of NZ_CP196737.1, read as the reverse complement.
TGCAGGCGTATTCCGCTTCAATTTCCTTGTAGATGTTGCGCAGGCTGGGCGGCACGCGCACGCCGGCCGGCACCGAGAACGCCAGCCCATGCGCCTGCGGAATCTCGCGGCCATCGACGGTGCCCGTGCCGTGATACGGGTCCTGCCCGAGGATGACGACGCGCACGTCGTCCACCGACGTCAAATGCAGCGCGCGAAAGACATCCGTTGGAAAGATCGGCTTGCCCGCTGCGCGTTCGCCATCGACGAACGCGCACAACGCTGGCCAATTGGTCTGCGCGATGCAGGGCGTCAGGAGGGCTTTCCAGTCGGCGGGCAGCGCATCGAATTGCTCGGCCAGCGGGGTGAAACCTTCGTTCGAAGCGTCGGCGACGGGCTCATCGAAGAGAGCGGCTTGCGCGGGATTCACGCGACGCGTCATGCCTTGCCCCCGATGGCTTTCGCGCGCAACTGATAGCCGCGCTGCGCCTTGCTGATGTCGAGCGGCGACAGGCCGGGCACGGCGGCGCGCAGCGTTTGTGTCCAGGCGTGCAAGCGCTCGGCGATGGTGTCTTCGCTGAGCGTGCTGCCGGCGGCCGGTTTCCACTCCAGTTCCAGCTCGTCGATCGGCTCGCGCGCTTGCGTGCCGGGGATGAGGATGGCGCCGGCATCCAGTGCGATCTCGATCTCACCGCCGTCAGCCGTCACGTGCCAGAGGCGGCGCGTGAAGTCGGTGCGAAAGAGCGGGGCGAGTGCCGCCGCGTGTGGGCGAACGTAGTCGGCGGCTTCGGCGGCGTGATGAGCGGCGAACGCGTCGACCGACAGCGTGTCGTCGTTCAGCGGCACTTCCCATTCGTGGCGTGCCGACAGACCGCCTTTGGCGCCGGCTTCACCGGCAGTCTTCAAGGTTTGCAGCCACTGCTTGCCCTGTCGGCGCACGCGCAGCGCGGCGCGCTGGCGGGCGAGTGCCTGGTCCGGCGTGTCGTAGTAGACGTTGGCCAATTCCACCGAGCCGGCGGGCTGGGCGTTCGCATCCAACCAGCCGACCAGCGCGTCGTGTGTGCCGGCGGATACGGCCAGCTTCAGTTCAATCTCGCGGCCCATGGTATCGGTCAAGCAAACAGGCGAGCCAGTTCAGCACCCGGGTCGTCCGCGCGCATGAACGCTTCGCCGACGAGGAAGGCGTTGACGGCGGCGGCGCGCAGCTTGCGTACATCGTCCTGCGTGCGGATGCCCGATTCGGTCACGACGATGCGGTCGTCCGGCATGTGCTTGAGCAGGCCGATCGTGGTGTCGAGCGTGGTTTCGAACGTGCGCAGGTTGCGGTTGTTCACGCCCACCAGCGGCGTTTGCAGACGCAGGGCGCGGTCCAGCTCGTGGCCGTCGTGCACTTCCACCAGCACGTCGAGACCGAGTTCCAGCGCGCAGGCTTCGAGTTCGACCATCAGCCCCTGGTCCAGCGCGGCGACGATCAGCAGGATGCAGTCCGCACCCCATGAGCGCGCTTCATACACCTGGTACAGGTCGACCATGAAGTCCTTGCGCAGGACAGGCAATGTGCAGGCGGCGCGGGCTTCCCGCAGGTAATCGGCATGGCCCTGGAAGAACTGCTCGTCGGTCAGCACGGAGAGGCACGCGGCGCCGTGCTCGGCATAGCTGCGAGCGATCTCGGCGGGCTTGAAGTTGGGGCGCAGCAGACCCTTGGAGGGCGAGGCCTTTTTCACCTCGGCGATGACGGCGGCGTGGCCGGCGGCGATCTTGTCGCGCATCGACTTGGCAAAGCCGCGCGGGGCGAGGGTGCTGTCGGTGCGGTTGGCTTCGGCCTCGGCGCGCACGCTGGCCAAGTCACGATGCTTGCGCGCGGCAGCCACTTCTTCGGCCTTCACGGCCAGGATTTTGTTCAGGATGTCGGACATGAGTGAACAGGCTTAGGCTTTGAATTGGTTGGTGACGCGCACGAGTTCGTCGAGCTTGGCACGTGCGGCGCCGCTGGCAATGGCCTCGCGCGCAAGCTTCATGCCGTCGCCGATGGAGCCGGCAATGTTGGCCGCATACAGCGCCGCGCCCGCGTTGAGCGAAACGATCTCGCGCGGCGTGCCGGGCTTGTTGTCGAGCGCATCGATCAGCATGGCTTTGGATTCTTCCGCGTCGGCCACCTTCAGGCTGCGGTTGGAGACCATTTGCAGGCCGAAGTCTTCGGGGTGAATTTCGTACTCGGTCACCACGCCATCTTTCAACTCGCCGACCAGCGTGGCGGCGCCCAGCGACACCTCGTCCATGCCGTCCTTGCCGTAGACCACCACGGCGTGCTTCGCGCCCAGGCGTTGCATCACGCGCACCTGAATGCCGACCAGGTCCGGATGGAACACGCCCATCAGGATGTTCGGCGCGCCGGCCGGGTTAGTCAGCGGCCCGAGGATGTTGAAGATCGTGCGCACGCCCAGTTCCTTGCGGATTGGGGCGACGTTCTTCATGGCGGGGTGGTGGTTGGGCGCGAACATGAAGCCGATGCCCGCTGTCTCGATCGATTCGGCCACCTGCTCGGGCGTGAGCATGATGTTCACGCCCAGCGCTTCGAGCACATCGGCGCTGCCCGACTTGGAGCTGACGCCGCGTCCGCCATGCTTGGCAATGCGCGCGCCGGCCGCAGCCGCCACGAACATCGACGCGGTGGAGATGTTGAACGTGTTCGCACCGTCGCCGCCCGTGCCGACGATGTCGACAAAGTGATCCGACACCCCGGCCGGCACTTCGACCTTGGTGGCGAACTCGCGCATGACGGTCGCAGCGGCCGCGATTTCGCCGATGGTCTCTTTTTTTACGCGCAGCCCCATCGTGAGGGCGGCGGCCATGACGGGCGACATCTCGCCGCGCATGATCAGCCGCATCAGGTGCAGCATTTCGTCGTGGAAAATTTCGCGGTGCTCAATGCAGCGGACGAGCGCTTCTTGCGGAGTGATGGGCATGGTCGTTCCGGATTCAGTTGGGGGCCGCCGGGGCCGGGGTCGCCGGTCCGGCTTCACGCAGGGCGCCGATGCGCTCGCGCAAGAGGTCGGCCTCGCACGCGCCTTCAGCCAGGTCGGCATCGGGCGTGTTGCGGGCCAGGCGGCGGCGCAGGTCACATTCGGCCTGCCGATAGAGTTGGTGCGCGCGCACGGTGCGGTCGAAGGCCATGGCGGCGCCCTTGTCCGTTCCCGCGTTGGCGGTGATGCGGGCACGCAGTGCGTTGCGGCGCGTTGACTCCGCCCAGGCCAGTTCAGCCTGCGCTGCCTTGCGCGCGGTCTGCACGCATTGGGCGACATTGCCGGCTTCGGGTTGGGCGGCGCGACAGGCTTCCAGCGTACCGGCCATGGCCGGCAGGCTCGCCATCATTGCAACGATGACCGCACACGCGCGGCGCATCAGACGCGTTCCTTCAGGAAGTTGCCGAGCAGCGCGTGGCCGTGTTCCGACAGGATCGATTCCGGGTGGAATTGCACGCCTTCCACGGGCAGCGTCTTGTGGCGCACGCCCATGATTTCGCCGTCGGCCGTCCAGGCGGTCACTTCGAGGCAGTCGGGCAACGTTTCGCGCTCGATCGCCAGCGAGTGGTAGCGCGTCACCTTGAAGTGGCGCGGCAGATTCGCGAACACGCCCACGCCGGTGTTTTCAATGGTGTCGACCTTGCCGTGCATCACCTTCTGTGCGCGGATCACCCGGCCACCGAATGCATCGGCAATCGCTTGGTGGCCGAGGCACACGCCCAGGATGGGCACGCGCCCTGCAAAGTGCTTGAGCGCCGGCACCAGAATGCCGGCTTCCATCGGCGTGCACGGCCCGGGCGACAGGCAGATGCGTTCCGGGTTCAGCTTCTCGATCTCTTCGATCGTGATTTCGTCATTGCGCACGGTGCGCACATCCTGACCCAGCTCACCGAAGTACTGGACGATGTTGTAGGTGAAGGAGTCGTAGTTATCGAGCATCAACAGCATGGTGGTCTCCTTACCTCTCAGAAATCGGCGTCGAGGCCGTCTTGCACTTGCTCGGCGGCACGCAGCACGGCGCGGGCCTTGTGTTCGGTTTCCCTCCATTCGGCATCCGGGTCCGAATCGGCCACCACGCCGGCCGCGGCCTGCACGTACAGGTTGCCGTCCTTGATGATGCCGGTGCGGATGGCGATGGCCAGATCCATCTCACCCGAGAAGGAGAGATACCCCACCGCGCCGCCATAGATGCCGCGCTTGACGGGCTCCAGCTCGTCGATGATCTCCATCGCCCGCACCTTGGGCGCGCCCGACAGCGTGCCGGCGGGGAAGGTCGCGCGCAGCACGTCCATGTTGGTTATGCCGGGCTTCAGGCGCCCCTCGACCGAACTCACGATGTGCTGCACGTGCGAATACTTTTCGATGACCATCTGGTCGGTCACCTTCACCGAACCGATCTCGGCAATGCGGCCGATGTCGTTGCGCGCCAGGTCGATCAGCATGACGTGCTCGGCGATTTCCTTCGGGTCGTTGAGCAGTTCGGTCGCCAGTTCGGCGTCGCGCTCGGGCGTGCTGCCGCGCGGGCGTGTGCCGGCCAGCGGGCGGATCGTCACGATGCGGGCGGATTCGTCGGCGCCGTTGCCGCCGTTTTCACCATTCGCGCTGGCAGGCACGCGACGTTCCTCTTGGCGCACCAAAATTTCCGGCGAGGCTCCGACGATCTGCATATCGCCGAAGTTGTAGAAGTACATGTATGGCGACGGGTTCAGCGAGCGCAGCGCGCGGTACAGCGACAGCGGCGCATCGCGGAACGGCTTGACCAGGCGCTGGCCGACCTGCACCTGCATCATGTCGCCGGCGGCGATGTACTCCTTGGCCTTGAGCACAGCGGTGATGTAGTCCGCCTTGTCGAACTCGCGGATCGTCTCGGTGCGCACCGACGACGACGTCACCGGCACGTCCACCGGCTGATGCAGCTTGGTGCGCAGCGCACGCAGACGCTGCTTGGCGCGCGAGTAGGCCTCGGGCTTGGACGGATCGGCGTAGACGATCAGGTAGAGCTTGCCCGACAGGTTGTCGATCACGGCCAGCTCTTCGCACAGCATGAGCTGGATGTCGGGCAGTTGCAGGTCGTCCGGCGGGGTGGTTTCAGCCAGACGCGGCTCGATGAAGCGCACAGCGTCGTAGCCGAAGTAGCCGGCCAGGCCACCGCAGAAGCGCGGCAGGCCTGGGCGCAGCGCCACTTTCTGGCGGCGCTCGAAGGCGGCGATGAAGTCCAGCGGGTTGCCCTCGTGCGTCTCGACGACCTTGCCGTCGGTCACGACTTCGGTGTGGTTGCCCTTCACGCGCAGCAGCGTGTGCGCATGCAGGCCGATGAAGGAGTAACGCCCGAAGCGCTCGCCGCCCACCACCGATTCCAGCAGGAAGGTGTGCGTGCCACGGTCGTGCGATTGCGCCAGCTTCAGGTACAGCGAAAGCGGCGTCTCCAGATCGGCCAGTGCCTCGGCAATCAGCGGGATGCGGTTGTAGCCCTGGTCGGCCAGCGATTTGAATTCGAGTTCGGTCATGAGCGGTCAGATCGATTCGCCGGCACGTTGTATCGCCCGCACCGGCATGCGTTCGCTCCACGGCAAACGCGATTGCGCCGTCGGAACGTTAGCAGAACATCAGGGGTGGGAACGCGAAAAACCGTGCGGTCCCGCAAAGGTCATCCGCAAGCCAAAGGCCACGGAAGACCGGCGGGCGGTCAGCGTTTGGGGCAGGAGATACAGCGGTGGTTCAGGCAGAGTGCGCCGAAACCGGGGGAGAACGATCAGCAGCCGTGCAAACGCTTACGCCCGAGCGAGGGCGTGCCAGGGTCGCCAGGGCCAGGCCCCCCGGTCACCACGAGCGAAGATGCGTTTGCGATTCAGGAACATGGATCGTCAGTTGGAAGCGGCAGATGTTGCGTTGTGTGGCTCAGCGTAGGGCTGAATCAGCTGCGCTGCCGCAAAAAGTGTGTCGACTATAGCATCGGCTCCCGCGTGCTGTATAGGCTGGCCGTGGTTGTACCCATATGGCACCGCCAGCACGCGCATGCCAGCGGCGCGGGCCGCGCGGGCGTCGTTTTCTGAGTCACCGATCGCTACGACTTCGGCTGGCTGCACGCCAAACGCTTCCGCCACCCGCAGCATGGGGTACGGATCGGGCTTGCGGTACGGAAAGGCGTCGCCGGGGTAGACGAGGTCGAAATAGTCGGCCAAGCCGAGCTGTGCCAGCAGCGGCTGCGTGAAATCGTGTGGCTTGTTCGTCACGCACGCGAGGGCGAGGCCCATGTCGCGCAATGCCGCCAGCCCTTCGCGCACGCCGTCATAGACATTCACGAACTGGCCGTTGATGGCGATGTAGGCGCGCTGGTAGGCGTCCAGTGCCTCGGCGAAGCGGCTGTTGGCCTGGGCGGGTGGCAGACGCGCGTCGAGCACGCGCCGCACGAGGTTCTCCGAGCCCTTGCCGACATAGCCGACGATTTCCTCGGCCGACATGTCCGGCACCGCGCCGAGCGCCTCCAGCATCTTGTTGATGGCGGCGTGGAAGTCGCCCGCTGTGTCGACCATCGTCCCGTCCAGGTCGATGATGACGGCGCGGACAGGGCCGCTCGGCAAGGTGCCCGTCATCACGACAGGCTGGCCAGGGCTTGGCGCAGCGCGCCCACGGTGCCGCGGTAGCCGCCGTCTGCATCCGGCTTGCCGAACACGGCCGAACCGGCGACGAAGGTGTCCGCACCTGCCTTGGCAATCTCGGCGATGTTGTCGGCCTTCACGCCACCGTCGATCTCCAGCAGGATCTTCCGGCCGGTCTTTTCCTGGTAGGCATCCAGCTTGTGGCGCACGAGGCGCAGCTTGTTCAGCGCTTCCGGAATGAACGACTGGCCGCCAAAGCCCGGGTTGACCGACATGATCAGCACCATGTCCAGGCGATCCATCACGTGGTCGAGGTAGTGCAGCGGCGTGGCCGGGTTGAACACGAGACCGGCCTTGCAGCCGTTGTCGCGGATCAGCGCGAGCGAGCGGTCGATGTGCTCGGACGCTTCCGGGTGGAAGGTGATCAAATCAGCGCCGGCCTTGGCAAAGTCGGGAATGATGCGATCGACCGGGCTCACCATCAGGTGCACGTCGATCGGCACCGGCTTGCCCTCCTTCACCGCGTGCGGGCGGATGGCTTCGCACACCAGCGGGCCGACGGTCAGGTTCGGCACGTAGTGGTTGTCCATCACATCGAAGTGGATCCAGTCGGCGCCCGATTCGAGCACGCGGCGCACTTCCTCGCCCAGGCGGGCAAAGTCGGCGGACAGGATGGACGGGGCAATGCGGAAACCGGACGGATCGATGGCTGCGGGCATGATGGGAGGCAAAAAAGGCGCGGATGCGAGAAGAAGACCGCTATTTTAGCCGGGATCAGCCAGCCGGCCGTGTCCCCCTCGTCCCTTGTGGCTGCCCCAGCCATGCCGCACAATGGGCGCCATTCTTATTGTGGATCGTCATGCCGAGCTACGAACTCACCGTCCAGGTCCGGGCGCGCTACCTGCCGGAGCAATCCGAGCCCGAGCAGGGCAATTACGCCTTTGCCTACACCATCACCATCCGCAACACCGGCGATGTGCCGAGCCAGTTGATCTCGCGTCACTGGGTGATCACCGACGCCGAAGAGCAGGTGCAGGAAGTGAACGGCCTGGGCGTGGTCGGCCACCAGCCGCTGCTGCCGCCGGGCGAATCGTTTGAGTACACGAGCTGGGCGACCATCAAGACGCCCGTGGGCACGATGCGCGGCGAGTACTTCTGCGTGGCCGAGGACGGTCACCGCTTCGAGGCGCCGATCCCCGAATTTGCGCTGGTGATGCCGCGCATGCTGCACTGATTAGGATGACGCCTTCGGCGGCTGCGAATCTTTTGGCGCGGTTCCGGTCGATTCCGAAGGTTGGGCGGTCCCTGCTTGGCGCGAAGGATGGTCGGGCGGAGCGCGCAGTGGACGCGGGTGCTTCTTGGCTCCCGACATCGTCCACGCCACGATGAAGATCAGCAGGAACAGCGCCACGCCGGCCTCCAGGCCGAACAGCATCATCGGATGGTTTTCAAAGAATTGGCTCATGGTCGACGACGAGAGGCGCGGATTTGCAGCGCAGATAGCAGCGCGGATGCGGGGCATTGTAGCCAAGCCCGCCGCCTCTTCGGACAGGATGGAACAGGCATGACAGCAGCAACCTTGGACGCATTGACACACGCTCGTACCGCCAATTTTCGTCGATGGGCGGGGCTGGCCACGGCCCTGGTTGCCGCCTTGCTGACCGCGTGTACCAGCGGGCCCCCGCCGCGCGTCGAAACGTCGCAACCGCCTACGGCAACGCTGGGCGGGCATCTGGCCCCAGCCACCTGGGCGGATGTGACCGGCTGGACCGCCGACGATCTGGCCTCCGCGTGGCCCGCGCTGCAATCGAACTGTCAGGCCATGAAACGCCGCACCGATTGGTCGCGCGTCTGTTCCGCAGGCCTGATGATCGATGCCGGTGACCCGATCGCCATGCGTGTCTTCTTTGAAGACAACTTCACGCCGTACCGCGTCGTTAAAGACGACGGCACCGACAGCGGCCTGATCACCGGCTACTACGAACCGCTGCTGCGCGGCTCGCGGACTCGCCACGGCATCTATCAGACGCCGCTGTATCGCATGCCTGCCGTCTGGCGCGGCAAGACGCTGCCGGCACGTGCCCAGTTGATCCACAGCCCAGCACTGCAGGGGCAGGAAGTCGTGTGGGTGGACGATCCGGTGGAAGCGGCGTTCCTGCAAATTCAGGGCTCGGGCCAGGTTCAACTGGAAGAGGGCGGCATCATGCGCCTGGGCGTGGGCGGCACGAACAATCAGCCGTTCCGCTCGTTTGCACGCTGGCTGCTCGACCAGGGCGAGATCACGCCCGTGCAGGCGACCATGCAAGGCATCAAGGCCTGGGCGCGCGCCAACCCCAGCCGCGTGGAAGAGATGCTCAACATCAACCCGCGCTACGTGTTCTTTGCCGAAACGCCCGGTAACACGGGTGGCCCTATCGGCAAACTGGGTGTGCCACTCACCGATGAGCGCTCGATTGCGGTGGACCCGTCGTACATTCCGCTCGGCTCACCGGTGTTCCTGTTGACCACCAAGCCGCTGTCCACGGAGCCGATCCAGAAGCTGGTGTTCGCGCAAGACGTGGGCTCGGCCATTCGCGGTGCAGTACGCGCCGACTATTACTTCGGCCATGGTGATAACGCTGGCGATCTGGCGGGGCGGATGAAGCAAGCCGGTCGTCTGTGGGTTCTCGTACCGAAGGGCGGCAGCATCGGCGTCGCCACCCGTTAATCACGCGGACTAACCGCGCCGCAAATCCACCACGCGGCGCGCCTTGCCGACCGAACGTTCGATCCCGCCGGTCGCCAGAATCTCAATCGCCGCCGTCACGCCGATCATCGTCTTGATGTCGTGCGCCAGTTGGGTGCTTGCCGCGCTGGCGTTCTCCGCCGACGCGCCCAGCGCTGCCTCGATCCGCACCGTCAGCGTATCCAGCGGCCCTTCCTTGCCCAGCACGCATTGGTAATGTGGTGACAGCGCCGCATGCTGCAGGATCAATTCCTCAATCTGCGACGGGAACACGTTCACACCGCGCACGATCATCATGTCGTCGCAGCGGCCGGTGATCTTTTCCATGCGGCGGAAGCCAGGGCGTGCCGTGCCCGGCAGCAGGCGCGTCAGGTCGCGGGTGCGGTAGCGCACCACCGGCATCGCTTCCTTGGTCAGCGAGGTGAAGACCAGTTCGCCGAATTCGCCGTCGGGCAGCACCTCGCCGGTGTTCGGGTCGATGATCTCGGGGTAGAAGTGGTCTTCCCAGATGGTCGGGCCGTCCTTGGTTTCGGCGCATTCGCTGGCCACGCCTGGGCCCATCACTTCTGACAGACCGTAGATGTCCACAGCCGACAGCCCCATGCGCGCCTCGATTGCATTGCGCATCTCTGGGGTCCAGGGCTCGGCGCCGAAGATGCCGATCTGCAGACTGGAGGCGGCCGGGTCCATGCCCTGGCGCTCGAATTCGTCGGCAATCGCCAGCATGTAGCTGGGCGTGACCATGATGATCTGCGGCTGGAAATCGCGGATGAGCTGCACTTGGCGCTCGGTCTGGCCGCCGCCGAACGGGATCACCGTCAGCCCCGCGCGCTCGGCGCCGTAGTGCGCGCCCAGGCCGCCTGTGAAGAGGCCGTAGCCGTAGCTCACGTGGACCTTGTCCCCACTCCGTGCCCCCGCCGCACGAATCGAGCGCGCCACCAGCCCAGCCCAGGTATCGATATCGCCCAGCGTGTAACCCACCACCGTGGGTTTGCCCGTGGTGCCCGAGGATGCGTGGATGCGCGCAATCCGATCCTGCGGCACGGCAAACATGCCGAACGGATAGTTGTCGCGCAGATCGCTCTTGGTCGTGAACGGAAACTTCGCCAGATCGGCCAGCGACTTTAGGTCCGACGGGTGCACGCCCACCGCGTCGAACTTAGCCCGGTAAGCGGCAACGTTTTCATACGCGTGGGTCAGGCTGCGTTTCAGACGTTCGAGCTGCAGCGCCTGGATAGCATCACGGCTGGCGGTCTCGATCGGGTCGAGCGGCAGATCGGTCGAGCGGGGGCGCATGCGGGTCTCCTCTTCGGGGCGCCGTCGTGCGGCGTCCTCTTGTGGCGCAATCGGGGCTCTATATAGAGGGCGAACTAGCTTTCTGCTTTGTCCGGATCAGGAATGACGTGGCCGCGAATCTGCGCAGACTTGCCGCGGAACATGGCGACCACCTCGCCGGTTTGATTGGACACGCGCACGTCGTACACGCCGTGTCGGCCAGACAGGATTTGCTCGGTCGCCTCAGCGGTCAGCACGTCACCGCCGTGCGCCGGGCGCAGAAATTCGACGCTGCAGCCGGCCGCCACCGTGTTGTGGTTATGGCTGTTGCAGGCAAACGCAAAGGCCGAATCGGCCAGCGTAAAGATCAATCCGCCATGGCACGTGCGGTGGCCGTTGAGGAATTCGGGCCGCACCGTCATCGAGAGACGGGCGTAGCCGGGTGCGACCACCTCCACGCGCATGCCGAGCCAGCGGGTGCAGGCATCGGCGTCAAACATGCTTTTGCAGGCAGCTTCGGCCAGCGCTTGCGCATCGTGGAGGACGGTCTCGGTCATGCCGTGGTGTTCCTTACTCGCCCGTGAAGTGGGCCACGCGCTTGTGGAGGAAGGCGTTCACGCCCTCGGCGTAGTCGTGGGAGTTGCCCAGCTCGCGCTGCAGATCGCGCTCCAGATCCAGCTGCGCATCGAGCGATTGCGTGGGCGCCGCATGCATGGCCCGTTTGATGGCGGCCAGCGCCCGGGTCGGCTGCTTGGCCAGGTGGTCGGCCATCGCCTGCACTTCAGTCATGAGGATCTTGGCATCGTGATAGACGCCCCAGATCAGGCCCCAGGCGAGCGCGGTCTTGGCGTCGAGCTTCTCGCCGAGCATCGCCAGCCCCATCGCCCGCGCCACGCCAATGCGCTGCGGTAGAAACCACGTGCCGCCCGAATCCGGCAGTAAGCCAATCTTCACGAACGCCTGCAGAAAGCACGCGTTTTCCGCCGCCATCACGATGTCGCACGCCAGCGCCAGGTTGGCGCCCGCGCCGGCGGCTACGCCATTCACCGCGGCAATCACCGGCAGGGGGAGGGCGCGCAGACGGCGCACCAGCGGGTTGAACTGCTCGTCGATGAGTTGACCCAGGTCCGTCATCTGCCCGGGCGTGAAATTGAGTTCGGAGAGATCCTGCCCCGCACAGAAACCGCGTCCGGCACCGGTCAGGATCAGCGCTCGGGCGCGCTGGCGTTCCACCTTGTCCAGCGCGTCGCGCAGTTCCCGGTGCATGCCAGCCGTAAAGCTGTTGAGCTGGTCGGGCCGGTTCAGCGTGATGGTCGCCACGTGATCGTGCCAGTCAAGCAGAATGGTCGGGCTCGTCATCTTGTCTCCTCCTCGGTCATCGGCTAATTCATTAACCGACCGGTTGGTCGGCTAATATTACATCCATTCCAACTGGAGCTTCCATGTCCTACGAAAACATTCTGGTCGAAACGCGCGGTCGTGTTGGTCTTGTTACGTTGAACCGTCCGAAGGCGCTCAACGCGCTCAACGATGCACTCATGGATGAACTGGGCGCCGCGCTGCTCTCCTTCGATGGCGACGCCAACATCGGCGCCATCGTCATCACCGGCAGCGAAAAGGCGTTTGCCGCGGGTGCAGACATCGGTGCCATGGCCGACTACGACTTCGCCACCGTCTATAAGAACGAATACATCACCCGCAATTGGGAAACCATCCGCCGCATCCGCAAGCCGGTGATCGCCGCGGTGGCCGGCTACGCGCTGGGCGGTGGCTGTGAACTGGCCATGATGTGCGACATCATCCTCGCCGCCGACACTGCCAAGTTCGGCCAGCCCGAAATCAAGCTCGGCACCATGCCAGGCGCCGGCGGCACCCAGCGCCTGCCGCGCGCCGTCTCCAAGGCCAAGGCCATGGACCTCTGCCTGACCGCCCGCATGATGGGCGCAGAAGAAGCCGAGCGCGCGGGCCTTGTCTCCCGCGTCATCCCCGCTGACAAGCTGCTCGACGAAGCCATCCAAGCCGCGGAAACCATCGCCGGCTTTTCCTTGCCCGCCGTCATGATGATCAAGGAGTCGATCAACGCCGCCTACGAAACCTCGCTCTCCGACGGCGTGCATCTGGAACGGCGCCTCTTCCACGCCACTTTTGCCACGGAAGACCAGAAAGAAGGCATGCGCGCCTTCCTGGAGAAGCGGGCGCCGACGTTCAAGCACCAGTAAGAGGGCGCTGGCCGAGTGATCTAGGGAATACCCGAGTAATCATCTCGGGTATCCTTCGGGTCATTTTGCAGCTGCTTTTGACCGGCAATCGTAGGCGCAGACTGGGCTGGCGGTGATTCTTCATCGGTTCGTCATCAACCCGTCACGACAAAGGTGTTGCCAACCTCCAGGAACCCGCCTATAGTTCGCCCCTCGCTGCACGACACAGCGCCGAAACGAAGGTTGAGGCGGTGGAGTTGAAGTGGCGGAGAAGTAAGAGTGGTGCGGGTTTGCGGGTTGTTGAGTGGTTGGCGGCGGCTCGAAGTTGCAGTGAAGTTAGCGACGCGTTGAACGATAAAAATTCTTCAGCAAGTTGTTGACAGCGACGAAAAAGCTCTGCATAATCTCGTTTCTCTGCTGCAGCAAACGCAGCGACGCGGTGAACAAAGTTGATCGCGCAGTTCTTTAACAAGCAAACAGCCGATAAGTGTGGGCGCTTAATACTGGATGCGACGGATTCGTCCGTTAGCTAACAAGTAATGAAGTGCTCGCACAGAAGTAAGGTTTGAACGAAAGTTCAAGTCAGATTCTGAGAGTGAGCGACCGCTCGTAAAGAGCGAAAACAGCAGATTGAACTGAAGAGTTTGATCCTGGCTCAGATTGAACGCTGGCGGCATGCCTTACACATGCAAGTCGAACGGCAGCATGATCTAGCTTGCTAGATTGATGGCGAGTGGCGAACGGGTGAGTAATACATCGGAACGTGCCCTGTAGTGGGGGATAACTAGTCGAAAGATTAGCTAATACCGCATACGACCTGAGGGTGAAAGTGGGGGACCGCAAGGCCTCATGCTATAGGAGCGGCCGATGTCTGATTAGCTAGTTGGTGAGGTAAAGGCTCACCAAGGCGACGATCAGTAGCTGGTCTGAGAGGACGATCAGCCACACTGGGACTGAGACACGGCCCAGACTCCTACGGGAGGCAGCAGTGGGGAATTTTGGACAATGGGCGAAAGCCTGATCCAGCAATGCCGCGTGTGTGAAGAAGGCCTTCGGGTTGTAAAGCACTTTTGTCCGGAAAGAAATCGCACTTAATAATACTAGGTGTGGATGACGGTACCGGAAGAATAAGGACCGGCTAACTACGTGCCAGCAGCCGCGGTAATACGTAGGGTCCAAGCGTTAATCGGAATTACTGGGCGTAAAGCGTGCGCAGGCGGTTGTGCAAGACCGATGTGAAATCCCCGAGCTTAACTTGGGAATTGCATTGGTGACTGCACGGCTAGAGTGTGTCAGAGGGGGGTAGAATTCCACGTGTAGCAGTGAAATGCGTAGAGATGTGGAGGAATACCGATGGCGAAGGCAGCCCCCTGGGATAACACTGACGCTCATGCACGAAAGCGTGGGGAGCAAACAGGATTAGATACCCTGGTAGTCCACGCCCTAAACGATGTCAACTAGTTGTTGGGGATTCATTTCCTTAGTAACGTAGCTAACGCGTGAAGTTGACCGCCTGGGGAGTACGGTCGCAAGATTAAAACTCAAAGGAATTGACGGGGACCCGCACAAGCGGTGGATGATGTGGATTAATTCGATGCAACGCGAAAAACCTTACCTACCCTTGACATGCCACTAACGAAGCAGAGATGCATTAGGTGCTCGAAAGAGAAAGTGGACACAGGTGCTGCATGGCTGTCGTCAGCTCGTGTCGTGAGATGTTGGGTTAAGTCCCGCAACGAGCGCAACCCTTGTCTCTAGTTGCTACGAAAGGGCACTCTAGAGAGACTGCCGGTGACAAACCGGAGGAAGGTGGGGATGACGTCAAGTCCTCATGGCCCTTATGGGTAGGGCTTCACACGTCATACAATGGTGCATACAGAGGGTTGCCAAGCCGCGAGGTGGAGCTAATCCCAGAAAATGCATCGTAGTCCGGATCGTAGTCTGCAACTCGACTACGTGAAGCTGGAATCGCTAGTAATCGCGGATCAGCATGCCGCGGTGAATACGTTCCCGGGTCTTGTACACACCGCCCGTCACACCATGGGAGTGGGTTTTGCCAGAAGTAGTTAGCCTAACCGTAAGGAGGGCGATTACCACGGCAGGGTTCATGACTGGGGTGAAGTCGTAACAAGGTAGCCGTATCGGAAGGTGCGGCTGGATCACCTCCTTTAAGAGCGTGCATCCGACGTTAGGCGTCCACACTTATCGGTTTGTTTGATGTTACAGCCAAGGGTCTGTAGCTCAGGTGGTTAGAGCACCGTCTTGATAAGGCGGGGGTCGTAGGTTCAAGTCCTACCAGACCCACCAAGTTACGGACGGTGGAAGTTGTACTCTGCCGTGACTGGGGGATTAGCTCAGCTGGGAGAGCACCTGCTTTGCAAGCAGGGGGTCGTCGGTTCGATCCCGTCATCCTCCACCATTACCTTTTGGTTACCAAACGCAAGCATCGACGCGATGTCGATGGTGTTTGCGTTTGGCCTAGCCAAGACGAGCGTAAAAGTTCGGCTGTTCTTTAACAATATGGAATGTAGTAAAGGTGTCGCGGAGCATTGATGAGATGCTCGGTAGTTACGCGACACTGGGTTGTGATTGTATCAACCAGTATTACCAGAGCAATCGATGAGATTGTCTTGGAATACGGCACAACGCGAGAACTCAGCCTATAGCGAGACATACTCGTTATAGGGTCAAGCGAATAAGTGCATGTGGTGGATGCCTTGGCGATTACAGGCGATGAAGGACGTAGTAGCCTGCGAAAAGCTGCGGGGAGCTGGCAAACAAGCTTTGATCCGCAGATGTCCGAATGGGGAAACCCGGCCCGCATGGGTCATCTGTTACTGAATACATAGGTAACAGAAGCGAACGCAGTGAACTGAAACATCTAAGTAGCTGCAGGAACAGAAATCAACCGAGATTCCCAAAGTAGTGGCGAGCGAAATGGGATCAGCCTTGTACTCTTTAGCAGTATTGCTAGCAGAACGGAATGGAAAGTCCGGCCATAGTGGGTGATAGCCCCGTATGCGAAAGCAGTATTGTGGAACTAGGTGTACGACAAGTAGGGCGGGACACGTGAAATCCTGTCTGAAGATGGGGGGACCATCCTCCAAGGCTAAATACTCGTAATCGACCGATAGTGAACCAGTACCGTGAGGGAAAGGCGAAAAGAACCCCGGGAGGGGAGTGAAATAGATCCTGAAACCGCATGCATACAAACAGTCGGAGCCTGGAAACGGGTGACGGCGTACCTTTTGTATAATGGGTCAGCGACTTACATTCAGTGGCAAGCTTAACCGATTAGGGAAGGCGTAGCGAAAGCGAGTCCGAATAGGGCGTTCAGTCGCTGGGTGTAGACCCGAAACCAAGTGATCTATCCATGGCCAGGTTGAAGGTGCGGTAACACGTACTGGAGGACCGAACCCACTAACGTTGAAAAGTTAGGGGATGAGCTGTGGATAGGGGTGAAAGGCTAAACAAACTTGGAAATAGCTGGTTCTCTCCGAAAACTATTTAGGTAGTGCCTCGTGTCTCACCTTCGGGGGTAGAGCACTGTCATGGTTGGGGGGTCTATTGCTGATTACCCCGCCATAGCAAACTCCGAATACCGAAGAGTGCAATCACGGGAGACAGACATCGGGTGCTAACGTCCGGTGTCAAGAGGGAAACAACCCAGACCGCCAGCTAAGGTCCCTAAATATTGCTAAGTGGGAAACGAAGTGGGAAGGCTAAAACAGTCAGGAGGTTGGCTTAGAAGCAGCCACCCTTTAAAGAAAGCGTAATAGCTCACTGATCGAGTCGTCCTGCGCGGAAGATGTAACGGGGCTAAGCAATATACCGAAGCTGCGGATGCACGTAAGTGCATGGTAGGAGAGCGTTCTGTAAGCCTGTGAAGGTGTCTTGTAAAGGATGCTGGAGGTATCAGAAGTGCGAATGCTGACATGAGTAGCGATAAAGGGGGTGAAAGGCCCCCTCGCCGTAAGCCCAAGGTTTCCTACGCAACGTTCATCGGCGTAGGGTGAGTCGGCCCCTAAGGCGAGGCAGAGATGCGTAGCTGATGGGAAGCAGGTTAATATTCCTGCACCGTCGTATGATGCGATGGGGGGACGGATCGCGGAAGGTTGTCCGGGTGTTGGATGTCCCGGTCCCTGCATTGGAGATGGCACTTAGGCAAATCCGGGTGCGTAATTCAAGGGTGTGGGGCGAGCGACTTTAGGTCGCGAAGCAATTGGAAGTGGTTCCAAGAAAAGCCTCTAAGCTTCAGTCATACGAGACCGTACCGCAAACCGACACAGGTGGGCGAGATGAGTATTCTAAGGCGCTTGAGAGAACTCGGGAGAAGGAACTCGGCAAATTGGTACCGTAACTTCGGGATAAGGTACGCCCTTGTAGTTTGACTGGCTCGCGCCAGAAGGACGAAGGGGTTGCAATAAAATGGTGGCTGCGACTGTTTAATAAAAACACAGCACTCTGCAAACACGAAAGTGGACGTATAGGGTGTGACGCCTGCCCGGTGCCGGAAGATTAAATGATGGGGTGCAAGCTCTTGATTGAAGTCCCGGTAAACGGCGGCCGTAACTATAACGGTCCTAAGGTAGCGAAATTCCTTGTCGGGTAAGTTCCGACCTGCACGAATGGCGTAACGATGGCCACACTGTCTCCTCCCGAGACTCAGCGAAGTTGAAGTGTTTGTGATGATGCAATCTCCCCGCGGCTAGACGGAAAGACCCCATGAACCTTTACTGTAGCTTTGCATTGGACTTTGAACCGATCTGTGTAGGATAGGTGGGAGGCTTTGAAACCGGGACGCTAGTTTCGGTGGAGCCGACCTTGAAATACCACCCTGGTTTGTTTGAGGTTCTAACCTTGGCCCGTGAATCCGGGTCGGGGACAGTGCATGGTAGGCAGTTTGACTGGGGCGGTCTCCTCCCAAAGTGTAACGGAGGAGTTCGAAGGTACGCTTGGTACGGTCGGACATCGTACCTAAAGTGCAATGGCAAAAGCGTGCTTAACTGCGAGACCGACAAGTCGAGCAGGTGCGAAAGCAGGACATAGTGATCCGGTGGTTCTGTATGGAAGGGCCATCGCTCAACGGATAAAAGGTACTCTGGGGATAACAGGCTGATACCGCCCAAGAGTTCATATCGACGGCGGTGTTTGGCACCTCGATGTCGGCTCATCTCATCCTGGGGCTGTAGCCGGTCCCAAGGGTATGGCTGTTCGCCATTTAAAGAGGTACGTGAGCTGGGTTTAAAACGTCGTGAGACAGTTTGGTCCCTATCTGCCGTGGGCGTTGGAATCTTGACGGGGGCTGCTCCTAGTACGAGAGGACCGGAGTGGACGTACCGCTGGTGTACCTGTTGTCTCGCCAGAGGCATCGCAGGGTAGCTATGTACGGAAGAGATAACCGCTGAAAGCATCTAAGCGGGAAACTTGCCTGAAGATGAGGATTCCCTGCAGACTTGATCTGCCTGAAGGGTCGTTCGAGACCAGGACGTTGATAGGCTGGGTGTGGAAGCGCAGTAATGCGTTCAGCTAACCAGTACTAATTGCCCGTGCGGCTTGATCCTATAACCGGTATGTTTCCGGCTGGGTCTGCCTTGTGCCTGATACAAATCAAACACAACCCCAACACTACATTCCCATATTGGTCCCGTTGACCACGTCAACGTGACGACAAGTCATAGCCTGGTGACCATAGCGAGTCGGTACCACCCCTTCCCATCCCGAACAGGACCGTGAAACGACTCCGCGCCGATGATAGTGCGGATTCCCGTGTGAAAGTAGGTCATCGCCAGGCTCTCCCATAAAACACCCCAGCTCCATACCGAGCTGGGGTGTTTGCTTTTACGCATCCACAAACGCGAATCCCTTGAGCTCAGCTCACTCCAAAACAAAAGCCACCGAACACGGTGGCTTTTACGCTTCCACAGTACACACCCTGGCGGCTCAGGCTCGTGCTAGGTACTTCTCCACCAACCGTACCCAGTACGTCGCACCCAGCGGTAGCAACTCGTCGTTGAAGTCGTAGCTCGGATTGTGCAGCATGCATGGGCCCAAACCATGGCCTTGCTCTCGGTGATCGCCATCACCGTTGCCGATGAACGCGAAGCACCCAGGCTTCTCGATCAGCATGAAGGAGAAATCCTCCGCACCCATGGTCGGGTCGATGTTGGCGTTGACATTGTCTGCGCCCACGAGTTCGCGCATGACTTCCGCCGCGAACTGCGTTTCCGCCTCGGTGTTGACTGTCGGCGGGTAGTTGCGGTGGAAAGCGAAATCGACCGTGCAGTCATATGCAGCGGCGATGGCTTTCGAGACTTCCTCCATGCGGCGCTCGATCAAGTCGAGGACTTCGGTAGAAAACGTGCGTACCGTACCGCCAATCCAGGCTTCATTCGGGATGATGTTCGTGGCGTCGCCGGCGTGGAACTGCGTGACAGACAGAACGGCCGTGTCGATCGGGCGCTTGTTGCGCGTGATGATGCCTTGCAGCGCCGACACCACCTGCGCGCCGACGAATACCGGATCATTGCCGTTATGCGGCAGCGCGGCGTGCGCGCCCTTACCTTGGATCGTGATGCGGAATTCGTTGCTCGACGCCATCAGCGCGCCGACGCGTGTACCGAATGATCCGACCGGCACGCCGGGCCAGTTGTGCATGCCAAACACGGCATCGCACGGGAAGCTTCTCAAACAGACCGTCCTTGATCATCTCGCGCGCACCGCCGCCGCCTTCTTCTGCTGGTTGGAAGATGAGGTGCACGGTGCCATTGAAGTTGCGGTGCTTGGCCAAGTAACGCGCGGCCCCGAGCAGCATCGCCGTATGGCCGTCGTGGCCACACGCGTGCATCCTGCCGTCGTGCTGCGAGCGGTGCTCGAACTCGTTCGCCTCGGCGAGCGGGAGAGCGTCCATGTCAGCGCGCAGGCCGATGCGCTTGCCTTCACCGTTGCGGATGACGCCCACCAGCCCGGTCTTCCCAAGGCCGCGATGCACTTCGATGCCCCATTCGGCTAGCTTGGCGGCGACCAAGTCAGAAGTGCGCTGTTCTTCGAAGCAGAGTTCGGGGTGGGCGTGGATGTCGCGTCGCAGCGCCTGGATCTCGGGCTGCGCGGCTTGGATTTCTGGAATCAGCTTCATGGGGATGCGGTCGTGTTCTGACGGAAAGTTCGCAATCACGTCCGATGATACGCCGAAGGGCGATTCCGGGCCGGCCAGAACCGATGCCGCTCGCATGCTCGCTGGCGCAGCATGCGCGTTCGACATGGAATGCTTCCTGCTTTTCACCCCCGCCCGCGCGGCGATAGCGCCGTTTTCCGGCGCCGATCGTGCGGGTATGCACCAATTTGTGGCGTTGCGCATTGCCGGGCATAAAGAGGCGTCGCGACAGGGACGTCACCATCATCGGTGTGAGCGTTCTTCAGAAGTGCCGCCGCGCCGTGAGCGAAATCGATTCGCCGATTCCTTATTTGGGGAGAAGAGCCGTGACCATGATTCGGACTTTGCGGCGCGTGGCCGCAGTGATGTGCGTGGCAGGATGTGTGATGGTGGGCGCGAACCCGCAGGCGGTGGCGGCAGATCTGAAGATCGGCATGAGTTCGCCGCCGACTTCGATGGACCCGCACTTCTATAACCTGTTCTCCAACATCAACGTGTCGGAGCACATGTTCGAGTGCCTGGTGAAGATGGATCCGGACAGCCACATCATTCCGGGCCTGGCCGAGTCGTGGAAGATGGTCAACAACCTCACGTGGGAGTTCAAGCTGCGCCCCGGCGTGAAGTTCCATGATGGCAGTGAGCTGACCGCCGAAGACGTGGCCTGGTCGATCGACCGGCCTGCCACCATCGTCAACAGCCCTGGCAAGTTCGACACCTATACCAAGGCGATCATCAACAAGAAGATCGTCGACAAGTACACGATCCAATTCACTACGTCGCAGCCGTATCCGTTGATTCTGTCGGACCTGACGTCGGTGTTTATCGTGCAGAAGAAGGCGACGCAGGGGCTGTCGAGCGATGACTTTGCGCAAGGCAAGGGCATGGTCGGCACGGGGCCGTTCAAGTTCGTGAGCTATGCGCGTGATGACCGGGTCGAGCTGGTGCGCAACGATCAATATTGGGGCCCGAAGCCCGCGTGGGACCACGTGACGCTGCGCTTCATCCCGAACGGTGCGACGCGCATTGCGGCGCTGCTCTCCGGCGACCTGCAGGCCATCGAGAACGTGCCGACCCCCGATCTGGCGCGCGTGCGCGGCGATGCGTCGCTGAACTTCTTCTCGAAGATCTCGCACCGCGTGATCTATCTGTACACCGACGACAAGCGCGACCCGACGCCGGAGGTAACGGGCAAGGATGGCAAGCCGCTCGACAAGAACCCGCTGAAGGATCCGCGCGTGCGCCGCGCGATGAGCATGGCCATCAACCGCCAGGGTATCAAGGACCGCATCATGGAAGGCCTGTCGGAGCCGACCAACAACCTCGTGCCGCCGTCGCTGTTCGGTCATAACCCGAACCTGAAGACGCTCAAGTACGACCCGGACGGCGCGAAGAAGCTGCTGGCCGAGGCGGGCTATCCCGATGGCTTCGGTGTCACGCTGCACACGCCGAACAACCGCTACGTGAACGACGAGAAGATTGCGCAGACCATCGCGCAAAACCTCACGCGCGTGGGCATCGCGACGCGCGTGGAAGGTGCGCCGATGGCGACCCATTCCGCCAAGGGCGGCCATCACGAGTATTCGTTCGGGCTGGTGGGGTGGGGCGCGCAGACGGGCGAAGTCAGCTCACCGCTGCGGGCGCTGGTGGCGTGCGAGGATTCCAAGAAGGGCTACGGCGCCGTCAACTGGGGGCAGTACTGCAACCCGAAGATGGACGCCGTGCTGGACAAGGCGCTGTACACCATGGACGACAAGGAGCGCTCCAAGCTGCTGCAAGAGGCGACCGCGATTGTGGTGGAGGACGGCGGTATCATCCCCATCCATTTCCAGGTGACGACGTGGGCGTCGCGCAAGGGCATCAGCTACACGCCGCGCACGGATGAGCGCACGTACGCGCACGGCTTCAAGCCGCAATAACGCCCCCCAAACGAGTGAGCGAGTGAGCCCCAGATGCTGGTATTCCTGATCCGAAGGCTGCTGGAATCCGTTGCCGTGTTGCTGGTGATGTCGATCCTGGTGTTCCTGGGCGTGTACGCCATCGGCAACCCGGTCGACATCCTCATCAACCCGCAGGCCGACCAGCAGGACATCGCGCGCACGATTGCCGCGCTGGGGCTCGACAAGCCGTTGTGGGAGCAATACCTGTACTTCCTGAGCGGCGCGCTGCACGGCAACCTCGGCACGTCGTTCGCGCATGGCACGCCGGCGCTCAAGCTGATTTTCGAGCGCATGCCAGCGACGTTCGAGCTGGCGATCTTCGCCATCCTGCTGGCGATCGTGCTGGGCATTCCGCTCGGGCTGTGGGCCGGGTTGCGCCCGAATGGGGTGGCCAACCGCACCATCATGACGATCTCGATTCTCGGCTTTTCGCTGCCGACGTTCTGGGTCGGGCTGATGCTCATCATGGTGTTTGCGGTACAGCTTGGGTGGCTGCCGTCGAACGGACGCGGCGAGACGCGCTTGCTGTTCGGTATCCCCGTGAGCTTCCTCACGCTGGATGGCATCCGCCACCTGATCCTGCCGGGCGTGACGCTGTCGCTGCTGAACATTGCGATGGTCATCCGCCTCACGCGTGCCGGAACGCAAGAGGCGATGCTGCAGGACTACGTGAAATTCGCGCGCGCGAAGGGCTTGTCCAACACGCGCATCGTTGGCGTGCATGTGCTCAAGAACATCCTGATTCCGATCGTGACGGTGGTGGGCTTGCAGTTTGGCTCGGTCATCGCGTTCTCGATCGTCACCGAGTCGATCTACGCGTGGCCGGGCATGGGCAAGCTGATCATCGATTCGATCCAGTTGCTTGATCGCCCGGTGATCGTCGCGTACCTGCTGGTGATCGTGGCGCTGTTCATCCTCATCAACCTGGTGGTCGATCTCGTCTATGGCGTGCTCGACCCGCGCGTGCGCCTGTCTGAGAGCCGGGGCTGACATGACGACTTCCGCTGCAACCCCGGCCAAACCGGCCGCCGAAGAAACCCCGCTGCGCCGCTTCGTGCGCCAGTTCTGCGCCAGCCGCATCGCCGTGATTGGCGTGATCGTGCTGGCCATCATCATCATCGTGGCGATCTTTGCCCCGTGGATTGCGCCGCAAAACCCGTACGACCTCGCCAAGCTGGACGTGCTCGATTCGCGCCTCGCACCCGGAGAGAAATCCGGCGAGGGGATGACCTTCCTGCTCGGCTCCGATGACCAGGGCCGCGACATCCTCTCCGCCATCCTGTATGGCCTGCGCATCAGCGTGGGCGTGGGCGTGGTGAGCACAGTGTTTGCGCTGGTACTCGGCACGGTGCTCGGGCTGATCGCCGGCTTTGCGGGGGGGCGCATCGAGTCGCTCATCATGCGCGTGGCCGATCTGCAGCTGTCGTTTCCGCCGATCTTGCTGGCGCTGATCCTGCTCGCGCTGCTCAAGCCGGGCATCACCAACATCGTGATCGCACTGGTGGCGGTGCAGTGGGCGTACTACGCACGCACCACGCGCAGCGCCGCGCTCGTCGAGCGCCGGCGCGAGTACATCGAGGCGGCGCAGGTGCTGGGCCTGCCGCCGTCGCGCATCATGTTCCGCCACCTGCTGCCGAACTGCCTGCCGCCGCTGATCGTGATTGCTGCGCTGCAGGTCGCATCCGCCATCACGCTGGAGGCGACGCTGTCCTTCCTCGGCCTGGGCGTGCCGATCACGCAGCCGTCGCTCGGCCTGCTGATCGCCAACGGCTTTCAATACATGCTGTCGGGCAAGTACTGGATCAGTTTCTTCCCGGGGCTGGCGCTGCTGCTGACCATCGTGTCGATGAATCTGGTGTCGGACCAGCTTCGCGACGTGCTCAACCCACGCCTGCAAACGCTATGACGACGCCCGCTTCTAGCAAACCGACGCTCGTCGTCGAGGGCCTGAAAACCGAGTTCGCCACACGCGGCGGCATTGCCCGTGCGGTGGACGACGTGTCGTTCACCGTCGGCCGCGGCGAGATCATGGGCCTGGTCGGTGAATCCGGCTCCGGCAAATCGATGACGGGCTATTCGATCATGGGCCTGGTGGACACACCGGGCCGCGTGGTGGGTGGCCGAATCGAACTGACGGGCCGCGATGGCAAGACGCACGATCTGCGCAAGCTCTCCGCCGGCCAGATGCGCGACATGCGCGGCAACCGCATCGCCATGATCTTTCAGGACCCGATGATGACGCTGAACCCGGTCCTGCGCGTGGATACGCAGATGATCGAGGCGGTGCTTGCCCACCAGCGCGTGAGCAAAGCACAGGCACGCGAGATGTCGCGCGAGGCGTTGGCGCGGGTCGGCATTCCGTCGCCGGACGAACGGCTGACAGCGTATCCGCACCAGTTCTCGGGCGGCATGCGCCAGCGTGTGGCGATTGCCATTGCGCTGCTCAACAAGCCCGATCTGATCATCGCCGACGAGCCGACCACGGCGCTGGACGTCACCATCCAGGGCCAGATCCTGGCCGAGGTCCAGACCCTGTGCCGTGAGAGCGGCACCGCGCTGATCTGGATCACGCATGACCTGTCCGTGGTGGCCGGCCTGGCCGACAGCGTGTGCGTAATGTACGCCGGCCGCATCGTGGAACAGGGCAGCGTGCAGCAGGTGCTGGAGGCGCCGCGCCATCCGTACACGTTCGGGCTGATCGCCTCGGCGCCGTCGCGCAACCCGCGTGGCGCACCGCTGCGGCAGATTCCCGGCATGACGCCGTCGCTGCTGGCGCTGCCCACGGGCTGTGCGTTCCGCGAGCGCTGTGCCTTCGCCACCGACATCTGCAAGCAGACGCCCTCACTCGATGTGCTCGACGATGGCCGCGCACTGCGCTGCTTCCACCCCGTAACCGTCCGCCCCGAGGAGGCCACCGCATGAACGCCAAGCATCCCGAACACGATGCGGCTGTGCGCATGGGGACCAGCGAGGCAACGTCCACGGAACCGCTAGTGCCGATCCTCTCGCTGCAAGGCATGTCGAAGCGCTTCGTGAAAGGGCTCGACCTTTCCGCGCGCATCGCTAACTGGTTTGGCGCGGGCGTGCAGGAAGAGGTGGTGCACGCGGTGGATCATGTGGATCTCGATATTGCTGCCGGCGAAGTCGTTGGCCTGGTCGGCGAATCCGGCTGCGGCAAATCCACACTCGGCCGCCTGGCCGTGGGCCTGCACAAGCCGACCGCCGGCACGCGCCTGTGGAAGGGCGTAGACCTCGACCGCCTGCCGCCCGAGCGCCGCCGTGAAAAGCAGCTCGCCATCCAGATGATTTTTCAGGACCCGTACGCGTCGCTCAACCCGCGCATGCGCGTGCAGGACATCGTCGGCGAGGCGCCGGTCGTGCACGGCATGGTCGATGCCGCTGCGCAGCGTGATTACGTGGCCGATGTGCTCACCCGCGTCGGCCTGGACCCGACCGTGATGCGCCGCTTTCCGCATCAGTTTTCGGGTGGACAACGCGCGCGTATCGGCATTGCCCGAGCGCTGGCGGTCAAGCCGGAATTCCTCGTCTGCGATGAATCGGTGGCGGCGCTCGATGTGTCGATCCAAGCCCAGGTGCTGAACCTGTTCATCCGCCTGCGCGAGCAGTTGAACCTCACGTACCTCTTCATCAGCCACGACCTGGGCGTGGTCAAGCACGTGAGCGATCGCGTGGTCATCATGTACCTCGGCCGGGTGGTGGAGTCCGCGCCCACGGAGGCGATCTTCGCGTCGCCCAACCACCCGTACACGCAGGCGCTGTTGGCCGAAGCGCCTACACTGGAAGTCCGCAAGAAGACCTACGTGGCGATCTCGGGCGAGATTCCCTCGCCGCTGCATCCGCCCCCCGGCTGCCATTTCCATCCGCGCTGCCCGCATGCCATGCCGCGCTGCAAAACGGAGCAGCCGGTGCTCAAGGAGATTGCACCACTGCGGTTTTCAGCCTGCCATCTGAACGATCAAGCCTGAACGATCCAGCCCAAATCGCGCGCTCACCACCATGTCCATCGCCATCCAACAGCCGTCCGATGAGGTTCTGCAACTGATCCGTACGCTGGTGGCGTTTGACACCGTCAGCCGCAACTCCAACCTTGGCCTGATCGAATGGGTGCGCGACCGCCTGCGCGCCCAAGGTGCCGAGTGCCGCCTGACGTACGACGCGACCGGCGGCAAGGCCAACCTGTTCGCTACGCTCTCACCGGGGCGCAAGCCGGGTCTGGTGCTCTCTGGCCATACCGACGTGGTCCCTGTCGACGGCCAGCCGTGGGACACCAACCCCTTCGACGCACAACTGCGCGATGGCCGCCTGTACGGGCGTGGCACTGCCGACATGAAGAGCTTCATTGCCGTTGCACTCGCGCACGTGCCTGACTTCATGGCGGCAGGGGAGCGAGGGGGTGACGCCAGCTTTCACTTGTCGCTGTCGTACGACGAAGAGATCGGCTGCGTCGGCGTGCGCGGCCTGCTGCGCGATCTGGAAGCCAACGGCATCAGGCCTGCCGGCTGCATCGTCGGCGAGCCCACCTCGATGCGCGCCATCGTCGCGCACAAAGGCAAACGCGAATACCGCTGCTGCGTGCGCGGCAAGGAGGCGCATTCGGCGCTGACGCCACAGGGCGTGAATGCCATCGAATTTGCTGCGCTGCTGATCGCGCATCTGCGCACCATTGCCGCGCGGCTTGAAGCGGAGGAGGCACGCGACGGTGCCTTTGTCGTTCCGCATACCACGCTCAATACCGGCACGATCCAAGGCGGTATCGCCACCAATGTGGTGCCGCGCGATTGCGAATTCACCTTCGACTTCCGCTATCTGCCCGGCACCGATCCGGACCAGCTCTTTAGCGAAATCGAGCGCTACGCCCACGACACGCTGCTGCCGCAAATGCGCCGTATCGCCAGCGATGCCGACATCAGCTTCGCCATCAAAGCCAACACACCGGGCCTATCGATTGCGCCCTCACACGAACTCGTTGCGCTGGCGCAAGCGTTGGCCGACAACCGGGGCTCAGCAGGCAAAGTCGACTATGGCACCGAGGCCGGCCTGTTCTCCCGCGCGGGCATCCCCACGGTGGTCTGCGGCCCCGGCAATATCGAACAGGCCCACAAGCCCAACGAGTACATCGAGCTCACGCAGATCGCCCAATGCGAGGCGTTCATGCGGCGGCTGGCACAGCGGCAACCGCAGTTGCAGCCGGCGTAGGCGCAAAAAAACCGGGCACGTGGCCCGGTTCTTTTTTGCGGCGATTTGGAGGCGATTTTGAGTCGATTCACACTCAGCGAATCACCTGCCCACTCGAATTGATGATCGTCATCTCGACGAACTTCGACCCGACGTGGTTGCTCGGCGAGAAGTTGACGTTGAACCCGCCCACGTCGTAATTGCCCATCGACTCCAGCGCCCCGATGAACTTCTCGCGCGTGAGGTCGCGTCCTGCGCGCTTGAGACCTTCCACAAACACGCGCGCGGCGACATAGCCCTCGATGCTGCCGTAGTCGAAATCGGTGATGCCCTCGGCCTTCAGCAGCTTTTGGTAATCGCGCACCACCGGCGATGCGCCGCTATACGGATACGGCATCACCTGCGAGATGACCACGCCGCCGCCGGCCTTGCCCAGTGTGTCGGCCAGAGCCTTGGTGCCCACAAACGACACGTTGTAGAACTGGCCCGCATAGCCCTGTTCCTGCGCACTCTTCACGAGCGCGGCCACGGTCTGGTAAGCGCTGATGACGACGACGGCGTCCGGCTTTTGCGCCAGCACGTTGCTGATGGCCGCCTTCACGTCCGTGGTGTTGCGCGCCACGGTGGCTTGCGCGACCAGCGCCACGCCCTGTCCGGCGGGGAGCTTGAGTGCACGTTGCACGCCATCGATGCCGGCCTTGCCGTAGGCATCGTCGTTGTAGACCACGGCAATGCGCTTGAGACCGGTCGTGCGGATCTGCTGGACGATGGCAGCAGTCTCGTCGTTGTAGCTGGCACGCACGTGGAACACGTTGTGCGCGAACGGCTCGCGCAGCGCCGAGGCCCCCGAATACGGCGCAAAGAACGGCACGCCCGCCGGGTTCGCCACCTTGAGCGCGGCCAGGCTGGTGGGCGTGCCCACGTAGCCGAACAGGGCGAAAACCTTGGTGTCGTCGATCAGCGTCTTGGTATTGCGCGCGGCGGCGTCGGGCTCGTAGAAGTCGTCGAGCACCTTGAGCTCGATCTTGCGGCCGTTGACGCCGCCTGCCGCGTTGACGGCGTTGAAGTACAGCTTGGCGCCGCGGTTCATCTGCTGGCCGAGCTGGGCGGCCGGACCGCTCATCGGCGCGGATTGGCCGACGACGATGGTGTCGTTGGTGACGCCGGTTTCTGCTTGTGCCGGACTTGCGGCTGCCATTGTTGTGATGCCGATGGCGCTGACTGCGAACGCCGCCAGCCGCCGCGTGATGCTGCGTGCCTGCATGGCTCTTCCCCCGAAGAAAGTTACATTTGTATTGCCGGCATCATAGCGAAACAGGCTGGGCTGGCAAACCAAATCGGGGCGTTTACGGCAGTTTTGAGCGTTTTTGAGACACAAAAGCCGCGTGATGTGCGCGGCTCCTTTCAGCAACAGGCGATGGCGCGTCAGCTTGCCTCGGCAACGCGGCGCTTCATCACCGCCAGCAGCACCGCGGTGATGACGGTGCCGGCTACCAGCGCGATCACGTAGCCGCCCAGGTGCGTGACGGCATTCGGAATCGGCAGCACGAAGGCGCCGCCGTGCGGTACGCGCAACTCCACACCGAACAGCATCGACAGCGCCCCGGTGCACGCCGAGCCGACCACCAGGGCGGGAATCACGCGCAGCGGGTCACGTGCCGCATAGGGGATCGCGCCCTCGCTGATGAATGCGAGGCCGAGCACGGCGGTGGCGCGGGCGGCTTGGCGCTCATCGCTGGTAAAGCGCGAGGGGAACAGCCATGCCGCCAGCGCAATGCCCAGCGGCGGGGTCATGCCGGCGGCCATGGTGGCGGCCATCGGCGTGTAGACCTGGGCGCCGATCAGGCCCGTGCTGAAGGCATAGGCCGCCTTGTTGATGGGGCCACCCATGTCGAATGCCATCATGCCGCCCAGCAGCGCCCCCAGCGGGACGGCGTTCGCGCCCTGCATGCCGCGCAGCCAGTTGGTGAGCGAACCCAGCAATGCCGCCACCGGCGCACCCACTACGTACAGCATCACCAGGCCGGTGAGCAGGCAGCCCAGCACCGGCAGGATCAGCACGGGCTTGAGGCCTTCCAGATTGCGCGGCAGCTTCAGCCAGCGGTTGAGCGCGTCCGTGCCGTAGCCGGCCACGAAGCCCGCCACGATGCCGCCAATGAAACCCGCCCCCAGACTGGCCGCCAGCATGCCGCCGACCATGCCCGGAGCAATGCCGGGCCGGCTGGCGATCGAATAGGCGATGTAGCCGGCCAGCGCCGGCACCATCAATGCAAAGGCCGACTTGGCGCCGATCTGGAACAGGGCGCCGCCCAGCGTGCCGCTTGCCGAAGCCTCGGTCACGTAGATGCCGCCGAGCGCAAAGGACAGCGCAATCAAGATGCCGCCCGCCACCACGAAGGGCAGCATGAACGACACGCCGGTCATCAGGTGCTTGTACGGGCCGGTGCGCTGTTGTTCGGCGGGGGCGGCGGCGTTGGCCGACCCGGTGGCAGCGGCTTCCGCCTTGGCCTCGTCCAGCGCGCGGCGGATCAGCGTCTGTCCGTCGTGGATGGCCGCCTTGGTGCCGGCCCGGAAGACGCGCTTGCCGCCAAAGCGCGACGCGTCGACCTGCGTGTCCGCGGCAATCAAGACGAGGTCGGCATCCGCAATGGCTTCGGCAGACAGCGTGTTCTGTGCCCCCACCGAGCCTTGCGTTTCCACGTGGATGGTGTGGCCCAGCGCGGCAGCGGCTTGCGTCAACGCTTCGGCCGCCATGAAGGTATGCGCGATCCCGGTCGGGCACGAGGTGATGGCGACGATGCGCTTCGGCGTTGCCTGGGCGGCGGGCGCCGGCGCGCCGTGGACCATGCGTTCGAGCACGGCGCGCGCATTGTCGAGCACCTCGTCGATCGTGACCTCGATCGTGCGCGGGTTGGCCTGGCGCGCGGCGTTGTCCGGGGAGACGCCCGCCCACACGACGGCATCGGCAGTCGACAGCGCCTTGGTATCGACCGAGGGCAGCGTGTCCGGGCCGCGTACATCTACGTCGAGCTTGCAGCCGGATTCGCGTGCGGCGTGGCGCAGGGCGGCTCCGGCGAGCATGGCGCGGGTGGTGCGGCCGTCCGCGCCGAGAATTGCCAACAGGTTTGCCATGGTTGGCTCCTTGATGTAGTTGACTGCGGGCGCTCAGGCCACGCGTTGCATGCGGACTGCGGCGGCGTGTTCGCGCACCTGCGCGGGTGCCGGCAGGTGGGGCCCAAGGCGCTGCAGCTTGCAGGCGGCAAAGGCCACGGACAGGCGCACGGTGTCTTCGGTGCTCGCGCCGGCATGCCAGCCGGCCAGCACGCCGGCCACCATGGCATCGCCTGCGCCGACGGTGCTGGCGGCGCGCACGGGCGGCAGGCTGGCCTGCCACGTGCCGTCTTCGCTGACGAACAGCGCGCCGTCTTCACCCAGCGAGACGATGACCTGTGCGACCCCGCGCGCATGGATGCCGCGTGCCGCGTCTACGACGTCTGTCAGCGTGGGCAGCGTGGTGCCGGCCCACAGTTCCAGCTCGTGCCGGTTCGGCTTGACCGCCGTCGGCAGGGCATTGCGTGGCGCCGCCAGCGCCTGCGCGAGCGGTGCACCGCTGGTGTCGAGCAGGGTGCGCAGGCCGCGTTGGTTCAACCGCGCAAGCAACTGTGCATAGGTATCGGCGGGCAGCCCGCCCGGCAGGCTGCCGCACAGCGCAACGCCTGCCACGTCAGCAACCGCGTCGATGCGTCTGCACAGCGCTTCCACATCCGCCGGCGTGGCATCGATGCCGGGGAGGTTGATGTCGGTGGTCTGCCCGTCGGAGGCGTCGCTGATCTTGATGTTGGTGCGGTTGCTGCCCGGCACGCGGCAGAAGCCATCCAGCACGCCCTTGCGCGCGAACAGCGCTTCGAACAACTCCGCGTTGGCGTCGCCCAGCAGGCCGGTGGCTACCACGGGCACGTGCCAGTCGGCCAGGCAGCCGGCCACGTTGACGCCCTTGCCGCCGGCCTGGTGCGTGACGCTGCGGCCGAGGTTGACGCGGCCGCGTTCGAGGTGGTCCAGCCCCACTGTCATGTCGATGGCCGGATTGAGGGTCACGGTGACGATGCGTGCGCTTGCGCTTGTACTTGTCTTCGTACTCATGCTGCGGCCTGCTCCTTGCCGATGGCCTTGGGCATGGCTGCTTCCAGTGCGCGCACGTCCTGGGCGGACGCGCAGGCGAGGGCACGGTTGGCCAGTGCGCTGAGCGCGGTGAAATCCGCTTCGCGCAGCCGCGCCTTGACGGGCGGAATGTCGCGCGGGCTCATCGACAGCTCGTGCACGCCCAGGCCGGTCAGCAGCAACGCGCCGAACGGATCGCCCGCCAGGCCGCCGCACACGCCCACCCAGCGTTTCTGGCGCGCTGCACCTTGCACAGTCTGTTGGATCAGGCGCAGCACGGCGGGGTGCAGGCTATCGGCCTCGGCGGCGAGATCCGGGTGCTGGCGGTCGATCGCCAGCGTGTATTGCGTGAGGTCGTTGGTGCCGATGGAGAAGAAGTTGACATGCTCGGCCAGCCGGTCGGCGAGGAGCGCGGCGGCCGGCACCTCCACCATGATGCCCAGCGGCACGTGGGGCGCGTTCACTTGCGTGCGGATGCGCTCGCATGCGGCGCGCAGGGCGATGACTTCGCTCTCCGAGGTGATCATCGGGAACATGATCGACAGGGCGCTGCTGTCGCCATGCTCGCCGGCATCACGCGCGGCGCGATACAGCGCACGCAACTGCGGCTCCATCAGGTCGGGCCGGCGCAGCAGCAGGCGCGCGCCGCGCACACCGAGGAAGGGGTTTTCCTCCGTGGGCAGGTTCAGGTGAGGCACCTGCTTGTCGCCACCGATGTCGAGCGTGCGCACGATCAGCGGACGGCCGTTCAGGGCCTTGAGCATCTCGGCGTAGACGGCGTATTGGGTGTCTTCGTCGGGCGTGTGGTCGCGTTCGAGGAAGAGGAATTCCGTGCGCATCAGGCCCACGCCTTCCGCGCCCAGCGTAATGGCTTCGGCGGCCTGCGCGGGCAGGTTGACGTTGGCGGCAATCTCCACCGTGTGGCCGTCGCGGGTACGGGCGGGCAGGCTGCGTTCAGCCTGTTCGCGTTGCGTGCGTGCGGCGTCTTCCTGCAGCCAGGCGCGCGCGCTGGCGACGGTGGCGGCGTCCGGGTCCAGCACCATCCGGCCGCCGGTGCCATCCACGATAACCTGCGTGCCAGGAGCCACATCCAGTACAGCGGGACCGGCGGCCACGACGGCGGGAATGCCCAGCGTGCGCGTCAGGATGGCGGTGTGCGAGGTCGGCCCGCCTTGCGCGGTGACGATGCCGAGGATGCGGCGCGTATCCAGCGCGGCGGTGTCCGATGGCGACAGGTCAGCCGCAACGAGGATGCACGGCGTGTCCGGCAGCGTCTGCGACGTGCCCCGCAACGCTGGATCGATGTGCCCCAGCACGCGCCGCCCTACGTCGCGCAGGTCAGCCGCACGCGCGGCCAGCAACGGGTTGCCCAGCGCAGCCAGCCGCTCGGCCAGCCGCTCCACCGCCTGATGCCACGACCAGGCCACGCCGTGGCCTTCGACCATGGCCTGGCAGGTCAGCGTCATCAGGTCGGTGTCGCCGAGTAATTCCGCTTGGGCCTTGAAGATACCGGCTTCGGCCTCGCCAATGCGCGTGGCGGTGTCGTGGGCGAGGGCGGCCAGTTCGGTGCGTGTGTCGGCCAGGGCCTTGTCCAGCAGGTCGCCGCCCGTGCTCAGTGCGACGGGGTGATCGGGCACCGTGGCCGCGCCATGCTGCAGCACGTGGACCGGCCCGATCGCCAGCCCCGGGCTTGCCGCAATGCCACCGATGGCGGGCGCGGCGGCGTCGGCTTGCCAGCCGTGCGCGGTCTGGCGTGCGCGGGCGGCTTGCGTATCGCGCGCGGCCTGGGCCCGTTCCTGCGTGGTCAGGCCGCGGATGGTGTGCTGCAGGCTGTCGAGCGCGGCGGCCGCGTCCGGACCTTCGGCGGACAGCGTCAGCGTGCTGCCAGCGGCGAGCCCCAATTGAAGCAGCGCGACGAGGTTCTTGGCATCGGCCGTCTCATCACCATGGCGGACCTGGATGCGTGCAGCAAACCGGCGCGCGGCTTCCACCCACTGCGCGGCGGGTCGGGCGTGCAGGCCGCTGGGGTACTCCAGCACGAGCGTGCGCTGCTCGGCGAGGTCCGTGCCCGGGGCGCTTGCCACCGGGGGCGGCACGTCGTTCGAGAGCGCGGCGACGATCTCTTCAGCGTTGCGCGTGGTGAAGAGCTGCCGCAGTCGCACGTCATCGTTGAGCAGGCGCGTCAGCCGGCGCAGCAGTGCGATGTGCTCATCCGACTGCGCGGCAATGGCGAAGACCAGATGCGTCGTTTGCCCGGGGTGCCATTCCAGCCCCTCGGGAAACTGCAGCACGGCAATGCCCGTCTGGCGGATCAGGTGACGGTCTTCGCCCATGCCGTGCGGGATGGCGACGCCGTGGCCGAGGAAGGTGTTGGCCACGGTTTCGCGGCGCAAGAGGCTGTCGATATAGGCGGGGTCGATGCAGCCGGAATCGGCCAGCAACTGGCCGGCGGCGCGGATGGCGCTGGCCTTGTCGGTGGCGTGCTGCTGCAAGCGGATGCGTTCGGCGCTGATCAGGGCGGAAGCCATGCGGCGGAGTCTCCTGCGGCTGCCGGGCTCGTACGGCCCGGCATACATGTCATCAATGATGGCGAATTGAAATCGATTACAGTTGGGGTGTCAATGTGCACTGCCGCGTAAAGTGACGGCTATTCCGCTGTTTACGGGGTTTTCCCTGAGAGGCGCCAACATTGGTCGCGGTGTCGCCTTTCGCTATCATGAGGTTTTTGTGGAAACGATTTCAGCATGACGGTTCGGATCAAGGACGTGGCGGCGGCGGCGGGCGTGTCGGTGGCGACCGTGTCGCGCGCGCTGGCCGGCGGCCCTGTGAGCGTGGAGCTGCGCAAGCGCGTGGATGCGGCGGTGGCGGCGTCGGGATACCGGCCGAACCTGTCGGCGCGGCGGCTGCGCTCCCAGCAGGCGCAGACGGTCGGGCTGATCGTGTCGGACATCCGCAACCCGTTCTTCACCAGCGTCAGCCGCGCGGTGGAGGACGCCGCCTACGCCGCTGGCCTGCGTGTGATCCTCTGCAACTCCGATGAAGACCCGGAGAAGGAAGCGATGTACCTGCGCCTGATGGCGGAGGAGCGTGTGACCGGGGTGATCCTTTCCCCAACGCGCAGCATTGCCGAGGCGCAGCAACCGGTGGACCTGGGTTACCCGGTGGTGCTGATCGACCGCGCCGGCCCGGCATGTGGCGTGGATGCCGTGGTGCTCGACAACCAGCAGGCCGCGCAGGGGTTAGCTGAGCACTTGGCATCGCAGGGCTATCGCCGCATCGGCGGGCTGTTCGGGCGCACCAGCAGCACCGGCGCCGAGCGCCAAGCCGGGTTTGCCTCCGCACTGGCGCGCAATGGGCTGACGGCTGAGACGCGCTTCATCCTGCCCACCGCCGAGGCGGCCGAGGCCGAAACGCTGGCGTGGCTCTCCAGCGGTGAGCGGCCCGACGCGCTGGTCGCCAGTAACGCGCAATCGCTGCTGGGCGTGCTACGGGCGCTGCGCCGCCTGTCGCTGGAGGTTCCGCGCGACATCGCCGTGGCAGGCTTCGATAACGAGCCGTGGACGGAACTGGCCGGCCCCGGCATCACCGTGATCGAGCAGCCGGTGTACGACATCGGCCGCATGGCGATGGCGATGTTGCAGGATCGCCTTGCACAGCCTGATTTGCCAACGCGCCGTGTCTTGCTGACCGGGCGTTTGGTCACACGAGGTTCCACGCCCCAGCGTGGCGTGTAGCGCGCGATTACAATTTCCGGATCATCGCGGCCGCATCGGTTATCGGGCCGCCACTACTCCGGAGTCCCCGATGTCCACCCAAGTCATCCGTGCCGCCTGCCCGCACGACTGCCCTGACACCTGCGCCTTGCTCGTCACCGTGGAAGACGGCCGCGCCACCCGCGTGCAGGGGGACCCGGACCACCCGACCACGGCCGGCGTGCTCTGCACCAAGGTCAACCGCTACACCGAACGCACGTATCACCCGAACCGCCTGCTTACGCCGATGAAGCGCGTGGGTGCCAAGGGCGAGGGCAAGTTCGAACCCATCACCTGGGACGAGGCGCTCGACACCATCGCCGCGCGCCTGGGCGACATTGCGGCGCGCAACCCGGAAGGCATCCTCCCGTACAGCTATGCCGGCACCATGGGGTTGGTGCAGGGCGAGAGCATGGCCGCGCGCTTTTTCCACAAGCTGGGGGCATCGCTGCTCGATCGCACGATCTGCGCGTCGGCCGGTGCGACGGCGCTGCGCTACACGTACGGGGCGAGCCTCGGCATGGACATCGAGCACGTGCAGGACGCCAAGCTGATCCTGATCTGGGGCGCCAACCCGATCGCCTCGAACCTGCATTTCTGGACGCGCGCGCAGGAAGCCAAGCGGCGCGGCGCCACGCTGGTGGCGATTGACCCATACCGCTCGCTGACGGCCGAGAAGTGCCATCGCCATCTGGCTGTGCGCCCCGGCACCGATGCGGCGCTGGCGCTGGCGATGATCCACGTGCTGATCCGCGACGACTTGCTCGACCACGATTACATCGCCAACCACACGCTCGGCTTCGACGCGCTGCGCGAGCGCGCGCAGCAATACACGCCGGAATACGCGGCCACGCTGTGCGGCATCGACGCGGCGGACATCGAGTGGCTCGCCACGCTGTACGGCACGACGGTGGTGCGCGACAAGCAACCGGCCGCCATCCGCCTGAACTACGGTATGCAGCGCGCGCACGGCGGCGGGCAGGGCGTGCGTGCGGTGGCGTGTCTCCCGTCGCTGGTGGGGGCGTGGCGCGATGCGGCGGGCGGGCTGCAGCTGTTGACGTCGGGCTTCTTCCCGGTCGACAACGCGAAGCTGCAGCGCCCGGACCTGCTGCCAACTTGGCCGAACATGCCGCGCACCATCAACATGAGCACCATCGGCGATGCGCTGCTGCATGCGGGCGATGCATCGTTCGGCCCGAAGGTGGAGTCGGTGGTCGTCTACAACAGCAACCCGGTGGCTGTGGCGCCGGACTCGCGCAAGGTCGCGGCCGGCTTTGCGCGCGAAGACCTGTTCACCGTGGTGCTGGAGCACTTCCAGACCGACACCGCCGATTACGCCGACATCCTTCTGCCCGCCACCACGCAGCTTGAACACGTGGATGTGCACAAGGCTTACGGCCATACCTACGTGCTGGCCAACAACGCCGCCATCGCCCCGATGGGGCAGTCGCTGCCGAACACCGAGATCTTCCGCCGCATCGCGCAACGCATGGGCTTTACCGAGGCGTGCTTTGCCGATTCCGACGACGACATCGCCGCCCAGGCCATCCGCCGTGACGACCCGGCCGCCGCGCATATCGACTGGGAAACGCTCAAGCGCGAGGGCTGGCAGAAGCTGGCGCACCCCGCCGCGCCACTCGCGCGTGGCGGCTATCGCACGCCGTCCGGCCGCTGCGAGTTCTATTCCGAGCAGATGGCCAAGGACGGCCTCGATCCGCTACCCGGCTACGTGCCGCCGTACGAATCGGCCATCAGCACGCCGGAGCTGGCCAAGCGTTACCCGCTGTCGATGATCTCGCCGCCGGCGCGCAATTTCCTGAACTCGACCTTCGTCAACGTCGACAGCCTGCGCAGCACCGAAGGCGAGCCGCACCTCGACATCCACCCTGACGATGCACTGCCGCGCGGCGTGGTCGACGGCGAACTGGTCCGCATCTTCAACGACCGCGGCACCATGCAGGCGCGCGCCCGCGTGACGGATCGCGCGCGGCGCGGCGTGGTCGTCGGCCTGTCGATCTGGTGGAAGAAGCTGGCGCCCGACGGCACCAACGCCAACGAGCTGACGAGCCAGCGCCTGACCGACATGGGCCGGGCGCCTACCTTCTACGACTGCCTGGTCGAGGTCGCGCCCGTCGCGCAGGCCGCCTGACGAGGCCGCGATGCGTGGCGTTCGCGCGCTGTGCGTGGTGTTGTCGCTGGCCGGTTTTGCACTGCTGACCGGTTGCGACACTCTCGGCTATTACTACCAGTCGGTCACCGGGCACCTTTCGTTGATGGCGCAGCGCGAGCCGATCGACAAGGCTATCGAAGACGCCCGCACCGTGCATAACGACAAGCTCGCCAAGCGGCTGGAGGATGCCCGCAGCATCCGCATCTACGCCTCGCGCGAGTTGGCGCTGCCAGATAACGGCAGCTACCGCGTCTACGCCAACCTGAAGCGCCCGTTCGCGGTGTGGAACGTGTTTGCCGCGCCGGAGCTCTCGGTCAAGCTCAAGGAGTGGTGCTTCCTCATCGTCGGCTGTGTGACCTATCGCGGCTACTACGACCGCAATGCCGCAGAGGCCTATGCCGACACGCTGCGCGCGCAGGGTTTGGACGTGGATGTGGCCGGCATTCCTGCGTATTCCACACTGGGTTATTTCGATGACCCGCTGCTCAACACCTTCGTCGGCCTGCCCGAGGGCGAGCTGGCGCGTCTGATTTTTCATGAGCTGGCGCACCAGGTGGCCTACGCCAAGGGCGATACCGCGTTCAACGAATCCTTCGCCACCACGGTCGAGACGATTGGCGTCGAGCGCTGGCTGGCCGATGCCGCCACCCCGGAAACGCGCGCGGAATACGCCACATACGACGCCCGCCGCGTACAATTCCGCGCCCTGCTGCTGGCGTACCGCGATCGGCTGGAAGCGCTGTACGCGAGTTCACTGTCCGACGAGGAGAAACGAACGGCCAAGCGCGCCACCTTCGCGAGCCTGCAGACGGATTACGCCAAGCTGAAGGCAAGCTGGGGCGGCTACACCGGCTACGACCGCTGGTTTGCGCAGCCGCTGTCGAACGCGCACTTGGGCGCCGTGGCGAGCTACCTGGAATGGGTGCCCGCCTTCACGGCGCTGTACCACCGCGACGGCGGCGACTGGGCGCGCTTCTATGCCGACGTCAAAGCACTGGCGCGCGAGCCGAAACCCCAGCGGGACGCCGCATTGCGCGCCTTGGCGCCCACAGCGGGAAGTGATGCAAAAGGCGGTTGATGCACCCGTTTTTAAGCGGCCTCAAGGGCCCGAGGGAACTGTCTAAGTTATTGTTTTGACAAAAACATCCGCGTAGGATGCCGAAAAAAACGAACGACCATTCGCAAAATTCGCGAGTTCGCAAATTCGAATAATCGACAATCGCCCAGGAGACACACCCATGGATAAACCGTGGCTGAAGCAGTACCCCGCTGGGGTGCCGGCCGACATCGATGCGTCGCAGTATCGATCGCTGGCCCATCTGCTTGAGGATTCGTTTCAGAAGAACCGCAACCGCCGTGCGTTTGAATGCATGGGCAAGGTGCTGACCTACGGCGAGATCGATACGCACTCGCGCCAACTGGCGGCGTGGCTGCAATCGCGGGGCCTGGCACCCGGCGCCCGCGTTGCGCTGATGATGCCGAACGTGCTGCAGTATCCGGTGGCGTTGGCCGCCGTGCTGCGTGCGGGCTATGTGGTCGTCAACGTCAACCCGCTCTACACCCCGCGCGAACTGGAACACCAGCTCAAGGACAGCGGCGCCGAAGCCATCATCATCCTGGAGAACTTCGCGACGACGCTGCAGCAGGTGCTGCCCAACACGCCGGTCAAGCACATCGTCGTGGCCAGCATGGGCGACATGCTTGGCGGCCTCAAGGGCATGCTGGTCAACTTCGTCGTACGCAGCGTCAAGAAGATGGTGCCGGCGTGGGAGTTGCCCAACTGCATCCGCTTCAACACCGCGCTGGAAGAGGGCGCCAAGCAGACGCTCAAGCCCACCTCCGTCGGCCCCGACGACGTGGCCTTCCTGCAGTACACCGGCGGCACGACCGGCGTGTCAAAGGGCGCGACACTGCTGCACCGGAACATCGTCGCCAACGTGCTGCAGTCCGAAGCGTGGATGAACCCGGCGCTCACCAAGCCGGGCCGCGATGGTCGCATGCTGGCTGCGGACGAAGAGATCGTCACCATCACCGCGCTGCCGCTGTATCACATCTTCGCGCTGACGGTGTGCTGCCTGCTGTCGATGCGCAAGGGCGGGCTGGCGGTGCTGATCCCGAACCCGCGCGACATCCCGGGCTTCATCAAGGTGCTCAAGCAGTACCGCTTCCACATGTTCCCGGCCGTGAACACGCTGTACAACGCGCTGCTGAACAACCCCGAGTTCAAGAACGTCGATTGCTCCAACCTGCGCGTGGCCAACGGCGGCGGCATGGCGGTGCAGGAAGCCGTGGCCAAGAAGTGGCTCGAGGTGACGGGCTGTCCGATCATTGAAGGTTATGGCCTGTCGGAAACCTCACCGTCGGCCATCTGCAACCCGACCAATACCGACACCTTCTCGGGCACGGTCGGCCTGCCGATTCCGGGCACGGAAATCGCCATCCGCGACGACGAGGGGCACGACCTGCCGATCGGCCAAGCGGGCGAGATCTGCATCCGCGGCCCGCAGGTCATGGCCGGCTACTGGAAGCGCCCCGACGAAACCGCCAAGGTCATGTACGCCGACGGCTTCTTCAAGACCGGCGACGTGGGCGTGATGGACGAGCGCGGCTACACCAAGATCGTCGATCGCAAGAAGGACATGATCCTGGTGTCGGGCTTCAACGTGTACCCGAACGAGGTCGAGGGCGTGGTGGCGATGTGTCCGGGCGTGCTGGAAGTGGCCGCCGTGGGCGTGCCGGACGTGCACTCGGGCGAGGTCGTCAAACTGTTCGTGGTGCGCCGCGATCCGACGCTCACCGAAGAGAAGCTGCAGGAGTTCTGCAAGGAGCAGCTCACCGGCTATAAGCGCCCGAAGTTCATCGAGTTCCGCAACGAGCTGCCGAAGACCAACGTTGGCAAGATCCTGCGCCGTGAGCTGCGCGACGAGGCGATGAAGAAGCGTGCCTGAGTCTGCGTAAGTGCAAGGAAAAAGCCGCGAGAGATCGCGGCTTTTTTTTCATCGCGCCCCTGCCACGGGCCACGGGTATTCGAGCTGAAGTGCCACGAATGCGGCCGTGTCGCTGCCGTGTCGTTGCGCGATGCGCGTCAGCGCCGTGTTCAGCGCAACGACTGGCGGCTGGGCCGGCGTTGCGCCCATCAGCGGCTGCAGGGCCTGCGCGTCGGCATTGGTGCGATCTGGCAAGAATACGAGGCCGCTCGCCATGCGCACGCCAGTCAAGGTATCAGCGGTGCCCAGCACGCGTGTGAAGTATGTGCGGGCATGGGCGTCCGCCACCAGCGCCAGGGCGACATCGTCGTCGCCGGGGCGTAGCGCGGCACCCAGGCTCTCGCGCTGCCAGAGCGCCACCATGTTGTGAGCGGCCGTATACACGTGGCGCGGGCTGAGCCGGAAAGCCGCGCTTGCATGCGCGCTGGACCAGTTTGGCGCACCGACTGCGTTGGCCACCACCTGCGCGCGCTCCGCACCGCCGAGCGTTTCGACCAGCGCTAGCGACACGGGCACTGACGCCGTGACGCCGGTGGTGGTGACGATGCGGTCATCGACCACATAGCGTTGCCCCGAGACCCATTCGGTCTGGGGAAATTGCCGCACGAGCGCCTGACGCGCATACCAATGGGACGTCGCACGACGACCCGTCAGCAGACCGGCACGCGCGAGCACCCAGACGCCATCGCACACGCCGATGATGGTGGCGCCCTTATCCCATTGCTGGCGAACCCAGGCGAGCAAGGCCGGGTCGTCGTCTTCGTGCACCGCCGGAACCACCACGTAGTCGGCGCCTTCCGGAAAACGGGC
Organism: Ralstonia sp. 25C; assembly: GCF_051904805.1. Classification (NCBI taxonomy): domain Bacteria; kingdom Pseudomonadati; phylum Pseudomonadota; class Betaproteobacteria; order Burkholderiales; family Burkholderiaceae; genus Ralstonia; species Ralstonia sp. 25C. The sequence continues at coordinate 1,424,426 of NZ_CP196737.1, read as the reverse complement.
GTCGATCGCGGCAACATCGACATCGGGCTGGACACGAAAGGCCGGGAACAGCTGGATCGGTCCGGCTTCCATGCCGACGGCATAGACATCCGCCACGTCTGCGCGCTTGAGGATGCCGTAGGGCACCACGAAGTCCGTCAGCTCGGTGTTGGCGTTGTGTCCGATGACCGCCACCAGCGGTCGTGCGCGCCCAGGGTGACTTCGGTTAGCGGGGATGGCCGTTCGCACGGCGTGCGCTGCCGCGGTATCCGGCGCTGCCGGCACGCCGCCCGGGTCGCGGTGCACTTGCTGCGCAAAGCAGGTCGCCAACCCCACGAGTAAAACGCACAAGACCCTGCCGATCATTTTTGTGATTGGAGCCTTGCGTGGATAGGGGCGGGGCATGGAATCGGTGTCCGAATCGAAGAAGGCGCAGGGTAGCTTGACCCCTCCGGTGGCAGCAATGACAATTCCTTGCCGATTTCTGCCACTTCCAGATGCGCCATTCCGCTTTGTGATCCACGCCCACGCAACTTCAACATCCGGTGGGGATGCCCGCCCGTCATCTCCGCGGGTTGTGGCCGTACTCGCCTATCCCCACGTGCAGATGCTGGACGTGGCTGGCCCCGCCGACGTGTTCGCCATGGCCAATGCCTTCCATGCGGAGCCGGCCTACCGGGTGGTGCCGGTTTCCTCAGAGGGCGGCCTCGTGCGCTCCTCCAACGGCATCGCGCTGGAGACGGAACCGCTGGCGGCGCTGCCCCCTGCGGACGTCGATACCTTGATCATTGCCGGCGGCGAACGCGACGGGCTGGTTGCGGCCGCCACCGACGCGCCGCTGGCCCAGTGGGCACGCGATACCTGTGCGTTGGCGCGGCGTTTCGGTTCGGTGTGCACCGGCGCGTTCGTGCTGGCGCAGTGGGGTTTGCTCGACACGCATCGCGCCACCACGCATTGGGCGTCGGCGCATTTGCTGGCGCGGCACTACGCTGACGTGGCCGTCGAGCCAGATGCGCTCTACGTGCAGGACGGCAAGGTGTGGACCTCGGGCGGCGTGACGGCCGGCATTGATATGTGCCTGTCGATGGTCGACCAGGATCTCGGGCGCTGGGTGGCCGCGCGGGTGGCCAAGCAGCTCATCCTGTCCGTACGGCGGATGGGCAACCAATCGCAGTATTCACTGACGCTGGAAGCGCAATCTGGCCAGTACGCCGAACTGATCGACTGGCTGCGTGCTCACCTGCACGAGCCGATCGACGTGGAGCGCATGGCCGAGACCGCCGGCGAGGTTCCGCGCAGCTTTCACCGTCGCTTCCTCAAGGAAACCGGCATGACGCCGCGCGCATTTCTCGAGACCTTGCGGCTGCAAGCGGCCAAGGCGCGACTCGAAGCCGGGGAGTCCGTCAAACGTGCCGCGCGCGATACCGGCTTCGGCTCGGAGGCCCATTTGGCCAAGGCGTTTCGGCGCCGGTTTGCGCTGACGCCTTCGCTGTACCGGGCACAGTTCGGGCACGGAGTGCAGGCCGGATGAGCCTGCGAAGCTGAGATGCGTGAACGCGGCGAGGCGTTGCGCCGCGCTCGCAGATGCCGCGCCTTAGCCCACGTACAGCAGGATGCTCACAAACTGGCACGCACTGCCCGCCAGCACAAACAAATGCCAGATGCCGTGAAAGTGCCGCACGCGCTCGTCAAAGACAAAGAAGCCGATGCCTGCGGTATAGAGCGCTCCGCCTGCCACCAGCCACCACAGGCCCGGCGCGGGCAGGGCGGCCGCTAGCGGCCCCATGGCAATCAGCACCAGCCAACCCATCACCACGTAGATCAGTAGCGAGATAACGCGCGTGCGGCGGCCGATCCAGAGTTCCTGCGCAATGCCGATGGCCGCCAGCGCCCAGTTGACGCCGAACAGCGTCCAGCCCCAGGGGCCGCGCAGCGTCACCAGTGCAAACGGCGTGTAGCTGCCGGCAATCAGCAGGTAGATGGCGCAATAGTCCAGCCGCTGGAAGATGCCTTTAGCTGGCCCGCGCAGGCTGTGATACAGCGTCGAGATGGTGTAGAGCAAGACCAGCGTGGTGCCGTAGACCACGGAGCTGACCACCTTCCAGGCATCGTGGTGCAGCGCCGAGGCTGTCACCAGCACCGCCATGCCGGCGGCGGCGAGGATGGCTCCCACCAAGTGGCTGAAGCCGTTGAAACGTTCTCCGTGATACATGCGTTGATCTCTCCAGTCGAACTCGGTGGATGGGCATTCCGGCGAACTACAATCCCGCCATGCCTACCACCGACCTCAAAATCACACCCCATTTGTCCATTCCGGAATCGGAACTGGTCGAGCGCTTCGTGCGCGCAAGCGGGGCCGGTGGGCAGAACATTAACAAGGTATCGACGGCGGTGGAACTGCGCTTTGACATCGCCCAATCGCCTTCGTTGCCGGAAGCGGTGCGCGCTCGCCTGTTGGCAAAGCGCGATCGACGCTTGACCGACGAGGGCGTCTTCGTGATCGACGCGCAGCGCTTCCGGACCCAAGACCGCAACCGCCAGGATGCTCGTGAGCGGTTGGCGGCGTTCATCGCGACTGGGCTGTCGGTGCCCAAGTCGCGCATTGCTACCAAGCCCACGCGCGCATCCAAGATCCGCCGTTTGGAGGGCAAGCGCGCGCGTAGCGATATCAAGCGCGGGCGCTCCGGCGGCAGTTCGTGGGACTGACGCGGCTTACATCAAGCTCGCGTCGCGCGTCTCACGCATGCACAGCACGCCGATCAGGCTGACGGCCGCCGCCGTCGATACATACATCCCCACCCAGCTCAAGCCCCCCTGTGCCGCCAGCACCTGCGCGATATACGGCGCAATCGACGCGCCCAGAATGCCGCCCAGGTTGTACGACACCCCCGCGCCCGTATAGCGCACGTGGGTCGGGAACAGCTCCGGCAGCAGCGCACCCATCGGCGCGAAGGTCACGCCCATCAGGAACAGTTCGATGATGAGGAACAGCGCCACCAGCGGCGTCTGCCCGCTACCCAGCAGCGGCGCCATCGTGAAGCCCGACAGAATGGCCGCGATGATGCCGACGATCAGCACCGGCTTACGCCCGAAGCGGTCCGACGCCCATGCGGAAAGCGGCGTCGCCAGCCCCATGAACACCACCGCCAGGCAAAGCAAGCCCAGGAAGCTTGGCCGCGAGAAGTGCAGCGTGCTCACGCCGTACGACAGCGAGAACACGGTCGAGATATAGAACAGCGTGTAGCAGACCACCATGGCGAGCGCGCCCAAGAGCGTCGGCCACCAGTGGCGCGCCAGCAATTCCGCGATGGGCACCTTCACACGCTCTTGCCGATCGATGGCGGCCTGGAAGGCGGGCGTCTCGGCGATCTTCAAGCGCACATACAGGCCCAGCGCCACCAGCACCGCGCTCACCAGGAACGGCACGCGCCAGCCCCAGCTGCGGAACTGCTCATCCGACAGGGCGATCGCCAGTCCGAAGAACAACCCGTTCGACGCCAGGAAACCCACCGAGGGCCCCAACTGCGGAAACATGCCGAACCACGCGCGCTTGCCTGCTGGCGCATTCTCGGTAGCGAGCAGCGCTGCGCCGCCCCATTCACCGCCCAGGCCGATGCCCTGGCCGAAGCGCAATACACACAGCAGGACGGGCGCGAGCGTGCCGATGCTGTCATACCCCGGCACCAGCCCGATCAGGGTGGTCAACACCCCCATCACCAGCAGTGACGCGACCAAGGTCGATTTGCGCCCGATGCGATCGCCAAAGTGGCCAAACAGGAACGAGCCGATCGGCCGCGCAATAAAGGCGATGCCGAACGTGACGAACGCCGACAGCGCCTGCGCCGTGGCCGAGCCGTGCGGGAAGAACACCGGCCCGATCACCAGCGCGGCGGCTGTCGCATAGACGTAGAAATCGTAGAACTCGATGGCCGTGCCGATGAACGCCGCAAACACGATGCGCGAGCGGCTGGTCTGGCCTGCTGCCTCAGTGGCGGGCGCGGCCAGGGTTGGCGAAGTCGAAGAGGACATAGGGGTCTCCGGTGGGATTCGCATTGTTGTGGTGATGAAGGCCGCTCATTTTGCGCCGGGCCGGGGGCTCGCTCAACGGCGGCCCATGCAAAAAGGCACCCGAAGGTGCCTTCCTGCGCCCGCCAAGGAGAGGGGCGGCGGGCAAAAACAAAACTGCGCGTCAGAACTTGTGGCGAATACCGACGGCCGCGCCCAGCTGGCTGTTCGACTCCGGCGTGATGAAGTACGTCTGCGACGCCGCCGGCAGATAGCCGATCGACTGCTGGCCCGCGGCCGTCGGCGCATAGCCGATCGAATCCCAGTTAAGCGACGCATTGCGCGAGTAAGCCGCCGTGAAATACACGTCGGTACGCTTGGACAGGTTGTAGTCCGCAATGAAGTTCCACTGCTGCGGCTTGCGCGGGTTGACCACCGTGGTGCCGACGGTCGCTTCCTTGATGTTGTCGTAGTAGTACGACAGCGTCAGGCCCAGTGCGTTGGTTGCCTGGTAGTTCACGCCCAGCCAGTACAGATCGTCGCGGTGCGGCAGCAGCGCCGACACGGCGCCCGTCGACTGGGTTTGCGTGTTGCCGTAGCGGTAGCCGCCCATCACCTTGACCGGGCCGACCGTGTAGCTGGCGGCAATCGCCGCGCGCTTGTCGCGTGCGTAGTCGTTGCCGCCCGACAGGCCCAGTGCTTCCGCCGCCGTCAGCACCTTCACTTCGTCATACGCCACGCCCAAACCGAACGGGCCGGCAAAGTAGTTCGCGCCGATACCGTAGGCCGAGTTGGCGGTCTGGCTGCCTGCGCGCTCGCCGAATGCCCAGTGGCCTTCCACCGTCAGCGGGCCGAACGTGCCGTTGTACTTGATCACGTTGTCTTCGCGGAAGTTCGCGCCCAGCAGGCCAACCACCGGCTCCCACTGCGTGCCATAACCGCTTGGCGAGAAGTTCGCCATCATGTCGAAGATCGTGGTGTATTGCCGGCCCAGCGTGATCTTGCCCCAGTTGCCCTGCAGGCCCACAAACGCCTGCCGGCCGAACAGGCGACCGCCTTGCTGCGACTTGCCGTCATCCATCGAGAAGCCCGACTCCAGCACGAACAGGCCCTTGAGCCCGCCGCCGATGTCTTCAACGCCGCGCAAGCCCCAACGGTTGGAAGACAGACCGCCCGCCTGCATCGCCAGGCGCGAACCGCTGCTGCCCGGAATGGCGACGCCCGCCGCCGTTACGTTCTGCTCATGGTTGACGTATTCGACGTTGGCGTCGACCACGCCATACAGCGTCACACTCGACTGCGCCTGCGCAACACCCGCAAACGTGCCCAGCACTGCCAATGCCAGCAGCGATTTCTTCATCGGTCGGTCTCCAGATCTTATGTATTGAGTTCGGTGGCAGGCAGACCCTCCGTTCCCGTCTTCCCGCCCCATGACTTTCAAACGAAGCCGCTAACTAATGTAGCAACGCGTTACAGGGCTCGGTCGAAATTTGCGAACGAATGTTCGTAAACGCGCGTTTGCTGTCTGATCCGGACAACAGGCTGTTTCCGAATCGGAAATAGAAGCCCGATGTGCGCCGGCGATTCCTCACGGTTTTGGATGCGATCCACGTACCAACAGGGTTATCCCGTACAGTTGTGTTTGGTCGCCACGGATCTGATCGCGAGCAAAGCCGCGACCGGCGGCGGCCTTACAATGACGTCTGCGCCGCACCGTTGCCGCGGCGCGTTCTCAGGCTCGATCCGCATGCTCGATCATTTCCTCCCCGAATTCGACCGCGCCCTGCGCGCCGTGGCCGGCGTCACCCGCGCCAGCCGTCCGAACCCCGCCGATGCCGTCGTCTCCCAAATGGACGATGCCGCCAAGCTTTCCGAGGCCGATCGCCGCCATGCCGCCGGCCTGATGCGCGTGAACCATGTAGGCGAGGTCTGTGCCCAGGCGCTGTACCAAGGGCAAGCGCTGTTCGCGCGCGACCCTGCCATCCGCGCTCAACTCGACGAAGCCGCGCGGGAAGAGGAAGACCACCTTGCCTGGTGCGCCCAGCGCTTGCAAGAACTGAACGACCGCCCAAGCCTGCTCAACCCGCTGTGGTATGCCGGGGCGTTCGCTATCGGTGCCGTAGCCGGCCGCCTGGGCGACAAGATCAGCCTGGGCTTCGTTGCCGAGACCGAGCGCCAAGTCGAGCACCACCTCGACGGCCATCTCGACAAACTGCCCGAACAGGACACCCGCTCGCGCGCCATCGTCGCCCAGATGCGCGACGACGAAATCCGCCACGGCGACAACGCGCGCCAGGCCGGCGGCATCGATCTCCCGGCGCCCATCCGCCAAGCCATGCGTGCCGCGTCACGCGTCATGACCAGCACCGCCTACCGCATTTGATGCCCGTGCTGCGTCGCTTGACGGCGCACCACGCTCCCCCGTTCGCAGGAGTCAACCCGTTGCGGCGTTTTGTGCGCCGCGCGGGTGCTGGCTGCCCGGCGTTCTCTCACGTGGTTTCTCCATAATCCACGCTATCTCCTTCATTTGATTGGGAAAAGTCGTGTGAGCCTGTTTCGGGGTCGCGCTAAGTCATTGTTCTGATTGCAAATTTTCCCTCTCGCAGGCCGCCACAAGCCTTGACCGCCCAAAATCGTTCCTCTAAAGTGGGAAACAGTGTCAGAAAGTGTAGTTTTGTGGTTTGAAGAGGCCGTTTTGTGGCCCAGTTGACGGCGCGATCGTGAACGTCGCGGCTGTCCGGAGAGAGAATCCAACGTGTTCCAGGGTGCGTCGGCGCTGACGCTGGATGCCAAAGGGCGGATGTCCATTCCGTCGCGGCACCGCGAAGCGCTTCAGCTGCAGGCCGAGGGCCGGGTGACTGTGACCAAGCACCCGGACGGATGCCTCATGCTGTTTCCGCGCCCGGAGTGGGAACGCTTTCGCGAGCGCATTGCCGCGCTGCCGATGGAAGCCCACTGGTGGAAGCGGATCTTCCTGGGCAGCGCCGCTGATGTTGAGCTTGATACCGCCGGCCGTGTCCTCATCACCCCGGAACTGCGCACCGCGGCTTCCCTTGAACGCGATGTGATGCTGCTCGGCATGGGCAGCCATTTCGAAGTCTGGGACGCCGCCACGTACACCGCGAAGGAGCAAGCCGCCATGGCGCAAGGCATGCCCGACGCCCTCAAGAATTTCTCCTTTTGATGACGCGAGATGACAACCCAAGCCAGTACGGGACTGCGCCATCAAACGGTGCTCTTAGACGAAGCGGTCGATGCGCTGATCTGGCGCGACGACGGTATCTATATAGATGGAACCTTTGGGAGGGGCGGGCACAGCCGGCTCATCCTGGAACGGCTGGGGCCCGGCGGCAGACTTGTCGCCTTCGACAAGGACCCGGCAGCAATCACCGAAGCGGGCACCGTAGAGGATGCCCGCTTCGCTATTGAGCATGACAGCTTCGCGCAGATGGCCCAGTGCCTGGATGCGCGCGGCATTGAACGGGTGGCCGGTGTGCTGCTCGATCTGGGCATCAGCTCGCCGCAGATCGACGAAGGCGCACGTGGCTTCTCGTTCCGGATGGATGGCCCGCTCGACATGCGGATGGACACCACGCGCGGCATCACCGCAGCCCAATGGCTGGCCGAGGCTGACGAGCGCGACATTGCGAGGGTGATACGGGACTATGGGGAAGAACGGTTTGCTGTACAGATTGCAAAGGCGATTGTTGCTCGCCGGGGCCAATCCGGGGATCGAGGTCCTCTCGATCGCACATCCGAGCTTGCCGCGCTCGTGGCGCAAGCCGTCAAGACACGCGAGAAGGGTCAAGACCCTGCGACCCGCACCTTTCAAGCTTTACGGATTCACGTCAATCAAGAGCTTGCGGACCTCGAAACCGGTCTGAAGGCCGCCTTTGATCGCCTGGAAATTGGGGGACGTCTCGTCGTGATCAGCTTCCATTCGCTGGAAGACCGCATCGTCAAGCGCTTCATGCAGGCCCTGGCGCGCCCGGAGCAATCCGCCGCACCGGAACTGCGTCGGGCGCCGCTGCGTGCGCATGAGCTGCCGGCGCCGCAGTTGCGCCTGCTGGGCCGTGTGAAGCCGTCGGAGGCCGAGGTGTCGGCCAACCCGCGTGCGCGCTCGGCCATCATGCGCGTGGCTGAGCGCTGCTGATCGACAAGGCCGCCGGATATGAACCGCCTGAACATGTTCCTGCTGACCGCGCTGGTGCTGTGTGCACTGTCGCTGGTCAACGCACAGCATCAGGCGCGACAACTGTTTGTCGCGCTCGATCGCGCGCAGGCGGAAGAAAAGCAACTGAATATCGACTGGTCGCGCCTGCAATATGAGCAGAGCGCACTGGGCAAGAGCGCTCGCATTGCCGACATTGCGAGCAAGCAATTGAAGATGTCGCCCGCGCAGGCGGGCCGCACGCAGTATCTGCAGGGGTTTGCCGATTTGCCGTCGATGGAGGCTTCCTCCGCCGCAGCTAGTGCGCCCACGGCTTCTGGAGTTCAGCCATGAGCGCAGCACGCAAACCAAACGGCACCACGGCGCGCGCACGCCCGGGCCAGTTCTCGGCCAGCCCGGTGCTCGGGCTGCGCCTGCCGATGTGGCGCTCGAAGCTGGTCGTGTTCCTGATGTTTGCGGCGTTCGTGGCGCTCATCGGTCGCGCGCTGTGGATTCAGGGCCCGGGCAACCGCTTCTATGAAGCCGAGGGCAAGAAGCGCTTCCAGCGCACGCTGGAACTGCCGGCCACGCGCGGCAAGATTCTCGATCGCAATGGCCTGGTGCTGGCGACCAGCCTGCCGGTAAAGGCCATCTGGGCCGTGCCGGAAGACGTGCCCGACAACGTGCCCAGCGGCGAGATGCAGAAGCTTGCCAAGCTGCTCGGCATGAACGGCAAGGAGCTGGCCGCCAGGCTGGGCGAAGACAAGGGCTTCGTCTACCTCAAGCGCCAAGTGCTGCCGGATGTGGCCGACCAGATTGCCGCGCTCAAGATCGACGGCATCTATCAGACGCGTGAGTACAAGCGCTTCTACCCGGAAGGGGAGGCGATGGCGCACATCGTCGGCTTCACCAATGTCGAGGACAAGGGCCAGGAAGGCATGGAGCTGGCGCGCGAGTTGGATCTCGCCGGTGCGGCTGGCCAGCGTCAGGTGATCAAGGACCGCCTGGGCCGCGTGGTGGAAGACGTGGGCGTGCTCAAGGCGCCGCGCGATGGGCATGACCAGACGCTGTCCATCGACGCCAAGATCCAGTACCTGACCTTCAACGAGATCAAGGCCGCGGTGGAGCGCACCAAGGCCAAGGCCGCCAGCGCCATCGTGCTGGACGCCCAGACCGGCGAGGTGCTGGCGCTGGCCAACTACCCGACCTACAACCCGAATGACCGCAGCCGCCTGTCGGGCGAGCAGTTGCGCAACCGCGTGCTGACCGACACCTTCGAGCCCGGCTCGATGATGAAGCCGATCACCATCAGTCTGGCGCTGCAGCTCAAGCGTGTGACGCCGACCACGCTGGTGCAGACCAACGGCAAATACAGCTTTGAAGGCGCCACCATTTCCGATACCGGCAACTACGGCACGTTGACGGTCGCGCAGGTCATCCAGCACTCGAGCAACATCGGTACGACCAAGATTGCGATGACGCTCAAGCCGCAGGAAATGTGGGACATGTTCACCAGCGTCGGCCTGGGCCAGGCGCCCAAGATCGGCTTCCCTGGCGCGGTGGCTGGGCGGCTGCGGCCGGCCAACAAATGGCGCCGCATCGAGCAGGCGACCATGTCGTACGGCTACGGCCTGTCCGTATCGCTGTTCCAGATTGCGCATGCGTACACGATCTTTGCGCACGACGGCGAGTTAATCCCCATCACGATGTACCGCACCAATGGCCAGCCGCCGCAGGGCGAGCGCGTGATCTCGCCGGAGGTGGCGCGGCAAGTCCGTCAGATGCTGGAAACCGTGACGGCACCCGGCGGCACCGCGCCCCAGGCGCAGGTGATGGGCTACCGCGTGGGCGGCAAGACCGGTACCGCCTGGAAGCACACCGGCCGCGGCTATGACCGCTCCAAGTACCGCGCCTCGTTTATTGGTCTGGCACCGATGTCGAACCCGCGCATCATCGTGGCGGTGAGTGTGGATGAGCCCACGGTGGGCAACCGCTACGGCGGCGGGGCGGCCGGCCCGGTGTTCTCGCAAATCACCGGTGGCACCCTGCGCGCATTGAACGTGCCGCCGGATTCGCCCGTACGTCAGCTCGTGATGACGCCGGATGTGCCGGAAGAACCGGTGGGGGGCTTGCAATGACAGCCAAGCCGACGTCCGCTCGTCCGTCCATCGCCGCGCGCCTTGCGCCCGTGGTGGATTGGCTGCGCGCGCAAGTGCCGGCTGGGGCTGATCTCACCAGCGACACGCGCAAGCTCAAGACCGGCGACGTGTTTGTCGCCTACGTGCTCGGCAACGTGCGCCAGCGTGGCGATGGTCGTCCGCACATTCCGCAGGCCATCGCGGCCGGGGCCTCCGCCATATTGGCCGAGGCCCACGGCTATGCGATGCCGGCCGATGCGCCTGTCCGCATTCTTCCTGTGGATGGCCTGGTCGAACTGGCGGGGCCTTTGGCGGCGCAGTGGTACGGCGTGCCGGGGCCGGAGGCGCTGCGCGTGATTGGTGTGACGGGGACCAACGGTAAGACGTCGTGCTCGCAGTGGATTGCGCAAGCGCTGACCAAGCAAGGTGAGCGCTGCGCAGTGGTGGGTACGCTTGGCACCGGCTTTGTCGACGCATTGCAAGTGACCGGATTCACCACGCCAGACGCCATCCAGCTGCAGCACAGCCTGGCCGATCTGCACCGCGCCGGCGCTCGCGCCATCGCCATGGAAGTGTCGTCGCACGGCCTGGAGCAGGGGCGCGTGGACGGCACGCGCTTCGACATTGCGGTGTTCACCAACCTCACGCAAGACCACCTCGACTACCACGGCACCATGGCCGAGTACGAGCTCGCCAAGGCGCGCCTGTTCGGCTGGCCGGGGCTGCGTGCGGCGGTCATCAACCGCGACGACGCGGCCGGCGTGCGCTTGCTGCAGAACGCCCGCGCCGATGTCGAGACCATCGAATACGGCATTGATGGCCAAGCTGCCGCGCAGCACGGCGCCAAGCAATGGCTGCGCGCGATCAACGTGCGCGCACATCGCACCGGCACGACCTTCGATGTGGACGGCAGCTTCGGCCAAGCGACCGTGCATGCGCCGACCGTCGGCCTGTTCAACGTGTCGAATCTGCTAGCGGTGCTGGGTGCGTTGCTGGCCGCCGGTGTGCCGTGGCAAGACGCCATCGCGCGCCTGGAAAAGCTGCAGCCCGTGAGCGGCCGCATGGAACGCTTCGGCGGCGAAGACGGCCCGCTGGTGGTGGTCGACTACGCCCACACGCCCGATGCGCTGGAGCAGACGCTGCGCGCGCTTGCGCCGATCACCGAAGCGCGCGGCGGCAAGCTGTGGGCGGTGTTCGGTTGCGGCGGCGACCGCGACCCGGGCAAGCGCCCGCAGATGGGCGCCATCGCTGAGCGTCTGGCGCAGCACGTGGTGCTGACCTCCGACAACCCGCGCAGCGAAGACCCGCAACACATCCTCGACGAGATTTCTGACGGCATGGACAACCCGCGCGCCGCGGCGCAGATCGAAGACCGCGCTGCGGCCATCCTGCACGCGGTGCGGCATGCCGATGCCCATGACGTGATCGTCGTGGCCGGCAAGGGGCATGAGTCGACGCAGGAGATTGCTGGCCGCAAGCGCCCGTTCTCCGACCAGGAACACGTGCGCCTGGCACTCGCTGCCCGCGGGGTGAACGCATGAGCCCCGCGATGATGCGCGCTGCCGATGCCGCCGCCTGGATGTCCGGTGCCTACCTGGCCGGGCCTGATGCGGCCATCTTGCGAGTGACGACCGATAGCCGCGCCGTGCAGCCCGGCGATCTGTTTGTCGCGCTGATCGGCGAGCGCTTTGACGCGCACGATTTCCTGCCCGAGGTGGTGGCGCGTGGCGCGGCGGCCGTGCTGGTCTCGCGTGCGCCGGCTGCCACGCTGGATGTGTCTGGCGTGGCCGTGCTGACGGTGGCCGACACCCGCATCGCACTCGGCGAACTCGCCGCCGGCTGGCGCCGCCAGTTTCCGATTCCGGTGGTGGCGGTGACGGGCAGCAACGGCAAGACCACGGTCAAGGAGATGATCTCCGCGATCTTCGCGCAGGCCGAGGGCGAAGACGCCCGCCTGGCGACCGCCGGCAACTTCAACAACGACATCGGCCTGCCGCTCACGCTGTTCCGACTGAACGCGCAGCACAAGCTGGCCGTGCTCGAGCTCGGCATGAACCATCCGGGCGAGACGGCCGTGCTGGCCGCCATCGCCCAGCCGACCGTGGCGATGATCAACAACGCCCAGCGCGAGCATCAGGAATTTATGGTCAGCGTGGAAGCGGTGGCCGAAGAACACGCGGCTGTGCTGGCCGCGCTGCCGGCCGATGGCGTAGCGGTGTTTCCGCGCGATGTGGCCAACGGTGGCGAATATGCAGCGGTATGGCAAGCGGCGGCGGGGTCGCGTCGTGTGCTCGATTTCGGTATCGAGGCCGGCGCTGTCACGGGCAAGGTGGCGGATACCGCCGAGGGCCAACGTATCGATGTGCACGCGCCCGGTCAGCAGTTCGTCATCACGTTGCCGCTGCTGGGTTTGCACAACGCCCGCAATGCCTTGGCAGCAACGGCCTGCGCACTGGCTGCGGGCGTCGCCCCCGAGGTGATTGCGCAGGCGCTGGGCAGCTTCGCGCCGGTCAAGGGCCGGCTGCAGCGCAAGGCTGGCGTACATGGTGGCCTCGTCATCGACGATACGTACAACGCGAATCCCGACTCCGTGCGCGCGGCCATTGATGCGCTGATGACGCTGCCGGCACCGCGCTGGCTGGTGCTGGGCGACATGGGTGAAGTCGGCTCGCAAGGCCCCGCATTCCACGAAGAGATCGGCGCGTACGCCCGCGAGCGCGGCATCGATGCCGTGCTGGCAACCGGCGAACTGGCGCGTCACACGGTGGATGCGTTTGGCGCCGGCGCACAGCATTTCGCATCGGCTGAAGCATTGATTGAACACGGCGTGCCGGGCATTGCGCAGGCCGCGACAGTATTGGTGAAGGGCTCGCGCTTCATGCGGATGGAACGCATTGTGGAAGCGCTGGTCTTGAAAGACCCGGCTACATCATCGTCGGCCGGCTCTTCCATGCAACAGAAGCATTAAAGGGATGTAAGAACCCATGTTATTGGCATTGGCGCAATGGCTGCAGAACGACTACGGCTTCCTGCGCGTCTTCAACTATCTGACGTTCCGGGCCGTGATGGCGTCCCTCACGGCGCTGGTGATCGGCCTCGGGTTCGGGCCGGCTGTGATCCGTCGCTTGACGGCAATGAAGGTGGGCCAGGCCGTGCGCACCGACGGCCCGCAGACGCATCTGGTGAAAGCCGGTACACCGACCATGGGCGGCGTGCTGGTGCTCATCGGCATTGCCGTGTCCACGCTGCTGTGGGCCGACTGGGGCAACCGCTTCATCTGGATCGTGCTGCTGGTCACGCTCGGCTACGGCGCCGTCGGCTGGGTGGACGACTACCGCAAGGTGGTCCATCGCGACCCCAAGGGCATGTCCTCGCGCGAGAAGTTCTTCTGGCAGACCTTGATCGGTCTGTTCGCGGCGGCGTACCTGGCGTTCTCGGTGTCCGAGACCAGCAACATGCGCGTGCTCGAGCTGTTCATGGACTGGGTGCGCAGCGGCCTGTCCCTGAACCTGCCGGCCAAGTCGCACCTGATCGTGCCGTTCTTCAAGGAAGTCAGCTACCCGCTGGGCGTGTTCGGTTTCATCATCCTCACGTACCTCGTGATCGTTGGTTCGAGCAACGCGGTGAACCTGACGGACGGCCTGGACGGCCTCGTCATCATGCCGGTGGTGCTGGTGGGCAGCGCGCTCGGCATCTTCGCGTACGTGATGGGCAGTGCGGTCTACAGCAAGTACCTGCTGTTCCCGCACATTCCGGGCGCGGGTGAGCTGCTGATCTTCTGCTCGGCGATGGCCGGGGCGGGGCTCGCTTTCCTGTGGTTCAACGCGCATCCGGCGCAGGTGTTCATGGGTGACGTCGGCGCGCTGGCACTGGGCGGGGCGCTCGGCACCATCGCCGTGATCGTGCGTCAGGAAATCGTGCTCTTCATCATGGGCGGCATCTTCGTCGCCGAAACCGTCTCGGTGATGCTGCAGGTGACCTGGTTCAAGTTCACCAAGAAACGCTATGGCGAAGGCCGGCGGTTGTTCCGCATGGCGCCGCTGCACCACCATTTCGAGCTGTCCGGCTGGAAGGAGACGCAGGTGGTCGTGCGCTTCTGGGTCATCACCATGATGCTGGTGCTGATCGGCCTGTCGACCTTGAAGCTGCGGTGACGACCATGACAGACATGATCGAGCCCATCGAGCCGCAGGACGACGACATGGCCGCGCCGCAGCCGGAAACGGCGGTGGAGGCGGTCATCGCCACGCTCGACTCCGCCGAGCCGATGCCTGCCGTCGAAGCCGTGCAGGAGCCGCGCATGTTCGGCGAGTTCGATGCGCCGTTCGTGCTGGTGCTTGGCCTGGGCGAATCCGGCTTGGCGATGGCGCGCTGGTGCGCCCGTCATGGCGCACGTGTGCGCGTGGCAGACACGCGCGAAGCGCCGGCCAATCTGCCGACGCTGCGCGCGCACGTGCCGGATGCGGAATTCGTGAGCGGCCCGTTCGCCGTGTCGCTGCTGGAAGGTGTGACGCTGGCGGCGATCAGCCCCGGCCTGTCGCCACTGGATGCCAACGTCGCTGCGCTGCTGGCAGCCGCCAACGAACGCGCCATCCCCGTGTGGGGCGAAATCGAATTGTTTGCCCGTGCGCTGGCCGGCATGAAGGCCGCGCAAGGCTACGCGCCGCGCGTGCTGGCCATCACCGGCACCAACGGCAAGACGACCACCACCGCGCTCACCGGTGCGTTGGCCGAGCGCGCCGGCAAGACCGTCGGCGTGGCGGGCAACATCAGCCCGTCGGCGCTGGACAAGCTCACGGAATGCGTGGATGCCGGCACGTTGCCGGACGTGTGGGTGCTGGAGCTCTCCAGCTTCCAACTGGAAACCACGCACACGCTCGATGCCGATGCGGCGACCATCCTGAACATCACCCAGGATCACCTGGATTGGCATGGCTCGATGGAGGCTTACGCCGCTGCCAAGGGCCGCATCTTCGGTGCCAACACCACACGTGTACTGAATCGCCAGGATGCGGCTGTGATGGCATTCGCCAGCAAATCGGGTGGCGACATCACGTTTGGCATTGACGAGCCGGCCACGCCTGATGCACTCGGCCTGCTGCGCGATGGCGGCATGCCGTGGATCGTGCTGGCCGAAGCCGACGAAGACGATCTGCCGAAACCGACGCGCCGCAAGAAGGGCGACACGGCGCCCGCCGCGCCCGTACCGGTGCGCCTCAAGCGCCTGATGCCGGCCGACGCACTGCGCATCCGTGGCCTGCACAACGCCACCAACGCGATGGCCGCGCTGGCGCTGTGCCGCGCGATCGGCCTGCCGGTCAGCGCGCTGTTGCACGGCCTGCGCGACTACGCCGGCGAGCCGCATCGCGTTGAGCTGATCGCCGCGTTTGATGACATCGAATTCTTTGACGACAGCAAGGGCACCAACGTCGGCGCGACGGTGGCGGCGCTGTCGGGCCTTTCCAAGCACGTGGTATTGATTGCGGGCGGCGATGGCAAGGGGCAGGACTTTTCGCCGCTGGCCGCGCCGGTCGCGCAGTACGCGCGCGCGGTCGTGCTGATCGGGCGCGACGCACCGCTGATCCGCGAAGCGCTGGCCAATACCGGTGTCACGCTGGTCGACGCCCCGACGCTGGAAGTCGCCGTACAGGACGCTGCCGCACGCGCGCAGCCGGGTGATGCTGTATTGCTGTCGCCGGCGTGTGCGAGCTTCGACATGTTCCGTAACTACGAGCACCGCGCGCAGGTGTTCCACGAAGCCGTGGTGGCGCTCGCCGCCGACCGAGGAGTCCTCCTATGAGCGACACCCAGATCAAGCGCAGCGGCTTCATCGGCGCGACCATCGGCAACGCGTGGGGCGGCCTGCGCGACGCCGTCTCGGGCGTCAAGCCGACGCGCTCCAAGATGATGGAGTACGACCAGCCGCTGATGTGGGTGGCGATCGTGCTGCTGGGGCTCGGCTTGGTGATGGTGTACTCGGCGTCGATCGCGCTGCCGGATTCGCCCAAGTACGCGAACTACAGCAACGGCCACTTTCTGACGCGTCACATGTTCTCGCTCCTGATCGGGGTGATCGGCGCGGTCGTGGCGTTTCAGATTCCGATCAAGTTCTGGGACAAGTACGCACCTAAGCTCTTCATCATCGCGCTGGTGATGCTGGTGATCGTGCTGATTCCGCACGTGGGCAAAGGCGTGAACGGCGCGCGTCGCTGGCTGCCGCTGGGCATCATGAATTTCCAGCCATCCGAGTTGATGAAGCTGGCGGTGGTGCTGTACGCCGCCAACTACACCGTGCGCAAGCAAGACTGGATGCAGAGCGTGCGCAAAGGCTTCCTGCCGATGGGCGTGGCAGTGGCCTTCGTGGGTGCGCTGCTGCTGCTGGAACCCGACATGGGCGCGTTCCTGGTGATCGCAGCCGTGGCGATGGGCATCCTGTTCCTGGGCGGCGTCAACGGCAAGCTGTTCGGCGGGCTGGTGCTGACGGCGGTGTCGACGTTCTCATTGCTGGTGCTGCTGTCGCCATGGCGGCGTGAGCGGATTTTCGCGTACCTGAATCCGTGGCAAGAGGAATACGCGCAGGGCAAGGCGTACCAATTGACGCACTCGCTCATCGCCTTCGGCCGCGGCGAGTGGACCGGTGTCGGCCTGGGCGGCAGCATCGAAAAGCTGCACTACCTGCCCGAAGCGCACACCGACTTCATCCTCGCGGTGATCGGCGAGGAGCTTGGCTTCATTGGCGTGCTGATCGTGATCCTGCTGTTCTACTGGATGGTGCGCCGGGCATTCGAGATCGGCCGTACCGCGCTGCAGCTGGACCGCACGTTCGCCGGCCTGGTCGCCAAGGGGCTGGGGATCTGGATCGGCTGGCAGGCGTTCATCAACATGGGTGTGAACCTGGGCTTGCTGCCGACCAAGGGCCTCACGCTGCCGTTGGTGAGCTACGGTGGCTCGGGCATTTTGCTGAACTGCGTAGCGGTCGCACTGTTGCTGCGTATTGACTACGAGAACCGCGTGCTGATGCGTGGGGGCAAGGTATGACGACCCGTATGTCGCCAGATCGGTCACCGCGCACCCTTCTCGTCATGGCCGGCGGTACGGGCGGCCACATCTTCCCCGCATTGTCGGTGGCCAAGCTGCTGGCCGCGCGCGGTTGGAAGGTCGTGTGGCTTGGTAACGCGAACGGCATGGAAGGCCAGCTCGTGCCCAAGCACGGTTTCCCGCTGGAGTCGGTGCAGTTTGGCGGTGTGCGCGGCAAGGGCCTCGTCACCAAGTTCCTGCTGCCGTTGAACCTGCTGCGTGCCTTCTGGCAAAGCCTGGGCGTAGTGCGTCGCGTGCGTCCGAACGTGGTGCTGGGCATGGGCGGCTATATCACTTTCCCGGGCGGCATGATGAGCGTGCTGCTGGGCCGCCCGCTGGTGCTGCACGAACAGAACTCGATTGCTGGCCTCGCCAACCGCGTGCTCGCGCGCGTGGCCGATCGCGTGTTGTGCGCGTTTCCGAACGCGCTGTCCGGCGCCGAGTGGGTCGGCAATCCGATCCGCGCCGATTTGGCAACGCTGCCATCATCACAGGCGCGCTATGCGGAGCGCACCGGCCCGCTGCGTGTGCTGGTCGTCGGCGGTAGCCTGGGCGCTGCAGCGCTCAACGACGTCGTGCCCAAGGCGCTGGCGTTGCTGCCGGCCGATACACGCCCGATCGTGATTCACCAGGCCGGCACCAAACAGATCGACACACTGCGCGCCAACTACGCTGCCGCAGGCATTGACGACACGCACGCGCAAGCTGTGCCCTTCATCGACGACATGGCCGCTGCGTATGCGCAGGCCGATCTCGTGATCTGCCGCGCGGGCGCCATGACCGTTTCAGAAGTGGCCGCGGCGGGTGTCGCGGCGCTGTTCGTGCCGTTCCCGCATGCGGTGGACGATCACCAGACCACCAACGCGCGCTTCCTGTCGGAGCGCGGTGCAGCCCTGTTGGTGCCCCAGCCAGAACTGTCGCCGGCATCGCTGGCGGATACACTCGCGTCCCTAACGCGTGCGCAATTGGCCGATATGGCGGCTAAAGCACGCGAACAGGCACGGCCTGAAGCGGCCGAGCGTGTTGCCGACGTGTGTGTTTCGGTGGCACGGGCATAGGGAATCGAATCGATATGAAGCACATCGTCAAAAACATCCATTTCGTGGGCATCGGTGGCGCCGGCATGAGCGGCATCGCCGAGGTGCTGCTGAATCTGGGCTACCGCGTGACGGGCTCAGACCTGGGGCAAAGCGCGACCACGCAGCGCCTGGCATCGCTGGGCGCCACCATCATGCAGGGCCATGCGCCAGAACACGTGATCGGCGCGAACGCCGTGGTGGTGTCCACCGCCGTGCGTGGTGACAACCCCGAAGTGCTGGCCGCGCGTGCCAAGCGCATCCCCATCGTGCCGCGCGCGGTGATGCTGGCCGAGCTGATGCGCCTCAAGCAGGGCATCGCGATTGCCGGCACGCACGGCAAGACGACGACCACCAGCCTGGTCGCCTCCGTGCTGGCTGAGGGCGGCTTGGACCCGACCTTCGTGATCGGCGGTCGCCTCAACTCCGCTGGTGCCAACGCGCGGCTGGGCACGGGCGACTTCATCGTCGCCGAGGCGGACGAATCCGACGCGTCGTTCCTCAACCTGTTCCCCGTGATCGAAGTCATCACCAACATCGATGCCGATCATATGGAGACTTACGGGCACGATTTCTCGCGCCTGAAGCAGGCCTTCATCGAGTTCACGCAGCGCCTGCCGTTCTACGGCATCGCCGTGCTGTGCGTGGATGATCCGAACGTGCGGGAGATCCTGCCGTTCGTCTCGAAGCCCGTCGTGCGCTACGGCTTTGCCGAAGATGCGCAGGTGCGCGCCGTCAACCCGCGCGCTGTCGATGGCCGCATGGAATTCACCGTGATCCGTCAGATCAACGGACACGCCGAGCCGCCGCTGTCGATCACGCTGAACCTGCCGGGCCTGCACAACGTACAGAACGCGCTGGCCGCCATCGCCATCGCCACCGAACTCGAAGTGCCGGACGAGGCCATCGTCAAGGCGCTGGCCGAGTTCAACGGTGTGGGCCGCCGCTTCCAGCGCTACGGCGAAGTGCCGACGGCCGACGGCAAGGGCACCTTCACGCTCATCGACGACTACGGCCACCACCCGGTCGAGATGGCGGCCACGTTGGCTGCCGCACGCGGCGCGTTCCCGGATCGTCGTCTCGTGTTGTCGTTCCAGCCGCACCGCTACACCCGCACGCGCGATTGCTTTGAAGACTTCGTAAAGGTGCTCGGCACGGTCGACGCGCTGTTACTGGCCGAGGTGTATTCCGCCGGTGAGCCGCCTATCGTGGCTGCCGATGGCCGAGCGCTCACGCGCGCGCTGCGCGTGGCCAACAAGATCGAGCCGGTATTCGTGGAACAGATTGAAGACATGCCGCAAGCGATCCTGGATGCGGCGCAGGACGGCGATGTGGTCATCACCATGGGTGCCGGGTCGATCGGCCAAGTGCCCGGTCAGGTGGTGGCGCGGCAGGCAGGAGCACAGGCATGACGACAGACATGACCACGATGGCGACTGGCCCGTTCGTTGCGCATCCGACCATCGATCCGAAGTCTCTCGGCAAGGTGGGCGTGCTGCTGGGCGGCCGCTCGGCCGAGCGCGAAATCTCGCTGCTGTCGGGCAATGGCGTGCTGGCGGCGCTGCGCTCGCGCGGCGTCGATGCGCACCCATTTGATCCGGGCCTGCAACCCGTGGCTGATCTTGCCACGCAGGGCTTTGACCGCGTGGTGATCTCGCTGCACGGCCGATTTGGCGAAGACGGCACGATCCAGGGCTTGCTGGAGCAATTCGGCATTCCGTACACCGGCAGCGGCGTACTAGCGTCTGCGCTGGCGATGGACAAGGAAGCCACCAAGCGCCAATGGCAAACGCACGGTCTGCCGACGCCCGACTTCGTCATGCTGCACGCCGGCGCTGACTGGCAAGCCGTGGCCGACCGCCTGGGCCTGCCGCTGATCGTCAAGCCGGCGCGCGAAGGCTCGTCGATTGGCCTGACGAAGGTGACGAACGTGGCCGAGCTGCCCGCCGCCTACGAGAAGGCCGCGCGCCTGGACCGCGATGTGATGGCCGAGCAGTTCATCGACGGCGATGAGCTGACGTGTCCGATCATCGGTGAAGGCGAGAGCGCCACTGCGCTGCCGCTCATCCGCATCGTCGCGCCGCAGGCCAATTACGACTACCAGCACAAGTACTTCACCGACGACACGCGCTACGAGTGCCCGGCACCGATTCCCGCCGACGTGGCCGCGCGCGTGCAGGCGCTGGTGGTGCAAGCCTATCGCGGGCTGGGCTGCCGCGGCTGGGGCCGCGCCGACATCATGCTGCGCAAGTCCGACAACGCACCGTTCCTGCTGGAGATGAACACGTCGCCGGGGATGACCGGCCATTCGCTGGTGCCGATGGGCGCGCGCGCCGCTGGTATCAGTTATGAGGACTTCGTGTTGCAACTGGCGGCGTCCGCGTCGCTGGAGCTGCACGCGAGCGCCGATTGGAAACCCGAATAACCGACGAAACGTCAGCCAAACCGAATCGCACAACGTTATGTGGCACAACACCCGTCTTCTCAACGCCATCGCGAGCGCGCTGTATGCGCTGCTCGCGCTTGGTTGCTTGGGTGTTGGGGCGATGTGGCTGATGCAGCGTCCGCTGTTCCAGCTGCAGCAGGTGCGCGTGATGCCGATGGCCGGTAGCGAGTTGCATCACGTGAGCGGGCCGAGCGTGCGTGCCAACGCGCTGGCCAAGCTGCGCGGCAACTTCTTCACGCTGAACCTGGATGAGGCCCGTGCCGCGTTCGAGTCGGTGCCGTGGGTACGCCGTGCGAGTGTGCGTCGTGTGTGGCCCAACGGTCTGCTGGTCGAAGTGCAGGAGCACGAAGCGCTGGGCACGTGGGGCGGCAACGACTCCGGCAAGCTGGTCAACACGTATGGCGAAGTCTTCGTGGCCAACCTGGCCGAGGCCGAAGACGACGCCGAACTCGTGGCGCTGGCTGGCCCCGAAGGCACCGAGCAAGACGTGGTCGACAAGCTGGAAACCATGACGGAGTGGTTCAAGCCGATGAATGCCGAGCCGCTGAGCGTGACGCTCACCGACCGCTACGCCTGGCGTGCGCGGTTGTCCAACGGCACGGTCATCGAGTTTGGCCGCGAACTGAATGACGATGACCGCACCGCGCTCGCCACGCGTGCCCGCCGCTTTGTGCGTGCGTGGCCCGAGGTGACGAAGCGCTGGGGCGGTCAGATTGAATACGCCGACCTGCGTTACCCGAATGGGTTCGCGGTTCGGGCGGCGGGTGTGCGCTTCCTGACCGATGCGCAGGCTGCGGTGCTGGCCAAGGGGGGCAAGTTGCCCGGCACCACGAATGGCACCAGCAGTGCCGCAAAGCCGAAAGCCACGCTGGGGGGTAAGCCGGTGGCCAACAACAAAGCAACGCGAAGCACAGAGAAAACGCGATGAGCAAGGAATACAAGGATCTTCTGGTCGGGCTGGATATCGGCACCTCCAAGGTAGTGGCGGTGGTGGCCGAGCTGCGCCCCGACGGCGCCTACGAGGTCATCGGCATGGGCCAGACCGAATCGAAGGGGCTCAAGAAGGGCGTGGTCGTCAACATCGAGGCGACCGTCCAGTCGATCCAGAAAGCGCTCGAAGAAGCGGAGCTGATGGCTGACTGCAAGATCGGCGAGGTGTTCACGGGCATCGCCGGCAGCCACATCCGCAGCTTCAATTCGAGCGGCATGGTGGCGATCAAGGACAAGGAAGTTACTTCCACCGATGTGGCGCGCGTGATCGAGACCGCCAAGGCTGTCAACATCCCGACCGATCAGCAGATCCTGCACATCCTCACGCAGGAATTCATCATCGACGGCCAGGAAGACGTGCGCGAGCCAATCGGCATGAGCGGCATCCGTCTGGAAGTGAAGGTGCACATCGTGACCGGCGCAGTGAGCGCGGCGCAGAACATCGTCAAGTGCGTGCGCCGCTGCGGGCTTGAGGTGCATGACCTGATCCTGCAGCCCCTGGCATCGAGCCTCGCGGTGCTGACCGAAGACGAAAAAGAACTTGGCGTGGTGCTGGTCGACATCGGCAGCGGCACGACCGACATCGCCATCTTCAGCGAAGGCGCGATCCGCCATACGGCCGTGATCCCCATCGCCGGTGACCAGATCACCAACGACGTCGCCATGGCCCTGCGCACGCCGACGCCGGACGCCGAGGACATCAAGATCCAGTACGGCATCGCCAAGCAGGTGCTGGCCGATCCGGACGAGATGATCGATGTACCCGGCGTGGGCGATCGCGGCCCGCGCACGCTCTCGCGCCAGGCGCTGGCCGCCGTGATCGAGCCGCGCGTGGAAGAGCTGTTCTCGCTCGTGCATCAGGTGGTGCGCGAATCGGGTTATGAGGAACTGCTCTCCAGCGGCGTGGTCCTCACTGGCGGTACCGCAATGATGCCGGGCATGGTCGAGCTGGGCGAAGACATGTTCCTGAAGCCCGTGCGTGTGGGCGTGCCCGAGTACCGCGGCAACCTGCACGAGGTGGTGAAGAGCCCGCGCTATGCCACGGTGATGGGCCTGCTGCAGGAAGGTCGCGTGCAGCGCATGCGCGGGCGCAAGGTGGTTGTGCAGTCCGGTTCTGCCAAGCAGATGTGGACGCGCATGAAGGAATGGTTCATCGGCAACTTCTAAGCGCGTGCGCGCTGGGTGTTGGCGATGTGCTCCCTGGGGGGAGCAAGTTGAGTTTCTTGTTTTGATGTTTTTTGTTCAGGAACCAGGGGTTGCGGCGGGGAGGCTGCATCGTCTGGGACTGATCACTTCTGGAGGCAACGATGGACTTCGACATGATTGAAACGGAAATGCAGGACGGCACCATCATCAAGGTGGTCGGCGTCGGCGGTGCGGGCGGTAACGCCGTGCAGCACATGATCAGCCGCGGCGTGCAAGGCGTGGAATTCATCTGCATGAACACCGATGCGCAAGCGCTCAAGCGCTCGACCGCATCGCGCGTGCTGCAACTGGGCAGCACGGGCCTGGGCGCCGGCGCCAAGCCGGAAGTCGGCAAGCACTGCGCAGAAGAGGCTCGTGAGCAGATCGCCGACGCACTGCGCGGCGCGCACATGGTCTTCATTACCGCCGGCATGGGCGGTGGAACGGGCACGGGCGCCGCTCCGGTGGTCGCACAGATCGCCAAGGAAATGGGCATCCTGACCGTGGGCGTGGTCTCCAAGCCGTTCGACTTCGAAGGCGCACGCCGCGCCAAGATGGGCGAAGCCGGCGCGAATGACCTGGAAGGCAACGTCGATTCGCTGATCGTCGTGCTCAACGAGAAGCTCTTCGAAGTCATGGGCGACGACGCCGAGATGGACAAGTGCTTCCAGTGCGCCGACGACGTGCTGCACAACGCTGTGGCCGGCATCGCGGAAATCATCAACGTCGACGGTCTCGTGAACGTCGACTTTGAAGACGTGAAGACCGTGATGGGCGAACAAGGCAAGGCGATGATGGGCACGGCCACCGTGTCGGGCGTCGACCGTGCACGTCTGGCTGCCGAGCAAGCCGTCGCCAGCCCGCTGCTGGAAGGCGTGGACCTGTCGGGCGCGCGTGGCGTGCTGGTCAACATCACGGCCAGCCGCTCGCTCAAGCTGTCCGAGACCAAGGAAGTGATGAACACCATCCGCAGCTATGCCGCGGAAGATGCCACCGTCATTTTCGGTACGGTCTACGACGACGCCATGGGCGACGCACTGCGCGTGACCGTGGTTGCCACCGGCCTGGGCCGCGCTGCCCGCAACAAGCAACAACAGCAGCAGACGATGACGTTGCTGAAGACCGGTACCGACAACCAACCCGTGGCCTTTGGCGGTGGCGCCAGCCACTCGATGGCAGCGGCACCGGACTACAGCAACTTCGACACCCCGGCCGTGTGGCGCAGCTCGCGTGAGTCGGCATCGGCTCACGTCGCAGCGCTGCAGGAGAAGGGCGTCGACACGTACGACATTCCGGCATTCCTGCGCAAGCAGGCGGACTGATCGGGCGAGTTGGTTCGATAGGCACCCGTGCACGTCCAGCTGCCTGCGGCACCGCACGCCGCGCGCGGTTCACGGCTCCCCTCCCGTGACCGCCGTTGTGTGATGGCCCGTCGCTAGCAAGCCGACAGCGCGCGATGAACCGGACATAGTCGTTGCCGCCGGGCAGGTCGGCCTCTGGCCGCCTCCCCGGAAGGGTCCAGCCCGCCCGGCGGGTGTGTCCGTTCATCGTGTAGCGCGCGATGCCTGTTCTACCGGCTACGGCCTGATGATGTTGTCTCCCAAGACCGCCCGCGTGATTCCCTCACGCGGGCGGTCTCGTTTTTGTGAACCGGCTGCGCGGTCGCCGCACAGGTTCTATGATCCCGATATTCACACGCACTCACTGATGATCATGATCCAGCCTGGTCAACCGCTTCCCGACGCGACGCTTTACGAGTTCTTTGAAGTGGAAAAGGACGGCTGCGCGCTCGGGCCCAATGCTTTTTCCGTTCAGGATCTGGCCGCAGGCAAGACGATCGTCGTCTTCGGATTGCCTGGCGCCTTTACGCCGACCTGCTCCGCGCGCCACGTGCCCGGCTATGTCGAGCACTACGATGCGCTGCGCGCCAAGGGTGTCGACGAAATCTGGTGTGTATCCGTCAACGATGCTTTCGTGATGGGCGCATGGGCCCGTGCGCAAGGCACCGAAGACAAGGTCCGCATGCTGGCGGATGGCAGCGCGGAGTTCACGCGCAAGCTCGGCCTCGATCAAGATCTCTCCAAGCGCGGTATGGGCGTGCGGTCGCAGCGCTACGCGATGGTCGTCAAAGACGGTGTGGTAACAGCGCTACAGGTGGAAGCGCCCGGCCAATTTGCCGTGAGCAATGCGGAATCGATTCTGGCGATCCTCTGACGTCACGCCAGCATGCCCCAAAATGGCGCCAATCCGCCGGCTGCCACGTCCACGCGTGGCCGGCGCGCGCCGGGCGTTGAATATGCTGGCAGCGAGATTGAGCAAAGCGTGTGCACCCCTAACATCCCGATACAAAAGTCGTTTTGAAGGCAGGGGTGTGAAAATGGTATGCTTAGGGTTATCACCTATGCGTGTCGCATAGATAAAAACAATCATAGAAATTTCGTGAGTTGAGGGCGGCCATGTTGAAACAACGCACCATCAAGTCCGTCGTCAAGACCGTCGGCATCGGGTTGCACTCGGGCCGCAAGGTTACGTTGACGCTGCGCCCGGCCGCGCCCGGCACGGGCCTCGTGTTCACGCGCGTGGACTTGGACCCGGCCGTCGAAATTCCCGCCAACGCCAACGCCATCGGCGACACCCGCCTGGCTTCCGTGCTGCAGAAGGATGGTGCGCGCGTCTCGACCGTCGAACACCTGATGTCCGCCTGCGCAGGTCTTGGCATCGACAACCTCTATGTGGATGTCGACGCGGAAGAGATTCCCATCATGGACGGCAGCGCTGCCTCGTTCGTGTTCCTGTTGCAATCGGCGGGCATTGAAGAGCAGGGCGCGGCCAAGCGTTTCATCCGCGTGACCAAGCCGGTGGAAATCCGCGAAGGCGACAAGCTTGCCCGCCTAGACCCGTACTTCGGCTTCAAGCTGGCGTTCACGATTGAGTTCCGTCACCCGGCCGTCGACAAGACCGGCCAGACGTTCGAGATCGATTTCGCCGACACCAGCTACACGCGCGAAATCGCCCGTGCACGCACCTTTGGTTTCGCACACGAAGTCGAGATGCTGCGCGAAGTTGGCTTGGCGCGCGGCGGCAGTCTCGATAACGCTATCGTGCTCGACGAGCACCGCATGCTGAACAACGACGAACTGCGCTACGGCGACGAGTTCGTCCGCCACAAGATTCTCGACGCCATTGGGGACCTGTACGTGGTGGGCTATCCCTTGATTGCCGCATACACGGCGCACAAGTCGGGGCACGGTCTGAACAACGCGCTGCTGCGCGCGCTGCTGGCCGATGAAACGGCTTACGAGATCGTGACGTTCGACAAGGTGGAAGAGGCACCGCGTGCGTTTCTGCCGCAGTTGCAGCCCGCGTTTTCGTGATCGGCTGACACGGTTGCATGCAAAAAAAACGCCCCGCGGGGCGTTTTTCATTTGGGGGCGATATGTCGTCCGACCATTTCGGCCAGGGCCTTGCGCAGTGGCGAATCCGGTAGTTCTGACGCGAGCGCAGCAAGGCTGTTGACTCCAACTGCTGTCATCTTGGCGCGTTTAGGCGGCTTTTGGGTCTCTTGTGGCCACAAGCTGTCATTGCCGCCCTGCGGTTGTACCCGTACACGAATTGCGGTAATCTGCGATCCCCGGCGCTGCAGACGCTCTAGCAAGGTGGGTACCACCTGCCGTAGGCGCGCCGCAGCCGCACTATGTGCGGCGAGCAGCACCAGAGTCGCTTCCCGGCTATCGCGCGCATCGTTCTTGATGCCACCGATGGCTACGCCGCCGCCCAAGCCGGGCGGCAATAGCGACAACACCTCCGCTTCCAACGACGCCAATTGCCTGGCGGTCCGCATCAGCGAGCCGACCGAACCGGCACCCGACAGCCAGTCCTGAACGGGTTTTGCCACCGGCGTTTTGAGAGCGGGATGAACAAAGATTCGCATGCCGGCATTGTAGGGCGCTTGACCGCGCTTTCGTGCCGTCGGGCGGCTTTTTTGTCCGGAAAAGAGCGATGCAGATCATCCTGATTCATCCGCGCAAGGCCGGCGCGGTCCACCTGTCGCGACGCGGCGTGTTCGTCAGCCTTGGCGTGGCGTTGCTCGCCGTGGCGGGCTTGTCTGTCGGCGGGACGTGGCTGGCCGCCAAGCAAGGCTTGCTGCCCGTCGCCGGTGCGCCGGCAGTGGCCGGCGCCGACCCGCGCGTGACCCGCGAAAACCTCAACCTGATGGCCGCCCGCATCGGCGAAATGCAGGCGCAGATCGCGCGCCTGGATGCGTTGGGCGCCCGCGTGTCGGGTTTGGCAGGCGTGCCACCGCGCGAGTTCGACTTCAAGTCCCAGCCGGGGCGGGGTGGTCCGGAGGGCACGTTCTCGCGGCCGATGTCGATGCCGGAGATCCAGTCCGAGCTGAACCGTCTGACGCGCTCGGCCGACCAGCGCAACGACTACCTCAGCGTGCTCGAGAGCACCCTGATGGATCGCCAGATCCACGCCAAGATGATGCCGACGGTGCGTCCAGTGGCCGTCGGCTACGACTCGTCGGGCTTTGGCACGCGCATTGATCCGTTCACCGGCCGGCGTACGCAGCATGAGGGCGTGGACTTCGTGGCGCCCGTCGGTACCCCAATCGTGGCGGCGGCCGGCGGCGTGGTGGTCGCCAGTGAATTCCGCAGCGACTACGGCAACATGGTCGACATCGATCACGGCAACGGCCTGAAGACGCGGTATGCCCACGCGTCCAAAGTGTTCGTGAAGATCGGTGACATCGTGAAGGCGGGCGAGCGCATCGCGCTGATCGGCCGCACGGGCCGCGCTACCGGCGCGCATCTGCACTTCGAGGTGCATGTGAACGACGTGCCGCAGAACCCGGTGGCATTCCTCGAGAATGCCGGCCAGCCCAAGATGGCGGCCAACAAGGCGACTGCCCCGAAGGTGGCAGCGGCGGACATCGGCAAGAGCATGGCGGCTGCCGGCCACTGATCCGGCCCGGGTTGCAATCGGGGGCGCCGTCCCCAATTCAGCGTGATTGCGTGGCTGCCCGGACGGCGTTCGGGTGCGGCCCCAGAGTGCGGCGTTCCTGCCACATCCGGCGAGTTTGCTGCCATCAAGCGGGTGTTGTGCACATGCTAAACTCCCGCCTTTGCGCCAACCCTTGCGCCAACCCATTTCTGGGCCATTGCGCCGCCTGTGTTTCGCCGCTTTTCGCGAAGCGTTTTCCGGGTGGCTCGCCGGCCCTAGCCATCGATGATCACGGGCCTTCTCAAGAAGATTTTCGGCAGCCGCAATGAACGGCTGATCAAACAGTACCGCCGCAAGGTGGCGCAGATCAACGCGCTCGAGCCCAAGTTCGAAGCGCTGTCCGATGCCGAGCTGCAGGCCAAGACCGAAGAATTCCGCCAACGCTTTGCCAAGGGCGAGACGCTCGACGTGCTGCTGCCCGAAGCGTTTGCCGTGTGCCGCGAGGCCAGCAAGCGCGTGATGAAGATGCGGCACTTCGACGTGCAGCTCATTGGCGGCATGGTGCTGCACGACGGCAAGATCGCCGAAATGCGCACCGGTGAAGGCAAGACGCTGACCGCTACGCTGGCGGTGTACCTGAACGCCATCTCCGGCCAGGGCGTGCACGTGGTGACGGTCAACGACTACCTCGCCCAGCGCGATGCCGAGTGGATGGGCAAGCTCTACAACTGGCTGGGCCTGTCGGTGGGGGTCAACCTGACCACCATGGACCACGACCAGAAGCAGGCCGCCTACGCGTCGGACATCACCTACGGTACCAACAACGAGTTCGGCTTCGACTACCTGCGCGACAACATGGTGTACGACGCTGGCCAGCGCGTGCAGCGTCCGCTGAACTACGCCATCGTCGACGAAGTGGATTCGATCCTGATCGACGAAGCGCGGACCCCGCTGATCATCTCCGGCCAGGCCGAAGACCACACTGATCTGTATCGCCGCATGAACGGCATCCCGGCGCAGCTCACACGCCAGATCGGCGAAGAAAAGTCTGACGGCACGGGCGTCGAGAAGCCGGGCGACTACTACGTCAACGAGAAATCGCACCAGGTCTACCTGACCGAATCGGGCCACGAGAAGGCCGAGCAAATCCTGCTGCAAGCCGGCCTGATCGGCGAGGGCGAGTCGCTCTACGCGCCGCAGAACATCACGCTGATGCACCACCTGTACGCCGCCCTGCGCGCGCACAGCCTGTTCTTCCGCGACCAGCACTACGTGGTGCAGAACGGTGAAGTGGTGATCGTCGATGAATTCACCGGCCGTCTGATGTCGGGCCGTCGCTGGTCCGACGGCCTGCACCAGGCGGTGGAAGCCAAGGAAGGCGTGCAGATCCAGCAGGAAAACCAGACGCTGGCGACGATCACGTTCCAGAACTACTTCCGTATGTACAACAAGCTGTCGGGCATGACCGGCACGGCGGATACGGAAGCGTACGAATTCCAGGAGATCTACGGCCTGGAGACCGTGGTGATCCCGACCAACCGCACGCCGCAGCGCAAGGACTTGCAGGATCAGATCTACAAGACCGGCAAGGAGCGCTACGACGCTGTCATCCGCGACATTCGCGATTGCTACGAGCGTGGCCAGCCGGTGCTGGTGGGCACGACGTCCATCGAAAACTCCGAGCTGCTGTCGAATCTGCTGAACCAGGCGAAGCTGCCGCACCAGGTGCTCAACGCCAAGCAGCACGAGCGCGAAGCCGCGATCATCGCGGAAGCGGGCCGCCCCAAGGCGATCACCATCGCCACGAACATGGCCGGTCGCGGTACCGACATCGTGCTGGGCGGCAACGTGGAGAAGCAAGCCGGCTTTGTGATGGCCGACGAATCGCTCTCCGAAGAAGAAAAAGCCGCGCGCGTGAAGCAGTTGCAGGACGAATGGCAATCGCTGCACGAGCAGGTGAAGGCTGCGGGTGGCTTGCACATCGTCGGCACCGAGCGCCACGAGTCGCGCCGGATCGACAACCAACTGCGTGGCCGTGCCGGCCGTCAGGGTGACCCGGGTTCGTCGCGCTTCTACCTGTCGCTGGACGACCAGCTGCTGCGCATCTTCGCGGGTGACCGCGTGCGCGCGATCATGGACCGCCTGAAGATGCCAGAAGGCGAGCCGATCGAAGCCGGCATCGTCACGCGCTCGATCGAATCCGCCCAGCGCAAGGTGGAAGGCCGCAACTTCGACATCCGCAAGCAACTGCTGCAGTACGACGACGTTGCCAACGATCAGCGCAAGGAAATCTACAAGCTGCGTAACGAGATTCTCGAAGCGCAGGACGTGGGCGATCTGGTCAAGAACCTGCGCGAATCCGTGTTCACCGAGCTGTTCCGCACCTACGTGCCGGCCGAGACCATGGAAGAGCAGTGGGATGTCGCCGGTCTGGAGAAGACCCTGCGTGAAGACTGGGGTGTTGATCAGCCGCTGGTGAAGACGCTGGAGTCCGCCGAGTCCATCGAGGACGAAGAGCTGCTGAAGATGGTGCTGGACGCCGCTGAAGCTGTGTACGAAGGCAAGGTTGCACAGGTCGGCCGCGAGTCCTTCGCCGGCTTCGAGCGTTCGGTCATGCTGCAGAGCCTCGATACGCACTGGCGCGAACACTTGGCCGCGCTCGACATGCTGCGCCAGGGCATTCACCTGCGTGGCTATGCGCAGAAGGATCCGAAGCAGGAATACAAGCGCGAGTCGTTCGAACTGTTCGGCCGCCTGCTCGATACCATCCGCAACGAAGTCACGCGCATCGTCTTCACCGTGCGCATCCAGTCGCAGGAAGAGCTGGAGCAGGCTTCCGAGCAGATCGAAGAGGATCTGTCTGCGCTCTCCAACGTGCAGTACAAGCACGACGAGTTCAGCGAACTGGTCGAAGTGGCTGCGGGCGATGCCGAGATTCACGGTGCAGAGCCGGGCATGCCGGCCCACCGTTCGGCGGCATCGGCTGCTGTGGCGGCGCTGGCGGGCGAAGTGCCCAAGGTCGGTCGCAATGACCCGTGCCCGTGCGGCTCGGGCAAGAAGTACAAGCAGTGCCACGGCAAGCTGGCCTGACGCTGCTTCGCCTCGTTTTCTGTTGATTCACGATGCCCGCACTGCGGGCATCCTCATTTGAAAGGTGTGCTCCATGGCTGTGAATCTCGTCGCGCCCGCCGCTGACTCCCTGTTGCCGATCGACGGCGTGGACCTTGGCTGGGCCGAGGCCGGTGTGCGCAAGGCCAATCGCAAGGACGTGCTGCTGGTGCGTATTGCCGAGGGCTCGAGCGTGGCCGGCGTGTTCACGCAGAACCGTTTCTGCGCCGCACCCGTGCAGGTGTGCCGCGAGCATCTGGCCAGCGGCAAGGGCGCACGCGCCATCGTCGTGAATACGGGCAACGCGAATGCGGGCACCGGCGCGCCGGGTCTCGCGCTTGCACGTCAGACGTGCGATGCCGTCGCCAAGCTGCTGGGCCTGTCGCCGGAGCAGGTGCTGCCGTTCTCGACGGGCGTGATTCTGGAGCCGCTGCCGGTCGATCGCATCATCGCAGGGCTGCCCGCTGCGCAGGCCAATGCCAAGCCGGACAACTGGCTGGCCGCCGCTGAAGCCATCATGACTACCGACACCGTACCCAAAGCAGCGTCTGCCACGTGCACGCTGTCGGGCAAGACTGTGCGCATGTCGGGCATTAGCAAGGGCGCGGGCATGATCCGCCCGAACATGGCGACGATGCTTGGCTTCATCGCCACCGATGCCAATGTGGACGAAGCCGTGCTGCAAGGCCTCGTGCGCTACGCCGCCGACCGCTCGTTCAACAGCGTGACGGTGGATGGCGATACCTCGACCAACGATTCGTTTGTCATCATCGCCACGGGCCGCGCCGGCACGCCGCGCATTGATTCCGAATCGCATCCCGACTACGCCGCACTGCGCGATGCACTGACGGGCCTCGCCCAAGACCTCGCGCAGAAGATCGTGCGCGACGGCGAGGGTGCAACCAAGTTCATGGCCATCCAGGTGGAAGGCGGCCGCAATGTTGAAGAGTGCCGCCAGATCGCCTATGCGGTGGCGCACTCGCCGCTGGTCAAGACCGCGTTCTACGCATCGGACCCCAACCTGGGCCGTATCCTGGCCGCCGTCGGCTATGCCGGTGTGACGGACCTCGACGTGAACGGCGTCAACCTGTGGCTCGACGACGTGTGGGTCGCCCGTGACGGCGGTCGCAACCCCGACTACCGCGAGGAAGACGGCCAGCGCGTAATGAAGCAAGCCGAGATCACCGTGCGCATCGCGCTCGGCCGCGGCGACGCCAACGCCACGGTGTGGACGTGTGATTTCTCGCACGACTACGTGTCGATCAACGCGGACTACCGCTCGTAATCCGGGGCACGCCGCGATGTCGTCCGATCTTTCTGCACGGCTTGACCGCTTCCTGGGGCGGCTCGAGCAATGGCTGCCGCCCGAGCTGACCGAAGCCGACTGGAACGAGGCCGTTGCCTTCCGCTGGCGCAAGCGCCAGAGCCTGTTCGGCAACATCGGCTATCTCGCGCCGATCCGCCAGCTGCCGCCGATCCACCTGAGCGACCTGCACAACATCGAGCGCCAGAAAGACGCCATCGTCGCCAATACGCGCCAGTTCGTGAACAAGCTGCCCGCCAACAATGTGCTGCTCACGGGCGCGCGCGGGACCGGCAAGTCGTCGCTCATCAAGGCGTGTTTGAACGAGTTTGTGGGTGAAGGCCTGCGCCTGGTCGAAGTCGACAAGGATGATCTGGCCGACCTGGGCGACATCGTCGAGCAACTCGCGCAGCGCCCCGAGCGCTTCGCGATCTTCTGCGATGACCTTTCGTTCGAGGAAGGTGAATCGGGTTACAAGGCGCTGAAGTCTGCACTCGATGGCTCGGTGGCGACACAGTCGGACAACGTGCTGATCTATGCCACGTCCAACCGGCGCCACCTGCTGCCCGAGTACATGAAGGACAACGAGACCTATCAGCACACCTCGGACGGCGAAATCCATCCGGGCGAGGTGGTGGAAGAGAAGATCTCGCTGTCGGAGCGCTTCGGGTTGTGGCTGTCGTTCTATCCGCCCAAGCAGGAGGAATATCTGACCATCGTCGGCCACTGGCTCAAGCACTTCGGCTGCAGCGACGAGGACATCGCCGCTGCACGTGGCGATGCGCTGGTGTGGGCGCTGGAGCGCGGTTCGCGTTCGGGCCGCGTGGCATGGCAGTTCGCCCGCGACTGGGGTGGCAAGCATGGGCGGCAGCATGTCGACTGACAACCTGACGCAAGTGCCGCCGAAGGATGTGTCAACCCACACCCCTGACGGCCGCAAGATCACCGAAGTGGCTGTTGGCGTGCTGGTGCAGCCGGATGGCCAGTTCCTGCTGGCGCAGCGCCCCGAGGGCAAGCCGTATGCGGGTTACTGGGAATTCCCGGGTGGCAAGCTGGAAGCGGGCGAATCGGTGGAAGCGGCGCTCACGCGTGAGCTGAAGGAAGAGCTGGATGTCACGCTACGCACCTGCGTGCCGTGGCACACCATCGAGCACGACTACCCGCACGCGTACGTGCGACTGCACTTCTGCAAGGTGACGGCGTGGGATGGGACGTTGCGTGCGCTGGAGGGCCAGGACTTCGCCTGGCAGACGCTGCCGATCAGCGTCGATCCGGTGCTGCCGGCGACGTTGCCTGTCTTCGAGTGGATGCGCGAGGAAGCGGCGGCTAGTTGAGCTTGCCTGTCGTGTCGCTGCCCGGAGCTTCGGGCGGCAGATCATCCTCTTCCACCACAGGGATCGTGTATTGCTCGGCGGCCCAGGCGCCAAGGTCGATCTGCTTGCAACGCTCGGAGCAGAACGGGCGGTAGCGGCTTTCCGGGACCCAAGGCACCGGCTTGCCGCACGTGGGGCATTTGACGGTCTTCACGTTCATCGCAAAGGCTAGAAATTACAGAGCTTGAGCTGGAACGGGATATCCGCGTCGACCGGCTTCGGGCGCACCTCGCCATCCTGTTGGGTAAAGCGCACCCAGAGCATGTACTTGTTGGCGCTGATCTCGGGAATGAACCCCAGCGCCGCATCGTCCAGGCGCACCTGCATGAGCTGGTACACGCGGCCCGACAGCATCTGTTGATAACTCCCCGCCGTAGCAATCACCTTGCCGCTCTGGCCAGACTCGCGCAGCAAGCGCAGCACGATCATCGTCGCATCGCGCAGCGGTACCAGCGGTTGAGCCCATTTGATGATATCGGCGCGACGGCGCTCGGCGGCGTGATGCTGCCATGCAAAATACGCCGGCAGATCGAATTCACACGTGCCACCGGGGATGATGGCGCGACTGCGGATGCTCGTCAGCCACTCGTTGTCGGCGATGAGTTGTCCGGCTTTGCCGTGGGTGGCGGTGAGGTTGCCCGAGGCGGTTTCCAGCTCGCTGATGACGGCGTCGAGCGCGTCCTGGTCGATCTGCGGATTGGCGCGCAGCGCGGTGAGCGTCTGGCGCTGGCGATCGAGCTCCTTGAGCAGGTCGGCCTTGAGGTCGGCGCGACCGGCCACGTCAACGACTTCGAACAGCGTGGTCAGCGCCACATGGTGCTGCAGCGGATGTTCCTGCGCGAGAAAGAAATCCAGACGCTCGAACAAGTCTTCGAGACGCAGCAACGTCCGAATGCGTTCGTTGAAGGGATATTCGTACAGGATCAAAACGTGGGTGCCCGGTTTGCGGGCCTGCTGGCATAGGCCCCGAAGCCCGTTTGGCTTCGATCTGCCCGCATTCTATGCGAGACCCTCGCGCATCACAATGCAAAGGGCTGTGGCGATCGCTTTCAGGCTATTTCAGTTCGACCGATAGGCTTGGTCCAGACGGTCGATCTGGGCGCCGAGTTCGACGAGCGTGCCGCTGTTGTCGATCACGTCGTCAGCGGCGGCCAAGCGGGCTTCGCGGCTGGCCTGGCGAGCGATGATGGCTTCCACCTGCGCGCGCGGCAGGCCGTTGCGAGTCATCACGCGGGCAATCTGCGTCTCGACGGGGCAGTCGACCACCAAAATGCGATCGACCAGCGTGCGCCAGCTTTGATGCCCCGCCAACGATTCCACGAGCAGCGGGACCACATAGACGAGGTACGGATGGGCGCCCGATGCCTGCGCCGCAGCCCCGCGTGCGAGGCCGATTTCGCGGATCAGCGGATGCGTGATCTGCTCCAGCCGTGCCTTGGCCGTGGCGTCGGAGAAGGCGAGGGCGCGCATGGCGTCGCGGTCCATGGCCCCATCGGGGCGCAGGATACCGGTGCCAAACGTGTCGACCAGCTTGGGGATGGCGGCGCCACCGGGCGCGGTGATTTCGTGCGCGATGGCATCGGTGTCGACGATGGCGGCGCCGCGTTCGGCGAGGCGATCCGCGACGTAGCTCTTGCCGCTGCCGATGCCGCCCGTCAACCCGATCACGCGCATGCCGGCATCCTTAGGGCGCCAGCACGGGGCCCAACCCCGTCAGCACGACGAGTTGCGGGCCGGCCAGCAGCGCGATGACGCCCGCGCCGGCAATGAAGGGCCCGAACGAGAACGGCGATTCGCTTTTCGCGCCGCGCGCGATGCGCACGAGGCCAAACACCAACCCCACCACCGATGACAGCAGCACGAGCAGCGGCAGCGCTTGCCAGCCAAACCACGCACCGAGCGCGGCCATCAGTTTGAAGTCGCCATAGCCCATGCCTTCGCGGCCGCGCAGCAGCTTGTAGGCCCAATAGATGGACCAGAGGAAGAGGTAACCCGCCATCGCGCCGATCACCGCGTCCTGCAGATGCGCGAACATGCCAAACAGGTTCACGCCCAGGCCGAGCCAGAGCAGGGGCTGGGTGATGGCGTCGGGCAGCAATTGGGTGTCGGCGTCGATCATCGTGCCGGCGACCAGGAACCACAGCAGCACCGCCGAGGCGACGGCCACCCACGTCGGGCCGAAGTGCCACAGGCAAGCGGCGGTCAGCACGCCCGTCACCAGTTCCACGGCGGGGTAACGCCAAGAAATCGGCGTCTTGCACGCACTGCAGCGACCGCGCAGCACAAGCCAGCTCAAGACGGGGATGTTCTCTACCGCCTTGATCCGATGGCCGCACGACGGACATGCCGAGCGGGGTACGACCAGGTTGTAGGTGTCGGGGTGGGGTAGCGGCTCTTCGCGCAGCTCGGCAATGTAGTTCGCTTCGTCGCGCTCGATCATCCGGGGCAGCCGGTGGATCACCACGTTGAGGAAGCTGCCGACGAGCAGGCCAACCAGCCCGCCGGCTCCGATCACAAACCACGCTGGCAAGAATGCCAGCGTGGGAATGACGAACATCTCTGGCATTAAACCACCTGGCCCAGCTTGAAGATCGGCAGATACATTGCCACCACCATGCCGCCGATCAACACGCCCAGAATCACGATGATGAGCGGCTCGATCAAGGTGGAGATGTTCGCCACGGCATCGTCCACTTCGCGCTCGTAGAACTCGGCCACCTTGAGTAGCATGTTGTCCAACGCGCCGGATTCCTCGCCGATCTGCGCCATCTGCAGCACCATGTTGTCGAACACGTGTGTGGCTTGCATCGCGTTAGTCAGGCTGGTACCGATGCGCACGGCCTGCTGAATTTCCAGGGTGGCGTCGTGGTAGACCCAATTGCCTGCCGCACCTGCGACGGATTCCATCGATTCCACCAACGGCGTGCCGGCCGCGAACATCGTCGCCAGCGTACGCGTCCAGCGGGCGATGGTTGCCTTGCGGATGATGTCGCCGAAGATGGGGATCCGAAGAATCCAGCGATGTGTGGAGCGCTGCACGTTCTCGGAGCGCTTAAACGCCCGGGCGAACAGCGTAATGCCAATGATGGGCGCAAAGACGATGATGTACCACCACTGCACAAAGAAATCCGAGATGCCCATCACGAACAATGTCGGAGCGGGAAGTGTGGCGCCAAAGCTGGAGAACACGCTTTTGAACGAGGGCACCACAAAGACCATCAGCACCACCGTCACGATGAAAGCCACCGACAGCACCGAGATCGGGTAGATCATGGCTGACTTGATCTGCGCCTTCAGCGCGATCGACTTTTCCATGTACAGCGACAGGCGCTCGAGCAGCGCGTCAAGAATACCGCCCTGTTCGCCAGCGTCGATCAGGTTGCAATACAGCGTGTCGAAGTATTGCGGGTGACGACGGAACGCCTGCGCCATGCTGCTGCCCGACTCGATGTCGACGCGGATTTCCGTCAGCAACTGCGTGAAGTTAGGGTTGGCGTGACCTTTCGCGATGATGTCGATCGACTGCAGCAGCGGCACGCCGGCCTTGAGCATGGTCAACAGTTGGCGCGTGAAGTAGGCGACGTCCTTCGGCACGATCTTCTTGCCGCGGGCCGCGCGCCGGCGCTTGGACTTGGTGATCGACAGACCTTGCTTACGCAGGACAGCATTCACCTCGGTGATGCTCTCCGCGCGCATCTCGCCCTTGAAGATCTTGCCTTTGCGGTCCTTGCCTTCCCACTCGAAGATGTACTGCGTGGGTGCCTTTGTCTTGGCAGTCTTACGTGTCGGCGCGGCGGCCGCGCGGTTTGCGGCGGGTGCTCGTGTGGCCATGGTTGGTTCCTACCCCCCGGTATGGGAACGATTGATCGAGAAGGTTATTGGTCGCTTATTGGTTTGTGGTGGCCAGCACTTCCTCAAGGGAAGTCAGCCCCAGCTTGACTTTCTTCAGGCCCGCTTCACGCAGCGACAGCACGCCCTCTTTGCGTGCCTGCTCAGCGATCTGCAGCGCAGTGCCGTGCGTCAGAATGATCTCCTGGATCGCCTCGGTGATCGGCATGACCTGGTAGATACCGACCCGGCCCTTGTAGCCGCTGCCGTTGCAGGTTTCGCAGCCGACCGGATGGTACGGCTGCCAGGAACCGTCGAGGTCGGCTTCCGTAAAGCCTGCGTCGACCAGCGTTTCCTTGGGCAGCGGCCCCGGTTTCTTGCAGTCCTTGCACAGCCGGCGCGCCAGACGCTGCGCCGTGATCATCAGCACCGACGACGCAATGTTGAACGGTGCCACGCCCATGTTCATGAGGCGGGTCAACGTGGTTGGTGCATCGTTGGTGTGCAGCGTGGAGAACACCAAGTGACCCGTCTGCGCGGCCTTGATCGAAATATCCGCTGTTTCCAGATCCCGGATTTCGCCGACCATGATGATGTCCGGATCCTGCCGCAGGAACGATTTGAGTGCCGCCGCAAAGGTCAGCCCCGCCTTGTCGTTCACGTTGACCTGGTTGATACCGGGCAACTGGATTTCTGCCGGGTCTTCGGCCGTGGAAATGTTGATGTCGCCCGTATTGAGCTTGTTCAGGAAGGTGTACAGCGACACCGTCTTGCCCGAGCCGGTCGGGCCCGTCACCAGCACCATGCCGTACGGGCGCTTGATCACGTCCTCAAGCAACTGCTTCTGCTCCGGCTCATAGCCGAGCTGGTCGATGTCGAGCCGTTCGGTGGACGACTCCAGAATCCGGATCACGATCTTCTCGCCGAACAGCGTCGGCAGCGTCGACACCCGGAAGTCGATGGCGCGCTCGATCGTCTCCTTGTTGTCCTTGTCCTTCTTGTCTTTCGGAACGGTGATCAACAGCTTCATGCGGCCGTCTTGCGGTACGCGCTTTTCCGAGATGTCCAGGCGCGAGAGCACCTTGATACGGGTGGCGATCTTGTCGCGGATATCCAGCGGCGGCTGCGCAACCTGGGCCAGGATGCCGTCGATGCGGAAGCGCACGCGGTAAAACGTTTCAAACGGCTCGAAGTGCAAGTCGGAGGCGCCGCGCAGCAAGGCTTCGGTAAAGAGCTTCTGCAGGAAGCGCACCACCGGGGCATCGTCGATGCCGTCGGTGGTGGTGCGGCGCGTGGCGGCAGCGGCGCCCGCGTCATACTCGAT
Organism: Ralstonia sp. 25C; assembly: GCF_051904805.1. Classification (NCBI taxonomy): domain Bacteria; kingdom Pseudomonadati; phylum Pseudomonadota; class Betaproteobacteria; order Burkholderiales; family Burkholderiaceae; genus Ralstonia; species Ralstonia sp. 25C. Next base: position 1,385,500 of record NZ_CP196737.1, on the reverse strand, counting down.
CTGCTTGGCTTCCTGTACAGGGAAGAGCGACTTGATCTCGGCCGGTGCCTCGTTGGCGAGGCTCAACTGGCGCACCAGTTTGTCGTGTTCGACGATGACCGTTTCGATCGCCACGTTCATCTTCTGGCGCAACTCTTCGATCGGCTTCGGATCGCTCGGGTCGGACGTGGCCAGAATGAGGCGGTTATCGCGCCGGCCCAGCGGCAGCAGGCGCAGCTGGGCGAAATGCTTGTTGGCGGCCAGGACCGCCGGCACGGTGTCGAGCTTGTATTGGGCCAGGTCCAGCAGCGGCATCTGGTACTTGCCAGCCACGAAGACCGCCAGATCGTGCGCGCTCATGATGCCGCTGCCCACCAATTCGTCGATCAATTGCGTGCGCTTTTCGCGCGCGCTCTGTTCGAGCTGGGTGAGCAACGTCGGCGCGATCCGCCGGCTCTGTGCTAGAGCGAGTCCAAGTGTCATGAGCCTATCTGACTGACCATTTCAGCGCGCACCCGGCCCCACTGGCTCCAATGCGCGCCCGCCCCCCAAGGCGAGTTGTTTTATGTGTTGTTGCTGGCCCCACCCATTCGTGGGGGGTGGCGGCCGGAATCGGGGCAGTTTGCCGACCGCCCCTGCATTTGTAAAGCGCACATCAAAGCGCAGCTTGCATTTGTGCCACATCGGCAGAAAACCGCCTGAGCTGAAGCTTTTCGCCGCCAGTGTGGCCTTAACTACGCTTTCCCGCCGCTGGCCGGTGCAGCCGCACGGTACGGATGGATTGGTTGTCCATCTGCACGATGTCCATCACGCACCCGGCCACCCGTACGCTGACGGTCGCTTCCGGAATTTCTTCCAGCACTTCCAGTACCAGCCCGTTGAGCGTCTTGGGACCGTCAGTCGGCAAATGCAGGCCCAGGCGCCGGTTCAAGTCGCGCAGGGACATGCCAGCGTCCGCCAGATAGGTGCCCTCGGCATCCCACGCCAGCTTGCCGGCATTGGGCAGCGTGGTGGTGAACTCGCCGATCATCTCTTCGATGATGTCTTCCAGCGTTACCAGCCCCAGCATGTCGCCGTATTCGTTGACGATCAGGCCCAGGCGTCGGCGGTTCTCCTGAAAGTACTGTAGTTGGCGGAAGACCGGCGTGCCGCTTGGCACGAAGTACGGTTCGGCCAGCAGATTGCGGAAATCGTCATGCGTGAGCTCGGTATGCCCCAGCAGCGACAGTGCTTTGCGCACATGCAGGATGCCGATCACCTGATCGCTGTCCTGCTCGAACACCGGCAGCTTGTTGTGATAACAGGTCTCGAGCTGCTGGATCACCTCTTCAATCGGACGCGATAGATCGAGCGATTCCACCCGGGCGCGCGGCGTCATCACATCGTCCACGGTGATGGCATCCAGGTCGAACAGGTTGAGCAGGATGCTGCGGTGCTTGTGCGGGATGAAATTGCCTGACTCCAGTACCAGCGTGCGCAGTTCCTCGGTCGACATCCGTTGCTCCGGCGCCGCCTTCGTATTGATGCGCACCAGCCGCAGCACGCCCATGGCGAACGCATTGACCACGGTTACCAGCGGCGTCGAGATGGTCAGCAACGGCTTGATGATGAAGCTGGCCGGAAAGGCGACGCGCTCGGGATAGGTCGCGCCCACAATCTTCGGGGCGATCTCGGCGAACACGATGATGAGAAACGCAACGAAGGCCGTGGCAATGGACAGCGTGGTCCCGTTGTTGCCGAAATAGTGGATCGCCAGGGTCGTGGTCAGCACCGGCACGGCGGTGTTGATGAGGTTGTTACCGATCAGGATGAGCGACAGCAGCTTGTCGGTCTGGCCGAGCAGTTGCTGCGTATTGCGCGCGCCCGAGACGTTGGACTTGGCGAGATGGCGCAGGCGATGGCGGTTGAGCGCCATCATCGCGGTTTCGGAAATCGAGAAGAAGGCGGAGCAGCACAACAGCAGCGCGACGGCGCCGATTTGTGCCCAGAGCGGCCAAGAGTCCAAGGCGGGAGAACAGGGGAGGCGAAGCGCCCACTATAACAGAGGGGTTTGTCGCGCCGATGCGGCTGGCCGTGGCGTAAGCCTGGGCTGCAAATCCACCTCAGATAGGCGTCCGGAAACAAAAAAGCCCAGCAATTGCTGGGCTTGATGTCCTTGATCGACAAGGGAATTTCTGGTCGGGGTGAGAGGATTCGAACCTCCGGCCTCTACGTCCCGAACGTAGCGCTCTACCAGGCTAAGCTACACCCCGATGCTTCTTTGCAGATCTCGCGCTGGTCAGGACTGACGTTGCAGCGAGAAAGCACACAAGTCTATCAGCGTCTGACGGAAAAGGGAAGGGGGTAATGCATTTGCTGCGGTTTCGGCAGCGGCGGCTTCGCGCTCTGCGGCTTGGCGCGTGTACTCGAGCGCGCCCGAAGCCTGGATGGCCGCGAAGATCGCGTCGAAATGTTCGGTGCCGCCTTGTTCAATGGCCTCGCGCACCAGCGTGCGCTGTTCTTCCGTGCCGTTGCGCAGCAAGTAGATGAGTGGCAGCGTCGGCTTGCCTTCGCGCAGATCGTCGCCGGCGTTCTTGCCCATCTGGTCGGCGGTGGCGGTGTAGTCGAGCAGGTCGTCGACGATCTGGAAGGCAGTGCCGATGCGGCGGCCGTATTCAGCAGCGGCTTCTTCGGTGGCGGCATCCGCGCCCGAGAGCACCGCGCCGATTTGCGCGGCAGCCTCGAACAGCTTGGCGGTCTTGTAGCGGATCACCTGCAGGTAGCGCTCTTCCGTCACGTCCGGGTCGTGCATGTTCAGCAGTTGCAGAACCTCGCCCTCGGAAATGATGTTGGTCGCGTCTGCCAGGATCTGCATGATGCGCATGCTGTTGGCCTGCACCATCATCTGGAAGGCACGCGAATACAGGAAGTCGCCCACCAGCACGCTCGCGGCATTACCGAACACCGCATTGGCGGTCTTGCGGCCACGGCGTAGGTCGGATTCGTCGACCACGTCGTCGTGCAGCAGGGTGGCGGTGTGGATGAACTCGACCACGGCAGCGAGTTCGTGGTGATGCTCGCCTTTGTAGCCGAGCGCGTTCGCGACCAGCAGCAGGATCACCGGACGCAGGCGCTTACCGCCGGCGCTGATGATGTATTCGCCGATCTGGTTGATCAGCACCACCTCCGAGCCGAGGCGGCGGCGGATCACAGCATCGACGGCGCGCATGTCTTCAGCGACGGGGGCGAGCAGGACGGAGGCGGAGGTCTGGGTCAAGGCGGGTTCCGGCGAAAGGCGGTGTGACGGATGGTTGGCTTGCGCGCGCTCGATGCGGCGCAAAAACCGCGAGATTATAGAGCAAGCAGGTGGTTTGCCCGGTGTGTCGGCGGGGCGGGAGCGGCGCCGCAGGCCGTTGCGCGGCGTTGACGTGGATGTTGGGCTTTAGCCTTTGATTTGCTTGGGTTTTTCTTGTATAGTTGCGAGTTCTCTGTGCCCGTTGTTCGCGTAAGCGGGTGGCAAGCGGCGCAAGAGTCACGTTTTAGTTCTTTTATCGAGGTCCGACAATGTACGCGGTCGTAAAAACCGGCGGTAAGCAATACAAGGTTGCTGCTGGCGAAAAACTGAAAGTAGAACAGATACCGGCGGACGTTGGCGCAGAAATCACGCTTGACCAGGTGCTCGCAGTGGGCGCTGGCGACCAACTCAAGGTTGGTGCGCCTCTGGTGAGCGGTGCTGCCGTCAAAGCCACCGTCATCTCCCACGGTCGTCACGACAAAGTGCACATCTTCAAGATGCGCCGTCGTAAGCACTATCAAAAGCGCCAAGGGCATCGTCAAAATTACACCGAGTTGCGTATCGACTCGATCGTGGCCTAAGGCTGCGTCGTCAATTACGTAACCGGATAGGAGTTCAGTCATGGCACAGAAAAAAGGCGGCGGTTCCACACGGAACGGCCGCGATTCCGAGTCGAAGCGCCTGGGCGTTAAGGTGTACGGTGGCCAAGCCATCAACGCTGGCGGCATCATCGTTCGCCAACGCGGTACCCGCACGCACGCTGGCGTGAACGTGGGTATGGGCAAGGACCACACCCTCTTCGCGCTGGTCGATGGCCACGTGAAGTTCGCCAACCGCGGCGAAGGCAAGAAGCAGTTCGTCGACGTTGTTCCGGCGGCCTAATTCAGCCTTGTAGTGCTAAGGCCCCGCACCCGTGCGGGGCTTTTTCGTTTCTGGCCGCTAACAAAACGCGATGCCTGATATTGGACGGTGCGCTGGTTTTTCGCGCATGCTTCCAGCGCAATCTTCAGGCGCGTTCTGTTAGCGATGGCGCAGCAGCGCCGATTCTTTTTTTACCTGCCGTGCGCACGCCGCACGGGCGGAGACCTCCATGAAGTTCATCGACGAAGCCCGGATTGAAGTGATCGCTGGTGACGGCGGCAACGGCAGCGCCTCGATGCGCCGCGAGAAATTCGTCCCGTTCGGCGGCCCGGACGGCGGCGACGGCGGGCGCGGCGGCAGCGTATGGGCTGTGGCCGACCGCAACATCAACACGCTGATCGACTACCGCTTCGCCAAGAAGCACCTCGCCCGCAACGGCGAAAACGGCCGCGGCGCGGATTGCTACGGCGCTGCCGGTGAAGACATCACCCTGCGCATGCCGGTGGGGACCGCCATCTACGACGCCGACACGGAAGAGCTGATCGCTGACCTGACGCTCGACGGCCAGCGCCTGTGCCTGGCGCAGGGCGGCGAAGGCGGCTGGGGCAACATCCACTTCAAGTCGAGTACCAACCGCGCGCCGCGTCAGAAGACCGACGGCAAGCCCGGCGAGCGCCGCAACCTCCGTCTGGAGTTGAAGGTGCTGGCGGATGTGGGCCTGTTGGGCATGCCGAACGCCGGCAAGTCGACGCTGATTACCGCCATCTCGAACGCGCGCCCGAAGATCGCCGACTATCCGTTCACGACGCTGCATCCGAACCTGGGTGTGGTGCGCACGGGTCCGTCGAAGTCGTTCGTCGTGGCCGACATTCCCGGCCTGATTGAAGGTGCTGCCGAAGGCGCTGGCCTAGGCCATCAGTTCCTGCGCCACCTGCAACGCACGCGCGTGCTGCTGCACGTGGTGGATCTCGCCCCGTTCGATGAGAGCGTCGACCCGGTGGCCGAGGCCAAGGCCATCGTCGGCGAGCTGAAGAAGTACGATGCCGAGCTGTTCGACAAGCCGCGCTGGCTGGTGCTCAACAAGCTCGACATGGTGCCCGAGGACGAACGCGAAGCGCGCGTGAAGGACTTCGTGAAGCGCTTCAAGTGGAAGGGCCCAGTGCACCGTATTTCGGCGCTCACGCACGACGGTACGCAGGCGCTGGTCCACGCGATTCAGGAATACCTCGACGAACTGCGTGCCGAAGAAGACGCCGCGGCGGCTGCGCCCGACCAGCGTCTGGACCCGACCCTGCACAACGTCGATCACGACAATCAAGCCTAACGACAACAACATCCTTTGGAGACATGCCCACCATGGCCCTGCATTCGCTGATTGCCGATGCGCGCCGCCTTGTCGTCAAGGTCGGTTCCAGTCTGGTTACCAATGACGGGCGCGGTCTCGACCAAGCCGCGATCGCGCGCTGGGCTGCGCAGATTGCGGCGTTGCGCGCGGCCGGCAAGGAAGTCGTGCTGGTCAGTTCCGGCGCGATTGCTGAGGGCATGCAGCGCCTCGGCTGGGCCAAGCGTCCGAAGGAAATCCACGAACTGCAGGCTGCCGCCGCCGTCGGGCAGATGGGGCTGGCGCAGGTGTACGAATCCGAGTTCGCGCGACACAGCATCCGCACGGCGCAGGTGCTGCTCACGCACGGCGATTTGGCGGATCGCGAGCGCTACCTCAATGCGCGGTCCACGCTGCTCACGCTGCTGAGCCTCGGTGTGGTGCCGATCATCAACGAGAACGACACCGTCGTCACCGACGAAATCAAGTTCGGTGATAACGACACGCTCGGCGCGCTCGTCACCAACCTGATCGAAGGCGATGCGCTGATCATCCTGACGGACCAGCGCGGCTTGTACACCGCCGACCCGCGCAAGGACCCGAACGCGCGTTTCGTCGACGAAGCGCAGGCTGGCACGCCTGACTTGGAGCAGATGGCCGGAGGCGCCGGTTCGAGCATCGGCAAGGGTGGCATGCTGACGAAGATTCTGGCCGCCAAGCGCGCGGCCAAGTCCGGCGCGCACACCATCATTGCTTCCGGCCGGGAAGACAACGTGCTGGCGCGGCTAGCTGGTGGCGAGGCCATCGGCACGCAGTTGCGCGCGCAAACCGGCCGCATGGCGGCGCGCAAGCAATGGATGATCGACCACCTGCAACTGCGCGGGCGCGTTGTACTCGATGCCGGGGCAGTGGAGAAGCTCACCGCTGGCGGCAAATCCTTGCTGCCGATCGGCGTGACGGAAGTGCAGGGCGAGTTTGCGCGCGGCGAGGTGATTTCCTGCGTGGACGCTGCAGGGCGCGAAGTGGCGCGCGGGCTGACGAACTATTCGTCGGCCGAGGCTCGACTGATTGCGCGCAAAGCATCGTCTGAGATCGAGACTGTGCTTGGCTACGTCAGTGCTGCGGAGTTGGTGCACCGGGATAACCTTGTGCTGCTCTGATTCAGCCCCTCAATTGAGCGTCAAAAACAAAAGGCCAACCCCGCGAGGTTGGCCTTTGTGTTTGCAGCGCGTATGGAGCGCCGTATTTCTGACCCTCAGGGCCCGTAATACCGTCCGCCCTGGCCGCCCAGTCGCCGTACGAGCGTAGACGCCTTGCCGTCCCCCGCCACCGACCGCACGTCACAGAAATACGACCGCATCAGCGCCGAGGCGTAGTCGGTCGGACCACCATTGCCGACACGCTGCCAATCGGTGGCGGCCTTGTAGGCGTTCATACTGGCGGATTCGGTATTCGCGGTTTCGTTCATGTCCACCGCGCGGTTGCCGATCCATTGGTTGGTGTCGTTGCGCAGTGTGGCGTAGATGCGGCGCTCGGCGGTGTCGCAACGCAGACCTTCGTAATTGACGTTGCGCGCGCCGGTCTTGCTGGTGATCAGCACGGTGTAGCGCACCACATTGTCCGTGCCGATCGACACCGATTTCGGATCGATGGCGAAGCGCAGCGGCGAATCATTGCGGCCGCCTACGTCGAACGGCACGGCATCACGATCGACTGGCGGGGCGGGGAAGGTGACAGCGTCTTCCTTGAAGGGCTTGTCGTTGAACGGGTCCATCAACAGCTTGTCTTCGAGGTCGCCGGTGCGGTTGTGGCCACATGCCGTCAACGCCAGCGCAGCCGCCAGCGCGAGCGGCACGAGAGCGCGGCGCGCTCCACGTGTCGTCGTCATCAGAGTCACGAATTGTCCTTGGGACTTGTGTCGTCAGGGTTGGAAGAGGAGGCCGGCGCGGACACGCTCACCGTTTCGACGATGACCGTCGTAGTGGTGACGGTCAGGGTCGGCTGGGCGTGCGGTTCGCGCGCATGCTGCTCGCTCCGACCGCCTTGGCCGCCGGAACGTTCACGGCCGTCGCGATTGTCGCGCCCATCGCGTTCGCGGTGTTGCCCGACCCGTCCATACGGCGAGAGCGGCGCACGACTCTGCCGCTGCACGAAGCGCGAGAGTTCCGACAGCGCCAGTTGGTACACCTCGCGCTTGAACTCAATCACGGCCTCGAGCGGCACCCAGTACTGGCTCCACCGCCAGGCATCGAACTCCGGATGCTCGGTGGCGCGCAACTGAATGTCGCAATCGCGACCGACCATGCGCAGCAGGAACCAGATCTGTTTCTGGCCCCGATAGTGGCCGCGTATCTCGCGGCGGATGAACTTGTCCGGCACCTCATACCGCAGCCAGTCGCGTGTGCGACCGACGATCCGGACGTGTTCTGGCAACAGGCCGACTTCTTCGTGCAGTTCGCGGAACATCGCTTGTTCGGGTGTCTCACCGTACTTGATGCCGCCTTGTGGAAACTGCCAGGAGTGCTCGCCAATGCGCTTGCCCCAGAACACCTCGTTTCTTGCGTTGATGAGGATGATGCCGACGTTCGGGCGGAAGCCTTCACGATCGAGCATGACTGCACCTCGAATACTTTAGAATTACGCCGATTATAGAGCGGCCTGTCGCTCGGCTGTCACAGAAGCCGAAATGTTGCCGCTCACTCGCGCCTCCTGGGGGAAGGGTGCCGACGGCGTGAATGTGCGTCTGGCGCCTCGTCTCATCTCCTGATTCCGGTGGCTTTTGCCCTTGTTTTCGCGGCTTTGGTTGGCCGCGCCATCTCTTATTGTCAGTCGCATGAAAGCGTCCCAGTTCTTCATTTCCACGCTCAAGGAAGCGCCCGCCGACGCGGAAATCGTGTCGCACAAGTTGATGATGCGTGCCGGCATGATCAAGAAGCTCGGCGCGGGCCTCTATACGTACATGCCCGTGGGTCTGCGCGTGATCCGCAAGGTCGAGCAGATCGTGCGTGAGGAAATGAACGCCAGCGGCGCGGTGGAAGTGCTGATGCCGGTGGTGCAGCCGGCCGAGCTGTGGCAAGAGACTGGTCGCTGGGACAAGATGGGCGACGAGATGATGCGCGTGAAAGATCGCCATGACCGCGACCTCGTCATCCAGCCGACTTCCGAAGAGGTGGTGACCGACATCGCGCGTACCGAGATCCGCTCGTACAAGCAGATGCCGGTGAATTTCTACCAGATCCAGACCAAGTTCCGTGACGAGCGCCGTCCGCGCTTCGGCATCATGCGCGGCCGCGAATTCACCATGAAGGACGCGTACTCCTTCGACCGCGACGCCGAAGGCCTGAAAGCCTCGTACCAGAAGATGTACGACGCCTACACGCGCATCTTCCAGCGCTTTGGTCTGCAGTTCCGCGCCGTGGCGGCTGATAACGGCGCCATCGGCGGGTCGGGCTCGCACGAGTTCCACGTGATTGCCGAGACGGGCGAAGACGCCATCGTGTACTGCCCGGATTCGGACTACGCCGCCAATATCGAGGCCGCCGAGGCGCTGGCTCCGGCCACGCTGCGCGCCGCGCCGACGCAGGCATTCACCAAGACGCACACGCCGGGCCGCACCAAATGCGAGGCGGTGGCCGAGCAACTGGGCATTCCGCTCGAACGCAACGTCAAGTCGATCGTGCTGGCAACGGACGTCGATGGTGGTGAGCCGCAAATCTGGATGCTGCTGATCCGTGCTGATCACGAGCTCAACGAGGTCAAGGCATCGAAGGTGCCGGGGCTGGCCGAATTCCGCTTCGCGACCGAAGGCGAAATCCTCCGCGCATTCGGCACGCCGCCGGGCTATCTCGGCCCGATCGGTACGAAGCAGCCGATCAAGGTGGTGGCCGATCGCACTGTGGCGGCCATGAGCGATTTCGTCGTCGGCGCCAATGAAGAGGACTACCACTTCACCGGCGTGAACTGGGGCCGCGACCTGCCCGAGCCGGAGGTCTATGACCTGCGCAACGTGGTGGAGGGCGACCCGTCGCCGGACGGCAAGGGCACGCTGGCGATCTGCCGCGGCATCGAAGTCGGCCACGTCTTCATGCTCGGCACGCGCTATTCCGATGCGATGAACGCCACGTTCCTCGATGAAAACGGCAAGACCCAGCCGATGGTGATGGGCTGCTACGGCATCGGCATTACGCGGATTCTGGGCGCGGCCATCGAGCAGAACTACGATGCGCGCGGGATCATCTGGCCCGCGTCGATCGCACCGTTCCAGGTGGTGATCTGCCCGGTGGGCTACGACCGCTCCGACGCCGTGCGCGCGGAAGCCGATCGCCTGCACGCAGAGCTGGTGGCTGCCGGCATCGACGTCATTCTGGACGACCGCGGCGAACGCCCGGGCGCGATGTTCGCTGATTGGGAGCTGATCGGCGTGCCATTCCGTGTGGTGGTGGGCGACCGTGGCCTGAAGGAAGGCAAGCTGGAATTCCAGGGCCGCCGCGACGAGGCTGCCACCGCCGTGGCGCCGGCCGATGTGCTGGCGACCCTGAAGGCGCGCCTCGCGCAGTAATGGAGCCGAACTGCATGCACCGCTTGCGCTTGCCCCGCCCGATCGCCACTGCGCTATGCGCGGGGGCCTTGCTTGCGGGCATCGCGGGCACACGGCCGGCGTGGGCGGGCGCGCAGAAAGAGGAGTACCTGGCGGACTCCGTGCGCAGTGCGTTGTCCGCCGCCGTGGCCGACAGCCGCCCGCTGCGCCCGGTGTTCGCCAGCAACGATGAGCAACTCGGCTATCTGCGCTGGTTGGCCGAGATGTCGGTGCGCATGTCGAGCAAGATCCCAGTGGCATCGGTGCGCGTGGAACTGATCGAAACCGCGTACTACGAAGCCAAGCGTGCGGGCCTCGATCCGGCCCTGGTGCTGGGTCTCATCCAGGTGGAAAGCGGCTTCCGCAAGTACGCCATGAGCAGCGCGGGCGCCATGGGCCTGATGCAGGTGATGCCGTTCTGGACGCGCAGCATCGGCGATAAGGACCCCCGCAAGCTGTTCCACCTGCAGAGCAACCTGCGCTATGGCTGCACGATCCTGCGTCACTACCTCGACATGGAAGGCGGCAATTTGTACCTGGCGCTCGGCCGCTACAACGGCAGCCGAGGCCAGCCGCAATATCCGAACGCGGTGCTGGCGGCGTGGAAGCGCTGGCAGTACCAGGAGTCGAGCACGATGACGGTGTCCGCCCCGGTGCCGACAGAAAACGCGCCGCGCGCCAAGGCGCTACCCGAGGTGCCGGCACGCAATCCGTTCTCGCCGCTGCGTATTGCCGGCGGCCCGGCTGGCGGTTCCTGATCGTCGGCCGCGGAGCGCTCGGCCTACAATAGGGCCATCCCTTTCGCTCGCCTGCATCTCCTCATTGCGCATGTCCACGACCCAACCGTACGCGACCATGTCCGAAGCGCTGCGCGACTGGCTGCAGCGTCACGTGACCGAAGGCTTCGAGGCTGACCCGCTGGTGGCCTCGATGGTGCAGTCCGGCTATGACCGCGCCTTCGCGCGCCGCGTTGTCGATGAGGCGCTCGCTGCCCGCGCGCCGGCGCCCGTTCCAGTTGCAGTGCAGGTTCCCGTGCCGGCCGCTCAGGAAGCCGTGGAGAACAGCAACGCCGTCCATACCGCCGATGGCGACATCCCCATTCTGTTTGCACTGGAAACGCCGCGCATCGTGCTGTTCCAGCATTTCCTCTCCGACGAGGAGTGTGATCAGTTGATCGCGCTCGGGCGCAATCGCCTCAAGCGTTCGCCGGTCGTGAACCCGGATACCGGTGAAGAGAACCTGATCTCGGCGCGCACGAGCCAGGGTGGGATGTTCCAGGTAGGCGAGCATCCGCTCATCGCCAAGATCGAGGCACGTATCGCGCAGGCGGTGGGCGTGCCGGTCGAGCATGGCGAGGGCTTCCAGGTGCTGCACTATCAGCCCGGTGGCGAGTACCAGCCGCACTTCGATTTTTTCAACCCGGGCCGTACCGGCGAGGCGCGTCAGTTGGAAGTCGGAGGCCAGCGCGTGGCCACCATGGTCATCTACCTGAACAGCGTGCAGGCCGGCGGCGCGACCGGCTTTCCCAAGCTCGGGCTGGAGGTGGCGCCGGTCAAGGGCAACGCCGTCTTCTTCGTCTACAAGCGGCCGGATGGCTCGCTCGATGAAGACACGCTGCACGCCGGCCTGCCGGTGGAGCGCGGCGAGAAGTGGATTGCCACCAAGTGGCTGCGTGAGCGGCCGTATCGGCGTCAATAAGGGCGCGGCGCCTGAGCGACGGTCACGCGCATGGAATACACGTTCCTCTCGGCGACGATCCTGCTGGTGCTGATCACCGATCCGCTCGGCAACATTCCCATCTTCATTTCCGCGTTGAGGCCGGTGGCGCCTGAGCGACGCAGCCGCGTCGTGCTGCGAGAAGTCGGCATCGCGTTCGTGCTCTTGCTGGTCTTCATGCTTTTCGGCGATGCGTTTCTGCGCATGATGAGCCTGACCGACTTGTCCTTGCAGATGGCGGGCGGCATCGTGCTGTTCCTGATAGCGCTGCGCATGATCTTTCCGCGCGAGGGCGCTGCCGATGCGCAACCCACGGGCGAGCCCTTTATCGTGCCGCTGGCAATTCCGGCCATCGCCGGGCCATCTGCCATGGCGACGGTGATGCTGCTGGTTTCGCAGGCGCCGGGCCGCATGTGGACGTGGATCGGCTCGCTGTGCGCGACGATGGCGGTGTCGGCGGTGGTGCTGCTGAGCGCCACGCAAATCCAGCGCCTGGTGGGCGAACGCACGGTGATGGCATTCGAGCGGCTGATGGGGCTGATCTTGGTGGCGATCTCGGTGGAGATGTTGCTGAAGGGCATCCGCACCTTCGCGCATCAGCTCTGAGCGGGCCGCGCAGGCACAAACAAAAAGGGCGACTCGATGGTCGCCCTTTTTGTTTGTGCCTGCGCCGCGTCAGGTGTTCTTGAGCGCGCGGATGGTCGGCAGGTTGCGCCAGTAGCCCTTGGCATCCATGCCGCAGCCGAACACGTAGCGGTCGGGCACGTTGAAGCCGCAGAAATCCGGGTACAGCGGCTTGTCCTTGGCGAGCGTCTTCTCGCACAGCACGGCGGAGTAGAACTCAGCGGCGCCCATGTCGATGATGCGCGAGCGGATGGCGGCCATCGTTTCGCCTTCGTCGAGGATGTCGTCGAGCACCAGCACCGTGCGGCCCTTGACCGACTCGCGCGGCGCCACGCGCCACTGCATCTCTTTGCTACCCACGGTTTGATTGTTGTAGCGCGAGAGGTGGATGTAATCGAACTCGAGCGGGAAGGCCAGCTTGGGCAGCAGCATGCCGGTGAACACGCAGGCGCCGCCCATCACGGACAGCACCATCGGGAAGGTGTCGCCGATCTTCTCGGTGATCTCAGCGGCCATGCGATCCAGCGAGCCGCGCACGGCGTCTTCGCTGACGATTTCTTCGGAGTTGGCCCAGAGTTCGCGGGCCTGTTCTGCATTCAGCATCGTGTTGGTCTGGTGAAAACGGTTTGAGGGAAGGGCGTGGGTTGGTTATCCACCAAACAAACCTTTCATGCCACCTTTCATCCCGCCCATGGCGCGCATCATCTTCATCATGCCGCCGCCCTTGAGCTTCTTCATCATGGTCTGCATTTGCTCGAACTGATTGAGCAGGCGGTTGACCTCCTGCACTTGCACACCCGCACCCGCGGCAATGCGACGCTTGCGGCTGGCCTTGATCAGTTCGGGCTTGGCGCGCTCGGCGGCGGTCATGCTGTTGATGATGCCTTCCATGCGGCGGACCTGCTTCTCGGCCTGGTCCATGTTGGCACCTTGCGCCTGCTGGGCCATCTGCGCGGGGAGCTTGTCGATCAGGCTGCCCAGACCGCCCATCTTCTTCATCTGGCCGATCTGGGCCTTGAAGTCTTCCAGGTCAAAGCCGCCGGTCTTCTTGATCTTGGCGGCAAGCTTCTGCGCCTCTTCCATGTCGACACCGCGCTGGGCTTCTTCCACCAGCGCGAGGATGTCGCCCATGCCCAGAATGCGCTGGGCCATGCGGTCGGGGTAGAACGGCTCCAGCCCGTCGAGCTTTTCGGCCACACCGACAAACTTGATCGGCTTGCCCGTGATGTGACGCACTGACAGCGCCGCGCCACCGCGCGCATCGCCGTCGAGCTTGGTCAGCACCACGCCGGTCAGCGGCAGGGTGTCGTTGAACGCCTTGGCGGTGTTGACGGCATCCTGGCCGAGCATCGCGTCGACCACGAATAGCGTTTCGGCCGGCTTGAGCGCGCCGTGCAGCGCGGCGATCTCCTGCATCATCGCCTCGTCGATACCGAGGCGGCCGGCCGTGTCGACGATCAGCACGTCGTGATAGTGCTTCTTGGCCCAGTTGACCGCCGCGACGGCGATGTCCACTGGTTTCTGGTCCGGCTGCGAAGGGAAGAAGTCAGCGCCGACCTGTTCGGAAACGGTCTTCAGCTGCGCGATAGCGGCGGGGCGATACACGTCGCACGACACCGTCAGCACTTTCTTCTTCTTGTTCTCTTTGAGCCACTTGGCCAACTTGCCGACCGTGGTGGTCTTACCCGCGCCTTGCAGACCCGCCATCAGGATGATCGCGGGCGGCGTGACGTTCAGGTTCAGCTCCGCCGCGCGGCCGCCGAGGATGTTGTTGCCGACGCCTTCCAGCGCTTCCTGGCCGCCGATGATGGCGGTCAGCTCGCGCTGCACGATGCCGACCAGCGCTTGTCCCGGCGAGAGGCTCGTAATGACTTCCTCGCCGAGCGCCTTTTCCTTGACGCGGGCAATGAACTCGCGCACGACCGGCAGCGCCACGTCGGCTTCGAGCAGTGCCAGGCGGACTTCGCGCAGCATCTCGGCGGTATTGGCTTCGGTCAGGCGCGCTTCGCCGCGCATGGTCTTGACCACGCGCGCGAGCCGTTGGGTCAGATTATCCAGCATGACAGTGACAGGGATCCGGAATTGGGGACGGGATGAAGATGAGGCCGGTGCTCGCTTGGCGTGCGCCGGCTAGGAATGTGCGTTCCGCTTGGCCGCCCGCTGAGGCTTTCGGCGGGGACGGGCCCCAGCCAAAACCGGGGTGCGCTGCGGTAAACTGTGCAAATGGTCATTGTACTGTATGCGCTGACGGCGCTTCTCTATGGCACCCTCGCCTGGACGGCGTGGGTACGACGCGGTGGGCTCGAGGCCTCGGCCGCGGCGGGTGCCATGCTGGGCGGCCAGCCTTCCGGCGCAGCGGTGCTGGTGCCGCCGCCCCCGGCTTCTGCGGATTCCGCCCCTGGCTGGTGGCGATGGGGCCTGCTGGCGGCCCTGGCCGCCCACGGCTTTCTGCTGCACGAGACCATCTTTCCAGCCAGTTCCATGGTGTTTGGCTTTGCCTATGCGCTATCGGCCATGCTGTGGCTGGGTGTGGGCATCTTCTGGATCGAGAGCCTGTTCTTCTCGCTGGCAGGCCTGGGCCTGCTGGTGATGCCGGTGGCGCTGCTCGGCAGTCTGCTGCCGCTGGTGTTTCCGGGCGCGCAGATCCTCGGCTATGCGGCCAGCCCGCTGTTCAAGCTCCACTTCGCCATCGCTAACGTCGCGTATGGGCTGTTCACGCTGGCGGCTTTCCACGCCATCCTGATGCTCGCCGCCGAGCGCCGACTACATACCATCAATCGCCCGAATGAGTCCGGCTGGCTTGGCCGCTGGCTCGACTTGCTGCCGCCGTTGCTGACGCTGGAAAAACTGCTGTTCCGCCTGATCGGCGCGGGCTTCGTGCTGCTCACGCTGACCATCGCTTCGGGCGTGCTGTTCTCCGAGCACCTGTTCCACCGTGCCTTCCACTTTGATCACAAGAATGTGTTTGCGGTGCTGTCGTGGGCGATGTTCGGCGGCATCCTGCTGGGGCGCCGTTTCCGTGGCTGGCGTGGGCGCGTGGCGCTGCGCTGGGTGATGGCGGCGTTTGCGATTCTGCTGCTGGCCTACGTGGGCAGCCGCTTCGTGCTGGAAGTCATCCTTCACCGCGTGTAACGCGTTCTTGGTGTTTCTTTTGGCGATCTCGCCACCTCTGTTGGTTTTTCCATGGCCCGTCCTGTTTTGCTGATCCTGATGCTGCTCGCCGGCTGGTGGTGGCTGAGCCGCCTGGGGTCGCGTTCGTCCCGCACCTCAGGACAGTCCGCATCGCAGGGGGCGGCGCGGCGCGCGCCTGAGCCCGAGGCATCCCAACCCATCGAGCAATGCGCCGTGTGCGGGGTGCACGCGCCACGCTCCGGCATGGTGGCACTGTCTGGCGGGCGCTATCGCTGCCCCGAACACGCCGACCGGGGCGGCGCGTGATGCCGGATGCGTCCGGCACGTCGCCGGCTGGGGCACCCAAGAGGGCTGACGCCGGACCGCGCCGACTGCTCTCCCGCTTGAACGCGTGGCGCGCGCTGCGCTCGGTGTGGCGGGAGCCCGATCCTCCCGAATTTCAATGGCGCCTGCTGCGCTATTTCGCCTTCAGCCGTGCGGCTGTGGCGCTGGTGCTGCTGCTGTTCGTGATGGTGCCGCGTGGCCACGATGAAGCAGCCGGCCTGCCCAATAGCGAGACGCTGCTCAGTCTGACGCTGCCCTACCTAGCGGTGGCACTGCTGATCCTGGCGGCGGCCGGCTGGTGGCGCACGCGGTTCCAGTTCCGGGTGCGGCTGGATGTTGCGCTCGATCTGCTGTTCCTTGGGATGGCGTATGCCGCCCTGTCGCGCCTGTCAGCCAGCGTGGCGATGGTGTTGTTGATGCCGGTGCTGGCGGCTGGCGCGCTCACCAGTCTGCTGTTTGCGCTGTTCACGGCGGCGGTGGCGTCGATGGTGGTGCTGGCCGATCCGTTCCTCCAGATGCTTGGCGACGGCGTGATTGCGCCGGGGCTGGCGTCGGCGGGGCTGTATGGGCTCGTCTACATGACGGCCGCGTCGATGATGTACGGCTTGTCGCACCGCCAGATTGCGCAAGAGCGCCTGACGATGGCGCGCGAGCGCGAGTTGCGCCTGCAGCAGCTTGTGAACCGCCTGATGGTCTACGACATGCAGGACGGCGTGATGCTGGTGCGCGCTGACGGCCGCGTCGTGGCGGCCAACCCGGCGGCGGCTGTGTTGCTGGGCGTGCCGCAAAACGCCTTCGTGGGCAGCGGCGCGATGCTGTTCGACCTGAAGGACGTGCCGCACCTGCGCCCGCTGCTTGAGACGCTGCGCCAGTGGCTGCGCCGCAAGAGCCGCCCCGCAGACGGCACGGGCGACGACGATGCGCCGCGCATTCTCGACTTGCTGCCGATCGCGCAGGGCGGCAGGCGTGCGCCGCCAGCCCGCTTGCGTCTGCGCTTCATCCTGCCGAGCCTGGCGAATTTGCGCAGCGTCTATCTGGACAGCCTCGTCAGTTCGATCGGCCTGGGGTTGCCGGGAGAGAGCGGCGAAGTGTCACGCCCACGCCAACTTTCGGCCGATACCGCCGCGCAAGGCTGGTCGAGCGATGACGAAGCGTTTCTGCGCCACGAGTTGCACGACACGGTGCTGATCCACGTGGAGAGCTGGGAGCGTGTGGCGGAGCAGGCGCAGCAGGAAAAACTCGCGTCCATGGGCCGGCTGGTGGCCAGCATTGCGCACCAGATCCGCAACCCACTGGCCGCGATCAGCCAGGCCGCCGAACTGCTGGATGATCCGGGCGACGGCACTGAGGGCAACGGGCCCACGCGCCCGGAAGGCGCCGGCGTGGAGACGCGCCTGCTGCGCATCATTCGGGACAACGTGCGCCGGCTGGACCAGGTGGTCGCCGATGTGCTGATGCTTTCGCGCCGCCCGCGTGGCGAGCGTGTGCGTGTGGAGCTCGCCCACGTGCTGCCCGAGGTGATCGACCGCTGGCGCGCCGAGGCCCTCCGCCGTGCCGGCACCGAGATCAACGCTAATCTCGTCCGCGTGGCGGTGGACCTCGACAAGCCGGTGCTGTTCGACCCGGCGCAGTTGCAGCAGGTGGTGGGCAACATGCTCGACAACGCGCTGCGCTATTGCCGCCGCGTGCCGGGTTCGATCCTGTTGGCTGCCTATGCATTGGATGAGACCCACGCCGAACTCGTCATCTGGAACGACGGCCCCGAGGTCAGCGCCGAACAACAGCGCAGCCTGTTCGAGCCGTTCTTCACGAATGACGCCCAAGGCACTGGCCTGGGCCTCTACATGGCGCGCGAGTTGTGCGGCGCCAACGATGCGCAGATCCGCTACGGCGCCATCGCGCTGGAATCCTTGCTCGATCGCACCGGAGCGTTGACCATGGAGGCACATGACACCCTGCCGCGCCGCGCCTTCGTCATCACCCTGATGTTTGATCAACACGCCGTGCCGATTGCGGACTGACCCGCCGGCTGTGCATTTCCGCTGATCTTCTGCTGACCCGCTGATCCATGTCCAAAGCCGCCATCGTTCGCGAACCCATTCTCGTTGTCGATGACGAAGCCGACCTGCGCGAGCTGCTGGAGATTTCTCTGCGCCGCATGGGCCACGACGTAGTGCTCGCCAGTGGGCTGGCCGAGGCGCGCGAGGCATTGTCCCGCCAGCGCTTTGCGCTCGTGCTGACCGATATGCGCCTGGGGGATGGCCTGGGCATTGAACTCGTGCGCCAACTCTCGGCCACGGCCGACCGTACGCCGGTGGCCGTTATCACCGCCTACGGCAGCGCCGAGAACGCCGTGGAAGCGCTCAAGGCTGGCGCGTTCGACTACATCGCCAAGCCGCTCTCGCTCGACCAGTTGCGCAGCCTCGTGCTCAATGCGCTGGGCCGCCAGCAGCGTGGTCTCGACGCTGGGGACCCCGGTAACTCGGACCTGGCCGAGCGCACCAATGAACTGCTGCCCGGCCACTCCGCCGCCATGCAGGAAGTGCGCCGCTCGCTGATGCGACTGGCGCGCAGCATGGCGCCGGTGGTCATCAGTGGCGAATCCGGTAGCGGCAAGGAGCGTGCGGCGCGGGCGATTCACGCGTTGTCGGCGCGTGCATCGCGGCCGTTCGTGGCCGTGAACTGTGGCGCGATCCCCGAGAACCTGATGGAAGCCGAGTTCTTCGGCTACGTGAAGGGCTCCTTTACCGGCGCGGACAGCGATCGCCAGGGCTTCTTCCAGGCGGCCAACGGCGGCACGCTCATGCTCGACGAGGTGGCCGACCTGCCGCTGACGATGCAGGTGAAGCTGCTGCGCGCACTGCAGGAGCGCCGCGTACGCAAGATCGGCGAAAGCCGTGAAGAGCCGGTCGATGTGCGCGTGGTGTGCGCGAGCCACCAGAACCTCGCGCGTCTGGTCGCTGCCGGCCGCTTCCGCGAGGACTTGTTCTACCGCCTGAACGTGCTGGAGCTGCGCATGCCCACGCTGCGCGAACGCGCTGAAGACGTGCCCGTGCTGGCCGGCGTGCTGCTGGAGCAACTCGCCAGCCGCTATGGCGATCCACGGCCCAAGCGCCTGACGCGCCCGGCGTTGCAGCAACTGTGCGCATACCCGTTCCCTGGCAACGTGCGCGAGCTGGAGAACTTGCTCGAGCGCGCCTATGCGTTTGCCGAGGGCGAATCGATCGACGTGGATGACCTGGGCGCACTCGGCGCCGAGATCGAGCGTTCTCCGCTGTTCCACCGCACGCGCGAGGCGCAGGCCGCGGCCGCCCATCACCCGGCGGCGCCATCGCCGATGGCTGGCTGGGCCGACGCGGCTTACATGCCGGCCTCCGTGCCCAGCCCGATGGGCGCGTTGCAGCCGCTGCAGCCAATGCAGCCAATGCAGCCAATGCAGCCAATGCAGCCGCCGGTGGCACTGTCGGCGGAGCCAGCTCCGCCGGCGCAGCCCTTGGAGCCGCCACTGCCAAGCGTTGCATTGCCGATCGATCTGCCCGCCTATTTGGAGTCCGTGGAGCGCAGCGTGATCCTTGTGGCGCTGGATCAGACCGGCTTCAACCGTACGGCGGCGGCCAAGCTGCTCGGCTTGTCGTTCCGGCAATTGCGCTATCGCATGCAGCAGCTCGGCATCCGTGATCCGCGTGACATTGAGCCCGCCAACAACGGTCTGGAGGGCCTGAATGGCGATGCCTAAGCCGGGCCCCTTGCACATCGGTGCCGACGGCTGGGTGGATGGCATGCGGCGCCATCCGTCACCCAATATCGACGCGCGACCCGACGGCATGCCGATCGACCTGATCGTGCTGCACAACATCAGCTTGCCGCCTGCGCAGTCCGCAGCCGATTTCGGCTCGGACAACGTGCTCGACTTCTTCACCAACACGCTCGACTGCGACGCGCATCCGTACTTCGATCAGTTGCGCGGTGTGCGCGTGTCGGCGCATTTCTTCGTTCGCCGCACCGGAGAGTGCGTGCAGTTCGCGCCCTGCGACGCGCGCGCTTGGCATGCCGGCGTATCGGATTTCTTCGGCCGACCGCGCTGCAACGATTTTTCCGTCGGCATCGAGATCGAGGGCACGGACGACCTGTCCTTCACCCCCGAGCAATACGCCGCCACGGCATCCCTCGTGCGGGCCATCTGCGCGGCGTATCCGATTGCCGCGATTGCCGGGCACTCGGACATCGCTCCCGGCCGCAAGACCGATCCGGGCCCATGCTTCGACTGGGCGCATCTGCGTAAGCTCGGTGGCTTCGGCGCGGCACTGTTCCCCTATCAGCGCGCCCTGAAATAGCGGCAATTGCACCAGTGCAGTGCGGGCCACGGGGCCCTCTACTGCAGATGAGGTGACGTCTATCGATCTTGCGCGGTCGATTGAAAGAATTATTCTGAAAGGCACAGCATTGCGGCGCCGCAAGCCGGCCCCGCCGACCCGTTGTGCTGCTTGGGATGGCGGGCTTGCGGCGCTGCATTCCGATTGCAAAAGGACCAGTCGCCCGCATCTGTCAAGACTAGGCAAATGCGATCCATCCCCTATACTTAGCGCCAATCCCGGGGTGAGACACTAGATGTAGTGGTCGCTTTCCGGGATTCTTATTTCGGCGCCACGCGGGGGCGAGCGGTCGGCGGGTCAAGCCGGCGCTTGGGGGCTGAGAAAAGGCAAGGGTCTTTTCCGTCTCATTTCTCCGCGTAGCGCGCGGGTTCGCCAAGGGTATCCACCCGTCGGCGCGCCGATAAACGAACGGTTCAACAGGAGTCCACATGCAGACGGCCCAACCAGAAATTCACTCCGGCACCGCCAACCCCACTCAATTTGCGCAAGGCGCTGGCGGTACGGCCGTGGCCCCCAGCACCGCGTTCGGCGTCAACCTGGCGGACTACAAGATCATCCGTCGCAATGGCGCCGTGGTCGGTTTCGAACCCTCCAAGATCGCCGTGGCCGTGACCAAGGCCTTCCTCGCCGTGAATGGCGGGCAGGGTGCCGCTTCTGCGCGTGTGCGCGAGCTGGTCGAGGGCTTGACCCAGAACGTGGTGCGCGCACTGACGCGCAGCCGCCCCAACGGCGGCACGTTCCATATCGAAGACATTCAAGACCAGGTGGAACTGGCCCTAATGCGCTCGGGCGAGCACGATGTGGCCCGCGCCTACGTGCTGTACCGCGAGCGCCGCGCGCAAGAGCGCGCCCAGGCTGGTGAAACCGTGCAGCAACCGGCCGCCGGTGGCCTGAACGTGACCGACGGCGGCATCACCCGCCCGCTGGACATGGCCGCGCTGCGCAACGTCATCGTCACGGCCTGCACGGGCCTGGGCGAAGCGGTGGACCCGGAGCCGATCCTCAAGGAAACGGTCAAGAACCTGTATGACGGCGTGCCGATGACGCAGGTGTATGACTCCGCCATCCTGGCCGCCCGTACCCTGATCGAAAAGGACCCGGCCTACAGCCAAGCCACCGCACGCATTCTGCTGCACACGATCCGCCGCGAAATCCTCGGCCAAGAAGTCACGCAGGCCGAAATGAGCACGCGCTATGCGGAGTACTTCCCGAAGTTCATCCAGCGCGGTATCGAAGCCGAACTGCTGGACGAAAAGCTGGCCCAGTTCGACCTGGCCCGCCTGGGTGCCGCGCTGAATGCCGCGAACGACTTCCAGTTCAACTACCTCGGCCTGCAAACGCTGTACGACCGCTACTTCCTGCACGTGGACGAAGTGCGCATCGAGATGCCGCAGGCGTTCTTCATGCGCGTGGCCATGGGCCTGGCGCTGAACGAAGCTGACCGCGAAGCCCGCGCCATCGAGTTCTACAACCTGCTGTCGTCGTTCGACTTCATGTCGTCCACGCCGACGCTGTTCAACTCGGGCACGCGCCGCTCGCAGCTGTCGTCGTGCTACCTGACCACCGTGTCGGATGATCTGGACGGCATTTACGAAGCGCTGAAGGAAAACGCGCTGCTCTCCAAGTTTGCCGGCGGTCTGGGCAACGACTGGACCAACGTGCGCGCACTCGGCTCGCACATCAAGGGCACGAACGGCAAGTCGCAAGGCGTGGTGCCGTTCCTGAAGGTCGTCAACGACACGGCCGTGGCCGTGAACCAGGGCGGCAAGCGCAAGGGCGCAGTGTGCGCGTACCTGGAAACGTGGCACCTGGACATCGAAGAATTCCTGGAGCTGCGCAAGAACACCGGCGACGACCGCCGCCGCACGCACGACATGAACACGGCCAACTGGATTCCGGACCTGTTCATGAAGCGTGTGATGGAAGGCGGCGAGTGGACGCTGTTCTCGCCGTCCACCTGCCCGGACCTGCACGACAAGGTCGGCAAGGCATTCGAGCAGGCTTACCTGGCCTACGAAGACAAGGTCGCGCGCGGCGAGATCAAGCTCTTCAAGAAGATGCCGGCGCTGCAACTGTGGCGCAAGATGCTGGGCATGCTGTTCGAAACCGGTCACCCGTGGATCACGTTCAAGGATCCGTGCAACATCCGCAGCCCGCAGCAGCACGTGGGCGTGGTGCACAGCTCCAACCTGTGCACGGAAATCACGCTGAACACCAACGACAGCGAAATCGCCGTCTGCAACCTGGGTTCGGTCAACCTGGTCGCTCACCTGGTCAAGCAGGCGGACGGCAGCGTGGTGCTCGATCACGAGAAGCTGAAGAAGACCGTGCGCACCGCGATGCGCATGCTCGATAACGTGATCGACATCAACTACTACGCCGTCCAGAAGGCGCGTGAATCGAACCTGCGCCATCGTCCGGTTGGCATGGGCATCATGGGCTTCCAGGACGCGCTGCATGTGCTGCGGATTCCGTACGCCAGCGAAGGCGCGGTGCAGTTTGCTGATACCTCGATGGAAGCCGTGTGCTACTACGCCTACTGGGCGTCGACCGAGCTGGCCGAAGAGCGTGGTCGCTACAGCACCTACGAGGGCTCGCTGTGGGATCGCGGCATCCTGCCGCAAGACTCGCTCAAGCTGCTGGCCGAAGAGCGCGGCGGCTATCTGGAAACGGATATGTCGTCGACGATGGACTGGGACAGCCTGCGCGGCCGCATCAAGCAACACGGCATGCGCAACTCGAACTGCGTGGCGATCGCCCCGACGGCAACGATCTCCAACATCATCGGCGTGTCGGCCTGTATCGAGCCGACGTACCAGAACCTGTACGTCAAGTCGAACCTGTCGGGCGAGTTCACGGTGGTCAACGACTACCTGGTGCGCGACCTGAAGGCACGCGGCCTGTGGGACGAAGTGATGGTCGCCGACCTGAAGTACTTCGACGGCTCGCTGGCCCGCATCGACCGCATTCCGCAAGATCTGCGCGACCTGTACGCAACGGCCTTCGAAGTCGAGCCGACGTGGCTGGTGGAAGCGGCATCGCGTCGTCAGAAGTGGATCGACCAGGCGCAGTCGCTGAACATCTACATGGCCGGCGCCTCGGGCAAGAAGCTGGACGACACCTACAAGCTGGCGTGGCTGCGTGGCCTGAAGACCACGTACTACCTGCGCACGATCGGCGCCACGCACGTCGAGAAGTCGACCGTGTCGCGCGGCACGCTGAATGCGGTGTCGTCGGGTAGCGATGTGGGTGGTGTGTCGGCTGCGGGTGCGCCGCAAGCTGCACCGACCAGCGCGCTGGATGCCGCTGCTGCCACCGCCCAGGCCATGCCGGAAGCCGAAGGTGCCGTGTGCACGATGCGCCCCGGCGACCCCGGCTTCGAGGAATGCGAAGCCTGCCAGTAAAGAAAAAGCCCGCAGTGCGCTAACACTGCGGGCTTTTATGACCGGTTGAAGGGTGAGGCATTAGCACCTTCGACCCTCCGACAAGTCAGTTGTCGTGCGAGCGAATGATAGCCGGAGAAAGCCAAGCTAGTGCGGATTTTTTTATGGAGGTCCCCATGTCTAACAAGACATCGACTCATAAAATCGGCCGCGATGCACGTACCGGACAGTTCATTCCGGTTCGTGAGGCGCAGAGGCGTCCCGCTACTACGGTGGTAGAGACGATTAAGCACCAACCGGCTAAACCCTCTAAGCGTTAAGAGAGGGGGAGGGGCAATACCAAGAAGCCCCTTCTTTCTTTTGGGTTTTTCCGAGAACTCAAAAGAAAGTATGTGTGACCGAGCCGTGGCTCCACGGCTGGTAGACGTGAATTGCATGGAGAACATCACTATGTTGAGCTGGGACGACGACGTCAAACCTGCCGCACAACCGCAAGCTGCACCGCAGCCCGTGTATCAACCGCAGCCGCAATTGCAACCGGCCACCGCTGACCAAGGTGGCGTGCTGCCCCCATCGGCCACCGCCGCTGCTGCCACCGATTCGGGCACGGGCATCCTCGGCAACAACCCGAACGCTGCCGCTGCCCAAAGCAACCGCCGCGTGAACGCCGCTGACAAGCGCGTCATCAATGGCGCGACCGACGTCAACCAGCTGGTGCCGTTCAAGTACAAGTGGGCCTGGGAAAAGTACCTGGCCGGCTGCGCGAACCACTGGATGCCGCAAGAAATCAACATGTCGCGCGACATCGCCACGTGGAAGGACCCGAACGGTCTGACCGAAGACGAGCGCCGCATCATCAAGCGCAACCTCGGCTTCTTCGTGACGGCTGACTCGCTGGCTGCCAACAACATCGTGCTGGGCACGTACCGCCAGATCACCGCGCCGGAATGCCGCCAGTACCTGCTGCGCCAGGCGTTTGAAGAGGCGATCCACACGCACGCGTACCAGTACATCGTTGAATCGCTGGGCCTGAACGAGGCCGAGATCTTCAACGCGTACCACGAGGTGCAGTCGATCCGCGACAAGGACGAGTTCCTGATTCCGTTCATCGACACGCTGACGGACCCGTCCTTCAAGACCGGCACGCCCGAGAATGACCAGAAGCTGCTGAAGAGCCTGATCGTCTTCGCCTGCATCATGGAAGGCCTGTTCTTCTATGTCGGCTTCACGCAAATTCTTGCGATGGGCCGTCAAAACAAGATGACCGGTGCCGCCGAGCAGTACCAGTACATCCTGCGCGACGAGTCGCTGCACTGCAATTTCGGTATCGACCTGATCAACCAGATCAAGCTGGAGAACCCGCACCTGTGGACGGCCGAGTTCAAGGCCGAGATCACGGAGCTGTTCAAGAAGGCCGTCGACCTGGAATACCGCTACGCAGAAGACACCATGCCGCGCGGCGTGCTGGGCCTGAACGCCCCGATGTTCAAGGGCTACCTGCGCTTCATCTGCAACCGTCGCTGCCAGCAGATCGGCCTCGACGCGCTGTTCCCGAACGAGGAAAACCCGTTCCCGTGGATGAGCGAGATGATCGACCTGAAGAAGGAACGCAACTTCTTCGAGACGCGCGTGATCGAGTACCAGACCGGTGGTGCGCTGTCTTGGGAGTGATCTGAGCGATCAGTCCGACCCGGCATCAACGTAGACAGGCGACGCATCATGCGTCGCCTGTTTGCATTTGCGGCAGCCAATTCATGCCGACGTGGCACGCGCTTCAGAGCCGCGCCACATCCAGCATCGCCTGCACAAACGCCTGCGGCGCTTCTTGCGGCAGGTTGTGCCCGATGCCGCCGCCGATGTTCCGGTGCTGGTACTTGCCCGTGAACTTCTTCGCATACGCAGACGGCTCCGGGTGCGGTGCACCGTTGGCATCGCCTTCCATGGCGATGGTGGGCACGGTGATCGCGGGGCCGGACGCCAAGCGCTGCTCCAGTGCGTCGTACTTCGATTCGCCCTGGGCCAGCCCCAGGCGCCAGCGGTAGTTGTGGATGACGATGGCCACGTGGTCCGGGTTGTCGAACGCGGTGGCGCTGCGGTCGTAGGTGGCGTCGTCAAACTTCCATGTCGGCGAGGCGAGCTTCCAGATCAAGCGGTTGAAGTCCTTGCAGTTGACGGCATAGCCCTGTGCGCCGCGCTCGGTGGTGAAGTAGAACTGGTACCACCACGCAAACTCCGCAGCCGGCGGCAGCGGCTTGCGGTTGGCCTCCTGGCTGCCGATCAGGTAGCCGCTGACCGACACCAGCGCCTTGCAGCGCTCCGGCCACAGCGCCGCGATGATGTCTGCCGTGCGCGCTCCCCAGTCGTAGCCACCGAAGATGGCCTGCTTGATCTTGAGCGCGTCCATGAACGCGATGATGTCGGCGGCTAGCGCTGCTTGCTGCCCGTTGCGCGGCGTATCGGCTGAGCGGATGCGCGTCGTGCCATAGCCGCGCAGGTAAGGGACGAGTACGCGATAGCCCGCCGCCGCCAGCATCGGTGCCACCTCCGCATAGCTGTAGATGTCATACGGCCAGCCATGCAGCAGGATCATCACGGGGCCGTCTCTCGGGCCCAGGTCGGCATAGCCGATGTTGAGCACGCCGGCATCGATCTGCTGCAGCGTGCCGAACGGCTTGGCCTGGCCGGCCGGTGACGCGCTCGCACTCGACGGCGCCGGCTGCGCATGCACGAGTTCGGCCAGCCCGAGATCGAGCACGCCAATGCTGGCGATGGTGGTTCCAAGCAGACGGCGACGACGGAGGTTGATGGGGTTCGACATGAGCTTCTCCGGACGGATGAGTTGGCGGGTGGGAAACGAGGAATCGATCGCCTCGTTTCCAGCATTGAGCGCCCGCGATGTATCCCCACGGTTTCACGATGCGGCCGATTTGTATTGCTCTGTAGCAATGGGCCTCCGTGGACGGGGTTTTGTATGCACGTGTATCCGGCCGCCGCCCCGGTACATGCCCAGACAAAACGGCCCGATCAGCGCTACGTGCGCGATACGTCAGACGTCTTCAATGCATCCCGTGGCAGCGACGCCGAGTCAACACCCAACACCGGCCTGCCGCGCAATCCCAACCCTCTGTTCATTGTTCAAAGGAAGACGATCATGACCCGCAATCTCGCCAAGACCCTTGCTGTTGTTGCGCTTGCTGTAGCCGCTGCTGGCGCCCAGGCCGGCGCGTCCGTCGGCGCACGTGACCCGTACACCGAAGGCGCTCGCGCCGTGCAAAGCGCTGTCGATGCCTATACGGAAGGTGCACGCTCGGCTGACCTCTACACGGACGGCGCTCGCGCCACCGACATCTACACCGATGGCGCCCGCAGTGCTGATCCGTACTACGACGGTGCTCACGCCTGAACCCACTCCGCACGACCCCAACCCGCCTGATCAGAAGGAGCCGACATGTTCCCCCGCAAATCCGTTTCCACCGCAGTGCTCGCACTTGGCATGGCTGCCAGTGCGCCGCTCTTTGCCGCCACCACGGCCGACGCCGAGCCGCCTTCCGTGGTGATCGTGCACGGCGCGTTTGCCGATGGGTCCGACTGGGCCAAGGTCATTCCGCTGCTGCAGGCCAAGGGCGTGAAGGTGCAGGCCGTGCAGAACGGTCTGAACTCGCTGGCCGACGATGTCGCTGCAACGCGCCGCGCCATCGGCAATCAGGCCGGCAAGGTGGTGCTGGTCGGGCACTCCTGGGGCGGCACCGTCATCACCGAGGCGGGCGCGGACAGCAAGGTCGCAGGGTTGGTCTACGTGGCCGCGTTTGCCCCGGATGCCGGCCAGTTGACGGAAGAAGTCGGCAAGGGCTATGCGCCAGCACCCGGTATCGGCAAGCTGGTGGCCGATGCCAACGGTTATCTCTCGCTACCCGCTGCCGCGCTGGCAAGCGATTTTGCGCAGGATGTGCCGGCCGCCCAGGCCCGCGTGATGGCCGCTACGCAAGGGCCCATCAAGGCAACGGCGTTTGGCGAGCGGACCACGGTGGCGGCTTGGCAAAGCAAGCCTTCGTGGTTCATCGTCAGCGAGCACGACCGGATGATCCAGCCGGACCTGGAGCGTGCCATGGCGAAAAAGATCGGTGCCACGGTGACGAGCCTGCCGACCAGCCATGTCCCGCAGCAGTCGCGCCCGCAGGATGTGGCAAAGGTGATCCTCGATGCGGTGCATGCGGTCGAGGCGCGCCACTAAGGTTGTACAGATTGCCTGCGCGCTGGTCTGGGCCTTCGCCCCTGGCGCGCAGACCGCCGATCATCGAACAAAAAAGGCGCTCGCGAGCGCCTACTTCCTGCAAGGCCCCAACCCTCTACTGCCCACCGCCAAGAAGGCGCCATGTCGCCAACGTTGGCGGTCTCGGCCGCCATCCACATGATGGCGTGTAGCGTTTGGCCGCCATAGACTGGTGCTCCCCCGGTAGCTGCTGGACGATACAAGGAGCGCCCATGGAGTCCAACCCCACCCACGTCGACACCGCCATCGAGACCCCCGTGCTGCGCGATGACCGCGACGGTGTCGTCACACTACGGCTGAATCGGCCGCTGCAGTTCAACGCGTTGTCCGAGGCGATGCTGGATGCGCTGCATCGTGCACTGAGCGACATTGCGGGCGATGCCGACGCGCGCTGTGTGGTGCTCGGGGCAGAGGGTAAGGCCTTCTGCGCTGGGCATGACCTGCGCGAGATGCGCGGCACGCCCGAGCTGGCGTATTACGAGGCGTTGTTTGCGCGCTGTAGCACGGTCATGCAGGCGATTCAGGCGCTGCCGGTGCCGGTCATTGCGCGTGTGCACGGCGTAGCCACGGCGGCGGGGTGCCAGCTGGTGGGCAGTTGTGACTTGGCCATCGCGTCAGATGCGGCGCGGTTTGCGGTATCGGGCATCAACGTCGGGTTGTTCTGCTCGACGCCGGCAGTAGCGCTGTCGCGCAACGTTTTACCGAAGCGCGCGTTCGACATGCTGGTGACGGGGCGTTTCATTGATGCAGCCACGGCGGCCGACTGGGGCCTCATCAACGAGGCCGTGCCCGAGGCCGAGCTGGATGATGCCGTGGCCCGTAAGGTGGCGGAGATCGTCTCGAAGAGCCCCGCCGCCATCCGTTATGGCAAGGCGATGTTCTATCGGCAGCGGCAGTTGCCGCTCAGTGAGGCCTATGCCTACGCGGGCGATGTGATGGCCCGCAACATGATGGAAGAAGACGCCGGGGAGGGCATCGACGCCTTCCTGGAAAAGCGGCCCGCCCGCTGGCGGTCGTAAGGGCAGCGGGGGGGCACGTCGATCCCGTGGGTTACTGCGGCTTGCGCGCTGCCAGCAGTTTCTGGATGGCGGCTTCCGTCTCGGCATAGCGGCCCTCGCCAAAGTGCTGGTAGACGATGCGGCCATCCGCGTCGATCAAATACACCGCGGGCCAGAACTGGTTGTGGAAGGCCGACCACGTGGCATAGCTGTTGTCTTGCGCCACGGGGTAGCGCACATCCAGGCGCTTGAGCGCGGCCTGCACGTTGGTGGTCGACTTCTCGAATGCGTATTCCGGCGTGTGCACGCCCACGACGACCAGGCCCTGATCCTTGTATTTGTCGTACCACTGCTTCACGTGGGGCAGCGTGTTGAGGCAGTTGATGCAGGAGTACGTCCAGAAATCCACCAGCACGACCTTGCCGCGCAGGTCTTTCATAGACAGCGGTGGCGAGTTCAACCACTGGTTGATGCCGGCAAACTCAGGCGCTGTCGCATTGGTGGCGGCGGTCTGGCTGAAAGCCGGCGCGCCGGTGCCGACAAAGTAGACGGCGCCGATAGCGAGGGCCGCAAGGGCGGCGCGGAGGGGTGTGCGCATGATGTGGAATTCCTGAAAGGTTGGAAACGGCGGCCCGCCCGCCGCTGGTGGCATGGATGGCGGGCCGTGCGGTGCGTCAGACCAGGTTCAGCTCGACGTGGATGTTGCCGCGCGTGGCCTTGGAATACGGGCAGAGCTGGTGTGCGGCTTCCACCACGGCTTGCGCCACTTCGCGGTCCAGGCCGGGCAGGCTCACGTTCAGGCGGGCTTGCAGGAAGAACGCGTCGTTGGTGGTGCCCAGGTCGACTTCGGTGTCGAGTGCCACGTCGGCAGGCAGCTTGACCTTCATCTGACTGGCCGCACGGCCCATGGCGCCGATGAAGCAGGCAGACCAGCCCGCGGCAAACAGTTGCTCGGGGTTCGTGCCGCGGCCGCTGCTGCCCGGGGGCGACAGCTTCAGGTTCAGGCGGTCGTCGTCGCTATGCGCCTGGCCGTCGCGGCCGCCGGTGACGTTGACCTTGGCGGTGTACAGCACGTTCTCAATGCGGGTCATGGTGAGGCTCCTGGTTGATCCATTGAAAAAAGGGGGGGAGAGGTGTGTCGCCGGCTGCCCGGGCCACGAGACGTATTAGAGAAGGCCGACGTATCCCAGACGTAGCGCGAAAGGGCCTTTCTGTCTGGGCATGTATCGGTGTCGAGGCTGGATACAAACGCGTACAAAAAGGCCGCGTTGTCGGCTTATGGCGCAGGCCGATTCACGCCTAGCCCGTTGACCAGCACTTGCTCAAGCTGCGTGGTGTTGCTGGAAGACAGCCGCGCCAGCAGGCCGGTATCTGCGCCGAGTGCGATGAGGGCCACGCCGCCCAGCACGCTGGCGCCCATGACACGGCGGACCCATTCGCCCATGCCCATGGAGCGCTTCATCGCGTTGAGCACGCGGCCACCGAGTCCCAGTGCCGCCGCCAGCGACGTTGCCGCGCCGGCCGCATACGCCGCCAACGCCAGCGCGCTCGACACGCTGGCGCCTTTGAGGGCCACACCTGTCAGCACCAGGCCAAGGATCGGACCCGCGCATGGCGCCCACAGCATGCCGGTGGCCACGCCCAGCAGCAGAGAAGCCGCCATCGACGGTTCTGCCGACGCATCCCCTGTAGCCGCCCGACCTGCGAGCCGGTTGCCCAGCGCCACCGCTGGCCGTGTCATCAGATCGGCCAGCGTGGGCCACAGCAGCGACAACCCGAACACCGCCAGCAGCGCGAGCGCCGCAAACCGGCCGACTTCATTGGCGTGCACGGCCCATGTGCCACCGGCCGAGAGCAACGTGGCAAAGCCGGCAAATGTCAGTGCCATGCCGGCGAGCATCGGCAGTTTGCCGCGCAGGAAGGGCTGTCCGGTACGGCTTAGGACGAAGGGCAGCACGGGCAGGATGCACGGGCTCAGGATGGTCAGCGCGCCGCCCAGGTAGGCGAGTATCAGCAGGCTCATGATGGACAGTCCTCTGCAAGGGTTGGAATGCCGTCCATCAGACGCCGCGCGCGTAGCTGGCATGTATCACTACGGGGGCGATTTGTATCGGACTGTACAAACGCGCTGGTCAGACGCATTGCGATACAAGGTGGGCGCCCTGCGTCACACGCAGCGGTGCAAAATGACGCCTACCTTCCATCTTCCATCGCGCCGAGGACACCATGGACGCCCACGTCGACCACATCCTGATCGTCGATGATGACCGCGAGATCCGCGAACTGGTTTCGACCTATCTCACCAAGAATGGCCTGCGTGTGACGGCATCGCCCGATGGGCGGCACATGCGTGCGTTCCTGGAGGCCAACACCGTCGACCTGATCGTGCTCGACCTGATGCTGCCCGGCGACGACGGTCTGGTGCTATGCCGCGAGCTGCGCGCCGGCAAGCACAAGGCCACGCCCGTGCTGATGCTCACCGCGCGCGACGATGAGACTGATCGCATCATCGGCTTGGAAATGGGCGCCGACGATTACCTCGCCAAGCCGTTTGCGGCACGCGAGCTGCTCGCCCGCATCAAGGCCGTGCTGCGCCGCACGCGCATGTTGCCGCCCAATCTACAGATCTCCGAAGCGGGGCAGATGCTGGCCTTTGGCGACTGGCAGCTCGACACCACCGCGCGGCACCTGGTCGATGCTGAAGGCACGATCGTCGCCCTGAGCGGGGCGGAATACCGGCTGCTACGCGTGTTTGTCGACCACCCCATGCGCGTGTTCAATCGAGACCAACTGCTCAACCTCACGCAAGGGCGCGAGGCCGAGATGTTCGAGCGCTCAGTCGACCTGCTGGTCAGCCGTCTGCGCCAGCGCCTGAATGACGATGCGCGCGATCCGGCCTACATCAAGACCGTACGGAGCGAAGGCTATGTCTTTTCCAAGCCCGTGGAGATCAAGGAGGCGCGCCAGTGAGTGCCCCGATGAACGCCAGTAAGTGGGCTTGGCCGCGCACGCTGGGCTCGCGCCTGTTCGTGATTTTGCTGGCGGGGCTGGTGGTGGCGTATGCGCTGTCGTTTGCCGTGCTGTTTTCCGAGCGCTACATGAGCGCGCGCGAGGTGATGCTGGGCACGCTGGAAACCGATGTGTCCACGGCCATCGCCATCCTCGACCGCCTGCCCGCGCACGAACGCCCGCAGTGGCTGCCGCGCCTGAACCGTGGCAACTACCAGTACATCCTGGGGCCGGGTTCGCCCGGCGTGCCGGAGATGACGCAGCGTGGCAAGGACATCGCCGCCCGCGTCACCGAGGCCAGCGGCGGGCGCTTTCCCGTGACGGTCGAGTCGATTCCCGGCGACGGCAAGCAACTGCAGGCGCACCTGACGCTGAGCGATGGCAGCACGCTCACCATCGACGTGCATCCGCGCATGACACCCATCGCGCAGTGGCTGCCGTATGTGCTGGTGGTGCAGCTGCTGCTGCTGATCGTGTGCTGCTGGTTTGCGGTGCGATTGTCGATCCGCCCGCTGGTGGCGCTGGCGGATGCCGCCGATGCGCTCAACCCCAACGCGCAGACGTCGCCGCTGGACGAAACCGGCCCCACCGAACTGGCACGCGCCGCGCACGCGTTCAACGCCATGCGCCAGCGCATTGCCCGTTTTGTGGAAGAGCGCGTGCAGATCCTGGCGGCCATCTCGCATGATCTGCAAACGCCCATCACTCGCATGAAGCTGCGCGCCGAGTTGGCCGAAGACTCCGAAGAAAAACGCAAGCTGGTGAGCGATCTGGCCGAGATCGAAACGCTGGTGCGTGAGGGTTTGGCCTACGCGCGCACCGCCCACGGCGACGGTGAAAAGCCATCACGCATCGACGTCGGCGCGTTTGTCGAAAGCCTGGCGTACGACTACCAGGACACCGGCAAGCCGGTCACGCTGGAGCAGAACGCCACCGGTGCCATCGTCACGCGCCCGCACGCGCTGCGCCGCGTACTGACCAACCTGACCGATAACGCCATCAAGTTTGGCGGCGCAGCCGAACTGTGCGTGCGCCGCGATGGCGACGCCGTGGTGATCGAGGTGCGCGACCGCGGCCCTGGCATTCCGGAAGACAAGCTCGACGCGGTGTTGCAGCCGTTTGTGCGGCTGGAGAATTCGCGCAGTCGCGAGACAGGCGGCACCGGGCTGGGGCTGGCGATTGCGCAGCAGTTGGCGGCCGCCGCGGGCGGTGCGCTCAAGCTGCGCAACCGCGAGGGCGGCGGCCTGGTGGCAGAAGTCCGGCTTGGATAAACCGACATGTGTCAGTGCCCGGTAGGACGCTGTCCAGGGATGGCCCCAGTCCTTGAAACTTGAAAACGGGTCCGTCAGGGCCTTTTTTATTGTTGCGACTGTTGAGAATGTGTTGATCCGTATGGGGCTGGGCTTCCGGTCGTCCTATGGTTCGCCTTCAGCCAAACTGACGACAAGGACATTCCTGATGAAAAAGACGCTACTTACCGCCATTGCTCCGTTGACTCTGCTGGCCGCGCCGTCGGCCTTTGCCGATAGCGTTGACTGCGCCACCAAGGTCCGCGCCATTGAGGCGCAGATCACCGAAGCCCAGCAGTACGGCAACGCCAACCGCGTGGCAGGCCTGCGGACCGCGTTGGCCAAGGCCAAAACCAACTGCAGCAACGCCGGTCTGGTCGACCAAGCCGAGCGCAAGGTGCGCGAAGCCCAAGAGGACGTCGACAAGGCACAGGCGGACGTGCGCGCAGCCCAAGACAAGCTGCGCGACGCCCGCTACGACGGCAACACCAAGAAGATCCGCAAGGCTGAGCGCAACCTGTCCGACAAACAACGCAAGCTGCGCGAAAAGACGGAAGACCTGCGCACCGCCGAAGCGGATCGGGCGGCAGTGAAGGGGTAAGCGTTGCGGCGTCCACTACACTGGCGGGCACGCTTTTCTGCTCCCCATTGAGTGCCCCCAGACCTGCCGCTTCGCGCCAGGCCCCCCGAGTTTTCTTGAGAGGTCGAGACATGGCGGTCGCACCGTTCTTCGCGCAGACGTACGATGAAGCGCGCAGCAAATTCCTGGCGGCTGCAGAGGCCCGTGGATTGCACATCGAGCGTCGTCTGCACCCGAATGCCGTCGGCCCCGCCGGCGAGCCGCTCTCAATCGACACGGCGCTGTTCTCGCCACCGCGGGCTGAGGCGCTGTTGATCGTCACCTCCGGCGTGCATGGTGTGGAGGGGTTCTGTGGGTCGGGCTGCCAAGTTGGCCTGCTGCACGATGATGCGCTCTTCACAGCGCTGGCATCGGCCAGGCTGGCATTGCTGCTGGTGCATGCCGTCAACCCCTATGGGTTCGCCCATCTGCGCCGCGTGAATGAAGACAACGTGGACCTGAACCGCAACCACGTCGACTTTGCCGAGGCCGCATCCGCCAACCCCGCTTACCTCGACGTCGATCCGCTGTTGCTGCCGCAGACCTGGCCGCCCAGCCAGGCAGATCAGGCCGCGTTGCAGCACTACCTGGCCACGCGCGGCGAGAGAGCCCTGCAAGACGCTGCAACGATGGGCCAGTACCGCGTGGCGGATGGCATGTTCTACGGCGGTACGCAGGCCTGCTGGAGCACGCGGCAACTACGCGAGA
This sequence comes from Ralstonia sp. 25C, assembly GCF_051904805.1. NCBI lineage: Bacteria > Pseudomonadati > Pseudomonadota > Betaproteobacteria > Burkholderiales > Burkholderiaceae > Ralstonia > Ralstonia sp. 25C. The sequence goes on along the minus strand of NZ_CP196737.1, from coordinate 1,351,044 downwards.
CTCTGTCCCATCATGCCGTTGGATTCCGCCGCCTGGTGTGGATCGATCTGCATACCGGGCTCGGCCACTACGGCCACGGCGAGAAGATCTTCAACAGCCCCGATCCTGCCGAACTGGAGCGCGCTGTGCGTACCTGGGGTGCCGATGTTCGGCCCATTTCGGCGCCGGGCTCTGTCTCTTCGGTGGTGAAAGGCGAGTTGACGGGCTTGCTCTACACGCAGTTTCCCGGCGTTGAGAAAACGTGCATTACGCTGGAGTTCGGCACGCTGGCTCCGATGGCCGTACTGCAGGCGCTGCGTGCCGACCACTGGCTATATCGACACCCCGAACGCGGCGCCACGCAGGCGGCGGGCATCCGCCAGGCGTTGCGCGATGCGTTCTATTGCGATGCGCCCGAGTGGAAGGGCATGGTGTTCGCACAGATGCGCATGGCGGTGCTGCAGGTAGCGGCGCGATTCTCCGGCTAGTCCTACGCGCGCTTGGGCGCCCGCACCGTCAGCGCACAGCCGGCCGACGCGGCGATGATGGCCACGATCGCCACCCACTGCCGCCCCGTCAGTTGCTCATGCAGCACGATCGCCCCGGCCAGCGCGCCGATGGCGGGCTCCAGACTCAGCAGCACGGAAAACGTCTTGCCCGGCAGGTGCTTGAGCGCCACCATTTCCAGCGAATACGGAATGGCACTCGATAGCACGCCAATACCCAGCCCCGCCAGCATCAGCGACGGCGACAACAGCGCCGAGCCCGCCTGCGCCACGCCAAACGGCAGCGCAAACAGCGCTCCCACCGTCATCCCGAGCGATGTGGCTTGGCCCGCGTGCAGGCCACCGAGGTTCTTGCCCGTCAGGATATACAGTGCCCAGCACACGCCGGCCGCCAACGCGTAAGCCGCGCCCAAGTGGTCGACCTTGCCGACGGATTGATCCGCCACCGTCAGCATCAGCAAGCCCACCACCGCCAGCCCGATCCACACAAAGTCGAGCGCCCGACGCGACAGCACCACCGCCAACACCAGCGGCCCGGTGAACTCAATGGCGATGGCAATGCCGATCGGCAGCCGCTGGATCGACAGATAGAACAGCAGGTTCATGGTCGCCAGCGTGATGCCGTACAGCGCGATGCGACCTGCATCTGCGCGGCGCAGGTGCAGGCGCCACGGCCGCCAGAACGCCAGCAGGATCACCGCGCCGATGGTGACGCGGTATGTCACCGTGCCGGCTGCGCCCAGCGCGGGAAACAGCGTTTTCGCAAACGAATTGCCGAGGCACACGGAAGCCATCGAGCCCATCAACGCAAGAATGGGCATCCACGGTGACGACGAGGACGAAGCAGGGGAGGAGGAAGCAGCGGAAGGCATGGGTGATGGCGAGGGGCGCCCGGGCAGCAGCGCAACGCCACAGCATAGCCGAGCACCGCCGGACGCGCCTTGCGGTCCGTTGTTTGGCGGTGCGGGCTATTTCGGGGGAACTACAGGGCGGCGGCGCTGGGGCGGATCACGTCGATCAGCAGCACGCGCTGACCTTCGCGTTCACCATCGGGGCGTGGGGTCACACCGCGCTGCGGGCGCGGGGCGGCCAGTGGTGCCGGGTCTTCGGCGCTCATGCCGAATACCGCCAGCTTGGACGCCGCAATGCGCTGCAGCGTGCCGCGCACGCCGGGCACGTCCAGGTCTTCGGGGTCGAAGCCGGTGGTGGCCGTCCAGTCGTCGCGGGCAATGTCCTGCAGGCCGTTGGCCATTTCGAACTGCAGCGAGGCGCCAAAGCCCTTCTGCAGCGAATGCGTGCCGAGCAGGTATTCCGCCGTCAGAAAGCCGCGCAACCGTGTCCAGAACGCCAGCGAGCTGATGTTGCCGCTCTTGAGCGCATGGCTGGGCGCAACTTCCCAGCTATGGTCGAGCAGCTTGTTGATGAGGCGGCCCCAGGTCGGCACGTCGGTGCCGGCGGAGCAGTCCTCGCCGGGGCCTTCCGGGCGGGCGAGCTGGCGCAGCAAGCCCGTGAACGAGCCCGAACTCGGGCGCGTGCCACCGGCCTGCGGGCCCGAGGGCCAGCGCCATTGCAGCGGCGAGGGTGGCCGGGCGCCAGGCCACTGTGCGTACTGCTGCAGACCCATGCACGGCGTCAGATAGCGCCATTGACGCTGGTCCGGGCCGATGCGGCGCAGCGGCTCCAGATCGGTCAACAGTTCAAACTTGCCAAGGAAGGTGGCATTGCGCGACTTGATCGGCGAGCGGGCGTACACGTTGAAGTCTGGCCAGCCCTCGTACAGATTCACCTGCGGCAGTGCGTGATGCTTGTCCAGTGCATCATCCGGTTGGTCGATGCGGCGGGCGGTGAGGAACAGCGCGCGGCAATCCAGCGTCGGGACTGCGCCACGCAGGCGCAGCAGTACGAGCAGGTCGCCGAACTCCGCGGGGCGCGCTTCGGCGCGGGCGGGGTAGGCGTGCGGCTGCTCGTCGGGCCAGAAGGTGGTCAGGCGCAGGGCCGAGCCAGGAAACGCGCTGCGCAGTCCTTGCCGGAGCAAGCGCAGCCCGTCGGCGTGGCGCAGGATGCGCAGGACGGACAGATCGTCGTGCAGGGCGGCGTCGGGGTGCGGGGCGCGGCCACCGTGTTCAGCAGCCAGCGCAAAGCGCCACAGCGCGGTGTCGCTCGCCACATCCTGGGCGGCAAGCTGCGCCGCGCTGGGGGCGGTTGCGGAGCGGGCACCGGACATCGGCTCACGGGCGCTGCCGCGGGGGGCTCCGGGGTGGTCTCCCGTCGCGGCTTCGGCGCGGATGGTCGACCCGGCTATCGCGCCCAAAAGGCCCTTGTATGGCGGCCGGTTGCGCTCGGGCATGGTTATTCCAACGTTTGTTTGTATTGATTCCTCTGGCGCGCAGCATAGCACCATGCCGCATGCCCGAGAATGCGCCGACGCCCCTACCCTCGTTGGGATGCGGCGGCACACCCGGGCCATGCGGAATGCGGTTTCCCACAAAATCGGGGGCTTCCCAAGAAGTAACGGCGGCGAGGCGCGTGTTCTTGAGTTGCGCAGGGGCCTGGGCAAAAAAGAAGGCGCCGGCTTGCACCGGCGCCCCAAGAGACGGCACCCGCTCACAAGGAAAGGGTGCCGCCGCGCGTTGGAAGCTGCGTTATCGGCGGGCGGTCATTGCTCGCGGATCCACGTCTGCGTGCGGCCCAGCAGGCTGATCCCCAGGAAGCCGCGTACGTTGAGCTTCTGGCCATCTTCCGACAGCGACATCTTGGCGCTGTAGACCTTGCCGTTTTCAGGGTCCAGGATCTGGCCGCCATCCCAGTTGTTGTTGCCGTTCGGCTTCAGGCCCGTGAGGATGGTCAGCCCTTTGATGGGCTGGTCCTTGCGATCGTCCGTGCACTTGGTGCAGGTCTTGTTCTCGTCGCCGGGCACCAGGATCTTGCTGACCTTGCCAGTGAACACGCCGCCGTTATCGACGATGACGACTTCGCCCTTTTGCTTGCCGGTGTTGTCGTCGATCGTCTTCCAGGTGCCGGCCGGGGTGGCCTGCGCGAAGGCACTGCCGGTGACCAGTGCAAAGGCCATGGCGCCAGCCAGGCGCACGAGAGAGAGGTGAGTCGGTTTCATTGTGTGGTCTCCTTGTCAGAGTAGAAATTAGAAATAGAAAGAGGGGTAGGGCAGGCCGGCGCAGGCCTCGCGGGTCAATGGGTGCCGAGCGCGCCGGTCACGGTGGACAGCGGATTGCTGCCCGAGCCACCCGTGGTGTTTGTGACACCGCCGAGCGCATTCGTAATGGGGGCGAGCGGATTGCTGCTGCCGCCGGCTCCACTCAACGCGCCGGTGACGGGGGCAAGCGGATTGCTGCCGCCACCGAGGCCACCACCCAGTGCACCCGTGATCGGCGCAAGCGGATTGGTCGAGCCGCCACTGCCGCCATTCACCAAGCCACCGGCGCTGGCCACCGTGGCGCCCACGGCGCCGACCACGCCGCCCACGTCACGCGTGAGTGGGTTGCCACCGGCAGCGCCCACTTGTGCGCCACCGGACTGAAGTCCGCCGCCCACGGTGTTCAACGCCCCGGCCAGCGGGCCGCCGAGCATGGTTGCGGCGCCCGCCTGTTGCGTACCTTGAGCGACCTGCGATGACAGCGGCACGATCGCGTTGCTCGTCTGTTGCGTGATCTGCTGCACGGGGCCGCTCGACGTGCCGATGGTCACGAGCCCGCCCGCACCCTGCAGCACCTGGCCGAGCGCCGAGACACCGCTGCCCACCGGCGACGTCACCGGGTTCAGTGGTGCGAGCGGGCTGCCGGCCGCGCCGAGGTCCGACACAGTCTGCCCGGCGCTGCCCACCGTCACGCCAGCCGAGCGCACCACATCGCCCGAGCTCTGCACCGTGGTGCCGACCGGATCCGGCGTCGAGCCGATCTTGCCGAGCCCGCTGCTGATGCCATTGCCGAGCACCTGCACGGTGTTGCCCGCCGACGTCACGGTCGTGCCCAGATCCTTCTGCGCCGCCGTACCGCCGATGATGGGCACCGATGCCGTGCCGATCGTCGTGCCGAGGTCGCTGACTGTCTTGCCGGTCTGTGTGACGACGTTGCCGCCGTTGCTCGCCACGTTGCCGACCGGCACCGCGCCCGGATCGTTGTTGGCGGTCGACGCGGGTGTGTCACCGTTTGGATTGCCACCCGACGCGCAACCGGCCAGCGTCAGCACGGCGAGTGCGGTTGCGGCCAGCAGCGCGCGCGGCGAAACAGAAACGGAAGAAGCATGGAGCGGGGTTTGAGTCTTCATGGTGTGTCTCCTTGTTAGCGCGGCCCGTACCGCGTAAAACCGCCGGGTGTCAGAAGAACGCGCATCTGGCGTCCAGCGGGTAGCATCCGCGTGCGTTTGCCGTCGAATGCAAAGAAAGTTCTGTGGTGCGTCAGTGATGCGTCGTCGCTGTCACACCCGACAGCACGCCGCCTACCAACCCACCCACGGTGGAGCCGATGCTGCCCAGCCCACCCGATGGCGTGCTCGCACCACCGGTGCTCCCCAGCGTGCCGACGCCGGGAATCCCCGCCGTCAACGTGCCCACCGCCGATGTCACAGGCGCCAGCGCGCCGCCAAGGGCGCCAGTCAACGCGCCGCCCGGTGTGCTGGTTCCCGCCGACGGCGCCGTGGGTGACACCAGCGTCGACAGCCCACTCGTCAGCGTGCCGACAGTGCTGACCGTGTTGCCCAGCGTCGACACCAGTGCGTTGCCACCACCCGCCGACGTGATCGTGCGGCCCTCACTGCCGAGCGCACTGCCCAGCGTCGTCAATGCCGTGCTGACTGGTGCGCCGAGACCGGTCGCTGTGGCCAGCGTCTGCGTCGCGGAAGTCAGCGTGGAAGTGAGCGGCACGATGGCCGTGATGGAGGTGGTCGTCACCTGCTCAACCGGGCCCGTCAACGTGGCAACCGGCGTGCTGCCAGTCGAACCGTTGCTGCCCGACGATGTGTCGCTGCCGGTGCTCGACCACGTCGGTGAACTCGATGCCGTGATCGACGGCTTGGATTGCGAATCGCTACCGCCGCCAAGCGATGTACCCATGTCGCCGCTGCCGGAATTCGCGCACCCTGCCAGTACGGCAAGCGATGCCGCCGACAGTGCACACTGCAAAAACATCCGTCGCCTCGGCGGGTTTGATTTCAACAAGAACGCCAGATCGCGCATCTTGTGCCTCCACTGCTCAGAACGCTTGTGTTGGACCCCTTCTGTCTTGCGCTCTTTGTTCGTCGGGTGGGTCATCGCCGTGCCGCTGGCGTAGCGAAGGCCTCCCTGTCTTGTCACGGACCACGCGCAGGCCCGTGCCACACCGCCCGATCGATGCCGTGCTGATGTGGTGAGCGGATCGTGAAGTGAAACCGAATGACGTGGCAATCAGCGGCAACCTGACACGCCAATATGCGCTCGCAGCATTTCGTCAGATCGATTCTCTCTAGAGCGAGGTAGTGAGCCAACCTTCAGAGTTCTGGAGTGCAGCAAAAATGGCCTGCGAAGGACCGTAGAACAATCCTTCTATCGTCGCAAAACCACCTCGTTTCAAACGCGGTGGCACGAACTTTTCAGTCGTTGCTGAACAGGGTTTTCCCGCAATGTGCGAGGTGCCATTGCACACGCGCATCACCATGACGACGCAACTGCGTGCGCGAGATTTCCACCCACGTCGGCGACGCGCACATCAACACGCATCGCGATGGTCGCGTGACATGTCGCATTGCCATCGGCCTGCAGTCGGTCGATCGATCCATCTCGACATGCATTCGCATTTCGTTGATCACTCCTCCGATGCGCGGCACGCGACTTGCGGCTCGTCTTGTGCATGTCGACGGCCATGTCGAGCATCGCAACCGCATGCATTCGCTCCACGCGCATCGCACGCGAATGACATGCGCATCGGCAGCGTGTTGCTGGTGTCGATCGACACACGCAACACGTCGATGCACGCGCGTGCAACGCGTTGATTGCGTGCGAGCGGGTGAAAAATTCGCGCGCGTTGTCGCATCCACGCATCGTTTTTTTCGACACGCATCGCGTTGCTCACGCGTCAGCGCGCACGACGATGCGTTGCTCGCGCGCCGTGCATCCACGCGTTCATGATCGCCACGCGTGTCACAACGTGTGTTGCTGTAAACCGGCATGAACACTGGGTTTGCGGGAGGCGTGTGTCTGCGCAGAGCAACGCGTTGACGTGATGTTACGACGCAAGAAAATGCGCATTCACGAAGGTGATCACCGTGCATGCGCGATCCAAATCGTGTCGATGCACAGAGGCAACGCAATCCTTCACCAAAACTCACCGCGCTTTTTGCATAAATCTCTTAACATCACCGCGCAAACGAATTATGATTCGCCTTGACAAGACGTTGACTTCGATGCAAGGGCGCTTCGCGCGATCAACGACGATGCAGTTCCAAGCGACAAGTGAAAGGTAGTCGAGGAGCGTAACCACTTTGATGCACGCCACGCCGACAGGGCTGTTTGAACTCGGTGCCGTCTCTGCGATCCCCCCGTCGGGATGGGCGTACTACCCCCAAAAGAAAACGCGCGCTCTCCAGATTTCCGCTGTCCGCAAAGGCACGCTGCAAGCGGCTTTGCAACCTACACAGCGATTCGCGCAAGATCAGATTTCGACCGGTGTGGCCACGATGCCCCGGTCCTCTCAATTGATGAAGACTCGCCGGATGCGGTTCGTTCGGCCGGCTGCGGTTGCGCGTGTCTGCGCAGCCGAGGCGTGCAACTTGCTGCGTGTGTCTGCCGCGCGAGTTGCGGGTCTTCCTACCGAATTCATTAGCGTGCGACTGCCGTTGGGTGGCGCGCCGATGAATCGCTCGCTCGGTTGGTCTGGCGATGCCAATGCATCGTGGGATCGGGCCGGTCGGGTTGCTCAATCTCGATAGTTCGATACCCAATCTCGAAGGAGTTTCCCATGGCAACTGCTGCTAAGAAGAAACCGGCCGCCAAGGCCCCGGCCAAGAAGGCCGCTGCAAAGAAGGCTCCGGCCGCTAAGAAGGTCGCTGCAAAGAAGGCAGCTCCGGCCGCCAAGAAGGCACCGGCCAAGAAGGTCGCTGCGAAGAAGGTTGCAGCTAAGAAGGTCGTTGCCAAGAAGGCACCGGCAGCCAAGAAGGCCGCAGTGAAGAAGGTTGCCGCCAAGAAGGCACCGGCAGCCAAGAAGGCCGCAGTGAAGAAGGTTGCTGCCAAGAAGGCACCGGCAGCCAAGAAGGCCGCAGTGAAGAAGGTTGCTGCCAAGAAGGCACCGGCAGCTAAGAAGGCTGCAGTGAAGAAGGTTGCCGCCAAGAAGGCACCGGCTGCCAAGAAGGCTGCTGCTAAGCCGGCTGCCAAGAAGGCGCCTGCTGCGAAGAAGGCACCGGCTGCGAAGAAGGCTGCTGCCAAGCCTGCTGCGAAGAAGGCTCCGGCGAAGAAGGCTGTCGCCAAGCCCGCTGCTGCTCCGGCCGCTGCACCTGCTGCTGCACCCGCTGCCAAGACCGCGCTGAACCCGGCTGCTGCATGGCCGTTCCCGACTGGCAACCGTCCGTAAGTCATTCTTGCGACGGTGATCCTCCGGGACCACAGCGGCGCACGCGTTGCGCCCACCTGACCGGATACCGCGTATCCGGTCCGCAAGACCTCAGCGTCTTGCACCGCCCGCCGATCGGCTCACGCCCCGGCGGGCTTTTTCTTGGCTGCGCGATTACTCGTGCGCTTGTCCGTGCGACTTGTGCGGGCAAAAAAAACCGCACCGGCGCGATGCCGATGCGGTGTACTTGTGGCGCTAGACCGATCGTCTAGCCGCGATCAGTGCGTCACGCGCGTCACGCCGCCGGACGACAGCAGGCGCACACGTTCGCCTGGGCGGAAAGCCTCGTCGGCGTCTTGCGTGATGGCGCGGTATTCGCCGTTGTCCAGCTTGACGGTGATCTCCAGGCCGGGGCGCTTGTTCGCCTGACCTTCGATCGCGCTACCGGCGATGCCGCCGACGATGGCGCCCAGCACGCCCGCTGCCACCGAGCCGTTGCCGCGCCCGATGGCCGCTGCCGAACCGATGCCGCCGATGGCGCCACCGGCGATGGTGCCGACGCCGGTCTGCTCACGGTCGATCACGACGTTGCGCACGGAGTCGACCGTGCCGAAGCGCACCGTCTGCTCGCGCTGAGCCTGGCCCGACGTGTAAGCGCTGTTGGAGTTGGTGCCCATGGCGCAGCCTTGCAGGCCGAGCGCGGCGACCAGCAGGGTCGCGGCACCGATGCGATAGATGGGTTTCATGTGCGTTCCTTATTGATACCGGTACCCGAAAGCGGATTCAAAGCGCCGGGCAATCTCGTCCACGGGCAGGCCGTAGTTCTGCGGGCCCTGGCAAGCGATTTTAAGCGAGCCCATCAGGCTGGCAAGCCGGCCGGTGGTTTCCCAGTCCAGACCGTTTTCGATGCCGTAGAGCAGACCGCCGCGGAAGGCGTCGCCGCAACCGGTCGGGTCGACCACACGCTCGGCGGGCACGACAGGAATCTTATATTGCTGGCCGCCGGCGTGAATCTCCGCCCCTTCTTCCCCGCGCGTGACGATGAAAGCTTCGACGCGCTGCGCAAGCTCTGTCGCACTGTAGCCCGTGCGTGACAGCATGACCTGCGCTTCGTAGTCATTGACCACCACGTAGCTGGCGAGTTCAACGAAGCGGCGCAGGTCGTCGCCGTCAAACAGCGGCATCGCCTGGCCCAGGTCGAAGATGAACGGCACGCCCGATTCGGCAAATTGTGTGGCGTGATGCAGCATGCCGTCGCGGCTGTCGGGGCCGACCAGGCCCAGCTTGGCCGGCAGTGCATTCTTGACCGAATTGACGCTTGACTGGCTCATCGCGCCTGGGTGGAACGCGGTGATCTGGTTGTTGTCGCGGTCGGTCGTGATCATGGCTTGCGCCGTGAACGTGTCGGGAATCTCCGTGATGTGCTGCGTGGAGATGCCGAGCCCCTTCAGGTATGCGATGTACGGCCCAGCGTCTTGCCCGACGGTGCCCATGATGATGGGCTCGCCGCCCAGCAGCTTGAGCGAGTACGCAATGTTGCCTGCGCAGCCGCCGAACTCCCGGCGCATGCTCGGCACCAGGAAGGAGACGTTCAGGATATGAATCTTGTCGGGCAGGATGTGTTCGCGGAAGTGTCCGTCGAACGTCATGATGGTGTCGTAGGCAACCGAGCCGCAGATCACGCTGGCCATATTGAGGCGCTCCAGATATGACGCGGCCGCCCCAGTGGACGGCCGTGTGGTGAATGAGAGACCCGGACTATCTCACGGGCGGGTCTCGGTGCAGCTTACTTCAGCGCGGCCAGGGCAGCGTCGTAGTTCGGCTCTTCCTTGATCTCGGGCACGAGCTGGGAATACAACACGTTGTCGTTGCCGTCGAGCACGACCACGGCACGCGCGGTCACGCCGGCCAGCGGGCCGCTGGTGATGTTGACGCCGTAGGCTTGCTTGAAGCCCTTGTCACGGAAGGTCGACAGCGGCACGACATTCTCGATGCCTTCGGTGGTGCAGAAGCGGCCGGCAGCGAACGGCAGGTCGGCAGAGATGGAGAACACGACCGTGTTTTCCAGCTTGGCGGCGGCTTCGTTGAACTTGCGCGTGGAGGTGGCGCACACCGGGGTGTCCAGGCTCGGCACGATGTTCAGGACCTTGCGCTTGCCGGCAAAGTCAGCCAGCGAGACGTCCTTTAGGTCCTTGCCGACCAGCGTGAATGCCGGGGCCTTTGCGCCGGCGCTCGGGAATTGGCCGCCGACTTCGATCGGGTTGCCGCCAAGGGTCACGTTTGCCATGGTGTGCTGCTCCTTCGTTTTGATACGTGTTGGGGTGAGTTGGGAGTCCACTCAGGGGTAGAAAATCAGGACCCGATAGTTGGCCGTCGGGCGCTGGGACTGGAATCGTACCCGAATCGGCAGCTCGCCGCGGGCAGGGAGACCGGACTTGCTGTAAGCACGGTCGCTCGGGTTCAGATAGTCGGCCGGCAGCAGGGCTCTGCGCGACAGCAGTTGGTCCTGCAGGTCGGTGGTAATGAGTTCGATGGCGGGCAGCGCGACGGGGTTGCCGGCACGGTTGCGCAGCGTGGCGGTCAGCACGTACTGGTCGGACGTGTCGCCTTCCTGGCGTTGCAGTTGCGACGATTCGATCTGCAGCGCGTCGAGGTCACGCGGTGGGGCGAGCTGGCAATGCAACGGCTGGCAGAGCGATTCCCACAGCGGGCGGGTGGCCGGCACGCGGCGAGCGATTTCCGCACGGCCGAGAAACGCCACCTGTGCGACCGCTGTGATGATCAGCAAGCCGATCGCGACGCGTGCGAGGGCGCGGCGTCCGCTGGACTTGCGGACCTGCTCGCGCGCTTGCGCTGCACGCAGGAAATCCAGCGTGGCCGCAGAGACACCGTGATTCGGCCCGCGCGCCTTGCGTGGACGCGGTGCGCCGGTCAGCGTGCGCTGCGGCGTCGGGCCGGTGCCCTCAGCGTATTCATCGTGCGTGCGGCGGACCTGGTTGCCATGGCGGCGCGGCACCGGCGCAAACTGCGTGTGCGGATCGGGCTCGTGGCGCATCCACACCGAGTCGAGCTTTTCGTTCTCGGACTTGCGTGTTGCCGCGGGCGCGGGTGCCGGCACGATCGCGGGTTCGGTCGGCAAATCCGCCGACGGCTGCTTGGGGACGGCTCCCGCGAACGTCTCTTCGTCGTCGTCGAGTTCGCGGATGGGCGGTAAGCCGTGGAACGGGTCGGCGGGCGGCGCGGGCGGTTCCGCTGCGGCAGGTGCGACCGGCTCAGGCGCGGGTGCGGGTGCCTCGGGTTCTTCGGGTTCTTCGGGTTCTTCGGGTGCGGCTTCGGGCAGCGGGCGCGTATCGGGTGCCGTCGGCTGCGTGTCGGGGATGGGCGTCGCGCCTTCCACTTCGCCCAGGTGAACCTCGGCGACGCCGTCTTCGGCGATGTTCTCTTCCCAGATCAGCGTCATGCCGAAGCCGTGGTCGTCTTCAGCGGCGGGCTCTGCTGCGGGCGGTTCCGTTTGTGGGGCGGGGGATTCGGCCTGCTGTGGCTGGGGCGACGCGGGTGCGGGTGTGCTTGAGGCCGGCGTGTGCGGTGCCGGTGCAGCGGGCGCGGTTTCGGCGGGCGCTGGTGTGGCGCCAAGCTCGATCAGATGCGCGCGGCCATCGAAGACATGGTTGCAGCGCCCGCAACGGACGAGTCCGCCGCGCAGCCGAAGCTGGTCGGCAACAACGCGAAATGCGGTTTGACAGTTGGGACAGCGGGCGGCCAAACGTGGCGCAGCTTGTGGCGCAGTTGCCATGCGAGACGAGGAGAAGAAAGCCGACCGCGCGAGTATTGCAGACAGTGACGCCAGCGTCGACCTTTGCAGGTGACGCTGGCACGCAATCTCGCGAAATTACGCGGGCTTCACACCGTGCAGGCAGACCCAGCCGTCACGTGCACGCCACACCGTGAGCGGAATGGCCGATGCATAGGCGGCGGCAACTTCCTCCGCCTGGCGCTCCAGCACGCCCGACAGAATTAGCCGGCCGCCCGGGCGCACGCGTGCGCACAGCATGGCCGACATCAGCTTGAGCGGGTTCGACAGGATGTTGGCGACGACCAGATCGAACGTACCTTCCGGCGCATCGTCGGGCAGGGCGAAGGTGGCTTCAACATGGTTGCGCTCGGCGTTGTAGCGCGACGCTTCCACGGCGTTCGGGTCGATATCGACGCCGACGGTTTCACCGGCACCGAGCTTCTTGGCGACGATGGCCAGGATGCCTGAGCCGCAGCCGTAGTCGAGCGTACGTTCGCCGGGCTGAACGTGCTGCTCCAGCCATTCCATGCACAGGCGCGTGGTCGGGTGGCTGCCGGTGCCGAAGGCGAGGCCGGGGTCCAGCTCCAGCACCACGGCGTCGGGTTCAGGCGCATCGTGCCACGAGGGCACGACCCAGATGTGCTCGCCGATGTGGATCGGCTCGAACTGCGATTGCGTCACGCGCACCCAGTCCTGCTCTTCGACTTCGCGCACGGTGTACGCAGGGATGGGCGAGAGCTTGATCTCGTTGGCTGCGGCTGCCACCAGCAGTGCCGGATCGGCATCGTCGGCCAGCAGCGCGACCACGCGCGAACGGTTCCACGCCAGGCGGGTCGGCTCGTGGCCGGGCTCGCCGAAGAGCGGTTGTTCTTCCGGCGTGTCGGCATCGGCGTCTTCCACCGAAACCGACAGTGCGCCGAGATCAAACAGTGCCTCGGACAACGCTTCCGCGTCGTCGCGAGACACCTCAAGTACGCATTCGCGGTACGTCACTTGCCGCCACCCTTGGCCACTTCCTGTTGCGCCAGACGGTGCTCCAGGTAGTGGATGTCGGTGCCGCCTTCGACGAAGTTGGCGTCGAGCATCAGATCGCGGTGCAGCGGCACGTTGGTCGAGATGCCTTCCACCACCATTTCCGACAGGGCGATGCGCATGCGGGCAATCGCCTGCTCACGCGTGGCGCCGTACGTGATGACCTTGCCGATCATCGAGTCGTAGTTGGGCGGCACGAAGTAGCCGTTGTAGGCGTGCGAATCGACACGGACGCCCGGGCCGCCCGGCACGTGCCACGACGTGATGCGGCCCGGCGACGGCGTGAACTTGAACGGATCTTCCGCGTTGATGCGGCACTCGATGGCGTGGCCCTTGAGCGTGATGTCCTTCTGGCGGAAGCGCAGCTTTTCGCCGGCCGCCACGCGGATCTGCTCTTGCACGATGTCGACACCGGTGATCATTTCCGTGACCGGGTGTTCGACCTGCACGCGCGTGTTCATTTCGATGAAATAGAACTCGCCGTTCTCGTACAGGAACTCGAACGTGCCGGCGCCACGGTAGCCGATCTTCTTGCAGGCGTCGGCGCAGCGGTCACCAATGCGCTCGATCAAGCGGCGTGCGATGTGCGGTGCCGGCGCTTCCTCGATCACCTTCTGGTGACGGCGCTGCATGGAGCAATCGCGCTCGCCAAGCCAGATGGCATTGCGGTGTTGGTCGGCGAGGATCTGGATCTCCACGTGACGCGGATGCTCCAGGAACTTCTCCATGTAGACCTCGGGGTTGCCGAAGGCACGGCCGGCTTCTTCGCGCGTCATGTTGACGGCGTTGATCAGCGCAGCCTCGGTGTGCACCACGCGCATGCCGCGGCCACCACCACCACCGGCGGCCTTGATGATGACCGGATAGCCGACCTTCTTGGCCGTTGCCAGGATTTCCTTCGGATCATCGGGCAGGGCGCCATCCGAGCCCGGCACACACGGCACGCCGGACTTGATCATGGCCTGCTTGGCCGACACCTTGTCGCCCATCAGGCGAATCGATTCGGGCGTCGGGCCGATGAAGGTGAAGCCGGATTGCTCCACGCGCTCGGCAAAGTCGGCGTTTTCCGACAGGAAGCCGTAGCCGGGGTGGATCGCTTGGGCGTCGGTCACTTCAGCCGCCGAGATGATGGCCGGCATGTTCAGGTACGACAGCGGCGACGGTGCCGGGCCGATACACACGGCTTCGTCGGCCAGCTTGACGTATTTGGCTTCCTTGTCCGCCTCGGAATAGACCACCACGGTCTTGATGCCGAGTTCGCGGCAGGCGCGCTGGATGCGAAGCGCGATCTCGCCGCGGTTCGCAATCAGGATCTTGTCGAACATCGTGTTCTCGCTACAAAAAGGGGAGGCGAGGGCGCTGTGGCTAGGCCGTTCTCAACGGACCTGTGCACTCGGTTGCGTCAACTCGCGCTCGGATGCGGCGCGCTGGGCGCCGCACGATGAGGGTCAGATGCCGGAAGATCAGCCGATCACGAACAGCGGTTGGCCGTATTCCACAGCCTGGCCGTTGTCGATCAGGATTTCCTTGATGACGCCAGCCTTGTCCGCTTCGATCTCGTTGAGCAGCTTCATCGCTTCGATGATGCAGATGGTCTGGCCTTCCTTGACGGTGTCGCCCACCTTGACGAACTCGGCGGCGCCCGGCGACGGCGAGCGGTAGAACGTACCGACCATCGGCGAGGTCACGATGTGACCAGCCGGCAGGGCCGGAGCGGCAGCTTCAGCGCTGACGGCAGCCGGAGCGGCGGCGGGCACGCCCACAGCGGGTGCAGCCTGCATCGGCATCGGCGCGTATTGCATCGGTGCCATCACTTGCTGCGGTGCCGACTTGACGATGCGGACCTTGCCTTCGCCTTCGGTCACTTCGAGTTCCGAAATGCCCGATTCGGCCACCAGGTCGATCAGCGTTTTCAGCTTGCGCAAATCCATGAACGTTCTCCTGCAGCGTCGGCGGTCTGGGGCGAGCAATGCGCGCGAATGGCTCTTCAGCCACGCATCGTAAAGTCAGAGCGCTCCAGGCGCTGGCGTCGTTGCGTTGGTTAAGTGATTGAAATAAAAGGGAAGAAGACGGCTGGCTAGCCGCCGCGTTGATCGTTGCTTTGGTCGATGCAGTAGTCCAGTGCAGCCAGATAGCCGCGCCAACCCAGCCCACAGATCACGCCTACTGCCTGGTCCGCCAGATACGAATGGTGGCGGAACGGCTCCCGGCGGTGCACGTTGGACAGATGGACTTCAATGTACGGAATCGCCACCCCGGCCAGCGCATCGCGCAAGGCCACGCTTGTGTGCGTGTAGGCCGCCGGGTTGATGATGATGAATTCGACGCCTTCGCCCTTGGCTGCGTGGATGCGATCGACCAACGCGCCTTCGTGGTTGGACTGAAAGTGCGTCAGCGTGACACCACGCGTTTGGGCACGTTCGACCAAGGCGGCATTGATGTCGGCCAGCGTGGTCGCGCCATAGACTTCCGGCTCGCGTGTACCGAGCAGGTTGAGGTTCGGGCCGTGCAGGACGAGCACGTTGCGAGGCGCTTTGTCGTTCGGTTTGTCAGCCACGATTTGACGGGTTGAGCGAAGTTGGGCGCAATTTACAGCAACTTAGAATGCTTTGTCTAGTTTTTGCTAAAAAACTATCGAAGAGCCGGTGTTTTCGCCGATGTTGCCGTCGCCGCTCGGTGTTTTGCGCAAGAAGAAGGGGATTTGCGCGCACATGCCCGACATATGACGTTTTTGAACCTTCACGTGCGTTGCAGCGCGTCCCGCAGTTCCTCAGCATGCACCCGGCCCATCTTTCGGAAGGTGATCTCGCCGTGTGCGTTGAGGATCACGGTAAAGGGCAGGCCACCCACTTCGTTGCCAAACTGACGCCCCAGTTCGGTGCCACCAAAGCCCGCCACCGCTATCGGGTACGTGACCGGCACCTTGTTCAGGAACGTCTGAATATTGGCGGCGGTATCGATGCCGATGCCGACAAACTTTACCTTGGCCTTTTGCTCCTGGGCCAAAGCCGACAGTTCCGGCATCTCTTCTACGCAAGGACCGCACCATGGTGCCCAAAAGTTAATCACCACGGCTTGGCCTCGAAAGGCTGCCAGATCCAGTGGCGTGCCGTTGGCATCGGGAAGCTTGCTGCCGTAAAACGCGGCGACGGCGTTGTCGGCAGGTGTTTTCGGCGCCGTGGTGCGATGCCCAGCGTAGACGCCCAGCGCCGCGGCAACCAGGCCGGCGATCAGCAGGGCAATCAGGGTGGTGCGGCGGGACATGGTGTGCGGTCTCTATATATAGACAGAGGCGAAGCGTGCGGGATTGTACTCCTGTCGGCTGGCTACCCCGCCGAAAGGAGGGCGCGCACCGCCGTGGCGTCCCCGCGTTGCGTCTTGCCGCTGGCATCGGCGCGTCGGGCACCCCGCACGTCGTTCATGTCGTACAGGGCGATGTGGACGCCGACCGGTGTGCCGGTTTCCGCGCGCAACGCACGGGCCAGTTCCCGCGACTCGGGGCCCCCAGGCCATTGGCCGCGCCATAGAAAACTGAGGGTTTCCACCTCTTCGCGACCCGCGCGGCTCGCAAAATGGGCGCTTTCGGTGGTGTCGAAATCCACGCCGGCATTCAGCAGGAAGATCGCCACGTCCTTCGGGCTGTCGCAGAAGACTTGCAGGTGGATGTCGGAGTGCTCGCTGGCGGTGCCGTTGAACACGGCGCCGGCCAAGTAGGGATGATACGTCTCCAGCCCGTCCATCAGCACCAGGGCGATGCGGCGCAGCAGCGCCAGCACGCGCGGCTGCGATTGGGCCTGGAACAGCGCCTGGTATTCGCGGACTTCCGTTTCGACCTGCTCGTTATCGGGCAGCCACTCGCCGGCGGCGCGCGCTTCCGTGCCGAGGACCTGGCGCGCGGCCTTGCGCTTGGCGGTGGCGTAATCGGCACCATCCTCCGCGATCATGCGGGCGGCGACGGCGGCGATTTCCTCCCGCACGCGGGCGGGATCGAGGGTGGGGCGTCTGGACATGGCTCTATTTTACTGAAGCGCGCAAGCCGGCCTGAAGCGGCAGGTACAATGCCGCGCAACGAAGTTGAGATGGCTCCCATGCATATCCACATCCTTGGAATCTGCGGCACCTTCATGGGCGGCATTGCCCTGATCGCCCGCCAGGCTGGTCACCGGGTGACCGGCTGCGACGCCAACGTCTACCCCCCGATGAGCACCCAGCTCGAAGCCCAGGGCATCGAACTGATTGAGGGTTTCGACCCCGAACAGCTCTCGATCGGTGCGGATCTGTACGTGATCGGCAACGTGATCTCGCGCGGCAACCCGCTGATGGAAGCCATCCTGGATCGCAATCTGCCCTACATTTCGGGCCCGCAATGGCTGGGCGATAACGTCCTGCGCCAGAAGTGGGTGCTTGCCGTGGCAGGTACGCATGGCAAGACGACTACCACGTCGATGCTCGCCTGGATTCTGCAGGACGCCGGCTACAACCCCGGTTTTCTGGTGGGCGGCGTGCCGCGCAACTTCGGGCTCTCGGCACGGCTGACGGACTCCGACTTCTTCGTCATCGAGGCCGACGAGTACGACACCGCGTTCTTCGACAAGCGCAGCAAGTTTGTCCACTATCGCCCCCGTACCGCCATTCTCAACAATCTCGAATTCGATCACGCGGACATCTTCCCGGATCTTGCTGCGATCGAAACGCAATTCCATCATCTCGTGCGGACTGTGCCCGGCCAAGGGCGCCTGCTGGTCAATGGGCGCGAAGACAGCCTGAAGCGCGTACTTGAGCGTGGATACTGGTCAGAAGTCGAGGAGTTCGGGGCGGAAGGCGACCCCGGCTGGGAGATCGCCAATCTGGGCCACGATGATAGCTTTGAAGTCGTCTTCAACGGCCAAACGCAGGGCCGGGTACGCTGGGCGCTCCAGGGTGACCACAACCGAATGAACGCGCTGGCTGCCATCGCCGCCGTCCGTCACGTAGGGGTGCCGCCTGCGCAGGCCATTGAAAGCCTCGCCCGTTTCGAAAATGTGAAACGCCGCATGGAAGTGCGCGGCACGGTCAACGGCATCACTGTCTACGACGATTTTGCCCACCACCCCACGGCCATTCGCACGACGATCGAAGGCTTGCGCCGCCGTGTCGGTTCCGGCCGCATCCTGGCTGTGCTGGAGCCGCGCTCCAATACGATGAAGCTGGGTGTGATGAAGCAAGCGCTTCCCGACAGCCTGTCGGGTGCCGATCAGGTGTTCGCTTATGGCGCCGCCAACGGGCGCGACGCCATCGGCTGGGATCTGGCCGGTGCACTCGCGCCGTTGGGCGACCGCGCCACGGCGTTTTCGGATCTGACAGCCTTGGTCGATGCGGTGACGGCTGCTGCGCGCCCGGGCGACCACGTGCTAGTCATGAGCAACGGCGGGTTCGGCGGCGTGCATCAAAAGCTGCTCGACGCGCTCGGTACGGCCAACTGACTGCGATATGCCGGCCTCCATCGTCTATCTGCACGGATTCCGCTCGTCGCCGCGCTCATTCAAGGCCCAGTTGCTGGGCAAGCGCATGGCGTCCATCGGATTGGCGGACCGGTATGTGTGTCCGATGCTGCCAGTCTCGCCGCGCGAAGCAATCGTAGAAGTCGAGGCCTTGCTCGCTGAGGTAAGTACGCGGGACGGCGCCAAGCCGGTGTTGATTGGCTCTTCACTGGGTGGCTTTTACGCCACATGGTTGGCAGAGCGCCACGGCTTGCGTGCCGCGATGCTGAACCCGGCGACGCGGCCCGAGCGCGATCTCGCCAAGTACGTGGGCGAACAGCCGCTTTGGCACGGCGGCGGCACCATCCGCGTCGAGCCTCACCATTTGGATGAACTCCGGGCGCTGGCTGTGCCCGCCATCTCGCAACCTGAGCGCTACTACCTCCTTGCCGCCACCGGCGACGAGGTGCTCGACTACCGCGAAATGCTCACGCACTTCCCCGGCGCCACGACCAGGCTGATCGAGGGCAGCGATCACGGCATCAGCGATTTCGCCCAGTACATGGACGAAGTGCTCGTCTTCTGTGGCGTTCCTGCCGATTTGCTGGCCGCGCATCCGTTCGATAGCGCGGCATGACGGAATCCCCGTCGTATCCGCGCAGCTTGTGGCGCAGCGCGTTGCCCCCTGCCGTCGTCTACGGCCGGCATTGGGCGCGCTGGGCGGTGGGCGCCGATTCCCTGACTGCACGCTTGCGCGCCGCGTCGTCGAGTTTCCACGTGCAACTGCTCGGCCAGCATCGGGCGATGCCATTGCGCGATGAGTGGCGTTGCCTTGGCATGGTGGGCCCGGCGGAAACACTCGTTCGCGAAGTTTTGCTGATTTGCGACGACATTCCCGTGGTGTATGCGCACACCATCGTGCACCCGCGCAGCGTGGCGCTGGACTGGCCATTCCTGAAGGCGTTAGGGACCCAGCCGCTGGGGCATTCCCTCTTTGCCGATCCGCGTGTCAAGCGGAGCAGATTCGAGTTTGCGCTGTTGGATGCGCGCCACCCGCTGGTCCGCCGCGGGCACGCTGCGTTGGGCGATGTGCCGATGACGCGCACAGAGCGGCTGCCCGCTCGCCGCTCGGTGTTCCGGCGCGGGGCCAGCGCAATGCTGGTGACCGAGGTTTTCCTGCCGGCATTGGCGGATTTTCACCCGCCCCAGTAAGCGTATTTCGCGGGCCGGGCGGCCGGCCAGTGCGGTATCATCGCCCCCAACTTTTTGTCGCCGCGCGCAGGGCCTTCGGTGCCCGAACAGGCGGCTTATTCACCTCATTCAAAGCGGCGCGCTGTCGTGTGGGCGCCGCCATCCAGACAAATCCATGCAGTTGCTGTTTGAAGAAGGCGGCGAGATCCGCGCGGGCACCGTGTTGTCCCAGCAGGGCGAGGCCTATCAGGTTGAATTGCCGAGCGCCAAGCGCACCAAGGTCAAGTCGCGCGATGTGTTGCTGCAGTTCAACCAACCCTCGGCCGGCGAGCTGTCGAAGGCTGCGCAGGTGCTGTCGGCGGACATCGACCTGGATTTCCTCTGGGAATGCGCACCCGCCGATGAGTTTGGCTTTACCGATCTGGCGGGCGAATACTTTGGCGCCGGTGCGGACGCCACCCAACAAGCCGCGCTCGCGATGGCGTTGCACGGCTCGCCCGTTTACTTCCGCCGCAAAGGACGCGGCCGCTACCAGCGCGCGCCGGAAGATCAGCTGAAGGCTGCGCTGGCCGGGCTGGAACGCAAGAAGCAGCAGGCCGCCCTGCAAGCCGAGTACGAAGCTGAGCTGAAGGCGATGCGCCTGCCTGAGGCGTTCCGCGGCAAGACCCTGCAACTGTTGTTCAAACCGGACAAGAACAGCCTCGAGTACAAGGCGCTCGACGCGGCATGCACGGCACTCGGCCTGTCGCCGATGCGGCTGATGGTGGCGGTTGGCGGCGTCGCCAATGCGCGCGCCCTGCACGAGGCGCGCTTCCTCTCGGAGTGCTTCCCCAAGGGCACCGGCTTCCCCGACGTGACCGTGCCGGAACCCACGCTGGCATTGCCGGCGGCGGATGTGCAGGCGTTCTCCATCGATGACGTCACCACCACGGAAATCGACGACGCCATCTCCGTCACGCCCATCGACGATGCCACCGTGCGCATCGGCATCCATATTGCGGCGCCCGGCTTTGGCATTCAGCGTGGCGATGCGTTGGACGCCATTGCTCGCCAACGTCTGTCGACGGTGTACTTTCCCGGCGACAAGATCACGATGCTGCCGGAGTCGGTGGTCGATCGGTACACGCTCCAGGAAGGGCGCGCATGCCCGGCGCTGTCGCTGTACGCGACGGTGGACCGCGCCACGTGGACGGTCACGGCCAGCGAAACGCGCTGCGAATCCGTGACAGTGGCGGCCAACCTGCGCCACAACCTGCTCGACGACGTGATCACTGCCGAGGCACTGGCCGACGGCTCGGGCGAGTACCCGTTCAAGGCCGAACTGGCGGTGCTGTGGCCGTTTGCGTGCGCGTTGTACGACGGCCGCCAGCAGGCCCGTATTGCCAGCGGTCTGAAACCCGAAGGCGCGCAGAAGGGCGACTACTCGTTCTACATCGACCCGATTCCCGAGGCCGACCGTGGCGAGGGTGACGCAACTGAGCGCGTCCGCATTGAGCAGCGCAAGCGTGGCTCGCCGCTGGACAAGATCGTCGCCGAGATGATGATCCTGGCCAACAGCACGTGGGGCCGCATGCTGGCCGACGCCGGTGTGCCGGGCATCTACCGCACGCAGAAGGCGTGGGGCATGCACCGCACGCGCATGCAGACGTATCCGGCGCCGCATGAAGGGCTGGGCGTGGCGCAATACGCGTGGAGCACGTCGCCGCTGCGCCGCTATGTCAACCTGGTCAACCAATGGCAGATCGCTGCCGTGGCACAGCATGGCGTGACCGCCAAGCTGGTCGCCCCGTTCAAGCCGAAAGACGCCGATCTGCTGGCCGCCGTGGCCGACTTTGAAGCCACCTACGCCGCCTATGCCGAGCACCAGTTGACCATGGAGCGCTACTGGTGCCTGCGCTGGCTGAAGCAGGAAAATCGCACGCGCATGCAGGCCGTGGTGCTTAAGGACGGCGCTGTGCGCTTCGCCGAGATTCCGCTGGTGACGAAGGTGCAGGAGTTGGCGCAGACACCGCGTGGCACACACGTCGTGCTCGATATTCTGGACACGGACGAGATCGGCCTGGAAGTGTCGTGCCGCGTGGTGGAAATCCTCGCGCCCGCAGCCGATGCCCAGGCAGAAGCCGAGGCCATCGAAGCGGAACTGGCTGAGGCGGAAGCCGACGCGTCCGATGCGCCGGCCGAGCCACAACCGGCTGCCGACGGGGAAGAGGCCCGTGCGGAAGCCGCCGCTGTTCCTGATTCTGCTGTGGCGCCGCCGCCGCAGGGCGACGAGAGCGGTGGAACGCCCGCCGCTGCCTAACTACAATCGCAGTCTGACCGTTATCTCGCGCATCGCCCCAGGAACCGACCCCCATGGCCGCCCTCGCAAACCGTCCGGACTGGTCCGGCAGCAGCACGCTTACCAAGGCGCTAGTGGTGTCACTGGCCGTGCATGTGCTGCTGCTGTTCGTGCGCGTGGTGGCGCCCGAGGCGTTCGACATCAAGCGCGATGATCCCGGGCTGGACGTGGTGCTGGTCAATGCCAAGTCCTCCACTGCGCCGTCCAAGGCGACGGCCGTGGCGCAGGTCAACCTGAATGGGGGCGGCGAGTACGACCAACAGCGCGCCACCACACCCCTGCCGGCGGATACGAACGAGCAGACCGGCGATTCCATCAAGCTCACGCAGCGCCGCCTCGAGTATCTCGAACAGGAGCAGCGCCGCCTGCTCACGCAGTCGAAAGACCGCGCGCCGCTGGTCAATGATCGCCAGGTCAAGCCGGGCGAGCGCCCGCAACCGTCGCCCACCAACGGCACGGACGACCGCACCACACAGGATGAAATCGCCCGCCTGCAGGCCGAGATCGACCGCAACCTCGAGAACTACGCCAAGCGCCCGCGCCGCAACGTGCTGACCGCCGCCAGCGCCCGCCAGGTGGACTACGCCCGCTATTACGACGCCGTGCGCCGCAAGATCGAAACGCGCGGCACCGCCAATTTCCCCAGCCAGAACGGCCACCCGCTGTACGGCGAGTTGATCCTCGTCATCAGCATCAGTCGTGAGGGCCAGCTTGGTTACAACCAGGACGGCTACAAGATCGAAGGCATTGAAGTGGCCAAGAGTTCCGGCAATCCGGCGCTGGATCGCCAGGCCGTGGCGATCGTGCGGTCTTCCGCGCCGTTCGGCCCCTTCCCTGCGGAGATGCGCAAGCGCGTCGACATTCAGGATGTCGTCGCAACGTTCAAGTTCACCCGCGCAGGCCTGGAAACTCACCTGCAGACCCGCTGAGGTCGTTGTTTATGCCGTCGTCGTTTCAAGAGGCCATCCTCGCTGCCGCGAGTGCGCCCCCCACAGATCGCTATGGCGTGATCGGCAACCCGATCTCGCATAGCAAATCGCCCACCATCCATGCCGCGTTTGCCCAGCAGACCGAGCAGCTCATCCGCTACGACCGCATCTACGCCGAGCTGATCGCGTTTGAAGAAACCGTGCTGACCTTCGTGCGCGAAGGCGGGCGTGGGCTCAACGTGACGGTGCCGTTCAAGCTCGATGCGTATGCGATGTCGACTTCGCTGTCGCTACGGGCCGAATCGGCTGGCGCGGTCAACACGCTTAAGTTTGACGGTGACGAAATCTTTGGCGACAACACCGACGGCGTCGGCCTGATGCGCGACATCACGCACAACATCGGCAATGCGCTGCAAGGCGAGCGCGTGCTCCTGTTGGGTGCGGGCGGTGCGGCCCGTGGCGTGTTGCTGCCGCTGCTGGAACACAAGCCGGCGCGCGTGTTCGTTGCCAACCGCACGGCCGATCGCGCGAACAAGCTGGTCGATCGCTTCGAGGTCTCCGCCAAGCTGCACGAGGTCGAACTGGTGGGTGGCGGCTACGACGAGCTTGCCGTGGATGACGTGTTTGACGTCATCATCAACGCCACGGCGGGCAGTCTGCAGGCCGTGGTGCCGCCGATTCCCTCCACGGCGTTCGGCCCCAACGCCTTGGCCTACGACATGATGTACGGCTCGCGGCCAACGGTGTTCATGGAATTCGCCAAGCGCAATGGCGCGCGTGCCTGGGATGGCCTCGGCATGCTGGTGGAGCAGGCGGCGGAATCGTTCTTCGTCTGGCGCGGGGTGCGTCCGAACACGGCGCCCGTGCTGCTCGCCATGCGTGAAGGGCTGCAGGGCGAAGCCGCGGTCGCCGCGCGCGCCCAGCGCTGAACAAGAGCAGCGTCCCCCCATGATGCGTTGGCTCGGCTATGTGATCGGCTGCTTCGTGGCAGGCGTGGTCGCGCTCAACCTGTACTTCTTTGCGGCCATCGCCAGTTGGCAGGTGTTCGCGCCGTCCTCCACGGCATTCATGCGCGCCGAGCGCATGCGCCTGTGCGGCGCCAACGTCTTCACCTGCAAGATCGATCATCGCTGGGTCGGGTACGACCAGATCTCGCGCAACCTCAAACGCGCCGTCATCGCCAGTGAAGATGCCGACTTCGTCTCGCACAGCGGCTGGGAAGTCGATGCCATGCTCGATGCATGGGAGAAGAACAAAAAGCGCGGTCACGTGGTCGCCGGGGGTTCCACCATCACGCAGCAGTTGGCCAAGAACCTGTTCCTCTCGGGCGAGCGGCACTACCTGCGCAAGGGCGAAGAGCTCGTCATCACCTGGATGCTCGAGTTCTGGCTCGACAAGGAGCGCATTCTCGAGATCTATCTGAATTCGGTGGAGTGGGGCGAAGGCGTGTTCGGCGCAGAAGCCGCCGCGCAGCATTACTTCAAGCGCCCGGCTTCGCAGTTGACGGTGGGGCAGGCTGCGCGACTGGCAGCAGCGCTGCCCGCGCCCAAGTGCTTCGATAAGAAGAGCTATTGCGCCAATGTGCACGTCAACTTCACGCGCAAGGCCACTGTGATCGCCAACCGGATGGGCTCCGCCACGCTGCCGGACTGATCCGGTCCGGCGCTTACTTGAGCCAGCCCTTGCGCCGGAAATACACCAGCGGAATCGCCGCCGACACGATCATCATCACGATCGCATACGGGTAGCCTTGGGCCCAGTCCAACTCCGGCATCACCTTGAAGTTCATGCCGTAGATCGACGCGATCAGCGTGGGCGGCATCAGCGCTACCGACACCACCGAGAACAGCTTGATGATCTTGTTCTGGTTGATGTTGATGAAGCCGACCGTGGCATCCATCAAGAAGTTGACCTTGTCCGACAGGAACGCCGTGTGGTTCTCGATGGAGTCGATGTCGCGCAGCACCTGGCGTGCTTCGTCCTGCTGATCGGTCGAGAGCAACTGGCTGCGCAACAGGAATGAGATCGCGCGGCGCGTGTCCATTACATTGCGGCGGATGCGGCCGTTCAGGTCTTCCACCCGCGCGATGATTTCCAGCACGTCGGCAGCGGCGGCATCCGTCACTTCGTCGGCCAACACACGCTTGCTGGCGTCTTCCAGGCGTTCGTAGACTTCTTCGATGGAGTCCGCCGAGTATTCCGCGTCGGTGGCGTACAGGTCCATCAGCACGTCCTTCGCATTGCGCACGGAGCCCGGGCGCAGCCGAGCACGCATGCGCACCAGGCGGAAAGCGGGGAGGTCTTCGTCGTGGATGGAGAACAGCACATCCTTGGTCAGCACAAAGGCCACGCGCACGTTGCGCGAGGTGGTTTCTTCGTCGAGCAGGAAGTCGGTACGGATGTGGATGTTGCCGTCTTCGCCTTCAAAGTAGCGGGCGGAGGCTTCCAAGTCCCCCAGTTGTTCCAGTTCCGGGAGCACGACGCCGTAGGTTTCCTTGATCCACGCCAGCTCCTCGTCGTCCGGGTCGATCACGTCGATCCAGATCGGTTTGTGTTGCAGGAGTTCGCTGCGTTCTTCGACCTGTTCTTGCGCGAGACGGCCTTTTTGCACGACGAACAGGTTGATCATGGAGTTTCCTTGCTGCGATGCGTTGAATGGGACACGGCGAAAAATCGCGCCGAGTGTAGCGTAAAGGCGTGGCAGGTTCAGCCACAAACCGTGCCTCGGCGGGCCGGGCGTCGGGCTGAAGCCACGCTTCCGAAGAGGCCGCCACCGCGTCGCCCGACGGGTAAAATACGGTCAAGTCATGCGGCAGTCCGGCCGCGTCCTCACCTTCCCAACACCATGCGATTCACCGAACAACTGGCTGCCGCCTGGCAGCGCAACAATTCCCTGCTGTGCGTCGGGCTCGACCCCGATCCGGCGCGCCTGCCGGCGTCGTTGACTGGCACGGGCGGGGCGATCTTCTCGTTCTGCCGCGCCATTGTCGATGCGACTGCCGACCTGGTCTGCGCCTTCAAGCCGCAAATCGCCTACTTCGCCTCGCAACGCGCCGAAGACCAGCTCGAGCAGCTCATCAGCTACATCCACGAGGCGTATCCGGGCATCCCGGTCATCCTCGATGCCAAGCGTGGCGACATCGGCTCCACCGCCGAGCACTACGCCAAGGAAGCCTTCGAGCGCTACGAGGCCGACGCCGTTACGGTCAGCCCGTACATGGGTTTCGACTCGATGCAACCGTATCTCGCGCATGCCGACAAGGGCGTGATCGTGCTGTGCCGTACGTCCAACGCCGGCGGCAGCGATGTGCAGTTCCTCGAAACGGGCGGCCGCCCGGTCTACCAGGTTGTGGCCGAGCGCGCGCGCGACGTCTGGAACACCAGCGGCCAGATGGCCCTGGTGGTGGGCGCGACCTTCCCGGAAGAGATCGCCAAGGTGCGCGAGATTGTCGGCGATATGCCGCTGCTGATTCCGGGTGTCGGCGCACAGGGCGGCGATGTGGAAGCGACCGTGCGCGCTGGCCGCACCGCCAATGGCACCGGCATGATGATCAACTCGTCGCGCGCCATCCTGTACGCCAGCAGCGACAGCGATTTCGCCGATGCTGCCCGTAAGGTCGCCCAAGCCACCCGCGACCAGATCAATCAGTTCCGCAACTGATCGACGCTGTCGGTCCGGTTGCGGCGAGAGCGAGGACGCCATGACCACGCACCCGCATCATCCTGCCGCCGGGACCCACCGTGAGGAAACCGGCAAGGACCCGGACCGCAAGCTCGAGAAAGAGCGCGACGATACTCACGAACACGAAAAGACACGTCGCGATCATGACCGCGACCGTCGTCACGAGCACGACCACGAACATCAGCCGGAACACGATCACGACGATCGCCGCCGGCCGGACCATCCCAGCGAGATCTAGATCAGGACTCCGCTGTATCCAGAAAGTCGAGCAAGCCGCGCAGCGCATGCTCGGCGGCCTGCAGGCGAACCTGTTTGCGGTCGCCCTTGAAGTGGCGCGTTTCCACGCGGGTTTGCAGGCGGTTGCTCCAGCCGAAGCAGACCATGCCGACGGGCTTGTCGGGCGTGCCGCCCGTGGGGCCCGCCACGCCGGTAATCGCCACCGCCACCTGTGCGCGGCTGTTGAGCACCGCGCCTTCGGCCATCGCATGCGCCACCGGCTCGCTCACCGCGCCGTGCTCGCGGATCAGCGCCGCCGGCACGCCCAGCATCTGCGATTTGGCCTCGTTCGAATACACGACAAAGCCGCGCTCGAACCACGCAGATGAGCCCGATACGTCGGTGATGGCGGCAGATACCAGCCCGCCGGTACACGATTCGGCGGTCGCCGCCATCAGGCTACGCTTGTGCAGCGTGTCGCCAACCAATTCGGCCAATTGAGCCAGGGCGCGGGTTTCAGCCATTGCAGTACCTTCCGGGCTTCAGACTTCGGACTTCAGAACGAGCGCCACAGCGCAAACACGAGCAGCGTGTAGAACGCCGCCAGGATGTCGTCGACCATCACGCCATAGCCGCCGCGCAGGCCGAAGCCCTTGAGCTTGCGATCGTAATACCGGATGGGTGCGGGTTTGACCATGTCGAAAAAGCGGAACCACAGGAAGGCCGCAAACTGCCCCCCCAGCGTGGTCGGCGAGACAAACGCCAGCACCAGCCAGAATGCGATGATCTCGTCCCACACCATGGCGCCGTGGTCCGCGACACCGAGATCGCGCGACGTGCGCGCGCAGGCCCAAATGCCGATGACAAAGCCGATGGCGGAGATCAGCAGCCAGCCCGGTCCGGAAATCCACCGCGCCAGCACCACGTAGATGAGCCATGCGTACAGCGTGCCCATCGTGCCCGGCATGATGGGCGACAGCCCCGACCCGAAGCCCAGCGCCAGAATGCGCGCCGGATGGCCGAGCATGAAGCGGGCCGTGGGGCGGCGCACTTGCGCCGTCTGGCCGGCTTCGAGCACGACGGATTCAGGCTGGCCCGGTGTGTTGGAAGGCGAGGGGGGCGGGGGGAACGGTGCAGAAGACATCATGATGCGGACGAAAAATGGTCGAAGCTGCCGTGCGTGAACGTAATGGGCGCGCCTTGCCTGTCCACTAGGCGCAACCCAGGTTGGGCGTCGATATGGCCGATGCGGGTGACGGTAACGCCCGCTTGTTTGCCCGCGGCGAGCACAGCGTCGCGCGCCTCGGCGGGCGCGGTGAAGCAAAGTTCGTAGTCGTCACCGCCTGCCAGCGTGCATTGCAACTGGCGGGCTGCGGGTTGCGCGGCCAGCGTTGGCGAACGCGGCACGCGGTCCACGTCGACGGTTGCCCCGACGTGCGACTGGGTGAGGATGTGCCCCAGATCCCCCAACAGGCCGTCGGAGATGTCGAGCGCCGTCCGGGCAATGCCGCGCAATGCCAAGCCGAGCGCGATACGTGGCGTCGGCCTATCCATGCGCGGCTGCACGTGGGCGAGCATCTCTGGCGTCAGCGGCCACTCGTTGCGTAGGGCGCCCAGCGCGAGCCGCGCATCGCCGACAGTGCCGGAGACCCACAAATCGTCGCCTGGCTTGGCGGCATCGCGGCGCAACGCCACCGTGGCGGG
The DNA here is from genome assembly GCF_051904805.1 of Ralstonia sp. 25C. Lineage (NCBI taxonomy): Bacteria > Pseudomonadati > Pseudomonadota > Betaproteobacteria > Burkholderiales > Burkholderiaceae > Ralstonia > Ralstonia sp. 25C. Next base: position 1,322,683 of record NZ_CP196737.1, on the reverse strand, counting down.
TACGTCGCCGAACACCGTCAAGCTGAGCGTGAGCGGCCCGCGCGTGGTGTCCCCACCGATAAGTTCGCAGTGAAAGGCGTCGGCCAGCGCGAGCAAGCCTTCGGAAAACGGTGTGAGCCAAGCCGGATTGGCCTCGGGCAGCGCCAGCGCCAGTGTAAAGGCACGCGGCTCCGCACCCATGGCGGCCAAGTCGGACAGATTGACGGCCAGCGCCTTGTGCCCAAGTGCGCGCGGCTCCGCATCCGGGAAGAAATGGCGGCCGGCGACCAGCATGTCGGTGGAAATCGCCAGTTCGTGGCCGGGGCGCGGTCCAAGCAGGGCGCAGTCGTCACCCACCCCCAGGATGGCGTGACGTGCCGGACGCGTGAAATAACGCCGGATCAGCCCAAATTCGGACAATTCGGCGGGGGGATCAGCGGAGTAGGCGGGCGCGGCGGGCTTGGACACGGCAGCGACGATGGAAAAGAAGGGGTGACCCCGATGGTGCCGTGACAGGACGGTGGAATATTGTAGCGAATGCGCATGGCAGTCCCACCCAAATTCCCGTTGTGAGATCAGTTTTCACTATATAAAATGACGGGCCCAAGGAGGCGGACCGTAATCCCGTGACCCTCATGTGGTTTCCCGGTGGCCCGCTAGATGCGACGGCCGGCGCGTGCGCCGGTCACCCGATACGAGAGACACCTCATGACCACGGTGGATACCCAGCCTCAACAGCCCGCCCGCACGGACGAAGAACTCAAGGCGCAGCAACGCGCCGCCCTGCGTAAAGCCGCGCTGGAGTATCACGAGTTTCCGACCCCGGGCAAGATTTCCGTCACGCCGACCAAGCCGCTGTCGAACCAGCGCGATCTGGCCCTGGCGTACTCGCCCGGCGTGGCCGCGGCCTGCGAAGAAATCGTCGAAGACGTTGCCAACTCGTTCCGCTATACCGCCCGCGGCAACCTCGTCGGCGTGGTGACTAACGGCACGGCTGTGTTGGGCCTGGGCGACATCGGCCCGGAAGCCTCGAAGCCGGTGATGGAAGGCAAGGCCGGCCTGTTCAAGAAATTCGCCGGTATCGATGTGTTTGACATCGAGATCAACGAAAAAGACCCGCAGAAGCTGGTCGATATCATCGCCTCGCTGGAGCCGACCTTCGGCGGCATCAACCTGGAAGACATCAAGGCACCGGAGTGCTTCTTTGTTGAGCGCGAGCTGCGCAAGCGCATGAAGATCCCCGTCTTCCACGATGACCAGCATGGTACGGCCATCGTCGTGGGCGCTGGCATCACCAACGCGCTCAAGGTGGTCGGTAAGGACATCAAGAAGGTCAAGCTGGTGGCTTCGGGCGCGGGCGCTGCGGCGTTGGCCTGCCTGGACCTGCTGGTCGACCTGGGCCTGCCGCGTGAAAACATCTGGGTGACGGACTTGGCGGGCGTGGTCTACGAAGGCCGCACCGAACTGATGGACCCGGACAAGGCCGTGTTCGCGCAGAAGACCGACCTGCGCACGCTGGCTGAAGTCATCGACGGCGCCGACATTTTCCTGGGCCTGTCCGCCGCCGGCGTGCTCAAGCAGGACATGGTCAAGAAGATGGCCGACAAGCCGATCATCTTCGCGCTGGCCAACCCGAACCCGGAAATCCTGCCGGAGTTGGCCAAGGAAGTGCGCCCCGACGTCATCATGGGCACCGGCCGCACCGACTACCCGAACCAGGTCAACAACGTCCTGTGCTTCCCGTTCATCTTCCGCGGCGCGCTGGATGTGGGCGCCACGACCATCACGCGTGAGATGGAAGTTGCCGCTGTGCACGCCGTGGCGGAGTTGGCTCGCCAGGAGCAGAGCGACATCGTCGCCTCGGCCTACGGCATCCAAGACCTCTCGTTCGGCCCTGAATACCTGATTCCGAAGCCCTTCGACCCCCGCCTGATCGTCAAGATCGCGCCGGCCGTGGCGCAGGCCGCCATGCTCTCGGGCGTGGCACAGCGCCCGATCGAAGACATGGACGCCTACCGCCAGCATCTGCAGCAGTTCGTCTACCACTCGGGCACGCTCATGAAGCCGATCTTCTCGGCTGCTCGCAAGGTGCCGATGGAGAACAAGCGCATCATCTTTGCCGAGGGCGAGGAAGAGCGCGTGCTGCGTGCCGTGCAGATCGTTGTCGATGAAAAGCTTGCCAGCCCGATCCTGATCGGCCGCCCGGCGGTCATTGCCCATCGCATCGAACGCTTCGGCCTGCGCCTGCGCGAGGGTGCGGACTTTACCGTGGTGAACCCCGAGCACGATGAGCGCTTCCGCGACTACTGGGAAACGTATTACAAGCTGATGGCCCGCAAGGGCGTGACGCCGCAGTACGCGAAGCTGGAAGTGCGCCGCCGTTCGACGCTGATCGGCGCCGTCATGATCCACAAGGGCGAAGCCGACGGCATGATTTGCGGCACGGTCAGCACCACCGCTGCGCACCTGCGCTACATCGATCAGGTCATCGGCGGCACGAACTGCGTGTACGCCGCTATGAACGGTCTGGTCCTGCCTGGCCGTCAGATCTTCTTGACGGATACGCACGTCAACGTCAACCCGACCGCCGAGCAACTGGCCGAAATCACCATCATGGCCGCCGAAGAGCTGTGCCGTTTTGGTATTAAGCCGAAGGTTGCGTTGATGTCGCACTCGAACTTCGGTTCGTCGGAGGCGCCTTCCGCTGTCAAGATGCGCGAAACGCTGGCCATCCTGCGCGAACGTGCCCCGAATCTCGAAGTGGATGGCGAGATGCACGGCGATGCCGCACTCGACGAGAAGCTGCGTGATGCGCTGGTGCCGGACTCGACGCTCAAGGGTGAGGCCAACCTGTTGGTCATGCCCAACATCGACGCCGCCAACATCGCCTACAACCTGCTGAAGGCGGCCGCCGGCAACAACATCGCCATCGGCCCGATCCTCCTGGGCGCCAAGAAGCCGGTGCATATCCTCACGCCGTCCGCCACGGTGCGACGCATTCTCAACATGACGGCGCTGACCGTCGCGGATGCGGCGGCACAAGCGCAGCGCTGATCGACACTGCACCAAAAAGGGAGCGCACGATGCTGCGCTCCCTTTTTTTGTTCACTAAGTGTGCGTGTGCTTACATTTGTTCTATCTCAATCGTGGCGTCATAAACCCCTTCAAGGCTGTGCCGCCGGTTGATTGTTGTCATCGATGAGCGTACCCTTACGGGCTGAAGGGGTGCTTCTGAGCACATGAGGTCCGTACCAGGCCAGACGCGGTTTAAGGAAGCGGTTTTCCATGCACACGTCTGACCAAGTCGCCTCGATTGGTGCGCGCAATTTGCTGGCGGAAGGATTCCCCAAGTCTTCGGCAGTCGCCCGACTTGTCATTTTCCCGCAAGCTTTTACGCATTGAGCCGCTTCGCTTTTCAGCTGCAAACCGGCCGTCCGTTCTTCATTGGATGGCCACCTGCGCTTGTGACCTGCGCCGGTCTGTCCGGCTGGCGCGATTCTCCCGTTAGGGCCTGCTGATGACAAAGCGACTTGGAGCGTGGATCGGCCGCTCCGTATCTCAGGCAGTGGCGCGTGGCGCGCTGGCAGCAACGCTTGCGCTGGCCGTGGTCGGCTTGCCTGCCAACGCGGTTGCCCGGGACACCACCGGCATGTCTGCCGTCGTGGGAACCATTCGCTCAGCAGACTTGCCCAATGAGGCGCAGCGCACGCTGGCGTTGATCGAGCAAGGCGGCCCGTTCCCATATGGGAAAGATGGCACCACGTTCGGCAACTATGAGCGACGTTTGCCAGCACAGCGGCGCGGGTACTACCACGAGTACACCGTCAAGACGCGGGGGGCGCGCAACCGGGGTGCCAAGCGCATCATTTGCGGCGGCGATCAGCAGGCGGCCAACGACTGCTACTACACGGAAGATCACTACAACAGTTTTCAACGGATACAGCGATGACGACCAACATGTTTGGGCTGGACGACTCGCTCACCGCACGCGATGAGCGCGTGGCCCGCGAGGTGTGGCACAAGGCGCAGAATCTGTACGATGGCGTGGTCGGGATGCAATCCCTCGGCGCACGCATCGGCGGCGCGGCCAAGTTGCCCCAGAACGCGCCGCAAAATGCACCGCATAACATCATGACGCAGGACATCACCAAGACGGACGACGACGGAGCTCGTGAAGACGCCATGAACCTGTTCAAGACGGTGCGTCCGAATATCGTGCAATCGATCCGCGCGTTCCGGGTGGCGGATCTGGCGGAATCGGCGGCAAGCCTCGGTCAGCATTTTCTGTATGCGAACTGTGCGGCTGCCACTACCAAGAGCGAAGTGCTCGACGTGATCGCGCGCGAATTCCTGTTCCCCAAGCACTTCGGCAAGAACTTCGACGCGCTGGCGGATTGCCTGACCGACATGATCTACAAGGCTGGCCCGCAGCCGGGTTTCGTGATCGTGCTCGAGGGCCTGCCGTGCCAGCCGAAGTTTGACAAGGAAGCGCGCGAAGTGCTGCTCGACGTGTTCCGCGATGCGGCTGAATTCTGGGCCGAACGCAAGGTGCAGTTCCGCGTGTTCTACTCGTTCGCGTGAAGTTGTGCGCCGCCGATTGAGCGGCGTTGAAATGAAAAAGCCCGCAATTGCGGGCTTTTTTTTGCGTTTGGCGAACCGACCGCGTCTCAGGTCGCACGCTTGTTGCGGCGAATGCGGTCAAACCAGACCGCCAGCAGCAGAATGCCACCGCGGATCAGGTACTGATAGAACGTCGGCACATTCATCAGGCTCATCGCGTTTTGCACGGAGCCCATGATCAGCACGCCGACCAGCACGCCGGACACCGTCGCCACCCCGCCCGTCAGCGAGACGCCGCCCAGCACGCAGGCGGAAATCACGCCAAGCTCCAAGCCGACCGACGTTTTCGGGTCGCCCAGGCTCATGCGCGAGGCCAGCATCACGCCGGCAAAGCCCGTCACCAGGCCTTGCAGCACGAACACAGTGATCTTGATGCGCGTGACTGGCAAACCGGCCAGCAGGGCCGCCTCCTCGTTGCCGCCGACGGCGAGCACGTTCTTGCCGAAGACGGTTTTCTTGAGCAGGAAGCCGAACAGCACGAAGCCGATGATGTTGCTCCAGATCGGGTAGGAGATGCCGAGGAAGGCGCCGCCACCCAGGTCGAAGAAGCTTTCTTCCGAGATCATCACCGCGTCGCCGTTGGAGGTGATGTAGGCGAGGCCGCGTACGACTTCCATCATGGCCAGCGTGACGATCAGCGAGTTGATCTGATAACGCGCGACCAACACGCCGTTGACCAGGCCGACCAAGCCGCCTGCCAGCACGCCCGCCGTCACCCCGAGCGTCACGCTGTGTGTGGCAGTGATGAGCGTGGAGGCGACCACGCCCGCAAACGCGACGATGGACGCGACGGACAAGTTGACCTCGCCGAGCGCGAGCACGAACATCATCGTCACCGAGATCGAGCCGATGAGCGTGACGGAGAGCAGCAGGCCCTGGATATTGCGGCTGCTGAGAAAGCCCGGCACCGTGAACGCGAGCGCGGTGAACAGCAAGAGGAACACCAGCACGATGCCTGACCGGTTGAGCAGCTCCCAGGTGAGGGCGGCGCGGCCGGGCATGCCCGAGGATGCCAGTGGCGGACCGCCCGCCACGGATTCGGTGGATTGCGTTTGCATAGGATCGGTTTCCATGAGTGACGCGCTTTAGCGCGGCAGTGCGAGTTTGATGAGCGTGTCGGGCGAGGCTTGCTCGCGGGGCAGATCCCCGACGATGCGGCCTTCTTTCATGACGACGATACGGTCGGCCACGCCAATGACTTCAGCCAAGTCACTCGACACAACGATGACCGTGCGTCCGGCTTCGGCCAGGCTGTAGAGCAGGCTGTAGATCTCGCTGCGGGCCCCCACGTCGATGCCGCGTGTGGGCTCGTCCATCAGGAAGACGTCGATGTCTTCAGCCAGCCAGCGCGAGAGGATCACCTTCTGCTGATTGCCGCCGGAGAGCTTGCCGATGGGCGTTTCGCCATTGCGCGTTTTGATGGCGAGCTTGTCGATGAACGTCTTCGTGGTCTGCGATTCCTGCCGGTTGTTCAGCACGTTGAAACGGCTGAAGTGGCGCCGGCAGCTGATGTTCAGGTTGTCGGATACCGAAGCGATGGCAACGATGCCCTCTTGTTTGCGGTCTTCGGGGCAGAGCGCCACGCCGGCACGCACGGCTTCGCGCGGCGTATTGAACTGCACGCGCTTGCCTTTGAGATGGACTTCGCCGGCGGTCGGTTTGACTGCGCCGTAGAGCAGCTTCATCAATTCAGAACGTCCCGCACCGACCAGCCCGAAGAAGCCGACGATCTCGCCCGCGCGGGCGGTGAACGAGGCCGGCTCGCGCAGGCCGGGGCCCATCAGGCCGCGCACGTTGACCTGCACATCGCCGAGTGGACGTGCCCGGTAGCCGTACACGTCTTGGATGTCGCGGCCGACCATGCCGCGGATCAACCGTTCGCGGTCGAGACCCGCGCCGGCGTCAAACGTGTCGATGCGCCGGCCGTCACGGAACACGGTGACGCGGTCGCACAACTCGTACACCTCTTCCATGCGGTGGGTGACGTAGATGACCGCGCGGCCTTCGGCACGGAGTGCGCGGATGATGCGGAACAACTGTTGCGTCTCGCGCGAGGACAGCGAACTCGTCGGCTCATCGAACGCAATGACGCGCGCGTCGCGCATCAGCGCCTTGCCGATTTCGATCATCTGCCGCTGGCCGATCGACAGCTGCTTGACCGGCTGATTCGGATCGAGTTTTTCGCCGAGCCGTTCCAGCTCGCGCAGAGCGCGGGCGATCAGCGTTTTCTCGTCGAGCACGCCAAAGCGGTTGGGCAGCGCGCCGAGCATCAGGTTTTCGGCCACCGTCAGTTCGGGCACGAGGTGCAGTTCCTGATAGATGATCGCGATGCCCGCCGCGATGGCCGCGCGCGTGCTCGTGAACTGCTGCGGCACGCCGTCGAGCGACAGCGTGCCGGCTTCCGGTTGATTCACACCCGACAGCACCTTGAGGAGCGTCGACTTGCCGGCGCCGTTCTCGCCCATCAGGCCGTGCACTTCACTGCGGCGAATGTCGAGCGAGACGTGGTCGAGCGCCAGCACGCCGGGAAAGCGCACGGTGATGCCGTCGAGCTTCAGATAGGCATCGTGTGGGGCACCATCGGGCGCGCCGGCTTCATCAAGTGATAGGACTGTCATCGATTGCTCTTTGCGGATGCGCGTGGGCGCGGGTGGTTGCTACGAACCGGCCCGCGCCACGCGTTGCATCAAATGCCCAGTTCCTTGCGTACATCCTGCCAGTTGCTGCGCGTCATCAGCTTGCCGGTGGTTTGCGTGTCGGCCGGCGGTTGCTTGCCGCCCTTGATCCAATTGACGAGGTTGGCGGCGCTGTCCTTGCCATGGTTGGTCGAACTCACTGCGATCGTGCCGAAGAAGCCGGTCGGTTCTTTGCGCTGGAATTCGGCAAACGCCTCGCCGGCGCCGTTGATGCCCACGCCGATCACGTCGGCTGCGGGAATCTTCAACTGCTCGGTCGCGCGCACGCCGCCCAGCACGGTTTCCTCATTGAGCGCGAAGATCACCCACTTCTTGATATTCGGATGCTGCGCCAGCACCGGCGACGCGGCATTGAAGCCGCCCGCGTCATCGGTGGTCTTTTGCGGCGCGTCGAAGATGTTCTCTTTCTTGAAGCCGCCGGCCAGCAGCGTTTGCGTGGCGCCGTCGGTGCGCAGCTTGGCGGTCGGCAACTCGTAGTTGGTGATGCGCAGCGCGCCGACTTCCTCTGGCTTCCAGCCGCGGCGCTTCATCTCGTCTGTGATGGCCTGGCCGACCTGGTTGCCGATCTTGAATGCCGACATGCCGAGGTGCGGCACGTTGGCCAGCGGCTTGCCGGACGAGTTGACGAGCTGGTCGTCCACGGTGACGAATTTCATGTCGTACTTCTTGGCACGGGCGGAGATGGCCGGTCCCAAACGCACATCGGGCGCGCAGATAACGAAGCCCTTGGCGCCTTGCGCGCCGAGGTTGTCGATGGCGGACAGCACCTTTTCGCCATCGGGCGTGCCGATGTTCACGACCGAAAAGCCGTCCTTCTTGCCGAGGTCGGTGGCGGCCTTTTGCTCGTTGATGAACCACGCCTGCTCGGGCATCTTGACCAGGAAGCCGATCTTGAGCGGCTCGTCGGCATGGGCGGGCAGGCTGGCGGCGAGCGGCCCCAGGCACATGGCGGCAGCGAGGGCAGATAGGGTCAGCCGGCGAAGTTTGCGTTGCATGGTTTGTCTCCTCGTTGGTATGGCTCTAGTGGCACTACGTAAATGGGTGGCGGGTTTCAGGGCTCAAACGGTTCGACCAGATGGCGCCGGCCGAGCAGCATGGCGTCGGCAACGTGCTGCAGGGGGCGGACATCCACGTCGCTCTCGCCTGCGGCGATGAGTTCCAGAAAGCGGGCGTACAGGCTCGGGTATTCGCGCTCCGGGCCGACGTCGATTTCCGCGCCGTCGATGGTCAAATGCTTGCCGCCTTGAGCGAGCCGCAATGCGCCATCGCGCGTGGTGACGTCGATCTGCCAGAGCTCACCGGCGTCATGGCGCCAGTCGAATTCCGCTTGGATGTCGGTGCCGTGGATATCGGTAAAGGCGAGGTTGGCGGCGATCGGCGTTTGCTGATTGGCAGGCACCCACAGGTCGGCGGACTTCAGGAAGAACGCCTGCGGCAACACGCGCGTCAGGATCGACAACGCGTTGATGCCGGGGTCGAACACGCCCAGCCCGCCCGGCTCCCAGATCCATGCCTGGTTTGGGTGCCAGCGGCGCACGTCTTCTTTCCACTGCACGTTGACGGATACGATGGACTGGCTCGCCAGCCACGTGCGTGCCGCTTCAACGCCGGGTGCGTGACGCGAATGCCAGGACGCGAACAGTGAGCAACCATGCTGCTGTGCCAGCTCCGCGAGGATCGCGACCTCCGACACGCTCGCACCCGGGGGCTTTTCCAGCATCACGTGCTTGCCTGCGGCGAGTGCAGCACGGGCCTGCGCAAACCGCACCTGCGGGGGCGTGCACAGGGAGACAGCGTGCAACGCAGGCTCGACCGCCAACATCGCTTCGAGCGTGGTGTAGTGCGTCAGACCTTCGACGCGCGAATGCGGGCTCGCGCAGGCTGCAAGCCGGAACCCGGGCTCGGCGGCCAGTGCGGGCAGATGCTGGTCGCGTGCGATCTTGCCGACGCCGACAATGCCGATGGCGACTGGTGTGGTTTCGCGGCGCATGATCAGCGGCCCCAACGCAACACCAGCGGGTCGAGCCGCCGGGCAATGTCGATCAGTTGTCGCCGTGTGTCCGGATGCATCGGCGGCAACGGGTGGCGCGAGGCCTCGCAGGCAATCACGCCGCCTTCCTTCATCAGCGCCTTGGCGGTCAGGATGCCGCCCTGGCGGTTCTCGTGGTTAATGAGCGGCAGCCAACATTGATACCGCTCGAACGCCAGATCGAGCTGCCCTTGGGCGTGTGCCTCGATGATCGGCCGGATGCCATCGGGAAACCCGCCGCCCGTCATGCTGCCCGTGGCACCGGCATCCAGATCGGCCAACAGCGTGATGGCTTCTTCGCCATCCCACGGGCCTTCGATGGCATCGCCGCCCAGGCGGATCAGCTCACGCAGCTTGGCGGCCGCGCCAGCGGTTTCCATCTTGAAGTACGACACCTGCTCGATCTCGCGGGCCATGCGCGCGAGGAAGGCGGGCGACAGCACCGTGCCGCTGGCCGGCGCGTCCTGGATCATGATCGGAATATCGATGGCGTCGGACACGCGTGCGAAGAACTCGTAGATTTGCGGCTCGGGCACGCGGAAGGTGGCGCCGTGGTAGGGCGGCATCACCATCACCATGGCGGCGCCCATGTCCTGCGCCCGGCGGCTGCGTTGTGCGCAGACCTGCGTGCCGTAGTGCGAGGTGGTGACGATCACGGGCACGCGGCCGGCGACGTGTTCGAGCGCGGTGCGGGTGAGCACTTCGCGCTCGTCGTCGGCCAGCGAGAACTGCTCGGAAAAATTGGCCAGGATGCACAGGCCATCCGAGCCGGCATCGATCATGAAATCGATGGCGCGCTTCTGGCTGGCGAGGTCGAGTTCGCCGGTTTCAGTGAACGTGGTGGGTACCACGGGAAAGATGCCCTGATAGCGCGGCTTGTTGTGGCGGGTCATGGAATCTGTGAGGTCGGAAAGTCAGCAGAAGCGGTTGCGGTTCAGTGCGCGGGCCGCGTCGTCAGCAGGGCACGCACGACAAACGACATCACCACGGCAAACACGAGCGCAGCGGCGAGGAAGTACAGGCCGGCAGACAGGCTGCCCGTGGCGTTCTTGATAAGGCCAATGCCATAGGGGCCGATGTAGCCGCCCAGGTTGGCCAACGAGTTGATGGTCGCGATCCCCACTGCGGCGCTCGCGCCAGTCAGGAACTGCCCCGGCAACGCCCACACCACGGCCTGAATCGAATAGGCCGCGAATGCGAACAGGCAGAGGCAGGCCAGTTGCAGCACGGGCGTTTGCGCCCACGCGCTGGCCGCCATGCCGAGCGCAGCGAGTGCCGACAGGATGGCGATATGCCAGTAGCGCTCGCCGGTGCGGTCCGAATGGCGCGGCACGAGGAACAAGCCCACCACGGCAAACAGATAGGGCACTGCCGACAGCAAACCCGTGGTGGCATCGCTCACACCAAACTGTTTGATGATGGTCGGCAGCCACAGCGAGAGGCCGTAGATGCTCATCGGAAACGGCAGAAACAGCAGTGCCAGCATCAGCACGCGCATGTCCTTGAGTGCCTTGAGCGGGCTGCCGTGCGATTTCAGCGCATAGGCGGCGTGGTCTGCGGCCAGCTCACGCTCGATCCAAGCGCGGTCGGCCGCAGGCAGCCAGCGTGCGTGCGCGGGGGATTCCGGCAGGATACGCAGCGTCGGCAAGCACAGCAGCGTGGCCGGCAGACCGCTGAGTACAAACAGCGTTTGCCAATTCGACATGCCGAAGAACCCCGGCAACGACAGCAGCCACCCCGCCATGGGCCCCGTGATGATGAGCGCGATGGGCTGCGCCAGCACCAGCAAGCCGACGATGCGCGCACGGTGGCGCATCGGAAACCACTTGGTCAGGAAGTACAGAATGCCCGGATACAGGCCGGCTTCCGCCGCACCCAGCAGAAAGCGCAGCACATAGAAGCTGATGGGGCCGCTGGTCAGCGCCATGGCCATGGTGATGACGCCCCAGGTGAAGAGGATGCGCGCAAACCAGCGGCGCGCGCCGAAGCGTTCCAGCGCCAGATTGCTCGGCACCTCGCACAGGAAGTAGCCGATGAAGAACAACCCCGCACCCAACCCGTAGGCCGCGTCGCCGATACCAACAGCCGCATTCATGTGCAGCTTGGCGAAGCCGACCACGGAGCGGTCGATGTAGGCCACCACGTAGATCAGCGCGAGGAATGGCATCAGCTTGCGCGTGAGCAGGCTGATGATGCGTTGCTCCTGCGATGCGTCGCCCGAAGCCGGAACGGCGCCTGCGGTCTGGGAGATTTCCATCTGTCTCGCCTCCCGCTCAGTGCGAGTGGCGCGGCACAGCGGCGCCGCGGCATCCGACCAGGAAGTCGAGGTCGCAACCTTCGTCGGCCTGCAACACGTGGTTCACGTACAGGCGCTGGTAGCCACCTGCCTCGCCGTGCGAACGCTGCGGCTGGTAGGCCGCCAGGCGCTGCGCGAGTTCTTCGGGGCTGATGTCCAGGTGTAGCGTGCCGGCCTCGCAGTCGAGTTCGATCCAGTCGCCGTCCTGCACCGCGGCCAGTGGGCCACCGGACGCCGCTTCGGGCGCCACGTGCAGCACGACCGTGCCGTAGGCCGTGCCGCTCATGCGCGCGTCGGAAATGCGCACCATGTCTTTCACGCCCTGGCGCAGCAGCTTGGGCGGCAAGCCCATGTTGCCGACCTCGGCCATGCCCGGGTAGCCCTTCGGCCCACAGTTCTTCATCACCAGAACGGAGCTGGCATCCACCTCCAGGCTTTCGTCGACGATGCGTTCCTTGTAGTGCTCCAGGTTTTCGAAGACGACGGCGCGGCCGCGATGCTTGAGCAACTCGGGGCTCGCCGCAGACGGCTTGAGCACCGCACCGCGCGGCGCCAGATTGCCGCGCAACACGCGAATGCCGCCATCGTCGATCAGCGGATTGCTCAGCGGGCGGATCACTTCGTCGTCGGTGATGGGTGCGGTTTTCACGTTGTCCCACAGCGTCTTGCCGTTGACGGTCAGCGCATCGGGATGCGGCAGCAGGTTCGCCTCGCCCAGGCGGCGCAGCACCGCGGGCAGGCCACCGGCGTAATAGAACTCCTCCATCAGGAAGCGGCCCGAAGGCATCAGGTCGACGATGGTCGGTGTGTCTTTGCCGATGCGCGACCAGTCTTCCAGCTCCAGCGGCACGCCGATGCGCCCGGCAATCGCCTTGAGGTGGATGACCGCGTTGGTCGATCCGCCAATCGCAGCGTTGGCGCGGATGGCGTTTTCAAACGCAGCGCGCGTGAGGATCTTCGACAGCGTCAGTCCCTGCAGCGCCATCTCGACGATGCGGATGCCGGACATATGCGCCAGCACGTAGCGCCGCGCATCCACTGCGGGAATCGCCGCGTTGTGCGGCAGCGAGGTGCCGAGCGCCTCGGCCATGCAGGCCATGGTGGACGCCGTGCCCATCGTGTTGCACGTGCCGGCCGAGCGTGACATCCCCGCTTCCGCCGACAGGAAATGATGCAGATCGATCTCGCCCGCCTTGAGCGATTCGTGCAGCTGCCACACGGCCGTGCCTGAGCCGATGTTCTTGCCATCGAGCTTGCCGTTGAGCATGGGCCCGCCCGTCACCACGATGGCCGGCACGTCGCAGCTGGCCGCGCCCATCAGTAGGGCAGGGGTGGTCTTGTCGCAGCCGGTGAGCAGCACCACCGCGTCGATCGGGTTACCGCGAATCGCTTCTTCCACATCCATGGCCGCGAGGTTGCGCGTGAGCATGGCCGTCGGGCGCAGGTTCGACTCGCCGTTGGAGAACACCGGAAACTCCACCGGAAACCCGCCCGCCTCGTAAATGCCACGCTTGACGTGCTCGGCCAGTTTGCGGAAGTGCGCGTTGCACGGCGTGAGCTCCGACCACGTGTTGCAGATGCCGATGATGGGGCGACCGTCGAATTCATGATCGGGAATGCCCTGGTTCTTCATCCAGCTCCGATACATGAAGCCGTTCTTGTCGGCAGTGCCGAACCATTGGGCCGAGCGCAGCTTGCGTTTTGTTTCCGACATGGGTGCGTGTGACGGACGCAGGCGAGCGCTAGGCATGCGCACCGACCGGCTGCGTGGCAGGTCGCCGCGCGGCACGTCCGTTGTCTCCGGTGTGGTTGTGGTTTTGATCGGCCCGAGTGTACGGAGCGGCCTGATATCCTTCCAATGAAATATTGGTCTTCATTGATATCCAATCCGGTATCTCAGGGAAACCCCCATGTCGAATTCCAGCCCGTGGTATGTGCGTGCGCGCTTGAAGACGCGGCAATTGCTGCTGCTGATTGCGCTGGCCGAGGAAGGCAACATCCACCGTGCGGCGGCGGTGCTCAACATGACGCAGCCGGCGGCCTCCAAGCTGCTACGCGAGCTGGAAGCGATGCTGGATGTGCCGCTGTTCGAGCGCATGCCGCGCGGCATGCGGCCCACGCGTTACGGCGACGCGCTGATCCGCCACGCGCGCGCAGTGGTCGGCAGCCTGAATCAGGCGCAGGAAGAGGTGCTTGGGCTCAAGGCCGGCCATCTCGGCCACGTGGCGGTCGGCACCATCACCTCACCGGGCGTGCGACTGCTGCCGCCGGTGGTGGCACAGGTCACGCGCGAGCACCCGGGTTTGCGCGTCTCGCTGGAAATCGAGAACAGCAATGTGCTGCTGGAGCGACTCGCACAGGACAAACTCGACCTCGTCATCGGCCGGCTGTTTGCTGAGCACGACAAGCTGCACCTGCGTTACGAGCCGCTTGCCGACGAGCCGGTCGTGGCCGTCGCGCGGCCGGGGCATCCCTTGCTGGCAGAGCCGACGCTGACCCTGCACGACGTACAAGCCGCCACGTGGGTGGTGCCGCCCATCGGCAGCGTGCTACGCCACCGGTTTGACCTGATGTTCCAGCGAGCCAGCCTCACGGCGCCGACCAGCGTGGTGGAAACCTCCGCGCTGCTGTTTCTCACGCGCATCCTGCAGCAGAGCGACATGCTGGCCGTGATCGGCGTGGATGTCGCGCAGTACTACGCGTCGTATCGCATGGTGGAAATCCTGCCGCTGGCGATGCCCTGCCAGATGGACGACTTCGGCATCATCACGCGCACCGATCGGCTGCTGTCGCCGGCCGCCATGCATGTGGTGGAGGCGCTGCGCACGGCGGGGCGCACGGCCTACGACAGCCAGGGCTGATCCGGCGCCCGTCGGACATCGGAAACGAAAAGAGCCCGCAATTGCGGGCTCTTCAACATGACATGGCAGCGAGTGCGCTCAGGCAGCCGGCAGCGCACCTTGCGGCGTGAGATGGTTCACAGCTTCCGGCAGACCTTCGGCGAGCTGGTTGGCGAGATCGCTTTCGTTGATCCCGAAGCTGGACGCCAGTTTCGACACTTCTTCCAGCGCGCCCGTGCCGCTTAGCGCTTGCGTGATCTGCTCGCCGGACACCGGCAGGTTTTGGCCGTTGCCGATCCACGATTTGACCTGCTCGCCCAGACCGGCCTGCTCCAGGATCTGCTGCAGCGGGCCGAGACCGCCTGCCGCCGCCTGATCTGCGTTACCGCCGCCACCGCCGAGCAACCCGCCGAGCACGCCGCCAAGGCCGCCGGCACCGCCCAGCAGGCTGCCGAGCGCGCCGGCTCCACCTGCGGCGCCGAGCAGACTACCTAGCGAACCAAACAGGCCGCCGTCTTGCTCTTGCTGCGGTTGGGCACCGTTGCCGGCGTCTGGCGTTTTGCCGTGCTTCATTGCCAGATAGGCCAGCACGCCCACGGCGAGCAGCACTTTCTTGTTGCCCAGCAACGACGATTGCGCGCCGCTGGCGTCATTGCCGCCGCCGAGGATGGAATCGAGTAGACCCATGATGAAGCTCCTATGGTCAATGGCGGGACAGGGATAGGCGCCCGCCGGGGGATCAAACGGTCAGTGTTGCGTTGTCAGAACACAGAACTCAAAACTCGCCGAGCACGGCGTGCAGCGCGGACACGGCCACGAGCGCCGCCGATTCCGTTCTCAGAATACGTCGCCCGAGTGTCAACGGTAAGAAACCGGCGGCTTCGGCCAGCGCTTCCTCGTCGGGGGAGAGCCCGCCTTCGGGGCCGATCAGCAGGACGATGCCGCGGGCTTCAATCCGCTCGCGCGACTGCACGGCCCATTGCGTGAGCGATTGCGTGCCGCGCGGTGACAGCAACACGCGCGGCACGTCGGTCGCGTTCGTTGATTCGGCGCCCGCCAGCCATTCGCGCAGCGTGGCAATGGGTGCGACAGCCGGCACGCGTGCGCGGCCGCATTGCTCGCAGGCGGCCTGCACCAGCGCTTGCCAGTGCTGCACGCGCTTGGCGGCGCGCTCGCCGGAGAGTCGCACCACGGCGCGTTCGGTCTGCAGCGGAGCGATGGCGTGCACGCCCAGCTCCACCGATTTCTCGATCAGCCAATCCATCTTGTCGCCGCCGGCAATGCCCTGAGCGAGCGTGATGGCGTAGCGCGCCTCGGTGTCGGGCTGCGTCGCATCCGTCAGGCTGGCGGTGGCGTCGCGCTTGTTGATGGCATCCAGGCGGGCGCGGAACTCATTGCCGGAGCCATCGAACAGGCAGACCTCGTCGCCCGTGGCCAGGCGCAGGACATGGATATGGCGTGTGACGGCCTCCGGCAGCGCGATGGTCGTGTGCGGGGCGAGTGGGGTATCGACGTAAAAGCGGGGGAGCCCCATTACAGCAATCCTTATGGTGAATCGGGTGGGGCGATCAGGCGGCGGGCGCAGGCCGGCAGGCGAGACCCCAGCGGTAGCCGTCGGGGTCGCGCACGGCGGCGTAGCGCTCGCCCCAGAAGGCGTCGTGCGGCGCCATGATCGACGTGGCGCCCTGGTCGAGCGCCTGCTGGTAGGCGGCGTCGACGTCGTCGCAATACAGGTGGAAGCTCTGCGGGCATTCAAAGCCCGCACCGGCCGGGGCCTTGGCGGTGGAGCCGAATACGCCCTCGGGCGCGAACATCAGCATGAGCTGGCCTTGGTAGGTCATCTCGACGTGGATCGGCCGGCCGTGGTCGTGCACTTCGTCCTGTACCGCAAAGCCGAACGCGTTGCGATAGAAGCCGATGGCGGCGGACGCGTCGCGCACCGTCAGGTAGGGGACGAGCCACGGGGTATTGGCGGGGCGGGGGAAGCTCATGGCGGGCTCTTGAAATAGGAAAACGCCGGACGATTAGTGTAGAGCGCTTGCCACGCCACAATCAAAAAGAAATCAAAACACCTCGCCCGGCGCCTGTAGATTGCGCGCGCGGCCGGCACCGCGCGCCACTTCGTCGATGAGCCATTGCCGGAACAGCGCAAAGCCCGCGTGCTCCACGGCTTCGCGCGGGTGGATGAGGTAGTACGACAGCCGTAGCGAGGCCTCCGTCGCCAGGGGCCGCACCAGGCGCCCGGCGGCGATGTCGTATTCCACGAGGATGCCCTGGCCGAGCGCCACGCCCTGGCCGTCAATGGCGGCTTGCAGCGCCATCAGCGCTTCGGAGAACGCCGGCCCGCGTGTGGCGTCGATCTGGCGTACCCCCACCTCGTCGAGCCATTGCTGCCACGTCGGGTGATGTGCGAGGTGGCGTCCGCCGCGCTCGTGCAGCAGGGTGTGCGCAGCCAGGTCTTGCGGCATGCGAATCGCCGCTTGCATGGCGGCATTGCACACGGGGAAGAAATCGGTGGAGGTGAACCATTCGACGCGCAGGTTGGGCGCATTGATCTGCCGATCGTCGATGCAGAGGTCGAACTGGCCGTGGTCTTGCACGTCGGCGGTCGAGACCTCGACGCGCACATGTGGGTGCTGGTTGAAGAAGCGGTACAGGCGCGGCACCAGCCATTTGGCGCCGAAGGTTGGCGGCACGGCCACGCGCAATGGCGTGTCGGCGGTGTCCATCAGCAGGTCGGTGGCCTGTTCCAGCGCACGCAGGGCGTCGCGCACGCGGGGGAGGTAGTTCTCGCCGGCGTCCGTCAGCGTGAGCTGGTTGTTGCGGCGCGCGAAGAGCTTCTTGCCGAGATGATCTTCGAGCTGTTTGATCTGGTGGCTGACGGCGGCGTTGGTCACGCAAAGCTCGTCGGCGGCCCGGCTGAAGCTCAGGTGGCGGCCCGCAACTTCAAAGACGCGCAATGCGTTAAGGGGAGGTAGGCGTCTCGCCATGCGTTCTCGTTAAGAAAAATTTAACGTACCGCGAAGAATTTGTAGTTTGCCACGTTCTGCACACTGCAACTACAAATGCGCCTGGGGACGGTTTGCACTCGCCTGGTGTCTGCCTCCAGCGATCTCCATCCACGCGACGCGCCGGCCCCGCCTACAAAAACATTCAGGAGACGTCATGAATCGAACCACCGCTGTTCGCGGGATGCTGGCGTGCGGCCTTGCGCTCGCTGGCTGGACCGCTCCCGCCCTCGCACAAACCAACGTCACGCTGTACGGCCGCGTCGCCAGCGGCATCGACTACCAGAACAACGTCGCCCCCACGGCGACCGCGCCGGGCGGCAGCCTCTGGCGCGCCGCTGACAACCAGTGGGGGACCAGCATGTTCGGGTTCATGGGCAAAGAGGACCTGGGCGGTGGTTTGCAGGCCGTCTTCCGCCTGGAATCCGGCTTTGGCGCCGCGCAGGGTAAAACCAACGGGGATGCGCTCTTCAACCGGCGTTCGTACGTTGGCCTGTCCAGCCCCAGCTGGGGCACGCTGACCGCCGGTAAGAACCTCTTCATCAGCAACGACGTCTGGTTCCTCGACCCGACTGGCCAACAGTTCATCGGCTCCGCCACGCTGGTGCGCGGCCGCAACTGGCAAGGCGCCAACAACATCGTCGAATACCAGAGCCCCACCTGGGGCGGCTTCCAGTTCGGCCTGCAGACCGGCCTGGGCGAACAGCCTGGCTCCTTCACCAATAGCCGCCGCGATGGCGTGTCCGCCGTCTACACCGCCGGTCCCGTGGAAGTGCGCGCGATCTATGACGTGATCCGCGACGCCAACGGCAAGTACACCGACATCTTCAACTTCTCGAAGGAAGCGACGGTGGGCGGCACGTTCACCATCGGCAAGGCCAAGCTGTTTGCGGTGTACGAGAACCTGTCTGCACCCGATGCCCCGGTCGGTGCACCGACCAAGGCCAACCACTATTGGCTGGGCGTGAACTACGAGCTGACGCCAGCGCTTACGCTGATCGGCGCCGCCTACCGCGTCAACGTGAACCACGGCGGCGGCAACGCCAACCTGTTCATGGCCGGCGCCAACTACAACCTGTCCAAGCGCACGCTGTTGTACGCGAGCGTGGGCACGGTGCAGAACAGCGCCAACGCCAATTTCTCGGTGGAGGCGACCAACAACAACCCGGCGCCGGGCAAGAACCAGCTGGGGGCGTACACCGGCATCGTCCACTCGTTCTAACGCCCCCCGGGCCCACTCCCAAGCAATGCCACGCATGAACATCCTCACCATCGATACGGGTACCACCAACACGCGCGTCACCGTGTGGCGTGATGACGTTGCGCTCTGCCAGGCCGCGCGCCAGGTCGGGGTGCGCGACACCGCCATCACCGGCAACAAAACGACGCTGCAGCGCGGCGTGCAAGACACCATTGAAGCCGCGCTGCAGAAGGCCGGTTTCGGCATGAACCAGGTCGACCTGGTGCTGGCCTCCGGCATGATCACCTCCAACGTGGGGCTGCACGAGGTGCCGCACCTGACTGCGCCGGCCGGCCTGCGCGATCTGGCGGCGGGGATGGTGCAGGCGAGCATCGCCGAGGTGTGCGACAAGCCGATCTGGTTTGTGCCGGGCGTGCGCAATCCGGTGGACAACCTGGGCCTGCACAACATCGAGTCGATGGACATGATGCGTGGCGAAGAGGTGGAGACCATGGGGTTGGTCTCGCGCCTGGGCATCACGGAACCGGCGGTGATCGTGCTGCCGGGCTCGCACTCGAAGTTCGTGCATCTGGACGCCGACCAGCGCATCACCGGCTGCGTGACGACGCTGGCCGGCGAACTGCTCCACGTGATCACGCACAACACCATCCTGGCGGATTCGCTGGACTCCGACTTCGCCACGGAAGTCGATCCGGAGATGTTGCTGGCCGGTGCGCGCAGTGCCAGCAGCATCGGCCTAGGGCGTGCCTGCTTCATGGTGCGCACGCTGGGCCAGTTCACGATCTACGAACGCAATGCGCGGGCCAACTTCTTGCTGGGCGCGGTGCTGGGCGCGGATCTGCTCACGCTCAAGAACAGCAGCGCGATCCGCATGAACCCGGGCACGCAGTTCGTCATCACGGGCAAGCCGTTGCTGCGTGAGTCGCTGGCCGTGCTGGTGTCGGACGACGATTTCTTCTCCGGCAAGGTCACCGTGACGAGCAATGAACAGCAGGAACACCTGGCCGGCAGCGGCGCGATTGCCATCGCCCGCGAGCGTGGTTTGGTGAAGACGTTGAAGGCGGCGTAAGCCCAGTGCTGGCGCGGCCAAACCGATTTATCCACAACGGTTATCCACAGCAGTTGTCCACAGTGGTTATCCACAGCAAAACAGGTGTCGCCAAGACGACATCACAAGGAGACAAGATGAACCAACAACGACGCGGTACGTTTAAAGCCATCGCAGCTGCCACGCTGTTCGCCATGGCCGGCGGCTTTTCGGTGTTTGCCCATGCGGCGGACGACGTGAAGATCGGCTTCCTGGTCAAGCAGCCGGAAGAGCCCTGGTTCCAGGATGAATGGAAGTTCGCCGACCAGGCCGCCAAGGAGAAGGGCTTCAAGCTGGTGAAGATCGGCGTGCCCAGCGGTGGCGAAGTGCTGACCGCTATCGATAACCTCGGCGCGCAGCACGCGCAGGGTTTCGTGATCTGCGTGCCGGACGTGAAGCTCGGCCCGGCGGTGGTGGCCAAGGCCAAGCAGAACAACCTCAAGCTGATGACGGTGGATGACCGCCTGGTCGACGGCGCCGGTAAGCCGATCGAGTCGGTGCCGCACATGGGGATCTCGGCCACGAAGATCGGCGAGCAGGTGGGCGACGCCATCGCGCAGGAGATGAAGAAGCGCGGCTGGAACCTGTCGGAAGTCGGCGCCATCCGCATTGCGTACGACCAACTGCCGACCGCCAAGGAGCGCACCGACGGTGCCGTCGCGGCGCTCACCAAGGCGGGCTTCCCGGCCGCCAACGTGCTGACCAGCCCGCAGGCCAAGACGGATACCGAAGCCGCCTTCAACGCCGCCAACATCACGCTCACCAAGAACCCGAAGTTCAAGCACTGGATTGCGTTCGGCCTGAATGACGAAGCGGTGCTGGGTGCCGTGCGCGCAGCGGAAGGCCATGGCGTGAAGCCGGCGGACATCATCGGTGTGGGCATCGGCGGCAGCCAGTCGGCACTCAACGAATTCGCCAAGCCCGAGAAGACCGGCTTCTTCGGCACCGTGCTGATCAGCCCGAAGCGTCACGGCTACGAGACCTCGGTGAACATGTACGAGTGGATCAAGGCCAACAAGGCGCCCGAACCCCTCATCCTCACCAGCGGCCGCCTGATGACGCGCGACAACGAGAAGCAGGTCCGCCAAGAGATGGGTTTGTGATCTTGCGGACAACGTTGTTGAAGGAGACTTGCCATGTCGGCGTTTCTTGAGTTTCGTGGCATCAGCAAGGTGTTTCCGGGTGTGCGGGCGCTGTCCGATGTGTCGTTCGGCATCGAATGCGGCCGCGTGCACGGCTTGCTGGGCGAGAACGGCGCGGGCAAGTCGACGCTGTTGAAGATCCTCGGCGGCGATTACCAGCCGGATGGCGGGGAGATCGTCGTCGAGGGCAAGCCGACCGCGTTCCCGACCACGCGGGCGGCGCTGGCGGCGGGCATTGCGGTCATCCACCAGGAACTGCAGACGGTGCCCGAGCTGACGGTGATGGACAACCTGCTGCTCGGCCACCTGCCGGCCAGCGGCGGGTTTATCCGCCAGCGGGAGGCGATGGCCTGGACGCGCGAACAGCTCGGCCGCATCGGCGTGGATCTGGACCCGCGCGCCAAGCTGAAGCATCTGTCGATCGGCCAGCGCCAGATGGTCGAAATCTGTAAGGCGATCCTGCGCGATGCGCGCGTGATTGCGCTGGATGAGCCGACGAGTTCGCTGTCGATCCGCGAGACCGACATCCTGTTCCGTCTGGTGAAAGACCTGCGGGCGCAGGGCCGGGCGCTGATCTACATCTCGCACCGGCTGGATGAGATTTTCGAGCTGTGCGACGGCTGCACGATCTTCCGCGATGGCCGCAAGGTGGCGGATTTTCCGGCGATGGCCAATGTCACGCGTGACGAGCTGGTGGCGCAGATGGTCGGTCGCCAGATCGACGACATCTTTGACTACCGCGCGCGGCCGCTCGGTGAAGTGCGCTTGCAAGTGGAGGGCCTGATGGGCCCGAAGCTGGCGGAGCCGGCGAACCTGTCCGTACGGCGTGGTGAGATCGTCGGGCTGTTCGGGCTGGTGGGTGCAGGGCGCTCGGAACTGGCGCGTCTTATCTACGGTGCCGATCGCAAGACCGCCGGCAGCATCGCGCTGGACGGCGCGCCGATCCGCATCTGCGATGTGGCCGACGCCATCCGCCAAGGCATCGTGCTGTGCCCGGAAGACCGCAAGGAGGAAGGCATCATCGGCTGCCGCTCGGTGTCGGAGAACATCAACATCAGTTGCCGGCGCAACCAGCGCCGCTTCGGTTTGTTCGTCAACGACAAGCAGGAAGCGAGAACCGCTGATCACTACATCAACCGGCTGCGCATCAAGACGCCCAACCGCGAGCAGCCGATCCGCCTGCTGTCGGGCGGCAACCAGCAGAAGGCCATTCTGGCGCGCTGGCTGGCGGAAGACGACATGCGCGTGCTGATCATCGACGAGCCCACGCGCGGCATCGATGTCGGTGCCAAGAACGAGATCTACCAGGTGCTGTACGAGCTGGCCGAACGCGGCGTGGCCGTGCTGATGATCTCCAGCGAATTGCCGGAGATCCTCGGCGTGGCCGACCGCGTGCTGGTGATGAGCGAAGGCCGCATCGCCGGAGAACTGCCGCGCGAGCAGGCAAACGAACAGGCTGTGCTCAAGCTGGCACTGCGTCCTGAATCTGCGCCGCTGCCGTCCGCACCTTTGCCGCCGCTGGCTGCATGAGAACCCCGGAGTCCAAGATGTCCCAGTCTCAACGTTTGCAACATGCCGACGCCCTGGCTGCGTCGGCCCCGAATAACACAACTGCGTCTATGAACAAAACGCGCCTCCTTCGCCTGCTGGACGATTTCAGCCTGCCGCTGATTTTCGCCATCCTGTTTGCCGCGTTGTCGTTCTCGGTCGAGTACTTCTTCTCGTGGCAGAACATGGTGGGCTTGGCGCTCTCCGTCTCGCAGATCGGCATGGTGGCCTGCACCATGATGTTCTGCCTGGCCTCGCGCGACTTTGACTTGTCGATTGGCTCCACCGTGGCATTTGCCGGCGTGCTCTGCGCGATGATCATCAACGCGACCGGCAGCATCGCGCTGGGCATTGGCGCCAGTCTGGTGGCGGGGGCGGTCATCGGCGGCATCAACGGTTTCGTGATCGCCAAGCTGAAGATCAATGCGCTGATCACCACGCTGGCCACGATGGAAATCGTGCGCGGGCTGGCCTTCATTGCCTCGCATGGACAGGCGGTGGGCGTGGCCGATATGTCCTTCTTCGATCTGGGCAACACCATCGTCTTTGGTGTGCCGACGCCGGTGTGGGTGGCGGGGCTGTGCTTCGTGGTGTTTGGCGTGCTGCTCAACAAGACGATCTACGGGCGCAATACGCTGGCGATTGGCGGCAACCCGGAAGCGGCGCGTCTGGCGGGCGTGAACGTCAACATGACGCGCATCGTCATCTTCCTGATTCAGGGCGTGATTGCCGCGCTGGCCGGCGTGATTCTGGCGGCGCGCATCACCAGCGGCCAACCGAATGCGGCGCAGGGCTTTGAGCTGAACGTGATCTCGGCCTGCGTGCTGGGCGGTGTGTCGCTGCTGGGCGGCCGCGCCACCATCAGCGGGGTGCTGGTCGGCGTGCTGATCATGGGCACCGTGCAGAACGCGATGAACCTGCTGAACATCGACGCGTTCTATCAGTACCTCGTGCGCGGCGCGATCCTGCTGGCAGCGGTGCTGGTGGACCAATTGAAGAATCGCGGTGGTCGGGATTGAGGACGCAGAGATGACGAAAGCAACCATCCTCTCTGATCTGCGCTGCACGCTCGGCGAGGGCATCGTCTGGGACGACGAACTCAACGTGCTGTGGTGGACCGACATCCAGGAATCGCTGCTGTGGCAGCACGATCCCGCGACCGGCAAGGAGCGCCAATGGTCGCTGCCGCAGCGCGTGGGCTCGTTCGTGCTGACGGACGCTCCTGGTGTGCTGATTCTCGGGCTCGCCAAAAAGGTCGTCCTCTTCGATACGCACACCGGCACGTTGCAGCCGCTGGCCGACGTGGAGGCCGACAACCCCACCACGCGCGTCAACGACGGCCGTGCCGACCGCTGCGGCAACTACGTCTTCGGCACGATGCACGAAGGCGGCCCGGAGCCGACCGGCAGCTTCTACCGCTTCACGCCCATGGGCGTGCTGCAACGCCTGGCGCTGCCTCATATCGCCATCGCCAACAGCATCGCCTTCAGCCCCGACGGCGGGACGATGTACTGGTGCGATACGGAGAGTCGCCACATCCACGCATGCGACTACGACGGCCAAACCGGCAACGTCGGCAACATCCGCCTCTTTGCCGATCTGCGTGACCAAGATGCTGAAGGGCACCACAAGGGCTCGCCCGATGGCTCCACGGTCGATGCAGAAGGCTGCCTGTGGAACGCAGAGTGGGGCGGCAACCGCCTCACGCGCTATGCGCCCGACGGCCGCGTGCTGGCGCGCCTGTCTGTGCCGACGTCGCAGCCGACGTGCCCCGCCTTTGGCGGCGCTGCGTTCAATGCGCTGTATTTGACGACGGCGCGCGATGGCTTGTCGGCGCATCGCCTGGCAGAAGACCCGAACGCTGGCGCGACGCTCCAACTCGCTGTGCCCAACGTACGCGGATTGCCGGAGGCCCGTTTCGGCCATGCCCACGTTGCGGCTTGAGAACAGCGCATTGCGCGCCGACGTGCTCCCTGAAGCTGGCGGTGGGTTGCTGCGCTTCGATTGGCTTGGCGATGGCGACATCGTGCCCATCTTCCGGCCGGGCACTGTCGATGCAGCACTGCACGATCCGCGAACGCTCGCCTGCTTCCCGCTGGTGCCGTGGTCCAACCGCATCGGCGGCGGGCGCTTTACGTTCCAGGGGCGCACCGTCGACGTGCCACTCACGCGCGAAGGCGAAGCGTATCCACTGCACGGCCACGGTTGGCTGATGCCGTGGCGGGTGGTCTCGCAGACGGAGGTGTCGGTCGAACTGGCGGCTGTGGTCGACAGCGGTCAGCCGTTCCGCTACGCGGCGCGGCTGCGCTACACGCTGAGTGGCAATGCGCTGCACGTGGCGCTCTCCGTGCGGAACGAAAGCGCGCCGCTGCCATTCGGCTTGGGGCTGCATCCTTTCTTCCCGCGCACGCCGGACGTGCGGCTGCAAGCGTGTGCGACCGGCATGTGGCAGGCCGCGCCCGACCATCTGCCGAAGGTCTTGCAGGCGCCGCCCGCCGACGCGGATTTCCACAAGCTGCAGCCGCTCGCAGCGGGGGCCGACATCAACCACAGCTTCGAGGGCTGGGATGGCCAAGCCCAGATCGTGTGGCCTGGCCGGCGCCTGTCGCTGTCGATGACCGCGGATACCTCGCGCTACGTGCTCTACACACCAACGGGCTTCGACTTCTTCTGCTTCGAACCCGTCGACCACGCCATCAACGCGCACAACCTGCTAGGTTTGCCGGAAGACCACGGGCTGACCATCCTCGGCACCGGCCAGAGCCTGGCGCGCAGCTATCAATTCACCGCGAGCCGTTCTCACGCATGACCGCTTCTCCGACGTCTTTCCCCCCGCGCTTGGCCGGCAAGGTCGCCCTGGTGACGGGTGCCACGCAGGGCATTGGCGGCGCGATTGCCAAGCTGTTCGCACAACATGGCGCGCGCGTGATCGTCAACGCGCTGGTGCGTGACGAACGCGCGGAAGCGTTCGCCGCGTCCATTGGTGACGACGACAACATCCTCCTCATCCAAGCCGACGTGCGCGACCGCAGCCAGATCGACGCGATGGTCGCGGCGGGCGTCGAGCGCTTCGGCGGCATCGATGTGCTGGTCAACAACGCGGGCATCAACGTGTTTGCCGATCCGCTCGAGCTCAGCGAAGCGGACTGGGCGCGCTGCCTCTCCGTCGATCTGGAAGGCGCGTGGCACTGCGCGCGCGCCGTGCTGCCGCACATGCTGGCGCGTGGGGCGGGCAGCATCGTCAACATCGCGTCGGTGCACGGGCACAAGATCATTCCGGGCGCGTTTCCGTATCCGGTGGCCAAGCACGGGCTGATCGGGCTCACGCGTGCGCTGGGCATTGAATATGCGGCGCGCGGGATTCGGGTGAATTCGATTTCGCCGGGACTGATCCTCACGCCGATTGCCGAGGCGGGCTTTGCCGCCGCGCCCGACCCCGAAGCCGAGCGCCGTCGCCAAGCTGAGCTATTGCCCTGCAAGCGCATCGGCGAGCCGGAAGAAGTGGCCTACACCGCGCTGTTCCTCGCCTCCGACGAGGCCCGCTTCATCAACGCGACCGACATCCTGATCGATGGCGGCCGCTCGCAGCTCTATCACGAGTAACGCATGACCTGGACAACTCACCTTCCGCTGATCGCCATCCTGCGCGGCATCCGCCCCGACGAGGTGCTTGCGCACACGCAGGCGCTGGTCGATGCCGGCTTCGACGCGATCGAGATTCCGCTGAACTCGCCCGACTGGGCGCAGAGTGTGCAACTGGCCGGCCGTGCCTTCGGGGATCGCGCCCTGATCGGCGCCGGCACTGTGCTGCGCCCCGAAGATGTCGAGCTGATGGTCGCCGCCGGCGGCAAGCTGGTCGTCACGCCGAATACGAATGCAGATGTCATCCGCGCGGCGGCTGAGCGCAAGCTCGTCACCTGTATCGGCTGCATGACCGCCACCGAGGCCTTCATCGCCTTGGACGCTGGTGCTGAAGCGCTGAAGATCTTCCCCGCTGGCAATCTCGGCCCCGGCTACGTGCGCGCGCTCAAGGCCGTGCTGCCGCCTGAGGTGCCCGTGTTCGCTGTGGGCGGCATCACGCCGGAGAACCTCGCCGATTACCTCGCTGCGGGCTGCATCGGCGCAGGCCTTGGCTCCGACTTGTATCGCCCCGGCCAGCCCGTCGAACGCACCGCCGAACGCGCGCACGCCTTCGTCTCCGCCTACCGTTCTGTCCAATCCGACCGCACGATCCATCCATGAAAATCACCCGCCTGACCACCTACCGCCTGCCGCCGCGCTGGATGTTCCTGAAAGTCGAAACCGACGAAGGCGTCACCGGCTGGGGGGAACCCGTTATTGAAGGCCGCGCTCGCACAGTGGAGGCAGCGGTGCATGAGCTGTCCGACTACCTCATCGGCCAGGACCCCAGCCGTATCAACGACCTCTGGCAGACCATGTACCGCGCCGGTTTCTATCGCGGCGGCCCGATCCTGATGAGCGCCATCGCCGGCATCGACCAGGCGCTGTGGGACATCAAGGGCAAGGTGCTGGGCGTGCCGGTGTATGAACTGCTCGGCGGCCTCGTGCGCGACAAGATGCGCACCTATAGCTGGGTCGGCGGCGACCGTCCGGCCGATGTGATTGCCGGCATGAAGGCGCTGCAGGCCGGCGGCTTTGACCACTTCAAGCTCAACGGCTGCGAGGAGATGGGCATCATCGACACGTCTCGTGCGGTGGATGCGGCGGTGGCGAAGGTGGCGGAGATTCGCTCGGCGTTCGGCAACACGGTCGAGTTCGGGCTGGATTTCCACGGCCGCGTGTCTGCGCCAATGGCCAAGGTGCTCATCAAGGAGTTGGAGCCGTATCGCCCGCTCTTCATCGAAGAACCCGTGCTGGCCGAGCAAGCTGAGACCTACGCCCGCCTGGCCGCGCAGACCCATCTGCCGATTGCCGCCGGGGAGCGAATGTTCTCGCGCTTTGATTTCAAGCGCGTGCTGGAGGCGGGCGGGGTGTCGATCCTGCAGCCGGATCTGTCGCACGCGGGCGGCATTACCGAATGCGTGAAGATCGCCGCCATGGCGGAGGCCTACGATGTGGCGTTGGCGCCGCATTGTCCGCTTGGGCCGATTGCGCTGGCCTCCTGCCTGCACGTCGATTTCGTCAGCTGGAACGCCACGTTGCAGGAGCAAAGCATGGGCATCCACTACAACAAGGGCGCCGAATTGCTCGATTACGTGCGCAACAAGGCGGATTTCGCGCTGGAAGGCGGCTATATCCGCCCGCCGCGCCTGCCGGGCCTGGGCGTGGACATTGACGAAGCGCTGGTCATCGAGCGCAGCAAGGAAGCCCCCGACTGGCGCAACCCCGTGTGGCGCCACGCCGACGGTTCCGTGGCGGAGTGGTAAGCCTGGCGGGCGAGGGGGCCGGGAGGGGGCGCTGTCCCCCGTTTTTCTGACCGCGATCACCCCAGCGGGGACATGTCCGTCTGGTAAAATCGCGGTTTTCCCGCCTACCGTCTCTCCGCCCGCAGGTTCGCATGACCGCCCCCGCACTCCACTCGAATACCACCCAGCCCACTCAGCTGATGGCCAACGCCATCCGCGTGCTTGCCATGGACGCCGTCCAGCAGGCCAATTCTGGTCACCCCGGCGCGCCGATGGGCATGGCAGACATCGCCGTGGCGCTGTGGAGCCGCCACCTGCGTCACAACCCGCTGAACCCGCGCTGGCCGGACCGCGACCGCTTCGTGCTGTCCAACGGTCACGGCTCGATGCTGATCTACGCGCTGCTGCACCTGACCGGCTACGACCTGCCGATGTCGGAGCTGAAGAACTTCCGCCAGCTGCACAGCAAGACCGCCGGCCACCCGGAATACGGCATCACTCCCGGCGTTGAGACGACGACTGGCCCGCTGGGCCAAGGCATCACCAACGCCGTCGGCATGGCGCTGGCTGAACGCCTGCTGGGCCAGGAGTTCAACCGCCCCGGCTTTGACATCGTCAACCATCACACCTACGTCTTCCTGGGCGACGGCTGCCTGATGGAAGGCATCAGCCACGAAGCCTGCTCGCTGGCCGGCACGCTGGGCCTGAACAAGCTGATCGCGCTGTGGGATGACAACGGCATCTCGATCGACGGCGAGGTCGTCCACTGGTTCAACGACGACACCCCGAAGCGTTTCGAAGCCTACGGCTGGAACGTGATCCGCGCCGTGGACGGCCACAACGTCGACGCTGTGGACGCCGCTATCGCCGAAGCCAAGAAGTCGAGCAAGCCGACGCTGATCTGCTGCCGCACCGTGATCGGCAAGGGCGCGCCCAACAAGGAAGGCGGTCACGACGTGCACGGCGCCCCGCTGGGTGGCGTGGAAATCGCCGCTGCGCGTGAGGCGCTGGCATGGCCGCACGCTCCGTTCGAAGTTCCGCAAGCCGTGTACGACGCGTGGGATGCGAAAGGCCAAGGCCAAGCCGTGGAAAAGGCCTGGAACGCGCTGTTCGATGCGTACTCCGAGCGCCACCCGGCCGAAGCCGAACAATTCGAGCGCCGCATGCGTGGCGAACTGCCGGCCAGCTTTGAGAAGGCCGTCGACGAGTTCATCGAGAAGTGCGAACTCAAGGCCGAGACCATCGCCACCCGCAAGGCCAGCCAGAACACGCTGGAAGCCTACGGCCCGGTGCTGGGCGAGCTGCTGGGCGGCTCGGCCGACCTGACCGGCTCGAACCTGACCAACTGGAGCGGCAGCAAGGCCGTGCGCGTGGATGCATGGGGCAACCACATCAACTACGGTGTGCGCGAGTTCGGCATGAGCGCCATCATGAACGGCATCGCGCTGCACGGCGGCTACATTCCGTACGGCGGCACGTTCCTGACGTTCTCCGACTACAGCCGCAACGCGCTGCGCATGGCCGCGCTGATGAAGATCCGCTCGATCTTCGTCTTCACGCACGACTCCATCGGCCTGGGCGAAGACGGCCCGACGCACCAGTCGATCGAGCACGTCGCCAGCCTGCGCCTGATCCCGAACATGGATGTGTGGCGCACCGCCGACACCACCGAAACCGCCGTCGCCTGGGCCGCTGCCATCCAGCGCCAGCACGGCCCGAGCTGCCTGATTTTCAGCCGCCAGAACCTGCCGTTCCAAGCACGCAATCCGGCCACGCGCGAAGCC
The DNA here is from genome assembly GCF_051904805.1 of Ralstonia sp. 25C. NCBI lineage: Bacteria > Pseudomonadati > Pseudomonadota > Betaproteobacteria > Burkholderiales > Burkholderiaceae > Ralstonia > Ralstonia sp. 25C. Next base: position 1,293,087 of record NZ_CP196737.1, on the reverse strand, counting down.
ATCGCCCGCGGCGGCTACGTGCTGCGCGATGCGGCCAACGGCAAGCCGGACGTGGTGATCATCGCCACCGGCTCGGAAGTCGGGCTGGCGGTCGGCGCGGCTGACCAACTGGCTGCCGAAGGCATCCACGCCCGCGTGGTGTCGGTACCGGCCACCACCGTGTTCGACAAGCAGGACTCGGCCTACAAGGCCAGCGTGCTCCCGCATGGCGTGCCGCGCATTGCCGTGGAAGCCGGTGTGACCGACTTCTGGTGGAAATACCAAGTGCAGGCTGTGGTCGGCATCGACACGTTCGGTGAATCGGCTCCGGCAGGCGTGCTGTTCAAGCACTTCGGCTTCACCGTTGAAAACGTGGTGAACACCGCCAAGAGCGTCATTGCTTAATTGAATTTGCGCATGCGGCACCCACGAGGTGCCGCGTTGCTTTCGATTTCATCTTTGCTATCAGGAGACTGACCATGACCATCAAGATCGGCATCAACGGCTTCGGCCGCATCGGACGCATGGTGTTCCGCGCCGCCATCGCCAACTTCAAGGACGTCGAAGTCGTTGCCATCAACGACCTGCTCGAGCCCGACTACCTGGCGTACATGCTCAAGTACGACTCGGTGCACGGCCGCTTCGACGGTGAAGTCGCGGTCGACGGCAACACGCTCGTCGTCAACGGCAAGAAGATCCGCCTGACCGCCGTGAAGGACCCGGCCGAGCTGAAGTGGAACGAAGTCGGCGCCGACGTGGTGATCGAGTCGACCGGCATCTTCCTGACCAAGGAAGGCGCACAGAAGCACATCGACGCGGGCGCCAAGAAGGTGATCATGTCGGCCCCGTCGAAGGACGACACCCCGATGTTCGTGTTCGGCGTGAACCACGAATCGTACAAGGGCGAAGCGATCATCTCGAACGCCTCGTGCACGACCAACTGCCTGGCACCGGTTGCCAAGGTGCTGAACGACAAGTGGGGCATCAAGCGCGGCCTGATGACGACCGTGCACGCTGCCACCGCCACGCAGAAGACCGTGGACGGCCCGTCGAACAAGGACTGGCGCGGCGGCCGCGGCATCCTGGAAAACATCATCCCGTCGAGCACTGGCGCCGCCAAGGCCGTGGGCGTGGTGATCCCGCAGCTGAACAAGAAGCTGACCGGCATGTCGTTCCGCGTGCCGACCTCGGATGTGTCGGTGGTCAACCTGACCGTCGAGCTGGAAAGCGCTGCCACGTATGCTGAAATCTGCGCCGAAATGAAGGCGCAGAGCCAGGGCGCACTGAAGGGCGTGCTCGGCTACACCGAAGACAAGGTCGTTGCTACGGATTTCCGTGGCGATGCACGCACCTCGATCTTCGACGCTGAAGCCGGTATCGCGCTGGACGGCACCTTCATCAAGGTCGTGAGCTGGTACGACAACGAGTGGGGTTACTCGAACAAGTGCCTGGAAATGGCACGTGTGGTGGCCAAGTAATCGCCAAGTAACCTTGTGAAGCTGGAGAAAACGCGCCCGATGGCGCGTTTTTTCTATCAGGCGGCATCCTTTTGTGGGGTGTCGCCTTTTGTTTGTGTTCATTCGGAAACGTTTGCGCGCAAGCAACTGCCGGGCGAGGCTACAGGAATTTGCTTTGAAAATCAGGTTGCAGTCCGTACACTGAACAAATACTACATTCTGACGTGGCAACTATTTTTGTCGCGTCCGGCCCATTGCTGCGGCAAGGGCTGCTGTTCCTGAGCCAAGGCATCCCATGGTCAACGTCGATACCAAACTGTTGGTGATATTTGTCGAGCTGCTCAGCAAGCGGAATGCCACCTATGTGGCTGAGAAAATGCATATGACCGCGCCGGCGGTCTCTCATTCGCTGGGGCGCTTGCGCGAGATTTTCGATGATCCCCTTTTTATCCGCGTCCCGCACGGCCTGACGCCGACACCCAAGGCGCTCGAATTGGGTCCCAAAGTGCGCGAAATGCTGGACCTCTGGGCCGCTATCAACGAGGGCGATATCGCAACGTTTGATCCGGCAGAAGCCGCCGGCACATTCAACATTAGCTTTGCCGGCACGCTGGGCGACGCGCTCTTCGACCGCTTCCTGCTGCGCGTGAAGCGCCTGGCGCCGGGCTTGCAGGTGCGCCTGACGGAATCCTCGTCGTGGGAGTCCGACGTGGCGGCCATGCGCGCCAACGAGTTGGATTTGGCGTTTTCGCCGTTCCCCACGCGCCACGCCGAGATCATGGAAGAGGTGGTGACCTCCTTCAACATGTGGGTCTGCGCCCGCAAGGGGCATCCGATCCTGGCCGATCGCTGCACGCTCGAACAGTATCTGGAGTGCGAGCACATCTTTGTTGCGCAAGGCAGCCCGGGCAGCCGCGCGGCGCCGTCGCTCATTCCGCTGGACTATGCGCTGCAGCAGCGCGGTCTCAAGCGCAACTCGACCATGACCGTGCACGGCTGGCGCACGCAGGCCGAGGTGGCCGGGCAGACCGATATGGTGTTCACGGTCAACTCGCTGATGAAAGATCTGGTGTGTGACGCGTACAACCTGAACGCCTTTCCATTGCCGGCGGAGCTTGAAACCGTGCTTGGCCTGAACATGCTGTGGCACCGCAGCCGCAACACGCACCCCATGCTAGTGTGGGCACGCGGCCTGTTCAAGCAGGTGGTGGCGGAATACACCGGTCAGGCATCTGGCGCACCTGCGCATCCGCTGTCCGCCGGCGAGCCGGGCAAAGCCAGCAAGAGCGGCAAGGGCGATGCAGAAAAGGAGGATGAGACGCGGCTGTCCGCCTGACATCCACCGCTACCTCAGTCCCAACGAAAAACGGCCGCAGATGATGCGGCCGTTTTGCTTTGCGATGGCGCTTCAGCGTTTCGGGCGATGCGGGCAGGGGTCTTTCGTGCAGTTGCCGTAGAGCGACAGCGCGTGTTCCTGCAACGCAAAACCGCGTTCGCGGGCAATGCTTTGCTGCCGCTGCTCGATTTCCGCGTCAAAGAATTCTTCCACGCGCCCGCAATCGAGGCACACCAGGTGATCGTGATGTTTGCCTTCGTTCAGTTCGTAGATCGCCTTGCCGGATTCGAAGTTGTTGCGTGACAGCAGGCCCGCCTGCTCGAACTGCGTCAGCACGCGATAGACCGTGGCCAGGCCAATGTCCATGTGCTCGGCGAGCAGGATGCGGTACACGTCTTCGGCGCTCATGTGGCGCTCTTCGCTGGTCTGAAAGATCTCGAGGATCTTCAACCGCGGCACCGTGGCTTTCAGACCGATGTTCTTGAGGTCTGCAGGACTCGGCATGCGCCAGGCTCCCTAGAGTACAATGTTCGGATATTCCAATCATAAGGGTTTTGGCGGCAAAAGTCCCATTGACGGGCCTGCTCGATGTGCCTGGGCCGTCGCCGATTCCCCCCGTACCGGGTCACTCCGGAACCGTTTGAAGGCCGATCGCTCATGACCTTTTCCTTTGCGCGCAGTCCTGTCCGTTGTGCCCCTGTTGTTGCCCATGCCGCCCGTCGCGGCGGCCTTTTGGTGGGGGCCATGCTGGCAGTGTCGGCGCTGCTGGCTGGATGCGGCACCTACGACAGCACCACGCGCAAGATCGCCAATGCCATCACGCCGTATCGCATCGATATCGTGCAGGGCAACTTCGTGTCGCGCGAACAGGCGGCGCAGCTCAAGGAAGGCATGACGCGTGACCAAGTGCGTTTCGTGCTCGGTACGCCGCTGTTGACCGACATGTTCCACGCCAACCGCTGGGACTACATCTTCTCGTTCAAGCGCGGCAACGCGAGCGTGGTGCAGGAACGCAAGCTGACCGTGTGGTTTGATGGCGATCGCCTCGCCAAGTGGGTCGGCGCGGACGACCTGCCGTCCGAGTCGGAGCTGATCGCCGAAATCGACGGCATCAAACGCCCGAAGAAGGACGCCGCGGCTGCGGCCGCCGCTGCAGGCGCTGCTCCGGCATCGCGCGCACCGTCGATTCCGTCGGCTGAAATGAGCGACCGCGTGCAGTCGACCACCGGCGCCAAGAACAATGTGGATGTGACATTGCCCGAGCGCCGCACCGGCGGTGGCGGCACCGATACCAGCGTTCCGCCCCCGGCAACCACCTCGCCCTGAGCGCACGTAGCCAGCGCATCGGCACACCATCTTCGAGCGAGCGGCGGACCGGTTCCGCCGCTTGTGCGTTTTACAGACCGCCTCTCTTTTGTATCGACCAACATGAAAATCGCGATTGCAGGTGCTTCGGGCCGCATGGGCCAAATGCTGATCGACACCGTACTGCGCACGCCTAGCGTGACACTGGGCGCTGCGTTGGACCGCCCCGGTAGCGACATGGTGGGCCAGGATGCTGGCGCCAAGCTGGGCAAGACCACCGGTGTGATCGTGACCGACGACGTGCGCACGGGTCTTTCGCAAGCGGACGTGCTGATCGACTTCACCCGCCCGGACGCGACGATCAACCATCTGAACATCGCACGTGAGCTGGGTACCGCGGTGGTGATCGGCACGACCGGCTTCACGGCCGAGCAGAAGGCCAGCTTCAAGACCTATGGCGAGTCGATTGGCGTGGTCTGGGCGCCGAACATGAGCGTGGGCGTGAACGCCACCTTCAAGCTGATCGAAGTGGCCGCCAAGATCCTGGCGCAGGGCTATGACGTCGAGATCATCGAAGCGCACCACAAGCACAAGATCGACGCGCCATCGGGCACCGCGCTCAAGATGGGCGAGGTCGTGGCGGAGGCGCAGGGTACCAAGCTGGCCGACCGCGCCGTCTACACCCGTGAGGGCGAAACCGGCCCGCGTGAGTTGGGCACCATCGGCTTTGCCACCGTGCGCGGCGGCGACATCGTGGGCGACCACACCGTGCTGTTTGCCGGCGACGGCGAGCGCATCGAGATCACGCATCGCTCCAACACGCGCCAGTCGTATGCCGAAGGTGCCGTGCGCGCGGCGGTGTACGTGGCCGGCAAGAAGGGCCTGTACGACATGAACGACGTGCTCGGCCTGTAAGTCAGGCGGGCAGGAAAGGGCGTCGGCAGGCCTGTCCGGCGCCTTGTTGGCAGCGCCGCCATCGCCCGGTTGGGGTGGGTGGCGACGGTATAATCGGGCCTTTTCCGTTACTTACTTCTGGCCGCGCGCGCAACGCGAGGCTGCAATCGCCCGGGGCATCTGGGCGACCCATCGCCATGCAAGACAAATACTCCCCGTCCGACGTTGAACAGCAAGCGCAGCAACACTGGCAGGCCCAAGATGCCTACCGCGTGACCGAACACGCGCGCGCTGCTGACGGCTCGGACAAGCCCAAGTTCTACGCCTGCTCGATGCTGCCGTACCCGTCGGGCAAGCTGCACATGGGCCACGTGCGCAACTACACGATCAATGACGTGATGACGCGTCAGCTGCGCATGAAGGGGTACAACGTGCTGATGCCGATGGGCTGGGACGCCTTCGGCATGCCGGCGGAAAACGCGGCGCTCAACAACGGTGTGGCGCCCGCTGCCTGGACCTACGACAATATCGCTTACATGAAGAAGCAGATGCAGTCGATGGGCCTGGCGATCGACTGGTCGCGTGAAGTGGCGACCTGCAACCCGGACTACTACCGCTGGAACCAGTGGCTGTTCCTGAAGATGCTCGAAAAGGGCATCGCCTACCGCAAGACCGGCACCGTGAACTGGGACCCGGTCGACCAGACCGTGCTCGCGAACGAGCAGGTGATCGACGGGCGCGGCTGGCGCTCGGGCGCGGTGGTGGAAAAGCGCGAGATCCCGATGTACTACCTGCGCATCACCGAGTATGCGGAGGAGTTGCTGGCGGATCTGAACCCGCTGGGCTGGCCCGAGCGCGTCAAGCTGATGCAGCAGAACTGGATCGGCAAGAGCGAAGGCGTGCGCTTTGCTTTCCCGCACAGCATTCCCGGTGACGACGGCAAGCTGATCAACGATGGCAAGCTGTACGTCTTCACCACGCGCGCCGACACCATCATGGGCGTGACCTTCTGCGCCGTGGCCGCCGAGCACCCGATCGCCACGCACGCCGCGCAGACCAACCCGGCACTCGCCGCGTTCATCGACGAATGCAAGCACGGCAGCGTCATGGAAGCCGACATGGCGACCATGGAAAAGAAGGGCATGCCGACGGGCCTGACCGTCACGCACCCGATCACGGGCGAATCCGTGCCGGTGTGGGTCGGCAACTACGTGCTGATGACCTACGGCGACGGCGCTGTGATGGGTGTGCCCGCACACGATGAGCGCGACTTCGCGTTCGCCAACAAGTACGGTCTGCCGATCAAGCAGGTCATCGACGTGAAGGGCCAGCCCTACGACACGACCACCTGGGCCGAGTGGTACGGCGACAAGGAACACGGCGTGCTGTTCCACAGCGGCAAGTACGACGGCCTGAACTATCAGCAAGCCGTCGACGCTGTTGCTGCCGACCTTGCCGCCAAGGGCCTCGGCGAGAAGAAGACCACCTGGCGCCTGCGCGACTGGGGCATCTCGCGCCAGCGCTACTGGGGCACGCCGATCCCGCTGATCCATTGCGACAGCTGCGGCGTCGTGCCGGTGCCGGAGCAAGATCTGCCTGTGCGCCTGCCCGAAGACCTCGTGCCGGACGGCACGGGCAACCCGCTCGCCAAGGACCCACGCTTCCTGGAGTGCACGTGCCCGTCGTGCGGCAAGCCCGCACGCCGCGAGACCGACACGATGGATACCTTCATCGATTCGTGCTGGTACTACATGCGCTATACGTGCCCGGACGGCGCCACCATGGTCGACGCACGCAACGATTACTGGATGCCGATGGACCAGTACATCGGCGGCATCGAGCACGCGATCCTGCATCTGCTGTACGCGCGCTTCTGGACCAAGGTCATGCGTGACCTGGGCCTGGTCAAGTTTGACGAGCCGTTCACCAACCTGCTCACGCAGGGCATGGTGCTCAACGAGACGTACTACCGCGAAGACGCATCCGGCAAGAAGCAGTGGATCAACCCGGCCGACGTCGACGTGCAGACCGATGAACGCGGCCGCCCGGTGGGTGCCACGCTCAAGGCTGATGGCCAGCCGGTGGTGATCGGCGGTGTGGAAAAGATGTCGAAGTCGAAGAACAACGGCATCGACCCGCAAGCCTTGATCGACCAGTACGGTGCCGACACCGCGCGCCTGTTCACGATGTTCGCCGCGCCGCCTGAGCAACAGCTCGAGTGGAATGACGCCGGTGTGGAAGGCGCCTCGCGCTTCCTGCGCCGTCTGTGGAACTTCGGTGTGGCGCACGGTGATGCGATTCGTGCCGGCCATGGCAACGGTGTCGTCGCTGGTGCCACGGATGCCGACCGCGCCCTGCGCCGCGAGTTGTACACCGTGCTCAAGCAAGCCAACTACGACTACGAGCGTCTGCAGTACAACACCGTCGTCTCGGCGACGATGAAGATGCTCAACGCGCTGGAAGGTGCCAAGGACGCCGGCGCCGATGCGCGCCGTGAAGGCCTCGGCATTCTGCTGCGCGTGCTGTACCCGGTGGTGCCGCACGTCACGCACGTGCTGTGGCAAGAGCTGGGCTACGCCGGTGCCTACGGCGATCTGCTTGACGCCCCGTGGCCCCCGGTCGACGAAGGCGCACTGGTGCAGAGCGAGATCGAACTCGTGCTGCAGGTCAATGGCAAGGTGCGCGGCAGCATCGTGGTGCCGGCCGATGCCGACCGCGCGGCCATCGAGGCGATTGCCGCCAAGGACGAGGCGGTCCAGAAATTTGCAGAAGGCAAGCCGCCCAAGAAGATCATCGTGGTGCCGGGCCGTCTGGTGAACGTGGTGGCCTGATTGGTCATCTCACTCAAGGAACGCATGGTTATGTCGTTGTCTCGTCGCACTTTCGGCCGTTCTGTCTTTGCCCTGGCGGTTGCGCTGCCGGCGCTGTCCGCCTGCGGCTTCCACATGCGCGGGAATACCGATTTCGCGTTCAAGAAGCTGTACATCAACCTGCCGCAGAACTCGCTGATGCGCGCGCAGCTGCGCCGGTTGATCGACAACGGCTCCGACACCGTCATCGTGTCGGACAAGAAAGACGCCGATGCGCTGCTCGACGTGCTGGCCGAAGACCGCGTGAAGACCATCTCGTCGCTCACGCCGCAAGGTGTGGTGCGCGAATACCGCATCACGTATCGCTTCCGCTTCCAGTTGCGCGATGCGAAAGACAACATGCTGATTCCGCCGTCGGAGATCACGCAGTTCCGCGATCTCTCGTATAACGAGACGCAGGTGCTCGCCAAGGACTACGAAGAAGCGGCGCTCTACCGCGACATGCAGGGCGACGCGATCAACCAGCTCGTGCGGCGCCTGGCTGCCGTGAAGCTGCCGTCGTAAGTGGCAAGCTAGCCATGCAACTGCGGCTCGACGCGCTCGAAGGGCATCTCAAGCAGGCCGCTGCCAAGGGCCTGGCGCCGCTGTACGTGGTGCACGGCGACGAGCACCTGCTCGTGCTGGAAGCCGTCGATGCGCTGCGCCAGGCCGCGCGTGCGCAGGGTTTCTCCGAACGCGAGGTGATGAGCGTCGAGCGCGGCTTCTCGTGGTCGCGCGTGACGGAGGCGCAGCAATCAATGTCGCTGTTCGGCGATCGCAAGATCGTCGAGTTGCGCATTCCTTCCGGCAAGCCCGGCAAGGATGGCGGCGAAGCCCTGCGCGCACTGGCGGCAGGCACGCCCTCCGGCCCGGCCACCGACACCATCACGCTGATCACGCTGCCGCGCCTGGATTTTGCGACCGCCAAGTCGGCGTGGTTCGCGGCGCTGGAAGGCGCGGGCGTGTCGATCAAGGTCGATTCGGTGGACCGCACCAAGCTGCCCGGCTGGATCGGCGAGCGCCTGGCGCGCCAGCAGCAGCGCGTGGAGCCCGGTGAGCCCGGCCGACGTGCACTGCAGTTCATCGCCGACCGTGTGGAAGGCAACCTGCTGGCAGCGCATCAGGAAATCCAGAAACTCGGCCTGCTGCATCCACCGGGCGTACTGACGTTCGACGATGTGCACGATGCGGTGCTCAACGTGGCGCGCTATGACGTGTTCAAGCTGTCTGAAGCGATGCTGGCCGGCGACGTGCCGCGCCTGGTGCGCATGCTCGAAGGCCTGCGCGGCGAGGGCGAGGCCACGGTGCTGGTGCTCTGGACGTTGACCGAAGAAATTCGCGTATTATCAAAAATCGCCTCGGGCGTGGCCCAGGGTAAGCCAGCGGCTTCGATGCTGCGCGAACTGCGGGTCTGGGGCCCGCGCGAACGGCTGGTGCCCCAGGCGGCGCAGCGGCTCTCGCAGCGCGAGCTGGAAGGTGCGCTGTCCATGGCCGCCAAGCTGGATCGGCAGGTCAAGGGCCTGCGTGAACCATCACTGCCGGCCGAGCCGTGGGATGGCTTGCTGCAACTGGCGATGCGCATTGCGCGACCGGGCAGCCTTCCGGTTCCCGCGTAGTCCACGCGATTGGCGGCAACGCCATCCGAAGTGTCCTCACATTGAATTCGCCGGCAGCTTGCCGGCCGCGATCATCATGAAGCAGCTCGACGTGAACGAATACATGGCCCTGGTGGGCCGTCAGGCGCGCGCCGCCTCGCGTGGCATGGCGCGTGCCGGCACCGCGCAGAAGAACCGCGCGCTGCTGCACATTGCGGGTGCCATTCGCCGCGATGCCGCCAAGCTCAAAGAAATCAACGCCCGCGATGTCGAGCGCGCCCGCGCCAATGGCCAGGACGCCGCATTCATCGATCGCCTCACGCTCACCGACCGCGCGATCGACACCATGGCCGCTGGCCTGGAACAGATCGCCGCGCTGCCGGACCTGATTGGCGAAATCAGCAACATGAAGTTCCGTCCGACCGGCATTCAGGTCGGCCAGATGCGCGTGCCGCTGGGCGTGATCGGCATCATCTATGAATCGCGCCCGAACGTGACGGTCGATGCCGCGGCGCTGTGTATCAAGTCGGGCAACGCGACCATCCTGCGCGGTGGCTCCGAAGCGATCGAATCGAATGGCGCGCTGGCGGCGCTCATCGAAGAAGGGTTGGCCGATGCCGGATTGCCCGCCAACGCGGTGCAAGTGGTGGCCACCACGGACCGCGCTGCCGTCGGCAAGCTCATCACCATGACGGAGTACGTTGACGTGATCGTGCCGCGCGGCGGCAAGAGCCTGATCGCGCGCCTGATGGAAGAGGCGCGCGTGCCGATGATCAAGCACCTGGACGGCATCTGCCACGTCTACATCGACGCCGATGCCGACATCGAGAAGGCCGTGCGCGTGTGCGACAACGCCAAGACGCAGCGCTACGCGCCGTGCAACACGATGGAGACGCTGCTCGTGTCGCGCGACATCGCTGCGCGCGCGCTGCCGCCGCTGGTGAAGATCTACCAGGACAAGGGTGTGGAGTTGCGCGTCTGCCCGGCCACGCGCGTCACGCTGGAAGCCGCCGGCTTCGGCAATTTGAAAGACGCCGTTGAAGCCGACTGGCATACCGAATATCTCGCGCCGATCCTGTCGATCCGCACGGTCGACGGCCTGGACGCCGCCATCGAGCACGTCAACACCTACGGCTCCGCGCACACCGATTCGATCATCACCGAGAACTACTCGACAGGCATGCGCTTCCTGCGCGAGGTCGATTCGGCCAGCGTGATGATCAATGCGTCCACGCGCTTTGCCGACGGTTTCGAGTACGGCCTGGGCGCGGAGATCGGCATCTCCAACGACAAGCTGCATGCGCGCGGGCCGGTCGGGCTGGAGGGGCTGACCTCGCTTAAGTACGTCGTGTTCGGGCACGGCGAGATCCGCACCTAATTTGGCATTACCATCAGCGCGCCGCCACGAGCGGCGCGCATTGCTTCTAACGAGAACAACATGCTCTGGGTCAAGGCCTTTCACATCGTTTTTGTCGCGTCGTGGTTTGCCGGCTTGTTCTACCTGCCGCGCATCTTCGTCAACCTGGCGGTGGAAACCGAGCGCGCCGCCATCACGCGTCTGCTGATCATGGCGCGCAAGCTGTTCCGTTTCACGACCATGCTGGCGATCGTTGCGATCCTGCTTGGGGCTTGGCTGCTCTTTGGTTACCGCATCGGCATGTATCCGCCGAACGGTTGGATGCACGCCAAGCTCGCGCTGGTGCTGGTGACGATCGGTTACCACCATGGCTGCGGTGTGCTGCTGCGCAAATTTGAAGCGGGTGCCAACAAGCGCTCGCACGCCTTCTACCGCTATTTCAATGAACTGCCGGTGCTGTTGTTGCTGGCGATCACGATCCTGGTGGTCGTGAAGCCGTTCTGATTTTTTTTGGTTTTCCGATGGCAACTGCATACTTCGCGCCGTGCCCCCGCGGGCTGGAACAAGCGCTGGCCGATGAACTGGCCGAAATCTCCATCCGCCCTGAGGTGGATGAGCTCGCCGCGTTCGAGGTCGGCCGTACCGTGCCGGGCGGCGTGCATTTCTTCGGTACCCTGGGTGCGGCGTATGCCGTCAACCTGCATAGCCGCATCGCCAGCCGGGTGCTGATGCGTTTGGGCTCGCGCGGGTACCGCTCGGAAGACGACATCTACGCATTGGCCGCCGCGCAGCGCTGGGAAGACTATTTCACGCCGGACGAGATGATCCGTGTGGATGTGACCGCGCACAAATCGCCGCTGCAGAGCCTGAAGTTCGTTGGCCTACGCGTGAAGGACGGCGTGTGCGACCGCTTCCGCCAGCGCACGGGCGCGCGCCCCAGCGTCGACACCGTCTCGCCCGACGTGCGCATCTACGCGTACCTGACCGAGACGGATTGCACGATCTACCTCGACACGACCGGCGAGCCGCTCTTCAAGCGTGGCTGGCGCGAAGAGAAGGGCGAGGCGCCGCTGAAGGAAAACCTCGCAGCGGGCATTCTTCGCCTGACCGGCTGGACGGGCGCGAAGGGCGAACCGTTCTACGACCCGATGTGCGGCAGCGGCACGTTCCTTGTCGAAGCTGCGCAGCGTGCCTTGGGTATTGCACCCGGCAGCAAGCGCGCCTTCGCCTGCGAGTGGTTGATTGACCACGACGCCAAATGCTTCAAGCGCCTGCGCGAAGCTGCCGCCGATGCAGCTGCAGCTTCCATGCGCCGTGCGCCGCCGCTGGTGGCGGGCGCCGATATCTCCACCGACATGCTGGCCTACGCCGCCGCCAACTGGCAGCGCGCCGGTCTGCCGGGCGAGCCGATGCTCAAGCAGGTCGATGCGCGTTTCGGCAAGCCGCCGTTCGATGTGCCTGGCGTGCTGCTGATGAACCCGCCGTATGGCGAGCGGATCGCGGTGCGTGGTGCGCAGGGGTCGCGCCGCCGCCGGCCTGAGGGCGAAGACGATGGCACCGTCTTCGAGCGCGCAAGTCGAGCAATGGGCGCCCCGCGCGATGATTTCCGTCGCGAGCCCGAACCGCCGCCGCCCATCGATCCAGAGGAAGAGGCCAAGGCCAACGAATTCGCACAGGCCTTTGCGGGCACGCTCAAGCGTGAGTTTTCGGGCTGGAAGGCATTCGTCTTCACCGGCGATTTGTCGATGCCGCGTCGCATGCGGCTGAAGGAGTCGCAGCGCACGCCGCTGTACAACGGCAACATCGAATGCCGCTTGTTCCGCTTCGAAATGGTGAAGGGCGGCATGCGTGACCGACCCGAACGCGACGCAAAGGGCGACGCCTCAAACGACAACGCCGAAGCGTAGGCTCCGGCGTTGCGTTGAAAGCCAGCGGCAGAACGGCTCAGGCTGCCTGCTGCTCCTGGAAATGCTCCATCCAGCCAGCGAGCTGGTCCGGAGTGAGCTGCGTCTGATTGTCGAGCAAGCGCAGCTTGACGGCGGCTCCGTCGCGCTCCGCCTTGATGGACCAGCCCTGACCGTCCAGCCATAGCAGGAATGCCAGCCATTTGGCGTGCGGCTCCGATACCTTGTGGGTGGATGCCGCCTGCAGGTATTCCGTGAGCGTGCCCAAGTCGACCACCGCTGCGGCATCTGTGCCGGCTAGCGAAACCTTGCCGTTCAGCACCTCGGCCAGCACGTCCAGCGCCTGCGCGGCGGGTTTGCCGTCAAAGCGCGACGACAAGTCTTGATACGCCTGTCGTACCGCGTGGCTGAATTCGCCGGTGCGCAGGCTCTCTTCGCCGACGAGCTCGGTGTAGTCCTTCATCGCCCAGTCGGGCTGTTCGAGCGTGCTTAAGCCCACAGCAGCGGCCGCGCGAAGATAGTCGTTGACCGCGCTGAACGACGACAGCCCCGACACCGCCAAGTACAGCGTCTGCAGCGCGCCGATGCGATGCGTGAGCGTCTGGCTCTGGCGCACGGTCATCTTCTCGCGCAGCAGGGCGTCGCGCTCGCGGCGCAGGTCGGAAAACTCCAGCGCCTGCTTCAGTTCCACGCGCAGCGCCGTGATGTCCCACGGCTTCTTGATGTAGCGGTGGATCTGCCCCTGGTTCACCGCCTCCACCGTGTCTTCGATTTCCGAATAGGCGGTGGTGAGAATGCGTACCAGGTGCGGATAGCGCTCGCGTGCATAGCGCAGCAGCTCGTTGCCGAGTTCGCCGGGCATGCGCTGGTCCGATACGAGCACTCCCAGCGTGGCGGCGTGCTCGTCCAGCATGCGCTTGCCTTCTTCGACCGAGGTGGCGGTGACGACCGGCGCCAGTGAACCGATGGCACGGCCGAAGTACGTCAGCGCCAATGTCTCGTCGTCCACATACAGAATCTTGGGCTCATTGCCCCCGGAATTGGTCATCCATCACTCCTCATAGCAAATGCAGCAAACGCGCGGATCCGGTGCGGCGTGGTTCGTGTTGTTGATGGTGTTGTCATGGGAACGTCAAAGTCACGCGCGTGCCTGCGCTGGGGGCGGATTCAATGGCAATCGCTCCCCCGAACGATTGCATGATCCGCGTACAAAAAATCATGCCCATGCCGTTGCCGCCTTCCTCGGCGCGCGTGGTCACGGGGTCGATGGTCAATCGCCCGAGAACGTCGGGGGCGATGCCGGGGCCGTTGTCCTCGATGCGGATCATGTGACGCGCGCCCGTCGCTTCCGGCGCGTTGCCGGCGACAATCTCCAGCCGGGGGACACTGGTGTGGCGCAGGGCGTGCAGCGCATTGCTTGTCAGCGATGAGAGCACCAGCATCACGCAGTTGGGCAGGGTCGGGATCGGAAAATCCTGCTCCACGCGGTACGACACCCATTCACGTTGAGCGTTCGTGAACGGGTAGGTATCAAACAGCGAGCGGATCAACCCGTCGGCGCTATTGGGCGTGGCGGCCGTGACCGGCTTGCCATAGGTGTTGCGCACCGAATTGAGGAACGTGGCGATCACCGAGAGGCAGTAGCGCGCGTTGTCCTGCACGCGGTCAGCCGCGCGGCCGATCTCGGGCAGTGCGCCGGGTGTCGGCTCGGTCTGGTCCACGCGCATGCGGATGCCGCGCGCAAAGTTGGAGATCGCCGCCAACGGCGTGTTCAGTTCATGCGCGAGAAAGGCCAACGTTTCGTCGATGGCCATCAAGCGCTGCGTGCGCAGCAGGCGGTCTTGCCGCAGCGCCAGCGCCTCCTGCAGCGAACGCCGCACGTCTTCGGGCTGATAGGGCTTCTCCAGGATCTTGAACACACGCCCAGTGTTGACCGCCTGGATCAACAGGTCCTTATCGGCATACGCAGTGACGAGGATGGTGGCGATATCGCCGTACTCGGCATCGATGAAGCGCAGCAACTCGGTCCCGTCACCGCCGGGCATGCGGAAGTCTGTTAGAACCACGCTGATGCGCTCGTGCGCATCGTGCAGCACGGCCTTGGCTTCGTCGACGCTGTTAGCGGTCAGCACCTCGTAGCCGGCGCCGATCGTGCGCGCGAACCACTTGCAGGCCTGCGCTTCGTCGTCGACGTAGAGGATGGTGACGGTGTCCGGCGTGGCGTTCATGGTGCGTTTTACTCCGCGCGCGGCAGGTCGAAGGTGAAGCGTGCCCATTCGCCTTCCTGGCTGGTCACGGCAAGCGTGCCGCCGTGGCGCTGGATCACGCTGTAGCTGATCGACAGGCCGAGCCCCAGGCCCTTGCCGACATCACGCGTGGTGAAGAACGGCTCGAACACACGCGAGAGGTTCTTCTCGGAGATGCCGGGGCCATTGTCCGTCACCACCACGTGCAGGCGGTTGCCGATCCAGTCGGCGGCGATTTCAATGCGCGGGTTCGGGCGCTGCGCCTTCTGCATGGCCAGCGCCGCATTCGACAGCAGGTTGATCAGCACGCCGATGATGGCCGCTTCGTCACCGCGCACCAGCGTATCGGCCGGCAGCTTTCGCTCGAGGTTGACGCCGCGCAGTTCGTGGCTCGTCAGGCGGACGGCGGAATCCACGGCTTTTTCAAGCAGGAACGGGGCATCGACCTCGCCTTTCTCGGGGCTGCGGTAGGCGAAGGTTTTGAGGTCGGACACGATGTGCTGCACGCGCTGCATGCCTTCCTTGGCATCGATGAGGCATTCCGCCAGCATCGGGCTGGTTTTGGCGGTTGGGTCTTCTTGCGCCACGGCAATCGCCATCAGGCAGAAGTTGACCGGGTTGTTGATCTCATGCAGTAGGCCAGCGGAGAGCGTGCCGATGGCGGCCATCTTTTCCTGTTGCAGGAGCTGGCCCTTGATTTCAACCAGACTGCTGTTGGTGTTTTCAAGCTGGCTGTTCTTGTCGGCCACTTCTTCCTTGAGCTTGAAGAGTTCAAACCGGCTGCGCTCGTTAAAGTACGTGCAGAAGACCCCCAGCGTCGAGGTGAAGATCAGGAACTGCGAGTTCACGAAGAACGTGCTGCCTGCCACGCTGGCCGGATCGTGAATCAGGCAGGCCAGGAGATACAGCGTATAGGTGATCAGCCCGAATCCGATGGTCTGCTTGGTATTGAACGGCAGCACGCTGCCGGCCGCAAAGACAGCCAGATGAAGCCCCGTCGCATAGATCGAGTGCGCGCCCTGCGTGGCGGAGATCATCCACGCGATCATGATCTGTGGAAAACACAGCCAGAGGAGGGTCAGATACGACAGCCGCTGCCGTCCCCACCGGGTTGGCAGGATCAGATAGACCACGAAGATCAGCAGCGAAACAAAGACGCGCGCCAGGAAGAACGGCTTGAGGTTGCCCGGGTAGGTGTTGTAGTCCAGGCCGGCGCCCATCAGCACCAGAACGATACCGACGAGCGCGGTGGTTCGGCTGAACGACAGCCGGAAGCCTTCTCGCTCAGCGCTGTAGAACGCGCTCTTTAAGGGATCACTTGCGCTCTGGGCCATCTAGATCACCGTCGCCTCGCAGAACACGTTGACGCCGGTCGCGTCGACGTAGGCCTTGGTATCGCGGCATGCCTCTTCGGGGAATGTCGCGGCGAGCTGCTGTTCATCCCGATAGATGAGATACCACTCGAGCAGGTGCTCCATGGTAAAGAGCCGCTCCGGGTTGCTCGAATGCACGTTGGTGGCCAGGATGCGTCCTCCGGGGCGGGTGCGTGTCGTGAAATAGGTCAGCAGCCGGTTGCAGACCTTGTCCGAAATGTAGTCGAACAGCCCTGCACAATAGACGGCATCGCAATCGCGTACCTCTTCGGCCCTGCGTGCGGGGCGCTTGATGAGTTCGTGCACCGATTGGTGAATGAACTGGGCCGACAGCTTGGCACCGGCCTGCTTGGCGGCTTCGGTCAGCCGGGCTTGCGCGTAGTCCAGCGTTTCCTGGCTGAAGTCGATCAACTCGAACTCGAGCAGGTGGGGTTCTTCGAATTCACGCAGAAAGCGCTGCACTTCGACTGCCGGGCCGCAGCCGAGATTCATGACGCGGTACGGGCGCCCTTCGGCCTTGGCCCGCATTGCGAGCTCTTTGAGAAAGTTGACCAGGATGTCGATGCGATTGCGGTGCGCTTGTGCAACCTGCGCCTTCAGGAATGTGACGTTGATGATCTGGAAATACGTGCTCGGACCGTCCTGCGGGTCGCCCAGAATCTGGTTGACCATTTCGTAGTCGCCCGCATAGCCCAGGGGCTTGGTGAACGTGCGGTGTACGAACGGCGAGCGCAGCAGCAGCGGATGCAGCGCACTTTGCGCGAAGCCGCGATGAGAAGGTGCCAGGTTGGGCTCGATGTCGGCGGCTTCGCCTTCAAGGATGTCCAGGTAATGCTTGACCCGCAACATGACGGGCTCGGCCAACTCCATGAAGACATCGGGCCGCAGCTTGCTATCTTCCCGCGGCAGCGACTTCGATAAGTCGACCTGCTCGATCCAGCGCGAGACCTCCGCCAGGAAGGCGCGCATTTCGTTGATGACGATCTGGTACTCGCGGTGGATGCGGAAGCGTTCCTGCCATTCCTGCACGAACGTTCGCGCTTCTTCGCCCACTGACGCGGGCGTGTCCGCCACCTCTGACAACTCGCGCCATTCATCGATGAGCGTGAGCGACACGACGGCGGTCAGGCCGGTGTTGACCAGGCTGATCACCACGGCCTTGCCAAGATAGACCTGGCGCGTACCGATCTTGATGGCGAGCTCGGACAGAACCTCGCTGACCTGCACGATCGAGTACGGGTTGTAGATCTCCATCACCAGGGCACGTCGCTGCAACGTGATGATGGTGCCGCGGACCTGTTGACCCTGGGAGTTGCGGAAGCTGACTGCCGGATCGATTTGGTTAGGTGAGTACACGGTGCGAATTTGCCGGAGACTTCAGGGGAAACGTCTGCCAAATGGGACGCTCTCTCCAACAACCGCGCATCCGGAATCGCGCCGCAACGCCGGACACCGCGAACACAGCGCGCCCCGCCGACACCGCCGGGCATGCTGCCGCATCAGTCGTGAAAGCAGGCCTGAAGCCGTCCGCTGGCCGCGCGCATGGGCGCGGCCCGGGCGTCTCTCGCCCAAACCCGCTTCGAGAAGATCGGGGAAGGAGGTTGGCCGTCGCAAGGGCGATGCGCCTTCGCGTTTCGGCAATCCTCAGATCAACAGCGTGGCAACGGGAATCGTGCAACCGCGAACAAATTGGAGCGATGCACTCCCCTGATATCCGCAACACGCGCCGTCTTGACTACGCGTGGCCCGCTGCTGCATCCCAAATCGTCTTTCAAGGAGAATCCCGCACAGTAATGCATCCGGGGCGCCATATCGTATGTCGTCGGCGCCCTCGACCGCCATGATGCCGCAGCAAAGCCACGCATGCATCAGGGCGATTCAGCCGGTCCATGCTCTGACGTCATGGCAGCCGGGTGATTCAAACGATTGTACTTGTCCAAGATAGCCCACACAACGTAGAACCCCGCAGCACAACAGGGAGTGGGTTACGTGGTCTTCAGCGCAACTTGCGGCCGGTGAGTGCGTCCGGGTCCTGTTTGTAGTTGGCGAGAAACTGCGTGTAGCTATAGATCTGCGCCGGCAGCAGATGGCTAGGCATGTCGAACAGCGCGTAGTAGTACGGCTCGCGCCCCTGGCAGACCTCGGCTGGCAGGCAATACTGTTCCCACTCCACGCAGGCCGGGGTGTACATGCCATCGCCCGGCCAGAAGAACGGAACGATCTGCTTGTCGCGCAGCCCCTTGAGCAGCGCTTGCGGCGCGTTGTAGGCCTCGGCGTTTTCCAGGTGCGTGAGCATGCTTGCGTTGGTTTCGATGACCATCAGCGTGGCGCGCCCATCCGCTGTGAGCAACAGCACGCCGGCCGGGTGCGGGTACAGGTAGTACTCGATGAAGCGATACCGGGCCGAGAGCTCGCGCACGAGCTTGGTGACAGCCGGGTCCGACAGGAAGCTGAACGAGTGGCGCGACAGCAGGTCACGCAACGTGCTCGACAGGTTGCTGAAGTAGCGCATCTGCAGCGCTTCGATCTCCGCGCTCAGCCGCTCTGCCATGGCGGGGTGGTCTTTCTTGATGTAGCGGTCGATCAGGCCGTCGTTGAAGCCTTGCACCGCGATGTTCTCATCGGCCATGCCGGTGAGCAGGATCGTCATGCAGGGCAAGTCTTTGAGCTTGGCGCAGAACTCCAGCCCGTTCATGCGCGGCATGGAGTAGTCCACGACGATGACGGACGGCTGCAGGAAGCGGTTGACCTCGTGGATCTGGCGGTAAATGCGGTCGACGTCGAGCTGGATGGTGCGGCGCTCGGTAGAGAACGTCAGGTCGTCGTGGGTAACGCGCACCGGCAAAAAACCGGGCATGCGCAGTGAATGCCACTGGCGCAGCCACGCCAGCGCCTCTTCCGGGTCATTGAAGGCGAGCAGCGCACGCGACGGGTCCATCTGGAACCCGAGGCTTTCCACAAACGATTGACTGTCGTCGACCACCACGGTCAGGGTGGGGTGGAAATAGACCGGCAGGGCGCTGTCCTGTTGCATACGTCGGGAAAAATCGGAAGGAGGGCGGCGGCAGCGCCCGGCCGGTTGGGGCTGGCGCTGCCTGATTGCACTAAGTTACTGCCTGGCGCAGCCGGGGGCAAGCGGAACGATGCTGATGTGGCCGCGGGTTGATGGCCGTCAGCGCACGCCTTAGTCGACGGATTTCACCATATCTTCGACGACCTTCTTGGCGTCGCCGAACACCATCATCGTCTTGTCCATGTAGAAAAGCTCGTTGTCTAACCCCGCGTAGCCGGCGTTCATGGAGCGTTTATTGACGATGATCGTCTTGGCCTTATAGGCCTCCAGGATGGGCATGCCGGCAATCGGCGACTTGGGATCGTTCTTGGCGGCCGGGTTGACCACGTCGTTGGCGCCGAGCACCAGCACCACGTCGGCCTGGCCGAATTCACCGTTGATGTCTTCCATTTCGAAGACCTGGTCGTACGGCACCTCGGCTTCGGCAAGCAGCACGTTCATGTGGCCCGGCATGCGGCCGGCGACGGGGTGGATGGCGTATTTGACCGTCACGCCCTTGTCCGACAGCTTTTCGGTCAGTTCCTTCAAGGCGTGCTGCGCGCGCGCCACGGCCAGGCCGTAGCCGGGGACGATGATGACCGTCTCCGCGTTGCCCATGAGGAAGGCGGCGTCATCCGGCGAGCCCGATTTGACCGGACGTTGCTGCCCGCCACCGCCGGCTGCAGCGCCAGCCGAAGCCTCGGAACCAAAGCCGCCCAGGATCACGTTGAAGAACGACCGGTTCATCGCCTTGCACATGATGTAAGACAGAATTGCACCGGACGAACCGACCAGCGAGCCGGCGATGATCAGCATCGGGTTGTTCAACGAGAAGCCGATGCCGGCCGCTGCCCAGCCCGAGTACGAGTTCAGCATCGACACCACCACCGGCATGTCGGCGCCGCCGATCGGGATGATGATCAGCACGCCCAGCACGAAGGCGATGGCCGTCATGATGATGAACGGCAGCCAGCTCTGCGTCAGGAAGAAGAGGATGCCGAAGCCCAGCATGGCCACTGCCAGCAGCAGGTTCAGCATGTGCTGACCGGCAAACTGCACCGGCGCGCCCTGGAACAGGCGGAACTTGTACTTGCCCGACAGCTTGCCGAAGGCGATGACGGAGCCAGAGAACGTAATGGCACCGACGAACGTGCCGATGAACAGCTCCACGCGGTTGCCCAGCGGCAGCACGTTGTCACCGGCCATGGTGATGCCGAAAGCGTCCGGCTCAGCCACGGCGGCTGTGGCGATGCACACCGCTGCCAGACCGATCAGCGAGTGCATCGCTGCTACCAGTTCCGGCATCTTGGTCATTTCGACCGTGCGCGCCACGTAGGCGCCGATGCCGCCGCCGACCACCAGGCCCGCGAAGATCAGGATGAAACCTGTCGATGTGCCGCTCTCGGTGCCGGCAAACATCTCGGACTTGAGTTTGACGATGAGCGCGATGGTGGTGACGGCGGCAATCGCCATGCCCGTCATGCCGAACGCGTTGCCGCGCCGCGCCGTGGTTGGATGCGACAAGCCCTTGAGCGCCTGGATGAAGCACACCGACGCCAGCAGATACAGCAGGGTGACGAGGTTCATGCTCATTGCTTGGTCTCCCCGCTTGTGTCATTTGCGCCGGCCTTGGCCTTCGGTTCTTTCTTCTTGAACATCTCCAGCATGCGCTGCGTGACCAGGAAGCCGCCAAACACATTCACCGCCGCCAGCGCCACTGCGACCACGCCCATCGTGCGGCCCAGCCCCGTCTGCGTGAGGCCAGCCGCTAGCATGGCGCCGACGATGATGATGGCCGAGATGGCATTCGTCACAGCCATCAGCGGCGTATGCAGCGCCGGTGTGACCGTCCAGACCACGTGGTAGCCGACGTAGATCGCCAGCACGAAGATGATCAGGTTGATCACCGTGTGATTGACCAGCTCCATCTTGCTTCTCCTCTTACCCGCTTGCTTGTGCGATTTTTTGCGTTCGGGGGCGGTCGGCGGCACCGGTGGGCGCCGCCGCCGGCGGTCAGATTGCCTTGATTTCCTTGATCTTGTTGCCCTCGCCCAGCAGTACGACCTTGGGCTTGTAGCTGGCGATTTCCTCTTCGTTCATCGGCGCGTAGGTGCAGATGATCAACAGATCGCCCACGTGGGCGCGGCGTGCGGCGGCGCCGTTGAGCGAGATTTCGCCCGAGCCGCGCTTGCCCTTGATGATGTAGGTCGAGAAGCGTTCGCCGTTGTTGACGTTGTACAGCTCGATCTTTTCGTACTCGCGCATGTCGGCGGCGTCGAGGAGGTCCTCGTCGATGCCGCACGAGCCTTCATAGTCCAGATCGGCCTGGGTGACCGTCGCGCGGTGCAGCTTGGCGCGAAGCATGTTGCGTTGCATGAAGCTTTCCTTGAAACAAAAGATGAAATCGCCACTGGCGGCCAAGGCGGGATGTGACACCTGCCCGGCCGCCGTCTCCGTTCTTATTTGGCGGCGCTCGTGGCGGCGGGCGCGCGCACTACCTGGCCGCCTTGACTGAGTAGGCAGGCGGCCACGATGTCGTCTTCGCGGTTGATGACCAGGCCGCCGTCCTTGTCGACGATCAGCTTGAGGAAATCGAGCACGTTACGGGCGTAGAGGGCGGAGGCATCAGCCGCCACCATCGACGCGAGGTTGGTGTAGCCCACCAGCGTGACGCCGTGTTTGACGACGACGCGGTCGGCTTCCGTCAGCGGGCAGTTGCCGCCTTGCGCGGCGGCGAGGTTGACCACCACCGAGCCCGGCTTCATCGCCTGCACGGTGGCTTCGGACAGCAGCGTCGGGGCGCGGCGGCCGGGGATCAGCGCGGTGGTAATGACGATGTCAGCCTGCGTCGCACGCGTGTGTACGAGTTCGGCTTGGCGGCGCATCCAGTCGGGCGGCATCGGGCGAGCATAGCCGCCCACGCCTTGGGCGATCTCGCGCTCTTCGTCCGTCAGGAACGGCACGTCGAGGAATTTGGCGCCCAGCGATTCGATCTGCTCCTTCACGGCAGGGCGCACGTCGGACGCTTCAATGACGGCGCCCAGGCGCTTGGCGGTGGCAATCGCCTGCAGGCCCGCCACCCCGGCACCGAGGATCAGCACGCGCGCGGCCTTCACCGTGCCGGCGGCGGTCATCAGCATCGGCATGAAGCGCTGGTAGTGGTTGGCAGCGACCATCACGGCCTTGTAGCCGGCGATGTTCGCCTGCGAGGAAAGCACGTCCATGCTCTGCGCGCGCGTGGTGCGCGGCGCGGCTTCCAGCGCGAAGGCGGTGACGTTGGCGGCGGCCAGCCGGGCCGTGTTCTCGTCATCGAACGGGTTGAGCATGCCGACGAGCACAGCGCCGGGCTGCATCTGCGCCAGTTCCGCCGCTTCTGGCGAGCGCACCTTGAGCACGATCTGCGCGCCGAGCGCTTCGGCGGTGGTGCCGATCTTGGCGCCGGCAGCTACGTAGGCCTCGTCGGGCTGGGCAGCGGCGACGCCAGCGCCCGATTGCACCGTGACCTGATGGCCTTGCGCGACGTATTTCTTCACCGTCTCCGGTGTCGCGGCAACGCGCGTCTCGTCCGCCCGCGTCTCCTGCGGGATGCCGATGTGCATCGTGTTCTCCTCGTCGTGATGCGCGCGGTGCACGAGGCACAAAGGAGGCGCGCGGGTCGGTTTTTTGTTGAACGATGTGGAGCTTACCCGAACTTTTTCGCAGGCGGACCGGCCCTGAAGCCTTGCTCGATCATGAGCATTGGCTTAGCGGCAGACGGCGGAATGTCGCGTCGAGCCATCCTGTTGTTGCAACTCAATTGCAATTTCGATAGCGTGACCATTTTTCACGCGTTGAGTATTGCTATGCAGCGTAGACGACGTTCCATCCCCTCGCATGCCAGATGGAGCATTGCGGGAGTGGTTTTGTGCGGTGCATCAAACATGAGCAGCGCAGAGACTGCCCCAACGTTTGCGCTGGAGGAATCGATTGTGCGTGGCTCGGCAAGCGACGAACGTTTGCGCGTGCGGCGGGCGAGTTCCGCCACGCTGACGGATACGCCGCTCAAAGATGTGCCGCAGTCGGTGGGCGTCGTCACGCGTGGTGCGCTCGATGACTTTGGCGCAACACGTCTGGACACGGCGCTTGACTGGGTCAGCGGGATCAGCCGGCAGAACAATCTGGGCGGCGTGGCCGACAACTTTGCCATCCGCGGCTTTGCTGGCGATCTCAACACCGGCTCGGATTACCTCGTTAACGGTTTTTCGGCCAATCGCGCCAACAGCGTGCCGGTGGATGCCGTCAATATTGCGCGCATCGATGTGCTCAAGGGGCCATCGGCGGCGCTGTATGGGCGCAGCGACCCGGGCGGCCTCGTCAACATCGTCACGCGCACGCCCCAGTTCAAGCCCTCGCGCGAGATCACGCTCGCGGTGGGCAACCATGACCGATACCGGCTCGCGACAGAGATGACGGGCCCGCTGTCCGAGCGCTTTGCCTATCGACTGGGCGTGGCGGCGGAGAGCAACCAGAGCTTTCGCGATTTCTCGTCGAGCCGGCGATACGTCGTCGCCCCGTCGTTCACGTGGCTGGCGACGGACGACACCGTCGTGACGTATGCGTTCGAGGCGGCGCAACTGAAGACGCCGTTCGACCGAGGCATCGTGGCCATCAACAAGCAGTTGGGCGCGCTGCCGCCGTCGCGCTTTCTGGGGGAACCGGGCGATGGCGATACGACCGTCCGCACGCAAAGCCATCAGCTGACGGTCGAGCACCAATTGAACAGCGGCTGGAAGCTCAATGGCGGGCTGCAGTATCGATCGTCGGAACTGTTCGGCAAGTCGTCGGATGCGGCGAGCCTGCAAGCGGACGGCCGCACCCTGTGGCGCCAGGCCCGCGAACGCGACTACCACGCCAACGATCTCGCCGGCCGTGTCGATGTGCAAGGCGATGTGCACACCGGCGCGATCAAGCACACGCTGGTGGCCGGTGCCGATTTCTACAACTTCCGCTACGACCCGGTGCTGTATCGTGCCAACCCGAGCGCAGCCGCGCCGTATGCCATCGATATCTTCGGCCCAGTTTATGGGCAGCCGCGCCCCAGCGTGCGGCTCACCACCAGCACGCGCGAGACCCAGCGCGGTTTCGGTGCCTTCGTGCAGGACCAGATCACGCTGAGTCCGCAATGGAAGCTGCTGGCTGGCGTACGCATGGATCGCTTCCTGCAACATGCCGACAACCGCCTGACAAACACGCGCGTCGCGCAGCAGCAGACGGCCTATAGCCCGCGCATCGGCATCGTGTATCAGCCCATGCAGACGCTGTCGCTGTACGCCAATACATCGCGTTCGTTCCGGCCCAACACGGGCGTGGGTGCGCAGGGCAACGCGTTTGCGCCGGAGCGCGGGCGCGGCTACGAGGTGGGCGCCAAGCTGGAAACCGCCGATGGCCGGCTTGGCGGCACGCTGGCGCTCTATTCAATCGACAAGACGAATGTGCTGACGGGCGATCCGCGTGACCCGACGTTCCAGCGCACGGCGGGGGCAGTGCGCAGCCGCGGTGTCGAGCTCGATGTGTCGGGGCAGGTGACGGCGAACGTCAAGATGCTGGCCACGTATGCCTATACCGATGCCCAGGTCACCGCCGATACGGTGCTGCCGTCGGGCGCGCCGCTGTCGAACATTCCGCGTCATAGCGCCAGCCTGCTGGGCCTGTATGAGTTTGGTGCCGGTGCATTTGGCCGGGCGGGCGCAGGTGGCGGTGTGGTCTACGTGGGCGAGCGCGCCGGGAACAGTGTCGACAACGGCTTCAAGCTGCCTGCGTACACCACCGTGCGCCTGCATGGCTACGTGCAGCCGACGCGCGCGCTGCGTCTCTCGCTCACCATCGACAACCTGTTTGACAAGCGCTACTACGCCAGTTCGTACAACGAGTTGTGGGTTGCCCCAGGCGCTGAGCGGCAAATCACGCTGGCCGCAACCTACAAGTTCTGACGATGGCGCCAAGTTCTTCGCGGCTTGCCGCGGTGGATGTGCTGCGCGGCCTGGTGATGACGCTGATGGTGGTCGACCATCTGCGGGAGTTTTTCTTCCTGCACGCGCAGGTGACGGACCCGGTGGATCTGGCGGCCACTTCGCCGGCGCTGGCGCTGACGCGATTTGCCAGCCATCTGTGTGCGCCGGTGTTCGTGTTCTTGGCGGGCATGTCGGCGTGGCTGTCCGGCCAGAAGCACGGCGCAGACCTGCGCGGAGTGTCGGTGCACCTCGTCAAGCGTGGGCTGTTTCTCGTGGTGCTGGAGCTAACCGTCGTGAACTTTGCCTGGACGTTCACATTTCCGCCCACGACGGTCTACCTGCAAGTCATCTGGGCGATTGGCTTGTCGATGATCGCGCTGGCGGGGCTGATCTGGCTGCCACGCGGCGTGCTGCTGGCGGTCTCGCTGACGATTGTGGCGGGGCACAACCTGCTGACGGACGTGCACGTGGCGCCCGATGCATCGGGGCATGCGCTGTGGGCGGTGCTGCATCAGCGTGACT
Source organism: Ralstonia sp. 25C (assembly GCF_051904805.1). NCBI lineage: Bacteria > Pseudomonadati > Pseudomonadota > Betaproteobacteria > Burkholderiales > Burkholderiaceae > Ralstonia > Ralstonia sp. 25C. Next base: position 1,267,228 of record NZ_CP196737.1, on the reverse strand, counting down.
GGATCGTGCTGGCTGATGGCTTGCGGCTGCGCACGTCGTATCCCGTGCTTGCGTGGATTGGCGTGATCGGTTTGGGGTATGCGTTTGCGCCGGCCTATGCGCGGCGCTCGCCAGAAGCGCGGCGGGCGTTGTGTTGGCGGCTTGGCGTGGGGTGCCTGATCGGCTTGACGGTGCTGCGTGCGCTCAACGGCTATGGCGAACCGCAACCGTGGACGCACTCTCCCGATGCGCTGACGACCGCCGTGTCGTTCGTGAATCTCACCAAGTACCCGCCGTCGCTGGATTTTCTGTTGCTGACGCTGGGCTTGGGGGTGTGTGCGCTGGCGGGGCTCGACCGTCTGCCCGCACGCGCAGCCGACATGCTGCAGACGCTGGGCAGTGCGCCGATGTTCTTCTACGTGCTGCATCTGTATGTGCTGCACGTGGTGTATCTGGTGGCGCTCCAGGCGTTCGGGGCCAACCAGGGTACGCGTTTCAGCTTCGATTCCGTCTGGCAACTCTGGGCGGCATGGCTGCCGACACTCGCGCTGCTGTACTGGCCGACGCGCTGGTTTGCACAGCTGCGCCGCACGGGGCGCTATCCGTGGATGCGCTATTTGTGATGCAGCCGCCATTTCAAGCGGATGTGGTCTCGCCCGGCTACAATAACGCCTTGTTTTTGTTGCCTTTTTTGCCATGAACCAAGCCGTCCGCTGGAAACCCAGCGTCACTGTTGCCGCCGTCATTGAACAGGACGGGCGCTTTTTGCTGGTGGAGGAGCACACCGATGCCGGTCTGCGCCTGAACCAGCCCGCCGGCCATCTCGACCCCGACGAAAGCCTGGTCGACGCCGTCGCGCGCGAGACACTGGAAGAGACCGCGCACAGCTTCGTGCCGACCGCGTTCCTCGGCTGCTACATGGCGCAGTTCCAGCCGCCGCAAGGGGACCCCGTCACCTATGTACGGATGGCGTTCACCGGCGAACTCGGGCCGCAAGACCCGCGCCGCACGCTCGACGACGGCATTGTCCGCACCGTCTGGATGACGGCGGATGAAATCCGCGCCAGCCAGGATCGCCACCGCAGCCCATTGCTCTTGGCCTGCGTGGAGGACTACCTGGCCGGCAAGCGGTATCCGCTGGAAGTCATCCACACACACCCGAGCACCTATGGCCTGGGGGTGGAGCCATGAGCAAGAAGCGCGTGGTCGTCGGCATGTCCGGCGGTGTGGATTCCTCCGTTACGGCGTGGATGCTCAAGCAGCAGGGCTACGACGTCGTCGGCCTGTTCATGAAGAACTGGGAAGACGATGACGACAGCGAATACTGCTCGACCCGGCAGGACTGGATCGACGTGGTGTCGGTGGCTGACCTGATCGGCGTGGATGTGGAAGCCGTCAACTTTGCTGCCGAGTACAAGGACCGCGTGTTTGCGGATTTCTTGCGCGAATACTCGGCCGGCCGCACACCCAATCCCGACGTGCTCTGCAACGCCGAGATCAAGTTCAAGGCCTTCCTCGACCACGCGATGGCGCTGGGCGCCGACACGATTGCCACCGGCCATTACGCCCGCGTGCGCGAGGCCGATGGCCGTTTCGAACTGCTCAAGGCATTCGACCACACGAAAGACCAGAGCTACTTCCTGCACCGGCTGAATCAGTCGCAGCTCTCCCGCACGCTGTTCCCGCTAGGCGAGATTCCGAAGACGAAAGTGCGGGAAATTGCTGCGGAAATCGGCCTGCCGAATGCCAAGAAGAAGGATTCCACCGGCATCTGCTTCATCGGCGAGCGGCCATTCCGGGACTTCCTGAACCGCTACCTGCCGACCAAGCCGGGCCCGATCAAGACGCCGGACGGCAAGACCATCGGTGAGCACATTGGTTTGGCGTTCTACACGCTGGGACAGCGCAAGGGCATCGGCATCGGCGGCAGCCGCGATGGCAACGGTGATGCCTGGTACGTGGCGCGCAAGGACATGGCGGCCAACACGCTGTACGTGGTGCAGGGCCATGACCACCCATGGCTGTTGGCGCATACCGTGCACGCCGAGGACCTCAGCTGGGTCGCCGGCCATGCGCCGGCCGAAGGCACCCAGATCGGCGCCAAGACGCGCTATCGCCAAGCCGATGCGCCATGTACCGTCGCGCGTGCTACCGATGGCGCGCTCACGCTGACCTTTCCCGAGGCGCAGTGGGCCGTCACGCCCGGCCAATCCGCCGTGCTGTACGACGGTGAGATCTGCCTAGGCGGTGGGATTATTTCTGCAGCTGAGCCTGCTCTCGTCGAAAAGGCGGTCGCCTGACCGGTTTTCGCAACACTGCGTTGTGACGGCTGCGGCGGTTGCTGCGGTCGTTTAAGCTTGCGCCCTGTTTCGTCTTCCACAGGGTTTGTCATGCTGCCACGTCGCTACTGGGCCTTTGCGGGCGTTGTGCTGTTGTTTGCCGTCACCGCTGGGTTTGCGGGGGTGGGGCGCCTGCACTGGGTCTGTGCGGTCATTCCGGGCATGTTCGTGATCCTGGGCGTGCACGACATCACGCAGACGCGCCATTCGGTGCTGCGCAACTATCCGCTCTGGGGGCACTTCCGCTTCCTGTTCGAGTTCATCCGCCCGGAAATCCGCCAGTACTTTGTTGAGGACGACACCGACGAGCGTCCGTACTCGCGTGCCCAACGCAGCATCGTTTACCAGCGCGCCAAAGGTGAAGTCGATAGCCGCCCATTCGGCACCGAAGTCGACGTGAAGGTGGCGGGCCACGAGTGGATCGGCCACTCGCTGGCGCCATCGCGTATCGCTTCGTCGGACTTCCGCGTGATGGTGGGCGAGGGCCGTGCCCAGCCGTATTCGATGTCGGTGTTCAACATCTCGGCGATGAGCTTTGGGGCGCTGTCGGGCAACGCCATCCGCGCGCTCAACCGTGGCGCGAAGCTCGGCAACTTCATCCACGACACGGGCGAGGGTTCGATTTCGCCGTACCACCGCGAAGAGGGCGGCGACCTGATCTGGGAAGTCGCCTCGGGCTACTTCGGCTGCCGCGATGCCAATGGCCGCTTTGATCCGGACAAGTTTGCCGAGCAGGCGCGCAACCCGCAGGTGAAGATGATTGAGGTGAAGCTCTCGCAGGGGGCCAAGCCGGGGCACGGTGGGGTCTTGCCGGCCGCGAAGGTGACGCCGGAGATTGCGGCCACGCGTGGCATTCCGATCGGGCAGGACTGCATCTCGCCGGCCGCGCATTCGGAATTCAATTCCCCGCTGGGGCTGCTGCAGTTTGTGGACCGCCTGCGCACGCTGTCTGGCGGCAAGCCCACTGGCTTCAAGCTGTGCATCGGCCACCCGTGGGAGTTCTTCGGCATCGTCAAGGCGATGCTCGAGTCAGGGATCCTGCCGGACTTCATCGTCGTGGATGGCGCGGAAGGCGGCACGGGCGCGGCGCCGCTGGAATTTACCGACCACGTTGGCACGCCGCTGCAGGAGGGGCTGCTGCTGGTGCACAACACGCTGGTGGGCACCAACCTGCGCGACAAGATCAAGATTGGCGCATCGGGCAAGATCATCACCGCGTTCGACGTGGCCCGCACGCTGGCGATGGGCGCCGACTGGTGTAACGCGGCGCGCGGCTTCATGTTTGCGCTGGGTTGCATCCAGGCCCAGAAGTGCCACACCGACCGCTGCCCGACCGGTGTGGCCACGCAAGACCCGTCGCGCCAGAAGGCGCTGGTGGTGCCCGACAAGGCCGAGCGCGTGCACCAGTATCACAAACACACGCTGCATGCGCTGCTGGAGTTGACGCAGGCGGCCGGCCTGCAGCACCCGGCCGATTTCCGCGCGCACCACATCGTGCGGCGTGTGTCGGGTAACGAGGTGCAGTTGCTTTCCGCGTTGCTGAAGTACCTGGAGCCGGGCGATCTGCTGGCCGGGCGCTACCGTTATCAGCTGTACGAGCGGTATTGGCCGATGGCCCAGGCCGACCGGTTTGAGCCGGTGGCCGTGTAGCGGAAGAGGATTACTGCGGCTGGGTTTCGATGAAGCTCGGCCGCTTTTCCATGCGCGTGTAGAACGTCGCCAGGTTGGCGTGACGTTCGCGCCAGTCGATCTGCGGCTGGCGGAAATCCAGATAGGCGAGTGCGCAACCGACGGCGATGTCGGCCAGTGTCAGGTGGTTGCCGTTGCACCACGTCTTGTCGGCCAGGCCCTGCGACATGGCTTTCAGCGCGTCGTGGATCTTGTGGTTCTGGCGCGCGAGCCAGGTTTCGCTGCGCTGCTCAGGCGTGCGCTGCGTGTGTTCGATGCGCAGCATAAGCGCGGCGTCGAGCAGGCCGTCAGCCAGCGCTTCCCAGCAGCGCACTTCCACGCGCTCGCGGCCCGTGGGTGGAATCAGCCGCGCGACGGGCGACAGCGTGTCGGCATATTCGGCAATCACGCGCGAGTCGAACAGGGCGCCACCATCGTCCATCACCAGGCAAGGCACTTTGCCCAGCGGGTTGAACTGGTGGATCTGCGTGTCGGCGCTCCAGACGTCTTCCAGCACGAACTGGTAGTCGATTTTCTTTTCGGCCAGGACCACGCGCACCTTGCGGGTGTACGGGCTGGCGTGCGATCCGATCAGTTTCATAGGCATGTCATGTTGGAGGCCGAAGTATAGCTGCGCGCTCTTTCGCGTGCGCTGGGCGGCGCTTCCACCAAACGGAGGCTTGCCTTCCATGGTCAATCCGGCCAGATTGGCCATGGAAAGCAGGTGCCGGATGGTAAAATCGCGCGTTTACCGGGTGCGTGCCGGGTGCGCATGTGCACCTTGGTTCAACGCTCGATGCAGCGTCCGGGTTGTCCGGATTGCGTTTCCCTTCACATTTTTTCCCGCCTGCCATGTCGTCGCTTTCTGCCCTGACCGCCCTGTCTCCCATCGATGGCCGCTACGCTGCCAAGGCCGATCCGCTGCGTGAGTGGCTGTCCGAAGCCGCTTTCATGCGCAACCGCGTGAAGGTGGAGGTGCACTGGCTGATCGCCCTGTCGCAGGCCGGCTTGGCGGAAATCCCGCGTTTCTCCGCTGCCGCTGAAGGCGCGCTGCTGGCCCTGGTCGAGAACTTTGCCGAGGCAGACGCTGCCCGTATCAAGGAAATCGAAGCCGTCACCAACCACGACGTGAAGGCCGTCGAGTACTGGATGAAGGAGCGCGTGAAGGGCAACGCCGAGCTGGAAGCCGCCAGCGAGTTCATCCACTTCGCCTGCACGTCTGAGGACATCAACAACACCTCGCACGGCATGATGCTCAAGGGCGCGCGCGACACCGTGATCGTGCCGACGCTGCGCCGTGTGCAGGCCCGCCTGGTGGAACTGGCCCACGCCAACGCCGACGTGCCGATGCTCTCGCGCACGCACGGCCAGCCGGCCAGCCCGACCACGCTGGGCAAGGAAATGGCCAACGTGGCTGCCCGCCTGGACCGCGCTATCCGCCGCATCGAAGCGGTTGAGTTGCTGGGCAAGATGAACGGCGCCGTGGGCAACTACAACGCGCACCTGTCGGCGTATCCGTCGCTGGACTGGGAAGCCTTCTCGAAGAACGTGATCGAGACCCGCCTGGGCCTGACGTTCAACCCGTACACCATCCAGATCGAGCCGCACGACTATATGGCCGAGCTGTTCGACGCCGTGGCGCGCGCGAACACCATCATCCTGGACTTGGACCGCGACGTCTGGGGCTACATCTCGCAGGGCTACTTCAAGCAGAAGACCAAGGCCGGCGAGATCGGCTCGTCGACCATGCCGCACAAGGTCAACCCGATCGACTTCGAAAACTCCGAAGGCAACGTCGGCCTGGCCAACGCGGTGCTGCGTCACCTGTCGGAAAAGCTGCCCGTCTCGCGCTGGCAGCGTGACCTGACGGATTCGACCGTGCTGCGCAACATCGGCGTGGCGTTCGGCTACAGCCTGCTGGCCTACGACGCCTGCCTGCGCGGCCTGGGCAAGCTGGAAACCAACCCGGCCCGTCTGGCAGAAGACCTCGACAACTGCTGGGAAGTCCTGGCCGAGCCGGTGCAGACCGTCATGCGCCGCTACGGCATCGCCAACCCGTACGAGCAACTCAAGGAGCTCACGCGCGGCAAGGGCATCTCGCGCGAGGCGCTGCGTGACTTCATCGGCACGCTGGCGATTCCCGAAGACGCCCGCAAGTTGCTGCTGGACATGACGCCGGGCAGCTATATCGGCAAGGCAGACGAACTGGCGCGCCGGATCACCGCACAGTAATTGTTTCGAAAATTTGGTGGGTGCACCAAAAAACAGCCCCCTCCGTACAGCTACGGAGGGGGCTGTTTTGCTATGTGTGCTCGGTAGAATGAGCCGCCTTGTTATGTCAGCGGCTTGGCCAGGTTCATCAAGAAATTTGAATTTCTCGATGAACTTGGGGCGGTCCTGCGCGATCTGATCGGGCAAATAATGCACAATCGTTTGGCGCTGCAGTCCTCACCAACGCACGCCGCCTTCACCGAGGAAACCGATGTCCCACGCTGCTCAATCGAATTTCGCCATGCGCCGCGCCGCTGATGACGGCGCCTATGGCAAGCCCGCCATCGCGTTGCACTGGATCATTGCGCTGCTGATTTTCGCGGCGTTCGGGCTCGGTCTGTACATGACCGATATTCCGGGCTTTACGCCGACCAAGCTGAAGCTGTACTCGTATCACAAGTGGATCGGCATTACGGTGCTGATCTTCGCCGTGCTGCGTGTGCTGTGGCGCCTGACGCATCCGGCACCGGGTCCGGTGGCGGGCATGCCGAAGTGGCAGCACAAAGCGGCCGAAGGCGCGCATCTGGTGCTGTATCTGCTGATCCTGGCGGTGCCGCTCACCGGCTACTTGCTCAGCGTGGCGGCCGGTATCAAGGTCGTCTACCTTGGCCTGTGGGAACTGCCCATGCCGTTCGACAAGAGCGACGCGCTCAAGGACATCTTTGCCGAGGCGCACGAATGGCTGAACTGGACCATGGCGACCATCGTCGTGCTGCATATCCTCGCCGCGCTCAAGCACCACGTCATCGATCGTGACGGCACGCTGCGTCGCATGCTGCCCTTCTTGCGCTGAATTCGTGCGGTTGGCGGCCCTGACGCTTCCCTGATTTTCAAATGCACCGGTGTGTGCCGGTGCACCTTGCTTCTCCATCCTGACCAAGACTGCCGGCACCGCCCGGCCTGAACGAAGGAGTCTGACGATGAAACGTTTCGTGCGCCCCCGCGCGATTGCCCTGGTTGCCGCCGGCGCGCTGTCGATTGCCGCGCTGTCGGCGTCGGTTTCCGCCTTTGCCCAGGTGGATGCTGCCAAGAGCAGCGTCACCGCCACCGGCAAGCAGCTCGGCGTGCCGATGGACATCAAGTTCAAGAAGTTCGACGCCGCAGTGAACTACAACCCGGCCAACGTGGCTGCGTCCACGGCCAAGGTCAACATCGACATCAACAGCGTCGACGTGGGCGACAAGGCCTACAACGACGAACTGAAGAAGAAAGACTGGTTTGATGCCGCCAAGTACCCGAAGGCGACGTTCGTATCGTCGGCGTTCAAGCCGGGCGCCAATGGCAAGGTGGACGTGGTCGGCAAGCTGACCATCAAGGGCGTGACGCAAGACATCACCGCGCCCGTCACCTTCAAGCAGGACGGCGCCAATCAGGTGTTTGAAGGCGCGCTACCCATCAAGCGCAACGCATTCAAGGTCGGCGACGGCGAGTGGAAGGACACCTCCGTCGTTGCCGATGACGTGACGATCAAGTTCCGCGTCGTCATTGCCAAGAAGTAATCCAAGTTTTTTCGCCCCTTTATTTGCTGCTTTTCTCCGCAGGAGTTGTTATGAAATTGCGTACCCTCGTTGCTGCCCTGTCTGCTGTTGCCGCCACAGCCGCATTTGCTGCACCGGCCACGTACCAACTGGACCCGAGCCACACCTACCCCAGCTTTGAAGCCGACCACATGGGTGGCCTGTCGAAGTGGCGCGGCAAGTTCGAAAAGTCCAGCGGCACCGTCACGCTGGATCGCGAAGCCAAGAAGGGCACGATTGATGTGACCGTGCAGACCGACAGCGTCAACTTCGGCCATGCCAAGATGAACGAGCACGCCAAGAGCGCCGAGATTTTCGACGTGGCCAAGTACCCGACCGCCACGTTCAAGGGCAACTTCACCAAGTTCAAGGGCGATGTGCCGACCGAAGCCGAAGGCCAACTCACGCTGCATGGCGTGACCAAGCCGGCCAAGCTGGAAATCGACGCATTCAAGTGCATGCCGCACCCGATGATGAAGGTCGAGGTGTGCGGTGCTGACGCCGAGATGAAGTTCAACCGCGCCGATTTCGGCATCGACTTCGGCAAGGCCTACGGCTTCAACATGGAAACCAAGCTGAAGATCCAAGTCGAAGGTCTGAAGCAGGACACCAGCGTCGCGAAGCAATAAGCGCGTACGCGACCAACAAAAAACCCCGCAGAGTTTCGCGGGGTTTTTTGTTGCCTGACGGCCGGAGCAGGGCGCTCAGACCTGTGCGCCGAAGTTCGGATCGTCTTCCTTCGGGCCGCCGGCCTTCTTGTCGGACTTGACCAGATCTTCGCGCTTGACGCCCAGCCACATGCACAGCGCAGCGGCCACGAACACCGACGAGTAGATACCAAACAAGATACCGATGGTCAGCGCCAGGGCGAAGTAGTGCAGCGTCGGACCACCAAACACCAGCATCGACAGGACCATCAGTTCGGTCGAACCGTGGGTGATGATCGTGCGCGAGATGGTGCTGGTAATCGCGTGGTCGATCACCTCGTGCGTGTTCATCTTGCGGTACTTGCGGAACGCCTCGCGGATCCGGTCGAAGATCACGACCGATTCGTTGACCGAGTAACCGAGCACCGCCAGGATGCCCGCCAGCACCGACAGCGAGAACTCCCACTGGAAGAAGGCGAAGAAGCCCAGGATGATCACCACGTCGTGCAGGTTGGCGATGATGCCGGCGACTGCAAACTTCCACTCGAAGCGGATCGACAGGTAAATCACGATGCCGACCACCACGAACAGCAGCGCTAGCAAGCCGTCGGTGGCGAGTTCCTTGCCGACCTGCGGGCCGACGAACTCAACGCGCTGCAGCTTGGCGTCGGGGTTGGCGACGTTCAGGGCCGTCATCACCTGCTGGCTCTGCACGGCCGAGGCGATCGGCTTGCCGTCGGGGCCAGTCTTGAGCGGCAGACGGATCATCACGTCGCGCGAGGTGCCGAAGTTCTGCACCTGCGCATCGGCATAGCCGAGCTTCTCGACGTCGCCGCGGATCTTCGGCAGATCAGCGGGCTGGGTGTAGGCGACTTCCATCACCGTACCGCCGGTGAATTCCACCGACAGGTGCAGCCCCTTGTGGAACAGGAAGAAGACAGCGGCGATAAACGTCAGGAACGACAGCGCGTTGAGGATCAACGCGTGCTTCATGAACGGAATGTCGCGGCGGATGCGGAAAAACTCCATGGTCTGCCCTTTGTGGCCACCGCCCCCTTCGTTGGAGTGGGGCGGCGCCGGTTATGCGAGATTCGTTGTGGGTGGCGTACTTACTTGGCGGGCGATTCGGTATTCGTATTGCCCGGCTTCCACACCTGCCCGATGGCGACGCTCTGCAGCTTCTTTTTGCGGCCGTACCAGAGGTTCACGAGGCCACGGTTGAAGAACACCGCCGAGAACATCGACGTGCCGATCCCCAGGCAGTGCACGATCGCGAAGCCGCGCACCGGGCCCGAACCGAAGGCGATCAGCGCCAGGCCGGCGATCAGCGTCGTCACGTTCGAGTCCAGGATGGTCGCCCAGGCGCGGTCGAAACCGGCGGCGATGGCCATCTGCGGCGACGCGCCGTTGCGCAGTTCTTCTCGCACGCGCTCGTTGATCAGCACGTTGGCGTCGATGGCCATACCGAGCGCCAGCGCAATAGCAGCGATACCCGGCAGCGTGAGCGTGGCCTGCAGCATGGACAGCAGCGCGATCAGCAGGAACACGTTCACGCCCAGCGAGATCACCGAGAACGCGCCGAACAGCATGTAGTACAGCACCATGAACGCCGAGACGGCCAGGAAGCCGTACAGCGCCGAATCGAAGCCCTTCTTGATGTTGTCGGCACCCAGCGACGGGCCGATCGTGCGCTCTTCGATGATCTCCATCGGTGCTGCCAGCGAACCGGCGCGCAGCAGCAGTGCCAGATCAGACGCTGCCTCGGTTGAGCCCATGCCGGTGATCTGGAAGCGCGAGCCCAGTTCGGACTGGATGGTCGCCACCGTCAGCACTTCGCCCTTGCCCTTTTCGAAGAGCACGATGCCCATGCGCTTGCCGATGTTGTCGCGCGAGACATCGCGTAGCATGCGGCCGCCTTGGCCGTCGAGCGTGATGTCGACCGACGAATTGTGGTTCTGGTCGAAGCCGGCCGACGCACTGGTGATGCGGTCACCCGTGAAGATCACCTGCTTCTGCAGCAGCACTGGGGCGCTGCGGCCTTGCGTGAAGAGCTCGTCGCCCAACGGCACCGGATCGCCGGCACGCGGCGCGAGCGGCGCGTTCGGATCAGCCAGGCGCGCTTCCAGCGTGGCGGTACGGCCGATGATGTCCTTGGCCTTGGCCGTGTCCTGAACGCCGGGCAGTTGCACGACGATGCGGTCCGGGCCCTGCTGCTGGATCACCGGTTCGGCCACGCCGAGTTCGTTCACCCGGTTGTGCAGCGTGACGATGTTTTGCTTGACCGCGTTGTCCTGCACTTCCTTCATCGCAGCGGCGGTGAAGGTGCCGGTGAGCGTGGCGCCGTCGGCCGTCTTGTCGACGGTGTAGGCCAGTTCGCGGGTCGAGTCGGACAGCAGGCTGCGGGCGCGATCGGCGTCGTCGGCGCTGCTGAACTTGATGGTGATGGTGTTGCCGGCGCGGTCGATGCCGCTGTGGCGGATGTTCTTGTCACGCAACTGCGTGCGGATGTCGCCGGCGAGCGAGTCGAGCTTCTTCGTGACAGCGCCGTTCATGTCGACCTGCAGCAGGAAGTGCACGCCACCGCGCAAATCCAGGCCCAGGAACATCGGCTTGGCAAAGAGCGGCGCGCCGCTGAGCCAGCGCGGGGAGCCCGGCAGCAGGTTCAGCGCGACGATATAGGTCGGGTCGGTCTGGTCGGTGTTCAGGCCGTGGGCCAGGACGTCCTTGGCCTTGAGCTGCGTGTCGGTATCGGCAAAGCGCACGCGCACGCTGGCGGAGGTGCCGTTGTTGTCGAAGAACACGCCGTCGGGCTGGATGCTGGCTGCGGCCAGCAGGCTTTCGACCTGCTTCTGGACGTTCAGGTCGACCTTGACGGTGGCCTTGCCCGAGGACACCTGCACGGCAGGCGCCTCACCGAAGAAGTTCGGCAGCGTATAGAGGAACCCGATGGCAAGCGCCACCAGGATCACAAGGTATTTCCAGAGCGGATAGCGATTCATCTTGGAAAGGCAATGAGGCGACGCCGAGGGGCGCGGGCGCGGATTCTTAGAATAGGCGCTGCCTGGGGTTCCGGCGCCAGCGCAATCGTGCGCGGCACCGGGAGGGGCCGATTACAGCGCCTTGAGCGTGCCCTTGGGCAGCACGGTCGAGACGGCGCTCTTCTGGACGGTGATTTCGGTGTTGGCGGAGACTTCCACGGTGACGTACTGCTCGGCCACCTTGGTCACCTTGCCCAGGATGCCGCCGGCGGTGACGACTTCGTCGCCCTTGGCCAGGGCTTCGAGCATCGCCTTGGTTTCCTTCTGGCGCTTCATCTGCGGGCGGATCATGATGAACCACAGCACCACAAACATCAGGATGATGGGCAGGAAGCTCATCAGGCCACCTGCAGCACCACCTGTCGGTGCGGTTTGCGCGTAAGCGTCGGAAATGAGGAACACGTCAGAACTCCGTAATGGTTCGTCAATCGGTCAAAAATCGGACCGGACATTCTACCATTGCGGTGCTGCGGTAAATGGGCGCACCGGGCGCCCTGTGGCGCGAGGTTAGAGAGCGCCGCGTGCGCGATCTGCAGCAAAGCGCGCCTGGAATGCGGCAAAGCCGTGCGACTCAATGGCGGCGCGCATTTCGGCCATCAGTTCCAGGTAGTAATAGAGGTTGTGGATGGTGTTCAGGCGTGCACCCAGGATCTCGCCCACGCGCTGCAGATGGTGCAGATACGCGCGCGAAAAATTGCTGCAGGTGTAGCAGCCGCACGTCTCGTCCAGCGGGCGCGGATCATTGCGGTGCACGGCGTTCTTGATCTTGATGTCGCCAAAGCGGGTGAACAGCCAGCCGTTGCGGGCGTTGCGGGTCGGCATCACACAATCGAACATGTCGATGCCGGCAGCGACGCCCGCCACCAGGTCTTCCGGCGTGCCGACGCCCATCAGGTAGTGCGGCTTGTTGGCCGGCAGGCGCGGCGCCACGTGCTGCAGCACGCGCATCATGTCTTCCTTCGGCTCCCCGACCGACAGCCCGCCGATGGCATAGCCGCCAAAGCCTTGGCCGCCCGCATCGGCGTCAATGGCTTGCAGACCGGCCAGCGATTCGTCACGCAGGTTCTCGAACATGCCGCCTTGGACGATGCCGAACAGCGCGTTGGGATTGTTCTCCCGCTCGAATTCGTTACGCGAGCGTTGCGCCCAGCGCAGGCTCATGCGCATCGAGGTTGCGGCTTCCGCCTCCGTGGCAGGGCGGTCACCGATCTTGTATGGCGTGCACTCGTCAAACTGCATGACGATGTCGGAGTTCAGCCGGCGCTGGATCTGCATGGAGATTTCCGGCGACAGGAACAGCTTATCGCCGTTGATGGGCGAGGCGAACGTGACGCCTTCCTCGGTGATCTTGCGCAGATCACCCAGCGAAAACACTTGAAAACCGCCAGAATCCGTCAGGATGGGCTTGTCCCAGCCATTGAAGCCGTGGAGGCCCTTGTGCGCATCCATCACATCCAGCCCCGGCCGGAGCCACAGGTGGAAGGTGTTACCGAGGATGATCTGCGCGCCGAGGTCCTTCAGTTCCGCCGGCGACATCGCCTTGACCGCGCCATAGGTGCCCACTGGCATGAAGATGGGCGTTTCCACCACACCGTGGTTCAGGGTCATGCGGCCGCGCCGGGCGAGGCCATCGGTGGTGAGGAGTTCGTACTTGAGCATGATCAGGCGGAAATGGAATCTGCGGGTTTGAGTTCCGCGCGCGTGAGGAACATGGCGTCGCCGTAACTGAAGAAGCGGTAGCGCTGGGCAATGGCGTGCCGGTAGGCGGCGCGGATGGCCTCCGTGCCCGCAAACGCCGACACCAGCATCAGCAGCGTCGACTTGGGCAGGTGGAAGTTGGTCACCAGCGCATCCACTAGGCGGAAGCGGTAGCCGGGGGTGATGAAGATGTCGGTGTCGCCGCTGCCTGCATGGAGCGTGCCGTCGGGCTGTGCTGCGGATTCGAGCGCGCGCATCGATGTGGTGCCCACCGCGATCACGCGCCCGCCCGCAGCCCGAGTGGCGCGGATGGCCTCGGCCAGCGCGGGTGTGATTTCGTACCACTCGCTGTGCATGCGGTGCTCGGCGATGTCCTCCACGCGTACCGGCTGGAACGTGCCCGCGCCCACGTGCAGCGTCAGGAAGCCGCGCTGGATACCCATTGCATCCAATTTGGCGAACAGCGCATCGTCGAAATGCAGACCGGCCGTGGGTGCTGCAACGGCGCCCGGGTTGCGTGCATAGACGGTCTGGTAACGCGTTTCGTCAAAACTGTCGGGGTCGTGCTCGATGTAGGGCGGCAGCGGCAGGCGGCCGTATTGCTCGATCAGATCCAGTGCCGGCTGCGGGAAGCGCAGCGTGAAGAACGGCTCGGCGCGCGGGCCGACCGTCACATCGAAGGCATCGGCCAAGCGCAGCGTGGTGCCCTCGACCGGCGACTTGCTGGAGCGGATCTGGGCCAGCACCGTGTGCTCGTCCAGCAGACGCTCGACCAGCACCTCGACCTTGCCGCCGCTGGCCTTGTGGCCGAAGAAGCGCGCCTTGATGACGCGCGTGTCGTTGAAGACCAGCAGATCGCCGGGGCGAAGGTAATCGACCAGATCGGCGAACTGGCGGTCGTCAAAATGCACGCCATCTTCCGCGCGGCGGACGGCCAGCAGACGGCTCGCGGTGCGGTCGGGCAGGGCGGTTTGCGCGATCAGCTCGGGCGGCAGATCGAAATCGAAATCGGACAGCGTCAGCATGAAAAGTGGCGCAGACGTGGATTGCGCCAATTGATGGTGGCGGGCGCCGGTACAATCGGGCGACTCGCAAAGTTCGCCATTGTAAACGTCCTGTGCCGCCTCGCGCCCGTTCCGCCACTGATGCTGCTCTTACGCCCGACGCTGATACTGCGCCGACGCCGAAGCCCAAGCGGGAGACCGCAGCAGACAAGTCGGCCAAGACCGCCAAAACGGCACGTCCGGCCGACAAACTCGCCAAGCTGGGGCTGCACCGCGACGTCGATCTCGTCCTGCATCTGCCGATGCGCTACGAGGACGAAACCACGCTCCTGACCATTGCCGAAGCCACCGCCCGCGCCAATACCGGCTGGGCCGCGCAGGTGGAAGGCACCGTCACCCGCAACGAAGTGGCGTTCCGGCCGCGCCGGCAGTTGGTTGTGCATATCGCCGATGACTCCGGCGAACTCGTGCTGCGTTTCCTCAATTTCTACGGCAGCCAGGTCAAGCAGATGGCCGAAGGCGTGCGCCTGCGCGTGCGCGGCGAGGTGCGCGGCGGCTTCTTCGGCGCGGAGATGGTCCACCCAACCGTGCGCGCCGTGGCGGAAGACGAGCCGCTGCCCGATCGGCTGACGCCCGTGTATTCGACCGTTGCAGGCGTGCCGCAGGCGTATCTGCGCAAGGCGATTCTGAACACGCTCACGCGCACGCCGCTGCCGGAAACACTGCCGAATAGCCTCATCACGGGGCCGCTCGCACCGCTCAAGCTGATGGCGCCGGCCGAGGCCGTGCGCCTGCTGCACCAGCCCACGCCCGATGTCGACGAACACAGCCTCGTCGAGCGCACGCACCCGGCGTGGCTGCGTATTAAGTTTGATGAACTGCTGTCGCAACAGCTCTCGCTCAAGCGGGCGCAGGCCGCGCGCCGCATGCGCAATGCGCCCGTCCTGCGCGACAGCGGCAAGGAAGGTTTGCTCGCGCGCTTCATGGCTGCATTGCCGTTCAAGCTGACCGGCGCCCAGGCCCGCGTGTGGGAGGAGATCCGCGCCGACCTCGCGCACCCGTACCCGATGCAGCGGTTGCTGCAAGGCGACGTGGGCAGCGGCAAGACCGTCATCGCCGCGCTGGCCGCGTGCCAGGCCATCGACGCCGGCTGGCAAGCCGCGCTGATGGCGCCGACCGAGCTGCTGGCCGAGCAGCACTATCGCAAGTTATGCACATGGCTGGCGCCGCTGGGTGTGGATATTGTCTGGCTGGCCGGCAGCCTCAAACGCAAGCAGAAGGACGAAGCGGCGGCGCGAGTGGCGGCCGGCACCGCGCAACTGGTGATCGGCACGCACGCACTGATTCAAGACGCCGTCACGTTCGCGCGCCTCGGCTTGGCGGTGGTGGATGAGCAGCATCGCTTTGGTGTGGCGCAGCGCTTGGCCCTGCGGGGCAAGGCGAGCAATGGCGATGCACCGGTCGCCGCCAACGCGCAGGTGCCGCACCAGCTCATGATGTCCGCCACGCCCATCCCGCGCACGCTGGCGATGACGTACTACGCCGACCTCGACGTCTCCGCCATCGACGAATTGCCGCCCGGCCGCACGCCCATCGTCACGCGCCTGGTGAACGACGCGCGCCGCGATGAAGTGATCGAACGCATCTACGCCGCCGCGCGCGAAGGCCGGCAGGTCTACTGGGTGTGTCCGCTGATCGAAGAGAGCGAGGCGCTGCAACTGCAGACGGCGGTGGAAACGTTTGAGACGCTCTCGCAAAGCCTGGACGGGCTGAAGGTCGGCCTCGTACACGGCCGCCTGCCGTCCGCCGAGAAGGCCGCCGTGATGAGCGCCTTTGCCGGTGGCGAGTTGCATGTGCTGGTGGCCACCACCGTCATTGAAGTCGGTGTGGACGTGCCCAATGCCTCGTTGATGGTGATCGAACACGCCGAGCGTTTCGGCCTCGCGCAGTTGCACCAGTTGCGCGGGCGCGTGGGGCGTGGCACGGCGGAATCGGTGTGCGTGCTGCTGTATCAGGCGCCGCTGTCACCGACGGCCAAGCAGCGCCTGCAGACCATGCGCGAGACCACCGACGGTTTCGAGATCGCCAGGCGCGATCTGGAGATACGCGGCCCGGGTGAATTCCTCGGTGCGCGGCAATCGGGCGAGGCCATGCTGCGCTTCGCCGATCTGAACCACGATGCTTGGCTGGTCGAATTCGCTCAGGAAGCGGCGGAGGCCATGCTGGCACGCTTTCCCGAAGCGGTGGACACCCACCTCAAGCGCTGGCTGGGCGAGCGCGAGCACTACCTGCGCGTCTAGCGCGCACGGGTCGCGCTGACAGGCCATTCATCGCGCCGTAGGAATGGCCGGCTCCAATCTGAGCAACGTGATTTCCGACGGTGCGCCAAACCGCTTGGGCGGCCCCCAGTATCCGGTACCGCGGCTGGTGTAGATCCACAGGCGACCGAGCCGGTGCAAGCCCGCGGTGAACGGCTGTTGCAGCGGAACGAACAAGCTCCAGGGCCAGAACTGGCCGCCATGGGTATGCCCCGATAGCTGTAGATCAAAACCAGCCTCCGCGGCGGCGGGCGCAGTGCGGGGCTGATGCGCGAGCAGGATGGCAGGCGTCACGCCGGCAGGTGACCCGGCCAGTGCGCCACGCGGATCGCTCGCATGTGTTGCGTCGAATTGGCCCGCCGTGAAGTCCGTCACGCCGGCGATGATCAACGGCGCGCCGTCGTGCTCAAGCACCGCATGCGCATTCATCAGCACGCGCATGCCAAGCCGTTCGAACTCGGACACCCACGGGCCCACGCCGGAGTAGTACTCGTGATTCCCGGTCACCGCAAAAACGCCGTGCCGAGCCGACATGTCGGCCAGCGGCGCGATATGGGGGCGCAGGACTTCCACCTCGCCGTCCACCAGGTCGCCTGTGACGGCGATGACATCCGCCTTGAGCGCGTTGAGCCGCGCCACCACGCCTGCGACGTACGCACGCTTGATGGTCGGGCCGACATGCAGGTCGGTGATCTGCGCAATGGTGAAGCCGTGGAGCGGCGCGGGGAGGTCCGCAATCGGCACAGTCACATGCGCGACGCGCGGAATGCGCCGCGCGTTGATATAGCCGATCAAGGTGACCAAGGCAGCGAGGCCCGCAACGACCCAGGCGGAATCGTGGCGATAGACCGGGGGCAGCACGATCAGCGCGATGTCCCGCAGCACGGTCAGCACCAGCAGCGATGAGAACAGACCCAATAGCAACGCGCCAAACCACGTAGCCCGGTCTGCCAGCGAGATGGACCGGATCAAGAAGCGCGCCGCCAATCCGAGCGGGATCATCCAGGTCGATACGACCAGGAAGACAACGCCTGCCGCCCATCCTGTGCCGTTCAAGCCCAGGTCAGGCAACAGCCGCCACCCAATGTAGAAGTGCAGCACAGCCATCAGGAACACAGTCGTCGCCAGGAAGCGGCGCCTGCTGCGGGACAGAGTCGGTCTGTCATTCGGTTGATCAGGCATGCTGGGCCGTGCTCCTTTGGGTTTGTGCTGGGCGAATCTATGAAAGATGGGGGCGTAGCGGATGTTGTCAACGGCGGGTCGGTCACTCGAGCCGCGAGCAACATTCCGCGTCATAAGGTAAAATCTATCGACATTAAAAAGCCGATTGATTGCCATGACGCTCACCGAACTCAAATACGTCGTCGCCGTCGCGCGTGAACGCCACTTTGGGCGTGCCGCCGAGGCTTGCTTCGTCTCGCAGCCGACGCTGTCGGTCGCCATCAAGAAGCTGGAAGACGAATTGGCCGTGCAAATCTTCGAGCGCGGTGCCTCGGAAGTGAGCGTCACGCCGGTGGGCGAGCAGATCGTCACCCAGGCCCAGCGCGTGTTGGAGCAGACCATGGCCATCCGCGAGATTGCCAAGCAGGGCATGGACCCGCTGGCCGGGCCGCTGCGCCTGGGCGTGATCTACACCATCGGCCCGTACCTGCTGCCCGCGCTGGTCAAGCAGATGATCGACACCGTCCCGCAGATGCCGCTGATGCTGCAGGAGAACTTCACGGTGCGGTTGGTGGAGCTGCTCAAACAAGGGGAAATCGACTGCGCCATCATGGCCGAGCCGTTTCCCGAAGCCGGGTTGATGACGGTGCCGCTGTACGACGAGCCCTTCGTGGTGGCGGTGCCGCGCGGCCACGAGCTGTCCAAGGTGGATGCGGTGGACCCCGAAGCGCTCAAGCAGCAGACCATGCTGCTGCTCGGCAACGGCCATTGCTTCCGTGACCACGTGCTGGGCGTGTGCCCGGAGCTGTCGCGCTTCTCGCAGAACGCGGATGGCATCCAGAAGACGTTTGAAGGCTCGTCGCTGGAAACGATCCGCCATATGGTGGCCAGTGGCGTGGGCATTACCGTGTTGCCGCGCACGTCAGTGCCGAACATGCAGCCGGCCGCCAACGATCTGCTGACCTACGTGCCGTTCCAAGAGCCGGTGCCCGACCGCCGTGTTGTGCTGGCCTGGCGCAAGAGCTTCACCCGCATTGCCGCCATCGAGGCGGTGGCCAAGGCCGTCGCGCAATGCGACTTGCCGGGCATCAAGCCGCTGCCGTTCACGCCGCTCATTCACTGACACATCGGGATGGCCGTCTTTTTCATGACGCCCATAGCGCACGCCTAATCGATAGATTAAAACAATTAAATTAACGTATCGATAGTGTGTTGGTAGACTGCTTTCCATGGTGAGCCAGACGGGCTCGCCGCACTCACCGGGGAACCAGTCATGCCCGCGCACCTTGCCTCGAACGCCGTTGCAACCGTGCTGGAATGGCTCGCGGCCTACGGTGAATCGCATTGACCTAACGCTCCTGAAAGGGCGCAGGGTTGTAAGGAGAAAGATCGTGGCAATGGTGCGGATGTTCGTTTCGGAATGGCAGGGGTTTGCGGACACGGTTCGCGCTGCGCAAGCGGAGGTGCCGATGTTGTCGGGCATGCCAGGCAGCGCGGCGGGCGGCCGGGGCGCACGCCTTGCGGAGTCCGCCCGCCTGCAACGGAAGTGGGTGCGTAAGCAGATCGGTCTGGCCATTGTGGCGGCGGGCGCTATGATCGTGCTCCTGCACAGCATGGTGCAGTTGACAGTCTGAGTTCGGTTGCCGCGTGCGCGTGGTTTCGTCATAGGGCGATGCCATGCTCTGAACTCGCAGCAAGCGCAGCAACCGAAAGCAGGGCTGAATGCGCGTGGCTGACCGACTCGTCGGCATTCGCGATTTTGCACACCACTTTTCCAGGGGATTTCAGATGGCTAAGAAGAACGGCGGCGCAGTGGCCGCAGCCCAGATCAACATCGGTATTGCAGACAAGGACCGCAAGAAGATCGCCGAAGGCCTGTCGCGCCTGCTGGCCGATACGTACTCGCTCTACCTGAAGACGCACTACTTCCACTGGAACGTCACCGGCCCGATGTTCAACACGCTGCATCTGATGTTCGAGACGCAGTACAACGAACTGTGGAACGCCGTCGACCCGGTGGCTGAACGTATTCGTGCGCTGGGTTATCCGGCGCCGGGCTCGTACACCGAGTTCGCCAAGCTGTCGTCGATTCCGGAATCGAAGGGCATTCCCGAGGCGATGGACATGGTGCGCGAACTGGTGGCCGGCCATGAAGCCGTGACCCGTACCGCCCGTAGCCTGTTCCCGGATGTCGACAAGGCTGCCGACGAACCGACGGCGGACCTGCTCACGCAACGCATGGACATCCACGAAAAGACCGCGTGGATGTTGCGCTCGCTGCTGGCGTAAGCGCACCTGGCAGTCGTATCCGCACACCGACGGCAGGCGTTCTACAGCAGCAAACTTCCCCCACTTGCAGCGTCAGTCGCTGCGTTGCGGGTGGGGCCGCATCACCCCCCCAGACCTCACGAGAACACCATGACTTCTGAAGCCAAATGCCCGTTTTCGGGCCATGCTCCCGATGGGTCCCATGCCTTCGGTGGCGGTACGTCCAACAAAGACTGGTGGCCGAATCAACTGCGCGTTGATCTGCTGAACCAGCATTCCGAGAAGTCTGATCCGCTCGGCAAGCAGTTCAATTACCGCAAGGCCTTCAAGGCGATTGACTATGACGCCCTTAAGGCCGACCTGCGCAAGCTGATGACAGATTCGCAGGACTGGTGGCCGGCCGACTTCGGTCACTACGGCCCCCAGTTCATTCGCATGGCGTGGCACGCTGCCGGCACCTACCGCACGGGCGATGGCCGTGGCGGCGCCGGGCGCGGCCAGCAACGTTTCGCGCCGCTCAATTCGTGGCCCGACAACGTCAACATCGACAAGTCGCGCCGCCTGCTGTGGCCAATCAAGCAGAAGTACGGCCAGGCCATCTCGTGGGCTGACCTGCTGATCCTGACCGGCAACGTGGCGCTCGAAACCATGGGCTTCCGCACCTTCGGCTTTGCCGCCGGCCGTGAAGACACGTGGGAGCCGGACAACGACGTCTACTGGGGCAACGAGACTAAGTGGCTGGAAGCCACCCGCTATTCGGGCGAGCGCAACCTCGCGAACCCGCTCGCTGCTGTGCAGATGGGCCTGATCTACGTGAACCCGGAAGGCCCGGAGCACGCCCATGGCGATCCGCTCGCGGCGGCCAAGGACATCCGCGAAACCTTCGCCCGCATGGCGATGGACGACGAGGAAACTGTGGCGCTGATCGCCGGTGGTCATACCTTCGGCAAGACGCACGGTGCCGGTGCCGCAAGCCATGTTGGCGCCGATGTCGAAGCCGCACCGCTGGAAGCGCAAGGCCTGGGCTGGGCCAGCACGTTCGGCACCGGCAAGGGCGCGGATGCGATCACCAGCGGGCTGGAAGTCACCTGGACGCAGACGCCTGCGCAATGGAGCAACTTCTTCTTCGAGAACCTGTTCAAGTACGAATGGGTGCAGGAGAAGAGCCCGGCCGGCGCGCTGCAGTGGGTGGCCAAGGACGCTGAGGCCGTCATCCCCGGCCCGACGCCCGATTCGCCCAAGCGCAAGCCGACCATGCTGACGACCGACCTGTCGCTGCGCTTCGACCCGGCGTACGAGAAGATCTCGCGCCGCTTCCTGAACAACCCGCAGGCCTTTGCTGAAGCCTTTGCGCGTGCGTGGTTCAAACTGACGCACCGCGATCTGGGCCCGAAGTCGCGCTACCTCGGCCCGGAAGTGCCGCGCGAAGACCTGATCTGGCAAGACCCGCTGCCGGCCGCCACGCATAAGCCGACCGAAGCGGACATCACCGACCTCAAGGCAAAGATTGCGGCTTCGGGCCTGTCGGCATCGGAACTGGTGGCGGTGGCTTGGGCTTCGGCTTCGACGTTCCGCGGTTCGGACAAGCGCGGTGGTGCCAACGGTGCACGCATTCGCCTGGCGCCGCAGAACGACTGGGCCGTCAACCAACCGGTAGCCGGCACGCTGGCCAAGCTGGAAGACATCCAGCGCGCCTCGGGCAAGGCATCGTTGGCCGATGTGATCGTGCTGGCCGGCGGCGTGGGCATTGAACTGGCGGCCAAGGCTGCTGGTACGACCGTTACCGTGCCGTTCACGCCGGGCCGCGTCAACGCCACGCAAGAACAGACGGATGCCGTCTCGTTCTCCGTGCTCGAGCCGGTGGCCGATGGTTTCCGCAACTATGAGAAGACGAAGTTTGCGGTGCCGGCCGAAGTGCTGCTGCTCGACAAGGCGCAACTGCTGACGCTGACGGCGCCCGAGCTGACCGTGCTGATTGGTGGCCTGCGCGCCATCAACATCAACGCGGATGGCAGCCAGCGCGGTGTCTTGACGAAAACGCCCGGCGCGCTGACGAACGACTTCTTTGTCAATCTGCTCGACATGAACACCGAGTGGAAGCCCGCTGGCGACCTCTACGAAGGCTATGACCGCAAGACGGGCGAGCTCAAGTGGACGGGCACGCGTGTCGATCTGGTGTTCGGTTCGAATTCGATCCTGCGCGCGCTGGCTGAAGTGTTTGGCAGCGCCGACGGCAAGGACCGCTTCATTAGCGAGTTCGTGGCCGCCTGGGTCAAGGTGATGAATCTCGACCGGTTCGATCTGGCTGCCGCCTAAGCTGGTTTCGGCGGGACTAAAATGGCGCCTTGCCTCGTGCAGGCGCCATTTTCCTTTTTGGACCATGCAGTCTTCTACCGCCCAACCCAGCCGCCTCGTGCTTTACGCACGCCTCATGCGCATGGACAAGCCCATCGGCACCGTGCTGCTGTTGTGGCCGACGCTGTGGGCGCTGTGGATGGCAGCGGACGGGCATCCACCGGTTTCGTTCGTGTTGATCTTCGCGGTCGGCACGTTCCTCATGCGCTCGGCCGGCTGCGCCGTCAACGACTGGGCTGACCGGGATTTCGACAAGCACGTCAAACGCACCAAGGAGCGGCCGATCACGGCAGGCTTGATTGCCCCGTGGGAGGCGCTGGCTGTGGCGGCTGTGCTGTCCATCATCGCTTTCACGCTGATCTTGCCGCTCAATGCGTTGACCAAGTGGATGTCAGTCGCCGCCATTGTGATTGCCGGCACGTACCCGTTCTTCAAGCGGTTCTTTGCGATTCCGCAGGCCTATCTGGGGATTGCGTTTGGCTTTGGCATTCCGATGGCGTACGCAGCGGTGCAGGATCAGGTGCCTGTGCTGGCGTGGCTGATGCTCATTGGGAATGTGTTCTGGGCCATCGCTTACGACACCGCTTATGCGATGGTCGATCGGGATGATGATCTGCTCATCGGCATCAAGACTTCCGCCATTACTTTTGGCCGTTTTGATGTGGCGGCGATCATGCTGTGCTACGTGGCGTTCTTCGGGATCATGGCGTGGGCGGGCCATGTGATGGGGCTGGGGGTGGCGTATTGGATCGGGTTTGCTGCGGCTGTGGCGTTGGCGCTTTGGTATTACCCGATGCTGCGTACGCGCGATCGGATGAAGTGCTTTTTTGTGTTCCGGCATAACAACTGGCTGGGGGCCTGTTTGTTTGCTGGGGTGGCGGTGGCGTACTTGATGCGGTGAGTTTTTTTGGCTGCGGTGGTCCATCCCTTGTTTCATCCCCTGCCGGGGCCGATACCGGGGATGGACCAATCAGCTTCAATCCCGCCCGAATTCCTCACCCATCTCCTTGCCACGCGCTGCGGCAGCATGCATGGCACGTACGAAGGCGGCCTTGATGCCGGCACCCTCCATCGCCGTGAGTGCCGCGTAAGTCGTCCCACCCTTGGACGTCACGCGCTCGCGCAGCACCTCCACCGGCTCGCTCGACTGCCCGGCCAGCGTGGCCGCTCCAATAAACGTTTCCACGGCCAGCGTGCGCCCGTCTTCCGCTGACAAGCCCAACTCCTGCGCCGCCTGCTGCATCGCCTCGATGAAATAGAACACGTACGCCGGGCCGCTGCCCGAGATGGCCGTCACGGCATCGATCTGTGCCTCGGCGGGCACCCAAACGCTCTTGCCGACAGCATTGGCGATGGCGCTGGCCATGGCGCGATCCGCTTCAGACACGCCGGCGTTGGCCGCCAAGCCTGTCATGCCCAGGCCCGAGAGCGCGGGCGTGTTCGGCATCGCCCGCACGATGCGCGCATGCCCATTCAGCCAACGCGACATGTCCTGAATGCGGATGCCCGCCGCCACCGACAGCACCAGGCTGTTACCCAGATGCGGCGCCAGTTGCACGCACACTTCGCGCATCTGTTGCGGCTTGACGGCCAGGACGATCACGTCGCGGTCGGCTAGTTCGGCGCCGGGGGCGGCAGCGGTGCGGGCGCCCCAGGTTTGCTCGGCGCGAGCGCGGGCGGCATCCGTCGGGTCCACCACCACGATATTCGCGCCGTGCGCGCCCTTGGCGATCAGGCCGCCGATGAGGGCCGCCGCCATGTTGCCGCCGCCGATAAAGCCGAGTTTCAGAGTGTCGAGCATGAGAGTGGTGGTGTGAGAGAAAACAGGAATTCAGGCGGGCGCGTTGGCATAGTGCCGCGCGCCAAAGATGGCGCTGCCGACGCGCACGATGGTGGCGCCTTCGGCAATCGCGTCTTCCAGATCGGCGGACATGCCCATCGATAGCGTATCGAGTGGGACGCCGGCCCCACTCAGCTGATTCGCCAGGGCACGCAGATCAGCAAAGGGCTTGCGCTGGGCGATAGGGTCGTCGCTGGGTTCGGGCACAGCCATCAGGCCGCGCAACTGCAGGCGGGGCAGGGCCGCCACGGCGCGTGCCACGGCAAGCACCTCGTCGAAGTCGGGCAGCAGCCCGTGCTTGCTGGCCTGGCTGCTGATGTTGATTTCCAGGCAGACCTGCAACGGCGGCAGATTTTCGGGGCGCTGGGCAGACAGACGTTCGGCAATCTTGAGCCGATCGACGCTATGCACCCAATCAAAGCGCTCGGCTACGGCACGCGTTTTGTTGCTCTGCAGGGGGCCGATGAAGTGCCAGCCGATGGGGTCGGCGCCGGTGCGCAGGTCGGCCAGCGCGTCGATCTTGGCGATGCCTTCCTGCACGTAGTTTTCGCCGAAAAGGCGTTGCCCGGCGGCGTGGGCGGCGCGCACGGCATCGGCATCGAAGGTCTTGGAAACGGCCAGCAATGTGACACCCGCAGCATCGCGCGAAGCCAGTGTGCAGGCCGTTGTGATCCGTTGACGCACGGCTTGCAAGTTGGCGGCGATTACAGACATAATCCGGCGACGTTTGTTACAAATAAACAAGGCTCCGGCACGTTGTCAACAATGGCCGGCAGCCCCCGGGATGCGCCATTGCGACGCCTGGGCGACATAAAAAAGTCGGGGGTCATTATAAGATGGACATCGCGCAGCTTCTGGCCTTCTCGGCCAAGAACAAGGCGTCGGACTTGCACTTGTCGGCCGGCTTGCCGCCGATGATCCGGATCCACGGCGACATGCGCCGGATCAACGTGCCGCCGCTCACGCACCAAGATGTGCACGCCATGGTGTACGACATCATGAGCGACGGGCAGCGCAAGGTCTACGAAGAAAACCTGGAAGTCGACTTCTCGTTTGAGATCCCGGGGCTTTCGCGTTTCCGGGTCAACGCGTTCAACCAGAATCGCGGCGCTTCGGCCGTGTTCCGGACGATTCCGTCGAAGGTGCTCTCGCTGGATGACCTGAAGGCGCCGGCCGTGTTTGCCGACTTGGCGATGAAGCCGCGCGGTCTGGTGCTCGTCACGGGCCCGACCGGTTCGGGCAAGTCGACCACGCTCGCCGCGATGGTGAACCATCGCAACGAAAACGACATGGGCCACATCCTCACGGTGGAGGACCCGATCGAATTCGTGCACGAATCCAAGAAGAGCCTGATCAACCAGCGCGAGCTCGGGCCGCATACGCACTCGTTCGCCAACGCGCTGAAATCGGCACTGCGTGAAGATCCGGACGTGGTCCTGGTCGGCGAATTGCGTGATCTGGAAACCATCCGCTTGGCGCTCACCGCGGCGGAAACCGGCCACTTGGTGTTCGGCACGCTGCACACGAGTTCCGCTGCCAAGACCATCGACCGGGTCGTCAACGTGTTCCCGTCGGACGAGAAAGAGATGGTCCGGACCATGCTTTCCGAATCGCTGGAGGCGGTGATCTCGCAGACGCTGCTCAAGACGCGCGACGGCTCGGGCCGGATTGCGGCGCACGAGATCATGATCGCCACGCCGGCCATCCGGCACTTGGTGCGCGAGAATAAGATCTCGCAGATGTACTCGATGATGCAGACCAGCAGCGGCATGGGCATGCAAACGCTCGACCAGTGCCTGGCAGAGCTCATCAAGCGCTCGGCGATCAACTACGCGGATGCGCGCGCCATCGCCAAGAACCCGGACGCGTTCGCGAACTGACACTGACGCGCTGACCCACCGTTAGCGCGTCATCCATTTCTTTCAGGAGGGGCACGCCATGCTGGACCGCGAAGCCGCCACCAAATACATCCACGAACTCTTGCAGTTGATGGTGAACAGCCGTGGCTCGGACTTGTTCATCACCTCCGACTTTCCGCCCGCCATCAAGGTGGATGGCAAGGTCACGCCGATCTCGCAGCAGCCGTTGAACGCAGGTCAGGCGCTGGGCTTGGTCAAGTCGATCATGAACGACAAGCAGTTGCGCGAGTTTGAAGAGAGCTCAGAGTGCAACTTCGCCATTACGGCGCCGGGGGCGGGGCGGTTCCGCGTGTCGGCGTTCATGCAGCAGGGCCGCGGGGGCATGGTGCTGCGGACCATCAACTCGAAGATCCCCACGCTGGGCGAGTTGGATCTGCCGCCGATCCTTAACGAGATCGTGATGAGCAAGCGCGGGCTGGTGATCATGGTCGGCGCCACGGGCTCGGGCAAGTCGACCTCGCTGGCGGCGATGGTGGGCCATCGCAATGCGAATTCATACGGCCACATCATCACGATTGAAGACCCGGTGGAATACGTGCACGCGCACCAGAACTGCGTGGTGACGCAGCGCGAGGTGGGCGTCGATACCGAGTCGTGGCACGTGGCGCTGAAGAACACGCTACGCCAGGCGCCGGACGTGATCCTGATCGGCGAAATCCGGGATCGCGACACGATGGAATACGCCATCCAGTACGCGGAAACCGGCCACCTGTGCCTAGCCACGCTGCACGCCAACAGCTCGAACCAAGCCATCGACCGGATCATCAACTTCTTCCCCGAAGAGCGGCGTCAGCAGTTGTTGATCGACCTGTCACTGAACCTGCGCGCGATGATTGCGCAGCGCCTGTTGCCGCGCAAAGGCAAGAAGGGGCGCGTGCCGGCGGTAGAGATCATGCTCGGTACGCCTCTGGTGCAAGACCTCATCTTCAAGGGCGAGGTGCACGAGTTGAAGGAGGTCATGAAGAAATCCCGCGAGCAGGGGATGATCTCGTTCGACCAGGCGCTGTTCGAGTTGTACGAGGCCGACAAGATCACCTACGAAGATGCGCTGCGCAACGCCGACTCGCTGAACGATCTGCGCCTGCAGATCAAGCTGCACAGCAAGCGCGGTGGCCAGACCGATCTGTCGGCCGGCACCGAGCACCTGAATGTGGTGTGATGCGCGCCGCGTCCGTGTGACGCGGCAAAACAACTACGCCGTTTGAGGTAATTTGCGGCGCACAACGTTTGCGCCACTTCACCAGCCACCCAGAGTTCATTTTCATTCCTTAATATTTGCTGAGAATTGCCGTATAAACCGGCGAGCGCGTCTGTTCGATCACTCGATGGACGCGCGACAAAACGATAAGCACAACAGCAAATCCGGGTGGGTGAACAACGTGGCAAGCAAGCCTGTATGCCAGCGGGGCGCGTGCGCGCAAGCGGCGCGGGGTTTTACGCTGATCGAGGTCATGATCACGGTGGCGATCGTCGGCATCCTGACGGCCATCGCCTATCCCTCGTACGTCAGTTACATCGTGCGCTCCAACCGCGCGGCCGCCGAGTCCTACATGCAGGAAGTGGCCGCGGCACAAGAGCGCTTCCTGCTCGACAACCGGGCCTATGCGTCTGATCTGACGACGCTGCAGTACGCCAGCAACGTACCCGCCAACGTAGCGCCCAACTACACGTTCCTGCTGAGCGCCAGCAGCACGCCGCCTTCCTACCAGCTCACCGCCAGCCCGCAGGGTTCGCAACAGGCGAACGACACCGGGTGCGGCAAGCTCACCCTGACGAACACCGGCGCCAAGAGCGCGACCGGCACGGCGTCGAACTGCTGGAAGTGAGCCATGGACATGTCGCGCAAACCGCATCGCTCTGCCAAGGCGCTCTGCCGGGGTTTCACGTTGACGGAGCTGATGGTCACGCTGGCCATTCTGGCCATCCTCGTGGTGGTGGCCGTGCCGTCTTTTTCCAGCCTGATCGCCACACAGGCCACGCGCAACGCCTCGTTTGATTTGTCTTCGGCGATGGCGCTGGCGCGCAGCGAAGCGGTCAAGCAGAACACCACGGCCACGGTTTCCACCCTGTCCACCACCAGCACCTGGGCGACCGGCTGGGTGCTGACCGTGAACAGTGCCGTGGTGCGCACGTTTGGGCCCTACAACGGCGTCACCATCACGCCCAGCAGCGGCAACACGCTGGCTTTCGGCAATGATGGTCGGCCCACCGCGGGCACGGCCACCTTCCAAGTCACGCCGAGCGGGCAAGGGCAGTCCATCTCGCCAGCGTGTGTGCAGGTGGGCGGCACTGGGCGGGTCGCCATCGTGTCGGGGGCGTGCTCATGATGATGAGGCCCTCCACGCGTTTGCATCGTCGTGCGCAACAACGCGGCACCACGCTGATCGAAATCCTCATCTCCGTAGTCATTCTGCTGGTGGCCCTGCTGGGCGCGGCCGGCTTGATGGCGCGCTCCAACCAGTCGGAGATGGAGTCGTACCAGCGTGAACAGGCGTTGACGCTGCTGCAGGACATGACGGCGCGGCTCAATGCGAACCGACAGGTCGCCGTGTGCTATGCCGTGGCTGGCGCGACCACCACGGCGGGCAATGGCGGCGTGTCCGCACCCACATGTGCAGCGGGCACGGCTGCGCAGCAGGCCACCGTCGCGGCGGACTTGGCTGCCTGGAACACGGCCTTGCTCGGCACCGCAGAGAGCACCGCCAGCGGCACCATCGCCGTGGGCGCCATGATCGGCGCACGCGGCTGCATTGAAGCGGTGGACACCACCAACCAGATCTACCGCATCACCGTGGCGTGGCAGGGCTTGGTCCAGACGACGGCGTCGTCATTGCCCTGCGGCAGCGGCAGCTTTGGCAATGACGCCTACCGCCGTGCCATCAGCGTGCAGGTCCGCATGGGGGTGCTGTCATGAGGCAGATGCGCCCTTCGTTGCGCAGCCCGTTGCGCCGGCAGCGCGGTATCTCGCTGATCGAGTTGATGGTCGGCATGACGCTCGGTCTGCTGCTGCTGGCGGCACTGTCCAGCCTGTATGCATCGACCTCGCAGTCGCGCGTGCAACTGGGCAACAGCGCCACCCAGATCGAGAACGGCCGCTACGCGCTCGATGTCATCAATCAGGAAGTCGGCCTGGCGGGTTACCTGGGCGGTTTGAACCTGCGCGGCACGTCGGCGATCTCCACCCCGGACGTCTGCTCGGTGGCCACCAATGCGCTCGGCTTCAGCAACAGCCCGGCGACCGTGCCGGTGGCCATTTATGGCTACGCAGCGGGCAGCAACCCGGCAACGTGCCTGCCCAATCTGTCGAGCAACTCCGAGATTTTGGTGGTGCGGCGCGTGTCCACCACCGCGGTGGCGCCCACCGCCATAGCGGCCGGGCAGGCGTATCTGCAGGATTCCTTCTGCACGACCGACACCGCGCCGTTCGTGTTCAGCAGCACCGCCACGGATTTCACGTTGAACGACAAGACCTGCGGCAACAAGGCCGAACTCCGTCAGGCGAGCGTGCGCGCGTTCTACATCGCCACGTGCGATCTGTGCAATGGCAGCGACAACGGCGTCCTCACGCTCAAGGTGGCGGAGCTGTCCGGCGGCGCCATGCAGGTCAAGTCGATCGCCCAGGGCATCCAGGACGTGCATTTCGCGTATGGCGTGGATGTGGATGGCAATGGCTCGCCCGATTGCTACGTCGCCGACCCTGGCGTCGACAACAACGCCGTCTGCAACAACGTTGGCGGCTACAACTGGACCGCCTCTGCCACCAACAACTGGAACAACGTCACGGCTGTGCGTGTGAACGTGCTCGCGAGCACGCTCAAGCCATCACCCGGCTGGACGGATAACCGGACCTATGACCTGGGGCGCGGCGGCAACGTCAAATCCGGCCCCTTCAACGACGGCTACAAACGGCATGTCTACGCGGAAGTGGCGCGGGCGGTCAATGTGGCCGGCCCTCGGGAGTAAGCCATGCGGCGCTTAGTGGTACGCCAATCGGCACGCCGGTCCGCGCAACAATCGGGCGTGACCCTCGTTGTCACGCTGATTTTCCTGGCCATCTTCATGGCCGTGGTCGTGATGATCATGAATTCGAGCGTCATCAACACCAAGATCGCGGCCAACCAACAGTACGGCGTGGAGGCGCGCGGTGCTGCGCAGCAGGGCATCGAGCAGGTCATCAGCCAAGACTTCACGGCCAACCCCGTCGCCACCAGCGTGCCGGTGGACGTGAACGGCGACGGCAAGCCCGACTACACCGCGCAAGTGGCCGCGCCTCAATGCCTGGCAACCAAACAGATTGCCGATACGCAACTGACGACCGACCCCACCAACGCCAACTACGCCGCGGATTCCTCATGCTTCAGCGGCGTCAACAACAACTCGGACACCGGCATCCTGACCGCCGCCGGCACGCCCGGCGGCATGTCGAACTGCAGCGCAACGCAGTGGGACGTGGCCGCCAGCGTCAACGATGCCAACGCGACAAGCGTCAACACCACACTGCATCAAGGCGTTGCCGTGCGCGTCTTGACCGGTACCGCCTGCCCCTAAGCCTGACCGCTACACAGCCAGGAAGAATCACCATGCGCTCCATTGCTCAACGACTTGCCCTGACCGCCGCGGCTGCGCTCGCGCTTGTGCTGGGCGCCGCTCAGCCAGCGGGTGCCGAAGACATCGACTTGTACACCGGCCTGCAGCAGAACGCCGGCAAGCCCAACGTGCTGATCGTCTTTGACGATGGCGCCAACTCCGACGCCAATGCCAGCTTTACGTGCAATGCCACGGGTCTGACCGTTGCCAACCCGACAAAGAGCTCCGGCGCAGAGCAGTGCGCACTGTATGGCGCCGCACAGTCGATCGCGAACAACGCAGCACTGCTGGGCAACGTCAACCTCGGCCTGATGATGTTCGACCCGAAGAGCCCCGGTGGGTTGTTCACCTTCCCGAGCGCGAACCCGAGGTCATCGCAGACGCTGCAACTGATGGACAGCGCCGGGGTGAACAGCCTTCTGTCCTACATGCAGAACCAGTTCCCGAAAGACTTGAACGGCAACAACGTGCAGACCTCTGGCGCCATGCAGGAGGCCTGGGCGTTCTATGCCGGCTACAAGAACACCGGCGTGACGGGGCTGTCGGGCACCAAGTACACGTCGCCCATCACCAACCCGTGCCAGCGCAATTTCGTCATCTATATCGGCAACGCCACCAACAGCGGCCACCCTGCCGAGAGCGACACGCAGATGTACAACGCGCTGGCGGCCGCGGTGCCCACGCCCACATCGGCGCAACTGTCGCAGATCTCGATCAACAGCAAGTACGCAGGCAACTGGGGCGATGAGTGGGCGCGCTACATGTACCAGAGCGACCTGCAGGGCACGGCCAACACTGCCAACCCGCAGAACGTCATCACCTACGCCATCACGGTGACGGACGGCAAGAACCAGGACTACGTCAATTTCGACAACAGCATGGCCACCAACGGCGGCGGCAAGGCCTACACCGTCCAGTTGGGGGACGTGCAGGCACTGCAAGAAGCATTGCTGTCGATCCTGAATGAAATCCAGGCGGTGAACAGCGTATTTGCATCGGTCAGCTTGCCGGCCGCCGTGAATACGCAAGGCCAGTTCCTGAACCAGGTCTACATCGGCATGTTCCGCCCCGATGCCAGCGCCGCACCGCGCTGGATGGGCAACCTCAAGCAGTACCAAGTTGGGTACGACACGAACGGCAACCTCCAACTGGTGGATGCGGTCGGCAAAGCCGCGCTCAGCAATGCGGGCACCGGTTTCATGTCGCCCAATGCCGTGAGTTTCTGGACGGCGGACCCGCCGCTCTCGTTCGGTTCCAGCGGCTATGGCAGCAGCTTGAGCAACTGGCCGGCCAACGGCTTCTGGCAGAACAGTCCGTCCAGTAAGGGGTGGGCATTCGATTCGCCCGACGGCGAGGTGGTGGAGAAGGGCGGTGCCGGCGAAATGCTGCGAGCCCAATTCCTGACCAGCCAGACCGGCCGGACTCTGCTGACCTGTAATGGTGTGGGCACGTGCTCCACCACCAAGGCCATGCCCACTTTCGACACGTCCAACACCTGGCTCGCTGGCACGTCAGGGTTGAACGCGATCAATTCGTACAACGGTACCAACGGCGCACCCACCATTACATCGAGCGAGCAAACCAACTTCATCAATTGGGTGCGCGGTCGCGATGTCTTTGCACTGGACGGCTCTACCGTAGCCGGGCAGGAAGCGGAGACGGGGCCGGGCTCGCCCGTGACGATTCGGCCGTCGATCCACGGTGACGTGCTGCATTCGCGTCCGGTGGTGGTGAACTACGGAGGCACCACGGGCGTCGTGGTGTATTACGGCGCCAACGACGGGGTCTTCCACGCCATCAACGGCAACCAGACCATGGGTATCAATGGCGTGCGCCCGGGCGGTGAGTTGTGGGGCTTCATTCCGCCCGAGTTCATCGGCAAGCTGAG
This sequence comes from Ralstonia sp. 25C, assembly GCF_051904805.1. Lineage (NCBI taxonomy): Bacteria > Pseudomonadati > Pseudomonadota > Betaproteobacteria > Burkholderiales > Burkholderiaceae > Ralstonia > Ralstonia sp. 25C. The sequence goes on along the minus strand of NZ_CP196737.1, from coordinate 1,234,731 downwards.
CCGCCTGTATGCCAACTCCCCGGAGGTGAAGCTCTCCACCACCCCCAACGGCATCACGCCCACGCCCACCCCACGCGACGACTTCTTCGACGGCAGCACGACCGTCATGCAGGACCAACGTAACGCGAGCAGCCCGCGCACGATCATCTACCTGACTGCGCGGCGCGGTGGCAGCCTCGTCTACGCGATGGACGTGACGGACCCGCTCAACCCGCGCTATCTGTGGTCGCGCAGCAATAGCGATATTCCGGAACTGGGCCAGACGTGGTCCAAGCCGCGCCTGATGCGTGCGACGGGCTACGCCAATCCGCTGCTGATCATGGGTGCCGGCTACGACGCCGCTTCGGAAGACAGCGACCCCGCGCCCGGCTCCGACACGATGGGCCGCGGCATTGTGGTGCTCGATGCCTATACCGGTACGCCGGTGTGGAGCGCACTGGCCAACTGCGCTGGCGTGGCCGGCGTGTGCGTCAAGAACAGCGGCCTGACCCGTTCGATCGCCTCCGATGTCACGGTGGTCGACCGCACCGGCAGCGGCTATATCCAGATGGCCTACGTGGGCGATGTGGGCGGCAACATCTGGCGCGTGGATTTCCAGCCCGCCGCCGGTAACGCCCCCGCCAACTGGACGCTGACGCTGTTCGCCACGCTGGGCGGCGCAGCCAATACCAACAACGCGCGCAAGTTCTTCTACGCGCCCGATGTGGTGCCCACGTCGGGCTTCAACGCCGTCATGGCGGGTACGGGCGATCGTGAGCACCCACTGTATTCGGCGTCTTCTGCGCCGGGCACGGCCTACAACGTGGTCAACCGCTTCTACATGCTCAAGGACCCGAACCTCGGGGCCATGCCTGCAGGCTGGACGCCGCTGACCGAGGCGAACCTCGTCGACGCGACCTCCACGGCCTATACCGGGCTCGGTTCGGGCTTCTACATCACACTGCCTAACGCGGGGGAGAAGGTTGTGAACGCCCCGCTCACGGTGGCCGGTTACACCACGTTCGGTACCAATACGCCCGCCGTTCCCAGTGCTGGCGCGTGCTACCCGAACCTGGGCATCGCCCGCACCTACTCGGTCAGCTTCCTGACGGGCGTGGGCCAGAACACCAATCGATCCGTGGTGCTCGATGGCGGCGGTTTCCCGCCTTCCTCCGTGTATGGCGTGGTGCTGGTCAACAACGGTGGCGGCACGTCGGCGGTGCCGGTGTGCTTTGGCTGCGGTAACCAAAGCGGAACGGGCGGCGGCGGTTCTGCACTGGCGCCGGTCAAGGTCACCCCGACCGGCCTTGGTAAGCGCAAGCGCACCTTCTGGTACTCCAACTCCGACAAGTAGCGTCTCCAACGGCCCGCCCAGCGCGGGCCGCTACAATTCGAGCCACGCGCGGAGCGCCCCTGTTTCCGCCGACACCCGGAGAACGCCATGAGCGACGTCTACGCATTCGAAGCCGATTCCCTGACGGGCCAGCGCGTGCCGTTGTCGCAGTACAAAGGCAAAGTCCTGCTGATCGTGAATACGGCAAGCAAGTGCGGGTTCACCCCCCAGTACGCCGGGCTGGAGGCCGTGTACAAACAGCTGCACGACAAGGGCCTGGAAGTGCTCGGCTTTCCGTGCAACCAGTTCGGCAAGCAGGAACCGGGTCGCGCGGACGAGATCGGCGCGTTCTGCGAGAGGAATTACGGCGTGTCGTTCCCGATGTTCGACAAGATCGACGTGAACGGGTCGAACGCGCATCCGCTCTACAAGTGGCTGACCGCCGAGAAGCCTGGCGTGCTCGGCATCGGCGCCATCAAATGGAACTTCACCAAGTTCCTGCTGCGCCGCGATGGCTCGGTCTACAAGCGCTACGCGCCGCTGACCAAGCCGGAAGACATCGCCAGCGATATTGAAACGCTGCTGGCAGAGCCCGATCCCACCCGTGCCTTCTGAGCCCTGAAAGCGACTTGGCGGCGTGCAAAGGGCGAACCCCCGCAGAGTTTGACGATTCGAACTGTCGCGAATCCCGGGTTGCATCGACCCAACAAGTGACGATTACGTATCGGCTGGGGGCTATTGACACTGGTTGGCCGCTTCCTCCATGATTGCGAGCGTTAAGGCTTGAAGCCGTATCTGCCGATATCACAGGCAGAAGAATCAAAAGAACGTAATCGGGTAATCGGGAATGGCGCATCTTTCACGAAGATGCGTCTGTCGTTTCAAGCAGCCGGGGGGCTATATGCACAGGGTCAAAGTCACGCCTTCGCCGTCGATCATTCTGCGGCGGTACTGACATGTCCGCGCCGCTCTGCTCCAACGCAAGCGTGCCGCGCAACTCCGATGTAGCAGGTCTCTCTTCAGCGAGAAGAGGGCGGCTGCGTCCGGCAATTGCGCGCGCTTCGGGGTTCACGCTTGTCGAACTCATGATCACGGTGGCTATCGTTGGCATCCTGGCCATGATTGCGTATCCCAGTTATACGGATTACGTCATGCGTGGCAAGCTGGCCAACGTGACCAACATGCTCGCGGGTATTCGCGCGCAGATGGAGCAGTATTACCAAGACAATCGCACCTACGCCGCAGTCGGGACGTTCACCCCACCCTGTCAGGCGATTTCGGCTGTGGCCGAGTTTTCGTTGGCTTGCAACATCACGAATAACGGTAATAGCTACGCGATGATTGCCACGGGCTCCGGAACAACGACCGGCTTCACCTACACAGTCAATGAAGCAAACGTTCAGGCGACGACTGCGGCGCCCCGCGGCTGGAACACTTCCACGACCTGTTGGGTAACCAAACGAGGCCAGTCGTGCTGATGGGCGTCGGCGCTCAGCGCCGCGGCTTCACGCTGGTCGAATTGCTCGTCACGGTTTCCCTGTTTGGCCTTCTGGCGGTCTTGGCGGCGCCCAGTTTTTCGAGCTGGATTCAGGATGCGCAGGTGCGCACTGCGGCCGAGTCTCTGCAGAACGGACTACGCGTGGCACAAGCCGAAGCCACACGCCGCCATCGACAAGTGGCGTTCGTGCTGACCAACAGTGCGCCAGCCGCCGGTGCAACAGCAGTGACTGCCGGAGCGGCAGCACAAGTCAGTGGCAAGTACTGGGTTGTGACGGTCATCGCGAACCCGCTTGCCAACAAGCTCAACAACACGACCGCGACGCCGGTCGACGGCACGGACGTCAATACCAACCTGATGGTTCAAAGCGGTGCGCTGGGTGCGACTGCGCCCAACGCGCAGGTTAGCGTCGCGCCGCAGCAGGCTGCGATCTGCTTCAATTCATTGGGTCGGCTGACCACGCTGAATGACGGCACGTACAACTGCACAGTTCCTGCCACCGGCACGGTGACTTACACCATCACGAACAGCCGGTTCCCGTCTGCGCGGGCGCTGAATGTGAACGTGAGCCTCGGCGGATTGATCCGTGTGTGCGATCCGAAAAAGTCTCTATCGCAAGGTAGTCCAGATGCGTGCGCATAACCCCGCTTCGAACAGGGCCAGGCGCAACCGACGATCGGAGAGCGGAATGACGCTCGTCGAGGTGCTGATTGCGATGTTGCTGCTGACTGTGGCGTTGATGGCCATGGTGATGGCACAGGTCCGGGCCTCGCAGGTGTCGCTGGATGCCGAGGACCGCAATCGGGCGGCTCTGCTCGCCAATGAGCTCGCGAGCATGATGTGGCAAAACCACACGATCAATTTACCGGCCTCATCAGTCGCTGCGTGGCAAACGATGGTTGGCACCAACGTGAGCTACCGGAGCGCCACCGCCTCGAGTCCCGTAGGCAGCGGTCTGGGCGGTCTGCCCAATGGTGCGGGTACGGTGTCCGTCGATAACACGACCAATATCGCGACGATCACCATCACGTGGCAGGCGCCGTCTCACGGTGTTAACGCGACCGCCGGTATGAACAGTACGAGCAAGTACGTGACGCAGGTGGTGCTGCCGTGATCGCCCGAACTTCAACCAAGCGGCCGTTGCGCGCCGCCCGCCAGACTGGCCTCAGCCTGATTGAGCTGATGGTGGCCCTCGTCGTCAGCATGGTTATCGTGGGTGCGGTGTTTGGCCTGATGAGTGTGTCGGAAGGGCGCAAGCGCACCACGATGTCGGTCAACGATATCAACCAAAGCGGCGTGTTCGCCTTGTACCAGTTAGACAAGGCGATTCGCAGTGCGGGGTCGGGCTATTCGCAGAACTGGCCGCTGACCTATGGTTGCCGCCTCAACGTTAATTTGAACGGCACTCAAATTCTCCCGTCTCCGGCGAGTCTCCCTGCGCCGTTTGACAAACTGTCGGCGCAGTTGGGTGGGTTCCGGTTGGCGCCGCTATTGATCGTGCAGAACGGCACGACGCTGCCTGCAGGAAGTTCCGACGCGATCATCACGATGGCGGGCAATGCCGGCTATGGTGAGATTCCGACTGAGTTTTCCAATACTGCGCCGACGGTTACCCCAGGCGCAGTGACTCTCAGCCTGATCAACACCATGACTTTCAATGCGGGCAACCTCGTGCTGGTGGCGGACCGCAATAACACGGCGGGCAACGTACAACCCTGCTATATCGGGCAGGTGAAGACTGGCTTTACCGGTAGCGTTGCAGTACAGCTGCCACTGGCGGGTACCTATGACGCCTCAGTGGGTGCGGACGGCAACGCGGGTAGCGTCTCCGCAACAGGCGTGGCCATGAACCTTGGCAATGTCGGCGGGGGCAACTTGCCGGCGTTTGGCGTGTACGGCGTGGGTGCCAATAACACTTTGATGTTCTACGACCTGCTGCAATCGGGGGGCAGTACTAACGCAATCCCGCTTGCTGATGGCGTGATGGAAATGCACGCCTTGTACGGCATCGATCCGAACAACACGGGCAACGTCACCTGGCAAGCCCCGACGGGCGCATTCGATGCGGTGACGCTATCCAACGGCTCGCAGACTGCGGCGGCCAATCTCTATGCGATCAAGGCGGTGCGGATTGCCTTGATCCTGCGGACGTCGTTGCCGGAGCGCGCACAGCAACTGGTTGGGAATGCCAGCGCCGCCACTGCAACGGGCGTGGTCAGCCCCGGGCCGCTTGTGCTGTTTGCCGATGTGCCGGGGCTGACCTACACCCGGAAGCTCCAGGGCGACGAGCAAAACTATCGTTACCGCGTCTTGGAAACCACGATTCCCTTGCGCAACACCTTGCTGCAGCGCTGACGATGCCGATCACACCAAACGTTCGTCCGGGTCGCGCCTCGCGCCTTGCGTTGCGTCGGCGTCAGTCCGGCGTTGTTCTACTGATTGCGCTGATTGCCGTGGTCATTCTGGCCATTGGTACCGTCGCGCTGTTTCGCTCATCCGATGCCGCGCTGCTCAATGCGGGCAATCTCGCGTTCAAGCGGGATATGACCAACCGTGGTGAGTTGGGCATCGTTGCCGCCAAGGCTGCTCTAACAAGTGGTGCGCTCAATTCGGAGGCGGTGCGCCAGAGCGACCAGGCTGCGAGCGGCTACTACGCGACGATGCAGACCACGGACAAGCACGGTGTTCCAGACAACCTGGTCGAATTGGCAACCGCAGTCCTCAATACGAAGATCAACGGCGGTGACGGCATCACCATCTACTACATGATCGACCGGCTCTGTACCGCGACAGGCTCGACCGACCCATCCAATGCTTGCGTGGTGAGTTCGATCGGCTCGGCCAAGGGCGGGACTGTCCTGCCATACCGTGGTCAGGCCCAGCCGCCTTCGGTGCCCGTCTACCGTATCAGCGTGCGGGTCGACGGGCCGCGTAGTACCCAGACCTACCTCCAGACCACTGTTTCTCTCTGAGTTGCTGAACTGCCATGCATCCCACTCGTGACCGAGGTTGGAAGGCCAGCGCTTCGCGGAGCCCTTCCGTTATGACTTTCCTGCGTAGCTTGCTTGCAAGCGCCTTGTTGTTGCCTGCGATGCTGGTGTCGGCGGCACAAACCGATCTGGCCGACCAGCCGCTGTTCAGCTCCGTGTCGGTGCCGGGCAATCTGCTGCTCTCGCTGTCGGTGGAGTATCCGACTGCCAACAGCATTGCGTACGTCGGTAGCTATGCGGCGGGGACCAAATACCTGGGGTACTTCGATCCGCTCAAGTGCTACACCTATCAGTACGACGCCAACACCGATGCGAATAACTATTTCGTGCCGGCCGCCGCAGCGGATAGCAATTTCCAGTGTGCGACCGGCAAGAACTACTGGGCCGGCGCGTTCCTGAACTGGGCGGCGATGCAAACCATCGACCCGTTTCGATGGGCGCTGACGGGCGGCTACCGCGTTACGGATACGGCATCGCTGACCGTGCTTGAGAAGGCCTGGGCGTCTGGTCAGGGTGGCTCCGGTGAAACGCCGAATCGCACTATCGGCAGCGGTGTGTCATCAGTTACGCCGTTCAGTTGGGGCAGCCTCAGCGTACGCATCTATGGTGCGGGCAATAAGCTCTATTTCACCCAAAGTGGCAATTTGGATTCGGACAGGGTCAATACCTACAGTTCCGGCTCGTCGCAAGACTCCTCAAAGGTGTGGTCCGTCATCGTGCGCGTCAAGGTGTGCGACCCGTCGCAATTGGAGACCAACTGCACGAAGTACGGCAGCAACTACAAGCCGGAAGGGCTGATGCAACAGTACTCGCAGCGCATTCGTTTTGGTGCGTTCGGATACATCAATGATTCGGACAAGCTGCGTGATGGCGGGGTGCTGCGCGCAAACATGAAATTCATTGGGCCCACGCAACCAGTCCCGGGCAAGAGCCCCACGACCAACGCGTTGGCCGAGTGGAGTGCGACAGACGGCACAATGATCACCAATCCGAACCCGAATGATGCTTCCGCGAGCAACGTTAGCAACAGCGGGGTCATGAACTACCTCAACAAGTTCGGGTCGACTTCCCACACCTACAAAACGTTTGACCCGGTGGGTGAGTTGTACTACGCCGGCATTCGCTACTACAAGAAGCAAGGGGACGTTGCCGTCTATTCCGACGTAACGCACGATGCCAGCGGTAATAGCGTTAGCGCCAGCACCACAACAACCTATATTGACGGCTTCCCGGTGATTCAGGGTCAGAAGTGGGAGGATCCCATTCTCTATTCCTGCCAGAAGAACTACATACTTGGCATTGGCGACGTCAATACCCATGCGGATGCCAATTTGCCGGGTAGTACGGCCATCAATAGCGCCCTTGAGCCCGCGCTGCCTCCGGAGGTTTCTGCAGATACCACGGTCAACGTTGATTCCGCGACCAGCCTCGTGGGCAAGATGGAGGGCCTGGCTAACCTCAACACGGCGTCGCCAGCGGGTGACAACAGCACCTACCTGATGGCCGGGCTTGCCTACGATTCGCACGTGCGCGACATCCGGCCGAACGATTTCAAGGACGGCCTGGGTAACAAGTCCAAGATCCAGACCATCTCCACCTACTGGCTGGATGTGCAGGAGTACCAGCAATACAAGTATCGGAATCAGTTCTGGCTGGCCGCAAAGTACGGCGGCTTCAGTGTCCCGAGCAACTACAACATGAGTAACACCACGGCGTTGGCCCAGTCGCTTTGGAATGCGAGCGGCAATACCGACCCCGGCGGCAAGCCGATGCCGGACAACTACTATCTGGCGGGTCAGGCGGACTTGATGGTGAATGGCCTGAACACGGCCTTCCAGAACATCTCCAACGATATTCAGGCAGCCACGACGGCACTCGCGGTCTCTTCCGCCAACGTGAGCCTGACCGGCAACATTGGATATTCGGCTTCCTACAATTCCTCGACCTGGACCGGGGATGTCATCGGCAGTACGCTCAGCTTTGACGCCAAGACCGGGCTGCCTACGCAGACTCAGGCATGGTCCGCGCAGGCAAAGCTGGGCAGCCAATCGAGTACATCACGCCTGATTGCCACGAGCAACACAGTCGGCAATGCACAGGGTGTGCCGTTCCGATTCGCGAATCTGACGACGGCCAACCGGAGCGCGCTTAGCAATTCGGCCGTGACCAACTGGAACAACCAGGACTTCCTGAATTACCTGCGTGGAGACCAGACCAATGAAGGCACGAGCGGCAAGGCGGTTTATCGCCAGCGTGCCTTTTTGTTGGGCGATATCGTGGGTTCGAAGGTCGATGCCGTAGGCCCGCCCATCGCCGTGCTGTCCAGCGCGACCAACCCAGGTTATTCATCGTTCAAGAGCACCTACGCCAGTCGCAACCCGGTCGTCTACGTCGGCGCTAACGACGGCATGATGCATGCGTTTGACGGCACGATTGGCCAGCCCACCAGCGGCAATGAACTGTTTGCCTATGTGCCGAGCTTCCTCTACCAAGGACCGACGGGTACGCCGACGGTCAATGGCTTGGCATCCCTGGGTCGGGCGGGCACGAATTTCGTCCACCATGCCATGGTGGATGCCACGCCGCAGGCATTCGACGTTGACCTCGCTCGCGCAGGCGGAGCCACGCCCAGTTCATCCAGCACCTCGGACTGGCACACGATTCTGATCGGCGGCCTGGGCAAGGGCGGCAAGGGCTACTACGCACTCGACATTACGGACCCCACGACGATCACTACCGAGACCGCACTGGCGGGCAAGGTGATGTGGGAGTTCGGCGGCCCCTCCAACTCGTTGCAGGGCACCCTGGGCTTCACCTATGGTGACCCGATCGTCGCGAAGACCAAGAAGTACGGCTGGATCGTTGCGGTGCCGTCGGGCTACAACAACGCCGATGGCGTGGGTCGGCTCTTCATCCTGAACCCGACGAACGGCGCCTTGCTGGAGTCGATTTCGACGGGCGTCGGTTCCGCAAGCTCGCCCTCCGGTCTGGCCTACGCGTCTGCCTATGTGGCCGACTACACCGACAATACCACGGACTCGATCTACGCGGGCGATCTGCTGGGCAACGTCTGGCGTTTCGATCTCACGGGCACCCCTGCGTCCTATCCGGCACCGACCAAGATTGCGCAGCTGACGGACCCGAGCGGCAACGCACAACCTGTGACGACGCCGCCGCTGATCGAGATCCAGCCGAACTCGCTCAAGCGCTACGTGATGGTGGGGACCGGCCGACTGCTCGGCAGTACTGATATCGCCAGCACCCAGACGCAGAGCTTCTATGTCATCTATGACGGCGTGGTGCAGCGCTTTAACAGCAGCACCGATCTGCCGAGCGGTGTCACGTTCCCGATCCAGCGCAGCAATCTCAATTCGGACACGGATCTGTTGAAGGGCATCGGTAGCGCACCGGCGTCGGTCATGGGCTATTACATCGACCTCGGCCAGGCGTCCAACGGCGTGGCGGAGCGCGTGAACGTGGCCCCGGTGTCGAACTTCGGTACGGTGTCGTTTGCCGCCAACCTGCCCAACGGTGACGCCTGCAACCCGTCCGGCAGCAACCGCGTGTTCTCGCTGGACATCGGTACGGGCATCAGCCGCGTGGTCAATAGTACGGGCGTGCTGCAGCCGTACTACACCGGTGGCGGCCTGGTGGTGGATCTGTCCTACCTGAACGTCAATGGCTCTGTGCGCCTGGAGGCGGGTACCGACAACAGCGCGATCAACTCCGTGCCGTTGGTGCCGACGGTGGTGCAGGCGATCCGCCAGATCAACTGGCGCGAAGTCCCCACGGCGGACTGACGGCGACTGAAACGGTAACTGGACGATGAAGGCGCCGCGCACCCGCGTGGCGCCAACGCCCAATAAGGGATCGGCTGGATGAAGCGCCTCTGGATCGTCTGCACCGTTGCTGCGGTGGGCCACTTGGCCCTCCTGCATGCTGCGGGCTTGTGGACGCCGCTGACGGTGCGGAACAACCAGCCCGCCGATCTCCGGCTGGTATGGGTCGCCCCTCCAATGCCTTCCACGGGGGAGGTCGCGATCGGCAACGGTCAACCCAGCACGGGTTCGCATCCTACGCCCACGCCGCCGGAGCCTTTCGGCATTCCACAGAAACCCAGCTTGCCCACCGAGGCGCGCCTTCCGCAGGAAGGGGCGACGCCCGGGATTCCCCGTTCCGAAGACATCGATGGTGTCCGGTTCTACACCTCAACGGAAGTAGACCGGCAGGCCTTGCCAGCAAGCTCGTTGGAGCTGCTGGACGTGATGGCCTTGGTGACAGACGCGTCGCCCATGATGGTGCGCGTGTATATCGACCGGGATGGCACCGTTGCCCGTGCCGAAATCGTCAGCGCCAGTGACGGAAATCACGCTGCCGCAGCCCGGCTCGCTCTGATCCTCATGGAGACACGCTTCGTTCCCGCCAAGCGTCTGGGCGCGGATGTGGCCGCGGTGCGGGAGCTGCAATTCCAGATCGAGCCTTCTGGTCAGGGCAGCCGGCCCGCGTTGGCGTCCTGACCTACCAGCTATCTGACGAGCCACCGCCGCCGCTGGAACCGCCATCGCCGGAGTGGCTGCCGCTGTCGCTCGAATAGCTGGAGTCCGAACTGTAGCTGCCGCTACTGCCACTGCTGCTGCGCTCGCGCTCGGTCTCCCACACATAGGCGGCCGACGTGTTGTCGTCATCGGATCCGGAACGTTGCTGCCGTCTTGGTCGGCGAGTTGCTTTGCGAGCGGCTTTGCGCTTCGGCGCAGCAGGGACGGAGGGCGACAACCGGCGCCATTTATTCCACGTATGCCAGAGGGCGGCACTGATCGCGCCACTTGTCAGCACGGTCATTGGCAAGGCGAGCAGCCAACTGGTCCACTCGTCCCCGTCGATGTTGCCGGCCAGCATGGCGCACAGGACCGCAATGGCCGGCAGCAGCCAGAGCCAACGCGATGGGCGTGCTGCCAGCGCAGGCCCGGCAGGCGCACCGATCAGGATGGCCATCAGCAGCGCGAACGCTTCGTAGGAGAGGTGCCCCGCTGGCGCAGTCCGCGTGGGCGTCGGAACCGGCGGCGCATCGCTGACGGTGATGGGGGCGCCCGAGCCCGGCACCAGTTCGATCAGTGCATCGACGGCGCGCTCAATGCCGTCGTGGAAATCTCCCCGGCGAAAGGCCGGTGCCATGATGTCCCGGTTGATACGGCTGGCTTTGAGATCGGTGATGCTGCCTTCCAGGCCGTAGCCCACTTCAATCCGCATCTTGTGGTCTTGCTTGGCGACCACCAGCAGCACACCGTCGTCCACGCCGCGCCGGCCGAGCTTCCACGCCTCAAACACACGTACGGCATAGGCTTCGATGGGATCGGGCTGGGTGCTATCCAGAATGAGTACGGCAATCTGCGCGCCGGTACGTTCTTGCAGGATGGCCAGCTTGCGTTCGACCCGCGTGCTCACGCTGCCGTCGAGCGTGCCTGTCAGATCCGTCACGCGGCGGGCCAGTGCCGGCACCGGCTGCTGCGTTTGCGCCAAGCCGGGCGTGGCGGTGAAGAGTGCCGCCAGCGTGCCAAGCAGCCACATCAGAAATGGCAGCCACACGCCTGCGCTGGCGCGCGGGTTGGGCGCGTTGGGTGAACGGTACATCGGTATCCCGGTTAGTCGGATGCGCCCCGCACCTTGCGCATGAAATCCGCCAGCGAGCGCTCGGCGGATTCGGCAAAGTGGCGCTCCAGAATGTCGACCTTCACGCAGCGGTCGAGGCGGAAGGTGCGATAGTCCTGGCGATGCTCGCACCAGGCGGCCACCAGCCAGACTTGTCCCCAGAAAAACAGCCCCAGCGGCTGGATGCACCGCTCGGTCAACTGGCCCTGGGCGTCGCGGTAAGAAAGCCGCGCGACGGCATGGCGGCCCAGCGCGGCATGCAGCGTGTCGAAGACCTGCTTGACCTCGCTGCCCATGCCGTAGCCGGGCGCAAAGATGCGCGTGGTCTCGGCTTCGGCGCGGCGCTCGGCGGGCAGGGCGCCCATCAGCTTCTCCAGTGCCGCTTCGACGGAGCCAGCCATGGTGCCGCCGCTCCACGCCTTGATCATCCGCGCGCCAGCCACCAGCGCTTCCACTTCGTCGGGCGTGAACATCAGCGGCGCGAGGTCGTAACCGGCGCGCATGCGGTAGCCGATGCCCGCTTCGCCTTCGATCGGCACGCCCGAGACGGACAAGTCGCGGATGTCGCGATACACCGTGCGTTCGGACACGCCAAGGCGATCCGCCAGCATGGCCGCCGTGGTCAAACGGCGGCCGCGCAGGATTTGCGCAATCTGGAAGAGGCGGTCGGCGCGGCGGGTCATGCGCGGCATTGTAGTGGCCTTCTTGCCGCGCGCAATCCGCATGTTGTATCCCTACGCGCCGAAGGGCGTCAGCTCGCGTTGCGGGTGGATATCCACCACATCCACCTGCTCCCCACGGCGCAGCATTCGCTTGCCCAGCCGGGGGAAATCGGCAATCTCGATGTTCAGATGCTCGCCGCCGCACAGGTAGAGCAGATCGTCCTTGCCGCAGTTGCGCAGGTGATGCGCCACGCCCACGGGGAAGGCCATGAAATCGCCCGCGCGCACGGTAAAGATGCTGTCATCGATCTCGGCCTGCGCCTCGCCCGAGAGGATGTAGATCCACTCCTCTTCACGCTGGTGCGAGTGGTAGACGAACGACTCCTTGCCCGGCGGCACGCGCGCGAAATTCACGCCCGTGCGCTTGAGCCCGAGCAGCCGGCCCATCATGGTGCCGTGGATTTCCGACAGGCTGTTCCAGGGGTGTGAAAACGACTGCGTGCGCGCAGCAATGTCGGCGGCGCGCATGAGATACGGGGACTGACTCGGCATGGTGTTCTTCTCTGTCTCGGTAAGTCAGGCCGACGCCCGCGCGCCGGCCTGCGGGGCGTTACTGCTGGAGTAGGTACGCCTGCGTCTTGGCATCCGGCTCGTGCAGGCCGATGCGGTTGCCTTCGGTGTCGACGATGTGGGCGATGCGGCCCATGTGGTCGGGCAGCGTCATCGGGCCGAACACGCACTGGCCGCCGCTGCCGTTCACGCGTTCGAGCACGGCATCCAGGTCAGGCGCGTTGAGGTAGATCACGCTGCCTTTGTCGGACGGCGCAAAGCCCTCGCCCTTGACCAGCGCGCCGTGGATGGTCGTTTCACCCGCCGGGAACACGCCCATGGTCAGGTCGCCCATGTCTTCCTGCTTGAGCTGGGTGTCGAAGACGTTCTCGTAAAACTTCACCGCGCGCGGGAAATCGTTGGCGGGGATTTCAAACCAGTTGATGACGCTTGCCATGATGTCGCTCCAGTTGGTGAGGCAGGTGGTTGGGGGAAACCTGTCTCGTTAAGGTGAAGCGAATTCTGGCGGGGGGCTCCTGACAGCGTTCTGTCAGGAGCATTCAGGAGGGGGGCTGACGATGTGCGCGGGTCCGTCCATGCACACCGGAGTGCCGAGAATGCAAGTCTGCGGCGCGTGAATGCATAAAAAAGCAGCATTCACGACAGTCCAAGGCTCGATAACGACAGTCTGCGGTCCGTTAATGCCTAAAAAAGCGGCATTGACGGCTGTCTGGCGGTCGTGAACGCCAGTCCGCGCATCGTTCATGTCTAAAAAAGCAGCATCAACGCCAATCAGAGGGGCGTGAATGCCAGTTGGGGAGGCGTTCATGCCCAAAAAAGAGTCATGAACGACGGTCCAGGCTGCATGAACGCGATTTCGGACGCCGTGAATATTGCTCTGGCCATCGCCCGAGATGCAAAACCTGCCGCGCGCCAGCGCCTGGCAGATGCACGGTTCAACATGGTCTTTTGTTGCGAGTGCCTGACGAAGACATGCACCTCGATAGCATGTGGCTTCCTACCAACCTGTTGGAATCAAGCCGATGTCGCAAGCGGATCAAGAGGGCGTTCGTGTAGTTCTTTCACCGGTGCAAATGGCGGCCGTGCTGGCCGGAGAGTCACTCAGCCAAGAAGCTACGTTATCCAACCGCCTATGGGGTGGGTTGAGCCTGGTGGGTGGCGTGCTGGAAATGACAGGGGCCGCCGCGCTGTGCGTCCTGCCCGAGCCCACCATGACGAGCAAGGTTGGTTGCATCGTATTTGGCGTACATGGCTCAGACGTTGCTGGCACCGGCCTCAAGCAAATCTGGACAGGCCAAGACACGCGCACGCTGGTTCAGCAAGGCACGGCAAAGCTGGCCGAAACGATGCGGGTGAGCCCTGATCTTGCCGACAATATTGGACTGTCATTGGATATTGCGGTGCCAGTAGGCCTGTCGAGCATGGTGGGTGCGGTGCGGGCGACCAGCATTCAGTTGGGCCGGATCAGTCTCATGCAACATGAGGCCAGGGTCGGGACCTCAATTGGCGGACACACTATTGCCAAGCATGTTGGTCGGACCGAGCAACAATTGCGAGCCAGATTAAAGGCTGAAACCAAAATCAAAGTGGCTTCGTCCTTCCGAGATATGAAAGCAGCCGAGTGGGCTATTTCACAGGCCATGAAAGCGGATGCCATGCGTATCAAAGCTTGGGTGCAGTCATCGGGAAGTAAACTGGAGATTGTCCACGACGTAGGCGTGGACGTTGGCTACGGGGTCGTCCGTGCAACCGGGGCGTTTGTGAAAATGCGCAAGGTGAAAATGTTTTTGAAACGTGAAATATATAACGGGATGCCATATTATATTTTGACGGCATATCTTGAAATATAAAGATGGTTGGAATCCATGAACGTAGAAAAAGAGCACTTCATTGATTGCAGTGACCCGGATGCGGACGGGATGTATGACTATTACTATGAATACGATGTTTACGAGTTTCAGGATGGCGGCATGAGCTATGTTGTTCGTTGCTACACCGATGAGCCATTGCAGGCCAGCTTCATGGGCGTTAGGCCGACAGGCAAGGAGGGCGACGAGTGGGGGTTTCTTCAACTTAGCGATATGCAGACTGATCTATTTCGGCAAGTGGTCTCGTATCTGACGGATGCCGGAAAAAGAGATATCACGTTCTTGAGCGAAGAGGGCTATCAAGCGATTCCTTCATTGCCCAAGAGCGTGTAAATAGAATTCCGTTTAGCCTCTGTGCGAAAAGTGCGCAAGTTGTAACGGAAAATGGAACTAAAGTCTGTGGCGGGATAGGCGGGAGGGGCGTATCCGCTAATGAGGAATCCAGCCCGCCAGCAGCGGCACGAGTATCGCCGTCAGCACGCCGTTCAGCCCCATGCCCAGCGCCGAGAACGCGCCCGCTTCCGGATGGACCTGGAACGCGCGCGCCGTGCCGATGCCGTGCGCGGCAATGCCGGTGGCGAAGCCGCGCACGCTGTACTCGCGGATGCGCAGCAGGTTCAGCAGCCGCGTGGTCGTCGTGGCGCCCACGATGCCGGTAATGAGCACCAGCACGGCGGTGATCGTCGGTGCGCCGCCGATCTTCTCTGAGATGCCCATGGCGATCGGGATGGTCACGGATTTCGGCGCCATCGAGCGCAGCGTTTCCGGCGATGCACCCAGCAGCCAGGCAATGCCCACTGCCGACACCACGGCCACCACCGACCCCGCCAGCAGTCCGATCATCAGCGGGATCGCATGGCGGCGCAGCTTCGCCCATTGCTGATACAGCGGTACCGCCAGCGCCACCGTGGCCGGCCCCAGCAGGAAGTGCACGAACTGCGCGCCATCAAAGTACGTTTTGTACGGCGTGCCGGTCACTGTTAGCAGCGTGCCGAGAATCACCACCGCAATCAGCAGCGGATTGACCACGGGGTTGAAGCCGCTGCGCTCGTGCAGGCGCACGCCGATCAGGTAGGCGATCAGCGTGGCGGTCAGGCCCAGCAGCGGGCTGGCGGCCAGGTAGACCCAGAGCTGGTGCAGGTTGGGTGCCATCGTGTTCATGGGGCGAGCTCCTCGTTGGCTTCGCCGTGGTCCCCCATGCGGCGCATCAGCGCGCGCGTGACGAGCGCGCCTGCGGCAATCGACAGCCAGGTCGACACGACGGTCGCCACCACGATCGGCAGCCATTCCTGCCCGATGCGGTGCAGTTGCGTCATCACGCCGACGCCGGCCGGCACGAACAGGATGGTCAGGTGCTTTAGCAGATCGCTGACGGTGCCCTGCATGACTTCGAGCACGCGGCCCTTGTCCACCAGCAGGTAGATGACCAGCAGCACCATGCCGATCACCGGACCGGGCACGGGTAGGTGCAGCGAATACGTCAGCAGCTCCCCCACCGACTGGAACGTCAACAGGATCGCGAAGGTTTGCAGCATGGGATCTCCGAAACAGATGAGGCGGGTCGTCTGAACGTCAGGCCAGCATGCGGTCGACTAATTCGATCCAGTGCTCGACGGGCGTGTCGGTGCCGCTCTGCAGATGCGTCACGCAGCCGATGTTGGCGGTGACGATGCGCTCGGGCTGCGTCGCCTCCAGCTTGGCAAGCTTGTCGTCACGCAGACGGTAGGCCAGCTCGGGCTGCAGCACCGAATACGTGCCCGCCGAGCCGCAGCACAGGTGGCTGTCTGCGCAGAGCTTGACGTCCACGCCCAGCGAGCCGAGCAGCGTTTCCACCGCGCCACGGATCTGCTGACCGTGCTGCAGCGTGCACGGTGGGTGCCAGGCCACGCGCGGGCGTTGTGCTTCGGGTTTGGCCTTCTGCAACAACTCGGTGGAGAAAGCGGGCAGCACTTCGCACAGATCGCGCGTCATGGCGGATACGCGTGCTGCGCGTTCGGCATAGGTCGGGTCCTCGCGCAGCAGGTGGCCGTACTCCTTGACCATGGCGCCGCAGCCGGAAGCCGTCATGACGATGGCTTCGGCGCCGGCTTCGATATGCGGCCACCATGCGTCGATGTTGGCGCGCATGTTGCCGAGCCCGCCCACGTGGTCGTTCATGTGATACCGGATGGCGCCGCAGCAGCCCGCGCGCTCTGCGCTGATGAGCTGCACGCCCAGCTTGTCGAACACGCGTGCCGTGGCGGCATTGATGTTGGGTGACATGGCTGGCTGCACGCAGCCTTCGAGCAGCAGCATCTTGCGGGTGTGCGTGGTGGTCGGACGCACGCCGGCATGCGGCTGTTTGGCGGGAACCTTGTTGCGCAGCACCGGCGGCAGCAGCCCGCGCACGGCTTGTCCCACCTTGAGCGCGGGGCCGAACAGCGCCGGCCGCGTCAGGCCTTCGCGCAGCACCCAGCGCACGGCGCGCTCGCCAAAGGGGCGCGATTCGCCTTTGGCATCGAGCTGGTCATCGACGATCTTGCGGCCGATCTCCACCAGGCGCCCGTAGGTCACGCCGGACGGGCAGGTCGATTCGCAGTTGCGGCAGGTCAGGCAGCGGTCCAGGTGCAGGCGCGTGGCCGGGCCGGCGGGCTGGCCCTCCAGCACCTGCTTCATCAGGTAGATGCGCCCGCGCGGGCCGTCCAGCTCATCGCCGAGTAACTGGTAGGTCGGGCAGGTGGCCGTACAGAAGCCGCAGTGCACGCACTTCTGCACGATGCTTTGGGCTTCTTCGCCGTCGGGGGTGTTGCGCAGGAACGCCGCGAGCGTGATTTGCATGATGAGCGTGCGTTAGAAATCGGCGTACAGACGGCCCGGGTTGAAGATGCCGTGCGGATCGAAGCTGTCCTTCAGGCGCTTGTGTACCGCCATCAGCGGTGCGGCGACGGGCGTGAAGATGTCGCTCGCGCGGTCGCCGTTGCGGAACAGCGTGGCGTGGCCGCCGGCCTTGCGGGCGGCGTCGCGGATGGTGTCAGCAGGGGTATTGGCGGTGTCGATCCACCAGCGTTGGCCACCGCCCCATTCGACGAGTTGCTCATCCGCCGATGCGGCGCCGAGTGCCAGCGGCGGCGTAGCCGGGGGCAGGGCGATGCGCCACAGCGGCAGGTTGCCTTGCACGGCGCGAGCAAAGAACGTGTGCGATTGCTCGCGCAAGTCACGCCAGAACGCAGCGGCGTCAGCCTCGTCCACACGATCGCCGCCGAGCTTGGTAACGGCCGCGCGCACGGCCGCATCGGCGCCGCTCAGGCGTACCCACAGCGCTCCGTCGATCCACGCAGACGCGGCAATCGGCAACGGCTGGCCGCCCCATCGATTGAGCGTGTCGATGGCCTCGCTTTGGGCCATGGCAAAGCGCAGCGTCGCATCGCAGAACGGCATCGGCAGCACCTTGAGCGACACCTGCACGACGAGGCCCAGCGTGCCAAGTGCCCCCGCCATCAGACGCGAAACGTCGTAGCCGGCCACGTTCTTCATCACCTGGCCGCCGAAGTTGAGCATGTCGCCACGGCCATCCATCACCACTGCGCCGAGCACGAAATCGCGCAGCGCGCCCACCGATTGTCGGCGTGGACCCGACAGGCCGGATGCAAACGCGCCGCCCACGGTGGCTTGTTTGCCGTCCGCAGCAAAGTGCGGCGGCTCGAACGCCAGCATCTGCTTGTGCTCGGCCAGCGCGGCTTCGATCTCGACGAGCGGTGTGCCGCTGCGTGCGGTAATCACCAGCTCGGCGCAGTCGTAGTCGACGATGCCGGACCACTCGCGCGTGTCGAGCACGGTGGTGTGGGGTGCCGGGGCGCGGCCGTAGAAATCCTTCGTGCCGCCGCCGCGCAGGGTGAGCGGCGTGCGGCTGTCAGCGGCCTGCGCGATGGCATCGCGAAAGCGCCCAAGCGTGGGTGAAAGCGTGGTGTCTGGCGTGATTGACATGGCGAACGTCCGGGCACGGCAGCTCACTGGCTGCGGGCGGTTTCCGTGGAAAGGGGCGGCAGCTTGGTCGCGCAGCGCTTGCAGAACACGGCGTCGGTGTCGTGGCCTTCGGTGGCGCAGTGGGTGCAGGCGCGTGCCTTGGGCGAGCGCTCGCGCATGGTGTTCACCAGTTCCGCACCGATGATGCCGGTGGGGAACGCGATGATGCTGTAGCCCAGCAGAATGGTCATCGACGTGATGAACTGCCCCAGCGGCGTCTTCGGCACCAGGTCGCCAAAGCCCGTGGTGGTGAGCGTGACCACCGCCCAGTACATGCTGACCGGGATGCTGGTGAAGCCATGCTGCGGGCCTTCCACCACGTACATCACCGTGCCCAGGATGATGGTGATGATGAACACCGTGCCCAGGAACACGAAGATCTTGCGCCGGGCGTTGACCAGCGCACGCAGCAGCACCTGCGCTTCTTCAAAGTAGATCGTGAGCTTGAGCACCCGGAACACGCGCAGCAGCCGCAGCAGGCGCACGTCGATCAGGTACGCCAATTCCGGCGCGAACACCGCCAGCCAGGTCGGCAGGATCGAGATGAAATCGATGATGCCGTAGAAGCTCAACACATAGCGCCACGGCTTGCGCACCACCAGGATGCGCATGATGTATTCGGCCGTGAACAGCAGCGTGGCGAGCCATTCGATGACGGTGAAGAGCGTGCCCGCGCGCTCGTGAACGCTGGGCAGGCTGTCGAGCATCACCACCAGCACGCTGGCGAGAATGGCGACCAGCAGGGTCACGTCAAACTGGCGGCCGGCGCGGGTCTCGGCCTCGAAGATGATGACGTACCAGCGGCGGCGCCAGCCGTCCTCTTCGGGCTTGCCGAGGTATTCGCCCAGGCGCGCGTTGTGCGCGTGCCAGCGGTATCGGTCGGGGTGGGATGGGTTCTGGCTCATGGCGCTCAGAAGCGGGGCAGGTCCGGATGCGGCAGCAGCCCGTTGCGCACGTGCAGCTTGCCGTATTCGGCGCAGCGCGCGAGCGTGGGGATGGCCTTGTCGGGGTTCAGCAGGCGCGCCGGGTCGAAGGCGGCCTTCACGCTCAGGAAGGCATCGCGCTCTTCGGTCGAAAACTGCACGCACATCGAGCTGAGCTTCTCCACGCCCACGCCGTGCTCGCCAGTCACGGTGCCGCCCAGCTCCACGCAGGTCTCGAGAATGTCGGAGCCGAACAGTTCAGCGCGGTGCCACTCGTCCTGGTCTTCACCGTTGAAGAGGATGAGCGGGTGCATGTTGCCGTCGCCCGCATGGAACACGTTGATGCAGCGCAGGGCGTACTTCTGCTCCATCTCCTGGATGCGGCGGAGCAACGTGCCGATGTGCTTGCGGGGGATCGTGCCGTCCATGCAGTAGTAGTCCGGCGAGATGCGCCCGGCGGCGGGGAACGCATTCTTGCGCCCGCTCCAGAACTTCAACCGCTCGGCCTCGCTTTGCGAGACCTGGATACGCGTGGCGCCGGAGGCGCGCAGCACCTCGCTCATGCGTGCGATTTCTTCGGCCACTTCTTCGGGCGTGCCATCGGATTCGCACAGCAGGATGGCGGCGGCGTTCAGGTCGTAGCCGGCGCAGACGAACTCTTCAACGGCGGCGGTGGCGGGCTTGTCCATCATCTCCAGCCCGGCCGGGATGATGCCTGCGGCAATCACGTCGGCCACGGCGTTGCCGCCGCTTTCCACATCATCGAAGCTCGCCATGATCACCTGCGCCAACTGCGGCTTGGGGATCAGGCGCACGGTCACTTCCGTCACCACGGCCAGCATGCCTTCGGAGCCGATCACGGTGGCCAGCAGGTCCAGGCCGGGCGCATCGGGCGCCTCGCTGCCGAACTCGACCACCTCACCATCCATCATCACCGCGCGCACGCGCAGCACGTTGTGCACGGTCAGGCCGTACTTGAGGCAGTGCACACCGCCCGAGTTCTCGTTCACGTTGCCGCCAATCGTGCAGGCGATCTGCGACGACGGATCGGGCGCGTAATACAGCCCGTGCGGGTTGGCCGCTTCCGAAATGGCGAGGTTGCGCACACCGGGCTGCACGACCGCCGTGCGCGTGTACGGATCGACCTTGAGGATGCGCTTGAACTTGGCCAGGGACAGCACCAGCCCGCCCGGCGTGGGCATCGCGCCGCCCGACAGGCTCGTCCCCGCGCCGCGCGGCACCACGGGCACGCCCATGCGGTGGCAGACGCGCAGGATCTCAACGACCTGCGCCTCGGTGTCCGGCAGCACGACGGCCAGCGGCACTTGGCGATAGGCGGCCAGGCCGTCGCATTCGTACGGGGTGGTGTCCTCGCGTTTCCACAGCAGGGCGTCGTCGGAAACGATCTGGGACAGTGCGGCGGTCAGTTCGGCCTGCACGGCAGCCGGGTCGCGGGTGGGAGCGGCGGCGGACAACGACGAGGGCGCATTCATGGGGTGTCTCTCTTGGTGGTGCCCCGCAGCGCGGCCGGGGCATAGAACACGATCGTGGCGGCGGCAGCCCTGCGGCGCCTAGAGCCGGTTGCCATCACGCTGGTTGCCATCAATATAGGGCCGGGATTGCAGGATGACGATGTCATTGCCGACGACCGCCCACTCAATGTCCTGCTCCTTGCCGCCTAAGGCTTGCTTGGCCTTGTTCCCCACCGCCGCCAGCCGCGCGATCAACGCATCGGTCAGCACTTGGCGCGGCCCGGTCAACGACACTTCGCGCACGCCGCCATTGGTCTCGGCCACCAGCTGGGTGTCTTCCTGGGAATGGCTCAGCACTTGCACCGCCTTGGACCAGGTCGAGTACATGACCTGTTCGGCTTGCCGCTTGCCTTCCACCACGCGAATGCCCAAGCCACGTTTGGCCGAGATATAGCTGATGTGGCGGCGGCCTGCATCAAACGGATCGCGGGTGATCATCACGCCGGAACTGTCCGACGGCGCGGTCACTTGCACCAGCACCGCCATCGACACGGCATCCTGCCCCAACCCTGCCGCTTGCCGCGCTTCGTAAGCCTCGAAGTTGTAGACCGACGCCCAGACGGTCTGCACCGCACGGACCAGCGCATCGGCCTGCGTTACGTTGGGCACGGTGGTGTACAGCCCTGCGCCGCTGAAGCCCGGCAGGTCTTCTGAGTTGGACGAGCTGCGCACGAACACGCCGCGACCTTGCAACTGGTGTTGCCATTGCGCTTGCAGGGTACGCACCAGCGCCGCGTCGGGCGGCGCATCGGCAATTTCCGCGCGTAGCGTGGCGAGCGCCTCCTTGCGCACGGCGGCGTCGGTCGCAAAACCCGGGCGTTGCTGCAAGGTGGCAAGCCGCTCCGGGATGTGCAGCCTCTGCATGGCGGCCTGGAATTGCGAGAACGGGATGCAAAAGCCATCCGGCACGCTGGCAGCGGGCGGCAGGGCAGATTTGAGTGTGCCGAGGTTGGCGGCCTTGCTGCCGCAGTAACGGCTGCTCGATGCGCGCAGCGCCGACAGTGGCCGGAGGTCCGTCACCGATACGTCCGGCTTGGGAAGGGGGCGCGATGTCTGTGCGAGCGGCTTGGGCTCGACGGTAGTCGGGCGGGCGATCGGGTGGACCTGGTAGTCGTTGGGGCTGACCTCCAGTGACACCCATTGCCCGTCGTACTGCCGCAGCGTAGCTTGCGCGTCGCGCACGTAGGCGTTCGGGATACGCCAGCCCTTGGCAAGGAGGTTGGCGTGCGACAGCAGGGTGGAGGGCCGCTGGGTGATCAGGCCTGCAATGGGCGGCAGGGCGATCGGCACCTCATCCAGCACCACGATGTCGTGCGGCGAGAGATCCGTGGCTTGCTCGACCGACGCGATGATGCGCAGCCGCCCCTGCGCACGGCCCGTGTTCAACGGCAGGAAGGTCTGTTCGTGCAGCAGCGCTTCCTGGGTGACGAAGGGCACGTTGGCGGATTGCGCGGTCTGCTCATGCAGCGTGGAGTTCGACTTGAAGCGGATCGCGTCGTAGAACGAGGCATGCACGATTTTGTCGGCTTGCGTCAGCAACGCGGGGGTGAGCTTGTCGCCCTCCCAAAACTCATAGGTGTAGCCCGGCAGGTTCTGTTGCCAGCTCAGCGTGCCAAACAGGAAGCGCCGCTGCGGGCTGGTGTACTGCGCGTTGAGCGTGGCCTTGTCCCACTTCGCAATCCGCTTGTCGTGCTGCACGAAGCGGTCGTGCAGCACGTAACGCGGCGTGTTGATGTAGTCGATCCGCCCGCCGTTCTGCAGGTCAATCACGAACAGCACGTGCGGCATTTCCAGCGGCGTGCCGCGGTTGTAGACGCGCGCCAGGCGCATGAAATCGTCGCGGCTGCGGAGGCTCGAAAGCGAGGCGGGACCTTGCTTGCTGCGCATGTCGTCTACGGGCGAACTCTGCCGCGATTCGTAAGACGACGGCTTGCGAGCGAGCTGAGCGAGGGCGGCTTGGTCATGGGCTACAGCCAGAAACAGCGCGCACAGCGCCATGCGAGAGACAACAGGGTGCCGGGGGCGGCGAGGCATACGGGTTGGATTCACGATGTGTTGCTGGAAATAGGCAGCGCCACCCAGGGTGCCGCACGGCGGCTGTCCTGAGCGTTGGGGTGGGAGGCACTATAGCGCCGCTACAGTGCCGCGCGCTGGGTAAAGGACTTTTGCGGCGATGAATTTGGCTCGCTCAAGCGGCCAATCGCATTCATCGCGGTGCAGCAAGGCTGCGATTGTCGGTGGCGGACCTTCAAGCTCCGTCATCGAGGCTTCCACTGCCGACGGCGGAGTTCAAAGGTCCGACTTCCACACTAAAAGTTTCGAATCCGGAGCTCGGGTGCTCCGGGCGCGGAGGTCAAACGGTCAGCGTTGATGAAAAAAGCAGCAACGCCGGAGTAAAAAGAGTCGGGCGTCGGGCCTCTGAGGTGCAACGTCGGACCTCCAAGGTCCGGTGGTGCTGCTTTTTGCATCAACGTCGGAGGCCCAGAGGTCCAGCGTCGGTACTAAAAGTTTCGAATCCGGAGGTTTGAGGTGCGATGGCCCGCCACAGCGCTGGCGTGTTACCAATCGAGCCCAAGCAGCCAGTCCACAAAGTGCTGCGCCTCGGGCTTCATCGGCGCCTGCTCGCGCTGGACGATGTAGTACGCATGCGGCGGTTCGATGTCCAGCAGCCGCACGATCTGCCCCGAGGCCAGCCAGTTGCGCGCCATGGCTTGCCGCACCAGCGCCACGCCCTGATTGGAGGCCACGGCTTCCAGCATCAGGCCGATGTCGTTGAAGAGCGAGCCGGTGGCAGGCTCCGGCGCATCCAGCCCGGCAGCCTCGAACCACGGGCGCCACGGCTCCAGCGGGCTGCGCAGCAACGTGAGGTTCAGCACCTGCGAGGCTTCGGTGATGGTGTTGCCGCTGATCTGCTCGAAGTACGCGCGCCCGCATGCCGGGAACACCGGCTCGTTGAGCAGCAGCGTCGTCTTCAAATCCGGATAGCGGCCCGTGCCGTAGCGGATTTCGACATCGGTGTCCTCGGCCTTCACGTCGAGGAACGGGATGGACAGGTGCAGCTCCACGTCGATGTGCGGATACAGCGCGTTGAACTCGGGAATGCGCGCCACGAGGTGCTGGCGGCCAAACGTGGGCGGAATCGCCACGCGCAGCCGCGCGCGCTGCTTGCTGAAGTCGGGCCGCGCCAGTTCGTGCAGGCTTTTGAGCGCGTCCTGCACGCTGCGCAGGTAGCGCGTGCCGGCCGCCGTGAGCCGCAGTGCCGTGCCGGTGCGCACGAACAGATCTTCGCCCCACAGCTCTTCGAGGTTCTTGATGCGGTGGGACACGGCGCTGGGCGTGACCGACAACTCTTCGGCCGCCCGCGCGAAGCTCGCATGGCGGGCCCCCGCCTCAAAGGCAATCAGCAGGTGCAGCGGAGGAACGCGCTTGAAGACGGAGGACATGCGGACGGTCGCCGGTGGTTGAGCCGATTACAGGTGGAAGATCTTGCCGGGGTTCAGGATGTGCTTCGGGTCCAGTGCCTGCTTGACGCTGCGCATCAGGTCGATCGCATCGTTGCCGTGCTCGGCGATGAGGAAGTCCATTTTGTGCAGACCGACACCGTGCTCGCCCGTGCAGGTGCCGTCCATGGCAATCGCGCGCGACACGATGCGCTGGTTGATGCGTTCGGCTTCTTCCAGTTCTTCCGGCTTGTTCGGGTCGATCAGCAGCGCGACGTGGAAGTTGCCGTCACCCACGTGGCCGACGATGGGGGCGGGCAGCTGCAGCGCGCTGGCGAGCAGGTCGCGTTCGGTTTCCACCACGCAGTCAGCCAGGCGCGAGATCGGCACGCACACGTCGGTGGTGACGGCGCGGCAGCCGGGCTTGAGCTGCAGGAAGGCGAAGTAGGCGTTGTGCCGCGCGTTCCACAGGCGGCTGCGGTCCTCGGGCCGCGTGGCCCATTCGAAGCCCTGGCCTTGGTGTTCGGCGGCGATTGCCTGCACCGTCTCGGCCTGCTCCTGCACGCCGTGCTCCGAGCCGTGGAACTCGAAGAACAGCGTCGGCATTTCGGGCAGCGTGAGCTTGTCGTACTGGTTGATGGCGCGGATGGCGAGCGCGTCGACAAACTCCGCGCGCGCAATCGGCACGCCCATCTGGATGGTGTCGATCACGGCGGACACCGCATCGCCCATGCTCGGGAAGGCGCACACGGCAGCAGACACCGCCTCCGGCTGCGGATACAGCTTCAGCGTGATCTCGGTGATGATGCCCAGCGTCCCTTCGCTGCCGATGAACAGGCGCGTCAGGTCATACCCCGCCGACGATTTGCGCGCGCGGTTGGCCGTCTTGATGATGCGGCCATCGGCGGTCACCACCGTCAGGTTCAGCACGTTCTCGCGCATCGTGCCGTAGCGCACGGCGTTGGTGCCGGACGCGCGCGTCGCGCACATGCCGCCGATGGATGCATCGGCGCCCGGGTCGATCGGGAAGAACAGGCCCGTGTCGCGGATCTCCGTATTGAGCTGCTTGCGCGTGACGCCCGGCTCGACCGTCACCGTCAGGTCTTCCGGGTGGACGGCCAGCACGTGGTTCATCTGCGAGAGATCGAGGCTCACGCCGCCGGCCACGGCCAGCAGGTGGCCTTCGAGCGACGAGCCCGCGCCGTACGGGATCAGCGGAATCTCGTGCTCAAAGCAGAGCTTGGCGACGGCGGCGACTTCCTCGGTGGTCTGCGCGAAAACGACAGCGTCGGGCAGCATCGGGTCGTAGGCGGATTCGTCGCGGCCGTGGTGGGCGCGCACGGCTTCAGCGGTGGAGAGGCGATTGCCGAAGCGGGCACGCAGCGCGTCGAGCATGGCGGCCGGAATCGGTTTGCGAATCGACTGGGAGGGCGGTGCGGGGTGGTTCATGGTGTCTCGCGCGGTGTGCTGGAGCTGCGGTCTGGGGCCGCAGTTTGGGAGCAACGTGGGCTGTCATTCTAACGCCGGGGGTGCGCAGGGCTTGCGATAATGGGTGCCACCAACATTGCACCGCATCAAAGGAGACGCACCGTGGGGAACCGCCTATCCAAGATCGCCACGCGCACTGGCGACGACGGCACCACCGGCCTCGGCGACGGCAGCCGTACCGCCAAGGACAGCTTGCGCATCGCCGCCATCGGCGATGTGGACGAACTGAACTCGCACATCGGCGTACTGCTGACGGAAACGCTGCCTGACGGCGTGCGCGCGGCACTGACCGCCATCCAGCATGACTTGTTCGATCTGGGCGGCGAGTTGTGCATTCCGGGCTACACCATGGTGACGACGGCGCACGTGCTGCGGCTCGACCAATGGCTGGCGGATTACAACGCCGATCTGCCGCGCCTAGCGGAGTTCATCCTGCCGGGCGGCAGCCGTGCGGCGGCGCAGGCGCACATCTGCCGCACCGTTGCGCGCCGGGCGGAACGCAGCATCGTCGCGCTCGGCCGTGCCGAGACGATTGGCGAGGCACCGCGCCAGTACGTCAATCGGCTGTCGGACCTGCTGTTCGTGCTGGCCCGTGTGCTGAATCGCGTGGACGGCGGTACGGATGTCCTCTGGAAACGCGAAGAGAACAAGCCGGCATAGCCGTCGTCATCGCACAAAACAAAACGGCCCGGTGCAGAACCGGGCCGTTTGCTTTTGCGCAGGCGTGGATCAGTTCACGCTCGTCGGCGTTGTCGTACTTTGCGCCACGGCGGCCAAGCCGGTCAGTTGCCCCGGCGTGGTGATGGTCAGCGCTTGCGACGGCGTGGGCGCAGGGAAGCCGCCTTCGGCCAGGGCTTCCTTGATGGTGCGGTTGGTGTCGAAGTAGACCTGCCAGTAGTGGTCGTTGTGCGTGTATGGGCGCACGGCCAGCACTGGCCCGACCAGGTTGAACTCCAGGATCTCCACGTCGACGGCTGGATCGGCCAGCACGTTCGGGATGGCGGTGATCTTTTCCTTGAGCAGCGCGATGGCGGCGCGGTGGTCGGCGCTGCCCGCCAGCTGTGCCTTCAGCTCGACACGGCGGAAGGGGTTGGAGGTGTAGTTCTGGATCGTGTCGGCGAAGATCTTGCCGTTGCCAACGATGGTGACGACGTTGTCCGGCGTGTTGAGCGAGGTGGCAAACAGGCCAATCTCCTTCACGGTGCCGGTGATGCCGCCGACCGTGACGAAGTCGCCCACCTTGAACGGCCGCAGCACGATCAGGAACGCGCCTGCCGCAAAGTTCGACAGCAGCCCCGACCAGGCCATGCCGATGGCCACGCCGGCCGCCGCAATCAACGCAGCAAACGTCGTCGTCTGGATGCCGAAGTAGCCGAGGATGCCGATCACCAGCAGCACGTTCAGCGTGACGGTGATGATCGAGCCGACGTAGCGCAGCACCGTTGGATCGACTTTCTGTCGGCTCAACGAGCCCTCCACCATGCGCACGGCCAGGTTGATCAGCCAGCGGCCGACCACCCAGAAGACGATGGCGGCGAGGATCTTCATGCCGACGTCGGTGGCGTACTGCGCGATGATCGCCTGGTACTTGCTTGCGGTGTTGACGGCGGTGTCCGCCAGGGTGTCTGCCATGGTCGCCTCCGGGGGATGAGCAGGGGAACCCACCTAAGATATGTCAAAGACGGCCAATTTGTGTGACTTTGGCGCCTTTTGCTCACATTTGTTATACATCCGGCACGTCTGGCGCGGCCGATAAAAAAGGACGCCCGCCGGCGTCCTTCCTCAAATCACTTCGGCGTAGCGCGGTGGCTCAGTTACCGCTGCCCGCCACCAGACGGCGCTTGCGCACGGCGTCGGCCAGCGTTTCCAGCACCTTCACCGAATCGTCCCAGCCGATGCAGGCGTCGGTCACGCTCTGGCCGTAGGCGAGGTCAGACACCGGCGTGCCCTGCACGTGGTCTTGGCGGCCGGCGTTGATGTGCGATTCCACCATCACGCCGACGATGCGGTTGTCGCCTGCAGCCATCTGGCGGCCGATATCTTCGCACACCGGGATCTGGTTCTCGTGCTTCTTGCTGCTGTTGGCGTGCGAGGCGTCGATCATCAGGCGCGCGGCCAGGCCGGACTTGGAGATGGCGTCGCAGGCTTCCTGCACACTCGCGGCATCATAGTTGGGCGCCTTGCCGCCGCGCAGGATGATGTGGCAATCCTCATTGCCCGCCGTCGAACACGATGGCCGAGTGGCCGCCCTTGGTGACCGACAGGAAGTGGTGCGGCTGCGATGCGGCCTTGATGGCGTCCACGGCGATCTTCACGTTGCCGTCGGTGCCGTTCTTGAAGCCGACCGGGCACGACAGGCCGGACGCCAGCTCGCGGTGCACTTGGCTTTCAGTCGTGCGCGCACCGATGGCGCCCCAGCTCACCAAGTCAGCGATGTACTGCGGGCTGATCATGTCGAGGTATTCGGTGCCGGCGGGCAGGCCGAGCTCGTTGATGTTCATCAGCACCTCACGCGCGGTGCGCAGGCCGTCGTTGATCTTGAAGCTGCCGTCCATGTACGGATCGTTGATCAGGCCCTTCCAGCCGACCGTGGTGCGCGGCTTTTCGAAGTACACGCGCATGACGATTTCCAGCTCGTTCTTGAAGCGCTCGCGCTGCTCGACCAGGCGGCGGGCGTAGTCCAGCGCGGCCTTGGTGTCGTGGATGGAGCAGGGGCCGATGATGACGATCAGGCGGTCATCCATGCCGTGCAGGATGCGGTGCATGGCGTTGCGGCTCTGGTAGATCAGCTCCGACACGGTGTCGCTGCACGGGAATTCGCGAATCAGGTGCGCCGGCGGCGTCAGCTCTTTGAGTTCGCGAATGCGCAAGTCGTCGGTGTTCTTCGGCATGGAAAGCTCCTGGGGGTGTCTCGTTGTATTGGAAGTATTGGAAACGTCTACTGTGTTCGGATCATGTTTCGCGTCGGTGCCGGGGTGGGGCGGGTGACAGGGCGAAAAAAAACCGCCAGGGTTGCTGGCGGTTTTCGGTATCTGCTGGGTGCTTTATTTTTGCTGCAAGCGCCCCTCTCCTTCCGCCAGCGGTGCGAGATGCCAAAAGTAAAAGTAAAAAAACTTGGCGAAGGACATGGAGAGAAAGCTAAGTCGTGCAACAAAAATCAGGAAAGCGCGGGTGACAAAACTACCGCGCCGCACCAATCGAACCGTCTTTATAGCTGCTTTTTCTGAGCGCCGCAAGCGCGGATTTTCCGGGCCTGCGGCGCCAAAACGACGATTCCGACGCGGATCAAACCGTGCCGCCCACCGTCATGTTCTCCATGCGCAGGGTCGGCTGGCCCACGCCCACCGGCACGCTCTGGCCTTCCTTGCCGCACACGCCGATGCCCGAATCGAGGCGCATGTCGTTGCCGATCATGGTCACGTGCTTGAGCGATTCCGGGCCGCTACCGACCAGCGTCGCGCCCTTGACCGGCGCGGTGATCTTGCCGTCTTCGATGAGGTAGGCCTCGCTGGCGGAGAACACGAACTTGCCGTTGGTGATGTCGACCTGGCCGCCGCCGAAGTTCACCGCATACAGCCCCTTCTTGACGCTGGCGATGATCTCCTGCGGATCTTTGTCGCCGCCGAGCATGTAGGTATTGGTCATGCGCGGCATGGGCAGGGCGGCGTAGCTCTCGCGGCGGGCGTTGCCGGTCACGGGCATCTTCATCAGGCGCGCGTTGAGCGTGTCCTGCATGTAGCCGGTGAGAATGCCGTCTTCGATGAGCGTGTTGCACTGCGTGGGATTGCCCTCGTCGTCGAGGTTGAGCGAGCCGCGGCGGTTGGCAAGCGTCCCGTCATCCACCACGGTGACGCCCTTGGCTGCCACGCGTTCGCCCATGCGGCCGGAGAAGGCGGATGAGCCCTTGCGGTTGAAGTCGCCCTCCAGCCCGTGGCCGATGGCTTCGTGCAGCAGCACGCCGGGCCAGCCCGGGCCGAGCACGACGGTCATCGTGCCCGCCGGTGCCGGCTTGGCTTCCAGGTTGACGAGCGCGGAAGAGACCGCCTCGTCCACGTATTCGCGCAGCAGGTCGTCGGTGAAATAGCCGTAGGCATAGCGGCCGCCGCCACCGGAGCTGCCCATTTCGCGGCGCCCATTCTGCTCGGCGATGACGGTGACGGAGACGCGCACCAGCGGGCGCACGTCGGCTGCGATCACGCCGTCGCTGCGTGCCACCAGCATCACGTCGTATTCGCCGGCGAGGCCGGCCATGACCTGCACCACGCGCGGGTCCTTGGCGCGGGCGAGCTTTTCGATGCGCTCCAGCAGGGCGACCTTTTCGGTGGCCGTCATCGAGTCGAGCGGGTCGTTCGGTGCATACAGCGAGTGGCCGCTCGGGCCGCTGACCAGGCTGTTCGCCACCTTCACGCGGCCGGAGCCGGCCTTGCCGATCGTGCGCGTGGCGCCGGCGGCCTGCATCAGCGCGGGCAGGCTGATGTCGTCGGAGTAGGCAAACGCGGTGCGGTCGCCCGAGACGGCGCGCACACCCACGCCCTGATCGATGCTGAAACTGCCCGACTTGACGATGCCTTCTTCCAGGCTCCACGCCTCGTTGCGGGTGTACTGGAAGTAGAGGTCGGCGTAGTCGACGCGGTGCGTGAAGATGTCGGCCAGCGCGCGTTGCAGGTGCGCTTCGTCGAGGCCGTATGGGTCGAGCAGCACGCGGCGCGCGATGGACAGATTCTGGATGGCGATGTCGCCTGCGTTCATGGTGAGTTCTCGCAAAGAAATTCGGTTGGCTTACATCACGCGGTGTTTGAGCGCTGGCAGATCGCGCCGCACTTGCGCCAGGCGCGCCGGGTCCATATCGCCAATGGCCACGCCTTCGCCTTCGGGCACGGAGGCAATGATCTCGCCCCACGGATCGACCAGCATGGAGTGGCCCCAGGTGCGGCGGCCGTTTTCATGGTGCCCGCCCTGTGCGGCGGCGAGCACGTAACACTGATTCTCGATGGCGCGGGCGCGCAGCAGGATTTCCCAGTGCGCGGCGCCCGTCACGTAGGTGAAGGCCGCCGGCATCAGAATCAAGTTCAGGTTGCCTTGCGCCGACAGGGCGCGGTACAGCTCCGGAAAGCGCAGGTCGTAGCACACCGACATGCCCACGCGGCCGCACGGCGCATCGAAGGCGACCGGCGTGGCACCGGGCTCGATGGTGCGGGCTTCGTCGTAGCGCTCTTCGCCGCGCACGAAGTTGAACAGGTGGATCTTGTCGTAGCGCGCGACGCGCATGCCGGCGGGGTGGAACGCGAGCGAGGTATTGCGCACGCGCTGTTCGTCTTCACACCACATCGGCAGCGTGCCGCCGACGAGCCACAGCTTGTGGCGCCGCGCGGCATCGGCCAGGAACGTCTGGATCGGGCCATCCTGATCGTTCTCGCGGATGGCGACCTTGTCGCTGTCTTTGCGGCCCATCTTGCAGAAGTACTCGGGCAGCAGCGCGAGTTGTGCGCCCTGGGCGGCGGCTTCGGCGAGCAGCGCGTCGGCGTGCGCCAAATTGGCGTCTACCTCAATGCCCGAGACGGTCTGGATGGCGGCAACGCGAAAAGGTGCGGCGAAAGGCGCATCCGAGCCGGAGGGGGCGGATGCGGACATCACAGTCGTGGTGGTCGTGGAAGTCATGGCGCCTATTTTGCCGAGGTTTGCGGTGCGCTGCCTGAATTGCTGCTGGACGCGATCTTTTCGATCTTCGGATCGGCCCAGCTGCCGGTGACGTGATACTGCGTGGCAAATGCCTTCGACAACTGGTCGCCCAAGACGAGCTGCGCCGCCAGTGTGCCGAGCCCGATGGCCGGGTTGATGAATGCGGCCGCCAACGATGCGGAGGTCGCATCCACCTTGGGCGTGACCTTGACGTGTAGATCCTGTGTTTCCTCGAGGATGTTGGCCGAGCCCTGCATGGCCACCTGGAACTGCGGACCTTTGACGGCGAAGTCTTCCGTGCGTGCGACACCGCCGGCGATCGTGCCGGTGGCGGTGACACTGTCAAACGGCGTGCCGCGCCCCGTGGCGCCGCGGAGGTCGGTGGCGAAGTGCAGCAGCCCTTGCAGGCTCAGCACCCCGGCCAGCTTGGCGAGGCCCGGATCGACCGGCAGGAACTGGCCGCGCTCGAGGTTCAACGCCATGCGGCCGTTGAGCGTGGGGGTGTCGATCGACATGGGCGAGCCACGCCACACCACGCGACCTTCGAGCTTGCCCTTGGCACCATCGAGCACCTTGGCGAAGCCCATTTTCTGCAGCAGCTCGCCGGAGTCGCGCAGATCCAGGTGGAAGTCGAGCAGCGTGCGGCGTTCAGGGTCATCACCGCCGCCACGCAACCGGCGCGGGATGCGCCACGTGCCCTGCGCGGTGAGCGTGGCGGCCGGCTGCTCGATCTTGAGCGTTTCCAGTGTCCACACGGGCGCGCCGTCGTTGATCTGGCTGCGCGCCTTGATTTCGAGCTTGCCGAGCGTCTTGCCGCGCAGGTCGAACTTGTCGGCCACGAGGTCGAGCGACGGGATTTCCTGTGAGCTGCTGGCCAGGGACTCGGTCAGCGCGGTTTCTTCCTTCGCGTCGGGGATGCTCATGCGCGACAGGCGCATGGTCAGCTCGCCGAAGGGTACGGCGGCGCTCTCGGCGTGCCAGCGCGTGTTGCCGGCGATCTCGCGTGATTCGATGGTCGATTGCCAGTTGGCGCCATCGCGCGTGGCGTCGATGCGCACGGCGTTGAAGTCGCGGCCCAGCATGTGCAGTATTTGTGCCCGCGCGTTCAGGCGGTTTGGCAGATACGCGTTGTGGCTGGCATTGGCGCTGGCCGCGGCATGTTCGGAGGCGACCTGGGTAGCGCTCTTGTCGGCCGAGGGCTTGGCGAACACTTGGCGCCAGGCGTCAATGTCCAGCTGATCCAGCGCGAGGTTGGCCTGCACACCGTCGGCCAGTTGCGGCACCGGTTGGCGTACGCCGATGCCACCGCGCAGCACCTCGACGCCGTTGCCATTGCTGCGCTGCTCATAACGCGCGCTGACGATATTGCCGATCTGCAGCGTGATTTCGTCGAGCGCGCTGTTGGCGGCCAGCGGCTGCATTTCAAAGCGCACCGGCAGCGGCTGCCCGGCGGCTTTGTTGAGCGGGGCGGGCAGGCGAACCGTCATCGGCGTGAGGTCGGACTGCACCTGGATGATCGGTCGATGCTGCTTGACGCTGATCGTGGCGCTGTACGGCGCGCTGCCCTCCAGCGCACGGGCAATCGCGGCGATGGGGCTGCCCTCCGGCGTCGTCTCGCGCAGGCCCTGGGCCGAGGCGGTGCCCGCGACCTGGATGCGGATCGTGCCATCCGGTGCGGTGCCGCCAGTCGGGCGGATTTCGCCACCGGCAAAGCGCGCACGCAGGTTATTGAAGCCGATGCCCTTCTGCGTGAAGGTGAGTGCGCCCGTCACGTCGGTCAGCGGCGGCGCTTGCGACAGCAGGGTGACGTCATTGCGCAGGAAGGTGACGCTGCCCTGCGCGCGGGTGTTGTGCATTTCGTGCAGCGGCAGCTCCAGCTTGAGCGCCAGCGTGGCATTGCCCTGCGCACGCGCATCCTTGGTGAAGTGGCCGATCCACCCGCTGATGGGGCTGGCCTCCAGGTATTGCAGGAAACCTTGAGTGGGCCCATCGCCACGGCCCTCGATGGTCAGCAGCGGCGAATGGTCGCCCATGTCGGGCAGGTTGCCGTTCACGTCCTGCAGATCCACGCCCATCACCTTGGCGTGCGCCACCTTGAATGCCAGTGAAGCCTTGTCAAAGATGACCGTGCCATCGATGTTGGTAAACGCAGGCCATTCGCCGGGATGCGTCGGCACAGAACCGGGGGCGTTATGCGCCGTTTCCGGCGGGGCAGACTGGTACGTCACATCCTGGATCGGCACTTCGACGCGGAAGGCGCCCTTATGCGGCGCCCGGAATGGGAATTCCAGCAGATCGCCCGCCAGCGTGAAGCTGACGTTGCTGGCTGTGCCGCTTTGCAGCGCACCGGTCAGGTAGTCGCGCAGATGCTGTCCGATGGACAGCGGCAGATAACGCGGCACGCGGGGTACGTTGGCGTGCTCCAGCGTGCCGGTCAGATCGATGGTGCCGACATGGCTCGTGTTGGGGGCGTGACGATAGTTGCCGCTGATGCGCGCTGACAGGTCGGCGTTGGAGAACGCCAGGTTGTCGCTGGTCACCACCAGTTCCTGCTTGCGGTAGGTCCAGTTGAAGGTGCCTTGCAGACGGTCCAGCGGCACGCGCGGCTCGGCAAAGGTGCCGGGCAGCAGCAGGGCGGCGTCGGTGGAGTCAATTCGGAGCGTGCCCCGCACGGTGCCTTTCTCGTCGGAGAACACGGCATTGCCGGAGAGGTTTTCCACCCCGGGCACCGCGGACTCGGGGTGATGGCCAGGCGGTACGGCCGGCAGCGCACCCGGCCCAAACGACACCTGCCGCAGCGTCGCGCGGCCGGTCAGGTGCACCGGCGCCGGCGCGTTCGGGCGCCAGCGGGACACATCGCGCTGCCAATTGATGTCGAGATCGTCCAGCCGGCCGGCGGGCTGCTTGGCGCGCAGCGGCTCCAGCACGCCGGCCGGCAGCGGCAGCGTGGTGGCGATGCCGCGCACGTCGGCCAGGTCCATGGTGGCGGCTTTGATCTGCAGATAGCGCAGGGCCTCGTGGCTATCCAGCGCCCAGCCCACGGTAACGTTGCGCAGCCCGCGCGGTGTGCCGGCGGGATTGAGCGGCGTGACGATGCCGGGGCCGGCCAGCTCGGGCGTCGGCGGCTGGACGGTTTGCGTGGATGGGTTCAGTGGTTGCCAGAGCAGGGTGTCGACGCGCAGGGTGTGTTCACCGGTGCTCGCGCGCTGGTGCGTGGCCAACACTTGCAGGCTGCGCAACTGCAGCGGGTCAAGGTCTTTGCGGACCTGTAAATCCAGCGCCTGGCCCGTCAGGCGCGCCTGGCTGCGTGTGAAGACGCCATCGGCAAACTCCACCGAGCCGTCGGACGACAGCGTGCCGCTATTTGCGGACGCCAGCACCGGCACATAACGCTGTGCGGCGGCCAGTTGCAGCGTATTGACCTGCCAGTTGGCTTGGCCGTGCCAGTGCTGCCAGTCGCCCGGGCGGGCCAGCAGGTCGTGGCGGAAATCGGCGTGCAGCTTGATGGGGCCGTTGAACAGCGTGGGTGACGTGCCGCTGGCGTCCAGGCGGTGGCGGGTCGGGCCGCTGCGCAACTGGATGCGCACATTGCCCAGCGCCACCTCGGGCAGTTTCTGCTGCTCGTCGAGCCAGCGCACCGCGCCCTCGCGCACATCGATGTCGCCCTGGGAGAGCAGTTGATCCAGGAAGCCGCTGTCGCCGCTGGTGTTGGCCGACAACGGCATGCCGGCCACGAGCAGCGCGCCCTCGGCGCTGCGGCGGACCAGCACGTCGGCGCGACTGGCGTGCAGTACGGCAAATGTGATTTCCATACGCGGCAACGATCGCCACGACAGCCGCGCCTGCACGTCCTGCACGGCGAAGGTATGGCGCCCGGCAGTGTCGCGGGCATCGATGCGTTGTGCGCGGAAGGCCGGATGCCAGCCTTCCCAGTAGGTTTCCAGCGAGCCGATGCTGACCGTGGCGTGCAGTGCGCTGGACGCCTCGCGCTCCATCCACTCGCGCGCCAGGCTCACACGCGGCCACAACACAAAGCGCACCAGCAGCATGCCGATGATGGCCAGCACGGCCAGCACCGCCAGCGTTTTCCACAGCATGCGCCACAGCTTGCGCCAGATCGGGGCACGCATGACAGCGGCGACACCGCCGCCAATGGCGCCCACCCGTCGCGCGAGCCACGCCCACGCAGCCGGCCCGGCCGCGCGCATGCCGGTCGGGCGGGATGACAGGGTACTGGTGTGTCCGCCGTCGGACTTCGGCGATTCTGGGGGCTGGGGCGGGCGAGGCATGACCGGGATTATCCGATATTCGTGACGCGGCGCCACATCAACAAGGGGTTGCTGCGGCCGCTGCAGAAGCGGCAAGCACGTGCGATACCCGCGAAAGTCTGTGACCGCCGTCCGGCTCAGCGGACATTTCAGCGAGAATGAGCGCTTCCTGTTGTTGTCCCCGCTGTTGACCCGATGGTTCGCATGACTGATTCCGCCTTGTCTGCCCAGCCGTTTCTGCAAGCGCCGGCCCGTGCGCCGGAAACCTCCGCCCCCGCCCTGCCGTTTGCGCTGGCGTATTCGCGTTATGTTCAGCGCCTTGCACACGCGCGCGAAGGTTGGGCCGAGCGTGCCCAGGCTGCGGCCGCAGGGGTGATCGACGTGGCGTGGCTGTCCGCGCGCTTTACCGAACTGTTCGATACCACCGCCGTGGACCTGGAGCCCGCGCTCAAGCGTGCTTTGCGGCTGCTGCGCAACGAGGTGTTTGCCGGACTGGTCGAGCGCGATCTGACGGGCGCGGCCACGCTCGATGAAGTGACCGGCACCATGACCGACCTGGCCGAATTTGCCGTGCGCGCGGCCATTTCCGTGATCGGCCGGGAGCTGGAAGCGCTGCATGGCCAGCCCATCGGGCAATCCTCGGGTGAGGTGCAGGAGCTGGTGGTGGTCGGCATGGGCAAGCTGGGCGGGCGAGAGCTTAACGTCTCGTCCGACATCGACCTGATCTTCCTCTACGACGACGATGGTGATACGCAAGGCGGCCCGCGCCCGCTGTCCAACCACGAATACTTCACCAAGCTTGGCCGGCGGCTGATCAACGTCCTGGCTGATGTGACGGAAGACGGCTACGTGTTCCGCGTCGACATGCGCTTGCGCCCGAATGGCGACGCGGGGCCGCTGGTGTGCAGCCTGGGCATGCTGGAGGAATACTTTGTCGTGCAGGGGCGGGAGTGGGAGCGCTATGCCTGGATCAAGGGCCGCGTCATCACCGACCCGACCAGCCCCCATGCAGCGCGCGTGATTCAGCAGCTGGAACGTGTGACCACGCCGTTCGTGTTCCGCCGCTATCTGGATTACGGCGTGATTGCCGCGATTCGCGCCCTGCACGCGCAGATTCGCAGCGAGGCGGCCAAGCGTAGCAATAGCGCCATTCGCCAGCACGGCCCCAGCGATGGCCAGGTGCATGCGCGTTCGCCGAACATCAAGCTCGGGCGCGGCGGCATCCGCGAGATCGAGTTCGTCGCGCAGGTGTTTCAGCTGATTCGCGGCGGGCAGGATTTTGCATTGCGCGTGCGGCCCACGCTCGAGGTGCTGCGCGCTGCAGCCGAACGCGGCCTGATCGGCGAAGACGTGGTCGCGCGGCTGACCGAGGCGTATCGCTTTCTGCGCCAGCTTGAGCACCGCCTGCAATACATCGAAGACGCGCAGACGCATAACCTGCCGGGCTCGCCCGAAGACCAGCATCGCGTGGCGCGCATGATGGGCTTTGACGACTACGCCGCGCTGGTCGCCAAGCTGGAGGCGTATCAGGAAGAGGTCGCGCAGCAGTTCGAGCAGACCTTCTCTGACAAGCAAGACAGCCAGCCGCCGTGTGCGTCGATCTGGCATGCCGATCTGCTCGACGATGAGCACACCGAAGCCGCCCACGCGCAACTGGCAGACCTCGGCTATGCCGACCCCCACAGCGTGCTGGACCGCCTGCGCGCCACGCGCAATTCGCCGCGCTACCGGGCGTTGTCGGAAGTGAGCCGCCAGCGTTTCGACCTGCTCATCAACCGCGCGCTCGACCACGCCGCACGGCAGACCGATGCGGATGTCACCATCGCGCGCTTTCTCGATTTTTTCGATGCAATCAGCCGACGCGCGTCGTACCTCTCCCTGCTGAGCGAATACCCGCAGGCCATGGAGCGCGTGGCACACACGCTGCATGCATCGCGCTGGGCGGCGGACTACCTCACGCGCCATCCGCAACTGCTCGATGAGCTGCTCGATATGGAGGCGCTGTCGGCGGAACCCGATTGGCCCGCCTTCCGCGAGCGCGTGCGCGAACGCCTGCATGCCGCGGAAGACCACGTTGAAATGCAGATGGACATCCTGCGCCAGGAGCACCATGCCGAGACCTTCCGCGTGCTGCTGCTGGACCTGCAGGGGCTGCTGAGCGTGGAACACATCAGCGATCGTCTGTCGGATCTGGCTGACGCCGTGCTCGACCTGACGCTGGAGACGGTGTGGAAGCAGGTCGGCACGCGCCATCGGGAGGTGCCGCGTTTTGCGGTCGTCGCCTATGGGCGCCTGGGCGGCAAGGAACTGGGCTATGCGTCGGACCTCGACATCATCTTTCTGTATGACGATGACGACGAGCGTGCCCCGGAAATCTATGCGTCATTCGCGCGCAAGCTGATTACCTGGTTGACCAGCCACACCGCTGCCGGCACGTTGTTCGACGTGGATACGCGGCTGCGGCCGAACGGTGCGGCGGGGCTGATGGTCACGCACTTCGAGGCCTTCCGCCGTTACCAGATGCGCGAGGGCGACAACGCTGCGTGGGTGTGGGAACACCAGGCGCTCACGCGCGCGCGCTTCTGTGCGGGCGATGCGGACATCGGCGAACGCTTTGAAGCGCTGCGGACCGCCGTGCTGCGGCAAGTGCGCGAAGCGGGCCCCCTGCGCGACGAGATCGTGGCGATGCGCGAGCGGGTGTCGGAGGGCCATGCGAATCCGACGCAGTTGTTCGACCTCAAGCACGATCGCGGTGGCATGGTGGATATCGAATTCACCGTGCAGTTTCTGGTGCTGCTGCACAGCGCCGTGCATGCCGAACTCACCCGCAACAAGGGCAACATCGCGCTGCTGCACATGGCCGCCGAGCTGGGTTTGATCGACCCCACGCGTGCCGCACAGGTGGCGGATGCCTACCGCGATTTCCGTGCGCGGCAACACAAGCTGCGTTTGGATGGGCAATCCGCTGCGCGCGTCCCGGCTGGTACCTGCGCGCACGAAACCGCCCAGGTACTGGCGTTGTGGGCTGAGGTATTTGGAGCGGCGCCAGCGCAATGAGGGTGCATCGTCAGACCTTGCAGACGTGGGGCGCGTGCGCTGGCGTTGCCGTGTTGTCGGCGGCATTTTCGTTTGTGCCGTGGCTGCATGCAGTCGGGTTGTATCAGCGTGAGGCGGTGCGTGCGGGGCAGTGGTGGCGCCTCGTTACGGCCATGTGGGTCCACCTCGATCTATGGCATTGGCTGGGCGACGGGATGGCGGCAGCGGGGCTGACCTTGCTGCTGGCGCGCGTGCTGCGGCCACAAGCCATCGTGGGCGTGCTGGTGGCGTGTGGTGTGCTGGTGCAGGTCGTTTTGCTGAATCAGCCTGCAGTGCAGTGGTATGGCGGCCTTTCCGGTGCGCTGCACGGGCTGGCTGCATGGGGTGGCCTACGGTTGCTACAGCCTGCGGCTGACGAGGACGAGGATCGCCTCTCGCGCTGGATTGGTGTGGCGCTGTGCGTGGGCGTGCTGGTGAAGGTGTGGCTGGAACAATCGTGGCTGTCGCCCATCATCTATGACCCGCACTGGGGCTTTGGCGTGGTGCGCATCGCCCATGCCGTGGGCGCGGCAAGCGGGCTACTGATCTGGGTATTGGGGGAGTGGCGCGCTCGCGGCAAGCGGCTGAGTATGTGAGCAGCGGGCCGCCGATGCGGCCGAGTCGAAAATAAAACGGACACGCCAGCGAAGGCCGGCGTGTCCGTTTTGCGTTACCCGATCAAGCCTTGCGATGGCGGAAGGCGAACGCGCCGCCGACGAGCAGCAGGCCCGCTAGCCACAGGGGAAGGGCGCCGCCACCCCCGCTTTGGTTCAGGGGGCCGGTGCCGCTGGTGCCGCCACTGAAGGGCAAGGTGCTACCGCCTGTGCCGCCTGTGCCGCCTGTGGTCGGCGGAGCGGTGACCGTCACGGAAATCGAATTGGTTACCGTGCCGCCGGCGTTGTTGGTGACCGTGACCGCGAAAGTGTAGGTGCCCGCCGCAGTGGGAGTGAACGTTGCCGTTGCATTGCCGTTGCTGTCGGGGCCTGCCGTTGTGACCGTTACACTCGTGCCGGCGGTTTGCGCCCATACGACGCTGGAGAGCGTGTTGCCAAAGCCTGCTCCAGCAACTGCGGTGAGCGTTACGGCGTTGTTGGCGACGATCGTGCTCGCCGAGCTGGATAGGCTCAACGTGGGGTTACCCACCGCCAGCGTGAGCGCAGCGCCCGCGTCCAACATGCCGGCACCGCACGCGCCAGTGTGTTGCGCACAGAATGTCCCCGCCGGGAAGGCGCGCGCCGATTGCGTGAGGATCGCCTTGATGTCATCCACAGTCAGTGTGGGTTTGAAGGACAGCAGCAGTGCAGCGACGCCCGCCACATGCGGCGTGGCCATCGAGGTACCCATTGCACTGGCATACGTATCTGCAACTGGCGTTGTCGTGCCTGTATTCGATAGCGACACGATCTGATTGCCGCCGCCGGCCGATACCGTGCCCGAGCCACCGCCCGGTGCACTGATCGTGGTGCCGGTACCGACGTTGGCATAGTTGGCGCTGTCGCCGTCGATGGTGTGTGCTGTCACGGCAATCACGCCGTTGCAGTTGGCTGGCGAGCCGATGCTGGCGGCGCCGTCGTTCCCGGTTGCCACCACGATCGTCGCACCACGATTGCGCGCCGCGGTGATGACAGCCTGCTCTGCCGCGGAGCACGCGCCAGCACCGCCCAAGCTCATATTGACCACGTTGGCCGCTGGCGAATTGACGGTAAGCGCAGTACCACCCGCGCCGGGGACGCCACTTGCCCCAGTCACCCAGGCCAGTGCGTCGATGATGTCCGACGACGTGCCGCCGCACTTGCCGAGTGCGCGAGCCATCTGGATGGTTACGTTGGGTGCAATGCCCGCGATGCCGACCGAGTTGTGCTGCGCAACGATCTGCCCCGTCACAAAGGTGCCGTGCCAACTGCTGTTGCTTTGAGTTCCCGCGGTGCCGCAGTAGCTCGGGTAGCTCGTGGTGTCTCCCGAGGTCACCCAATCGCCGGGGTCTGCAGGGTTGCTGTCACGGCCTGCCGGGGTGTCGCCGGGGTCGTTTTCGACAAAGCCCAATGGCACCGTGTTGTGGGTGACCGGATCAGGCGTGCCGTGGTACGCGTCGTTGCTGATGAAATCGTAGCCGGGGCGGATGTGTGCGAGTGCGAGGTCTTGGTGACCGGCCAGCAAGCCGGTATCGATGACCGCGACATTGACGGTGCTGGCACCCTTCGTCTTGTCCCATGCCGTGGTGATATTGGCTCCCCCCGCTGCGGACGTAGCTGGGCCGTTGGCCACGACAGTACTCGGCCACAGACTCCACTGATTGACGAACTGCGGGTCATTCGCCACGGCAGTGGGGCGCATGATGCGGTCCGGCGAGACATACTCGAACTGGCCGCTGGCTTCCATGCGCTGCGCTACCGTTTGCGCATCAGCGAGTGACATCGCGCTGGGAAGCGTCACCACATGGGCACCGCCCGACATGGCTCGTTTGTACGTCATCGGCAGTTGCGCTGCAGCAGACCAGCGCTGCAACGTCGCAACGTCAGCACGCGAAACCACGCCCCCCGCCGCAACCGATTGCGTCTTCAGCCCGCTGCTTTTCTCCTTGACAATGAGTTGCGTCACCCATTGCAACTGCACGGCTGGTGCGGCGTTCTTGCCTACTGCCAGCGCTGGCGTCATTTGATACGAAACCAGTCCGAGCGCGATCAGCGCACGGACCATCCCCCCCCGGGACAATCGCCTTCATTTGAAAAGTCCTATTGTTGTAACAAAAAGAGGCGGAATTATCTCAATATTGACGACGCGGCACGACAAAAAAAGAACTAAATACGGAATTGAAAATTTCTTACAACTTCACAAACGCTGATGCGATGGGGTGCTAGGGGATGCAATCCCACGCTCGAAGGATGCAACGTGAAACGGGCCGGCAATCGCTTAACGGGCGCCGCGCCTAAGCCGATGCGTGAGGCTTGCTGCGAGCAATAGCGCCGCATAGGCGAATCCGATTGCCCCACCGCCACCCCCACCG
Organism: Ralstonia sp. 25C; assembly: GCF_051904805.1. Classification (NCBI taxonomy): domain Bacteria; kingdom Pseudomonadati; phylum Pseudomonadota; class Betaproteobacteria; order Burkholderiales; family Burkholderiaceae; genus Ralstonia; species Ralstonia sp. 25C. The sequence goes on along the minus strand of NZ_CP196737.1, from coordinate 1,192,774 downwards.
CCCGACGAGGCTCCCGTGCCGGCCCCCGTATCGGTGCCGGGCGACGTGGGTGCCCCCGCTACGGTCACGCTCACGGTGTCGCTGGCCGTGGCGCCTGCGTTGTTGGTCAACGTAACGCCGAAGCTGTAGACCCCAGCCGCGGTTGGCGTGAAGGTGGCCGTGCTGTTGCCGTTGGCATCGGGCGCGGAGGTCGTCAGCGAGACGGGTGCGCCTGCTGTCTGCGCCCAGATCGGGTTGCCGGCGCTTCGTCCATAGCCGGGGCCGCTGACGGCTGTCAGCGTGACATTGGCGCTGGGGGCGACGCTCGAAGCCGATGCGCCAACGTGCACGGTCGGCTGCCCCAGCGTCTGCGCAATGGCCGAGCCGGCATCGAGCATGCCGGCGCCGCATACGCCCGGGTGCGTGGCGCAATAGGTGCCTGCTGGGAACGGACGGGCCGATTGCTTGAGGATCGCGGTGATGTTGTCGGGCGTGAGCGCCGGCTGGATCGACAGCATGAGCGCCGCCACGGCCGACACATGCGGCGTGGCCATGGATGTGCCGATGTCGTTGGCATACCGGTCGCCGCTGGGCGATGCAACCGGCCCGTTGGTGCCCGTGTTGGACAGCGACACGATCCCGGTGCCTGCGCCACGAATGACCGTGCCCACGCCGCCGCCCGGCGCGCTGATGGCCGTCTGCGTGCCCACGTTGGCATACCAGGCGCTGTCGCCCTCGACCGTGTGCGCGGTCACGGCGATAGTGCCTGTGCAGTTGGCGGGCGAATCGACGGGCCCCGATTCGTTGCCGGCTGCCACGACGATGGTGGCGCCCAGCCCGCGCGCCGCAGTGATGGCCGCTTGCTCGCTGCTCGAACATGGACCCGTGCCACCCAGGCTCATGCTGATGACTTTGGCGGGCGTCGGGTTGTTGGCCAGGCGCGGGACGGTGCCGCCGGCCAGCCACGTCATCGCGTCCATGATGTCGGAGGTCGCGCCCCCACACTTGCCCAGCGCCCGCGCCATCTGCACGCGCACGCCCGGCGCGATGCCCGCGATGCCGATGCTGTTGTGTTGCGCCGCAATCTGGCCGGCGACGAACGTACCGTGCCAGCTGCTGTTGCTCTGGCTGCCGCACAGCGTGGGAAACGATGCGGCATCGCTATTGCTGATCCAATCGCCGGGGTCCGACGGGTCGTAGTTGGCGGCGTTGTTGTTGGCGCCGTTGTTGACGAACCCGGTCGGGAAGGCGTTGCCGGTCTTCGGGTCGGTCAGGCCGGTCATTGCGCTGCTGCGCACGAAGTTGTAGCCCGGGACGAAGGTCACGCCAGCAAAGTCTGCATGGTCAGCGCGGATGCCCGTGTTGACGATGCCGATGCCGACCGTTGGCGCGCCGGTGGTCGTGTCCCAGGCGGCCGTTACATTGGCGCCGCCCGCGACAGCGGGGCTGGGGGGCAGCAGGTTCCATTGCTGATTGAAGAGCGGATCGCCAGCCATGGCCATCGGCCGCAGGATGCGATCGGGCGACACGTAATCAAACTGGCCGCTGGCTTCCATGCGCTGCGCTACCGTTTGCGCGTCTTCCAACGTCATGGCTTGGGGCAGTGTCACCACGTGGGCCCCGCCGGACATGGGGCGCAGATATGCCACCGGCAATTGCGCTGCGGCGGACCAGCGCTGCACGGCAGCCGCACCCGCATATTCGGACTGCGGCCGCAACGTGCCGCTGGCCCCCGATGTTTCCTTGACGATGAGTTGCGTGACCCACTGCAACTGGGTATTGAACGTCGCCGATTTCTCTGTCGCAAATATCGGTGTGGCCGAATACGATGCCAGTCCGAGTGCTGTCAGTGCATGAACAAAACCCCTGGTGACCGATTTTTCCATAGGATTTTCCCTATTTTTTTGTTGATAAACGTCACGTGATTGTTGGGGTAGATCGGCAAGCCCTCTGCCTAAATGAATTAGGTGGAAACCTGGGTGTTAATCAGACAAGGCTCGGCGCGAGCCCGAAAACCTGGGCTCGGAGAGAAACAGCGAGGCGGGGAAAATCAGACGCCCGCACCGGGCGGTGCGGGCAGGCGGGAAAGGGTGTCAGCCGCGGCGACGTCGTTGGCCGACCAACCCGGCGGCCAGCAGCAATGCGGCCACGGCCAGCGGCATCGCGCCGCCGCCGCCGCCGCCACCACCACCACCGCTGCTGGAGCCGGCGGACGTGCCGGAACCGGATGTGCCACTGCCGATGCCGGCGGGCGTGGTGCGCTGTGCGTAGCCGACGGCCCCTGCCGTATCCAGCAGCCCGGCACCGCAGATGCCGCTGTTGACGGCGCAATACGTGCCGCTCGGGTGCGGGCGCGCCGTTGTTTGCAGGCCGGCGAGGATCTGGGCGTTGGACAACTGCGGCTGCACGCTCAACATGAGCGCAATCGTGCCGGCTACCTCTGGGGTGGAGAAGCTCGTGCCGGCCACCGACTTGACGACGTAGTTACCCAGCGTCTGCGCGCCGTCATTCGAGTCGGCCTGGATAGCGGAAGGCGTTTCGGCGCAGGTTGCCGGGTTTGTGCTGGTGATGACCTTGGAGTTGCCGCAGCCCCCACCCGGCGCAGACAGTGCGACTTGCGATCCGACATTGGCGTAGCTGGCGTTTTCACCGCTATCCACGTGGGCAGTCACGGCGATGGCACCTGTGCAATTGGCCGGCGCATCCACGGTTTGCGCGGCTTCGTTGCCGGCTGCTGCCACCACGACGGTGCCCAGTGCTGCCAGCCGGTTCACTGCATCCTGCTCGGCCGCCGAGCATGAACTTGTGCTGCCCAGGCTCACGTTCACCACACGCGCCGGGTGGTTGTTGGTGGGCACGCCCGACACGGCGATGCCGCCGGCCCACAGCATGCCGTCCACCGTGTCGGACAGCAGCGCACCGCATTTGCCCGATACGCGCACCGGCACGAACTGGGTGTTCCAGCCCACGCCAGCGATGGAGAGCCCGTTGTTGGTGCCGGCGGCCAGCACGCTGCCGACCTCGGTGCCGTGCCAGCTGCTAGTGGCCGGATTGCTAATGTCGCTGTTAGTACAGCCTGAGATCTTTGGCACATCAGCTGCTGTGACGATGTCACCCATGTCATGCGCGTCCGTGCCACGGCCAAACGAGTTGCCCGCGCGCGCCGGGTCGGAGATGAAGTTGTAGCCGGGCAGGATCTTGCCCGACAGATCGGGGTGGTCGGTATAACCCGTGTCCACCACGGCAACCACGATGTTCGAACCCTGCGTAATGCTCCAGGCCGATGCCACGTTGATCCCGCCCGGCACCACCGTGGGCGAGGCCAGGTTGTTCTGCGAGGCAAACAGCGGGTCGTTGGGGACGGTGTTGGGATGCAGGACGCGATCAGGCACCGCATAGGCCACACGCGCATCTTGCGCGATCTTGGCGGCGGCGGCTTCAATGCTGGCCGAATCGGTCAGGCCCGTGCGCATGAGTTGCGCATCGGTGGCCAGCGTGCGCTTGACTTGCAGCGTGCTCCCCGCCGCTTGTGCGATCGATAGCAGCCGGTTGTTCGCTTCCGTGGCCGACAGCGTCTTGCGTGTGCCGCTGGTGTCGTCGCGCCATTTGATGATCAGGTCGCCCGTGTATTGCGCTTGCGCCGGGGCGGCGTTGGCGGGCAGCGCGCCAAGCAAACCGGTGGCACAGGCCATGCTCGCGCCTGCGCGGAGCCAGAACTTCAACCGGAAGAGGGAGGAGGGGGTCATCAATGCGTGCTCCGAGGCGTCTTGCTGAGATGAGAAACGTCGTCAGGATGTGACCGTTGACAAGACGTTACACAAAAGCAACGTTAGCACGCAGCTTGCCCATTTGTGATGACGAGAGGCGCCTGAGGTATGGAGGAAGGCCTCAAGCACGCGTGCAAGAGGTCGGAGCTGCAGCGCAGCAGGCTGCCGCCGGGCGCGTGAGGCGCCGCATTGTTCACAGTGTGGAGCGGTGCACCCCCTACGGTGGAGGCGCGGAAGGGCGAAGGCTTATCGCTGAATGCGCATCACGCGATCGGCATCTGCCGAGGCGATGCCCGGTGCAGCGCGCAATGCCGCGATGGCGCCATCCAGCGTGGCCGACGCATCGCCCGAACTGGCCCGCACCACCCAGAAGCCGCCCGACATCGGACGCACGACAGTAAAGGCCAGGCGCGGCGTGGCGCGTGCGCCTGCTGCGTCGACCACGTTTTGCACGGTGGTCGACGAAGTCGTCGGCGTGCTCAGCCCGATGATGATGTCGCCCAGGTTTTGTGCGGCCGACACGGACGCGGGCGGCTGCGTGTTGGCGGAAGCGGGGTCCATGGCAGGCGGCTGGCCCGGGTCAATGGCAGGGACCGATTTGCATGCGGCCAGCAGGCACAGGCCGAGCGTTGCAGCCAGCGCGGGCTTGACCAGCGCTAGCAGGGATCGGTGTTGGGCAGCCGGACGGGCCATGAAATTCTCCTTGGATTCGGGTGAAGGCAGCTGCGTCAGGCAGCGCCGGAATGTTGCACAGAATGGCCGATGCGCTCTGACTGCTCTGATGGGTATAGGCGATCACTGCGCCACGCGCCGGGTTTTCCGCGCAGACGGCGCGGGAGCCGGCTGCGCGCGGCCAGCAGCGAGCATTTCGTCCGCATGGCGCCGCGTGGTGTCGGTGAGCGACGCGCCGCCCAGCATGCGGGCGATCTCGTCCACGCGGCCGGTGGCGTCCAGCACCAACAGGTCGGAGCGCGTGCTGCCGGCCACGGTCTGCTTGGCGACTTGAATGTGGTGATTGGCCAGTGCGGCCACCTGCGGCAGGTGGGTCACGCACAGCACCTGGCGACGCGTGCCGAGTTCGCGCAGGCGCCGGCCAACGACTTCTGCCACGGCGCCGCCGATGCCGGAATCGACCTCGTCAAAGATCAGTGTGGGGGTGGGGCTGGCCTCGCTGGCGATCACGGAGATGGCCAGGCTGATCCGCGCCAGCTCGCCGCCCGAGGCGACTTTCGCCAGTGGCCGCGGCGAGACGCCCGCATGCCCGGCGACGAGGAATTCGACTTGCTCCAGCCCCGCCGCGCCACCGTGCTCCAGCGCATGCAGCGCGATGTCGAAACGCCCGCCGGCCATCGACAGGCCTTGCATGGCGCCCGTCACGGCTTCGGCCAGTTCGCGCGCGGCCTTGGCGCGGGCACGTGACAACGCCTGCGCGATGTCGACATACGCCGCACGGGTTTGCGCTTCCTGGGCCTGCAGCGCCTCCAGATCGGATGCCGCCTGCAGCGCAGCCAGTTGCGTCTGGCGCTCGGCCAGTTCAGCCGGCAGCGTTTCGGGCGCGACACGGTATTTGCGCGCCATGGTGTGCAGCGCCTGCATGCGCGCGTCGACTTCGGCCAGGCGGTCCGGGTCCAGCTCCGCACGATCCGCATAGCGGGCGAGCGAGTGCACGGCTTCCTGGATCTGCACCTCGGCCGGTTCGAGCGCGGCCAGCACATCGGCCAGCGCGGGGTCGATCTCGGCCAGTTCGCGCAGCGTATGCAGCGTGGCGCCCAGCTGGGTCAGCACGGCGCCTTCCGATTCGGACAGGCCATCCAGCGCCGCGCGCGTGCCTTCGATCAGGCTGGCGGCGTGCGACAGGCGGTGGTGTTCGGCCTGCACGTCTTCCCACTCGCCGGGCTGGGGCCCGAGCTTCTGCAGTTCATTGACCTGCCATTCGATGCGCTCGCGTTCGAGCTGCGCCTCGCGCGATTGCTGCTCGGCGGCTTCGCGCAGGCGCACCACGGCCTGCCAGGCGCGATAGCGCTCGCCGACGGCGCGTACGTCGTCTTCGAGGCCGGCGTGGGCGTCAAGCAGGCTGCGCTGCGCGTCGGTCTTGAGCAGCAGTTGATGCGCGTGCTGGCCGTGGATGTCGACGAGTTGTTCGCCCACCTCGCGCAGCTGCGCCAGCGTGACAGCGGCCCCGTTGATGAAGGCTTTGCTGCGGCCAGCGGCATCGACCGTACGGCGCAGCAGGATGACGCCTTCATCATCGTGCAGCTCGTGGGCTTCCAGCCACGCGGCCACGTGCGGATGGACGTCGAATTCGGCGGTGATGTCGGCCCGTGGCGCGCCTTCACGCACGACGGCCGCATCTGCGCGCTCGCCCAGCGTGAGCGCCAGGGCGTCGATCAGGATGGACTTGCCCGCGCCCGTCTCGCCGGTGAAGACGGTAAAGCCGTCGGCCAGATCGAGGTCGAGCGCGTGAACGATGACGAAATCGCGGATGGTGAGGCTGCGCAGCATGGAAGCGGTGAGCGTGGAGTTCTAGAACGTGCTCATGATCCGTAGCGAGCGGCCCGAGGTTGGCGTGACGCATTTGCCAGATTCGGCAGCCGTACATGGGTACGGCGAGCATCGCAAAGCCAAGATCGGGGCGCGCAGTAGGATCATGGGCAGGTTCTTAAAGACGGTTGTCTTCGGTCGGGTATTCATGCCAGTGCAGCTTCTTGCGCAGCGTGGCGTAGTAGCTGTAACCGACCGGGTGCAGCAGGTGCACGGTGCGCTCCGAGCGGCGCACCACGATGCGGTCGCCCGGCAGCAGCGACGTGAGCGACTGCATATCGAAGTTGACGCTGGCGTCGCGCCCGCTGGTGACCTGGATGACGACTTCCGCGTCGTGCGGAATGACGATCGGCCGGTTGGACAGCGAGTGCGGCGCGATGGGCACCAGCACAAAGCCCGAGAGCGCCGGATGCAGGATCGGCCCGCCGGCCGACAACGCATACGCCGTCGACCCGGTGGGCGTCGAGACGATCAAGCCGTCCGAACGCTGGTTGTACATGAAGAAGCCATCCACCGACACCGCCAGCTCGACCATGCCCGAAATGCCCGAGCGGTTGACCACCACGTCGTTGAAGGCGAGGGCGGAGAAGATGACATCGTCGTCGCGCACCACCTGGGCTTGCAGCAGCGTGCGCGTTTCCGATTCGTACTGGCCGGCCAGCATGGCGGGCAGCACGTTGTGCACGTCGTCGAACGGGATGTCGGTCATGAAGCCGAGCCGTCCGTGGTTGACGCCGATCACGGGCACGTTTGCGCCAGCCAGGTGGCGGCCGATACCCAGCAGCGTGCCGTCGCCGCCGAGCACGACGGCCACGTCGGCCTGTCGTGCCATGTCTTCGGGCGGCAGCGCCGGGTAATCCTGGACGCCGATATTGAGCGCCGTTTCGCGCTCGAACACGATGTCGCGGCCGCTGGCGGCGATGCACGACGCCAGTTCCATGAGCGGGCCGGCAATGTTGGCGGCCGAATACCGGCCCACCAGCGCAACCGTCTTGAACGGCGCGGCGGGCGAACCAGGCGCAGCCGGTGAACTGGGTGAACCGGAGGGGGCGGCGGGAGCTTGCGGGGCCACGGCAGATGGGGAAATCGACATGCGCGCATTACACCATATCGATATGACCCCCGCCACGTTTGACCGTGTTTGACGAGAAACGCCCACATCACCCGTAGGTTGGCGCTGATTTTGCGTAAAATTGAAGAATCATGGACAAGCGCGCCACCATCCTCCTCAAGACCCTGATCGAACGGTACATCGCCGAGGGGCAGCCTGTCGGCTCGCGCACCTTGTCGAAGTATTCAGGGCTCGATCTGTCGCCGGCCACCATCCGCAATGTGATGTCGGACCTGGAGGAGATGGGCTTCATCGCCAGCCCGCACACCTCGGCCGGGCGGGTGCCCACGCCGCGCGGGTACCGCCTCTTCGTCGACACCATGCTGACCGCCAGCCCGCTGGATGTGCTCAGCACGCAAGACCGGATGGCCCAGCAGATGGTGGGCGCGATTGCCGAGCAGGTGCGCACGCAACTGGCGTCGCATGGGTCGGAATCGTCGCAGCGGGTGATTGCGGCGGCGGCGCAGACGCTGTCCAACCTGTCGCAGTTTGCCGGCGTGGTGATGACGCCGCGCCGCTCGCACGCGTTCCGGCAAATCGAATTCCTGCGGCTGTCGGAAAACCGCATCCTGCTGATCGTCGTCACGCCCGAGGGCGACGTGCAGAACCGCATCATCCACACCGATACGCCATACACCCCGTCGCAGTTGGTGGAGGCGGCCAACTACATCAACGCGCATTACGGCGGCCTGACCTTCGACGCCGTGCGCGAGCGCCTGCGCGGCGAGCTGTCTGCGTTGCAGGCCGACATGACCTCGCTGATGCAGGCGGCGGTGGAGGCGGGCAGCAGCGCTGTGTCGGAAGAAGAGCCGGTGGTGATCTCCGGCGAGCGCAAGCTGCTCGATGTGGAAGACCTGTCGTCTTCCATGGACAAGCTGCGGCGCCTGTTTGCCGTGTTCGAGCAGAAGACGGGCCTGCTGCAACTGCTGGATGTGTCGAGCCGCGCCGAGGGCGTGCAGATCTTCATTGGCGGCGAAAGCAGCCTCGTGCCGCACGAGGACATGGCGGTCATCACCGCGCCGTACGAGGTGGACGGCAAGATCGTCGGCACGCTGGGCGTGATCGGGCCGATGCGCATGGCGTATGAGCGCGTGATTCCGATCGTGGACATCACGGCCAAGCTGCTATCGAGCACGCTCAGCCAATATTGATCTGCGGCCGAGCTGCATAAGCTCAGCCATTTTTCTTCGACGACAGCGCGGTCTGCCGTCTCACACAATCGACTCCGGCGCATGTGCGCGTTTCTCTTCTGCCGGAGTCTTTCATGGCTGGTCTCTCCATCCCCCGTTTGCTGGCTGCAGCATTGTCTGCGGCCGTTTCGTTTGCCTTGTTTGGTGTCGCCCCCGCACGCGCGGCTGACCGCGAGGTCGTCATCGCCTATCAGGACATGGTGCTGCCCTGGCGCTACGCCCAGGCCACCGGTGAGGTCGAGCGCGCCACCGGCTACAAGGTGACGTACCGCCAGCTCGCCAGCGGCGCCGATGTGGTGCGCGCCATTGCGTCGGGTTCGGTGCAGATTGGCGAGGCGGGGTCGAGCCCGATTGCGGCCGGTGTGTCTCAGGGTGTGGACCTGTCGCTGTTCTGGATTCTGGACAACATCAATGACGCGGAAGCGCTGGTCGCCCGCAACGGTAGCGGCGTGGCGCGCGTGGCGGACTTGAAGGGCAAGACGCTGGGCGTGCCGTATGTGTTGACGTCGCACTTCCATGCGCTGGTGGCGCTGCAACAGGCGGGGCTCGATCCGCGCGATGTGAAGGTCGTCAACCTGCGGCCGCAGGAGTTGTCGGCCGCATGGGATCGGGGTGATGTCGATGCCGCCTTCATCTGGGACCCGGTGCTCGCCAAGGTGAAGAAGAACGGCACGGTGCTGACCACCTCCGGCAAGATCGCCGCCGCTACGGGTAAGTCGACGTTTGATGGCTTTGTGGCCGACCGCAAGTTCGCGCGTGACCACGCGGACTTTGTCGCCAAGTTTGTCGAGGTGCTGGCCAAGGCCGACGCGGCGTACCGCGACAACAAGGCCGCGTGGACGGCAACCTCTCCGCAGGTGGCGGCGGTGGCCAAGACCTCGGGCGCGACGGCGGCTGACGTGCCGGCAAGCCTGGCGCTGTATGCCTTCCCGGATGCGGCGGAGCAGGCGTCCAAGCGCTGGCTGGGTGGCAGTGCCCAATCGGGCGCAGCGCAATCGCTGCTGGCCACGGCGCAGTTCCTGAAGACGCAGGGCACGATCCAGGCGGTGCTGCCGGATTACGGCGCGACCATCGATTCGCGCTTCGTGCAGCGTGTGGCCGGTGGTGCCAAGGCCGTGGCAACGGCAGCACGATGAGCCGCATTGAAGTCCGCGGCCTGCGCGTCGACTACACCGATGCGCGCGGTCGCACGACGCAAGCGCTCGGCGGCGTGGATCTGTCCATTAACCCCGGTGAGTTCGTTGTCGCCCTCGGGGCCTCCGGCTGTGGCAAGACCACGCTGCTGAATTGCTTGGCCGGTTTTGTTGCGCCAACGTCTGGGCAGATCCTGCTCGACGGACGCGAAGTCGACGGGCCTGGTGCCGAGCGCGGTGTGGTGTTCCAGCGCTACGGCCTCATGCCGTGGTTGACCGTGCGCGACAACGTGGCGCTCGGTCTCAAGCTGCGCGGTGTCGATCGCAAGACGCGACACGCGCGAGCGCTGGAATTGCTGCGACTGGTCGGGCTGGAGGCGCATGCCACGTCGCCGGTGTATGCGCTATCCGGCGGCATGCAGCAGCGCGTCGGCATCGCCCGCGCGCTGGCGACTGAACCGCGCGTCTTGTTGATGGACGAACCGATGGGCGCGCTCGACGCGTTCACGCGCGAGACCATGCAGACGCTGGTGCTCGACGTGTGGCAGCGCACCGGCACCACGGTCTTCTTCATCACGCACGATGTGGAAGAGGCGTTGTTCCTCGCGACGCGGCTGGTGGTGATGTCGCCATCGCCGGGGCGCATCGTGCAGACGTTCGATCTGCCGTTCTCCCGGCAGGCGCTGGCGGGCGGCGATGCACGTGCGGTGAAGTCGTCGCCGGAATTCATTGCGTGGCGCGAGCGCGTGCTGGGGCTGATCCACCGCGCGCCTGAGGAATTGGCGGCATGAGCGCGATCGAGACAGCGGCCATCAGGGGCGCGCCCGTTGAGGCAGCGGTGCCTGCGGCTACCCCCCAACGCAAGTTGCGCGGTTACCGGCTACCGGGCCAGGGCAGCGCGCTGGGGTTGAGCGTGTTGTCAGTCAGCGCGTTGCTGGTGCTGTGGTGGGCGGCGACCACGTTTCATTGGGTACCGCCGCTGTTCCTGCCCTCGCCGCAAGCGGTCGGGCGGGCATTCATTGATGCCTGGCACGGTGATATTCAAGGCGGTCAGCCGCTGGCTGCGCATCTGGGCTGGAGCGCGCTGCGCGTGTTTGGTGCGTTTGCGCTGGCGGCGGTGACCGCAGTGCCGATCGGTTTGGCGATGGGTGTATCGCGCACCGCACGTGGCCTGCTGGATCCGCCTATCGAGTTTTATCGTCCGCTGCCGCCGCTGGCCTATCTGCCGCTCGTGGTCATCTGGCTGGGCATTGACGAGCGCGCCAAGATCGTCGTCATCTATCTCGCCTGCTTTGCGCCGATTGCGATGGCTGCGCGGGCCGGCGTGCGCAGTGCCACGCGCGAGCAGATCAACGCTGCCTATGCGCTGGGCGCGAGTTTCACGCAGGTGGTGCGGCACGTGATTCTGCCGGCGGCGCTGCCGGAAATCCTCACCGGTTTGCGCATCGCCATCGGCTTTGGCTGGACCACGCTGGTGGCGGCGGAGATGGTGGCTGCCACGGTGGGGCTCGGGCAGATGGTGCTCAACGCATCGAGCTTTCTGCGCACCGACATCGTGGTGATGGGTATTGTGCTGATCGGCGCGATTGCGTGGGCGTTTGACCTCGCCATGCGCGCTATCGAAGCACGCGTGGTGCCCTGGAAGGGCCGCAGTTAGTGCGTCTCAGGCTCAGAAACTCCCCGTGAACTGATACCGCCCACCCGGGTGCCACATGGTCGCCACCGAGGCGACCTGCCCCTGCGACAACGTCTTCCGTCGCAACATCAGGCACGGCTCGCGCACGTCCATGTGCAGCATCTCGGCGATTTCGCGCGGAGGCAGGCGGGCCTCGATGCCGTATTCCACGCCCTGCAACGGGGCGGCGCGCATCAGATACGCGTTTGGCGTGGTCTGCGTGAAATCCTGCTCCATGTATTCGGGCGCCAGCGCGGCATTGACCCAGCGGTCTTCCACCTGGATCGGCAGGTCGTTCTCAAAATGCACGATCAGGGAATGGAATAGCGAACGCCCGACCGGCACGTCAAACATGGCTGCCATGGCATCGGCGGCGCGCGCCCGTTCCAGCCGGTGCAGTTCTGCGCGGTGCTTGTGGCCGCGTGCGGCAATTTCCTCGGCGATGTTGCGGATCGCCACCAGCGTCGCCTGGTACTTCTGCTGCGCCACGAATGTCCCCAACCCCTGTACGCGCGTAAGGATTTGCTCGGCCGTCAACTCGCGCAGCGCGCGGTTGACCGTCATGCGCGACACGCCAAAGGTCTGCGCGAGCGTGGTCTCGCCCGGAATCATCTCGCCTTCCTGCCATTCGCCGCTGCCGATGCGCGCGAGGATGTCTTCCTTGATGCGCTGGAAGGCGGGCGTGGAATCGGGTGCAGGCTGAGTCATGGCGAATCGATGCGCAAACGTCGGGTTCAGAGTTTACCGGAGTGTATCGGATGGTTGCGGAACTTGTATATACAACTTAGAATCTTTCGCATCCATTTGTCGAGACAAGAGCGCGTGCGGTTGAGGGAATAGCCAGCAAAGCGCCACGTAATGCGTCGATCACACCAGAGGAGACCTTCCATGCAGGCTGCTGCCCCCCGTCGTTCTGTTTTCCGCTTGTTGTTTCTATCGCGCGCTGCCGTGGCGCTGGCCCTCGGTGCCGGTGCGCTGGCTGCGCACGCCGACATCCGTATCGGCCTGAATGTGCCGCGCACCGGGTTTGCGGCGGCCGATGGGCAATCCGCGCTGGAAGGCGCGCAACTGGCCGTGGCGCGTGCCAATGCGGCCGGCGGCGTGGCCAACCAGAAGATCGAGTTGGTGGTGATCGACGATCAGGCTTCGCCCAAGGAGGCCGCGCCGGCTGCCACCAAGCTCGTGCAGAAAGAGAAGGTGGTGGCTGCCGTGTCGGGGTCGTACTCGGGTTCCACGCGTGCAGCGGCGCCGATCTTCCAGCGCGCCGGCGTGCCTTATGTGACGGCGTATGCGATCCACCCCGACATCACGCTGGCTGGCGATTACATGTTCCGCGTGGCCGCCATGGGCGAAGTGCAGGGCCGCGCCGGTGCCAAGCTCGTGCACGACCTGGGCAAAAAGCGCGTGGCGCTCGTCACCATGAAGAACGACTTCGGCCAGGCGCTGTCGGCGGGCTTCAAGGAAGCGGCACCCAAGTTCGGCATCACGCTGGCCGGTGAATACGAATACGGCCTGCAGGACCGCCAGTTCGGCCCGCTCGTCACCAAGCTCAAGGCCGATAACCCGGACGTGATCTACGCCTCGGGCTACTACTTCACGGCGGGCCCGCTGGTCAGCCAATTGCGCGCGGCCGGCGTGACCGCCCCCGTGATCGGCCAGGAGGGCTACGACTCCGACAAGTTCATGGAGATTGCCGGCGCGGCAGCCGAGGGCACGCTGGTGACCACGTCGCTGGACCGCGATTCCGCATCGCCGGTGACGCAGGCGTTTCTGGCGGACTTCCGCAAGGCCACCGGCCACGGCGCCGACATGGTCGCCGCGGGTGCCTACACCGCCACCAACGTGCTGATCGACGGCCTGCGCAAGACGGGCGGCAAGGGTGGCATTGCGCTGCGCGATGCGCTGGCCACGGGCACGTTCGACACGCCCATCGGCAAGCTCAGCTTCAATGATCTGCACGAGGTGAAGAAAGACATCCAGGTGCAGGTGGTGAAGGACAAGGCCTTCCGCCGCCACTCCGTCATCTCCGATGCCACGCTGCTGGCGCCGCCTACCAAGGTCGCTTCCAAGTAAGCGCAGACCCACGGAGAAGGAGCAGCCATGTTGTGGCTTGAATTGGTGGCGCAGGGGCTCGTACAGGGCAGCCTTTATGCGCTGATTGCGTTGGGATTGACGCTGGTGTACGGCCTGTTGCGGGTCTTGCACGTGGCGCATGCGGCGTTGTTCACGCTGGGCGCGTACGCGGGCGTGCTGGTGTGCAACAGCACCGGCAGCCTGTTGCTGGGCTTTGCCGTGGCGATGCTGGTGGCGGGCGCTGCCGGCGTGCTGATGTATCGCGTGGCCTATCAACCGCTGATGGGCCAGCCGCCGTACGTGGCGCTCATCGCGTCTATCGGCTTGTATATCGCGTCGGAAGAGATCTTCCGCATCGTGTTCGGCGCGACCGGCATTTCGTTTGCCGATGCGCCGCTGCAAGGCCAGGTGCCGCTGTTCGGCGGGCTGCAGTTCAAGCAGGCCGAACTGCTGGCGATGGCGGGCGCGGTGGTCATCATCACCGTGCTGGCGGTGCTGCAGACGCGTACCCGGATCGGCGTGGCGTGCCGCGCGACGGTGTCCGATCCGCAGATGGCGGAGTCGTTCGGCATTTCGCTGCGCAAGGTCCGTGACCTGAACTTCTTCGTCGGCTCTGCGCTGGCGGGGTTTGCGGGGGTGGCCGTGGCGCTGCTCAACAACCTGGTCGAGCCGACCATGGGCAGCGTGCCGTCGTACAAGGCGCTGGCCATCATCGTGCTGGGTGGGTTGGGCTCGGTGCCGGGCACGCTCGCTGCCGCGCTGGTGCTGGGCGTGGTGGAGTCGTTCGGCACGATCTACATCGGCCAGTTCCTGGACCGCAATGCGATTGCCTTCGCGTTCCTGATCCTGGTGCTGATGGTGCGGCCGCAAGGCTTGTTCGCCCGTCGTTAAGGAGAGCCACATGGATTACGAAATCTCCCTGTTGACGACGATGGGCATCGCCATCCTCTTTGCGCTGTCGCTCAACCTGATTGCCGGTTTCTGCGGACAGATCAGCCTCGGGCACGCCGCGTTCCTCGGCATTGGCGCGTACACCACGGCGCTGCTGGCCAAGGCGGGCATGCCCATCTTCGCCACGTTGCCGATCGCCATGTTGGTGACCGGCTGCGTGGGCGTGGTTGTGGGCCTCGCCAGCCTGCGCGTGCGGGCGGACTTTCTCGCCATCACGACCATGGGCGTCGGCTTTCTGTTTGTCGGCATCGTGCGCCAGCAGGAATGGCTGGGCGGCGAAATGGGCATCGCCGCCATTCCCGAAGCCGGTGTGTCGAAGTTCGCCTTCATGGCGATCGTGCTGGCGCTGTGCGTGGCGGTGGCGGCGCTCTCGTTCTACATCCGCCGCGCCTGGATGGGCCGCGTGTTCGGCGGCATTGCGGAAGACGAAGACACCATGCGCGTGCTCGGCATTGACGTGCCGCGCTACAAGCTGGTGGCGTTCGCCATCGGCACGGCGCTCGCCGGTCTGGCGGGTGGGCTGTACGCCGCCAACCTCGGCTTCATCAGCGTGGATAGCTTCGGCTTTGTCGACTCCGTGACCGTGCTGTCGATGGTCGTGGTGGGCGGCATGGGCTCAGTGGCGGGCGTGACGATCGCGGCGGCGGTGTTGTCGGCGCTGCCGGCATGGTTCGATTTCATCGGCGACTACAAGCTGCTTGTTTACGGTGGCCTGCTGTTCCTGATGATGCGTTTTGCGCCGGGCGGCATGGCGGCCATTGCCACGCGCGTCTTCCGTGCAGGCGGCACCGCGCGCAACAGCGCTTCTCCGGCAGCCGTGAAGGGAGGGCAGCAGGCATGAGCACGCAACTGCTTTCCATCGACAACGTGACCGTGCGCTTCGGCGGCCTGACCGCCATCGACGGTGTGTCCTTCAACGTGCAAGCGGGCGAACTGCTGGGCCTGATCGGCCCGAACGGCGCGGGCAAGACGACCATGCTGCGCTCGATGACGGGCGTGGTCCGTATCAGCGACGGCAACGTGTCGCTCGACGGCGAATCGCTGAATGGTCTGCCGGTGCACAAGCGTATCCGGCGCGGGCTATCGCTCTCGCAGCAGTTGGTGAAGCCGCTGCGTGCGATGTCCGTGCTCGACAACGTGGCGCTGGCTGCAGGTTCGACGAAGACGGCGTCACCGCTGCGTGCGCTGATGAACGTCTCGCGTGATGCTGAATTGGCGGCGGCGCGTGAAGCGCTGGAGCGCGTCGGTATCGCCCACGTGGCGGACCAGGCACCGGCCATCCAGCCGCTGGGCATTCTCAAGCGCCTGGAAATGGCGCGTGCACTGGCGCTGCAACCACGTGTGCTGTTGCTCGACGAACCGCTGGCCGGTCTCAACTCGCGCGAGGCTCGTGCATTGGCCGACACCATCGCCGAGGTCAACCGCCAAGGCGTAACCATCGTGCTGATCGAACACAACCTGGGTGAAGTCATGCGCATCTGCAGCCGCTTGGTCGTGCTCGACAACGGCCGCAAGATTGCCGAAGGCGCCCCGCGCGCCGTGATGGACGACCCCGCCGTACGCGCCGCCTATCTGGGCGGCGATGCGATCTCCGCCAAAGCCGCAGCCAACCCCACCACGGAGGTCGCCCATGCTTGAACTGCTCAACCTCTCTTGCGGCTACGGTCCGTTCCAGGCCGTGCACGAGCTGTCGCTCACGTTGCGCCCGGGCACCATCACCGGTCTGCTGGGGCCGAACGGCGCTGGCAAGTCATCCACGCTGATGAGCGTGGCGGGCCATGTGGGCGTGCAGGGCGGGCACATCCGTTTCGATGGCATCGATATCGCCACGCTGCCGCCCACCGAGCGTGTGCGCCGTGGCATTGCCATCGCACCGGAAGGCCGCCGGCTGTTCAAAGACCTGACGGTGCTCGACAACCTGCGCGTGGGTGGCGTGATCCAGCCCGCTGCCAACTTTGCGCACGACCGTGACTACGTGCTCTCGCTGTTCCCTCGGCTGGGCGAGCGCTTGCACTCGCTGGCCGGCAATCTGTCCGGTGGTGAGCAGCAGATGCTCGCCATCGGCCGCGCGCTGATGACGCGCCCGCGCTTGGTGATGATCGATGAACTGTCCCTGGGTCTCATGCCCAAGGTCATCGACCTCTGCTACCAGGCGCTGCGCCGCCTGCGCGAAGACGGCATGACCATCCTGCTGGTGGAGCAGAACACCGAACGCGCACTGGCCGTGGCCGACGACATCTGCGTCCTCGAATCCGGCCGCGCCGTCTGGCAGGGCAGCGCCGCCGATGCCGCCAATGACCCCATGCTTGCACAAGCTTATTTAGGGCTGCACTGAGCGCACCACGCCATGCACCTCGTTGAACGAAGGAGACTGAAATGAACGCCATGACCGACGCCACCCACCTGACCAACGACCCGCGCTACGACGCCTCGCGTGAAATCCGCGCCCCGCGTGGCACCGAGCTGCACTGCAAGAGCTGGCTGACCGAAGCCGCCTACCGCATGCTGCAGAACAACCTCGACCCGGACGTGGCCGAGAACCCCAAGCACCTCGTCGTCTACGGCGGCATCGGCCGCGCAGCACGCGACTGGGCCTGCTTCGACAAGATTCTCGAAACGCTGCGCGAGTTGAACGACGACGAATCGCTGCTGGTGCAATCGGGCAAGCCGGTCGGCGTGTTCAAGACGCACCCGGACGCCCCGCGCGTGCTGATCGCCAATTCGAACCTCGTGCCCAAGTGGGCAAACTGGGAGCACTTCAACGAGCTGGACCGCAAGGGCCTGTTCATGTACGGCCAAATGACCGCTGGCAGCTGGATCTACATCGGCAGCCAGGGCATCGTTCAAGGCACGTATGAGACGTTTGCCGAAGCCGGCCGCCAGCATTACGACGGCAAGCTGGCCGGCAAGTGGATCCTGACCGCCGGCCTGGGCGGCATGGGCGGCGCGCAGCCGCTGGCCGCCACGCTGGCCGGTGCCGTGTCGCTGAACATCGAATGCCAGCAATCGAGCATCGACTTCCGCCTGCGTACGCGCTACCTCGACAAGCAGGCCAAGGACATCGATGACGCATTCAATCTGATCCGCCACCATTGCGAGCGCGGCGAGGCCGTGTCCATCGGCCTGCTGGGCAATGCCGCGGAAATTTTGCCGGAGCTGGTCAAGCGTGCCCGCGCCGGCGGCCTGAAGCCGGATCTGGTGACCGACCAGACCTCGGCACATGATCTGGTCAACGGCTACTTGCCGATTGGCTGGACGGTCGAGCAATGGCGTGCTGCGCAACGCGATCCGTCGCAGCACGCCCGCCTGACCGACGAGGCTGCCAAGTCGTGCGCCGTGCACGTGCAGGCCATGCTCGACTTCCAGGCCATGGGCATTCCGACCGTCGATTACGGCAACAACATCCGCCAGGTCGCGTTCGACCAGGGCGTGAAGAATGCCTTCGACTTCCCGGGCTTCGTCCCGGCCTACATCCGTCCGCTGTTCTGCGAGGGCAAGGGCCCGTTCCGCTGGGTGGCGCTGTCGGGCGACCCGGAAGACATCTACAAGACCGACGCCAAGATCAAGGAACTCTTCCCGCACAACACGCACGTGCATCGCTGGCTCGACATGGCGCGTGACCGCATTGCCTTCCAGGGCCTGCCGGCGCGCATCTGCTGGCTGGGCCTGGGTGAGCGTCACCTGGCTGGCCTGGCCTTCAACGAGATGGTCAAGAACGGCGAGCTGAAGGCCCCGATCGTGATCGGCCGCGATCACTTGGACACCGGCTCCGTCGCCAGCCCCAACCGCGAAACCGAAGCCATGCGCGATGGCACCGACGCCGTATCCGACTGGCCGCTGCTCAACGCGCTGCTCAACACCGCCGGCGGCGCGACCTGGGTGTCGCTGCACCACGGTGGCGGCGTCGGTATGGGTTACTCACAGCACTCGGGCGTGGTGATCGTGGCGGACGGTACTGACGCGGCAGCCAAGCGCCTGGGCCGCGTGCTGGTCAACGATTCCGGCTCGGGCGTGATGCGCCACGCTGATGCAGGCTATGAGACCGCCATCGCCTGCGCCAAGCGCAATGGTTTGAACCTGCCGATGATCGGCTAAGCCCGGATCGGATTCCGGCATCCCCGCGCGGGCGGGGACTTTGATACGACTAGACGATGTGCCCCTGCGATGTACTCCCTTTCACGCAGGGGCGACAATGAAACATCCAATCGCTTTGACCATGAACACCATGACCACGCCCCCCATCCTGACGCTGCAACCCGGCGAGATGACCTTCGCCGACCTGCGCCGCGTGTGGCTCGCGCCCACGCCCGTTGCGCTGTCGGGTGATTGCGCTGCCGCCATCGAGGCATCGGCTGCTACTGTGCAGGCCATCGTCGCCAAGGGCGACCCCGCTTACGGCATCAACACCGGCTTCGGCTTGCTGGCCAAAACGCAGATCCCCACGCACGAGCTGGAGCGTCTGCAACGCAACCTGATCCTGTCGCACGCCGTCGGCACGGGCGAAGACGTGAGCGACAGCGTTGCGCGCCTCGTGCTGTTGATGAAGGCCGCGAGCCTCGCACGCGGTTACTCGGGCGTGCGCCGCGTCGTGATCGACACGCTGCTGGCGCTGCTGAACGCGGGCATCACACCGTGCATTCCGTCCAAGGGTTCGGTGGGCGCCTCGGGCGATCTGGCACCGCTGGCGCACATGACGCTGGCCCTGCTGGGCGAGGGTGATGTGCGCGTGAACGGCGTACGCACCCCGGCGCGTCAGGCACTGGCCGCCGCCGGCATCGAGCCGATCGCACTGGCCGCCAAGGAAGGCCTGGCACTGATCAACGGCACGCAAGTGTCGACCGCGCTGGCACTCAACGGCCTGTTCCTCGCCGAACGTCTGTTGCAAGCGGCCACCGTGACCGGTGCGCTGTCGGTCGATGCGGCCAAGGGCAGCGATGCGCCGTTCGACCCGCGCGTGCATGCCGTGCGCGGCCAGCAAGGGCAGATCGCCACTGCCGCTGTCTACCGCAACCTGCTGGCCGGTAGCGCCATCCGCCAGTCGCACCTCGTGGGCGACAAGCGCGTGCAAGATCCGTACAGCCTGCGCTGCCAGCCGCAAGTCATGGGCGCGTGCTTCGACCTGATCCGCCAGGCCGGCGCCACGCTGCTCACCGAAGCCAACGCCGTGACCGACAACCCGCTGGTCTACGCCGATGCCGGTGAAGTGATTTCGGGCGGCAACTTCCACGCCGAGCCGGTGGCCTTCGCCGCCGACATGCTGGCGATGGCGATTGCCGAAATCGGCGCGCTCTCGGAGCGCCGTATCGCGCTGCTGATCGACTCCACGCTGTCGGGCCTGCCGCCGTTCCTGGTCGAGCAACCGGGCCTGAACTCGGGCTTCATGATTGCGCACGTCACGGCCGCCGCGCTGGCCTCGGAGAACAAGACCTTCGCCCACCCGGCCAGCGTCGATAGCCTGCCGACTTCCGCCAACCAGGAAGACCACGTCAGCATGGCAACCTTCGCGGGTCGCCGCCTGCAGGACATGGCGGACAACACCGCCACCATCGTCGGCATTGAAGCGCTGGCTGCGGCGCAAGGCGTGGACTTCCATAAACCACTGGCCACGTCCGACACGCTGGCGAATGCACATGGCTGCATCCGCTCGCGCGTGGCGTATTACGGCGAGGATCGTCTGTTCGCGCCCGACATCGAAGCGGCCCGCCGCCTCGTGCTCGATGGGCAACTCGGCGATTCGTGCCGCGAGCACGTGGCCGCACTCACACTCAACTGATCCATGCTCGTTCAAGCTGAACCGAACGTCTGGCAAGGCCGCGTCGATGCGGAAGAGGGCCCGCTGGGCCTGCGTTGGCACCAGACGGTGCGCCGTATCGATGCCGAAGATGCCGGCGCGCCGCTCGCCAATACTGTTGCACTGGCCGGTTTTGCCTGCGACGAGGGTGTCGCCCGCAACCATGGGCGCACCGGCGCGCAAGCGGGCCCGAACGCCATCCGCAAAATGCTCGCGAACCTGCCAGCGCGTGCCGGCCGCGTGGTCGTCGACGCAGGCGATGTGACGTGCCAGGGCGATGCGCTGGAAGCGGCACAAAACGAGCTCTCCGGCGTGCTGCACGCTCTGCTGGACCGCGGCGCGTTTCCGATTGCGCTCGGCGGCGGGCATGAAATCGCGTGGGCATCGTTTGGCGGCTTGGCGCGGCATCTGGCAGCGAAATCCGATCGGCCCCCGCGCATCGGCATCCTCAACCTCGATGCGCACTTCGATTTGCGCGCGGGCGAGCGGGGCAGCTCCGGCACCCCATTCCGCCAGATCGCCGAAGACTGCGCTCGGCGCGGCTGGCCGTTCCACTACGCCTGCCTGGGCGTGAGCACCTACGCCAATACCGAAGCGCTGTTCGCCCGCGCCCGCCAACTCGGCGCGCGCTGGATGCACGATGACGAGATGGACATCCTGCAACTCCCCCACGTGCTGCAGGTGGTGGACGTGTTCCTGAGCCAGGTCGACCACGTCTATCTGACGATGTGCCTCGACGTGCTGCCGGCCAGCGTCGCCCCCGGTGTGAGTGCGCCGTCCGCACGCGGCGTGTCGATGGACGTGATCGAACCCATCGTCGATCGCGTGATCACCTCGGGCAAGCTTCGCCTGGCGGATGTGGCGGAGCTCAACCCGTCGCTCGATATCGACAACCACACGGCGCGTGTCGCCGCCCGCTTGGTCGCGCGCGTGGCCGACGGCATTGGCCTGCAAGGAACCGCCCATGACTGACCAAGCCAATCTGCACTGGGATGCGCTCTGGACCAACGTCCACCTCGCCACGCTGGCGGCCGATGCCGACGGCTACGGTGAAATCCGCGACGGCGCCATCGCCGTCAAAGATGGGCGCATCGCGTGGCTAGGGCGTCGCGCGGATGTGCCCGCCAACGCCCGCGCCGAGCGCGAACATGACGGCGGGGGCGCCTGGCTCACGCCCGGCCTGATCGATTGCCACACGCATCTCGTCTACGCCGGCAACCGCAGCAACGAATTCGAAGCGCGCCTGAACGGCGTGCCCTACGAAGAGATCGCGCGATCGGGAGGCGGCATTGTCTCCACCGTGCGCGCCACGCGTGCGGCCAGCGAAGACGCATTGGCCGAAGCCAGCCTGCCGCGCCTGAACGCGCTCCGCGCCGAAGGCGTGACCACCGTTGAGATCAAATCCGGCTACGGCCTCGATCTGGAAACCGAACGCCGCATGCTGCGCGTCGCACGTCGCTTCGGCCAGACTTTGCCGGTGCGCGTGCGCACGACGTTCCTCGGCGCGCACGCCGTGCCGCCTGAGTTCGCCGGCCGCGCCGATGACTACATCGACCATCTCTGCACCGACGTGCTGCCCGCGCTTGCTGCTGAGGGCCTCGTCGATGCGGTGGATGCTTTCTGCGAAACCATCGGCTTCTCCCCGGCGCAGACGGCCCGCATGTTCGACGCCGCGCAACGCCTGGGGCTGCCGGTCAAGCTGCATGCGGAGCAGCTCTCCGACCAGGGCGGAGCCGCGTTGGTCGCGCGCTACGGCGGCCTGTCTGCCGATCACCTCGAATGCCTGACCGCCGAGGGCATCGCCGCCATGGCGCAAGCCGGTACCGTCGCGGTGCTGCTGCCCGGCGCGTTCTACTGCCTGCGGGAAACGCGCCTGCCACCGATGGCCGCGCTGCGCGAAGCGGGCGTGCCGATGGCCGTGTCGACCGACTGCAACCCCGGCACATCGCCGCTCACGTCGCTGCTGCTGGCGATGAACATGGCCTGCACGCTGTTCCGCCTGACGCCGCTCGAAGCGCTGACGGGCGCTACGCGCCACGCTGCCGCCGCGCTTGGGTTGTCCGGCACCTGCGGTGTGCTCGCCCCCGGCTGTGCCGCTGACTTCGCCCTGTGGCGCATTGAGCGGCCTGCGGATCTCGCGTATGCAATGGGGCTCAATCCCTGCGCGGGCATGGTCAAGGATGGGGTGTTGGTGTAGGGGCGGATCCGCTCAACGCTGCGCAAATTTGCACGGCGTTGAGCGTGTAGGAGCCGCGATCGTTCAGCGTCGCGTCGTCTGCGATGCCGAGGCGCGTGCGTCCCCGGGCTTCTTCTTCAGCTTCTCCTGCTCCGCAATGCCATTGCGGACCCGAGCGAGCGCCGCATTGACGTCGGCATCCGGCTTGGTCAACGCACCGTCAATCTGCTGGTATTTCACCAGCGCTGCGTCGAGGCGGCCACTGACCTCATCGCACACCGCCAGGTTGTACTGAAGCGCAAAGCTGGAAGGGTTGGTGCGTGCAAGATCGGCCCACTGCGTGCACGCGCGATCCAGCCTGCCCGCATTCGCAAATTCCAAACTGCCCTTGAAGGACTCGACAGACTGCGGGTTGAGCCCGTCCGTACTGCTCTGGAATTTCACGAGCACATTCCGTTCGTACGGCGCCACATCTTCCCGCGCCTGTCGGAATGCATCGGCTGCGGCCTTGGTTACCAGAACCTGTTCAGAATCGTCGGTTGCCTGATCGTCGCACCGGTACGAACTGGCCAAACCAATCTTGGTCTCGCTGTAGACAACGGTGCCACGCGCCACCTCAACGAGTCGCGGGGTCAACTCGAAGCGGGCGGTTTTTGTCGTGCAGCGAATCTGCGTGGTGTAGCACTTCTTGTCTTTGGGACAGACGGAGCGGGGTTCGGTGGAGTATTTGTAGGCGACCGGCGCAATGATGGCCGCGCCGCCGTATAGCGCTTCAGCACCGGTGAGGCGTCCAATCTTCGACGCCGTACGGGGGTCAACCAGTCCGGTGCGCTGCAGCGCGAGTTCTCCGATCACGTTCAGTAACTGTGTCCGATCGACGATCGTGAAGTAAGGCTTCTGCTCGTATTTCACCGAAGCCAGCATGCTTTCGAAGTCGATGGCGGCCTTGGCGCCGCCGTCTCCATCAAACGGCAGCACTGCGACACGGCGATACTTTGCCGCATCGGTTTTCGCCGCAAATTGCATGGATACAGGCGCCGTATTGCTCGCACATGCGAGCAGCACCAACGGTGTGATCAGCGCGAGCATGCGCGCGATTTTTGTTGCTCCCATAAATCACCTTATTTTTGTGTGTGTCGAATGCCATGGTCGATGGCGTGGTGCATGGCTCCCTCGTCGCGCGGGGGAGCCTTCTTATCCTAGAAGGCGGTGAGGCCGCCGTCACTTGCGCGGCGAGTGTAGCCGACGCTGTG
Source organism: Ralstonia sp. 25C (assembly GCF_051904805.1). Classification (NCBI taxonomy): domain Bacteria; kingdom Pseudomonadati; phylum Pseudomonadota; class Betaproteobacteria; order Burkholderiales; family Burkholderiaceae; genus Ralstonia; species Ralstonia sp. 25C. The sequence goes on along the minus strand of NZ_CP196737.1, from coordinate 1,169,134 downwards.
GCAAGCATTGAGCGGATTGAGCACGCATTGCCCGACAAGCCGTACGCAATACTCCCGCTCGTATAATCGGCCGGGTTACCCGCGAACCCGCGTTCCATGCCCTTTTTGCCCGAACCCCTGTTCCAGCACGGCCAGCCCGATCGCACCGCGATTCTGCTTGTCAACCTCGGCACGCCCGATGGCACTTCGCCGCGCGAGGTCGGCCGCTACCTGCGCCAGTTTCTGTCCGACCCGCGCGTGGTGGAAATTCCGCGGGCGGCGTGGTGGTTCATTCTCAACGGGTTAATCGTGCCGCTACGTTCGCGGGCATCGGCACACAAATACGAGAGCATCTGGCTGCGCGAGGCCAACATGACGGGCTCGCCGCTCCTGGTCTACAGCGAGCGCCAAGCGCATGCGCTGCAGCAGTTGCTGAATGCGCAAGGCCACGACGTTGTCGTCGCGTGTGCGATGCGCTATGGCAATCCGTCGATTCCGTCCGTGATGCAGGCGCTGCGCAAGCAGGGCGTGGAGCGCATCCTCGTGCTGCCGATGTATCCGCAGTATTCCGGCACCACCACCGCCACGGCGTTCGACGAGGTCTTCCGCGTGCTGGGCCAGATGCGCAATCAACCGGAGCTGCGGCTGGTGAAGCATTTCCACGACGACCCCGCCTACATCAACGCGTTGCATCAGCAGGTGGGCGCGTATTGGGCGCAGCACGGCGCGCCGGATTTCGCGCACGGCGACAAGCTGTTGCTGTCGTTCCATGGCGTGCCGCGCCGCACGTTGGAACTGGGCGATCCGTACCACTGCGAATGCCTGAAGACCGGCCGCCTGCTGGGCGAGGCGCTCGGCCTGCAACCGGGCCAGTACCTCGTCACGTTCCAGTCGCGCTTTGGCAGCGCCGAATGGCTGCAGCCGTATACCGCGCCCACGTTGGAAGAACTCGGCCGCGTGGGCACCAACCGCGTCGACGTGTTTTGCCCTGGCTTTCCGGCCGATTGCCTGGAGACGTTGGAGGAGATCGCGATGGAAGGGCAGTCCACCTTCCGCATCGCCGGCGGCAAGGATTTCCACTACATCCCGTGCTTGAACGATAACGAAGCCTGGATCGCCGGTATGGCCGACATTGCGTTGGCGCATCTGCAAGGCTGGCCGCTCAAGCTCACGCATCCGCACGTGCTCGAAGCCAGCCGCACGCGGGCGCAAAGCAAGGGGGCGGCAGCGTGAAGGTGAGTACCGACGCCGCAGGCTGCGTGCGCATCGACAAATGGCTGTGGGCTGCGCGATTTTTCAAGACGCGCTCACAGGCGACGGATGCGGTGGAACGCGGTCGCGTGCAGATCAACGATCAGCCGGTCCGCCCCGCCAAGGATGTGAAGATTGGTGATCGCGTGCGGGTGTACGCGCATGAACAGCAGTGGGAATTGCAGGTGCTGGCGCTGGCCGAAGTGCGCGGGCCGGCGTCGGTTGCGCAAACGCTCTACGCCGAAACGGAAGCCAGCCGCTTAAAACGCGAGGAAGAAGTCGACCGCCGCCGGCTATACCGCGAGCCCGCCACGCAAATCGCCGGCCGCCCGACCAAGCGGGACCGTCGTCGTATCGACAAATTGGGCGACTGACCCAAAGTGTGTGCTAACTTGATAAGCTCAGCCCACGCGGCACCTGCATCTGCGCGGGTTTGCTGATGTAGTGCTTGAAGATGGCCTTGCCGCTGCCGTACTCCGTATAGCGCGGTGTGACGGCGCCGGAGAGGCAGATGAACGTTGTGGCTGCTGTCAGAGTCAACAGCAGGAGCACGGTCAGAACGGGCAGCTTGTTATGCATGGTACGAACCCTCAAAGAAGCTCGCGCCCCCCAGATTTTTCTTGCATCATAGGCGGCCGATTAAGGCCCCGCAATTGCTGTGCCGTGGCAATCAGATGAAACTTGTAACGCGATATTTCGTGATGCATGGTGCACAGTTCCCGCGCATCCTGCGCCCTTGAAAGGCGCGCCAAATGCCCCATATCGGGGAGAAATTGTTTGTGAAAATCCAGCGGATCGGTGCGCGGCACATGTTGTGCGTCGAGTACGCCGATCCCCTTATTCAGCGCTATGAAACACACTTCGGAAAACCCATCGCAACCGGATATGCAAGCCGCCCAGCCGAACCCCTCGTCTGCCGGCCAAGCCGCCAACGCCTATTCGAGCCAGGCCCAGCGCGCCAGCGCCGACGCCCAGGCCATCGCCGGTGACGAAGCCGCCGTGGCGGAAGCCGTGGCTGACGTGGACGCCGCCGAACTGCGCCGCCAACTGGAAGCGGCTGAAGAGAAGGCGCGCCAGAACTACGAAAACTGGGCTCGCGCCACGGCCGAAGGCGAAAACATCCGCCGCCGTGCGCAGGACGACGTGGCCAAGGCGCACAAGTTCGCCATCGAAGGCTTTGCCGAATACCTGTTGCCGGTGATGGACAGCCTGCAAGCCGCCCTGGCCGATACGTCGGGCGATGCCGCGAAGCTGCGCGAGGGCGTTGAACTCACGCTCAAGCAGCTGTACGCCGCGTTCGAGAAAGGCCGTGTGACCGAACTGAACCCGGTGGGCGAAAAGTTCGATCCGCATCGCCACCAGGCCATTTCGATGGTGCCGGCTGATCAGGAGGCCAACACGGTGGTGGCCGTGCTTCAGCGTGGCTACACGCTGGCCGACCGCGTGCTGCGCCCGGCGCTCGTGACGGTGGCCGCGCCCAAGTGAGTTAGCTCGCCCCATGATCCAGAACACCACCACCTCGCACGCAGCGCCTGCCGCGATCTCGGTCGACAAGACCGCGTTCGCGGCGTTCGGCATGCGCGAGGTGAATGGCGAGACCATCGACGCGGCCATTGCGGCAGCGGGCGATGCGCTCGTCTGCGTGTTCTTCTGGGGCGACGATTGCTTCAACTGCGAGATGGCCAAGCAGGCCATGCTCGCGCAGCCGGCGCCCGTGCGTGAGCTGGGGCTGCACTGGCTGCATGCCAATGTCTACGAACATCCGGAGCTCGGCCAGCGGTTTGGGCTGCATGGCATTCCGGTGTTCCTGTTTTTCCACCGTGGCAAAAAGCTTGGCCGGGCGACCGGCTGGCATGGCCACGCGCAGTTTGCCGCCGCCGTTGCCAATGCGCGCAACAAGCTGGCCGGCAAGCCGCTGGTCTGAGGCCGCGTTTGTGATGACGCGCGTGCCGATGGCTGCGGCCTTCCTCTTTTCTTCGTCTTCTCGTGCCGTGCGCCCCAAGCGCGGTGCGTACGCTCAGTCGCGCGCCGCTCAGGCGATGATCGCGACCCTTGCCGCCGCCCGGCGGTTGTCTTAGTGCCCTAGCGGCACCTTGCCGCCGGGCTCGCACCACCTTCATCTGCAGTTCCAGATCCGTATCACTGCCGGCCGGCGTTTGCGCCCGCTGGTGTTCTTGCCGCTGCATTGCGTTGGCCCGGAAGGCCATCGGCAGCGGTTTTGCCTAGTGTTGAAAACAGACCGTAGGAGATCGACATGTCCAAACCAGCCGCCATCTACCTGACCGAGCTCGACCTCACCCGCCTGGAAAAGGCAGCCGAACGTGCCGGCAACAGTTCGGCGCTCGCCGATCTGGTCGATGACCTGATCGCCCGTGCCAATGTGGTGCCGGGCAACAAAATCCCCGCCGATGTGGTGACGATGAATTCGGTTGTGCGCGTGGTGGATGACGCGGGCGCCGAGCAGGAGTGGACGCTCGTCTACCCGGAGGACGCCAATGTGGCTTCTGCCAAGCTGTCGGTGCTTTCGCCGATGGGCGCGGCGCTGCTGGGTTCGCGCGCAGGCAAATCGGTCAAGTACTCGTCGCCTAATGGTGCTCAGCATTCCCTGCGCATCGAGCGCGTTGCTTTCCAGCCCGAGGCCAGCGGCCAGCACACGCTGTAAGCCGCTTGCCGCAGAGGCTCAACGCGAGAGGCTGTACCCGACACGCAACTGCGAGCCCAGCTTGTGGTTGTAGTCGAGCAGGCTCTCGCCGTAGCCGGTGAAGTACTGGATGAACAGGTAGCCGGCCGTGCCGGTGAAGATCCGGCTCATCGGATAGGTCAACTGCGCATCGACGCTGCCGTAGCCCTTACGCGTGCCTTTGCGCAATGTGGCCGCCAGCTCCCAGCCATTGGGGGCGCCGTACGAGACGCGGAAGTCGCCAAAACCCCGGTAATGCGCGATGTCGGTATTGCCGGTACGCGTGAGATACGCGTACAGCTTGGGCTCGAACTTCCAGTGGTAGTCGGCCAGATCGCCAAAGTGGAAGGTCGGGCGTACGAACACGGTGTTGATGGCGCGCGAGGTGTCGCCGTCGCGGCCGTTCGATTCGTGTTCGATGCCGCCCGCGAACGACAGCCGTGTGAGCGCGCCACCGCGGATGCCGACGGGCAGGTCAACGTCGGGCCGGTAGTAGAACAGGCTCGGCCGGTAGTTCGTATCGCGGAACGGTGCCGATTCCTTGCCCAAGTCCCATAGCGAGAACTGCGTGTAACCGAAGTACAGGTTATCCAGCAGGGCCGTCGAGGCCGGGTTCTCCGGCTGGAAAAGCCGGAGCTTGAAACTCAACTGAAATTTGACGTTCAGGCCTTCGTGCGCGCCAACGGCGGCGAACATCGGCTCGTGGAACGTCAGGCGTGCGGTCTCTTCCACTGGGCGAAGCGGCTCGCCGGCCCCCGCCACCGTCACGGTTGCAGGCGAGGCAACGTTTGCTTCAGCGGTTTGCGCAATCGGGTTGGCGCCCAGGGCACCGCCCGGGCGGGCGCCATTGGCGGCGGCGTTAGGGGCTGCGCCCGCCGGTGCGCCCTCGGCGGCGACTTGCCCCGCGTCCGCGCCGCGTACCAGCGTCACGAGAACAGGCGCCGCATCCAGGTCCGGCGCATCGATGCGGACCGTGCCGCGCAGCACCTCAGGCAGCGTGCCGGTATAGGCGACGGTCCGGACTTGGCCCGGACGCAGATGTAGCGTTTCCGCTCCGGTGTCATGTCGATTCAGCAGCACTTCCACCGGGCCCTGCAGGTCGGCGGTGGCGGTGAGGCGCAACCGGGTCGGCACCGTGTAGCTGCGCTGGGCGGTATCCCCCGAGACAACGAGGGTCAGTGTGAACGGCTGGTTGGCGTCAACGCGGCGGGCGGGTTGAAGCAGGGCGACGGCGGCATCGGCAGAGGGCACGGCGCATGCGGCAAGCACAGCGGCGCCAAGAACGGCTCGGATGGGGGGTAATTGCATGGGTACGAAGGCCACCGGGTTCCGGCGAATGGCAATGCGGGCAAGGGTACCATCCCGGCCTTTGAGGCCCGCGTAGCCCCTCCATGGCGTTCAAAACAGCCGTTTTTGCCCGGGAGCGCACGTTTTCGGGTGCTTTCCCCAGAAAAACCGGCCAAAATGCTCAACTTTTCAAAATTCGGCCTTGAAAAGCCGGGCGGCACTCCCACATCCGAGCCAAGTTTGTATTTCAGTGCAGTCCTGACACCAGATTCGAGGAGTAAGACATGGGCAAAATCATCGGTATCGACTTGGGTACCACCAATAGCTGCGTTGCCATCATGGAGGGCAACACCCCCAAGGTGATCGAGAACGCCGAAGGCGCGCGCACCACCCCGTCGATCATCGCCTACATGGAAGACGGCGAGATCCTGGTCGGTGCCCCGGCCAAGCGCCAGGCCGTCACCAACCCGAAGAACACGCTGTACGCAGTCAAGCGCCTGATCGGCCGCAAGTTTGAAGAGAAGGAAGTCCAAAAGGACATCGGCCTGATGCCGTACACCATCACCAAGGCCGACAACGGTGACGCCTGGGTGGAAGTGCGCGGCCAGAAGCTGGCGCCGCCGCAAATCTCGGCCGAGACCCTGCGCAAGATGAAGAAGACCGCCGAGGACTACCTGGGCGAGGAAGTGACCGAAGCCGTGATCACGGTGCCGGCCTACTTCAACGATTCGCAGCGCCAAGCCACGAAGGACGCTGGCCGCATCGCCGGTCTGGACGTCAAGCGCATCATCAACGAGCCGACCGCGGCTGCGCTGGCTTTCGGCCTGGACAAGAACGAAAAGGGCGACCGCAAGATCGCCGTGTATGACCTGGGCGGCGGTACGTTCGACATCTCGATCATCGAGATTGCCGACGTGGACGGCGAGAAGCAGTTCGAAGTGCTGTCGACCAACGGCGATACGTTCCTGGGCGGCGAAGACTTCGACCAGCGCATCATCGATTACATCATCGGCGAGTTCAAGAAAGAACAAGGCGTTGATCTGTCGAAGGACGTGCTTGCGCTGCAACGCCTGAAGGAAGCCGCTGAAAAGGCCAAGATCGAGCTGTCGAGCACGCAACAGACCGAAATCAACCTGCCGTACATCACGGCCGATGCCTCGGGTCCGAAGCACTTGAACCTGAAGATCACGCGCGCCAAGCTGGAAGCGCTGGTCGAAGACCTGATCGCACGTACGATCGATCCGTGCCGTACCGCCATCAAGGATGCTGGCGTGAAGGTGTCGGACATCCATGACGTGATCCTGGTCGGCGGTATGACGCGTATGCCGAAGGTGCAGGAGAAGGTGAAGGAGTTCTTCGGCAAGGAAGCCCGCAAGGACGTGAACCCGGACGAGGCTGTTGCCGTGGGCGCCGCCATCCAGGGTCAGGTGCTGGGCGGTGACCGTACCGACGTGCTGCTGCTGGATGTGACGCCGCTGTCGCTGGGCATCGAAACGCTGGGTGGCGTGATGACCAAGATGATCGGCAAGAACACGACCATCCCGACCAAGTTCTCGCAGACTTTCTCGACCGCCGACGACAACCAGCCGGCCGTGACGATCAAGGTCTACCAGGGCGAGCGCGAGATGGCCTCCGGCAACAAGATGCTGGGCGAATTCAACCTGGAAGGCATTCCACCGGCACCGCGCGGCACGCCGCAGATTGAAGTGTCGTTCGACATCGACGCCAACGGCATCCTGCACGTGGGCGCCAAGGACAAGGCGACCGGCAAGGAAAACAAGATCACGATCAAGGCAAGCTCTGGCCTGTCGGAAGCCGAGATCGAACGCATGGTGAAGGACGCCGAGGCCAACGCCGAGGAAGACAAGAAGCTGCGCGAACTGGTCGACTCCCGTAACCAGGGTGAAGCGCTGGTCCACTCGACCAAGAAGGCACTGGGCGAGTACGGCGACAAGCTGGAAGCCGGCGAGAAGGACAAGATCGACGCTGCGATCAAGGAACTGGAAGAGGCCCTGAAGGGCACTGACAAGGCCGCGATCGACGCCAAGACCGAAGCGCTGGCAACCGCCTCGCAGAAGCTGGGCGAGAAGGTCTATGCCGACATGCAAGCCAAGGGCGAAGCCGGTGGTGCGGAACAAGCCGCGGGTGCCCAGGCAGGCGCGCACGCTGGGCAAAGCGCACCGCACGACGATAACGTCGTCGACGCCGAGTTCAAGGAAGTGAACGACAAGAAGTAAGCCCCGAGTCCGCTGCGGCGGACTTGAGGTCTCGCCGGGCGGTGGTTATCGGAGTGCGGATTTCGCCACCGATGCCACGCTCGGCTTTTTTGCTATTCGACCAAGCAGTAAGAACAAGCGAATTGACGAGCCACCATGGCAAAACGTGATTACTACGAAGTGCTCGGGGTGGGCAAAAACGCGAGCGACGACGAGATCAAGAAGGCCTATCGCAAGCTCGCGATGAAGTACCACCCGGACCGCAATCCGGACAGCAAGGAAGCGGAAGAGAAGTTCAAGGAGGCCAAAGAGGCCTACGAGATGCTCTCCGATGCCGACAAGAAAGCTGCCTATGACCAGTACGGCCACGCGGGTGTTGATCCCAACGCTGGCTTTGGTGCGGGTGGTGCTGGCTTTGGCGGCGGCTTTGCCGAAGCCTTTGGCGATATCTTTGGCGACATCTTTGGTCAGGCACAGGGCCAGGGCCGTCGTGGCGGCGGCCCGCAGATGTATCGCGGCGCTGATCTGCGCTACAGCATGGAGATCACGCTGGAGCAGGCCGCGCACGGCTACGACACGCAGATCCGCGTGCCGCACTGGGACGAGTGTGACCACTGTCACGGCAAGGGCGCCGAGCCGGGCTCGAGCGTGGAAACCTGCCCGACCTGCCATGGCGCCGGCCAGGTGCGCGTGTCGCAGGGCTTCTTCACGATGCAGCAGACTTGCCCGAAGTGCCACGGCAGCGGCAAGTACATCCCCAAGCCGTGTACCAAGTGCCACGGCCAGGGCAAGCTGAAGAGCCAGAAGACGCTGGAAGTGAAGATTCCGGCCGGCATCGACGAAGGCATGCGCATCCGCTCGTCGGGCAATGGCGAGCCGGGCATCAACGGCGGCCCCCCGGGCGACCTGTATGTGGAAATCCACATCAAGCCGCACCCGGTATTCGAACGCGATGGCGACGATCTGCACTGCCAGATGCCGATTTCGTTCGCCACGGCGTGTATTGGCGGCGATATTGAAGTGCCGACGCTGGGTGGCCGTGCCTCGTTCACGGTGCCCGAAGGCACGCAGGCCGGCAAGACGTTCCGCCTGCGCGGCAAGGGCATCAAGGGCGTGCGTTCGGGCTACGCGGGCGACCTCTATGTGCACGTCAACATCGAGACGCCGGTCAAGCTGACCGAGCACCAGAAGGATCTGCTCAAGCAGTTCGACAAGTCCGTGCACGAAGGCGGCTCGCGGCACAGCCCGCAAGAGCAGTCGTGGATGGATAAGGTGAAGAACTTCTTCTCCTCATAAGCACAGCACTACCGCAGTTACCGGGGGACATCGTCATGCAGTTGCCGCAAGCCGGCGCGCCGTTTGCGCTGCTGGACGATGCCACCTCGGGCGGCGCACCGTGTTCGCGCTGGTACACAGACTACGCTGGTGAATTCTTCCGGCCCGCTGGTGTGCTGGACGGCTTGGACGACGATCTGCGTGCTGCTTGGCACGAGGGTTTGCATGTGCTGATCGTCGCGCCGTATGAGTTTGGTGGGCCGCTGGTCGGTCTGCCAGCTTCCACTGGAACTTCCTCTCGATTGCCCGGCCACGATGGCCGCCTGCGCGTGCTGCTGTTTCGCACGCTGCAGGTGCTGTCGCAAGCCGAGGTCGATGCGCTGTTCGATGCGTGGCCCGAAGCGGCCGGCGCGGCCGGTCTGTTCGACTGTGCCGCCAGCGTCGATCACGCCGTCTATACAGACGCCATCGCGCGCATCCATGACTGGATCGCGGCGGGCGACACCTACGAAGTCAACTACACCTACCGCCTGCGCATGACGGCGTTCGGCGCGCCGGCCGCGCTGTATAGGCGCCTGCGCGCACGTCAGCCCGTGCCGTACGGCGCGTTCATCGGGCTGCCGGAGGGCGGGGCGATCCTGTCGTGCTCTCCGGAGCTGTTCTTCTCGCATCGCGCTGGCAAGCTGGTCGCACGGCCGATGAAGGGCACCGCGCCCGCCACGGGCGATGTGGAAGTCGACGAGGCCCGTGCCATCGCCCTGGCTGCCGATGAAAAGAACCGCGCCGAAAACCTCATGATCGTCGACCTGCTGCGCAACGATCTGGGCCGCCTCGCGCGTCCGGGCTCGGTGCGCGTCCCGGCGCTGTTCGAGGTGACGCCGTTCGGTAGCGTGCTGCAGATGACGTTGACCATGGAGGCGGAGATTCCGCCTGCTACCGGCTTGGCCGATTGCCTGCGCGCGTTGTTCCCGTGCGGCTCCATCACCGGCGCGCCCAAGCGGCGCACGATGGAGATTATCGAAGCGCTGGAGCCAGAACCACGTGGCTTGTACACCGGTGCGATCGGGTGGGTCGATGCGCCCACCGACGATCGCGCGATGGGCAATGCGTGCTTCTCCGTGGTAATCCGCACGTTGGTGCTGAGCGAGCCCGGAACCGATGGCCTGCGCAAAGGCGAACTTGGCATCGGCTCCGGCATCGTGCACGACAGCGTCGCCGACGAGGAATACGCCGAATGCCAGTTGAAGGCGCGTTTCGTGACGGCGCTTGATCCTGGCTTGTCGCTGTTCGAAACCATGCGGGCTACGCGCGACGGCGTGCCGCTGCTGGATCGCCATCTGGCGCGCCTGGAGCGTTCTGCACGAGCATTCGGTTTCCCATTCGAGCAAGCAACGATGGCCGCTGAGGTGGCGCGCGCATGCGCGTCATTGCAAGGTGCGGGCGATTTCCGCATGCGCCTGTCGCTCGAGCGTGATGGCAAGGTCAGTGTCACCGCTGCGCCGCTACCGCCATTGTTGCCGTTGCATACGCCGGTCAGCCTGCGTGTTGCTGAACAGACGCGCGAGGCCGCGCACAGCCTGCCAAGTCACAAGACGAATCTGCGCGCCGCTTACGACGCCGCCTGGCAAGCCGCCGAGCGCGAAGGTGCGTTCGATGCGGTGTTCTTTAATGCGGACGGCACACTGGCCGAAGGTGGGCGTTCCACGGTGCTGGTGAAGCTCGATGGCGCCTGGTGGACGCCGCCGCTGTCTGCAGGCGTCCTGCCAGGTGTGATGCGCGCGGTGCTGTTGGAAGATGCAACGCCCTGGCTGGGTGCGCCGCTGCGCGAACGCGTGCTCACGCGCGCGGATGTCGCTCGCGCCGAAGCCATCGCCGTCTGCAATGCCTTACGTGGCGTGGTGCCCGCGCATTTCGAGCCGCCCTTGGCCGCCGACGTGTTCTAGTTTCCACCGCGCGACGCCGGGCAGGTTGATGAGCTCGCGGTCGTGGCAGACCATCAGCAGGGCGCGGCCCTCGGCTGCCAGTTCCCCAACCAGCGCGATCACCTGTTCGCGTGCGGCACCGTCCAGATTCGAGGTGGGTTCATCGAGCAACAGCACGTCGGTTTGCAATGCGCGCGCGCGGGCGAGTGCCAGGCGCTGCGTTTCGCCGCCGGACAACCGTTCGGGCGGCACATCGACCACGTGCTCAAGGCCGGCCCACTGGATGGCATCGTCGACACGGGCAAGCACTTCCGCATGTGCCACACGGTGTGGCCCCGTGGTCAGCCCATAGGCGAGATTGGCGCGCACCGACGTGCGGAAGAGGTACGGGTGCTGATGCACATAGGTCAGTCGCGCTCGCAGCTCAGCCGGATACGGTGATAGCGGTTGACGGCCGTGTCCGAAGTCGACCGTTGCGCCATTGGCCGGCGCCAGCCCGGCCAGCATGCGCAGCAGCGTGGTCTTGCCGACGCCGTTGGCGCCGGTAAGGACGATCGCGTGGCCGGCTGACAGTGCCAGGCGTGGAATGTCGAACAGCGCCCGCGTGCCATGCTGGCAGCGCAGGTTTTCAAACACCATCATCGGCTGCGAGGGCGTGCTCATGCGCTTTCCCTCCGATAGGTTCCGGCGCCTTGCAGCCACGCGAGCACGAGGTTGACGAGCAGCGCCAGCACGATCAGCACGATGCCCAGCGCAATGCCCTGCGCGAACTCGCCCTTGCTCGTCTCCAGCGCGATCGCTGTCGTCATGGTGCGTGTGATGCCCTCGATGTTGCCGCCGACCATCAACGCCGAGCCCACCTCTGCGATGACGCGGCCGAAGCCCGCCACCACGGCGGCCATCAGACCGAAACGCAATTCACGAAAGACGGTCAGCAGCAGCCGGATGCGCCCCGCGCCGAGCACGCGGGCTGTTTCAGCGAGTCGTGGGTCAGCGCGTTCGAGCGTGGTCAGCGCAAACGCAACAATGACCGGCAGACCGAGCACTGCTTGTCCAAGAATCATGCCGCCCTGCGTGAACAGCAGCCCGAAGCTGCCCAGCGGCCCCTGGCGAGAGAGCAGCAAATACAGCAGTAGCCCGATCAGCACGGTGGGAAACGACAGCGATGCTTGCGCCAGCACCACCAACGCGCGGCGCCCGACAAAGCGGTGCATGGCAATGAGGTAAGCGATGAGCAAGCCCGGCGGCGCCGCCAGCAGCAGCCCGGCAATCGCCACCTTCAACGACACCCAGACGATCGTCCACAACGCCGTATCGCCGCTGGCGAGCAGGGCGAAGGCGTCGACGGTGGCCGACCAGATTCCCATATACGCGGGTTTTAAGCGAACGTGTGCTCGGGGCCGGGAAACGTGCCGTCCTTGACGGCCGCTACGTAGGCCGCGACAGCGCCATCGATGGTGGTCTGCCCGTCCATGAAGTTGCGCACGAACTTCGGCCGGTGGCCGGGGAACACGCCCAGCATGTCGTGCATGACGAGCACCTGGCCCGAGCATTCCAGCCCGGCGCCAATACCGATGGTGGGAATCGCCAGCAGGCGCGTGACCTCGCCGGCCAGCGCGGCAGGAATCGCTTCCATGACGACGAGCTGTGCGCCCGCATCCTGCACGGCCAGTGCGTCGGCCTTCAGTTGCGCGGCGGCCTCATCGCCGCGACCTTGCACTTTGAAGCCGCCAAAGGCGTGCACCGACTGCGGCGTGAGGCCGATGTGCGCACACACCGGAATGCTGCGTTCAACGAGGAACTTGATCGTGGGCGCCAACCACACGCCGCCCTCGAGCTTGACCATCTGCGCGCCGGCCTGCATCACGCGAACGGCGCTGTGGAAGGCTTGCTCGGGCGTGCCGTACGTGCCGAATGGCAGGTCCGACACGAGCAGCGCCTTATCGATGCCGCGCGACACGCATTCGGTGTGGTAGACGATGTGTTCGAGCGTGACCGGCAGCGTGGTCTTCTGCCCCTGCATCACGTTGCCGAGCGAATCGCCGACGAGCAGCACGTCGGTGCCGTTGCGATCCATCAGGGCGGCAAAGCTGGTGTCGTACGCGGTGAGCATGGCGATGCGCTCGCCGGCGGCACGCATGGCCTGTAGCGACGTCACGGTAACGGCCTTGCGGTTCGATTCCTGGAGATAGCTCATGGACTGGTGTTCCGTGGGGCATCGTGACAGCCCACGCAGACCATGCGGTGCGTCGGCGATTGGCTTATCGCGTTGCCAGCTTGATGAATTCCTTGGGCCCGCGCATTGCGTCGATGCGGGTGAGCAAGGTGCGGAAATCGTCGTCGTTGCCCGCGGGGTCGAAGGCCGCCGTATCGACGATCATCGTCGGTGCGGCATCGTAATACAGAAACAGCTCGCCGTATGCGGCACAGATGCGTTGCAGGTATTCAGCGTCGATGCCTGTTTCGTAAGGAACGGCACGCTTGGCAATGCGCGGCAGCAGGTCTTCGGCACGCGCCTGCAGGCAGATGACGAGGTCGACGCGCTGCTGCGGCAGGGCCAGCGCATTGGCCATCGCGTCGTACAGCGCGAGTTCATCCGCAGGCAGCGTGAGCTGAGCGAACAGGCGATCGCGCGGCAGGAAGCTGTCGCCGACGATGCGTTCGCCGGCAAGCGTCGCCTTGTGCCACGCCTTCAAGCGCTCGGCGCGTTGCAGCAGGAAGCGCAGCTGCACCGGCAGCGCATAGCGCGCGGGGTCTTCGTAGAAGCGGGCGAGGAAGGGGTTCTCGTTCGGCGTTTCGAACGACGTGGCAGCACGCAGGTGGTCGGCCAGGCGTTGGGCCAGCGCGGTCTTGCCCACGCCGATCGGGCCTTCAACGACGATACGGCGCAGGTGATCAAGAGCCATCAGTAGTGGTGGTGCGTCAGGTGCAGAGAGGCAGAGAATCAGGCAGCGGGCTGCTTGGCGCGCATGCATTGGCACATCGTGGTCTTCTCGATGCGCTGGTCGGCCACGCCGGGCAGCAGTTCGGCCACTGCGCCGATGCCCGGGATCACGAGATCAGGCGCCAGCTCATGCAGCGGCAGCAGGGTGAAGGCACGTTGGCCCACGCGCGGATGCGGCACCGTCAACTCAGGTGAGGTGAGGACGTGGTCGCCGTAGAGGAGCAGGTCCAGGTCCAGCGTGCGCGGTGCGTTATGAAATGGGCGCTCGCGGCCGAACTGGTCTTCGATGTGGTGACAGATGCGCAGCAGTTGGTCTGCCGTGAACGGCGTCTCGATGCGGACGACCGCATTGATGTAGTCGTCGCCGCTCGATTCCACCGGTGCGCTGCGATACAGGCTCGATTTGCCCGTGACGGTGATGCCGACCTGCTGTGCGAGGCAGACCACGGCGTCTTTCACTGCCTGGCGTGCGTCGCCCAGGTTGGCGCCGATGCCGATGTACGCCACTGTCTTCACGTTTCCTCCGAACTTCCCGGATTGACGTCAACGACTGTATCCGATTTCGCCGGACCGCGTCGGCGGCGACGGCGCTTGCCCGCGCTGCTGGTGCCTGGGGTACCGCTCGGGCCGGTATTGCTGGCGCTGGCGGGGGCGTGCTTGGCCTGCGCCATGAGCGCTTCACGGGTTTCGCCGTCGCCGTTCTGGAAGGCGGTCCACCAGTCGGCGAGCTCTTGCGGCAATTCGCCCGAGGCGCAGCGCAGGACGAGGAAGTCATATCCGGCGCGGAAACGCGGCGTTTCCAGCAGGCGATACGGCATGCGGCCCGAGCGCTTTTCAAAGCGCGGCTGCATGCTCCAGATTTCCTTCATGTCCGACGTGAAGCGGCGCTGGATGGCGAGCTGCTCGGTCTGGCGGTCGAGCACTTCGTCCATGGCCGTGTGCAGCGCGGGGATGAGCGGCTCGCCGGCCGAGCGGCGGCGGTTCCAATGCTCGACCACGTGATGCCACAGCAGCGAGGCAAACAGGAAGCCCGGCGAGACCGGCTTGCCGGCCTTCACGCGATCGTCGGTGTTGTCGAGCGCGAGCTGCACGAAGCGCTGGCCCATCGGCTGCTCCAGCGCCACATCGAGCAGCGGCAGCAGGCCTCGGTGCAGACCGGCCTTGCGCAGCTCCTGCAGCGACGCCCAGGCGTGGCCCGACATCAACAGCTTGAGCATCTCGTCGAACAGGCGGGCAGCCGGCACGTTGTGGATCAGCGGGCCCAGTTCGGCGATGGGTGCACGCGTGTCGGGGTCGATGTCGAAACCGGTCTTGGCCGCAAAGCGCACCACGCGCAGCATGCGCACCGGGTCTTCACGGTAGCGGGTGAGCGGGTCGCCGATCATGCGCAGCGTGCGGGCGCGCATGTCTTCCATGCCGTGATGGTAGTCATGCACGGTTTCGTCGGCGGGGTCGTAGTACATCGCGTTGACGGTGAAGTCGCGGCGGGTGGCGTCTTCGGCCTGGGTGCCCCAGACGTTGTCGCGCAGCACGCGGCCGCTGGCATCGACGGCGTGCGTGTGGTGGTCAAGCTCGGTGCGCTTGACGCGCTTGCCGGCGGGCACCTGCTCGGCGTCCACCGCATCAACGAGCGCGCGGAAGGTCGAGACTTCGATGATTTCCTGATCGCGCCCGCCGTAGAACGTGACGTGCACGATCTGAAAGCGCCGGCCGATGATGCGCGAGCGGCGGAACAGCGCCTGCACCTGCTCGGGCGTGGCGTTGGTGGCAACGTCAAAGTCTTTCGGCTTGATGCCCAGCAGCAGGTCGCGTACGGCGCCGCCGACGATGAAGGCGTCATAGCCCGCTTCCTGCAGCGTCAACGTGACCTTGACGGCGTTGCGCGAGAGCAGCTTCGAGTCGATACCGTGCTCGTCCACGCTCCACACACGCGCCTGACGGGGCACGCCGCCGGCGGACTTAGCCCGCGGCTTTGCTGCCTTCGATGTTCTAGGCGCCTTGGGTGTGCGGGGTTTCTTGGCGGCGGGTGTGCCCGGCTCGGTGGTCGAGGCGGGTTCTGCAGCGGTCTTCTTGCCCAGCAGACGATTGATGAGTTTCTTGATCACGCCGCGCCTTGCTCAGAAGATGTCCATGATGCGCCAGTTGCGCGCGGCTGCGAGATTGCGCAGCGTGTCATCGGGGTTGGTGGCGACGGGGTCGGTCACTTCCTCCAGCAGCGGCACATCGTTGGCCGAATCGCTGTAGAAGGTGCTGCGCTCGAAGTCGCTCCAGCCGCGGCCCATGTTGGCGAGCCATTCATGCACGCGCGCGACCTTGCCTTCGCGGAAGCTCGGCGTGCCGAACACGTCGCCGGTAAAGGCGCTATCGGGGTTGCCGTCGGCGGTGGCCGGTTCGGTGGCGATGAGGTGGTCGATGCCGAAGGCCTGGGCAATCGGCCGCGTGACGAAGCTGTTGGTGGCGGTGACCACGCAGCACAGGTCGCCCGCATCCAGGTGCTTGTAGACCAGCGCCTGCGCTTGCGGGGTGATCTTTGGCAGGATCACGTCATGCATGAATTCAGCGTGCCACTGGGCGAGCGTGTCGCGCGAGTGTGCGGCCAGCGGCGCCAGTGCAAAGCGCAGAAACGCGTGGATATCCAGCGTGCCGGCCTTGTAGTCGGCATAGAACTGATCGTTCTTGCGTTGGTATTCGGCTTCATCCACTACGCCGCGGCGGATGAGGAAGCGCCCCCACTCGTGGTCGCTATCGGTGGGGATGAGGGTGTGATCGAGGTCAAAGAGGGCCAGATTCATGGGGCGCGATTTTACCCGAAGGTGATGTCACCTGATGTCGCCACCCCGGCGGCCCTCCGGCTCACTTGATCGGCGCGAGCATTTCGCGCACGAGCGGCAGGGTGACAGCGCGCTTGCGGGCGAGCGAGTAGGTGTCGAGGGCGTCCAGCAGAGCCATCAGGCTCGGCATGTCGCGGTAGGAGTGCGTGACAAGCCACTGGGGTACGTCTGCGGAGAGCTGCATGCCGCGCTCGCGGGCGGCTTGGCGCAGGGCTTCGACCTTGTCGGCGTCGGACAGCGGGCGCAGCCAGTAGACCAGCCCCCAACCCAGGCGAGTGCGCAGGTCTTCCCGCAGTGGCATCGACATGGGGGCGGCTGCCCCGGCGATGGCGATGGCGGCATGCGGGTGCGCGCGCACTTCATTGACAAGATTGAACACCGCCACCTGCGCCCATTCGTCCAGGCCCTCGGCATCGTCGATGGTCCAGACGGTGATGTCGGGGTCGAATTCGTAGGCTTCGAGCGGCGCATCGGGGGCCAGCGTGCGGACTTCGTAGCCGCCGGCCTCTGCCTGCGCACAGATGGCTTGCAGCAGATGGCTGCGCCCGCTGCCTTCTTCGCCCCACAGGTAGACGAGGCGGTCGGTGGCGGTGCCGTCTACCACCTGCGGAACCAGGGCGCGCAGGCGCAGCAACGCCTCTTCGTTGCCAGCGGCGACGAAGTTGTCGAAGGTCGGGGCCGGAGGCGCGCCGAGTTCGAGCGGTAGCTGTTCTGGTTGGGCCATGAGGCGTGAAACTAGCGGTAAGGCAGCGGGTGAGTTATTCGCGGTAGAGCCTGCTATTCAGATAAAGGTGCCGGATCTGCCGCAAACCGACCAGTAGTACAGCGCTGATCGGCAGGGCCAGCAGGATACCGAAAAATCCGAACAATTGGCCAAAAGCCAGCAAGGCAAGGATGACCGCCAGCGGGTGCAGGCCAATGCGCTCGCCCACCAGGCGCGGCGTCAGGTAGAAGCCTTCGAGCACTTGGCCAATGCCGTAGACCACGGCCACCGCCAGCAAGCCATACAGATTGCCAAACTGCAGCAGCGCCGCGAGCACTGCCAGCGTCAGGCCGATGCCGAAGCCGATGTACGGGATAAACACGGCCAGCCCCGTAAAGATACCGACCGGCAGGGCCACGTCAAAGCCCGCCAGCGCTAGGCCAGAGGCGTAGTACACCGCCAGCACCAGCATGACGATGACTTGCCCGCGCAGGTATTGCGATAGGAGGCCGTCGGTTTCGGCTGCCAGTTCGCGCGTCTTGGCTAGCCAGCGGCGCGGCACGGCGGTTTCCAGGCGGCGCATGAGCATGTTCCAGTCCATCAGCAGGTAGAACATCACGATCGGCACCAGGAACGCGAGGGCCAGCACCTGCAGCGCGGCGGAACCCGACACACGCAGATAGGCCAGCGCCGTCGACATCACATCCTCCGGGCCGGCGGCCAGCTGGTCAGTCAGCAGGCGCCGCAGGCCCGGGAAGTCGAAGCGCACACGCACGCCTAGCTCGGCCAGCTTGGGTGAAACCACCGCATTGAGCTTGGCCAGCATGCCGGGCAGTTGATCGCGAATGGCGGGAATTTCTTTTTGCAGCACCGCCAACACCAGCAGTGCCAGCGCCACGCCCATCACCGTCAGCAGCAGGATCATCAGGAACACCGCCAGCACGCGCGGCACGCGGTGGCGTTGCAGCCATTCCACGCCGGGGTGCAGGATGTACGACAGGATGAACGCGCAGACGAAGGGCGTGAGCGTCGGCGCCAGCAACTTGAGCAGCGCCAGGAAGATGACCGCCACGGCGATCCAAGCCAGCGTGCGCTTGGTTTCTTGCGTGAGCAACGGGGCGTTCATGGGTGGCGAGGGTTCCGATGGCGGGTGGGGGAGTCGGAAAAGCAGCCTTGGGGTGGCCGCATCCGGTAAAATCGCGATTTTACTGGACCGGCGGGGCCAAATTTTGTGACGCCCGCCGCGCGCCACCGGATTCCTTCAATTTCCTCCACTGTATGAGCGCTTCCGAAACCCCATCCGCATCCACGGGCCTGTCTTATCGCGACGCGGGCGTCGACATCGAGGCGGGTGACGCCCTCGTCGACCGTATCAAGCCGTTTGCCAAGCGCACCATGCGCGAAGGCGTGCTGGGCGGCATCGGCGGCTTCGGCGCGCTGTTCGAGCTGTCCAAGAAGTACCAAGAGCCCGTGCTGGTGTCCGGCACCGACGGCGTGGGCACCAAGCTCAAGCTGGCCTTTGCACTGAACCGCCACGACACGGTCGGCCAGGATCTGGTCGCCATGAGCGTGAACGACATCCTGGTGCAAGGCGCCGAGCCGCTGTTCTTCCTCGACTACTTTGCCTGCGGCAAGCTGGACGTCGACACCGCAGCCACCGTGGTCAAGGGCATCGCCCAGGGCTGCGAGCTGGCCGGCTGCGCGCTGATCGGCGGCGAAACCGCTGAAATGCCGAGCATGTACCCGGACGGCGAATACGACCTGGCAGGCTTTGCCGTCGGCGCGGTCGAAAAGCGCAAGATCATCGACGGCACCACCATTGCCGAGGGCGATGTGGTGCTGGGCCTGGCCTCGTCGGGTGCGCATTCGAACGGCTACTCGCTGGTGCGCAAGATCATCGAGGTGTCGCGCCCAGACCTGAACGCGGACTTCCACGGCCAGCGCCTGCAGGACGCCATCATGGCGCCGACGCGCATCTACGTGAAGCCGCTGCTGTCGCTGATCGAGAAGCTGACCGTCAAGGGCATGGCGCACATCACCGGCGGTGGTTTGACCGAAAACGTGCCGCGCGTGCTGCAAGACAACCTGACCGCCGTGCTGCACAAGAGCGCCTGGACGCTGCCGCCGCTGTTCCAGTGGCTGCAGAAGGCCGGCAACGTGGCCGATGACGAAATGCACCGCGTGTTCAACTGCGGTATCGGCATGGTGGTGATCGTGTCGGCAGCCGATGCACCGGCTGCCATCTCCCACCTGAAGGATGCGGGCGAGACGGTCTACCAGATCGGCGAAATCCGCGCCCGCCAGGCTGGCGAAGCTCAGACGATCGTGGTCTGACGCAGCATTCCCGCCCAATAAAAAACCGCCGATGACCTCGGCGGTTTTTTTATGCGCGGTGTGTTGCGGGCGCTTACTTGAGTGGCACGTATTCGCCCGTGGCAGGGTCGTCTTTTTGCGCGGCGCCGGTGGTCTTGTCGATCAGCAACGTGACCACGCGCGGGGCGGTGTTCGGATCGCCACCGCAGGCGGGGGTGTGGTTTTCCAGCACTTCAACGCTGTAGTGCGCGGCGTCTTGTTCATCAGGCAGGAAAGACAGGCACTCCTGCGGCAGGCTGGTCAGCTTGTACTTGTCGATGGCGGCGCGGGCGAGGTTGGTTGCCTTGGCTTGTTCGACTTCACTGAGGGCCGGGGGGCTGGCAACCGGTGCGCTGGCTGGGGCGGTGGCAGGTGTGGACGCCGGCGCCTGGGCGGGTTTGGGCGCTTCGTTGGAGCGGCCGCAGCCCGCTAGCGTAAGGGCGGCGAGCGCTGCAATAAGCAGAGGGCGAATCATGGTGCGCGGAATCGATGTGCAGAGAGATCGCCACTGTACCCGCAAGCGCCGCTTACGGCTGCGCTTCGCGCTCCAACAACACACGCTTGCGTTCCACGCCCCAGCGATAGCCCGAGGTATTGCCATCACGCCGAATCACCCGATGGCACGGGATGGCCACGGCAATGTGGTTGGCCGCACAGGCCTGCGCGACCGCCCGGACGGCCTTGGGCGCGCCAATGCGCGCGGCAATCTCGGTGTAGCTGGTCGTGCTGCCGGGCGGTACTTCGCGCAGGGCCTGCCACACGCGCTCCTGGAAGGCGGTGCCGCGCACGTCCAGCGGCAAATCCAGGCCAAGGGACGGCGCTTCAACGAATCCGACCACCTTGGCCACCAAGTCTTCAAAGCCCGCATCGCCGCCGATGAGTTCGGCCTTGCGGAAGGTGTCCTGCAGATCGCGCACGAGGGCGTCGGGGTCGTCGCCCATCAGAATCGCGCAAATGCCGCGATCGCTTTGCGCCACGAGGATCGAACCGAGCGAGCATTCGCCCACGGCAAAGCGGATCGTGGTCTGTGCACCGCCCGCGCGGTAGCGGCTGGGCGTCATGCCAAGCACGTTGTCTGAGGCTTCGTAGAAGCGGCTGCTGGCGTTGAAGCCGGCATCGTAGATGGCTTCGGTGACGGAGCTGCCACGTCCAAGCTGCGTGCGCAGTTTGCGGGCGCGGTGTGCCGCAGCGTAGGCCCTGGGCGTGAGACCGGTCACGCTCTTGAACAAGCGGTGAAAGTGATACGGGCTCAGGCCGGCTTCTTCGGCCAGCATGTCGAGCGTGGGCGGCGTTTCTGCCGCCTCAATGCGGCGGCACGCGGCGGCCACCAGCGCGGCCTGCTGCGTGCGTGCGGTGGTCTGGTCGGGGCTGGCGCGGCGGCTGGGGCGATAGCCTGCGGCCTCGGCATCGGCCGGCGTGTCGAAGAACTCGACGTTCTCCGGGCGCGGCAGACGCGATGGGCTGCTCGGCTGGCAATACACGCCGGTAGTCTTGACGGCATAGACGAACTGGCCGTCGGCGGACGGGTCGCGTGCGAGCACGCGGGCCCAGCGTGGGTCGTGTTCGGTGGCGAGGGTGGGGGCGATCTTGGCGGACATGTGCATGGCATCAGTCGGTGAACATCGATGCCTGTACTGTAGGCGTGCCCCTATGCCGGGACACTCCGGGGCTTGCGGTCAAATTCGGGGGCGATGGCCATGTCACTTGCTGGGCATCCGCCACAAATACCATGCGGCGATGGTGCGATAGGGGCTCCACGCGCGGCCGATTTCGATCATCTGCTTGCGCGTCGGTGCGGTTTCCACGCGCTTGAGGCGGCGGTAGCCATCACGCACGCCGAAGTCGTCGGCGGGCAGGATGTCGGAGCGCTCCAGGGTGTAGATCAGCAGCATCTCGACCGTCCAGCGGCCGACGCCGCGCAGCGTTGTGAGCCGATCGATGAGCGCTTCATCGGGCGTGACTAGCGCTTCGTCGCGCGTCGGCACAGTGCCGTCCAGCGTGGCTTGGGCGATGCCGCGAATGGTCGCCAGCTTGGTCGCCGAGAAACCGCAGCCGCGCAAGGCGGCTTCATCGGTGGCGAGCACCTGTTGCGGTGCCGGGAACGTGGTGCCGGGGTAGAGCGCCAGGAAGCGGCCGAGGATGGCGTCTCCCGCCTTGGCGTGCAGTTGCTGATAGGCGATGGCGCGCACCAGCGCTTCGTAAGGCTCGCGTGCGGGCTTGGCGGCGTGGCGGCACGGGCCAATGGCGGCGATGTGGCATGCCCAGTCATCGTCGAGCGATGAAAGGAATTCGGCGGCTTGCCGGTACGCGAGCTCGGACAGATCTGCGGCAATGGCGGTCATGTTAGCCAGCCTTGCGAAACGTGAGGTTGATGCGCTGGCTACCCAGTAGCGGATGCGGGTGGTCTTTGAGCGGCGCCACGCCGTGGTAGCGCAGGCGATCCGGGCCGCCCCAGACCACGACGTCCCCGTGGAACAGTGGGATGCGCTGTGTCTTGTCTGCACGCTTGTGCCCGCCGAACAGGAACATCGCGGGCATGCCCAGCGAGACGGACACGATGGGCGCGCCGTAGTCCTGCTCGTCTTTGTCTTGATGCAGCGATAGGCGCGCACCGGGCACGTAGCGGTTGATGAGGCAGGCGTCGGGCGTGAAGCCTGGAAAGCCCGCTTCGGCAGCCGCGTTGCGGGAAAGGCGCAGGAACACATCGGGCAGCGGTGGCCACGGGTTGCCGGTGAGCGGATCGTGCATGGCGTAGCGATAGCCGTGGCGGTCGGACGTCCAGCCCAGGGTGCCGCAGTTGGTGAGCGCCACCGACATCTCAAAGCCGCCCGGCGTGACCATGTGCCTAAACGCCGCTTGCTGCGCGATGGCGTCTACGGCGGCGAGCAACGCGGGCGCATCGGGCAATGCGAAGCCACGCAGCACGAACGCCGCCTCCCCGAGCACGATGCGTGCGTCGTCGGTGGGTACGTGGTCGGCAAACAGATCGCCGGTGGTCATGGTGAAGGGGCTACAGCGCGTCGTGGAAGATGATGCCGACAGTATGCCGCCGGCCCGAGCGCAGCCGGCTCACACCGTGGCGCATGTTCACGCGGTAGGTGCCGCGTGTGCCCTGCACGGGGCGATGGTGCACCGCAAAGACCACCGCATCGCCCTTGGCGCAGGACACCACCTCGGGACGCGATTGCATGCGCGGGCGCTGCTCGGTCATGACGAACTCGCCGCCGGTGAAATCGGCGCCGGGTTCCGACAGCAGGATGGCGACCTGCAGCGGAAAGACGTGCTCGCCGTAGAGATCCTGGTGCAGGCAGTTGTAGTCGCCGGGGCCGTATTGCAGGATCAGCGGGGTAGGGCGCAACTGGCCGGCTTCGTGGCAGCGGCGCAGGAAATCGGCGTGCTTGGGTGGGTAGCGCACGTCGATGTCCATGGCCTCGTTCCAGCGGTTCGCGATGGTGGCCAGCGGCGGGTAAAGCGACGTGCGCAACTGCGCGATCAGATCCGGCAGCGGATAGGCGAAGTACTGATACTCGCCCCGGCCGAAGCCGTGGCGCTCCATCACTACGCGTGAGCGGTAGAGGCGCTCTTGCGGGTACAGCGCGGCCAGCGCGTCGCAGGCATCGTGCGTGAGCAGGCCTGGTAGCACGGCGCTGCCGACGTCGTTGAGGGCGTCTTCAACGGCATGCCAGTCGATGCCAGCGAGGTTGGGGTGGTGCTCCGAGCCTGTCTGCACGGTGGCGGTGGAAGGCGGCATATCCGTTCTGTCCGAAGAAGTCCGATATGCCAAGCCTACGCTTACGGGAGTGCGCGGGGCACTCCGGAGCTTGCGGTCAAATTCAGCCTTACGCGGCCAGGGCCGGCGGCATGGGAATGGCAGCCAGTTTGGTCAATGCATCGCCCGTGGTGCGGCAGATGCGCCACTCGGGCAGCACGTCGGCGCCCATGGCTTCGTAGAAAGCGATCGACGGTGCATTCCAGTCGAGCACGCTCCATTCGAAGCGGCCGCAGTCGCGCTCCTGCGCCAAGCGCGCGAGGTGGATCAGCAATGCCTTGCCAATGCCCAGGCCGCGATATTCCGGTTCCACAAACAGGTCTTCCAGATACAGGCCGGGCTTGCACAGGAAGGTCGAGAAATTGTGGAAGAACAGCGCAAAACCCACGGCGCGGCCGTCGACTTCTGCCAGCACGGCTTCGCAATACGGGCGCGGGCCGAACAGCATCGTGGCGAGCGCCTCGGGCGTGGTCTGTACGAGGTGCGTGAGCTTTTCGTATTCGGCCAGCGCGGTGATCAGGCGGACGAGCGAAGCGCAGTCATCCGGCGTGGCGGGGCGCAACGTGAAGGTGGCGGTTGTATCGGTGGTCGTCATTGCGGTGATCGGGATTGCAGTGAGGTTTGGACCAGGCGTGCAACCTGGTCAACGTAATCGGGCGCAAGGCAATCGACCACGTGCCGCTCGGGCGTGCTGCGCAGCCACGTGATCTGGCGCTTGCAGAGTTGGCGCGTGGCGGCAATGCCTTGTTCGCGCAGCGCAGCCATGTCGATCTCGCCATCGAGATAGGCCCATGCCTGGCGATAGCCCACGCAACGGATGGATGGCAGCGTAGGCGAAAGATCGCCGCGCTTGCGAAGTGCCTCCACCTCGTCGAGCAGGCCGCCCGCGAGCATGGCATCAAAGCGCTGGGCGATGCGTGCATGCAGCACGAGACGATCTGATGGCTCTAGCGCAATCGTCAGGTAAGGCGCAGCGGCTTCGTGCTGCTGGAACGCATTCGCACCAACCTCGCGTGCGAGCAGTGCAGACATCGGTTGGCCCGTCAGCCGGTACAGCTCCAGCGCGCGTTGGATGCGCTGCGCGTCCGTCGTATGCAATCGCGCCGCAGTGATCGGATCGATGAGCGCGAGCTTGGCGTGCAGCGCTGGCCAGCCGTCGCGCGCAGCTTCGGCATCGATCTCGGCGCGGATGGCCGGATCGGCACCAGGCAAATCGGACAGGCCCTGCGTGAGCGCCTTGTAGTAGAGCATCGTGCCGCCGACGATCAGCGGCAACTTTCCGCGCGCGCGGATGGCGTCGATCAGCGCGTTCGCATCGTTGGCAAACTGCGCGGCCGAATACGCATCGAGCGGATCAATGATGTCGATCAGGTGATGCGGCGCGATGGCCTGTTCTTCGGCGCTGGGTTTGGCGGTGCCGATGTCCATGCCGCGATACACCAGCGCGGAATCCATGCTGATGATCTCGACCGGCCAGCGCTCCGCCAGCTTCAATGCGGCAGCGGTTTTGCCGGACGCGGTGGGGCCAAGCAGGCAGATGGCGCGGGGCGCGCTTGCGAAAGACTCGGTCATCACAAACTCACTGGCCGCGCAGGAACAGGCGGTCGAGGTCAGCCACGGTGAGCTGGATCCACGTGGGGCGGCCGTGGTTGCATTGGTCGGCGCGTTCGGTGGCTTCCATCTGGCGCAGCAGCGCGTTCATCTCGTCGATGTTCAAGCGGCGGTTGGCACGCACGGCGGAATGGCACGCCAGCGTGGCGAGCAGTTCGTTCTGGCGCTCGGCCAGCACGCGGGAGCCGCCGTAGGCCTGCAGATCGCGCAGTACGTCGCGAGCGAGCGCTTGTGCATCGGCCTTTTGCAGCAGCGTTGGCACGGATCGCACCGCCAGCGTGGTGGGCGATACGGCGGAGATATCGAAGCCGAGCAGCGTGAGCGTGTCACGGAATTCCTCCGCAGTGCCGATTTCCACCGGGCTGGCGGCAAACGTGACCGGAATCAGCAGCGGCTGCACCTCGACGCGCTTGGCTTCCAACGCGGTCTTGAGCTGTTCGTAGAGGATGCGCTCGTGTGCGGCGTGCATGTCGACGAGCACCATGCCGCGCGTGTTTTGCGCCAGCACGTAAATGCCGTGCAACTGGGCGACGGCGAAACCGAGCGGGTGGGCGTCGTCGTCATCGGTTTGCTGCGCGACGACGGGCTCCGCAATGGACGTCGGTGCTTCGGCAGTCGCCGTGCCGCCATCGAACAATGTCGATGCGCTCGGCACGTCGGCCATCCAGGCCGGGCGCGACGACGGCATTGGCGTAGTGTCGCCCCGCATCATCGACAGGTATTGCCCGCGCGGCTGCTCGATGCCGAGCGACGTCTGCCGTGCGGCCATCTGGTTGATCCAGCGCGTCGTGTTGTCTGCGGGCGATGGTGTAGCCGCCGCCTCAGGCGCATCGGCGATGTCGGTGCGCAGGCTGTCGCCCTGTTCACCAGCGTGGCGGGACAGCGCGCGCTGGATCGCGTGATAGACGAATTGGTGCACCGCGCGGCTGTCGCGGAAGCGCACCTCGATCTTGGACGGATGCACGTTCACGTCCACGGCTTCGGGCGGCAGCTCCAGGCACAGCACGTAGGCGGGGAAGCGGTCGCCGTGCAGCACGTCTTCATAGGCGCTGCGCACGGCGTGCGTGAGCAGGCGGTCGCGCACAAAGCGGCCGTTGACGTAGAAGAACTGATGGTCAGCCCGCCCGCGCGAGGCGGTCGGCAGGCCGGCAAAGCCGAAGAGGCGCAGCTCGCCGGCTTGCTCTTCAAATGGCAGGCGCGCGCGGGCGAATTCGGTGCCGAGCACGGCGGCGGTGCGCGAGTCGGCTTGCGTCGCATTCCAATGTTCCAGCGGCTTGCCGTTGTGATGCACGGAGATGGCCACATCGGGGCGTGCCAGCGCCGTGCGACGGATCACCTCCATGCAGTGGCCCAGCTCGGTCTGCTCGGTCTTCAGAAACTTGCGGCGCGCCGGCGTGTTGAAGTACAGGTGCTGCACGTCGACGGTCGTGCCGACGCCGCCCGAGGCCGGCTGCACGCGCCCGCTTTGCGCAATGATTTGCGTGGCGTGGGCATCATGGGCGGTGCGCGAGGTGAGCGTCAGCTCCGCCACAGAGGCAATCGAAGCCAGCGCCTCACCGCGAAAGCCCAGCGTCGCCACCGATTCCAGCTCTTCCAGCGAGCCGATCTTGCTGGTCGCATGCCGCATCAGCGCGACGGCCAGCTCATCGGCCGGAATGCCGCCGCCGTTGTCGGTGATGGCGATGCGCCGCACGCCGCCTTCTTCCAGCTTGATCTGGAGTTGCGTGGCGCCGGCGTCCAGCGCGTTTTCCAGCAGTTCCTTGACCACGGACGCCGGCCGCTCGACCACCTCGCCGGCCGCGATCTGGCTGATCAGCTGATCGGGCAGCGGGCGGATGGAGCGGCGGGCGGGGGTGACGGCTGGGGTAGCGGATTCGGAGGCGGAATTCATCGGCGCATTATAAATGTCACACCCTGTGTGGCGCACCGATGCAAGCACTGGATGTCCCCACCAACGGCTAGGGGAAATCTAAGTCGCATCCGGTATCATTCCCCGCTCGCTTAGGGGGATGGTTTGGATATCGTGATGCAACTGGTCGACATCGTGCTGCATGTCGACAAATCGCTGGGCCTGCTGATTCAGCAGTACGGCGCGTGGGTGTACGTGCTGCTGTTTGCCATTGTGTTTGCCGAGACCGGCCTGGTGGTGCTGCCCTTCCTGCCGGGCGATACGCTGCTCTTCATTGCCGGTGCCATGTGCGCGGCCGGCCAGATGGATGCCTGGCTGCTGATTGTGCTGCTGGTGATTGCCGCCACGACGGGCAACACGGTCAACTATTTTGTGGGCTCCTGGATCGGCCCCAAGGTATTCGACGGTCACATCCGCTTCCTCGACCACCAAGCGCTGATGAAGACGCACGGCTTTTATGAGCGCCACGGCGGCAAGACGCTGGTGATGGCGCGCTTCATTCCGGTGGTGCGCACCTTCGCGCCGTTCGTGGCCGGTGTGTCGAAGATGACGTTTGCCAAGTTCCAGCTCTTCAACATGATCGGCGCCGTGCTGTGGGTCGGTCTGCTGGTGGCTTCGGGCGTGTTCTTCGGCAATCTGCCGATGGTGCGTGACCATCTGAACACCATCGTGCTGATCGGCCTGGGCGCAGCGATTGTGCCGCTGATGCTGGGCGGGCTGTGGAAGCTGCTCAAGCGCCGTCGTGGCGCGGTGGTGCAGAAGTAAGCGTCAGTTGAGGTTCTTGCTCATGGCGCGCAGCGTCGGCATGCGCTCCTTGAGCTTGGCCGTGTCGGCCGCATCGGGCCGGGCGTCCACGTAGGCTTCCAAGTCTTCCAGCGCGGGCCGGAAGCATTCCAGATTGGCGTAGGCCAGCCCGCGATCGCGCACTTCTTCAATCGAATCCGGCAGCAGAATCACCAGCCTTTGCTGCACAGCCAGCAAGCGTTGCCAGCGCGATTCCTGCAAGTAGATCGCCTTCAGATTGCGCAACATGCGCGCGATGATCTCGCGGTGCGTCGCCACCTGCAGGAACACCCCGAGCGGCACCGAGTTCGGGTCTTCGATGCCTTCCTTTTCCAGGTACGGGTCGAGCATGTCCTGCAGCTCTTCCTTCGACAGTGTCTGCCCCGTCAACGGATCGAGCACGACCTCGCCCGCCGGAATGCTCATACGCACCAGGAAGTGATTCGGGAAGGACACCCCTTTGAGCGGCAAGCCGATCTGCTGGCCAATCTCCATCAGCAGCACCGCCAATGAAATCGGGATGCCGCGCCGGCTCTGCAGCACGGCGTTCAGGTAGGAGTTCTCGGGGTCGTAGTAATCGTTGGCGTTGGGGCCGAAGCCCAGCTCGCGATAGAAGAACTGATTGAGCAGGCGCAAGCGCTGGATGGCCGGCGTGCCCTCGGCGATGCGGTTCTTGATGCGCGCGACCAGCACGTCGATGGCGGCCAGCTCGCTTTGCAGGTCCAAGTCCGGATACGCATCCT
This sequence comes from Ralstonia sp. 25C, assembly GCF_051904805.1. Lineage (NCBI taxonomy): Bacteria > Pseudomonadati > Pseudomonadota > Betaproteobacteria > Burkholderiales > Burkholderiaceae > Ralstonia > Ralstonia sp. 25C. Next base: position 1,140,879 of record NZ_CP196737.1, on the reverse strand, counting down.
GTGCAATCGACAGGGCGGTTTCGGTGAGGGGGATGCTGTCGTCGTCCGCAACTAAAGCCGAAAAATAATCGAGGACTTTTGTCGTCATCAGATGGCCTTCTTTCGGAACGTGGAGAACTTCAACCCAGTCAGCCACAGTGTACCGAAATAGACCACCGCGCACAGGACCAGGCTTGCCCCGAGCAGCGCAATGCGCACAAGCGGCTTGGCGCCCAGTCCCACCCAGTCAAAATTGTGCGCAAGCCATAGCAGCAGACTCGCCAGCAACAGCACGGCCGACATCACCTGTGCCAGAAACAGCCCCCAGCCCGGCAGCGGGTGGTAGTAGCCGCGACGGCGCAGGCCAAAGAACAGCAGCGCCGCATTGATCGTTGCGCCAAAGCTGATCGACAGCGCTAGCCCCGCATGCCCGAAGATCGGCACGAAAACGTAGTTGGAGAGTTGCGTCGCCACCAACACCACCAGCGCGATCTTCACCGGTGTACGGATGTCCTGGCGCGCATAAAAGCCTGGCGCCAGGATCTTGATGACGATCAGCCCGATCAGCCCAACGCCGTACGACACCAGCGCCTGGCGGGTCATCTCGACATCCATGCCGTTGAACTTGCCGTAGTGGAACAGCGTGGCCGTGAGCGGCGCACCGAACACGAACAGCCCCACCGCCGACGGCACCGCCAGCAGCACCGTCAGCCGCAAGCCCCAGTCGAGCAGCGATGAATACTCTTCGCGGTTGTTGTCCGCGCTGGCCTTCGATAGGCTCGGCAGGAGGATCGTCCCGAGCGCCACGCCCAGCAGCGCGGTCGGAAACTCCATCAGCCGATCCGCGTAGTTCAGCCACGACACGCTGCCCGTCGGCAGGCGCGAGGCAATGTTGGTGTTGATGATCAGGCTGATCTGCGCCACCGACACCGATAGCGTGGCCGGCAGCATCTGCTTGAGCACGCGCCGCACGCCCGGGTGATGCCACGCTGCCCGAAAGTTGAACGAAACGCGTGGCAGCATCCCCACCTTGCGCAGCGACGGAATCTGAATGGCGAGCTGCAGGATGCCGCCCACCATCACCGCATACGCCTGTGCGTAGATGGGCGTTGCCAGAAACGGCGCCACAAACACCGCCGCCACGATGAACGACAGGTTCAGCAGCACCGGCGTGAATGCGGGCACCGCAAACTGCCGCCACGTATTCAGAATGCCCGAGGCCAGCGCCACCAGCGACACCAGCCCGATGTACGGAAACATCACGCGCGTCATGAAGATCGCCGAGATGTAAGCCTGGCTCTCGTGCTCCTTGAAGCCTGTCGCGACCGCCGTGACGATCAACGGCGCGCCAATGACCCCCAGCGCCGAGATGATGACCAGGAACCACGTCATCACTGTCGCCACCGAATCGACCAAGGCGCGCGTCTCGGCTTCGCCCTGACGGTTCTTGAACTCGCCCAGAATCGGCACGAACGCCTGCGAGAATGCGCCCTCAGCCGACAGTCGGCGCAGCAGGTTGGGAATGCGGAAGGCGACGTTGAAGGCGTCGGTATAGACCGAAGCGCCAAAGGCGCGGGCGATCAGCGTTTCGCGAATGAGTCCGGTGATGCGCGAGAGCATCGTCAGGCCGCTGATCGTGGCGAGGGTTTTGAGGAGATTCAAGATGAATGCGGGGTTGGGCGCCGCACCGCGGTTCTGCGGCGATGGCGGTCTGACCGGCGATGCGAATTAGGGTTCGCGCAGGCGCGCGCAATTGGGGCCGTATTATAGGGACCGGCTTGCTGCGTGCCTCAAAGTGCGGCAAAAGCCGCAATCCGCTGTCATTCAGGCGATTTCACAACACGGTTTGCATTGAGCGCAGAAGTCTGCGTATAATTGCCGTCTTTCACCAATTTGCGCGCTTCGGCCTTCCGTGTCTCCCGGGGCGCTTGCTACCGTTTCTTCAGGGATTTTTCCATGGCAAACACCGCACAAGCACGCAAGCGCGCACGCCAAGCCGTCGTTCAGAACGCTCACAACTCGGCTCTGCGCTCGCGTCTGCGTACCGCAATCAAGGGCGTCCGCAAGGCTGTGGCCGCTGGCGACAAGACCGCTGCTGCTGCTGCTTTCAAGACGGCTCAAAGCACGATCGACAGCATCGCTGACAAGAAGATCGTCCACAAGAACAAGGCTGCGCGCGCCAAGTCGCGTCTGTCCGCTGCCATCAAGGCAATGGCTGCCTAAGTTCGGGTGATGCCGGCCCAGCCGGCATGGCGCGACACGCAACGTCGCGCTCCGACGATAAAAAAGCCCGTCTTCGGACGGGCTTTTTGCACTCTGCGCGCCTGCAATGTGCGAGGCGCTGCGTCGGGTGATCTTGCGGAATTAGCCTTTTGCGGGCGCGCCGCCTTCCGGCAGGATGCAGGCTTCTACGAGTTGCAGATTGTTGTCGTGCGCGAAGTTCAGGACGAAGTCCAACGCCTTGGGTTCGATCTCGCGCAGGCGCTCATCGACGAACACGCTGCGGATGCCGCCCGACATGACGGGGCGCACGTAAGGGGAGTAGGTGAAGCGCGGGTCCCCGGTATCGCCGGCAGGGCGAAACTGCGCCATGACACCGCACAGCCGGTCGGCCCAGTCGCTCGGGCGGAAGGTCTTTCCGTCGCGGGTGACACCCTGAATGAAGAATTGGCGGGGGTTGGCGGCCATGGACTGCGTGGGGCTGTGGAGATTTGCAAACGACTTCGACCGAGCGGGTGCCGCAACGTTCGAACGGGGTGCACTTGTGGTGCGGATGATGCGCTTGCTCGGTTGCCGATTCATGAACCCAACGGGCCGACTTGTCGTGCCGGTTTGCGGGCGATCGGGGCATCCAGAGCAGCCAGTATTATATCTTATATAAGACTTTCATCGGCCTTTCACCGCTGCCCCGCAGGGGGCCGTGTGGTAGCCGGGCCGCCGGGGTGGGGAACTCGCCAAATGAGTGGCGATCCCGTATGATGGACTGAATCTTCAACAGACAAGGCGGCTAGGGCGACGTGCCACGGGATGTTTCCGGCGCGTCATCTGCGGGCCGCCTTCGTTGTTTTATGAACCCACCAAGCTCGATCAAGCACTACCTGCAGTTCAAGGACTTTTCGCTGGAAGAGTACGAATACCTGCTGGACCGTTCCGCGATCCTCAAGGCCAAGTTCAAGAACTACGAGACATGGCACCCGCTGCACGACCGCACGCTAGCCATGATCTTCGAGAAGAATTCCACCCGAACGCGCCTGTCGTTTGAAGCCGGCATCCACCAGCTCGGTGGCCACGCGGTCTTCCTCAACACGCGCGATTCCCAGCTGGGCCGCGGTGAACCGATCGAAGACGCGGCACAGGTCATCTCCCGCATGACCGACATCATCATGATCCGCACCTTCGGGCAGGAGATCATCGAGCGCTTTGCTGCGCATTCGCGCGTGCCGGTCATCAACGGGCTGACCAACGAATACCACCCGTGCCAGGTGCTGGCCGACATCTTCACCTTCATCGAGCAGCGTGGCCCGATCAAGGGCAAGACGGTCACCTGGGTGGGCGACGCCAACAACATGGCGTACACGTGGATTCAGGCGGCTGAGATTCTCGGCTTCCGCTTCCATTTCTCCGCGCCGAAGGGCTATCAGCTCGATCCGGCCATGGTGGCCGATTCCAGCCTGCCGTTCGTGCACGTGTTCGAAAGCCCGCTCGAGGCTTGCGACGGTGCCCACCTAGTGACCACCGACGTGTGGACCAGCATGGGCTACGAGGCCGAGAACGAAGCGCGCAAGAAGGCCTTCGGCGACTGGATGGTCACCGAGGCGATGATGCAGCGTGCGCAACCCGATGCGCTGTTCATGCACTGCCTGCCGGCACATCGCGGCGAGGAAGTCGAAGCGGCCGTCATCGACGGCAAGCAGAGCGTGGTGTGGGACGAGGCGGAAAACCGCTTGCACGTGCAGAAGGCGCTGATGGAATACCTGCTCTGCGGGCGCTACTAAGCCGCTACTGAGCTGAAGCCATATAAAAAGGCCGCTCCGATTGACGTCGGAGCGGCCTTTTTTTGCCTTGAATCAGCGGGCTGTTACTTCTTGCCGCCGTCCAGCTGGGGCAGTGCGTTGCTGGTGCCCAGCGACAACAGGCCAGCCTTCGAGTAGATGGCCAGCTTGTCGCGCGTGTCCATCAGGTCCAGGTTGCGCATGGTCAACTGGCCGATGCGGTCGGCCGGGCTGAACGGCGCGTCTTCGACCTTTTCCATCGACAGGCGCTCAGGCGCGTAGGTCAGGTTGGCCGACTCGGTGTTCAGGATCGAGTAGTCGTTGCCGCGGCGCAGTTCCAGCGTCACGGTGCCGGTCACGGCGCGGGCCACCCAGCGCTGGGCGGTTTCGCGCAGCATGATGGCTTGCGGGTCGAACCAGCGGCCCTGGTACAGCAGACGGCCCAGGCGCAGGCCGTTGATGCGGTACTGCTCGATGGTGTCTTCGTTGTGAATACCGGTGACCAGGCGCTCGTAGGCGATGTGCAGCAGCGCCATGCCCGGGGCTTCGTAGATGCCGCGGCTCTTGGCTTCGATGATGCGGTTCTCGATCTGGTCGCTCATGCCCAGACCGTGACGGCCGCCGATGCGGTTCAGCTCTAGGAACATCTCGACTGGGTCGGCGATTTCCTTGCCGTTGACGGCGACCGGACGGCCCTCGTCAAACGTGACCGACACTTCTTCCGCCTTGACTTCGACTTCCGGCTTCCAGAACGCCACGCCCATGATCGGGTTGACGATGCGGATGCCGCTGTTCAGGTGCTCCAGGTCCTTGGCCTCGTGGGTGGCGCCTAGCATGTTGCTGTCGGTCGAGTAGGCTTTCTCGGCGCTCATCTTGTAGCCGAAACCTTCCTTCGTCATGAAGGCCGACATTTCAGCGCGGCCGCCGAGTTCGTCGATGAAGGTCTGGTCCAGCCATGGCTTGTAGATCTTCAGCGCCGGGTTGGTCAGCAGGCCGTAGCGGTAGAAGCGCTCGATGTCGTTGCCCTTGAAGGTCGAGCCGTCGCCCCAGATGTTGACGTCGTCTTCTTTCATGGCGGCGACCAGCATGGTGCCCGTCACGGCGCGGCCCAGCGGCGTGGTGTTGAAGTAGGTGATGCCGCCGGTGCTGATGTGGAAGGCGCCGGCCTGGATGGCCGCGATGCCTTCATTGGCCAGTTGGGGGCGGCAGTCGATCAGGCGGGCCTTCTCTGCGCCGTACTCCATGGCCTTGCGCGGAATGGCATCGTAGTCTTCTTCGTCGGGCTGGCCGAGGTTGGCAGTGTACGCGTAGGGCAGGGCACCCTTGTTCTTCATCCAGCGCAGGGCTGCGCTGGTATCGAGACCGCCGGAGAAGGCAATGCCGACCTTCTGGCCGACGGGAACGTGTTGCAGGATGGTTTCCATAGTCTTTCTCTTCAGATGATCGCTGCTCGCGCTTAGGCGTAGTGGCAGATGTAGTGGTACGCGTCGGTCACACGGATGTCGAACTTCGAGTTGGCCGGGACGTGGAAGCTTTCACCGGCGGCGGAGGTTTTCCATTCGTCGGTGCCGTCGAGCTTGTATTCGCACGAACCACCCACGCATTCCATGATTTCGGCCGCAGCCGTGCCGAACGTCAGTGTGGCCGGCAGCACCACGCCTACGGACTTCTTGGTGCCGTCGGGCAGGGTAAAGCTGTGGCTGACGCACTTTCCGTCAAAGTACACATTGGCCTTGGTGGTCAGGCGGACGCCGTCAAAGGTTTCGGTGGTCATGGAAAGGAACGAAAAAATAGACGAAAAAGGTGTGGGCTACGGTCGAACCTGCCATTTTAGGGCATATACGCCATGATCTACCGGTATCCTGGGTGATTCGAAGCGCGCTAAGGGGCGAGCGCTTTCAAAAAAAGGGGGAAATCATGCAGAAGCCGCACGCCAAACACATCAACCTCGCGCTGCAGGGTGGCGGGGCGCACGGGGCCTTCACCTGGGGCGTGCTGGATGCGCTACTCGAAGACGGGCGCCTGTCGTACGAGGGCATCACGGGCACGAGCGCAGGCTCGATGAATGCCGTGGTGATGCTCGACGGTCTGCTGGAAGGCGGCCCCGAGCGAGCACGCGAGAAGCTGCATGCGTTCTGGCTGGCGGTATCGACGGCCGGCTCGCCGCTCTCCGCCATGGGCGAGAATGCCAAGACGCTGTTCTCCGGCAAGCCGCTGTTTCCCGATAGCTGGCCGGTGACGGACTGGATGCGCCTGTGGGATAACTGGATCAGCGCCACCGCCCAGGGCGCCCACTACAACCCGCTGCGCGATCTGCTCGCCCAGCACGTCGATTTCGACCGGCTGCGCGCCTGCGAAAGCACCAAGCTCTTCCTGGCCGCTACCGACGTCAACACCGGCAATGTGCGCGTGTTCAACACGCCCGAGATCGACGCCGAAACGGTGCTTGCGTCCGCCTGCCTGCCGTATCTGTACCCGGCCATCGAAATTCACCACCACCACTACTGGGATGGTGGCTACATGGGCAATCCGGTGCTGTTCCCGTTCTTCTACGAGACCAAGACACAGGACATCCTGCTCGTGCACGTGAACCCGATCGTGCGCAAGGAGGTGCCCGACCAGCCGCACGAGGTGATGGAGCGACTGAACGAGATCACCTTCAACGCGTCCTTGCTGCGTGAGATGCGCGCCATCGCGTTCGTGCAGAAGCTGATTGCCGAGGATTGGCTCAAGCCCGAATACCGCGATCGCCTGAAATACATCTACCTGCACGCCATCCGTGCCGACAAGCCGCTGGGCGATTTGTCATCGTCGACGAAGCTGGTGACGGACTGGAGCTTCCTGAGCATGCTCAAGGAGCGCGGCCGGCACGAGGGCAAGGCGTGGCTGCGCAAGCATTTCGACGATGTCGGCAAGCAGGGCACGGTCGACATCCAGAAGGAATACCTGCGCGGCCAGGAGATTTAAGCGGTCAGATGACGACGGGTTCCGGTTCGATGCGTACGCCAAAGCGCGCATGGACCGCGTCCTGAATCTCGCGTGCCAGTGTCATCAATTGCACGGCGCTGCCGCCGCCCCGGTGCACCAGCACCAGCGCCTGCTTTTCATAGACGCCGACTGCGCCGCTCTGGCGGCCCTTGAAGCCGCACTGGTCGATCAGCCAGCCGGCGGCGAGCTTGTACGTGCCGTCCGGCTGCACATAGCCGACCAGATTGGGGAAGCGCTCGACCACCGCATCGCGCGTGGCGGCATCGACGATGGGGTTCTTGAAGAAGCTGCCCGCGTTGCCGATCTCGGCCGGGTCGGGCAGCTTGCGGCGGCGGATGGTGACCACCGCGTCGAAGATGTTCTGTGCCGTGGGGTTGGCGATGTTCTGCGCAGCCAGCTCGCGGGCGAGTTCGGCGTAGTGCGTGTCGGGCTGCCAGTCGATGGGCAGGGCGAACGTCACCTCGGTAATGACGTAGCGATCGGCGCCCGCACGCTTGAAGAGGCTGTCGCGGTAGCCGAAGGCACAGTCGGCTGCGGTGAGGGTGACGAACTCGCCGGCATGGCGGTCGTAGGCGCGCAGCGAGTGGAAGCGGTCTTTGATCTCCACGCCGTATGCGCCGATGTTCTGGATGGGGGCGGCGCCTACCGTACCGGGAATCAGCGCGAGGTTTTCCAGCCCAGGCAAGCCATTGGCGACGGTGTGCGCGACCAGCCCGTGCCACGATTCGCCGCCGCCGGCAGTCACCGTGTGAACTTCGCGGCCATCGAGCGTCGCGTGGCCGGTGGTGATGCCCGGAATCTCCATCAGCAGCACCAGCCCGTCAAAGTCACGCGTGAGCACGACGTTGCTGCCGCCGCCCAGCACCAGCACGGGCAGGTCCTGCACGCGCGGGTCGGCCAGCGCGGCGGGGATGTCGTCCGGCGTGCGCACATGTGCTGCGTAGCGGGCGGTGGCTTCAAAACGGAACGTGTTGTGCCGGCCTAGGGGATAATGCGGGTCGAGCAACGCCATGGCGCCAAATCTGCTGGGAAAGCGGAGATTATAGAAGCCATGGCGCACGCGGCACCCGCAGGAAGCTGCCGCAGCAACCCGAATTCAAGTCTGCAAGGAGAACACGATGCCGTCGTTTGACGTGGTATGCGAAGCCAACATGGTGGAAGTGAAGAACGCCGTGGAACAGGCCAACAAAGAGATTTCGACGCGATTCGACTTCAAGGGCTCGGACTCTCGCGTCGAGCACAAGGAACAGGAGCTGACCCTGTTTGCCGATGACGATTTCAAGATCGGCCAGGTCAACGACGTGCTGATGAACAAGCTCGCCAAGCGCAACGTCGACGTGCGCTTCCTGGACTACCAGGACAAGCAGAAGATCGGCGGCGACAAGATGAAGCAAGTCGTCAAGATCAAGAAGGGCGTCTCGGGCGATCTGGCCAAGAAGATCGTCAAGACGATCAAGGACAGCAAGATCAAGGTCCAGGCCAGCATCCAAGGCGACGCGGTGCGCGTGACCGGCGCCAAGCGCGATGACCTGCAGAGCGTGATCGCCATGCTGCGCAAGGACGTGAGCGATACGCCGCTGGATTTCAACAACTTCCGCGACTGATCCGAGCCGCTTCCAACAAGACGCCCCGAATGTTCGGGGCGTTTTTGTTTTCTGCGGGGATCAGCCTGCCGCTACGGCGCGCGGCTGTGTCAGCATCTCCGGCTGCAGGATTTCGTCCAGCGCCTCGCGGCTGAGCAGCGCTTTGTCCAGCACGAGCTGATACACGCTGGCGCCGCTCACCAGCGCTTCTTGTGCGATGGCGGTGGCGTTGGTGTAGCCGATGTGCGGGTTCAGCGCGGTGACGATGCCGATGGAGCGCTCCACGTTGTCGCGCAAGTGATCGACGTTGGCGGTAATGCCGTTGACGCACTTGTCGGCCAGCGTCAGGCAGCCGTTGCGCAGGTGCACGAGGCTCTTGAACAGGCTGTGCGCAATCACCGGCTCAAACGCGTTGAGCTGAAGCTGACCGGCCTCGGCGGCAAAGGTGATGGTGACGTCGTTGCCGATCACCTCATACGCGATCTGGTTGACCACTTCCGGAATCACCGGGTTCACCTTGCCCGGCATGATGCTGGAGCCCGCCTGCATGGCGGGCAGGTTGATCTCGCCCATGCCGGCGCGCGGGCCGCTGGAGAGCAAGCGCAAGTCGTTGCAGGTTTTGGACAGTTTGGCCGCCATGCGCTTGAGCACGCCCGAGATGTGCATGAACGCGCCCACGTCCGGCGTGGCAGCCACCAGGTCCTGCGCGGTGATCAGCGGGATGCCGGTGATCTGCGCCAGGTGCTTGCGCGCGGCCTCTGCGTAATCGGGGTGCGTGTTGATGCCGGTGCCAATGGCGGTGGCGCCGAGGTTGATCTCGCGAATCGTCGATAGCGCTTCCAGCAACCGCGCCTGATCTTCGGCTAGGCCGACTGCGTAGCTGCCGAATTCCTGGCCCAGCGTCATCGGTACGGCGTCTTGCAGTTGCGTGCGGCCCATCTTCAGCACGCTGCGGAATTCGTTGGCCTTGCGCTCGAACGCTGCGCGCAACACGCTCATCGCCTCCACCAGCTCCAGCACGAGATCGTGCGTGGCGATATGCAGCGCCGTCGGATAGACGTCGTTGGTGCTCTGGCTCATGTTCACGTGCTCGTTCGGGTGCAGGTGCTCATACGCGCCACGCGCGTGGCCGAGCTGTTCGAGCGCGAGGTTGGCGATGACCTCGTTGGCGTTCATGTTGGTGGACGTGCCTGCGCCGCCTTGGATGACGTCGACGACAAAGTGCTCGTGCGCCACACCCGCCTGCACCTGCTTGCAGGCTGCAACGATGGCGTCTGCACGTGTCTTGTCCAGCAGACCGAGTTCGTGATTGGCGAGCGCCGCAGCGGCCTTCACGCTGGCCAGCGCATTGATCAGTTGCGGATAGACCGAAATGGGCGTGCCGGTAATCGGAAAGTTCTCCAACGCGCGCAGCGTGTGGACGCCGTAGTACTTCTCGTTGGGGATGTCGCGGTCGCCGAGCAGGTCGTGTTCAATGCGTGTGGCCATGGCTGGGTGTGTCTCCAAGTGGGGCGGTTATGCGCCGAATGCACCAAAAGAAATGGCCCGCGATGAACGCGGGCCAGCTCGGGTGATACCGGAAATGCAGGGTGCCTTCTGTGAACAACTGGCAAGAGTGGTTCAGGCAGGCGGAATCGTCCTGATGCGCGGCAAAAGGACGCGTCCCCGCGTTGCACGGGGACGACGCACGTACTGCGTTACTGCGACAGCTTGGTCACCTTCAGCGCAGGGTCCGCTGCAATGGCGGCCTCCGAGAACGGCAGCCGGTTCCAGCGCTTGGCCGAGAACTCGCGCATCTGGTCGAACGCATGCGGCGAGGCCGGGTCGCTCGATTCGCCATAGGTCAGCAGCGCATCGGCCACCGGGCCCTGGTCGTCAAACGTGACGGTCTGGATGTAGCTGGTGCCGAAATACACCTGCAGCCCCTTTGGCCCGATCGGCGTGCTTTGCAGCTTGTTGAGCACGCCTTCGTACTCCTCGCCGCCGTGCAGGGCGATGTCCCCGCCCGGTGCGTGGGCTGCCTGCACGGTGCCCAGCGGGGCATCCAGCGCAAAGCCGGCGGTGCGCACTGCGCCCACAGCGTCCTTCAGCGCCTTGAATACGGCCGTGCGGACCGTCGCGTCGTTCATTCGCAGGCCGCGCGGCGTGTAGATCGGGTCGGCCGGGTTGAAGTCGACCGCGTAGACGTGCGGGATGTCCTTGGCGCGCATCCAGAACTCGCGGAACAGGTGGCCGGCGCGGGCGTCGGCATTGCTCGTGAGGTTCCATTGCACGAGGGCAGCGCAGCCGTCGCGCACATCGGCATCGACGTTGGGCGTGGCTTTGCACGCAGCCAGCAGATCGTCGCGCACCAAATGCCCGGCGAGGTTGGCATCGCGGAAGATCATCGCTTGCAGGTTCGGCAGGTTGACCTTGTTGCCGGGCAGGCCGTCGGTACCGTTCAGGCGGCGCTCGATCTCGATGATGCCGATGCGGGTGCGCAGGCGCTGCGGCACGTCGGTCGAGCCCATCACTGGGGAGTAGCCGGTCAGCTTCTGCGCCGGGTTGGTCAGCCACGAGCTGTCGTTGCTGTTGGCGACGTAGTCATCGCGCTCCAGCACCGGCATGCGGGCGGGCGCCACCAGACCGGGCACGGGCGATGCCGGATCGACCTGCCAATCGCACGCGCTGCGCGAGCCATCGAGCAGCACCAGCCCCACGCCCTTGAACAGCTTGTCGGCCAGCGGCGACGGCGCGCAGCGCTTGAGCGTATCTGCGGAGACATCCGGCGTGGTCAACACATCGGCAAACAGCGCGCGGCCGTTGCGATCGGTGGCGATCGTGTTGACCCAGGGGATGCCGAGGTTGCCGATCGCCTGCTGGATGCCAGCCACGTCCTCGGCCTGTGCGATGTGCAGCCACGTGTCGATCGAGCGCGTGTTGTTGCGGTTGGCATCACGCAGCGTGTAGGCCTTCTGCGAGGTCCACGGCATGCCGCCTGCGGGCATCGACAGCACGGGGCCATACACCGTGTTGTAGAAGGTGTGCGTGCGGCGCTCGATGCGGCCATCCGGCGGCTTCACATCAAACGCCACGGTGCGCGTGGTCATCTTGTGCGGCTTGCCGTCGATCAGGTACGTGGTCGGATCGCCCTCGGCCAGCTTCAGCTCGAACACGGTGAAGCGGCGGCCGGTGGACACGGTGTGCGTCCACGCCACGTCTTTGTTGAACCCGATGCTGACGACGGGGAAGGCGGCAATCGATGCGCCCATCACGTCCAGCTTGCCAGGCACGGTCAGGTGGACCTGGTAGAAGCGGTTGGTGGTCGTCCAAGGGAAGTGCGGGTTGCCGAGCAGCACGCCGCGGCCGTTGTCCGTGGCGGCCTTGCCGAAGGCCCAGCCGTTGGAGCCGATGGGCATGTCGCGCAGTTGCAGGTCGCGGTCGAGCGCGGCAGTGTCGACGGCATGCGGGGGAATGACGGCAGACGCCGGGGCACCGCCTGGCGGCTGCGCGGCGACGATGCTCTGCAGCATGGCGCCCGCGCTGGCCTGAATGGACTTCTCTTCGCCCATGCGCATCATGTCGACCAGTGTGAGCGGACGTACCCAGGTGGCGTTGCGGCAGGCAGCGGGGCGGTCGGCGGCCGGCGTGTCTTTCAGATAGCGGTTGTAGCCGGCGAGGTAGCCGCGCAGCAGTTCGCGCGCTTCCGGCGACATCTGCGCGTAGCCTGCGCGCAGGCCAGCCTCGTCGAACGCGCCCTTGAAAAACGCATCTGACTGCGTGTTCGGGATCGGCTTGAACGACACGGTGACGGTGCCGTCCGGCCCGAAGGTCTTCGAGCGCTCGCCGTTGACGGTGACGACCTGGTCGGCCAGCAGGCAGACGTTGTCCTGCGCATAGGCGTAGGCCATGCCGAAGCCGAGGCTGGCGTAGTCGTTGGCGCGGACGTGCGGAATGCCGAAGCGGGTGCGGCTGATCTCGGCCGAGAGGCCCGTGTCCGATGGCGTGGCCCAGCCGCTGTCGGCGCTTGCGCAACCCGCCAATGCCGCAAGCGCGGCCATGGCAAGCGTGCCGCGCAGCGCGAATCCCTGTCTGAATTGCTGCATCGTGTGGTGTCTCCTGATCCTTGTGTTGTGATGGGGCCGCATCCGTGCGCAGCCACCGTCGCATCCTCAATCAGACGGGTCTGAACCGAAAGAGGTATTCCCGCCAGAGTTGGGGTCAATCCCGCCACGTGGATTGCCGCCCATGCCTATACTGCGGCATGCCAAACATCGACCTGCTGACCTTTCCCGACGCTGGTTTTTCCACGCTCGCCACCGCCGCCGACACGCTGGGCGCGGCGAATGCGTTGGCCTCCATGCAAGCCAGCAAGCGCGCCGATACCGCCAAGACGCCAGTGTTCGGCTGGCGACTCCTCGCGCGGGATCCGGCGCGTTGGCAAGCAGCCGCTGAAACGCTGGTCTGCCGCTGCGAGGCGCTGCCGCAGCACGATGCGGAACTCGGTGATGCGCTGATCGTGCCGCCGCTGCATTTCGACCACATCGGCATGATGGAACAGCGCCTGGCGCTGCTGGAGGGGGAGCGCGCCACGATCCGCCGCTATCTGGCGGCCGGGCGGTTGGTCGCCTCGTCATTCACGGGGGTGGCCATGCTGGCCGATGTGCTGCCCCCCGGCCAACGGCTGACGGTGACGTGGCTGATCGCTGGCTGGGTGCAGGGCAATTTCCCGCAGTTGAAGGTGGTGCCGGCACAGGCCATCGTCAGCAGCGGCAACGTGATTACCGCGCGGGCGATGGAGCATGGCGTGGCGCTCATGCATCGCGTGGTGGGGCGGCTGGCCGATGCCAGGCTCGCGCGCACGTTGGGCAATGCGGTGCTCGATCACCCTTCACGCGGCGAGGCCATCGGCATCTGGCTACGCAGCAAGCCCGCCATTCGCGACAGCGTGGTCCTGCGCGCGCGGCGCTATCTGCAGCAGCATCTGCACGAACCGTTTGATCTGGGGACGCTCGCCGCCGCCGCCTCCACCAGCGAGCGCACGCTGCTGCGGCATTTCACGAAAACGGTGGGGATGTCGCCGTTGCAATTGCTGCACCGGCTGCGCGTGGAGCGCGCCTGTCACCTGCTGGAAGTCAGCATGCTGAGCCTGACGGCGATCGCTGAACAGTGCGGCTATCAGGACATGTCCGCCTTCCGGCGGTTGTTGCGGCGGCACACGGGGCTGCCGCCGGGGGAACATCGGCGCGCGCATTCGGTGCGCGCCGAGTTGCGCAATTAAGCGGCTTTCTTTTTCTCGCCGATGCGGCTTTCCTTGCCGGCGAGCAGCTTGGCGATATTGGCGCGGTGGCGTGCAATCAGCAGCACCGCCATCAGCGCAACCGCGCCGGCAATCCAGTCGAAGCCGTTCATCAGCACGTAGAAGAACGGGGCAAACACCGCCGACACCAGCGCCGCCAGCGACGAGTAGCGGAAGAACACCGCGATGATGAGCCACGTGGCCAGCGTTGCCAGCCCCAGCCACACGTTGACCGCCAGCAGAATGCCCGCCGCCGTGGCGACGCCCTTGCCGCCGGCAAAGCGGTGGAACACCGGATACAGGTGACCGAGGAACACGGCGATGACCACCAGCGCAATGCCTACCTCATCCACGCCAAAGCGCGGTGCCAGCAGTTGCGCGAGCCACACCGCCAGCCAGCCCTTGGCCGCATCGCCCAGCAACGTGAGGACGGCCGCCTTCTTGTTGCCCGAGCGCAGCACGTTGGTGGCGCCGGGGTTGCCCGAGCCGTAGGTGCGCGGGTCGGCCAAGCCCATGACGCGGCTCACGACCACGGCAAACGAGACGGAGCCGATCAGGTAGGCGGCCACAGCAAAAACGACGGTTGCGACGACAGGGGACATAGCGGTTCTGTGAAATCAGGCTGCGCGATTGTAGCGTGGGCGGGTAGGGTGCCTAAGGGTGCCCTAGCCGCCGGGGCCGTTTCAATCGGGGTTTGCACAGTGGACGGGCTGCGCGTTCAGCACCGTCGTCAGCGCGCTGGGTGCAATGCTCACCAGAAAGCCGCGCCGCCCGCCATTGATGTAGATGCTCTCCAGCTCCAAAACAGACGCTTCCACGTACACCGGCATCGCTTTGCGCACGCCAAACGGCGACGTGCCGCCCACCAGGTAGCCGCTGTGCCGCTGCGCCACCTCGGGCTTGCACGGCTGCACGCTCTTGCGGCCGGTCTGGCGCGCGAGGTTCTTGGTGGAGACCGAGCAATCGCCGTGCATCAGCACGATCAGCGGCTTGGCGTGCTCGTCTTCCATCACCAGCGTCTTGATGACGGCGTGCTCGTCCACGCCGAGCTGGCGTGACGATTCAGTCGTGCCGCCCTTGTCGATATAGTCGTAGGTGTGTTCGGTAAAGGCGACGCCGTGCGCCTTGAGGAACTGCGTGGCCGGCGTTTCGGAAACGTGCTTGGACTTGCTCATGGGCAAAAAGAACAACGCTATCCGCGCGGATGGTGCTGCGCATGCAGCGTGCGCAGGCGCTCGCGCGCGACGTGGGTGTAGATCTGCGTGGTGGAAATATCTGCGTGGCCGAGCAGCATCTGCACCACGCGCAAGTCTGCGCCATGGTTGAGCAGGTGCGTGGCGAACGCGTGCCGCAGCGTGTGCGGCGACAACGGCGCGTGAATATCGGCGAGCAACGCGTAGCGTTTGATGAGGTACCAGAACGCCTGCCGTGTCATGCCATCGCCGCGTGCGGTGACGAACAGCGCATCGGCGGTGCGTTCGCCCAGCAAAGCCGTGCGGCCATCACGCAGATAGCGCCGCAGCCAGTCGCCCGCCTCGGCGCCGAAGGGCACCAGCCGGTCCTTGCCGCCCTTGCCGCCGATCACGCGGACCACGCCTTCGTTCAGGCCCACTTCCACCGTCTTCAATCCAACGATTTCCGACACGCGCAGGCCGCTCGCATACATCAGCTCGATCATGGCGCGGTCACGCAGGCCTAGTGGCGTGTCGACATCGGGCGCGTCGATGAGCGCCTCGACCTGCGCTTCGGACAACGTCTTCGGATAGCGCGGCGGTTGCTTGGCCGTGGGCAGCAGGCGCGACGGATCAGTGCTCACCACGTGCTCGCGCATCGCCCACACGAAGAAGCGCTTGAACACGGTGCGCCGGCGGTTGGCGGTCGAGGCGCGGCTCTCGGCATGGCGTGCGGCGAAGTAATCGGCCAGGTCGCCGTCTTCGGTTTCAGCGATGGACTTGTTGCGCTCGGCCAGC
Organism: Ralstonia sp. 25C; assembly: GCF_051904805.1. Lineage (NCBI taxonomy): Bacteria > Pseudomonadati > Pseudomonadota > Betaproteobacteria > Burkholderiales > Burkholderiaceae > Ralstonia > Ralstonia sp. 25C. The sequence continues at coordinate 1,125,089 of NZ_CP196737.1, read as the reverse complement.
CAGTGCGCGTAGAGCGTCAGGTCGCGCCGATACGCATCGAGCGTGTTGCGGGCGAGGCCGTCTTCCAACCACAGTGCGTCGCAGAACCGCTGGATGGCGTCTGCGCTTTGCGGCGGCAGGGCAGGAGTGTCAGCGTCTTTCAGTGCAGCCTTTCTCATATCAGCATCACGCCTTCGTGGCGCAGCAGCCAGTGCTTGATGTTCATCAGGTAGCCATCGGTGTGGTGTGCGAACCCGCCGATGCCCGACGCGCTCACTACGCGGTGGCAGGGGATGACGATCGGGAACCAGTTGTCGCCGCACGCCTGGCCCACCGCGCGCGGCACGCTGCTGATCTGCTTGGCGATGGTGCCGTAGGTAATGACGCTGCCGCACGGGATGGCGCGGATGGCATTCCACACGCGGTGCTGGAAGTCCGTGCCGGCGGGTGCGAGGGGGATGTCGAACGTGGCGCCGGGGTTGCCGTAATACGCATCGAGCTGCTGGGCCAGCGTGCGGACCAGCGTGTCGCTCGAATCGACGGTGGGGGTGCTCTCCGGCAGGTAGACGAGCTCACGCAGGGCACCATCGGCCACGCGCACTCCCAGCTTGCCGAAGGGTGCGGCGAGAACGGCATCAAACGGGGAGGGCATGACAGAGTCCGGCGCGAAAAAAGCGATCCCGAGAATCTAGCATGCCGCCGGCGCGGGCCCTGTCGGGCGAATGCTCAGGTGCCGAGCAACCCGCTCTTCAAGTCGCGGTCGACGGGGTAATTGCCGATGAAGATGCTGAGCACGGCCTGGTAGAAATCTTCGCCGGGGATGGGCTTGGCGCGAGCCACGCCGTTGATGCTGATGGTGGTGCCGGCCTCGGGCGCGTAGTCGAAGTTGATGGTGTCACCGCGCTTGGTCGAGCCGATCTGGCGCATCGTGTCTTCCAGTTGCGTCAGGCGGTCGGCCAGCTTTTGCATCTGGATTTCGGTCTGATTGCGATGGATGCCGTCGTTCAGCGCGCGAATGAAGGTGTCGGCGCCCACGTCGCGCAACGGATGGATCTGCAACCGCTTCGGCCCCTTCATGCCGAGGATGACCGCCGCATTCTTCGCGCGCTCAGGCAGGTACAGCCCTGCCACGTAGCCCTTGATGACGAACACCGCGCGCAGGCCCGTGCCGTTGAGCAGCAGCTCGCGGCCGGCCACGCGAGCGGCATCGTCGAATGGCACGCCCTCAATGCTCACCGTGGCCCATGCGGGTGCGGCGCAGGCGGCGAGCAGCACGGCGGCCATCACGCTGTGGCGCCACGCGCGTCGCACGACAGGCAGACGACCAAAAGCGTGGGCACGCACGACAGAACGCAGCGCGCGGCGGAAATCAACAAGAGCGGGAAACATCGAAATGGGCGGTTTTTGGACAGCCTCTATTTTGTCGATGTTTTATCTGCAAACAATTGGTATCTGCCCGGATGCGAAACCGTTTGCATACCGCGTGGTATCAAGGTTTGCGTCAACGGGCGTTAACAATGGAATGCGAGTGGAATGCGGCATTTGTGTTAAGCGCGACATTGTCTTGCTTTTAAAACATTTGCGATTGGGTTTGCCGCGCTGACATTAAAACGGCAAAGGGTGAGCTGGCGCCGTCAGGTCGCCAGTGCCCAGGCCACGTGCTCTCGCACGAGTTCAGAGGCGTCTTCCGCGCGCGTCTGCAAGGCAGCGGTGATTTGCGTGCGAGCCCGTTCGGGCAACGGCCCGCGCAGCGCATTGCCCATGGCCACTGCCAGGTTGCGCAGCCAGCGTTCATGCCCGATACGGCGGATCGGGCTGCCTTCCAACCGCTGGTTGAATTCCGCTTCGGTCCAGTTGAACAACGCAACCAGCGAGGCAGCATCCAACCCGTTGCGCACATCGAAGTCCGGCAGATTGGCCGGCACCGCGAACTTGTTCCACGGGCAGATGAGCTGGCAGTCGTCGCAGCCGTAGACGTGGTTGCCCATCGCCTTGCGCAATTCCACGGGGATGCTGCCCTTGTGCTCGATGGTCAGGTACGAGATGCAACGGCGCGCGTCCACCACATACGGCGCGACGATGGCCTGCGTGGGGCACACGTCGATGCAGCGCGTGCAGTTGCCGCAATGCGGCTCCACGGGTGGGTCCACGGGGAGCGGCAGGTCGATCAGGATTTCGCCGAGGAAGAACATCGAGCCGGCATCGCGATCGAGCAGCAGTGTGTGTTTGCCGCGCCAGCCCAGGCCGCCGTTGGTGGCGAGCGCCACCTCCAGCACCGGCGCGGAATCGGTGAACACGCGAAAGCCGTACGGCCCGGCGACACCGGCAATCTTCTCTGCGAGCTTCTGCAAGCGCTGGCGCAAGACCTTGTGATAGTCCCGGCCACGCGCATAGAGCGAGATGGTGGCGTCTTCCGGGCGGCGCAGGCGGTCCCACTCGATGGCGCGCCAGTCACCGCCCGCAGGTTGCGCCCCTGTGCCATGTGGCAGATACGGCATCCGCGCGACGATGGCACGTACCGTTCCGGCAACAAGTTCGGCCGGGCGCGCGCGGAGCATGCCATGGTTCGCCATATAATCCATGTCACCGTGAAACCCCTGCGCAAGCCACGTCTGGAGCCCTTCTTCCGCGTGCGAGAGGTTAACATCGGCGATGCGGATGGCATCGAAACCGAGTTCGGCGCCCCAGGAGCGGATCTGCGCCACCAGCGCGAGCATGCCGGCTTCATCGGCTGGCAAGCGCGCATCCAGGTTCGTTTCGAGTGAGGACGTGGGGGTGGCGGACATGCCCAAATTGTACGCAATGCCCACCGTGCTCCCAGCTCTCAATCGCCTGCCATGCCCTCTGGTTTGACCCCGCCGCTCGCCGAGCACACCGTGACGCTCGCCGACGAGGCAGCCACGTCGGCCTTTGGTGCGGCGCTTGCGCAGGCCGTGCTGGCGCTGGGTCCGCGGCCCGTGCAGGTGCAGCTTTCGGGCGATCTTGGCGCGGGCAAGACCACGCTTTCGCGCGCCATCCTGCGTGGCTTCGGCCATACCGGCCGTGTGCGCAGCCCCACCTATACGCTGGTCGAACCCTACGAGGTTGCCGGAACCACTGGCACGCAGAAGGTCTATCACTTTGACCTGTACCGTTTTGCCGATCCGGAAGAATGGACCGACGCGGGCTTCCGCGACTGCTTTGCCGAACCCGCGCTGTGCCTCGTCGAGTGGCCGGAGAAGGCTCAGGCGTTGCTCGGCACGCCCGACCTGCATGTCGCTTTATCGGTCGACGTTGTGCACGAAACCTACGATGACGGCGTTGAGCATGCACCGCGCCTTGCGCGTCTGAGTGCCCGCACGCAGACCGGCCTCCAACTCTTACAGTCGCTGTAACCGCCGCCCCATGCTGATCAAGCATCTGCCGACCGACCAACCGGATGATCCCAACCTGCCGAGCCAGGCACGCCGGCAATGGCTTGCGCGCATGGCAAAAGCCGGCGCGGGCACCGTCATCCTGAGCCTGGCCGGCCCGCAGCTCGCGCGCGGCGCCAACATCGTGGCGGTGCGCGTGTGGCCCGCCGAAGACTACACGCGCGTGACCATCGAATCCGATGTCGCGCTCAAGGCCACGCACCAGCTCATCACCGATCCGGACCGCTTGATGGTCAACATCGATGGGCTGGATCTGAACCCCACGCTGCGCGAGTTGGTCGCCAAGATCACGCCGAATGATCCGTACATCCGCCAGGTGCGTGTGGGCCAGAACCGGCCGAACGTGGTGCGCCTGGTGTTTGATCTGAAGGAGAGCGTCAACCCGCAGGTGTTCACGCTGCTGCCGATTGCCGGTTATCGCAACCGGCTCGTGTTCGATCTGTATCCGACCAATCCGCCCGACCCGCTGATGCAGCTCGTGCAGGCCACCGAAGGCAAGCAGCAGCGCTTTGCGGCTTCGGGTGGCACGCCGATGCCGACACCGGCTGAAGACGACGACCCGATCGCCGCATTGGCCCGCCGCGACGGCAGTGCGACGACACCCGCCGCGCCGCCTGCAACGGCAACGACAGCGGAATCGCGCCCGGCGCTCGCCAACCGCACGCCGCCGCGCAAGACACCGCCGACCACGTCAGCGAATCCGCCGTCGACGCTCGCCAACGCGCCGAATACCCCGCCGCTGGACGTCGTGCCGGAGGCACCCGTGTCGCGCACGCCGTCCAGTGGCCCGCGCATGCGCCGCCTGCTGACGGTTGCCATCGACCCCGGCCATGGCGGCGAAGACCCTGGCGCCACGGGCGGTGCCGGCACGCATGAAAAAGACGTGGTGCTGTCGATCGCCCGCATGCTCAAGGCCAAGATCGACGCCCAGCCCAACATGCGCGCCATGATGACGCGCGATTCCGACTACTTCGTCCCGCTCGGCGTGCGCGTGCAGAAGGCGCGCCGCGTGCAGGCGGATTTGTTCGTCTCTATTCACGCTGATGCGTTTGTTACGCCGGAGGCGCGGGGCGCTTCGGTGTTTGTGCTATCGGACCGCGGGGCGTCGAGCGCGCAAGCCAAGTGGCTCGCCAACAAGGAGAATGCGGCGGACATGATCGGTGGCGCGAACCTCGGTTCGAAAGACGCGCAGGTCACGCGCGTGCTGCTGGACTTGTCGACCACCGCGCAGATCGGCGACAGCATGAAGGTCGGCCGGGCCGTGCTGGAACAGATCGGCGGTATCAACCGTCTGCACAAGGGGCAGGTAGAGCAAGCGGGCTTTGCGGTGCTCAAGGCGCCGGATATTCCTTCGATCCTCGTCGAGACGGCCTTCATCTCCAACCCGGAAGAAGAGGCCAAGCTCAACGATCTGGGCCACCAGAACCAGTTGGCCGACGCCATCCTGCGCGGCATCCGCGCGTACTTCGCAAAGAACCCGCCGCTGTCGCACAACCCCGGCGTTTGATGGCCCTACGCTGATTAAGCCGTGCGTCGTGCCGGTGCCCCTTCTTGGACCTTGGCATCGGCCTCGGCATGTGCGACGCGATCCGCATACTTGCGCGCCAGCGCCGAGCACACGATCAACTGCAGCTGGTGGTAGATCATGGTGGGCAGCACGATCAAGCCCAGCGCGGGGTTACCGGCAAATAGAATCTTCGCCATCGGGATGCCGTTGGCGAGGCTCTTCTTGGAACCGCAGAACACGGCGGTCACCTCATCGGCCAGCACAAAGCCGGCGCGCCGCGACAGCCATGTTGTCGCGCCCAGCACCACAAACAGCAGCGCGCCGCTCATGATGGCCACCGCCACGATGGTCTCCCATGGGTACTTCGACCACACGCCAGCGTGCGTGGAATCCGCAAACGAGTTGAAGACAATCAGCAGGATCACCACGCGGTCGACCTTGTTGATGATGGTCTTGTACTTGTTGATGAGGCCGCCGACGGCCGGGCGCAGCAACTGACCGAGCACGAACGGCAGCAGCAATTGCTCGGCCACGCCCAGCAACGCCTTACCTACCGATAGATCTGCGCCCGACGCGTGAATCACGAAACTCATCAGCAGCGGCGTGGCAATCATGCCGATCAGCCCCGAGATGGTCGCGTTGAAGATGGCCGCCGGCACGTTGCCCTTGGCCATCGCCGTCATTGCCACCGAAGACGACACCGTCGAGGGCAACGCGCATAGGTAGAACACGCCCAACAACAGTTCGGCGGGAATGAATGGCTTGCACGCCAACAGAATCGCTGCGCCGATCAACGGAAACAGGATGAACGTGCAGCTCTGCACGAACAGGTGCAGGCGCCAGTTGCGGGCGCCTTCGATGATCTTCTCGCGCGAGAGCGCCGCGCCGTGCAGAAAGAACACCAGCGAGACGCCAAGAATGGTGACGACATCCAGATGCAACGGGCCATCGCTCGCGCCCAGCGCGGGAAAGAACAGGGCCAGCAGCACCATGACCAGCATGGCCTGGATGAACCCATCAATGCGGGAGAGCAGCGGAATCTTCATGTGCAAGTGCCATCACCATGACGCGATGGCTGGAGGAAATGCGGGGAAGGCGTTATTGCACAACATCGGCATCTAGAATACAAATGCATTGATCGAATCAATTCATACGGTGCTGGCATGAATGTGACGCTGCGGCAGTTGCGCGTGTTTCTAGCGGTGGCACGTGCGCACAGCTTCAGTCGCGCTGGCGACACAATTGGCTTGACGCAGCCAGCGGTGAGCCGGTCGATCTTGGAGCTGGAAGGCGAACTCGGTCTCAAGCTGCTCGACCGCACCACGCGCGAGGTCGTGCTGACGGAAGTGGGGCGCTCGCTGGCTACCGCGCTCGACCGCCTGATCGCTGACCTGGACGACACGCTGCATCAAGCGCGCCAGGTGGGGGAACAGCGACGGGGGCGGGTGGTGGTGGCATCGAGCCCGACCGTATCGACACGCCTGATGCCCGTGTACGTGGCCGAGTGCGCGACGCGCTACCCGGACATCCGCATGATCGTGCGGGACTCGGTGCAGGTTGACACGCTGCAACTCATTCGTACTGGCGGGGCGGATTTTGGCGTGGTGGTGGAGCCGCTCGATACCGAGGGCTTATGGACCGAGTCTGTGTTGACTGATCCGTTCTGCCTCGTCTGTCGGCGCGACCATCCGTTCGCCCAGCGCAGCAGCGTGCGCTGGAAAGACTTGCATCGCACCGCAGTCGTGCTGCTGGATCACGCTTCGGGCAGCCGCCCGCTGATCGATCGGATCTTCCTGCGCCACGGCGTGCACCCTGATGTGGCCCAAGAGATGGGCCATAGCAGCGCCGTGTTCGGCATGGTGGAGGCGGGCATCGGCGCTGGCGTGGTGCCGTCGCTGTCGTTGCCACTGCCGTCGTCGTCACCGCTCGTGGCGGTGCCGCTCACGCCCAAGGAAACGCGCGCCATTGTGCTAGCGCGCCGGCATGACAGATCGCTCTCGCCGGCGGCCGAGGCGGCGTGGCAGATGATTCGCCGGATGGCGTTGCCTACCGTCAAATGACCGCCTGATCGCGCTGCTTACTTGGGTTGCATGCGGATGGCGCCGTCCAAGCGGATGGTCTCGCCATTGAGCATCGGGTTCTCGACAATCGCACGCGCGAGTTGCGCATACTCCGCCGGCTTACCGAGCCGCGGCGGGAACGGCACCATCTTGCCCAGCGCGTCCTGCACTTCGGGCGGCATGCCCAGCAGCATCGGCGTCTCGAAAATACCCGGCGCAATCGTCATCACGCGGATACCGTCACGCGACAGGTCACGCGCAATCGCCAGGGTCATCGCCACCACGCCCCCCTTGGACGCCGCATAGGCCGCCTGGCCGATCTGCCCGTCAAACGCTGCTACCGATGCCGTGTTGATGATCACGCCGCGCTCGCCACCCGCGTTGGGCGTGTTGCCCGCCATGGCCGTCGCGGCCAGGCGGATCATATTGAACGTGCCGATCAGGTTGATGTTGATGACGCGCGCGAACTGATCCAGCGGATGCGGCCCCGTCTTGCCCACCGTGCGCGAGGCGGTGGCGATGCCCGCGCAGTTCACCAGCCCACGCAGCGTGCCCAGCGACGTGGCGGCTTCCACCACGGCTTGCCCATCAGCTTCCGACGTGACATCGCAGCGTACGAAGCGCCCGCCCAGTTCCTGTGCCAGTGCCGTTCCGGCGGCTTCGTTCAGGTCGGCAATCACCACCTTGCCGCCAGCCTCGGCCAGCGTGCGTGCCGTGCCGGCGCCCAATCCCGATGCGCCGCCCGTAACGATGAATACCTGGTCGCGAATCTCCATGCCGTGTCTCCTTGATTGTGGTTGGCGAGTTACTTGACGTTTACGTCAACGTCATATGGTACCAAGAAGGTGGCGCTCCGCAGCAATTGTTGTGGGCGGTGAATTTGCAGAAGCGGAATTTCATGCAATGTCGGCACTTTGCATCGTTTCCGACGGATGTCACGGCCAATGTGGTGCGTTTTGTGGACGACCCCGCTGACTCAGAATTCTCCTATGTGTGGGCCTGAGCGATTTCCCTACAGTACGCGCTGCCGATGGAATGGATCGGTTGTGTTCTCAACATTCAGGAAATTTTTCGCTCATGAAAAAAACCATTATTTCGGCAGCTGTGGCTGCTGTTGGCGTGCTGGGTGCATCCGCTGCATTCGCACAGGCTGTGACGCAAAGCACCGTGATTTTCCGCGGCGAAGTCACCTCGCAAACCTGCAGCATTGATGCTGCAGACCGCGACAAGGTCGTGACGCTGCCGACTGTGTCGACGAGCGCTTTGGATGTTGCCGGTAAGGCGGCTGGCTCGCAGCAGTTCGACATCAAGGTGTCGAATTGTTCGGCACTGCCGGTTCCCCCGGTTGCCGGTTCGGTTGAAACGAACGGCATTCGTGCAGTTGCTGCTCACTTTGAAACCACAAACTGGGACTCGGTCACGGGTAACGTGTTGAACGCTACCGGCACAGGCCGTGCGCAGAACGTGCAGGTTCGTCTGTACAACATGAATGGCATGGCTCCTGCCAACCAGATTCGTCTGGGCTCGACGGGTCTCAATGCCGCGGGTCAGTACTTCCCCGTGACGGGCACTGGCGTAGACCGGGGCGCGACCATGAGCTATGTGGCCTCCTACTACGCAACGGCTCCTTCTGTTGCCGGTACGGTGGACGCTGTCGCGACCTACACGCTGGCTTATCAGTAAGGCGTCCTAGTCCCCTGGTCTGGGTGACTTTTGCGGGGCGCGCTCTTGCGTGGGCGCGCCTTGCATTCCCTGTGTATCCCCTCCGTTTGCTTCGAGACCCAACATGCGTTTGTGGAAAACAATCGCCGCTGCTGCGGCACTGATGAGTGGTTTGACAGCGACTGTCTCGCAGGCAGGCGTTGTGATTACGGGTACGCGCGTGATCTATCCCGAAATGAAGCGGGAGATCAGCGTTCGGTTGACCAACCCTGACACGGAACCAGCACTCGTGCAGGCCTGGATTGACGACGGCAATGCGTCTGCGCCGCCGAACGAGATTCACGTCCCTTTTTTGATTAACCCTGCCGTGGCGCGTATCGAGCCCACAAAGGGTCAGACGCTGCGCGTGATGTTCACCGGCGAGAACCTGCCGAAGGATCGCGAGTCGGTCTATTGGTTCAATGTGCTCGAAATTCCCAAGAAGGCAGCGCCTTCTGCGACGGGTAACCAGCTGCAGCTGGCATTTCGCACGCGCATCAAGATGTTCTACCGCCCGGACACGCTTCGCGATGATCCGACGACCAAACGCAGCGAACTGAAGTGGTCGTTCGCCAAGGACGATGCGGGCAAGACCGTGCTGCGTGTGGAGAACCCATCCCCCTACTACCTTTCGTTTGCCGATGTGGTGGTGAAGGGTGAGACGGCGGCTAAGGGTCTGCAACTGGACCCCGGCATGGCACCGCCAAATGGTCATGTGGATTTTAAGGCACCCGAAGGTGCGAGTGTCCTGCATCAAGCGCCATCGACGATTTATTACACGCTGATCAACGACTACGGCGCCGGCGTGCAGGATACCGCGCGCGCCGAGTGAGCGGCCGCACAAGCATTGGTCGGTGAATGGGAGCATCAGCAGTGAGTAGCGCAGGGAACGAAATGGAACGAAGCAAGCGACAACGTAACTCCGGCAAGGCATTGCGGTATCACCCGCTTGCCTTGGCGGCGGCGTTCGTTTCCAGTTCGTTGAGTACGGCGGCGTTCGCCGTCGAGAGTGCAGTCACCAGCAGCGCTTCGCGCGCGGTGCGCTCGGGCAAGTCGGCCGATATTGCTGTTGACGAAGGCGCTGAAAGTGGTAGCCGTCCCGCCCCACCTTCGATGGCGGAGGCTGGCAATTCACCGAGTCAGGCGGCTGACAGCACCGTTGGCGCAGACGCAAAAGGCATGGGCCACTCCACTCCACCCGCGGTAGCGGCGGCGGACGATGCGCCGATGGAGATGGAGTTCAACCCAGCGTTCTTTAACGGCAACGTTGCGGATCTCTCGCGCTATACCCGTGGCAACCCGGTGTTGCCGGGCACCTACTCCGCTGATGTGTCCATCAACGGACGGGGAGCCGGCCGGATTGACGTGGTGTTTCGTGAAGTGCCGGGCAAGGATAGCGCGGCACCGTGCTTTAGCCTGGAGACCCTGGACAAATTCGGCGTCAACATGGCGCGCGTGGTGAAGCGCCTGAAGAATCTGAACCCAGAAGGCAACATCGATGTGCTGGGTATCGAGGCCTTGGCAGGCACCTTGCCCAAGGGCGCTTGTATTCCGCTGCAGGAAACCGTTCCGGATGCCAAGGTCTCGTTTGATACGTCCGATCTCAAGCTCGACATCAGCGTCCCTCAGATTGAGATGCGCAATGTGCCGCGTGGTTATGTCGAGCCCAGCCGCTGGGGCGAGGGCATCAACGCGGGTCTGCTGCAATATAACTTCAGCAGCTACACATCCCATCAGAGTTCATCGGATAGCACGAGTGCATTTCTCGGGCTGCAGGGCGGTTTTAACTTCGGTGGTTGGCGGTTTCGCCAGCGCTCCAACGTCAGTTGGCAAAACACGGGTGGGGCGCGTTGGACCAACCTAGCGACGTATTTGCAGCACGACATCACAGCGTTGCGTAGCCAACTGACGCTGGGGGATAGCTATACCAGCGGCGACATCTTTGATGGTTTCTCCGTACGGGGCGTTCAACTGTCGAGCGATGACCGGATGTTGCCGGACTCCATGCGCTCGTATGCCCCGACCGTGCGCGGTGTGGCGGAAAGCAATGCCCGCGTGGTGGTTCGTCAGAACAACAACATTCTGTACGAGACGAGCGTGCCGCCGGGGCCATTCGAATTGGGGGATTTGCCCGCCACCGGCTATGGTGGCGACCTGGAAGTCACCATTACGGAAGCCGACGGCCGTTCGCGGCGCTTTACCGTGCCGTTTGCTTCGGTGGCGCAATTGTTGCGCCCGGGAGTGTCGCGGTTCAACGTGACGGCGGGCCAGTATCAAGACCCGCTGATTTCGTCCTCTCCCATGGTGGCGCAGGCGACCTATCAGCGTGGCTTGAGCAATGTGGTGACCGCGTACGGCGGTGTGCTCGGCTCGGTCGGTTATGGCTCAGGGTTGTTGGGTGTGGCGCTCAATACACCGGTGGGTGCGGTCGCCCTGGATGCGACGCTGGCCCGCACGAATCTGCCGGGCGATACGTCGCGGCAAGGGCAAAGTTGGCGTGTCAGCTACAGCAAGCTGGTGCCAGGCACGAATACCAACTTTACGATGGCGGCGTATCGGTACTCGACGTCGGGCTTCTACAGCCTGCGCGATGCCATGACTGCGCGCAATTGGACGGGCGATACGTCAACGCTGACCAACTTCCGGGCCCGTAGCCGTGTTCAGGTGAACATCAATCAGCCGGTGGGAGAGCGCAGCTCGTTTTACCTGTCCGGTAGTTCGCAAAACTATTGGGACAGCAATGGTGCTACCGACCTGCAATACCAGATTGGTTTTACCAGTGCGTTCAAGTCGGTGTCGTATACCGCCTACGCGCAGCGCTCACGCAATGCGGTTTCGGGGCGATTCGACACACAGGTTGGCCTGAATTTCACTATCCCGTTGGGCCGGAATTCGTACGTCAAGCGCAATACGTTTGATGTCATGTCGGCCAATCTGACGCGCGGTTCCGATGGGTCGAATAACACGCAGGTGACCGCTTCGGGCAGTACCGCCGACGACGCTCCGATCAACTACGGCGTGACCGCGCTGCGCAATGAAAGTCGTGGGAGCCGCCTGGTGTCGTTGGGCGGGTACGGCACATACCGCACACCGTTTGGTACCTATAGCGCCAACGCTTCAGTGGGTGACGGCACACGGCAGGCCTCTCTGAATGCAGAGGGCTCCCTCGTTGCGCACGCGGGCGGCGTCACGCTCGGCCCGCCGGTCGGCATGGCCGCAGCATTGGTGGAGGCCAAGGGCGCCGAGGGCGCCAGGATCATCAATGGACAAGGCGCGCGCATTGACAGCCATGGCTATGCATTGCTGCCGTCATTGACGCCCTATCGTCTGAACACGGTGGCGGTGGATCCGCAGGGCATGTCAGATGATGCGGAGCTGGAATCGACCTCGGAAGAAGTGGTGCCACGTGCCGACGCGCTGATGCTCGTGCGTATCAAGACCAAACAGGGGCGTCCGGTGTTTGCCTCCATGGAGGGCTTGGATGGCATGGGGCTGCCCATGGGCGCGGACGTGCTGGACTCTGCCGGCAATTCCGTCGGTACGGTAGGCCAGGGCGGCATGGCATTCCTGCGCGGTGTGCAGGGAACAGGCGCCCTGACGGCCAAATGGGGCATGGGCCCGGGCGAGCAATGTGTCTTGCCGTACTCCATCTCGCCGCCCATGGCGGGGGAGCGCCCGTCCATGCTGACGCGCGTGCGGCTGCGCTGCGTGCCGGCGCTGGATCAATGAATGTTCAGTATTGCTCCTCGTGTTGCAGGCGAGGAACGAAGAGAAGCCAACCCATGAAACGAAAGACGCTCCACGCCACGCTCGGCTTGCTCAGCCTGCTGATGCTCCTTGGCGGGCTGGCCGCAGCAGAAGACCGCAGCACGGTGACCTTCAATGGCAGAGTGGATGAGGTGACCTGTTCGATTGACTCGGGTGACCGGGACCAAACCGTTCATCTGCCTGTCATTTCCGACAAAGCGTTGCTGGTGAGCGGTACCACAGCAGGGGCGACCCCGTTTCGGATCAACATACGTTGTCCTCTCGGTGCGCTACAGGTCCGTGCGTATTTTGAAAACTCAACCTATTCGGACCCAGACACCGGCAACCTGAGACTGCAAAACGAAGATGGAAAGTTGAGCGCCGGCAACGTTCAGGTGCGTCTACTGCGTGTGGACGGCACACCCGTTGCGGTCGGGAACCGGCTCTCCATGCCGGTCTTTCCGGTGAACGCCGGGGCGGCCAAACTCGAATATCAAGCCGTCTACTACGCAACGGGCGAGGCAACGGCAGGCCAGGTCTACACCACGGCCACCTACGCACTCGAGATGCCATGAGAAAGCACATGTTCCCGCTGCAGCCGCAACGCGTTTTCAAGCTGGTGGCATTGCTGGTGGCTGCCACCGCCTCTACCTTGGTGTCGGCGGCTAGTACGCCAACCGTGACGATCAACTTCACCGGTAAATACGTGCTGTATAGCTGCGCGATTACGGGGGGCGCGAACCAAACCGTGACGCTGCCAACGGTATCGGACAAGGCGCTGAGCTCACCAGGCAGCACGGCTGGGTCGACGCCATTCCATATCACCGTGAATTGCGATGGGGAAGATCCAACGACACCCGGTAGCGGGGTCAAGGGCGCTAGAGCCTTTTTTGAGCCTGGCACGACAGTTGATGCGGGTACGGGCAACCTGATCAATCAGCCCGCTCCAGGCGGCACGACTGCGGGTGGCGTCCAGATCCAACTGCTGAACGAAGACAACTCGGTCATCAAGATAGGCGATCGCACGACCATGCCGTTCAAAGCTGTGGGCGCGGCCGGCGGTGATGTGCGGCTGAACTACGTCGCACGCTACTACGCCGCCGGTACCGTCACGCCAGGAATGGTCCAGACGTATGTGACTTACATCCTCGAAATGCCATGAGATCGGCGTCGCCTCGCTGGCGATTTCCTTCATTTTCCAACCCTTAATCGAGCTGTCCCCACGGCTTATGTCCTCTTCACCGCTCTCCTCGCTGCAGACACTCCTGCGCCCGACCCTGTTGCTGGTGACGTTGCTCTCGCAACAGGCCAGCGCGTCGGCCGTGCACATGCTGCGTGCGCGCGGTGCGGGTCTGGTCGAGCAGCTTCAGCAAGACTTGCTCGATGCCGGTTATGACGACGCGACGGTCTCCGAAGCGACCTTCGCCCAGTGCGCATTGCTGGACGATGCCGTGCGGCGCCATCTGGCGCCCATGCAGCGGGCCGAGTGGGATCGTGAATGGCTGCAGGCTCGGTTCTTCGGTGCCCGCGACGCACAGGGCGTGGTGCTCCAACGCATCGAGGAAGCGGCGAATGGCTTGTCCGCTTCGCTGGAGATGGCGGCGATGTACCGCATGATGCTGAGCCTGGGTTTTGCCCAGGGCGCGATCGACGCCACCTATCGTCAGCAACTGGTGGCCATGCTTGCGCCACGCAGCAAGCCGGCACTCAACACAACGGCCTCGCCCCTCTTGCCGCCAGCCTTTGCTGATCCAGCCGAGACTTCGACGACGACCAAGGGGAACGTATGGGCGCGCACCGCCATCGTCGCTACTTGCTTGGCCGCGCTGTGGGCCGGACTTAGCCTGCATATCGCCCGTTTGATTCATCACACCCCTCAACCGGTCGCGACGGAGCAGCGCGACGCTCACGTTTCGCTGCCATGACGCTTCTGTCTCGTTGGATGCTGCCCGTCGTTTGGACGGTGACGGCAATTGCCCTTCTGACTCTTCTGGTGCTGCCGCTGCCTGCGCAGCCGCGCTGGCAGGTCGTTGCCCTGGCGTTGGTGCTCGTCATGTTGTTCAGTTTGGGCTCGGTTTGGCGCTCGAGGAAGGAGCGAGCCGCCAAGGTGTCGACCAACGGGGCACTGCCGTCGGTGGGCGCCGATTTGCCTGTTGTCTTTGTGATCGGGCCCTATGCGTCTGCGTTGTTCCCACGCAGTGCCGAGCCGTTGGCGATGCGTCGCGAGGGCGGCGCCGTCTGGCTGTACGTTCCCACGCCGGCAGCACTGGATCAGGCCATGACGCGCATCAAGCAAGTGCATGGTCATCTTCCACATGCCGCGCTCTTGCCGGTCATTCCCGATGGCAATACCGATGCGGCCGTGATGCGTCGCGAGTTCACGACATGGCGTCGCACGCTCACTGAAACTTGCCAGTACCCGGCGAGCGTATTGCCGTGCTTTGTTGCCACCTATGCGCACCTTGGCGCAGACGCGAAGCGTGATGGCGCTGCGTCTGCGGTGTGGTTTGGCGACACCATTGATTTCTCTGCAAGCCTGCCGAGCGTGGACAACCTGCGTCAACGCATCCGGGCCGTTCGCGAAGGGCTTGAACAGTACGTGTCCGACGCAGCCTATGAGACGAGCGTGCAGCGAAACGCAATGGGCCAAGCCTTGCTCACCTGGCTCGACGAGGCGGCGCTGAGTTCCATTCTGGCGCCGTTGGGCAACACCGCGCCGTTCGCGCTGCAGGGCTTTCTGCTGGCGGACATTCCCACAGGGCCAGCCCGCCCCAGCGCATGGACGTATTGGCTGACGGAAAAGACCGGACTGCAGGTGCGCTTCAGCGAATCCGCTTCGGGGCCGCTGCCTGTGCCCTCAGTGGCTCCCTTGCAAGCTCGATTGGCGTCGATGCCGCTTCCCGAAGCGAGTGTCCGACGCAAGAGCGCGCGCTGGGCGATCGTAGCGCCGGTGGCTTTGCTGGCACTGTGCTTCATCGCGTCTGGTTGGAATAACGCTGATCTGGTGCGCCGGATGTCTACCAGCCTTGCCGTGTACAACCAGGTGCCGAACAGCAACCCCGACGGCAAGCGAGACGCGCTGCATCAACTCGAAAGCGACCGCACGGAGTTGCGCAACTACGAGCGTGCTGGCGTGCCGCTGGGCCTGGGGTGGGGGCTCTATCCGGGCGCCGCGCTGGGTGCCGTGTTGGATCAGGCCATTGCCAGCTACCGCCCGCCACCCGTGGCGCTCACACTGGATAGCCTGTCGCTGTTCGACAGCGGCAAGACCACGCTCAAGCCGGGGGTTGCGAAACAGCTGGCCGGTCCGCTGCGGGAGATTCTTGCCAGCCAAGGTACGCGCGTACTCATCGCCGGGCATACGGACAACGTTGGCTTGGCTGCCACCAACTTGCAGCTCTCCGAAGCGCGTGCCCGCGCCATCCGAGATTGGTTTGTCAGCCAGTCGGGCTTGTCTCCCACGCGGTTTGCCATTCAGGGCTACGGCGACACCAGGCCCGTGGCCAGCAACGAGAGCGCCGACGGCCGCGCTCGTAATCGTCGGGTTGTCATCACGCTCATCCCGGACGAGCCGTCGCACTGAGCCCTATCGGGTCATGGCGTGAACGTTGGCACAGCCTGCACGTTCACGCCCCCTGCTTTGGGTTGTCGCAAGGGTTTCGCGTTGCTTAACAGCACCCATTTTTTCGGGATAACGCGACGCCCTTTAAGACAACTCTCATATATCGCGCGCTGACAGCGTCGTACGATCATCTGCGGAAAATACGTTGGGACCCCTAAGAGGCGAACCCACCGGTCCGCTCAATTTCACCACGAGATACAACGCCGGAGCTTCCATGTCCGTATCCAATAGTTCACAGAAATTCATTGCGCGAAATCGTGCACCCCGCGTTCAGATCGAATATGACGTCGAGATCTACGGCTCGGAAAAAAAGATCGAATTGCCCTTCGTCATGGGCGTGCTGGCCGATCTGTCGGGCAAACCGCTCGAGCCGCTGCCTGCTGTGGGTGATCGCAAGTTCTTCAACATCGACATCGACAACTTCGATGAGCGCATGAAGGCCATGAAGCCGCGCGTTGCATTTGCGGTGCCCAATACGCTAACGGGCGACGGCCAGCTCATGGTGGATATCACCTTCGAGAGCATGGACGACTTCTCGCCAGCCGCCATCGCCAAGAAGGTCGGCTCGCTGTCGCAACTGCTGGAAGCGCGCACCCAGCTCGCCAACCTGCAAACGTATATGGACGGCAAGTCCGGCGCCGAAAGCCTTGTGACGCAAGTGCTGAAAGACCCTGCCCTGCTGAATGCCCTCGCCAAGGCACCGAAGGCAGAACCGCGTGACGCGGCATCTGCCGAGCCGAAGTCCCAGGATTAATTGCGCATTCAGTCGCAATTATCAATTCAGCTTATTTGAGAGGAAGAGATGGCCGCACGCGAATCACAAGCAAAAGCCTCTGCTGTTAATCAACAAGAAACGCAATCCGATTTCAACGCGCTGCTGTCGCGTGAATTCAAACCGAAAACCGAGCAAGCACGCGAAGCCGTTGAAAATGCGGTGAAGACGCTGGCCGAGCAAGCGCTCGCCAACGCCACGACGATTTCCGACGACGCTTACAAGAGCATCGAAGCCATCATTGGCGAGATCGACCGCAAGCTGTCCGAGCAGATCAACCTGATCTTGCACCACCAGGAATTCCAGCAACTCGAAAGCGCATGGCGCGGTCTGCATCACCTCGTGACCAACACCGAGACCGACGAGAAGCTGAAGATCCGCTTCATGGACATCTCGAAGGAAGAACTGCGTCGCACCATGAAGCGCTACAAAGGCGTGGCATGGGACCAAAGCCCGTTCTTCAAGCAGATCTACGAAGAAGAATACGGCCAGCTGGGCGGTGAGCCGTACGGCTGCCTGGTTGCTGACTACTACTTTGACCACACCCCGCCGGATGTGGATCTGCTGGGCTCGATTGCCAAGGTTGCTGCGGCGGCTCATGCGCCATTCATCACGGGTGCTTCGCCGTCCGTGCTGCAAATGGATTCGTGGCAAGAGCTCGCCAACCCGCGCGACCTCACCAAGATCTTCACGCAGAACCTGGAGTACGCGCCGTGGAACTCGCTGCGCAACTCCGAAGATGCGCGCTACATCGGCTTGGCCATGCCGCGTTTCCTGTCGCGACTGCCGTACGGCGTCACGACCAATCCGGTCGACGAATTCAACTTTGAAGAGGCAACCGACGGTGCCGACCACAGCAAGTACGCGTGGTCGAACGCTGCCTACGCGATGGCCGTCAACATTAACCGCTCGTTCAAGCGCTACGGCTGGGCGACGTTGATCCGCGGCGTGGAAAGCGGTGGCGTGGTGGAAAACCTGCCGAGCCACACCTTCCCGACCGACGATGGCGGTGTGGACATGAAGTGCCCGACCGAGATCGCCATTTCGGACCGTCGTGAAGCTGAACTGTCGAAGAACGGCTTCATGCCGCTGATTCACCGCAAGAACACCGACTACGCGGCTTTCATTGGTGCGCAGTCGCTGCAAAAGCCGGCTGAATACCATGACGCGGACGCGACGGCCAACGCCAACCTGTCGGCGCGTCTGCCGTACCTGTTCGCGTGCTCCCGTTTTGCGCACTACCTGAAGTGCATCGTGCGAGACAAGATCGGCTCGTTCAAGGAGCGCGAAGACATGCAGCAATGGCTCAACGAATGGGTCATGAACTATGTCGACGCCGATCCGGCCAACTCGTCGCAAGAAACCAAGGCACGTCGTCCGCTGGCGGCGGCTGAGGTGGTGGTGGAAGACGTCGAGGGCAACCCGGGTTACTACCAGGCCAAGTTCTTCCTGCGCCCGCACTTCCAGCTGGAAGGCTTGACCGTGTCGCTGCGACTGGTCGCCAAGCTGCCGCTGGTGAAGGAAGCCGCCTAAGCGAAGAGCCACGTGCGCTGCCAGGCTGGTAGCGCACCGCTTGCCACGAGCTTTCACTTGAACGCCGCTCTCTAAGCGCGCGCCCAATACGCCGAATGGTCCATTCCGCAATTCGGCTGAGCGGTTGGGCGGGCGCTCTCTAAATATTCCTGACCCTTCAGCTCTTGTTTTGAAGTTCAACCACGCAAGTTAAGGAGTAGTGCGATGGCACAGGACATTTTCCTGAAAATTAATGGCATCGACGGTGAGTCGGAAGACGCTAGCCACAAGAACGAAATTGAAGTTCTGAGCTGGTCGTGGAACGTCTCGCAGCAGTCGAACATGCACGCTGGTTCGGGCGGTGGCGCTGGTAAGGCGACCGTCAACGATCTGCAATTCGAGCACTACATCGACCGTGCGACCCCCAACCTCACGCAGTACTGCCTGCTGGGCAAGCACATTCCTGAGGCAAAGCTGGTCGTCCGTAAGGCCGGCGGCAGCCCGCTGGAATACCTGAAGTTCACGATGAAAGACGTGCTGGTGACGCAAGTCAGCCCGTCGGGCGTGAGCACCGATGAATCGCGTCCGCGTGAAATCGTGCGCCTGTCGTTCTCCAGCATGAAGCAGGAGTACGTCGTTCAGAACGCCCAAGGCGGCAGCGGTGGTGCCATCACCGCAACGTTCGACATCAAGAAGAACACTGCCTAATCCCGCGTTCTCAACCGCTGGATGAAGATTCCCCGCCGACATGTCGGTGGGGGTCTTCCGGGCTGTTGACCGGAGCGTCGCATGCGGCGCTTCGGCCAGTGGCTCCTCCAGCCCATTCATAGATAGGAAGCCTCTGATGAGCGTCTCTCTGTTGGTACGCCGATCGCTTGGGCGCTCATCTGCCTGGTTGGCCGTGCTCTGTCTGTGTGTGTCGGTGAGTGCCTGTAGCTCTTGGGCGCCTCCGGCCAAGGAACCGATCGGTTTGCGGCTCCAGGTGGAAGTGGCTGACGACGTCAACCCAGACGAGCAGGGGCGGGCCGCACCGGTCATGGTGCGCATCTACGAGTTGAAGTCGGCCACGGCTTTTGAGCAGGCGGATTTCTTCTCATTGCAGAACGCAAGCAAGAAGACGCTGGGCGAAGACGTTCTGGCAACGGATGAATACATCCTGCGCCCCGGCGAAAAGCAGGACATCACTCGCAAGTCGAACCCGGCCACGACGGCAATCGGGGTTCTCGCTGGCTATCGCGACCTGGGCAAATCGGTGTGGCGTGTTGTCTACAAGCTGCCTCCCGCACCTGACGCGGCTTGGTACCGCGCGGTGCTTCCCGAGCACAAGGCCCGGCTCAAGATCGACCTCGGCCGGCAAGCGGCAGCGATCCAATCTGAGGATAACTAACCATGAGTTGGTACAACAAGGTTGTGTGGAGCGAAGGCTTGTTTCTTCGTCCGCAGCTCTTCCAGCAGCAAGAGCGCTACTTCGAGTATTTCGCGCACAAGCGTGCCGCGGCGTTGAGCCCGTTCTTCTGGGGCTTCAGCCAGTACGACATCGACCATGAATCGCTGTCGTTCGGCAAGCTCGTCTTCAAGAGCGGGGCCGGGGTCTTTCCGGATGGCACGCCGTTCGATGTGCCTGGCCATACGCCGCCGCCGCCGCCGCTGACGATCGCGCCCGAGCACCAGGACCAGGTCATCTACCTGGCGGCGCCCCTGCGTCTGCCCAATACCGAAGAAACGACGTTTGCCGAGCAGGATGGCGGGTCACTGGCGCGCTATCTCGCCTTCGATAACGAATTGCGCGACAGCAACGCCATCGGGCAAGGGCCGAAGCCGGTTCAACTGGCGCATCTTCGCTTGCGTCTGTTGCCTGAGAAGGAGCTGACGCAATCGTGGATCGGCATTGCACTGACCCGCATCAAGTCGCTGCAGGCTGACGGTTCCGTCACGCTGCATGATTCCGACCATATTCCACCCGTGGTCAGCTATGGCGCCAATCCGCTCCTGCGTGAGTGGGTGCTCCAGCTGCATGGGCTGGCCAAGCTGCGCGCCGACGCGTTGGCGGGCCGCCTGTCGGGCAGCGACGGCAAGCCTGGCGTGTCAGCCGAAGTGGCGGACTACTTGCTGCTGCAAGTATTGAATCGCTATGAGCCGCTGCTCGACCATATGCGCCGCATCGGAGAGACAGCGCCGGTGGAGTTGTACAGCCAACTGGCGATGCTCGCAGGCGAGCTGTCGACGTTTGTGCGTTCGCAGACGCGTCGCCCGCTTGCTGCGCCTGGCTACGACCATGCCCGTCTGTATCAGAGCATCAAGCCGCTGGTCGATGATGTCCACTATCTGCTGAACCAGGTGCTGGTGCGCGGTGCGCAGCCGATTCCGCTGGTCGAACAGCCGCACGGTATCCGCGTGGCCACGATGCTGCCGACCGAGCTGGCGGGCTACGCCAGCCTGGTGCTGGCCGTCGGCGCCCAGATGCCGTCGGAAGTGCTGCAGCAACAGTTTGCCGCGCAGACCAAGATCAGCCCGCCGCAGCGCCTGCCGGAGTTGATCCGTTCTCACTTGCCGGGTCTCACGCTGGTGCCGCTGCCGGTACCGCCGCGCCAGATTCCGTTCAACTCGGGCTACATCTATTACGAGCTGTCGCGTTCCGGTCCGTTCTGGGATCAGATCGCGCAACAGGGCGGGCTGGCCATGCACATCGCCGGACACTTCCCCGAACTGAAGCTTGAACTGTGGGGGGTCCGTCTGAAATGAGCGGATATGACGAGGCGTCGTTCGATTTTCTCGCGACGTACCCCGCTTCCGACGCGCCAGTGAAACCCGAGGCGCGCGCGCAAGCGCCTGCCACAGAGCAACAGCATCAAGAACCGGTGGTCGATCTGAGCCTCTTCGACCCGCTGGCGGATTCGCAGGCGCGTCTGGACCAAGTCTTGGCAGCGCCGAACCCGTTGCTGGAAGCGGCTCAACCGCTGCTGCGCGCGCTTGCCGATATGCCGACAAGGCTCGACAACCTGCAGGCGGTGGCCTCCTTGCGCGCGTTGCTCGTGCGTGAGGTCAGCGTTTTCCAGAAGCTCTGCGACAAGGCCAATCTGCCCTGGAAGCACATGGCGGCGGTGCGTTATTGCCTGTGTACAGCGCTGGACGAAGCGGCTAACCGTACGCGTTGGGGCGGCGGTGGCGTGTGGGCGGCCAAGAGCCTGCTCATCACCTTCGAAGGCGAAGTGGATGGCGGCGAGAAGTTCTTCCTGTTGATCGGCCGCATGGCGACCGATCCGCAAGAGTACGTCTCGGTGCTGGAGATCCTGTATCGCGTGCTCGGCCTCGGCTTCGAAGGGCGTTACAGCGTGGTCGACGATGGCCGTCGCCATCTGGACAAGATTCGTCAGCGCTTGCTGACGCTCATCAGCGGCGCGCGTGAAAACGTGCAGCACGAACTCTCGCCGCATTGGCAGGGCGAGGCGCCGGGCCAGCTCCGCGTCATGCGCACGGTGCCGGTATGGGCCATGGGTGCCGTGTTTGCCCTGGCGTTATTCGGTTTGTTCTCTTGGTACAAGTACCAACTGCTGTCGTCCAGCAATGGGCTCGAGGTGCGCATTCTGGAGATCGGGCGCCAGCAGGTGGTTGCCGCGCCCGCGCAGAAGCTGCGCCTGTCGGTGCTGCTCAAGGATGAAATCGCACGTGGTCTGGTGACCGTGAAGGAGGACGACCACAGCAGCCTGGTGACGTTCAAGGGCGATGCGATGTTCGTGCCCGGGCAGAGCCAGGTACGTCCTGAAATCGATCCGATTTTGGAAAAGGTCGCGCGCGAAGTCGCCCGTGTTGGCGGCAACGTGACGGTGACGGGGCATACCGATAGCCAGCCGATCAAGACGAAGGAGTTTCCGAATAACCAGGTGCTGTCGGAAAAACGTGCGGCGTTCGTCGCGCAGATCCTGCAGCAGCACGGCACACCGGCAGCGCGCATCCAGTCCGTCGGCCGAGGTGATAGCGAGCCTATCGCCAGCAACGCCAACGCGGCCGATCGCTCCCGCAACCGACGCGTCGAGATTCTCGTCGTGACGCCGTGACGGGAGGACAGCTATGTCTTATTTGAAACGATTTTTCCAGTTCATTTTCTCGCGCCAGATGCTGGCGTTCATCGCCATCGTCCTGCTGGGTGTTGCCGTTTGGTTTGTCGGCCCCTTGCTGGCGTTTGGCGGGCTGCATCCACTCGCAAGCGTGCCAATGCGCGTGACGGTCATCGTCATGCTGCTGGCGCTGCTGCTGTTCTGGTGGCTGAAATGGCCGGCGAGCGTCATTGGCGTAGCCGCACTGTGTCTGCTGTTCTGGCACGCCGCGCCGCTGCTGGCTGTGGGCGAAATGCATCCGTTTGAGCCTGTCTGGGTGCGGGTGCTCGCTATCTCCATCGTCGTGTTCTGCTACGCCATCTATGGGCTGTATCGCTTGTGGCAGGCCGTGCGCTCGAATGATGCGCTGCTCAAGCGGATTCTGCATCCGTTGACCGACAAGAGCACCGGCTCCATCGCCCGCGATGAAATTCGTGAGGTGAGCAACGTTGTCGCCAAGGCGATGCAGCAGCTCAAGCGCATGCGCAGCACCTCCGTGGGTGTGCGTCAACTGTTCGAAAGCAAGCGCTATCTGTACGAGTTGCCGTGGTACATGGTCATCGGCACACCGGGCGCGGGCAAGACCACCGCGATTCTGAACTCCGGCCTGCAGTTCCCGCTGGCCGAACAGATGGGCGCGGTTTCGGTGCAAGGTGAGGGCGGCACGAGTAATTGCGATTGGTGGTTCACCAACGAGGCCGTGCTGATCGATACGGCCGGCCGCTACACCGAGCAAAACGAGCAGAACGACAGCAACGTTGCCGATACCAACGCCGCTGAGTGGCAGGGTTTCCTTGGACTCCTGCGTAAGTATCGCCCGCGTGCGCCCATCAACGGTGCGGTGCTGACGATCAGCGTGGCCGATCTGCTGAGCCGCTCGGCCGCCGAACGTACCGCCATGGCAGCCGCTATGCGTGCTCGCCTGGGCGAGTTGCGCCAGCACCTGGGGATTCGCTTCCCGGTGTATGTGGCACTGACCAAGCTCGACCTGCTGCCGGGGTTCGCCGAGTACTTCCAGTCGTTGACGGCCGAGGGGCGCACGCAGGTGTGGGGCTTCACGCTGCCCTACGAGGAAGACTTCACCCGCGTGAGTGCCGAGAGCCTGCGCCAGCGCTGCGTGACCGAGCTGCAATTGCTCGAGCGCCGTCTCGAGGCGGGCATGGATAACCGCCTGCAGGAAGAGTACGAGAACGATCGCCGCAAGAAGCTCTACGCGTTGCCTCAGGAGTTCCGCAGCCTCGCGCGCCTGGTGACGGCGACGGTCGATCTCATCTTCCTCGACTCGCGCTACGACGACACGCAACTGCACAGCAACCTGCGCGGCGTGTACTTCACCAGTGCAGCGCAAACTGACCGGCCGATGCCGGGGGACCGCACGACCCTGTTCCAGCGACTGCGTCGCGGGCTAGCCCGCCTGGCGCCTGGGCAAGGTGCGGATGACGGCTTGGCTCAAAGCACGGTGCCCACCGCACACCGCAGCTATTTCCTGCACCATCTGTTCCAGAAGGTCGTGATTGCCGAAGCGCACCTTGTGCGGCCAAACCTGCGCTGGGAATTCCGCTTCCGCATGCTGCGCATGCTGGGGCACGTGGTGTCGCTGGTGCTGTTCATCTGGCTGGTGAGCGCCCTCATCGTCAGCTTTGACAACAACCACGCCTACCTGCAGGCCATCAGCAAGAAGACCGATGCGCTGGCTGCGCAGGTCAAGACTTTCCGCAAGGCGCCGAACGTGAGCGGTATCCGCGAGATCCTGACCGCCTCGCGCGATCTGCCGCAGTATCAGAACATCGACCTGGAAAGCCCGGGCGGCGGGTATCGCTACGGCTTGTATACGGCACCGGGCGTGATCGACGCTTCCGAGAAGACCTACCAGAGCCTCGAGCGCCAGATGCTACTGCCGCAGATCGTGCGCCGCATCGAAGGCGCGCTGGGTGATGCCATTGCCGCGAATGATCCGGATGGCACATATCGCACGCTGACCATCTACCTGATGCTGTTCGACAGCAAGCACTATGACGCCAAGGCGATCAAGCATTGGGTGATGCGCGATTGGGAACGCAATGACAGCGGCAGCGCCTTTGGCGACCGCACGGTCATGGCACAGCATCTGGACGCCCTCTTTGCCGACGGCAAGCCGGTGGCACCGAGCGTGACCCGCAACGCCGAGCTGGTGCAACGTGCCCGCACGTTCCTGAACAGCAACCCCGCCCCCGCGCGTTTATACGAGCGCGCGAAGGCGGTCATGGAGCGTGAAGCGCCCGAAAACTTCACGCTCGTCACGGCGGTGGGCCCGCAGGCCACCTCCGTCTTTACCTTGGCCGGCAATCCCGCGCTCGATCGCGGGGTGCCCGGGCTCTATACATACGAGGGTTACCACGAGGTGTTCGAGAAGCGCCTCCCCGAGTTTCTCGCGCAGGCGCAAACGGAAGACGCGTGGGTCATGGGTCGTGAGGACATCGCCGCAAAGGTGACCAGCGCCATGCAGAACACTGGTCTTCCGCTTGCGCGCGGCGCGTTGGCGCAGGACATTCGCCGGCAATACCTCACGGACTACGGCAACTACTGGCAGCAGTTTGTCGACGACATTCGACCTGTCTCGATCGGTGACGATGTGTCCGGATCGCTGGCGCTGGATCTCCAGACCCTACGCACGATGGCATCGCCCGATTCCCCGCTGGTGCGCTTGGCACGTGCCATCGTCAAGCAAACGTCGTTGTCGGCGATGGACGCCGCGCCAGCCGATAGCACCGGGTTGGCCGACGCGGCCGCGAGCGAGGCCAAGCGCCGCTCGCGCGCGGCAAGCATCGCTGCATCGGCAGCAGAGAAGGTAGGTGCCGCCCGCCCCGAGCTGCGCATGGAGAAGGAGCTCGTGGACAACCACTTCGCCGCCTTGCGCGAGGTTGTCACGGGCATGGCCGACACGGGCAACGGACCCGCGCCGCAGAGCGCACCAGTCGCCAGCGCGACCAAGCCGCTGCAGCTTGACGCGATCATCGGGCTGATCAATGAGCAATACACCCGGCTGGCAGTTGCCGACAACGCACTCGCCACGTCGACGATGCCACCGACGGCCGACATCGGTTCCGCAATGAAGATGGAATCCGCCAAGCTGCCCGCGCCGCTGCGGGCCATCTTGGCCGGCATCTCAGACCGCACGACGCAGAAGGTCAACCAGGGGGTCGGCAGCATGCTCGCACTCCAAGTCGATTCCAGCGTTGGCGAGGTGTGCCGTCGCGCCATCGATGGCAAGTATCCGTTTGCCGCGAGCACGCAGGAAGTCGATATCGAAGACTTCAACCGTGTGTTCGCCGCCGATGGGCTGCTCGATACGTTCTTCCAGAAAAACCTGGCTGCCTATGTCGACACGGGAACGAAGCCGTGGCGTTACAAGCCGCTGAGCCCAGGCATGCCGGCCATCAATGGCCCGAGCCTGTTGCCGTTCCAGCAGGCGGCGGCGATCCGCGACATCTTCTTCCGCGAGCCGGGCGCCAAGCGCATGGCTTGGAAGATGGACGTCAAGGTGGCGTCGCTCGATCCGGAGGTCACCGAGTTGTCGATGGACATCGATGGTCAGGGAATGCGTTACGCACACGGGCCGGTCGTGCCGTTCTCCGTCACCTGGCCAGGGCCCCGCGGTGGCGCCACGGCTGAGATCACGGCCAACCCGCGTGTGCGTCCGGAAACGTCGACGATCCTCGCCAATGGGCCGTGGGCGTTGTTCCGGATGATGGAGCGGGGCCGTGCCGTTGAAACGGCATCCGCGAGCCGCATGGCGGTCAACTTCACGCTGGACGGCCGACACGCGGTGCTGGAGCTGGTGACCAGCGGTCAAGCCAATCCGTTGACTTCGTCGCTGCTCAAGGGCTTCCGTTGTCCGCGAGGAGGAGGGGCATGATGGCGTGTCAGGCTTCAGTGTGGGGAAAACTGCCGGCGTTCGGTGATTTCATTCGATCGAGGGCCAGTGCGGCGCAGGTCGAGGACTGGCGCCACTGGTTCCAGTGTCATCCCATCCAGGAGATGGGGCGGCGGCCGCTGTCGCTACAGCGGCATGGTTCGGGTATTGCGCCGGACTGGCATCGCGCGGACGCCGCAGCGTCCGCTTCGGTGCCGGCGCACCCATTGCCGTGGAGCTTCGTCTTGTCGCCAGGATGTCTGCCGTTTTCGGGCAACCGGTTTGTGGCCGGCGTGATGATCGATTCCTGCGACAAGGTGGGCCGGCGGCATCCGCTCGTCATCTTTCAAGTGGTTTCTGGCCGCTGGTTGGTGGACGCGCTCGCACAACCGCGCAACGCGCTGTTCTGGCAGGCAAGGTTGATTGCGCGTTATATGCCGACACCTAACGGTCAGGTGGATGTTGCTTGCACGGCGGTGCCGCTCGATGTGCGGTTGGCGCGGCTGTTCGATGCGGCGCGACCCGGTATCCTGGCCAAGCTGGGTTTACGTCGGGCTGTGCCCCCGCAAGACATGGCGGCTTTGCTCGGCCCCGAACACCAAAACGACATTGCAGGCGCACTGCGTGGCACCGCGTCTGCCCCCTGGTCCCGCTGGCCGCATTGCCTGACAGAGCAGCGTAACAGCGGCTGGTTCTGGCAACAGGACCGCCAAGGCCACTTCGTCGGTTGCCACCGCATCACGGTCGACCGCACTTACCGCTACGAGGCGGATGTTCTGGTCGGTGCATGACCGGACCCCGACGGGCGTTGGCCCCTGCATTCCTTTGATTTCCCGGTTTGTTCGACTATGCACACACGCGCCGCAGACACGACTTATTGGTTCGACCAACTGCCCAGCTACTACGAGCCCGAAACACGCGAGCTTGAGCGGGCCATCGCCTCGAACTGCCACACGCTGCGCCACTACCTTCCCGCCTATCGCGAAAGCCTGGCGTTTCGGCGGCAGCCGAACAGCGACAAGCTGCAGCGCGCACTGACGTACGTCGGGCGACGCCTGCCGGGAGCAAGCGACGAAGCCATCAGCGCGCTGCATGCGCCGCGCAACGTCAGCAAGATTGCCAGCCTGCTCGTGCATTGGCTTGGAATCTTCGCCACCCCCATCGCGTGGGTGACGGAAATCCTGGGCGAAGACGGCACGGTCGTGGCATCAGGCGTGCCCGCCGTCAGCGTGATGTACGAAATCGTCGGCTTCGGCAATGACGTGGTGGACGCCCGGACGGACCGCGACCTCGAGTTTGCGGCGCAGCGGCTGCTGCGCGCGGCGGCCGTGCTACCGGCTGACGTGGTGATCGCCATCCTGCTGCGCAAAGCGTCGGTTGGCGTACGCCGCCCCACACGCGGCACCAGCGCCGCATCTGCATAGATCTTGTGGGCTCCGTTTGTGCCGGGATGGGCCGGGTGCAAAAGCGAGTCCTTGTTGTCGATGGTTTGTAAAGAGAAGATTGAATGTCGACTAATCCCTTGACCTCAACCCGCGTGGGCAACCGAACCGTCACTGTGCGCAGTGATGCGATGCCCCAATTGCTGGGTGAACCGGCGCTGCGTTTCCTTTCGATGCAGGGCGCCGAGACGCTGGGCAAGTTGTACCAATACGACCTGTTGCTGCGCACCCCGGACGATTACACCGTGCCGCTGGCGGCCAGTGCGAACCTGGATCTGAAAGATCTCGTTGGCAACGAGATGACGGTGTCCATCCAGCTTGACGGCTCCGGTGCTGGCAGCGAAGGCGGTGTAGGCGCCGGCACCCGAGAGATCAGCGGGCTGGTGACCGAGGCAGGGTTCCTGCGCGAGGAAGGCCGCTACAACGTCTATCGAGTCGTGATCCGGCCATGGCTGTGGCTCACCACGCTGACCACCGACTACAAGATCTTCCAGGACAAAAGCGTCGTCGACATCATCGACCACGTGTTGTCGGAATACCCGTTCCCGGTGGAAAAGCGCCTGGAGGCGGCCAAGTACCAGATCGCGGGTTCCAGTGCCCGAAACGAGCCGCGCGCGTTCCAAGTGCAGTACGGCGAGACGGACTTCGACTTCCTCCAGCGCCTGATGGAGGAGTGGGGCATCTACTGGTTCTTCGAGCATGGCGATGGCAAGCACCGGTTGGTGCTGTGCGACCACGTGGGCGCGCATCGCAAATCCCCGAGCGAGGCGTATCACAAGCTGGCCTACCTGCCCGAAGGCGGCAAGGTGGACGAGGAGTACATCAGCCTGTTCACGGCATGGGAAGACATTCGCCCGGGCGTGTTCATTCAAGACGACTTTGACTTCACGCGTCCGGCCGCACGTCTGTTGACGGTCAACCGGCAGCCGCGTGAAACCAACTGGGCTCAGGGTGAAGTGTTCTCCTGGCCCGGCGACTACACCGATGGCACGCACGGCGACTTGATCGCCCGCGTACGCATGGAAGAGCAGCGCGCGCCCGGCACGCGCGGCCGTGGTTTGGGCAACGTGCGCGGACTGGCTTGCGGCCAGACCTTCATGCTGACCGGCCACGAGCACACCGACGCAAACCGTGAATACCTAGTCATCGAATCCAAGCTCAGCCTGTCGGAGATTGCGGAAGAGTCCGGCGGCGGTTATGCGTACGAGTGCCAGAACGGCTTCCTCGTGCAGCCCACCAGCGAGGTCTTCCGCCTGCCGCGCGTGACACCCAAGCCGAAGGTCAGCGGCGCGCAGTCGGCGATTGTCGTGGGCCCGTCCGGGCAGCAGATCTGGACCGACGAGTTTGGCCGCGTCAAGGTGCGCTTTGCGTGGGACCGTTACGGCCGCAATGACGAAACCGATTCCTGCTGGGTGCGCGTGAGCCAAGCCTGGGCGGGTACGAGCTTTGGTGGCATCTATATTCCGCGGATCGGCCAGGAAGTCATTCTGGACTTTTGGAATGGCGACCCGGATCGTCCGCTCATCATCGGCAGCCTGTACAACAGCTCGACGCGTCCGCCTTGGGAGCTGCCGGGCAATGCCACGCAGAGCGGCTTCAAGAGCAACACGGTCGGCGGCGGCTCGGGCAACTACAACGGCATTCGCTTTGAAGACAAGCCAGGCGCCGAGGAGCTGTACATCCAGGGTGAGAAGGACACCAACACCCTTACCAAGAACAACGAGTCGCGCACGGTTGGCGTCAACTACACCGTGGGTGTGGGCTCCAACATGGACCGCTCGATTGGCGACAACTACAACAGTGTCGTGGGCTCCAACAGCACCTACAGCGTAGGCGGCAAGCAGACCTACTCCATTGCGCAAGACTCGACGACCTCGATCGGCACGTCGAACACCATGGTGATCGGTACGTCGTGCAAGACGACCATCGGCACCGAGCACGTGATGGTGATCGGCACGAAGTCGAGCACCAAGATCGGCGCGCTTGACACCAAGCTGGTGGGCGGTGCCTCCATGCTGACCGTGGGCGGTGCAACCACCTCCACGGTGGGCGGTGCTTCTGTCAACGCAGTCGGGGGTGCCTACACCATGACCGTGGGCGGTGCCCACATGACGACCGTCGGCGGCGTGGCCTCCACCATGGTGGGTGGCGCGCTGCTGATGGAGGCGGGCATCAACGTTACCATCAAGTGCGGCCAGTCTGCGATCGTGTTGAGTCCGGACGGTACGGTCAAGATTCTTGGCAACATCATCAAGATGATTGGCGATGCCATGGTCACGATCCAGGGCGGGGTGGTGCAGATCAACCCGGGCGATTCCGACAGCGCTACCGGTGGTGGTGGCGGTGGCGGTGTGGGTGGGGCTGGCGGTATCGGCGGTGGTGCCGGTGTGGCTGGTGCTGTGCCGCTGCCGCTGGTGATCCCGGGGGCGGGGGATGCCCTTTCCGGCACGACGCTCGCTGACGGAACGGCTGGCGGTGTTAACAAGAAGAAAACGGGAACGCCGACTCCGGCACCGGCGCCTGGGCCGGCACCGACGCCTGGCCCGACGCCAACGCCTGGCCCGACGCCAACGCCCACGCCGACGCCCACGCCGACGCCGACGCCGACGCCGACGCCAACGCCAACGCCAACGCCAACGCCAACGCCAACGCCAACGCCAACGCCAACGCCAACGCCGACGCCGACGCCCACGCCCACGCCCACGCCCACGCCCACGCCGACGCCCACGCCGACGCCGACGCCGACGCCGACGCCGACGCCGACGCCCACGCCGACGCCAACGCCAACGCCAACGCCAACGCCCACGCCAACGCCAACGCCCACGCCGACGCCCACGCCGACGCCCACGCCCACGCCCACGCCCACGCCCACGCCGACGCCAACGCCAACGCCAACGCCAACGCCTTCGCCGACAGGCTTCGAGCCATAAAGCGGCAAGCAGCACAGCTCAATGTCAACAGGGCTGTGCTGCACCTACGGATCATTCAATAGCGAGAGATTTATGCAACCAGCAGCACGAGTAGGTGACTCAATCAGCGAAGGCGGCTCCGTCACGAGCGGGTCGTCCGACGTTTTCATCAACAGCATTCCCGCCGCGATTGCGAATACGAGTCAGGGCTCGTGCTCGATTCACGGGTCGGTGTCTGTGACGCAAGGGTCGGGTACGGTGTTCATCAATAGCCAGCCTGCTGCTCGGCTGAGTGATTCCGTGTCTTGTGGAGCGACTATCTCCGCAGGGTCGGGGAATGTCCTCATTGGAGGCTAACGAAGGGCGTGCGCAGTCCGTACTGCTACGCGCGGACTGCTCTCGGGTAGGCTGATGCGCGGTAGCGAGAAGGAAAAGGCCACTCCTCAATCGGGGTGGCCTTTTGTTATTTAATTGAGTGCGGTTGCGGTGGGCTGCAACCGCATGTTGCGCAGCCGCAAGGACGCGCAGAGCTTGCTGATCGAGTGGATAGCATCGAGATGGGCTACTCCAGCTCAGCGGGGGCGTTTAGGATCGGGTTGTTCTGCAGCAAAGAACCGGCCGACGGCAATGAGGCGTTTCCGGGTGGCGCGCCGGGTCGCGTGCCTTGCCCGGTGGCTGGCAGGCTATGCGTGGCCGTGGCGACCAGCATACCAATGGCTGAAAGGGTTGCCAGGGCGGGTGTGGCAGATGCTTGTGAAGTCAATGTGAGTCGGTCGCGATCTGGCATGCCCATGTGCTCGGAAAATCAGCGAGCGCAGAGTGTGGGGCGTTGGCTGGGGACTTATCCATCAGGCAAATCTGAGTACGGCCGGGGCATCACATTTGCATTGCCGACGCGGCCGCAAGGGTGAAGGGCTAGACCCAGAAAGGCATCGAAGCGTTAATGTTTACCGAGTGGCTCTTCGATGCGGGCCATCAATTGTGAGGTGGCGTTTCGCGTCGTAATCACATAGCGCATGGGCGCTCTTTCGACGTCGTCTGAGACGAAATGCAGCACGTAGTCCAGCCAATGGTTTTCGATGCGATCGCGTAGCTCTGCGCCATCAAATATTTGCCGGTGCATCACTTGGCCGGCACGGTCCTCCACCTCCACAACGCACTGGTCGATGGCGATGAGTTCGCCTAGTGGGTTCTGATGCGAGCAGATTCGTATGCTGTTGGAGCGCTTGAGTGATGCTTTCCACGTTTCGTCATCTGGCATGTCGCGCATCGTTGGAGGCAACCGCTGGAGGGTGGCCTGCTCAACACCGCGCCATTTGAAGCTGACGCCGGCATACGCTTCATACTGCCTGAGTGAGCGTTTGGTCCCAAAGCCGTACTTGCCGAAATCGATCTGCGATGGATCCTCTCCATCTATCCCGAACAAAATCCGATTGCGCTGGAGGCAACGGCGATCGCGCTCCCACCATTCCATATCAACGCTGCCGGTGTCTTTGGCTTCGGAACCATGCTCGTCCCACATCTTGACGCGGCCCTTGCGTGAGTATTCATGCCACGCAATCAGTCGATGCGGATAGTAGATGTCATAACCGTGAGTGAAAGCGCGCACAGCGATT
Organism: Ralstonia sp. 25C; assembly: GCF_051904805.1. Classification (NCBI taxonomy): domain Bacteria; kingdom Pseudomonadati; phylum Pseudomonadota; class Betaproteobacteria; order Burkholderiales; family Burkholderiaceae; genus Ralstonia; species Ralstonia sp. 25C. Next base: position 1,092,823 of record NZ_CP196737.1, on the reverse strand, counting down.
GAGATTTCTTCACCATAGAAGAAGTACTCCGGATCGTGCTGTACCTCCTGCGCAAAGCTGCCATCGGCAAAGGCGAAGTGCGCACCGTAGAAGCGCCCAGGAAGCGGGGCGTCCATGGCTTCCCATCCCGTGATGTCTCCAGAGTTGAAGATGACGACCCCTCCTGCAGTAATTTCCCTGAACCAGGTGCCTGTGGGCGTGCGGCCGCGCGTCTCCGGAGTGTCATCGTCAGGCTCATAGGCTGGCAGGTACGCCGTGAGAAGCGGCTTCGGGCTGGATGGCCGCAGCGATTCGAGCATCTCAATCACCTTCACATCCCAGTTCGGCACGAACCGATGGTGTGAATCTAATTGCAGCGTGTAGCGCTCGCCCTGATAGTGCTGCTGAATCTTGTTGCGCGCCCAACAGGCACCTTGCGATCGCATGTGAGGCACGTCGATGAGCTCGATGCGTGCGTCGCCATAGCGCAACGTGTGCACGGTGTCTTCACCCTCGCGATTGACCGTCCAATTCCTGAACCCGTGCGCGATGAACTGCGCAGTTACCTCCTGCGGTGCATGCTGCCAGCACACCACAACGCGCAGGTTCTCGGGTCGCGAGGCTCGGTCGACAAGGTCGATGAGGGTGGGGATCAGTTGCGGATCGCGGTACGCAGCAATCTGAACAAAAATGGTCGGGGCTTGCATGGCGATGGAAATACCGAAGGCCACGGCAGCTCGCACCGTGGCCGTCCGGTGTCATTCGAGGTTCAGTGTGATGGTGGCGATGGACGAAATCGTCCCAGCCGTGGGCGTGGCAGTCCCCACGCGCAGGACTTGTGTTGTCAGCGCAAACTCGGACCCGTCATCAACAAGCGTCTGTTCTAGCTTGCTGACGGGGTTGTTGGGGGAAAACACGGTGCCCGTCGAAACGTCCGCAAGCTGGATGGCGAGATGCTGAGCGGTGCCATCGTTCTTGATGAGGCTCGCGTTGACCGGATCCGGTGTGCCACTCAACGTGGCCGTCACCTTGGTGGGAATGTTGTCCCCAGTGCATGCCAGTCTGAAATTGACAGGGCGGCTAGGGCCAGATGTAGCGGTGACGTTACGCGGACCGAAGGTACCAAAATCGATGTTGATGTTGCTGCTGTTGACGGTGCAGCGTGGCAGGATTTTGATATTGACGAAGTTGCTGCTGACCTGAATGACTGTATTTCCATCCTGCGCTATACCCGAGCCGACAACGCCGCCCAATACGTTGACGTTGTTGGCGATATCACCGGTCTTGATCAGCGTCGCCTTGAAGTGCGCACCTTCCCGGAGTTCCATGTATCCCAGTCCGCTAGGGTTGCCAGGAAAGGTCGTGTCGAACTCAAAGTCCGACGTAGTGCCGCTCGGACGGACATAGGTAAGTTGCAGGCCAACACCATCCACCCCGGTTTGATAAACAGGGCTTTTTACTTCGTTGCGGTTCGCCATGTGCCAAGTCATCGTCCCTCCGACGGCTTGTTCGCACACGCCAAAGCGCACCGTGCCGCTTTGGAGGTTCGACGTGCCAGAAGCAATGGTTCCGCCAATCGCAAGGTCGGGTGATATTTCGACTGCACTGGGGAGGGTGAGTTGGTACGACTGAAGCTTGACGGCCGCTGCAGCCGGATTGTCTATCAGCGAAGCATCGATATCGGCCTTCGACATCTGGCGACAGGCTGCAAGAGTGTGTTGCGAGACGGCTAGCGTGCCGAGAGCCAAAAGGACGGTCAGGATTCTTTTCATACCGGTTCTGCGAGAAAACATAAAAAACATCAGTCATCCACCTCATCCCACTTCGCCAACAGCTCCGCAGGAATGATGTGAGCCAACTCGGAAAACCGCTTGCCGACCATGCGTTCGGATTGGCGCAGGAGCACGATGACGGGGCTGCTGGGCTCGTTACGCTCAAACCATGTGCGCACGTCTTGCAGCGTGGCCAGGGCGGACCAGCGGTCCATGCGGGTTGGGGCGGATGGGGTCATGGGCTGGGGCGTGGGCAACGCCGGCTGATCCGGGGTTTCCGTGGTGGTGGTTTCCGCGCTCAAGGAGGGGGCAACGCTGTCATCGACGGTGTCCGATGCGGCGTCCATGGCCGGCGCGGCGCTTTCCTGCCCGCCATCCAGATGCGCGCGCGCGTATGGTTGCAGCACGCGGGCTAGCGCACCCAGGTCGGGCGCGTCGGCGCCGAGCGCATCGATGGACCAAGTGTTGATGGCCTCCAGCAACTGTTGCGACTCCATCAGCGCGGCGACGGCCTTTTCGCAGCGCCCCCACAGTTCTTGCAGCAGGCGCGTGGCCGATTCTGGCGCCAGCACGTCTTTTTGGCGCGGCACCATGAACGACCGCTCGACGTCGCGCAGTTGCAGTTGCAGACCGGAGGCCTTGGGTAGCGCGATATCGCGCACGTCTGCCAGCATGGCATCCGGGTCGGCAAGTGCGGCCAGGGCGTTGGACAGCAGGAGCGGATCCCGCTCGCCATCGGCAAACGGCGTGGGGTGCAGGGCTTCGCCATAGCGCTCAAGCATGTCTTTGAGCAGCGCCAGACCGTCGCGCAGGCCGATGGCACCGCCTTGGCGCGCACGGCAGCGGGTGAGGATGGTCACTACGCGAATGTCTTTCGTGCGCAGCAGAAGGGCGCGTGCATCGCGTTCGGCTTCGGCCCAGTTCACGGATTGCGGCGTGTCGACAAAGTTGCCGTACTGCGCTTCGGTGCGCGGGGCAACAGCCGCTTGCAACATGACGAAGGCCGGATCGTATTCGAGGTCGGGCCCGGTGGGGTGTTCGGTTGATACGGGTTCCAGGAGGTCTGCAAAGCGCAGAACGGCGGGCGGAGTGTTGGCGTTCATAGCGAGGATGTCTTTGTCAGAGGTATTGCTCAGGCTCGAAGACCATGCCCGTGACGGGCAGGTCGTCCATCGATTCACCGAGCCACGTGGAGTAGCCCAGTCGCTGCGAGGCGTCGGCGCGCGCAGGCGGTGCGGTGTGCGGTTTGACCAGCAGCTTGACCTCCCAGTCGTACTCGTGACCGACGAAGGCACGCACCCACTCGACGAGGGTCGGGAGATCATCGCCGTGTGGCGTGAGCCGCAGGTACTGGTCGAGATCGAGCGGGCCGACCACGAGCCGGAATTTGTGCTGGCGATCGGGAATCATCTCGCCCAGGATCGCACCCTCGCCCATGATGGCGGCGGGGCCTGGTTGGCCAAGGTAGGCATGTTCGCTGGAGGCCAGCGGAATCCAGTGGGTGACGTATTCATCTACGGAAAACGGCACGCCAAAGTAGTTCGACAGCGTGGCGGCCAGGCCATCGGGGTTGCGCGACTCACGCACGAGGTGGGCCACCGCGGAGAACCGTGCGTGCGGGGCCAACGGGGAGTGCTGGACTTCGGCTGGGTCAATGCCCATCAGGCTGCCGACGTAGAACGAGAAGTCTCCGTCTTCGCCACGATCGAGCGATGTGGTGGCCTGTGACGATGCCCACGCCCGATAGAACTGCGAAAGCGCGCGATGGTGGAACAGGTCGGCAAACGCGGCCAGCGTGTGGTCTTGGTGGCCTTCGCTGCGGCTGTAGGCCAGTTCCGTCATGTGCAGCGGCAGCGGGCCCTGCGGCCCCCACAGTCCCAGGCCGAACAGTTGGACGTCGAGCTTGCCGTCGTGCATCTCCACGGAAGAGATTTCGCGCGGTGGGAACGCCATCGTGGGGCGCTGCCCGATCCGGAACGACTCTTCCTGCGGGCGCGTGGCGGTGCCGGGTGCTGGAGCATCCGTGTCGCGCGCGGCAATGCAGCGCATCAGACTCAGGAAGCCGGAGTTCCACGGTGTGCGGTCGTTGAACCACGCCTGCAATTCATCGGGATGCAGGTGCGGCGTGTGCTCGATCGGGTACAGGTCAGGCGTGCTCATCGTCAGACAGCTCCGCGCCCGCCCATGCGCGCGGGCCACCGGGTGACGGGCCCGCGCTGCATCGAGATCAGTTCGGTCTCGGTAAACGTGTTGATGGAGACGTGCCGCGCCAGGTAGTGCTCCAGCACCAGGCCAAACAGGTACGGGCTGATGCCCGAGAAACCTGTCTCGTCGACTGTGAGGCTGCAGCGCACACCGCGCCCGTAGACGAGCAGGCCCTCGCCGGGCAGGCGGCGAACCACGGGCTCCGTGCGTGCACCAACCAGCGCGTCCACCTGGGCCATCTGTTCGCGCTCGCCGGCGGCAACAAACAGCCGCAGCATGTTGCGCAGCGCCTGCCCCCCATCGGCGTGGTCGAGGTCCGACAGCGGCATGTAGTTGAAGCTCAATTGGCGGATGAGTCGCCAGGCGGTTTCGCCGCTGGCGTACGGCGGGCGCGGAGCACTTGGCGGGTGCACCAGGCTTACGCCCTCAATCGGCACCGAATCCGACATCGACAGATCGCTCACCCCGTTGCGCGGAATCAGGCGCGGCAAATCACGGTTGGTGACCCAGGCCTCCACCGACAGGTAGCGGATGTCGTCGGAATACGGTGCTTCTTTCTGGTCGACCAGCGACACATAGACCTCGGTGCCGACATAAGGCGTGCGCGTGCCGTACTTGCGCGCGTTGGCCGAGAGGGCACGCTGCTCGCGCCGGATGGAGAAGTAACGCCCGTTGTTGCCCACGTCGCTGTGCAGCGTTTGGTACAGCGGGTTGAAGGCGATTTCGGAAGACGTCTCGGCCCGCTGCCCGAACACGCGCGAGACCGAGAACACCTCATAGTCGAGCGGCCGGCTGCGGTCCGGCACCAGGTGGAAATCGGTGTGGGCACGGTTGACTTCCACGCGGTCCGTGCGCTTGGGGAACAGGTTGATGATCGGCGTGCAGAACAGCAGAAAGCGCAAGGCGTCCACGTGCGTCGCCAGCTCTTCGGGCAGGCGGTTGAGCAGGATGACGATCTCGGCTTCCTTGCTGTTGACCTTTGAGAGGCCGCGCGCCAAGTCGTTGAGCGCAAAAAAGTAGAAGCGCTGGCGACAGGCGAAGTATTCCTGCAGCAGGTTGTGGCCGTGGAAGGTGTTCCACGGCAGGGGCAGCAACCCTTGCGAAGCCTTGAGCCCTTCGAATTCGACCGGGTTCTTGGCGACGACGTGCCCTTCGCCACGCGTTGCACCGTGGCGCCGCACAACGGTGGCCACCGTGCCGGCGTGGATCAGCTCGAACAGGTGCGAGGCCACACGCTCGTCGCCGCCAATGTAGATCGGCAGGCGGTCCAGCCCCGTCAGGCGGTCGAACGTGACTTCACGCGTGGTACGCAGCTTCAGGCGCAGCGCGCCACGCAACTGCATGTGCGGCAGCAGATGGCGTTCGGTGTCGGGAATGTCGGGCGGCACGGCCGTCAGCTTGGCCTCGACAATTTCGATCGGCCACAGGGTGACGTCCTGGCCGCTGCGGAATTCGCAGGCCGTTTGTTCGCCCGGGGGAATGCCCGAGCGCAGCAGGCTATGCCGCGGAACGTTGAAGCCCTGGCTGAAGTCGCCTTCGCGCAAGCTGGGGCGCAGGCGCGCCACCGCCATCGACGGCGTGGGGGCAACGTAGTTCGGATACGCCACTTCCAGCAAGCGCTGCGTGAAGCGCGGAAACTCCGCGTCCAGCTTGAGCTGCGTGCGCGCCGACATGAAACAGAACGCTTCGATCATGCGCTCGACATACGGGTCGGCCACTTCGATGCCCTGCATGCCAAGCCGGCGAGCGATCTTCGGGTGCTGGGCGGCAAACTCGCCGGCCGCCTCCCGCATGTAGGTCAGCTCGCGGTTGTAGTAGTCGAGAAATTGCGGATCCATTGGTTAGCGCTCCTTGCTCGGCGATTCGCCCAGCGACACCTTGTTCAGTTCCAGATCGAACGTGCTCTGAATGCGAAATTCGAGCGGATACGGCGACCACTTCACCAAGCCTGCAATTTCGAACATCAGCTTGTTGTAGCGGCGCGGGTCCTTGTCCTGGCGCGGACGGATCGACAGTGACTCCGGGATCAGCCGCGGCTCGAAGTGGATGATGGCCATGCGGATGCGCCGCTCGATGGCCTCCCAGTTGTGGTCGGACAGATAGTTGCCCGCCATGGCGGGCACACCATAGTTGACGACCGACGCGGCCACCTGCGGGTAGCGCTCGAGGTCGAAGTCGTCATCGAGATTGGTGGTGTTCAGCAGCAGGCTGAGGTCGCGCAGGATGATGCGGCGCATGCCTTCTTCGTCCGGCGCATAGGCTTCCGGACGTTCGCTGCGCTGCTGGGGCGCGTGGTCTTGCAGGCGATCCAGCAGCGAAGGCAGGTAGGCTGGCCGATGCCAGTTGTTAGGCTGGCTCATGGTCGATCGCCCCGAAGCGGCATTCGGTGAGTTCCATCAGGCCCCAGTCGCCCTGATCGGTCGTCCAGGTCTTCTGGCCGAGGGCGATGACGTTGGTGTCGCCCACATCGGTCCAGGTGGTTTGGCGGGCCAGCTTGAGGGCATCCGCGCCGAGTTCCGAACCCGGATAGCGCGACGGCAGGTAGCCCTTGAGCACGGTGGCGTCGTGCAGCGTGACGGTGGCCGAACGCCAGATGAGGTCGGTCAGGATGCCCACCGGCGTCAGCGCGAGCGAGCGGATGCGGTCGAACGGAATCCAGCGGTAGCCGCCGGCCACGGCCATTTCGCAAACGGGGCCGAGGCGGCTGTCGCTTTCAGTCAGCCACTGGAATGCGCCCAGCGTCGGGCTCTCACCCGCCGAGGCGGGCGCCGCGTCCAGTGCTTCGATGCGCAGGGCATCAGCGGCAGCCACATTGCCCTTGCCGAGCTGGATGTTGGCTTCGATCAGCTTTTCGACCCAGGCGGCTGGCGCGTCGATAAAGCCGGGCGTACGGGTGCCGGCAAACACTTCGGCGCGGAACATCTCGCTCTTGATCAGGCCGCGATACAGTTGCGCGCGCGTTTCGCCTTCCGGCTCGAGCTTCGCCCAGGTTTGCAGTTGCTTGAGTGCGCGCTCCCATTCGCCGTCAATGCACAGCAGTTGGAACAGCAGCCAGCGCTCGCGCACGTTGGACGGCTGCTTACGCACCGTCTCGGTCACGTGAGCGCGAATGTCGGCGAGCGACTGCGTTTGCAGGCGGGTGAGCAGGGTGTCGGTGTCGACAGACGATGCCTGGATTTCAAGCGAGAGGGTCATGAGCGGATTCCGGTAAGTGGGGCGTCGCGGTGTCAGCCAGGGGAAGGTGGCTGTCGACGCTGATCAGGTGGTGCTCGCGTCGTGCGAGCTGTGCCGAGGGCGCAGCGGCGTGCTGCTTGACGAGGCCCTGTGGCGCCACCAGCGTGAGCACCTCTTGGCGCTCGTCGGCTGCAAACAAGAGGTCGGCGCCGAAGCTGTCGAGTTCATCGAGCACGGTGTCGATGCTCTGGCGCGGCCCGAGCAGGTCGTCAAGGAGCGATCCGTCGGCAAACCGCTCGGTAGCATCCAGAAACGGATCTTCCGGCGCACGCAGGCGCGAGGTTTCGGGGCGACGGTCCTTGCGTTCGCGCAACGGGTCGCGGCCGCCATGCAGCATGGTCTGCCGGTACTCCTCCGATAGTTGGACCAGCGGGTCGGCGCGCGCGTCGTCAAACAGCAGATGATCCGGCGCCACCGCACCCGGAGCGCTATCGAGAATCGACAGTGGATCGCTGGCATCCGGGTGGTCGTGATAGCGCTCGACATTGCCGAACGCGCCCGCCAAGGCGATCAAGTCGCTGAAGTCATCGGGGTCTGCGGCCGGCGTGGCCGGTTCTTCTGCGGCATCAACGACAGGCTTCGGGATGAACAGCGGGTCCACTGCGGCGCCCAAGTCGTCGGGGTCGATGCTCTGGCCGGCCTGTGACAGCAGCGTCGTATCTGCGGAACTGACGATTTCTCCATGTGCGACCAAGGCGGCAACGCCGATTTCGATCGCATCGCCCGGCCGCACGGGGGCCTCGGCGCCGAATGGGACTTCGGTGCCGTTCACGCGGCAGGCCAGCACGCTGCAGCGGTTCTCCAACTGCGCATACGGGCCGCTTCTGCTGAATATGGCGTAGTCCGTCAGCCCGGCAGGCACTTCGTCCGCGGGGACGAATTCAGCTGCAGGCATAACGAATACGAGATCGCTGCCGTCAATCAGAATTGGACTAAATTCCGGGTTATCTGGATTGCCGTCGCGTGCTAATTCAACAAACATTGCATATATATAACGGGCTAATTTAGGTCGTGAGGTTAGCACGCACTATTTGTCACTGCGGATTCGGCACAATTTTTTATCGAGTGTTGTGCTGTGGCCGTTATTGGGCTTGAGAATGGTCTGAAAACGGGGGCGGATCAGGGTGTTCTATTGATGGGCTGGTAATGCGCCAATAAAATCGGCAGCTTCATTTTTCTAATGGCTAAATTGAAAATGGCGCTATCCCGGCAAGCCCTGTTTGGAAAATTGGATATCACGCTATTCAAGAGTATTGAAAGCGCGACCACGTTTTGCAAACTGCGCGGTAATCCGTATGTGGAGCTGGTGCATTGGCTGCATCAGTTGTGGCAGTCGGGAGACTCCGATTTCAAGCGGGCACTGCGCCACTTCGAGTGCGATGCTGATGCCCTCGAGCGCGACATGACGCGCGCGCTGAGCCAGTTGCCGGCCGGCGCAGGTTCGATCAGCGATTTCTCGCATCACATCGAGGCGGCCATCGAGCGTGCGTGGATTCACGCCACGCTGGAGTTTGGCGACCACAAGGTGCGCAGCGGCCACCTGTTGCTGGCGCTGCTTCGCACGCCCGAGCTGCGGCGCGTGACTTTGGGCATGTCGCAGGTGTTCCAGGACATCCCGGTCGATCAGCTGACCGACCTGTTGCCGATGATCACCCAGGGTTCGGCAGAGCGTGATGAGGCCGCCTTCGACGGCACCGAGCTCGCGCCGTCCATTCCTGGTGAAGCCAGCGGTGCGATGCCCGGCGAAGGCTCAGGCAAGTCCGGCCTGGCGCGCTTCTGTACCGACCTGACTGCGCTGGCACGCGAGGGCAAGATCGACCCGGTGATCGGCCGCGAGCACGAGATCCGCACCATGATCGACATCCTGCTGCGCCGCCGGCAGAACAACCCGCTGCTGACCGGTGAAGCCGGGGTTGGCAAGACCGCCGTGGTGGAGGGCTTTGCGCTGGCCATTGCCGAAGGCAAGGTGCCGCCGGCACTGGCTGAGGTGCGTCTGCTGTCACTGGACGTCGGTGCGCTGCTGGCGGGCGCCAGCATGAAAGGCGAATTCGAGTCCCGCCTGAAGGGTGTGCTAGAAGAGGCGACCGCCTCCGTCAAACCGGTCGTGCTGTTCGTCGACGAGGTGCACACCCTGGTGGGCGCTGGCGGCCAGGCCGGCACGGGCGATGCGGCCAACCTGCTCAAGCCGGCGCTGGCGCGTGGCGCGTTGCGCACGATCGGCGCGACGACGTGGAGTGAATACAAGAAACACATCGAAAAGGACCCAGCGCTAACCCGCCGCTTCCAGGTCCTGCAGGTGCCGGAACCGGAAGAAGCGGCCGCCACGACCATGCTGCGCGGTTTGGTCGGCATGCTCGAAAAGCACCATGGCGTATGGATCATGGACGCCGCCGTCAGCGCGGCCGTCAAGCTGTCGCACCGCTACATTCCTGCCCGTCAGCTGCCCGACAAGGCCATCAGCCTGCTGGACACTGCCTGCGCGCGCGTGGCTGTGACGCTGCACACGCCGCCGGCCGCACTGCAACTGCTGCAGTTCCAGCTCTCCGCCGTGCAGACCGAGCTGGATTTAGTGGAGAAGGAACAACGTGTCGGCCACGGTAACCCGACGCAATGCGCGGCGCTGTCCGCGCGCATCGCCGGCTTGCAGGCCGAGGTGCAGGCGCTGGAAGCCCGCTGGCAGGCCGAACTCGACCTGGTCGAGCGCTTGCTCGCGGCGCGTCAGGCGCTCCTCGCTGCCGAGGCGTCGGATGGGCAACCCGACCCCACGGCACTGGCTGCCGTGCGCGCCATCGAAGCCGAACTCGACGCCCTGAACGCCGACGAGCGCCTGCTGCGCGCAGAAGTGAGCGAGTCCGTCATCGCCGACATCGTTGCGGATTGGACAGGGATCCCCGTGGGCCGCATGCTCAAAGATGAGGTCGATGCCGTGCTGGAGTTGCCGACCCAACTGGCGCAGCGCGTGATCGGCCAGCCTGCCGCACTCGAGGCCGTCAGCGAACGGATTCAAACGGCGCGTGCCGGCATGGGTGATCCGGGCAAGCCGATCGGCGTATTCATGCTGGTGGGCCCGTCGGGTGTCGGCAAGACCGAGACGGCTTTAGCCCTGGCCGACATGCTGTACGGCGGCGAGCAGAACCTCATCACCATCAACATGAGTGAATACCAAGAGGCGCACACGGTGTCGTCGCTCAAGGGAGCCCCCCCGGGCTACGTGGGTTACGGCGAGGGCGGTGTGCTGACCGAAGCCGTACGCCGCAAGCCCTACAGCGTGGTGCTGCTGGACGAAGTGGAAAAGGCGCACCGTGACGTGCACGAGATCTTCTTCCAGGTGTTTGACAAGGGTTGGATGGAGGACGGCGAGGGCCGCCACATCGATTTCAAGAACACCGTGCTGCTGCTGACCAGCAACGTGGGCGGCGAGTTGCTGGCACAACTGTGCGAAGACCCGGAACTCGTGCCGGATACCGAAGCGCTGCGCGAAGCCCTGCAACCGGAGTTGCTCAAGGTGTTTCCGGCGGCATTTATCGGCCGTGTGTGCGTGGTGCCGTATCTGCCGCTGATGACAGACACGCTGGAGCGCATCGTCCGCCTGCATCTGGATCGCGTCTGCAAGCGCATGGCCGACAACCACGGCATCACGCTCGAATACGGCGACGATGTTGTCGCGCACATCGTGTCGCGCTGCCCGGTGGCCGAAACCGGCGCGCGCATGCTGATCGGCTTCATTGAGCAGCGGATCCTGCCGGGGCTGTCGCGGTTCTGGTTGAATGCGCAACACAATGCTGCCGGCATTGGGTGCATCCGCATCGAACTGGACGGCGACAGCTTCGCCTACCGGGTCGATGCTGCGGCGGCGTCCGATACACCGGCGCCGACTGCAATCCTCGCCGAGGCTGCCGAGCAGTAAGGCAGAAAAAAACGGCGCCTCATGATTGAGGCGCCGTTTTGTTTAGCGGGTAGGTGCAGAGCGCGCTTAGTCCTGCAGCGCGCCGAACACGCGGGCGGTAATTTCATCCACAGTGCCCACGCCGCTGATCTTGCGGTACTTCGGCGGCGCCACCTTGGCAGCGCCGTTGCCGTTGGCGGCCCACTGCGAGTAGTAGTCCACCAGCGGACGCGTCTGGTTTTCGTACACGTCCAGACGCTTGCGTACGGTTTCTTCCTTGTCGTCGTCGCGCTGGATGAGCGGTTCGCCGGTTTCGTCATCCACGCCTTCGGTCTTGGGCGGGTTGTACTTGACGTGGTACGTGCGGCCCGAGGCCACGTGCACGCGGCGGCCGCTCATGCGCTCGATGATGGCGTCGAACGGCACGTCGATTTCCAGCACGTAGTCGATTGCCACGGCGGCGTCTTTCATGGCTTCTGCTTGCGGGATGGTGCGCGGGAAGCCGTCGAACAGGTAGCCGTTCTTGCAATCAGGCTGCAGCAGGCGGTCTTTCACCAGGCCGATGATGATGTCGTCCGACACCAGGCCGCCGGCATCCATGACCTTTTTCGCTTCGATACCCAGCGGCGTGCCCGCCTTGACGGCAGCGCGCAGCATGTCGCCGGTGGAGATCTGCGGAATACCGAACTTCTCGCAGATGAATTTGGCTTGCGTACCTTTGCCGGCGCCGGGCGCGCCCAACAGAATCAACCGCATGGTGACGAGTTCCTCAAGTTTTCAATCTTGTCGCGCGATCAAGCAGCGTGAAGCGCGTTGGGAATCGGTCCGAGCGGGCGGATTCCCAATACGCCTTAATGCGCGCCCTTGGCGACACAATCGACGCAAACAGGCAGCCTAGCGGGCGAAGTTGACGCCAGCCTTACCGGGACACTGAATGGAACAGGCGCCCGCCGAACGGCAGCACCCCATGGCTCGATGTGTCTCCCTGCAGCCGCTGTCTCACCTTGCGTGGGCGATGACATGCGACTTGTCATCTTCGCGATTATGCCACGGCGCTGGCGGGGTTTTAGCGCCGTGGCGGCAAAGTTCAGAGAAATCGCGGGCTCAGGGGCCGTCCTGGGCGAGCAATTCAGCCCAGGCGGCGCGCACGCGGGCGAGGTCTTCGGGCGTGTCGACGCCGGCGGCGGGGGCGTCGTCGGTGGTCAAGACGGCGATGCGCTCGCCGTGCCACATGGCCCGCAGTTGCTCGAGCTGCTCGGTCTGTTCGATCGGTGCGGCGGCCAGTTGCGGGAAGCGGCGCAGGAAACCGGCGCGATACGCGTAGATGCCGATATGGCGTAGCACGGGCATGGCCGGCAGCGGGCGTTCCACCACGGAACGCGCCATCACGGCCGGCGTCCAGGTGTCGCGGGCCCAGGGCAGCGGCGCTCGGGAGAACAGCAAGGCACGGTCCGCCGCATCGAGCACGACCTTGACGACGTTCGGGTTGAACACGTCGGCGGGGTCGTGGATGGGGTGGGCGGCAGTGGCGATGGCGCAGTCCGGGTGGTCGCGCAGGTGGGCGGCCACGTTATCGATCAGCGTCGGGGCGATCAGCGGTTCATCGCCTTGCACGTTGACGACGATGGCGTCGTCGGGCAGCCCGAGCACGGTGGCCACTTCGGCCAGCCGGTCGGTGCCCGAGGCGTGGTCGGCGCGCGTGAGCACGGCTTCCACGTGGTGCTGCATGCAGGCGTCGGCGACCGACGCGGCATCGGTGGCGACTACCACGCGCGCGGCGGACGACTGGTGCGCGCGTTCAGCCACGCGCACGACCATCGGCTTGCCGTCGATGTCGGCCAGCGGTTTGTTGGGCAGCCGCGTGGACGCCAGCCGCGCGGGAATGACAGCGATGAACGGCGCGTGCGACATGGCGTGATCTCGGTATCAGGCCGGATCGACCGGCGTGCCTTCCAAGGTCTGGCGGGCTTCATCGGCCAGCATGACGGGGATGCCGTCGCGGATCGGGTAGGCCAGCTTGTCGACGTGGCAGATGAGTTCGTTGTTGGCGCGGTCGTGTTGCAGCGTGCCCTTGCACAGCGGGCAGACGAGGATTTCGAGCAGGCGATTGTCCATGGCGGTAGAGGCTCCGTGGCGGCTGCTCAAAGGGCAGGGCAGCGCGCCGGTACAGCAGGTCGGGCGACAAGAAAGGGTGGCGTTATTGTGCGCCGGCTTTGGCGGTGGCGCGATCGGCCAGGGCGCGTACGCGCTGGCAGACCTGTTCGACCAGTGCCGGGTCGACCACCGGTGTGGTCGGCACCACCCAGATGCGCGGGTCGTCGAGATGGCCGCATTTTACGGCATCCTTTTCGGTGATCAGGATCACCTCGGCGTGGCTGTCGGCGAACGGGTTGTCGGCGAAATCGTAGTGGTCAGGCAGCGGCAGGGTGCTCGGCTTGAGCCCCGCGGCGCGCAGCGAGGCGAAGAAGCGCTCGGGGTTGCCGATGCCGGCAGCGGCCAGCAATTGCTCGCCTTCCACGCGGGCGAACTGCGCGAGCGGGCGGCGCAGCGCTGGGTCGGCCAGGTTGTACGCGTCCTGCAATTCGAGGTGCATGCCGAACACGTTCGGGCGATCCGGCGTGGCGCGGTAGTGCGGGTCGTTGATCAGCGTGGCGTCGCGCTTGCGGGTCATCGGCTCGCGCAGGGGGCCGGCGGGCAGGAGGAGGCCGTTGCCGCCCATGCGGGTATCGAACACGATGATCTCGATGTCGCGGCGCAGGCGGTAGTGCTGCAGGCCGTCATCGCAGACGATCACGTTGCAGCCTGGGTGCGAGGCCAGCAGCGTCTGCGCGCACAGCACGCGGTCGGGGAAGACCCACACGGGCAGGTCGGTGGCGCGGGCGATGAGCAGGGGTTCATCGCCAACGTCTTCTGCGCGGGAGTGCTCGCGCACCGGGCGCGGGTGCTTCAGCTGCGCACCGTAGCCGCGCGAGACGATGCCCGGGCGCAGGCCGGCTTCGGCCAGCGCCGAGGCCAGCGCAATCACGGCGGGTGTCTTGCCGGCACCGCCGACGGTGACGTTGCCGATGACGACCACTGGCATCGGCAGCCGTACCGAACGCAGCCAGCCCATGCGGAACAGCAGCCGGCGCAGCGCGCTGATGCCGCCAAACAGCCACGACAGCGGCCACATCACCCACGCAAACCAGCCGCGTTGCTGCCATTGGCGGGTGACGAAGCTGGCGAGGCGATGCTGGGCGACGGGCATGCAGTGTGGGTAGTGGGTTAGAGACCGTTGCAAAATGAAGCGAAGCGGTTCTGACGGTTCAGTCCCGACGCAGACAGTACACAAGGTACGGCAAGGCGGGGCTGGGCCGTCAGAATCATTTTTCAGCGGTCTCTTAGCGGGCGTTACCGGTTTGTGTAGCAAAGGTCAGGTGCGACAGCCCGGCCACGCGCGCGGCTTCCATGACATTGACCACCGCTTGGTGCGCAGCTTGCGCATCGGCGTTGACGATGACGATGGGTTCACGGCCGCCGGCCTTGTCCGCTGCAGCGTGCAGGGCATCGGCGAGGCTGGTCACATCGCGGGTGTCGAGCACCTGCTTGTCGACCGAGTAGACGCCGTTGGCGGTGATGGACACGACGATCTGGCCCGGGCGCTCGGTGGCTTTCTCGGCCTCGGCGGTGGGCAGGTTGACCTTCAGTTCGGTGTAGCGGGAATACGTGGTCGTGATCATCAGGAAGATGAGGATCACGAGCAGCACGTCGATCAGCGGGATCAGGTTGATCTCCGGCTCTTCGCGGGCACGGCGCGGGCGGAAGCGCATGGCAGTTTTCAGTCAGCGTTGCCCGGATCAGCCGCGCCGCGGCGGCAGGATCGCGTCGAGGTACGTGGTGGAGAGGTGCTCCAGCTCGACCACGTAGTTATCGACCACGCCACGGAAGTAGCGCCAGAAGATCAGCGTTGGAATAGCCACGACCAAGCCCAGCGCGGTGTTGTACAGCGCGACGGAAATGCCGTGCGCCAGCGTCTGCGGGTTGGTGCCGGCGGCGGTCTGGCTGCCGAAGATTTCGATCATGCCGACCACGGTGCCGAACAGGCCCATCAGCGGCGCCACCGAGGCAATGGTGCCGAGCGCGTTCAGGTAGCGCTCCAGGCGGTGGGCGACGTTCTGGCCGGCTTCTTCCACGACTTCCTTGGCGGCGTCGCGGGTGGTGTTCGGATGCAGCACCACGTGGCGCAGCGCTGCGGCCAGCAGGCGGCCCAGCGGCGAGCCCTGTTCCAGCGTGTTCACCACTTCCGGCGTGGCTTTGCGCTGGTGCGCGACGGCCAGCGCCTCGTCATACACCTTGGGCGGAATGATCTTGTTGCGTTGCAGGGCGACGAAGCGTTCGATGATGAGCGCAAGCGCGAGCACCGAGGCAATCAACAGCGGCCAGATCGGCCAGCCGGCGGCTTGAATGATGGAAAACACTGGACAACCCGTTTTGTCGTTGTGGAAGAAGTGCGGTGGTGGGCGCAATGCTAACCCGGTCGCTGTTCGTGCCGATCGCGTCCCCGAACGCGGTCCGTTGCGGCAAAAACAGGCAGCACTCTAGCGCGTCGGGTCAGCCTCGGCAACACGATGGCGTACCGGGGCAACGTATGGGGCAGCATGTGGAACGATCGTCAAGGCCTTGTCACGAACCATGCCGGGCCCACAATCCACAACCGGGCGGGACAGTCTTGTGGACGGGTTGTGGACATTGCCCGGACAAGCAAGCTAAGTCATTGATAGTAAAGGGACTTGGCGGCCTCGCTTAAAAAATAGGCAAGCACCTTGGATTGGGGTGATTCCGTCAAAAACGCCGCAGGACCACGCTTTGCGGCCTAGTAATCCACACGCAAGGCGGACAGTCTTGTGGATCGATTGTGGACAGTGTCCGAACAAGCTAGCTAAGTCATTGATTTTTAAGGTGCCTCGTACGGCTGCTTAAAAAACGGGCAATGGCCTTTTCCGGCACCGACTTTGCGGAAAAACGCGATGCAGGGCGGTTTGCAGCCGCATAATCCACATCCGGCCGGGACAGTCTTGTGGACGGCCTGTGGACATTGCCCGGACAAGCACATTAAGTGGTTGATTCAAAAGGATGTTTAATGTGCTGCTTAAATAATAGGCAGAGCGGTTTTCCGCGGATAACCGGTGGGCTAGGCTTTGACACCCGCGTTGGAGGGCGGCGATTTATCCACTGCGCCGACGTCACTTTGCGGTTTTCCAGCGTGGCTGTGGATAACTTTGTGAACATCCCTGGGGCGCCTGCGCTAAATGCTTGACGCACAACGAAATTACTTACGCTGCTGAAATTTTGACAAAGGCGGTTTTTTCAACAGAATCAAAGGGTTGCATGAAAATGCCGAGAGCGCGTCACGCCGGTCCTGTCAAGCTTGACAAGGGCGTTATGCTGTGGACAGGTCGCCAGTGCGCCGCCAGTCATCTCCCTCATTCAAGGTAGAAGTCGCCCCGGCGCCCCTTTGCCTTGCGCTGTTCCCACCACTTATGACTACGTCGCCGTCTTCCCGTCGTCCGTTTTGGATGGAGGCTCCCGCCTCAGTCCCCACACCCTCTGCCAGTCCCGCGCCGGCTCCGTCTGCACCGAGCCGGGGCGGGCAGGATGTGCTGACCGTCACCGAGGTCAACCGACGCATTGCCGGGCTGCTGGAGCGCAACTTTCCCCTCGGCTGGGTGCGGGGAGAAATCTCCAATTTCACGCGGGCGGCCAGCGGCCATTGGTATTTCTCGCTCAAGGATGCGGGCGCGCAGATCCGCTGCGTGATGTTCAAGGGCCGCAACCAGTACGCCGATTTCACCCCGCGCGAAGGCGAAGCGGTGGAGGTGCGGGCGCTGGTCACGATGTACGAGGCGCGCGGCGAGCTGCAATTGAGCGTGGAGGGCATTCGCCGGGCGGGCCTCGGCAATCTGTACGAAGCCTTCCTGCGGCTGAAGGCCGCGCTGGAGGCGCAAGGCTTGTTCGACGCCGACCGCAAGCGGCCCCTGCCTCGCCACCCGCGTGCGATTGGGGTGGTGACCTCATTGCAGGCAGCGGCCTTGCGCGACGTACTGACCACGCTGCGCCGACGCGCGCCGCATGTGCCGGTGGTGGTGTATCCCGTGCCGGTGCAGGGTACAGGCGCCTCCGAGCGTATTGCTGCCATGCTGGAGAAGGTCAATGCCCGGGCAGAGGTCGACGTCGTCATCCTGTGCCGGGGCGGCGGCAGCATTGAAGACCTGTGGGCGTTCAACGAAGAGCCGGTCGCCAGGGCCGTGGCAGCTTCCCAGATTCCCATCGTGGCAGGCGTCGGGCACGAGACGGACGTGACCATCGTCGATTTCGTGGCCGACGTGCGCGCGCCCACGCCCACCGGTGCTGCAGAACTGGTCAGCCCCGACCGCGCCCGCATGTTGCGCGATGTGGGGCGCGACTGGGACGCGCTCGCCGCGCAGTTCCGTCGCCAGCTGGATCGCCGCGCCCAGACTGTCGATTGGCTCGCACGCCGCCTGCGCAGCCCGCAGGCGCAGATGCGCGAACGCCGCACGCAGCTGTCGCATCTGGAAGGGCGGCTGCGTTTTGCGCTGACCGGCCGGGTGCAGCGCGCCGAGCACGTGCAGCGGCTGCTGACGATGCGCCTGACCGCTGCCCGTCCGGATATCACGCAGGAACGCGTTAGCCTGCAACGCACCGAGGCCGCGCTGGCACGCGCCATGCGTGACACCTTGGCTCGCGCGCACGACCGCCTGGCGCGCCAGCACACCGGTCTGGAACTACTGGCACCGCAACGCACCCTGGAACGCGGCTATGCGGTTTTGCTCGATGCCCGCGGTCACGCGATCCGCGATCCGAAGGCATTGCACGCGCGTGCGCGCCTCGAGGCCCGGCTGGCGCAAGGCACGGTCAACATCGAAATCGCCCAGGCGCAGCCCAAGCTCGATATGTGACCAGCGCATGACCATGGTACGAATCGGATCGATTCCGCACCTGTTTCACGGGTATTCCGACTATTTGGCGTGCGGTTTGCGCCGGTTTTGCAACTCTCCTACAATCGTCGCTCCCGAGTCACGCAACCCCATACACAACCCACAGAAGGGAAAATCCACATGGCCCACACGCTCCCCCCGCTGCCGTACGCACTCGACGCCCTGGCGCCGACCATCTCCAAGGAAACGCTGGAGTTCCACTACGGCAAGCATCACCAGACCTATGTCACGAACCTGAACAACCTGATCCCGGGTACCGAGTTCGAAAACCTGAGCCTCGAAGAGATCGTCAAGAAGTCCTCGGGCGGCATCTTCAACAACGCCGCACAGGTGTGGAACCACACGTTCTACTGGAATGGCCTGAAGCCGAACGGCGGCGGCGCTCCGACCGGCGCGCTGGCTGACGCCATCAACGCCAAGTGGGGCAGCTTCGACAAGTTCAAGGAAGAGTTCACGAAGACGGCCGTTGGCACCTTCGGTTCGGGCTGGGCCTGGCTGGTGAAGAAGGCCGATGGCTCGCTGGACCTGGTGTCCACCTCGAACGCCGCTACGCCGCTGACCACGGACGCCAAGCCGCTGCTGACCTGCGACGTGTGGGAACACGCCTACTACATCGACTACCGCAACGCGCGTCCGAAGTACGTCGAGGCGTTCTGGACGCTGGTGAACTGGGACTTCGTTGCAGCAAACTTCGCCTAAAGCGAATCGCTCCGGCGACCCAAGAAAAAACCTCCGCACCAGCGGAGGTTTTTTTATGCGCGCACGCTGCCCAACATGTCGTGCAACTCGTGACTCATCATCGCCAGAAAGACCACCAAGCCGATGTAGTACACCGTGTAGGTCAGGCGCGACTCGTTGGAGATGCTGTAGTACGCCCGGTTTTCCGGCGCATGCGGGTCGTAGCGCCAGGCCTTCATCAACTGCGGCACGGCAAGCACCGCAATCAGGATGAGGATCGGGCTGGGGCGCCAGATGAACAGGGCCACCAGCACCGGCACCCCCAGAAACCAGATCCGCGGCGACAGCACCGCCGTGATGCGCCCGCCATCAAACGGCGAGAGCGGGATCAGGTTGAACAGGTTCAGGAAGCAGCCGGCGTACGCCAGCGCGAGCAGCAACTGGCTGCCGGTATAGCGCGCGAGGCCGTAGCAGAGCATCGCGCCCACTGTGCCGGCGACGGGGCCTGCGAGGCCGATGTACGCCTCGGTCTCCACATCCATCGGCTGTTCTTTCAGGTCGATCCACGCCCCCACGAATGGGATGAAGGTGGGCGTGCCCACCGCCAGCCCGCGTTGGCGCGCGGCCATGAAGTGGCCCATCTCGTGGATGAACAGCAGCACCACGAAGCCCACCGCATAGCGCCAGCCGAACACAAAGGCATACGCCACCACCGACAGCAGCATCGTGCCGCCGATGGTCAGCAGCTTGCCGAATTTCAGCCCCGAGAACAGCAGGATCAGCAGCTTGGCCATGATGTCCTTGCGCGCGTGATCAGGCGCTCGGCTTGCGCTTGAAGAACTTGGCGATGGCCGCACCAAAGCCCGCCACCGCCAGGATGGCAATCTTGGCGAACTTGGCCAGGAACGCGGCAATCACGGCAAACAGGCCCAGCTTCTTGACGGCAATACCACCCACCAGCGCGGCCAGACCGTACTCCGCGATCTTGTCAGTCTTCGAGTTGAAATCTGCATAGCGTTTGCCGTCCTTGAAATCGAGATCGGCGAGCAGCTTTTGGACGGCGGGCTTGTCGGCGTCGACGTGGTCGCTGGCGGTGATCAGGTTCAGGCTGATGTAGCCGTCGCGGCCCAGCGCGTAGGTGTTGTAGTTGACCGAGCCCGGATCGTTGGCCGGTTGGCCCTGCGAGCGCGCGGCCATCGACCAGATCAGGCGGTGCGTGGCGGCATCGTAGTGCGGGCGCTCAACCCAGCCCTGGATCTCCAGCGCGGGAATACCACGCTTGGCGCGCTCTTCATTGGCGGCGGCGGTGCCTTCCTTGAGCGACTTGAACAGATCGTCGACGTTCCAGTCCTTGGCATCGTCATCCTTGATGTAGCCCGAGGCTTCGTACTTGGCGACGACCATCCATTCCGCTTCGTCGTTGGTAGGCATGACGAGGCCGAGCATGTCGGGGTTGTCACCGTTGCCCATGGCGTGCATGAGCTGGCCGGCGGCAGGCTGCGGAATGAAGACTTCGTCCTTGCCGATCTTGAGCGTGGCCTGGTCGCGCAGTTCGATCGACGTCGGGCCGGCCTTCGAGGCCGCCTGGGCGGCCGCCCAGGCCTGCTTCATTTCCTGTTCCGGATTGCCGGCCTGTTGCGCGTACGCGGCCGAGACCCCCATGAACGACACGCAAGCAAGCGCGCTCACGCAGGTACGCAGTGCGCCCTGAAACCCCATTCCCATGTGCTTCTCCTGAAGACTTTTTGTGTGTTGATTGGCTCGATGCTTCTACTGCTTTGGCCGCCGCTAAGCGGTCTGCAAGCTGGGCCGAAGCATAGCGGGCGCTGGGGCCGGGGCTGTTAATGGGCGTTAATGAAGCCGTGTGGATTACGGTTGAAGACCCATCTGCCGCAACAGCGTCTGGTTGTCTTCCAGGTGCCAGTTTTCGGCGATCTTGCCGTCGGCAATGCGGTACAGATCGAAGGCCTGGAAGTCGATCGGCTGATTCTGGCCATGGGTGCGGCCGAACTCACCGGTGAAGTGTCCGCGGAACCGCAGGTGCACCGTCACCCGGTCTGCGGCGACGACCATGTCTTCAATCTCTACGCGCATGTCGGGCACGGCCGCACGGAAGGTCTTGGACGCATCCAGCGGGCCCTGCGTGCCCTGCACACGCCCAGCCGGCAGCGTGCGATCGGCAAAGTTGGGCGACAGCGCGGCGGTGGCGTAGCGCGCATCGCCCGTGTGCCAGAAGGTGGCGTAGCGGCGCGCGGCCAGCACGGCGGCGGCAGCTTGCGGCGTGTCGGGTGCGGCCAGGTGGTCGGGGCGGACGAGGTCTGCATCCTCCGCGGCGGCCCATGTCGGGAGCGAGATCAGCGCGGACGCCAGCGCCAAGGCGGCAGCGGTCAATGGGGCGGGGCGAACAAACATGGTGGATTCCGGTGAGTTGTGATGCGCTGCACTGTAGAGCGCTCGCTGGGCACGATAAACGGCCTTTGCGTCGATCCGGTTTCAATTGCGGTTTGATGATCCCGGTTTGAAGGTGGGTGGGCATGCCCGACGCTCACGCAAACGCAATGCCGCGCACGTGATACCCGATATGCCGTATTCGGCGGCGGTCGGATGCCCCGCGCCACGCCGGCTTTTTCTAGACTGCCGCATCACCACATCCACAGTCAGAAAAACGGGAGGGGAGACGATGGACCTGAGCCATATCCTGTCGCGCACCGAGCGCGGCATGCAGGAGCTGCAGACACGCAGCGGGCAACTGACGCATCGGCAGCGCGCCATGCTGCTGCTGATCAACGGCGCGCGGCCTGCGGCGGAGGTGCTGGCGCAGTTGCGCAGCGCCGGCCCCGATGAAGGCGACCTGAGCCATCTGCTGACCGAGGGCTATGTGGCGGCACGGGCCCCCGCGATTGCGGCGCCGCCCAAGCCAAAGCCCGCCCCGCCAGCGCCGGTGGTGGCGCGCCACACCCGGCAGGCGTCGATTGCCGATTGGCGCTTGAGCCAGGCGGGCGCGTTTTCCGCGCTGCAGCGCTATCTCGCCGAAGGGCCAGAGGCGCCGGCCGATTTTCTCAACGGCCTCGCGGCACCGTTGTACGCCGCGCTGGCGACCTGCCGCAGCGAGGTTTCGGCGCACGCTGTGGTTGCGTCGCTGGAGGCGCGCCTCGATGCAGAAGGCTGGAATGTGATCGAATCGTCCTAATTGTAAATACTGAATTTCGATATTTTTCTCATAACTTGGGAATGACTCGTTGATGTAGTGAGAAAACCGTCGCATCCTCCGTCGCACTTGCTGATTCCACGCCACGGAGTGTTTTGCGATGACCGCGCCCGGTTCCGCCCCGCTTGCAGCCCAGCCCGCCGCCGCGACCAGCGGTTCGGACCGCGTGCTGATGGTGCTGGCCACCATCGCGCGCCACGGGCGTCCGGTGGCGGCGCGTGAGCTGGTCGAGCTGACCGGCTTGCCGCAGAGCACGCTGTACCGCCAGGTGGCGATGCTCAAGCGCTGGGGCTTCGTGCTCGAAGCCGCCGGCACGTATGCGCCGGGGCCGATCAGCCTGCAACTCGCGCTGGGTTTCGACCATGCCTCGCACCTGGTGCAGGAAGCGCGCATCGGCATGGCCAAGCTGGTGGCCGAGTCGGGTGAGTCGGTCGGGCTGGTGGTGGCCGTCAAGGACCAGGCTGTGTGCCTGGAGATGGTCGAGAGCCAGCAATCGTTGCGGTGCTCGTTCGAGAAGGGGCGCGGTGTGCCGCTGCTGGCCGGCGCCTCGGCCAAATCGTTGCTCGCATTCATGCCGCCCACGGCCGCGCGCGCCATCCTCGCGGACTTGCTGACCGTCGATCCGGACCACCAAGCGCAACTGCAATCTGAACTCGCTGAAATCCGCGCTGCGGGCTACGCGCTGTCCGAAGGTGAAGTCGACCCGGGCGTGTGGGGCGTGAGCGCGCCGGTGTTCCGCATGCCCGGCCATGCGCTTGGCTCCATCACGTTGATGGCGCCGGCCACGCGCGTGCGCGGCAAGGAGCAGCGCCTGATCGACATGACCCTCGCGGCCGCCCGGTCCATTTCCGCAAGGCTGCAGGACATCTGAGGCTTCGTCTTTTTTTCTCACCCCACAGGCATACAAGGAGACCACTCATGGGGAATCGCCGTCGTTTCATGCATTCGATGCTGGCTGGTGCCGTGGCGCTGTCTGCTGCGGCGTCTTTCGGGTCGGCTGCACACGCTGCGGGGGAGCCGCTGCGTGTGGCCACCGACGCCACTTTCGCGCCGATGGAGTTTGTCGAAAACGGCAAGCGCACCGGCTTTGATATCGATCTGGTCGAAGCGCTCGCGCGCACCATGGGCCGCCCGGTCGAATGGACCGACATCGACTTCAAGGGGCTCGTCCCGGGCCTGATCTCGCGCCGCTTTGACGTGGCCATCTCGGGCATCTACATCACGCCCGAGCGCAAGAAAGTGGTGGACTTTACCGAGCCGTACTACCGCGGCGGCCTGGTGGCGATGGTCAAGCAGGGCAACACCGCCATCAAGACGCCGGCTGACCTGAACGGCAAGAAGGTGAGCGTGCAGGTGGGCACCAAGTCGGTCAACTACCTGAAGGAAAACTACCCGCAGGTCGAGCGCGTGGAAGTCGAGAAGAACGAGCAGATGTTCAACCTCGTCGAGATCGGTCGCGCTGATGCGGCGGTCACCGGCCGCCCGGCCGCCGCGTACTACGTGAAGATGCGCCCCGGCCTGCGCCTGGTCGAGCCGGCGCTGACGACCGAGGAATACGGCATCGCGGTGCGCCGTGACCAGCCTGAGTTGACCAAGGCGCTGAACGCCGCGCTCGCCAAGATCAAGGCCGACGGCACGTACGACCAGATCCTCAAGAAGTGGTTTGGCGCTGCCGCCAAGTAACGACGACCGGACACACTGATGGAATTGGACTTTTCTCCCGTCTGGGCGGGGTGGGCCGACATTCTCCACGGGGCGCTCGTCACCGTGGAGGTGACGGCTGTCGCGCTGATGCTCGGCTGCGTGCTGGGCCTGTTGGTCGGCATCGGCCGGCTGAACCCGCGCCGGCGCTTCATCTACGGCATCTGCACGGTGTACGTGACGTTCATCCGCGGCACGCCGCTGCTGGTGCAGCTCTTCCTGCTGTTCTTCGGGCTGCCGCAGTTCGACATCCTGCTGCCGGCGTTTGTGTGCGGTGTGCTGGGGCTGGGCGTGTATTCGGGCGCCTATGTGTCGGAGATCGTGCGTGGTGCGATCCAGTCGGTGGACCGCGGGCAGATGGAAGCGGCGCGCTCGATCGGCATGTCGTCGGCGCAATCGATGCGCGCGATCATCCTGCCGCAGGCCGTGGTGCGGATGATCCCGCCGCTGGGCAACGAGTTCATCGCGCTGATCAAGAACTCGGCGCTGGTATCGCTGCTCACGATCCACGATCTCATGCACGAGGGGCAGAAGATCATCAGCGTGTCGTACCGCTCGCTGGAGGTGTATCTGGCGATTGCGCTGGTGTACCTCGTGCTGACGAGCGCCGCGAGCTATCTCCTGCACAGGCTTGAACGCAACATCCGTGCGGGAGGCATGGTGCAATGAACATGACGAATGCGAACCCGCAAACACTGAAATCCGCACTGGATGTGCCCATGATCCAGATTCGCGGCCTCACCAAATCGTACGGCGATCACACCGTGCTCAAGGGCATCGACTTTGAAGTCAACGCCTCGCAGGTGGTGGTGGTGATCGGCCCCAGCGGCTCGGGCAAGAGCACGTTCCTGCGCTGCTGCAACGGGCTCGAAGTGCCCGAAGGCGGCACCATCGACATCTGCGGCAAGCGGCTGATCGACAACGGCACGATGCTGCCGGAGAGCGACCTGAATCATCTGCGCCAGCAGGTCGGCATGGTGTTCCAGTCGTTCAACCTATTCCCGCATCTTTCGGTGCTGCACAACGTCACCATCGGCCCACGCATGCTGCGCGGCAAGTCAAAGAGCGAGGCGGAAACCGAAGCGCGTGAACTGCTGCAGAAAGTGGGGTTGGCGCATAAGGCCGACGCAATGCCCGCGAGCCTTTCCGGCGGTCAGAAGCAGCGTGTGGCGATTGCCCGCGCGCTGGCGATGCAGCCCAAGGTGATGCTGTTCGACGAGCCGACGTCTGCACTCGACCCCGAACTCGTCGGCGAGGTGCTGCAGGTGATGAAGCTGCTCGCCAAGGAAGGCATGACGATGCTGGTCGTCACGCACGAGATGGGCTTTGCGCGTGAAGTGGCCGACGTGGTGGTGGTGATGGACGGCGGCGGCATCGTCGAGGCCGGGCCGCCGTCGGTCATCTTCGGTGAGCCCAAGGAAGCGCGTACACGTTCGTTCCTGCAAGCGGTGCTGACACGCGCATGACGATGACCGCAGCTGCAACGTTCGATGCTTCCATCTGGCAGGGCCGCAACGACACGGGCGAGCGCGGTGACGTCACGCGCCTGTTCCAGATCGTTCGGCCGGCCGACGCGATGAACCTGTCGGGCGCGCCTGCCGTGCTCGGCTTCGCCTGCGATGCGGGCGTGGTGCGCAACCACGGCCGTGCGGGTGCGGCGCAAGGTCCGCGAGAGATTCGTCGTGCGCTGGCCAACGTGCCCGCGCACGGCCTCGCGCAACTGGCCGACGCTGGCGACGTAACGTGCGATGACGCCGATCTGGAACGCGCGCAAGCGGCTCTCGGCGATGCCGTCTTTAAACTGCTCGATGCCGGTGCCCGTCCGGTGGTGCTCGGCGGTGGCCATGAGGTGGCGTTCGGCACGTATCAAGGCTTGCGCAAGCATTGGCAGAAACAAGGCTGGCGCGGGCGTTTGGCCATCGTCAACTTCGACGCGCATTTCGACCTGCGCACCAGCCGCCCCGGCAACTCCGGCACGCCGTTCGACCAGATCGCCGAAGACTGCGCCGCACACGGCATCGACCTGACGTATTGCTGCCTGGGTGTGAGCCGCCTGTCCAACACGCCCGCTTTGTTCGATCGCGCCGATACACTGCACGCGCACTACGTGGAAGACACCCACGTGCAGGAGCGCCACCTCGACGCGCGCATGACGGACTTGAGCACTTGGCTGGCCGATGCGGATCACGTCTATCTGACCATCGACATGGATGTGCTCGCCGCCGCCGTGGCGCCGGGCGTATCTGCGCCTGCCGCATACGGCATCACCCTGCCGGTGCTCGAAACGCTGGTGCAGCACGTGTGCGCCACGGGCAAGGTGCGCGTGGCGGACATCGCAGAAACCAACCCCGCATACGACCAGGACCGCCGCACCGTACGTGTGGCGGCACGCTTGGCCTATCACTTGTTGCGACGCGCATGAAGCTGATTCCTGCTAGCGCCATGCGCCGCATGCCGTGGAAGAACGGCGGCGGCGTCACCACCGAAATCGCCATCGCCCCCGCAGGCGCCACGCTGGACAACTTCGACTGGCGCATCAGCACCGCGCAGGTGGATGCAGCGGGGCCGTTCTCGCGCTTTGTTGGCATCGACCGCTCGCTGGCGGTGATCGCAGGGGGGCGGCTGACGATGCATCGCGCGGATGGCGACGCTTTAACGCTCGCCCCCGGCGAGGCACCCGTGCGCTTCCCCGGCGAGGTGGATATCCACGCCACGCTCGATGCGCCGCTGAGCGATTTCAACGTGATGACGCGGCGTAGCACGTGGGCGCATCACGCCGAGGAGATTGTGCTGTCGGCCGGTGAGCGGCGCGCATTGCCGTGTGTGCACCCCGGCATGCAATGGCTGGTGTATTGCGTGCAGGGTGGGCTGGCGGTTGGCGCCGTCGACGTCGAGCCAGGTGCTGCGCTCTGGCTGGATGCGCCCACCGGGCATGACACGCTCGTCGCGCAAATCGGCTCGGCCGGTTTTCTCGTCGGCACGTGGCCGGTGACGTAAGCCGGCAGCCGATTCAACGCACCCAAAGAAAAGGGACCCCGTAGGGTCCCTTGCAAGTCTCCCGGCTCCGCACGACTGCGGGGCGCGGCAGAAGACTCTTACTTCTTCTTGTTCACGGCGTCCTTGAAGCCCTTGCCAGCCGTGAACTTCACGGTCTTGGTTGCCGGGATCTTGATGGCTTCGCCGGTGCGCGGGTTGCGGCCGGTGCGTGCTGCACGCTTGCCCGACGAGAACGAACCGAAGCCAACCAGCGTGATGGTGCCGCCCTTGGCGACGGTCTTCTTGATGTTGTCCAGCGCGGAGTTCAGCGCGCGCTCTGCGGCGGCGTTGCTCAGTTCAGCGTCTTTCGCAATGGCGGCTACGAGTTCGGATTTGGTCGTCATGTCAGTTCCCCACTTCAGGTTTGTTGGACAGCGTTGTACTGCGACCCGTTTTATATCACCGTTGCAGAAGGTTGCACATCCCCTACCTGCAAGGGTTTGCGGGCCGTTGCTCGCAACCGACACTTGTCCTGCCTAGGTTTGCGGGCGGGTATCCGGGAAAAACCTGATATCGACAGGGTTTGTTTGCATTTCAGTCAGTCTTTCACGCACCGAAAACGCGCAGACCGAGCCTCCAAAAACCCACACGCCGGCCGCCGTACACTGTCCTTTTTCGGTCCACGACAACCTCACGGAGACCATCATGTCGAGTTCGCAAGCGCCCGTCGCACAAGGCTCGGAGGCGGAGGACGATGCCACGGAGCCGCCGCGCGGGCCCGCTGTGCTGGTGGCGGGAGCCAATGGATTGGTGGGGCGTGCGGTCGTGCGCCGCCTGGTGGCGCAGACCTGGGCGAGCAGTGTGACGGCACTGGTCAGGCGGCCGGGCGCCTTGGCATCGGGACAGGCGATGCCGGGTCGGTTGCGTGAGTGCGTGGTCGATTTCGAGCGGCTGGACGCGCCTGAAGCGCAGGCCGCGCTGGCGGCGGACATCGTGATCTGCGCGTTGGGCACGACCATCCGGCAGGCCGGTTCGCAGGCGGCGTTCCGGCGCGTGGATGTGGACTATCCGGCGGAACTGGCGCGCCGTGTGTTTGCTGCAGGCGCCCATCATTTCCTGCTGGTGACGGCGCTCGGGGCGGATACGCATTCGAGCGTGTTCTACAACCGCTGCAAGGGCGAGGCGGAGGCCGCGATCCTGTCGGTCGGCTTTCCGTCCGTCACGATCGTGCGGCCCTCGTTGATGCTGGGTGCGCGTGCAGAACGCCGCCCCGCAGAACGTATTGCACAAAACCTATCGACGATGCTCGGCTGGATGGTGCCGGCCACCTGGCGGCCTGTGCCTGCGGAGTCGGTGGCGGCGGCGCTAGTCAACGCGGCCCGCGTGGATGCGCCGGGTGTGCGTGTGCTGGAGAACGCAGCATTGCTGGCCACCAAAGACGAACGGCCGGTGGGTTGAGCCACCGGCCGTGATCACTGCAGCGGGTTCAACTGATTATTTCTCGATCGGCTTGCCCGTGCGGTCGTGCATCAGCGACAGCGCAAACACGCTGATGATGGCGGCCACCATCACGTAGTACGACGGCGCCAGCTTGCTGCCCGTGCTGGCAATCAGCCATGTCACGATCAGCGGGGCGAAGCCGCCGAAGATCGTCACCGCCAGGTTGTACGAAATCGACAGGCCGGTGGAGCGCACGGCGGTCGGGAACTGCTCGGCCAGAACGGCCGGTGCGGGCCCCGTGAATGCCGCCAGCAGCACGCCCAGGATCACCTGTACCTGCAGCAGCGTCTGCACGCTCGGGCTGACGTTCAACCAGTGGAAGAGCGGGTACGCCACGGCGGCAATCACCAGCGCCACCGTGCCGAGCATGCGCTTGCGGCCAACGCGGTCCGACAGCGTGCCCATGAGCGGGCACAGCACCAGGATGATCGCGCCGCACAGCGCGGTGGACTGGAACGTTGCGCCCAGCGGCAAGCCGAGCTGCTGCTTGGCGTACGTCGGCATGTAGAACACCAGCGTGTACGTGCAGACCGTCCACAGGATGGTCACGCCCAGGCCGCCGAGCACTTCGCGCGGATGATCGCGAAACACTTGCGACAGCGGCGCCAGGCGCGATTCCTTCGCGGCGCGCGCCTTTTGTTGTTCAAACGCGGGCGGCTCGTGCAGGTGCGAGCGGATGTACATGCCCACCGGGCCGATCAGCAGGCCGAACAGGAACGGAATGCGCCAACCCCAGGCGTCGATCTGCTCGGGCGTGAAGCTGTTCGTGACGATCGCGCCCATGGCCGCGCCGAGCATGAACGAAATGCCCTGGCTGGCCTGCTGCCAGCTGGCGAAGTAGCCGCGTTTTTCGTCGGGTGCGTATTCGATGAGGAACGCCGTGGCGCCGCCGACTTCACCGCCGGCCGAGAAGCCCTGTATCAGCCGCGCGATCACGATCAGGATGGGCGCGCCGATACCAATCTGCCCATACGTCGGTGCCAGCCCGATGATGGCCGTGCCCAGCGCCATCAGCAGGATGGTGAGCGTAAGCGCCGCCTTGCGGCCCACGCGATCAGCGTAGACGCCGAGCACCACCGCGCCGACCGGTCGCATGAAGAACCCCACGCCAAACGTGGCGACCGTCAGCATGAACGAGGTGAAATCATTGCCAGTGGGGAAGAACAGCTTGGCAATGATGACGGCAAAGAAGCTGTAGACCGTAAAGTCGAACCATTCGAGGCCGTTGCCGATGGTGGCGGCAATGATGGCCTTGCGTCGGGTGGCCGCAGAGATGGCCGGTGCCGGTGCACGATCGCCCCGGGCGGGCGCCGTCGTGGCTTCGGTGGCTTGCATGGATGTGTCCTCCAGTGTGTGTGGGCATCGCCGGCCGCGTTCTCTCTCCCCCGCGCGACAGGCGAAGCGGCCATGGTAAGTGATCCGGCAATGATTCACAGCGCACCGGTATACGAAGTCCTTGGAATTGAACACCTCCAACATGGTCGAATGCATATCTGCCTATCCATATGCATTCAACGGAGCACATCATGAACCCGACACCGCAACCGGCGCGCCGTTCAGCGGCAACCTTCGCGCCCGCTTTGGCCCTCTGCGCGGCGGCACTACTGGCCGGGTGCGTGGTCGCGCCGTACTACGACGCCTACGGCAATCCGGTCGCACCCGCGGCAGTGGCGCCCGTGGCCGCTTATCCGGCCTATCCCTACGATCCGTATGCCTACTACGGCCCGGCCGTGTATCCGGCGCCGGTGTACGGCAGCGTGTGGATCGGTGGAGGCGGGTGCTGGGGCTGCCACCGGGGTTGGGGCGGGCGTGGATGGGGTGGCCGAGGTTGGGGACACGGAGGCTGGGGTCACCATCATTGAACGCGCGCCATTCATCGCCAACGTGACGCAAAGGCCCGCCGGGCGCGCTTGAACGCCAATTCCGCCGTCAGTTCAATACGCGTGATTGCGTAACGGAATCTGCTGCATCGCGACATACAATCCCTCGCTCATAAAACCAAAACAATGTGCGAGGAGATTGTCGATGTCCGTCATCGTCGTGCTGGCCGCGCTGGCATTCCTGATGTTTGCCGCGTATCGCGGTTACAGCGTCATTCTGTTTGCACCGCTGGCTGCCCTGGGCGCGGTGCTCCTGACCGATCCGTCCGCCGTGGCGCCGGTCTTTGCCGGCATCTTCATGGAGAAGATGGTCGGCTTCGTCAAACTGTATTTCCCGGTGTTCCTGCTCGGTGCCGTGTTCGGCAAGGTGATCGAGCTGTCGGGTTTCTCGCGCTCGATCGTGGCGTCGGTCATCCGCGTGGTGGGGGCCAAACGCGCGATGCTGTCCATCGTGCTGGTGTGCGCGTTGCTCACCTACGGGGGCGTGTCGCTGTTCGTGGTGGTGTTTGCGGTGTACCCGTTTGCGGCGGAGATGTTCCGTCAGGGCAACATCCCTAAGCGCCTGATTCCGGGCACGATTGCGCTGGGTGCGTTCTCGTTCACGATGGACTCGCTGCCGGGCACGCCGCAGATTCAGAACATCATCCCGACCACGTTCTTCCACACCACGTCTTGGGCCGCGCCTTGGCTGGGCACGATCGGCGCGCTGTTCATCATCGCAGTCGGCATGTCGTATCTGGAGTGGCGCCGCCGCGTGGCCGCACGCAATGGCCACGGCTACGACCACGGCCTGACCAAGCTCGTCAACGAACCTGAAACCGCCGAGGGCGGCAAGCTCGCGCACCCGCTCGTCGCGCTGCTGCCGCTGGTGCTGGTGGGGGTGATGAACCTGCTGTTCACGCGCTGGATTCCGACGTGGTACGGCAAGGTCGTCACCGTTGCGCTGCCGGGTCTGCCCAAGCCGCTGACGGTGGAAGCCGACAAGATGACGGCGATCTGGGCCGTGGAGGCGGCACTGCTGATCGGCATCATCGTGGTGATCGTGTTTGGCTTCCGTGCGGTGAAGGACCGCTTTGCCGAGGGCAGCAAGTCGGCCGTGGCCGGTGCGTTGCTGGCGGCCATGAACACGGCGTCGGAATATGGCTTTGGCGGTGTCATCGCTGCGCTGCCGGGCTTCCTGGTGCTGGCTGAAGGCCTGCGTGCCATTCCGAATCCACTCGTCAATGAAGCGGTGACGGTCAGCACGCTCGCGGGCATCACCGGTTCGGCATCAGGCGGCATGAGCATTGCGCTCGCGGCGATGGCCGATCAGTTTGTGCAAGCCGCGCAGGCCACGGGCATTCCGATGGAAGTGCTGCACCGCGTGGCGTCGATGGCCTCGGGTGGCATGGATACGCTGCCGCACAACGGCGCCGTCATCACGCTGTTGGCCGTGACGGGCCTGACGCACCGCGAGGCGTATCGCGATGTGTTCTGCGTCACCATCATCAAGACGCTGGCGGTGTTCTTTGTGATTGCCGTGTTCTACGCGACTGGCATCGTGTGACACCACCGTTGCTGCAACAAAAAAGCCACCGAAGTCCGGTGGCTTTTTTTCTGTGTGTCGCGTACTCGGCTTTTGAACTACTGGCCGTTCACCGCTTCGGAACTGCGGTCACGGCAAACGCGCTGCGCTTCGCCGACCAGCGAGTCGCATTGGTTGGCGCGGCGTGACCAGAAGGCGTGGTCTGACGATGTCTGTGCGCTCTCCTTGCCCTTGCGGTGCGTGACGTGCTTGTTGACCCACTTGTCGGTCTTCACATGCGCGTGGTGCACTTTCTGCTTGAGCGTGCCCGGCGTCGCGTGAGGTTGCGCACCGGTGGCGCTGTTGTGATAGCCGGGGTTCTCGGCCGCATCGGCGTTGCGCTGGACTTGCGTGCGCGGGCCTTCCATGGGGCTGTTGACCCCCGTCACGGCGCTGTGATCCTTCTGCTGTGCGTGCGCTGGCGCCACGCCGATCCACGCACAGGCGGCCATGGCGATGAGGGAGGCTAGCGTTGACATCTTGCGTGCTTGCATACTCGTTCTCCTTGTTGTGAACGGAGCGGACTCCACGACACGCATGCGACGTGCCATCGAGGCGCTCGCCCCGAACGTCACAATAGGAAAGCGGCTACCCAGCCAACAGTAGGACGTTGGCGGAACCGGCTGTCGGACAAACGCCGTCAATGTGCCAACAAAGCGCCGCGGCTCAGGCGCGCAAGAACAACCACACCGTCAGCACGATACCGACGATGACGACGAAGCCGCGCAGCACCTTCTCGGGCAACCGGTGCAGCAGCCACGCGCCGGCGAATCCGCCCGCGATGCCGCCGATGCCCAGCGCCAGCACGGCCGCCCAGTTCACCTGCGGCGAAAACGCGAACACCGCCACGGCGGAGGCATTCATCGTCATGGCGAGCACGTTCTTGGTGGCGCCGGCCATGCGCACCTGCTGGCCCGCCACGGTGAGCGCGGCCAGCATCAGAAAGCCGATGCCGCCGCCGAAGTACCCACCGTAAATGGCAATCGCAAACTGGATCGTCGCCAGCGTGGTGGTCGACATGCCGGCCGCTGCGTGCAGCGGTTTGCGCCGGAAGCTGCCCCACGCAAACACGCTGGTGGCAAAGAGCACGAGATACGGCACCAGCCTGGCAAAGAACGATGGCGGCGTCGCCAGCAGCAACAGCGCACCCAGCACGCCCCCGATGAGACTGATGACGATGAGCTGCTTGAGCGACAGGTGGTGCTCGCCCGCATCCACGCCGCCTGCGAGCTTGCGCCCGGCAATCGACGAGGTGATCTGACTGGGAAACAGCGCGATGGTCGACGTCATGTTGGCTGCCAGCGGGTTCAGCCCCGCCAGCAGCAGCGCCGGAAACGTGATGAACGACCCGCCGCCCGCGAGGGCATTCTGCGCGCCGGCATAGACGCCGGCCGCTGCGACGAGCAGGGCGGTGGAAAAGGAAAGCGTGGTCATGGGGCAGGCGCAGATAAGGCGCGCGGCAAGAAGTACCGCGCATGGTAATGGAACGCCCCGCCCAGCGCTTGCTACCGGAGTGGGGTGCCGCTGCGCCGGCGCAGCCACCACTCCACCGCCTCGAATGCGCCCTGCACGAGCAGCGCCAACACCGCCGCGGGGATGGCGCCCGCCAGCAGCGTCGCGCTGTCGTTGAGTGCCAGCCCCGTCGCGATGCGCTCGCCATAGCCGCCCGCACCGATGAACGCGGCAATGGTCGCCGTGCCCACGCTGATGACGGCGGCTGTTTTGATGCCGGCGAGGATTACGGGCAGCGCCAGCGGCAAGTCCACCACGCGCGTGCGCTGCGCCGGCGTGAAGCCGAGTGCGAGCGCCGCATCGCGCAGTCCATCGGGCACTTGCTCCAGGCCGACGATGGTGTTGCGCACGATGGGCAGCAGCGCGTACAGCGACAGTGCAATCAATGCCGGTACCACCCCGATCGACCCGACGATGGGGATGAGCATCGCCAGCAGGGCCAGCGATGGAATCGTCTGCAGCACGCCCACCAGCGCGAGGATCGGCTGCTTGATCGGCCGCCGCGCGGCCACGAGGCCCAGGGGTACACCGAGCAATACGGCCACGCCGGTCGAAATGCCCACCAGCGAAAGATGCCGCTGCGTGAGTCGCCCCAGACCATCCGTCAGTTGAGTCAGGAAAGCCCGGCTTGGCGTGGCGGCCGGCGTATTGCCGTGCCCGGTCAGAAAACGCCGTGCGACTTGCGAGAAGGATTGCCCTTCCAGTTCCACCGCGGCGTTCATCCCCACCATGTCATCGCGCTGAATGCGCCCGGCCAGTGCGGCAATGGCCTGCCATTGCGCGGCATGCTTCTGGGGCACATCGGCGCGGTACAGCAGCACGGCGTCGTAGCGGGGGAAGACGTGGTCGGGGTCGTCCAGCACGCGCAGATGTTCGCGGCGGATCTTGGCGTCGGTGGAGTAGATGTCGATTACGTCGACCTGCTTAGCGCGCAACGCATCGTAGGCGACACCGTGGTCCAGACCTGTGGGGCGTTGCGGCAGCTTGTAGCGGCTGGCTATCGCGGGCCAGCCGTCGGTGCGGCCAAGAAACTCGTGCGACAGGCCCAGGCGCAGCGCCGGGTGCGCGGCCAGGTCCGCCAGCGTGCGGATGTGGTCGCGCTCTGCGTCAGCCTCGCGCAGGGCGAGTGCATAGGTGTCTTCGAAACCCAGCGGTACACCGGCCGCCAGCCCGAGGGGCGCCAGCGCGCGGTTGACGTCCGCCAGCAGCGCGGCCTGGTTCGGGTTGGCGGCTTGTTCGGCTGGCAAGTGCAGGATTTCGGCAGCGATGGTACCGAGGTAATCGGGGTAGACGTCGATGCTGCCGTTCTTGAGCGCCGCAAAGACGATGGCGGTGTTGCCCAGCCCCGGCACGTGTTCGGCGGGGCCCTGGAGGCTTGCCGTCTGCGTGAGGATTTCGCCCAGCACGTACGACTCGGTGAAGCGCTTGGAGCCGATGCGTAGCGGCGGTTCTGCGAATGCCGATGCGGTGCACATCAGCCAGCCCAGCGCGATCCCGATGAGGAGGCGCCGGGTGAAGGCACTACGGATCAGTCGCCGTGTATCCAAAGGTCGTTGAGGTCGGTCAGGCCCCAGTCGCGGGGTTCTTCTCTTGAGACGATCTGGTCGCCGGTCTGCGCCAGGTCGATCAGCTCGGGCGCAATCCGTGTGCCCGAGCTGATGGAGAAGAATACCTTGACCGTGGGCGTGAGCAATGCCCCCGGTACGTGCTGCATGACCACAGCCAGCCGCCCGGACTTGAGTCGCACCAGCGAGCCGACCGGATAAATGCCCACGCTCTTGACGAAGGCATTGAACACCGCCGGGTCGAAATGGTTGCCGCGCCAGTCCACCATGCGCTGCACGGCGTAGGCGGCTTCCCACGCTTTCTTGTATGGGCGGTCGGAGGTGACCGCGTCATACACATCGCAGATCGCGCCCATGCGGGCAAAGAGCGAAATGCCCTCGCCGGCCAACTTGTGCGGATAGCCGGTGCCATCCATGCGCTCATGGTGGTGCAGGCACACGTCGAGCGCGATGTCGCGCATAGCTGAGTCGCCCACCAGAATGTCGTGGCCGGCCTGCGGGTGCACGACCACGCTGCGGAATTCATCGGCGGTGAGCGCGCCGGGCTTGTTCAGCACTTCGGGCGGAATGGCGATCTTGCCGATGTCATGCAAGAGCCCAGCCAAGCCCGCGTCGCGTACTTCGTCGTCTGACAGGCCCAGTTGCCGCCCGAGCGCCACCATCAGCGCGCACACGGCCACGGAGTGCAGGAAGGTGTAGCGGTCTTTCGTTTTCAGGCGCGCCAGGCTCACCAGCGCGCTCGGGTGGCGGTCGACCGAGCCGGAGATGGCTTCCACCAGCGGCAGCGCATCGCGTGCCTCGATGATGCGGCCCATGCGCGCATCGGCAAACATGGTCTGCACGGCCAGCTCTGCTTTGCCGATGAGGCGCGCGGCGCGGCGCATCTCTTCCGCATACGTGACAGGGCGCGGGGCGATGGCCGCTTCGGCCGAGGCGAGCGGCGGCGAAGGGGGCTCGGGTGCGGTGGGTGCAGCCTGGGCGGCGGCCACGTCGGTGCCGCGCGCGGTGTCGATCCACACCTCGCGGACGCCGCTGGCCCGGATGCGTTGCAGTTGAGTGGCATCTTCCACGCGAAAGCGGGCCCGCCAGAACGGGTGTTCCAGCCAGGAGCCGACAAATTCGTCCAGGTACATGCCCACCCGCAGGTGTTCGATGGCGATGCGCTTGCGCATGTTGTTGGGGGTTACATCCACACAGTCCAGATCCACGGCCGGCCAGAGTGCGCAAGGAGACGCTGCCGTGCCAATGGGTGCCTTCCCTTTTATCGGACGACAGCGCACGGGTCTTGAGGGGAAATCGTGAAGACTCACACTGCGAAGCCCTTTCGGGGGCAGTGGGTACGGCGCGGGCAAAAAAACAGGCGGCCGGTAAGGGCCGCCTCGGGAAGCCGTTACCGGCGCGCAAATGGCGTCCGGCAGCGGGGAGGGAGACTGAATCAGTCGGGGGAATACAGAAGCGTGATGCGCTTATTGACCGTCGGTGAACGGGTCAGCCTTGCCGACCAGGGCGCCGTCCGTGTACGGGTCAGCCTTGCGCAGCTGGCCGTCGGTGTACGGATCGGCCTTGCGCAGGGCGCCATCGGTGTAGGCGTCGGCCTTGCGGGCGCCATCGGTGTACGGGTCAGCCTTGGTCACGGCTTGGCCATTGGTGTACGGGTCCTTGCTTTGCACGCCGGCAGCAAAGGCGGGAACGGCGGCAACAGCGATCAACGAGGCGAGAATCAGGTTCTTGGTTTTCATGATGAGCTCCACAGTCGGGGGGTGAGCGCTACTGCCTGGGCGGGTTCGCTGCAGTGCGGTAACGCGATGGCATAAGCTTAGTCGTTGCTTGATGAGGGAAAAAGCAGTTCTCTTAAACTCTTTGTTCAAAAAATAAGAACAATAGTGACCTTCCAAGCACCCTCATCGCCACATAAGTCATTGATCTGACACGGAAATATGGGATGCGGGATAACCCTAATGCGCAACGTCAGATGTGCGGCGCTGGAAAAAATTCCGCGCGAGTGGGCTGCCGATTGTTGCGTTGCATTACAAGCATGGGGATTTCCCCTGCCTCCGATGGGACGCCTCAGCGCTAAACATTCCGCTGCAATGGTCGTTGTTGCAGGTACGGGCGGCGTTTTTCCGCCCCTCTGCAGCAAGAAGGAAGGCCATCATGCCCATCAACACCGCTTCCATCGCCCGTTTCGAAGTTGACGGCGTCGCCTATCAGGCGCGTCTGTTCGCCATGCCATTTCACGTGCCGGAAAACGGCCGCGTGCGCGCGCATGCGCTGGGCCGGCCGGAGATGCCGTTTGGCGGCGTGCATGTGCTGGCCAAGTGGCTGGAAGAACGGGTGCTGCCGGAAGGCGTGGGCCTGGTGATGGCGGATCGCCTGTTCTCGCATGGCGCAGTGGACCAATGGTCCGGCGCCGATGGCGCGCGTGCGGCCAAGGTGCTGGCGCAGGTGGCGCTGGGCGCCAAGAGCAGCCACCGGTTGTGGCGCAACACCGCAGCGGGCGGCTTTCGGGATGAGACGGCGTTTTTCCTCGGCGCCGCGTTCGTGCAGACCGATGCCGCCGTCGACGACATCCGCCTGCTGGGCGACCTGATTCCCGCGCAGGAGTGGGCCAGCGTGGCCGATGCCGCATCGACCATGATGGGCCTGCACCTGTATCGGCCCGACGAGCCCGAAACGCTGGTCAACTGCGCGCTGCTGGCGCCGTCCTGGACGGAAGCGGCAGTGGAGCGTGCTGACGGCTATCGTGCGCTCACGCTGCTGCATTCCTTTATCGACGATGACGAGGAGATCCACGTCGATATCGAGCTGCTGCCACCGGGCCAGGTCGTGTTGCAGGTGGAATCGTGCTCGACACGCTTCTCAGCGCGGTTTGATCCAGAGCTACTGGGCCGCGATATGACCGATGCATTGTTGCGCGACGCGCTCGCGTTGCAGCACGGCGAGCGCGCCAATCTTCACTGAGGTTGTCGCCTACTTCGCGGGCGTATTCCACGGATAGGCCAGCCACGCATCAAAGCGCTTGGCGAATTCGCCGCTCTCCATGGTTTGCCGCAGCCACTGGTCGACAAAGTTCTTGAACACCACGTCGCGCGGCAGCAGGTAGGCCTTCTCCGAGAAATCGAACGGCGCCTCCGGGTGTACCGCGCATAGCTCTGGGTGGAGCTTCTGCTGCAGCTTGGTCTCCACCGCGTCGGTCATCATCAGGTCGGCGCGGCCGGCCACGATCTCGTTGAAGATCGTCACGTTGTCC
Source organism: Ralstonia sp. 25C (assembly GCF_051904805.1). Lineage (NCBI taxonomy): Bacteria > Pseudomonadati > Pseudomonadota > Betaproteobacteria > Burkholderiales > Burkholderiaceae > Ralstonia > Ralstonia sp. 25C. The sequence goes on along the minus strand of NZ_CP196737.1, from coordinate 1,054,918 downwards.
GGGTACACACGAATCTGCGCCTGCTTCAGGTTCGCACGCGCAAATTTCTCGTTGGTGCCCCCCGGGTTGACCACCGCCCGCACGTTCGGCTGATCAATCTGCGCCAGCGTCTGGAACTTGCTCTGGTTTTCGCAGCGCGTGATCGGCGTCTTGCCGTCGCGCTGATACGGAACCGAATAGAACGCCTTCTTCTGCCGGTCCAGCGTGACAGACACACCGCTCATGGCGATGTCGTAGCGGTCGGCCGCAAAGTCCTGCATCAGCGTCGACCATGTGGTCGGCACAACTTCCAGCTTCACGCCGAGGGCTTTGGCCAGGCGCTCGCCCATCTCCACGTCCAGGCCGATGAACTGGCCGTCAGCCGGGTTCTTGTAGCTGAAGGGTTTGTAGTCGCCGGTGGTGCCGACGCGCAGCGTGCCGCGCGCGAGGATCTCGTCGAGGCGGTTGGTGGTTTGCGCCAGCGCAGGCACGGTCAAGGCTGTACACAGCGCAAACGCACCGGCACGAAGGAAGCGATTCAACATGAGATTCCCCATCGAGAAAATGAAAAAGGCGCGGTCGCCATGGCGCCGCGCCGAGACTTGGTGCAGGTCTATTGGCCTGATGCTTTGTTCCACTGCAGCGCGTTGAGCACCGCCAGCGACATTGCCGTCACGCCCGTCTTGATGGACGGCTCCGGCACCGGCGCAAACAGCGGCGAGTGATTGGTCGGCAGCGGCTTCGCGCCCGGCTTGAGCGAGGCAAAGAACGTCTGCGGATCGTTCACGCCGATGAAGAAGAACATCGACGGAATGCCGGCGTCCACAAACGCCGAGAAATCTTCGCTAGCGGTAATGGGCGGTACGCGCAGCACGCGGTCGTTGCCGAAGGCGGCCTTGAACATCGCCTCGGTGCGCGCGACCACGGTCGGGTCGTTGTTGACGGCCTTGCCGCCCTCGGTGATCTTGATGTCGGCGTCCGGTGCACCCGACATTTCGGTGACCGCCTTGGCCGTGCGGCGGATGCCGTCGAGCATCTTCTGGCGCACCGCCGGCTTGTACGAGCGGATCGTCCCGCGCAGCAGCACGCTGTCAGGGATGATGTTCTCGGCGCTGCCCCCCTGGATGGCGCCGATGCTCACCACGCCAAATTCCTGCGGGTCTTTCTCCCGGCTGATCACGCTTTGCAGATCGACCACGAAGCGTGCGGCCATCATCACCGGGTCGATGGTCTTGTCGGGTGCGGAGCCATGGCCGCCGCGACCCTTGAAGGTGATTTCCAGTCCGTCGGAGTTGGACGTGACCGGGCCGCTGTTGAAGACGATCGAACCATACGGCCCTGGGCCCGTATGCAGCGCAAATGCATAGTCGGGTTTGGGGAAGCGCTTGAAGAAGCCGTCGTCGATCATTGCCTGCGCGCCACCCACGACCTCTTCGGCCGGCTGCGCCACGAAGACCAGCGTGCCGTGCCAGCGGTCCTTGAGCGACACCAGCGTCTTGGCGGTGCCGACCCACGAGGCCATGTGCACGTCGTGCCCGCAACTGTGCGCCACGCCCACATCTTCACCGCGCCATTTCGTGCGCACGTGGCTGGCGTAGGGCAGGCCGGTCTTCTCTTCCATCGGCAGCGCGTCGAGTTCGGTGCGCACCAAGATCGTCGGGCCAGCGCCGTTGCGATAGACGGCCACCACGCCCGTCTTGCCGACGTGCTCCGTCACGTCAAAGCCGATCTTGCGCATCGTCTCGGCCAGCGTGGCGGCCGTGCGCGTTTCCTGAAAGGCGAGCTCCGGATGCGCGTGGATGTCTTTGTAGAGCGTATCGAGCTGGCCATATTCCGCATTGACTGCGGCATCCACCGCCGGCTTGATCTGCGCGACGTCGATGCTGCTGACGGCCGGCGTTTGCGCCAAGGCCGGAACGGCAACACCTGCCATCAGCCAGGCGAGCGCGGTGTGCTTGAAACGAGTGGGGCGAAGGGTCATGAGGTGGTCTCCTGCGTTCTGCGGTGTTCTCAGGCGCGTGGTGGGCGTTCGATGTGGCATCGTTGCTTCGTCAACCGTCCTGATTATGCAGTCGCATACACGTCTGCGCACCCCGGGGCAGCCCGGATAGGCAGGTCGCACGGCGCCCCGCGATGCCACGAGAGTTGGCACCGGCCCCATGCTTGCCTAGACTGAGTCGGGTGTGCCGCTCTCAGGGAATCGCAACTCGAAATGACGCCGACGATGTGCCTTCAGCTCTCGTTTCGCGATGCCCCGCCTGGAGAGACGGCGATTCGCGCGGCCCTGGAAGCCGCGCAGCGGGTGCTTGAGTTTAGTGGCGTTGCGCCGCGCGAGGCCTTTGCCGCCTATCAGGCATTCGCCAGCGGGGCGGGGAGCCCCGATGTCCTGGCGTTGGCGTTCGCCCGTGCCGAAGCCGAGGCGATGGATACGCTGGCCGCGCACGGCTATGCGCGCTATGGCACGGTCAGCTTGGCGGCGCTGTAGACCTCGCCGCAGTTCTCAACTGGACTGCTTCAGATTTCTGCGGTTTTCCCGCCCAGCCGGCGCGCTGTCTCCGACACGTGGCGGTGGATGCGCGCGAGAAAATCGATCTCAGCCGCACGCGTCGGCGAATGCCCCAGGGCTTGCGACAGATGTGTCGCCACAAACGACGACTGCGGCGCCAGCATGCTGATCAGGCGCAGCAGTTCGCGGCGGGCCTGCGCGGCGTCGTAGCCGAGGTGGTCCGCCAGCGCGAGCAGCGCATCCTGGTCAATGGCGTCGTAGCGGGCCTGCGCGTCGGCGGGCAACGCATCGGCATCCCACTCCTTGGCGTAGACGGCGGCGCAGAACAGATGATCGTGCGCGGCCAAGCGAATGCCGTCGGGCCCGATGTGGAAATGCAGCGTACCTGCAGACGCATTGCGCCCGCCAATCAGCAGGCAGAACACCATCCAGCGGAAGAGCGACGCCGTGGCGGCCGTCGGGTCGGCGCACAGGCGCGCGCATTGGGCGACTTGTTCGACGGTGATCGGCAGGAAGCGGTGCTTGGGCGAGAGCCCGAGCAACTGCACGGCAGAGACGACATAGCGCGCCTGCACCAGCGCGGTGTCGTCGCTCTTGCAGCGCAGCGTGCGATCCAGCCGCTGCACCACGGCGGCGGTTTCCGGAAACTGCCGCAAGCCGAGGAATGGCGTCTCTAGCCCGATGCTGCGGCCGAGCAGCGTGGCCCAGCAATGATTGATGGTGGCGTACGGAAGCTGAGCGCCTTCGCCTAGATCCAGCCGCACAAAATGGCTCGATTGTGCGGCGGTGGCCGGTGCCGAAAACCGGCCCAGCCACATGGAGACCGGCAGGCCGTTGGAGGCCAGGAAGGGCAGGCGGATCTCGTCCGAATCGGGCGCGGTTTGCGGCATGCCGTAGTGGGCACGCGGTTCGGCCACGCGCAGCGCAGTCGGCTGGCTGGGCTGCCCAATGCTCTGCTGGAACTGCAGCACGACATCGCGTTCGGACAAACCATCTGCCCGGCCGTTGTAAGGCTTGAGGCCCGTCGGCACCAACGACAGCGGGCCATCCAAGTGGGGCGCGGCCTGGGCGAGATGCTCCAGGGCGGCAGCCGCAGTCTTGGGCACCTCACGCGTGGCTTCTGGCAGCAGGTATTCAAAGAAGTAGCGCACCGGCTGCGCCTTCGCCGTATCGACGATGGTGCCGGCTGCGCGCGGCAGGTGCGGGCTCAGGTCAAAGCCCTGCGAGGATGCTTGCCATCGGGCGTCGTATTCGAACGCCCAGCCGCTGCGACCGCATGACAGTTGGCCGATCAGGTGTTTGTTCAGGTAGATGTCCAGCATGCGCGTATCCAACGTATTTGATGGAGCGTGCTTGGTCGGCCGTGCTGCGGAGGACCCGCCAGCAATCGGAAATCATCGATACGCAGATGCACCGCGGAGATTTCTTTGCACGCCCCTCATCGACCGAGGCCCGAGCATAACAAAGAAAATCTGCCAAACCACCCAGGAAAGGTCTTTTCAATGATGCAGATTTCTGAAATCCGATTATCAGATTGCTAATATCAAGTGCGTTCGAGCCGATGTTTGAATTTTCTATCTCAGGCTTGAAAGTGCTTAAAATCGCTCGCCAAACCTTGTGGTGGTGCCATGGAAAGAACTACCCGCGGCGCGTCATCGGCGAGAATTTATTGCAATGCAACGATTTATCGCATTCTTGTGAGCAAATTGTCGCGCTGCACGAACTGGTGCCAAAGCGCGCCGACAATGTGCAGGCCGACCACGAAATACACGGCATTACCAATAAACTCGTGTACGGATTTAAGTGTCGACTTCAAGCCCGGGTTTTCCGCGATGAGTCGGGGAAGTGTCCAACTGAGCATCGGGACGTCATGTCCAGCCGCTTGCACGAACAGGACGCCAGTCACGGGTAGCACGAACATCATGGCGTACAGCACCCAGTGCACCAGCCGGGCGCTCGCGACTTGCCAGGCTGAGCCTATATCGCCCGGCGCCACGTAGCGCCATCGCAGCCAGACCCGCACGCAAGCGAAGAGCAGAATGCCCTGTCCGAGCATCATGTGAATGGACGTGAACAGGGCGCGTTCCGCCGAGCCCTTGGGAAGCGTGCCCTTGTATTCGATGGCCGCGAGCGCGCACGCAAACAGAACAAACATCAGCCAATGCACGACGACGGAAGGGCGCGCATAGCGCTCGGGGAGCTGGGGCATGGCAACCTCTTTGCTAGGAATCTGCCTCTACCCTAGCGCAGGCGTTGCCGGCGGGGTTTGATCTCGCCCAGCAATGCCGCGCTGTTCTTGCCCAATACGTGCAGTCAGCGGCCCGAACGCAAAAGCGAATCTTTCTCGTTGGCAGTGCCGTTTGCGTTGGCCTTCTTGCGCGGCGCCAGCATGCCGGTCGATAGCGACGTGCCGAGCAGGATCACCGCGCAGCCGATCACCATATTCAGCGTCAACTGTTCTGCCAGGAACAGGATGCCCCACAGCACGCCAAACACAGGAATCAGGAACGTCACGGAAGCCGCGCGTGTCGGCCCGACATGGGCGATCAGTCGGAAGAACAGGATGTATGCAACGCCCGTGCAAGCGATGCCGAGGGCAATGACGTGGAACCAGACATCGCCGGTGGGCGTTTGCGTGGGCCATAGCCAGATGGCCAACGGTGCCAGCACGATCGTGGCGGCCAGCTGGCAGCCCGTTGCGGTGGCCAGCGGCGGTACGCCGGTGAGGTGGCGCTTGGTATAGCTGGCAGCAAGCCCGTACAGCACAGTCGCCCCGAGCGCTGCCGCCACCGCCAGCCCACCCTGCTTGGCGTCGATGACGGACGAGCCGCCCACCAGCACGATCACCCCCACGAAGCCGATCGCGAGCCCCAGCACGCGCCATGGCGACAGCCGATCACCCAGCCACAGGAAGGTGACGATGGCGGTGAACAGCGGTGTGGCCGCATTCAGCACCGACGTAAAGCCCGCCGTGAGCGTGAGCTCCGCATAGGCGAACAGGCAGAACGGAATAGCCGAGTTGAGCAGCCCCACCGCCAATAGGTGTGGCCAGTGCGTACGCAATGCCCCGAGCCCGCCCCGCCAGGCCAGCACCGGCACCAGAAAGCACGACGCGATGCCCACGCGCAGTGCAATCAGCGCCACGGGCCCAAATTGCGGCGCGGCCACGCGCATGAACAGGAAGGAGCCGCCCCACAAGGCGGCAAGCGTCAGGAGTTCGACCACATCGGAGCGGCGCATGAAGGTTGTCTCGTTGATGTTGTGTGAGCGTGATGTGCGCGCATTGTCCGCGCGATTGGCGTTTTATGCAGGCGCGAGCGCCAGCGTGCCTTGGCGAGCATCCTCCGGCATCGGCAGCCGTGCGCCGACGTGCGCGGGGTGGCCTTCCATACGCAGCAGCGCGGCTTTGCGCGGCAGGCCGCCGGCGTATCCGGTCAGTGCGCCATCGGCACCCACCACGCGGTGGCACGGGATGGCAATCGAGATCGGGTTGCGGCCCACGGCGGTGCCCACCGCGCGCGCATGTTCCCGCGTGAGGCCCAGGCGTGCGGTGATCTGGCCGTAGGTCGTGCGCTCGCCGAAGGCGATTTCGCACAACAGGCGCCACACGTCTTGCTGAAACGGCGTGCCTGTGGGCGCCATCGGCACATCGAACACCTGCAGCCGGCCAGCAAAGTACGCCTCGAACTGCGCCTGCGCTTCGCGGATGACCGGCACGCGGGCACCGGGCGACATGCGCGCAGCATTCATGGGAATCGTCTTCTGGCCGGTGAAGAATGCACCGGTCAGGTGGGTGTCGTTGGCGATCAACAGCAGGTCGCCAAGCGGGCAAGGGAAGGTGTGGCGGTACATGGTCGTCAGTCCGATGGGGCGGTCGCGAGCACGTCTTCGCGGTGCCAGAGGTGCATGGCGGCGTAGGCGCGCCAGGGCGCCCACGGTTCTGCGCGCTCGACCATGGCACGGCGCGTGGGCAAGGTGCCATCGCTGTTGGCCAGGCGCTTGCGCAGCACGTAATCGCCAAACGGAAATGCGTTGGGCCAGCCCAGCGCGCGCATGGCGACGTATTGCGCGGTCCATTCGCCAACGCCAGGCAGCGCTTGCAATGCGGCCAGCGTGGGGCCGAGCGGCACGAGGGGTTCAAGTTGCAGGCGGCCGCTGTCCATGGCGCGGGCGAGTTCCACCACTGCGGCGGCACGGCTGGCTTGCAGGCCGGTCTGCGTGGATACGGTGTGTGGGTCCGCTTGCGCTAGCGCGGCGGCGGACGGAAACGCCATCGACAGCCCTTCGTGTGGTTGCGCCAGTGGCATGCCGTAGGTCGCTGTCATGCGCGCGAGAATGCGCCGCGCTTGCACGAGCGAGATCACCTGCCCGGTAATGGCACGCACGGCAATCTCAAAGCCATCCACGGCGCCGGGTACGCGCAAGCCCGGTGTTTCAGCCGCGAGCGTGCCGAGGTGTGCATCCACCAGATCAGGCCGGCAATCGAGATCGAACAGCCGGCGCGCGCGGGCCAGCACGGGTGGCATGGCATGCAGCAGGCTGGGCGACAGCGTGAGCGCCACCGCATGGCGCTGCGGCACGTCGCGCGCACGCAGCCAGCCGGTGTGCCGCACACCGCCATAGTCCACGATGAGGGTGCGGGCGTAGCTGTCGGCATCGACCACTTCCACGCCGTCGATGGCGCGGGCGCGCAGAAAATCGAGCAACGCATGCCATGCGAAAGGCGGTCGATAGCCGAGCATGAGCGTGGGGCCGTCTTCGTTGCGCGCGGTGGCGGTGCGTGCGCGCAAACGCGATGGCGCAAAGCCATAGTGCTCGGCGAATCCACTGTTCAGGCGACGCACGCTGCCAAAGCCGGCCGCAAAGGCAATCTCGCCGACCGGCATGGCGGTGTCCGTCAGCAACTGCTTGGCCAGCAGCAAGCGCTGCGTTTGTGCGTATTCGACCGGCGAAACATCAAACTCTGCACGGAAGATGCGGCGCAGATGGCGGTCGGTCACGCCCACCGCAGCGGCCAATGCAGCCAGGTCGTGCTCCTGCAGAAAGCCCTCGTCGATCATGCGGGCGGCTGCGCGTGCCAGGTTGGATGACATCTCGGCCAGGCTGTGCCCGGGCGCCAACTCTGGGCGGCAGCGCAGGCAGGGCCGAAAGCCCGCGCGCTCGGCGGCAGCGGGTGTCGCAAAGAAGCGGCAATTCTTCTGCTGCGGCGTACGAACTGCACAAACGGGCCGGCAATATACGCCGGTGGAGGTCACGCCGACGAAGAACCAGCCGTCAAAGCGCCGGTCGCGCGATTGCACCGCGTGGTAGCAGGCGTCGTGGTCGAGTTGCATGGTAGTGATCCGATGACTTGGCAGCTAGTCTAGCCCTGCCAGGAGGGCCGCGTTCGCCGGAAACGGACATCTCCCTCGGTACCGAAAGCCAGAAAAAGTGCTCGGCATATCGGCACAATGCGAGCACAACAACACCTCGGGAGACTGGCATGTCAAAGACCATCGTCATCACCGGCGGCAGCCGGGGCATCGGCCGCGCAACTGCGGTGCTGTGCGCGCAACGCGGCTGGTCTATTGCGCTGCAATATCGCGGTAATCGGCAGGCGGCGGAGGAGACGGTGGCCCTCGTCGAGCAGGCTGGCGGCCACGCACTCGCGGTGCAGGGTGACGTGTCCAACGACGAGGATGTGATTGCGTTGTTCGAGGCGGCGGCGGGGCGCTTTGGCGCGTTGCACGGGGTGGTCAACAACGCAGGCATCGTGGCCGAAGCGCAGGACGTGGCCGATATGACCACGCATCGCCTGCGCACGATGTTCGAGACCAATGTCCTGGGCGCCTTCCTGGTGGCACGCGAGGCGGCGCGGCGGTTGTCCACGTCGCGCGGCGGGTTGGGTGGGGCACTGGTGAATGTGTCTTCGGCGGCATCGCGGTTGGGCTCGCCGCACGAATACGTTGATTACGCAGCCTCCAAGGGTGCTGTCGATACCATGACGCTGGGCTTGGCGCGCGAACTGGCCCGCGATGGCGTGCGTGTGAACGCCGTCCGCCCGGGTTTGATCGAGACAGACATCCATGCCTCGGGCGGCCAACCCGATCGCGCGCAACGCCTGGGCGCCAGCACGCCCATTGGCCGGCCAGGCACGCCGGCAGAAGTGGCTGAATCCATCGTCTGGCTGCTGTCCGACGCGGCGTCTTATGTGACAGGCGCATTACTGGATTGCAGCGGCGGCCGCTGACGGCCCCCTCGTGTGACGCTAATCGAACGGTTATCCCCTGAATTGGGGATGTGCCGCCCCGGACGCTTTCCCTATCATCCTCGAGCGCTATTCACAGTGTGAAGAAAAAGACACACGATGAAGCGCGCAGCCGGCGTACGCCCAAAGAGGCCATGCCCGGTGTTTTCACGACCAACGGGACATCTAGTCAACCTGGAACAAGGGGAAATAATGGGAGCAGGGTACGTCAGCCGCGCCTGGCGCGTGGGTTCAACCGTCACGGCCATCGCATTGGCCACCGCCACGCTGGTCGCCGGCTGTGGGGGATCGGACAGCAGCACCAGCAACACCGCAACGCCGGCGTCGGCCAGCCTGACCGGCACCGCCGCCACGGGTAGCGCGCTGGCCAACGCCAACGTTGCCGTGACCGACGGGGCCGGCAATTCGCCATGCGCGGAAGCCAGCATCACCACCACCGCCCTGGGCACCTACACCTGCACGCTGAAAGCAGGCGAGACCGCGCCGTTCTTCGTGGTCGTGACCGACCCCACCGGCAATACCGCACCGTTGGTCAGCGTGACGACGACTACGCCGCCGGCCGGCACGCCGCTCACGCTCAATGCCACCCCGCTGACCACCGCCATCGTGGCGCAGTTGGCGTCGGACGGAAATCCGCTCACGCTGGTCAATGCCAAGACGGTGGATGCGAACGCGCTCAAGGCCGTCACCGCCAATGTGGTGGCGCAACTGGCGTCGGTGCTGAGCGCCATTGGTGCGCCGGCCAACTATGACCCGTTTGCCACCAGCATTACCGCCGCCACATCGGCTGGCGTTGGCAACACGGCTGACCAGATCCTGGACGTGGTGACCGTATCGAAGAACCCCGCCACCGGCCAACTGCAACTGGGCACGGTCGACGGCACGCCCGTGCCGCTGGCGACTGCTACGGGTGGCGGTTCGACGCTGCCCGCGCCGGCGCCCAATGTTTCGAGCCTGCCGCAAGGCGCCCAGGTGTTGGCGAACGCGCTGACGGCGTGCTTTGCGCTGCCGACCTCGCAGCGCGTGCTGGGCATCGACACGACGTTGACTGCCGCGCAAGGTGGCTGGAAGGTGACGTCGCTGGCGCCGGCTTGCCAGAACATCGCATCGGATACCAGCAATGCCGGTGGCATTGCCTTCCTGCACAACGGCTACGCATTCGGGCAGTGGGTCTTCAACCTGCTGAACAGCGACAGCATGACCGGTGCCAAGTTCAACGTGCCGGAAGTCATGGCGTTCTATCCGGCGGGCTCGCCGTCGTCGCCGACGGTTGACTCGGCCGTGCTGAACGTCAAGTACGTGGATGCCGGCGGCAACCCGGGCAACATCATTCTGCTGGCCCGCTACGTAGCCTCTGGCACGTCGGCTGCACATCCGTCCAACTGGTGGGTGGTGGGCAATCAGCAGCCGGTGGAAGTGATCGACCGCCTGCAGGTTCGCCGCGTTGAGCAGGTCAACCCGACCTTCGCCGGCACCAGCGCGACCAGCAACAACTACAGCCACTTCCAGACCGGCATCCAGTTCTGGATCAACGCCAAGGGGCCGGGCAGTGTCAACAGCAACGGGCCTCTGGCGTTCGCACGTGTGACCGGTCCGGGCCTGCCCACCAGCGGCCTCGTCTATATCGCGCCCACCGGTGACAGCAACGAGCCGACCCAGGTGTACATGGACGTGAGCAACAAGTTCGGCATCGTCCCGGGCACAACGCGTTGCAGCAACGGCGGCACGGCAACCTACAACTGCCCCAACTTCTGGTTCGCCCGCACGGTCGGCCTGACGGGCAGCGCCGCAACTACGCTGGCTGCCCCACGCAGCGATTTCAGCAATCCGGTCTGGGCCCAGGCGTCGGATACGCTGGATACGACCCCGGTGACGAAGGGTGCGCGGTATCAGATCGAGCTGTTCTACGGCACGCAAACCACGCCTGACCGCGTCTATCACAAGACGTTGCTGACGGATCTGGTGCAAGCAACGCAAGCGGTGAATCTGCCGTGGAATACGGCGGGCAGCCAGACGCTGGCGGCGCTGAATCCGGCCAACGGCACGACCAATGGCGCGCTGTCTTCGGTGACGGTGGATTGGGCGCAGAACCCGGCGGCACAGCAGATTGGTGGCGCGGCTGTCACCGTGGACCTGAAGAACACCTACAGCGGAACAATCAACGTGCCCAGGGGCGCAACTTCGGCGGTGATCAACCTGCCGAATGCGCAACAGGTGCCGGCGCTGACCAGCTCGGGCACGCGCTCGGTGCTGTTCAACTACCGCATGCTGGACAACAGCCTCAAGAGCTCGGTGTACACGTACAACTGAGCGAGAAGGCTGCGAAGTGAAGAATCGGGCGTGCCAGGCGGCACGCCCTTTTCTATTGCGGACTCAAGCGTCCGCGCCGGCGCGGAAGGTATCGCACTGGCGGATGTCGCCGGCGTCGAAGCCCTGGCGGAACCAGTGCATGCGTTGCTCCGACGTGCCGTGCGTAAAGGCATCAGGCGTGACGCTGCGGCCGGCGTTGCGCTGCAGGGTGTCGTCGCCGATGGCGTGTGCGGCGGTGAGCGCCTGTTCCAGATCGCCGCGCTCGAGCAGCCCGCGCTGCTGTGCGTAGTGGCCCCACACGCCGGCCAGGCAATCAGCCTGCAACTCCAGCTTGACCGACAACGCATTGGCTGCAGCCTGCGATTTGCCGGCCTGTGCGCGGCTGACCTTCTCCGACACGCCCAGCAGGTTCTGCACGTGGTGCCCGACTTCGTGCGCGACGACATACGCGGCGGCAAAGTCGCCCGGCGCGCCAAAGCGGCGGCGCAGTTCATCGAAGAAGCCGAGGTCCAGATAGACCTTGGTATCGGCCGGGCAGTAGAACGGGCCTACCGCTGAGGTGGCATCTCCGCAACCCGAGCGGATGCCCGAGCGGAACAGCACCAGCTTGGGCGGCTGATACGCGCGGCCCGCTTGCTTGAACAGTTGCGACCACGTGTCTTCCGTATCGCCCAGCACGTGCGAGACCAACTGCTTGCTGCGATCGTTGTCCGTCTCACCGGTGGGGCGGGCGGGTGCATGCTGCGCGGAGGGTGCGGGCGCGTTCTGCGACACCTGCATCACCATGCCGAGGATTTCGAGCGGGTTCTTGCCCATCAGCAGGCCGACGACCGCCACGATGGCAATGCCGCCAATGCCCAGCCGCATCCCGCCGCCGCCGAAGCCCCCACCACCCGAGGAAGCGCGTTCATCCTCGACGTTATTACTTTCGCGCATGTCATCCCAACGCACGTGTTTCTCCTTGATGCCCTGGCCCCGGCGTTACACCCGGTAAACTTTGCAAAGTCTACCTGCCTTGCAGGCCGGCGGGGGTGTCTGGCGCGACCGGAATCGTCTGCATTTTTTCGCGAACGTAGCACTGGCAAGGGTTTGCACCGGTTTGTGGCGTTGCACAAAGTCCGGCAGGAAATTTGCTACCCAAAGCTGCTCATCCCAACGCCGCCCTGTCACGCGCGTGTCACGCGGCGATTTTCGAATCACGATCGGCAGCGCACCACGCTGCCGACTGAACGACCCGAGTGTTCACCATGCGCTTGCCTGCTTCGATTACCGCTCAAGCTCCAGATACCGCACAGACACCGCCGCTTGCTTCCACACATGTCGACCCGACCGAGGTTTCCGACGTGCAGAGCCAGCCCTCCGCAGCCGAACGCAAGCCCTGGTGGGTACGCGTGCCGGGTGCCATCGTGGGTAGCGCGTTTACCAACGTAGCAGCGGCCCTGATTGCCGTGACGGGGGCCGTATACGTGGGGATGTATCACGCGCCTTGGGTGAAGAGCCTGGCAAACCACACGCCCACGGCGGAGCAGGCGGGCGATGCAATGGGCGTTGCGGTGGCTGCAGCACCGGCCAGTGCGGCGCCATCGGCGCCATCGGCTTCTGCGGCACCTTCGGCCTCCGCGGCAACGGCGGCGACGGTATCTCCGGTGGCCCAATCGGAGCCCGCGCAACCGGCTTCACCGGACCGCGTGGCCGCCGCGCGCGACCGCATGGAGCAGCGCATCTATTCCCAGGTGCCCGCCCGTGCACGCACGGTAGCCGAAAGCGAAACCATGAACGATGAAGCACCCGCACTCGAAGGCGATGGCCGCGCAAGCCGGGGCACGCGTCGCCACCATCGCGGTGTCCGTCATGGCGGGCATGGTGCGCCGTGGAATGCGGCCTGGTACAAGGGCGCGTGATCGATCGAGGCTGCGGCGGCAAAAAAAATGCCCTGATTGCGTCAGGGCATGTGGTGCGTATTTTTGAGCCAGCCGCTTAGTTGGCGTCGCTGCCTTCACGCAGCTGGACGAACTCCGATTCCACTGTGTAAGGCCGCGCAGCCTGGATATCGCGCGTGTTCTTCTGCACGGCAATCGCGCCAAACAGCGCCAGTGCGAACGACATGCCGTAGAAGCCCTTTTCGCTCAGGGCCAGCGTGGCGTTGAACAGGCCAACGCACAACAGCAGGATGGCCAGCAGCGTGGAAAGCCAGCACAGCCCGTAGTAGAGCCCCGAGACGGGAATGCCCTCGGCGCGGTCGCGCACGCTCTTCTGGATCGACACCGCCGCAAACAGGCCGTAGACCAGTACGGTGAAGTAGTAGCCGCGCTCATTGAGCTGCATGCTGGCGTTGTACAGCCCAATCAGAAACGAGAAGAAGCCGATGAGCAACGCCGCCCAGGACACGGCGACAAATGCAAACGACGGGGCTTGGAGTTGCGGTTTCACAAGGTCTCCTTGAGATCAACACGTCAGGGAACGCGCGGTGGGCGTTCCGGGTGGCAGCGATCCTAATGGCGGAGACAGCGTCCGTTCGTTAAATATTGGTAATGGAGCCCTCATGCGGGCCGCATCATCTTGCGCTGGCGCAGCGCGATGGTGGCCAGCGAAATGCCGCTCACCGCGGCCGCCGTCAGCACGTAGTAGCTGGGCGCCAGCGTATCGCCCGTGGTGTGAATCAGCCACGTGACGATGAACGGTGCGAACCCGCCGAACAGCGTCACGCCAAGGCTGTAGCCGAGCGACAGCCCGGTCGAGCGCACGCGCGTGGGGAAGATCTCCGACATCAGCGCGGGCATCGGGCCTGAATACGCCGCCTTGAAGATGCCCGACACCGCTTGCAGTGCGAGGAGTGCACCGATGCTCGGATGCGCACGCAGCAGGGCAAACATGGGGTAGATCAGCAGGATCATCAGCACCGATGTGGTGAGCATGATGCGGATGCGGCCGATGCGATCTGACAGCGCGCCAAACAGCGGCGAGAGCAGAAACTGCAGCCCGCCATTGAGCACCACCACCCCAAACGACTGCGCCGCCGGCAAGTGCAATTGCTTGACGGCGTACGTCGGCATGTAGAGCTGCAGCACGTACACCGACACGGTGGACTGCGCCACCACGCCCACAGCCAGCAGCAGGTTGGTCCACTGCGCCTTGAATGACGCTTGCGGATCGATCGTCGTCTTCTTCTGCTCGGCGACGAACTCCGGCGTTTCGTCCAGATGGCGGCGGATGTAGAAGCCCACCGGGCCGACCAGCAGGCCAAAGAAGAACGGCAAGCGCCAGCCCCAGCTCTCCAGTTCCGAAGGGAACAATGTGGCCGTGAGCAGTGCGCCAAGCGCAGCCGCCAGGATGGTCGCAATGCCTTGGCTGGCGAACTGCCAGCTCGCGTAATAGCCGCGCCCACGCTTGCTGTGTTCCACCATGAACGCGGTCGCGCTGCCGAACTCACCACCGACCGCAAAGCCCTGGACCAGGCGTGCAAGCAAGATGGTGATGGGCGCGACGATGCCGATCTGTGCGTAGCTCGGCATCACGGCAATCGCCAGCGTGCCAACGATCATCAACAGGATCGACAGCGTCAGTGCCGCCTTGCGCCCCTTCCGGTCGGCATACATGCCGAGCACGATGGCGCCCACCGGCCGCGTGATGAACGACACGCCAAAGCTGCCCACCGCAAACAGCAGCGAGACCCATTCGTCATCCGCCGGAAAGAACAGCTTGCCGATGACCGACGCAAAGAAGCCGTAGACGAGAAAGTCGTACCACTCCAGCGCATTGCCAATCGACGACGAAATGACGATGCGGCGCGCGTGGGCTGACGTGAGCGGTGGATGCGACGGCGCGGCAGCACTCGCCGTGAGCGGGGCAGTCATGGTGAGGGTTTCCTTTGGTGCTGGCCGGGTTCGTTTTTATCGAAGCTGCAGCACGCTGCCTGCCCGGTCCTGCGGGTCAGCGTGCTGGGGTACTGGGTTTAGAAGCCCACGGCGTGCCCGTCGCGGCGGCTGTCGCTGGCGGCGACGTAGCCGTGGTCAGCGTCGTCCGACAGGCGCCAGATGAACTGGCCCGAGCCGAAATCCATGTACGGATCGGCCACCGATTTGAGCTTGTGCCCGCGCGCTTCCAGCTCCGCCACGGTGTCGGCGTTCATCGTCGCTTCCACGTCGAGCGTGAAATCGCGGTTCACCTTCCAGCGCGGTGCATCGCATGCGGCTTGTGGCTGCTGGTTGTAATCGAGCATGCGCACGAGCGTCTGCAGGTGGCCTTGCGGTTGCATGTCGCCGCCCATCACGCCAAAGCTCATCTGCGGCTGGCCGTCCTTGGTGAGGAACGCCGGGATGATGGTGTGGAACGGCCGCTTGCCGCCGGCCACCACGTTGGCCGAGCGCGCGTCCATGGAGAACCCGAAGCCGCGGTTCTGCAAGCTGATGCCGGTGCCCGGCACCACCACGCCCGAGCCGAAGCCCATGTAGTTGGACTGGATGAACGAGACCATCATGCCGTTCTCGTCGGCGGCGGTCAGATACACCGTGCCACCGGCGCGCGGCATGCCGAAGGTCGGCACCTGCGCGCGGCCCATGTCGATCAGCCGAGCGCGCGCATCGAGGTACGCGTCGTCGAGCATCTGCTCGGGCGTGACTTCCATGCTGCGCGGGTCGGCCACGTACTTGTAGAGATCGGCAAACGCCAACTTCATCGCCTCGATTTGCAGATGCTGCGAGTCGGCGGAGTCGACGGGCAGAGCGCCCAGATCAAAGCGGTCGAGAATGCCCAGCGCGATCAGCGCGGCAATGCCCTGGCCATTCGGCGGAATCTCGTGCAGGTCGTAGCCGCGATAGCGCTTGGTGATGGGCTTGACCCATTCGGGGCGATAGTCGCGCAGGTCTTGCGCGGTCATGCCGCCGCCGCATTCACGTGAGTACGCAGCGATGCGCTCGGCGAGTTCGCCTTCGTAGAAATCGCGCCCGTTTGACTGGCCGATGCGGCGCAGTGTGGCGGCGGCGCCGGGCAGCTTGAACTTTTCGCTCACCTGCGGCGCACGGCCATGCGGCATGAAGGCCTGCGCATAGCCCGGTTGATTCTGCAGATCAGGAATCGCTGCCGCCCACTTGTGCGCAACGATGGGCGCGATGGTGTGGCCGCGCTCGGCAGTCTCGGCGGCGGGTTCGAGCACGTCGGCAAACGGCAGCTTGCCGAAGCGCTCATGCAATGCGGCCCACGCGGACACCGCACCGGGCACCGTCACCGCATCCCAGCCGCGCGTGGGGCGCTTCGGGTTGCCGTTGGCGTCTTCGCCGTACTTGCTGCGGAAGTAGTCGAGGTTCCACGCCTGCGGCGCGGTGCCGGAGGCGTTCAGGCCGTGCAGCTGTTTGCCGTCCCACAGGATGGCGAAGGCGTCGCTGCCGAGGCCGCACGAGACGGGCTCCACGATGGTCAACATGGCCGCCGCCGCGATGGCCGCATCCACGGCGCTGCCGCCGGCCAGCAGCATGCGCAACCCAGCCTGTGCGGCTAGCGGATGCGAAGTGGACACGACGTTGCGCGCAAACAGCGGAATGCGCACGGTCGGGTAGGGGTTCTGCCAATCAAAACGGTGAGACATGGCGCTCAAAAGGAGGGTTTGACGATTGATTATTTGCGGTGCAATGAATTTAATAAAGTTAAAATTCATTGGATATGGATTAAGAAAAACTTGAGTATTCGCACGTGAGTACCGTTCGCTTTCTCCGCACCTTCGTCGCCGTGGCACGACACGGTTCCCTCGCCGCCGCAGCCGAGCGCGTGGCGCTCACGCAGGCCGCCGTGAGCCTGCAGATGCGCGCGTTGGAAGCGGAGTTGCGCCGCGATCTGTTTGATCGCTCCGGGCGCACCGTCACCCTCAATGCGCACGGCCGTGCGCTGCTGCCGCAGGCGGAACATCTGCTCGCCCTGTACGACGCCATGCGCCTCGGCGATGAACCGCAGACGGAGCTGTCCGGCGCCGTGGCGATCGGGGCGGTGGTGTCGGTGATGGGCTCGCTGGCACACGCGGTGGCGGGGCTCAAGCAGGTGCACAAGGGGCTCGACGTCAAGCTCATCACCGGCAAATCGGGTGAATTGGCCGAGCAGGTGGAAGCGGGCGAGTTGGACGGCGCGCTGGTGGTCGAACACCTGGAGCGGCTGCCTGCCAACCTCGCATGGCACCCGCTCTACACCGAGCCGTTGGTGGTCGTGGCGGGCCGCAACACGCGCGGCCGCGCCGAAGAGGTACTGCGCACGCACCCCTTCCTACGCTTCGATCGCGCGGTACGCACCGGCGCGCTCATCGACCGCGCCCTGCGCAAAACGCATATGGCGGTCAACGAGTTCATCGAGGTGAATTCGATCGAGGCGATTGTCGAGCTAGTCCGCCAACAGGTCGGCGTGACGCTGGTACCGCGCCTGCGCCGCGCCAGTTGGGAGAGCGACCCTGCATTGCGCGTGCTGCCCATGCCGCCGCGGACGCCCGTGCGCGCCGTCGGCATGATCGAGCGGAAAGAGCATGTGCGGCATGGTGTGATTCAGGCGGTACTCGATGCGCTTGAAACCACACTTGGCAAATCCAGCGCCTAGACTGCAATCACCGAAACCCGCTCTGGAGGCCGCAAATGGACGTGTTCATCGAACGTTGGCGCAACGAGCTGATGCTGCTCGCCCGCATCTTCATGATGGTGCTGTTCGTGATGTCCGGATGGGCCAAGCTGACGGGCTTTCAGGGCACCGTCGGCTACATGGCCAGTACGGGGGCGCCCATGCCGGCCGTGGCGGCTGCCATTGCCGTGGTCATGGAGTTTGGTGTGGGTATTGCCTTGCTGATCGGCTTCTGGACGCGGCCGCTGGCGCTGTTGTTGGCGTTGTTCGTGCTCGGCACGTCGTTTATCGCCCACAGCTACTGGAGCATGGAAGGCGCCATGGAGGCCGCCAATAAAATCCAGTTCTACAAGAATCTGACCATCATGGGCGGGCTGTTCTTGCTGGCCGCTGTGGGGCCGGGCAAGTACGCGGTGCAGAAGTCGTAGCGCGTGGAGGCAATAGAAACGCTTCGGTTGCAGCCGCACCCTGCGGCCTCTGCACAGGCAGATGCTGCGTTTCACGCGTTTGTTGCGCGTTGGGCATCGCGGTTGCCAGCGTCTGCCGACATCGTTCATGTTGGGTCCACCGCCATCCCGGGTTGTCTGACCAAGGGTGATCTGGACATTTGCGTGCGTGCCGATCGCGCGGATGTGGCGCACATCGATGCGTTGCTGGCAGCGTGTTACGCGCGCAACGCGGGGTCGTTTCGCAGTGACGATTTTTCCGCGTTTAAGGACGACGCTCATCAGCCGCCCTTGGGCGTGCAGTTGGTCGCACGAGGCTCGGAATTGGATGTGTTTGTGCGCTTTTGTGATTGTTTGCTGCGCAGTTCCGAGTTGGTGGCGGCATTCAATGCGCTGAAGGCCGCTCACGCTGGGCGTTCGATGGCGTCGTATCGGCTGGCGAAAGCGGACTTCATTGCCAAGGTTCTGTCGGCCGCAGCCTGCCTTTAGCGCAACGACCGCTGCACCAACACCAGCACGGCAAACACGCCACACGCCACGGCAAACCAGCTGAAGAGCTGCGTGCCCGCCAACAGCGTCGCCTGCCGATCAATCTCGGCGGAGAGGCTCGCCAACCGCTCGGGGGTGAGCGGGTTGGCGGCTTGCAGGTCTGACGTGAAGCGTGTGACATGCGCGACGATCAGCGAGCGCGATTCGGCCTGCTGCGTTTGCAGCGACACCGCCGCCAGCCCGGTGCCCACCGCCGTGGCGAACTGCCGCGCGATGTTCTTCATCTGATAGCCGTGCGCGAAGTCTTCGCGGTCGAGATCGAGGTAGGTCATCATCGCCACTTGGATCATCACCGCGCCCGGGGTCATCCCTTCCAGAATCGACACGGGGAAGAACGCGTAGTCCGGCGCGCCTGGCATCAGGCTCGTGCCCAGCAGCAGCGCGGCCGCCGCATACACGCCAAAGCCGATGGCGATGAAGCGGCGCTTGCGGAAGAAGAACGGCAGCCACACCGTCATCACCACGGCCACCACCGTCGATACCGCACCGCTGATCATCAGGAACAGCGTGGTCGTGCGGAACGTGAAGCCGAGTCCGCCTTGCGACACCGCCGGCCACAAGTACGACCAATACCCGCTCATCAAGTAATAGATGCCGTAAAAGCCGATCCCCCACAGGTAGCGGCGGCCGTTCAGGCGCGACAGATCGAGCCACGGGTCGGGGTGCGTGCGCAGGCGGTGGATGGCGAGCAGCAGCGATGCCGCGCCGCCCAGCAACAACAGCGGGATCGCCGGCGAGGCGGTCAGCCGGTTGTAGCGCAGCTCCGACAAGCCCATCAGGAATGACAGCGCACCGATGGCCATGGCGCCTACGCCGATCCAGTCCCACTGGCCATCCACCGGCGGCGCCTCATGCGGGCGACGTGCGGCGCGGGTGCGTGGCTGATGGTGTTCGGGCGGCAGGAAGAACATGGCAAACCACGCGATGACCGCCAGCCCCAGTTCCAGCCAGAAGATCACGCGCCATTCGCTGTATTCGAGCACCTCCGCGCAAATCCACGGCGCAATGGTGGTCAGTCCGAACAGGCCGACACTGAACATCAGCATGGGGGGGATGCGCTCGTCGGGCTCGGTGGTGAGCTGCACCAGAATGCGCGACGCCGAGAACAGTCCGCCCGCGCCCAGGCCCTGAATGGTCCGGCCGATGACGAGTTCGCTGATGTTGTTCGATTGCGCGCACACCACGCAGCCGATGCCGAACAACACGATGCCCACCAGCGAAAACATCCGGTAGCCAACGTGCGCGGCGATGCGCCCGATGGCGAGATTGGCCACCACCGCCGCCACGGCATACGCGGTGACGGCGTACAGATACGCATCCGGGCTGGCGTGCACGCCACCCTGGATATGCTGACCCGCCACGGCCATCATCTGCGAAGAGACGAAATCGAGCCCCGTGGACAGGCCCACCGCCAAGCCAAACGCATGGATGCGAGCCGAAGAGAAATGTGGGAACGCCCGCAGAGACGCAGGCCTGAGGATTTGCAGCGACATGTGGCCGAGCATAAACTTGGCCGCCAGCCGGATAAACGGCCAACTCTAGGAACACTGTCCAGTCATGCGAACAATGGAGTGGAACGACTGGGAGACCTTCTGCCGCGTCGTGGAGGCCGGCAGCTTCACCGCCGCTGCGGAGGCGCTGGGCATCCCCAAATCGACCGCCAGCGCTGCTGTGTCGCGGCTGGAGGCGACGCTCGGCGTGCGGCTCATGACCCGCACCACGCGCCAACTGCGCCTGACCGAAGCGGGCTCGCATTTCTACGACGACATCGCGCCACTGTTCGAACGCCTGCGTGAAGTGCACGCCGACACCACCGCAGCCAGCGAAACCGTGGCCGGCACGCTGCGCATCGCCGCGCCGTACGAGGTGGGTGCGCAACACCTGACCGAGCCCGTGTGCCGCACGCTGGAGAAGTACCCCCATCTGCAGATCCAGGTGCATATCTCGTGGGAGCAGCCCGATCTGCTCGCCAGCGGGTATGACATCGTCTTCGTGATGGTCGATCAGGTGCTGCCGGATTCATCGCTGGTGGCACGTCGCGTGGTGATGATCCCGCGCGCGTTGTACGCCTCGCCGACCTTGCTGGCGGAACGCCCGCCGCTCAAGACGCCGGCAGACCTGGTGGGCTGGCCGTGCCTCTCCGGCCCCGACGATGCGAGCTGGGCCTTCCGGCCCGTCGGTGAGCCGACCGCCGAGCCGATCGAGATTCCCATTCAACCTCGCCTGCAGACGTTGAACGCCGAAATGCGCGCCCGCGCTGCCGTGCGTGGCCTGGGCGTAGCTCGCATGGCCCGGTCCGTGGGCGATGCAGAAGTTGCCACCGGCCGGCTCGTGCGCGTGCTGCCTGATTTCGAGCTGACTGCACTGCGCGTGTATGCGCTGATGCCCGCGCGCAAACTCGTGCCGCGCAATGTGCGCGTGTTCTTGGATGCACTGGAAGCAGAGGGCGCTTCCGCCACACCGGCGTCTACCAACCCGGCCTAGCCGAAGACCGGCGCCGGATGTCACAATCGGCGCTTCCCATTCGGATTGTGAGGATCGGCGGCCATGCGCCTGCGCCAGATCGAAGTCTTCCGCGCCGTGATGCTGGTCGGCACCGTCAGTGAGGCGGCGCGCATGCTTAACGTGTCCCAACCCGTGGTGACGCGCGTGCTGCAGCACACCGAGTTGCAGCTCGGCTTCCGCCTGTTCGATCGCACCAAGGGCCGACTGCAGCCGACTGCCGAGGCGTTCGAGCTGTTCTCTGAAGTGGAGCGCTTGTACCAGGAGGTCGAGCGCGTGCGCCGTGTGTCCGCCAATCTGCGTCACAAGGGGGCAGGGCGATTGCGCGTGGCGGCCACGCCGAGCCTGGCGCCCAGCATCCTCGCGCCCGCCGTGCGGCGCTTCTCGCAACGTCATCCCGATACGCTGGTGCGCGTGTTCACGCACCACACAGCGGAGATCGTGCAGGGTCTGCTCTCGCAGGACATCGATGTCGGCTTTGCATTCGCACCGCCCGTGCATCCAGCCATTAGCACCACGCCGGTCGCCCAGGGCCGAATCCTGCTCGCCGCACCGCGCGCGTGGGTCGGTGGCAAGACAGATGGACGCGCGCTGCACAAGCTCGTCGCCGAGAAGCCATTCATCGGGCTGGAAGATCAGATTTCGCTGGGCTCGCTGGTAGGGCAGACGCTCGCGCGCGGCGGACTGGCGCCGCAGTCGACGCTGGAGGTGCAAACGTACTCGCTGGCGCGCTCGCTGGTGGAGGAATCGCTGGGCGTGACGATGCTGGATCAGTTCACCGCTGCTACCGGCAGCATGGAACGCATCGCGCTGTTCGCGTTGGAGCCTGCGCAGACATTCGATGTGCGAGCCATGCGGGCCGAGCATCACGCGCCGTCATCGTTGGCGGATGCGCTCGTGCAGTGCTTCGCGGAAGCTGCGCGCGCGCTGTCCGATGAGCTACCGCAGCGCCTGGAGCCGACATCGTTCGTGCTCAAGCCCACGGAACCCGATCGCGACGCAGCCGACTAACCGGCTTCCACCGATTTTCCGAGGAGACCGCTCCATGCGTCGTTTCGCAACCGCAGTGATGTTCGGCGCAGCGCTGGGCGCCGGTGTATTCAGTGGTATCGCGACTGCGCAGCAATCATCGCAATCGCCGGTGCCCGGGATGTCGACTGACGATCTGAACACCGCGCTCGACTTTGCCAAGGCTGGCCTGAACAAGGCCATCGACCAGGCGCGCGCCTATTCTGCGTTGCCGATCAAAGACCCGCACGACGTGCGCTACACGTGCGAGGGTGGTAAGACGCTGCTCGTGAAATACATGACGGTGGGGGATACGCCGCTCGCGTCGATCGTGCTGGATGGCAAGACGCTCGTCTTCGCCAACGTGATGGCCGCCTCAGGGGTGCGCTATGCGTCGGGCCAGTATGTGTGGTGGACGAAGGGCCCCACCGGCTTCCTGGTCGATGAGACCCTGCCCAGCCATCGCAATCAGCTTTACCGGGATTGCAACGAGGCCACGAGCGGCCGTCCTTAAACTTCCAGCAGATCGCGCCCGACGATGATCTCGCCCTTGAAGTGCGGGCGCACCGCATCGAGCCACACCGAGTCTTCCAGGAACGGATAGCCGCCCGGCACGAAGTGCGACAGCACCAGCGTTTTCACCTTGGCTTCGGTGGCGATGCGGCCGACGTCTTCGGCCGAGGTGTGGCTCGCCAGCAGATGCTCGCGCAGCGTCTTGGCGTTGCGCTCGGTGGAGAGCAGCTTGTCGAGCGAGGGCAGATGCATGACCTCATGCACCAGCACGTCAGCGCCATAGGCCAGGCGCACGAGGTTCTCGCTCGGCGCCGTATCGCCGGAAATGACGATGGAGCGGTCGGCCGCATCAAAGCGGTACGCAAAGGCCGGCGACACCGGCGGGTGTTTCACCAGTGCGCTCGTTACCTTCACGTTGGCGTCTTGCATGACCAGCCCGCCTTCGGTGATTTCGTGCGGGTGGAGCATTGGCGCCAGCGGCGGGCGGCCTTCGTCGGCGATGCGGGTGCGGATATCGTAGTCGTACAGCTCGAGGAACTTGGTCGTCATCGCCGCCAGTGGGGGCGGGCCCCACGCGTCGACGGGGCCGGTCAAGTCAGTGCCCCATGCGAGCAGCATCAGCGCGCCGTAGTCGGCGTTGTGGTCCGAATGCTGATGCGTGATGAAGACGTGGCGGATGTCCTTGAGCTTGAGGCCGGCCATCACATACTGGCGGGCGACGCCATTGCCGCAATCGACCACGTACGAGACCCCGTTGATGACGATGACCTGCGCCGGCGCCGAGCGGTTCTTCTTGGGTGTGGGCCCACCGCCCGTGCCCAGCAAAATCAACCGCGTGCCTTTGGGCGCATCAGCGGCCGAAGCGGCCAACGGCCAGCCGGCGGAGACAGCGCCCGCACCCACGACCAGTGCGCCAGCTTGCCGCATCCAGCGGCGACGGTTGTTGTCGAAAGCGTGCATGCGGCGATCTCCTCTCTGTTGTTGTCTGTGTTGGTTTGTTAGCGAGGCAGGCCGCCAACCTTCATGCCGGGCTTGATGCCCTTGCGCGCGAACCAGCCTTTGTTCATCTCCAGCGCATAGCTGCCGGCCTTGGTCGGGCAGTGGTTGTCTTCCGTCTGTGGCTTCATCTCGGCAATGTCGGAGATGGTGCCGTCGTCGGTGATGAAGGCGATGGACAGGGGCAAGTCCGTGTTCTTCATCCAGAAGCAGTGTCCGGCGGACTCATCGAACACAAACAGCATGCCGGTGGTGTCGGGCATCGTCTTGCGGAACATCAGGCCGGTTTCGCGCGTTTGCGCGGTGGCGGCCACTTCGGCTTTGACTTTGTACATGCCGATGGTCAGGTCGGCTACGGGCAAGCCGACGTTCGGGCCGGTCGGCGTTTGCGCGAAAGCGCCAGTGGTGGTGAAGGCAGCGACGGACAGGCACAGGCCGGCAAGCAGGCGGGAACGGGTGGTCATGGCGTGTGGGTAAAAAATGTAACGCACCATGATCGGCACTCGGCCAACCACCGTCAATGAGATTGCGCCTAAGGCCGGGACGAAGTTGTTACCGCGTGTTTGCGGCTTGACGTTGGGCAGACGCGGTCTTGATGGCGGCCTTGCCGGTATGCGCCGAGCGCGCCTTGTCCGCCGCAGGATCCGGCATCAGCGCCACATAGTGCGCATCGGTGAGCGTACGCAGGAAGGCGACGATGTCATCGATTTCGTCTTCCGTGAGCGCCGGCGGGGTGCCCGGGCGCCGGTTCATCGGCACGGCGTTCACGTTGACGTTGCCCTGGTATTTGACGGGTACATCGTCGAAGCGTTTACCGCCGGGATACCACTGCGCCGGGTCGGTCGAGCGCGTGGCATAGAAGGCCACCGTATCGCGCAGCGTGCGGAACACGCCGTTGTGCATGAAGGTCTGGCGTACCGCCACGTTGCGCAGGCCCGCCGTGCGGAAGTAGCCGCACCACTGGTCGGGCTCGGGCCACTTGAGGGTGCGGGCGGTCTGACAGAGGCCCACGTCGAAGTGCTTGGCGTCCTTGTTGGCCGGCAACAGTGGGTTGCGCGGCACGGCGATGGCGTCGTAGCCGAAATCGGTGAAGAGCGAGCGCTCGGGCCGCGACGAGGATTCCACCATCAGGTGGCATGACGCGCAGTTGCCCTTGTCCGGGTTACGGAACAGGGCGAGGCCGCGCATCTCCGCAGGGGAAAGCGGCGTGCGCTTGCGCAGGAAATCATCAAAGCGCGAGCTGAACGGTGCCATCTCGTCGCTCAGGAAATAGGCCTCCAGCGCCTTGCCCAGTACGCCGACGAGCCGTTCAGGGTCGCCCACCGCTTCGGCGCCGAATTGCTTCGTCAGCGCCAGGCCGAGGTCGGTGCCGGCCACTTTGCGCTGCAGGGCACGCGGCGAGCGGTTGCTCATCTCGTCCGGATTGAACAGGGGGCCGCGAATCTGTTCCGGGATGGAATCGGCGCGGCCATCGGCAAAAAAGCCGCCGAACGGCGAGGGGAAACTGGCGTCGTCGTCCTGGAAGAAATACCGCTGCGGCACGTAACGCAGATACAGCAGCGATGGCGCATTGCGCGCGGCCACGTGCCCCGGGCGGCTGCCGGCCGGCACGCCGATGCGCAGTGCCTCGCCCTTTAACGTGGGCGCAAAGGCGCGACCCGGGTCATGGCATGCCGCGCACGATGTGCCCTGCGGCTCTGACAGGCGTGGGTCGAAGAAGACCCGCTTGCCAAGCGCGATGAGGTTCGGGTCCGGCTTGAACGACGCCGATTCGGACGGCGGCGGCACGGCGTCCAGCCTGGGCGTCATGCCGATTGATTCAGCGGCCGCCGCACTCGAGACGAGTGCGGCGGCTACCAGTAGTACGGAGCTCCGGCGCATCAAGGTGCAACGAAGCCCGTCTTGTCGCACACCAGGCTCGAACCGTTCTGCGTGCAGGTCGTCAGCAGCTTGCCGGCCACGGTGTACGCCTTAAACAGCCAGCCCTTGGCGGGCGCCGGCTGGCGGTCCATCACCATGAAGCCGAACGAGTTGTTGTGCGAGATGCTGCCAACCGTCACGCCCGACGCCGGGCTGATGGCCGGAAACGGATCGGGCAGCGCCACATCGAGCGAATCGCCGGCGTTGCCCGCCACGATGGTCGCCGGGTGGTTGCTGGTGAAGTTGATGGCCTGGAAGTCATGCACGTGGCCATGCAGCGCCACCTGCACGCCCGGCGGGTAATAGGCCGTGGCGTTCAGGCTGTTCATGACCGACAGCAGCGCAGCGTTGCCGCCCAGCGGCGTGCTGCCCGCGATCGGCACGAAGCCCAGGATCGGGTGGTGGTTGGTGAAGATTGACATCACGCCCGGCTTGGCAGCCAGCGTGCCCACCGTGGTGAACTGCTTCTGATAGGTCTGGAACCACGGGTCGGTGGTGGCCAATGCCGTCGTGCCGGCCTTGGCCGAATCGAACACGATGACCTGCGTATCGCTGCCGATGGCCACGGCGTACGGGGCCGAGGCGTTGGCGGCGGTGTCGTTGGTCGGGTCGTCGCACGAGCGGGCGGCGGAGTAGGGGCGCGGGTCCAGGAAGCGGTACCAGCCCTGGCCGGCGCGCGCGCATTCCTCGTGGTTGCCGCGCACCAGCACCCATGGCGCGGCGGCCATCAGCGGGGCGGCGGGCTGGAACAGGTCCGCCTGCCACGTATCCCAGCCGTAGCCCCACGGGCTGCCCTGGCAGCCGGCCACGTCGGGCGGGCAGGCGTTTTCGCGGTAGTGGTAGTCGCCCACGTGCAGAACGAGGTCGGGGTTCATCGCGGCGGCCGTGGTGGCGGCATTGGCAAACGGCCACGACAGTGGGTCGTTACACGACTGGAACGTGTTGCTCGACTTCTTCATCCGGCAGCCGGTGTCCGCCAGGATCACCACGCGCTGCGGGTTCACCTTGGGCAGCGGCAACACGCGCGAGCCGATCGACGCGGCCTTGGCCGTCGATGCGACCGTCGCCTCACAGGCGTTCACCGGGAAGGACGAAGCTTTCGAATCGCTGGCGGCGCTGGCCGTGGTGCGTTGCGCGGGGGTACCGGCAGCCGCGCGCAGGCTCATGCGCGTGGCGGTGCCGTCCACCGTCAGCAGCGGGCAGACCGAGCTGTCGACGGGCGAGGCGCTATTTGTATACGTGGTGACGGCGCGGACGATGGTCAGGTTGCTGTCACCGATCTCCACCCAGGCGCCCTGGATGTTGGCATCCGCCGTGGCCGCGTCGGCCGGTGCGGTGGTCGACGTGGTCGTCGAGTCGGACGATGAGCCGCCGCAACCTGCAATCACGGCGGCGGCAGCCAGCGCGGCAAGAGAGAGCATCGTGAGCACGGTGCGCTTGGCGCCCACCGGAGCGAACATCGATCGGAAATCCATTGCGCCATCCCTGTTTCTTGTTGTGAGGAAGGCGCACGGTACCCAAAGCAGATGGCGCTATTTTGACAGCCCCGCCCGCCGGCTCGGGATTGGGCAAAACGCGGGCGAAAAAAAAAGCAGATGCATAAGCATCTGCTTTTTCTGGTTCGGCCGAGCCGCGAGGGCCCGGCAGAAACACAAGCTTATTGCTTGGCAGCGTCAGCAGCCGGAGCCGAAGCGTCAGCAGCCTTCTTAGCTGCCTTCTTGTGGTGGTGCTTCTTGGCCTTCTTGGCCTTCGGTGCAGCCTTTTCAGCAGCAGCCGGAGCAGCTGCGTCAGCAGCCGGGGCGGAGGCTTGAGCGAACACACCGGTGGCGAACAGGCCGGCGATCAGAGCAGCGATCAGCTTCTTCATGGTGAATCCTTTTATAGATCAGTGAGTTAACCAACGACCCGCTAAATGAGTCATCTGCAATAACGCAGGCAGTTACAGCCGCGTTGACACGTTGCACTGAAATTTTTGAGGTCGTATCGCGAGGGGGCGTCGGCGTGTGGTGGATGGTGCGCTGCGCAAAAAAGGTGCCCGCCACGCCGATGTTTAAGACGGGTCTGATTGGACGCGTGCCCACAGGCCTTGAGAATGCGAGCGGACTCCGTTTTACCTCTGCCTCCCGCCCCGCCGTGTCGCCCCCGCCGCTGTTGCACCCCCTCAAGCCTGCTCGTTTTCGTCGTCGCGATGTTCTTCTGGGCAGCGGCGCGTTGCTGACGCTCGCTGTGGTGGCGGGGTTGCGTCGCCCAGTTGATGTGCCCGCCTCAAGCCTAGACGATTTCATGCTGGTCTCGCAGACGGTCTCCGGCATGCCACTGGACCGCCAGGTTGGTCTGCACTGTTTCGGCGCGCTGTATCAATCCGACATCCGTTTCGTGGATCACGTCCGCACGCTCGCCTGGCTTGTGCGCCATCACCCCGAATTGGACGGGGCTGGCCTCGCCGGGCTACTCAAAGCTGACAACCATGCGGAATTGCGCGCTGCCCTCGGCCGCCTGGTCGATGCCTGGACCGCGCAAGTGGGCGCCACGCCTGCGCTGGCCGACGCCCGCGCCCAGATCGAACGCCGCGCCGACACGGACTTGCCGAGCACCTGATCCGCCGTTTTCACCATGCGTAGGACTATGGCGGATGGTGAAATTTTCCGGCATAATGCGGAATTCACTCTTGTGTCTTATATAAGAGTTGAAGTTTGTGCGGTGCATCGTGAGAGTGTCATCGCGCACCGTTAGAATCACCAGTTCATTGCAGTGCGCCGCACCGGTCAACCCAGGGCGGCGCGTTGTGCTGTCAACCTCATCGTCCACCCGCTCACCCGCGGTCTGCACTGGAGTCGTCCATGTATCAACACATCAAGGTCCCGGCCGGCGAGAAGATCACCGTCAACCAAGACTTCTCCCTGAACGTCCCCGACAACCCCATCATTCCTTACATCGAGGGCGACGGTACCGGCTTCGACATCACCCCGGTGATGATCAAGGTGGTGGACGCAGCCGTTGAGAAGGCCTACGCCGGCAAGCGCAAGATCTCCTGGATGGAAATCTACGCTGGCGAGAAGTTGACCAAGGTGTACGGCCCGGACGTGTGGCTGCCGGAAGAAACCCTGCAAGTCCTGAAGGACTACGTGGTGTCGATCAAGGGCCCGCTGACGACGCCGGTGGGCGGCGGCATCCGTTCGCTGAACGTGGCGCTGCGCCAAGAGCTGGATCTGTACGTCTGCCTGCGCCCGGTGCGCTACTTCAAGGGCGTGCCTTCGCCGGTGAAAGAGCCGGAGAAGACCGACATGGTGATCTTCCGCGAGAACTCGGAAGACATCTACGCCGGCATCGAATTCGAAGCCCAGAGTGAGAAGGCCAAGAAGCTGATCAAGATTCTGCAAGACGAATTCGGCGTGAAGAAGATCCGCTTCCCCGAAACGTCGGGCATCGGCGTGAAGCCGGTTTCGCGCGAAGGCACCGAGCGCCTGGTGCGCAAGGCCATCCAGTACGCGATCGACAACGACAAGCCGTCGGTCACGATCGTGCACAAGGGCAACATCATGAAGTTCACGGAAGGTGGTTTCCGTGACTGGGCCTACGCGCTGGCACAGAAGGAATTCGGCGCCGAGCTGATCGACGGCGGCCCGTGGTGCAAGTTCAAGAACCCGAAGACGGGCAAGGAAATCATCGTCAAGGACGCGATTGCCGACGCCTTCCTGCAGCAGATCCTGCTGCGTCCGGCCGAGTACTCGGTCGTGGCCACGCTGAACCTGAACGGCGACTACATCTCCGACGCACTGGCAGCACAAGTCGGCGGTATCGGTATCGCCCCGGGCGCGAACCTGAGCGACTCCGTTGCCATGTTCGAAGCCACCCACGGTACGGCACCGAAGTACGCTGGCAAGGACTACGTGAACCCGGGTTCCGAAATCCTGTCGGCCGAAATGATGCTGCGCCACATGGGCTGGACGGAAGCCGCTGACCTGATCATCTCGTCGATCGAGAAGTCGATCCTGTCGAAGAAGGTCACGTATGACTTCGCCCGCCTGCTCGAAGGCGCGACCCAAGTGTCGTGCTCGGGCTTCGGTCAAGTGATGATCGACAATATGTAAGCACGCCTCGCGGCTTCGGCCGTGATGGATATGAAAAACCCCGGCAGCTTCGGCTGGCCGGGGTTTTTTTATATCTCCTTAGACAAATTACCCCTCCCCCTCTGAGGAGGGGGGGTGAACACTTCGCGTCTGCCTTTCAATATGCTGTAACGCAGTCTGCAGGACCTTGTCCGCAAAGCCGTCTCGTCGGAATAAGGAAAAGGCGGAAGTGCCGCTAAGAGCAGTATTGACTTTGCCTGGGAGGGGAGATGGCTGATGTGGCGAGTGTAGTTTCTAAGGAGTCGGTGGTTGGTGTTGTGAATGCCAGACCAAGAACGATGCAGGTGGGTCAGCTGGTGTGCGAACTGGCAGGGAATGGAAACGCGCGCTCACGCTACGCTACAGCTAGGCAAATTGTTCTCAACTGGATTCAAAATCATCGACGGTTGGGCGCCCTTTTGCCGCCTACGTCGCAGACTGTGCCCGAGTTCGCTGTTGAGGAGGGAGGCCTCGTGCTTCAAGCTGTCACTCTCAGCTTGGAGAGCGCAGAGATATGGGCAGCGCGCTTTCAGCATCCGGATGACGATGTCCCGGGGCGAACGTGGAGCGTCGAAATAAATGTGGCCCTTGTAGGCGAACAGGCGATATTTGGATATCGGATGAGCGCTAGCTCCTTGCCCGGGGTGGATGCGCCGATCCAGTTCACTAAACCTGGAGTTCTCCGAAATGTCACTGACCAGATGGGATTACGTGATGCTGGACGATTACTCGATGGGACCGTAATGGACGTGACAGACAGCGTGGGGGTGGAAGCTCTGCGCGGTTTAGTCTTTCATTCGGAGCGGAGTCTTCCCGTTCTCGTGGTTAGCGAACTTCCTCGGAGGTGGTTTAACAAAGCCGACCAGTTTCTAGTTGACTGCGATGCTGTATCTAGAAAACTGCGGTTTGCCGCTCACGTCGTTAGGCTCTCATTTGCAATGGGGTATGAATGGCAACAACAGATCGGCGACCTCTTGTCCGTGTATGGGGGCGCAGCGCGCATTTACTGGCCTAAGGCGCGCCCCTCAGAGGAGGATCGTACGCGACATGGGCTGTTCTTCCCTGATCGGATGGCTAGTTGGCCGTCCCCTGACGGGAATGAAGAAGGTATTGACGTTTTCACGCGGTGGTTGGAGAGGCGCTGCTGGACATACCAACTTTCCCCAGAGTATCGGGAACGATTCGCTTCGTTTCTTGATGTCCGTTCGCGTTCAATCGAGGATGCTATTCAGCGTGCTTTGAAGGCAGGCAATCTCGTTGATGAGGTTGCGGGTTTGCGACTCCAGGTAGAGGCACTTCGCGATGAGAAGCAGTTCGCAACCGATATTGGCAACGAGTACAGCAAGGAGCGCGATGAACTCAAGATTCGTGTCGAGGATCTTGAGGGGCAGATTTTTGGGTTGAGGCAAACAATTAGCAGCTTGCGGCGTGCGAAGGCAAGCGGGGCGGCTATCGAGGTGCCCGACATACCGGATGTGTTTGACGATCTCGAGGCATGGTGCGACAAGCATTTGAGTGGGTGGGTACATGTACTGCCGCGTGCCATCAGTGAGGCCAAACGTAGTAACTACAGTGAGCCGGCCCTGGTGTACAACGCGTTGCTGTTGCTCGCAAATGAGTACAGGAACATGCGCCTTACGGGGACAGCCGAAGCGAAGGACCTATTCGAGCGGAGGCGTGAGGCGCTGGGCATTAGACCGATATCGCGCTCCGGAGGAGAGACCACATTCACCAAATACTCGTCGGCCTACGAGGTTCCCTGGGGCAGCAATGGGGAAAAGCGCACGCTTGAATGGCACTTGGAAAAGGGTGGTGGACGTGATGAGCGCTACTTCTTGCGCATCTACTTCTTTTGGGACGAAGATTCTGAGCAAGTTGTTGTGGGGTGGATGCCTAGTCATTTGCCAAACTCACTTACCTGATTGGAAGGCAAAACGGATGGCCGGTTTTCTACCCCGCCAGCGTGGCCACCAGCGCAGCAACCTTGGCGCGGTCGTCCTTGACCAATTCCCCACACGCAAGCCCAGTAAGAGGGCCGGCGAGCCCACGCAAGCCCCAGCACCGACGCTGCAACATCGGCACCAGCGGGCCTCATGAGCTTGGCTCGCCCATAAAGTCAGCGTTGCTGGTCCGAATGTTCTGGCGCATCCGCTGCCCCCACGGCACGGCGGGTGTCGGCAGCGTTACGGCTGAACACCGCACGCAGGAAATCACGAGCAGACTGAACGCCTTTCTGATAGGCACTGAGTGTGTCGCCAGGCAGGGAATCGACGGACTTTGAGATCGAGCCGGTCATCGGGCTTTCCTTTCATGTGATGAACGGAACCGCGCCCAACCCTGAGGGGAGGGTGGGTGGGCACAGGCAAGCTGGAAATCCGATAGACGTCGCTCGGCGGTCGACAACTTCCCAACGCCTAGGTCTTAGCGTCGCCGCCCAATGTGGGCCATGGTCTTCCCGACTGCACTACCTCCACCAGCGCCTGCGCGGCTGCGGAATGGGTGCGCCCCTTCAGGCTGGCCATGTAGACCCCGTCGCGAATCGATGGCGTGGTCAACGGGGTGAAATGCGTTTGCCGGGGGTCCAGCGTGCGTGCAACGTGGGAAGGGCAGATCGCCACACCGAGCGCGGCTTGGGCCAGCCCCAGGGCCGTCCCGATGTAGCCGACTTCGTATTCGGGCGCCTGCGTGACGCCCGCGTTCAGCAAGGCCTGCGAGACCAATTGCCGAAAGGCGCTGTCACGGCTGAGCAGGATCAGCGGCTCTTGCGCGAGTTCACGCCATCGCACCTGCCGCCGCTGTGCCAGGCGGTGTTCGCGGTGCACGACCACGCCGACGCGGCTGCCTTCGATGAGCGTGAGCGCGATGTCGTCATCCACGGCCCCGAAGTTGCCGATGGCGAGATCGGCTTCGCCCCGGCGGACGCTCTCGAGGTTGGCGGCGGCCAATCCATCTTTGACTTGCACACGCAGCCCGGGATACTGCGCGCGCATGGCAGCGCAAACGCCCGGCATAAACCCTGCCGCCAGCATCGGCGTGACCGCCACGGTCACGATGCCCTTTCGCTTGAGCCCCAGATCACGTACCGAACCGAGGCCGCTTTCCAGATCGCGCAACACCCGTTGAGCGACGGGCAATAGATCGCGGCCGGCAGCGGTGATGTTCACGCTGCGTGTGGTGCGGTCAAACAAGCGCGCGTCGACTTCGCTCTCCAGCTCGCGCACGAGTGCGCTCAGGGCGGACTGCGTCAGGTGCATCTGCTTGGCTGCTGCGGTAAAGCTTTCTGTCTCGGACAGCACGACGAAGGCTTGTAGCTGGCGCAGCGTGACGTTGGCGCGTGTCCAAGTGGAGGCTGCGAATGCGCCTGTCGCCGGGTTCGATGGAAGACCGCTCATAAGATGAGGCATCAGTTGATGACCAGAGAGACGCGACGATACCTCAATGGCCCGCCGAGTTGCCGCCCGAGCTGGCCTTTCTGGTGTGCGCCGCATTGATAAAGCGAGGTGCTGAATCGATGAGAAAAATGCGTTTGTGGGGCGGAGGAAGTGCCGGTCAAATGGCGACATCCTTTGCTCTGGCCCATGCGATCGATGCCATCTCGCCGCACACCACCGCCGCTACGCGTTGCCCTGATCGGCCGGGGCACCATTGGATCGGCGTTATGCGAGGCGCTGCTGGGCATCCCCGAGCAAGCCGTGATTTGCGGGACGTTGGTGCGGACAGCGTCGGAAGCGGACGACGGCTGCTGTACGTCACTGGACGCACTCCTGGAGCGCCAGCCCGACGTGGTGGTGGAGTGTGCCGGCCATCAGGCGGTGGACGCCTACGCCGAGCAAGTCCTGACGGCGGGACATGACATGCTGCTGGTGTCTGCGGGCGCGCTGGCAGATGCCGCACGGTACGCGCGGCTGCGTGTGGCGGTGGAGCACAGCGGCAGCCAGTTGCTGGTGGCATCCGGCGCGGTCGGCGGGCTCGATATTTTGACCGCCGCGCGCCGTGCTGGCCTGCACCGGGTCCACTATCGCTCGCGCAAGCCGCCGGCGGCCTGGCTGGGCACGTCGGCTGAAGATCATGTCAGTCTGAGCGCATTGACAGCACCCCGCGCGTTCTTCCACGGCTCGGCTCGGGCAGCGGCGCTGCAATACCCCAAGAACGCGAATGTGGCCGCCACGATTGCGTTGGCCACCCTCGGTTTCGACGAAACCCAGGTGGAGCTGATGGCAGACCCCGGGGTGGACTGCAACGTGCACGAAATTCTGGCGGACGGCGTCAGCGGGCGCATCAGCTTTCGCATCGAAGGACGGGCAGCGCCCGGCAACCCGAAAACCTCCATGGTGACGGCCCATAGTCTGGTCAATACGCTCCTGACCCGCACCGGTGCGTTATTGGTTTGAGTGTGGGTATTAATAAAGATTAATAAAAAACCCCTATGCATATTTTTATGTGTAGGGCGGTGATATATCCGGCGATGCAACGCCGTGCGTATTGATGCGAAAATGCAGATATTAAAATTATTCAGTTGCAGTCACCCTGTTGGGTAAGGCAAATTGCGGCCCCCGATCATGATTCAACGCGACACGCTGGAATAATCAAATAGGCGTTTCTTGCGGATGATCGTTGTATGGTAAGGGTTTGTAGGGCGATCCCACGTTGATGGCGGTCCGCCTTTTCCTTGAGATCCGCCGCTGGCCATCCGCTGCGGCCACATTCTCAAAAATATTCAATTATCCCGATAAGCGTATCCCAGGTGATTTTCACCTTGGGAGGCCGATATTTATCTACTCAGGACGAATTCATCCTATGAAATTCGATGTACTGGTCGTTGGCGAAGGGTTGGCTGCTCTCACGATGTTGCTGCATTTGCCGTCTACGCTGAAAGTCGGCGTGATTTCCCGCAACAAGCATGACGAGCCGTCGAGCTACTGGGCACAAGGCGGGATCTCGGCGGTGTTCTCCCTGGACGACGATCACGAGAAACACGTTCAGGACACCCTGGCGGCTGGCGACGGCCTGTGCGATGAAGCCGCCGTGCGCGAGATTGTGGGCGAGGGAACCAGCGTACTGACATGGCTCATCGATCAAGGTGTGCCCTTCACGCGCGAAGACGGCGAAATCCATTTGACGCGAGAGGGCGGCCACAGCGCGCGCCGCGTTGCGCATGTCGACGACATGACCGGGCGCGGCATCATGCGCACCCTGCAGGCCAAAGTTGCGCTGCTGCCGAATGTCACGTGGATCCGCCAGTGTGAAGTGGTGGAGGTGATCTCGAATGGCGAGGCCGTCAGTGGTGTGGTGGCCGAAAGCCTGGTGGACGGCGACGTCACGGTGTTCAGCGCGCCGATCGTCGTGCTGGGGACCGGCGGACTCACCGGGCTGTACCAATACGCCACCAACCCGCACGCCAGTAAGGGCGAGGCGATCGCCATGGCGTGGAGGGCGGGGGCGTCGGTCGAGAACCTGGAATTCGTCCAGTTTCACCCGACCGCGTTCCAGTTTGAGGGCCGCGTCATCAGCCTGATTACGGAAGCGGTTCGCGGTGAAGGCGGGCTGCTGTACAACGTGGCCAACGAACGCTTCATGCCGCGCTACTCCAGCCAACTGGAGCTTGCACCGCGCGATATCGTGGCGCGCGCCATCTACTCCGAAATGCAGGCGCATGGTGCGTCCTTCGTCTGGCTCGACATCACGCATCAGGGCAAGGATTTTGTCGAGCAGCATTTCCCCAATCTGGTGGAGATTACGAAAGCCTACGGCTGCAATCTCGCCACGCACCGCGTTCCGGTGTCACCCGCAGCGCACTACACCTGCGGCGGCGTGGCGGCGGATGTCCGTGGACGAACCAGCGTCAAGGGGCTGTATGCCATCGGTGAGGTCGCGAACTCGGGCCTGCACGGCGCCAACCGGCTGGCCAGCAATTCCCTGCTCGAATGCGTGGTCATGGGCAAGGCGTGTGCAGAGGCCGTCAGTGGCGAGGTCGGTCCGACCACTCGCGCGCACGTCGCGCTGCCAGCCGTGATCGAGACCCCGTTCCAGCCGAACTTGCTGTCGGAATTGCGCTGCATTCTTTGGAATCACGCCGGCATTGTGCGAAGCGACACAGGCATTGCGCGGGGCGTGCAGAACATCGAGCGCTTGAACGACAACCCGCCGAGCGTCCTGCCGTACGGCCAGGCATTGCGTGCCCGCAACATTTACGACGCCGCTCACCTGATCTTGCGCAGCGCCGCGCTCCGGAAGGAATCGCGCGGCGGGCATTTCAATACCGACCACCCTGCAAAAGCCGCGCCGCAGACGACCCGCATCGACGGTGAATGCCTGAGCTTCTGGGCGCACCGCGAAGACTCGGCCAGCGAGGCCCAACTCGCCCTCGCCTGACTCGCCTGACAACCCGCGAGGGGAGGGCCGCTGCGCGGCGTTCTCCTCCACTTCATTTGCGGTGCATTTCTATGCTTTTTGGCTTTTTCTTGTTGGCCGGCGGGGTCGCTGGCTTCTTTGCGGGCATGTTTGGCATTGGCGGCGGCGCGATCGTTATCCCAATCCTCGTGCACGTGTATCGCTCCAACGGCATGGAGATGACCGAAGCGATTCGCCTGGCCTTCGGTACCTCGCTCGCGACGATGGCGTTTACGGGACTGTCTTCCTTCCTGAGCCACAGCAAGCGCGGCAACGTTGACTATGCGTGGCTTAAAAAGCTGGCGGTGCCGGCGGGTATCGGTGCGTTGGTGGGTGGCCTGATTGCCTCTCGCGTACCCGGTGGTTGGCTGGCGCTCGGGCTGTCGCTGATGCTGGGCTACTTCGGCATCAAACTCCTGGTGCAGAGGAGTGACGCGATTGCCGTGTGGCCGTGGCTGGAAAAGCTGCGCTACGTCGCTGGCTTCTTCTCTGGTCTGACGTATTCGCTGGCCGGCATGGGCGGCGCCTCCGTGGTCACGTTCTATTTGACGAAGGTCGGGCTGTCGCTGCGGACGGCGATTGGCACCGCAACCGGTGTGTTGCTGCCCACGTCGGTGGGGGCCATCATCGGCTTCGGATTGACGGCCGGCATGCCGCACGACTGGCGCTGGGGCTACATCGATTTGCGTGCCCTCGTTGCGCTGAGCGTGTGTTCGGTCATCGCCTCGAAACTGGGCGTCAAGACGGCAGCCCGGATGCCGATCGCCCTGCTGAGAAAAGGCTTTGGCTTTTTCATGTTTGCGCTGGCTGGCAAAACGCTGTTGGCGACGATGGTCTGAACGATCGACCGCTCGCGGCTTCGGCCGTGATGGATGTGAAAAACCCCGGCAGCTTGGGCTAGCCGGGGTTCTTTTTTGTGCGCCGCGATCGACAATTCACTCAGAAAAAGCGTTTGTCAGTCACTTCAGCCCTGACTAGACTGGTTTTTCATGTGACTTCATGTGACTTTCTGGCCGCCCAATCGATTGCCCGACCCGTGAGCCCCAACGACCGACGACTCGTCCGCCATTTGCTCATCGTCGTCACCCTCAAGGTGGCGGTATTGGCTGCGCTGTGGTGGGTGTTCGTGCGGGACGTCCGCGTGCCGGTCGATGCCGAGCGAGCCGCTGATCGTCTTGCCGTGACACCACCAGCGCAGGGAGGGCATCCGTGATATCCGAGCACTTGGTCGATCTATCCAGGCTGCAGTTTGCGGCGACGGCGCTGTACCACTTCCTGTTCGTGCCGCTCACGCTGGGCATGGTCTGGCTGCTGGTCATCATGGAGAGCGTCTACGTGATGACCAACAAGGTCATCTGGAAAGACATGACGCGCTTCTGGGGCAAGCTGTTCGGCATCAACTTTGCCTTGGGTGTAACGACGGGTATCACGCTCGAATTCCAGTTCGGCACCAACTGGGCGTACTACTCGCACTACGTGGGCGACATCTTCGGGGCGCCACTGGCCATTGAAGGGCTGATGGCGTTCTTTCTGGAATCCACCTTCATCGGCCTGTTCTTCTTTGGGTGGGATCGCCTGCCGAAGACGCAGCACCTGCTGGTGACGACGCTCATGGCGATCGGCACCAACCTCTCCGCGCTGTGGATCCTGATCGCCAATGGCTGGATGCAGAACCCGGTGGGCGCCGACTTCAACTGGCAGACCATGCGCATGGAGATGTCGGACTTCTGGGCGGTGGTCTTCAACCCAGTGGCGCAAGCGAAGTTTGTGCACACCGTATCGGCCGGTTACGTGACCGGCGCGATGTTTGTGCTGTCGATCTCGAGCTGGTATCTGCTGCGCGGGCGCGATGTGGAGTTTGCGCGCCGCAGCTTCCGCGTGGCGGCGGCGTTTGGCCTGGCCAGTGTCTGCTCGGTGATCGTGCTGGGCGATGAATCCGGCTACACCGTGGGCGAAGCCCAGGAAACCAAGATGGCCACCATCGAGGCCATGTGGGAGACCGAGCCCGCGCCGGCCAGCTTCAATGTGATCGCGTCCATCAACGAGCGTGAGCAGAAGAACAACTGGGCCGTCGAGATCCCGTGGGTGATGGGCCTGATCGGTACGCGCTCGGTGTCCAAGCAGATTCCGGGCATTCACGAGATCAAGAAACGCAACCGAGGCCGCATTCTGAGCGGCATCGAGGCCGTGGCGGCGCTGGAAACCCTGCGCAAGCATCCGGACGACGCGCCGGCACATCAGACGCTGCAGATCCATCAGCAAGACCTGGGCTTCGGCCTGCTGCTCAAGAAGTACGTGGCCGACGTGCGGCAGGCCACGCCCGAGATGATCGACAAGGCCGTCAACGACACCGTGCCGCGTGTGTGGCCGATGTTCTGGAGCTTCCGCGTCATGGTCGCGCTGGGCTTTCTGATGCTGGCGCTGTTTGGGCTGTCGTTCTGGACCACGCTGCGGCCGCAGCGCAAGGCGCCGGCCTGGTTGCTGCGCTGGGCGCTGTGGATGCTGCCCGCGCCGTGGATTGCTGCAGAACTCGGCTGGGTGGTGGCGGAGTATGGCCGCCAGCCCTGGACGATTTACGGCGTGCTGCCCACGCACCTGAGCGTATCGACGCTGTCCGAGGCCAGCCTGTACGGCTCGCTGGCGGGCTTCATCGGTTTCTACACGCTGCTGCTGATCGTCGAGATGGTCCTGATGGTGAAGTTCGCCCGCCAGGGCCCCGGCAGCCTCGGCACCGGGCGTTATCAGTTCGAACCCACCCACGCCTGAGGAGGACGACATGCTCGACTATCCCACCCTCAAGGTCATCTGGTGGCTGCTCATCGGCCTGTTGTTGATTGGCTTTGCCATCATGGACGGACACGATATGGGCGTCGGCACGCTGCTGCCCTTTGTCGGCAAGACCGACGATGAGCGCCGGGTCGCCATCAACACCATCGCTCCGCACTGGGACGGCAACCAGGTGTGGTTCATCACCGGCGGTGGCGCGATTTTCGCGGCGTGGCCGCTGGTGTATGCCACGGCATTCAGCGGCTTCTACTGGGCGATGCTGGCGGTACTGTGGGCGCTGTTCTTCCGGCCCGTTGGGTTTGACTACCGCAGCAAGATCCACAACGCCACGTGGCGCAAGGCGTGGGACGTGGGGCTCTTCATCGGGGGCGCGGTGCCGCCGCTGATCTTTGGCGTGGCGTTCGGCAATCTGCTGCAGGGCGTGCCGTTCCATTTCGACACCTTCATGGTGGTGACGTACACCGGCACGTTCTGGCAACTGCTGAACCCGTTTGCCCTCCTCACGGGCGTGGTGTCGAGCGCGATGATCACCATGCACGGCGGCATCTACCTTGCCCACCGCACCGAGGGCCTCATCCAGCAACGCGCCACCAAGGCCGCAACCGGGGCCGCCATCGTGGCAGTGGTGGCCTTCATCGCGGCCGGCGCGTGGTTGCGCTGGGGCGGCATCGAGGGCTATGTCATCAGCTCGGCCATCGACCTGGCCGGTGTGTCGAACCCGATGGCGAAGACGGTGGTGCGCACCGCTGGTGCGTGGTGGCATAACTATCAGGTGCAGCCGCTGCTGTGGCTGCTGCCCATCGTCGGCGTGGTGGGTGCGCTGCTGGCGGTGCGGCTCGCACGGGCAGGGCGTACGTTGGTGGCGTTCGTGCTGTCGTCGCTGTCGCTGGGGGGGATCATCGCCACGGCAGGGGCGTCGATGTTCCCGTTCGTCCTGCCGTCCTCCAGCATGCCGGCCGCGAGCCTGACGGTGTGGGACAGCGTGTCCAGCCACTTCACGCTCGGGCTGATGTTCTGGGCGGCGGTCATCTTCACGCCCATCGTGTTGGCTTACACCAGCTGGTGCTACCGCGTGATGCGCGGCAAGGTGACGGTCGCCCATATCCGGGCCAACGAGCATTCGGTCTACTGACCCAGGGAGGACATGACATGTGGTACTTCACTTGGGTTCTGGGCGTCGGCTTTGCGGTGTTGCTGGCCGTGCTGAATGCGATGTGGGGCGAGGTGAGCGATGCCCGCGCCACCGGCACTACCACCACCGACGAGGACCGCGCGTGAGCCCAGCAGACAAGCCGCGCATGCACCCGGCCAGCCTGGCTGCCGGGTTGCTTGTCATGGCGGTGGGTACGGTCTATCCGTACATCGCAGCCAATCGCGCGGGGCACGCCGATCACACGCTCGCCATGCTGCTGTTCTGGGCGATGAGCGCAGGGCTGGTACGCGGCGTGGGGTTTGTTCCGCACCACAAGGTGTGGCGCGTGGTGTTTTCCGGGTGGTCTTGCGCGCTGGCCTTGGCGCTGTTCGGGCTCCTGCGCGCGTTCGGATGATGCGCTAGCGTGGCAGCCGCGTCGTTCCGGTGGCAGGCGGTTCAGACGAACGACCGCGCAGCGCATCGCGCAGGCGCCGCACACCGCGCCATAGCTTGGGCAACAGCCACACCGACACCAGCAGCAATAGCCCCAGCACCACCAGAAACGCAACCGGCAGGAAAAACGCCATCAGCAAACCACTGGTAGCCGCCACGTCTTCACTGAATGACGCCACCCAGTTCGAGAACGGCTCCGGCGATGTATTGATCAGCGCACGGGTGCCCGCCTTCGTGGCATGTGCGGTTCCGGCCAGCGTGCCGCCAATCAGGCCCGCCGCCACCATCCATTGCGGATCGAGCTGCCCGAACGCGGCGGCCGCCAGAATCGCCCCTGCAGGCACGCGAATGACCGTGTGGATGCCATCCCAGACCGAATCGAAGCCGGGAATCTTGTCCGCCAGGAATTCCGCCACGGCCAGCACGCCGGCCAAGCCGATCACCCACCACGATTCCAGCATCTGCAAACCGGGCGGCAAGTGCAGCCAGCCCGCGCGCCCCAGCACGCCGGCGGCAAACACGGCCAGGTAGAGACGGAATCCGCTGGTCCAGGACAAACCTGCAGCCAGCGCGGCGGTTTCGAGCATGCGGTTCCTTGGTGAGCTTCCCGTAGTGATTCACCGTAGTGCAATCCGCACGGAAATGACATGTTGCGTGCGGTGAGATGTCGCGGTCATTGTCCTGCGCCAGGGCAACAAAAAACCCGGCATATCGCCGGGTTTTTTGCATTTGGGCACCGCCGCCAAAGGCGGGGGTGCCCTACAACACCAATCAGGCAGCCTGGATATTGGTGGCCTGCTTGCCCTTCGGGCCCTGCGTCACTTCAAACTGCACGCGCTGACCTTCCTTGAGCGTCTTGAAGCCGGCCATCTGGATCGCCGAGAAGTGTGCGAACAGCTCTTCGCCACCCTCATCCGGCGAGATGAAGCCGAAACCCTTGGCGTCGTTAAACCACTTAACCGTACCGATTGCCATGAAAACCCCTCCGTGGAAACACAAGTCCGAGCCGGGAAGGTTTGCCTGTCGTGGCAGTGGCAGAGCGGTACCGCAGCGATCGCCAGGCCGCGCCTGGGGCACGACAAAAGGCGCGGTCGGAACCGCGCCTCCAGCGATTGGTCTTCTTGTGGCAAAACGCCACAACCTGGAGCGGTTGTCGATCTGTCGTCGACTGGTGTGAGGCCTCCCGGGCTCACCATTCATGAGGCGCGATGCCAACGGTTTGCGGGGCAGTGGCGCGCACATGTTGAATTCGATTGTTCGAGGAAAGTCACAGACTGTCAAGGCTGCCGAAGGTGGGTTTGTGGCGAAAAACGATCAGTTTTTGAAGAGCTTTTGCTCGAAATCGTCCCGATCGTCCCCATTTGCGGAAAACGGTCGAAACGGCAGATCGGTCGAGACCCCGTTGGTAGTCCTGGGCGCGCGTCTTGCGCCCAACGGCTGGCAGATCGGTATGCGTTCGTCCAAACCGTTTGTAGACCTTGAACTCGGTGTTATTTCCCCAAATTGCGAATGCGAAAGGAGTGGTTAGAATAAGACCATGGCAATCCGGCAAGCGACCACTCCACAACACGATGCAGGCACCGTCCTGGAGCGGAAAGAGCAAGCGCTCAAACCGCCCGCGATGTACAAGGTGCTGCTGCTCAACGACGACTACACCCCGATGGAATTCGTCGTGATGATCCTTCAGCAATATTTCAGCAAAGACCGGGAGACTGCCACACAGATCATGCTGACTGTGCATCGGGAAGGGAAGGGCGTGTGCGGTATCTACACCCGGGATATCGCCGCGACGAAAGTGGAATTAGTGTCAACCCATGCACGGCAAGCGGGTCACCCGCTGCAGTGCGTGATGGAGGAAGCATGATCGCGCAAGAACTGGAAGTCAGCCTGCACATGGCGTTTGTTGAAGCCCGCCAGGCTCGCCACGAATTCATTACGGTGGAGCACCTGCTGCTTGCGCTGCTGGACAACCCGACGGCCGCGGAGGTGCTGCGCGCCTGCGCCGCCAATATCGAAGACCTCCGCACGCATCTGAAGAACTTCATCGCCGACAACACCCCGGTGGTGCCCGGCACGGACGAGGTGGACACGCAACCCACGCTGGGCTTCCAGCGTGTGATCCAGCGCGCCATCATGCACGTGCAGTCCACCTCCAATGGCAAGAAAGAGGTGACGGGCGCGAACGTGCTGGTCGCCATCTTCGGCGAGAAGGATTCGCACGCGGTGTACTACCTCCAGCAACAGGGCGTGACCCGGCTGGACGTCGTCAACTTCATCAGCCACGGCATCCGCAAGGATCAGGCCGAACCGGCCAAGCACGGTGACGCTAACCCCGAAGGCGAAGCCGGTGACGGCAAGGAAAGCCCGCTGGAGCAATTCACCCAGAACCTGAATGCGCTGGCCAAGGCAGGCAAGATCGATCCGCTGATCGGCCGCGAGCAGGAAGTCGAGCGCGTGGTGCAGGTGCTGTGCCGCCGCCGCAAGAACAACCCGCTGCTGGTCGGCGAGGCTGGTGTCGGCAAGACCGCCATTGCGGAAGGTTTGGCATGGCGCATCACCAAGGGTGAAGTGCCGGACATCCTCGCGAAGTCCGTCGTCTACTCGCTCGACATGGGCGCGCTGCTGGCCGGTACCAAGTACCGCGGTGACTTTGAACAACGCCTGAAGGGCGTGCTGAAGTCGCTCAAGGACAACCCGAACGCGATCCTCTTCATCGACGAAATTCACACGCTGATCGGTGCGGGCGCTGCGTCGGGCGGCACGCTGGACGCGAGCAACCTGCTCAAGCCGGCGCTGTCGTCGGGTGCGCTCAAGTGCATCGGCGCGACCACGTTCACGGAATATCGCGGCATCTTCGAGAAGGACGCCGCGCTGTCCCGTCGCTTCCAGAAGATCGATGTGGTGGAGCCGTCCGTCGACCAGACTGTGCAGATTCTGCGTGGGCTGAAGTCGCGCTTCGAAGAACACCACGGCGTGAAGTACGCATCGTCGGCGCTGACTGCTGCGGCTGAGCTGTCGGCGCGCTTCATCACCGACCGCCACCTGCCGGACAAGGCGATCGACGTGATCGACGAAGCCGGTGCCGCGCAACGCATCCTGCCGAAGTCGAAGCAGAAGAAGACGATTGGCAAGGCGGATATCGAAGACATTGTTTCGCGTATTGCCCGCATTCCGCCGCAAAGCGTGTCGCAGGACGACCGCAGCAAGCTGCAGACGCTGGAGCGCGATCTGAAGTCGGTCGTGTTCGGGCAAGACCCGGCCATCGACGCGCTGGCTTCGGCCATCAAGATGTCGCGCGCGGGGCTGGGCAAGACGGACAAGCCGATCGGCTCGTTCCTGTTCAGCGGCCCGACGGGCGTGGGCAAGACGGAAGTCGCCAAGCAGTTGGCGTTCATCCTGGGCATCGAGCTGATCCGCTTCGACATGTCGGAGTACATGGAGCGCCACGCGGTGAGCCGGCTGATCGGCGCGCCTCCGGGCTACGTGGGCTTTGACCAGGGCGGTCTGCTGACGGAAGCCGTCACCAAGAAGCCGCATTGCGTGCTGCTGCTGGATGAGATCGAGAAGGCGCACCCGGACATCTTCAACATCCTGCTGCAGGTGATGGACCATGGCGCGCTGACCGACAACAACGGCCGCAAGGCGGATTTCCGCAACGTGATCATCATCATGACGACCAACGCGGGCGCCGAGACGATGAACAAGGCGACCATCGGCTTCACCACGGCGCGCGAACAGGGCGACGAGATGGCCGACATCAAGCGCATGTTCACGCCGGAGTTCCGCAACCGTCTGGATGCGACCATCAGCTTCCGCTCGCTGGATGAGGAAATCATCATGCGTGTGGTCGACAAGTTCCTCATGCAGCTGGAAGAGCAACTGCACGAGAAGAAGGTGGACGCCATCTTCACCGAGAAGCTGCGTCGCTTCCTGGCGAAGAAGGGCTTCGACCCGCTGATGGGCGCGCGCCCGATGCAACGCTTGATCCAGGACATGATCCGCAAGGCGCTGGCCGACGAGCTGCTGTTCGGCAAGCTGACCAACGGCGGCAAGGTGATCGTGGATCTGGACGATGCCGATGCGGTGAAGCTGGAGTTCTCCGAGAACGAGGCGCCGCCGGCACCTGCGCAGGAAGAAGCCGAGGCTTAACGAAGCTGTCGCTTCAAGGAAAACGGCCCGGAGGGTTCAACCTTCCGGGCCGTTTTTTTATTGCGTGGACGTTGCCTAGTGGCGACCAGTGCTCCCAAAGCCGCCCGCGCCGCGATCGCTCTCGGCAAAGTCATCGACGATGTTCAACTCGGCTTGCACCACGGGCACGATCACCAGTTGCGCAAGGCGCTCCATCGGGTTCAGCACGAAGGCCGTGTTGCCACGGTTCCACGTGCTGACCATCAACTGGC
Source organism: Ralstonia sp. 25C (assembly GCF_051904805.1). NCBI lineage: Bacteria > Pseudomonadati > Pseudomonadota > Betaproteobacteria > Burkholderiales > Burkholderiaceae > Ralstonia > Ralstonia sp. 25C. The sequence goes on along the minus strand of NZ_CP196737.1, from coordinate 1,010,083 downwards.
CCTGGTAGTCCGAATCGATCAGGCCGACCAGGTTGCCGAGCACGATGCCGTGCTTGTGGCCCATGCCCGAGCGCGGCAGGATCAGCGCCGCATAGCCAGGGTCGGCCAGGTGGATGGCCATGCCGGTCGGGATCAGGTGCGTGGTGCCGGGCTCGATGGTGAGCGGGGCGTCGATACAGGCGCGCAGGTCCAGCCCGGCGCTGCCGGTGGTGGCGTACTGCGGGAGCTGTTCGTGCAGGCGGGCGTCGAGGATCTTGACGTCGAGTTTCATGCGGGGCAGGCCGAAGAGGTTGCAGAAGCCGGAGATGGTAGCGCAAACGCCTCGGCCAGCAGCTCGTATGAGCGCAGGCGGGCCTTGTAGCTCGGTGCGACGGTGAGCACGATCAGTTCGTCGGCGACGAAGCGGTCCTTGAGCGCGTGCACCTGATCGGCGATCGATTCCGGTGTGCCGATGATGCTGCGCGGGCGCTCGCGCATGACGATGGCCTGGTCGCGCTCGGTGTAGACGTGCGCTTCGCCTTGTTCGACGGTTGGGATCGGGCCGTTGGCACCGAGCGCCATCTGCACGCGGCGCAGGTCGACGGCCGCTTCATAGCGGCGCGCTTCGGCTTCCGTGTCGGCAGCGATCACGAAGATGGCCGCGGCGCTATACGGACGCGCATCGTAGCCGGGTTCGAAATCGGTGCGGTACTGCTTCGTGACGATGTGGCCGACGTGCGGGTTGATGAAGTGCGCGAAGGCGAAGCGGATGCCAAGGCGCGCGGCCAGTGCGCCGCCGAAATCGCTGGAGCCGAGCATCCACAACTCGGGTTTGGTGTCGATCTCGGGCTGCAGGAGGACGCCGTAAGCCGGGTGATCTGACGGCAGCGTGCCGGTTAGGTGCCAGATCAATTCCTGCACCTGCTGCGGGAAGATGTCGCCGCGGTTGTAGTCGCCCATGGCGACCGCCTGCGCGGTGCGCATGTCGCCGCCAGGTGCACGGCCGACGCCGAGGTCGATGCGATTCGGGAACAGCGCCTCCAGCAGGCGGAACTGCTCGGCCAGCTTGAACGGGCTGTAGTAGGGCAGCATCACCCCGCCAGAGCCGACACGCAGGTGCTTCGTGGCGCTTGCCACGCGGGCGATCATGACCTCGGGCGCGGGGTTGCTGACGCCGCGCAGGCCGTGGTGTTCGGCGCACCAGTAGCGCGTGTAGCCGAGCGAATCAGCGAGTTGGGCCAGGTTGACCGTCGCGGCGATGGCGTCGCGCGCGCTGTGGCCGTAGATGACCGGGCTCTGGTCGAGAACGGACAGGCGGATCGGTGTGCTCATGGCTTTGTCCCATGCACACGGTCCGCGATGGCGGCGACGATCTGGCGCGCCAGCGTCAGCTTGTCGGCGCGCGGTAGGCGGGTGATGCCCTTTGCGTCGAACAGTGCGACTTCGTTGTCGTCGCGGCCGAAGGTCTGGTGGCCCAGGTTGCCGACCAGCAGCGGAATGCCTTTCTTCTGGCGCTTGGCCTCGCCGAACTCTTCCAGGCGCTCGGTCTCGGCCGCAAAACCGACGCAGAACGGTGCATTCGTGCGGCGCGCGACAGCGGCCAGGATGTCCGGGTTCTGCGTGAACGCCAGTGCGGGCACGTCGGTGTCGTTCTGCTTCTTGAGCTTCTGGTCGGCCGCTTGCGCGACGCGCCAGTCGGCCACCGCAGCCACGGCGATGAAGATGTCGTTCTTCGTAGTGTCCAGCTCGTGCATCACCGCATCGTGCATCTGCTGGGCGGTTTGCACATCGATGCGCAGCACACCGGCGGGCGTGTCCTGATGACAGGGCCCGGCGACGAGCGTGACCTCCGCACCCGCCTGCGATGCAGCGCGTGCCAGCGCAAAGCCCATCTTGCCGCTGGAGAGATTCGTGATGCCGCGCACCGGATCGATCGGCTCGAAGGTTGGTCCTGCCGTCAGCAGCACGCGGTGCCCACGCAGCAGCTTGGGCTGGAAGAAACCGATGAGCCGCTCGACGATGTCTTCCGGCTCCAGCATGCGGCCGTCGCCGACTTCGCCGCAGGCCTGGTCGCCGGCGTCGGGGCCGAGCAGGGTGACGTCATCGGCGCGCAGTTGGGCGGCATTGCGTTGCGTGGCGGGCGCGGCCCACATCTGCCGGTTCATCGCGGGGGCGACGAGCAGCGGGCAGTCGCGCGCGATGCACAGCGTGGAGAGCAGGTCGTCGGCCATGCCGTGCGCGAGCTTGGCGAGGAAGTCCGTCGATGCCGGGGCGATGACGATGGCGTCGGCCTCGCGCGAGAGGTCGATGTGCGCCATGTTGTTGCCGATGCGGTTGTCCCATTCGGACGTGAAGACGGGACGCCCGGAAAGCGCCTGCATCGTCACCGGCGTGATGAAGTGCGTAGCGGCGTCGGTCATCACCACCTGCACGGTGGCGCCGGCCTTGGTCAGCAGCCGCACCAGTTCGGCCGACTTGTAGCACGCGATGCCGCCGGTCAGGCCGAGCACGAAATGTTTGCCTTGCAGTTCCATAGAAACCCGCTTGGAAATCCGATTGACGCAATGTGCGAGGCAGGATACAACCCGGGGCCCGGATCGGCCTGCCAGTGAGTGTGGCGATGATACCGGCTTGGCCTGCAGCGCGTCCGGCGCCCGGGTTTTTCCTCAAATGCTTATTCGCGATATGGTTTTCCGTCTGAATGTTCGTCGCCCGTCCGTCCGCAATGTCTTGGCTGTGATTGGCCTCTGCGCCATCGTGGCTGGGGTTGTCGGCACCGTGCTGGTACGCGAGTCCAAGGTGTGGCTGCGCGAAGAGTCGCTGCCCGGTCAGGCGGATTACCTTGTCGTGCTGGGTGGGGAATCGGGCCAGCGGGTGATCGGCGCGGCCGAGCTGTATCACGCGGGCGTGGCGCCGCGTGTGTTCGTGAGCGGGCAGGGCGATTGCCTGGTGATCGTGCGCCGCCTTGTGATGGCCGGCGTGCCGGCGGATCGCATCGACCATGAATGCGAATCGGGCAGCACGATGGAAAACGCTCGGATGACGCGCCAGACGCTTGCGGACAAGGACGTCCATAGCGCTGTGCTGGTCACGAGCTGGTATCACACCGGCCGTGCGCTCAAGGCTTTCCGCCAGGTGTGGCCCGAGGTGACATGGGGTGCGCGCGGCGTGTTCGCCGGCGATACGTTCGCGAAATCGATCCCGGTCTACGAGGCCGGGACGATTCTGGCGGAGTACCTCAAGCGGGCGTGGTACGCGATCCGATACTGATTCGCGCCCACGCCGTCACGCGGTGGCTCAGCGACGCACGCGTCGCAGTTCGTCGATGATCAGCAGCACCGCGCCAATGCAGATACCGCAGTCCGCCACGTTAAAGGCGGGCCAGTGGTAGGTGTTCAGGTGGAAGTCGAGGAAGTCCACCACGTGGCCGTAGATAACGCGGTCAATTACGTTGCCCAGCGCGCCGCCCAGAATGAGCGCCAGCGCGAAGCAGAACATCTTCTGCCCGCTGTGACGCTTGAGCAGCCACACGATGAACAGCGCTGCCGCGATGCCCAGGCCCGTGAAGAACCAGCGCTGCCAGCCGCCGGCCGCCGCCAGGAACGAGAACGCCGCGCCGCGATTGTAGGCCAGCACGAGGTTGAAGAACCCGGTGATGGGCCGCGATTCGCCGTAGACGAAGGTCTTGAGGATGGCGACCTTGGTCAACTGGTCCAGCAGGATCCAGATGACGGCCAGGCCCAGCCACGGGCCCACGCCATGGCCGCTGCCGCTACCGCTCTTCTTCAATCCGACCGACTTGCTCTTACCGTTGTTACGAGTGGCCATCAGGCAGCGCTCCGTTGTTCACCGGCGCCGAACAGGTTGTCGGTGCAGCGCTTGCAGAGGGTCGGGTGGGCGTGGTCGTGGCCGACGTCAGCGCGGTAGTGCCAGCAGCGCTCGCACTTGGCGTGCGAGGAGGGCACCACGCTGATCAGCAGGTCGCCACCTTCCGGCGCGCGCTCCAGCTTGGCCGCCGACGTGATCAGCACGAAGCGCAGATCGTCGCCGAGGCTGTTCAGTGCGTCGTACACCGTGTCACCCGCTGCGACGGTCACTTCCGCTTGCAGCGACGATCCGATCTTGCCATCGACGCGCAGCGTTTCCAGTTGCTTAGTGACTTCGCCACGCACGTTGCGGATGGCGGCCCATTTCTCCAGCAGGGCGCTGGCGCCTTGCGGCAGCGGGGCGTCGTAGTACGTGCTGGTGAAGATTGTGTCGGTGTGCTCCGTGTCGTGCGCGAACACTTGCCACGCCTCTTCGGCCGTGAACGACAGGAACGGCGCCATCCAGTGCAGCATCGACTGGGTGATGTGGTACAGCGCGTTCTGGGCCGAGCGGCGCGCCACAGAATCTGGCGCCGTGGTGTACAGGCGGTCCTTCAGCACGTCGAGGTAGAAGCCGCCCAGGTCTTCCGAGCAGAACGTCTGCAGCTTGGCGACCACCGGGTGGAACTCGTACACGTCGTAGTGCGAGAGCACTTCCTTCTGCAGCGCGTCCGTCATCGCCACGGCGTAGCGGTCGATTTCGAGCCATTGCTCAGTCGGCAGCGCGTGCTTGGCGTGGTCGTAGTCCGTCAGGTTGGCGAGCAGGAAGCGCAGCGTGTTGCGGATGCGGCGATAGCCTTCCACCACGCGCTTCAGGATCTCGTCGGAGATGGCGAGTTCGCCCGAGTAGTCGGTCGAGGCCACCCACAGGCGGATGATCTCGGCGCCCATCTTGTTGGCGATTTCCTGCGGCGCGATCGTGTTGCCGATCGACTTGGACATCTTGCGGCCTTCGCCGTCCACGGTGAAACCGTGCGTCAGCAGGCCCTTGTACGGCGGCTTGCCGTACAGCATCGACGCCGTCAGCAGCGACGAGTGGAACCAGCCGCGGTGCTGGTCCGAGCCTTCCAGGTACAGGTCAGCCAGGCGACCGTCCGGCAGATCCGCCGAGGCGTCGTACAGGTCAGCCGCGTGCGAGCCGCGGATGACGTGCCAGTGCGTGGTGCCCGAGTCGAACCACACGTCGAGCGTGTCGCGGTTCTTCTCGTACATGTCCGCTTCATCGCCGAGCAGTTCGCGTGGGTCGAGCGTCTGCCAGGCTTCGATGCCGCTCTTCTCGATGCGCTGGGCCACTTGCTCCAGCAGCTCGGGCGTGCGCGGGTGCAGCGCGCCGGTTTCCTTGTGCACGAAGAAGGCCATCGGCACGCCCCATTGGCGCTGGCGCGAGAGCGTCCAGTCCGGGCGGTTGGCGATCATGTTGTGCAGGCGCTGCTTGCCCCACGACGGGTAGAACGCGGTAGCGTCGATGCCGGCCAGGGCAGTCTCACGCAGCGTGGCGTTGCTGTCGTTCGGTTGCACGTCCATCCCCGCGAACCACTGCGACGTGGCGCGGTAGATGATCGGCGTCTTGTGGCGCCAGCAGTGCATGTAGCTGTGCGGGTGCTTGTGCGCGTCGAATAGGTTGCCGGAGTCGCGCAGCACTTCGACGATCTTCGGATTGGCGTCCCAGATCATCTGGCCGCCAAACAGCGGCAGGGTGGACGCGTACACGCCGTTGCCCATCACCGGGTTGATGATGTCGGCGTCGACCATGCCGTGCGCCTTGCACGACTGGAAGTCTTCCACGCCATACGCAGGCGCGGAGTGGACGATGCCGGTGCCGGTGTCGATCGTCACGTAGTCGCCCAGGTAGACGGGCGAGGTGCGGTCGTAGCCGGCGTCCATCTTGGCCAGCGGATGGTGGAAGCGCACGCCGTTGAGTGCCGCGCCTTCGCACGTGGCCAGCACGGTGCCTTCGAGCTTCCAGCTCTGCAGGCAGGCTTCGACGCGCTCCTTGGCGACGATCACCAAGCCGCGCGTCGTATCGACCAGCGCGTATTCGATTTCCGGGTGCAGGTTCAGCGCCTGGTTGGAGGGGATCGTCCACGGCGTGGTGGTCCAGATCACGATCCAGCCCGGCTTGGCCTTGAGCACATCCGCGCCCACGTGGAAGGCGCTCGCCAGTGCGTCGATATCGGCAAACGGGAAGCCAACGTCGATCGACAGGTCGGTCCGGTCTGCGTATTCGACTTCCGCCTCGGCCAGCGCCGAGCCGCAATCAAAGCACCAGTTGACCGGCTTCAGGCCGCGGAAGACGTAGCCCTTTTCCAGGATCTTGCCCAGCGCCCGGACCTCATCCGCCTCGTTGCGGAAGTTCATGGTCAGGTACGGATCGGCCCAGTCGCCCAGCACACCCAGGCGCTCGAAATCCACCTTCTGGCGGGCAATCTGGCCGGTGGCGTAGGCGCGCGCCTTCTCTTGCACTTCCTTGACGGGCAGGCCCTTGCCGAACTGCTTTTCGATCTGGATTTCGATCGGCATGCCGTGGCAGTCCCAGCCGGGCACGTAGACGGCGTCCAGGCCGGTCAGGCCGCGCGCCTTGATCACCATGTCCTTGAGGATCTTGTTGACCGCGTGGCCGATGTGCAGATCACCGTTCGCATACGGCGGGCCGTCGTGCAGGATGAACTTCTTCGCGCCCTTGCGTGCGGCGCGGATCTTCTTGTAGAGCTGCTTGTCCTGCCACTGCTTGACCCACAGCGGCTCGCGCTTGGGCAGGTCGCCGCGCATGGGGAAGGGCGTGTCGAGCAGGTTGACCGGGTACTTGCTCTTCTCCGGCGTGGGCTTCTTGGAATCGGACATGGTGTGATGTGGGGCAGATTCGGGCAAATCGGATCGGTGCAGCGCGCCTACGAGTGCAGGGCGCGTGCGCGGCGTAGCTTCGGGCGGCGAGTGTGTCAGCCGCCTACTGAATTCGATCGGTAGCGGAGGTGGCGAAGTCTCGCCGCAAGGCTGGCGATTCGCCGTCGGCAGGCACAGCCAAGCCGAAGAAATGGCGCGCGTCGATGCAGTCCTGCGCGATGGCATCTTTCAGCGCGTCGAGCGAGTCGAAGCGGGCCTCGTCGCGCAGCTTCTTCATGAATTCCACGCGGACCAGCTTGCCGTAGACGCTGGCGTGGTAATCGAAGATATGCACTTCCAGCAGCACGCGGCCGGAGTCGTCCACGGTCGGGCGCACGCCGATGCTGGCCACGGCCGGCAGCGGCTTGTCGGCCAGCCCATGCACCTGCACGACAAAGATGCCCGCCACCGCCGGCTTTTTATGCGAGATGCGCAGGTTCAGCGTCGGGAAGCCCAGCGAGCGGCCGAGCTTCTGCCCATGCACCACGTGTCCGCTGATGGCGTAACCGTGGCCGAGCAGACGGCGCGCGTGCTCCAGGTCACCCGCGGCCAGCGCCTCGCGCACGGCCGAGCTCGAGATGCGGATACCAGATTCCGACACCGAGCCCATCTGCTCGACTTCGAAGCCGAATTGCGCGCCAGCGGCCTGCAGGTAGGTGAAATCGCCCGCGCGCTTGGCGCCGAAGCGGAAATCATCGCCCACTAGCAGCCAGCGCGTATGCAGGCCGTCGACCAGCACGTTGCGCACAAACTCGTCTGGCGTCTGGCCAGCGAAATGCGCGTTGAAGTGCTCCACGACGATGCGATCGACGCCCTGTTTGCGCAGGCTTTCGAGCTTGTCGCGCAGTAGTGCGATGCGAGTCGGGGCGCGGTCCGGCATGAAGAATTCGCGCGGATGCGGCTCGAACGTCATGACCGTGAGCGGCAGCCCGCGTGCGTCGGCCGCCGCGCGTGCACGGGCCAGCAGAGACTGGTGGCCGCGGTGCACGCCGTCAAAGTTGCCGATGGTCAGCGCACAGGGCGCGCGACTTTCGGCGTTGGGCAGGCCGCGAAAGACTTTCACGAGAGACGTTGGTGGTTCGAGGAAAAGGAAACGCTTGGATGCCGGATCGGGCCCATCCGCCGCGAAAATCCAGCAAAACGCACATTATATAAGGGATTGCCCCAGCGCCCGCGCACCTCAAGGTGTTGCGTAATTGCCCGAAGAATGTGTTCGATTGTGACGGGCTTGCGGCACAATCCGTTATTCTCTCTTTTCCTGTCAACCCTTGAACGCCCCGCTGCGCATTTTCTTCGCCAAGTTTGGGCTCGCCAGCCGCGCGCCGCTTGAACTGGACGCCCGAGCCAAGCTGCTCGCGGCCGTGCATCGTGGCGCGCCCATGGGGATCGCCGCCTCGGTTGTCCTGCCCGCCTTGACGGTCGCTGCGTTCTGGGACGCCCCCAACCGGCTGGTGCTGCTGGGCTGGTGCCTGATCATGCTGTGCCTGACGGCGTCGGGCCTGCGTTTCTATTTCGGTTACCGCTACGACCTGACCCGCATGACGCTGGCCGCGCACACCCGCAAGTGGTGGACCAGCATGCATGTCATGTCGGCGGTGGGCGGGGTGGCGTGGGGGTGCTCGGCGGGGCTCTATCTGATGTCGCCGTCGCTGGAGTTCAGCAGCCTGTTGATGATTGTGATCATCGGTGTGGCGGCTGCGGCGGTGCTCTCGCAGGCGCCGGTGCCGTCCAGCCTGCTGATCCTGGGCACGGGCATCCTGGCGCCGCACTTTGTGCTGGCCGAGCAGGCGTTTCCCGGGCACGGGCTGTACCTGCGCGGGGTGCTGCTGTTTTTCGCCGCGCTGCTGACGCGGCACGCAGTGAACATCCACAACACGCTGGTGCGCGAAATCCAGCTGGAAAACGAAAGCCGCCAGCTTGCGCGCCGCTATCAGGACGAAAAGCAGCGTGCGCTGTCGGCATCGGAAGAAAAATCGCGCTTTCTGGCCGCCGCCAGCCACGACTTGCGCCAGCCGGTGCACGCGATCGTGCTGCTGGTGGAGGCACTGCGGGCGCGCAACCAGTCCGAATCGCTGGCGCCGCTGGTGGAGCAGTTGGCTTCGGGTGCAGCGACGATCGATCTGCTGTTCCGCTCGCTGCTCGATCTGTCGAAGCTGGAGAGCCGCAAGACCTCGCCGACGCTGGAGCCGGTGGACCTTGGCGAGGTCATCACCGAGGTGGTCCAGCAGTTCATGCCGGATGCGCGCGCCAAGGGGCTGACGCTCACGTCACGCATTCCGCCGCTGCCGGTGTTCGGTATGGCCGAGCCGGTGCTGCTGCGCCGGGCGCTGTTCAATCTGCTGCAGAACGCACTGCGCTACACGGAGCGGGGTGGCGTGATGGTGGCGCTGCGCGTGCGTCAGAAGTACCTGCGCATCGAGGTGTGGGACACCGGCATCGGCATTGCGCCCGAGCATCAGAAAGACATCTTCTCGACGTACTACCAGGTCGAAAACCCCGAGCGCGACCCGAGTCAGGGGCTGGGCCTGGGCCTGTCGATCTACAAGGAATGCGTACGCCTGCTGCGCGGCACGTTTGGCGTGCGTTCCGTGCCGGGGCGTGGCTCGATGTTCTGGATGGCGCTGCGCCCCGTGCCCGCCGAGATCAAAGCGCCCCTCGCCGCCGAGCCGCGCGCCCAGCAGAAGCGCGCAGTGCTCGATCAGCCGCGCTTCTCGGGCGTGGTGCTGGTGGTGGATGACGACGCGCAGATCCGCAAGGCGTGGCACGCGCTGCTGGAAGCCTGGGGCGTGGAAGTGCATAGCGCCGCCGACGGCACCGCCGCCGAGCAACTGCTGTCGAAGGGCCTGCGCCCACAGATCATCTTCTGCGATCTGCGCCTGCCTGGTAAGGAAGATGGTTTGCAACTGCTGGAGCGCTGGCAGGTCAGTCACCCCGATGCCCACGCCGTGCTGCTCACCGGCGATCGCAACTCCGAAGCCCTGGCCCGCGCCGAAGAAGCCGGCTACCTGCTGCTGGCCAAGCCGATGGACCCGAACATGTTGCGCGTGCTGCTCAAGCGCTGGCTGCGCGGCCGCGCAGCTGAGCCGCAGATCGCGTACTAGGGCCTGTTCCCATACGGGACAGGCCAAACAATCAGGCAGCGCCTGTCAGGCGGAAGCGCTCCATGCGCGAAATGATCTGGATGCGCGTGCGCACGCCCAGCCGCTGCAGAATCGCCGAGACGTGTTCCTTGACGGTGTTTTCCGTCAGGCCTAGTTGGCGCGCGATGGATTTGTTCGGCAGGCCTTCCAGCAGCAACGCCAGCACCGAGCCCTGACGCGGCGTCAGGCCCAGTTCGGCCGGTGTGATCGGGATACCGTGCGAGGCGTTGCCCTTGCCGTTGATGCCGCCCAGGTCGTCTTCCGACGGGAACGATGTATCACCGCCGAAGATGCCCGCAACCGCCTTGGAAAACGCATGCGCATCCGCGTGCTTGCCAATGAAGCCGATGGCGCCCAGGGCCTGGGCCTTGGCGACAACCTCGGGTGTGTTTTCGGCCGACATGAAGGCAAAGCGCGCTTCAGGCAGCTTGCTGCGCAGTTCGCGCATGGCGTCGAAGCCGGTGCAGTCGGACAGCCAGACATCCAGCAGCACGACATCCGGGCGGACGCCGTCATCTACCAGCGCCAGCGCTTGGCGCCGGCCAATGGCCGCATGCACCTGAACTTCCGGCAAAGCTTGTGCAAGAAAGGTGGTCGTGCCAGACAAGGCGAGAGGGTGGTCGTCAACCACCAGCAGGCTACGCAGCGAGCTCGTCATTCTTATTCCCCGGTGAGGGCATTGCCCTCTTGTTGTTGTACGCGTGCCGACCCGGCGCGGGCGGTGGCGTTTCGGGCCGGGTTTGCCACCCTGCGCCGATTTGCCGTCACGGTTACCGTCCACGCGATGTTGCGGCGCACGATGAAACGAGGCGCAATGCGCGTCGGACCACCGCTGGCCGCCCTCCCGACCCCTGGGGCGCGGACAATTATGGTGTCGAGATTATCAGAGCGCGGCATCGCTCGCCAACGTTCGGCCGCGCGTTTGTGCTGGTGCGGCAGGGTTTTTGCAGTTGCGCGTCGGCTAAATACCACGCTGCCAGCAAAGCCGCCTGCGAGGCGGCCGCGCGGGCGTCACGCGGTGCTGCACACCCAATTTTCATGGGGGAGTGCGGCGCACTTGATAAAATGCCGCGATGAAAAATATCGTCATTCTCATTTCCGGGCGGGGCTCCAACATGGAAGCCATCGTCCGAGCCTGTCAGGCCGAAGGCTGGCCAAGCCGCATTGCTGCTGTCATTTCTAATCGGCCCGATGCGGCCGGACTTGAATTTGCCGCCTCGCACGGCATTGCCACCGCGGTTGTCGACCACAAGGCGTTTGCCGATCGCGACAGTTTTGATGCCGCTCTGGCGCAAGCCATCGACGGCTTCTCGCCAGACCTGGTGGTGCTGGCAGGTTTCATGCGCATCCTCACGCCGGGCTTCGTCAAACACTACGACGGGCGCATGCTGAACATCCATCCCTCGCTGCTGCCGTGCTTCCCGGGCCTGCATACGCATGAACAGGCACTGGCCATGGGCGTGAAAGTGCACGGCGCGACCGTCCACTTTGTGACCGCCGAGCTGGACCACGGCCCGATCGTTTTGCAAGCCGCCATCGAAGTCCGCCAGGACGACACCCCGAAGACGCTTGCCGCACGCCTGCTGACACAGGAACACGTGATCTATCCGCGTGCCGTGCGCTGGTTCGTAGAAGGGCGCCTGAGCGTTGAGCAAGGCGTGGTGCGCGTATCGCCGGATGCGTCGCAACTTGTGATTGGCGCAGACGCGCGGGAGGCAGCATGAGTCAGGATCGTCAGCGCCCGCGCAATGGCGGATCGGGCAATAAGCGCGCGAATTCTGGCGGCGGCGGTTGGTATCGCGCGCCGCAGGGCAAACCGGTGCAACGCAGCGCCCCGCGTCCTCGCACGGGCGTGCACGGCAGCCACTTTGAACATCTGGACAAGGTGCTCGCGCGCCTGCTGCACTTTGCCGCGCCGGCTGACATGGTCGTCAGCCAGTACTTCCGCGAGCACCACGAACTTGGCCACCGGGAGCGCGGCATCATCGCCGAGGCGGCCTTTGCCGTCTTGCGCCGCAAGACCGAATTCGGCCAGTTTGCCGAGAGCGGTACAGGCCCCGCGCGTCGCCGCTCGGTGCTGCTTGGCCTGCTGCAGACGGCGGGCCGCGAGGCCATCGCGCCGTTCCTGAGCCCGGCCGAAGCCGAGTGGCTGGACCGCTGGGAACTCCGCGATCGCGCTGCCCTGGCGCCGCGCGTGCGCGCCAACTTGCCGGATTGGCTGTTCGACGCGCTGGTCGCGCAGCACGGCGCCGACTTTACCGAGGCGCTGGCGCAGGCTTGGCTGACGCCCGCACCGCTGGACCTGCGCGTCAACACGCTCAAGGGCGACCGAGACGCGGTGCTGGCCACGCTGGCGGAAGCCGGCATCGAAGGCGCTGCGGCGCCGTTGTCGCCGGTGGGCATTCGCCTGGCCGGCAAGCCGGCGCTGAATAAGCTGGAGATCTTCACCAACGGCACGGTCGAGGTGCAGGACGAGGGCAGCCAGTTGCTGTGCCAACTGCTGGCACCCAAGCGCGGCGAAATGGTGGTCGATTTCTGCGCAGGCGCGGGCGGCAAGACGCTGGCGATTGGCGCGGCGATGCGCTCGACGGGGCGTCTGTACGCTTTCGACGTGTCGGAAAAGCGTCTGTCGAACTTGGGCCCGCGCCTGGCGCGCAGCGGTTTGTCGAACGTGCACCCGAGCCGCATCGACAGTGAGCACGACGCCAAGGTCAAGCGCCTGGCCGGCAAGATCGATCGCGTGCTGGTCGATGCGCCCTGCAGTGGCCTGGGCACGCTGCGCCGCAATCCGGACCTGAAGTGGCGCCAGTCCGCGCAAGCGGTGGAAGAGATGTCGGCCAAGCAGCAGTCGATCCTGACGTCTGCCGCGCGGCTGCTGAAGCCGGGCGGTCGTCTCGTCTATGCAACCTGCAGCGTGCTTGCGCGCGAGAACCAGCAGGTGGTCGAGCAGTTCCTGGCTGCGCATGAAGACTTCGTGCTCGTGCCTGCTGGCGAGGTGCTGGCGGCGCAGAAGATTGCGCTCGACATGGGGCCGTATCTGGAGCTGTATCCGCAGGTACACCAGACTGACGGCTTTTTCGCAGCCGTGCTGGAGCGCCGCGCATGATGGTGCGCCGATGGGGTTGGCTGCTGATTGCCGTGTTGGCATTCAGCGCCGGCGGTGTCGCCCAGGCGCGCAATGCACCGCCGGTGCTGCCGGCCAAGGGCACGGTGCAGGCCGCGTTCACGCCGGACGACGATATCGAAGGCCTGCTGGCCGACGCCATCGACGAGGCGCGCGAGCAAGTGCTGGTGCAGGCGTATCTGTTGTCGAACAAGGCCATCGTGCGCGCGCTGCTGGCGGCGCATCAGCGCGGCGTGGATGTGCGTGTGCTGGCCGACCGCGAGCAGATGATGCGCGCCAACGGCAGCCGCGTACCCGAGATCGCCAACGCGGGCATTCCGGTCTGGCTGGAGGTGCGCTACAAAAACGCGCACAACAAGGTCATCGTGATCGACCCGCGCGGTGTGCGCCCCGTGCTGGTGACCGGCAGCTTCAACTTCACGCAGACCGCACAGCGCGGCAACGCCGAGAACGTACTGATCGTGCGTGGCGATGCTGACCTCGCGCGGCGCTACGCCGCCAACTGGCAGAAGCACGTCGCCGACGCGTTGCCTTATCAAGCCCAATAAGACGCAATGAACAAGCCCCGTGCGGGTTTGCAATAACCGATTGCTCCCATGGATGGATTGCCGCTGAACCTGAATCACGTCGCGCTGGGCCACATGATCGGTGACATCGTCTCCGACCTTGGTGGCCCGCGCTTCATCTGGCAGCTGGGCGTGCTCGTGTTGCTGCTGGGCGTTGCGTGGCTGCTCGCTGGGCCGATCGCGCGGCGCCTGCATGCCCGTCATGTCAACGACACGTTTGCGCTGCGCTTTGCGTGGTCGAGCCTGGAGCGCGCGATGTTCCCGCTGATCGGCTGGCTGCTGGTGCTGGGCGCGCGCTATGCGCTGGTGGGCACCATGCCGATCAGCGTGTTCCGGCTGGCCGCGGTGCCGCTGTTTGGCCTGGCGATGCTGTACCTCGCGTTTTATGTGCTCCGGCGCGTGTTGTCCGCCAACGGCGAGTTGCACGGCATGCTGGTGCTGGTCGAACGCGTGCTGACCACGCTGATGTGGATTGGCATGGTGCTCTACGTGCTCGGCGTGCTGGGCGACGTGGTCGATTACCTGGACAGCATTCGCTTTGCCGTGGGCGGCAAGCAGAAGATCAGTCTGGCAGCCATGCTGATGGGTGTGGTGTGGATTCTGCTCACCGTGCTCGTGGCGATGTGGTTCGGCTCGTGGCTGGACAATCGCATTACGCGCGCCACGGCGCTCGACGCCAATCTCAAGGTCGTGCTGTCGCGCGTGGCCAAGGCGATGCTGCTGCTGGTCTCCCTGCTGCTGAGCCTGTCGTTGGTGGGCATCGACCTGACGGTGTTGTCGGTGTTTGGCGGTGCGCTGGGCGTGGGCCTCGGTTTGGGCCTGCAGAAGATCGCCAGCAACTACGTGTCGGGCTTCATCATTCTGCTCGAGCGCTCGCTCAAGCTGGGCGATCAGATCACGGTCAGCTCCTACACCGGCATCGTTACGCAAATCCGCACGCGCTACACCGTGGTCCGCAATGGGGACGGCGATACGCTGGTGCCCAACGAGCTGATGGTCGCGCAGGCGGTGCAGAACCATAACGAACGCGGCACCGTGCGGGTGGCTGTGCGCGTGCAGGCATCGTATGCGGCCGACCCGGAAGCCGTGCTCGCCTTGCTGGTGCAATGCGCCGAAGGTGTTCCGCGCGTGCTGGCCGATCCGGCGCCCGCTGCGTTCATGGTGCTGTTTGCAGACAGCGGCATCGAGTACGAACTGGGTGTGTGGATCGCTGATCCGCACAACGGCAAGCTCGGCGTGCAATCTGAGTTGAACCGCGCGATCTATCGTCGCTTCAAGGCGGCGGGGATCGAGATTCCGTATCCGCAGCGCGAGGTGCGGATGCTGGCGCCCGTCACGGTTCAGCAAGGCGCATCAGGTGATTCTGGCGCCGCTTCCGACAGTGCTTCCGCGCCGGCCTAACATAGGTCGGCCGGGAACGGTGCTCGCTTGTTCTGGGTCAAATTGGCGGTTTTCCCCCATGGATTAGAGGGGGTATTCGGTTAGAATGCTAGCTTCTCCCACGAAGGATGAGACGGTGCCGTCGCAATGCGTTCCAGCTTGCGGCAAAGCGCCGCGAATGGCTTGCATTGCGCAGGGCGGAGGTCACATGAGCGGCACGGCTGAAAGCCTGCCGATGTGACGCGCAAGCCGGGTGCCGACACGCTCGACGCCCGATTCCCCGCCAAGACGACCCCGCTGTTGCATGCATGTGACAGCGGATGGCCTGACGAAGCAGCACTGTCCCTCCCGACCTAGGCTGCTTCCATCACCCCGAGTTGACCACGGAGAGCACTTTGATCGACTCCATTCTGAATTTCCTTGCCAACGGCACCCTCGACTGGGCGTGGTGGCAAATCCTGATTTTCACGCTGGTGGTGACCCACATCACCATCGCCAGCGTCACGATTTTCCTGCACCGCTGCCAGGCGCACCGTGCACTGGATCTCCACCCGATTCCCGCCCATTTCTTCCGTTTCTGGCTGTGGCTGACGACCGGCATGGTCACGCGCGAATGGACCGCCATCCACCGCAAGCACCACGCCAAGTGCGAAACCGAAGAGGATCCGCACAGCCCGCAGACCCGTGGCATCCGCAAGGTGCTGATGGAGGGCGCTGAGTTGTACCGCGCCGAGGCGAAGAACCAGGAGACTATCCAGAAGTTCAGCCACGGTACGCCGGACGACTGGATCGAGCACAACCTGTACTCCAAGTTCACGTGGCAGGGCGTTGGTCTGATGCTGATTCTGGACGTGCTGATGTTCGGCGCGCTGGGTCTGACGGTGTGGGCGGTGCAGATGCTGTGGATCCCGATCCACGCCGCCGGCATCATCAACGGCTTGGGCCACTACTGGGGCTACCGCAATTTCGATTGCGAAGACGCTTCGACCAACGTGTCGCCGTGGGGCATCATCATCGGCGGTGAAGAACTGCACAACAACCACCACACGTATGCCACGTCGGCCAAGTTCTCGGTCAAGTGGTACGAATTCGACATCGGTTGGGGCTACATCCGCGCGCTGGAAATCGTGGGCTTGGCCAAGGTGAAGAAGGTCGCGCCCAAGGCTCGCTTTGGCGATGTGAAGCCGGTCGACCAGAACACGCTGGAAGCCATCATCGCCAACCGTTATGACGTGATGGCGCGTTACGCCAAGGCCGTCAAGACCGCTTACCGCGAGGAACTGGCCAAGCTGAAGGCCTCGCGGGATACGGAATACCGTGCGCTGAAGCCGGCCCGCAAGTGGTTCCATCGCGACGAGGCCAAGCTCGGTGCACCGCAGCGCGAGCAGCTCTCGCAAATCGTGTCGGACCACTCGTCGCTGCACACGTTCGTGGAAATGCGCCGCGAGCTGGGTGCCCTGTGGAGCCGCTCGAACGCCACGCGCGAACAGCTGCTGCATCAACTGCAGGACTGGTGCAAGCGCGCTGAGGAAAGCGGCATCCATGCCTTGCAGGAATTTGCCGTGCGCCTGCGCCGCTACGCCTGATTTTTCTGTTTCATAGATGAAGCCCCGCTCCCCAGCGGGGCTTTTCTTTTGGGTAAACTACGTATCGCGGCACGAGTCCTCCTCACACACCGTCTGTTTCATTGCCGCGCCAGCTTTTCTGGCGCTCTAAAGGCATGAAGGGACGGGGAGACCACCATGGAAACCCACATCAAGACGGTTGAATTTGAGCGCCCGGATATGCTTGCCGAGGCGCAATCTGGCGCTAGTTGCGTCGCCCACGCCTGGGCAAAGGTACCGCCCGTGCTGTCGCGCGAAGAACGTGACGAGCTGAAAGCCCGCATCAAGCGCCTGCTCAAGGAGCGCGAAGCGGTGTTAGTCGCGCACTACTACGTCGACGCCGATCTGCAAGACTTGGCCGAAGAGACCGGCGGCTGTGTGTCGGATTCGCTGGAGATGGCGCGTTTTGGCCGTGACCATTCGGCCAAGACGCTGGTGGTGGCGGGCGTGCGCTTCATGGGCGAGACGGCCAAGATCCTGAGCCCAGAAAAGACCGTGCTGATGCCCGATCTGGACGCAACGTGCTCGCTCGATCTGGGCTGCCCGCCGGACGAATTTGCGGCGTTCTGCGATGCGCATCCGGATCGCACCGTCGTCGTCTATGCCAACACCAGCGCCGCTGTGAAGGCGAGGGCGGATTGGATGGTGACGTCCTCCATCGGCCTGAAGATCGTGCAGCACCTGCACGCGCAGGGGAAGAAGATCCTGTGGGCGCCGGATCGGCACCTTGGCAGCTATATCCAGAAGCAGACCGGCGCCGACATGCTGATGTGGCAGGGCTCGTGTCTGGTGCACGACGAATTCAAGGGCGTGGAGCTCGACCTGCTGCGCGCGGAACATCCGAACGCGAAGATCCTCGTGCATCCGGAATCGCCGGAATCGGTGGTCGCGCAGGCGGATGTGGTTGGCTCAACGTCGCAGTTGATCGCGGCGGCGCAGTTCCTGTCGGCCAACGAGTTCATCGTGGCGACGGACAACGGCATCCTGCACAAGATGCGCATGGCTGCGCCGGGTAAGCATTTCATCGAGGCGCCGACGGCCGGTAATAGTGCCACCTGCAAGAGCTGCGCGCATTGCCCGTGGATGGCGATGAACGCGCTGACCAATCTGGCCGAGGTGCTGGAAAGCGGCCGCAACGAAATTCACGTTGATCCGGCCATCGGTCAGCAAGCCGTGGTCTGCATTGACCGCATGCTCGACTTTGCCGCGCAGGAGAAGGCCGCTGTTCGCCCCCAGGGGGATCTGGCTGCCAACGCACAACTCTTTCAAGGAATCGGCCCGGCATGACGGCGACTCACATCAACCCGAGCGCCACGCAGGCGATTTTTGATAGCTTCGGCCCGGCGCTGCGCGAGGCGCTGGCCGCCAACGTAGCCGCCGCGATTGCCGAGGATGTTGGCACGGGCGACCGTACCGGCTTGCTGGTCCCCGCCGACCGCCATGCACGTGCGCGCGTGATCGTGCGCGAGCACGCCGTACTGTGCGGCACACCGTGGTTCGATGCGTGCATGCGCGCCGTTGATCCGACGCTGCGCGTGACGTGGCGCCAGCAAGAGGGCGATCGCATGGCGCCCGATTCGGTGGTGTGCGAGATCGAAGGCCCGGCGCGGTCGCTGCTGACGGCGGAGCGCCCGTCGCTGAACTTCCTGCAGCTGCTGTCCGGTGTGGCGACGACCACGTCGCGCTATGCCGAGGTCATTGCCGGTACGCGGGCCCGCGTGCTCGACACACGCAAGACGCTGCCGGGCCTGCGCCTCGCGCAGAAGTACGCCGTGCGCATCGGCGGCGGCGAGAACCAGCGCCTGGCGTTGTACGACGGAATTCTCATCAAGGAAAACCACATCGCTGCGGCGGGTGGCGTAACGGCGGCGCTGCGTGCAGCGCAGGCGCTGAATGCCGGCGTGCCGATTCAGGTTGAGGTGGAAACGCTCGAGCAGCTCGACGAAGCGCTGGCGGCGGGCGCCACGTCCGTGCTGCTCGACAACTTCGACACGCCTGCGATGCGCGAGACCGTGCGGGTGACAGCGGGCAGGGCGCTGCTGGAGGTGTCCGGTGGCGTGAATATCGACACGATCCGCGCGTTTGCCGAGACGGGCGTGGACCGCATCTCTGTCGGCGCGCTCACGAAGGACGTGCGCGCAACCGACTATTCGCTGCGGATCGTGGAATAAGCGGTCGAGCCGCGCTTAACGCTTGCGCGCAATCTGCCGATGGGTCGGCTGCATGACCGTCGGCAGTGCCTTCGGCAGGGTCTCAGGGTAGTCGCGCGAGAAATGCAGGCCGCGGCTTTCATGCCGTGACAGCGCACTGTCGACGATCAGCGAGGCCGCCTCGACCAAGTTACGCAGCTCCAGCAAGTCGTGCGTCACGCGGAAGTTGGCGTAGTACTCGGTAATCTCCTCGCGCAGCAGGGCAATGCGGTGCTGTGCGCGCTCCAGCCGCTTGTTCGTGCGCACGATGCCGACGTAATTCCACATCATGCGACGCAGCTCGTCCCAGTTGTGCGAGACGACGACTTCCTCGTCGGCATCGGTTACGCGGCTCTCATCCCACGCCGGAATCTGCACCGACGTCGGCGTCGACTGCGGTTGCGCGAGGATGTCTTCCGCCGCGCCGCGCCCGATCACCATGCATTCCAGCAGCGAGTTGCTCGCCAGCCGGTTTGCGCCATGCAGGCCGGTGTAGGCTGTTTCGCCCACCGCGTACAGGCCGGCAATGTCCGTGCGGCCCAGATGATCCGTCACCACGCCGCCGCACGTGTAGTGCGCCGCCGGCACCACCGGAATCGGTTCGCGGGTGATGTCGATACCGAGCTCCATGCAACGCGCCAGGATCGTCGGGAAGTGCTCCTTCAGGAATTCCGGGTTCTGGTGGCTGATGTCCAGGTACACACAATCCAGGCCGCGCTTCTTCATCTCGAAGTCGATGGCGCGAGCGACGATGTCGCGCGGAGCCAGCTCGGCGCGTTCGTCATGCGCGGGCATGAAGCGTGTGCCATCGGGCAGGATCAACTTGCCGCCTTCGCCGCGCACGGCTTCGGTAATCAGGAACGACTTGGCGAACGGGTGGTACAGGCAGGTGGGGTGGAACTGGATGAACTCCATGTTCGCCACGCGGCAGCCCGCACGCCACGCCATGGCAATACCATCGCCACTGGCCGTGTCCGGATTCGTCGTATAGAGGTAGACCTTGCCGGCGCCGCCCGTGGCCATCACGGTCTGGCTGGCGGTGAGTGTTTTGACGTGGCCCGACGCAACGTCCAGCACATACAGGCCATGGCAGCGCATGCCGGGCAGGCCCAGTTTCGCATCGGTAATGAGGTCGATCGCGAAGTGGTCTTCCAGCAGCGTGATGTTTGGGTGATTGCGCACCTTCTCCACCAGCGTCGTCACCACGGCATGGCCGGTGGCATCCGCTGCGTGGATGATGCGGCGATGGCGGTGGCCGCCTTCGCGCGTCAGGTGGAAGCCAAGTTCCGCCTGTTCATCGCGCGTAAAGGGCACGCCGTGGCCAATCAGCCATTCGATCGCCTCGCGTCCGTTCTCGACGATGTAACGCGTGGCCGCTTCATCGCACAGGCCCGCACCCGCGATGAGTGTGTCGTCGACATGCTCGTCATGGCTGTCGCCGGAGTCGAGCACGGCGGCAATGCCACCCTGCGCCCAATCGCTGGCGCCTTCCGGCAAGCTGCGTTTGCTGATGACGACCACACGGCGGTGATCGGCGAGGTGCAGGGCGACGGTCAGGCCCGCCAGACCGCTGCCGACGACGGCAACATCGAAATTCATGGAAGACGCGAGACGCGGAGCAGGCGCGGCTGTGAACTAGCACAGCCACGTGACAATCGGAAACAATCGGAAGGGGCAGTGTACACCGCACCGCGCTAAACGGCGGGCAACAAAAAACCCGCCTTGAAGCGGGTTTTTGCTGTCGGTCGGGCCGACGGAAACAAGACAATGCAATCGCGAGGATTACTTGATCTTGGTTTCCTTGTAAGCGACGTGCTTGCGGGCGACGGGATCGAACTTCATGATCTCCATCTTTTCCGGCTTGGTGCGCTTGTTCTTGGTGGTCGTGTAGAAATGACCCGTACCTGCGGTCGATTCCAGCTTGATCTTGTCGCGTCCGCCTTTGCTGGCCATGATTTAACTCCTAATTAGACTTCGCCGCGTGCGCGCAGGTCCACGAGCACTTCGTCGATGCCTTTTTTATCGATCAGGCGCAGACCGGCGTTCGAGACGCGCAGGCTCACCCAGCGGTTTTCGGATTCGACCCAGAAGCGGCGATTCTGCAGGTTCGGCAGAAAACGGCGCTTGGTCTTGTTGTTTGCGTGGGAAACGTTATTGCCGACCATCGGCGCTTTCCCGGTCACTTGACAGACGCGTGCCATGGAGCACTCCTAACTTAATTCGTTGGCTACAGTTTGCGACCGGGCGCTGGGACCAAAACCAAGCGCAGCGCCACTGTAGAGGTGGGACTTCAGCGAAACGCGGATTATACACACAAAACTGCTGGCAAATCAACGAGATCGATCGATTGCTGTTGGGCGCCACGCGATGCGGCGTCGGCGCTACATCTTGCCGTGCTCCAGGAAGCCATACACCGTGGTCCGCCCGACGATCATGTGATCCAGCACCATCACGTCCAGCAAAGCCAGCGCGCGGCAAAGCTCGCGGGTCAGGGTGATGTCGGATTCGCTGGGTTCGGCGTGGCCGGTGGGGTGGTTGTGCGCGAGGATGACAGCGGCTGCATTGTGATGCAAGGCGCGCTTGGCAATTTCACGCGGGTAGACGCGGGCTTCGGTCAGCGTGCCGCGGAACAGCTCCTCCCACGCAATCAGGCGATGCCGTACATCTAGAAAGAGGCAGGCAAACACCTCGTGCGGGCGGTGGCCGAGCGTCAGGCGCAGGAAATCCTTCACGCTTTGTGGGGATTCGAAGGTCTGGCCGTGGGTGATGTCTTCTTTGAGGGCGCGGCGAGCGACCTCCAGCAGCGCGTGCAATTGCGCGTATTTGGCTGGCCCCATGCCGTTGATCGACGAAAACTCTTGCTGCGAGGCGTGGCACAACCGCCCGAGCGAGCCAAAGTGCGTCAATAGTTCGCGCGCGAGGTCGACGGCGCTTTTGCCGGGCATGCCGACCCGCAGGAAGATGGCCAGCAGCTCTGCATCGGAGAGCGCGCCCGGGCCGTGGGCGAGCAGTTTTTCACGGGGCCGCTCGTGAGCGGGCCAGTCGACGATTGCCATAAGGGGGAGCGAGGGTGGAAAAGCCCTATAGATATAGATGTGCGGCTGGCGCCGCGCCTGCGGCCGCCGGAAGGGCTGACGTACAATAACGGGTTACTTTTTGGTCAAGCAGGTTGAGCGTGCAAAATTTGGTGAACGAGGCGTCCACAGCGACGTCAGGCGATGCAGCCAAGGTGGTTGGCCCGGATTCTTTTCTGACGCTGCACTACCGCATCGCGTTGGAAAACGACACGGATATCGTGACGACCTTCGGCGAAAAGCCGGCCACGCTGCTGCTGGGCCAGGGCCAGATGGCGCCTACGCTGGAGCAGGCGCTGCTGGGCATGCGCGAGGGTGAGCGCACGACGTTCCGCCTGGCGCCCGAGCATGCGTTCGGCCCGCGCAACCCGGAGCTGCTGCAGCGCGTGTCGCTGGCCACGCTGCGCGAGAACTCCTCGTTTGAAGAGGATTACCAGCCGGGCGATCTGGTTGAGTTCAACGCGCCCAGCGGCGGCAAGTACGCCGGGGTACTCAAGGAAGTCGGCGAGACCTCCGCGCTGTTCGATTTCAACCACCCGCTGGCCGGCCAGACCATCGTGTTTGAAGTCCAACTGATCGGCATTCTGTAATGAGCAACGCTGTGACCGCCCCCATCGATCCTGTTACCCAAGCCGACGCCGAAGTCCTGCTCGCACAGCCGCGAGGCTTTTGCGCCGGCGTGGATCGCGCCATCGAGATCGTCGAACGCGCGCTCGAGCTGTTTGGCGCGCCGATCTACGTGCGCCACGAGATCGTGCACAACGCCTACGTGGTGAGCGATCTTCGCAACAAGGGCGCGGTGTTCGTGCAGGAGTTGGACGATGTGCCGGTGGGCGGCACCGTCATCTTCAGCGCGCATGGCGTGTCGCGTGCGGTGCGCGAGGCGGCCGAGGCGCGCGGCCTGCGCGTATTTGATGCGACGTGTCCGTTGGTGACCAAGGTGCACGTTGAAGTCTCGAAGATGCGTGCGCAAGGCTTCGAGATCATCATGATCGGCCACAAGGGACACCCTGAAGTGGAGGGCACGATGGGCCAGGCCAACGACGGCATGCTGCTGGTGGAGTCCGTCGACGACGTCACGCATCTCGTGGTGAAGGACCCGACCCGCCTGGCGTATGTCACGCAGACCACGCTGTCGGTGGATGAGACGCAGGAGATCGTAGCGGCCATCAAGGCGCGCTTCCCGACGGTGCACGAGCCGAAGAAGCAGGACATCTGCTATGCCACGCAGAATCGCCAGGACGCGGTCAAGTTCATGGCGCCGCAAGTGGAAGTGGTGATCGTGGTCGGCAGCCCGAATAGCTCCAACTCCAACCGGCTGCGCGAACTGGCCGAGAAGCTGGGGGTGCCTGCCTATATGGTAGATACGCCGGAACAGGTGAAGCCCGAATGGTTGGCCGGCAAGCGCCGTGTCGGCCTGACGGCGGGCGCTTCGGCGCCGGAAGAGTTGGCGCAGTCGATTGTCGACCGGCTCAAGGCATTGGGCGCGCGCACGGTGCGCCCGTTGGACGGCATTCAGGAAAACATGTCCTTCCCCCTGCCGAGGGGACTTCAAATCAATTGAATGCCTTTATGTAAATGCCCACTTAACAGAAAAAAAGAAGTGCACAAAGACGGTGCGCCCTAATGCGGTGCATAAAGCGCTTTTGGATCATCAGCGGCCACTCTAACCAGGGTGGCCGTTTCATTTTGTGCATTGCAAAAACGGCATCAACGCCCGCGAAGCCTTGATTTACCGTGCATATCGCCCGCCAAGCCGCATGGCTCCAGGGTTTCCCCTAGTCTGGCACGGTTCTTGTTATGACCTTTCGCCTATCGCGAATGCCTGCGCGAAATGACGCCTGTTTGGGCATTGGGGAAAGCCCGTAAAACGGCGTAATTACGGTAAAAATCGTTGTTGCGACGCGTATTGCATCCGCAAAAAAAGGGGATACAATTCGCGCGTTTCAAATTGAAACAATTCGGCGCAGGGGGAGCGGCCGGGAGGCAGGACGCTCTTCTTGCTCTTGCGAGATCTAGGAGATCACTCATGCAAATTAAGTTTGCCAAAGTTCTGCCGCTTGCGGCTGCCGTGGCACTCGTAGCAGCTTGCGGTAAGAACGAGGAAAAGCCCGCAGACCAAGCTGCTGCACCTGCAGCAACGTCGGCTCCGGCCGCCGCTGCCGGTGGTGGCGAGACCGTCGTCAAGATCGGTCATGCTGCACCGCTCACGGGCGGGATTGCCCACCTTGGCAAAGACAACGAAAACGGCGCACGTCTGGCCGTTGAAGAGGCCAACAAGGAAGGCCTGACCATCGACGGCAAGAAGATCAAGCTGGAACTGGTCGGTGAAGACGATGCGGGCGACCCGAAGACTGGCACTGCCGTGGCGCAGAAGCTGGTCGACGAGAAGGTTGTCGCCGTTGTTGGCCACCTGAACTCGGGCGTTTCGATCCCGGCTTCGAAGATCTACAGCGATGCAGGCATCGTGCAGATCTCGCCGTCGTTGACCAACCCCGACTACACCAAGCAAGGCTTCAAGACGACCTACCGCGTGGTTGCGACCGACGCGCAGCAAGGTCCGGCACTGGCGAACTACGCCGCCAAGACCCTGGGCGCCAAGACCGTGGCCATCGTTGACGATGCCACCGCCTACGGTAAGGGCCTGGCCGACGAGTTCGAGAAGACCGCGAAGGCCGGCGGCGTGAATGTCGTGGCACGTGAAGCCACCAACGACAAGGCGACCGACTTCAAGGCCATTCTGACCAAGATCAAGGGCAAGAAGCCGGACGTGATCATGTACGGCGGCATGGATGCCACCGGCGGTCCGTTCGCCAAGCAGGCCAAGGAACTGGGCATCACGGCCAAGATCGTTGGCGGCGACGGCGTGTGTACCGACAAGGTTGCTGAACTCGCTGGCGACGCCATCGACAACATCGTCTGCTCGGAAGCAGGCCTGGCGCTGTCGAAGATGGAGAAGGGCGCAGACTTCGAGAAGAAGTACCAAGCGCGCTTCAACACGCCGGTGCAGATCTACGCACCGTTCACGTATGACGCCGTCAACGTGATCATCGATGCGATGAAGCGTGCCAACTCGACCGACGCTGCCAAGATCCTGGCTGCCATGCCGGCAACCAACTACAACGGCGTGATCGGCAACATCGCGTTCGATGCCAAGGGTGACCTGAAGGAAGGTTCGATCACCCTGTACAACTACAAGGACAAGAAGAAGAGCGTTCTTGACGTTGTGAAGATGTAATCGAAGGGTTACCGCCCTAAAAACGGCACCGCGCCTACCCTAGCGGTGCCGTTTTTTATAGCCTCGCCAGTTACACAAGGCCCTCACCATGGGCGCGTTCGGCAGGCCGCTTACCAGCAACCTCACCTTACCCATCCGATTGATCGCATACCTTGCGGGCACGCCACAGCGTCGTCTACAACAAAGCAAGGCATAGCAGGAGCTGTTCTCATGGATATCTTTATCCAGCAGATCATGAACGGTCTGGTGCTCGGCAGCATTTACGCGCTGATCGCACTTGGCTACACCATGGTCTACGGTATTCTCGGCATCATCAACTTTGCCCACGGCGATGTCCTGATGGTCGGTGCAATGTCCGCGTTGACCGCCATCAACTTCCTACAAAAATACTTTCCCAATCTGCCTGACTGGCTCACGCTCGTCTTTGCACTGCTGTTTGCCATGCCGGTCTGCGCCATCGTGGCCTACACCATTGAACGGGTCGCCTACCGGCCGCTGCGCAATGCGCCGCGTCTGGCGCCGCTGATCACCGCCATCGGCGTGTCGATCGTGCTGCAGACCCTGGCCATGATGATCTGGTCGCGCAACCCGCTGACCTTCCCGCAGTTGCTGCCTTCGAGCCCGATTGATATCGGCTCCACGGGCGCGACCATCACGGGCAAGGAAATCGTCATCATCCTGGTGTCGATCCTGGTGATGGTTGGGCTGATCCTGCTGGTCAACCGCACCAAGCTCGGCCGCGCCATGCGTGCGACCGCCGAGAACCAGCGTGTGGCAGGCCTGATGGGCGTCAACCCGAACTTCGTGATCTCCGCCACGTTCATGATCGGTGCTGCCATGGCAGCGGTCGCGGGCGTGATGATGGCGACCAATTACGGCAATGCCCACTTCTACATGGGCTTCATCCCTGGCCTGAAGGCGTTTACCGCCGCAGTGCTGGGCGGCATCGGCAACCTGGCTGGCGCCATGGTCGGCGGCATGCTGCTGGGCCTGATCGAAGCACTGGGTGCCGGTTATATCGGTGACTTGACTGGCGGTGTGTTCGGTTCGAACTACCAGGATGTGTTCGCATTCATCGTGCTGATTGGCGTGCTGCTGTTCCGCCCGTCCGGCATCATGGGTGAACGCGTTGCGGACCGCGCATAAGAAAGGGGAGCGCCATGACAGAAACTGCAACCGAATTCAAGGCTCCGAAGAAGACGCGCGCTGCGCTCTACGGCTTCCTGATTCTGGCCCTGTTCGCACCGTTCATCGTCGGTGCCGCAGGTGGTAACTACTGGGTGCGCGTGCTCGACTTCGCGCTGCTCTACATCATGCTGGCCCTGGGCCTGAACATCGTGGTGGGCTTTGCCGGCCTGCTCGATCTGGGCTATATCGCGTTCTACGCGGTGGGGGCGTACATGATGGGGCTGCTGGGTTCGCCGCATCTGACCAACCAGTTCGAGTGGATTCACCAACTGTTCCCCAACGGGCTGCACCTCATCGTCTGGTGGGTGATTCCGCTGGGCGCGGGTCTGGCGGCGTTGTTCGGCATCCTGCTGGGCGCGCCGACGCTGAAGCTGCGCGGCGACTACCTCGCCATCGTGACGCTGGGCTTTGGTGAAATCATCCGCATCTTCATGAACAACCTCGACCGCCCGGTGAACATCACCAACGGTCCGAAGGGCATCAACCTGATCGAGCCGGTCAAGATCCTCGGGTTTGACTTCTCGAAGCGCCACGACTTTTTCGGCATCCGCTTCGACTCGGTCTACATGTACTACTACCTGTTCGTGCTGCTGGCCGCGATCATCATCATCGTGTGCTTGCGCCTGCAGAACTCGCGTATCGGTCGTGCATGGGTTGCCATCCGTGAAGATGAAATCGCTGCCAAGGCGATGGGTATCAACACCCGCAACGTGAAGCTGCTGGCCTTTGCCATGGGCGCGTCGTTCGGTGGCGTGTCGGGGGCGATGTTCGCGTCGTTCCAGGGCTTCGTGTCGCCGGAATCGTTCGTGCTGTGGGAGTCGATCTACATCCTGGCGATCGTGGTGCTGGGCGGCATGGGCCATATCCCGGGCGTGATCCTGGGCGGCATTCTGCTGGTGGGCTTCCAGGAACTGCTGCGTGCCCTGGCCGAGCCGATCCAGAACAAGCTGTTCGGCCATGTGATCGTGGAAGCGGAAGTGCTGCGTCAGTTGCTCTTCGGCCTGGCGATGGTGGTGGTGATGCTGTATCGCCCTGCGGGCCTCTGGCCCTCGCCGCGCAAGGAAGACCGTCCGCAGAAGGCGCGGGTCGGTGGGTTGTCCCGCATCTGATTGGAGGCACGCAACATGAGCAACAACAACGTCCTCCTCTCGATCCGAGGAGTGAGCAAGCGTTTCGGCGGCCTGCAGGCGCTGTCCGACGTGAACCTGGAGATCCGCGAAGGCGAGATCTACGGCTTGATCGGCCCGAACGGCGCCGGCAAGACCACGTTCTTCAACGTCATCACGGGCCTGTACACGCCGGACGCCGGTGACTTCGTGCTGGGTGGCATCCCCTACCAGCCGACCGCCGTGCATGAAGTGGCCAAGGCCGGTATCGCCCGCACGTTCCAGAACATCCGCCTGTTCGGCGACATGACCGCGGCGGAAAACGTCATGGTCGGCCGCCACGTGCGCACCAAGGCCGGCCTGCTCGGCGCGGTGTTCCGAACCAAGGCTGCGCGTGAGGAAGAGGCGTCCATCGAAGACTGGGCGCACGACCTGCTGGAGTACGTCGGCATCGGCAAGTACGCCAACTACACAGCGCGCAACCTGTCGTACGGCCACCAGCGTCGTCTGGAAATCGCCCGCGCCCTGGCCACGCAGCCCAAGCTGCTGGCCCTGGACGAACCGGCTGCCGGCATGAACGCCACGGAAAAGGTGGAACTCCGTGGCCTGCTGGACAAGATCCGTTCCGACGGCAAGACCATCCTGCTGATCGAGCACGACGTGAAGCTGGTGATGGGCCTGTGTAACCGCCTGACCGTGCTCGACTACGGCAAGGTGATCGCACAAGGTCTGCCGCAGGAAGTGCAGAGCAACCCGGCCGTGATCGAGGCCTACCTCGGCGCATCGGCGCACTGATGCAGAGGAACGGAACAATGAAACCAGTGATGTTGAAGATCGACGGTCTGAAGGTTGCTTACGGCGGCATCCAGGCAGTCAAGGGCGTGGATCTGGAGATCCGCGAAGGCGAGCTCGTTACGCTGATCGGTGCCAACGGCGCCGGCAAGACGACCACCATGAAGGCCATCACCGGCCTGCAAGGCTGGGCGGGCGGCGACGTGCAGTATCTGGGCAAGTCCATCAAGGGCGTGCCGAGCTACAACCTGCTCAAGCAGGGCTTGGCGATGGTGCCGGAAGGCCGCGGCGTGTTCGCGCGCATGACCATCACCGAGAACCTGCAGATGGGTGCCTTCACCCGCAACGACGATGCGCAGATCAAGCTCGACATCGAGCGCATGTTCGGCATCTTCCCGCGCCTGAAAGAGCGTGCCAACCAGCTGGCCGGCACGATGTCGGGCGGCGAGCAGCAGATGCTGGCCATGGCGCGCGCGCTGATGAGCCAACCGAAGCTGCTGCTGCTGGATGAACCGTCGATGGGTCTCTCGCCGATCATGGTGGAGAAGATCTTCGAGGTGGTGCGCGACATCTCGGCGCAAGGCGTGACCGTGCTGCTCGTCGAGCAGAACGCCCGCCTGGCGCTGCAGGCAGCGCACCGCGGCTACGTGATGGACTCCGGTCTCATCACCATGAGCGGCGAAGCCAAGCAGATGCTGGACGACCCGAAGGTGCGTGCCGCCTACCTGGGCGAGTAAACACCAAGCTGTCCCATGGAAAACGCCTCGCAGTTGCGAGGCGTTTTTCTTTGGTGCGCTACGCCGATGCGGCTTGATAGACCTTCGGTCGATGCAGTTGCATGAAGCCGCTGTCGCCGGGCACGTCAGTAAAACCGTGCTTGCGGTAGAGCCCGTCGGCATCCGTGGTGACCAGCACGGTGCGGCGCAAGCCTTGCAGCTCCGGATGCTCGCGCAGGAAATCCATCAATGCGTGCGAGACACCTTTGCCGCGCCACTCGGGCAGGACAAACACGTCGCACAGATACGCGAACGTGGCGCGATCGGTGATGACGCGCGCAAAGCCCACGAGGTCGCCGTGCGAGCCGTCATAGCGTTGCTGATACGCGCCGAAGCACAGTGAATTAGCGATCGATCGGTCGAACACTTCGCGCGGCAGGCCGCGGGCCCAATGCGTTTCCTGCGAGAGGAATGTGTAGATGGAATCCAACGGGAGCCACGCGGAATCGTCGGACAAAACGATCCCCGTGGCCGGAACAGCGCGTGTTACGGCCATGGCAAACCTCAATGTAGGGGCAGCAGATGGAGCGGTGAAGGGCGACGCGTTGTGCGCCGCCCCGGTGATGCGATGAGGCTTAGGCGTGCGCCTTGAGCAGCGTGCGGAGCATGCCGATCATCGTGTCGATCTCTTCGGTCGTCACGTTCAGCGCGGGCATGAAGCGCAGGATGTTCGGGCGCGGGGCGTTGAGCAGCAGGCCCGTCGGGTTCATCTCGCGTGCGGCTTCGACCAGTTGGCCGCCGATGTCCTTGCCGAGCAGCAGGGCGCGCAGCAGACCATTGCCGCGCTCGCCGGCCAGGCCGAATTCTTCCGACAGTTGCAGCAGTTGCTTGCGCAGGTAGGCACCGCGCTCTTCCACGCCGGCCAGGAAGCCCGGGGCCAGCAGTTGTTCGATCACCGAGCAGCCGACGGCCGTCATCAGCGGGTTGCCGTTGTAGGTGCCGCCCTGATCGCCGGCTTCGAAGCTAGCGACTTCATCCGTGCACAGCAGGGCCGACAGCGGCACGCCGCCGCCGATGCCCTTGCCCAGCGTCATGATGTCCGGCTCGATGTTCGAGAGCTGGTAGGCGAAGAGGGTGCCGCAACGGCCGCAGCCCGCCTGCACTTCATCGACGATCAGCAGGATCTTGTGCTTCTTGGTCAGCGCGCGCAGTTGCTGCATGAACTCCGGCGTGGCCGGCAGCACGCCGCCTTCGCCCTGCACCGGCTCGAGCATCACGCCGACGGTGTCATCGGTGATGAGTGCTTCCACCGAGGCGATGTCATTCAGGATGGCCTTCGGGAAGCCCGGTACCTGCGGCGCGAAGATGGTGTCCCAGCCGGCCTTGCCCGACGCGCTCATGGTGGCCAGCGTGCGGCCGTGGAAGCTGTGGTCGAAGGTGATGATCTGGAATGCGCCGTTCTTATGCTTCTTGCCCCACTTGCGCGCGAGCTTGATGGCGCCTTCGTTGGCTTCGGCGCCGCTGTTGGCGAAGAACACCTTGTCGAAGCAGCTGTGTGCCGTCAGCAGGCCGGCCAGCTTGGCCATCGGCTCGTTGTAGAAGGCCGGGCTCGGGTTGATGAGCTTTTTGGCCTGCGCGTTGAGCGCTTCGATCATGCCGTCGTTGGAGTGGCCGAGGCAGTTGACGGCCCAGCCCTGTACGAAGTCCAGGTATCGCTTGCCGTTGTGATCCGTCAGCCACGAGCCCTTGCCTTCGGTGAAGACGATCTCGGGCCGATTGGTGATGTACATCAGGGACTGGACGGGGTAGTCAGCAAACGCCATGGCAGTGCTCCAGAAAAAGGCGGCAGGAAGATGAAAACGTGGAAAAACGCGAGTTGGAAAAAGACAAAGGCCACGGGGGGCGCCCCGTGGCCTTGTGATCGTCGAATCCTGTGAACCCGATATGCAATCAGCAGACAGCCGCGCGGCTTCCCGGAGGGAGCAACGTACGGCGGCGTCGGAAGTGCAGGGCTTGGTTCATAGGGCGCAAGAATAAGACGGATGCCAAGTCAAGTCAAAACGAAATTTCGACGGTCTTTGGATTTGTGCAACGTCAGCCGGTCCTTAGCCAGCAGGGTGCAGGTCGGCCTCCGAGGTGAACGAATCGGCGAAGAACGCGTCCGGATGCATCTTGCACTGGGCAGCAAAGTCCGCGCGGGCCGAGTTGATGACCACCGGCGCGCCGCAGGCGTAGACCTCGTGGTTGGACAGATCCGGGTGGTCGGCCATCACGGCCTGGTGCACGAAGCCGGTGCGGCCGGTCCAGGCGTCTTCGGGCAGAGCGTTGGAGACCACCGGCACATACGTGAAG
The DNA here is from genome assembly GCF_051904805.1 of Ralstonia sp. 25C. Lineage (NCBI taxonomy): Bacteria > Pseudomonadati > Pseudomonadota > Betaproteobacteria > Burkholderiales > Burkholderiaceae > Ralstonia > Ralstonia sp. 25C. The sequence continues at coordinate 978,889 of NZ_CP196737.1, read as the reverse complement.
CCCGGGATCGTGCGGGCCCATTCTTCCGCCTTGGCGTGCATGTACAGGTCTTGCGGGCGGCGGCCGCCCCAGTACAGCGTCATCGGGCGCGTGCTGCCGATGAACTGCGCATGCTCGACGATGGCCTTGATGGGCGCGAAACCCGTGCCCGAGGCCAGCAGGATGATCGGCTTGTCCGATTCTTCACGCAGGAAGAAGCTGCCGAGCGGCCCTTCAAAGCGCAGGATGTCGCGCTCTTTCATGGCCGGGGCGCCTTCCTTGGCGCCGAAGACGTAGTCGGTAAATGCGCCGCCCGGCATGTGGCGGATGTGCAGCTCGATCGGGCCTTCTTCATGCGGCGGGTTGGCGATCGAGTAGCTGCGGCGCTTGCCGTCGCGCAGGAGGAATTCCACGTACTGCCCGGCCAGAAATTGCATACGCTCGGTGGCAGGCAGTTGTAGCTTGACGATGGTGACGTCCGGCGCGGCCTTTTCCAGCGACGCGACGCGGCACGGGATTTTCTTGATGGGCACGTCGCCGGCGCCTTGCACTTCGCGCACTTCGATGGTGACGTCCGTCGCGGGCGTGGCGCAGCAGAACAGCGCGCGGCCTTCGGTCGCTTCCTGGGCGGAGAGCGCGTTGGGCGAATGATTGCCCTGCACGATGGAGCCCTCGCGCACGTGGCCCTTGCATGAGCCGCACGCGCCGTTCTTGCAGCCGTACGGCAGGCCGATGCCCTGGCGCAGCGCTGCTGCAAGGATGGTCTCGCCGTCTTCGGCCTGGAACTGGCGGCCGCTGGGCAGCACGTTGATCTGATAAGCCATACTACAATTCCGAATATGTTGAAAAGAGTGTCTGGTCGCGTTGCTGCGGCACGTCCGATGGTGAATCTGTCAGTCGCCCCGCCATCCAAATCTGCCCGATTGACGCCGGGCTTGGGTCGGCCGCGCGTGCTGATCGTCGGCTGCGGCGATGTTGGGCAACGCTGCCTGACGATGCTGCGCACGCGTTTCCGCGTCTTTGCCGTCACCTCGCGCGAGGCGGGGCGTGCAGCGTTGCGAGAAGCCGGTGCCGTGCCCGTGGTTGCCAATCTGGACGATGCCGCTTCTCTGCGCCGCTTGGCAGGCTTAAGCCCACGCGTGCTGCATCTGGCGCCGCCGCCGACCGCCGGCAACGATGACCCACGTACCGCCGCGTTGCTGTACAGGCTGGCGCGTCCAGCTCAACTGCCCCGAGCCACAAAACGTCGCATTTTACCCCAGCGGGCGCGCAGGTCTGGTCGCTTGACGGGCCGCTTGAAAACCCGCCTCCAAGCGCGGGCGTTTGTGTATGCCAGCACCAGCGGTGTGTATGGCGATGCGGGCGGCGCCTGGGTCGACGAATCCCGCCCGGTGAATCCCACCACGGCCCGTGCGCAGCGCCGCGTGGCCGCCGAGCGTCGCGTGCGCTGGTTTGGCGCGGGCGGCGGCTGGCGCACGTCGATTGTGCGCATCCCCGGCATCTATGCTGCCGAGCGTCTGCCGGTTGCTCGGTTGGAGCGGGGTACGCCCGCTTTGCGCGCGGAAGACGATGTCTACACCAACCATATCCATGCCGATGATCTGGCGCGTGCATTGATTGCTGCGTTGTTCCGCGGAAAGCCCCAGCGCGTGCTGCACGCCAGCGATGCGTCGGAGCTGCGCATGGGCGATTACTTCGATGCCGTGGCCGATGCGCGCGGCTTGCAGCGTCCACCGCGTATTTCGCGGGCCGAAGCCGTTGCGCAGATCGAGCCAGCGCTGTTGTCGTTCATGAGTGAATCCCGCCGGCTGCGCAACACCCGGTTGACGCGCGAGTTGCGTGTGGCGCTGCGCTATCCGACCGTGGCAGATTTTCTGCGCTGCGAGCCCTGAGATGAACGCGCCTGCATCGCACACACCGTCTCTCGCGCCTGCCAAGCGTGTGCGCGCCGTGCGGCTGGCCCTCGTGCTGGCGGGCGCGGCGATTGGGGTGGCGCTGTGCTGGTTTGCCGCCACCACGGTGGCGGGGGTAATGGGGGCGCACGACGTACGGCAGATGGTCGATACGCGGCGCCAGCTTGCGGCGCAAGTGGCCGAGGGCATGTCTAGCCAGATCACCGCCGATGTGGCGCTGCTGCGGGCGGTTCCGCAAACGCTTGCGCAAATCGACACCATCCCGCGGGCCGTGGCGCGTGTCGACACGCGACGCTGGAGCCTGATGGACCAGGGCTCGCGCGCCAAAGAGGCGATGTCGCACCAGGAGGTGCTCGACAGCAGCGCATTCCTCAGCACGACCGCGGGCAACCTCGGGCTCGATTACGTGTGGGTGATCGACCAGCGCGGCTATGTGGTGATGGCCAATAACGCGGGCCGTGCCGATTCGTTCGTGGGCGTGCATTCGAGCATGCAGCCCTATCTCCAGGAGGCGATGCTGGGTGGCCTCGGCGAGCAGTTCACCGTCGGTCGGGTGACCGGCGTGCCGGGCTTGTTCTTTGCCGCGCCGGTGTATGACAACGGGGGCTACCTCGTGGCGGCGATGGGCATCAAGGTGAGCCTGACGCGTCTGCAGCACTGGGTGTCGCATCCGACCTCTCTGGTGACCGACCCGAATGGGTTGGTCATTCTGTCCACCGATACGTCGCTGGTGGGCAAGGCTTTGCCGACGGCGCGCGTGCAGGGCATGAGCCCGAGCGATCGCTACGACGCGTACCGACGTGTGGATTTTGAGACGTGGCCCTACCTGCCCACCGCACAGACGCAGCGCAGCGTGCCCGAATGGGTGCCAGTGGAAGTGCGCGATGCGCTGGTGTGGCGCGAGGGCAGTGCGATGCCGTCACTCACGATCTCGCGCAACGCCAGTGCAGACCTCACCGTCATGGTGGTGGAACCGCTGCCCGCTTGGGGCCAGCACATGGCAACGCATGATCGCAATCGCACGATCGCGTTTGTGTTGTTCCTGAGCATGCTGCTGACCATTGCTCTGGTGGTGTGGTCCTTGGCGCGCGAGCGGCAGCATCACCGCCTGCAGCGTCACCTGAACCAGCGGCTGCAGCGTACCAACAGCGCGCTCGCCAACGAGGCGCACTTCGATCATCTGACTGGCGTGCTGACACGGCGCCGCTTTCTGGCGTTGTTCGACACGGCGCTCATGCGGGCCCACAACCGCAACGAGCCGCTTGTGCTGGTGCTGGCCGATCTGGACCACTTCAAGCGCATCAATGACACATGGGGCCACGCGGTGGGCGACCTCGCGCTGCAGCGCTTCGCATCGCTGGCGACAAGCGTGCTGCGCAGCAGTGACCTGGTGGGCCGGCTGGGCGGCGAGGAGTTCGCCATCGTCATGGGCCGCACCACGCTGGAGGCTGCAGCCGAAGCAGTGGAGCGTCTACGGGCCGCTGTGGCCGAATCCGACGAGACGTTCCCTACCGGGCTGACGATGACCGTCAGCATGGGCATGACTGCCTGCCGGCCGGGCGATACCGCGTCGGAGATGCTCAAGCGTGCCGATCTGGCGCTGTATCGGGCCAAGGAAAGCGGGCGCAACCGGCATGTGGCCGGCTAAGCTAGCGTGCCCGGCCCGCGCGCCGACGACGCAATGCCAACTGCATGCGCGCGCCGGATAACGGCACACGACGAAAGCGCTCGCGGCGCTGCTCCTCATCAAAGAACGCCAGCGACGGCTTGACCAAGTCGCTGCGCGAGACAATGCCCACCAGTTGCCGCGATTGCGAATCGGCCACCACCGGTAGCCGCTCCAGCCCATGCACCGCCAGGCGCGTGGCGACGATGCGGCAGGTCTCGCCCGGTAGCGCCATCACCGGTGCATTGGCGCCGAAGAGTTCAGCAGTGGTGAGCGTGCCGCGCGCTTGGCCGGCCAGCAAGGCATCGCGGTCGAGCATGCCGATGAGCGCGCCGCCACGCACCACAGGAAAAGCGCGATGGGCCTGCATCGGGCCGAATCGTTCGGCCAGGACGTCGGCCACGGATGCCGCGGCGTCAATGGTTTGCACCGCACGCGTCATCACTTCATCGACGGCGTGGCGTTCCAGCGGATCGACGGCGTATTCGCGATAGATGTGGAAACCGCGCCGCGCGATCTTCTCGGTCATGATTGAGCGCGGCATGGTCAACACCACAAAGCCATAGGACACCGCCACAGCCAACAGGATTGGGAGCAGGGCGTTCACATCATGCGTGAGCCCGAATGCGAAGACGATGGCGGTGAGCGGAGCACCCAGCACGCCGGCCAGCATGGCCGCCATGCAAACCAGCGGCCACAAGCCCGGATCCCCACCTGGCAGCGCAGGCCCGATCAGCACGCCCAGGCCCGCACCCATCATCAAGAGCGGCGCCAGCACACCGCCCGAGGTGCCCGAGCCCAGCGCGATGACCCAGATGATGGCTTTGACCACCAGCAGCGCCAGCGCCACGCGGATGGCCAGGTGGTTGTGCAGGAGATCGCCGATAACGTCGTAGCCGACCCCCAGTGCACGCGGCTCGAAATAGCCGCCGATGCCGACGGCCAACCCGCCGATGGCCGGCCACCACATCCAGTGGATTGGCAGGTGGCCGAACAGGTCTTCGGTTTTGTACAGCGCCATCGAGAGCGAGCGCGCCAGCGCGCCGCACAGCAGGCCGGCGACCACGCACGACCCTAGCGCAGGCAGGGTCGCGGGGGCCGTGTCCAGCGGAAACAGCGGGCCGGCCTCTAGCACCAGTACGCGCAGAAAACCAGCCACCGCACACGCCACTGCCACGGGTAGCATGCTGCGGGGCCGCCATTCAAACAGCAGCAGTTCCACGGCCAGCAGCAGCGCGGCCACCGGCGTACCGAACACGGCGGTCATGCCGGCCGTGGCGCCGGCCACGAGCAGCGTTTTGCGCTCGGCCGCCGTCAGCTTGAAGAACTGCGCAAACAGCGAGCCGATCGCGCCGCCCGTCATGATGATCGGCCCCTCGGCGCCGAAGGGTCCGCCGCTGCCGATCACGATGCCCGACGATAGCGGTTTGAGCACCGCCACCTTGGGCGACATCTTGCTCTTGCCGAACAGAATGGCTTCGATGGCCTCGGGAATGCCGTGACCACGGATCTTCTCCGAGCCGAAGCGCGCCATCAGCCCGACGATCAGCCCGCCGAACACTGGCACGGCAATCACCCACACGCCCAGCGTGTTGGTGGCCGGGGAATGCTCCGCCAGCGACAGCGTCTGGAAAAAGAACAGGTTGGTGAAGAAGCGGATCAGGTTGAGCAAAGCCACGGCTGCCAGCGTGGCAAATACCGCAATCACCACTGCGAGCGCGGAGGTGCGGAACAGCATGGTATCGGTTGCAAAGTCGCGCCGGTGTCCAAAGGTTTGCATGGCGTGCTACGGATCGAGATGGGGAATCTTGAAGGCGCGGCTAAAGGCAGCCAGCTCGCTCTGATGCAGCGCGGCCAGCAGGGCGACGAGGCGATCGCCCTTTTTGGTGAGGTGGACTTCCACCTGCCGCGCGTCGGCATCGCTGGGGCGGCGCTCGACCAGGTCGATCTCCTCGCAGCGCGTCACGAGTGCCGCCGTGCCGTGCGGTGCGGCTTGCAGACGTTCGGCCAATTCGCCCACGGTGGCCCATTCGCGGCCGGCAAACCCCTTGATATGCAGCAGCAACTGATACTGCAGCGGTGTGATCCCCTTGGACTGGATCAAGTTTTCAGATGCGCGCAGAAAGCGGCGCAGGTGATAGCGGAAATCGGACAGGGTCTCGAAATCCTGCTTGGATAACAGGCGAGGTGGGGGGGCTGGCATGGTTTGATGAAGCGGTTTCGGCGGAATATATCACAACATGACATATTTGGCGGTCGCGATGTCGTCCGCAGTGCAGTCGCCGTGGCCACCACGTGCAAAAGCAAAAAGGCCAAGCGGTTGCTTGGCCTTCGGTGGTGAACGGAGTGAGTCAGTGTGGAGGGCTGGGCGGCGGGTGAGTGTCCGGCGCCCGGCATGCAGCGGAGGGATCGACCACGGAGACTGCCCCGCCGCAGTAGGGGCATCGCGGTGTGTCGTTGGTGTCTGCCGACGGTGCGGTGGGCCGATTGCGCTCCAGTGCCGTCGCAATGAGTTCCGCCCCCATGATGCCGGTCGGGAACGCGATGATGCCGTAGCCGAGCAGGATCGCGCATGACGTAATCAACCGGCCTAACGGAGTTTGCGGTGTGAGGTCGCCGTAGCCGGTGGTGCTCATCGTCACCGCTGCCCAGTACACACCCACGGGAATGCTCGTGATGCCGTTTTCCGGCCCTTCCACGAGATAGATCACCGTGCCCAGGATGACCACCAGCACGAACATGCCGCCGATGAAGACGAAGATCTTGCGGCGTGCGCGGGTAAGCGCGCGAATGAGCGCCTGGCCTTCTTCCAGATAAATCGATAGCCCAAGAATGCGGAACACGCGCAGCAGCCGCAGCAGGCGTACGTCAATCAGCGCGTGCAGGCCGGGGAAGAAAAACGCGAGATAGGTCGGCAGCACCGACACCAGGTCGACGATGCCGAAGAAGCTGCGCGCATAGGCGACGGGTTTGGGGGCGGTGAGCAGGCGGAACAGATATTCCGCCGTGAACAGCAACGTGAACGCCCACTCGGCCACATACAGTGCCTCGCCGTATTGGGCGTGCAGGTCTTTCACGCTGTCGGCCATGACGACGAGCACGCTGGCAACGATGAGCGCCAGCGTCGCGAGGTCGAGATTGCGCTGGAATCGCGCGGGGCTGACGGCATCGCTGGCGGCGTGACGCACGATGCTTACGAAACGTCGGAATGATGTCTTCATGCGGGCGACTGTAGGCGGCACAAGTCGTAACGCATATCGGAACTGGCTGATTCGGGGTAATGCGGCGGTTGGCGAAAAAAAACCGCTCCGAAGAGCGGTTTCAGCAGCAGTGGGGCGCTGGCCCCGCTGTGCTATCAGTCCTCCAGCTGCGACAGGTCGCGCACGGCACCCTTGTCCGCCGACATGACCAGCTTGGCATACGCCTTGAGCGCCGCCGACACCTTGCGCGGACGTGCCTTTGCGGGCTTCCAGCCCTTGGCGTTCTGCTCTTCGCGGCGACGCGCCAGCTCTTCATCCGACACCAGCACGTTGATCGTGCGATTCGGAATGTCGATGCGGATCTTGTCGCCATTGCGCACCAGACCGATTGCGCCGCCCGCAGCCGCTTCCGGCGAGCAGTGGCCGATCGACAGGCCCGACGTGCCGCCGGAGAAGCGGCCGTCCGTCAGCAGTGCACAGGCTTTGCCCAGGCCCTTCGACTTGATGTAGCTCGTCGGGTAGAGCATTTCCTGCATGCCGGGGCCGCCCTTGGGGCCTTCGTAACGCACGACCACCACGTCGCCCGCCTTGACCTTGTCGGCGAGGATGTTCTCCACCGCTTCGTCCTGCGATTCGGTCACGTGCGCCGTGCCTTCGAAGACGAGGATGCTCTCGTCCACGCCGGCGGTCTTCACCACGCAGCCGTCCAGCGCGATATTGCCCCGCAGCACGGCTAGACCGCCTTCCTTCGAGAACGCGTGGTCGTACGAGCGGATACAGCCTTCAGCGCGATCGAGGTCCAGGCTCGGCCAACGCGTGTTCTGGCTGAACGCCACCTGCGTCGGGATGCCAGCCGGGCCAGCACGGTAAAACGTCTGCACGGCTTCGTCGGACGTGCGGACGATATCCCACTGGTCCAGCGCGTCCTTCATCGTGGGGGTGTGCACGGTCGGCACGTCGGTGTGCAGCTTGCCGGCGCGGTCCAGCTCACCCAGGATGGCCATGATGCCGCCCGCGCGGTGCACGTCTTCGATGTGGTACTTGTTCGTGTTCGGCGCGACCTTGCAGAGCTGCGGCACAACGCGCGACAGGCGGTCGATGTCGGCCATCGTGAAGTCGATCTCGGCTTCCTGTGCGATGGCCAGCAGGTGCAGGATCGTGTTGGTCGAGCCGCCCATGGCGATGTCGAGCGTCATGGCGTTCTCGAACGCCTTGAAGCCGACCGAGCGCGGCAGCACGCGTTCGTCGTCCTGCTCGTAGTACTGGCGGGCCAGTTCCACGATGCGACTGCCAGCGCGCTTGAAGAGCTGTTCGCGGTCTGCGTGCGTGGCGACCACGGTGCCGTTGCCCGGCAGCGACAGGCCCAGTGCTTCGGTCAGGCAGTTCATCGAGTTGGCCGTGAACATGCCCGAGCACGAACCGCAGGTCGGGCACGCCGAGCGTTCGACTTCCGCCACTTCTGCGTCGGAATACTTGCTGTCGGCGGCAATCACCATCGCGTCGATCAGGTCGAGCTTTTTGATCTCGATGGCCTTGGTGACGGGGTTGGCAAGCTTGGTCTTGCCGGCTTCCATCGGGCCGCCCGACACGAAGATCACCGGGATGTTCAGTCGCATGGCGGCCATCAGCATGCCCGGGGTGATCTTGTCGCAGTTGGAGATGCAGACCATGGCATCCGCGCAGTGCGCGTTGACCATGTATTCCACCGAGTCGGCAATGATGTCGCGGCTCGGCAGCGAATACAGCATGCCGTCGTGGCCCATGGCGATGCCGTCATCCACGGCGATCGTGTTGAATTCCTTGGCGACACCGCCTGCGGCTTCGATCTCGCGCGCGACGAGCTGGCCCAGATCCTTCAGGTGCACGTGGCCAGGCACGAACTGGGTGAACGAGTTGACGACCGCGATGATCGGCTTCTGAAAGTCTTCGTCTTTCATGCCGGTGGCGCGCCACAGCGAGCGCGCACCTGCCATGTTGCGGCCGGCGGTGGAGGTTTTGGAACGGTAGGTGGGCATGGTGGGGTGCTGAAGAAGGTTCAAAACTGAACGGGCCACGCGGATACAGGCCCTCGCGCGCCGGTGCGAACAACCTCTTGAGCTACGCCCGGGCAAAACGTCATTATCCCACGGCTAGGGAGGCGCGTTGTGGGTAGGCGCCCGATGCACATCCAAATGTGCGCCCAATGAAAAAGCCGCTTCTGCGTGAACAGAAGCGGCTTGGAATCTGGTGCCCGGGGCCGGAATCGAACCGGCACGCCTTGCGGCGGGGGATTTTGAGTCCCCTGCGTCTACCAATTTCACCACCCGGGCAGGTGCGATGAGCCGGCAATTATGCCAGAAGTCTGGCAGACCTCACAAGGCAGGATCAGCCGATGGTCAATCCGGCTTACGTTCGTTCTGCAGCTCGAGCACGCGCAATAGGGACGACGTGTCGTCATATCCCCAGCCGTTGGCGACCAGCGTGTTGAGCTGAGACGCCACCAGCTCCATGGCCGGCATCTGCAGGCCGAGCTCGTGGGCAATTTCGCGCACGAGGCCGAAATCTTTGTCGTGCAGGCGCGCTTCAATGCCGGCGGCAAAGTGTCGTTCGGCCATCTTCGGGCCCATCATGTCGAGCATGCGGCTGCCCGCAAAGCCCGGCCCGATGGCCGCCAGCACGCGCGACGGGTCGGTGCCCTGGGCCTGTGCAAACAGCATCGCCTCGGCAATCCCCTGGATGTTGATGACCTGCACGATCTGGTTGCACGCCTTGGCCACTTGGCCCGAACCGTGGCCGCCGATGTGCGTGATGGTGGTGCCAAGCAGTTGCAGCAGCGGGCGTACGCGTTCAAGCACTTCCGGCTTGCCGCCCACCATGATCGACAGCGTGGCCTTCTGCGCGCCCATGGTGCCGCCCGAGACGGGCGCATCCAGGAATTCCAGTCCAGCCGCTCCAAGCTCGGCCGCAATGCGGCGCGTGGCCACGGCGGAGATCGTGCTGTGGTCAATGCACACCGCGCCACGGGGTGCGCCGTGGATCACGCCATCCGGCCCCAATAGCACGCCCTCCACATTAGCCGTGGAAGTGACGTTGGTGAAAATGACCTCGGCGTCGCGTGCAGCTTCGGCGGGCGTGTTGACTGGCTCGGCGCCGATAGCGCGTGCGTTGTCGGCAGCTTCGGGGCGACGCACGTAGGCGCGCACGGTGTGGCCGGCTGCAATCAGGTGCTGGACCATCGGCGTGCCCATGTTGCCGAGGCCGATGAAGGCAATGCGTGTCATGGCGGGTGTCTCGTTGTCTCTTTACTTCGGGCCGGCGTAAGCGAAGTGGCCATTCTTGATGATGCCCATGACGCGCGAGCGTTGGTCGAAGCCCTGGTGATCCTGGGCATTCAGGTTCAGCACGCCGTTGGGCACCGTCAGATCGCGCGTGGTTTCGAGCGCATCGCGCAGGGCGGCGCGGAAGGCCAGAGTACCGGGCTTGGCCCCGGTTTTCAGCGCACGGGCCGTGGCGTTGTCGAGCAATTGATAGGCGCCCCAGGCATCACCGGCAAATTGCGTGACGGTGTTCGGGCCGTACTTGGCTTCGTAGCGGTCAGCAAATTCCACGGCGACCTTGCGGACTGGATGGCCGGCCGGCAACTCGCGCGCCACCACCACCGGGCCAGTCGGGAAGAGCGTGCCTTCCACGTCCTTGCCGCCCACCTTGAGGAATTCGGTGCTGGCGATGCCGTGCGTCTGGTAGATGCGGCCCTTGTAGCCGCGCTCGACCAGCGTGCGCTGGGGCAGGGCAGCCGGCGTGCCGGCCCCGGCAATCAGGATGGCATCGGGTTTGGCGGCCATCAGCTTGAGGATCTGGCCCGTGACGCTGGTGTCCGTGCGCGCAAAGCGCTCGTTGGCGACGACCTTCAGCTTGCGTACGTCAGCCAGCTTCGAGAATTCACGCCACCAGCTCTCGCCATACGCATCGGTAAAACCGATAAAGCCGACGGTGTGCACGCCGTTGTCCGCCATGTGCTGCGTGACCAGCGTGGCCATCTGCGAATCGTTCTGCGGCATCTTGAACGCCCAGCGGCGCTTGGCATCCTGCGGCTCCACGATGGATGCCGACGCGGCCAGCGTGACCATGGGCGTTTGCCCCTCGGCTACGGCGTCAAGCGAGGCCAGCGCCGTCGGCACGATCGTCGGGCCGACGATCACATCCACCTTGTCTTCGGCGATCAGCTTGCGCACGTTGCGCACGGCCATCGAGGGGTCGGACGCATCGTCCAGGATGATGACCTGCGCGCGCTGGCCGCCGATCGTGGTGGGCCACATCTGCACGGTGTTCTTGCTCGGGATGCCGATGGCGGCAGCAGGGCCGGTGGTCGACAGGACCACGCCCACACGAATATCGGCGTGGGCGGGCAAGGCGAGAGCGGCAGCGCTGGCAATGAGCGCGAGGCCGCACAGCAGGCGACGTCGGGTCGTCATGAGGTCTCCGGAAAATTCAGGGGAGGGTCAGGCGAAAATCACAGCTCGTACGCTTCGTGATCGCCGGACATCAGTTGCTCGACCAGCTTGCGCGTGAGCGTGGGCGCAAACAGTTCGATGAAGGTGTAGACAAAGCCACGCAAGTACGCGCCCTGCTTGACGCCCAGGTGCGTGACGTTGGTGCCAAACAGATGCCCGGCCGGAATCGCACGCAGATTGCGGTCGCGTTCGGCATCAAACGCCACGCCGGCGACGATTCCGACGCCCAGGCCCACTTCGACGTAGGTCTTGATGACATCGGCGTCGATGGCTTCCAGCACGATGTCGGGCTTGATCTGGCGCAGTTCGAAGGCGTGGTCGATCTTGGGCCGGCCGGCGAAATGCTGGTCGTAGGTGATGATCGGGTAGCCCTTCAGGTCTTCCAGCGTCAGATGCTGGCGCGAAAGCAGCGGGTGGTCAGGTGGCGTCACCACCACGTGCTGCCATTGGTAGCCCGGGATCGAGATCAGATCCTTCACATGCGACATGCCCTCGGTGGCGATGGCGATATCGGCCTGGTCGTGCAGCACCATCTCGGCGATCTGCGCGGGCGTGCCCTGCTGAATAGACAGGCGCACCTTGGGGTACTTGCGGGTGAACTCGGCAATCGCTTTGGGCAGGGCGTAGCGCGCTTGCGTGTGCGTGGTGGCGATGGTGAAGTTGCCCTGGTCCTGCGCGGCGTAGTCCTTACCCACGCGCTTGAGCGTTTCGACCTCTTCCAGCACACGTTCGACCGACGCCAGAATGCGCCGTCCCGGCTCCGTGAGACCCCGGATGCGCTTGCCGTGTCGTGTGAAGATGTCGACACCCAGCTCTTCCTCCAGCTCGATAATGGCTTTGGAGACGCCGGGTTGTGATGTATAGAGCGCTTTTGCCGCTTCGGTCAGGTTGAATTTCTGCCGCACGGCCTCGCGAACGAAGCGAAATTGGTGAAGGTTCATGGCTGGCGATCGGATGCAAGAAAAAGCGAGCGATCAGATCGTTACTTATAACCGAGCCCATATAAACAAACAATTTTTTATTGGTTTGCGATATGAGGCAGCGTCATTACGATGCTCGAACTCCGTGATAACACGCCCTCACTGTCCCTTTTTCCCCGCGCTATGACGCTTGCCTATACGGTTTCCGGTTTGCTGGTCGGCCTGTTGGTCGGCTTGACGGGCGTGGGCGGCGGTTCGCTGATGACCCCGCTGCTGACGCTGATGTTCGGCTTCTCGCCGGCCACCGCAGTGGGCACTGACTTGGCGTTTGCGTCGCTGACCAAGGGCGTCGGCACGATTGCCCACCGCAGCCACGGCCATGTCCGCTGGGACATCGTCAAGCGGCTCTGCCTGGGCAGCCTTCCCGCCGCGCTGGTGACGGTGCTGGTGCTCAAGAGCGTGGGCAATCTGGATGCCGAGTGGATGCACATCATCCGCGTGACGATTGGCGTGTCGGTCATCCTGACAGTGATTTCGCTGTTGTTCCGCCAGCGCGTGCTGGGCTGGCTGGCCCGCAACCCGCGCTATCGTCTGCAAGGCACGGTACTGGCCGCGGCCACGGTATTCGTCGGGGTGGTGCTGGGTGTACTGGTGACCGTGTCGTCCATCGGCGCCGGTGCCGTGGGCGCGACGCTGATCCTGATCCTGTACCCCGAATTGAAGAGCGCCGAAGTGGCCGGCACCGATATCGCCTACGCCGTGCCGCTGACTGCCGTCGCGGGCCTTGGCCACATGTACCTGGGCACGATCGACTGGAACCTGCTGCTGTCGCTGCTGGTGGGCTCCATCCCGGGTATCTGGCTGGGGGCGCGCCTGTCCAAGAATCTGCCGGAACGTCTGGTGCGCGGCGCGCTTGCCGCCACGCTGACGGTCACGGCCATCAAGCTGGTGTCGTGATGCGCAACGTTCGCAATGTCATGCCGACCCTGCTTGGTTGTTGCTGCTGTCGTTGAACCGACGGCAGCAGCCACATAACGAATCGCTTTCCCCCAAATTGAATTGCACGCCGGCACAGACCGGATTGGACTGAACAGTCATGTACCAATACGACGCTTACGATCACCGCCTTGTCGCCGACCGCGTTGAGCAGTTCCGCGACCAGGTGCGTCGCCGCATTTCGGGCGAGCTGACGGAAGAAGAGTTCCTGCCGCTGCGCCTGCAAAACGGCCTGTACTACCAGCGCCACGCCTACATGCTGCGCGTGGCGATTCCCTATGGCCACCTGCGTGCCAACCAGATGCGCATGCTCAGCCACATCGCCGCCGAGCATGACCGCGGCTATGGCCACTTCAGCACGCGCCAGAACATCCAGTACAACTGGATCAAGCTGGAAGAGGTGCCGGACATCCTGAGCAAGCTGGCCTCGGTGGAAATGCACGCCATCCAGACCTCGGGCAACTGCATCCGCAACATCACGACCGACCAGTTCGCCGGCGTGGCGCCGGACGAGGTGATCGATGCGCGTCCGCTGGCGGAAATCCTGCGCCAATGGTCGACGTTCATCCCTGAATTCGCGTTCCTGCCGCGCAAGTTCAAGATCGCCGTGTCGGCCTCGCGCGAAGACCGCGCCGTCACGCAACTGCACGATATCGGCGTCTACGCCTATGAGAAGGACGGCCAGACGCTGCTGCGCATCCTCGCCGGCGGCGGCATGGGTCGTACGCCGATCCTGGGCGCGATCATCAAGGAAGACCTGCCGTGGCAGCACATGCTGTCGTACATCGAAGCTGCCGTGCGCGTGTACAACCGCTACGGCCGCCGCGACAACAAGTACAAGGCACGCATCAAGATTCTCGTGAAGGCCATCGGCGCAGAAGAATTCGCCCGCCAGGTGGAAGAAGAGTGGCAGCACATCAAGGACGGCCCGTCGACCATCACGCAGGCCGAGTTCGACCGCGTGGCGCAGTTCTTCGCGCCGCCCGCCTATGAAAAGCTGGCCGACACCGACGCTGGCTACGAAAAGGCGCTGCTGGAGAACAAGGCGTTCGCGCGCTGGGTGAGCCGCAACGTGCATCCGCACCGCGTGCCGGGCTATGCCGCTGTCACACTGTCGCTCAAGCCGGGCGCGGCACTGCCCCCGGGCGATGCCACGGCTGAGCAGATGGCGCTGGTGGCCGACTGGTCCGAGCGCTTCGGTTACGGTGAGCTGCGCGTGGCGCACGAGCAGAACCTGATCCTGCCGGACGTGAAGAAGCACGATCTGTTCGACCTGTGGCAACTCGCCAAGGAACACGGCATGGCCACCGCCAACATTGGCCTGTTGACCGACATCATTGCGTGCCCGGGCGGCGACTTCTGCTCGCTGGCCAACGCCAAGTCGATCCCCATCGCACAGGCGATTCAAGCGCGCTTCGACGATCTCGATTACGTGCACGACCTGGGCGAGCTGTCGCTCAACATCTCGGGTTGCATCAACTCGTGCGGCCATCACCACGTCGGCAACATCGGCATCTTGGGTGTCGATAAGCACGAAGAAGAGTGGTATCAGGTGTCGCTGGGCGGCGCGCAGGGCAACGATTCGGCGATCGGCAAAATCATCGGCCCGTCGTTCAAAGCGGAAGAAATGCCTGACGTGATCGAACGCATCATCGATACCTTCGTCGCCAACCGCACGGAAGACGAACGCTTCATCGACACCTACAACCGCATCGGCATGGCCCCGTTCAAGGAACGCGTCTACGCCCGTGAAGAAGCCTAAGCCGAGGGAAACGAACATGAGCAAGATCATCAAGCTGCAAAACGGTGCCCCGCAAATCGTGGCCGACGAGTGGACGGCGCTGCGCGCTCCCGAAGGTGGTGAGCTGACGCAAGCCGATGTGGATGCCGCCGCGCACGCCATCGTTCCGCTAGCCTTCTGGCAAGCCAACCGCGACGCGCTGCTGAGCCGCGCCCGCGCCGGCACGCTGGCCGTGTGGCTGGCTCCGGATGACGAGCCGTTTGCGCTGGAAGGCGACCTGCCGAACCTGTCGCTGGTAGCGGTGGATTTCCCTGTGTTCCGCGATGGTCGCGGCTACAGCACTGCGTTCCTGCTGCGCCAGCGCCTGGGCTTCACGCGTGAGCTGCGCGCCATCGGCGACGTGCTGCGCGATCAACTGGATTTCATGCGCCGCTGCGGTTTCGACGCCTACGCCGTGCGCGCCGACAAGAGCATCGACGATGCGCTGAACGGCTTCGGCGAGATCAGCGTGCGTTACCAGGGTGCCGTCAACGAGCCGCGTCCGCTGTTCCGCCGTGAGCGTGCGACCGAGGCGAGCGCAGCATGAGCGACACGCAAGACATCGCCGTGTCCGAAGTGCCGGTGTCCGCGATCGGGCGCCCGGTGCTGTGGACGCGTCCTGTTTACACGGGCACCGCCGAAGCACTGGCCGCCAAGGAAGCCGCGTTGTTCGAGCGCCTGGCCGAGATTGCCGCCAAGCACGGCGTAGCGAAGTTCGCCACCAGCCTGGCCGCTGAGGACATGGTCGTCACGGATGCGATTCTGCGCAGCCCGGAAGCCGTGCGCGCGCACCTGCCGATCTTCACGCTGCAGACCGGCCGCCTGCATGCCGAAACGCTGGCGATGCTCGACCGCATCCGCGAGCACTACGGCTACGCAATCGAACAGTACGCACCGGACGCCCGCGCAGTGGAAGCCTACGTGCGCGACAACGGCCTGAACGCGTTCTACGACAGCATCGAGCTGCGCAAGGCCTGCTGCAACATCCGCAAGGTGGTGCCGCTGAATCGCGCGCTGAAAGACGCCGATGCATGGCTCACGGGCCAGCGCCGTGAGCAGGCCGTCACCCGTGCCGACCTGCCGTTTGCCGAAGACGACGACGCCCGCGGTATCGCCAAGTACAACCCGCTGTTCGACTGGTCCGAGCCCGAAGTCTGGGCCTACCTGGAGCAGCACAACGTGCCCACCAACGCGCTGCACGACAAGGGCTACCCCAGCATCGGCTGCGAGCCCTGCACGCGCGCGGTGCGTGCTGGTGAAGATGTCCGCGCCGGCCGCTGGTGGTGGGAATCGCGCGATAGCAAAGAATGCGGTTTGCATGCGACCAACGTGTCGCAAAAGAGCTAAGGAAAGGAACATGGGAGTCATGAGCGAAATCCCCGGCACGGCACTGACGCCCGTGCAGAACGAGCACCTCGACTGGCTGGAAGCCGAGTCGATCTACATCATCCGCGAGGTGGTGGCCGAGTGCCGCAACCCGGCGCTGCTGTTCTCCGGCGGCAAGGATTCGATCGTCATGCTGCACCTGGCGCTCAAGGCCTTCCGCCTGGGCGATCGCAAGATCGAACTGCCGTTCCCGCTGGTGCACATCGACACGGGTCACAACTACCCGGAAGTGATCCAGTTCCGCGACCAGCGCGTGGCAGAGCTGGGCGCACGCCTGGTGGTTGGTCATGTGGAAGATTCCATCAAGCGCGGCACCGTGCGTCTGCGCAAGGAAACCGATTCGCGTAACGCTGCGCAAGCCGTCACGCTGCTCGAGACGATCGAATCGCACGGCTTTGACGCCCTGATGGGCGGCGCCCGGCGGGACGAAGAGAAGGCCCGCGCCAAGGAGCGCATCTTCTCGTTCCGCGACGAGTTCGGCCAGTGGGACCCGAAGGCCCAGCGCCCCGAACTCTGGAGCCTGTACAACGCCCGCATGGCGCAAGGCGAGCAGATGCGCGTGTTCCCGATCTCAAACTGGACGGAGCTCGACGTGTGGCAATACATCGCCCGCGAGAACCTCGCTCTGCCGCCGATCTATTACGCGCATCAACGTGAAGTCGTGCGCAAGAACGGTCTGCTGGTGCCGGTCACGCCGATCACGCCCAAGGCCGATGGCGACGAGAGCGAAGTCCTGTCCGTGCGCTTCCGCACCGTGGGCGACATCAGCTGCACGTGCCCGGTGGCAAGCACGGCTGCCACGCCGGCCGAGATCATCGCCGAGACGGCCATCACCGAGATCACTGAACGCGGCGCCACACGCATGGACGACCAGACGAGCGAAGCCTCGATGGAAAAGCGCAAGAAGGAAGGGTATTTCTGATCATGAGCAACCAAACATCGCACCAAGGGCTGCTGCGCTTCATCACCGCTGGCTCCGTCGACGACGGCAAGAGCACGCTCATCGGCCGTCTGCTGTACGACAGCAAGGCCGTGCTGACCGACCAGTTGCAAGCGTTGACCAAGGCGAAGAACAAGCGCACCGCCGGTGAAGACATCGACTTTTCGCTGCTGACCGATGGCCTGGAAGCCGAGCGCGAGCAGGGCATCACGATCGACGTGGCATACCGCTATTTCTCGACCGCGCGCCGCAAGTTCATCATTGCCGACACGCCGGGTCACGAGCAGTACACGCGCAACATGGTGACGGGCGCCTCGACCGCGCACGCCGCCATCATCCTGATCGACGTCACCCGCGTGACGACCGTGGACGGCAAGGCGCAACTGCTGGCCCAGACCAAGCGCCATTCGGCCATCGTCAAGCTGCTGGAGCTGCAGCACGTGATCGTTGCCGTCAACAAGATGGACCTGATCGACTACAGCGAAGCGCGCTTCAACGAAATCCGCACTGCTTATGACGCACTGGCCGCGCAACTCGGCCTGCGTGATGTGCGTTACGTGCCGGTGTCCGCCCTGCGCGGTGACAACATCGTGCACGCCTCCGAAGCCATGCCGTGGTACCAAGGCGAGCCGCTGCTGGCGCTGCTGGAAGACCTGAAGGTGGAAGAGACAGCGCCGACCGGCGACGACGCACTGCGCTTCCCCGTGCAGCTCGTGGCACGCCAGGATGGCTCGCAGGCAGATGACTTCCGTGGCTACATGGGCCGCGTGGAAGCTGGCACCGTGCGCGTCGGCCAGGCCGTGCGCGTGCTGCCCGCCAACCGCGAAACGACGGTCGCTGAAGTGCTGACGCCGAACGGCGCGGCTGATTCTGCGGGCCCCGGCGAGACCATCACCGTGCGCCTGGCGGACGACGTGGACATCTCGCGCGGCGATACCATCGTCGCAGTGCCCACCACGGCGGCGAATGCTGCCAAGAAGCTGCACGCCGACCTGTGCTGGTTCGACGAACACGAGCTGAACCCGGCCCGCAAGTACGTGCTCAAGCACACGACCGCCACCGTGTTTGCGCGCGTGTCGGAAGTCGAGCGCGTGCTGGACGTGCATACGCTATCGCACGAAACCGGCCGCAAGCAGATTGCGCTGAATGACATCGGTACGGTCAACATTAACCTGCAGAAGCCGATCGTCTGCGATGCCTATGGCGACAACCCCGCCACCGGCGCGTTCATCCTGGTGGACGAAGCGACGCACCATACGGTGGCGGCAGGCATGATCCGTGCATTTTCCTAAAGTGAAGGGGCGCGGTAAGCTGCGCCCCGCAGGAAAAAGCAAAGGAAACTAGGCAAATGGAAGCGAAGACCCACAAGACGCTCGGCCGCGTAAGCCTGATTGGTGCGGGCCCCGGCGCCGCGGACCTCATCACGGTGCGCGGTGCACGGCTGTTGGGCGAAGCCGAGGTCGTGCTGCACGACGCCCTGGTCTCGCCCGAGGTTTTCCAGTACTGCCCGCAGGCGGTGCTGATTGCGGTCGGCAAGCGCTGCGGCAAGCGTTCGACCGCGCAGCGCTTCATCAACCGCCAGCTCGTTGATCTGGCGACCAAGTACCAGCGCGTCGTGCGTCTCAAGGGCGGTGACCCGATGCTGTTCGGTCGCGCCGACGAGGAGCTGCAGGCGCTGGAACAGGCCGGCATCGACTACGAAGTCGTGCCGGGCATTACCGCAGCGCTGGCCGCAGCCTCAGCTATTCGCCAGCCGCTGACCAAGCGCGGCGTGGCCCGCAGCGTGGCGTTTGTCACCCAAGCCAAGGCAGCGGACCCAGACACACTGCAGCCCGAAGGTGTGACGCCCGAAGCCGCTGCACAAGCCGATTCGCTCGTCTACTACATGGGCCGCGATCAGGCTGCCTCCATTGCGGCCGATTTGATCGCCCGTGGCCGTGCGCCTTCCACGCCTGCGTGGGTGGTCGAAGCTGCCACCACGCCCGAGCAACGCTCGGCGTGCTTCACGTTGCAGCAGATGGCCGATGGTGCGGCGGCCGGGTGGATCAACCCCGAGCACCCGAGCCTGTTGATGATCGGCGATGCATTTGCCGCTCGGGCCACGGCAGCGGCACCGCACGTGCCCGCCAGCGAGCGCCACGTCCTGGCCGCCTGAGCTCGGCTCAAAACGCCAGCGCCAGCTTTCCAAAGACGTTCCCGGCTTTCATCATGCGGAACGCCTCCGGTGCGTTCTGCCACGGCAGTACCTGATCGGCGATCGGGTGCAAGCCGTGCACTGCGAGCGCCCGGTTCATCGCTTCAAACGACGCCCGCGAGCCGACCGACGCAGGTCGGATCACCGCCTTGCGCGCAAAGATCTCCAACGGACTCACGCCGCCTTCACGCCCCGCCAGATAGCCGACCAGGTGAATCTGTCCGCCCACGCGCAGCGCCTTCAATGAGCGCTGTAGCGTCCCGCCGCCGCCCACTTCGATGACGTGATCGACGCCGCGGCCATCCGTGCGCGCGAGCACGGCTTTGTGCCAGTCCGGTGTGGTGCGGTAGTTGATCGTGTCGGATTCGGGCACGCCCACCATCTGTACGCGTTCCAGCTTGGCGTCGCTGCTCGATAGCACGAGAGGGCGCGCCCCGGCCATCAGCGCGAACTGCACCGCAAACATCGACACACCGCCCGTGCCTTGCACGAGCACGGTCTCGCCCGGCTGCAGGCTGCCCGCTTCGATCAGGCAATGCCATGCGGTCAGGCCGGCGCAGGGCAGGGTGGCGGCTTCGGCATCGCTCAGGTGCGGCGGCACGACCACCGCGCCGCCCGCGTCGAGGCGGATGGTGTCTGCGAGCCACCCGTCGATGGGGCCCCCGAGCATGCGGCGCGTATCGGCGTTGCGAAAATCGCCGCCATCCCAGCGCTGCCAGAACGTGCCGGCCACACGGTCGCCAAGGCGCACGCGCGTGACGCTTTTGCCCACGGCCACCACCTCGCCCACGCCGTCCGACAGCGGAATCAGCGGCAGTGGAAAGCGCGTGAAAAACGTGCCGGAGACGATCTCCAGGTCGCGGTAGTTGAGCGATGCGGCGCGGGTGCGCACGATGATTTCGTCGGGCTCGGGCGTGGGGTCGTCGCGCTCGATGGTGCGCAGGGCGTCGATGCCGTAGCCGTCGGTCAGTGCCAGAGCTTTCATGGTGTTCTCGCGATGGGAGTGAAGGAAAACGCAATGCGAAAGGGCGTCTGGCGATACTGTGGCGCGTCGCTTAAGATGAATCCAATTCAATTTGTTCAGGCTGAACATAACGATTGGGAATGTTGTCATGCTTGAAGAGATGCGTACCTTCGTGTTGCTGGCACAGACCGGGTCGATCGCCCGCGTGGCCGAGCACCTGCCGCTCACGCAGCCAGCCGTCACCAAGCAGATTCAGCGGCTGGAGCGCGCGCTCGATACCGTGTTGTTCGATCGACGCGTCAAGCCGTTCCGGCTCACGGCGGAAGGCGAGGCCGTGCTGGCACGCTGCCGCACCATCGTCGGGGAGTTCGAAGCGCTACGGGGCAGCGTGCGCGCCAGCGGCGAACCCGAGGGTGTGCTGCGCGTAGGCGTGAGCCACGCGGTGGGTGATGCCCGGTTTGCGCGGCTGCTGTCGGGGTTGCGGGAGCGCTATCCGGGCGTCTCGTTTCGGCTGAGCTGCGAGTGGGGCGGTGTGCTGCGCGAACGCCTCAAACGCGCCGAACTCGATGCGGCGCTGTGGCTGGCGCCGTCCATTGCGCGAGGTCACCACACGGATGCGGACATCCGCGTCATCGGCACCGAACCCGTGGGCCTGATTGCCGCGCCGGCACGCAAGCTGCCGCACGCGCTGTCGATGGCGCAGGTGCGGGACGAGGCCTGGGTGCTGAACCCCGCCGGCTGCGAGATGCGGGCTTGGCTGCTGGGCCGTTACGAGGCCGATCGCCTGACGCCAAACGTGGCCGCCGAGGTGCAATCCGTGCCGTTGCAGCACGCGTTGGTCGCCGAGGGGTTTGGATTGGGCTTTGCGCCTGTGCGGCTGATTGGCGCCCAGATTGCCGAGGGGGCGCTGTCCCTGCATCGGCTGGCCTCGGCGCCGGCCGAGTGGGATGTCTGCGTTCAACGTGCCCCGTCGCTTGGCCGATTGGCGCGGGTAGTGGATGCACTCGAGACGGCGCTGTCCACTGAAGCCGCTGTGGCGCGTTAATCACCTCATCCCATCTTCCGAATGCCCCTGCGATGCCGCACATCATCATTGAATACACCGCCAATGTCGAAACGGATGCGCGCATTCCGGAGTTGATGCGCGTGGTCAATGACGTCCTCATCGGCCATGCGAATGCGTTTCCCATCGGCGGCATCCGCACGCGTGCGTTGCGGCTGGAGCACTATCGGATGGCCGACGGCGCGGAAGACGATGCGTTCATCCACGTGACGTTCCGCATCAAGGCGGGGCGGCCCAAAGCGGTGACAGGGCCGGTCTGTGCGGAGATGTTCGGCGCGGTGCGTGCGCATCTTGCGGACGTGTTCGCGCGCCGCTACCTTGGGCTGACGTTGGAGCTGGTGGAGTTCGATACCCACGGCTTTCACGTCGAGAACAACGTGCATGCGCGTTTTGCGCGCATCGCCGAGCCGCAGTAAGAGATCGCTCAGCCGAGTTGGCGCACGCAGTACCCGGCGATGGCGTCAAGCACGGCGTCGTCCTCGCCAACGGCGTCCGCGCAGCGGATGGAAAGGGAGGGGTGGGTCTGCGCACACTGCGCAACCAGTGCGGGCAGATCGCGCCGCAAGTGGCCGCCCTGGCCGAAGAACACCGGCACGACCGTGACGCTCTGCGCGCCACTGGCGGCCAGATCGTTAATCGTGCCCGGCAGATCGGGCGTCATCAATTCGAGAAAGGCGAGACGAACATCGACGCCAGGTTGCTGAGCAGAGAGCCGCTCTTTCAAGCGATCAAACGGCTCGCGCCAGCGGGCATCGCGCGCGCCGTGTGCAAACAGAACGAGCGCGCGCGTGGCCATCAGTGGCGCTCCACCCAGCGCAGCGATACGAGTGCGAGCGCGAGATACAAGGCGCCAGGCACGATCGCGGTAAAGATGGCCGGCCACGTATTGAGCAGGCCGACGTGTGAAAACAGGTTGTTCACCAACTGGAACGACAGGCCCAGCATGATGCCGCCGAACACCTTCAGGCCGACCGCGCCGGCACGCGCATGTAGGTACGCAAAGGGCAGGGCCAAGGCCATCATCACCAGCACGGTGAAGGGGTAGACCACCTTCTTCCACAGGGCGATTTCGTAGCGCTGCGTGTCCTGCTTGTTGTCGCGCAGGTGGCGGATGTACTGGAACAGGTCGAGCGTGGCCATGCGGTCAGGCGTCACCATCAGCACCGACAAGATCTGCGGCGTAAGCTCGGAGCGCATCTCCTGCTGCGGCAGCTTGACCTGCTCGCCACGGAAATCGGGGGCCAGTGCATCGGGCGCGCCCGGCACGGCCTGGACCGTGTCTTGCGGCGTCACCGAGCCAGCTTTGCGCGGGAATTCGATGAAATGCGTCTCGGTGACGTCGCTCAATTGCCAGTTCTGGTGGCCTTGATAGCGCGCCTGCTGCGCCACCCGAATCGAACTCAGTCGATAGTCCGCATCGAATTCATAGATGCGCAAGCCCTTGATGGACTGATCCGGCTGCAGGCTGCCCACGTTGACGAAGCGCGTGACTTCACCGCCGCTGCCGTCCGGCTTGGCGGGGCCGCGGTCCTTCACCCACACGCCAGAGCGGAAGCCCGCCGACACCGTCGCGCCCAGCGCTTCCAGGCGGACCTTCTGCGCGTATTCCTCCGCCTTCGGGCCAATGAATTCACCAAAAATGTACGTCACCAGTGCCAGCGGCAGCGCAATCTTGAACAGCGACAGCAGCGCGCGTTTGGTGTCGAGCCCCGCCACGCGAAAGATCGTGAACTCCGACTGGCTCGCCATCTGCGAGAACACGTAGATGGCGCTGATGAGCGCCGCCACCGGAATCACCTCATACACGCGCGTCGGCGCTTGCAGCATCACGTGGAAGAAGGCGATCAGCGTGGTGTAGCGTCCGACCACCGAGCCCAGTTCGCCCAGCATGTCGAAGAAGATGAACAGCGCCAGCACCGCAAACAGGATGAAGACGAACACGCCGTAGATCTGGCGCGCGAAGTACTTCTCGTAGACCGGCATCTTCATCACGCACCCGCCTTGGTTTGTGCCGAACGGGGTGCAAAGCCCAGCAGGGCGAAGATGCCCTTCAGGCCCGCCGCGCTGTAATGGCGGAAGCGGAACAGCAGCATCGCGCAGATGAATGCCGCCAAGTGGATTGGCCACCAGGCCATGAACACGTTCATCTTGCCCTGCGAAACCCACGCCTGCGACAGGTTCAGCAGGTTCGAATACGTCAGGTAGATCAGTACGGCAAAGATCATGGGCGTGTAACGACCCAGACGCGGGTTGACGTACGCCAGCGGAATGGCGATCAGCACGAAGTTCAGCGCCAGCAGGGGCAGGCCGATCCGCCAGACCAGTTCACCAAGGTTTTCGGGTGTCGGATTGGAGAGCAGGTCCGCCGTCGAGCGGCTCTTGGTCGGCAGGTTGGCGTCGGTCTGTGGCGGCTTGTTGGCCACCTTGACACCGTATTTGTCGAATTCGACGATGCGGTAGTCCAGCTTGCCGGGCGTGCCTTCATAGCGGCGGCCCTTGTCGAGCACCACGAAGCGATCGCCGTTGGGCGTGGTCGTGAACTCGCCCGTCTTGGCCAGCGCCACGCCGATCTTGTCTTGTTCCGCGTTGGCGACGAACAGGTTGCGGGCGTGCTTCATGCCGCTATCGACGCCTTCGATGAACAGCACGTAGTTGCCGTGCGCGGGCTCGATGAAGCGGCCGGCGGAGATCATCGACAGCACGTCGCGCTGCTCGAAGCGGTCTCGGAACAGCGCGCTCTGCTGGTTGGCCCACGGCCAGCCGAACAGCGCCAGCAGCGCCACCAGCACGATGAACGGCAGCGAGAAGCGCAGCACCGGGCGGATGAAATCGGTCAGGCTGATACCCGAGGTGAACCACACCACCATCTCGGAGTCCTTGTACCAGCGCGTGAGCACCAGCAGTACCGAGATGAACAGCGTGGCGCACAAGAGAATCGCAAGATAGCCCAGCGAGGCCAGGCCGATGAGGAGCAGGACGTCGTTCGGGTTGGCCTCGCCGTTGGCGGCCATGCCGAGAATGCGGATCACCAGAGTGGTCAGCATGAACGTCAGCAGCACGAGGAAGACGGCGCCGGCGGTGAAGGACAGCTCGCGTCGCAGGGCTTGTTCGAAAATCATGCGGATGCTGGAAGGGAGGGCGAGGTCTAGACCCAGGTTGGGACCGCAGTTGGGACGATAGGTGCCCCATCTGGGTTCCATCGGAGCCCCCGCGCAAAATCGCGGATAATGTGGGCTTTCGTTGACTCGCCTCATAGAGAGAAGCGCGATGGAATTTAGCACAAAAGCCCTGGACTGGGCCAAAGCGGGCGCCCTGGCGGCCAAGAGCGATTGCCTCGTGATCGGTCTGTTCGAGTCGCAGACCCTGGCCGGCGCCGCCAAGGCGCTGGACGTGGCCACCAAGGGCCTGGTCACCCGCCTGATCAAGCTGGGCGACTTTGAAGGCAAGCGCGGCACGTCGCTGCTGCTGCACGAAGTGGCCGGCGTGGGCGCCGCCCGCGTGCTGCTGGTCGGCCTCGGCAAGGAAGCTGACTTCACCGACCGCGCCTACGCCGAAGCCGTGCGCACCGCACTGCGCGCGCTGGCCGGCACCAAGGCCGCCAACGTGACGTGGACGCTCACCGAGCATGCCGCGCGCGACAAGGACACCGCCTGGGCCGTGCTGACCGCCGTCACGCTCATCCGCGAAACCAGCTACCGCTTTATCGAGCGCCATCCTGAGCTCAAGAGCAAGCGCGACAAGAATGGTGCCTCCAACGGCCTGCGCAAGGTCGTGCTGGCCGTGTCGGCAGCCGATGCCAAGGCTGCCAGCGTGGCCGCCGCCCGCGGCACCGCCATCGCCAACGGCATGGACCTGACGCGTGACCTGGGCAACCTGCCGTCCAACATCTGCACGCCGACGTACCTGGCCAACACCGCTCGCCAGATCGCCAAGGAATTCAAGCTCAAGGTCGAAGTGCTCGGCCGCAAGCAGATCGAAGCCCTGAAGATGGGCGCCTTCCTGGCCGTGACCAAGGGCAGCGAAGAGCCGCCGCAGTTTATCGTGCTGCGCTACGAAGGTGGCCCGGCCAAGCAGGCGCCGGTGGTGCTGGTCGGCAAGGGCATCACGTTTGATACCGGTGGCATCTCGCTCAAGCCCGGCGAGGGCATGGACGAGATGAAGTACGACATGTGCGGCGCGGCCTCGGTGCTGGGCACGCTGCGTGCCGTGGCCGAGATGGGTCTCAAGCAGAACGTCATCGCTGTGGTGCCGACCTGCGAGAACATGCCGAGCGGTGTCGCCACTAAGCCGGGCGACGTGGTCACCAGCATGTCGGGCCAGACCATCGAAATCCTGAATACCGACGCCGAAGGCCGCCTGATCCTGTGCGACGCGCTCACCTACGTGGAGCGCTTCAAGCCGGCCGTGGTGATCGACGTGGCCACGCTCACGGGCGCCTGCATCATCGCGCTGGGCCACATCAATACGGGCATGTACGCCCGCAGCGATGCGCTCGCGGATTCGTTGATCGCAGCGGGCAAGCAATCGCTCGACACCGCCTGGCGCATGCCTCTGGACGAGGAGTACCAGGAACAGCTCAAGTCGAACTTTGCCGACATGGGCAACATCGGCGGCCGCCCGGCCGGCAGCGTAACGGCCGCCTGCTTCCTGGCGCGCTTTACCGAGAAGTACGACTGGGCCCACCTCGACATTGCCGGCACCGCCTGGAAGAGCGGCGCGGCCAAGGGCGCCACCGGCCGCCCGGTGCCGCTGCTGACGCGCTTCCTGATGGACCGCGGTTGATTCATCCGAGGCTAAGCACCGTATGACCCGCGTCGATTTCCACAGCAACGTGCCCGGCAAGCTGGCCTACGCCTGCCGGCTCGTGCGCAAGGCTTACGGCGCGGGCCAGAAAGTCATCGTGGTGGGCGATCAAGCGGCGCTGCAAGCGTTCGACACGCAGTTGTGGACCTTCAGTCAGCTCGATTTCCTGCCGCATTGTGGCCTCCGGCACCCGCTGGCCGACCAGACCCCCATCCTGTTGGCCGACGTTTCCGAGCCGCTGGACGACGCCCCGCATCACGACATCCTCGTCAATCTGTCGAGCGAGCCGCCGCCGCTGTTTGCGCGCTTCGAGCGGCTGATCGAAATCGTGGGTGACGACGATGCAGACCGCGCCGCCGCACGAGACCGCTTCCGCTTCTACCGCGACCGGGGCTATCCGATTCAACACCACGACGTGGGGCGCGCATGAACGATCCCAAATCGCACGCGGACAACAACATCCCCGTTCTGACGGAAATCGTCGACCTGGATGACGCTGCGCCCGTGGCCGCGCCTGCTGCAGCACCGCCTGCGCACGTCCAATCCACTGATGTGGTTCCGCCCCTGCTGCGCGAGCAAGGCTTGGCGCCGACCTCCACCATGCCGCCGTCGGGCACGGACGCTGCGCGCGTGATGGGCCATGTGATGTGGCGCTTCCAGACCGAATGGCCGGTGCTGATCGAAACGCAATGCCGCGAGGCGCTGGAGTCGCGCCTGTCGCTGCTGACCGAGCAACTGGCGGCGGACCTCACCCGCACGCTGGAAGCACGCTTGATGGAGTGGCTTGGCGCCGCGCTGGAAGACGCGCTCTCGACGCAACGGCACACGCCGCAGCGCTGACACCATTCCCGGCTATCATGCCGCGCACGGCGGCAGGGATGTCTCCACGTGCACCGCGATGCAACCTGCCGCGGGGTGTCGTGGTCTATCTCCCCACGCGCTACGCCGACCCGGTCATCGGGCACGAACACTTAACCTGACCCCCGGATTCATGCTCATCCATCCGCAATTCGACCCTGTCGCCCTGCATCTCGGGCCGCTCGCCATCCGTTGGTACGGCCTGATGTATCTGGCGGCATTCATCATGTTCCTGTGGTTCGGCCGGCTGCGCACGCGCCAGCCGCATATCGCCGCCGAAGGCTGGACCAGCCGCGATCTCGACGACATGCTGTTCTACGGTGTGCTCGGTGTGATCCTGGGCGGGCGCTTGGGTTACGTGCTGTTCTACAAGGCCGATTGGTACCTCGCCCACCCGCTCGACATCTTCAAAGTGTGGGAGGGCGGCATGGCCTTCCACGGCGGCTTCCTCGGGGTGGTCATTGCGATGATGGTGTACGCACGCATGCGCGGCCGCTCCTGGATGCAGGTGACGGACTTCATCGCGCCGATGGTGCCGTGCGGCCTCGCAGCGGGGCGCCTGGGCAACTTCATCAACGGCGAGCTGTGGGGGCGTGTGTCCTCGCCCAACCTGCCGTGGGCCATGATGTTCCCGCAGGCCCAGGGCGAAGATCGCGAGTGGCTGCTTTCGCACGCGCAGCAGGCGGTCACGAGTGGTCTGCAGGCCGTGTTTGACCAATACCACATGCTGCCGCGCCATCCGTCGCAGCTCTACCAGTTCGCGGGCGAGGGCGTACTGTTCTTCATTCTGCTGTGGCTGTATGCGCGCAAGCCCCGGCCGATGGGTGCGGTGTCGGGCGCGTTTCTGCTCGGCTACGGCGTGTTCCGTTTCGCCGCTGAATTTGCACGTGAGCCGGACAACTTCCTCGGCCTGCTGGCGGCAAACCTGTCGATGGGCCAGTGGCTTTCTTTGCCGATGATCCTGGCGGGTATAGCGATGCTGGTGTGGGCCTACCGACGCGCCCGCGGCAACGGCACAAACGCGCAGGCACACGCCTGACGCGGCATCGACGCAAAGAAAAAGCCACCGGGTTCGGTGGCTTTTTTCATGAGCGCGTGGCCGCTTACTTCAGCATTTGCACTGCGCCGGACACCGTCACCGTCACCTGCGCCTTACCGCCCTCGATGGGCACCGGGGCCGAATCAAACGACGCGGGCGCCGCTGCCATCCGCGCCATCATCGGGCGTGGGCCCGGGTTGTTGCTGCCCTCGCTCACGTGGACGTCGCGGATCGTATAGCTCGTGTAGCCGAACAGCTTGGTGGTCGCCAGCGCCTTGTCGCGGAAGGCGCTCACCGCTTGGTCGATCAGCTTGGCCTCAGCCGCCGTGCGCGCCTCGCGCGAGAGCGTGAAGTTCACGTTCTGCACCTGCATCTGGTTGGCCAGTTGGCCCGCCAGCTTGGAGGCCGCGGCAAAGTCCTTCGACGTGATGCGCACTTCCGCGCGTCCGCGCCAGACGCTGATCTTGCCGTTGCGATCGGTGTTGGGGTAGATGTTGAAGCCGCCGGTTTCCGCCTGCACGCCCGACGTCCGCTTGGCCTGGGCGATGACGTCGTCCGCCTTGCGCGACAGCGCGGTGGAGATCGCGCCAGGGTCCGCGCCTTCCTGCTCAGCGCCCAGCGTGAGGGTGACGGTGTCGGTGGGCACTTCTGCCACGGCCTGCGCGTCCAGTGACAGTACGCCTGAATGCGCGCCCGAATGATTCGTCTCCGGTGCGGCTTGTGCGAAAGCAGTCGTCATCATTGCGGTCCCCAAAATAGTCGCGGCCAAGACGGATTTCATTGTGTTCTCCCAGAAAGGCAATGTGATGCGTCTGACCGGCGCCTAGGCGCATCGTTCATCACGTTTGTAACAAAACCAATCGCGGGTGGGCGATTCACTCGGGATCACGCATCAATTTGGTGGTGATGTAGCGCCACTGCGCTGGTGTGACCGGCGTGATCGACAAGCGGTTGCCGCGCTGGAGCACCGTCATGTCGGCGAGCGGCTCCTGCGCGCGCAGTGTGGGCAGGTCGATCAGCGCGCATTTGCGCACGAACTTCACGTCGACGAGCATCCAGCGCGGCGCTTCAGGTTTGGATGCTGGATCGTGGTAGTGGCTCTTCGCGTCGAACTGGGTGGGGTCGGGGTAGCTGGTGGAGCAAACTTCCGCCAACCCCGCGATGCCCGGCTGCGGGCATGAGGAGTGATAGAACAGCACGCCGTCGCCGATGCGCATGCGGTCGCGCATGAAGTTGCGTGCTTGATAATTGCGCACGCCGGTCCAGGGCAGGGTGCCTTCGGTTTGCAGCGTGTCGATGCTGGCCTCGTCAGGCTCGGACTTCATCAACCAGTATTGGGCGGCCATCGGCTGGGGTGTACGGGCGGCGTACGGAAGTGACGGTGTGCGCAGCATAGCAACACCGCTAGGGCCTTGCCATTGGCGACGCGGGACACCCATACGCAACGGCAGCGCGCAAAGAAAAAGGCGGTAGCGCACGTACATGCACTACCGCCTTTGTTGGGTCCCCACCTTGGCCGCTAGACCCGCATCCTGAACCCAAGTGAGGTTCAGAGTGGCAGCGGAAGCCGCATTTTGGGTACATCACCGGCACAGGGAGCACACGACTTGCGTCGCACGCTATGCGCTGGAAGACGCGCTCGCCCACACGGCATATCCCGCACCAAGCAAATGCTTATCGGTTCAAGGAATTAATGGCCATGGCGAACCAGGCAGGGAAACTGTCAGACGCATCACCACGGGTGGCCATGATGATGCGTCTGAGAGATTCATTGCAGGCAACCGGTTTGCTGACCCTGTAGCCGCTAAAGCCTTATGTTATAAGGGTTTGCGGGAGCTGGCCGGTAGCCATTGGGTGACACTATACACCCCTTCGCATCCGAACCCAAGCCCGGATGCGATCCGGTTACAAAGACGTTGTGTTGCGTCAATCGTGGGGTGAAAGGCCGCTTAAATGGCTTCTCCGTACTGGCGCAGGGCCTCGTCGGCGCGGGCATTCAGTTCGACTAGTTTTGAGCGGATGGAGTCGATCGGCAGGGCGGCATCGGAGGCGGCCTGGCGCTGCATCGAGAGCAGATCCGATGCGATGCTGATAGCGGCCATGACGGCGATGCGTTCGATGCCCTTGGTGTTCGAGCCGTTCTTGATGCGCGTCATCTGGTTGTCGACCATGGCGGCGGCTTCACGCAGCGCGGCTTCGTTGTCGGCAGAGACGGCAAACTTGTAGGCCTGCCCGGCGATGTTCACTTCAATTTGCTTGCTGCTCATGCTCAGGACTCCGAGTGCGGGGCGGGGGCGGGCGTCGTGTCTTCGGCGCCGGCGGCCTGGCCGAGGAGGTCAAGCTGGCGGGCATCGGTGGCCGTGGGCAGCTTGTCGAGAATCGATTGGATGCGCAGTTGCGCTTCTTCGATCTTGGCATTGAGCACGCTGCGATCGGCGACCATGGCGTCGCGCTCGGTCTTGGAGACTTCGGCTTCTGCGGTCAGCCGCTCGACTTCTGCGCGCAGGCGCTGGTTCTCGGCGGCAAGCGCATCGGCGTGACGGAGCACGCGCGCGAACTTGTCGGCAAGGTGTTCGAGTTCGTTCAGCATTGGGTGTCAATCAGAATCGAGTGGGGGGATTTTAGCCGATCGTTGCTGTTGCGCCTGTCCTCCATATGGATGCGCGAAGCGAGGCGGTAACGGGGTGACGGGATAAACACAACGCGCGGCCGGGCTGTTGGGTAGACCTTTTCCGGTAAACTGCCCGGCGTCCTGGTGCCCGCAGCACCATCTGCAGTTAAACGGGAAGCAGGGAGCGCCCACCCCAAGTGACGCGCCAACCTGCGCTGCCCCCGCAACGGTAAGCGAATGTCGCGTGTGCCCGCCATCTCTCGCAAGAAGAGGAGGGCGCCGCGCGGACTGTCCAGACAGCCACTGTTCCTTCGGGAATGGGAAGGCGGACAGGCCGCTTCGCCAGCCCGGATACCGGCCAGGACGGTGGATCTCAAAGAACCGGTTCACGATCCTACTGCGCGGCCCGATCTTGGCCCTGCGATGCTCGCCGTACTCATGTACGGCTGCGCTTCTCGGGCCAATCTCGGACCGCTCGCGACGGATCATGAACCGGTTCTGAGCCGATGTGTGACCTGGGAGGGAACCGCATCGAGATCCTGCTGCCAACGACCTGCGGGGGAACGGGTCCGGCTGACGCTTCTTTCTTTTCAACATGAGCTTGATAACAAAGCGGCCACTCTGGAAGACCCAGACGGCCACGCGCGCGCTTGCCAGCGCGCTGACGGGGGTTCTGGCGGGTGCGGTTGCGCCGGCCCTGGCACAAACCAATACGCAGACAACGACCACGCCAGTGGGTGAACTCAATCCGACGGTGGTGACTGCGTCACGGAGCGAGCAGCGCTTGTCCGACGCGCTGCCGCACACCACGGTCATCAGCCGTGCGGACATCGAGCGTTCGCAAGCACCCGATGCCGTAACGCTGTTGCGCCGCGAGGCCGGCGTCGAGATTGCGCAGAGCGGCGGCCCGGGCGCCACTGCCAGCCTCTTCATGCGCGGCGCAAGTTCCAACCAAACGCTGATTCTGATTGACGGCGTGCGCGTGAGTTCCGGCACGTCGGGCAATGCGCAGATCGATCAGCTGATGGCCGACCAGATCGACCATATCGAGGTCGTGCGCGGTAACGTGTCGGCGCTCTATGGCTCGGACGCGATCGGTGGCGTGGTGCAGATCTTCACGCGCAACGGCCGTGGGCACGCGCCGCTGGCCAATGCCGAGATCGAGTACGGCGCGCGCAACACCAAGCGTGCGCAGGCGGGCATCAGCGGCTCGCTGGGCGAGGGCGGCGATACGTCGTTTGCGGTGTCGGTGTCGGAGTTCAAGACCAATGGGTTCTCGACCATGAACCCGCAGCAGGCACCCAATGCCAACCCGAACGACAACCCTTACACGAACAAGAGCGTGTCGGCGCAGCTGTCGCATCGGTTCTCGGCGGACTGGCAGGCAGGGGTGACGTACTTCCAGACCTGGGGCGATGTCAGCTATGACAACGCCTTTGGTGTGCCGAGCGACATCAATACGTCGCACAACGTGGTGCGTTCGATGTCGGCGTTTGTGGACGGCAAGATCACGCCGGACTGGAAGACGCGTGTGACCCTGTCGCAGGGCGATGACCGCAACTTGAACTTCACCAACGGCGTACTGCAGACGCCGGCGCGCTTCAACACGCGCAACCAGACGGCGAGCTGGCAGAACGACTGGGCGTTCCTGCCCAACCAATTGCTGAAGATTGGTCTGGAGCATCAGCAAACCAGCATCGACAGTGATGCTTACGACGTGGCGACGCGCAATGTCGATTCGGCTTACGTTGGCTACGAAGGCAAGTTCGGCCCGCACCAGTTGCAGTTGAACGTGCGGCGTGATCGCTACTCGGATTTCGGCGGCGCCAACAGCTACTACGCGGGTTACGGCTTTTCGTTCAACCCGCAGTGGAAGGCCGTGGCGAGTGTGAGCAATGCTTTCCGCGCGCCGAGCTTCAACGAGCTGTACTACCCGTTCTTCGGTAACCCGAACGTGCAGCCGGAGAAAGCACGCTCGGTGGAAGGCGGTATTGAATACAGCAGCGCGATCGGCCTGGTGCGTGTGACGGCGTTTGAAACCGACTACAGCAACCTGATTACGGCCGTATGCGACGCGTCGTTCAACTGCGCGGCGGCCAACGTCAACCGTGCACGCGTGAATGGGGTGGAGAGCTCGTACCGCGGTTCGCTCTATGGCGTGGACCTGCGTGCCAGCTTTACCATGCAGAACCCGCAGGATCTGTCGGCCAATCAACTGCTGTCGCGCCGGGCGCGGCACTTCGGCAGCGTATCGGCGTACAAGACGTTTGGGCCGTTCTCGGCGGGCGTGGAGTGGAATGCGGCGGGGGATCGCCGGGATTCGACCCGAATGCTTGGCGGTTATGGCTTGCTGAATGTGGTTGGCCGATATCAGATCACGCAGGACTGGGCGCTGTCGGCGCGCATTGAGAACGTGACGAACAAGAACTACCAGTTGATCTATCCGTACAACACGGCATCGCGTGGGGTGTTCTTCACGCTGTCGTGGCAACAGCACGAACCGAAACGATGAGCACATCTGCACTGCCCGCGCGCGGCTTTGCCTGGCGACTGTGGTCGCTGCTGGCGCTCGCGTGCGTGGTGGTGCTGGTGGCGTCGTTGATGCTCGGCAGCGTGAGGTTGTCGCCCGCCGAGGTTTGGCGGGCCTTGATTGGCGGTGGCGATGGCTTGGCTGCAGGCATCGTCACCGAGTTGCGCCTGCCGCGCGCGGGCGCTGCATTTGCCGCTGGCGGGCTGCTGGCCTTTGCGGGCGCGTTGATGCAGATGCTGTTGCGCAACCCGCTGGCTGATCCGTATGTGCTGGGGGTGTCCGGCGGCGGCGCGGTGGCGGCGCTCACGGCGATGCTGTTTTCGCTGCCGTGGTGGGGCGTGCAGGTTAGCGCTGGTGCGGGGGCATTGCTGTCGATGGCGCTGGTGGCTGCGTTGGCGCGTCAGCACCTGTGGCGCGGCGAGCCGGGCGAGGCGAATGCGCGCTTGCTGCTCGGCGGCGTGGTGATGGCCTCTGGCTGGGTTGGGTTGATTACCTTGATCCTCACGGTTGCACCTGAGAACAAGCTGCGCGGCATGATTTTCTGGATGGTCGGCGACCTGGGTGGCGCCGATCGTTATGTGGGCGCGTTAGTTGCGCTCGCTGCTGCGGTGGCCGTGGTGCTGCCGCATGCGCGCGATCTGAACGTGCTGCTGACAGGCGAGACGCGCGCTCGCGCGCTGGGCGTGCCCGTGGCGCGCGTGCGGGCGCTGATCTACGTGGTCGCCTCGCTGTGCACAGCGGTGGCGGTGACGATTGCCGGCTCCGTCGCCTTTGTCGGCCTGCTGGTGCCGCATATGGTGCGCCTGGCGTGGACGCGCGACGTGCGTATCCACCTGCCTGCCACGGCGATGGCGGGTGGCGGTCTGCTGATGCTCGCGGACCTGATCGCCCGCACGCTGATCGCCCCGACGCAACTGCCCGTGGGCGTGATCACCACCATGCTGGGCGTGCCGACGTTTCTCTACCTGCTGATGCGGAGTGGGCGATGAGCTGGCTGCGCCGTGTGCCCACGCCCGACGTGTTTGCGCGCATGGACGCGCCGCCTGAATTCGCGTTGCACAATCTGCGTGTCACCGTGGATGGGCGTGTGTTGATCGAGCGCTTGTCGATGACGGCTACTGCCGGCCAACTCTGGTGCGTTGTCGGTCCAAACGGCGCGGGCAAATCGACGTGGCTTTCCGTGCTGGCAGGCCTGCGCGCGCCGGACGGCGGCACCATTGCGCTCGACGGCATGCCGCTTGCCGACTGGCCCGCGTTGCCGATGGCCCGCCGCCGGGCGTTCTTGCCGCAGACGCTGCATGACACCTTTCCGATCACCGTGGCCGACGTGGTGATGACGGGCCGCCACCCGCACCTCGCGCGCTGGGAGTGGGAGGGGGATGCCGATACACACGCTGTGGATGCGGCACTGTCTGCGCTGCAGTTGCAGCCGCTTGCCCAGCGGGATGTGCGCACGCTCTCCGGCGGCGAGCGCCAGCGCGTGGCCATGGCGGCCGTGGTGGCGCAGGACGCGCGTGTGCTGTTGCTCGACGAGCCCGTTGCACACCTCGACTTGCATCAACAGATTGCCGTGCTCCGTCTGCTGCGCGAAGGCTGCCGCAAGCACGGCTGGTTGGTAGTGCTGACGGTGCACGATTTGAATCTGGCGCGTCGCTTCGGCACGCATGCCTTGTTGATGGACGGCGAAGGCCATACCACTGTAGGCCCCGTCGCCGATGTCCTCACGTCCCAACACTGCGCACGCGTGCTGCGCACCCCCATTGCCGAGGTGGCGGACGGCCACCGCACGGCGCTGATTCCGGATGATCCCGATGACGATGTCTGACATGCAAATCCCTTCCTTCGATCCGACGCTGAACACCCGCTTGCGGGCGATTGTGGATAGCAAGACCAAACCGCTGGGTGCGCTGGGCCGGCTGGAAGCGCTGGCGGTGCAGATTGGCCTGATCCAAAACACCGAATCGCCGGTGCTCACGCGCCCGGCCACGGTGGTCTTTGCCGCAGACCACGGCATCGCCCACGCGGGGGTGAGCGCTTATCCACAGGCGGTGACTGCGCAGATGGTGCTCAACTTCATCGCGGGTGGCGCGGCCATCAACGTGTTCTGTCGTCAGCATGGGTTTGCGCTGGAAGTGGTGAACGCCGGCGTGGCCGCGCCGCTATGGACGCCTGATACGCCAGGCCTGGTCGATGCGCCCATCGGTTCCGGCACACGCAACTTTGCCGAGCAGCCCGCCATGACCGCCGACGAGCGCGACCGTGCCATGGCACTTGGCGCACAACGTGTGGCACACCACGCGGGGCTGGGCACCAACGTCATCGCGCTGGGCGAAATGGGCATCGCCAACACGGCTGCCGCCGCGTGCCTGATGGCGCGGCTGTGCGATCTGCCGGTGGCGCAATGTGTTGGCCGCGGCACAGGGTTGGACGATGACGGCGTGGCCCATAAACGCGCCGTGCTGGAGGCTGCGCTGGCCAAACATGCTGACGCGCGCGAACCGCTGGATGCGCTGGCTTGCTTTGGCGGATTCGAAATCGCGGCGATGGTGGGCGCGGTCATTGAAGCAGCCCGGCGGCGCATGGTCATCCTCGTCGATGGGTTTATTGCTACGGCGGCGGTCCTGGTAGCAGCACGTGTGGCGCCCGCCGTGCTGCGCTTCTGCGTCTTCGGCCACGCGTCGGATGAGCGCGGGCATCGTGCGCTGCTGGAGGTGCTCGATGCGCGGCCGCTGTTGTCGTTGTCGTTGCGTTTGGGTGAGGGGACCGGCGCGGTGCTGGCCTATCCGCTCGTCGTGTCGGCGGTGGCGTTCCTGCGTGAGATGGCGACGTTTGCCAGCGCAGGCGTGAGCGAGCGTTCTGCGTCATGAACGTCCTGCGAGAGCACTGGCAGGCGTTGTGGACGGCAGTCGGGTATTTCACCCGCATCCCTGTGCCGGCGTCGGTGGGGTTCTCGCAAGCGGGGTTGAATCGCGCGGCGCGTTACTTTCCGTTGATCGGCTGGCTGGTCGGGGCAGTGGCTGCTGCGGTGTATTGGCTGGTGTCGCGCACGGTGCCGGCGGCGGGCGTGGCGGTTGCCGTGTCGATGGTCGCCACGCTGTTGTTGACGGGCGCCTTCCACGAAGATGGCCTGGCCGATTGCGCCGATGGCTTTGGCGGCGGCTACACGCCCGAAGACCGGCTGCGCATCATGCACGACTCGCGCATCGGCGCGTTCGGGGCCATTGCGGTGTGCATGGCGCTCCTGCTCAAGTGGCAACTGCTGACGGCGATGGCGCCGCACGGGTTGGCGATCCTCGCCGCGATGGTGGCGGCCCATGCCGCGAGCCGCGCTGCCGCTGTCAGCTACTTGCTCACGCACGATTACGTGCGCGCTGAGGGCAAGGCCAAGCCCGTCGCACAACGCATGCGTTGGAGCGATGCGCTGTGGGCGGGTGTCTTCGGCATCGCCCCGTTGTTATGGTTTGGGTGGGTGTGCGCGGTGCTTGTCGTGGTCGGGTTGAGCATCGCGCGCTGGCTCCTGGGTTGCTACTTTGTGCGCCGCATTGGCGGCATCACGGGCGATTGCCTGGGGATGGCGCAGCAAGTGTTCGAATTGCTGATTCTGTGGGGGCTGTTGGCATGGATTTCATCCTGATCCGGCATGCGCGGCCCGCCATGACGGCTGGCCTCTGCTATGGCCGCACCGATCTGCCGTTGGAGGATCCGATGGACCCCCATCCTTCGGCCATCGTCGACAAACTCAGCGCGCATCCGCCGCACCGTTTGCTGGCCAGCCCGCTGCAACGCAGTCACCTGACGGCGCAGGCGATCGCGCAGGCGGCTGAACTGCCACCTATCGAGATCGACGCGCAATTGATGGAGCTCGATTTCGGCACCTGGGAAGGCTGCCAGTGGGACGACATCCCCCGCGCAGAAGTCGACCGCTGGGCGCGTGACCTCGTGCATGGCAATCCGCATGGCGGGGAATCGGCAGCGGAGTTGCTGGCCCGCGTGACGACGTGGGCGGATGCCGTAGCAAGCATGCCCGCGCCCGACTCGTGCGTCTGGGCGGTGACGCATGCGGGCTGCATGCGGGCGCTGGCGGCGTACTGGTTGCAGCGCCCGCTGGCGGAGACGTTGCAATGGCCGCTGCAATGGGGCGGGGCCTGCGGCTTTCGTGTGCAGCCGGGTGGCGTGCCGGTCTTGCTGTTCTGGAACCGTTGACGCGGATGCGGATCGGTTAGTGGCGTGCCGCGTTCGCGGCTTGCGTGCCCAGGCGGCGCGTGCGCGCCAGCTCCAGGTCTTCGCACAACTGCGCGGCAGCATCGACGAGGCGTGGGCCGAAACGGTTCATCAGATCGCCATTGATGCTGAACAAGTTGCCGCGCTGCACGGCCAGCAGGCGCGGCCAGCGCTTCCACCCGTCGAGCGTGTCGATGGGGCGGCTGCCTTGCGTGGCGCCCATGCTGGCCGTCAGCAAGACTTCGGGGTTGGCGGCAATGACGGCCTCAGTCGACACGGTGGGCACCAGCAGCGGCTCGCTGGCGAACACATTGCGCCCACCGCACAGGGCAAGCATGTCCGAGAAAATGTGCTGGCCGTTGAGCGTCATCAGCGGCTGTTCCCACACCTGATAGAACACCGACACCGGCGGCCGGCTCGCATAACGATTGCGCAGCGTGTCGACGCGCTGGCGGAATTGCTGGGCGGCGTCGTGGGCGCTGGCGCGGGTGTCGAGCAGCGTGCCGAGCGCCTCAATCGAGCGGGGAATATCGCCCAGTCGATGCGGCTCCGAGAAGAACAGCGGAATGCCCAGCGCGCGCAGACGATCGATC
Organism: Ralstonia sp. 25C; assembly: GCF_051904805.1. Taxonomy (NCBI): domain Bacteria; kingdom Pseudomonadati; phylum Pseudomonadota; class Betaproteobacteria; order Burkholderiales; family Burkholderiaceae; genus Ralstonia; species Ralstonia sp. 25C. The sequence goes on along the minus strand of NZ_CP196737.1, from coordinate 940,743 downwards.
TGCTTTTGCGCATTTCCGTGGCGCCAGACCACGACGAGATCGGGTTTGAGGGCAGCAATGCGCTCCAAGTCGAGCGAGCGGTTGTCACCCACGTGCGGAATGTCGCGCGCGGGCGGCGGGTAGTCGCTGTAGCTGACGGTACCGACGATGCGCGCGCCGCCACCGGCCGCAAACAGCAGTTCGGTTGCGTGCGGCGCCAGGCTCACGACGCGCTGCGCCGGGCGTTGGAGCGTGACAGTGGCACCGCTGTCATCGTTGACGGAAATGGCGGCAAGCGCCGGTGCCATAGCGAGCAACGCAGCCAGACCAAGCGCGGCCACATGGCCGGCAAGACGGGAAGGACGGACGATCATCAAGGGGGGCGGTCAAGCGGAATGCGAGAGCGATGCTAACGCATCGCCAAGGCGTTGCCATCCGGTTTCATCCGCAGGCAAACCGAAGCGCAGTCCGGGCACGGGCGCATCGAAGCGGCGTGTCCAGACGCCCAGGCGCGCCAGGCTTGCGTGCAGCGTCGGTGCGTGTGCTGTGGGTGCCCAGGCAAAGAGCGGCGTCGCGGTGTTCGGTAGACCGTGGCGATCCAACAACGTGTGCAGCCTCGCGCCCTCGCACTGCAGGCGATGGCGGGTTGCCGCCTGCCAGGCGGTATCTGCTAGGGCTGCACGTACGACAGTGCGAGCGGGGCCGTTGACGGTCCAGTGGCCCAGCGCATCACGCAGCGCCGCCAGCACATCGGGCGCAGCCAGCACGAAGCCGATGCGGGCGCCGGCCAGCCCATAGAACTTGCCGATCGAGCGCAGCACGATAAGCCCGGGCGTACCTGCCAAAGGCGCAAGCGTTGGGCCCGCGTCGAAAGCTTCGACGAACGCTTCGTCCACGATCAAGGTGCCGCCACGCGCGTGCAGGCGCGTATGCCAGTCGCGCAAGGTCTCGGCCGGCAGCAGGCGTGCGGTTGGGTTGTTCGGGTTGACGACGACGAGGTGTCGGACATCGTCGGGCAGGTCGCCCAGGAAGGCGGATTCGGGCAACGGCACAACATCGTGCCCAGCGCGCGCAAAGGCAGGTGCGTATTCGCTGTAGCCGACTTGTGCCACGCCGACGCGGCCGTGCGGCAACAGGGCGGGCAGCGCGCGAATGGCGGCCTGCGAGCCCGCAACGGCCAGCACGGCGCGTGCGTCGCTCACGCCGTAGTGCGCGGCCGCCTGTGCCTCCAGGCCATCGTCTTCGGGCAGCCGCAGCCATGCGTCGGAGGGAATCGGCGGGATGGGATAGCCACACGGGTTGATGCCGGTCGACAGATCCAGCCAGCCGCCGGCAGGCTCCCCATACAGCGCACGTGCGGCCGCGAGATTGCCGCCATGGACGATGCCGCTCATGGCAAGCCCCGTACGATGGCAGCGATGAGCATCAGTACACCGAGCCACAGCCACAACGTGCGCGACACCAGCGTCAGCGCGCGGGTGATGTCTTCCGCGATTGCGGGTTCGCCGGTGCCCAGCGCAGGGCGCGCTTCGTCGACGCCCTCGTAGCGTGCTGTGCCACCCAACTGCACGCGCAGGCTGCCTGCGCCGGCTGCCATGACAGGGCCGGCGTTGGGGCTCGACCACTGCGGTGCTTGCACGCGCCAGCAACGCAATGCATCGGCGGTGTGGCCGAGGAGCGCATAGCTCATCGCCGTCAGTCGCGCGGGAACCCAGTTGAGCACGTCGTCGATGCGCGCCGCTGCCCAGCCAAAGCCGGTGAAGCGCGCATTGCGGTAACCCCACATTGCGTCGAGCGTATTGGCGAGCCGATACAGCACCACGCCGGGCGCGCCTGCCACCACCAGCCAGAACAGTGGTGCGAAGATGGCATCGCTGCCGTTTTCCAGCGCGGATTCCACGGCGGCACGGGCGATGGGCTCATCGCCGGCATCGCGCAAATCGCGCGAGACAATGCGTGAAGCGAGGGCACGTGCGCGGGGCAGATCCGCATCACGCAGCGCATGGGCAATCGGCGCGATATGGTCGTGCAAACTGCGCGCGCCGATGGCGAAATACAGCGCGATGGCATCGAGCGCGACCACCAACCATGGGGAGGCGCTCCATATCGAGACGACGAGCCATCCCGCCAGCAATACGAACGGCAACACGGTGATCGCCCACGCTGTCAGCCCGATGAGGCGCGACCACGCCAGCGCGGCAGGCCGGCGGTTCATGGCGCGTTCCACGGCGATGGCGATGCGTCCGAAGCCCACCAATGGATGCCAGCGTGGGACTTCGCCAAAGACGTGGTCGAGCAGCACACCCGCCAGCGCAGCCAGCGCCACGAGTGGCCATCCTAGGTCGGACACACCGCCCAGATTCACGATGCCGCGCCGAGCGCCGGCCCTTTGACCACCATCGGGATGCCGGCCACGAGCAGATGCACGTTGTCGGCCAGCGCGGCCAGGCGCTGGTTCAGTCGGCCCAGTTCATCGACATAGAAACGCGTGATGGCGCCCATCGGCACCACGCCCAGGCCAATCTCGTTGCTCACGAGGATGACTTCGCCAGGTAGAAGCGGCAGCGCGGTCAGGAGCGCGTCGATTTCAGCCGTCCACGCTTCGGGCGGCGTGATGAGGCCGGTCTCCGGATATTCGTGATGCCCGGAGAAGAGCAGGTTGTTGAGCCACAGCGTGATGCAGTCCACCAGCACGCAGCCCCCGTGCTGCGCGTGCGTGTACAGCGCCTCGGCCAGGCGCGTGGGTTCTTCAATCAGCGCCCACTGCTCGGGGCGGCGCGCACGGTGCAGGGCCACGCGCAACTGCATCTCTTCATCGCCCTCGCGCGCGGTAGCGACGTAGGTGACCGGCCCCGCGCACTGCAGCGCGAGTTGTTCAGCGTGGTGGCTCTTGCCGGAGCGGGCACCACCGAGGACGAGTGTGAGACGGCGTGACATCCCGCTATTTTAGCCGTGAGCCGATGGTCTCGAATGCGATAATCCGCGCATGTCGAAGCCTCCGTTTTCTGTGCCAGCGCCCACGTGGCGGGGCACGCTGATGATCCAGGGCACCACGTCCGACGCCGGCAAGAGCACGGTGGTCGCCGGGTTGTGCCGTGTCGCACATCGCGCCGGTGTGCGTGTGGCGCCGTTCAAGCCGCAGAACATGGCGCTCAACAGCGCCGTCACTGCAGATGGCGGCGAGATCGGCCGGGCGCAGGCGTTGCAGGCGCAGGCCGCCGGCCTCGCACCCACGGTGGACATGAACCCCGTGCTGCTCAAGCCCAACAGCGACACCGGCGCGCAGGTCATCATCCACGGCCAGCCGCGCTGCGATCTGAATGCACGCGCGTATCACGCCTACAAGCCCACCGCCATGGCGGCCGTGCTGGAGTCGCACACGCGCCTGCGCGCGCAATACGACCTCGTGCTCGTGGAAGGCGCGGGCAGCCCGGCCGAGATCAACCTGCGCGACCGCGACATCGCCAACATGGGGTTTGCGGAAGCGGTGGACTGCCCGGTGGTGCTCGTCGCGGACATTGATCGGGGTGGTGTGTTCGCGCATCTCGTCGGCACGCTCGCGTGCTTGTCGGATAGCGAACGTGCGCGCGTGGCCGGCTTCGTCATCAACCGGTTTCGCGGCGATATTTCGCTGCTGACGCCGGGGCTCGACTGGCTGACCGCGCAGACGGGTAAACCAGTGTTGGGTGTGCTGCCCTATCTGCAGGGTTTGCACCTCGACGCGGAAGATGCCGTGCAGACATCGCAGCGCGCAGCTGCAGGCGACGCGCTGCGCGTGGTCATTCCGGTGTTGCCGCGCGTGTCCAACCACACCGATTTCGACGCGCTGCGCGCCCATCCGCAAGTGGACGTGCGATTGATCGGCCCTGGCCAACCGATTCCGCCTGCCGACCTCATCATCCTGCCGGGCAGCAAGAGCGTGCAGGCGGACCTTGCCTGGCTGCGTGCCAACGGCTGGGAAGCGGCCATCGCGCGGCACCTGCGCTACGGCGGCAAGCTGATCGGCATTTGCGGTGGCATGCAGATGCTGGGGCGACGCCTGCACGATCCGCAAGGTTTGGAAGGGGCGCCCGGCAGCGTGGATGGCCTCGGCTATCTGGAGTTCGAGACCACGCTGGAAGCCGCCAAGCAACTGCGTCAGGTGCGCGGCACGTTGGCGCAGGGCGGCGCAGCCATCACCGGCTACGAAATCCACATGGGCGTGACCGATGGGCCGGCGCTCGCTCGGCCCGCCGTGCAGCTCGACGATGGCCGTACGGACGGTACGATCTCGGCGGATGGGCAGATTCTCGCTACCTATCTCCACGGGCTGTTCGATGCGCCCGAGGCCTGCCGTGCGCTACTCAGCTGGGCCGGCGTACGCGATGCGCAGGCGCAGGACTACGCTGCGCTGCGCGAAGCCTCGCTCGAACGCCTGGCGGACACGTGTGAAGCGCATCTCGACCTTGCCGCGCTCTTCGGCGCGCTGCCACGTGCGGGCTGAGCCATAATTATCGGATAGGTACATTCGGCGAGTGATTGACTCGCCACACGATTCGACGAGCGCACGCTGCGTACAAGGAGGCAGGCATGCCGGTGGCCGTTGTAGCGAATCCGAAGGGTGGAGTGGGCAAGACCACGTTGGCAACGAACCTGGCCGGCTACTTTGCCGCGCAGGATCACGCTGTGATGCTGGGCGATACCGATCGCCAACAGTCTTCCCGAGAATGGCTCGCCTTGCGCCCCGACACTGCCAAGCCCATCAGCACGTGGGAAATCAACGCCGACCACATCGCCAAGCCGCCCAAGGGCACCACGCACGTGGTGCTCGACACGCCGGCTGGGCTGCACGGCTGGCGGCTGACCGACCTCATCAAATTGTCGGACCACGTGATCGTGCCGCTGCAGCCGTCGATGTTCGACATCCTTGCCACGCAGACTTTCCTGCGCAAACTGGCCGATGAAAAGCCGATCCGCCACGGCGACGTCAAACTGGGCGTGGTCGGTATGCGTGTGGACATGCGCACCCGCGCCGCAGAACAGCTTCAGCGCTTTGTGCAGGGGCTGGAGGTGCCGATCCTCGGTTATCTGCGGGACACCCAGAACTACGTGCAACTGGCCGCGCATGGCTTGACGCTGTGGGACGTGGCGCCCTCACGCGTGGCGAAGGACGTGGAGCAGTGGGGCGGCATCCTCGGCTGGTTGGGGGGAACGCCGCCGCAGGCCGTGCCGGCCGAGACGTCGGCGGCAGCATGAAAAAAGCCCGGCAATTGCCGGGCTTTGTCGTTGGGCGATACCTCGCTCAAATCTCGAGGTTATCGATCAGGCGCGTCTTGCCGAGCTTGGCGGCGGTCAGCACCACTAGCGGTTCGCCCGCGGCGATGTTGTCTGGCGTCGGCACTTGCAGGTCGGAGCGGCGGCGCACTGCCACGTAATCGGGCTGCCAGCCGCGGCCACGCAGGTACTCCATCGCCTTGTTGGTCACCTCTTCGTGCGAGGCCTGGCCTTGCAGCACGGTTTCGAGCACGTCCTGGCGCACCTGGTGCAGCGTGCGGTACAGCTCGGGCGCTTCGACGCGCTCGTCGTTGGACAGGTACATGTTGCGCGACGACAGCGCCAGGCCGTCGTCTGCGCGCACCGTCTCGGCCGGGATGATGTCCACCGGCAGCGCAAACTGGTGGGCCATGCGGCGCACGATCATCAACTGCTGGTAGTCCTTCTTGCCGAACACTGCCACGCGCGGCTGCACGCAGCAGAACAGCTTCATCACCACCGTGCACACGCCCTTGAAGAAGCCGGGGCGGAATTCGCCTTCGAGCGTGTCGCCCAGGTCGTGCGGCGGCTCGACGCGGTATTCCTGCGGCTCGGGGTACATGTCGCGCTCGGTGGGCGCGAACAGCACGTACACGCCTTCCTTCTGCAGCTTTTCGATGTCGTCCTGCAGGGTGCGCGGGTATTTGTCGAAATCTTCGTTCGGGCCGAACTGCAGGCGGTTCACGAAGATGGATGCCACCACCGGGTCGCCATGCTGGCGCGCCAGGCGCATCAGGCTGAGGTGGCCCTCATGCAGGTTGCCCATGGTCGGCACGAAGGCGACGCGGTTCTGGCCGCGCAGCTGGTCGCGCAGTTCCTGGATGGACGAGATGACTTTCATGCGGTGTGGTGGTGAGCTAACGCTTCATGTTGGCCAATGACGTCGGCCGAATTACGTCGGTGAATAGGCAAGGCGCACGTAGATGGGCGCGTACGGTTCCGCCTGCGTGATCTCGAGCAGCGATTCGCGCGAGAGCTCCAGCATGGCGACAAAGTTGACCACCACGATGGGCGCGCCCTTGCCGGACTGGATCGCTTCTTCGAACAGCTCGGTGAATTCCATGAACCGCGCGTGCTGGAGCTTGCGCAGGATCTGGCTCATGTGCTCGCGCACGGACAGCTCTTCGCGCGAGATCTTGTGGTGCTGCGTGAGCTTGGCCCGGCGCAGCACGTCGGCCCACGCGACGCGCAGGTCGTCGGAATTGACGTCGGGGTAGCGTGGCGCGAGGCTCTGCTCGATGTAGACCTGCGCGCGCAGGAAGTCGCGACCGAGCTGCGGCAGCGTATCGAGCTTCTGCGCGGCGAGCTTCATCTGCTCGTATTCGAGCAGGCGGCGCACCAGTTCGGCGCGCGGGTCTTCGGGTTCTTCGCCGGAGTCGGTTTTCTTGACCGGCAGCAGCATGCGCGACTTGATCTCGATCAGCATGGCCGCCATCAGCAGGTATTCGGCGGCCAGCTCCAGGTTGGTCGCGCGGATCTGCTCGATGTAGGCCAGGTACTGCCGCGTGACTTGCGCCAGCGGAATGTCCAGCACATTGAAGTTCTGGCGGCGGATCAGGTACAACAGCAAGTCCAGCGGGCCTTCAAACGCCTCAAGGAAGACCTCGAGCGCGTCGGGCGGGATGTACAGATCCTGCGGGAGCTTGAACAGCGGCTCGCCATAGAGCCGTGCAAAGGCGAGGCCGTCGACCTGCGCGGGCGTGGAGTCCTGATCGGGCGCCACGTTGGGCAGCTCGACAGGCAGCGGCAGCTTGTCCTGCGCGGGGGTGGTCATGCGGCGGTGGGCCTAGTGGGCCTGGTGGGCCGATCAGTCCAGCGAGTAGACGTACGGCTTTTGCGGCACGCGGGCGGTCTTGGCGCGTGCGCGCTCTTCCAGGTCGATCGGGTCCTTGTCCCACAGCAGGGCGCGACCTTGGCGCTGTTGCGCTTCCAGATCGGGCTTCTGGGTCTTGAGTTCTTCCAGGAACTGGGTGATCTCGGACTTGTACAGGGCCATGGCAGTCGGTGAGGTTGGGTGATCTTGCCCGCACGGGAACGTTCCGGGCGGAAAACAGCGCATTTTACCGTATTGGCCGACGGGCACGGCCCCTGCGAAGGCGTTCGGATCGGTCTGAAAGGACATCTCTGTTGCATTTGCCTGGGCACCCGTCAGGATCGGTATGGTCAAATACGGCTTCTTTCCGACTCAGCCGGCCCATGGGGCGGCGCCACGCTTGCCACGATGATTGGCCCCCAGCGACCATCGCGACCGTCACGTTTTCCCCGTTCCGTCTTGCATGCGGCCACACTCGCTGCCGGCTGCGCGCTGGCGCTCGTCTGTGCGCCGGCGAGCGCGGAGTATGACGTCAAGATCGAGGCGCCCAAGGCCATCCGCGACCTGCTGGAGCGTCATCTTGACCTGTCGCGCTACAAAGATCGCAAGGACATCACCGAAGACCAGTTGCAGTACATGGTCGAAACGATTGGCGACCAGGTCACCAAGCTGACAGCGACCGAGGGTTACTTTGTGCCCAAGGCCATCGCGAAAATCGAAGGCCCGCCGGACCACCATGTGATCAGCGTGAAGGTCGAGCCTGGCCCGCGTACCACCATCGATAACGTGGCGCTGGACTTCACCGGCGCCATCACGCAAGACCCGAAGCGCATCGACGAACTGAAAAAAGCGTGGGGCCTTTCGCACGGTACGGCCTTCCGCCAGGCGGGCTGGGACAAGGCCAAGGACGACAGCCTGGCGGCGCTGCAGAGCAAACGCTATTACGCGGCCAAGCAACTGGATTCCCAGGCGCGTATCGACCCCGACGAGAGCAAGGCTGATCTCTCCGTTGCTTACGATAGCGGCCCGGCGTACACCCTGGGGCCACTGGACGTGCAGGGTTTGTCGCGTTATCCGCGCGGCATCATTGACCATGTCAACCCGCTGCGCGTGGGCGAGGATTATTCCGCCGACCGCCTGCAGGCGTTGCAGGCGGCCATTCAGGGGCAGCCGTATTTTTCCAACGCGATTGTTGATCTGGGCGACGATCCGAAGACCCCGGTCAACGCACCCGTGCGCGTGCGCGTGCGGGAGTACCCGCCCAACCGCATCACCAGCGGCGTGGGGTATGGCACGGACACCGGTGCCTCGCTCGAAGGGCGCTATCAGTACCTGAACCTGTTCAACAAGGCCTGGGTGCTGGACACGCAGGCGCGCATCGAACAGCGCCGCCAATACCTGTTCGGCAGTGTGACGTTGCCGCCCGACGACAAGCAGTACGTCAACAGCATCTACGGCAGCATGGACCGCACCGACACCTCGGGCACCGACACGCGCAGCTATCGCTCCGGTTTCAAGCAGACACGTGTACGCGGCATCTATGAGACGTCGTTTACGGTCAACTTCTATTACGACGACTTGCGCCCCGACGGCGCCGAGCGTCAGCTGAGCAAGGCGCTGGTCCCCGGCTTTGCCTGGACCCGCCGCGATGTGGACGACCCGCTGTTCCCGCGTCGCGGCAACATCATCACCACGCAGATCGGCGCGGCGGTCAAGGGCGTGCTGACGGACCAGTCGTTCGTGCGTTCGTATAGCCGCATTCGCCAGTTCGTGCCGGTGGGGCAGCGTGACATCTTTGTCGCGCGGGGCGAGTTGGGCGCCGTCATCACGTCGGGCCCTGGAGATGGCGTGCCGGCCACGCTGCGCTTCCGTACGGGCGGTACGCAATCGGTGCGCGGCTACGACTTTCAGAGCATCGGTAACGATGTCAACGGCAGCACGTTGCCCGCCAAATTTCTCGTGACCGGTGGGTTGGAATATCAGCGCTGGTTCCTGCCGCAGTGGGGCGCCGCCGTGTTTTGGGATACCGGCACGGCCACCGACAACTGGACCCAGCGCCGCTGGTTCAACGGTGTCGGCGCTGGCGTGCGCTGGAAAAGCCCCGTGGGGCCGATCCAGGTGGATCTGGCCTACGGCATCCAGCAGAAGCAGTTCCGGCCGAGCGTATCGCTGGGCATCGCGTTCTGAGCATGACGATGACCGACTCGCAAACGCCGGATTCCAAGCAGCCCGAAGCACCACGTCCCAAGCGGGGCTGGGGCCGCCGCACGCTGCGGTGGTTTGGAGGCTTTGTCGCCCTGGTCCTGGTGATCGTGCTGGCGCTGGCCGGCTGGCTTGTCTGGGCCATCCATTCTCAGATGGGCACGGCGCAGTTGTGGTCGCTTGCCACGCGTTTCGGTCACGCCTATGTGTCCGGCAAGCTGGAAGGCGGCACGGTGCGCGAGGGCCTGTCGCTGCGTGATCTGCACGTGCGCGCGGGCAGCACGGAAGTACGTATCGACCATGTGGAAGGCCGCTGGGCCATCACGCGCGGCCCGTGGCATGCGCACTTCGCGTATCTGCGCGCCGGCAATGTCGAGGTGATCCTGCACCCGACGCCGCCGACGCCACCGAGTGGCCCGCCCGATTCATTGGTGTTGCCGCTGGCGCTGGATGTGGATCGGCTGGCCGTGGATCGGCTCGCCATCCGCGAGGGCACATCCACCACCGAACTAAAGGCGATTGCCGGCAGCGTGCATACGGATGGCACGCACCACAATGTGCTGCTCGACGGCATGGAAACGCCTGCCGGCAAGCTGGCCGCCACGTTGCACATGACCGGCACGCGGCCGTATCCGCTCACCGGCGCAGCCACACTAGCCACGCAGTTCGAGGCGAACGGCCAGAAGCAGGATGCGGCGGTATCGGCGCAGTTGTCCGGCTCGCTGGAGGCGTTGCATATCGACGCCACCGGTACCGGCGCCAAGCTGACCGCGCAGGCGCAGATCGACGCCACGCCGTTCGGCGTGCTGCCGCTGTCGCGCGCCGTTGTATCGGCTGACCATGTCAACCCGCGTGCGTTTGCCCACGGCGCGCCGGAAGCGTCGCTGTCCATCCACGCGGATCTGCGTCCCGACGAACAGGCCAAGACGCTGACCGTCGCCGGCCCCATCCAGATCGACAACGCGCAGCCCGGCACGCTCGACAAGCAGAAGCTGCCGCTGCAGTCCCTGCGTGCGCAGGTGCGCTTGAACGAAGATGATCAACAGCTCACCGGCTTGGATGTACGCCTGCTCGGCGGCGCGCAACTGAGCGGCGGTGCGGACGTCAAGAAGGGCCACGGCACGTTGCGCGTCGATGTGCGTCAGTTGGATCTGCAAGCGCTGCATGCCTCGCTGGAGAAGACGAAGCTCGCCGGCCCCGTCACCGTGGATTTTGCGGGTGGCACCCAGCACGTCGCGCTCGATCTGGCCGGCGGCGATATGCGTGCGCAGGCCAAGGCCGTGCTCGATGCGACGCAGGTGGCGGTGGAGAACGCACAGGTGTCGCTCGGCCGTTCGCGGTTGACATTGGCCGGCACGCTCAAGCATGACGATGCGCAGTCGTTCGCCTTCAAGGGCAACCTGGCGGAGTTCGATCCCGCGCGATTGGCGAAGGTGGCCAAGGGCCGCATCAACGCGGAGTTTGATGCGCGCGGCACGCTGGCGGAGCCCATCGACGCTGCCATCAAATTTACCGTCCGCGACAGCGATTACGCCGGCTTGCCCATGACCGGCGACGGCAATGTCCACCTTCGCGGCGAACGCCTGTTGCCCAGCGACGCCAAGCTCGATGTGGCCGGCAACAAGGCCAGCCTGCGCGGCAGCTTCGGTGCGGCGGGCGACCGTCTGCACGTCGAGGTCGATGCGCCGCAGCTTGCGCGTTTGCAGCTTGGCGTGAGCGGGGCGCTCAGCCTGTCCGGCGATGTGTCTGGCACGATCAAGCGGCCGCAGGTCGATGCCACGTTCCGCGCCAACCAGCTCGCCTATCAAGGCAACAAGATCGAACTGGCAAATGGCCGCGCGCAGATGCGTGACGGTATCGATGGCCCGTTGCAGTTCGAACTGACCGCGCAACGCGTGACGGGCCCGAGCCTGTCGCTGCGCGAGGTGCACGCCACGCTGGACGGCACGCGCCGTGCGCACCGCTTCCGCGCCGATGCCGATGGCAACGTGCGCAGCCAGCCGTTCAAGTTCGCGCTGGCAGGCGACGGTGCCCTCACGTCCGGGAACGGCGGCGATGCGTGGGACGGCACGATCTCGACCCTATCCGCGCAAGGCGCGCCCAATCTGCAATTGAAGGCGCCGGTGCGGGTGTCGGTGGCGCCCGGTCGTCTAGTGGTTGGCCGCACGGACCTGACGCTGGATCAGACGCCCATCCATATCGAACGGGTGGAATCGAATCAGGGCCATCTGCGTAGCGCCGGCCGCTTCGACGGTTTGCAGATCGCGCGCGTGCTGGAGCTGGTGCGCACGTGGACGGGCCAGTCACCGCCCGTGCGTACCGACCTCGTGATCGATGGGCAGTGGGATGTCAACCTCGGCAGCACGGCGACCGGCACCGCCCACATTGCGCGCCGCAGCGGCGATCTGTCGATCAACGCCGGGCGCGGCTTTACTCCGCTGGGGCTCACCGAAGCCACGGTGGACCTGCGCGGCGAAGGCATGCGCCTGGCGTTGCGCGGTACCGTGCAATCCAACCGCGTGGGCAATGCTTACCTCGACGCGGGTATCGGGCTGACGCGCGATGCCGCACCGGGTGCATTGGCATTGACGTCGCCGGCCTCGCCTCTGACCGGCGGGTTGACGATCAGCCTGCCCCACCTCAAGGGCATCGGCGATCTGCTCGGGCCGGACGTGGCAACGGAAGGCCAGCTTGCGGCGAGCCTGACCTTTGCTGGCACGGTGGGTGCGCCCAAGGTAAGCGGCTTCCTGACCGGTCAGGACATCGAAGTCGCGCTGTACGACCAGGGCATCCGCCTGACCGGTGGTCTCGTGCGCGTGGCGCTGGACCAGAACGTGGTCGACCTGCAGCAGGTGGTGTTTCACGGCGGCGAGGGCACCGTGCGGGCGCAGGGTCGTGTGCAGCTGGGCGAGGCGAATCCGAACCTGGCCGGCACCATCGCTGCGGACAAGCTCCAGCTGTTTGCTGATCCGGACCGTACGCTCGTGCTCTCCGGTCAGGCGCGCATCGCCAACGACAACGACCGCGTGGCCATCACCGGCAAGTTCAAGGTCGACCGCGGATTGTTCGATTTGCCCAAGGACGGCGCGCCGGCACTTGGAGACGACGTGGTCATCGTCCGTCGCGCCGATGCCGCGCGCAACCAGGCCGAACGTGGCGTCAAGCGCGAAGAAAAGCCCGCCGGCCGCTTCAGCCCAGTCGTCGATGTCGATGTGGATTTTGGCGACAACTTCCGCTTCAAGGGCGCGGGCGCAGATCTGTCCCTCGGCGGCCAGATGCACGTGCACAGCGAACCGCTGGTGCCTCTGCGCGGCACCGGCACGATCTACGTGCGCCAGGGCAGCACCTACGAAGCCTTCGGCCGCAAGCTGGCGATCGACCAAGGCGTGCTGAACTTCATCGGGCCGATCAACAACCCGTCGTTCAACATCACCGCCATGCGCCGCAACCAGGAGGTCGAGGCCGGCGTGCAGGTGACGGGCACCGTGCGCCAGCCACGCGTCAAGCTCGTCTCCGAGCCCAACGTGCCCGACGAAGACAAGCTTTCGTGGCTGATGTTTGGCTACAGCGCGTCGAATGCGGGTCTGGGTCAGCAGCAGGCGATGTCCGGCGCAGCGCTCGGCCTGCTGGGTAACGTGGCAGGCAAGAATGTGGCGCGACGATTTGGCTTGGACGAGTTCTCGATCGGCGCGTCCACCTCGGGCCTGACCGATCCGCAGGTGGTGAGTCTGGGCAAGGCGATTTCGGAAAGCATTTCGGTGGGCTATGAGCAGAGCCTGTCCACCGCCGATTCCATCGTCAAGCTGACGTGGCAGTTCTCACGGCGCTGGTCAGTGGTGGCGCGCGGCGGCACGATCAACGGCGCGTCGGTGCTGTTCAACAAGCGTTGGTAATTGGGCTACCCGGCTGCCAGAATGGCGGCGGATAGACGTTTCGAACGAGAGGGTTCCATGACGCATCATCGTCAACTCGCACAAGTGGGAGTCACCATGGGCATTCTGGCGTCATTGCTGGGGTTGTTCGGCTGTGATCAGCAGAAGGTGGATCAGGCCGTCGATCGGGTGGGCGATGCCGCCAAGCGGGCGTGGCAATCGGCCAAGCCGGACAACCTGCTATTCAAGGACATCGTGGCCGGGCAGTCCACCGAGGACGACGTGAAGGCCACCGCCGGCCAGCCGGAGATGATCTGGGAGAACGAAGGCGGCACGCGGCAGCTGGAATATCCGCGCGGGCCGGAAGGCACGTCAACGTGGATGGTGACGATCGGGCCCGACGGTCGTGTGCAGAAAATCGATCAGGTCCTGACTGCCGAGAACTTTGGCCGCGTACGTGCTGGGCAGACCAAGGACGACATCCGCCGGATGCTCGGCAAGCCGGGCAAGGTCGAGGCATTCAAGCTGAAGCAGGAAGAGGTCTGGGGCTACAAATGGATGGAAAGCCCGACCGAGAAGGCGTTTTTCAATGTCCACTTTGGGCCGGATGGGCGCGTGAGCACAACATCGCGCAGTGACAACCGGTTGAATGGCGGCTGACCGCGTGCCAACCTAGTGGCACGTCAAAAAACAAAGGCCAACCCCATGGGGTTGGCCTTGTTGTTTCTGGCGTGTGTTCAGCGCATCAACGCACGCGCATCCCCGGCACGGCGCCGGCATGCGGCTCGAGGATATACAGGCCCGGCTGCGCCTTTTCATCCGCCGCCGAAGCCGCCAGCACCATCCCTTCCGACATCCCGAACTTCATCTTGCGCGGCGCGAGGTTGGCCACCATCACGGTCAGCTTGCCAACCAGGTCTTCCGGCGCATACGCCGATTGAATGCCCGAGAACACATTCCGCGTCTTCCCTTCACCCACATCCAGCGTGAGCTGCAGCAGCTTGTTCGAGCCTTCCACGCGTTGGCACGCCACGATCTTGGCGACGCGCAAATCAATCTTCGCGAAGTCATCGATGGTGATGGTCTCGGCCATCGGCTCAATTGTTGCAGCACCGTTGGCGGCAGCAGCCGGCGCATCGGCGGTCGCCTGCAGCGATTGGCGATTCGCCTCCACCAGTGCATCCACCTGCTTCTTGTCCACGCGCGTCATCAGGTGCGAATACGGCTGGATCGGCTTGGCCGACGACAGTTGCGTATCAATCGCACGCCAGGTCAGCGGCTCGACATTCAGGAACGCTTCAATGCGCTCGACCGTCGTCGGCAGGATCGGCTTGAGGTACACGGCCAGCAGGCGGAACGCTTCCAGCGCGACGGAGCACGCGGCGTGCAGCTTCTCGCGGTTGGCTTCGTCCTTGGCGAGGTCCCACGGCTTTTCGGTGTCGACGAAGGCGTTGACGGCGTCGGCCAATTCCATCACCGCACGCAACGCCTTGCTGTACTCGCGCTTCTCGTACAGGTCCGCAATTTGCGGGGCGGCTTCGCGCAGTTGCACCATCAGCGGATGGCCGAGCGCGGCGTCGTTCACGCGGCCCTCGAAGCGCTTGACCAGGAAGCCGGCCGAGCGGCTGGCGATGTTGACGAACTTGCCAACCAGATCGCTGTTCACACGGGCGATGAAGTCGTCCAGGTTCAGGTCCAGGTCTTCCATCGTCGCGTTCAGCTTGGCGGCGAAGTAGTAGCGCAGCCATTCCGGGTTCAGGCCGGTGTCGATGTAGCTCTGCGCGGTGATGAACGTGCCGCGCGACTTGCTCATCTTGGCGCCGTCCACGGTCAGGAAACCATGCGCGAACACGTTGGTCGGTGTGCGGTGGCCCGAGAACTTGAGCATCGCCGGCCAGAACAGCGTGTGGAAGTACAGGATGTCCTTGCCGATGAAGTGGTACTGCTCGGTGGTCGAGTGTTCGTTGATCCACGCATCGAAATCGAGGCCGAGCTTGCCGCACAGGTTCTTGAAGCTGGCGTAGTAGCCGACCGGTGCATCCAGCCACACATAGAAATACTTGCCCGGCGCGCCCGGGATCTCGAAGCCGAAATACGGCGCATCACGCGAGATGTCCCAGTCCGACAGCTTGGCTTCGCCATCGTCGCCAAGCCATTCGCGCATCTTGTTGGTGGCTTCGGGCTGGGCCAGGTCGGCCACCCACTCGCGCAGGAAGCTCTCGCAGCGCGGGTCGGACAGCTTGAAGAAGTAGTGCTCCGACGACTTGCGCACCGGCGTCGCGCCCGACACCACGGAGTACGGGTTCTTCAGGTCGGTCGGCTGGTAGGTCGCGCCGCACACTTCGCACGAATCGCCGTACTGGTCTTTCGCGCCGCACTTCGGGCACTCGCCCTTGATGAAGCGGTCCGGCAAGAACATTTCCTTGACCGGGTCGTAGAACTGCTCCACCTCGCGCACGTCGATCAGGCCGTTTTCCTTGAGCTGGAGGTAAATGCGTTCGGACAGCGCCTTGTTCTCGTCGGAATCGGTGCTGTAGTAGTTGTCGAACGAGATCAGGAAGCTGTCGAAATCACGCTTGTGCTCGGTCCAGACGCGTTCGATCAGTTGGCGCGGGGTCAGGCCTTCCTTCTCGGCGCGCAGCATGACGGGCGTGCCGTGGGTGTCGTCGGCGCCCACGTAGTAGGTCTCATGCCCGCGCATGCGTTGGAAGCGCACCCAGATATCGGTCTGGATGTACTCGACCAGGTGGCCGATGTGGATCGGCCCGTTGGCATAGGGCAGGGCGGAAGTGATGAGGATGCGACGTTCGGACATGGGCAGGCCAGAAAGGTGCGGGCGGGCCGCAAAACGAGGGCGGCGCGCGGAGAAACGCATATTTTAGCGCGCCCGGCGGTGTCAGGCCGGTACAGGGGAATGCCAGGGGTTGGCGGCCGGAATCCATGCGGCACGTTGCCGCACGTTTCGCGAGACAAAAAAAAAGCGCCGGTCTGAGCCGGCGCAGCTTTCCACAACGGAAAAGGAGGAGAAATCAGGCGCCACCCGGGAGGTCAGCCATGCATCGCGAGCCAGCAACGTATGGCAAGCGGCACCCGTTTTTTATGACTGGTCACCCCTGAATTGGTTTCAAATAAATTTCGACGCGGCGATTTTGTGCGCGGCCGGCCTCGGAGGCGTTGTCGGCCACGGGCTGGGTCTGGCCGCGGCCCTCGGCGGAGAGGCGATTGCGCGCAACGCCGCGGTCGGTGAGGTAGCTCGCCACGCTTTGGGCCCGCTTTTGCGACAAGGACATGTTGTAGTTGGGGTTGCCCGTGCTGTCCGTATGGCCGACCACGTTGGCGGCCAGTTCCGGATGCGACGTGAGCGTCTGCGCCACGCTATCCAGCGGGCCACGGAATGACGGCTTGATCACCGCGCTATCGGTATCGAACGACACCTGGCTCGGGATGTTCAGCTTGAGCGAGCCATCGGGCTGTTCGGTGATCTGCGTGCCGGTGCCGGCCGTGTCGCCGCTCAGCTTCGACTTGATCGCGCCCCAGTTGTAGCCCGCCGCCGCGCCCGTGGCGGCGCCAATTGCGCCACCAATGGCTGCACCCTTGCCGTTGCCGACCAGCGCGCCGATGCCCGCGCCCACAGCCGCCCCGACGCCCGTGCCGATGGCGGTCTGGTTCTGTTGCTCGGTGGCGCAGCCGGCCGCCAGCAGGGCGACGAGCGAGACGGAAATAAGCTTGGCTTTCATAATTTCTCCTAAATAACGGGTCGGTTCTTGTCTGGTTTGCCGATGGCCGGCGGCCTGACGGTTCTTGGGGGGAATCGGGCGAATGTCGCGCCGGCAAAATACAATAGCAAATCAGCACATAGAGTGGCGGATGCATTGCAAAGTTCACGCGGTGCCACTGATGGGCCGTCCCCCATACGCATTAGATTTCTGGAGCCAATGTTGAGCGTAACCATCGAACAGATCACCGAAGCCCTGCGCGGCGTGGTGGATCCCAATACCGAGCGCGACCTTGTGTCGTCCAAATCGGTGCGCAATATCCGGGTCGATGGCGGCGAGGTGTCGCTCGACGTGGAGCTCGGCTACCCCGCCAAGAGCCAGTTCGAGCCGATCCGCAAGCTGGTGATCGGCGCGCTGCGCCAGGTGCAAGGTGTCGACAATGTGAGCGTGCAGGTGTCGATGAAGATCGTCGCGCACGCGGTGCAGCGCGGCGTGCACCTGCTGCCGAATGTGAAGAACATCATCGCCGTGGCGTCGGGCAAGGGCGGGGTGGGCAAGTCGACCACCGCCGTGAACCTGGCGCTGGCGCTGGCTGCGGAAGGCGCCAACGTCGGCATTCTGGATGCGGACATCTACGGCCCAAGCCAGCCGATGATGCTCGGCATCCAGGGCCAGCCCGAGTCCGCCGACGGCAAGACCATGGAGCCGATGGAGGGCCACGGCCTGCAGGCCAACTCGATCGGCTTCCTGATCGAGCAGGACAACCCGATGGTCTGGCGCGGCCCGATGGTCACGTCCGCGCTGGAGCAACTGCTCAAGCAGACCAACTGGCGCGATCTGGATTACCTCATCGTCGACATGCCGCCGGGCACGGGCGACATTCAGCTCACGCTGTCGCAGAAGGTGCCCGTGACGGGCGCGGTGATCGTCACCACGCCGCAGGACATCGCGCTGCTCGACGCCAAGAAGGGCCTGAAGATGTTCGAGAAGGTGGGCATTCCCATCATCGGCGTGGTCGAGAACATGGCGGTGTACTGCTGCCTGAACTGCGGCCACACCGAGCACATTTTCGGCGCGGGCGGTGGCGAGAAGATGTGCGAGCAGTACGGTGTGCCGTTCCTGGGCAGCCTGCCGCTGAATCTCTCCATCCGCGAGCAGGCCGATTCGGGCCGCCCGACGGTGGTGGCCGATCCGGATGGCGCGATCGCCGGCGTCTACAAGCAGATCGCGCGCCGCGTCGCCATTGCTGTGGCTGAAAAGGCCAAGGACATGACGAGCAAGTTCCCGTCGATCGTCGTGCAGAACACGTAAGTGCAAAGTCATGGACGCCACCGAGCCGCTGCCGACTGAACGCCCGTCCGTCCGGATGGCGGTGGTGCTGTGCCGCCGACCGACGGCCAACCGCTGGCAGCCGTTCCAGTGGCGGCTGGAGGCCGTGGTGCCGGATCTGGGCGAATACGGCAGCACACCGCGCTGTCTTGACCGCACAGACACTGAGGAGCGCTGGCTCACGCCCGGTTTCAACGTCACCCTGTTCCGCGACGAGGCCGAGGGCTATTACCTCAACGTGACCTCTGCCGCGCCCTGCTGGTTCGTGCTGTGGCGCCTGGGCGAATCCGGCACGGCCGACGAGGGCCGGGCGATTCCGCACACGGTCTCGCTCAGCTACAACGAGGCCGGGCGCTGGCTCGACGGCGGCGAGACGGTCGAAAACATGCCATTGGACGCCGCTGCGCTGGCTTGGCTGCAGGCATACGTGGCCGAGAACTACCGGCCCGAGCCGAAGAAACGCCGCCGGCCCGAGTCGTTCCTGTCGCCCGAAGATCGCGCGAAGTTTTAAAGCGGGGCATCCGTGAGCGACGAGTCTTTCCTCTCCCGCTGGTCACGCCGCAAGGCGGCCGAGCGGCGCGGTGAGCCCGAAGCGGAGGCGCCGCCGCCTGCCGAAGTGGCGCCAGTTGCCGCGCCCGAGCCTGCGTCGGCGGAGCCTGTAGCCGAGGAGCTTCCACCGCTCACGCTGGAAGACGCCGCCAAGCTGACGCCCGCTGACGATTTCTCCCCCTTCGTCGCGCAAGGCGTGGACGAGACCGTCAAGCGTGCGGCGCTTAAGAAGCTCTTCGCCGATCCGCATTTCAATGTGATGGACGGGCTCGATACGTATATCGACGATTACTCGCAGCCCGACCCGATCCCCCCCGCAATGCTGCGCGAGCTGCGCCATGCGGCGAGTTTGCGGTTGTTTGAGCCGTTGGATGAGGATGTGGCGGAAAGGGTGGTTTTCGAACCCGCCACCGAGGCCGCACCTACCGGGGCAGGCGAGACGCCGCCCGAATCAGCCGAGCCGCCCGTGGTCGATGACACCGCCCAGGCAACCCCGGATGGCGACCCTAAGCCGCCGTCCGTAGAATAAAAAAAGGACCGCGCGGCTACGAGCCGGGCGGCCATGTCCCCACAGCCCGTGCGACAGACGCGGGTGCTTACGCAAGATCCCATGCTCACGCTGGTCTGCAGTTGCAATCACACCATGCCGCTTGATGCCGATGCATTGAGCGATGCCCTGCGTGCGTCCGACGCCGCCATCGACGTGCCGGGCAAGACGCACCATCTGCTCTGCCGCCGCGAGATCGGCGCCTTTACCCAGGCGCTGGACGGCACGGAAGATGTCATCGTGGCCTGCACCCAAGAGAAGGCGCTGTTTGCCGAAGTGGCGGCCGAACACGAGGGCGTGACCGCACCGATCCACTTCGTCAATGTGCGCGAGACGGGCGGTTGGTCGGCAGGGGCCAAGCGCGATGCGCGCGGCTTTCACGCCAAGACGGCGGCGCTGCTGGCCGTAGCGGGGCTGCCTGCACCTGATCCGGTGCCGGTGGTGGACTACCGCTCCGATGGCAATCTGCTGATCGTCGGCCCGGCCGAGCGCGTGATGCCGTGGGCCGAACGTCTGGCCGGCCAGCTGAGCGTGACTGTGCTCGCCACCGGCCGCGACCGCGCCATCGGGCCGCTGTCGGTGCCCATGGAGCGCCGCTGGCCCGTCCACGCCGGCGAACTGACGGAGGTGAAGGGCTGGCTCGGCGCGTTCGAGGTGCAGTGGCGCAACCGCAATCCGATCGACCTGGACCGCTGTACGCACTGCAACGCCTGCATTGACGTGTGCCCCGAAGACGCCATCGACGCGCTCTACCAGATCGACTTGGACCGCTGCCGCGACCACCGCGCCTGCGTGAAAGCGTGCGGCGAAGCAATGGCCATCGACTTTGGCCGCGTGGATACGCCTCAGGCGCTGTCCGGCCAGTTCGACCTGATCTTCGATCTGAATGACGCGCCGGCCTTCACGCAGCACCAGCCGCCGCAAGGCTACTTCCACGCCGGTGCGAATGCCGGCAAACAGCTGACCGCCTCATTGGCGCTGCTGCAGATGGTGGGCGAGTTCGAGAAGCCCAAGTTCTTCCAGTACAAGGAATCGATCTGCGCGCACGGGCGCAATGGCCAGGTGGGCTGCGATGCGTGCGTGCAGGTGTGCTCGGCATCGGCCATCTCGTCGCAGTGGAAGGACGGGCGGGGCAGCGTGCACGTAACGCCCAACCTGTGCGTGGGCTGCGGGGCCTGCACGACGGCGTGTCCGACGGGCGCCATGACCTATGCCTATCCGAGTGCGCCGTACCAGGGGCGCAAGCTCAAGACGCTGCTGAATACGCATGCGTCGGCGGGCGGACGTGATGCCGTGGTCCTGCTGCACAACGGGGAGCGCGGTCGCGCGTTGATCGAACAACTGGGCCACGCCGCACGCACAGGCAAGGCGCAGGGCGTGCCGGTGAATGTGTTGCCGGTCGAGATCTTTCACGCAGCATCAACGGGTCTGGACTTATGGCTTTCGGCGCTTGCGTATGGCGCCGCACGCATCGCCATCCTGCTGACGGAAGATGATGCGCCGCAGTACCGCGCGATGCTCGCCGAGCAGGTGGCCGTGGCGCAGGCGGTGCTCGAGGGGCTTGGTGAGCCGGCAGATGTGCCGGCCGTGGTGCTGATCGATGCGACCGATGCGGCTGCGCTGGATGCGCGCCTGAACGCGGCGGACGTGTCCGGTCCGCTGCGTGGTTTCCGCCGTGAGATGTCGGCCGCGACCTTCGCGGTGGCCGCGGCCAAACGAGAGACGCTGGATTTCGCGCTGGATCATCTAGCGCGTCACGCCAAGGCCGCCGAGGCCGTCATCCCGCTGCCGGCTGGTGCACCGTTCGGCGCTATCACCGTGGACCGCGAACGCTGCACGCTCTGCATGGCCTGTGTCGGCGCGTGTCCCTCGCAGGCGTTGCGCGACCAGGCCGAGCGGCCGGTGCTGGCCATGATCGAGCGCAACTGCGTCCAGTGCGGTCTGTGCGAAACCACGTGCCCGGAAGATGCCATCGCCCTCGTGCCGCGTTTGAATCTATCCGCGCAAGCGCGTCAGCCTGTCACGCTCAACGAAACGCAGCCGTTTCACTGCGTGCGCTGCAACAAGCCGTTTGGCACTGCACAGATGGTGACCACGATGCTGGCCAAGCTCGGCGGGCACCCGGCATTCTCCGGCGCCGCCGCCGAGCGCCTGAAGATGTGCGGCGACTGTCGCGTGATCGACATGATGGAGCGCGGCGAACGCCCCGGCTCCGCACACTGAAACGAACGAACCCGATGACCGACGCCCAGCCTTTGCAGTTTCAGCCCGCCGCCACGCCTGCCGACAGCGCCGAGGATCTCGCCCGTGCCGATCTGTATGGCCTGCTGGCGACGCTGTTCTTCCACGCGGCGGACGCCGATTTGCTGCAGCGCATTGCCGCCGCCCCGCAAGACCCGGCAGGCGATGCGGACGCTGACCCTGCCGATGCGCAGGCCGCCGCCAGCAGCGCGCTCACCCAGGCCTGGCGCCGCCTGGTCGCCCGTGCCGGCCAGGTCACGGCCGCACAGGTCGACGACGAGTACACCGAACTCTTCATTGGTGTCGGCAAGCCCGAAGTCTTCCTGTATGGCTCGTACTACCAGGCCGGCTTCCTGAACGAGAAGCCGCTCGTGACGCTGCGCGATGACCTGCGCCGCTACGGCCTCGAACGCGCCGAGGGCATCACGGAAACCGAAGACCACCTCGCCACGCTGTGCGAGGTCATGCGCTATCTGATTGCTGGGGAAGACACTGCCGTCGCCCACATTGAGGAACAGCGCGCCTTCTTCCAGCGTCACCTGGCGCCCTGGGTCGATACTGCTTGCGATGCTGTATTGCAGCATCCGCGCGCCGGGTTTTATGCCGACGTGGCGGGTTTGGCGAAAGCCTTCTTTGAAGTCGAGCGGCTCGCGCTCGAACTGGCGTGACGGTACGTCAGACGATTGCCTAAGAAATGAGCACTCGCCCAAGAACGAGGCCCCGCCCGCGTCACCACGGGGTGGGGCAACTTGTGTCGATTGAAAAAATTCATCGGCAAATCGTCAGGAAAACCCCGGAGTGAGGGTGTTTCGGCATGGTTTTCCCCTGCCGTTACTTCTAAAATGTGTCGGATATTTCCTATTACATTCGGTCATCGGTTTGACTGAGCCGGGGAGCATCGACATGCCCAATCCGAACACCGCGAACGCCGTCCCTCACGCCCACCCCCAGTCGGAACCCGCTGAATCCGCCCCCACGCGCCGCCGCTTCCTGATGGGCGCTGCGGTGGCTGCTGCGGCAGCCGGCACGGCCGCTACGGCAAGCCATCTGGCGCAGACGCCGGCCGGTTCCGTTGTGCCGCAGGCCGAGCCCGCCGACGAGGGCGCCACCGGCTACCGCCTGACCGAACACATCCGCAAGTACTACAAAACGACGTGGATCTGACGCGCCTGCCCACGCAGCCGTGCTCGCCATTTCACGCACCCCACATCTTCAGGTGACCCCATGCTTCTGACCCGCAAACCGGCGGTACAGGACACGAAAGCCACATCGGCCCGCCGCCAGGGCGCGTCGTCGCTGGCCGGTAGTCTGGCGCGCAGCCTGGCCGGCGCAGTGCCGACCATGGATCGCCGGACCTTCCTCAAGCGCTCCGGCATTGGCGTCGGCGCTGGGCTGGCGGCTACGCAGCTCTCGCTGGTGAAGAAATCCGTCGTGGGCGAGGCGCAGGCCGCCGAGGGCAAGGGCGACATCGTTGTACGCCGCACGGTGTGCTCGCACTGCTCGGTGGGGTGCTCGGTGGATGCGGTGGTGCAGAACGGCGTGTGGGTGCGCCAGGAGCCAGTGTTCGATTCCCCCATCAACATGGGGGCGCATTGCGCCAAGGGCGCTGCACTGCGGGAACATGGTCACGGCGAATACCGCCTCAAGACGCCGATGAAACTGGTGGACGGCCGCTACCAGCGCATCAGCTGGGAGCAGGCGCTCAACGAAATCGTCGCCAAGATGAAGACGATCCGCCAGGAGACCGGGCCGGACTCGTTCTTCTTCGTCGGCTCGTCCAAGCACAGCAACGAGCAAGCGTACCTGCTGCGCAAGTGGGTGTCGTTCTTCGGCACCAACAACTGCGACCACCAGGCGCGCATCTGCCACAGCACCACCGTGGCCGGCGTGGCCAACACGTGGGGCTACGGCGCGATGACCAACTCGTACAACGACATGCAGAACGCCAAGTGCGCGTTGTACATCGGCTCGAATGCGGCCGAGGCGCACCCGGTGTCGATGCTGCATCTGCTGCATGCCAAGGAAACCGGTTGCAAGGTCATCGTGGTCGACCCGCGCTACACGCGCACGGCGGCCAAATCGGATGAGTACGTGCGCATCCGCTCAGGCACCGACATTGCGTTCCTGTTCGGCGTGCTGTACCACATCTTCAAGAACGGCTGGGAAGACAAGCAGTACATCCACGACCGCGTCTACGGCATGGACAAGGTGCGCGAGGAAGTGCTCGCCAAGTGGACGCCGGACAAGGTCGAAGAAGTATGTGGCGTGCCTGAGGCGCAGGTGCACAAGGTCGCTGAGATGATGGCGATGAACCGTCCGAGCACGCTGGTGTGGTGCATGGGCCAGACGCAGCACACCATCGGCAACGCCATCGTGCGTGCATCGTGCATCGTGCAACTGGCGCTGGGCAACATCGGCAAGTCGGGTGGTGGCGCCAACATCTTTCGCGGCCACGACAACGTGCAGGGCGCGACGGACGTCGGCCCGAACCCCGATTCGCTGCCGGGCTACTACGGCTTGGCTACTGGCGCGTGGAAGCATTTCGCCAAGGTGTGGGACGTCGATTACGACTGGATCAAGGGCCGTTTCGCCTCGCAGGCGATGATGGAAAAGTCCGGCACGACGGTTTCGCGCTGGGCCGATGCGGTGCTCGAGAAGAATGATCTGATCGACCAGGACAACAACGTCCGCGCCGTCTTCTACTGGGGCCACGCACCCAACTCGCAGACGCGCGGGATGGACATGAAGCGCGCGCTCGACAAACTCGACTTGCTGGTGGTGGTGGACCCGTATCCGTCGGCTACGGCTGCGATGGCCAACATGCCCGCCGCTGACGGTACCCCGCCGAATCCGAATCGCGCGGTCTACCTGTTGCCGGCCGCCACGCAGTTCGAAACGTCGGGCTCGTGCACGGCGTCCAACCGCTCGCTGCAATGGCGCGAGAAGGTGATTGAGCCGCTGTTCGAGTCGCAGCCGGACCACGTCATCATGCAGGCCTTTGCCGATCGCCTCGGCTTCGGCAACGAGTTGAGTAAGGGCTGCAAGATCACCGAATACAAGCGCGCCGGCATGACGTGGCGCGAGCCCGAGATCGAGTCGATCCTGCGCGAGATCAATCGCGGCAATTGGACCATCGGCTACACCGGCCAATCGCCGGAACGCCTGAAGGCCCACATGCGCAACATGCATCTGTTTGACGTGCGCACGCTGCGTTGCAAGGGCGGCAAGGACCCGGAAACCGGCTACGACCTCACCGGCGATTACTTCGGCCTGCCGTGGCCGTGCTACGGCACGCCGGAGTTGAAGCACCCCGGCTCGCCCAACCTGTACGACACCAGCAAGCACGTGATGGAAGGGGGCGGCAACTTCCGCGCCAACTTTGGCGTGGAGCGCGACGGCGTGAGCCTGCTGGCTGAAGATGGATCGTGTTCGCTGGGTGCGGATCTGACCACCGGCTACCCCGAGTTCGACCACGTCTTCCTCAAGAAACTCGGCTGGTGGGATGACCTGACCGACGCGGAGAAGAAGGCCGCCGAGGGCAAGAACTGGAAGACCGATCTGTCCGGCGGTATCCAGCGCGTGGCGATGAAGCACGGTTGCCATCCGTTCGGCAACGCCAAGGCGCGCGCCATCGTTTGGAACTTCCCTGATGCGATTCCGCAGCATCGCGAGCCGCTGTACTCCACGCGGCCCGACATGGTCGCCAAGTACCCGACGCACGACGACAAGAAGGCCTTCTGGCGCCTGCCCACGCTGTACAAGACCGTGCAGCAGCGCAACATCGAGAACAAGGTCTACGAGAAATTCCCGATCATCCTCACCTCCGGCCGCCTGGTCGAGTACGAGGGCGGTGGTGAGGAAACGCGCTCCAACCCGTGGCTGGCCGAGCTGCAGCAGGAGAACTTCGTAGAGATCAACCCCAAGGCTGCAGCCGATCGGGGCATCCGCCACAACGACTTCGTCTGGGTCAAGACGCCGACCGGCGCCCAGATCAAGGTGCGCGCGCTGGTGACAGAGCGCGTGGGTGTCGACCACGCCTTCATTCCGTTCCACTTCTCGGGCTGGTGGCAGGGCAAGGACCTGCTCGACTACTACCCGGAGGGCGCCCACCCGATCGTGCGCGGCGAGGCTATCAACACGGCCACCACCTACGGCTACGACTCGGTGACGATGATGCAGGAAACGAAAACGACGGTCTGCCAGATCGAGCGGTTCGCTTAAGGGAACGGGGAGATCAACATGGCACGCATGAAATTCATCTGTGACAGCGAGCGCTGCATCGAGTGCAACGCCTGCGCCACGGCCTGCAAGAACGAGAACGAGGTGCCCTGGGGCGTGAACCGGCGCCGCGTGGTCACCATCAACGACGGCATGATCGGCGCGGAGAAATCCATCTCCGTGGCGTGCATGCATTGCTCCGACGCGCCGTGTATGGCGGTCTGCCCGGTCGACTGCTTCTACCGCACCGAAGACGGCGTGGTGCTGCACGACAAGGACGTCTGCATCGGTTGCGGTTACTGCTCGTATGCGTGCCCGTTCGGCGCGCCGCAGTTCCCGAGCCAGGGCACCTTCGGCGTGCGCGGCAAGATGGACAAGTGCACGTTCTGCTCAGGCGGCCCGGAGAAGAACGGCAGCGAAGAAGAGTTCGAGAAATACGGCCGCAACCGCCTGGCCGAAGGCAAGCTGCCGCTGTGCGCGGAAATGTGCTCGACCAAGGCGCTGCTTGGCGGCGACGGCGATGTGATTTCCGACATTTTGCGTAATCGTGTGATGAAGCGGGGGAAGGGCGCGGAGTTGTTCGGGTGGGGCACGGCCTATGGTGGTAACACCAGCGGTGCGCAGGGCAAGGGTGGCCAGGCAGCGCCGGCTACACCCGCTGCGCCGATTGCACCTTCGGCGCCGGCTTCGACTCCGGGAGCCCAATCATGAACGCGCGCACACGCACAAGTGGTCTGCTGATCGCTTTGGGCGCCGTGGTGTTGCTCAGCGCTTGTGGTGAGCGTTCGCAAACTGCGATGGCCTCGCATCGGAAGGACGACACGCCGGCTTACAGGGGCGCAGAGGGCGACCCGTTCATGGCGAAGAACTGGACGCCCGGTGACCGCACGAGCTGGCAAAACCAGATCCGTGCACGCGGCCAGTACCAGAACGAGTACAACAAGACGCCGTGACGCCATGACACGTACGAGCGGAGGTTCGTCCATGAGCGCTTCCTGGAAACACCTTGTAATGGCTGTGTTGCTAGGCGGCACGGCCATGTTCGCCAGCGCGCAGCAGCCGGCTAGCGCAGCGGCCACCAACGCGCAGCCCGTCAATCCGGCTGTGCAGCCGGCGCAGCCGTTCTCCAACATCGTCTCGGAGAATGTGTTTGACGTGCAGAAGCGCGACCTCGCCAAAGAGGCGCAGGACCAGAAGGCGCGCCGCATCGATCAGCCCGGCAACAACGCACCCGTCTGGCGCGAGGTCAATTCCGACCAGGCCCATTACGCCAGCATCCCCGGTCTGGAAGCGGGCGTGCTGATCCAGCGTACCGGCCAGAAATGGCGCCTGTTCCGCAACGGCGTCATCACCGTGTGGGGCGGCTGGCTGGTGGTGCTCGTGCCGCTGGCCATCCTCGGCTTCTTCCTGTGGAAGGGCCCGATCCGTCTGAAGGAATCGCCCACCGGCCGCAAGATTGAACGCTTCACCCCCACCGAGCGCTACGTGCACTGGACCATGGCGATCTCGTTCGTCGCGCTGGGCGTGTCGGGCATCGCCATGCTGTGGGGTAAGCATTTCCTGCTGCCGCTGATGGGCCATCAGTTGTTCGGCTGGCTGACGTATGTGCTGAAGAATCTGCACAACCTGGTTGGGCCGCTGTTCACGGTCAGCATCATCGTGGCGTTTGTGATGTGGGTGCGGGACAACCTGCCGCGCCGTGGCGATCTCAAATGGCTGCTGAGCCTGGGCGGCATGTTTGCCGGCGAGCACGGCGCCGAAGTGCCGTCGCACCGCTTCAATGCCGGCGAGAAGCTCTGGTTCTGGGGCGGCCTCGTCGTGTTCGGGCTGATCCTGTCAGCGTCGGGCTGGGTGCTGGATCGCATCGTCCCGGGCGTGGACTACTACCGCAGCACGATGCAACTGGCCGAGATCATCCACGCCATTGCGGCAGTGGGCATGATCTGCATGTCGCTGGGGCACATCTATATCGGTACGATCGGCATGGAAGGCGCCTACCGTGCCATGCGTGAAGGCTATGTCGACGAGGCCTGGGCCAAGGAGCACCACGAACTCTGGTACGACGATATTCAGGCCGGCAAGATTCCGGCCCAGCGCTCTCAGCCGCCCGCGCCCCGCACCCCCAGTGAACAACCTGCCAAGCCCTGACGTCATGGATTCAAGAAACCTCACCATGCATGCACTCGCAATGACGCGCGCCGCAGGTATGACGCTTGCTGCCGCATTGACCCTGACGAGCGGGCTGGCGCTGGCCAAACTGCCGGCGCCGACCCCCGAGCAACAAGCCCAGGCCGACCTGGCCAAAGCCAAGGCTGCCTGGAGCGACAAGGTGGCCGCATACCAGTTGTGCAAGGCGCAGGACAAGGCTGCGGCGGCCTACCAGGCTGGCGGTAAGGGCGCGCATACGCAACCGGGTGCCCAGTGTGTGGATCCAGGCCCGTTCGCGGCGCCGGCACCGGCCACGAAAGGCTGAGCGGGTGCTGATGTTGCGCATTCATCATCCGGCAGTACAATCGTCCGCTCCCCGAGTGAACCCCCTGGAGGTGATACATGAAGCAACTCGTGATTGCACTCGCCGTGATCGGCCTGATGGCCGGCTGCGCATCGAATACCACGTCGACGGCCAAGGCGGCTAGCGCAGGCGATGGGGCCATGGCGGCTTCGGCCGTGCTGGCGCCCAAGAGCGGCAGCACCGTGCAAGGCAGCGTGAAGCTCGTGCAGCAAGGCGACAATCGGGTTGCCATGGCGGTGGACATTTCCGGCTTGCCCGCCAACGGCATGTTCGGCTTCCACGTGCACGAGAAGGGCGACTGCTCCTCGGCTGATGCCATGAGCGCAGGCGGCCACTTCAACCCGACCAGCCAACAGCATGGTGACCCGCGCAGTGGCGCGCACCACGCTGGCGATATCCCGATGCTGCAATCCGACGCCAACGGCAAAGCCGTCGGCTCGATCGTTCTTTCCGGCGTGACGCTGTCGCCCGGGCCCACCAGCCTGGTCGGCCACGCGCTCGTCGTCCACGCTGGCAAGGATGACTATGTCACCCAGCCCACCGGCAATTCCGGCGGGCGCGTCGCCTGTGGCGTGATCGTGGCCAACTGACCGAGCCCGCACGCGGCGCCCGCTTGAGAAAGGGGGCGCCAGCCGCAAGTCCATGCGCACGCTTGTCGTGCGCATTTTTGTTTGAACGAAGAGATCGATGCCGCTGCGCCCTGAACTGACCAACGCTTCCGTTCCACTGCTCGACGAGGTCGAAGTCCTCGACGAGCTGGGCCGCGCACGCACCGTCTACATCCCCGGCGAACGGCCGCTCACGGTCTACCTCGACAAGCGCGAACTCGTCACGCTGATGACGCTCGGCGGCGCACCCGAAGCCCTGGTGCTCGGCTACTTGCGCAATCAGCGCCTGGTCGGCAGTGTGGAAGACATCGCCTCCATCCAGGTCGACTGGGAAACCGAATCCGCCGCTGTCACCACGCGCGCGGGCATTGCCGATCTGGACGAGAAGACCGCACGCCGCACCGTGACCACCGGTTGCGGGCAGGGCACCGTGTTTGGCTCGTTGATGGACGAGATCGATGCCATCCACTTGCCGCCCGAAGCGCGCATGACGCAGACCACGCTGTACCGCGTGGTCGACACCATCCGCCTGCAGCAGTCGATCTATAAACAAGCTGGTTCGGTTCATGGTTGCGCGCTGTTCGATGCGCAAGGCGAACTGCTGCACTTTATTGAAGACGTGGGGCGCCATAACGCCGTCGACGCCATCGCCGGCCGCATGTGGCTCGACGGCCTGGGCGGGGGCGACAAGATCTTCTACACCACCGGCCGCTTGACCTCCGAAATGGTCATCAAGGGCGCGCAGATGGGCATTCCGTTTCTGCTGTCGCGCTCAGGCGTGACGCAGATGGGCTACCAGATGGCCCAGCGCGTCAATTTGAGCCTGTTCGCGCGGTGCACTGGCCGGCACTTTCTGCTCTATACCGGGCGCGAACGCTTTGTCGTCGAGCCGGAGATGGCCGGCGTGGTCGGTCCGCGCGGTGACTTGCCGAAGGTGGCGGCGCAGTGATAACCGGGGGCGACGTCTCCGAACCGACCGTCGATGTGCCGGAAGCGCCGGAAGCGCCGTTGCCGAACGCGCTGGTGACCGTGGCGCAGGTGACGCAGATTCGCCGGCAACTGCCGTGGCTGAGCCTCTGCCTGGCGCTGCTGGGCATGCGGCCGGGCTGGGTTTTACTGATGCGCTTCGCTTCTGCCGCCCCGCCGGCGCATTGGCGTGGTTATGTGGACGCAGGTATTGCGCTTTGGAAGGCGATCGCGCTGTTGGGGGTGGGCGGCTACCTTGGCATGCACTTTGGGCCGAGGCTCCAGCGGCGCCTGCAGGCCTGGGTCGGCGGCGCGCCGATTGATGCCCCGATGCGCGTGCGAATGGATTCCGCGGGCGTCATGATCGAGGGGCTTGCCAGCATTCCGTGGTCGAGCATCCGGCGCAACGGAGCTGCGGAGGCGGAGGGCGACCAGATTCCCAGCTCAGAAGCCGTTCTGGATCTAGACTCGGCGGAGCACGGGCGGATACGGTTGCGGCTTGATGCTCAGGCAGTGGAGCCCCTGCTGGCCCGCTACTACCAGGACCCTTTCGCCGAGCCGTGGCGCCTCGACAAGTAAAACGGGCTGACGGTGGGCGCCTGAAAACCGTTGGGTACGGCCGACGCCGTCATGGGTTTTCCGTCACGGGTTTGGGAGTACAATCCGCGTTCCAAAACCGGGCCAAAGATCGACCGCCTGGCCGGCATGACCAAATGGGGACAGTTTTCGCGCCGCGAAGCCTGCCCCCATTTGTTCATCCAAGGTAAGGGTCTATTTGGCTATGAAACGTACGCACGCAAGGGGCATACGAACCGCAGGGCTAGGCGTCGGCTGCGCGGCTTGGTCATTCCAAGCAAGCAGCCGGCAACAACGCCCTGCGATTCGTATGCCCCTTGCCCTCCGGGTTGGCCCGAGCGGGGGCCATCTGCTTTGTCGGAGTGCCTTGCAAAGGGAGCAACCCTTTGCGGCGGCATCCTTCGCGCACCTGGCCCCCGCTCGGGCCAACGTGCGCACGTTTCATAGCTAAATAGACCCTAAGCTCCATGAGCATCAAATCCGACAAGTGGATCCGCCGCATGGCCGAGCAGCACGGCATGATCGAGCCGTTCGAGCCCGGTCAGGTGCGTGAATCCGAAGGGCGCCGCATCGTCTCCTACGGCACGTCGAGCTACGGCTACGACATCCGCTGCGCCAACGAATTCAAGATCTTCACCAACATCAATAGCACCATCGTCGATCCGAAGAACTTCGACGAGAAGTCGTTTGTCGACTTCAAGGGCGATGTGTGCATCATCCCGCCGAACTCGTTCGCGCTGGCCCGCACGATGGAATACTTCCGCATCCCGCGCACGGTACTGACCGTGTGTCTGGGCAAGAGCACGTACGCGCGCTGCGGGATCATCGTCAACGTCACGCCGTTCGAACCCGAGTGGGAAGGCTACGTGACGCTGGAGTTCTCCAACACCACGCCGCTGCCCGCCAAGATCTACGCTGGCGAAGGCTGCGCGCAGGTGCTGTTCTTCGAGAGCGACGAGGAGTGCGAAACCTCGTACAAGGACCGTGGCGGCAAGTACCAGGGGCAGCACGGTGTGACGCTGCCCAAGACCTAGTTTTTGTAGTCCGTTTCCGAGTTTCCGGAGCGGTGTCTTCTATTTCATCTGTCAAGGAACCACGATGAAATTCCGCTTTCCCGTCATCATCATCGACGAGGACTTCCGCTCCGAGAACGTCTCCGGGTCGGGCATTCGCGCGCTGGCCCAGGCCATCGAGCAAGAGGGTATGGAGGTCACGGGCCTCACCAGCTATGGTGACCTGACCTCGTTCGCGCAGCAGTCGAGCCGCGCGTTCGACCTTCATCGTCTCGATCGACGATGACGAATTCATCAACCCGGACAACGACAAGCCGGAGCCGGAAGCGGTCGAGAACCTGCGCAGCTTCGTGGCCGAAGTGCGCCGCCGCAATGCCGACATCCCCATCTTCCTGTACGGCGAGACGCGCACCTCGCGGCACTTGCCGAACGACGTGCTGCGCGAGCTGCACGGCTTCATCCACATGTTCGAGGACACGCCGGAGTTCGTGGCCCGACACATCATCCGTGAAGCGCGCAACTATCTCGATTCGCTGCCGCCGCCGTTCTTCAAGGCGCTGATCGACTACGCGCAGGACAGCTCGTATTCGTGGCACTGCCCGGGGCACTCGGGCGGCGTGGCATTCCTGAAGAGCCCGGTGGGCCAGGTGTTCCATCAGTTCTTCGGCGAGAACATGCTGCGCGCCGACGTCTGCAACGCCGTGGAAGAACTCGGTCAGCTGCTCGACCATACGGGCCCGGTGGCCGCGTCGGAGCGCAACGCTGCGCGCATCTTCGGCTCGGACCACATGTTCTTCGTGACCAACGGCACGTCCACGTCGAACAAGATGGTGTGGCATGCCAACGTGGCCCCCGGTGACATCGTCGTGGTGGACCGCAACTGCCACAAGTCGATCCTGCATGCGATCATGATGACGGGCGCGATCCCCGTGTTCCTGATGCCGACGCGCAACCACTTCGGCATCATCGGCCCGATCCCGAAGAGCGAGTTCGAGCCGGAGACGATCGCCAAGAAGATCGCCGATCACCCGTTTGCGAGCCAGGCCAAGAACAAGAAGCCGCGCATCCTGACGATCACGCAGGGCACGTACGACGGCGTGCTGTACAACGCCGAGATGATCAAGAACATGCTGTCGACCGAAATCGACACGCTGCACTTTGACGAAGCATGGCTGCCGCACGCGTCGTTCCACCCGTTCTACGAGAACATGCACGCCATCGGCCACGGCCGTGCGCGCAGCAAGGACGCGCTGGTGTTTGCCACGCAGAGCACGCACAAGCTGCTGGCCGGTCTGTCGCAGGCCTCGCAGATCCTCGTGCAGGATTCCGAGACGCGCAAGCTCGATACGTACCGCTTCAACGAGGCGTATCTGATGCACACGTTGACGAGCCCGCAGTACTCGATCATTGCCTCGTGCGACGTTGCGGCCGCGATGATGGAAGCGCCGGGCGGCACTGCGCTGGTGGAAGAGAGCATTGCCGAAGCGCTGGACTTCCGTCGCGCCATGCGCAAGGTGGAGCAGGAATACGTCGGCACGAATGGCGGCAATGGCAAGGGCGACGACTGGTGGTTCAAGGTCTGGGGCCCGAACGACCTGTCGGACGAAGGCATTGAAGAGCGCGAAGCCTGGATGCTCAAGGCCAACGAGCGCTGGCACGGCTTCGGCAACCTGGCAGAAGACTTCAACCTGCTCGACCCGATCAAGGCCACCATCATCACCCCGGGCCTGGACGTGGACGGCAAGTTCAGCGATTCGGGCATCCCGGCGGCCATCGTCACCCGTTACCTGGCCGAGCACGGCATCATCGTCGAGAAGACCGGGTTGTACTCGTTCTTCATCATGTTCACCATCGGCATCACCAAGGGCCGCTGGAACTCGCTGGTGACCGAGCTGCAGCAGTTCAAGGACGACTACGACAACAACCAGCCGCTGTGGCGTGTGTTGCCGGAGTTTGTGCGCCAGTTCCCGCAGTACGAGCGCATCGGCCTGCGCGAGCTGTGCGACAGCATCCACAGCGTCTATCAGGCCAACGACGTGGCCCGCGTGACGACCGAGATGTACCTGTCGAACATGGAGCCGGCGATGAAGCCGTCCGACGCGTGGGCGATGATGGCACACCGTGAGATCGAGCGCGTAGCCATCGACGACCTTGAGGGCCGCATCACCGCTATCCTGCTGACGCCGTATCCGCCGGGCATTCCGCTGCTGATTCCGGGCGAGCGCTTCAACAAGACGATCGTGCAGTACCTGCAGTTTGCGCGTGAGTTCAACAAGCTGTTCCCGGGCTTTGAGACGGACATCCACGGGTTGGTGGAAGAAGAGGTCGACGGCCAGATGGGGTACTTCGTCGACTGCGTGCGCTGACGTTCAGCTGCACCAAAACAAAAACGCCGCGCAGAGATTGCGCGGCGTTTTTTGTTGGGTGCGTGCAAACGTGATGGCAATCAGAAGAACGCCTGAATCCCCGTTTGCGCTCGGCCCAGGATCAGCGCATGGATGTCATGCGTGCCTTCGTACGTATTCACCACTTCCAGGTTGACCACGTGGCGGATCACACCGAATTCATCGGAGATGCCGTTGCCGCCGAGCATGTCGCGCGCCATGCGGGCGATGTCGAGCGATTTGCCACAGGAGTTGCGCTTCATGATCGAGGTGATTTCCACCGCAGCCGTGCCTTCGTCCTTCATGCGACCCAGGCGCAGGCAGCCTTGCAGGCCGAGCGTGATTTCGGTCTGCATGTCGGCCAGCTTCTTCTGGATGAGCTGGTTGGCGGCGAGCGGGCGGCCGAACTGCTTGCGGTCGAGCACGTACTGGCGCGCGCGGTGCCAGCAGTCTTCCGCCGCGCCCAGCGCACCCCATGCGATGCCATAGCGCGCCGAGTTCAGGCACGTGAACGGGCCCTTCAGGCCGTGCACGCCGGGCATCAGGTTTTCTTCCGGCACGAACACCTCGTCCAGCACGATCTCACCGGTGATGGAGGTGCGCAGGCCCACCTTGCCGTGGATGGCCGGTGCCGTCAGGCCCTTCCAGCCTTTTTCCAGGATGAAGCCGCGGATCTCGTCTTCGCCGTTGTCATTCGGCAGCTTGGCCCATACCACGAACACATCGGCGATGGGCGAGTTGGTGATCCACATCTTCGCGCCGGACAGCGAGTAGCCGCCATCGACCTTCTTGGCGCGCGTGATCATCGACGCCGGGTCGGAGCCGTGGTTGGGCTCGGTGAGGCCGAAGCAGCCGATCCACTCGCCGGTGGCCAGCTTTGGCAGGTACTTCTGCTTCTGCGCTTCGCCGCCGAATTCATAGATCGGCACCATCACCAGCGACGACTGCACGCTCATCATCGAGCGGTAGCCCGAGTCCACGCGTTCGACTTCACGCGCGATCAGGCCGTAGCTGACGTAGTTCAGACCCGGGCCGCCGTACTGCTCGGGAATCGTCGGGCCCAGCAGGCCCAGCTCGCCCATCTCGCGGAAGATCGACGCGTCGGTCTTCTCATGCCGGAACGACTCCAGCACGCGCGGCAGCAGCTTGTCCTGACAGTACGAGGCAGCGGCGTCGCGCACCATGCGCTCGTCGTCGGTCAGTTGTTGGTCGAGCAGCAGCGGGTCGGCCCAGTTGAAGGCGTTGCGAGCAGTCACAGCAGTAGTCTCCGAGTCTTTGTTGTTCCGATATACGGAACACAGTTTCGAAATTTAGAGCTATGATAGCCCAACCGCAGATGATTTCCAGCCGTTTTTCACGATGAGCACAACACGTCTCCCTGACCCCGAGTTCGACCTCTCGCCCGTTGAGTCGAGTGACCCGAACTTCGTCACGGCCCTCGCGCGCGGGCTGGAACTGCTGCGCGCCTTCCGCCCCGGTGACACGCTGCTCGGCAACCAGGAATTCGTGCGCCGCACGGGCTTTCCCAAGGCGACCGTCAGTCGGTTGGCGGGCACG
This sequence comes from Ralstonia sp. 25C, assembly GCF_051904805.1. Taxonomy (NCBI): domain Bacteria; kingdom Pseudomonadati; phylum Pseudomonadota; class Betaproteobacteria; order Burkholderiales; family Burkholderiaceae; genus Ralstonia; species Ralstonia sp. 25C. Next base: position 905,369 of record NZ_CP196737.1, on the reverse strand, counting down.
CTCGTCTCCCTCGGCTACCTGCGCTACGACGAGGCGCTCGGCAAATACGGGCTCGATGCCGGCGTGCTGGCGCTCGGCTTCGCGTACCTCGCATCGAGCGACGTCATCCAGCTGGCGCGCCCGCACATGAGCGCGTTCGCGCAGAAATACGGCGTGTCGATCTCGCTGGGCAAGCGCGACCGGCTGGACATGGTCTATCTGGAAACGATCCGCCACGACAGCCCGTCGATGAGCGGCTCGTCGGGTTTGGGCGTGGGCTCAAGGCTGTCGTTGCTGTCGAGCTCGATGGGGCGCGCGTATCTGGCCTCCTTATCCCCTGCAAAGCGCGAGCGCCTCTACGAGGCACTGCGCACGCAACAGCCAGCGCAATGGGCTGCGGAAGGTGCGGCAGCAGGCGATGCCGTGAAAGCCGGCGTGCGCGACGGCTATGCCGTATCGCTGCGCGACTGGCATCCGGCCATTCACGCGTGTGCGGTGGCGTTCTTCGTGCCGAGTCAGCGTGAACCGTATGTGGTGAGCTGCAGCGCGCCGTACGCCGCTGCCGATGCGGAGCGGATTCGCAACGAGCTGGCGCCAGCGCTGCGAGAGTTTGCAGCGCGGCTGGGCCAAGTCGCCGAGCCCGCCATGTAGTCCCTTTTAGGGACCGTCTGGATAAATTTGGGTGTGAGTACTCATGTCCAGGCGGTTTGGCCGTTGATGCCCTAGATGGCGCCTTGAATTTCTGTTGCAGAGAGGAAAAAGAGTGCAGGCCTGTTTGAGCGAAGCGAGTTGCCTGCACTCCCTCTCTGCGACATAAATTCAAGGGATGGGTCGCCATCTCGGGCGCGCCTTTCTTTGCTTACTTTCTTTGGCAAGACAAAGAAAGTGAGTCAGCCCCGGCAGGGGATGAAACCGGGGATGGACCAACAGCAAAAATCACAAATCCGTCCGCAACTTCCAAAGCTCCGGAAACAGCACCACATCCAGCATCTTGCGCAGATAGCCCACACCTTCAGTTCCGCCAGTGCCGCGCTTGAAGCCGATCACCCGCTCCACCGTGGTCACATGCCGGAAGCGCCACTGCCGGAACGCATCTTCCAGATCGACAAACTTCTCAGCGAGCTCATACAGCTCCCAGTGATGCGTCGGGTCACGATAGACCTCCAACCAAGCCGCTTCCACTGAAGCGTTGTACGTCACCGGCCGCGACCAATCCCGCTCCACGCAATCCGCATCAAACGCAAAGCCATGCCGCGCCATGTAGCGCACAGCTTCGTCATACAGCGACGGCGTTTCCAGTGCGGCCTTCACCCGCTCGTAATGCTCCGGCCGATGCGCATGCGGCTTCAACATCGCCGCGTTCTTGTTACCGAGAATGAACTCGATCTCGCGATACTGATACGACTGAAAGCCCGACGACTGCCCCAGATGCGGCCGCATGGCCGAGTACTCCGGCGGCGTCATCGTGGCGAGCACGTTCCACGCCTGCACCAGCTGATCCATGATGCGCGACACACGCGCCAGCATCTTGAACGCGGGCGGCAGGTTGTCATTGCGCACGCAGTCACGCGCCGCGCGCAGCTCGTGCAGCATCAGCTTCATCCACAGCTCGGTGGTCTGGTGCTGCACGATGAAGAGCATCTCGTTGTGATCCGGCGAGCGCGGGTGCTGCGCGTTCAGGATCTGGTCGAGCGCGAGGTAATCGCCATAGCTCATCGATTTCGAGAAATCGAGTTGGGCGTCATGCCAGCCTTCACCTTGCGCTGCGTGCATGGGGCAGCCCGATGCTGCGGGTTGATTCGGATTCGACATCTCAGGTCACCAGCGTACGTTCGTTGAATTGGGCCGATTGCCATGCGCCGGTTTCCAGCACGTCGCGCAGGATTTCCACGGCATCCCACACATCGGCAAAGCTTGTGTACAGCGGCGTGAAGCCGAAGCGCATGATCTTTGGCTCGCGGTAGTCGCCGATCACGCCGCGCGCGATCAGTGCCTGCACCACGGCGTAGCCGTTCGGGTGTTCATAGCTGACGTGGCTGCCGCGCACCGCGTGGTCACGTGGCGTGGCCAGCGTGAGCGGGAACCCCGCGCAGCGCGTTTCCACCAGCGTGATGAAGAGGTCGGTCAGCGCGAGGGATTTGGCGCGCAGTTCGGTCATCGACGTCTGCGCGAAGATGTCGAGCCCGCATTCCACCATCGCCATCGACGTGATCGGCTGCGTGCCACACAGGAAGCGGCCGATGCCGGCATCCGCGTCGTAGCGCGACTCCATCGCGAACGGACGCGCATGGCCCCACCAGCCCGACAGCGGTTGCCAGAAACGATCACGCAGAGCCGGTGCGACCCATACGAAGGCCGGCGAACCAGGGCCGCCGTTCAGATACTTGTAGGTGCAGCCGATGGCGTAATCGGCGCCGCCTGCGTGCAGGTCCACCGGCACCGCGCCGGCCGAGTGCGCGAGATCCCAAATAGCCAGCGCGCCATGCTTGTGCGCGAGTGCCGAGACTGCCGCCATGTCGTACATGTGCCCGCTCTTGTAGTTCACGTGCGTGAGCATGGTGATGGCTACGTCGTCGCCGAGCGCACCTTCCAGCTCGTCGGGCGAATCGATCAGGCGCAGCTTGTAGCCGTCGCGCAGCAAGTCGGCCAGGCCTTCTGCGATGTACAGGTCGGTCGGAAAGTTGTGCGTTTCCGAAACGATGATCTTGCGATTTGGCGCGTCTTCACGCTGCACGCGGATAGCGGCGGCCAGCACCTTGAACAGGTTGATCGACGTGGTGTCGGTGACGACCACTTCGTCTTCACGCGCACCGATCAGCGGGGCGAGCTTGTTGCCCAGGCGACGCGGCAGTTCAAACCAGCCGGCCTGGTTCCAGCTGCGGATCAAGCCGTCGCCCCATTCATTGGTGACGACTTCCTGCGCGCGGGCGAGCGCGGCTTTCGGGCGGGCGCCGAGCGAATTGCCGTCCAGGTAGATCACGCCGTCGGGCAGCGCAAAGGCGTCGCGCAGCGGGGCGATCGGGTCGGCTGCGTCACGTTCGACGCAGGCGTTTCGAGTGATGGTCATGGTGAATGTTGGGGCGATGAATGCGTTGGTGTTCTGAGAATCAGGGGAGGCTGCGCAGCACAGCGCGCACCGGGCTCGCATCGAGCGCGGCGAATTTGAGCGGCAGGGCGATCAGCTCGTAGTCACCGGCCGGCACGTCGTCGAGCACCAGCCCTTCGAGAATGGCCAGACCGTGTTTGCCGACGGCGTGGTGTGCGTCCATGGTCTTGGAGGTCTGCGGGTCGAGCGAGGCGGTGTCGACGCCGATGAGCTTCACGCCATGCGCAGCCAGCAATTCGATGGTTTCAGGTGCGACGGCGGCAAAGTGGTCGTCCCAGGTGGTCTGCGGCATCTGGGCGTACGTGCGCAGCAGCACGCGGGGCGGGGTGTCCGTCAGCGCATCACGCACGTGTTCCGGCTCAACGCGCGGGACGCCCACGCAGTGGATGACGCGGCAGGGACCAAGGTAGGCATCCAACGGCACTTGCCCGATGGCAGCGCCGTCCGCGTGATAGTGCAGCGGCGCATCGGCATGCGCGCCGGTGTGCGGCGACAGCGTGATGCGCCCGACGTTGACCGGGCAGTCACCTTCGAGCTTCCACGCAATTTCCTGCGAAAACGGCGTGTCGCCGGGCCAGATGGGCGTGGCGGTCGAGAGGGCGGGGCTGATGTCCCACAAAGTGCGTTCCAAGGCGGCTCCGAGGCAGAAAACGCGGGTGAAAAAGCGTGAATCCGTGCCGAAATGATAGGGAAATCCACGCGCAATGGGTTTGCATATTCGTGCGTGTGATTTCCTTGGATTTGCATAAAATTCAACATATCAACGAAATCACGCAAAGAACGACGACAGATGCAACTCGACACCACCGATCTGCGCATTCTCCAGGTGTTGCAGGAGGATGGCCGCATCAGCAACCAGGACTTGGCGGAGCGCGTGGCGCTGTCGCCGTCGGCGTGTTTGCGGCGCGTGCGGATGCTGGAGGAGGGTGGCGCCATCACCGGTTACCGGGCGCAACTCGGCCGGGCGGCGCTGGGGCTGGAGCTGGAGGCCATCGTGCAGGTGTCGATGCGGCAGGACGTGACGGGCTGGCACGAGACCTTCATGGCCGCCGTGCAGAGCTGGCCCGAGATCGTGGCCGCCTACATCATCACCGGGGATTGCAACTACATCCTGCGCGTGCAGGCGCCCACGCTGCAGCACTACTCGGAGTTCATCATCGAGCGGCTGTACAAGACGCCGGGCGTGATGGACATCCGCTCAAACATCGTCCTGCGTACGATCAAGGACCGAGAAGGCGGGCTGGCGCTGCTGATGGAATCGCGCGGTGTGAGACCGTTGGAGGCCGGGGGTGCGGCGGGCGCAGGCAAGCGCCCGAAAAGCATGAAGGGGTGTTAGAGGTCGATATCCGTGAGCGACGAGAAGGCGCCACGGTGGAATATCAGCGGTGCGCTGTTCGGGGCGAGTACGCCGCAGCGCTCGACCTCGCCAACGAAGATGACGTGGTCGCCTTCGTCGTAGCGGCTGCGGTTATGGCACTCGAACCACGCCAGGGATTGCGCGAGGATTGGCAGGCCGGTCGGGCTGAGGGTGTAGTCGACGTTGGCAAAGCGGTCGCCCTTGAGCGTGGCGAAGCGCTTGCACAAATCCAACTGATTGGCCGACAGGATGTTGATGACGTAGTGCGAGCCGCTGTGAAACAGCGGAAACGAATTCGCCTGCGTGCCGAGGCTCCAGAGCACCAGGGGCGGGTCCAACGACACCGAATTAAACGAGCTGGCCGTCACGCCGACAAACGCCGGCTTGCCATGACCCCCTTCCGCGCGCGTGGTGACCACGGTCACGCCGGTGGCAAACTGGGACAGCGCGTGCCGGAAATGCGCAGCGTCAAAATCAGGCGGGGCGGCGCTGCTCTGTTGACGTCGATGTGCCGACGGCTTGCGCGCAGAAGATTCGCTGTCGCGCGCATCCATGGGAATGGCTCCGTGTTGATCCATGCAAACGACCGAAAGTAATGCCCCAATTGTAACGGACGCCCGATAGCCGCGCGGAGGTAGGGCTTTGCGTGATGCCGTGCACACATGGCCGCGCGCGTGCCCACGCTTGTGTCGGCGCCGGTGTCAGCGCCTGTGTCAGGATATGCGCCCTTGGCCGACCAATGGCATCCCATCCAACCCCGCAGGAGAAACAGAATGACTGAACAACGTGCTCTCGAAACCGCCGTCTTGGGCGGAGGCTGTTTCTGGTGCCTGGAGGCCGTGTTCCAGCAGGTGCAAGGCGTGCGCAGCGTGGTGTCCGGCTATGCCGGCGGCCACGTCGATCACCCCAGCTACCGTGCCGTCTGCAACGGCGACACCGGCCACGCCGAAGTGGTGGCCGTGCAGTTTGACCCAGCGGTGATTCCGTATCGCGAGATTCTCGACATCTTCTTCGCCATTCACGACCCGACAACGCCAAACCGTCAGGGCAACGATGTCGGCCCGCAATACCGGTCCGCCATCTTTGCGCAAACGCCCGAGCAATTGGCGACGGCCCGCACGGCCATCGACGAACTCGGCGGCAGCGACGTCTTCGAAGCGCCCATCGTGACCGAGCTGGTGGACGCCGCAGACGGCAAGGTGACCTTCTGGCGCGCTGAGGATGAGCACCAGAACTACTTCCGCGATCACCCGGCGCAGGGCTATTGCGCGTTCGTCATCTCGCCCAAGGTGGCGAAGTTCCGCAAGCAGTTCGCGCACCGCCTGCAGGGCTGAGGGCGGAAACCGAGGCTACGCTGCGTCCGCCGGCAGGCGCGCGGCAATGGCCTCGGCCAGCTTGATGCACGACAGAGGCGACGATCCTTCGGCCTTGTTGCTGACCAGGATCGTTACCTTGCGCCCGGCAGCGAGCGCGGCCACGGCCATGTCGGCCAGCGTCTCGCGCGAGAACGGGTCTTCATCAACGAGCTTGTTGAACGGCTTGTACGCCGCTTCGGCCTGCGCGTAGCGATAGCGGCTGTTCAGGTTCCAGCGCACGACCAACGGGCCGCCCGCGCCCTCATCCAGCAGCGCAACGGCAGCGGCTTGCCGTTCCGCTGCGGGCATCCGCTCATGCAACCCCACGCAATACCGCACGCCGGCTGCGCGCAGCATCTTGATGAAGCGTGGTGTGAGCAGCGTCGCATCACGCAATTCCACTGCATACACGGCATCGGGATTCAGTTGCGGATCGAGCGGCGGCAACGCGGCCAGGAAGGCTTCCAGCCGCTCCACAAAGCCGGTGGCATCCTCGGCTAGCGCACCGAGCGGTGAGAGTTGAAACACCAGCGGCCCGCACCGTACGCCGAGTCCCCGCGTGGCTGGGTCAACAAAATCGCGGATGGCGAATTCGGCGTTCAAGAAGGCGGGATTGGCCATGCGGCCGCGGCCATCCGACTCACGGATCCACGCATCGCACACCGCGGACGTTGCCTTGACGGCAAAGCGGAAATCTTCGGGGACGCTCGCCGCATAGGCCACGTAATCGGCCAGTGGAATCGGCGAATAGAAGCCACGGTCGATGCTGACCGTGCGCAGCAGCGGATGCTGGGCATAGGCCGCCAAGCCTTTGCGCGCGAGCATCGAATCGGAGTACTCGCCGGCATACACCAGCCCATCCCAGCCGGGATACGACCACGACGACGTGCCGATGCGCAGTCCGGGCGCCCCGCGCAGCAGACGCTGCGCAAGCGCTGTCACCTCGGGCGCGACCGTGGCCGGCTGCACGCCTTGTCGTGCAGGTGAACGCTTAGGTTTGGTGGGTTCGGCGGCCGCGTTGTCGCTGGGGACGAGCGGCGTGCCGAACAGATCGTCGATGGGTGGTGTGGTGGTCAAGCAATCAATCGTAGATATAGCGGCGCGACCACGGAATCGATGTCGCCGACTTGCCGGCCTTCTGCAGCACGGTCTGGAAGATCGAGATCTCGTCGGCATCGAAGGCGTGTGCGCAACCGGCCAGGTAGACGCGCCAGATGCGGTATTTCTTCTCGCCGACCATGTTGCGGATGGTCTCGCCGTTGGCTTCGAACCGCTCGGCCCAGTGCTCGAGCGTGCGCGCATAGTGGCGGCGCAGGCTTTCAACGTCAAGCGTCTCCAGGCCACCCTGCTGCGCGGCGGAGAGCGCCAGCGAGATGTGGGGCAACTCGCCCTGCGGGAAGACGTAGCGATCAATGAAATCGCCGCCGCCCAAGGCCGTTTCGCCACCGGCAGGATCGGACGACGTGATGCCGTGGTTCATGGCGATACCGTCATCGGCGAGCAGATCATGCATGCGGCGGAAATAGCCCGGCAGGTTCTTGCGCCCGACGTGCTCGAACATGCCGACGCTGGTGATGCGGTCGAACTGGCCGGTGAGATCACGGTAATCCTGGATGCGGATTTCGATCTGGTCTCCCAGGCCGGCGGCCTTTACGCGTTCGCGTGCCAGGTCGTACTGGTTTTGCGACAGCGTCACGCCCAGGCAGCGCGCGCCGTACTTCTGCGCCGCGCGCAGCACCAGCGCGCCCCAGCCGCAGCCGATGTCGAGCAGCGTCTGTCCGGGCTGCAGGCGGATCTTGGTGAGGATGTGGTCGATCTTCTTGAGCTGCGCCTCGTCGAGCGTCTCGTTGCCGTTTTCAAAGTAGGCGCACGAGTAGACCATGTTCTGGTCCAGCCATAGCTTGTAGAAGTCGTTGGAGACGTCGTAGTGGTATTGGATCGACTCCTTGTCGCCTTCCTTGGTATGGGAGAAGTGGCGCACCACGCGGGCCAGCGCATTGCCGCTCCTGGCGGCCGCCGCGGAAGCCAGCCCGTAGCTCACGCTGATGATGTCGGCCAGTTTGCCTTCTAGGTCGATCTTTTCCTGGACGTACGCTTCGCCGAGGTTGTTGAGTGTGGGGGAGAGCAGGAGCGGCAGGGCGCTGGCTTCGCGCACCGTGAGGGTGACGCGCGGCTGGTCGAAACGGCCCAGCTCGTACTGGTCACCATTCCACAACCGCAGGCGTATCGGGAGGTTGGCGGACTCGCGGATGTCGTGAATCCACTGTTCGAGCTTGCGGTCAATCGCCTGTTGGAAAAACATGTCAACGCCTCCCGGATGTGCACGGTTTCGGGGCTGCCATCGGATTGCCGCCCGAACGGATCACATTAGCTTACGACAAACTTTCCCATTGTGCTGTGCGGGTCTTACAGGCGCTGGCTGCCTCAATCCGCTGGCAGCAAGCGCCATGCCGAGGATGCCGCAATGCGCAATAACGCGTTGCGCTCAGCCGTTCGGATGGGGGTCAGGGCGCGAGGCGGACGATCTGCCAGCTGCCGTCGGCCTGTTTGCGATATTCCAGCCGATCGTGCAGTCGCGACGGGCGGCCTTGCCAGAATTCCAGCCGCTCGGGCAGCAAACGGTAGCCGCCCCAGTGCGGCGGGCGGGGCGGGGTGTCGCCAAAGCGCTGGCTGTATTCGGCTTCGCGTGCCTCAAGCGTGGCACGGTCTGGGACTTCGCTGCTTTGTTCCGACGCCCACGCGCCCAGGCGCGAGCCGAGTGGGCGCGAGTGGTAGTAGGCATCGCTTTCCGCCTCGCTCACCTTTTCGACAATGCCCTGGATGCGCACTTGGCGCTCCAGCCCGATCCAGTGAAACAGCAGCGCCGCACGCGGGTTGGCGGCGAGTTCCTCGCCCTTGTGGCTGGCGTAGTTGGTGAAGAAGGTGAAGCCGCGCTCGTCCAGGTTCTTGAGCAGGACGATGCGGACGGATGGCTGGCCCTGCGCATCGACCGTGGCCAGCGACATAGCGTTGACTTCGGCCACCTCGGCCTTCAGGGCCTCGTCAAACCAGCGGCGGAACTGGCGCAGGGGATTGGCATCCACGTCAGCAATGTCGAGCGAGGCGCGGGCGTATTCGGTGCGGATATCGGCAATGGAAGTCATATGCGGCAAGGGAGCAACGTGCGAACGGGCCGAGTATAGACAAACACGGCCCGCCGCCCTTTGCGCGCACGCAAGGGGCTGGCACGTTTCGCGCTTCGGCTGCGGTTCTGGCGCTCCGTTGTGTGCCGCCTATATTGGCTAGTCAGGGCCGCCCGGCAGACGGCAGCCCAGACGGTAGCCCGATCCCCCCGCAGAAGTTTCAACAGGATGTCGAAATGGCCCCCGGTTCCCATTCTCCTGACACTCCCGACACCCCGGCCGGCCTGACGCGCCGTCAGTGGCTGCAGGGCACGCTGGCGTTGGCTGCGGCCGGGCTGGTGGGCTCGCAGGTGCTGCACGCGGTGGCCCAGGCGCCCGGTGAATCGCTGGATGCGTTCATGGCGTTGTCACAAGCGCTGACGGCGCGGCCGGCACTGGATCGCGCTGTCGGCACGCGGCTGTTGGCGGCGCTGGGCAAATCCAGTGCGGACTTTGCCGGGCAGTTGCGGCCGCTGGCGCAGGCATTGGCGGCGGGCTCGCTGTCGGATGCGCAGCAAAAGACGGCGCTGCAGATTCTGGAAGCGTGGTACGTGGGCGTGGTCGACGGCAATGTCATCACGTATGAGCAGGCGCTGATGTACGGCGTGGTGTCTGACACCTTGGTCATCCGCACGTATTGCCCCAACCAGCCGGGCTTCTGGGCTGAGCCACCTGTCGAGAGGCAAGCCTGATGCCTGATACCCAACAAGCCGCTCAACAGGCGGACATCGTGGTGGTGGGCTCCGGCGTGGCCGGGGCACTGGTGGCGTACGAACTGGCGCGCGCCGGCAAGTCGGTGCTGATGCTCGAAGCCGGGCCGCGCCTGCCGCGCTGGGAGATCGTCGAGCGCTTCCGCAACCAGGCCGACAAGATGGATTTCATGGCGCCGTATCCGTCCACCTCTTGGGCGCCGCATCCGGAGTACGGCCCGCCCAACGATTACCTGATCCTCAAGGGCGAGCACAAATTCAACTCGCAATACATCCGAGCGGTGGGTGGCACGACGTGGCACTGGGCGGCATCCACTTGGCGTTTTCTGCCGAACGATTTCAAGCTGCGCAGCGTGTACGGCATCGCGCGCGATTGGCCGATTCAGTATCAAGACCTAGAGCGTTACTACGGCCTGGCCGAAGAGGCACTCGGCGTATGGGGGCCGAACGACGAGGAGTTGGGGTCGCCACGCAGCCAGCCGTATCCGATGGCGCCGCTGCCGCTGTCCTTCAACGAACGCACGATCAAGGAAGCGCTCAACGCGCACGACGCGAGCTTCCACGTGGTGACCGAACCGGTGGCGCGCAACAGCCGCCCGTACGACGGCCGCCCAACCTGCTGCGGTAACAACAACTGCATGCCGATCTGCCCGATCGGGGCGATGTACAACGGCATCTTCCATGTCGAGAAAGCCGAGCAGGCCGGCGCGCGGTTGATCGAAAACGCCGTCGTCTTCAAGCTGGAAGTCGGTGCCAACAAGCGCATCGTGGCGGCACGCTACAAGGACGCGAAAGGCGCCGAGCACCGGGTGGAAGGCAAGTGGTTCGTGCTGGCCGCCAACGGCATCGAAACGCCCAAGCTGATGCTGATGTCGACCAGCCAGGATTTCCCCAAGGGCGTGGGCAACAGCTCCGATATGGTCGGCCGCAACCTGATGGACCACCCCGGCACTGGCGTGAGTTTCTATGCCGACCGGAAACTGTGGCCGGGGCGGGGGCCGCAGGAAATGACCTCGCTGATCGGCTTTCGCGACGGGCCGTTCCGCGCCACGCAGGCGGGCAAGAAGCTGCACCTGTCGAACATCTCGCGTATCGAGCAGGAGACCGCGCGCGTCTTCAAGGAAGGCAAGCTCATCAAGCCGGCGGAGCTGGATGCGCGCATCCGCGACCAGGCCGCGCGCTACGTGCAGTTCGACAGCTTTCACGAGATCCTGCCGCTGCCAGAAAACCGCATCGTGCCGAGCGCGACGGAGGTGGATGCCATCGGCATTCCGCGCCCCGAGATCACGTATCACATCGACGACTACGTCAAACGCAGCGCGGTCCATACGCGCGAGGTGTACGCGACGGCGGCCCAGGTGCTGGGCGGTACCAATGTCGAGTTTCACGATGATTTCTCGCCCAACAACCACATCACCGGCGCGACCATCATGGGTGCGGACCCGAAGGACTCCGTGGTCGACAAGGACTGCCGCACGTTCGACCATCCGAACCTGTTCATCAGCAGCAGCTCGACCATGCCGACGGTGGGCACCGTCAACGTAACGCTGACCATCGCGGCGCTCGCGCTGCGCATTGCCGATCAACTGAAGAAGGAGGCGTGAGATGAAAGCAGTCGCTTCCTTTTCGTTGCTGTTGCTCACGGGGCTGGTCGCCAACGCCTGGGCCAAGGACACACCGGCCGACGCCGCACAGATCAAGCGTGGCGAATACCTCGCCATTGCCGCGGATTGCGCTGCGTGCCACACCGCGCCGGGCGGCAAGCCATTCGCGGGCGGCTTGCCCATGCAGATCCCGATGCTGGGCACGATCTACAGCAGCAACATCACGCCTGATGAGAAGACCGGCATCGGCAAATGGACCTATGAAGAGTTCGAGCGTGCCGTTCGCAAGGGTGTGGACGATGACGGCGACAACCTGTATCCGGCCATGCCGTATCCGTCGTACGCGAAGATCAACGATGCGGACATGCGTGACCTGTATGCGTATTTCCGCAACGGCGTGACGGCGGTGGAACACCGTCGGCCGCAGAGCACGATCCGCTGGCCGCTGAACATGCGCTGGCCGCTCAAGCTGTGGAACCTGATCTTCCTCAAGAGCGAGCCGTATGTGCCCAAGGCCGACAAGTCACCGACGTGGAATCGCGGTGCCTACCTGACGCAGGGCCTGGCGCACTGCGGCACGTGCCACACGCCACGCGGTTTCGCCATGCAGGAGAAGGCGCTGGACGAGCGCGGCAAGGGCTATCTGGCGGGCTCCACGCTGGCGGGGTGGACGGCGTTCAACATCACGTCTGACCCGACCAGCGGCATCGGTGCCTGGAAGCCCGAACAGCTGGTGCAGTATCTGCGCACCGGCAGCGTGCCGGGCGTGGCGCAAGCTGCAGGGCCAATGGGCGAGGCGATCCAGCACAGCTTTTCGCGCATGACGATGCAGGATGTCGCCTCCATCGCGGAATATCTGCGTACCGTGCCTGCGGTGAGCAATAACCTTGAACGTGCGCGGCAGGATTGGGGTAAGCCCGCCACCGATGTTACCGCGCTGCGCGGCAAGCCCATCGAAACCACCATTGATGCCGCGCGCCTGTATCTCGGCAATTGCGCGACGTGCCACCAGGCGGATGGCCGCGGTACACCCGACGGCTATTACCCGCCGCTGTTGCACAACTCCGCGGTGGGCTCGCGGGATTCGACCAACCTCGTGCAGGTGATTCTGTTCGGCATCGAGCGCAAGGCAGGCGACAAGCACATCGGCATGCCGGCGTTTGGGCGACAGCTCTCCGATGCACAACTCGCCGCGCTCACCAACTACGTGACGCGGCAGTTTGGTGACCCCGCCACGCCGCAGATGACGGCGGAGGCAATTGCGAAGCGGCGGTCAGCGAAGTAAAGCGCGGGTCAACCGCCGGTAGTCAGGGGATCGCGCGTCGCGGGGGCAGCCTGGCGTTGAGGTGTTGCCGCTTGGCCAGCACTGGGCTGGGTTGATTTCAAATCGCCTTCCGGCGTACGTCCCGGTTTATTGCTGTGGTAGGTCTTGCCCGGGGGCGGCGCTGTCGGGCGTTGGCGCACGTCGGCCAGCAGCTTGCCGCACGGGCTATCCGGTGCGGGCTTTAACTCCAGCACCGGCAGCACGGCAGCGACCGGCGCCGCCAGGGCGAGCGCCACGGCACCGCCCGCCCGCAGTGCGATGACCGCCGGGTTGACCGACACGCTCGGATGCTTGTACGTGCCGATGAGGTACAGCGGCGTGCGCAGCGAGAACACGCGCAGCCCCTTCGAATCCGGGTGGATGGTGAAGTCCAGCGCCTCTTGCTTGAAGCTCGTCGCGCCCGTCACGTCGATGACGGCATCCTGCGTGTCCACCACAAAGGTACGCGCCTGCGCCAGCCCATTGCTCACGGCAAAGTCGCCCGCCGCGCAGTTGATGGTGACCTGCTTGTCGCCAAAGAGCTTGGTGAGGATCACGTTGCCGACGTTCAACCCCATGGCTTCGAGGATGAACTTGCTGATAGTGCCTTGCTCCACGAGGATCTTCACCTCGCCGTTGGAGGAGCCGAGCAGCGTGGCCACCGAGTTGCCGGTGGCCGAGAGTCGAGCATCGCCGTTGATCTCCCCCACGCTTGCACGCACAGACTCGATCTTCGGGAACAGCTGCTTGATCTTGAAGTGCCGTGCCGCCAAGGTTGCCCGCGCCTGCAGCGGCGTGGCGTGACCGTCCAGCTGGATGTTGGAGGTGAGTGTGCCGCCCGCAATGCCGAAGTTGAGCGGGTCGAGCGTGAGCACCGCGTCCTGCAGCTTGACGTGTGTGACGAGGTGGTTGATCGGCAGCTCTGCCGTCTGAACGATGCGCTCGCCGGTGAACTTCACGTCGGCGTCGATGGCGTTCCAGCGATTCGTGCGGAACGGCTCGACGGGCAGCACTTTGTCGGCGGGCTGGCGCACGGCCTTTTCGTTGGCTTCGGCGCCGGGGTCGGCACGTCTTGCTTTGCTGGCGTTGGAGTCGGCACCGATGATCGGCGCGAGGTCGGCAAACAGCAGTTGGTGAGAGACCAGCTCGCCGGTCAACAACGGGCGTGGCTCGCGCATCGCGAAGGTGAGTGAGCCGCTCAGGTCGGAGCTGCCCACGCGGCCAGTGAACTTCTCGTAGCGCCAGCTTGAGCCTTGTTTGCGCAGCTCGCCGATGAGGCGGCCGCGTGTGTCGAAGGGCGGCGTATCCGGCAACACCACGCCCGTCAGCGGATACAGGTGCGCCATGCTCGCGCCCGAGAGATGCAGGCGCAGGTCCAGTGCGGTCAGGCTAGCCGGGTTGGTGAGCGTGCCCGCCAGGTCAATGCGCGTTTTGCCGACGGTCACGTCAGCCTGCAGTGGGTAGGGGCGGCCGGCATCCTGCAAGCGCAGCACGCCGCCAGCCTTGCCACTGCCGGTGATAGCTGCGTTGTTGTATGTGCCCTTGACCGTCCAGGCGATGCCATAAGGTTGCTGCGGATCAGGCGCGACCGGGGCCTTGGCGGCCGCATTGGAGGCTGTGGGGCCGGAAGCGGTAGGCACCTGGGCAGGTTGCTCGTCGCTCTTGATGACGGTGCCGTTGGCGGCGGTGTACAGCGTCTGGTTATCCACCGTGTCTACGGTGGCGGCCAGGTGGATGCGCTTGATGTCGTCGTCCAGTGCCAGCGTGCCCCGGCTGAAGGCGATTTCCTGCAACTCCAGCTTCCAATCGGATGGCTTCTTGTCTGGCCCCTCGTTGCCGGTCAGGTCGAACGTCCAGTTGTTGCGATTCTGCTTGTCGCGTTCCAGTGCAATGGCCGGCGTGTCGAGCGTCACGCTGGGAATGACGATGCGATGTGCCAGCAGCGGCAGCGCCTCCAGCACGAACGTGAGCTGATGAATGGTCGCCACATGCGGCTGCTTGGTCCACTCCGGATTGCCGACCGTGATGTCGTTGGCAATCAGCCGCGGCCACGGCACAAACGCACGCCAGCCCGATTCGCCTTCCGGCTTCTTCCAGGTGAGCACGAGGTCGCCGTTGATAGCGAAGGGGCGGCCGATGGCTTGCGAGACGCGATCGTTCAAATAGGGCTTGGCGCGGTTCCAGTCGAACGTCAGCACAAAGATGACCGCCGCCGCCACGATGACGATGGGTGTGATGACCAGTCCGAGGGCGAGCTTGCCGGGTGTACGCATCGTGTTTTTGTTGGGATTGGCACAAAAATGCGACTGCGCACGTTGTTATATAGTTCGGCGCAACCACGATTTCATTGTGTCATGAGCCAAGTAGCAATCAGCGCGCCCGCGCATCCGCCCGTCCTCGATGATGAATACGCCCGCCGGTTTGGCGGTGTCGCGCGGCTCTATGGTCCGCAGGCGCTGGAGCGTTTTGCGGCAGCGCACGTTTGCGTGATCGGCATCGGTGGCGTGGGTTCGTGGGTCGCTGAGGCGCTGGCGCGCTGCGGTATCGGCAAGATGACGCTGATCGACCTCGATCACATTGCCGTCTCCAACACCAACCGCCAGATCCACGCGCTCGGAGACGCCTATGGCATGGCCAAGGTCGACGCCATGGCGGAGCGCATCCTGCAGATCAATCCGCGCGCGGAGATCAGCCGCATTGATGACTTCGTGACGGTGGAAAACGTCGAGGCACTGCTCGGCCACGCGTTCGACTACGTGGTCGACGCCATCGATGCGGTGAAGGTGAAGACGGCCATCCTCGCGTTCTGCAAGCGCACCGGCAAACGCGTGGTGACATGCGGCGCTGCCGGCGGGCAACTGGACCCGACGCGCATTCGCGTGACGGATCTCACGCGCACGATTCAAGACCCGCTGCTCGCCAAGGTGCGCGGCAACCTGCGCCGCCAGCACGGCTTTTCGAAAAACCCGAAAGCCAAGTTCGGTATCGATGCCGTGTTCTCGGATGAGCCGCTGCGTTACCCGGAGCCGGAGCAGCAAGCCTGCGCCGTTGCGCTGCCGGTCGAGTCGAGCCACGCCGGCATCGACGACCTGGCTGCGGCGGGGGAGATTGAAGTGGTCAACGCCCCGCCTGCGCCTCAGCCCACGCAGGGGCCGCAGGGCCTCGCCTGCGCGGGCTTCGGTTCATCCGTGTGCGTGACGGCGGTGTTCGGGATGGTGGCAGCGTCCACGGCGCTGCGCGCGATTGCCGCCGTGTAACGCAACACTCGCGGGCAACTCAGCTCAGTGCGTTAGCGCGGGATGAACTGGTCCAGCTTCTCGCGAATCTTGTCGGCGTAGACCCTTGACCATTCCTCGCGCGGCTGCTTGTGATCGAAGACCACAAACGCCGGCATGACGGACACGCCGTAACGGTCTGCAGTGCCCTGGTTCTCGTCAAAATCCATCGTGACGAAGGTGGCGCGCCCCGCGTAGCTCGATTCCATTTTTTCGAGACTGGCGACTGCGCACTGGCTCGGGTGGCTCCATTCTGCGGCGAAGCACACCACCACGGGCTGGCTTTGCGAGGCGTCGATCACGTCGGATTGAAACGAGGCATCGTTGACGATCTTCATGGGCACTCCTACTTGGGGCGCCCGCGCAACGAAGGCCTGCGGGCAGGGCCACTCTGACTCTAGGCAGGGCGGGCCCGATCGACAACCCGCGCTTACTCGACGTGCGCGATATTGCCCACGGGGTTGCCAGCCTGGGCCAGGTACGTCGTCATCATCCGGTCCATCACGTCCACATGCTGGGCGAACCACGCGGGCAGTTCTGCCACCAGGCGGCGGCCTAGTTCCATCTCGCCGGCAGCGGCGCGCTTGCGCACTTCGCGGCACAGCGCCAGCACGTTCTCGTGTTCGCCACGATGGCAATGGCGCGGTGGAAAGTCGACCGCGTCCATCCAGCCGTTCTCGTCGGCAAAGTGCACGTCGGTGTGCGCGATGAAGGCATCGAGCTCGGCGATGAAGTCGTCATCTGACGCGTCGGCCGCGGCGTTGAGCAGCGCGCAGAACTCAGCGTGGTTGGCGTCGGTGGCGGCGTCTCCGAGCTGGAGCGCCTCGGACCATTCGATCACGGGCATGGCGGGGCGGGAATGAGGTGGACGAGGCTGCCAGCTTAGCGACGGCTGCCTCGTCCCGGTTTGATGCGGGGCAAACAGATCAGCCGGCGTTTGGCGCGGGATGCTGCTGCAGCACTTCCACGGCGCGCGCATAGAGCGCGGCCGACGGCGCATAGCCGCGCCCGATCTGGTACAGCGTGCCGCCTTGTTCAGCCAGCAGGCTGGGAAAGCCGTTGATGCCCCAGCGACGCGACAGGCGGAAATCTTCGCGCGTCTCATCACGCAGCGCTTCCGTGTCGAACACCGCATCGAAGTGTGCTGCTTCTACACCGTGGGCGAGGGCAACTTCGCGCAGCACGTCGGCCTGCGTGGTGTCGCGGCCCTCTGCGTAGAAGGCGTGCTGGATGGCGTGGAAGAGGGTGAGCACGCGCTCGTCGTCCTCGCCCCAATGCTCGCGTGCAAGCACGGTGGCGCGGCACGCGGGCTCAGTGTCGTAGACAAAGCCCTCGCGTCGCATGGCCACGTCGGGCGATTGGTCGAACGGCATGCCGCTGCGTTCGGCGACGGCGTGCCAGTGGTGCAGGATTTCATCGCGCTTGTCGGCGGCAATCGGCTCACGCTGACCCGGGCGCAAGCCGCCCGTGATGAGCGTCACGGGCACCGGCGTGCCAAGCGTATCGCCCAAGCGCTGACGCAAATCTGCAAGCTGCGGGCCGAAGCCGTAGCACCAGGAGCACATCGGGTCGGCAACGTAGATCAAGCGCATCGTCATTCTCAGTTCAGTTTGGAGGCCAGTTGCCGACGCCAGTGCGACACCGCTTGCGGCGTGTCGCGCATCATGTCGAACACCGACACCATGGTCTTGCGTGCGATGTCATCGCGGAAGGTACGGTCACGCTCCACGATGGCGAGGAGCTGTTCGAGGGCGGCTTCGTATTGCTGGCTGGCGATGTATTGCTGGGCCAGGTCCAGGCGGGCCTGAAGGTTGTCCGGTTCGGCGGCCACGAGCGAGCGTAGGGCATCGGCGTCGGGTAGTGCGTCGGCGCGTTCGGAGGCGTTCAGGCGCGTTTGCAGTGGCGCATAGCGTTCGTCCTGCGGGGCCTTGGGCGACAACAGCGCGAACTCGCCTTGCGCGGCCTGCACATCGCCGCTGTCCAGCAGCAGGTTGGCCAACGCAAAGCGCGCAGCATCCAAGCCCGGATCCAGCGCCAGGGCATTCTGGAATGCCTCGCATGCGTCTTCGATTGCGCCCGCTTGCTGCGCCGCCAGCCCTTGGCGGTAGGCCACGTCCGCTGGCTGCGGAATCACGCGGTCCAAAAACGCGCGGAGTTGCCCCTCGGGCAGCACGCCCACGAACTGGTCGACCGGCTTGCCATCCACAAACGCCACCACGTACGGAATGCTGCGCACATGGAACTGCGCGGAAAGCTCAGGGTTGTCATCCGAGTTGACCTTGGCGAGCTTCCACTTGCCGGCATATTCGGCTTCGAGTTTTTCCAGCATCGGGCCCAGCGTGCGGCACGGGCCACACCAGGGCGCCCAAAAATCCACCAGCACGGGGAGTTGGCGAGAGGTTTCGATCACTTCTTGCGCGAAATCTTGCGAGGTGACGTCGCTCATCGTCGGGTTTCTCCTAGGAAAAAAGCCGCCGGCAGTGCATGCCGGCGCGGTCTTGTCCCATTCTACTTGGGGGCATCCGCGGCCGTTTTCATGTCCGTAGAAATGCCTGTCCTGACAACGGTTGAAAATAGAACGATCGTTCGGATACCATCCGGTAAAAACAACAGACAGATTCACGGAGACATGGCATGACACGACCGCACTTCCAGTTCTGGCCCCGGCGTTTGCCGCACAACATCCACTCGCCGCAAACGAGCCTTTGGTACAACCTGGAAGTGTCTGCCCGACGCTTTCCGGACAAGGACGCGATCATCTTCTACGGTCGGCACACCACCTTCCGCGAGCTACACGACGATGCACTGGCCGTGGCGGGCTGGCTGCAGCAGGTGGCCGGCGTGCAGAAGGGCGACCGCGTGTTGCTATACATGCAGAACTGCCCGCAGTTCATGGCCGCGTATTACGGCATCCTGCGTGCCGATGCGGTGGTCGTACCCGTCAACCCGATGAACCGGCCGGAAGAGTTCAAGCACTACATCACCGATGCGGGAGCGGCCACGGTCATTTGCAGCGCCGACCTGGCCGTCAACGTAACGACCGCCAACGCCGATCTGCCCGAGGCGCAGCGCACGAAGCATCTGTTGGTCACGTCTTACGCCGACGCATTGCCGGCCACCTATGAATACCCGGAGGACGCGCCGCCTGCGTGGATCACGGCAGAGCATCCGGCGCAGCCCGGTGCGGTGGCGTGGAAGGGCGTGCTTGCCCAACGCTTGCAGCCTGGCCCGCACACCGCCGGCCCTGATGATCTGGCCGTGATGCCCTACACCTCCGGCACCACCGGGTTCCCGAAGGGCTGCATGCATCCGCATCGCACCGTCATGCACAACATCGTTGGTGGGTCGCTATGGTCGGGCGGGACGATGGAGGGCGTGAGCCTGTCGATCATCCCGCTGTTTCATGTGACCGGCATGCAGTACGGCATGAACGCACCGATCTACATGGGCTCCACCGTGGTGATGCTGCCCCGCTGGGATCG
This sequence comes from Ralstonia sp. 25C, assembly GCF_051904805.1. Classification (NCBI taxonomy): domain Bacteria; kingdom Pseudomonadati; phylum Pseudomonadota; class Betaproteobacteria; order Burkholderiales; family Burkholderiaceae; genus Ralstonia; species Ralstonia sp. 25C. The sequence goes on along the minus strand of NZ_CP196737.1, from coordinate 886,037 downwards.
CGAAGTCGCCGGGCGGCTGATCTCGCGCTACAAGATCACGCACTGGACGAACATCCCGACCATGGTGATCGACTTCCTGGCGAGCCCCCAGTTGGCGGAGTTCGACCTGTCGAGCCTGACCTACATCGGCGGCGGTGGCGCGGCGATGCCACAGGCCGTGGCGGAGCGTCTGCTGAAGGATTTCAACCTCGCCTATCAGGAAGGCTACGGCCTGTCGGAAACGATCGCACCCACGCACAGCAACCCGGCCGACCGGGCGAAGCAGCAGTGCCTGGGCATTCCCGTGTTCAACACCGATGCACGCATCGTCGATCCGCAGACGCTGCAAGAGCTGCCGCCCGGCGAGGTGGGCGAGATCATCGTCAGCGGCCCGCAGGTCTTCCTCGGCTACTGGGGCAAGCCGCAGGCGAGCGCCGAGGTCTTCATCGAGTTTGAGGGCAAGCCATTCTTCCGCACGGGCGACCTCGGCAAGATGGACGAGGAAGGCTACTTCTTCCTCACCGACCGCCTCAAACGCATGATCAACGCGTCGGGCTTCAAGGTCTGGCCGGCCGAGGTGGAGAGCCTGCTGTACAAGCACCCGGACGTGCAGGAGGCCTGCATCATCGGCACGCGCGATGCGTATCGCGGCGAGTCGGTCAAGGCAGTGGTGGTGCTCAAGGCGCATGCCAAGGGCAAGACCACGGAAGACGACATCATCCACTGGGCGCGCGACAACATGGCCGCGTACAAGTACCCGCGCGTGGTGGAGTTCGTGGATGCGCTGCCCAAGTCCGGTACGGGCAAGGTGATGTGGCGCACGCTGCAGGAGCAGGAGAACGCCAGGAACGAAGCCGCCGAGAAGCCGGCAACCGCATAAGAGAAAGGGGCCCGAGTGGCCCCTTTTTCAATGTCCGCGCGCCTTGAAGAGCAGGGCGCCGATGCCGTGGAACCCACGTTGGCGCGCGTGCCGCATCGGGGTCATGCCGCCCCGGTCGGGCAAGTTGGGGTCGGCGCCGCCATCGAGCAGCAGTTGCACGGTCTTCTCGTACTTCTCGCTGCCGTCACCGAGAGCCACGGCTTCGATCAGGGCGGTCAGGCCCAGGTTGTTGGTCGCATCGGGTGGCACGCCGGCTTTGACGAGTTCGTTCACGACTTCCACATAGCCGTGGTGTGCAGCGGGGATGAGCGCGGTGTCGCCATCAGCGTTAGTGGCGCGCACGTTGGCCCCATGCGACAGCGCCAGGCGCACGGTTTCTGCATCGCCTTGGGCGGCGGCGAGCAGGAAGGCGCTGTTCTGCGCGTTGTCCTGCAAGTTGACGTCGGCGCCGGCCTGGATCAGCAGGCGTGCCGCCGCGCCCATGTGTGCGGCCACGGCGGCGATCAGCGCGGTGCGGCCGTCGGCATCGCGTGCCTTGAGGTTGGCGCCATCGGCCAGCAGCGCCTGAATGGCCATGGTGTTGCCGGTCTGCGCGGCCACGATGAGGTCGCGGTCGCGCGTGGCGGGGTTGCTTCGGTGGCTTGGCTGCGTAACAGGCGCCGCGCCAGGGCTCGCCTTGGCACTGGAGCCCGCCGCCACACGCAGTATCGGCAGATGTTGTTCCTGCCATGCGTTGGCCATGTCGCCCACGGCCAGCGCCAACCCGAGCATGACGCCGATGAGCTGGTTGATCGCAGGATGCGGGGCGAGGAGCATGGTGGGCGCGCGCTCAGGCGCTCAGGTAGGGATCGGGCAGCGGCGCGTTGTCCGTTGCAGCGGAGGGCGCGTTGGCGGCGTCCATGGCTTGCAGCCGTGTCCACAGGCGGTCCAGATACGCATCGTGCAGCCCGTTGCTGGCCAGCCCGATCAGCGTGCGCTGCAGATATTCGCGTGCCGGGCCGTACAGCCCGACGGCCTCGCGCAGGCAGCCGACCACGCGCTCGTCAGGCAGGCGGCCGGCATAGGCCTCGTGTGCGCGGTTCATGACGAAGGCCAGCGCGTAGACGCGTTGCCCGTTGATCTCGGTCGGCAGCCAGCGCGGCAGGTAGGCGCCGGTCAGCATCTCGCGGCGCCACAGCACGCGGAATTCATGCTCGGCATGCGCGCGCGGCACGCGAAAGGCCACGCCCCGGCAGCTGCCGCCACGGTCCAGGCCGAGCACCAGCCCCGGGTTGTCCCAGGTGCCACGATTGATGCGGGAATAGAGATAGAAGCCGCGGTGATACCCATGCACCGTGGCGGGCGCCGCCTCGGTGTGGAAGATCATCGGGTTCCAGATGAGCGAGCCGTAGCCGAACACCCAGGCGTCCTGGCACTCGCAGGGCGCAGCCGACAACCGCGCGAGCGTCGATGCAAGCGACGCTTCCAGCGCAGCCTCGGTCAGCAGCGACGACGCGACGGGCGAATCACCCAGGGCGGCGCGCAACCGGTTCTGTTCGAGATCCTCTCGGGTGACGGCCATGTCGCAAGCATAGAGCAATCGTTACGAGTGGTCACGCGGGCAGGCGGCCGATGGCGCGGAAACAGCGCGTTGCGAGGCTTGGGGAAGGTCTGACTATGGCGCGGCCGCAACGGTGGAGTCTGCGCAGCCGGAAACTTGGAGGCGGGGGAACGGAATTGAACCGTCTTATACGGCTTTGCAAGCCGCAGCATTGACCACTCTGCCACCCCGCCGGGGGAGGGAGGCCTGCGATTGCACCGAGTGACGCATCACAGGCCGGGCGCGATTCTAGCGCAGGTTCGGAATTTCAGTTGACCTTGAGCAGTTCAACTTCGAACAGCAGCGTTGCGTTGGGGGGAATCACGCCGCCAGCGCCGCGTGCGCCGTAGCCCAGGGCAGCCGGAATGACCAGCTTGCGCGTGCCCCCAACCTTCATGCCCTGAACGCCTTCGTCCCAGCCCTTGATGACCATGCCGACGTTCAATTGGAAGGTGAACGGGTCATTGCGATCCTTGCTGGAGTCGAATTTCTTGCCGACTTCGCCCGAGTCTTTGTCATACAGCCAGCCGGTGTAATGCACGATGACCGCTGCGTTGGATACGGCTTCGTCGCCGTTGCCGACGACAACGTCTTCGTACTGCAGGCCGCTTGGTGTGGTTGTGAATGTCATAGAGAACCTCGTTGAGTTGGGAGGGGCGGACTCAGGCGGCTTGCGCTGCCTTGAGGGTTTCGAGCTGAACGTGGACGTTGTCCGCGTCGTTGGCGATCCAGATGTCGCCGTCCTGGATGGTGACTTGCAGACGCATGGTGCGTTCCACCATGGCGGCCAGCGCGGCGACGGTGTCCGCCGCCACTTCGTACACCGACACGTTGGTAAAACGCGTGACCTTGGTCTCGGTCTGTTGCCACCACACCCGGCTGGCGTTGCCGCTATACGTATACACGGCGACTTGCTCGGCGCGGTTGCTGGCCTTTCGGATGCGGGTTTCGTCCGGGTTGCCCAGGTCGATCCAGAGCTCGATGGCGTCGGTCAGGTCGCGCTGCCAGAGTTCAGGTTCGTCAGGCTCGGACAGGCCGCGCGTGAAGGCGAGCGATTCGCTGGCATGGCGGGCAAAGGCCAGCACACGCACCATCATGCGTTCGTCGTTCTCGCTCGGGTGGCGGGCGACGGTCAACGCGTGGTTGGCGTAGTAGTGGCGATCCATGTCGGCGATCTGTAGATCGACCTTGTAGATCGTGGATTTCAGGGCCATGCGGGTGGTCGGCAGGTTGGTCAGCAGAAGGGCCGTTTTCGGCAAAGCGCGCATTGTCGCACGGGCCGGTGACGCGATTGTCACGGCGTTCTACAGTTTGGTGCATTCCCATGGGCGCCCGTTTGGGGTATACGCAAGCGGTGCGTGCTTTCTGGGCAACATCGGGTCGCCAGAAACGTCGGGGTACGCACAACTCTTTCCAATCCCAACAGGACAATCAGAACGATGCGTTGGATATTCGGAATCGTGGGCCTCGTGATCGGGGCCCTGGGGGGCGGCGTCATCGGCGCGTTTTTTGGGGCGCTGATCGGTGTCGGACTGGCTTCGCTGATCTTGCATATGGACAAGCGGGCCAGTTCGCAATGGGCCAACCCGCCACAAGCTAGCGAGACCACTGCGCAAGCTCCGGCAACCGCGCCGGGGGCGACGACGCTGCAGGAGCGCGTGGCACGGCTGGAGCACGAGGTATCGCTGCTGCGCCGGCAGATCGCTGAAATCAAGGACGGAACGTTTGCTGCACCGGCCGTGTCAGCCGCGCCTGCCGCTGTGGAAGCGGCTGCCGAGCCCGCGCCGGCCGTGGCTGAAGCCTTGCCGCCGGTGGAAGCGCCAGCGGCGCCCGTGCCAAAGCCGCCCCTGGCAGTGCCACAGCCGGTTCCGCAGCCTGCTTCGACGCCGGTTCCGGCACCAGTGTTGGCGCCGTATGAGCCCGATTGGGTCGAGCGCGCCGTGGCGGCGGCCCGCGACTGGCTGCTGGGCGGCAACAGCGTGGTGCGGGTCGGCATCCTGATCCTGTTCTTCGGCGTGGCCTTCCTGCTGAAGTACGCGGCGGACAACAGCCTGCTGCCGGTGGAATTCCGCTTGGCGGGTGTGGCGGTGGGGGCCATCGCGCTGCTGGGTATCGGCTGGCGCCTGCGCGAGAAGCGCCCCGGCTATGCGCTCGTGCTGCAGGGCGGCGGGGTCGGTGTGCTGTATCTGACGGTCTTTGCGGCCACGCGCATGGTGCCGTTGCTCAGCCCGGGGATGGCGTTTCCGCTGCTGGTGCTGATCTGCGCGCTGGCCGCCGGGCTGGCCGTCAAGCAGAACGCGCCGGCGTTGGCGTTCACCGGCAGTGCGGGCGGTTTCCTGGCGCCGATCCTGATCTCCACGGGGCAGGGCAGCCATGTGGCGCTGTTCAGCTACTACGCGCTGCTGAATGCGGGCATCTTCGCCATTGCGTGGTTCCGCGCGTGGCGAGCACTGAATCTGCTCGGCTTCGTCTTCACGTTCGGTATTGCCACCGTGTGGGGTGTGTTGCGCTATCAGCCCTCGCTGCTGGCAAGCACCGAGCCGTTCCTCATCCTGTTCTTCCTCATGTACGTGGGCATTGCGCTGCTGTATGCGCTGCGCCGACACGTCAGCCTCAAGCACTACGTGGATGGCACGTTGGTGTTCGGCACACCGCTGGTGGCGATGGGGCTGCAGGCCGGACTGGTGCACCACATTCCCTTCGCCATGGCTTGGAGTGCCGCGGCGCTGGCGGCGTTCTATCTGGCGATTGCAGCGTGGCTGACGCCCAAGCGCGCAAGCCTTGGCTTGCTCTACGAATCGATGTTCGCGCTGGGCGTGATCTTCATCACGCTGGCGGTTCCGCTTGCCTTCGACGGGCGCACCACCAGTGCCGTGTGGGCGCTGGAAGGCGCCGCTGTGGTTTGGCTTGGCCTACGCCAGCAGCGTCGCTTGGCACTGGCGGCCGGTTTGCTGCTGCAGTTGGCGGCAGGCGTGGCCTTTGCGGTCGATACCGTGTTCGATTGGGCGCCGCAGAGCGGCTGGGTCGTGCTCAACAGCCGGACCATCGGCGGGTTGCTGATTGCACTGGCGGGCCTGTTCAGCGGCTGGCGGCTGCACGGCAAGGCCGAGGCCCGCACCTGGCTGAAAGCTGCGCCGGCACTGGGCATGGCGGCCTCGGTGTGGGGCTTGCTGTGGTGGCTCGGTAGCGGCAGCGCGGAGATCGACCGCTGGGCGTGGCGCGCCGCCACCAAGGCAGTTGACCGGCCCGAGATTCCGCTGTACGCCGCGTTTGCCGTGCTGACGGCGTGGGCGGCGCACGGCCTGCGTCGCAAGCTCGATTGGGCGCTGGCCGAGTGGCCCGCTTTGGCGCTGTCGCCAGTGCTCGCCTTGATCTCGCTGGCTGCGATCGAGCACTGGCAGCCGTCGCCGCTGGCAGGCTGGGCCGGGCTGGTGTGGATTGCGTCGATCGTGCTGGCCTTCGTGCTGCTGCGTCGCCAGGAGCACGATGTGAAAGACATCATCCTGGCGCCGCTGCATACGGTGCTGTTCTGGATGATCTGCGGCCTGCTGGCCACCGAGGGCTACTGGCGCCTGGATGCCTACGTGCCCGAAGGCACGTGGAGCTTCGCCGCGTGGGCCTACGCGTATGGCGCGCTGCTCGCCCTGCTGGCTGGGGTGGGCTGGCGCATCCGCTGGCCGATTGCTCGTTTTGAGCGCGCTTATCTATTGTGGGGTGCTGCACCGCTGGCCGCGCTGCTGTGGCTGTGGAGCCTGGCGAGTGCGGGCAGCGACGGCAATGCTGCACCGCTGTTCTATCTGCCGATCCTCAATCCGCTGGATGTGGCGCAGTTGCTGGTGTTTCTCTCCATCGCGCTGTGGATGCGTCGCGTGGCACTGCAGAAACTCGTGCCGGAGCCGATGGTGATCGGTTACGCCGTCGGCGCGACGCTGTTCATCTGGGCCAACGCGGTGCTGCTGCGCACGCTGCACCACTGGGCGCGCGTGCCGTACACGCTCGATGACCTGGGTGACTCGATGCTGGTGCAGGCGTCGCTGTCGATGTTCTGGACGGTGCTGGCGCTGGCGGTGATGGTGGTCGCCACGCGGCGTGCGAGCCGCGCGCTGTGGTTCACGGGCGGCGCGTTGCTGGGCGTGACCGTGGTCAAGTTGTTCCTGTTCGACCTGTCGCGCGTGACCGGCGTCGAGCGCATTGTCTCGTTCATCGCCATTGGCGTGCTGCTGCTGTTGATCGGCTACCTGTCGCCGCTGCCGCCCAAGCCGAAGGCCGAGGCCGAGACCGAGAGCGAATCCAAGGAGGTTGTGTGAAGAAGCTTGTGTTAGCGATGGCCGCTGCGTCGTTGCTTTGCGCGCCGGCCTGGGCCGAGCGCTTTGCGTTGACGGGCACGCCCGGTGCCGCGTACTACGCCGTTACGCTCAATGAAGAGGTCTATGCCCATGCGCACGAAGCCAGCCTGGCGGACTTGCGCATCCTGAACGGTGACGGCGAGCCTGTGCCGTTCACCATCGACATCCCGCGTGACCCGGCGCCGCAGGTCCGCACGCTGCAAGACGTGCACTGGTTCACCACGCCTATCGACGATGCACAGCAGCCGACAGCCGCCGGTGTGGTGCTCGGCGCCGACGGCGTGCTGCGCGCGACGGGCGCCGCGCCCGCACAGGCCTCGGCTCGCGCGTGGCTGGTGGATTTGAGCCAGCTCCGCGATACGGTGACCGCGCTGGTGGTCGGCCTGCCAACGACTGAGTACCAGAGTGGCGTGACCGTGCAGGCCAGCGATGACTTGCAACACTGGAGCCCCGTCGCCCAAGCGACGTTGTTTCGCCTGTCGAACCAGGGCAGCCTGCTCGTGCAGGACCGCATCGAGTTCACCGGCTTGCATGCGAAGTACCTGCGCCTGACGTGGCAAGGCAAGCCGCCCGTGCCCGATAGCGTGCGTGCCGAGCTGGCTGCGGGCGCGCCCGCACTGGCCGCCGATAGCGCAATCCAGTGGCGCACGGGTCTGGCACCGGTACAGACGCCGGCTGCAGGCGACTATCAATTCGACACCGGGGGCGTGTTCCCGGTTGAACGCTTGAAGATTCGCCTGCCGCAGCCCAATACGGTCGCACAGGCCACCGTGTATGCGCGTGCCGATGCGCAGGCGCCCTGGCGGCCGGTGACGTCTGCGCGCTTGTTCCGCTTGGCCGGTGCTGGGGGCCAAGGTGAGCAGGAAAACGCGGCCATCGTCGTGCCCGCCAGCGGGGAGCGCTACTGGCGCTTGCAGGTTGACACGCGTGCCGGTGGCCTCGGGGCCGGCGCGCCGCAACTGTCGATCGGCTGGCGCCCCGCCACCGTGACGTACGCGGCGCGCGGCAATGTGCCCTTCGTGCTGGCGGTGGGGGAGGTGGCGCGCAGCAGCCCCATCGCACGGGCGGACTTGCTTGCCGGAGCGTCCCCGGCGGTCGCACCAGCGCAGCTTGGCACGATGAGCGACTCTCCGGCGGAGGCGCTCACAGCAGAACCGCCAGGCGGCCGGACGCGCCAATGGGTGCTGTGGGGCGCGCTGCTGGCTGCAGTGGCCGTGCTGGGTGGCATGGCGTGGCGATTGTTCAGGGCATCAGCACCGCCGACAGACGCATCGCACTGAAGCAGGAAACCCCAAAAGAAACGGCGCCACCAGAGCGCCGTTTTTTATTGAGGGAGACGTCGTATCAATGCACGAACGTCGGCTGCACAAACAGTGCGATGGTGATGGCGAACCCGACCGTCCACACCGCCGAGCGCAGCGGCGGCCAGTCCGCCAGATAGCAGACCGTGTACACCACCCGCGCGGCCACGAAGCCGATGGCCAGCCAGTTGACGCGATCCACCGGGCTGCCGCCCAGAATGGCCACCAGCACCGCCACCGCAAAAAACGGGAACACCTCGAGGTGGTTGCTGTGGGCACCATTGGCGCGTCGGGCGAGGCCGGTCAGGTTGGCCGACCATTCGCGCGGGTTATGGTTGTCGCGCTTCGGCCCCGAAGCACGCGCGATACCCATGCAAACATAGGGCAGCACGGCGGCAGTCAGAACGCACCAGAGGGCGATCGGCATAGTCAGTTTCCTAGGCGAGAGTCAGGGTGCCGAACCGTAGCACAGGCTGCGCGTTCAAACACCCCCCCAAACGCTACTCGGCCCCGTGCACGGCGATGCGGATATCGCCCAGCATGACCACCTGGCCCGAGCGGATCTTGGCGGTCTTGCGCAGTTCCGGTTCGCCGTCGACGGTGACGGCGCCATCGGCAACGACCGCCTTGCCGGCGCCGCCGCTATCCACCACGCCGGTCAGCTTGAGCAGCTTGTGCAGCTCGATGTAGTCGGTGGTCAGGGCGAAATCGATATTGGGCATAAATGAACTACGTAGCTTATTGAGGCGTGGCTTCCACGCTGATGTCGAGGTCGACGCGGTCGCCCACATCGGGCAGGAAGCGCGTCATGCCAAAGGCGCTGCGGGCAATGGCGAGGTGGAAATCGCCGCCGCACACGTGGCGCGTGCTGCCGGGCATTTTCTCGTCGCCGCAGCTGAAACGGCGCACGTCCAGCCGCACGGGCTGCGTCACGCCATGCAACGTCAGCTTGGCCTCGATGGCGACGAGCTTGCCGCCTTCCACGACAAAGCGGTCGCTACGCAGGCGGATGATGGGAAACTGCGCCGCATCGAGAAATTGCTCGGATTTGAGCACGCCATCCAGCACCCGCAGGCGCGTGTTGATGGAAGCCGCATCGACGGTGAAATCGAGGCCGCCTTGGCTGCTGGCTTCATCGAAATCGATGGCGCCGTCGATCTTGTCGAAGCGGCCACGCATTGTGGTGCGATCGAAATGCGACGCGCCGAAGTAGACGGATGTGTGCGTCAAGTCCGGCGCAAATGGCGCAGCCACGGCGGGGAGGGCGGACGCGGTGAGCGCGCCCGCCAGCAACAGAATCCATGCACGCATGGTGCCTCCTTGATGAGGCCCACGCATGCATGGGCCCGTGCTCACTTGCCCCAGCTGTCCTTCAGGCCGACCACGCGGTTGAACACGGGCTTGCCCGGTTGCGAGTCGATACGATCGGCGACGAAATAGCCGTGGCGCTCGAACTGGAAGCGGTCTTCCGGCTTGGCCGTTGCCAGCGTGGGCTCCAGGTAGGCCGTGACGATCTTCTTGGAGTCCGGGTTGAGGGCATCCAGGAAGTTCTTGTCGCCCGAATCCGGCTGCGGATCGCTGAACAGGCGGTCGTACAGGCGCACTTCGGCTTCGAGTGCGTGCGCCGCGCTTACCCAATGGATGTTGCCCTTCACCTTCACGCTGTCAGCACCCGGCGTGCCACTCTTGGTGTCCGGGATGATGTTGGCGTGCACGGCGGTGATGTTGCCGTCGGCATCCTTGTCGCAGCCGGTGCATTCGATCACATAGCCGTAGCGCAGGCGGACCTTGTTGCCCGGGAAGAGGCGGAAGTAGCCCTTGGGCGGCGTCTCGGTGAAGTCTTCGCGCTCGATCCACAGCTCACGCGTGAGCGGGAACTCGCGGCGGCCGAGTTCAGGCTGCTTCGGGTGCACGGGTGCCGAGCACGGCTCGTTGAAATCGGCCGGCACGTTGTCGAGGACGAGCTTGACCGGGTCCAGCACGCCCACCGAACGCGGCGCGCGCGCATCGAGATCGTCGCGCACGGCGCCTTCCAGGATGCTCATGTCGATCCAGCTATCGGCCTTGGACACGCCCACCCGTTCGCAGAAGAGCTGGATGGATTCCGGCGTGTAGCCACGGCGGCGGATGCCCACGAGCGTCGGCATGCGCGGGTCGTCCCAGCCGTCGACGCGCTTTTCGGTCACCAGTTGCAGCAGCTTGCGTTTGCTGGTGATGGCGTAGGTCAGGTGCAGGCGCGCGAATTCGTACTGATGCGGCAACGGCGCGGGCAGAGCACCGGCGTCGCGCAGGTGGTCGAGCACCCAGTCGTACAGCGGGCGGTTGTTCTCGAATTCCAGCGTGCACAGCGAATGCGTGATGTTCTCCAGCGCATCGGAAATGCAATGCGTGAAGTCGTACATCGGGTAGATGCACCATGCGTCGCCGGTGCGATGGTGATGCGCATGGCGAATGCGGTACAGCACCGGATCGCGCATCACGATGTTGGGTGCGGCCATGTCGATCTTGGCGCGCAGCACCAGCTCGCCGTCCTTGTACTTGCCGGCGCGCATGTCGCGGAACAGCGCGAGGTTCTCGTCCACCGAGCGGTCGCGGTAAGGCGACGGCGTGCCCGGGCGGGTGAAGTCGCCCCGGTTGGCGGCGATCTGCTCCGCGCTCTGGCTGTCGACGTAGGCCACGCCGCGCTGGATCAGCACTTCGGCAAAGCCGTAGAGCTGCTCGAAGTAGTCGCTGGCGTAGTAGAGGTGCTCGCCGCCTTCGTCGCTCCACGAGTAGCCGAGCCAGTGCACGGCGTCGATGATGGAGTTGACGTATTCGGTGTCTTCCTTGACGGGGTTGGTGTCGTCAAAGCGCAGGTGGCAGCGGCCGTTGTAGTCCTTGGCCATGCCGAAGTTCACCCAGATGCTCTTGGCGTGGCCGATGTGCAGGTAGCCGTTGGGCTCCGGCGGGAAGCGCGTGACCACCGGCGGAATCGGCTGGCCGGTGGCGTCTTTGCGGCCGGCGTAGGTGCCCTGTGCGAGGTCGCCGTCGATGATTTGGCGCAGGAAGTTGGACGTGGGGGCGGCGGCAGTCGACCCGTTGGCGGTGGCGTTGTCTTGGCTCATGGGAGTGCGTGATTCGGCAATCCCGGGATTTTACCGTGCCCGGCGGTCGGCGCCTGTGGTGGCCTATCGACGCTGGGCCAGACCGTCCAGCGCTTGTGCGCGCAACAGCTCATTCGACGCGGTGAAGGTCTGCTGGCGCAACTGGGCGATTTGGGCGGCGCGGTCGGCGTCCGACAGGCCGGTAAAGGCGCTGATGCGGTCGCGTTCGCGGGCGTAGTCGTCGTAGCGGGCGCGCCAGTCGGCTTCTTCGCGGTTGCCCTGGATCAGGCGGTCGGCCACCACGGCGTCCACGCCCTGGGCGGATAGCCGCTGGCGGATCTGGGCATCGCTCAGGCCCTGCTTGAGCCAAGTGTCCATGTCGTTGGCGAGCTTGGCGGGGGCAGAGGCGTCGCGGCGGGCTTGCTGTACGGCGGGAGGCAGGGCGGCGTCGATGGCGGCGATGCGGGCTGCGCGTTGGTCGGGCGTGAGGGACGCATCGGTCATCACGGCCATACGTTCGAGTTCGGCGGCGTCCACCGCATCCGCATCGCCGTACCAGGCTTGCGCGACTTCCATGCCGAGGATTTGGCGGCGCAGGGCAGTGCGGGTGGCGAGCTGTTGACGCAGCGTGGCGATCATCTCGGGGCGTTGCTGGAGTTGCGTGAGGCTCGGCTTGCTGCGTTCCACATCGCCTTGTGCGGCCAGTGCTTTGCGATACGCGAGATAGCGTTGCAGCAGCGATTGCGCCTCGGCCAGCGCGGGCGATACCAGCTTGGCGCGCAAATGCGCTTCGGCCATCGCCACGCGCTGCGCTTCGGGCAACGAGGCCGGCACATCGAGGAAGTAATCGAACACCGCCCGGTTGGCTGCTTCCACGATGAGGTGGCCGCGTGCGTCGACGTGCAGGCCGTCGGGCGCCTGCGTGTCTGCCAGTTCTGGTGCTGCCGCCGTGGTGGCGGCCTGTGTGCTGCCAACACTGCCGATGAAGGCGCCGCGGGCGGAGGCGGGCGCCTCTGCCGTGGGCGCGGGGGCACTGCCTGACGCATGCCACCAGAAGACGCCGCCCGCCGCCGCCATGGCGACCAGCATTGCAGCAACGAATGTCATGGGTTGCATGGGCGATGCGCGGGTCTTCATGGCGGCGGGGCGCCTATAGGCCGGCTTGCTTCAATCGATTGGCCTGCGTGCGGATGACGGCCACCGGGTCCGCCGCACCCCAGCCGATCAGGCCGAGCAACTGGTTCACCTCGTCCAGATGGTTCCACGCATAGTCGGTCGACAGCACCTGCCCGAACTTGGCGCTGCATACCGAGACCAGCCCATCGTTGGTGCCCGAGCCGCGCGCCTGCATGACGCCGCCGCTGAATACCAGCACGGGGTCGAACACGTCGAGGAGGTTGGTGGCGGTGGAGCGGCCCGTCCACGAATACAGCTTCTGTACGTTGCCGTTACGCACGTCAGTGCCGCTGCCGGTGTTGCAGCCGCTGGCCAGGCCCGCACTCGGGAACGCCTTGTTGAAATCGGCCGCGCCCGCTGTCGACAAGATATGCAGCGCGGCAAAGCCATCCTGCGGGTTGCTCGCACCGTTGAACCAGCCGAGCACCGAGCCGAAGATGTCCGCGCCCAGGCTCACCAGCGCCTGGAACGGCTGCGGTGTGCTCTCCACAAAGTCGGCAAACTCCGAGCCCTTGTGCGGGGTGCCGATGGTGGTGACGGAAGCCACGAGGTTCGGCACCACGGCCGCTGCATAGCGCGAGGTCAGCCCGCCCTGGCTGTGTCCGATCAGGTTGACCTTGGCTGCACCGGTGGTCGCCAGCACGGTGCGGATCTGGCTGACGAGTTGCTCGCCGCGCACGGTTTCATCGTTGAAGGCAGACACATCGGCCACGTAGACGTTGGCGCCGTTGGCCCGCAGGTCTTCGGGGATCTGATACCAGTAGTCCACCACGCCGAGGAACTTACTGGTGCCCGACAGGCCATGTACCAGCACGATCGGATATTGCGTCGCGGCGTAGGTGCTGGCGGCCTGGGCCGGTGCAACCGCACCCAAGGTGAGGGCGGTTGCGGCCAAGATGGCGGCGGCCGCGTGCGTGCGCAAAAAGCCGCGCACGGCGCGGACCAAGGAAGGCTGTGACATTCGGTTGTCTCCTGGACATTGGATGGGTGGTCGACCTCTGCGGGTCGATCGCCCTCCGTTATCCGAAGCGACGCATCGGGCGTCAACCGAAGTGGAAGTTAGGCTCTAATGCTGCATTGCCGCGTGCGCAAAGCAAAACCGGAGGGCGAGCCTCCGGTTTTATAGGGTGCGATGCAGCAACGCGTTGCCTACTCCTCGTGAAACGCCTCCTCGCGCTTTTTGCGGATGGCGGGCAACACCACGAGCAGCATCAAGACAGCCGCCGCCATCAACAACCCCAGCGACAGCGGCCGCGTAACGAAGGTCGAGAAATCCCCGCGCGAGAACTGCAGCGCGCGGCGGAAGTTCTCTTCCATCATCGGGCCGAGCACAAAGCCGAGCAGCATCGGCGCGGGCTCGCAGCGCAGCTTCACGAACACGTAGCCGATCAGCCCGAAGAGCGCTGTTTGAAACACGTCGAACGTGGTATTCGAGACCGAATACACGCCAATGCAGCAGAACACCAAGATGGCCGGATACAGAAAGCGGTAGGGCACCTTCAGCAGCCGCACCCACATGCCGATCATCGGCAGGTTCAGCACGATCAGCATCAGGTTGCCGATCCACATGGAAGCAACGAGCCCCCAGAACAGCGCCGGGTTGCTGGTCATCACCTGCGGGCCGGGCTGGATGTTGTGGATGGTCATGGCGCTCACCATCAGCGCCATCACGGCGTTGGGCGGAATGCCCAGCGTAAGCAGTGGGATGAACGACGTCTGCGCCGCCGCGTTGTTGGCGGATTCCGGGCCGGCCACGCCTTCAATGGCGCCCTTGCCGAATTCGTGGGCGTATTTCGAGGCCTTCTTTTCCAGCGAATACGACGCGAACGACGCCAGCGTCGCGCCGCCCCCTGGCAGGATGCCGAGCGCCGAGCCCAGCGCCGTGCCGCGCAGCACGGCCGGGATCATGCGCCTGAAGTCTTCACGGCTGGGCCAGAGGTTGCGTACGTGGTTGACGAAGGTTTCGCGGTGCTCTTTCTGCTCCAGGTTGACGATGATCTCGGCAAAGCCGAACAGGCCCATCGCCACGGAGACAAAGCTCAACCCATCCGCCAGCTCCGGCACGTCAAACGAATAGCGCGCCACGCCGGAGTTGACGTCCCTGCCGACCAAGCCGAGCAGCACGCCCAGTACGATCATCGCCAGCGCCTTGGGCAGTGACCCCGAGGCCAGCACGACCGCGCCCACCAGGCCCAGCACCATGAGCGAGAAGTACTCCGCCGCGCCAAAGTGGAAGGCGAGTTCCGACAACGGCTTGGCGAACGCAGCCAGGATCACCGTGGCGACGCAGCCCGCGAAGAACGAGCCCAGGCCGGCAGTGGCCAGCGCCACGCCGGCCCGGCCCCGGCGCGCCATCTGGTAGCCATCGATGGTGGTGACCACGGACGACGATTCCCCCGGCAGGTTGACCAGGATGGCCGTGGTGGACCCGCCGTACTGAGCGCCGTAGTAAATGCCGGCCAGCATGATCAGCGCGGCCACGGGCGGCAGGGCGTAGGTGGTCGGCAGCAGCATCGCGATGGTCGCGATGGGGCCGATGCCCGGCAACACGCCGATCAACGTGCCGAAGATGCAGCCGATCAGCGCATAGATCAGGTTCTGGAGGGACAGCGCTGTTGAGAAGCCGAGCGCAAGATTGGCAAAGAGATCCATCGCGTGCGCCTCAGCCGATAAAGGCGGGCCAGAGCGGAATCTGCAGATTCAGCAGCCACACGAACGTGCCCCAGCCGATGAGCACCATGACGCCCGCGGTGGCGAGGGCCCCGCGCCAGCCGAACTCGTGACTCGCCAGACTGGACGCCACCACGAGCGCCACCACCGAGAGCACCAGCCCGAGCGGCTGCAACAGCAGACCGAATAGCACCACCGAGCCGAGAATCCACAGCAGCGTCTTCATATCCAGGCGCGGAATCCGGTCTGCTACGCCTTTGCGCGACAGCGATTGCGCCAGCACCACCACGCCCAGCAGCACCAGCACCACGCCCAGCCAGAATGGAAAATAGCCAGGGCCCATGCTGCTGGCCGTGCCCATGCGGTAGTTGCGCGCCAGGATGGCAAACGCCGCGCCCGCGACGATGAACATCAGGCCGGACGCAAAGTCCTGATGGCTGCGAATGAGGGGGCGGTTGTGTGGCGCGTTCTGCAAGTTGGTTCTCCTGGGGCGCGAGTTACATCCCGCGCATTACATCCCGCGCATTACATCCCGCGCATTACAGCCCGATCCCGCGCGCCATCAACGCCGCGGCCAACGGGATGAAGACGATCAGGTGCGATTCGATCATCACCCAGCGGCGCGTCTTGGCGATTTCCGAGGGCGGGGGCACGAAGTCGGGCAGCGTCTTGGCCTGCTTCTTCCAGCGCAGGATGCTCACCGTTGGCATGATCGACAGCAGCCCCACCAGGATGAACAAGCCGACTTTGACGTGGAATACCGGGTTGTGAAGATAGAACGCATAGCCCTTGGCGCCATAGAACAGGCGCAGCCCACCGGTGACGAGCACCGCCAGCGCAGCAAAGCCGTACACCGCGTCATAGCGCACCAAACGTTGGCGGATTTCTGGCGTCATGCCGGGGCGCAGCACCACGGCCTCGGCGGTGAGGAAGACGATCAGCGTGAAGATCGAGATGTAATGCAGGTAAGCCAGCAACGCATCAAGCCACATGGTGACCTCGTCAGGGTGGGGAAGGGTTGGCGTGGTTCAGATCACGCCGCGCGTGCGCAGCGTATCAATCTGTTCGGCGTTCAGGTCGAGCACGTCGCGCAGCACGGCTTCCGTATGTTCGCCAAGCAGCGGCGGGTGGCTGGCAGCCTTGGGCGGCGTGGCGCTCATCTTCACCGGGCTGCCGACCAGCTTGACGGTACCGGCGCTCGGGTGGGGCAAGTTGACGCGCAGCCCGCGCGCCTGCACCTGCTCGTTGTCGAACACCTCGTCGAGATTGTTGATCGGGCCGCAGGGCACGCCCGCGGCTTCGAGCTTGCTGATCCATTCCGTCTTGCCGAAGCGCTTGACCATCTCGGCCAGGATCGGCACCAGCACGTCGCGGTTGGCCACGCGCTGCGGGTTGGTGGCAAAGCGCGGATCGTCGGCGAGTTCCGGCATGCCGCCGGCTTCCACGAATCGGCGGAATTGCCCGTCGTTGCCCACCGCCACGATGATCCAGCCATCGGCGGTCTGGAAGGTCTGATACGGCACGATGTTCGGGTGCGCATTGCCCCAGCGCTTGGGCGCCTGACCGCTCGCCAGGTAATTCGTGTTCATGTTGGCCAGCATGGCGACCTGCACGTCGAGCAGGGCCATGTCGATGTACTGGCCTTCGCCCGTGCGGTCCCGGTGCGCGAGTGCGGCTAGCACGGCCACGGTGGCGTACATGCCGGTCATCAAATCCGAGATGGCCACACCGGCCTTCTGCGGGCCGCCGCCGGGCAGGTCGTCGCGCTCGCCGGTCAGGCTCATGAAGCCGCCCATGCCCTGCACGATGAAGTCGTAGCCGGCGCGCGCGGCGTAGGGGCCAGTCTGGCCAAAGCCGGTGATGGAGCAGTAGATCAGGTCCGGTTTGACGGCCTTGAGCGATTCGTAGTCGAGCCCGTACTTCTTCAACTGGCCGACCTTGTAGTTTTCGAGCACCACATCGGCATGCGCGGCCAGCTTGCGGACGATGTCCTGGCCCTCGGGCGTGCTGATGTCGACAGTGATCGAGCGCTTGTTGCGGTTGGCAGCCAGGTAGTAGGCGGCTTCGGCGGTGTCGTGGCCGGCTTCGTCCTTGAGCCAGGGCGGGCCCCAGGTGCGGGTGTCATCACCGGCGCCGGGGCGCTCCACCTTGATGACGTCAGCACCAAAATCGGCGAGGTTTTGCGCGCACCACGGGCCGGCAAGCACGCGGGTCAGGTCAAGAACACGGAGATGGCTCAGAGCGCCCATGGATTGACGAATCGACACGATTGGAACGGGTGCACTCTACACCACGCTCCGGCGTCCCCCCAGCCCCATGCGACCGACCAGGGAGAATGCGGCGCGGGATGGGCACCAATAGGGCACGAACCCCGTATAATCAACGGTTTGCACTAATCCAAGGCGCTCCGGAGCATCGCTCCAAGGCGCAATGCTGACTCCGGCACCCCGCGACATGAAAGCCTCCGATATCCGCCAAAAATTCCTGACCTTCTTTGAGGGCAAGGGCCACACCGTGGTGCGCTCCTCGCCGCTGGTGCCGGGCAACGACCCGACGCTGCTGTTCACCAACTCCGGCATGGTGCAGTTCAAGGACGTCTTTCTCGGTACCGACAAGCGCCCGTACGTGCGCGCGGCCTCCGTGCAGCGCTGCCTGCGCGCCGGCGGCAAGCACAACGACCTGGAAAACGTCGGCTACACCGCGCGTCACCACACGTTCTTCGAGATGCTCGGCAACTGGTCGTTCGGCGACTACTTCAAGCTCGACGCCATCACGTGGGCGTGGGAACTGCTGACCAAGGAATACAAGCTGCCGGCCGACAAGCTCTGGGCCACGGTCTACCAGACCGACGACGAGGCCTATGACATCTGGACCAAGGTGATCGGCCTGCCGCCCGAGCGCGTCGTGCGCATCGGCGACAACAAGGGCGCGCCGTACGCGTCGGACAATTTCTGGCAGATGGCCGAAACCGGCCCGTGCGGCCCGTGCTCGGAAATCTTCTACGACCACGGCCCGGAAATCTGGGGCGGCCCCCCGGGCAGCCCGGAAGCCGACGGCGACCGCTACATCGAGATCTGGAACAACGTGTTCATGCAGTTCGATCGCCAGCTCGACCCGGCCACCGGCGAATACACGCTGACCCCGCTGCCCGCACCGTGCGTGGACACCGGCATGGGCATGGAGCGCCTGGCTGCCATCCTGCAGCACGTGCACAGCAACTATGAGATCGACCTGTTCCAGGCGCTCATCGCGGCCGCTTCGCGTGAGACCAACACCAAGGATCTGGCCAACAACTCGCTGCGCGTGATTGCCGACCATATTCGCGCGTGCTCGTTCCTGATCGTCGACGGCGTGATCCCGGGCAATGAAGGCCGCGGCTACGTGCTGCGCCGGATCATCCGCCGCGCCATCCGCCACGGCTACAAGCTGGGCTGCCGCGCCGCGTTCTTCCACAAGCTGGTGGACGACCTCGTGGCGCAGATGGGCGAGGCCTATCCGGAACTGCGCGAAGCGCGCGACCGCGTGGTCGAAGTGCTGCGCACGGAAGAAGCCCGCTTCTTCGAAACCATCGAACACGGCATGTCGATCCTCGACGCCGCGCTGGGCGAGCTGAAGGCATCGGGCGCCAAGATGCTCGACGGCGAACTCGCCTTCAAGCTGCACGACACGTACGGCTTCCCGCTGGACCTGACGCAGGACGTCTGCCGCGAGAACGACGTGATCGTCGACGAAGCCGCCTTTGACGCCGCCATGAACCGCCAGCGCGAGCAGGCACGCGCCGCTGGCAAGTTCAAGATCACCGCCGGCACGCTCGACTACACCGGCGACAAGACTACCTTCCACGGCTACGACCAGCTCGTGCGCGAGACCGCGCGCGTGACGGCGCTGTTTGTCGACGGTGCGTCGGTGCAGGAAATGCACCCCGGCCAGACCGGCGTCGTGGTGCTGGACCACACCCCGTTCTATGCAGAATCCGGCGGTCAGGTTGGCGACCAGGGCACGCTCAAGGCCGCCACTGTCTGGTTTGACGTGGCCGATACGCTCAAGGTGCAGCCGGAAGTCTTCGGCCACCACGGCGAGCTGCGCACCGGCGTGCTGAAGGTCGGCGATGCCGTGGCTGCGGAAGTGGACGCCGTGCGCCGTGCGCGCACCATGCGCAACCACTCGGCCACCCACCTGATGCACAAGGCCCTGCGCGAAGTGCTGGGCGACCACGTGCAGCAGAAGGGCTCGCTGGTCGATGCCGACAAGACCCGCTTCGACTTCTCGCACAACGCACCGATGACGCCGCTGCAGATCCGCGAAGTGGAAGCGCGCGTCAACGCAGAAATTTTCGCCAATGCCGCCACCAGCGCCCAGATCATGGGCTTTGACGATGCGGTCAAGAACGGCGCCATGGCCCTCTTCGGCGAGAAGTACGGCGACGAAGTGCGCGTGCTGTCGATCGGCACGTCGAAGGAACTCTGCGGCGGCACCCACGTGGCGCGCACCGGTGACATCGGCCTGTTCAAGATCGTGGGCGAGTCGGGCGTAGCCGCCGGCATCCGCCGCGTGGAAGCCATCACCGGCGACAACGTGCTGCACTACCTGCAGACGCTCGATACGCGCATCAACGAAGCCGCTGCCGCACTGCGCGCACAGCCGTCGGAACTGACGCAGCGCATCGGCCAGGTGCAGGACCAGGTCAAGACGCTGGAGAAGGAACTGGAGCGCCTGAAGTCGAAGCTGGCCGCAAGCCAGGGCGACGAGCTGGTGAACCAGGCTGTGGACGTGGCCGGCATCAAGGTGCTGGCCGCCAAGCTGGACGGTGCTGACGCCAAGACGCTGCGCGAGACCATGGACAAGCTCAAGGACAAGCTGCAGACCGCCGCCATCGTGCTGGGTAGCGTGAGCGACGGCAAGGTCGCGCTGATCGCCGGCGTGACGGCGGACGCCACGGCTAAGGTCAAGGCGGGCGAGCTGGTCAACTTTGTCGCCCAGCAGGTCGGCGGCAAGGGCGGTGGCCGCCCGGACATGGCTCAAGCAGGTGGCACCGAGCCGGATAACCTGCCGCAGGCACTGGCCGGTGTGGCAGCATGGGTGCAGCAGAAGGTGTGATGTAGGTTTTTCAACCTGATGCGCTGAACGGCGCGCGTTCCCGGCAACGGGGCGCGCGCCGTTTTGTTTTGGGGCTCAACCGGAGGTGCAGCGCACGCGAAGGTGACTTGTATAGGGCGACAAAGCAAGTTGTGGTGCTGATGGAAGGGAGTGGAGGGCGGTTGCGCCATCGCCTATACCGGGGAAACGCAGCCGCTTCTGTCGAGATTGCGTGCCTTCGCGATAACTGGCAGGCAACTTGCATCGGTTGCGCGCGCTGTTCCCCGCAGCGCTGGTGTACCCCTATCCCTATCCCCAAATCCGAGGAGAACCATGAGCGTCCTATCCGAGAAGGTCGACGCTGTGCCGCCCGAGCCATCGGCCTCGCGGCGCAGCAAACGATTGCTACGGGCGATCGCTGCCGGTGTGTTGGTGGCGGCCGGCATTGGCGCGTTGACGCAGCCTGTGGCGCAACTCGCGCCCGAGTCGCACGCGCGCAAGGTGAAGGTGCTGATCATCAGCATGTTTGCGCCCGAGGCGCAGCCGTGGATCGACAAGCTGGGCCTCACGCAGGAGGTACCGGTGCCGGGCCTGTCGATCGACTACCCGAACGTGCATTGCAACGCCAACGACGTCTGCCAACTCACCACCGGCATGGGCAAGGCGAATGCCGCGTCGTCGGTGTCGGCGCTGATCTACAGCGGGCAGTTTGATTTGCAGCGCACGTACTTCCTGGTGGCGGGCATTGCCGGGATCGATCCGTCGCAAGGCACATTGGGCTCGGCCGCGTGGGCGCGCTATCTGGTCGACAGCGACCTCGCCTGGGAGATCGACGCGCGCGAGGTGCCCGCCAACTGGCCGAACGGCTTCATCGGCATCAACACGCAGGGGCCGGGGCAGAAACCGCCGCTGGACTACAAGACGGAAGTCTTCCGCGTGAACGAGGCGCTGTTGCAGAAGGCGCTGGCGCTCTCCAAGGGCGTGGCGCTGGATGACAACGCCACCGCGCGCGCCTATCGCGCCAACTACCCGAGCGCACCGGCCAACCAGCCGCCGTCTGTCGTGCAATGCGACACCGCTGCCGGCAATACGTACTGGCACGGTGCCAAGTTGGGCGAGCGCGAAGCCGCGTGGGTGAAGCTGCTGACCGACGGCCAGGGCACTTACTGCACCACGCAGCAGGAAGACAACGCGACGTTCGAAGCGCTCACACGTGGCGCGAGGACGGGGCTGCTCGACCTGCAACGCGTCGCCGTGCTGCGCACCGCGTCCAACTTCGATCGGCCGTATCCGGGGCAGACGCCGTATGACTCGCTGGTCAACAGCAACTCGGGCGGGTTCGTGCCGTCGCTCAACAACCTCTATCTGGCGGGCGGTCCGCTGGTCAATGAGATCGTCACGCGCTGGAGCGTGTGGAAACACGGAGTGCCTTCGCCATGATCGATTCCCGACTCAAGATGCCCATGCCTCGTTTGCGTATGATCGCCAAGCTATGCGCCGTGGGCGCGGCAGCACTTACCTTGAACAGTTGCGCGTATGACGGCGTGAAGGTCATCGTCATCAACATGTTCCAGGGCGAAGCCCAGCCCTTTATCGACCGTTATGACCTGAAGGAAAAGGTCGCCATCTCTGGTTTGTCGCCCGATGCGCCGAACATGCTGTGCAACTACGACGGCATCTGCCAGATCACCACGGGCATGGGTTACGCGAATGCCGCGTCTACGATTTCCGCGTTGCTCTATCGCAGCAAACTGGATCTGACGCACACCTACTTCGTCATCGCCGGCATTGCAGGCATCGACCCGGGGCAGGGGACGTTGGGGTCGGCGGCGTGGGCACGCTATGCAGTGGACTACGGCCTGTCGCACGAAATTGACGCGCGCGAAATGCCCGCCGGCTGGTCGTACGGCTACTTCGGCATCGGCACCAAGGGCCCGGGCGAGAAGCCGCCGATGGACTACCGCACCGAGGTGTTTCAGCTGAACGAGACGCTGTTGCAGCGCGCCTTTACGTTGTCGAAATCGGCCACGCTGGAAGACAGCCCCGAGGCCGTCGCCTTCCGCAAGAACTACGCATATGCGCCGGCCAACCAGCCGCCCGCCGTCATCCAGTGCGATGTGGCTTCCGCCGATACATGGTGGGCCGGCCGCAACCTTGGCCAGCGCGCGCGTGACTGGGTGAAGACGATGACCGACAACAAGGGCACCTACTGCACCACCGCCCAAGAGGACAACGCCACGCTGGAAGTGCTCACGCGCGGCGCCCGCGCAGGCAAGGTCGATTTCAGCCGCGTGGCGCTGCTGCGTTCGGGTTCCGATTTCGATCGCCCGTACGACGGCCAGACTGCCACCGATGGCTTGATCAACTACGCCCAGCAGGGCGGTTTCGTGCCGGCCACGCACAACCTCGTCAACGCGGCCAAGCCGTTGCTGGACGACATCGTGAACCGCTGGCCGCAATGGAAGCAGGGGGTGCCGGCCAGCTGAGGCCGTCTTCAGGGTTGCTTACATCACATCTTAAAGCCTATAATGCGAATCATTCTCATTTGATGGGCGGCAGCGGGCACTTCGCCTGATCGCTGGCCATCGCTTCTGCCGGGCGAGCCAGCGGGTTTTCACCTGCCAGCCAACGAATCGACGCGCCGCTTGATGTTTCTGCGGCGCGTTTTTCTTTTCTCAGCGCATTGCCGCGCGTCCGGTTTTGCCAATCCTGATCAACCTGTTGTCTGCGATGACTCATCGTCTCGCGGCCCGCGCATTGCCTTGCGCGCTTGCCGCCATTCCGCTTGCCGCTCTGCTCACCGTCCCGACATTGGCGCGCGCCGATGAAGCGCAACCTGCTGCCAACCCTGCCAAGGTCGACCTGGACGAAACCACCGTCACCGCACGCAGCCAGCGCGGCTTTGCGGCTGGCACGGCCGAGGTGGGCGCGTTTCGGGGGATGGCGCTGCGCGACATCCCGGCCACCGTGAACGTGGTCACGCGGGAGGCGCTCGACGCGCAGCAGGACACGTCGCTGTTCGACGCGCTGCGCAACACGGCCAGCGTGACGCGCCAGCAGCTCTCAGGCGAGACGTTCGACAACCTCGCCATTCGCGGCGTGACGATGGAGAACCGCACCAACTTCCGCTTCAACGGCTCGATGCCGATTGCCGCGCTCACGGCCATCCCGCTGGAAGACAAGGAGCGCGTGGAAGTGCTCAAGGGCGTATCGGCGCTGTACTACGGTTACACCACGCCCGGCGGCGTCGTGAACCTCGTCACCAAGCGCGCGGGCAATACGCCCGTCACCACGCTGGGCATGCAGTTCGACAACAACGGTACGGCCATCGCCACCGCCGACGTGGGCCGCCGCTTTGGTGAAGACAACCAGTACGGCATCCGCGTCAACGCAGCGGGCGGCTCGCTGCAATCGCCCACCAGCGGCATCGACGGCACGCGCCAACTGGCTGCTGTGGCACTCGACTGGAAGGTCAACAGCCGTCTGAACCTGAAGGCTGATGTGGAGTACTCACGCAAGGTCATCACCGAGCAATCCGTGGTGACGTTGCCGGCCGCCAGGAACGGGGTGATCACGCTGCCGGCTATGCCTGACCCGAGCAAGCGCATTGCACCCGGCTGGGCCGACTTTGACGGCAACAACACCAACGCTTTGCTGCGTGCCGATTACGCACTGACTGATGCGTGGCTGCTGACGGTGGAGGGCGGCATGTCGGAGACGGCGCGCACGCGGGCATTCTCGGAATTTCGCCTGACCAACCCGGTGACGGGCGCGGGCACGCTATCCGGCCAACGCCAGAGTGGCCGCTGGAATACCAGCCATGTGCGCGCCGACATCAACGGCACCGAGAAGACGGGCTGGATCACGCACGACCTGACCTTTGGCGTAGCGCGATCGGACATGCGGCAAGCGGCGGTGTATTCCGACCGCTTCTCGGGTTCGCAGAACTTGTACAACCCGGTCGACCTCGGCTGGCTGCCCACCACCGGCACCGGCTTTACCGCCGAGCAACGCGCCGTCGACACGGGCATCTACGCGATGGACCGCATGACCCTGTCGGAACACTGGCAAGTGATCGCCGGCCTGCGCTACACGCGCTACACCAGCGAGCAAGCGCCCAATCGCTACGAGGCCAGCAAGACCACGCCGCTGGGCGCGGTCATCTACAAGTTCACGCCCACGTTGTCGGCGTATGCGTCGTACGCACAAGGCCTGGAAGCCGGGGCGCGCGCGCCCAACACCGCTGCCAACGCCAACGTGGCCATGCCGCCCGCATTGAGCGAACAGAAGGAAGTGGGCGTGCGCTACGAAACCCCGGCCGGCACGCAGCTCGCCGCCGCCGTGTACGACATCGACCGCGCAGCAAGCTACACCAACGACGCCAACATCTTCGTGCAGGACGGCCGCGAGCGCATTCGCGGTGTCGAACTGACGGCGCAGGGCCGTGTCACCAAAGACCTGTCGCTGCTGGCCTCGGCCGGCTGGACCGACGCCAAGTTCCGCGGTGTCGGCAACGGCCTCGACGGCAAGACACCAGAGAACACGCCACGCAGCACCGCCAGCCTGTTCGCGGAATACACGCTGCCGATGTTGCGTTCAGTGTCGTTCAACGCTGGCGCCTACTACCTCGGCCCACGCCCGGTGAACGATGCCAACCAAGCCGAGCTCGGCGGCACCACGCTCTTCAGCGCCGGCGTGCGCTACGTCACCCGCATCTCAGGCAAGCGCACCACGCTGCAACTCAACGTCGACAACCTGACCGACAAACGCTACTGGGCCGGCGCGGGCAACAACCGCCTGTCGATGGGCGCCCCGCGCCTCTTCAAGCTCGGCATGAAGATCGACCTGTGATGAAATTCTTGGGAGTGCAACGCATGCAATCGCTGCTTCGTTTCTGTGCCATCGCCTTGCTGGCGCTGGTGTTCACGCAACCGGCAACCGCCGCCGGCAAATCCGTACTGATGGTCGTACGCATGGAAGGCAAGAGCCTGCCCATCGACAAACAGATCGCCACGCATCTCGAATCGCGCGGCTACACGGTCACGCTGTACGACCAATACCAGCCCGCCGAGCGCGCGAAAGACTTTGACCTCGTCGTACTGTCATCCACCGTCCGCTCGCGCGATCTGCTGGGCGCCTACCGCAACGTGCCCGTGCCGCTCATGACGTGGGAAAACGACCTGCTCGATGACCTGGCCATGACCGGCAAGCGCATCGGCACCAACTTCGGCATGGTCGAAAAAGAACACTACCTGTGGATGGTCAACGCACCGCATCCGCTCTCAGGCGGTGTGCCGGCCGGCGTGGCCGTGGGCTATGCGAAGGACGCCCCGATGGGCTGGGGCAAGCCCGGCCTTGGCGCAAACATCATCGCCAGCGTCGCAGGCGACCCGAACAAGGCAACCATCTTCGGCTACGAGAAAGGCGCCACGATGGACTACGAAACGCTAGCCCCCGCACGCCGCGTCTTCTTCTTCCTGGACAACGAAACCTTCCCGAACCTAACGCCGACAGGCCGAAAGTTGTTCGATGCGGCCATCGATTGGGCCGCAGCCGGAGCGAAGTAAACGGAGCAGGGCGCTCCCCCATGCGCCCCGATGGTTTGGCCGTTCCTGCCCTAGATGGCGCCTTGAATTTCTGTTGCAGAGAGGAAGAAGAGTGCAGGCCTGTTTGAGCGAAGCGAGTTGCCTGCACTCCCTCTCTGCGACATAAATTCAAGGGGAAGTCGCCATCTCGGGCGCGCCTTTCTTTGCTTACTTTCTTTGGCAAGACAAAGAAAGTGAGTCAGCCCCGGCAGGGGATGAAACAAGGGATGGACCACTCGCATCTCACCAAGGCAACTAAGTCTTCTTCAACGCCCCAATCACCTCCATCGGCAACGGAAACACAATCGTAGAACTCTTATCCCCCGCAATCTGCGTCAACGTCTGCAGATAGCGAAGCTGAATCGCCTCCGGCTGCTGCGCCAGCATCCGCGCCGCCTCCAGCAGCTTCTCAGAAGCCTGCAGTTCTCCCTCCGCATGAATCACCTTGGCACGCCGCTCACGCTCGGCTTCAGCTTGCCGCGCAATCGCCCGCACCATCGATTCATTCAGATCCACATGCTTGATCTCCACATTCGCAATCTTGATCCCCCAAGGATCCGTCTGAATGTCGAGCACCTTCTGGATATCGAGATTGAGCTTTTCGCGCTCGGCCAGCATTTCATCCAATTCGTGCTTACCGAGAATCGCCCGCAAGGTGGTTTGCGCGAGCTGGCTGGTGGCTTCCAGAAAGTTGGCCACCTGGATGATGGCGCGCTCCGGATCCACCACGCGGAAATACACCACCGCATTCACCTTGACCGACACGTTGTCGTGCGAAATCACATCCTGCGGCGGCACGTCCATCACCACGGTGCGCAGGTCCACGCGCACCATCTGCTGGATAGCCGGCACGATCAGCACCAGCCCCGGCCCCTTCACGCGCCAGAAGCGCCCAAGCAGAAACACCACCCCGCGCTCGTACTCACGCAGCACCCGAAACGACGAGATGACCAGCAGCACGGCCAGAAAGATCAGGCCGCCTGCGCTGAAAAATCCGTAGACCATGTTGTTTCTCCTTATACGGAAGCCGCCACGGGTTCGGCAGGTTCCACCAGCAGCGTCAAGCCATGGCGTGCGATGACGCGAACCTGATCGCCACGCGCCATGCCAGCGTCGCAGCGCACACGCCAGCGTTCACCGTGGATGCGCGCCCAGCCGTCGCTGTCGGCATCGGTGCCCGATGTATCGACGTCGACCACTTCACCCGTCATACCGATGAGCGTGTCGCCGCCCGTGACCATCGGCCGGCGTCGCGCGCGCACCGCCAGGCTGGAGACCGCCAGCACGACGGTCAGGCTCACAAACGCCAGCCCGATGATGAGCGGCAGCGGCACACCAAAGCCGGGCGTTTGCGTATCGATCAGCATCACCGCGCCCAGGATGAACGCGACGATGCCGCCCACACCCAGTGCACCGAACGTCGGCAGAAAGGCCTCGGCCACCATGCAGCCGAGGCCCAGCGCAATCAGCGCCAGCCCCGCGTAGTTGATCGGCAGCATCTGCAGCCCATACAGCGCCACCAGAATGCACATCGCGCCCAGCAGGCCCGGCACCACCATGCCCGGCGTCGAAAACTCGAAGATCAGCGCATACACGCCCACCGTCAGCAGCAACAGCGCGAGGCTCGGGTCCGTAATGACGCCGAGGAAGTGGTTGCGCCAGTCGGGCTCCAACACAAGGGTGGGTGCGCTAGCCGTGTGCAGCGTGACGAGACCGGCAGACGTCCGCAGCGCGCGCCCATCCACTTGCTTGAGCAGGTCGGGGATATCGCTGGCGATGAGGTCGATCACGTGCTGATTGGCGGCTTCCGGAGCGTCCAGGCTGACGGCCTCGCGCACAGCGCGCTCAGCCCAGTCGGCGTTGCGGCCGCGCAGTTGCGCCAAGCCACGGATGTACGCCGCCGCATCGTGCATCTGCTTGCGGGCGAGGGTGTCTTCGTTGCTGGACGATGCTGCCGGGGCACTGGCCGGCTTGGCTGCATCTCCCGGACTTGGCGGACTGGGCGCATGCCCACCGATGCCGATGGACACCGGCGACGCCGCGCCCAGGTTGGTGGCGGGCGCCATCGCGGCAATGTGGCAGGCGTAAAGGATGTACGTACCGGCGCTTGCCGCCCGTGCACCACCCGGCGCCACGTAGCCCGCCACCGGCACCGGTGAGGCAAGGATCGCCTGGATGATCTGCCGCATCGACGCATCCAACCCGCCGGGCGTATCCATCTGCAGCACGACAAGTTGTGCGCCTTGCTCGCGTGCCTGCTGCAACCCATGGACGACATAGGCCGCGCTGGCCGGCCCGATGGCACCGTTGAGCGGCAGCACGACGACCGGCGCGGCTGCCATGGCAAGGCTGCTCCACGCGGCAACGATGATTGCCGCCAGCCCGCCCACCCATTGCCGCATCCACTCTGACACCGTTGACGGTCGCATAGGCGCCTCCGTCGTGCTTGCCGCGCTCTATCAATTAGACCGGCGGCGCGGTCCAAGTGCTTCATTCAGTTTAGGCAGCAATGGCCTCGCCGGAGGGCGTCCTGGCTTCGGTATGCGGCTCGCGCAGCACCTGCAACAGCGCTTGCAGGGCGGGGCCGGCCATGTCGCGGTGCCAGGCCAGCACGGTGTCGACACGGCCCGGTTTGCCGAGCGCGTGCACGCTGATCTCCGGCGCATTGGTGTACAGCTCCAGCACCGAGCGCGGCACCAGCGCCACGCCAATGCCCGCCGCCGCACACGCGATGATCGCGTGGTACGAACCCAGCTCCAGCACGCGCGAGGGCACCACGCCATCGGCAGCGAACCAGTCTTCGATCAATTGCCGATACGCGCAGCCGGGTTCGAAACCGAGCAGGGCGGCGGTTTGCACGTCGGTGGCGCGGCGGATGGGCGGATGCGCACGGTGGGCGATCAGTACCAACTCTTCGGTAAAGGCCGGCAACGTGGTCATTGCTGCGCGCGTGTTGGCCAGGCAGGCGGTTTCGGCAACGAATGCGCAGTCCACCTCGAAATTCGACAGCGCTTGAAGCGACTGGCGCGTCGTCATCGTCACCAGTTCGAGCTGCACGCGCGGCCAGCGCTGGTGCAGCGTGGCCAGCAGGGTGGGCAGGCGACTGGCGGCGGTGCTTTCCATCGAGGCGATGCGCAGGCGCCCGTGCGGCTCGCTCGGCTGCACGGCCTGACGCGCTTCGGCCGCGAGGCGGAGGATGTCGTCGGCGTAGGTCAGCAGCGTCTGGCCGGCGGGTGTCAGCACCATGCGTTTGCTCTCGCGCACGAACAGCTGTACGCCGAGCGAGGCCTCCAGCTGGCGGATGCGCGTCGTCACATTGGACTGCACGCGGTTCAGCTGCTGCGCCGCACGTGTGACGCCGCCTTCGCGCACCACCGTCCGGAAAATCTCGAGCGAGGCCAGATCCATGATGTATCTCGAATGCTAATGGGTTCGTTCAATATAATTCATTTTTCAGGATGAAAGACGCTGCGTACGATGCAGTATCGATGCCGTCATCCCGAGCCCTTCCATGGAGCACACCCTGTCGTCGCCCTCGACCTTTTCCACTGCGCAGCACCAGCGCGTTGCCGCCTGGCGCGTGGCGATCGCGGGCATGGTGGCGCTGTCGGTGGCGATGGGCATCGGCCGTTTTGCCTTTACGCCGATCCTGCCGATGATGCTGCACGACGGCAGCCTGACGCTTGCGCAGGGCAGTTGGCTGGCAACGGGCAATTACCTTGGCTATTTCGTCGGCGCGCTGGCCTGCATGGCGTTGCGCGGCGACGCGGCGCGTTTCATTCGTATTGGTCTGGCAGCGACGGTCTTGCTTACGGCCGGGATGGGCGTGCTGCAAGGCCAGCCGGCGTGGCTGGTGCTGCGTTTTGCAGCCGGCATGATCAGCGCGCTGGTGTTCGTGTTCACCGCGGGCTGGTGTCTGCACAAGCTCACGGAACTCGGGCATGCGGCGCTGGGCGGCATCATCTTTTGCGGGCCGGGGCTGGGGATTGCCATTCCGGGCCTGATGGCCAGCGGCATGGTGGCGCTGGGCTGGCATGCCACGTCGGCGTGGATGGCGTTTGGCGTGCTGTCGGCGCTGCTCTCGGCGGCGGTGTGGCCGACCATCCGGCCAGAAGTGCGTGCGCATGCTGCGCCTGCGGCAGCTACCTCCGGTACGACGCCGGGCCTCGATGTGCCCACCACCACCATCACGCTCGCCTACGGCCTGGCCGGCTTCGGCTACATCATCACCGCGACGTTCCTGCCGGTGATTGCGCGTAAGGTGCTGCCGGCCGGTTCCATCTGGCCCGATCTGTTCTGGCCGATGTTTGGCGCCGGCGTGGCGTTGGGCGCGTTCCTTTCGACGCGGATCAGCCTGGCGCGCGACAACCGGGCACTGCTCGCCACTGCCTATGCCATGCAGGCTGTTGCCGTGACAGTGAGCATCGTCTGGCCGACGGTGGCGGGGCTGGCGCTTTCCAGTACGCTGCTCGGCCTGCCGTTCACGGCGATCACGCTGTTCGCCATGCGCGAGGCGCGTCGCCTGTGGCCGCACGCTGCACCGCGCCTGATGGGCTTGATGACCGCGGCGTACGGCATCGGCCAGATCGTCGGGCCGCCGCTCGCAAACCGGCTGTTTGCGGCCACGGGCGGCTTCAATGCCTCGCTGGCGGTGGCGGCGGTGTCGCTGGTGGTGGGCGTGGCGATCTTTGTCGCCGTCAAGCGCGCTTCCCCCATACGTGCGTGATGGACACCATGTAGCGCGGGTCGCTACACGATTCGGACGCGCGTTCTAGAATGCCTCCTCCATTGGAGGAGCCCCATGTCTTTTGCCCTGCGCCCTGGCGCTGTCATGCCCGGGGGCGAGATCAGCGAGGCCGAACGCGCCGTGCGTGTCGACCTGGCAGCCGCCTATCGACTGGCCGCGCTCAACGGCTGGGATGACCTGATCTACACCCACCTCTCGGCCACCGTTCCTGGTGAGCCCGATCACTTCCTCATCAACGCCTTCGGCTTGTCGTTCGACGAGATCACCGCATCCAACCTCGTGAAGATCAACGGCGCGGGCCAGCTCGTTGGCGATTGGCCCGATGCCGCCGCGCGTCCATCCGTGAACGTCACGGGCTTTGCGCTGCACGCCGCCGTGCACGCGGCGCGGCCGGATGCACATTGCGTGATCCACCTGCACAACACGGCGGGCATTGCTGTGTCGGCACAGAAGCACGGGCTGTTGCCGCTGTCGCAGCATGCGCTGCGCTTTCACAAGCGCATCGCTTATCACGACTACGAGGGCCTCGCCTTTACGCCGGAAGAGGGCACGCGCCTGACCGCATCGCTTGGGGCCCAGTTCGCCATGCTGCTGCGCAACCACGGCACGCTCACCATCGGCCGCACCGTGGCCGAAGCGCACGTGCTGATGGCCACGCTCATCAAGGCGTGCGAAATCCAGATCCAGGCGCTCACGGCCGGTGAGGCGGTTTCACCCGCACCGGATGTGGCCGACCGCGCTGCTGAACAACTCGAAGACGGCGGCGCCATCGAGGGCGTGATGGAGTGGCCAGCCCTGTTGCGCAAACTGGATAAAATCGACGCTTCTTACCGAGACTGACGACCGGAGACCCCATGCCGACTTTCCATATCGAGATGTTCGAAGGCCGTACTGTCGAGCAAAAGAAGAAGCTCGTTGAAGAAGTGACGCGCGTCACTTGCGAAACGCTCGGCTGTGCCCCGGGCGCGGTCGACATCATCATTGCCGAGGTCAAGCGCGAGAACTGGGCCACTGGCGGCGTGCTGTGGTCTGAACAAAAGTAACCTGCGCTCTCAGCCCTCCACTTCATTCCTTCATGCCTGCCGCCATGCAACACTTCGCTTCCGACAACTACGCGGGCTTCTGTCCCGAATCGCTGAAGTACTTCCTGGAAGCCAACGGCAGCGGCCACGAGCCCGCGTATGGCGATGATTCCTGGACGCAGCGCGTGTGCGATCGCATCCGCGACTTGTTCGAGACCGACTGCGAAGTCTTCTTCGTCTTCAACGGTACGGCGGCCAATTCGCTGGCGCTGTCATCGCTGTGCCAGTCGTATCACTCCGTCATCTGCCACGAACTGGCGCATATCGAGACGGACGAGTGCGGCGGCCCCGAATTCTTCTCCAATGGCTCCAAGCTGCTGACCGCCAAGGGCGAAAACGGCAAGCTCACGCCCGATGCGGTGGAAGCGCTGGTGACGCGCCGGTCCGATATCCACTACCCGAAACCGAAGGTCGTCTCGCTCACGCAATCGACGGAAGTGGGCACCGTCTACACGGTGGAAGAGGTGCGCGCGATTGCCGCCATCGCCAAGCGCCGCCAGTTGCGCGTGCATATGGATGGCGCGCGTTTTGCCAACGCGGTGGCATCGCTTGGCGTGCATCCGTCGGAGATCACGTGGCGCGCGGGCGTGGACGTGCTGTGCTTCGGCGGCACGAAGAATGGCTTGCCGGTCGGCGAGGCGGTCGTCTTCTTCGATCGTCGCTTGGCTGAAGACTTTGCCTATCGCGTGAAGCAGGCCGGGCAGTTGGCGTCGAAGATGCGCTTCATCTCCGCACCGTGGCTCGGTTTGCTGGAGGACGATGTGTGGCTGCGAAACGCGCGCCACGGCAACGCGATGGCGCAGTTGCTGCATTCGCGCATTGTCGATGTGCCCGGCGTGCGCATCATGTTCCCGACCGAATCGAATGCCGTGTTTGCGGAGCTGCCGCTGCCTGCCATCGAAGCGCTGCGTGCGCGTGGCTGGAAGTTCTACACGTTCATCGGCGCGGGCGGCTGCCGCCTGATGTGCTCGTGGGACGTGCAGCCCGAGACAGTGGAAGCCTTCGCGGCTGATATCCGCTTGGCTTGCGAACAGGCCGCCTGAATCGCCACCTCACTCAAACCACCACCATGAGCTTCGACTACCGCTTCTGCCCGCAATGCGCCACGCCGCTCGTCGAGCAGCACAACGCCGGCCGCCTGCGCATTGCATGCCCAGCGTCGGACTGCGGCTTCGTCCACTGGAACAACCCGCTGCCTGTGCTGGCGGCGGTGGTCGAATATCGCGGACAGATGTTCCTGGCGCGCAACGCACAGTGGCCCGAAGGCATGTTCGCGCTCGTCACCGGGTTCATGGAGCGCGATGAAACGCCCGAAGAGGGCATCGCACGCGAGCTGAAGGAAGAGACGAACCTCGACGCGCAATCGATCTCGCTGATCGGTGTGTACGAGTTCATCCGCAAGAACGAGCTGATCATCGCATACCACGTGGTGGCGGATGGCGAGATCGCGCTGTCGGAAGAGCTGGTCGAATACCGTCTGAAACCGTTCGACAAGGTGCGCCCGTGGCCTGCAGGCACCGGCTATGCCGTTGCCGATTTCCTGACGGCACGCGGCTTGCCAGTCAGCTACGTCGACATTCGCACCGGCGAACCCGCCGAGCCGCAGCCGCGCCAATGGCAGCCCACGCGGCTCGTTACAATAGCCGAATGATTCACGTGGGCGGCACGCTGCTGCTCACCCGCACCACAGAGGAAGACATGGAGTTCCAGAAGGAAGTTGACGCGCGCGGCCTGAACTGCCCGCTGCCCATCCTGCGCACGAAGAAGGCGCTTGCCGACATGCAGAGCGGCGATGTGTTGAAGATCCTCGCCACCGACCCGGGCGCTACGCGCGACTTCCAGGCGTTCGCCAAGCAGACTGGTAACGAGCTGCTGGAACACAGCGAGCACGACAAGGTTTTCACCTTCTACATGCGCCGCCGCTGAATCGGCAGCGCGCAAAACAAAACGGGGCGATCCGCTACGGCCGGATCGCCCCGTTTGTTTTGGTGAGCGGCCTCGTTTATTTACGTGCTTCCATCGCCATGCGCAGCGCCAGGCTCGTCAGCACTGTCCCCATCAGATAACGTTGGACCGACAGCCAGCTTGGCTTGCGCGACAGGAACGCGGCAATGCTGCCGGCCGTCGCGGCAATCATCGAGTTGACAGTCACGCTGACGCAGATCTGCGTGATGCCGAGGCATACCGATTGCACCAGAACGCTGCCATGCGAAGGCTCAATGAACTGCGGCAGCAGCGACAGATACAGCACCGCCACCTTCGGATTCAGCATGCTGGTCAGCAAGCCCATCGTATACAGCTTGCGCGGGCTATCCACCGGCAGCTCACGCACCTGGAACGGCGCGCGACCACCCGGGCGCACCGCCTGCCAAGCCAGATACAGCAGATAGATCGCGCCGCCGAAGCGCAGGGCGTCGTAGGCAAATGGCACCGCCATCAGCAGTGCCGTAATGCCGAATGCGGCGCACAGCATGTAGAAGACGAAGCCCGTCGCAATCCCCATCAGCGAGATCAACCCCGCATTGCGCCCCTGGCAGATTGAACGCGAGATCAGATAGATCATGTTCGGGCCGGGCGTAAGCACCATGCCGAGCGCGACCAAGGCAAAGGTGAGCAGGTTGGTGAGGGTAGGCATGGGCTTGGAGCCTGCAAGCGAGAGGAAGAGCTTGCAGGCTAGCACCTGAGATGAATTGGCCGACAGGTACAGAAACAGAAAAATCTAGGGGATTCTGTATTGGTCATCCGCGTGAACACGGTCGAGACCGGGCGGCATTGTGTTGCTCGCTCCAATGCTGAGGATGTTTTCGCGGTGGACGTCAAGTTTCAGTAGGGTTGACCTGGCGGAATACGCTAGCCGCGCGAGTGCGCTCCACGCGATTTTTTTGATGTGCGTTGAAACACTCGCGCTGGACCTACTACCGAGTGGCGCACGGAAATCTGTCGTTACATCCTTAACTGCATTGGTCACAGCCTTGGTGGGGCGTTCAGCCTAGACTGCAAGCGAGGTCCGGCATTGACCGGACGTTTCCTGGGAGCACATCCATGCAGAAAGCCAAGATCCTGACCTCCTTGCTTCTGGCGGCCTCGGCACTGGCGCCCCTGGCGAGCCACGCGCAAGACCGCGACCGTGACTATCGCGGAGACCGCGATCACCGTTATGAACAACGCGACCGAGGCGACCGCGATCGCCGCGACGAGCGCATTGACATCGACCGTCGCGCCGATCGTATGGCATATCACCGCTGGAACCGCGGCGAACGCATTCCGCCGGAATACCGCGATCGCCAATACGTGATTGACGATTGGCGCGAGCACCGTCTCGCACCGCCACCGCGCGGTTACCACTGGGTAGGCGTGGGTGGCGACTACTACCTCGTCCGTCCAGACGGCTTCGTTTTCAACGTGACGATCGGTGGATAGCACGCCCGCCGTTGCACCCGAACGACAACCCGCGATTGCGTAAGCGTCGCGGGTTTTTTCTATCGTCAGTTTCGCCGATGGCCTTTCCGGTGCGGCTTCCTAGTATGGCCAAGAGGGTTGTGCCGCTCGATCGTCCGGCTCGTGATGCCGCCAGGCGGGTGGAATTCCACGTCACGATAGGAGGCAATCATGCTCGGACGTTTGGCCATCGGCGCGCTTGTCTGCCTGGGCGCATTCATGCCAGTCTCGACCCACGCGCAGGACGCAAAGCGTGTGGCTGCCCCGATTGAATACATCCATGCGGAAGGCCAGTTCGCGATTCCCGTGCCGCTGTCCCCGGCAGTCAAGGTGGGCAATCTGATTTTCGTATCGGGAATCCCGGCTTACGACAAGAACGGCAAGCTGGCCGTCAATGATTTTCCTGCGCAGATGAAGCAGGTGATGGACAGCATCACCGGCATTCTGCAAGCGGCTGGCGTCGGCTGGAACCGTGTCGTCAAAGTGAACGTCTTCATCACCCGGCGTGAAGACTTCAAAGAGATGAACCGCATCTACGCAAGCTACTTCCCCGACGGCAAATTTCCTGCCCGGACCACGGCCGTGACCGCATTGCCGAATCCGGATTTCATGCTGGAGATTGAATGCATTGCCGTGCAGGAGTAGGGGTGCGCCGATGCAAGGTTCACCCCAGCACCCCCTAGCCCGACACCGCCTCCTCCAATGACGCCCACAAGTCCTGCATGGTCGGGTTCGTATTGGATACCGCGCGATACGAGCGAATCTCCAGCTGCGCGCTCCATTCGTCGCCACCCGCGCGCACGAGCCGACCGGCATCGATCTCGTCGCGAACCGCGCTGAAGGGCAGCCACGCCACGCCGTAGCCCTCCACGACCATCTTCATCAGTAGCATGGCCATGTCGGCTTCGTAGCAGCAGCGCAGGTGGTAGGGGCGATCCGCGCTGTTCAGGATCATGTCGACCACCCGGCCCATGAAGGTCGTGGCGGTGTAGGCGAGATACGGCAGCGGTGCGCTGGCCTTGCCAGGCAGGGCGAACAGCGGTGCGCCACGCGGGTCGGGCGCGGAGACGGGGATGAAGTCTTCCTGGCCCAGCGTCAGGCTCACAAACTTGTCGCGGTCCAGCAGGATCGGCACTAGCGGATGGTGGTAGCCGATCATCAGATCGCAACTGCCCTCGGCCAGTGCGATCACCGCGTCATGCACGTTGGCAGCCACCACGCGCGCGTTGAAGTCGCCAGTTCGCTGATGAAATTGCTGGAGCCACTTCGGCAGGAACGTGAGCGAGAGCGTGTGCCCGGCCGCAATCTGGATCGAGCGCCCCGGCATCTTGGCTTCGAGCCGCAAGTGCGAGCGCAGGTCCGTCAGCGCTTCAACCGATTCCTTGCTCTGCTCGCAGAACCGCTTGCCGGCTGGTGTGAGTTCGATCGGGTAGGTGCCGCGATCCACCAGCTCCACGCCCACCCATTCCTCCAGCGATTTCACCCGGCGGGACAACGCCGACTGCGTGACGAAGCGCAATTCCGACGCCCTGGAAAAGCTACGCGTCTGCTCGATGGCGAGGAGGTCTTCAATCCACTTGAGTTGCATAAAAATGCTCGAAAAGGCGAAGGAAGCCCCTAGCTTATCGTCGGATCGGGTGCGTTTCCATAACTATGCGAAAGTGGAATAAGTTGATCGCGCATCCTCATCAAGTTATTTGTTTTGCGCTCCTAGAATCCGAAGGCGCCAAGGAGGCGCATGGACGAGGAAGGCGATGGCTATTCAAGAAAAGGTAAAGGGGGCGCGGCGCGAGCACGACCTGTTGGGGTACCGCGAGGTCCCTGCCGAGGCGTACTACGGCATTCACACGCTCAGGGCGTTGGAGAATTTTCCGATTTCGGGAGACCCGATCTCGAAATATCCGGAGCTGATTGTCGCGTTGGCCGACATCAAGGAGGCCGCTGCGCTGGCCAACCACGAGCTTGGCATGTTGGACGATACGCGCTGCCGGGCGATTGTCGCTGCATGCAAGGCTATCCGCGCCGGCCAGCATGCCGACCAGTTTGCGGTCGACCTGATTCAAGGCGGCGCGGGCACATCGACCAACATGAATGCCAACGAGGTTGTGTGCAACAAGGCGTTGGAGCTGCTCGGCCAGGCGCGCGGCGAATACGACGTCTTGCATCCGAACGAACACGTCAACATGAGCCAGTCGACCAACGACGTGTATCCCACGGCGTTGAAGATGGCGACGTATCGCAGTGCCCAGCGCTTGCTTGACCAGATGGCGTTGCTCGAATCGTCATTCGAGCGCAAGTCGGCCGAGTTCCGAAGCTTCCTGAAGGTCGGCCGCACGCAGCTTCAGGACGCGGTGCCCATGACGCTTGGGCAGGAGTTCGGCACGTACGCGGTGATGTTGGGCGAAGACCGTCAACGGCTCGGTGAAGCGCTGCCGCTGATCTGCGAAATCAACCTTGGCGCCACCGCGATTGGCACTGGCATCAACGCGCATCCTGACTATGCGGTGCTGGTGCGCAAGCATCTGTGCGCCGTCAGCGGCTTGCCCTTGCACACCGCGCCCTACCTGATTGAAGCCACGCAAGACTGCGGCGCGTTCGTGCAGCTTTCCGGCGTGCTCAAGCGCATTGCGGTCAAGCTCTCCAAGGTGTGCAACGACCTGCGGCTGCTTTCCAGCGGGCCGCGCGCCGGCCTGGGCGAGATCAACCTGCCGCCCATGCAAGCCGGCTCCAGCATCATGCCCGGCAAGGTCAACCCGGTGATTCCGGAAGTCGTGAACCAGGTGGCGTTCGAGGTCATCGGCAACGACATGACCATCACCATGGCTGCTGAGGCGGGGCAACTGCAGCTCAACGCATTCGAACCGATCATCGCGTACTCGCTGTTCCGCAGCATCAGCCACCTGACGCAGGCCTGCGCCACGCTGGACGAAAAGTGTGTGCGCGGCATCACGGCCAATCAGGACCATATGCGCGACGTGCTGGACCGCTCGATCGTGCTGGTCACGGCGCTCAACCCGTACATCGGCTATGCCAACTCCACGGAAGTCGCGCGCGAGGCGCTGGAGACCGGTCGCAAGGTCGCAGACATCGTGCTCGAGCGCGGCTTGCTTTCCGCCGAAGCGCTGGCGGAAATCCTTCGCCCTGAAGTGCTGACTGCCCCGCGTGCACCCATCCGGTTCAACCAATAACGCTCAACCAATAACACCGGAACGCATCGACATTCCGGGACACATCATCCGTAGGTGGAGGACAACATGAACACAAAGAAACTGACCACGCAGATCGTGGTCGCCATGGTGGCCGGCGTTGCCGTCGGCTGGCTATGCCACACGTTCGCCAAGGACGCGCAGGCAGCGAAGGACATCGCGAGCTATTTCGGCATCGTGACCGACATCTTTCTGCGCATGATCAAGATGATCATTGCGCCGCTGGTCTTCGCCACGCTCGTGGGTGGGCTGGCGAGCATGTCGGACGGCAAGGCGGTGGGGCGCATCGGCCTGAAGGCCATGGTGTGGTTTGTTTCCGCCTCCGCGATTTCGTTGGCGCTGGGCATGCTGCTGGTCAACGTTTTTCAGCCGGGCGCGCATCTGAACCTGGCGCTGCCGGACGTGGCCGCCGCGACCAACCTGAAGACGGGTGATTTCAGCCTGAAGGGCTTCTTCACCCACGTGTTTCCGAAGAGCATCTTCGAGGCGATGGGCAACAACGAGATCCTGCAGATTCTCGTGTTCTCGCTGTTCTTCGGCGCGGCGCTGGCCTACGTCAAGGGCACCGGCAAATCCACCATCGTCAGCTGCATCGAAGAGCTGACCAAAGTGATGTTCCGCATGACCGACTACGTCATGCGCTTTGCCCCGGTGGGCGTGTTTGCCGCCATGGCAGCCTCCATTACCGTTGAAGGCATCGGCGTGCTGGTCAGCTATGGCAAGCTGGTCGGCGAGTTCTACCTGGGTTTGGCCATCCTGTGGGCCATCCTGTTTGGCGTAGGTTACTTGTTCCTCGGCCGGGGCACGGGCCGCTTGGCCAAGCTGATCCGCGAGCCGATCCTACTGGCGTTTTCCACCGCCAGCAGCGAATCCGCCTACCCCAAGACGATTACGGCGCTGGAGCGCTTTGGCGTGTCCAAGCGCGTGTCGAGCTTCGTGCTGCCGCTGGGCTACTCGTTCAACCTGGATGGCTCGATGATGTACCAGGCGTTTGCGGTGATGTTCATTGCGCAGGCCTACAACATCGAACTGAGCCTCACGCAGCAGTTGACCATCCTGCTGGTGCTGATGGTGACGAGCAAGGGCATGGCCGGTGTTGCACGTGCATCGCTGGTGGTCGTGGCGGCTACGCTGCCGATGTTCCATCTGCCGGAAGCGGGCCTGCTGCTCATCATCGGCATCGACCAGTTCTTCGACATGGGCCGCACGGCGACGAACGTGGTCGGCAACAGCATCGCCACTGCGGTGGTCGCCAAGCTGGAGAACGAAACATCGCCCGTGACCGACGTGGATGGAACGCAGGCTGAACCGGCCATCAACCCGGCCCCCATCGTGTAGGCTGAATGAGATCGCGCCAACATCGGCCCGGACAACGCTCCATCCCACAGCATGCAAGACCTCACTTTCGGAATCATCGGCGGCCTCGGCACGCTTGCCGGGGCAGACCTCTTCCTCAAGCTGGTGAAGAGCCGCGCTGTCATGGCGGACCAGGGCCGCTACCACTTTCTGTTCGAGCAGCACCCGTTTCGGGATGTGACGTTGCCGCTCACCCGCGACGCCAGCATGACCGGGCGCAAGCTGTATGTGTTCAAGACCTGCCAGTCCTTCGAGGCGAGGAAGGTCGATGCGGTGCTGATGCCATGCTTTGCCTCCCACACGTTTCGCGAAGAACTGCAGGCGGAACTGTCCGTGCGCATCGTCAACATGATGGATGCGCTGGCACGCACGCTGGACGATGCGCTTCCCCATGGTGACAAGATCGGCGTTCTGGCGTCGGACTATGTCCGCCACGCGCGCCTGTTCGAAAGCCGATGTGGCGAGCGTTTCGAGATCGTGTATCCCACCGAGGTGATGCAATCCAAGCTCATGGACGCCGTGTACGGGGCAGACGGCATTCGCGCGGGCAACACCGAGGGGCTCGGTCTGGAACACGTGCATCAGGCCTGCCAGGAGCTGGTGGAGGCGGGTGCCGCCATGATTGTTCCGGGCATGACCGAGTTGTCGCTGGTGGCCCCCGCGTTGCAACGGCGCGGCATTGCGATCATCGATGTCAACCAGGCCTACGCAGACTACGCAACATCGCTGGTGGATGGGCATGTGGATGTGGCGTTCAAGCTCGGCATCGTGGGGGGCGTGGGGCCGGCCGCCACCGTAGATTTCATGGGCAAGGTCGTCAAGAACACCAAGGCCGCCAAGGACCAGGACCACATCAAGATGGTCGTGGAGCAGAACCCACAGATTCCGGATCGAACCGCGAACCTGCTGCGCCAGGAGGCCGACCCGACTGTCGCGCTGTACGCAACCTGCAAGCGGCTCGAATCCGAGGGTGCCAACGCCATCGCCATCCCGTGCAATACGGCGCATGCGTATGTCGAGCGCATCCAGTCGCATCTCTCGGTACCCATCGTCAACATGCTGACCGAGACAGTGCGGCACATCGTTGGCAAGTACGGGCAGGGCACCAAGGTTGGCCTGCTGGCGACCTCTGGCACGGTGGAAAGCCGCGTGTATCACGATGTGGCTGACGGGCAACTTGAGCTGATTGCGCCTGAGCCGGCGTTCCAGGCGCAGGTGATGGAGGCCATCTACGGTGCGGAGGGTGTGAAGGCAGGTCACACGGAAGGGCGCTGCACCGACCAATTGCGTGCTGCTATCGCGCACTTGCAGCATCGCGGTGCCCAAGTGCAGATTCTCGGCTGCACGGAGCTGCCGCTGATCTTTGCGCAGACGGATGCGTTTCCGGTGGAGGGGGCCACCGTCGCGCTGGTCGATCCGACGGATGTTCTGGCCAAGCGGTGTGTGGCGCTGGCGCAGCCCTCCAGGGGATGACAAGAGGATGAGCAAGAAAAAACCCGCGACGCTTTCGCAGTCGCGGGTTTTTTTGCTTCGGAATGCTGGTGGAGCCGGCGGGAATCGAACCCGCGTCCGCAAGCCCTCCACAGAGAGTTCTACATACTTAGTTCTGTCATTTGATTTAACCGCCGCATCGCGGACGAACACGCTCTACGACGGCGATTCACTAGGTTTTCGTCTCTAGGCCCGTGACTCACCTAAAGCTTATCTGACGTAAATGACCTCGCTGGTCTTGCGACCCTAGCCCGTCAGCGAGCCAGTGCGAGGACGGCGGCCCTTAGGCTGCCAGTGCGTAACGTTCGTCGTTAGCAGTTATTGCATTCCCATTGATTAACGAGGTGACGGGTCCTCGGTATGCCCTCACTGCTTCGCAACCCACGTCGAAACCAGGTCGGCCCCAGTAAAGAAGAGAAGATTATCCCATAGATGGGCTACTTCAGCGAGAAATCAACCCGTGTCGTCTTGCCCTTGTCCTTGATGCCCTCGGCGTTGAGCTTTGGCGCCACCACAAACAGGCGTGCCGGGTCCACACGTTCACCCAGCGCCACATGCACAGCGTTGGCGCGGCGCTGGGCGAGTTCACGCAGGTCTGCATCCGTCACTTGCACGTTGGTCTCCATCAGCTTGCGCATCTCGTCGGGCGGCAGTGTTTTTGCCAGGCCGATCACGTTGCGCGGCTTGGGGAATTTGGCGGCCTTGTAGGCGCGTTCAAGGTACTTGTTCTCCTCTTCGGGCTTGACGGTGGTGTCGGCCTCGGCGGCGTCACCTGCGTCCTTGAGCTTCTGTTCGCGGATCTGGCGGTTTACGGCTTCGCGGCGCAGGCCGTCGCGGTCGAACTCCGGATCGACGCGGCCGACGATGTCGACTTTCAGCGACGGGCGATCCTTCAGCGCCGTGGCGAGCTTGTCGAGCTTGGCGACCGACGCCTGGCTGATGTTGGACGTGCCGGGGTCGAACTCGATGTAGCCGAGTTCTTCGCCGCCACCGCCGAAGGCGCTGGCCAGCAGCGAGAACGGCGCCGTCACCGCACGTGCGATCAGATTGACGAGGGCGCGCAGGATGATGCCGCCGACACTGAACTGCGGATCATCGAGTGAGCCCGACACCGGTACGCGCACGTCGATTTCGCCGCGCGAGTTTTTGAGTAGGGCCACCGCCAGCCGCACCGGCAAGTTGGTCGCGTCCTTGCTCTCCACACGATCGCCGAAGGTGAGCTGGTCGATGAAGATGTGGTTGTCGGCCGTCAGCTTGCCCTGATCGAGCAGGTAGTGCAGATCCATCGTCAGCTTGCCCTTGGTGATCGGGTAGCCGGCGTACTTGGCGGAGTAGGGCGTCAGGTTGGTCAGCTCCACGCCGTCAGCCTTAGCGGTCAGGTCCACAAAGGCCGTGGGCGCGAGCGGGTTGACCTTGCCGTGGATGTCGACCGGCGCCGTGCCGTCGACGCTGCCGCGTAGCGTGACGTCAGCGGGCGGCTGGTTGGCGGCGGTGCTGATCGTGCCGACGTTGCCCCCGATGGCCGTCAGGTTGGCGGTGTAGTTCGGTTTGACGAAGTTGTCGGTGAAGCGGATGTTGCCGTCCTGCAGGGTGATGGCGTCGATGCGCAGATCGGCGCCGCCGGCCTTGGGCACCGGTGGGTTGGAGACAACGGCCGAGGCCGGCGTGCCTGCCGGCGCGGAAGCGGCCACGGGCGCGGCGGCAGGTGTGGAAGCCGATGCCGGTTCAGCCTGCGTCAGCGAACGGCGCTCCTCTTCCGGTTTCACGCGGATGTCCTGCAGGTTCAGGCGACCGTTCGGGTTGATGATGACCCGTGCGTAGAACGTCGAGAGCGCCACTGCGCCCACGCGCACGTGCGGCGTGTTGCCGTCGTAGTTGGCTTGGATGCGGTTGAGCGCGAGCGAGCGCCAGCGCAGAAAGTCGTCTGAGCTCACGCGGTCCTGCAAGCGCACGTTCCCCAGCGTGGCGTTGCCCTGGTAGTTGACCGTCAGCGCCTTGCCCTGATTGAGCACGAGGCGTCCATCCATCGTCAGCAGCGCGCTCGTGATGGCAGCGTTCAACGATTTGTCGAGATACGGATCGAAGCCCGCCAGCGACAGGTTCTGCGAGTTCACCCGCAGGTCGGCCTTGAGCGGTTGCGGTACGACATCGCCACGCACGTCGAGCTTGCCCTTGCTGCCAAGCCCCGCGCTGATCTGCACGTTGACCGGCTTGCCAAGGTCGCTCGAGGCGTTCTGGACGACCACGTTCAACGGCTCGACGCGCACTTTCACCGGATGCGCGTTGGTCTGGTCTTCAAAGCCGACGGCGCTGTTGTCCAGTTTTAGCGTCTGCACGGTCACGGCCCAGGGCTTCTCTGCCGGCACGTTGGTTTTGGCCGGCGGTGCGACGGGTTTGGCCGCAGCCGGTTGAGGGCCGTCGAGCAACGTCAGCGTGGTGGTGCCGTCTTTCTTGCGCAGTGCGTCGAGCTGCAGCCCATCGGCGCGTACTTCATT
The DNA here is from genome assembly GCF_051904805.1 of Ralstonia sp. 25C. NCBI lineage: Bacteria > Pseudomonadati > Pseudomonadota > Betaproteobacteria > Burkholderiales > Burkholderiaceae > Ralstonia > Ralstonia sp. 25C. Next base: position 842,547 of record NZ_CP196737.1, on the reverse strand, counting down.
CAGAGCGATGGTGCGGGTGGCCAAGTCGAAGCTCTTCACGTCAGCGCGCAGCAGTTTGGCGCGCAGCGCGGTGTCCTTGCCGGATGCCGGTGCCATCGATACGTCCGCGAGGGTTGCAGTCAGTGGCTCTGCGCGGACGTTGAACTTGTCCGGGCCGAAGTCGAGCGCGACCTTGCCGTCCGCCGACAGCGCACCGTTCTGCAACTGCGGCGCGCCCGCCTGTCGCAGATAGGGCCCGACGCCAGCCAGCTTCACGCCGTCGAGCTTCAACTCCAGTTCGCCGTTGCTCTTCTCCAGCGACGTGTTGCCTTTGACATTCAACGTGCCACCCTGGGCGAGCTTGGCGCCTACATCAAATGTGGTGGGCGCGCCAAGCGTGCGCACGGCCACGTCGCCGTGGAGGTCTTCCAGCGTCAGATCGGCGGCTGGTTGCGTGGTGGCATCCCGCCAATGGATGCTGCTGTTGGCGAGTTGGAGCTTGCTGACCGCTACGTCGAGCGGCTTCGGCTTTGCGGCGGGTGCCGGCTCGGGTTTGGCGGGTTTGGCTTCAGCCGGTGCGGGTTTGCCGCCCAACTGCGCGAAGTTGATCGCGCCATCGGCGCCACGCGCAGCATCGACGCGCACGCCGTCGAGGGTCAGCGCATCGAGGTGGAAGACGTTGTCGAGCGGGCGCACATCGGCGAGCGTCGCGCGCACTTGCTTGGCGGCGACCAGCGGTGCCTTCTTGGCGTCGGCCACTTCCAGGTTGTCTAGGCCGGCGGTGCCATGCACGCGCAGCACTGGGGCACCGGTCTTGGGTTTCTGGAAGTCGATCGTCAGGTCGGTTGTCAGCTTGCCTTGCGGCACGGTCACCGGCAGCGGGCCGGGCACGTAGCCGAGGTAACGGGGCAACTCCAGGCCGTCGATCTTGATGTTCAGGTTGGATTCCAGCGAATCGGCAAACGGCTTCGTCTTCCCGGCAAAGTGCAACGGTGCGCCGTCAATGCTTGCCGCCAGCAGCGGTTGCACGAAGATGTCCACATCCGCCGGCAGGCTCGCCAGGAAGGGCACGCCAATCTGCAGACCCTCCACCTTGTGCTGTGCGCCGAGCGGTTGGTCGACAAAGTCGATGGCACCGTTGGTGAGCTGCAGGTTGGCGAACACAAAGCGCGCCGGCTCGGTGGACTTCGGCTTGGGCGGGTTCTCCGGCTGGTTCAGCTTGTCGACGATGTCGGAGAAGTTGAAGCGCTGTTCGGCGGTGCGCACGACGTGCACGCGGGGCGCATCGATACGCAGCTCTTCAATGACGGGCGCACGGCGGAAGATCGAACTCCACGACGCATTGACGTGCAGGTGGCCGACATCGACAAACGGCGTTTTGCCGTCGCGCTCTGCAATGTGGAGCTGATCCGCATCCACCCGCAGCGTGTATGGGTTGATGCTGATCTTGCCGACCGACACGGGGCGATCCAGCAACTTGCTGAGTTGCGTTTCCGCCAGATGATGCAGCAACGGCGGCCCACCGAACGCGCCCAGCAGCCCAAACACCACTAGAAAGATCAGCACGCCCAGCCCGATGCGTTTGGTGCGCCGTGAGGTGCCGACCTGTGTTGCCGCTCCACGCACGCGTTCAAGTCGTGTACGCCAGCCGCTGGTGTTCGATGGCAGATCAGGACGCGAATCGGGGGAGGTGCTCATGCTGGTGTCAGTCCGGCCACAGCGTGGCGTGCTTCGTCAGTCGGTCGACCGCCGTGTCCTGGGGAGGAGGCGGCGATCATGAAAGGTGCCGGGCATCGGCCCGGGAGTCCCGCTTAGGTGCGCTGCGATTCGAGCAGCAGCGGAATCAGATCGGCGGCACTTGCGATCAGTGCATCGGCTTGCCACTCAAGGGGCGACAGTCCATTACCACAATAGCCGTAACTGGCCGCAATGGTAGGCATGCCAGCGGCGCGGCCGGCTTCGATGTCGCGCAGGTCGTCGCCCACGTAGACGATTTGCCGTGCATCGATCCCAATCGATTCGGCCGCATGCAACAGCGGGGCGGGGTGGGGTTTGGCGTGTGGCGTGGTGTCGCCCGCGACCACGCAGGACGGCGGCACCGGGAACGTCAGTTGCGCCACCAGCGGAACGGTCAGCCGCCCCGATTTATTGGTGACGATGCCCCACGGGATGCCGGCCCGGCCGAGTTCGGCCAGCACGTCATCCATGCCCGGAAACAGCCGCGTGTGCACGCAGATGTCGGCTTCATAGTTGGCCAGAAAGGCCAGCCGCAACGATTCGAATTCCGCATCCCCCGGCCCCACGCCGAAGGCAACGCCAATCAGCCCACGCGCACCGTGCGAGGCGACCGGGCGAAAGGCCTCGTAGGCCAGCGGTTCGAGGCCGCGGTCGGTACGGACCTTGTTGGCTGCCGCAGCCAGGTCCGGCGCGGTGTCGGCCAGCGTGCCATCCAGGTCGAACAGCACCGCGCCCAGAGGATTCGGAAATTTGCCGGCCGTCATGTGTTGTCGGGGCGGCGCGTGGCCATCAGGTAATTGACGCTGGTGTCGTTCGTGAGCGCATAGCGCCCGGTGATGGGGTTGTATTCGAGACCGCGCATCTGTTGCGGCTCTAACCCCGCCGTGCGGATAAAGCCGGCGAGCTCCGACGGGCGGATGAACTTGGCGTAGTCATGCGTACCGCGCGGCAACATGTTCAGCACGTATTCCGCACCGATCACCGCCAGTAGATACGCTTTCGCGTTGCGATGGATGGTCGAAAAGAATACATGGCCGCCTGGTCTCACCAACGTCGCGCAAGCGCGCACAACCGACGCCGGATCCGGCACATGTTCGAGCATCTCCATGCAAGTCACCACGTCAAAGCTGGCTGGCTCGCGCGCCGCCAGCGCTTCTGCGGCGATCTCTTCGTATTCGACCGCCACACCGGCTTCCAGGCTGTGGAGATCTGCCACCCGCAATGCTTTGCGTGACAGATCGATGCCTTTGACGCTCGCTCCGGCACGCGCCATGCTCTCCGAGAGGATGCCTCCGCCGCAGCCGATGTCGACGACGCGCTTGCCCGCCAACGGTGCGATCGACTGGATCCAGTCCAGCCGCAGCGGGTTGATTTCGTGGAGGGGTTTGAACTCGCTGTTCGGGTCCCACCAGCGGTGGGCGAGTTCACTGAATTTTTCGAGTTCGCCGGGATCGGCGTTCGCGTGAGTGGTGGTCATGTTGCGCTGCGCCTGGGCAGTTCGGCTAGGTGAGGAAATGTACCAAAAAGCACCGTCCCCACCAAATGACGCACACCAGGAAAAAGGTTTCACATTGAAACAGAGGTGAACAAACGCGCATGCGCTTTCTCCAACTGTCACCTTCCTTCAAGGAGAGATCATGAAATCCAAACAAATTCTGGCGGGACTCGGGATTGTGGGCCTGACGGTGTTGGCTGGCTGTGCCGCGCCGGGTTACGGCGGCGGATATGGCGGTGGCGGGTATGCTCCGCCGCCGGCCTACGGTGGGCAGCCACAGCAGCAGCCGGGCGCATTGTACGGTCGGGTGGAGTCCATCCAGCCGATGCAGGTGCCGGCCAATAGCCCGGGCATCCTGGGGACGATCATTGGTGGTGTGGCCGGCGGTATTCTGGGCCATCAAGTGGGGGGCGGTACGGGTAACACGGTCGCGACCATCGGCGGTGCGGCACTCGGTGCCTACGCGGGTAACCAAGTCGAGCAACGGGCGGGGGCCGGCGGGCAGACGGTGTATCGCATCAGCGTGCGTCTGGACGATGGCCGCGTCGCCACTGTCACGCAAAAGAACCCGAACAACCTCCGCGTTGGCGATCGCGCCATGGTCGCCAACGATCAGGCGGCGCCGTCCTACTAATAGAGGTAGAGCGGGCAGAAGTCCCAGCGGTGGCACATGCGTGTGTGTGTCACCGCTTTTTTTTTGCGGCCTCGCACGTCGGCGAGCTAAGCAACGCATCGGCACCCGACACGCGGGCAAAAAAAAGCCCAGCTTTCGCTGGGCTTCTTCTTTGGCTGGAACCGAATTACTTCTTGGTGCCGACCACTTCCACGTCCACGCGGCGGTTCGGTTGCTGGCAGGCGATTTGTGCCTTGCGAGCGCCCTTGCACGACTTCGGATCCACCTTCAGCTGGCGCTTGCCCTTGCCTTCCGTGTACACGCGGTTGGCTTCGATGCCCTTGCTGACCAGGTAGCCCTTGACGGCTTCAGCACGACGGACCGACAGGCGGTCGTTGTACTTGTCCGAACCGAACGAGTCGGTGTGGCCAACAGCGATCACGACTTCCAGGTTGATGCCTTGCAGCTTCGAGACCAGGTCGTCCAGCTTGGCCTTGCCTTCCGGCTTCAGCACAGCCTTGTCGAAGTCGAACAGCGTGTCAGCAGCGAACGTGACCTTCTCGGAGCCAACCACCGGAGCAGCCGGAGCGGCCGGGGTAGTAGCAACCGGAGCAGCTGCCGGAGCCAGAGCGCCGTCGCACTGAGCGTTGGCGGTTGCCGGCGTCCAGAAGCCATTGCGCCAGCACAGTTCGTTCGTGCCGTTCTTCCAGACCCACTCGCTCGTGCCGTTACCCCAGTTGTCGTTGACGGCCTTCTTTTCGTAGGGCACCGACTGAGCGTAAGCGGACGCAGCCATGGCTACCGCAGCTGCAGCGAACGCGAGCTTGGCAAATTTTTTCATATTTCTCCTCTCAGGATGAGATCACCGCAGAAGACTGCGAGCAGATGGGACGAAAACAAGTCATACATTCTTCGGAGTGTAGCATCCTCGATGTAGCGAATTCGCCACTTCGAACAATGTCTGCCTCTTCGCTGGGGGATTGTGCCACAAGCACGCACTCCTAAAAAGCAAATATAAGCGATTCGAACGGGGCGCCAGGGCCTTGTGGTGTGTACGCAACAAGGCAGGAAACGGCTCGCAAACCCTTATGGGGATTGGATTGGCGGTTTTGGTCTCGCTCGCAGGGAACGTGCCCGGGGTTGAGCATGCGCCGCACGTCTGTGCGAGGGGAGGGGGCTTGCGGCATGGTAAAATGTTCTGTTATTCGCGCAACCGCAGCGCCTTGTAGTGCTCACGATCGTGCTCACTGCCGGGCCTCCCACCGTTCGCCCAATGGATCAATTCGCCAAAGAGACACTCCCGGTATCGCTCGAAGAGGAAATGCGCAGTTCGTACCTCGCTTACGCCATGAGCGTGATCGTGGGCCGCGCCCTTCCAGATGTACGGGATGGTCTCAAGCCAGTGCATCGTCGTGCGCTCTACTCGATGCACGAGCTGAACAATGACTGGAACCGTCCCTATAAGAAGTCGGCACGTATCGTCGGGGATGTGATCGGTAAGTATCACCCCCACGGGGACACTGCTGTATACGACACCATCGTGCGGATGGCGCAGAACTTCTCGCTGCGCTACATGCTGGTCGACGGGCAGGGCAACTTCGGTTCGGTCGACGGCGACAACGCCGCGGCGATGCGTTACACCGAAATCCGCCTGTCAAAGATCGCCCACGAACTGCTGGCGGATCTCGACAAGGAAACCGTCAATTTCGAGCCGAACTACGATGGCAGCGAAAGCGAGCCTTCGGTTCTGCCGGCGCGGATTCCGAACCTGTTAGTTAACGGTTCGTCCGGGATTGCGGTCGGTATGGCGACCAACATTCCACCGCATAACCTGAATGAGATTGTCGACGGTTGCCTGCATCTGCTGAGCAATCCGGACGCAACGGTGGATGAACTGATCGAACTGATCCCGGCGCCGGACTTTCCGACCGCCGGCATCATCTACGGTATCTCGGGCGTCCGTGAGGGTTACCGCACCGGCCGCGGCCGTGTGGTGATGCGCGCCAAGACGCACTTCGAGGATATCGATCGCGGCCAGCGTCAGGCGATCATCGTCGACGAGCTGCCGTATCAGGTTAACAAGCGCACGCTGCTCGAACGCATCGCTGAGCTGGTGACGGAGAAGCGCATCGAGGGCATCTCGGACATTCGCGACGAGTCGGACAAGTCCGGCATGCGCGTGGTGATCGAACTCAAGCGCGGTGAAGTGCCGGAGGTTGTGCTCAACAACCTCTATAAGAATACGCAGCTGCAGGACACGTTCGGCATGAACATGGTGGCGCTGGTCGATGGTCAGCCGCGCCTGCTGAACCTGCGCCAGATGCTGGAGTGCTTCCTGCTGCACCGTCGTGAGGTGGTGACGCGTCGTACGGTGTTCGACCTGCGCAAGGCACGCGAGCGTGGTCACATCCTGGAAGGCTTGGCCGTGGCGCTGGCCAACATCGACGAGTTCATCGCCATCATCAAAGCGGCGCCGACCCCGCCGGTCGCGAAAGGTGAATTGATGAGCCGGAGCTGGGATTCCGGCCTGGTGCGCGAAATGTTGTCGCGTGCCGAAGGCGAAACCGCGGGCGGGCGTGACGCCTATCGTCCGGAAGGCTTGCTGCCCGCGTTTGGCATGCAAGGCGATGGCTTGTACAAGCTGTCGGACACGCAAGCGCAGGAAATTCTGCAGATGCGCCTGCAGCGCCTCACCGGTCTGGAGCAGGACAAGATCGTTCAGGAATACCGCGAAGTCATGGCGCAGATCGCCGATCTGCTGGATATCCTGGCGCGTCCCGAGCGCATTACTGCCATCATCGTCGAGGAACTCACCGCTATCCGCGCGGAATTCGGCGATGAGCGTCGCTCGCAGATCGAGCACAATGCCACCGAGTTGGACACCGAAGACCTCATTACGCCGCAAGATCTGGTGGTGACGTTGTCCCACAGCGGCTATATGAAGAGCCAGCCGATTTCCGAGTACCGTGCGCAGAAGCGCGGTGGCCGTGGCAAGCAAGCCGCCGCCACGAAGGAAGATGACTGGATCGATACGCTATTTGTCGCCAACACGCACGATTACATCCTCTGCTTCTCGAATCGCGGCCGTCTGTATTGGCTGAAGGTGTGGGAAGTGCCGGCTGGCAGCCGCAACTCGCGTGGCCGCCCGATCGTCAATATGTTCCCCCTGTCGCCGGGCGAGAAGATCAACGTGATCCTGCCGGTCAAGCAGTTCGACGAGCAGCATTTCGTATTCATGACCACCTCCAAGGGCACGGTCAAGAAGACGGCGCTGACCGATTTCTCGAACCCGCGTAAGGCCGGCATCATTGCCGTGGATCTGGACGAGGGCGACTTCCTGATTGGCGCCGCCATTACCGATGGCCAGCACGACGTGATGCTGTTCTCGGATGCAGGCAAGGCCGTGCGCTTTGATGAGAACGATGTGCGTCCGATGGGTCGCCAGGCGCGCGGCGTGCGCGGCATGAACCTGGAAGAGGGTCAGCAGGTGATCGCCATGCTGGTGGCGCCGGCTGAGACGGAAGCCGAAGGCGAGGGCGCGCAGGCAAGCATCGGCAGCGTGCTGACCGCCACCGAAAATGGCTATGGCAAGCGTACGCCGATCTCCGAATACACCCGTCATGGCCGCGGCACGAAGGGCATGATCGCCATTCAGACCTCCGAGCGTAATGGCAAGGTGGTTGCCGCCGCGCTGGTGGCGCCGGAAGACGAAATCATGCTGATTACGACGGGCGGCGTGCTGATCCGCACGCGTGTGGACGAGATCCGCGAAATGGGCCGCGCAACGCAGGGCGTGACGCTCATCTCGGTGGGCGAGGGCAACAAGCTGTCCGGGCTGCAACGCGTGGTGGAGTCCGATGCAGAGGGGGCTGAGAGTGTCGAGGACGTTGATTCGGCCGATGTTGCGCCGGACGCGGACGCACAGTCGGATGACAGCAGCGAGACATAATTAGAAACATCTTTTGCTTGCCGCAGAGCGCAGTTCTGTCATGATGCCGGACCTGTGCGCGGCAAGGGATTGGAACTTTTACATCACCTGCCCGGCCCAAAGGCAACGCTTATCTCAAGGGAGCAACAATGCACAAGAGTCTTAAACTGAAACATCTGATCGTGGTGGCCGGCTTCGCTCCGCTGTTCGCTTTCGCCCAAGCTGGCGATGCCGACAAGACGGCTGCCATCAAGGACCTGCTGACGACGATGAACGTCGATGCAGCGATCAAGGGTCAAGGTGAAGTGCTGCAAAGCGGCGCCAAGCAGGAAGCCCCGCTGGTGCTGGAACAAGCACTGGTCGAGAACAAGACCCTGAACGATAAGCAAAAGCAAGCTGCTGTCGAGAAGCTGAAGGCGAACGGCGCCGTGCAGCGCATGACGGACAGCGCAGGCAAGGCTTTCGAGACGGACGCCTTCCGCAAGGACGCCCTGCAAGCTCACTACGATTCGCTGGGCAAGTACTACTCGACCCAGGAAATCAAGGACCTGACCGCATTCCTGAAAACGCCGAGCGGCCAGAAGTTCATGGCCAACCAAGGCAAGGCCATGCAGGAAGTGTGGGGCAACGTGATGCAGAAGTACGGCCCGCAAGTCGGCAAGTCGATGCGTGACGCAGCCGACAAGGAAATCGCGGCTGCGACGAAGGGCAAGTAACCAAACTCAGGACCGGCGCGACCCCTCGTGCCGCCAGTTGGTGGATAATGGCTGTTTGGGTTTGCGCCCAGACAGCCATTTTTCTTTTGTCCTTCGCCCCATGAACCAAGCGGATCGAGCTCTTCAAGCCAGCCAGGCGCGCGTGTACAACTTTTCGGCAGGTCCGGCGGTGCTGCCGGCCGAAGTGCTGCAGCAGGCGAAAGAGGAGATGCTCTCCTGGCATGGCAGCGGCATGAGCGTGATGGAAATGAGCCATCGCGGTCGCGAGTTCGAAAGCATCCTGGCGGCAGCCTTCGGTGACTTGCGTGAGTTGCTGGCGGTGCCCGAGAACTACGAGATCCTGTTCCTGCAAGGCGGCGCCATCGCCGAGAACGCGATCGTGCCGCTGAACCTGATGCGCCGGCTGTCGGTGGATGCGCCGAAGGCCGACTACGTCGTCACCGGCACGTGGTCGGTCAAATCGCAGCAGGAGGCACGCAAGTACGGTGAAGTGAATATCGCCGCCACCAGCGAGGCCGAGCGTTTCCACAAGATTCCCGATGTGTTGACCTGGCAGTTGTCGAGCGATGCGGCCTACGTGCATTTGTGCACGAACGAGACGATCGTCGGGGTGGAATATCAAGAAACGCCGGACATTGGCCAATCGCACGGGCGCGTGGTGGTGGCGGATGTCTCCAGCCACATCCTCTCGCGACCGATCGACTGGAACGGTTACCAGGTCCTATATGGCGGCGCGCAAAAGAATATCGGCCCCGCTGGCCTGACCATTGCCATCGTGCGCAAGGACCTGCTCGGCCATGCACACCCGCTGTGCCCGTCGGCGTTCAACTGGCGCCTCGTGGCCGAGAACGGCTCGATGTACAACACGCCGCCCACCTACGCGATCTATATCGCCGGGCTCGTGTTCCAGTGGATCAAGCGCCAGGGCGGTGTTGAAGCGCTGGAGACGCGCAACATCGTCAAGTCGAAGATGCTGTACGACTTTATCGACGCGAGCAGCTTCTACCGCAATGAAATCGATCCGACGTGCCGTTCGCGCATGAACGTGCCGTTCTTCCTCAACGACGAATCCCGTAACGAGGCGTTCCTCACGCAGGCACGCGAACGCGGGTTGGTGCAGCTCAAGGGCCACAAGTCCGTGGGCGGCATGCGGGCGAGCATCTACAACGCGATGCCGCTGGAAGGTGTGGAAGCGCTGGTCGACTTCATGCGCGACTTTGAGCGGACCTCCGCTTAAGTTGCACGCCCAACCACGGCAGAACATTGCGCGAAGCGCCTGCTTCGCGCGGCAATTTGCAATCCGTTGCCGAACCCGATTCTTACAATGACCAGTCAGTCAGACGATACGAAACAAAACAAGGACGCCGCACTCGCGGTGGAGTTGGCACCGTTGCGCACGCAGATCGATGCCATCGATAGCCAGCTGCTGACCTTGCTCTCCGACCGCGCCAAGGTGGCGCAGGAAGTGGGCGAGGTGAAGAAACGCTATTCGTCGCCGGCGTTCCGGCCCGACCGAGAGCTGCAGGTCATCCGCAAGATGCAGTCGAGCAATGCGGGCCCGCTGCATGACGAGAGCATCGCCGCCATCTGGCGCGAGGTGATGTCCGCCTGCCGTGGCCTGGAGCAGGCGCTGCGCATCGGTTATCTCGGCCCGGCGGGCACGTTCTCGGAGCAGGCGGTGATCGCGCATTTCGGCCACGAAATCCAGCCGGTGCCGTGCCCGAGCATCGACGAGGTGTTTCGGGCGGCGGAGTCGGGCTCGGTCGATTGTGGTGTGGTGCCGGTCGAGAATTCAACGGAAGGCGTGGTGTCGCGCACGCTCGATCTGTTCTTGCAGACGTCGCTGAAGATCAGCGGCGAGATTGCGCTGCGGGTGCACCACAACCTGCTGCACAAGACGGGCGACATGTCGCAGGTGAAGGTGGTGCGTGCTCACGCGCAGGCCTTGGCGCAGTGCCAGCGCTGGCTGAACACGCACTACCCGCATCTGGCGCGCGAAGCGGTGTCGAGCAACGCCGAAGCCGCGCGCATGGCAGGTGAAGACGAGACGGTTGCCGCGCTGGCCAGCGTGCAGGCAGCCAACCGTTATGGGCTGCACGTGGTGCGCGCCAATGTGGAAGACGATCCGCACAATCGCACGCGTTTCGTCGTCATCGGCAACTACGAAACCGAGCCGAGCGGGCGCGATCACACGTCGCTGATCCTATCGGTGCCGAATGAGGCCGGTGCGGTCTACAAGCTGTTGGCGCCGCTGGCGGACAACGGCGTGTCGATGTGCCGCTTCGAGTCGCGCCCCGCACGCAGCGGCGCGTGGGAGTACTACTTCTACGTCGACGTGGAAGGTCATCAGCGTGACCCGCAGGTAGCGCGTGCGCTGGAAAAGCTGCGTCATGACGCAGCGTATTTCAAAGTGCTGGGGTCGTACCCCTCGGCACACTAGCGGGAACGGGGCAAACCGGCGCTGGTTTGCAGCGCTCCCGAGGGATTCAGAAGCGCGCCTCGCATGGGCGGGGCGCCGATACCAAAGGAGCACCCCATGTCTTTGCAGTTCGGCCCTGAGTACGTCCGCGCCATCGCCCCCTATGTGGCCGGCAAGCCGATTTCCGAAGTGGCACGCGAGTTCGGCCTGGATGCGGCGCGCATCGTCAAGCTCGCATCCAACGAGAACCCGCTGGGCATGCCGCAGTCGGCCAAGAACGCGATGGCCGCAGCGATTGACGAGCTGGCGCGCTACCCCGATGCCAACGGCTTCAGCCTCAAGGCCGCGCTGCATGCCAAGTTTGGCGTGCCCGAAACGTGGATCACGCTCGGCAACGGCAGCAACGACATTCTCGAACTCGCAGCACGCGCGCTTGTGGAGCCGGGGCGGGGCGTGATGTACGCGGAGCATTCGTTTGCCGTGTATGCGCTGGCGGCGCAGGAAGTTGGCGCGCGTGCCATTGAGGTGCCTGCCCGCGACTATGGCCACGACCTCGATGCGATGGCTGCGGCCATCACGCCGGACACACGCCTCATCTACATCGCCAATCCGAATAATCCCACTGGCACGTTCCTGTCGGCTGACGAGATTGCCGGGTTCCTGGCCAAGGTGCCACCGACTGTGGTCGTGGTCCTAGACGAGGCGTACAACGAATTCCTGAAACCCGAGCAGCAATACGACTCGACGGCGTGGGTGCGTCAGTATCCGAACCTGCTGGTGTCGCGCACGTTCTCCAAGGCGTACGGTTTGGCCGGTTTGCGCGTGGGCTACGGCATTGCGCAGCCGCAATTGACCGATCTGCTCAACCGTATTCGACAGCCGTTCAACGTCAACAGCTTGGCGCAGGCTGCAGCCGTTGCTGCGCTCAATGACGCGGAATTCCTACGTCAATCGGCGGAACTGAATGCCGCTGGCTATGCGCAATTGACCGAGGCGTTCGATCGTCTGGGCCTCGAGTACGTGCCGTCGTCGGGCAATTTCGTGCTGGTCCGCGTGGGTGACGACAATAGCGCCGGTGCGCGCGTGAATGTCGCGCTGCTTAAGCAGGGTGTGATCGTGCGTCCGGTGGGCAATTATGGTCTGCCGCAGTGGCTGCGCATCAGCATTGGATTGCGCGAAGAGAACGCCACGTTCATTGAGGCGCTGGAAGTGGCGCTGGCGCAGGAAAAAGCCGCCGCGTAACTTCTGTTGCGACCACCGCGCGGGCATCGGGCGCCGCGCACATCGGGCTACAATGCCGCTTTGCTTTTTTTCAGGCAGGGCGGTGTTGTGGCCTCTTCTTTTTCCAGTTCCCGGTTGGTGATTGTCGGCGTTGGCCTGATCGGCGGTTCGCTGGCGCTGGCGTTGCGCCGCGCGGGTGTGGTGGGGCATATCGTTGGCGTCGGGCGTTCGGCCGCGTCGCTGGAAGCAGCGATCCGCCTGGGCGTGATCGACGAGGCGCTGCCGATGGAAGAGGCCGTGCGCGGTGCCGACATGGTCGTGCTCTGCGCGCCGGTGGCCCAAACGCTGCCGCTGCTGCTCGCCATGCAGCCGCACCTGGGCCCGGACACTATCGTCACGGATGCCGGCAGCACCAAGTCCGACGTCATCATGGCCGCCAAGACCGCTCTGGGCGATCAGGTCAGCCAGTTCGTGCCCGCGCACCCGATTGCCGGCCGCGAATTGAACGGCGTGGACGCCGCGCTGGCTGATCTCTACGTCGGTAAGAAGACTGTGCTGTGCCCGCTGCAGGAAAACCGCCGCAGCGATGTCGCCCGTGTGCAGGCGATGTGGGAAGCCGCCGGTGCGTATTGCCACATCATGTCAGCCGTGCAGCATGACGCGGTGTTTGCTGCTGTCAGCCACTTGCCGCACGTGTTGTCGTATGCGCTGGTCGCGCAGATCATCAATGCCGAAGACGCTGACCTCAAGCTGGATTTCGCTGGCGGCGGCTTCCGCGATTTCACGCGCATCGCTGCGTCGTCGCCCGAGATGTGGCGCGATATCTGCCTGTCGAACCGCGAAGCGTTGCTGCGCGAATTGAACACCTACGAAGCCGTCATCGGTCGTCTTAAGACGATGATCGCCGAGCGCGATGGCACGGCGCTGGAACGCGTGTTCCGCCGTGCCAGCGACGCGCGTCTGGCCTGGCCACAGCGCGTGGCCCCAGGAAATGGCGCCGACACGCAACCCGAATAACGTTTGTTTTGAACTCACTGGATTCATGGAACATCTCGACGTCGGTCCGCTGAAGGCGGCGCGCGGCACCATCAAGCTGCCGGGCTCGAAGAGCATCTCCAATCGCGTGCTGTTGTTGGCTGCGCTCGCGCAGGGCGAAACCGTTGTGCGCGAACTGCTGGATTCTGACGACACGCGCGTCATGCTGGCTGCACTCGACAAGCTCGGCGTCTCGGTCGAGCGCCTGGGCGAGAATGACTACCGCGTCGTCGGCACGGGCGGCCGTTTCCTGAGCAAGTCCGCGGATTTGTTCATGGGCAACGCCGGTACCGCCATCCGCCCGTTGACTGCGGCGCTCGCCCTGCAAGGCGGTGAGTACACGCTGCACGGCGTGCCGCGCATGCACGAACGGCCGATTGGCGATCTGGTCGACGGCCTGCGCCAGGTCGGTGCCCGCATCGACTACACCGGCAACGAAGGCTACCCGCCGCTGGCGATCCACGCCGCCTCCGTCAAGATCGACGCGCCGATCCGCGTGCGCGGCGACGTGTCGAGCCAATTCCTGACCGCGCTGCTGATGGCGCTGCCGCTGGTGGAGTCCGCCGGCACTGTCACGATCGAAGTCGTTGGCGAGTTGATCTCCAAGCCCTACATCGAGATCACGCTGAATCTGATGGCGCGCTTTGGCGTGCAGGTCGAGCGTGACGGCTGGGCGTCGTTCACCGTGCCGACGGGCGTGGCGTACAAAGCGCCGGGCGAGATTTTCGTGGAAGGCGATGCGTCGTCCGCTTCGTACTTCCTGGCTGCGGGCGCGCTTGGCGGCGGGCCGGTCCGCGTGGAAGGCGTCGGTATGGCAAGCATCCAGGGCGATGTCCGTTTTGCCGATGCGCTCAACCGCATGGGCGCCAACGTCATGGCTGGCGACAACTGGATCGAAGTCCGTGGCGTCGAGCGCGACGACGGCAAGCTCCACGCAGTCGAGTTGGATTGCAACCACATCCCCGACGCAGCGATGACGCTGGCCGTGGCAGCCTTGTTTGCCGACGGCACCACCACGCTCACCAACATCGCCAGCTGGCGCGTCAAGGAGACCGACCGCCTGAGCGCGATGGCGACCGAACTGCGCAAGCTCGGTGCCGAGGTGGAAGAGGGCCCCGACTACATCCGCGTGACGCCCCCATCGCAATGGACACCGCCCGCCGGCGGTATCGATACCTACGACGATCACCGCATGGCGATGGCGTTTTCGCTCGCTGCGTTTGGCCCGGTGCCGGTGCGGATCAACGACCCGCGCTGCGTCGCCAAGACCTTCCCCGACTATTTCACGGCGTTCGGCAGTATCGCTGCTTGAAACGCAATTAACCGACAGCATTTCATCATGTCCGACACCGCTGCTTCCACGCCGTACCCGGTCATCACCATCGACGGCCCGACCGCATCCGGCAAGGGCACGGTCGCGCACCAAGTCGCCGATTTGCTCGGCTTCCACCTGTTGGATAGCGGATCGTTGTACCGCTTGGTGGCGCTCGTCAGCATGCGCGAGAACGTCGACGATCACGACGTCGCCAACCTCGTTCGCATTGCTAGCGAACTCGATGTGCGCTTCAAGGCTGATCACATCTGGCTCAAGGGTGAAGATGTGAGCTTGGCGTTACGTCATGAGTCGGTGGGTAACCAAGCCTCCGCGATTGCTGTGCACGCCGCGGTACGTGAGGCGCTGCACGCACGTCAGCGTGCGTTCCTGGAAGCACCTGGCCTTGTGGCCGATGGCCGCGACATGGGCACCGTGGTTTTCCCTGAGGCGGTGCTCAAGGTGTTCCTCACGGCGAGCGTGCAGGCACGCGCTGAGCGGCGCTATAAACAATTGATTGCAAAGGGTTTTTCTGCTACAGTGGAAAGTCTTTCGCAGGACTTGGAAGCGCGTGATTTGCGGGATCGCACCCGCAGTGTCGCGCCGCTGCGTCCGGCGCAAGATGCGCGGCAACTGGATTCGTCCGACATGTCGGTCGACGAAGTGGTTGCGCAGGTACTGGACTGGTACCGGCAGGTGCAGGGCGCCAACAAGGCAAACTGAACCGGCTGAGCTGGTCCGATCGGTGCCGGTAGCATGTTGCCGCCGGCGGTTGTTCAACTCGTAACCCCGCATGCGCGTGTCTTCGCCCATTCCTAACTGAGCGAACGCTCTGCGAGGCATGTTCTGCGGATGCCTATTTTTTATGTCCCAAACTAACGAATCTTTTGCCGCCCTGTTCGAAGAGTCGATCGCCAAGTCCAATATGAAGGCTGGCGAAGTGATCTCTGCGGAAGTTGTGCGTATCGACCACAACTTCGTCGTTGTGAACGCGGGCCTGAAGTCTGAAGCATTTGTTCCGGTCGAAGAATTCCTGAACGACCAGGGCGAGCTGGAAGTGCAAGTCGGCGACTACGTTTCGGTCGCAATCGACGCACTGGAAAACGGCTACGGCGACACCATCCTGTCGCGCGACAAGGCTAAGCGCCTGGCTTCGTGGCTGAACCTTGAGAAGGCACTGGAATCCGGCGAGATCATCTCCGGTACCGTGACCGGCAAGGTGAAGGGCGGCCTGACCGTCATGGTCAACGGTATTCGTGCATTCCTCCCGGGTTCGCTCGTCGACGTGCGTCCGATCAAGGACACCACGCCGTACGAAGGCAAGACCCTCGAATTCAAGGTCATCAAGCTGGATCGCAAGCGCAACAACGTTGTGCTGTCGCGCCGTGCCGTGGTTGAAGCCACGCTGGGCGAAGAGCGTCAGAAGCTGATGGAAACGCTCAAGGAAGGCGCGATCGTCAACGGTATCGTCAAGAACATCACCGACTACGGCGCGTTCGTGGATCTGGGTGGCATCGACGGTCTGCTGCACATCACCGACCTGGCATGGCGTCGTGTGCGTCATCCGAGCGAAGTGCTGTCGGTTGGCCAAGAAATCACCGCCAAGATCCTCAAATTCGACCAAGAGAAGAACCGCGTCTCGCTGGGCGTGAAGCAGCTGGGCGAAGATCCGTGGGTCGGCATCTCGCGTCGCTACCCGCAAGGCACCCGCCTGTTCGGCAAGGTGACCAACCTGACCGACTACGGCGCGTTCGTCGAGATCGAAGCCGGTATCGAAGGCCTGGTCCACGTGTCGGAAATGGACTGGACCAACAAGAACGTGGCTCCGTCCAAGGTTGTCCAGCTGGGCGACGAAGTGGAAGTCATGGTTCTGGATATCGACGAAGACAAGCGTCGTATCAGCCTGGGCATGAAGCAGTGCAAGGCCAACCCGTGGGACGATTTCGGCCGTAACCACAAGAAGGGCGACAAGCTGTCGGGTCAGATCAAGTCGATCACCGACTTCGGCGTGTTCATCGGTCTGCCGGGCGGCATCGACGGCCTGGTGCACCTGTCGGACCTGTCGTGGCAAGAGACTGGCGAAGAAGCCGTTCGCAAGTACAAGAAGGGCGACGAGGTGGAAGCCGTTGTGCTGGCCATCGACATCGACAAGGAACGCATCTCGCTGGGTATCAAGCAGCTGTCGGGCGATCCGTTCAACAACTTCGTGTCGACCAACGACAAGGGTTCGATCGTGAATGTCACGATCAAGACCGTTGATCCGAAGGGCGCCGTGGTGCAACTGGCTGACGACGTGGAAGGCTACCTGCGTGCCTCGGAAATCTCGAGCGACCGCGTTGAAGATGCCCGCAACGTGCTGAAGGAAGGCGAACAGATGACCGCGATGATCGTCAACATCGATCGCAAGTCGCGCAACATCAACGTCTCCATCAAGGCGAAGGACAGCGCTGACCAACAAGAAGCGATGCAGAAGTTCTCGGCGGATACTGGCACGGCTGGTACCACGAACCTCGGCGCGCTGCTGAAGGCCAAGCTGAACGAAACCAACCAGTAAGCATCTACCGGGTCGACCCTACAGAACGACGAGGACGCGCGCACGATGCCCATGACCAAGTCCGAACTCGTGGAAAAGCTGGCCGCCCGCTTTCCGCAGCTGTTGCTGCGGGACGCGGACATCGCGGTCAAGACGATCCTGGATGCGATGTCCGACGCCTTGGCGGACGGCCACCGCATCGAGATCCGCGGGTTTGGCAGTTTTGGGTTGAATCGTCGTCCGCCGCGTGTTGGGCGCAACCCCAAGTCTGGCGAGAAGGTGCTGGTTCCCGAAAAGCGGGTACCGCACTTCAAGGCAGGCAAGGAATTGCGCGAACGGGTTGACCGCAGCCTGGAGCGACAAGGTGAACTCTCTTCGGAGGGCGAGCCAGCGGTGTCGCTGACGGCTGTGAAGGCTGCTCGACAGGCTGATGGCAATCGCCAAGCCGCTGCATTTTCGGCGGACACGGCAGTGCCGCTGGTCATGTCGCGGTGAGCCTTGGTTGCAAAGAGGTTTCAGAAACGCCCCGGTTTGCCGGGGCGTTTTTTATTGGCGCAGCCCGCGTGCGTACGCGCTCGTGCGTGGCTGGCTGACAGATGAATCCGCTACAATGCGGCACAACCCGGCATTCGCACGCTCAGTCGCTGCACCGCCGTCCGCTTCCGAATCCGCATGAAATTTCTCGTCTGGGTCATCCGCATCCTGTTGTTTGTGCTGCTCTTTGTGCTGGCACTGCATAACACGGCGGAAGTCTCGCTGGTGCTGCCGTTTGGCGTGACTTGGCGCGCGCCGCTGATCTTGATTGCGCTGGTCTTTTTCGCGGCTGGCATCTTGCTGGCCATGTTG
Source organism: Ralstonia sp. 25C (assembly GCF_051904805.1). Classification (NCBI taxonomy): domain Bacteria; kingdom Pseudomonadati; phylum Pseudomonadota; class Betaproteobacteria; order Burkholderiales; family Burkholderiaceae; genus Ralstonia; species Ralstonia sp. 25C. The sequence continues at coordinate 824,713 of NZ_CP196737.1, read as the reverse complement.
GCGATGGCGCCCCGTGTGATGCGGCATCGCTTTACCGCAAGCCGCCTGCGTCGTCAGATCGGCCGTATGAAAAAGGCTGAAGAGGCGGTGACACCGGCTGAAGTGTCTGGCCCCGTCATTGCCGATTCCCCGTATCACGTTCCCGGCCCCAAGGTCTGACGCATGGATTTTGATCTCTGGTGGCTGTTGGCCATCCCCCTGGTGTTTGGCTTGGGCTGGGTGGCTGCCCGCCTTGATGCCCGCCAGTTGCGGACCGAGCAGTCCTCGCTGCCGCGCTCGTATTTCAAGGGGCTGAACTTCCTGCTCAACGAGCAGCCCGATAAGGCGATCGACGCCTTCATCGAAGTCGCCCGCCTGGATCCGGAAACCACCGAACTGCACTTTGCACTGGGCAGCTTGTTTCGCCGCCGTGGCGAGACCGAGCGAGCGATCCGTGTGCACCAGAACCTCGTCAATCGTCCCGATCTGCCGGCCAACGAGCGCGATCACGCGCTGTACGAGTTGGGGCAAGACTTTCTGCGTGCTGGCCTGCTGGACCGAGCGGAAGAATCCTTGCGCATGCTGATGGAGGGCGCCTTTGCGGAGCCGGCCAAGCGCGTGCTGCTGGAGCTGTACGAAATCGAGAAGGAGTGGAGCAAGGCCATCGACGCGGCCCGCGAGCTGCAGACGCTGCAAGGCAAGGATTATTCCGTGCAGGTCGCGCAGTTCTGCTGTGAGTTGGCCCAGGAAAAGCTGCAACGCAAGGATGTGGCGACGGCGGTGGAATGGCTCGAGCGCGCGCTGCAAGAGAACCCCAAGAACGTGCGCGCCACCATCCAACTCGGCGATGTGGCGCAGGGCCAGGGCGATGTTGAAGGCGCCATCAAACGCTGGCGCAGCATCGAGCAGCAGAATCCGTCATTCCTGCCGCTGGTGGCGGAGCGACTGATGAAGGCATATGCGCAACTTGGCCGTGCGGCTGAGGGTCTCGCGTGGCTGCGCTCCAAGATGGACGCGCGCCTGGGCCCTGAATTGCTCGATACGGTCTACCAATACGAATTGGATGTGCACGGCATTGATGATGCCGTGGCATTGATGCGTGAGCAGATTCGCCGCCAGCCCTCGTTGATGGCGTTGACGCGGTTGGTGGAGGCCGAGGCATCGCGCGCATCCGAGGCGGTGAGTCATGAAGCACCGGCGACCGCAGATGTGGCCGAGAGCGCGCTGGCCGATCCGGTGGAAGCGGGCAGCAATGCCGATATCCAGCGCGCGCAGGATCTCGGTGCCATTCGCGATCTGCTGCAAAGCCGCACCCGCAATCTGGCGCGCTATACGTGCCAGGAGTGCGGCTTCCGCGCGCGCCTGTTCTATTGGCAGTGCCCTGGCTGCAACCGCTGGGAAACCTACGCACCGCGCCGTACCGAGACACTCGGCGGCAGCGGTGGGGCCAGCATGTAATTCAGTCCGGTGCGGCTTGCTTTCGTGCTCCGCGCCGGCGCTTTTTCAATCATTGAAGTGTTCGTATGAAAATCACCATCATCGGTAGTGGCTATGTCGGTCTGGTTACCGGCGCCTGTCTGGCGGAACTGGGCAACGACGTGTTCTGCCTCGACGTCGACCAGAAGAAGATCGACCTGCTCAACGCCGGCGGCGTGCCCATCTACGAACCGGGCCTGAAGGAACTGATCGAGCGCAACCGCACGGCGGGGCGCATCCAGTTCTCGACCGACGTGGCCGCCAGCGTGGCGCACGGCGACGTGCAATTCATCGCCGTCGGCACGCCGCCCGATGAGGACGGCTCCGCTGACCTGAAGTACGTGCTGGCCGCCGCACGCAACATCGCCCAACACATGACGAGCTTCAAGGTGATCGTCAACAAGTCGACCGTGCCGGTTGGGACGGGTGACAAGGTGCGCGATGCCGTGAGTGAAATGCTGGCAACGCGTGGCAAGTCCGACGTCGGGTTCTCGGTGGTGTCGAACCCCGAGTTCCTGAAGGAAGGCGCCGCGGTGGACGATTTCATGCGCCCGGACCGCATCGTACTCGGCACGTATGGTGACGCCGACGGCCTGAAGGCCAAGGCGATGATGCGCACGCTCTATGCACCGTTCAACCGCAACCACGAACGCACCTTCTACATGGACGTGCGCTCGGCCGAGTTCACCAAGTACGCCGCCAACTCGATGCTTGCCACGCGTATCTCGTTCATGAACGAGATGGCCAACCTCGCCGACAAGGTGGGCGCCGACATCGAACTCGTGCGCCTGGGTATCGGCTCCGACCCGCGCATCGGTTACAGCTTCCTTTACGCCGGCACGGGTTACGGTGGCTCGTGTTTCCCGAAGGACGTGCAGGCGCTGGTGCGCACCGCGCAGGAATACGGCCAGACGCTGCATGTGCTGGAGGCTGTCGAGGCCGTCAACGACAAGCAGAAGGAAGTGCTGGTGGCCAAGATCGAAGACCGCATGGGCGCCGATCTGACGGGCCGCACCTTCGCCATCTGGGGCCTCGCCTTCAAGCCCAATACCGACGACATGCGCGAAGCGCCGAGCCGCATCCTGATTGCGGCGCTGCTCGCACGCGGTGCGCGCGTGCAGGTGTACGACCCGGTTGCGATGGAAGAGGCGCGTCACGCATTGGCGCTCGATCTTTCTGCCGAACAGTTGGAACGTGTGACGTTCTGCGCGGGTCAGATGGACGCGCTCAAGAACGCCGACGCGCTGGTCATCGTGACCGAGTGGAAGGCGTTCCGTAGCCCGGACTTCAATGCCGTGAAGGCTCTGTTGAAGACGCCGATGGTGTTCGACGGCCGCAACCTCTTCGAGCCGCAAGCCATGCGCGATGCGGGCTTTGAATACCAGGCCATCGGGCGCTCCACTCAATCGTAATCGCTGTGACCTCGGCTGCTGCCGACACCCTAGACTCATGACTACGTCCGCTTCCGAACAGATCCACGCCGCCCGCATTCTCGTGGTCGGCGACATGATGCTCGACCGCTATTGGTTTGGCGACGTCGATCGGATTTCGCCGGAAGCGCCGGTGCCTGTCGTGCAGATCAAGCGCCAGGATGAGCGCCTGGGGGGCGCCGCCAACGTGGCACGCAACGTCGCGGCGCTCGGTGCGCAGGCCGGCATGCTCGGCGTGATCGGTGATGACGAGCCCGGCCGCAGCATCGAAGCGCTGCTCGGCGAGAGCCATGTCACCGGCCATTTGCATCGCGACCCGGCCGTCAACACGACGATCAAGCTGCGCGTGCTGGCACGCCAGCAGCAATTGATCCGCGTCGATTTCGAAAATGCGCCCACGCATGAAGTGCTGATGTCGGTGCTCGATCGTTTCGGCGCGCTGGTGCCGCAGCATGACGTGGTGGTGCTGTCGGACTACGGCAAGGGTGGTTTAACGCACGTCGGCAAGATGATCGAGGCGTCGCGCCAGGCTGGCCGCCGCGTGCTGGTTGACCCGAAGGGTGACGACTACTCGCGCTACAAAGGCGCGACCATGATCACGCCCAACCGTGCGGAAATGCGCCAGGTGGTCGGCACGTGGAAATCGGAGCAGGACCTCACCATCCGCGCACAGAATCTGCGCCGCGAACTGCAGCTCGAAGCGCTGCTGCTCACGCGTTCGGAAGAGGGCATGACGCTCTACACCGAGCACGAAGTCCTGCATGTATCGGCACAGGCGCGCGAGGTGTTCGACGTCTCGGGCGCGGGCGATACCGTCATCGCGACGCTGGCCACAATGCTGGGCGCCGGCGCCAACATCAAGGAAGCCGTGCAGTACGCCAATCGCGCGGGCGGCATCGTGGTCGGCAAGCTGGGCACGGCCGTCGTTACTCACGCAGAACTTTTCTCCCAAGCATCATGACCATCATCGTCACCGGCGCGGCTGGCTTTATCGGCGCCAACATCGTCAAGGGCCTGAACGCGCGCGGCGAGACCGACATCATTGCTGTCGACAACCTCACGCGCGCCGACAAGTTCAAGAACATCGTCGACTGCCAGATCAGCGACTACCTGGATAAGACCGAATTCGTAGAGCGCTTTGCGCGCGGCGAGTTCGGCAAGGTCCGCGCGATCTTCCATGAGGGCGCCTGCTCCGACACGATGGAGACCGACGGCCGCTACATGATGGAGAACAACTACCGCTACACGTTGGCGGTGATGCGCGCGTGCCTGGACCAGGGCGTGCAGTTCCTCTATGCCTCGTCGGCGGCCACGTACGGCGCGTCGGAAACCTTCCGCGAGGAGCCCGAGTTCGAGCGTCCGCTCAACGTGTACGGCTACTCGAAGCTGCTGTTCGATCAGGTCGTGCGCCGTGTCATGCCGACGGCGCTGTCGCAGATCGTCGGCTTCCGCTACTTCAACGTGTACGGCCCGCGCGAGCAGCACAAGGGACGCATGGCGTCGGTGGCGTTCCACAACTTCAACCAGTTCCGCAGCGAAGGCACCGTCAAGCTCTTCGGCGAATACAACGGCTATCCGCAAGGCGGCCAAATGCGCGACTTCGTGTCGGTAGAAGACGTGGTGAAGGTCAACTTGTTCTTCTTCGACAACCCAGACAAGTCAGGCATCTTCAACCTCGGCACCGGCCGTGCGCAACCGTTCAACGACATTGCGACCACGGTGGTGAATACGCTGCGTGGGGCCGAAGGCAAGCCGGTGCTCTCCACCGAAGAGCTGACACAGGAAGGCCTGATCGAATACGTGAAGTTTCCGGATGCGCTGCGCGGCAAGTACCAGTGCTTTACGCAGGCCGATCAATCGCGCCTGCGCGAGGCGGGTTATACGGCGCCGTTTCTGACGGTGCAGGAAGGCGTCGAGCGCTACTGCCAGTGGTTGCTGAAACAACCGGCTTGATCTGCTGCTCGATCAGACAACGCGTCACTTTTTGTGCGCACGCAGCAGCATCTTTGCGATGCTCTTTAAGATGAGCTGAAACCGCCACCTTGATGTGGCGGTTTTCTTTTCTCTTACCCCAAAATATCTGGAGGAGCCTATGTTGAAGAAGCTGTTGGCCGCTGCGTTGATGTCGTTGTCCATGCTGTCGGTTTCATGGGCAGCGGTGGATGCAAATACGGCAGACCAAGCTGCATTGGAAACCTTGTCGGGCGTTGGCCCCAAGCGTTCCAAGACCATCATCGAAGAGCGCACCAAGAACGGCCCCTATAAGGATGCCGCCGACTTCAAGGCACGCGTGCCAGGCATCGGTGACAAGACGCTCGCCAAGCTGGAAAACGCTGGGCTGACGTTCGGTGCGGCGGCACCCGCACCTGCACCGGCAGCCGCCAAGAAGGACAGCAAAGACGCGAAGAAGAAATAAGCGCCGCATTTTCTGACCGCCGCAACGCCCCGCCCATGCGGGGCGTTTTGCCATGCGCGGGGCAGGGTTGTCCTGCTGCATTACAATGGTTTGATTCCATTCCCTACGCACCATGGCTTATCCCACCATTGAAGACACCATCGGCAATACGCCGCTGGTGCAGCTCCAGCGCATTCCTGGCGAAGCCAATGCGCGACGCGGCAACGTCATCCTCGGCAAGCTGGAAGGCAACAACCCGGCCGGCTCGGTCAAGGATCGCCCCGCGCTGTCCATGATCAAGCACGCGGAAGCACGCGGCCGCATCAAGCCGGGCGATACGCTCATCGAGGCAACGTCGGGAAACACCGGCATTGCGCTGGCCATGACGGCTGCCATCCGCGGTTACAAGATGGTGTTGATCATGCCGGAAGACCTGTCGGTGGAGCGCCGTCAGAGCATGGCAGCCTATGGCGCGGAGATCATCCTGACCCCCGTCAAGGGCGGCATGGAATACGCGCGTGACCTGGCCGATGCGATGGAGAAGGAAGGCAAGGGCGTCATCCTCGATCAGTTCGCCAATCCGGACAATCCGCTCGCGCACTACGAGACCACCGGCCCCGAGCTGTGGCAGCAGACCGAGGGGCGCATTACGCATTTCGTTTCGGCGATGGGCACGACGGGCACGATCACGGGTGTCTCGCGCTTTCTGAAAGAGAAGAACGCCGACATCCAGATCGTCGGCGCGCAGCCGGAGGAGGGCTCGCGTATTCCGGGCATTCGCAAGTGGCCCGAGGCGTATATGCCGAAGATCTACGATCCGAAGTTCATTGACCGCACCGAACCCGTGAGCCAGTCCGACGCCGAACACATGGCGCGTCGCATGGCGCGCGAAGAGGGCATCTTCTGCGGGATTTCGGCGGCGGGCGCACTGTGCGTGGCGCTGCGGATTGCTGAAGAAGTCGAGAACGCGACGATCGTGTTCGTGGTGTGCGATCGTGGCGATCGCTACCTGTTGACGGGTGTGTTCCCCGCCTGACGATTCGCCACGTCGCATAAAAAAGCGCAGCCGAAGCTGCGCTTTTTTTTTATGCTCGGATGCCTGCGATCAGCCGCGCATTGCTTGGCGCACTGCCTGGCCGAGTTCGTACACCGCCGCTGCATAGAAGAAGCTGCGGTTATAGCGCGTGAGCACGTAGAAGTTGCGCAGGCCGACGCGGTATTCGGTCGGCTGGCCGGGCGTGGGCAGGTCGATCATCAGCACCTCGGTTTCCTGCTCGCGAGCGGCATCCACGCCGGGTGCCAACGCCAGCCCGGCACGCGTGAGCTTGGACAGCGTCATGCGCGGATACGGCTGACCATCGGCCGCTGCAGCGGCAATGCCCTGGCTGTCCGCATCGCCAGCGATGTTCCACATCACCGGGCGGTTCGGCTCCCAGCCGTGCATCTGCAGGAAGTGCGCGACGCTGCCGATGGCATCCACCGCGCTGTTGCGCAGGTCGATGTGGCCGTCCTTGTCATAGTCCACCGCGTATTCGCGAATGCTGGTGGGCATGAACTGCGGAATGCCGACCGCGCCCGCGTATGAGCCCAGCACCGAGAACGCATCCGTGCCGGTGTCGCGGCACCAGAGCAGGAAGTCCTTGAGCTGGTTGCGGAACATCGTGCTGCGGTCTTCGCGGTTGGGCGTGTCGGGGTAGTCGAAGGCGAGCGTGGACAGCGCGTCCATCACGCGGAAGTTGCCCATGTCGCGGCCGTAGATGGTCTCGACGCCCAGGATGCCGACGATCACGTCAGCCGGCACGCCAAATTCGGCCTCGGCACGGCGCAGCGTGTCGCCATATTGCTGCCAGAACTGCACGCCCGCGTTGATGCGGATGGGCTCGATGAAGCGGCCACGATAGGCGGTCCAGCTCCGGCGTGCGGGTGTGGCCGGCGGCAGGATCAGCCGGGCAACGGTGGCGGAGTAGGCCGTACCCGCAAACAGCGCATCGAGCGATGCGCGATCGAAGTTGTACTTGCCGACCAACTCGTTGACGAAAGCCTGCGTTTGCGGATTGTTGCGGTAGCGATCCGGATCGATCTCTTCTTCATGCACGGCAATGCGGCGCTTGGGCGACTTGCTCGCTTTCTTGGCCGCCAGCGATAGCGCCGGGAAAGACAGTGCGGAAAGCGCGGCGCCCGCCATCAGGGCGCGCAGTATGGGACGACGGGAAGAGGGCGATTGGCTCATGGGCAGGCTTCAAACAGGATCGGGGCATTGTAGCGGATGGCTCTGGCGGATCACCCTGCCGTGCGGCCTTGTTGCGCACCCGTGCTAACGTAGCGGCTGGAGACACCGAAGCACCCGGATCACAACACCAACATGGCGACCGGCCTCTACACGCATCCCGAATTCCTCCGGCACGAGATGGGCCCGCACCATCCCGAATGTCCGGACCGCCTGCGCGCGATCGAAGATCAGCTCATCGCCAGCCGCATCGAAGACCTGCTCGTCCCGTGCGAGGCGCCGCCTGCCACCGAGGCGCAATTGTGCCGCGTGCACCGCCCCGAGTACCTGCGCGAGTTGGTCTCCAGCGTGCCGATTGCCGGCTACGTGCCGATCGACCCCGACACCTCGATGAACCCGCACACCTACATGGCGGCCGTGCTGGCGGCGGGTGCGGCGGTAGATGCGACCGACAAGGTCATCGCCGGCGAACTGGAAAACGCCTTCTGCAGCGTGCGCCCGCCTGGCCATCATGCGGAGCCTGGCCGCGCGATGGGCTTCTGCTTCTTCAACAACGTGGCTGTGGCGGCGCGTCATGCGTTGGAACACCACGGCTTGCAGCGCGTGGCGATCATCGACTTTGACGTGCACCACGGCAATGGCACCGAAGCGGCCTTCCGCGACGAGCCCCGCGTGATGATGTGTAGCATCTTCCAGCACCCGTTCTATCCGTATTCCGGCACGGAAGCGGTGGCGGCCAACATGGTCAACATTCCGCTGCCCGCCTATACGAATGGCCTGACGGTGCGTGAGGTGGTGGAGACGATCTGGCTGCCGCGCCTGGAAGCGTTCAAGCCGGAGATGTTGTTCATCTCCGCCGGCTTTGACGCGCATCGCGAGGACGACCTCGGCCAGATGGGCCTGGTCGAAGCCGATTACGCCTGGATCACGCAGCAACTCATGCAACTGGCGCGGGTGCACGCCAAAGGCCGCATCGTCAGCTGCCTGGAGGGTGGCTACAACCTCAGCGCCCTCGGCCGCAGCGTGGTTGCGCACGTGAAGGCGCTGGCCGAGCTTTAGGCGATGGACGCTGACGATTCATCAATGACATTCGTAAAAGTAATAAAGACATCGTTAAAGAATCGTTCCTCGCATGTAGTGGCTGCCTTACACTAGCGCCTCATTCAAATAAGAAAGAGACGGCAACGGCCTGGTTTCGCGGCGGTTGCCGTTTTTGTATGGACTCATGATCGAACTCAAGGGGATCTCGCAGCACTTCCGGGGGGCGGGCGGTACCGACGTCCACGCGCTGCGCGACGTTGACCTCACCATCGAGCGCGGTGAAGTCTTCGGCATCATCGGGCGCAGCGGCGCCGGCAAGAGCACGCTGGTGCGCGTCATCAATCTGCTGAACAAGCCGACCGCGGGCACCGTCACGGTGGCGGGGCAAGAACTCACCGCACTCAACGCCGACGGGCTGCGCCAGGCGCGCCGCAAGATCGGCATGATCTTCCAGCACTTCAACCTGCTAACGTCGCGCACGGTGTACGACAACGTGGCGCTGCCGTTGGAGCTGGCTGGCACGTCGCGCGAGCGCATCCGCGAGATCGTGCTGCCGCTGCTGGACCTGGTTGGCCTGTCCGCGTTCAAGGACCGCTATCCGGCGCAGCTCTCCGGCGGCCAGAAGCAGCGCGTTGGCATTGCGCGCGCGCTCGCCAGCCAGCCGGAAGTGTTGCTCTGCGATGAAGCAACCTCCGCACTGGACCCGGAGACGACGCGCTCCATCCTCGACCTCCTGCGCAAGATCAACCGCGAGCTTGGCCTGACCATCGTGCTGATCACGCACCAGATGGAAGTCATCAAGCAGGTGTGCGACCGCGTGGCGGTGCTCGACGCCGGCCGCGTGGTGGAGCTCGGCCGCGTGATTGACGTGTTCCTGCAGCCGCATCACGACGTAACGCGCGCGCTGATCGGCGAAGTCATCTCGCAAGAGTTGCCGCCCTCGGTGCTGGCGCGTGTGGAAAGCCGCCTGGTTGCCCGCGAGCATGGCGGACGCGACCACCTGTTCCGACTCGCCTTTACCGGCGAGGGCGTGGACCAACCCGTGCTGGCGCAAGCCGTTCGCACTTACGGGTTCGACTTCAACATCCTGCACGGCCACATCGACGAGATTCAGGGCCAGGCCTTCGGCTCGCTGGCGATTTTGGCCACGGGCGACACGGCCGACATCAACAACGCAATGCACTTCCTGCGCGAACAAGGCGTGGTGGTCGAGGAGATCAATCATGTGGTCTGACCTGACCGATCTGTTTCTGCCGGCCTTCTGGGAGACGCTTGCCATGGTGGGCGTGTCTGGCGGCATTGGTGCGCTGTTTGGCGTGCCGCTGGGCGTGCTGCTGTATCTGACGACAACGGGCGGTGTGCTGTCGGCGCCGGTGTTCAACCGCGTGGCTGGTCTGATCGTCAACGCTGTGCGCTCGGTGCCGTTCATCATCCTGCTGGTCGCGGTGATTCCGTTCACGCGCCTGCTGGCGGGCTCGTCCATCGGCACGGCTGCGGCCATCGTTCCGTTGACGATTGCGGCGATTCCGTTCATCGCGCGCCTCGTAGAAACCGCATTGCGTGAAGTAGATCGCGGCCTGATCGAAGCCGCGCAATCGATGGGCGCGACCACCGGCCAACTCGTCTACAAGGTGCTGCTGCCCGAGGCGATGCCCGGCATCCTCGCTGGCCTGACGATCACCTTCGTCAGCCTGGTCGGTTACTCAGCCATGGCCGGCACCATCGGCGGCGGTGGCCTGGGCGACCTGGGCATCCGCTACGGTTATCAGCGCTATGAATCGGACATCATGCTGGCGGTGGTCGTCATCCTGATCGTCTTCGTGCAGGCGGTGCAATCGACGGGCGACTGGCTCGTGCGCCGCCTCAGCCATCGTTAAACCATCACAGACTCATCTACGAGGAAACACAATGAATCGTCGTCAACTGCTGCAATGGTCCGCGAGCCTGGGTGCTGCGCTGGCACTGGCAACCGGCGCCGCCATGGCGCAGAGCAAGCCGATCAAGATCGGCGTGACCGCCGGCCCGCACGCCGAGATCATGGAAGAGGTGAAGAAGGTTGCCGAGAAGGACGGCCTGAAGCTCCAGATCGTCGAGTTCAACGACTACATCCAGCCGAACGCCGCCCTGGCCTCCGGTGACCTGGATGCCAACAGCTACCAGCACCAGCCGTATCTGGACGACCAAGTCGCCACGCGCGGCTACAAGTTCGTGAGCGTCGGCCAGACCATCACGTTCCCGATGGGCATCTACTCGAAGAAGATCAAGTCGCTGAAGGACCTGAAGGAAGGCGCACGCTTCGGCCTGCCGAACGATCCGACCAACGGCGGCCGTGCGCTCTTGCTGCTGCAGGCACAGGGCGTGATCAAGCTCAAGCCGAACGCCGGCTTCAAGGCCTCGCCGCGCGATGTGGCCGAGAACCCGAAGAAGCTGAAGTTCGTCGAGCTGGATGCCGCCCAACTGCCGCGTTCGCTGGATGACCTGGATGCCGCCGCCGTCAACGGCAACTACGCCGAGAAGGCGGGCCTGGACCCGACCAAGGACGGCATCGCGATTGAAAGCCCGAAGGGCCCGTATGCCAACGTGCTGGCCGTGCGAGCAGCGGACAAGGATCAACCGTGGGTCGCCAAGCTGGTGAAGGCCTATCACTCCGACGCTGTGAAGGCCTTCGTGAAGGCGAAGTACAAGGACGCGGTGATTGTGGCTTGGTAACCACTTTGTGATCGCTGAGGCGATCCGATAGAGGGCTCTACCAAACAGATTGCCGGACGTTTCACTGGCGTCCGGCAATTTTTCAGGGTTAAAATAGCACGACCGTTCGGAAATTTAACGCGTTCGACCGGCCCCCCTTATAATGGCCGGCGTTTTGCAAAATCGTCTTATCAAATAGTGGAGTGAGCGCATGAAAGTCCTGGTCGCAGTCAAGCGCGTGATCGATTACAACGTGAAGGCTCGCGTGAAGGCGGACGGCAGCGGTGTCGATCTGGCCAACGTCAAGATGAGCATGAACCCGTTCGACGAGATCGCCGTGGAAGAGGCTGTTCGTTTGAAGGAAGCGGGCGTCGCTACCGAAGTGGTCGCCGTCTCGTGCGGCGTGACGCAGTGCCAGGAAACCCTGCGCACCGCCATGGCCATTGGTGCCGACCGCGGCATCCTGGTCCAAACCGACGAAGAACTGCAGCCGCTGGCTGTCGCCAAGCTGCTCAAGGCGCTGGTCGACAAGGAACAGCCGCAACTGATCATCCTGGGCAAGCAGGCGATCGACGACGACGCCAACCAGACCGGCCAGATGCTGGCTGCGCTGGCCGGCCTGCCGCAAGCCACGTTTGCCTCGAAGGTGCAGGTTGCCGACGGCAAGGCTTCGGTCACGCGTGAAGTGGACGGTGGTCTGGAAACCCTGTCGGTCAAGCTGCCGGCCGTGGTCACCACCGACCTGCGCCTGAACGAGCCGCGCTACGTGACGCTGCCGAACATCATGAAGGCCAAGAAGAAGCAACTCGACACGGTCAAGCCGGAAGACCTGGGCGTGGACGTTGCACCGCGCCTGAAGACCCTGAAGGTGGTTGAGCCCGCCAAGCGCAGCGCCGGCGTGATGGTGCCCGATGTGGCCACGCTGGTCGCCAAGCTCAAGACCGAAGCGAAGGTGCTGTAAGCGGCGGGTTTGTAACCTGCGTGACTGCACACACTTCAAGCACACCGAACAGGCAGATCAAGATGACCGCACTCGTTATTGCTGAACACGACAATCAATCCATCAAGGCCGCAACGCTGAACACCGTGACGGCTGCCGCTCAATGCGGCGGCGATGTCCACGTGCTGGTGGCCGGTGCTGGCTGCGGCGCCGCTGCACAAGCCGCTGCGCAGATCGCAGGCGTGACCAAGGTGCTGGTGGCCGATGCGCCCCAGTTTGCCGATGGCTTGGCCGAAAACGTCGCCGAGCAAGCCCTGGCTATCGCCGGCAACTACAGCCACATCCTGGCGCCAGCCACCGCTTACGGCAAGAACATCCTGCCGCGCGTGGCCGCCAAGCTGGACGTGGCCCAACTGTCCGACATCACCAAGGTCGACAGCCCCGACACCTTCGAGCGCCCGATCTACGCCGGCAACGCGATTGCCACCGTGCAATCGGCCGACAAGGTGAAAGTGATCACCGTGCGTGGCACGGCGTTTGATCCGGCTGCTGCCACCGGTGGCTCCGCTGCTACCGAAAACCTGACCGCCGTGGCGGACGCCGGCATCTCGCAATTCGTCTCGCGCGAAGTGACGAAGAGCGATCGCCCGGAACTGACCGCCGCGAAGATCATCGTGTCGGGTGGCCGTGGCGTGGGCTCGGGCGAGAACTACACCAAGGTGCTGACGCCGCTGGCCGACAAGCTGGGTGCCGCACTGGGTGCCTCGCGCGCAGCGGTGGACGCTGGCTTCGTGCCGAACGACTACCAGGTCGGCCAGACCGGCAAGATCGTCGCGCCGCAGCTGTACATCGCCGTCGGTATCTCGGGCGCGATCCAGCACTTGGCCGGCATGAAGGATTCCAAGGTGATCGTCGCGATCAACAAGGATCCGGAAGCGCCGATCTTCCAGGTGGCTGACTACGGCCTCGTGGGCGATCTGAACACCGTCGTGCCGGAGCTGGTGACCGCACTGGGCTGAGTGCACCGCGCAGCGCGCATCATCTGACGCGCGCTCGAATGGACAATGTGGCCCGACGCAAAGCCGTTTCCGACCCGTTTGGAAACGGCTTTTTTATACCCGAGCGCCATCAGGAGAGCGCATCACGCCCCCGCTGATGCACTGTCCTGATCGCGCTTAACGAAGGATTGGAGAGAGACATGACCTATCAAGCCCCCGTCAAGGACATGCTGTTCGTGATGAACGAACTGGCCGGCCTGGACAACGTCGCCAAGCTGCCCGGCTTTGAAGACGCGACCGCTGACACCGCACAAGCCGTGCTGGAGGAGAGCGCGCGCTTCACGGGTGAAGTCGTCGCGCCGCTCAATGTGGAAGGTGACCGCAACCCGAGCAGTTGGAAGGACGGTGTCGTGACGGCTACGCCTGGTTTCAAGGAAGCCTTCGCGCAGTTTGGCCAAGGCGGCTGGCAGGGCGTGCAGCACCCGCTGGAATACGGCGGCCAGGGCCTGCCCAAGCTGATCGCCACGGCGTGCATCGAAATGCTGAACGCGGCCAACCTGTCGTTCGCGCTGTGCCCGCTGCTGACCGACGGCGCCATCGAGGCATTGCTGACGGCAGGCACTGAAGAGCAGAAGCAATTGTTCGTGCCCAAGCTCATCTCCGGCGAATGGACCGGCACGATGAACCTGACCGAGCCGCAGGCCGGCTCCGACTTGGCACTCGTGCGCACGCGCGCCGAGCCGGTGGGCGACGGCACGTTCAAAATCTTCGGCACGAAGATCTTCATCACCTGGGGCGAGCACGACATGGCCGAAAACATCGTCCACCTTGTGCTGGCGCGTACGCCGGGCGCGCCGGAGGGCGTGAAGGGCATCTCGCTGTTCGTGGTGCCGAAGTTCATGGTCAATGCCGACGGTTCGCTGGGTGCGCGCAACGATGCGCATTGCGTGTCGATCGAACACAAGCTCGGCATCAAGGCGAGCCCGACGGCCGTGCTGCAGTTCGGCGACAACGGCGGTGCCATCGGCACGCTGGTCGGCGAAGAGAACCGCGGCCTGGAGTACATGTTCATCATGATGAACGCCGCGCGTTATGCGGTCGGCATGCAGGGCATCGGTGTGTCGGAGCGCGCGTATCAGAAGGCCGTCGCCTATGCGCGCGAGCGCGTGCAGAGCCGCCCCGTGGATGGTTCGGCCGGCAAGGCTGTCGCGATCATTCATCACCCGGACGTGAAGCGCATGCTGCTGACGATGCGCGCCATGACCGAAGGCGCCCGCGCGCTGGCCTACGTGGCCGCCGCTGCGTGCGATGCCGGCCATCACGCTGCCGATGATGCTGCGCGCAAGCAGAGCGAAGCGCTGTACGAATTCCTCGTGCCGATCGTGAAGGGCTGGAGCACGGAGATGTCGATCGACGTGACGAGCCTGGGCGTGCAGGTGCACGGCGGCATGGGCTTCATCGAAGAGACGGGCGCCGCGCAGTACTACCGCGACGCGCGCATTTTGCCGATCTACGAAGGCACGACAGCCATCCAGGCGAATGACCTGATCGGCCGCAAGACGGTGCGGGATGGCGGTGCGGTGGCACTGGGCATCTGCGCGGAAATTGCCAAGGTGGAAGCGGCGCTGGCCGCGAAGGGTGGCGCGCATTGCGAGGCGATGCGCGTGCGCTTGGCAGCGGGCCGCGAGGCGATGGAATCGGTGGTGCGCTTCGTGGTCGCGCAAACCAAGGCGCAGCCGAATGTCGTGTTCGCGGGCAGCGTGCCATATTTGCGCCTGTGCGGGATTGTGCTGTCGGGCTGGCAGATGGCGCGCGCGTTGCTGGTGGCCATTGATCGCGAGAGCGAAGATCCGAACTTCTACGGCGCGAAGATCGCCACGGCGCGCGTGTTTGCCGACGTGCTGCTTACGCAGGCGCCTGGCATTGCACAGAGCGTGCTGACCGGCGGCGAGACCATCGGCGCGGTGCCGGAAGTGCAGTTCTAAGCCGCATCGGCGAGCATGAAAAAAGGGAGGCTTCGGCCTCCCTTTTTGCTGCTG
This sequence comes from Ralstonia sp. 25C, assembly GCF_051904805.1. Classification (NCBI taxonomy): domain Bacteria; kingdom Pseudomonadati; phylum Pseudomonadota; class Betaproteobacteria; order Burkholderiales; family Burkholderiaceae; genus Ralstonia; species Ralstonia sp. 25C. Next base: position 809,500 of record NZ_CP196737.1, on the reverse strand, counting down.
CGTTACTAACGTCAAGCCGGCGCAATTGCCAGATGCAACGGTTGATCTGGCCGCAACGTGACGTTCATCACGGGGCGCGGCGCGTGCATGTTGTCCGGCACCGACAACGTGAAACGCTGCAGCAGCATCGCGGCAATCACCGTCATCTCAGACATGGCCAGATGCTGCCCGAGGCAGACACGGGGGCCGGTGCCGAAGGGTAGGTAGGCACCGCGTGCGCGTGGCAGCTCTAGGGCATCGAGCGCAAAGCGTTCCGGGCGGAACGCCAGCGGCTCGGGGAACCAGCGCGGGTCGTGGTGCATCACTTGCACCGGAATCAGGAACATGGTTCGCGCGGGCAATTGCCATGCGCCCAAGGTGATGGGCTTGCTGCTGCGCCGGCTGAAGAGCACCGGGGCAGCGGGGTAGAGGCGCATCGTTTCCTTGATCGTCTGCGTGAGGTAGGGCAGGGAGGCCAGCGTGTCAGGGCTCGGCGCGCGGCCCTGCAGCGCTTGCTGGACTTCCTCGCGTGCAAGGGTCTGCGCAGCCGGGTTCGATGCCATGCACCAGGCCCACCAGATCAGCGTGGCTGCTGTGGTTTCGTGCCCTGCCAGGAAAGCGGTCATGCATTCGTCGCGCACGGCGTGCAGGGGCCACGTGGTGGGGTCATCGCGGTGCAGCTGTAGCAAGCGGGTCAGCAGATCGTCGGGCCAGGCGTCTTGTGGCTGAGCCAATCGTGCTTGCAGGTGGTGGTTGATCAGGCCATGCAGTGCCGCCAGGGCACGCCGTTTCTTGCCCTTCCAGGGCGCCCAGTCCGGCCAGCTTGCGGGCCAGTAGAACTCCGCGTTGGCAGCGGCACCGACGACGCGGATGGCCTGCTCCGCGGTGCGCGCCTCTTCGCCGATTTCGCTCGAGAACATCATCCGCGTGATGACGTCCATGGCAAGCGACGTAATCGCGCTTTCCATCGGCCAGCGCGCATCGTGCTGCGGCCATTGCGCGAGCGCTTTCTCTGTGGCAGCGCTTATGGTGGGCACGAAGGCCTGGACAGCCTTGGGGGAGAAGTTCGGCTGCATGGCGTGTCGCTTGCCCCGCCATGCCTCGCCTTCGGCAATCAGTACGCTGTGCCCGTGCAGCTGTGCAAACACGTGCGTTCCGCGCTCCCAGCGGACCAGCGCGTCGTGATGCGTCACCAGCAGTTCGCGCGCGAGTGACGGGTCTGAGACGACGATTTCGTGTTCGGGCCAGAAGCGCAGATGCACCACGTCGCCGAAGTCGCGCTGCCACGTCGCCAGCGTCCCGAGTAAGTCACGCGACATGCGGGCGAGCAGGCTCCAACCAGTCAGTGCGGTGGACGGGCCCGGCGGCCATACACCGGGCGGATGGGCTGCTGGTGCGGGCGATGCGTCCTTCGCATGGAAAGGGCATTGGCCGGAAGTGGTCGGATTCATCTGGATCTCCTGGCGCGTCTCGGTATGTCTGGCATTGTTCGCTTGTTGCCATGCCCTGTCTTGAACGCAAACGACATCGACACCTGCAGGACGCCTGCCTATACTGCGCCGCCATGTCCTCCGAATTCGAGTGTCCCGATCCCCTCGCGCGAGCGCCACGTGCTACGCACGATGGCCGCGTACCGGGTACACGGCTGCATCTTGCGCCGCCTGCTTTGCAGGGTGCCATCGTGGCCGTTCTTTGCCGCGACACGCGGGGCTTTGCGTTGACCGATGCACAGCGCCTGTCCCATTTCCCTGCGTCGCCCATGGTGTCGCTGTCGTGGTTTCAGGGCACCGATGCGGGGCTTGTCGAGCGTACGGATGGCGGACCGCAATGGCGGCCATTCGGTGCGTCGGTTGTGCTGTCGGGCAGCCAATCTCAGCCCACGGTGAGTTGGGCGCCGACCACTGGGCGTGGCGGCATGGTCTGCTTGACGGCGGATGTCGCGCAGACCTTGTTTGGTATCGACATGGCTGTGGTCGCGGACCGCGTTGTCGATGCCTATACCGTACTAGGCACCGGCTGGCAGCCGTTGTTGGATGCGTTGCTCGGCACCTATGACGATGCGGCTGTGCTGGTTGTACTGGAACAGCACCTTGCCGCGCGCTGGCGCGCGCTTCAGGGGCCGGGTACGGTTGTGTCGTCAATGCGTCGGGCCGGCCGTCATTGGGTAGAGCGTCTGGCGTGGCAGGCGCATGAGTGGCGGCGCACCCATAGTCCGCGCCAGGTGGAGCGGCGCATCAAGACGTTCAGCGGGCGGTCTTTGCGTGAATGGCAGACGTTGGTGAAAACCGAGGGCGCCTACTTTGCCGCGATGGATCGGTACCAGGCAGGCCAGCCGTTCGATTGGGCGGCGCTGGCCCAGGAGGAGGGGTTTGCCGATCAAGCGCATTTGAGCCGCACCGTCAAACGCATTACGGGCTTCTCGCCCAGCGAGTTTGCCGAGCGCTTTGTCGAAGATGAAGCGTTCTGGGCGTACCGGTTGTGGGTTTGAGCACGGGAAAAAGAAAGGGAGGCTAAGCCTCCCTTCTTTGTTGATGCAGCGCTGTTGGCGATCAGGCCAGCGCAGGCTTGGCCGCCGGTGCCGGGGCACCGCCCATATAGCGATAGACCGACAGATCATCCGCGCGGATGGCAGGCGAGCGGCCCGACACCAAGTCGGACAGCAACTTGCCTGAGCCGCACGCCATGGTCCAACCCAGCGTGCCGTGGCCCGTGTTGAGCCACAAGCCGCGCACTGGGGTCTGACCGACGATCGGCGTGCCGTCCGGCGTCATCGGACGCAGGCCCGTCCAGAACGAGGCACGCGACACATCGCCAGCGCCCGGGAACAGATCGTTGACGACGAACTCCAGCGTGTTGCGCTTGCCCGGATCCAGGCGCTTGTCGTAGCCGACGATCTGCGCCATGCCGCCCACGCGGATGCGGTCGTCGAAGCGCGTGACGGCCACCTTGTAGGTCTCGTCCAGGATGGTGGAGACGGGGCTCTTGGCCGCGTCCGTCATCGGCACGGTGATCGAGAAACCCTTGAGCGGATACACCGGCACGTTCACCAGGTTTTTCAGGAACGGCGTGCTGTAGCTGCCCAGCGCCACGACCACGAGGTCGGCTTCCATCGGCTGCCCGTCGACCAGCGCGCCGCGCACGGCGTCGTTCTTGAAGATCAGGCTATTGATCGTGCTGTTGAAACGGAAGCGCACGCCCAGCTGTTCGGCCATCGCGGCGAGGCGCGTGGTGAAGAGCTGGCAATCGCCCGTTTCGTCATTGGGTAGGCGCAGGCCGCCAGCCAGCTTATGGCGGGTGGAGGCCAGGCCTGGTTCACTGCGCACGAGGTCTTCGCGCGAAAGCAGTTCGTAGGGCACGCCGGCACGCTCGAGCACAGCGATGTCATTCGCGGCGCCGTCGAGCTGTTGCTGGGTGCGGAAGATTTGCAGCGTGCCTTGCTGGCGGCCTTCATAGGCGATGCCAGTGTCGGCGCGCAGGTCGCGGATGCAGTCGCGGCTGTATTCAGCCAGGCGGACCATGCGTTCTTTGTTTTGCGCATAGCTGGCGGCGTCGCAGTTGCGCAGCATCTGCCACATCCACTTGATCTGGAAGAGCGTGCCGTCCGGGCGGATGGTGAGCGGCGCGTGCTCCTGGAACATCCACTTGATGGCCTTGAGCGGCACGCCCGGCGCGGCCCACGGCGATGCATAACCGGGCGAGATCTGGCCTGCGTTGGCAAAGCTGGTCTCCAGCGCCGGGCCCGCTTCGCGGTCGACGACGGTGACTTCATGGCCGGCGCGGGCGAGGTAATAGGCGCTGGTCACGCCGATCACGCCACTGCCAAGAACGAGCACGCGCATGGTGATACTCCCCGGAGATGCATTTGCGATAGATGTCGCTATCGTATTCGTACATAACCAGTCATTGTTTCTGTATATTTTATGGAAACAGGAATAACTGTGGTTTTGGAGCGTTTTGCCTCATGCGAACCCAACGCAAGCCCGTCCGGGCCCTCGATAAGCTCGACCGCCGCATCCTCGACCTGCTGCAAAAGGATGGTCGGCTCTCCATGAAAGACCTGTCGGATGCGGTCGGTTTGACCATCACGCCGTGCATCGAGCGCGTCAAACGCCTGGAGCGCGAGGGCTTCATCCTCGGCTACTACGCACGGTTGAACCCCACCATGCTCGGTGCCTCGCTGCTGGTGTTCGTGGAAATCAGCCTGGGCAGCAAGGCCGGCAACATGTTCGAGCAGTTCCGGCGCGAGGTGCTGCGCATTCCCGAGGTGCTGGAATGCCACCTCGTCTCGGGCGATTTCGATTACCTCATCAAGGCGCGCATCCGCGAGATGAGCGAATACCGGCGCCTGCTGGGCGACATCCTGCTGCAGTTGCCGGGCGCGGTGCAGTCCAAGAGCTACATCGTGATGGAAGAGATCAAGGAGACGCTCGCCATCGACGTGACGGAAGAGGGCGGGTGACGTAGCGTTGTCACGGAAGCGCCTTACGCTGGCGGGCACTCTCATCATCGATAGACGGAGCCCCCATGTCCGACCAGCCGATCTTCAAGCCGAACCGCCGCACGCTGATCAAGGGTCTTGTTTCTGTTAGCGGCACTGTGCTGCTCGGCTCGCGCATCGGTGATGTGCTGGCCCAGGGCGTCGCACCGGCTGCGGTAACGTCCGATCGCCTGCGCCCGCAACTGCCCGGCGGTGTGATGAGCGGCGATATCACCGCCGACAGCGCCATCGTCTGGAGCCGCACTGACCGCCCGGCGCGCATGATCGTCGAATATTCGACGGATGCCGCCTTCAAGAAAGTCGTGCGCCGTGTCGGCCCGGCGGCCACTGAAGCTAGTGGTTTTACCGCGCGTGTCGATCTCACCGGTTTGCCTGCCGGTGCCGACCTGTTCTATCGGGTGCGCTTCCAGGATTCGGTGCACGACAAGGCGTTCAGCCAGCCCGTCACCGGCCGCTTCCGCACGGCACCGGTGCAGGCCAATCGCCCGATCTGCTTCGTCTTCTCCGGCGACGAAGCGGGCCAAGGCTGGGGCATCAACGAGCGCTTCGGCGGCTATCGCTTGTATGAGGCGATGCGGCGCGAATCGCCCGACTTCTTCATCCACTCAGGCGACCAGATCTACGCCGATGGTCCGATCCAGGCCGAAGTGAAGCTGCCCGACGGCTCGCTGTGGACCAACCTCGTGACCGAGGCCAAGTCGCACGTCGCGCAGACACTGGACGACTACCGCGGCGCCTTCGCCTACAACCAGCTCGACAAGAACAAGCGCGCGTTCTCTGCCGAAGTGCCGTTCCTCGTGCAGTGGGATGACCACGAGGTGCGCAACAACTGGTACCCAGGCCAGCAGATCGGCCCCGAGGAAAAGCGCTACCAGGAGCGCAGTGCATCGGTGCTGGCCGCCCGCGCCAAGCAGGCGATGTTCGAATACAACCCGTTCCGCTTCAACCCGCTCGACCCGGAGCAGATCTACCGCGCATTCCAGTACGGCCCGCTGCTCGACGTGTTCATGCTCGATGAGCGCAGCTATCGCGGCCGCAATTCTCCCAACCGCCAAACCACGCTGGATGCCGATGCCGCCTTCCTCGGCCCGAAGCAGACGGCGTGGCTCAAGCAATCGCTCAAGCAATCGAAGGCGACGTGGAAGGTGATTGCCAGCGACATGCCGATCTCGCTGGTGGTGCCCGACCTGAACCCCGACGTGCCCAAGGGCACCTACGAAGCCTGGGCGAATGCGGATGACGGCGCGCCCTCCGGTCGCGAGCTGGAGCTGGCCGAAATCCTGCGCTTCATCAAGCAGGAGAACATCCAGAACGTCGTGTGGGTGACGGCCGATGTGCACTACGCGCAGGCCACGTACTACCACCCGTCGCGCGCCAGGTTCACGGAGTTCAAGCCGTTCTGGGAATTCGTCGGCGGCCCGATCAACGCGGGCACGTTCGGGCCGAACGAGGTCGACCAGACCTTCGGGCCGGACCTGCGCTACATCAGCATCCCGAAGGACAATCCGCAGAACCAGTCGCCGGCTGCGCTGCAGCAGTATTACGGCCGCGCCAAGATCGATCCGGCCACGCGCACCATGCATGTGTCGCTGCATGATCTCGATGGCAAATCGCTCTGGGAAGTGAAGCTCGACCCCGAAGCGTAGTCGGCGCCACGCCAGCGGAACGGAGGCGGATGCGATAGGATCGACGGGCCCCCGCATCCACTCTGTTCCGCTGTGTCTGATATGTCCGACCGCCACGTCCCACGCAGGGGGCGCGGCGCTACTTCCAATTTGCAAGGCCGTTATGAACGCGATGAACGCTCACGCGTCGATGACGGCTGGCAACCGCTTGTCCGGCAGCTTGATCCCGACGATGCACCGCCGCGCATTGAGACCACCGTCTCCATCGAACGCGCGCGCTCCATCCTGAGCCACAACCAATCGCCGGACATTCCGTTTGGGGTGTCGCTCAACCCGTATCGCGGTTGCGAGCACGGGTGCGTGTATTGTTTTGCGCGGCCCACCCATGCGTATCTGGAGCTATCGCCGGGCTTGGATTTCGAGACCAAGCTGTTCGCCAAAACAAACGCAGCTGAAGTCCTGCGCGAAACGCTCGCCAAGCCCGGCTACCGCTGCGAGGCGATCGCACTGGGCGTGAACACCGATGCGTATCAGCCCATCGAGCGCGAGCTCCGCATCACGCGCGATGTGCTGCAGGTGCTGCACGATTGCGATCACCCGGTTGGGCTCATCACCAAGTCGTCATTGATTGAACGCGACATCGATCTGCTCGCACCGATGGCCGCCAAGAACCTCGTCGTCGCCGCAGTGACGATCACCACGCTGGACTCGGAACTTGCACGCAAGCTTGAGCCGCGCGCAGCCACGCCATCGCGCCGCCTGCGCACGATTCGCACATTGGCCGAGGCGGGTATTCCGGTGGGCGTAAGCGTCGCGCCGATGATCCCCTTCATCACCGACGACCACATGGAGCAGATTCTGGAGGCCTCACGCGAGGCCGGTGCCACGTACGCGAGCTACATCGTGCTGCGTTTGCCGAACGAGCTGAACGCCGTGTTCCAGGATTGGCTGGTGGCGCATTTTCCCGACCGCGCGCAACGCGTCATGAACCGCATCCGCGATCTGCATGGCGGGCAAGACTACAAGGCGGATTTCGCCACGCGCATGCGCGGCACCGGCATCTGGGCGGATTTACTGCGGCAGCGCTTCTATAAAGCCGCCGACAAACTCGGCTTCAGCTACCACCGCTACAACGAACTGGTGCTCGACACGTCGCAGTTCAAACCGCCTGCGCGTGCGGTCAAACCAAGAAAGCCGGTCGACGAGCGCCAGGGCAGTTTGTTTTGACGGCGGATTACTGCGACAGCTCTTTCGCTGCCTGCACCTGCGTTTCGAAGTAGGTCTGGAACGTGATGGCGAGGCCGGCCATCAGCAGGCCGGTACCAATCATCAGCGTGAGGATGGTCAGCAGCACGACCGGCCACCCCGAGCGCGTGGGCGTGCCGTCTGCATTGAATTGCGCATCCCATTTATCGTCAGGGCGCAGGCCATACACCAGCGCCGACAGAAATCCCGCCAGCACCGACGCTCCGCCGATGATCGCGCAGGCCCAGCCCGGCACACTCGCCCGTTGGGTAGACCACAGTAGCGCCACCCCAATCGCCCCGAGCACCATCGCAAACACCTGCGACCACGCCCAGAAGTCGCGTCCGCCTTTGAGATAGAAACGATGCGCGCCCACGCTTCCGAACAGGAAGGCGAGCAGCACGGTCAGCAGCTTGGATTTCTTTTGGAGAGCGGTCGTAGACATGGCAGGCGGAGAACACACGGCAACACAACACAGCGCCGCGCATTCTACGCCCAACATCATCTGCGACGCGGCCAGAGGGCGGCGTCGGGAGCGCGTCCTAAAGACGCATCAGCAGCTCGGGGAATTGGCCGTCAGTTCGGCCGGACGCGCGCAGCGTGCGGAATCGCCTGCGGCGGGTGGGGCAGGGTCACTAAATCGGCACCAGGCGTGGGGCGGACACGCTCGTCGACGCCATCAGATCTTGCAGCAGTTGGGGCGCGCGTTGGCGCAGACTGACCTCACCATAGAGCAGGTGAGCAAGCATCAGCATGAAGGCAGAGGTCCATATCAGACCGAGGATCAACCGCACATGGCGGTGGAGTAAGGACAGCATGAAAGCACCTGTTGTCGTTGTGATGGGTGTGATGAAAGGCGCACCACAAACGTGTGCCCTTCATCGTCCAATACGACAAAGGCGCCCGCAGGCAAGTTCCGGGATGTGAAATGTGGGCAGCGGAGAGTCAGCCCCGGCGTGAGCCGCGCCAGTTGCCGCCTTGATCGCCGTTACCGCGTTCCTGGCGGAAGCGTTCCTGCTGTTGCCAGTCTCCGCGGCCACCGCTCTCGTGCGGTTGCACGCGGCCATTCAGGCGGTCATCGGCACGGGCACGCGCTTCCATGCGCTCCATTTGCTCGCGGATGCGCGCAGCCTGCTCGCCACGGGAATCCACGAAGAAGATTTGCGCTACCGCTCGGGGTGCGCGCGGTGCGGCCTCGGTGGCTTGCGACCACGCGGGCATGACGGATTCTGCAAAAGCAGCGGCGGCCTGACGCGCCGATGCGTTGGCAGCCACAGCGCCCGCAGAGGCGACGATCAGAACACCCGCTGCCAAGGGGCGAAGCAATGCGCGGATCGGCATGGCTATCTCCTAGTGGGCGAGGGTTCGAAAGCGCCACGCGCTGCTGGCTGATGTGCGAGAAAGAGGTCGGCAGCGCGTGTTCATGCCTGTCAATGTAAGGCTTCACTCAGCACGCATCCACTGTCCGAACGTTACCCATGTAACGAGATGTTTCCCGCACGCCTTGCCCAGGCGGCAGGCGTCGTGCGCGTCATTTTCCGGTGTAGCGGATGCGATACACGGCCCCCGCTTCGTCGTCGGAAACAAGCAGGCTGCCATCGGGTGCTACAAGCACATCGGCGGGGCGGCCCCATGCGCGTTCTCCTTGTAGCCAGCCCTGCACGAAGGGCTCCTGCCTTGTGACGTTGCCGGTCGAATCCAGCACGACACGCATGATGCGGTAGCCGACCTTGGATGATCGGTTCCAAGAGCCATGCTCGGCGATGAAGATGTTGTTGCGATACGCCGCCGGAAAGCTGCTGCCCGTGTAGAAACGCATGCCCAGCGCCGCCACATGCGCCCCCAGCTTGGCAACGGGCGGTACGTATTGGCTGCACGGGTGTCCCGCGCCGAATTCCGGGTCCGGGATGTCGCCCGCATGGCAGAACGGGTAGCCGAAATGCGGGTTGGGTTTGCTGATGCGATTGAGCTCGTCGTCGGGCACGTCGTCGCCCATCAGGTCACGCCCGTTGTCGGTGAACCACAGCTCGTGCGTGATGGGGTGCCAGTCAAAGCCCACGGTATTGCGAATGCCGCGCGCAACGAGCTCCAGGCCGCTGCCGTCCGCGTTCATGCGCATGAGATTGGCGTAGCGATTTTCATCACGGTGGCAGATATTGCATGGCGCACCCACTGGCATATACAGCTTGCCATCCGGCCCGAAGGCGATGAATTTCCAGCCGTGATGCGTTTCGGGCGGTAGTTTGTCGTTGACGACAATCGGCTCAGGCGAATCGTCGAGCCGCTTGTCGATCCCCTCGAGCCGCACCACGCGCGACACGGCCGACACATAGAGATTGCCGTCGCGCCACGCTACGCCCACCGGCAGCAGCAACCCTGAAGCCACTACGTGCACGCGTGCGCCTGGTGCTTGCAATGACAACGCGTACACCTTGCCCGCCCGGCTGCCAACATACAGGATGCCGGTCGGGGAGAGCGTCATTTCACGTGCTGCCGGCATCGCATCCGTCAACACCTCGATCTGAAAGCCCGGCGGCACGCGTAATGTGTCGATGGGTAGCTTGGCCTGTGCAGGCAGCGCCACTGCAAGCCAAGCCGCCAGCACAAACGCCTCGCCAATATGCCGCGCAAACCATGTGTGCCAAGCGCTGTGCCGCCAGGTTGTAGCTAAGTGTTTGTTTGGTCTGGAAAATTGGGCTATACTTGCGTGTTTCTCTGTACGCATACCCAGTTTTTCAAGGAAAAGATCCATGGTCGTGATCCGTCTGGCCCGCGGTGGCTCCAAGAAGCGCCCGTTCTTCAACATCGTTGCGACTGACTCGCGTAACCGCCGTGATGGCCGTTTCATCGAGCGCGTCGGTTTCTACAACCCGCTCGCCGGTGAAGGCGAAGAAGGTCTGCGCATCGTGCAAGACCGCCTGACCTACTGGGAAGGCGTGGGCGCGCAGCTGTCGCCGACGGTTGCCCGTCTGGTGAAGCAAGGCGCCAAGAAGGCAGCCGCCTAAGTTTTAGCATGCGTCGATCGTCGGTGCCGTCCGAGCACATTCTGCTGTGACGCGCGCTGCATCGACACGACCTGGTCCCGTGGCAGTAGCAACGCAAGCGACCTCGCAAAAGGTCGCCGAACGCTTGCAGGCCATGCGTCCAGGCACGGGTGCCAACCCCGTGCTCCCCGATGACCTCATCGAGGTGGGTTACGTGGGTGGCGCCTATGGTATTCGCGGTTGGATCAAGGTCCAGCCACACGGCGACGCAGACGCGCTGCTGAATGCCAAGGTTTGGTGGCTCAAGCCAGCAACTGGTGCACTGGCAACGGCAACGGACTGGCGGGTGTTTCCCGTCGATACGTCCCGTGAGCATAGCGGCACGGTGGTGGCAGGTTCTCCTGCCGCGCCCGACCGCAATGTTGCCGAGGCGCTGCGCGGATGTGTCGTGTGGGTCAGCCGAGCCGACTTTCCCGAGCCGGATGATGACGAGTTCTACTGGGTCGATCTGATCGGCGCCACGGTCGTCAACGAGCAACAGGAAACGCTGGGCACGGTGGCCGGCTTGATCGACAACGGCGCGCATCAGATTCTGCGCATCGTTGATGAGGGCGGGGTCGAGCGGCTCGTGCCGTTTGTCGAGGTTTACGTGAAGTCGGTGGATGTGGCTGGCAAGCGCATCGTCGTCGACTGGGGTCTGGATTACTGAACATGCGGCCGGAGAATTCGGCGATGCAGTTCGATGTCATCTCGCTGTTTCCGGACATGTTCCGGGCGCTGACGGACTGGGGCATCACCAGCCGCGCAGCCAAACAGCAGGTGTACACGTTGCGCACCTGGAACCCACGCGACTTCACGACGGACAATTACCGTACCGTGGACGACCGGCCTTACGGCGGCGGCCCCGGCATGGTGATGCTGGCCAAGCCGCTGGACGCTGCGCTAGATGCCATTGCCGAGGCGCAAGCACCGGCAGCGTCGCATGTGGTGCTGTTGTCGCCGCAAGGCAAGCCGCTCACGCACAAGCGGGTGATGGAGTTGGCTCAGCTGCCGGCGCTCACACTGCTGTGTGGACGCTACGAAGCGATTGATCAGCGCTTGGTCGATCGCCGGGTGGATGAGGAAATCAGCCTTGGCGATTTCGTCCTCTCCGGTGGCGAGATCGCGGCGATGGCGATCATCGATGCGGTAGTGCGGCAGTTGCCCGGCGTGCTGGGCGACGCGCAGTCCGCCGTGCAGGACAGTTTCGTCAACGGTCTGCTCGACTGCCCGCACTACACGCGGCCAGAAGAGTACGAAGGTGTGCGTGTGCCCGATGTGCTGCTGGGCGGCCACCACGCCGAAATCGAGAAGTGGCGCCGCCAGCAGGCGCTGTTGAATACCATGCGCAAGCGTCCCGATCTGATCGAGGCTGCGCGCGAGCAAGGTTTGTTGTCCCGCAGCGATGAGGTCTTCCTCGCTGCCGCGGCGATAACGGCAAAGGGGTCGGATGCTTCCATACCGGGAGCCTCGGCCAAGTGAAGTTCCCATCCTCTACCGGGGCCACGGTCAATCGACCGGGCAAAACGCCGGCATGATGGTCAAGGAGAAAAAGATGAATCTCATCGAGCAAATCGAGCAGGAAGAAATCAAGCGCCTGACGGCCAACAAGACGATCCCCCCGTTCGCCCCTGGCGACACCGTGATCGTCAACGTGAACGTCGTTGAAGGCAACCGCAAGCGTGTGCAGGCGTATGAAGGCGTCGTGATTGCCAAGCGCAGTCGTGGCCTGAACTCGTCGTTCATCGTTCGCAAGATCTCTTCGGGTGAAGGCGTGGAGCGTACGTTCCAGCTGTACTCGCCGCTGCTGGCCAGCATCGAAGTGAAGCGTCGCGGTGATGTGCGCCGTGCGAAGCTGTACTACCTGCGCGAGCGCTCGGGCAAGTCGGCTCGCATCAAGGAGAAGCTGACCTTCAAGCGCAAGGAAGCCGCTGCGGAGTAATCTGCGCGCGTTGCGAAAAGGCACCTTCGGGTGCCTTTTTTCTCTTTTGCGGTGGAAGATTGCCCTCACGTGTCGTTAGTAACGCTATGCATCTGCCACTGACGATCATTCCATTCTTGCCCCATGCGCCGTCCCGTGTTCGACCCTGAGCAGTTGCCGGTGTTGCCGTCGTCAACGCCGCTGCCGGCGCTCGGGGTTTCGCGGTTGACGGCCGATTTCGTGCGCGAGCGCTTGCGCACCCAACCCACGTGGGAGCCGGAACACACTGACGAATCCCGCCTGATCGATGCCTCGCTCAAGCTGCGCGAAGCGGCCGTGCTGGTGCCGTTGGTGCAGCGCGAAGCGGGTCTGGCGGTGCTCCTGACGCAACGCAATGCGTCGCTCAGCCAGCATGCCGGTCAGGTCAGCTTCCCTGGCGGCGGGCGTGAGGCGGTCGATTCCGATGTGGTTGCCACCGCGCTGCGCGAGACGGTGGAGGAGGTCGGCATTGGCCCGGAATTCATCGAGGTCGTCGGTCAACTGCCTGACTACATCACCGGAACAGGCTTTCACGTGAGCCCGGTCGTCGGGCTCCTGTTGCCCGATTTCACGCTCAAGCCGGACCCGAGCGAAGTGGCCGAGGTGTTCGAGGTGCCGCTCGCCTTCCTGATGGATCCGGCCAACCACGAAGTGCGCGAGCTGCGCTGGGAAGACCGCGTACGGCGTTTTTATGCGATGCCGTATCGCAAGGCGGATGGTGGCTACCACTTTATCTGGGGCGCGACGGCGGGCATGCTGCGCAACCTCTATCACTTGCTGGCAGCGTAGCGCGCAAGGTACGGTGCGCTGTGACGCGCACGCCGTGTGCTATCGTCATGCACATCGCATTCACGGCGTGAAACGCGCCTCGCAACACCCTTCCCATGACCTTTTTCTCCGTACTCTGCGCGCTGATCCTCGAGCAATTCCGTGCGCTCAGCCGGGATAACCCGATCTACGATGTTGTGCGCGTGCTGGCCGCACGGGCTGAAGAATGGTTCGACACCGGCCATCGCCGCGATGCTGTGCTCGCGTGGTGCGTGGTCACGCTGCCGGCTGTGTTGGTTGTGGCGCTGGTGCACTACCTGCTGTCGTCGATCAGCCTGGGGCTGGCGTTCTTGTGGAACGTGCTGATGGTGTATCTGACGCTCGGTTTCCGGCAGTTCAGTCACTACTTCACCGACATCCATGAGGCGCTGCGCAGCGACGACATTGTCACCGCGCGGCTGCTGCTCAATGAGTGGTCGGGGCGAGACACCACTGACATGCCGGTCAACGAGGTCGTTCGCCACACGCTCGAATGCGCGATCGTGGCGGCGCATCGTCACGTGTTTGGCGTGTTCTTCTGGTTCTTGGTGCCGATTGGTCCGGCGGGCGTCGTGCTCTACCGCGGTGCCGAATATCTGGCGCGCCACTGGAGCGATACATCGACAGAGCGCAGTCCCGCGCTGGGCCTGTTTGCGCGTCAGGCGTTCTTCGTCATCGACTACGTTCCTGCGCGATTGACTGCGATCGGCTTCGCCATCGTCGGCAACTTCGAGGACGCCGTCTACGCGTGGCGCAATCGCGCGGCCAAGTGGAGCGATGAAGTGAACGGCATCCTGCTGGCCGCTGGTGGCGGTGCGCTGGGCGTACGTCTGGGCACGCCGATCGCGCAGCGTGATTCCGCAGAGAGCATTGCCGATGAGGACGGCGCCTACCCGATGGAAGTCGGGCAGGAGCCCAATGTGCGCACGTTGCAGTCGGCGGTGGGCTTGGTGTGGCGCGCCGTGGTGCTATGGATGCTGCTGCTGGCGATGCTGTCGATCGCCGTGTGGCTGGGTTGAGGCGGCACCGCGTCTTGTTCTAGCGGCTCAGGCCGCATCCTCGCGGTCTTTGCCGCAGCGCCAACATTGGGCGAACTGCGGCTCATGCAACTCTTCACAATGCACGCAGCGCCAAGCGGGGCCGGTGGGTGGGTGCCGCGCCTGGTCGAGCAGCGCTTGCGCCTGCGCTTCCTGTGACGCATTCACCAGCCAGACCTGCGCCGCGCAATCTTGTGGCGGAACATCCCCCGCGACACTGCTCAGATAGATGTTGCGCAGCTCGGTACGAATGCCAGCGGCGGACAGCACGTTCTGCCAGTGTGCTGCCATGCCAAGCGATGGACTGCTGATCAACAGTTTCATCCCAGCCTCCCCGAACTTCGTTTCCCCGTTACCAGGGCTTCTGCTGCTCCGATTCGTGCAACAACTGCGCGTAGAGCTGGTGCCGGCGCGGATCGATTTTGCCGTCGGCCATGGCCCCCAGGATGCCACAGCCGGGCTCCTTGAGATGGCGGCAGTTATAAAAGCGGCATTCGGTCAGGCGCGAGCGGAATTCGGGGAAAGCGCGTTCCAGCATGCCTTCGCTCAGGTGGTGCAGGCCGAATTCCTGGAAGCCCGGCGAGTCGATCAGCACACCCCCTTGGCCCCAGTCGGCGGGCAGGTGATAGAGGCGCGTGAACGTGGTCGTGTGCTTGCCAGAGTCGAGTTTTTCAGAGATCTCGCGTGTTTGCGCGTCCACGCCCGGGATCAGCAGATTCAGCAGCGACGATTTGCCCATCCCCGACTGTCCGATCAGGATCGACGCGCGCCCGGCCACGTGCGGTTCTAGCGCGGCGTGCGCGGCCTCGGGCGCGCCGTGTACGGTCAACTCGACGATCGTGTAGCCAAGCTCCCGATACAGCGCCAGTCGCGAGCGGGCCGTCTCCAGGCGTGCGGTCAGGTCGATCTTGTTGAGCAGGATCAGCGGTGTGATGCCGAGCGATTCTGCGGCAACGAGCGCGCGGCCCAGCAGGTCTTCCGAAAAGCTTGGCTCGGTGCCGAGCATGATGACGACCTGGTCGAGGTTGGCCGCCAGCATCTTCGACTTGAACTGATCGGAGCGGTAGAGCAGGTTGCGGCGCTCATCCACCCGCACGACCACACCTTGGTCCACTGCGGTGGCTTCAAAAACGACTCTGTCGCCGACGGCGCATTCACTGCGCTTGCCGCGCGGAAAGCACTGCAGATAGCCACCGCCTTCGCGTTCAACCAAATAGTGACGACCGTGCGCGGCGATGACGAGACCGTGTTCGCCGGCGGCGGTCTGCTTCTGGGCGCGGCCCGGTTTGCCCCGGGTCATGCGCCAGCCTGCACAAGGCGTGCGACACGCTGCGACGCTGTCGGGTGCGAGTAGTAGAACGTCGAGTAGACCGGGTCCGGCGTGAGCGTCGAGGCGTTGTCCTGGAACAGCTTGACCAGCGCCGAGACGAGTTGCTTGGCGTCCGCATGCTCGGCGGCAAAGGCATCGGCTTCGTACTCATCCTTGCGCGAGGACAGGCTCGCCAGCGGCGAGATGAAGAACGTGAACACGGGCAGCACCAGGAAGAACAGCATCAGCGCGAGCGCGTGATTGTCGGAGAGCAGGTTGGGTGCCACGCCCAGGCCCAGGTAGAACCACGTGCGCGTCATCAGCCAGCCGAGCAGCGCCAGCGCGCCGAGGCTCAGCACGAAGGTCACGGCGATGCGCTTGGTGATGTGATGGCGCTTGAAGTGCCCCAGCTCATGCGCGAGCACCGCTTCCATCTCCGACGGGTTCAGCCGTTCGAGCAACGTGTCGAAGAAGACGATGCGCTTGGTGGCGCCAAAGCCGCTGAAATAGGCATTGCCGTGCGCGCTGCGACGGCTGCCGTCCATGACGAACAGGCCCTTGCTGGCAAAGCCGCAGCGCTTGAGCAGGCTTTCGATGCGCGTGCGCATTTCCTCGTCCTGCAGCGGGGTGAACTTGTTGAAGAGCGGCGCAATGACGTTCGGGTAGATCGCCTGCACAAACAGCATGAACGCCATCCAGACGATCCAGGTATAGAGCCACCAGTACGTGCCCATCTTGTTCATCAGCCAGAGCACAGCCAGCAACAGCGGCAAACCGAGCACGGTGCCGATGGCCATCCCCTTGAGGTTGTCGGCCAGCCAAAGCTTCCACGTCATGCGGTTGAAGCCGAAGCGCTCTTCCACCACGAACTGCGCATACAGCGAGAACGGCAGTTCGATGAAGCTGCTGATGACGATGACCGACACGATGAGCGCTACGCCGTAGGCATAGCCCGGTCCGAACACGCCCAGCCAAGCCTGGTTGATCCAGTTCAAGCCACCGAACAGTGTCAGCGCGATCAGCAAGGCAGCCTGAACCGGCACTTCCAGCATCGCCAGGCGGGTGCGCGCGATGGTGTAGTCGGCAGCCTTCCGGTGCATGTCCAGCGTGATGGATTCGGCAAATTGCGCGGGGACGGCATCACGGTGGCGCGCCACGTGACGGATCTGCCGCGCGGCCAGCCACAACCGTGTGGCGGACATCAATACAAGGGCAAGCAGGAAGACGACAGTAAAGGCGGGCATGTGGGGAAACACCTATCAGATATGCGAAAATTATAGCCTTCAGTCATTTTCTCAAGGCATTCCGTGAGTACTTCTGCACCCCAGCCAGCCGCATCGTCCGCGACCCCCAGCCGTGTTGCCGCCAAGAGCGATAACAACCTGGTCTGGCTCGACATGGAGATGACCGGCCTGAGCCCCGAGAACGACCGCATCATCGAAGTGGCCGTGGTGGTGACGGATTCGGAGCTGAACATCGTGGCGGAAGGGCCGGTGCTGGTGATCCATCAGTCCGACGAGCTGCTCGATGGCATGGACGCTTGGAACAAGGGCACGCATGGCCGTTCGGGCCTGATCGACAAGGTCAAGGCCTCGACCACGACGGAAGCGGAGGCGGAAGCCGAGCTGCTGGCCTTCCTCAAGAAGTGGGTGCCGAAGAGCAAGTCGCCGATGTGCGGCAACTCGATCTGCCAGGACCGCCGCTTCATGGCGCGCTACATGCCCAAGCTGGAGGAGTACTTCCACTACCGCAACCTGGATGTCTCCACGCTCAAGGAGCTGTGCAAGCGCTGGCAGCCGGCCATTGCCAAGGGCTTTACCAAGCACCAGCGGCACACCGCCCATGCGGACATCATCGAGTCGATCGAAGAGTTGCGTTATTACCGCGAGCACTTCATCCGTGATGAGCGGCAGGCACCGGAAGCCGAAGCGCTGGCCTCCTCGGTGGCGCCGTAAGCTTCAGCCTTAAACCTGCAACGGTTTCGCGCGGACAGCGTGCTTGGGGCGCCAAGCCTTGACCACGCTGTCGTGTGTTTCAACATAGGGCCCGCCGATCAGGTCGATGCAGTACGGCACGGCAGCAAAGATGCCGGGCACCGTGGCACGGCCTTCCACATCCCTCAAGCCTTCCAGCGTTTCCTTGATGGCACGCGGCTGACCCGGCAGGTTGATGATCAACGCCGCGCGGGACGGCGTTTCGCGGATCACCGCCACCTGACGCGACAGAATCGCCGTCGGCACGAAATGCAGGCTGATCTGGCGCATTTGCTCGCCAAAGCCGGGCATTTCCTTGGTGGCGACGGCCAGCGTTGCCTCGGGCGTCACGTCACGGCGGGTTGGACCCGTGCCGCCGGTGGTCAGGACCAGGTCACACCCGGCGTGGTCGACGAGGTCGATCAGCGTTTCAGCAATCGTGGCCTGATCATCCGGAATCAGCCGTTCCACCCCCTGCCACGGGGACGACAGCGCGGCGCTAAACCAGTCCCGCAGCGCCGGAATCCCTTCATCCTGATACGTGCCGGCCGAGGCGCGGTCCGAAATGGACACGAAGCCGACGAGCAGCTCGTCGGGATGGCGGCGGGTGAGCGGGGTGGAAGTGGCGGAGGCGGTCATGCTTCGTCGCCTTCGGCTTCGGGTTGATCGGCTTCGCCGTCGTGATCGCTGTCGCGGTTGTTGCCTTCCAGGGCGTGTTTAACCATCTGGAAGATCTCGCGCGACGACTTGGGCGGCTTGGCCAGTTGTGCTTCCTTGCGCGCATTGCGCACGAGCGTGCGCAGGGCTTGCACGTCCGTATCAGGGTGCGCTGCAATGAACTCAGTGATGGCGTCGTCGCTGGCGATCAGGCGGTCGCGCCAGCGCTCCATGGCATGCAGACGCGCCGTTTCCGCCTTGGAGGCGCCAACGAAGGTAGCCAGCACGCGCCGGATAGCTTCGACTTCTTCGTCGGTCAGGGCGCGCATCAGCTTGCCGATGTACTGCATCTGGCGGCGCTTGCCCTCGTGGGCGGTGGTGCGCTTGGCCTCGCGCAGGGCGTCGACCAGCTTCTCAGGCAGCGGTACCTTGGCGAGTTTGTCCTTGGGCAGCGCTTCCAGGGCGGTGCCCAGGTCTTGCAGGGCGTTCACCTCGCGCTTGCGCTGCGATTTGCTCTTGGGCGTATCCGGATCGTCCTCGTCACCAATGTCTAGGCGCTCGACGGGTTGCAGATACGTGGGGTTGTGTCGGGATGCTCGGCTCATGGCGCGCATTGTATCTTGCTATGATGGGCGTTTCCGCCAAAAACGGCCCCAAGTTTTCCTCTTCCTTGCCTATGTCTCAAACGCTCGATTCCAAGACCGCCCCAGTGTTCGCCTACCGCCGTGAACAGCTCGAAGAGATGGCCACCGATGTGCTGCGCATTGCACGCGAACTCGGCGCCACCGATGCTGCGACGGAAATCTCCGAAGGCCAGGGCCTGTCGGTCACGGTGCGCAAGGGCGAGATCGAGACCATCGAGCAGAACCGCGACAAGATCGTCGGCGTGACTGTCATGCTGGGCAAGAAGCGCGGCAACGCCAGCACGTCGGATTTCTCGCCGGCGGCGCTGCGCTCCACGGTGGAGGCCGCGTACAACATTGCCCGCTTTACGGCCGATGACGACGCTGCCGGCCTGGCCGAAGAAGAACTGCTGGAGAAGCATCCGCGTGACATGCAGCTCTATCATCCGTGGACGATCGATGCCGAGGAGGCTGTCGAAATCGCCCGCGCTGCGGAAGCGGCCGCCTTTGCCGTGAGCCCCAAGATCCGCAACAGCGATGGCTCGAGCATTTCCGCCCAGCATTCGCACTTCGTCTTGGCGACGTCGCGCGGGTTCATGGGTGGCTATCCGTATTCGCGTCACTTCATTTCGGCCGCGCCGATTGCCGGGTCGGGCGCGCATATGCAGCGCGACGATTGGTACTCGTCCAAGCGTTCGCCCAAGGATCTGGCCGCGCCGGAAGCCATCGGCAAGTACGCTGCGGAACGCGCGCTGGCGCGTCTGTCCGCTCGCCGGCTGACCACACGCAAGTGCCCGGTGCTGTTCGAGGCGCCGCTGGCTGCGGGCCTGCTGGGTGCGTTTGTGCAGGCGGTGTCGGGTGGTGCGCTGTATCGCAAGTTGACCTTCCTGCTCGATACGCTGGGCAAGGAAGTCTTCGCGCCGCACGTGCAGATCAAGGAAGACCCGCATGTGCTCGGCGGCATGGGCAGCGCGCCGTTCGATGAAGAAGGCGTACGTACGCGGCGTCGCGATGTGGTCAAGAACGGCGTGGTCGAGGGCTATTTCCTGTCGACGTATTCCGCGCGCAAGCTTGGCATGCAGACCACCGGCAACGCTGGCGGCTCGCACAACCTGACGCTGTTCTCCGACAAGACGAAGCCTGAGGATGACTTTGCCGGCATGCTGCGCCGCATGGGCACGGGCCTGCTGGTGACCGAGCTGATGGGCCAGGGCGTGAACTACGTGACGGGCGACTACTCGCGCGGCGCCTCGGGCTACTGGGTCGAGAACGGCGTGATTCAGTACCCGGTGGAAGAGATCACGATTGCAGGCAACCTGGGCGAGATGTTCCGCCAGATCGTCGCCATCGGCGCGGACGCGCTGGTGCGCGGTACGAAGGAAACCGGCTCGATCCTGATCGAGCAGATGACGATTGCTGGCGAATAAGCTACCGCACCGAAATGAAAAACGCGCTCGAAACTGAGCGCGTTTTTTGTTGCCCTCGGAGGGTTACTGCTCGTCCGAAGGCGGGCGTTCGTACGTGACGAAGGCGTAGTCGAAATCGTTGGGCGCGGCCGCATGATGCGTCTCGCGTGCGACCTCGTGCCAGACCTTCGGGTCCAACTCCGGGAAGTGCGCATCGCCTTCGAAATCCGCATCGATCTCAGTGACGATCAAGCGATCCGCGCTGGGTAGGGCATCCGCATAGAGCTGAGCGCCACCGATCAGGAAGATCTGCTCGACGCCAACACACAGGCGCTGCGCATCTTCCAGCGAATACGCAATCTCGCAGCCCGGCAGCTCCAGCTTGGCATTGCGCGTGACGACGATGTTGCGGCGGCCCGGCAGCGGGCGACCGATCGAATCGTACGTCTTGCGGCCCATCACGATCGGCGCGCCCATGGTGGTGCGCTTGAAGTGCGCGAGGTCTTCGGGCAGGCGCCAGGGCAGCGTGTTGTCGCGGCCGATCACGCCGTTGCGGGCGCGGGCGACGATGAGCGTGAGGATGGTCATACGGCGACAGGTGCCTTAATCGCGGGATGGCTCTGATAGCCGACGATCTCGAAGTCTTCGTACTGGTAATCGAAGATGCTCTCGGGCTTGCGCTTGATGTGAAGCTTCGGGAGCGGCAGCGGTTCGCGCGCGAGTTGCGTTTCGACCTGTTCGAAGTGGTTGTTGTAGAGGTGGCAGTCGCCACCGGTCCAGACGAAGTCGCCGACGTCCAGGCCGGTCTGCTGCGCCACCATGTGCACCAGCAGCGCGTAGCTGGCAATGTTGAACGGCACGCCGAGGAAGATATCGGCGCTGCGCTGGTAGAGCTGGCACGACAGCTTGCCGTCGGCCACGTAGAACTGGAAGAACGCGTGGCAGGGCGGCAGCTTCATGCGCGGGATGTCGGCCACGTTCCAGGCCGAGACGATCAGCCGGCGCGAATCGGGGTTGCGCTTGATCTGCGCGATCAACTCGGCGATCTGGTCGATGTGCTCGCCGTTGGGCGTCGGCCACGAGCGCCATTGGGAGCCGTAGACGGGGCCCAGTTCGCCGTCGGCGTCGGCCCATTCGTCCCAGATCGTCACGCCGTTCTCTTGCAGCCAGCGCACGTTGGTCGAGCCCTGGAGGAACCACAGCAGTTCATAGACGATGGACTTGATGTGGACCTTCTTGGTGGTCACCAGCGGAAAGCCGTCCTGCAGGTTGAAGCGCATCTGGTGGCCGAACACGGAGCGCGTGCCGGTGCCGGTGCGATCGGCTTTGTCGGTGCCATGTTCGTAGACATGGCGCATCAGGTCGAGATAGGGCTGCATTGCGGCTCGGTGGACCGAAAAAATATCTAAAAAAGGATCCAAACAAGATCGAGCCGCATTGTAACGTGCCGTGTCAGAAGCAGTCGGCAGTCCGCAGAGCAGTACTTGGCGCACTCAGCTGTGCTGGTAGTGTCCGAGAACTGGCTCGGTTGAACGGGCGACACAGTTGGGCTGACAAATCGCGGAATTGTCGATGTTCCGAGGTATCGCAGGCGGGCAAGATGAGGCCATCGCTTCCCACTGTCTGCTGGAGATCGCCATGTTGTCTACCCACCCCGTTTCACTCGACCGCACTGCCGAATTGCGCCATCTGCGCGCGGCCGCTGAGGTCGTTCATGCGGTGGTGGCTCCCACACCGCAGTACTGTTGGCCACTGCTCTCGCAGGCGCTGGCCGCGTCAGTGTGGGTGAAGCACGAGAACCACACTGAAGTGGGCGCCTTCAAGGTGCGTGGCGGTCTGACCTATCTGCACGCGCTGCGTTGCCGGGAACCGCAGCTGCGCGGTGTGATTGCAGCGACACGCGGCAACCATGGTCAGTCGATTGCGTTGGCGGCACGCCGGAGCGGCATGACGGCCACGATCGTCGTGCCGCACGGCAACAGCGTGGAAAAGAACGCCGCCATGTGTGCGCTCGGCGCCGAGCTGATCGAAGCGGGCAATGATTTCCAGGCAAGCCGTGAATTGGCAGAACAGTTGGCAACCGAACGCGGCCTGCACTTCGTGCCCTCGTACCACGAGGACTTGGTTGCCGGCGTGGCGAGCTACTGGCTGGAGTTCTTTGACGCGACGCCGCTGGACGTGGTCTACGTGCCGATCGGCATGGGCTCGGGTATCAGCGCGGCCGTGCAGGTGCGCGATGCGCTGGGTCTCTCGACGCGGATTGTCGGTGTCGTTTCAGCGCACGCACGATGCTATGAATTCGCGTTTGCGAGTGGCGCCGTGGTGTCGGCGCCCGTGTCGACGCTGCTGGCCGACGGGCTGGCTTGCCGCACGCCGGATGTGAAGGCACTGGAGGTGATCCGTGCCGGCGTCGATGAGATTGTCGCGGTGACAGATGATGAGGTGGCAGAGGCCATCCGCCTGTACTTTTCGACCACGCACAACGTGGCGGAAGGCGCTGCTGCCGCAGCCCTGGCGGGTGCATGGCAGCAGCGCGGGCGGATTGCCGGCTTGCGCGTGGGTTTGCCGCTGACCGGCGGCAATATCGATCGTGCCTTGCTGGCACAAGTTCTCGCCGGTCAGCCGATTCAGGCTTAGGCCTGTTGCGCTTGCTCCTGGCGGCGGCGCTGCACGAGCCAGCCGCCGCCCAGTACGATCGCGAACACCAGGGCATACACCGCCCACCCCAGCGGGCGTTGTTCTGCAAAGAACGGCTTGAGAACGGGCTCGGCCACGATCATGTGCGCCGCCGTGTAAGCGAGCACCGCTGCACCACCGTAGATGATGACCGGGAAGCGCTCGATCAGGCGCAGCACCACGCCGCTGCCCCACACCACGACCGGTACGCTGATCAGCAGGCCCAGCACCACCAGCAGGAAGCTGCCGTGCGAGGCGCCGGCAATGGCGAGCACGTTGTCGATGCCCATGACCGCGTCGGCGATGATGATGGTTTTCATGGCGCCCATCAGCGTGGTGCTGCCGGTACCGTGTTCGCCGTCATCCTGGCCGTCGTCGGCCAGCAGCTTCCAGGCAATCCACACCAGTGCCAGGCCGCCCACCAGCATCAGGCCCGGAATCTTCAGCAGCCATACGACCGCCAGCGTCATCAGGGCACGCACGACAATCGCGCCGGCTGCGCCCCAGAGGATGGCCTTCTTCTGCAACTCGGGCGGCAGGTTGCGCGCGGCCAGCGCGATGAGGATGGCGTTATCGCCCGCCAGCACAAGGTCGATCACGATGATCGAGGCCAGCGCTGCCGCAAACTGCATGGTGAAAATGTCAGACAACCATTCCATGGTGGCTCCAGGTCAAAACAACAATAAAAACCGGTTGACCGAATTGCATGGAATGCTGGGACGAGACGCTTTGCAGACCATGAAATCCGGTTGCAAAGGTCTTGCTCGACACAAACAGGTTGGGAACCTGCTGAGCCGACACGACCGGAGGCGATTTTCTGCCTCGTCTTGACGATCGTGCCTGGGGCTGAAGAACCCCCGAGCTACTCCCCTTTGAGGAAGCCCGTATTGTAATGCAACAGATGCATGTTGCGCTGCAAAAATGCGACGTCGGCGTTGCAGGGCGATCTGCGTGCTTTTTTCACCAGCCGTGCCGATTTTTACGCTCGCCGACATGCAACGTTGCCGCGTTCTCGGGTGAAAGAACGGTGGCGCTGTCACAAGGCGGCGTCTACGCTGCAATTTTGCCGGTGCCGACCTGTGCACTGGCAGTGCGGAGCCCTTGGCACATTTCTCGCTGCCAGCGGCCTTCATGACCATGCAACACCGTGCCGTTCCACCCAAGGGGAGACACCATGCAGGCCACCAAGCCGTCCGCCGATGCCTATGCCCGCCGCGCGCTGGCCCGTCTGATCCAGCCGCAGCCGACCGTCGACGCCGTCGGCGCAGGGCTGACCTTCTACCAGCTCTTTACCGAAGATGATGCGGTGCTGCGTGCGGAGGCCGAGGCTGGCTTGCTCGCGCCCGTGGCGAGCGTGAGCCCCAAGTTTTTCTACGATGCGCTTGGCTCGCGCCTGTTTGAGGCCATCACCGATCTGCCCGAGTACTACCCGACCCGTACCGAGGCGGCCATCTTCAGCCTGCATGCCGCAGAGATTGCGCTGCGCGTCGGGCGCGGCGCCACGCTGATCGACTTGGGCGCGGGCAATTGCGAGAAGGCGGCGCGCCTGTTCCGTACGCTGGCGCCATCGCGCTATGTGGCGATCGATATCTCGGCGGATTTCCTGCGCGATACGTTGCGTGCATTGGCGCGCCAGCATCCGCAATTGCCGATGGTGGGCATTGGCGCCGACCTGTGTGCACCCCTGGTGCTGCCCGATGCGGTGGGCGATGGGCGTCGCGTTTGGTTTTACCCCGGTTCGAGCCTGGGCAATTTCACGCCGGAGGAGGCGCGCGGCTTCCTCTCGCGCCTGCACGAAGCGTCCGCGCCGGGGGATAGCGTGCTGATCGGCATTGACCTCATCAAGGACGCGCGTCGGCTCGAGGCTGCTTATGACGATCCGCTCGGCGTGACGGCGGCGTTCAACCTCAATGTGCTGCGCAACCTGAATCGCCTGCTGGGGGCGAATTTCGACGTGCGCGACTGGCGACACGTCGCGCTGTATCGCGCAGACGCCCACCGCATCGAGATGCACCTGGAAGCCCAGGGCGATGTCACGGTGCGCTGGGGCAAACAGGCTCGCGCCTTTGCCATGGGCGAGCGTCTGCACACCGAGAACTCCGTCAAATACGATCTGCCCGGTCTGCAAGCCATGTTTGCCGACGCCGGATTCGAAGACCTGCATGCCTGGACCGACGCAGGTGGCGACTTTGCCGTCTGCCACGCCAGCGTCGGCCGGTAGCGCACGAACGCAATGGCCGGAGGGCAGGGAAGCCCGGTGCGATAATGGACCGATCCCCGCCCGAGGTATGCCGCGATGGCTGAATTCTTCATGCTCCCAGATCCGACCTTCATCGGATCACTTCCTGACTGGACCGACGGCCGGCGCCTGCCACGCCAGGGCATCGCGCACAGCCTGGTCGACGCGCGCAACCGTACGTTGGCGTTGCTCGCCGCGTTTGGTGATACGCAGCGCGGTTGGCAGATCGAACGTGTGGAGCATCATGCGCCGCCGCTCTGGACGCTCGGGCAGCTTGCCTGGTTTGCGGAGTTCTGGTGCCTGCGCGAGCCGCGCCGCGTCAAGAACGAAACCATCGAAGACGGCACTGGCGCCGAGTGGGCCGTGCCGCGCTGGCAAGCGACGCTGCCCGCCGCGCTCGATGGCGCAGACAGCTTCTTCGACATGGACCGCATGCCGCCCGACGCCTGCTGGGAGCTGACGCTGCCCGGCATTGCGCTGATCAAGCAATACGCACACGACGTGCTCGACCGCGTGCTGCGCAAGCTGGCCACGCTCGGCACCGACGATGACGCTGCGCTGGAGCCGTTCCGCTGGGCCGTCTTTCACGAAGATCTGCGCGCCGAGCATCTGCACGGCTTGCTGCAGATGCTGGGTTTGCAGCCTGCGGGGCAACCGCCGCTGGCCGCTGTGGCGGTACCTGCTGCGCAGACGCTCTCGCTGCCCGGCGGCCGTTTCCAGATGGGCTGGCCGGATGCGGACGGTTTCTTCTTCGACAACGAGCGCCCGCCGTATCGCACCTACGTGCCGGCCTTCGAGATCGACGCACAGCCTGTGACGAACGGCCAATACCTCGAATTCATCGAAGACCGCGGCTACGACCACCCTCAGTGGTGGTCGCCGGCCGGCATGGAGTGGCTGATGATGCAGGAGCGCTCCGCGCCGCTGGGCTGGCAGCGCAGTCTGGATGAAGGGGCCACGCGCACCTGGCAGGCGCTGCGTTACGGCGAGCCCCGCACGCTTAACCGCGACGAACCCGTGCGCCACGTCAGCCTGTACGAGGCGCAGGCATGGTGCCGCTGGGCAGGTCGGCGCCTGCCGACCGAAGACGAATGGGAAATGGCAGCCGTGCAGGGCCGCGCTGGTTTCCATTGGGGGCAGGTTTGGGAGTGGACTGCGTCGCCGTTCGAGCCTTACCCGGATTTCACCCCGGGCGCCCCGCACGGACGCGTGGCGCGCCTGTCGGTGCCGCACTTCATGACGATGCAGACGGTGCGCGGCGCTGCCGCCCACACCCCACAACGTGCGCGGCACGTTCGCTTTCGGGGTTTTCTGCTGCCTGAGCGCGATGACGTCTTCGTCGGTTTTCGAACGTGTGCGCTTTGAGATCGCGTTTGGCGCAGACAAAAGAAAAGGTCCCCGTAGGGACCTTTCTTATTGGGGCGATGCGCTCAGCTGATCAACGATCGAAATCGCGCGAACGGCCCTTGCTGCCGTAGCTGTCGCGGTTACCGTCGCGATTGCCATAGCTGCTGTTGCTTCGGCGGGCAGCGCCATTGCCGTTGTCGTTGCCAAAGCGGCTGCCGCCGTTGTTGTCGCCGAAGCGACGCGGTGCGCCTTCGCGGTTGCCGTAGCCCTCGCGATTGCCGTCACGGTTGCCATAGCCGCCGCCATTGCTGTTGCCGTAACCGCGGTTGCCGTCTTGCGTACGGGCCGGGCGCTGTTGCCAGTCGCCACGGTTTTGCTGGCCTTGGCCGTACGACTGACGCGGGGCGCGGTCGTCACGGTTCCATTCGCGTTGGCCACCTTGGTAGCCGCCGTTGCCGTTGCGATCATCACGACGCGGGGCAAAGCCTTCGCGATCGCCGCCGAAGCTGCGCTGGAAGCGGCCTTCGCTGTTGCCGCCATTGCCACCGTTGCCGCCTTGGCGTGCGCCGTAGCCTTCGCGCTGGCCGCGGTAGCCGCCGCCACCGTTGTTACCGCGATAACCACCACGGTCACCGCCGGCACGCGGGCCGCCGGTGCGCGGCTTGGGCGAGCGCTTCGGCTCCAGGCCTTCCACCACCGAGGCGTCGATGCGGCGATCCACGAAGCGCTCGATGCGGCGCCATTGGAACGTGTCGTTGTGGTTCACCAGGTTGATGGCGATACCGCTACGGCCGGCACGGCCCGTACGGCCGATACGGTGCACATAGTCTTCGGCTTGCTTGGGCAGGTCGAAGTTGACCACGTGCGTGATGTCCGGCACGTCGATACCGCGGGCCGCCACATCGGTGGCCACCAGCACGCGCAGCTGGCCGCGGCGCAGAGCCGTCAGCGTACGGTTGCGCGCGCCTTGGTGCATGTCGCCGTGCAGGGCGCCGGCGGAGAAGCCGTGCTCGGTCAGGCGGTCAGCCAGCGAGTCGGCGTCACGCTTGGTCGCGGTGAAGACGATCGCTTGTTTGAGCGACGCATCGCGCAGCAGGTGGTCGAGCAGTTGCTGCTTGTGCGAGACGTCGTCGGTGAAGTGCAGGCGCTCTTCGATGTTGCTCTGGTCAATCTTGGCGGCAGCGATTTCGATACGCTGCGGGTCGCGCATCATGCGCTCGGCCAGTTGTTCGATCCGGCGGTCCATGGTGGCCGAGAACATCAGCATCTGACGCGTTGCGGGCGTGGCACCGACGATGGCTTCGATGTCATCGGCAAAGCCCATGTCGAGCATGCGGTCGGCTTCATCGAACACCAGCATGTTCAGCGCCGACAGGTCGATGCGGCCCGAATCGATGTGGTCGAGCAGACGGCCCGGCGTGGCGATGATGATGTCCGGCATGCGTGCGAGCATGTCGAGCTGCTTCGGGTAGGGCATGCCGCCCAGGATGCTCGCGCAGACGATGCGGCGCATGTGGCGGCCGTACTGCGACGCGGCGGTCGTCACCTGCAGGGCGAGTTCACGCGTGGGCGTGAGCACCAGCAGCGACGGCTTCGCCGGGGCCGGGCGAGGGCGGCGGCCCTTCATGCGTTGCGGCGGGCCGTCCATGCGCGGGCGCTGCGGCTCAGGCTGCTCGCTGATGCGCTGGATGGCCGGCAGCATGAATGCGGCGGTCTTGCCCGAACCGGTCTGGCTCGTGACCAGCAGGTCGCTGCCTGCCAGGGCGGCCGGAATGGCTTGCGCCTGCACCGGCGTCGGGGTGGTGTAGTTCACTTCACCCAGCGCACGAACGATGCGTTCGTCCAGGCCCAGCTCAGCAAAAGCGCTGGCACGAGTCGCGGCGTCGGCGATGAGATTGTCGGAATTCGGGGTAATCGTGGTTTCAGCGTGCGCAATAGCGCCGCTGCCGTCTTGAGGCTGCGTCATGTCGAATAGCTTTTAAGTAAGGCTGCCGCGCCAACCGCATCAATGGATGCGAACGGCGGAAATGGGATACGGCGACCGGTTAATCACGGGCGTCGGCGCCAATCGGATAAGGCCGGTTCGACAGACGGGCTGCAGAACGGACAGGCGGGGGAGTGGGCCGGCCTCAAGCTGAATGTGAGTCACATGGATCAGCGAGGTGGGGCGGCGGTCCCTTCGGCGTGATGTGAATCCACGCGGGAGATCGGAGACGATGCCAAGCACAGTGGCAATCGGCTGCGCATGCACTCAGGGCAGTAAGCAGCCAAGTTGTGGACTATAGCACGATTTTTTGCAGTGCGTCAAAGAAATATTGCGGCGGTTGCCGGATCGGATGCGCGGCCTATACTCGAAACACCGGCCACATGCGGCCGCTAAGGGGCGGATGATGGAATTCCCGATGGCCTTCTCCAACCTGTACCTGTTGCTCGCCGTCTGCGTGGCGGGCGTGATCGGACTGGCGTCTGCGCCACTGGTGATCCGAGGCGCGCGGGTAGGGATCCGCGTGCTGCTGACGATCATCGGGGTGCTGATCGGGCTGCTCTTGCTCGAAGCGCTGCCGGTGTTGACCTAGGGTTGACCCAGACTGGCCCGGGGCCATCCGCAACCATAGGCCCGCCCGCTGGTGGCGGGCCTCGTCGTTTCTACGGCCGAAGAACAAAAGCCAGGCGGTTTGCCTGGCTTTGCGGTGTGCTGGTCCCGCCGACAGGAATCGAACCTGTATCTCACGCTTAGGAGGCGCGTGCACTATCCATTGTGCTACGGCGAGTGACCTGCCCGAGTGAGCGCAAGGCCGCCCGAGCGAGCGGCGATTCTACGCAATTTGCGCGACCAAGACCAGACGACCCCGGGGTACCTTCCTTCCACGAAACGGCGATGACGCCCCGGCTTCTGTGGGCAATGGCCCACGCTCCACCCCGGCTTTCACCGGCGCAAACGCTAAATAAAACGAACGATCGGTGAAGGAAACAGATTTAAGTATTACGAACTTTGCGCAAATGTTCACCGACGTTATGCTTCTCCACCCAATCCAGACATCCCTATGCGACCAACATGCTGACATCCGAAGAGCGGGACGATCCGTGGACGGTGGAGCCGTCGTTGGAGGGCATGCTCCCTAGGCAGCGGCACGGCACGCTTGCCCGACCCATCTACTTTCGGCACACCGACACGCCGGATGGCCACGTCATCAAACAATTCCCCGATGGCTCGCGCCAGCTCGTGCGCTTTGTCGGTTTGGAAGAGCAGGTCGTTAAGCACTTCCTGTAATCCGGCGCATACGGGCCGCTCATTGCCGTGATGGCATGTCTGTCACTGCAATGTTGTGTCTTTCAGCGATGCACTGAGATGGTGAACGCACTATCATTCGCCATTATTTAAGTAAGTGCGTGATTTGTGTATGAGCAGTCTGCAACCGGGGTTAGTGCCCGCCCAACCTGTACCGCTTGAGCCGTTTGCGGCAGATGAAGCCGCGCCTGTGACAGCGCCCACCATTGATATGGTCGTGCCGTGGCCGGTGCATGAGTGGGCGCCTGCCGTGACGCTCAACGAAGCCACTGCGATGCGCACTGCGCTGGAGCGCGGCAACGTGCTGCACTTTCCTGCGCTGGACTTTCCGCTGAATACCCGTGAACAGCGCTTTCTCGATGCGCGCTGGTCTGATGGCAAAACGAAGAACATCAACCTGCGCGCGAACGACGCCACGGTGCGCGGGGCAGTTGGCTCGCCCGCCGACCTGCGTGACCTGACGGCCCTGATCCGCCGTTACGCCGATGCTGCGGAGCGTCTGGTGCTGAACCTGTTCCCGGATTACGGTCCATACCTCAAACGCGCCGGCACATCGCTGCGGCCCGCGGAGATTGCGGGGCGGCCCGTGAGTTGGCGCAAGGACGATACGCGCTTACATGTCGATGCGTTTCCGTCGAATCCGTTGCATGGTCAGCGGCTCCTGCGCGTATTCCACAACGTCGATCCGGACGCTGCGCGCGTCTGGCGCATCGGCGAGCCGTTCGCGGACTTTGCGCAGCGCTTTGTGCCCAAGACGCGCGCCATGCTGCCCGGTCAGTCCTGGCTGATGCACAAGCTGCGCGTTACCAAGCGCCCGCGCTCGGAATATGACCACCGCATGCTGCAACTGCATGATCTGGCCAAGGCGGACCTGCACTATCAGCAAAGCGCCCCGCAGCAGACGTTCGAGTTTGCACCTGGCGCAACGTGGGTGGTCTTCAGCGACCAGGCATTGCACGCAGCCATGCATGGCCGCGCGATGATGGAGCAGACCTTCTATCTGGACCCGGTGGCGATTGCCGATCGCACGCATTCGCCCGAAGCGGTGCTGTCGCGCATGCTCGGCAAGCCGATGCTGCCGTCGCAGCGTTGATCGTGCACCCATAAAAAACGCCGCCTGGTATGGCGGCGTGGATGGCTCACGGCTTCGTTCAGTCTGCGACCTTGTCGCTCGGATACTTGAATGAATCGCGCAGCAGGAAGCTCATCGGAATATCGAGCTTCGCGCCCTTGGGCGGAATCGGTTGCTGGAACCACTTCTTGTAGAGCTTATCGGCTTCGTAGTCGAGGATAACGTTTGTCATCGCGCGATCGACAAGTCGCTTGAACTCCGTGTCGTCCTTGCTGAGCATGATCGCGTAGGGTTCGACGGTCAGCAGATCGCCTACCACGGCAAAGTCGGCGGGGTTCTTGGTGTTGGCGCGAAAACCGTAGAGCAGCACATCGTCCATTGCAAAGGCGTCGGCCTTGCCGGACTCGACCATGGCAAACGCTTCCGCGTGTTCCTTGGCTTCAAGGATTGTCATGCCTAGCACGCGCGCGTCATTCACCTTGCGCAGTTCAGTGATGTTGGTGGTGCCTTTGGTGGACACTACGGTCTTGCCACGCAAGTCGTCCCACTTGTGGATACCCGAAGACGTTTTCACGATCATCCGGCTGCCGGCGATGTAGTGCGGGATGGTGAATGCCACTTTTTCGCGGCGCTCGCGGGTGTTGGTGGTCGAGCCGCATTCGAGCTCGGCCTTGCCCTCGGCGATGGTCGGAATCCGCGAAGACGACGTGACCATGACGTACTGCACTTTGAGGTCCGGCCGCTTCAATTCCGTGCGCAGCTTGTCGACCACGCGTAGGCACAGGTCGACGGCATAGCCGATGGGTTTTTTGTCGGCATCGTAGAACGAGAAGGGCACGGAGCTTTCGCGATGCGCGATGCGGATGACGCCCGTGTCGCGGATGCGGTCGAGCACCGGTGTGGAAGACGCCAGCGCTGCGCCGGGCGAAAGAATGGACAGCGAGATGGAAAGCAGCGCGGCGCAAGGCAGCGTGCGCTTGAAGTACAGCATGGTTGTATCCCCCGGAAAGAAAAATGGCGGCCCGCCTTATCGTTATGCCCGGCTCATGGCCGGAGGGCCTGCCGCATGATAAGACGCGATGGCGCAACGTGCTGGCCCGGCTTTTGTAGTGTTGTAAGCAGGCAGCAAGGCCGATTGAACCCTCTAGAAGCCGAGCTTGAGACGGTCGCCCCGTTATGGTGCGCAGCGCGCACCTCGTGTGTAAAAACCGCTCGCCAGCGGGGATGCTCGACACGGTCCCGGTGCGGCATGCGCATGCTTGACGCGGCATGCGTTGTTGCGGTGCAAACCCGCATAGTGCTTGGCGTTGCGGAAAGAAACCGGCGTTTTTCCCTACCGGGTTTGTCCTGACTGCCCGAGAGCGAAAAGGGGCGCTATGCTGCGCCCATGTCTTGTTCGCAAGGCATCGAGGAGAGACTCTTCCGGCCCGCCGAAAGCGGGCCGTTTTCTTTGGTGCGACCTCTTTGGCGCGATCGCGTTCTAGCGCTGATCGGGCAGCACGCCCGCTGGTTGGGACGATTGCCGGGGCCAACTCGAAAACGCGAAGATCCACAGCGCGATCAAATTCACCAGCGGCACAACCACCAGCAGCGTCCACCATTGAGAGAAACCGGTGCGCAGCAAGATTTGCCGCACCGGGATGCCTGCCACGATCAGAATGATCAACAGCCCGAACAGTCCGCGCATGGGTGCCCCCTGGCTTGATGTGGATGGGCGCCGCGCAAAAAGGGCACGCGGCGGCACAAGCGTTATAGCACCCGCGCAGGCAAGCGCAATGGCGGCGGCCGTACAATACGCGCCTTCCGGCCCTCTCCGGCCTTATCTGGCCCGCACCCTTTTTCACTCCAGCATGGCCCTGTTTTCCATTACCGATGCGCAACTGGCGTTCGGCCACGTGGCGCTGCTCGACCACACCGATTTCTCGTTGGAGGCCGGCGAGCGCGTTGGCCTGATCGGCCGCAACGGCACCGGCAAGTCGTCGCTGCTCAAGATCGTGGCGGGCACGACCGCCCCCGACGACGGCCTGATCGCCCGCCAGAGCGGCGTCACCTCGGCTTATGTGCCGCAAGAGCCGGTGTTCGATCCTGACCAGACCGTGGCTGAAGCCGTGGCGCTGGGCGTGCCGCACGCCGCCGGCCTGCTGGCGGAATACGAAGCGCTCGTCGCATCGATGGGGGAATCCCACGATGAAGAGGCGCTGCACAAGCTGCATGCACTGCAGGCGCAACTCGACGCCGCCGACGCCTGGCAATTGCACACGCGCGTGGAAACGACCATCGCGCAGCTTGGCCTGCAGCCGGGTGCGCGCATCGGTTCGCTCTCTGGCGGCTTGACCAAGCGCGTAGCGCTGGCGCAGGCGCTGGTGGGCGCGCCGGACATCCTGCTGCTGGACGAGCCGACCAACCACCTCGACTACGACTCCATCCGCTGGCTCGAAGACCTGCTCCTGGCCTTCCGCGGCAGCGTGCTGTTCATCACGCACGATCGCGCGTTCCTCGACCGCGTCGCTACGCGCATCATCGAGTTGGATCGCGGCATGCTGCGTTCGTACCCGGGCAATTTCACCGCGTATCAGGAACGCAAGGCGCAGCAGCTCGAAGCCGAAGCGCTGGAAAACGCCCGCTTCGACAAGCTGCTCGCGCAGGAAGAAGTGTGGATCCGCAAGGGCGTCGAAGCCCGCCGCACGCGCAGCGTCGGCCGCGTCGCGCGGCTGGAGCAGATGCGTGTGGACCGCCAGGCGCGCCGCGAGGTGCAGGGCAACGTCAAGCTCGAAGTCTCGCAGGGCGACCGCTCCGGCAAGATCGTTGCCGAGTTGACCGACGTGACCAAGCGCTATGGCGACAAAACCGTCGTCGACACCTTTACCGCCACCATCATGCGCGGCGACAAGGTCGGTATTCTCGGCGCCAACGGTGTCGGCAAGACCACACTGCTCAAGCTGATCCTCGGCGAACTCGCGCCCGATTCAGGCACGGTGCGCAACGGCACGAATTTGCAGGTCGCGTACTTCGACCAGATGCGCGCGCAGTTGGACCTGAATCGGTCGCTGGCCGACACCATCAGCCCCGGCAGCGACTGGATTGAAGTCAACGGCCAGCGCAAGCACGTGATGAGCTACCTGGGCGACTTCCTCTTCGCGCCCGAGCGTGCGCGCTCGCCGGTGGCGTCGCTGTCGGGCGGCGAGCGCAACCGGCTGCTGCTGGCGCGCTTGTTTGCGCGCCCGGCCAACGTGCTGGTGCTCGATGAGCCGACCAACGATCTGGACATCGACACGCTGGAACTGCTGGAAGAGCTGCTGCAGGAATACAGCGGCACGGTGTTCCTGGTCTCGCACGATCGCGCCTTTGTCGACAACGTCGTCACCTCGGTGATCGCGGCCGAAGGCGAGGGCCGCTGGCGCGAATACGTGGGCGGGTTCTCGGATTGGCAGACGCAGTCGGCCCGTTCCGCGCAGATCGCCCAGGCCGCCAAGCCCGTCGCCGAAGAAAAGAAGCCTGAAGCCGCCAAGCCGCGCGAGCGTGCCACGGTCAAGCTCAGCTATAAGGAACAGCGCGAGCTGGACGCGTTGCCCGCCACCATCGAGGCGTTGGAAACCGAGCAGAAACAGGTCAACGCCGAACTGGCGGACGGCACGATCTACGGGCGGGACCCCGAGCGCGCCCAGAAGCTGGCCGAGCGCCACGAAGCCATCGAGCTGGAACTGCTCGAGGCGCTTGAGCGCTGGGAAGCCCTCGAAGGCAAGCGCGCCGGCACCGCGTAAAGCACCTACATGTCAGCGGGATGTTGACCGAATGTCGGTTAAAGGTCGCATCCCAACGCTGACAATCCCTGCGCATTGTTCAAGACAGCTTCCTTTACAATGCGCGCTGCATTCCGGCGCTCAGGGCAGACCCTGAGCCCGCCAGCTTTCCGCCTTCCATGAGCAAAACCTCCCAATACAGCGAATCGTCGATCAAGGTCCTCAAGGGCCTGGAACCGGTCAAGCAACGGCCGGGTATGTACACGCGCACCGACAACCCGCTGCACATCGTGCAGGAAGTGATCGACAACGCCGCCGACGAGGCGTTGGGCGGCTTCGGCAAGCTGATTGCCGTGACGCTGCACAAAGATGGCAGCGTGAGCGTGGAAGACGAGGCGCGCGGCATTCCCGTCGGCATCCACCCGGAAGAGGGTGTGTCGGTGGTCGAGATCGTCTACACGCGCCTGCACGCGGGCGGCAAGTTCGACAAGGGCAGTGGCGGCGCGTATGCGTTCTCCGGCGGTTTGCACGGCGTGGGCGTGTCGGTCACGAACGCGTTGTCGACGCGGCTGGAAGTGACGGTGTGGCGCGACGGCAATGTGTCGACGCTCGCGTTCTCTGGCGGCGACGTCATCGAGCCGCTAGCCACCCGCAAGGCCGAACGCGGCGAGAAGAAGAGCGGCACCCGCGTACGTGCCTGGCCCGACGCCAAGTACTTCGATTCCGAGAACATTCCGCAGGCCGAACTGCAGCGTTTGCTGCGCAGCAAGGCCGTGCTGCTGCCGGGCGTGAAGGTCACGCTCACGCTGGAAAAAACCGGTGAGACGCTCGAATGGCAATACGCCGAGGGTCTGCGCGGCTATCTGGTGGAAGCGCTCGCGCAGGGCAGCGGCGCCGAGCCGGTAATCCCCCTGTTCGAGGGCGAGCATTTTGCCGACCCGGACAAGCCCGGCGAAGAAGGCTTTGCCTACGGCGAAGGTGCCTCGTGGGTGGTGGCCTGGACGGAAGAGGGCTCGCCGGTGCGCGAGTCCTACGTCAACCTGATCCCGACGCCCGCGGGTGGCACGCACGAATCCGGTTTGCGCGAAGGCCTGTTCCAGGCTGTGAAGAGCTTTGTCGAGATGCACGCGCTGCTGCCCAAGGGCGTCAAGCTGATGCCCGAGGACGTGTTTGCGCGCGCCTCGTTCGTGCTGTCGGCCAAGGTGCTGGACCCGCAGTTCCAGGGCCAGATCAAGGAACGCCTGAACAGCCGCGATGCCGTGCGGCTGGTGTCCACCTTCAGCCGCCCGGCGCTGGAGCTGTGGCTGAACCAGCACGTCGACCACGGCAAGAAGCTGGCCGAACTCGTCATCAAGCAGGCGCAGGCCCGCACGCGCGCGGCGCAGAAGGTCGAGAAGAAGAAGGGCTCCGGCGTGGCCGTGCTGCCCGGCAAGCTGACCGATTGCGAATCCGACGACATCACCCGCAACGAACTCTTCCTGGTAGAGGGTGACTCCGCCGGTGGTTCGGCCAAGATGGGCCGCGACAAGGAATACCAGGCCATCCTGCCGTTGCGCGGCAAGGTGCTGAACACGTGGGAAACCGAGCGCGACCGCCTGTTCGCCAACAACGAAGTGCACGACATTGCGGTCGCCATTGGCGTGGATCCGCATGGGCCGAACGATACGGTGGACCTCTCCGGCCTGCGCTACGGCAAGATCTGCATCCTGTCCGATGCGGACGTGGACGGCGCGCACATCCAGGTGCTGCTGCTCACGTTGTTCTTCAAGCACTTCCCGCAGTTGATCGCGCGCGGGAATGTATGCGTGGCGCGCCCGCCGCTGTATCGTGTCGATGCGCCGGCGCGCGGCAAGAAGCCCGCGCAGAAGCTCTACGCGCTGGATGACGGCGAGCTGGAAGCCATTGAAGACAAGCTGCGCAAGGACGGCGTCAAGGAAGGCGCCTGGCAGATCTCCCGCTTCAAGGGCCTGGGCGAAATGAGCGCCGAGCAGCTCTGGGAAACCACCATGAACCCCGACACCCGCCGCCTGCTGCCCATCAAATTGGGCGAGCTGGGCGAAGAGCAGACCATCGGCGTGATGAACATGCTGATGGGCAAGGGCGAAGCCGGCGCACGCCGCACGTGGCTGGAAGCGCGCGGTAACGACGTCGAAGCCGATATTTGATCGCTGACCGAACGATGAAGCTGTTCCGACCGCTGTTTCAATACAGCGCATTCGCATTGACGGCGCTGGCCCTAGTGGCCAGCATGCCGGCGCGTGCGGACGTCTACGGCTACATCGACGAAAACGGTCTGGCGCATTTCGCGTCCGAGCGCTTGGATGACCGCTACGTGCTGTTCATGAAGGGCGCGGCGGTGGCCAGCAAGGCCGACGACAAAGGCGACAGCGCCATCGCTCTGCCGGTCGGTGAACTGCCCGACGCCGACACCTACCTCAACGCCACCAAGCGCGATGCGCTCGACAACGCCGGCATGCGTCAACGCCTCGTGCGCGCGGTGCTGCAGCACCCGAACGTGCCGACGGTCGAACCGCTGATCCGCCAGGCCGCGAGCAAGCACGGCATCGACCCTGCGCTGGTGAAAGCCGTGATTGCCGCTGAATCTGGCTTCAACCCGCAAGCCGTGTCGCCCAAGGGTGCGATCGGGCTGATGCAGGTGATTCCGGACACGGGCGCGCGCTACGGCGTGACCGGCGACGCGCGCCGCACGGCTGCGCAGAAGCTGGCCGACCCGAAGACCAACATCACTACCGGCGTGCGCTATTTGAGCGATCTGCTGCGCATGTTCTCGGGCAACCTCGAACTGGTGCTGGCCGCCTACAACGCCGGTGAAGGCGCAGTGCAGAAGCACGGCAACGACATTCCCCCGTACGCCGAGACGCAGAATTACGTGAAGACGGTGCTGCAGTTCTATCGCTACTACAACCCGGTTGCCGCTGTGCCAGGGCTGATGAACGTGAGCGCCAACGGTGTCATGGCCACGCGCAAGCCTGGCCGCACCGGCCGCCCGACCCGCATCGAACTCGTATTGGACCCGGCCACCGGCGTGGCCACCAACATCCCCCAACATTGATCCTGGCGGCGCCGCACCTTTGAAGCGCGCCGCTTTCGCTTGAGCCTCCATGGAACAACAAGACATCCTCTTCGACCCCAGCGAGCCGGCCGAAGCGCTCACGCTTGGCGCCTATGCCGAGCGCGCCTACCTCGACTACGCCATCAGCGTGGTCAAGGGCCGTGCGCTGCCCGAGGTAGCCGACGGCCAGAAGCCGGTGCAGCGCCGCATCCTGTTTGCGATGCACGAGATGGGCCTGCGCTCTGATGCCAAGCCGGTGAAATCGGCGCGCGTGGTGGGCGACGTGCTCGGTAAATACCACCCGCACGGCGATCAATCCGCCTACGACGCACTGGTGCGTCTGGCGCAGGATTTCTCGCTGCGTTACCCGCTGATCGACGGCCAGGGCAACTTCGGCTCGCGCGATGGCGACGGCGCTGCCGCGATGCGGTATACCGAAGCCCGCCTGACGCCGATCTCGCGCCTGCTGCTCGAAGAGCTGGACCAGGGCACCGTCGATTTCGTCCCGAACTACGACGGTTCGATGGACGAGCCGAAGCTGCTGCCGGCGCGCCTGCCGTTCGTGCTGCTCAACGGCGCATCGGGCATTGCGGTGGGCATGGCCACGGAAATCCCGTCGCACAACCTGCGCGAAGTGGCGAACGCCGCCGTGGCGCTGATCCGCGACGACAAGCTCACCAGCGCCGACCTGATGCAGCACATGCCCGGGCCGGACTTCCCGGGGGGTGGGCAGATCATCTCGTCGGCTGCCGATATTGCGCAGGTGTACGAGACCGGCCGCGGCAGCCTGAAGGTGCGCGCGCGCTGGAAGATCGAAGAACTCGCACGCGGCCAGTGGCAACTGGTGGTGAACGAGCTGCCGCCCAACACCTCGTCGCAGAAGGTGCTGGAAGAGATTGAAGAGTTGACCAATCCGAAGGTGCGCACGGGCAAGAAGTCGCTGTCGCCGGATCAGCTCACCATGAAGCAGACCATGCTCGGCCTGCTCGATGCGGTGCGCGATGAGTCGGGCAAGGATGCGCCGGTGCGTCTGGTGTTCGAGCCCAAGAGCAAGAACATCGACCAGCAGGAATTTGCCAACGCGCTGCTGGCACATACGTCGCTGGAATCGGGCGCGGCCATCAACCTGGTGATGATCGGCACGGATGGCCGGCCGCGTCAGAAGGGCTTGCGCGACATCCTCGTTGAATGGATTCAGTACCGCTTCGCCACGGTCACGCGCCGTACGCGCCATCGCCTGGGCAAGGTGGAAGACCGTATCCACATCCTCGAAGGCCGGCAGATGGTGCTGCTGCGCATCGAGGACGTGATCCGCATCATCCGCGAGAGCGACGAGCCGAAGGCGGCGCTGATCCAGGTCTTCAACCTGAGCGACCGCCAGGCGGAAGACATCCTGGAAATCCGCCTGCGCCAACTCGCGCGCCTGGAAGCCATCAAGATCGAGCAGGAGCTGAAGAACCTGCGCGAAGAGCAGTCCGACCTCGATGTGCTGCTGAAGTCCGAGACCATGATGCGCCGCCGCATCATCAAGGAGATCGAGACCGACGCGAAGCAATACGGCGACGACCGCCGCACGTTCATCCAGGAAGAACGCCGCGCCGCCGCCGAGGTGAAGGTCATCGACGAACCCGTTACGGTGATCGTCTCGCAGAAGGGTTGGGTGCGTACGCGTCAGGGCCACGGCCACGACGCCACGCAGTTCGGCTTCAAGGCAGGCGACACGCTGTACGACACGTTTGAATGCCGTACCACCGATGCGCTGCTGATCTTCGGCACGCGCGACGACAAGGGCACCGGCCGCGTCTACTCGGTCGCCGTGGCCAACCTGCCGGGCGGTCGTGGCGACGGCGTGCCGCTGACCACGCTGATCGAACTCGCGCCGGGCACGCATATCGCCCACACGTTCGCCGGCCATGCCGAGCAGAACCTGGTGATCTCCACGCGCGGCGGTAACGGCTTCCTGGCCAAGGTGGGCGACATGGTCGGCCGCCAGAAGGCCGGCAAGGCGTTCCTCACGCTGGATGAGGGGGACCAACCGAACAAGCCCGCACCGGTGCCGGCCGATGCCTACGGCGTGGCCTGTCTGTCGGAAGGCGGGCGCATGCTGCTGTTCCAGATCAGCGAGCTGAAGACGCTCGCCAGCGGTGGCCGCGGCGTGATCCTGATGGAGCTGGAGAAGAACGAAACGCTGCTCCAGGCGATTGCATTTGGCGCAGCAGGCTTCGTGCTGTCGGGCACCGGCCCGCGTGGCGGCAAGGCGGTCGAGCAGACCATGACGACCCGTGCGCAAGAGGCCTACGCGAGCAAGCGCGCACGCAAGGGCAAGACGCTGGAGCCCAAGCTGCGCGATCCGAAGCTCTCGCTGCCCAAGCCCGCACCCGAAGTCGCCTGATTCACCGCCTGATCCGATGAGCAACCCGCACGCCGAGCCTGAAGCCGTTGCAGACGCAAAGGCCAATGTTCCATCGTGCCGCACCCTCTTCACCGAGTTTGCGCGCATGGGCCTGTCGGGCTTTGGCGGCGTGTTGCCATTCGCGCGTGCCGGCATTGTCGACCGCAACGGGTGGCTGTCCAACGCCGAGTTTGCTGAACTGCTGAGCCTTGGGCAGGTGCTGCCCGGCCCGAACGTCGTCAATCTCTCGGTGATGCTCGGCTACCGCTACCACGGGGTGCGCGGCGCGGCAGCAGCGCTGGGTGGCCTGGTGATGGTGCCGGCCGTGCTGCTGTTGCTGATCGTGCTGGTGTACGACCATTTCAGCGCATTGGCTTTTACGCAGAACCTGCTCAAGGGCATGGCGGCCGTGGCGGCGGGGCTGGTGCTTTCCACCGCGGTCAAACTGGCGCAGGGGCAGTCGCGCACGTGGCGCGCTGTCGGCATCGGCTTGGCCGTGTTCATCACGATTGGTGTGCTGCAGTGGCCGTTGCTGCCGGTCATGCTGGTGCTGATTCCGCTCGCGCTGGTGCTGGAGTGGAGGGCCACGCGGTGATGGCCTATCTCACCACCGTCTTCGATCTCTTCTGGCACTTCCTGGTGCTGTCGTTTCTGGCCATTGGCGGAGCCAGCTCGACGTTGCCGGACATGCACCGTTTCCTGGTCGACACGCGTCACTACATGACGAGCGAGCAGTTGAGCGCCATGTACGCCATCTCGCAGGCGGCTCCCGGGCCGAACGTGCTCTTCGTTGAGTTGTTTGGCTGGCAGGCAGCCGGGCTGGGTGGGGCGATTGCCTCGCTGGTGGGTATCTGCGGGCCGTCGTGCGTGATTGCCGCGGTGATCGCGCGGGTGATGGATCGCAAGCCCGATGCGCGATGGATTGCGTTGGTGCGGCGTGGGTTGGCGCCGCTGACGATCGGGTTGATGTTTTCTACTGGGTGGGTGCTGACGCGTGGGGCTGATAACAGTGTTGGCACGATTGCGCTGACGGTGGCGACCGTCATCGCTTGTACTTTTACGCGGGTGCATCCGCTGGTGCTGGTGGGGATTGGGGCGTTGGTGGGGGGGATGGGGTGGGTTTGATTTGCTCTGATTAAGGTTTTTGCCTTGGTGGTCCATCCCTTGTTTCATTCCCTGCCAGGACGGGGCTTGGTGGTCCATCTTCGTTTCACCCCCTGCCGGGGGCGACTCACTTTCTTTGTCTTGCCAAAGAAAGTAAGCAAAGAAAGGCGCGCCCGATGCGGCGAAAGACTCCTTGAATTTATGCCGCAAGGAGGGGAAGGGAAAAACTCGCTTCGCTCAAACAGTTTCCCTTCCTTTTTCCTCCTTGCAACAGAAATTCAAGGCGCCGCATAGGGCAGGGGAAAAGCAAACCATCGATTGCCAGCGTGCCACTTCGTTGCCACCCGGGGCGGCGCTATGCGTACCCCTTTCGCCTTGGCGCTCGCACGAGTGTCCGTCGGTTTGGCCTTTGACGTTCCTGCCCTTGATGGCGCCTTGAATTTTCGTAAGCGGGCGGAAAAAAGGCCGGGAACTGTCTGAGCGAAGCGAGTTTTCCCGGCCTCCGCCCGGTTACGGAAATTCAAGGGATGGGTCGCCATCTCGGGCGCGCCTTTCTTTGCTTACTTTCTTTGGCAAGACAAAGAAAGTGAGTCAGCCCCGGCAGGGGATGAAACAAGGGATGGACCACCAAGGCCAAAACAAAAACCCAACCCCCCCCTCAATCCACCCCCACAAACCCCCCCGTCTGATGCGCCCACAACCGCGCATACAACCCCCCCTGCGCGAGCAGCTCAGCATGCGTGCCGCTCTCAACAATCCGCCCGCCATCCAGCACCACCAGCCGATCCATCCGAGCAATGGTCGATAGCCGATGCGCAATCGCAATCACCGTCTTGCCCTGCATCAGCGTTTCCAGGCTTTCCTGAATCGCGGCTTCGACTTCTGAGTCGAGCGCTGAGGTGGCTTCGTCCAGAATGAGGATCGGCGCATCCTTGAGCAGCACCCGCGCAATGGCAATGCGCTGGCGCTGACCACCCGAGAGCTTCACGCCGCGCTCGCCCACCAGCGCATCAAAGCCGTGCCGGCCCTGCGCGTCCGATAGGTGTGGGATAAACCCATCCGCCCGCGCACGGCGCACGGCTTCCATCAGTTCGGCCTCGGTGCTGTCGGGCTTGCCGTAGCGCAGGTTGTCGCGAATCGAGCGGTGCAGCAGCGACGTATCCTGCGTGACCATGCCGATCTGCTCGCGCAGGCTTTCTTGCGTGACGGCGGCAATGTCATGGCCGTCCACCAGAATCCGGCCGCGCTCGACGTCGTACAGGCGCAGCAGCAAGTTGACCAGCGTCGATTTGCCCGCCCCCGACGGGCCGACCAGGCCGATGCGCTCGCCGGGGCGGACCACGAGGTCCAACCCTTCGATGACACCGCCGCCCTTGCCGTAGTGAAAACCAACTTGCTCGAAGCGCACTTCGCCTTGCGTGATGTGCAGGGGCTTGGCATCGGGCCGGTCGGTCACGGTACGCGGCACGGCAATCGTCTGCATGCCGTCCTGCACCTGGCCAACGTTTTCAAAGATGCCGTTGACCACCCACATGATCCAGCTCGACATGTTGTTGATGCGGATCACCAGGCCCGTGGTCAGCGCGATGGTGCCGGCGCTGACGCGGCCCTCGCTCCATAGCCACAGGGCCAGGCCGGTGGTGCCCGCAATCAGGAGCCCGTTCATGGCGGTGATGGTGAAATCCATGCCGCTGATCATGCGGCCGGATTGGCGCACCTTGTCGGTGTGCTCGGCCATGGCGTCACGCGCATAGGTTTCTTCATGCTGCGTGTGGGAAAACAGCTTGAGCGTGGTGATGTTGGTGTAGCCGTTGACAATGCGGCCCATCAGCTTGGAGCGCGATTCGGTGGCGATGACCGAGCGCGCCTTCACACGCGGAACGAAGTAGGCGAGGGCGATGCTGTAGCAGCCGATCCACAGCAGCAGCGGCAGCATCAGCCGCCAGTCCGCCTGCGCAAACAGCACCAGGGCGCTCAAGGCATAGATCACCACGTGCCACAGCGCATCCACCGTTTGCACCGCAGAGTCGCGCAACGAGAAGCCGGTTTGCATGATGCGCTGGGCGATGCGGCCGGCAAAGTCGTTCTGGAAAAACGATAGGCTTTGTTTGAGCACGTACCGGTGGTTTTGCCAGCGGATCAGATTGGCGACGTTGGGGTTGATGACCTGGTGCACCAGCACATCATGCAGCCCGGAAATGACCGGCCGCGCAACTAGAGCGACAAACGCCATCCACAGCAGTGTGTTGCGATGGCGGGTGAAGAACGCTGCGCCCGGCGTCGCCTGGATCATGTCGAGGATGCGGCCGAGGAAGTCGAACAGGGCAACCTCGATCAGCGCGCCGACCAACCCCACCACCAGCAGCAACACGAAGGCGCCACGCACCTCGCGCAGGAAGTGGGCGTAGAAGCGCCAGACTTGGCTTGGCGGTTGGCTGTCAGGCAGGGGGCGGAACGGGTCGATGAGCTTTTCGAGGCGGCGCAGCAGCATGGCGGGTCAGGCGGGGCGGTGCCCCGGAGCGGGACGCGCGAAGGCGGGGAGGGAGGCATGATACGCGCCCGCTGCCACCCTTGCCTGACACAGGGTTGCAGTCAGGCCGACCCGATGGGCCGCCGGCTTGGCACCGGCGAGCCCTTCATGGCAAAGGCTGTTACACCACGTCGCCGTCGTCGTCGTCCGTCTTTTGCTGCGGCACCTGCGGGCTGTTGGCTGCCAACATGGAAGGGGTCTCGCTGTCTTCCTGCGTCGGGTCTTGCCCGGCAGGAGATTGCGCGGGGTCTTCCAATCGGCTCTTCAGGCCGGCGAGATAGTTTTCCGCATAGCCTTGTGCCTGCGATACCGCCATGTCCATGCCGGCATTGATGGCCTTCTCGGCGATGATCTTGGTGATGCCTTCCTTCATCGCCAGCCGAACCTCGGGGCCGCCGATGTTGCCGATGGCGGCAGCGGCCAGATTGAGGCCCGCTTCCTCCAGCGCCTTCTTCACGTTGCCGCCGCTGACCATCGT
Organism: Ralstonia sp. 25C; assembly: GCF_051904805.1. Taxonomy (NCBI): domain Bacteria; kingdom Pseudomonadati; phylum Pseudomonadota; class Betaproteobacteria; order Burkholderiales; family Burkholderiaceae; genus Ralstonia; species Ralstonia sp. 25C. Next base: position 765,418 of record NZ_CP196737.1, on the reverse strand, counting down.
ATGCAGGATGTTGCAGCCCTGAGACTCGGCTTCTAGCGCCGTGGATGCAGCGTCCGCGAGTTCGCCCACGCCGGGAATGAAACTCAGCGCCCCAACCGCCATCGACGCCCAATCCAGCAGCTTGCCTTCGACCTTGAGCGCTTCATCGATCGCGTGCATCAGGAAACCGCCGTTGTGCTTGGGCGTCTTGATCTCGGGCTGGTCGGCAGTGCCCATCAGCATGCAGGCGACCGCATTTTTGTCGGCGTCGGTTTTGGGCGTGTGGGTCTGCGGCTTCTGAACCGTCAGGTTGGCTTGCGACAGGTTGCCGTAGAACTTCTGGAAGTCGCGGCCCGCGATATTGCCGGAGTCGACCGTATGGCCACCGCCGAAATCGAAGAAGCCGTGGTGCGTCTTGTAACCCGTGATGGCGTTATTCAGCAGGCTGAACAACACCGGATCTTGTAGCAGATGGGTCGCTGCCTGGCGGACATTCGGGTCGAGCTGCTTGTTGTTGGCCATGCTGGCCAGCTTGTCTCGCGTGAGGTCGCCATCGCCAAAGAACGCAGCCTGGTTGTCGTTCATCGTCTTGAGCGTATTCAGCTCGCTCTGCGTGAGGCTCATCGACGAGGACGCCGCTTGCAGGAAGTCGGCCTTGTTGACTTCGCCGCCGCCGGTCAAGCGGTTCCAGGCGTCCTGATGGTCGAGGAAGTACTGCGCAGCGGCAATGACCTGCGGTGGCGTCTTGCCGGTCTTGGCGTCGCCATCCACGATCTGCTGGAACTCGTCCTGGCCGAGCTTTTTGGTCAGGTTGTCGGAATACTTGTAGAGCTCGCGCAGGGCATCGCTTTCCGTCATGACGGAAGGCTGGCCATTCGCGTTGCCGTCCGAAGGGATGTAGTTCTGCTCGAAACTCTTGGCCTGCTGCTCGTTGAACGCGCTGACCTGCGCGTGCTCGGCAGTGAAGGCATCCAGGTCATTGGCTTTGATCTTGCCGCCGCAACGGCCGTCGCCTTGCGATCCGATAGCGATGAACAGACGCTGGTCTTGCGCCAGCCCCTGCAGCGCCGCTTTCAAGTCGGGCGGCGTGGACGGATCGTTGATCTTGTCCTGAAGGCCATCCCAGCTGAGCGGGCACTGGTCTTTATGCCGATCCAGCACCGACACGATCTGCACCTCCGTCTGGCTCAGCGTGCCGCCGTTCCACGTCACCGTGGATTGCGGCGACTGAGCTTGCTGCGGCGCTGCCGAGCTTGGCGGCGTCGCTACATGCCGGTTGCCGCTGTTTTGCGTGACGTCGTCGTCGTCATCGTCGTCATCGTTCTCGGCACTGAGCGATGCGGTCAGCTTCGCGCTGATGCCTTGGTAGAGGCTCAACTGTGTCTGGTCGGACGGGCCTTGTGGGTTAGGGGTACCTCCAATGCCGGCAAAGGACGCCGCGGTGTCCAGTGCAGCATTGGCGTAGTCGCCTAGCGAGGCGTGCTTCGCTTCGCGGCTGGCGGTATTGGATGAGGGCATATGAACTGACATACCTGCTCCTGTTTGAAGGGTGGGCGAATGGTTCAAGGGCGTGCTGGCTACGCAAAACAGCCCGAAGAGCGGGGATGCAGTCGATCCGGCTAAGCAGCCACCGGGATGCGGCCGCAACCCAGGGCAGCGCTCGGACTGGGGCGTGAGCGTGCTCGGCGTCCGGCAGCGTCAGCCTCGGTCGGGCCGCATCACGGTGTTATCCAAAAGCCGCCAGAGTGCGAGCCTAGTGGTGCCCTGCCGGACGCGATGGAGGCTGAAGCGAAAACGTGTCGAGGCTGGCGAACCGGCCGCTCCACATATCCATCGCACCATGAAAAAAGCCGCTCGGTGGAGCGGCTTGTTCGTGCGTTGAAGCGTTGGAGGTCAGTGCACCACCATCCGCGTGAATGGCTCCACGTAGGCCTGCAGCGTGATCATCAGCCCCACCAGGAAGGCCAGCGCGATCGAGTGGAAGAACACGTAGCGCAGGATGTCGCCCTCGTGGCCGTACCACTTGGTGGCGGTGGAGGCCACCACGATGGACTGTGCGTCGATCATCTTGCCCATCACGCCGCCCGAGCTGTTGGCCGCGGACATCAGGATCGGCGACAGGCCAAGTTGCTCGGCCGTGGTCTTCTGCAGGCCGCCGAACAGCACGTTCGATGCGGTGTCCGACCCGGTGAGCGCCACGCCCAGCCAGCCGAGCATGGTGCCGAACAGCGGGTACAGCACGCCGGTGTGCGCAAAGGCGAGGCCCAGTGTGGCATCGAGCCCCGAGTAGCGGGTCAGGTAACCGATGCCGAACATCGCGCAGATGGTCAGCAGCGAATAGCGCGTGAGCTTGATGGTGTTCCAGTATTCCTTCGCCATGCGCGGCAGCGAGTAGCCCATCAGCAGGCCACCCACGATGGCCGACACCAGAATGCCCGTGCCCGCCATCGACAGCACGTTGAAGTTGAACACCGCGCCTTCGGCAATCACCTTGGGCACCACCGGCGGGCCCTTGAGCACCATCTTGTCCAGCCCGGGGATGGCGAACTTGAACGCCCACACGCCGTCGGCAAAGGCCTTGAACTGCGGTACGCCCCAGATGAACACGAACACGGTCAAAATCACCCACGGCAGCCAGGCTTGCACGCGGCTGATCTTGCCGTCGGTGCCGGTGGTGGCTTGGCGCGCTTCCTCGGCAGCTTCGGGGTCGACGCGGGAGTTGTCTTCGCGGTTGCGCAGGGCGGTGGACGTCCAGATCGTCTTGGGCTTCCACACCTTCAGGAACAGCGTGAGCGAACCCATCGACACCAGCGCGGCAATCACGTCTACCAGCCAGGGGCCGTGGAAGTTCGACACCAGGAACTGTGGAATGGCGAACGACACGCCGGCCACCAGGATCGCCGGCCAGATCTGCAGCATGCCGCGGAAGCCCGCAAACGCCCAGATCAGCCAGAACGGCACCAGCACCGAGAAGAACGGCAACTGGCGGCCGACCATGGCCGAGAGCTGCAGCAAGTCCAGCCCCGTCACCGAGGCCAGCCCGATGAGCGGCGCACCCAGCGCACCATAGGCCACCGGCGCGGTGTTGGCGATCAGCGCCAGGCCCGATGCCGCCAGCGGTGAAAAGCCCAGCCCGATTAGGATGGCGCCCGTCACCGCCACCGGCGTGCCGAAACCCGCCGCGCCTTCAAAAAACGCGCCAAAGCTGAACGCCACCAGCAGCAGTTGCAGGCGGCGGTCTTCGGTAATGCCGGAAATGGAACTCTGCAAGACCTTGAATGAGCCGTTCAAGGTGGTGAGCCGGTGCAGGAAGATGATGTTGAGAACAATCCAGCCGATCGGGAACAGGCCCGAGACAATGCCCAGCCCCGCCGCCTTGCCCGCCATCGCAGCCGGCATGCCGAAGATGAAGGCGGCGATGCCTACCCCGACAATCAACGCGAGGCCCGCTGCCAAGTGGGCCTGCATATGAAAGAACGCCAGCGAACACAGCAGCACGGCCACCGGTACCCCGGCCGCAATGGTTGACCACACGGCACTGCCGAGCGGGTCATAGACTTGATTCCACATCTTGGTCTCCTCCTGTTTGGGCGTTTCAGTTCTTAGAGCCTGTTTGGCAATGAATCGGGAGATGCGTTTGTCCCAAAACGGTTTGCGTGGTAGGCGCAGACCGCTGCCCTTGGCATTCCAAGGGCAAGGGCTGCAACACCCCACGCGAGCCGTTTTGGGGCAAACCCTTCGGGAAGCCCTTCAAAAAGCCACATGGCCGCGTTGTGGCTCGCTTATGTGGCTCGCCACACCGCACTCGCCACGCCTCGCCCTGCGACTTTTTGAAGGGCTTCGCACTCCCGATTCATTGCCAAACAGGCTCTGCTACCGAACGTCTTCTGTCGCCCCTTTCTTTAAGAGGCAACCGCGGATTGTAGGAACAAGCGTGTCCGGGTCCGGCAATATTCTGTCACTTTCGCCCTGAAAAGTATTCATCTGCGCCCGGGCCTGCTGCGATGCGGCGCAGGCAATTGCACCGGGTAAATCCGGGTTGTGGAATCATTGCGCCTGCAACTTCGCCCCTAACCAGAATCGTCCTTCACGCCATGGCTTTCCAGACGGCTTCTTTGATTCGCCGCCACGGGTCTCGGCTGGTCGCCGCCGTGCTCCTGCTTGCCGCCCTGTCGCCCGTCCATGGTCAGCGTGTGGCGCCCAACCAACCGGGGGCGGACCCGGCACGGCCGCGCATCGGCCTGGTGCTGTCGGGTGGCGGGGCGCGCGGCTATGCGCATATCGGCGTGTTGAAGATGCTGGAGCGCATGCGCATTCCGGTGGATGTGATTGCCGCCACCAGCATGGGCGCGGTGGTGGGCGGGCTGTACGCCAGCGGCCTGCGTGCGGATGAGCTCGAGCAGAAGCTTTCGCAGGTGGACTTGAGCGATATCGCGTTTGACCGCAACGAGCGCGCCAAGCTGCCGCAATCGCTGCGCGAGGACGATTTCCAGTATCCGATCGGGCTGTCCGCCGGCTATGGCGATGGCAAGTTCAAGCTGCCCACGGGGCTGGTGCAGGGCAACCGGCTGCTGGCACTGCTCAAGAACTGGACCGCGCGCTGGCCCGACAACACCGATTTCGCGCGGCTGCCGATTCCGTTCAAGGCCATGGCCACAGACCTGGCGACGGGCGATGGGGTGATCCTCGACCATGGCTCGCTGCCATTGGCGATGCGCGCCAGCATGGCGGTGCCCGGTCTGTTCGCGCCCATCGAGGTGGATGGACGCACGCTGGTGGATGGCGGGCTGGTGAGCAACCTGCCGGTGCAATTGGCGCGGGACATGGGCGCGGACATCGTCATCGCGGTCAACATCGGCACGGACTTGCAGCGGCCGGAGGACCTGGCCTCGCCGGCGGCGGTGACGCAGCAGATGATCACCATCCTCGTCGGTCAGAACGTGCGTGCACAGAAGGCGCTGCTGCATGGCCGCGACGTGTTGATCGAGCCCGAGTTGAAGGATTTGTCGCTCACCGACTTTGCCAAGGGCGCGCAGGGCGTGCTGGAAGGCGAGCGCGCCGCGCGGGGCGTGGAGGCCAAGCTGGCGGGGCTGTCGCTCTCGCCGCAGGCCTATGCCGCTTATGTCTCGGATCGGGCCACGCAGGCGTCGCAGGGCGTGCTGGCCCAGGGGACCCGCATCGACGCCATTGACGTGACCACTAGCGGCCGCGTGCCCGTGGCGCGCGTGCGCCAGTTGCTGAACGTGCGCGAGGGCGACGCATACGACGTCGAGGCGCTCAACCGTGACCTGTCTGCCCTGGCCACCACCGGCGACTTTGAGACCGTCACGCAGCGGCTCGTCGACGAGAACGGCGTGCACACGCTCAAGATCGACGCGCATGAAAAATCGTGGGGCAACCAGTTCTTCCTGTTCGGGCTGGGGATGTCGACCAACTTTGACGGGCGTGGCGCGTTCAACGTCAACCTGGGACACCGGTATCCGTGGCTCACGCAGAGCGGGCTGGAGTGGCGCAACGACATCGTGCTGGGCAGCAACCGGGCCAGCCTCCACACCGAACTGCGCCAGCCGCTGTGGCAGGCACGCGGTTTCTATGTCGCGCCGTATGCCGAATATTCGCGCCGCCGCTCGGATCTGTACTTCGACGACGAAGCCCCCACCCGCGACGCCAAGCCGTTCAATGCCGTGACCATCGAGACCGCACGGGCGGGTGTGGATCTGGGCGTTCCCCTGGGCCGCAAGGGTGAACTGCGCCTGGGCGTGAACTACGTGAGCAAGACCGCCTCGTTCAACTACCTGTCGTTGCAGACGGATGCGTCGGGTACCCCATCCGGGGCGTTTGACTTGCCGACCCTGCGCGCGCAGCAGCCTGCCTTCCGCGCGCAACTGACGGTGGACCAGCTTGACGATGCGCTCTTCCCACGCCGGGGCTACTACCTCTTCAGCAGCGTGGAGACAGGCTTCGGCTCGCTGGAGAAGAAGTACAACACCGCACAGGCCAAGGGCCTGTGGGCGACCAGCTACGGGCGCCATACCTTCAATGTGGCGCTGGAGGGTGCAGGGCAGTTTGGTGCCAACAGCCCGACACGGGAGAACGGCGGCAACAGCGGCAGCGGCGCCAACGAGGGGTTCTTTCTGGGCGGATTCCAGCATCTGTCGGCGTATGCGCAAGACCAGTTCAACGGGCAGTACCTGCTGTACGGTCGGCTCACGTATCTCTACGACTTGCGCGTCGACGATCTGCTCGGCCTGCGCGCGCCGGTATTCGGCGCCAGCGCGGAGGCGGGCAATGTCTGGCAGTTGCGCAACAACTTCGGCAGTGGCGGCTATCTGAAGAGCGGCAGCCTGTTCGTGGGCGGCAACAGCCCGATCGGGCCGCTGTACTTCGGCTTTGCGGTGGCGCCGCAGGGTGTCTGGAACGTCTATCTGCAGTTGGGGCGGGTGTTCTGAGAGAACGCCGCCACGTGGTCTTACGGGCGGGGATGACGGGGTTGCATCGCCCCTTGGGGCGATCGTAAGGCCTTGATCAGATTGGGAAATCGATCGGTCAGGTTGCGGCGGACCTGCATGCTAGCCTTGCGCTCCGTTTGTTCAAGACCTCGGGCGCGGTCGCGCCCAGCCTCTTTCCCATGATGTTCTCGCTGTTGTCCCGCCGTCTTCGTTCGTCCCGATGGCTGCTGTGCGCGTGCGCGCTGGCGGCATTGCAAGCCTGCGGCAAGTCGTCGGACCATGCCGCCAAGCCCGATGGCCCGCCGGAAGTGGAATTTGCCGTGGCGCAGCGTTCCGACGCGCCGCTGGTGACGGAACTGCCCGGCCGCATCGAGCCGTATCGCACGGCGGAAGTGCGTGCGCGCGTGGATGGCATCGTGCTCAAGCGCGCTTACGAAGAAGGGCAGACGGTCAAGGCGGGGCAGGTGCTGTTCCGCATCGATCCGGCACCGCTCAAGGCACAGGTGGATGCGGCACAAGGCGCGCTGGCGCGTGCGCAGGCCCAGACCGCCATCGCACATGACAAAGCCGCCCGCTACAAAGGCTTGGCCGCCACGCGCGCCGTGAGCGAACTCGAATACGCCGAAGCGCAAGCCATGGAGCGACAGGCCGCGGCCGATGTCGTTTCCGCCCGCGCTGCGCTGGAGACCGCGCAACTGCGCCTCGGTTACGCCACGGTCACGGCGCCCATCGCCGGCCGCTCGCGCCGTGCACAGGTCACCGAAGGCGCGTTGGTCAAGGAAGACGCCGCCACGCCGCTCACCACTGTTGAACAGATCGATCCCATCTACGTCGACTTCGCACAACCGGCCGCTGAAGTGCTCGCCCTGCAGCGTGCGCTGAAGACGGGGCAGGCGTCTGCGCTGTCCGGCCAAGACATCGGCGTGCAGGTGATCCTGAGCGACGGCGTGGCCTACGAACGCCCGGGCCGGCTGCTGTTCTCCGACCTGGTGGTCGATCGAGCGACAGACAACGTGTCCATGCGCGCTGTGCTGCCCAACCCGGATGGCCTGCTGCTGCCCGGCATGTACGTGCGTGTGAAGCTGTCCCACGCCGTGCAGCAGGGCGCGGTGACGATCCCAAAGGGCGCGTTGCAGCGGGATCGCCATGGAGCATCGGTGTTCGTGGTGAAGGCGGACAACACGCTCGCCGTTCAGCCCGTGACTGCGCAAACGTTGGCCGGCGATCAATGGCGGGTGACGAGCGGCCTGGCCGGCGGTGAACGTGTCGCCATCCCCGGCATGCAGACGCTGGAGGCGGGCATCGCTATCAAGCCCATCGAAGCGAAGCCAAGCAAGGGTTGACCATGGCACGTTTCTTTATCGACCGCCCGGTGTTTGCCTGGGTGATTGCGCTGGTCATCATCCTGGCGGGCCTGCTTGCGCTGCCGCGCCTGCCGGTGGCGCAGTACCCGACCATCGCGCCGCCCAACGTCAGCATTTCGGCCAACTATCCGGGCGCTTCCGCACGCACGGTGCAGAGCGCCGTCACGGCCATCATCGAGCGCGAGATGAACGGCGCGCCGGGGCTGCTGTACATGTCGTCGTCATCCGATGCAGCGGGCAACGTGTCGATCAACCTCGCGTTCAAACAAGGCACGAGCCCCGACCTTGCAGCGGTGGAGGTGCAGAACCGCCTGAAGATCGTCGAAGAGCGCCTGCCCGAAGTGGTCCGACGCAATGGCATCCGCATCGAAAAGGCTGCCGAGGACTACATGATGTACCTGTCGTTGGCGGCTGATAGCGGCCGCTTCGATGGTATTGACCTGGGCGACTTGGCATCGTCCGACCTCATTCCGCAACTGCGCCGCGTGCCCGGCGTTGGCACCGCGCAATTGTTCGACGCCGAATACGCCATGCGCATCTGGCCCGATGCGGACAAGCTCACCGCGCTCGGCCTCACGCCCGGTGACCTGAGCGACGCCGTGCGCCGCTACAACGCGCGCATCACCGTGGGCGAGATCGGCAGCGGGGCAGTGCCCGGCAGCGCGGCCATCAATGCGAGCGTGACCGGTGACGATGGGCTGACCACGCCCGATGCGTTCGGGCAGATTCCGCTACGCGCGGACGCACAAGGCCGCATGGTGCTGCTGCGCGACGTGGCGCGCGTGGAGTTGGGCGGCAGCGATTACCTCTACCTGTCGCGCATGAACGGCAAGCCGGCGACGACCATCGGCATCAAGCTCGCGCCGGGCGCCAACGCTGTCGGCGTGGCCAAGCGTGTGCGCGCGGTGTTGGATGCGGCGCAGGCGCATTTCCCGCCGGGCGTGCGCTACGAGGTGGCATACGACAGCTCGCGCTTTGTCGGCATCGCCATCGAGCAGGTGGTCAAGACGCTGCTCGAAGCTGTGGTGCTGGTGTTCCTCGTGATGATGTTGTTCATGCAGAACCTGCGTGCGACGCTCATCCCCACGCTGGTGGTGCCGATTGCATTGCTGGGCACGTTTGCGGTGATGCTGCCGATGGGCTTTTCGATCAACGTGCTGACGTTGTTCGGCCTCGTGCTCGCCATCGGCATCCTCGTCGACGACGCCATCGTGGTGGTGGAGAACGTTGAACGCGTGATGCACGACGAAGGGCTGTCGCCGCGCGAGGCGACGGCGAAAGCCATGCGCCAGATCAGCGGAGCGATTGTCGGCATCTCGCTGGTGCTGACGGCGGTGTTCGTGCCGATGGCCTTCTTTGGCGGTGCTGTGGGCAATATCTACCGGCAGTTTTCCTTGTCGCTGGCGGTGTCGATGGTGTTCTCGGCGTTTCTGGCGCTGACGTTGACGCCGGCCTTGTGCGCCACGTTGCTCAAGCCTGTTCAGCCGGGCCACGGCACGGAGCGCAAGGGGTTTTTCGGCGCGTTCAACCGGGGTTTTGGGCGCCTGACGACGCGCTACCAAGGCGGCGTGGCCCGGCTGCTGAATCGCACTGGCCGCGCGCTTGTCGCATACGGGGCGGTCATCGGCGTGGTGGTGTTGCTGTTCACGCAATTGCCCACCGCCTTTCTGCCGGAAGAGGACACGGGCCAGTTCATGACCATCGTGCAGTTGCCCGCCGGCGCCACGCAGGCGCAAACGCTGGACATCGTGCGTCAGGCCGAGCAGTACTACATGACGAAGGAACCCGCCGTGGCTTCCACGCTCGCCATTACGGGCTTCAGCCTATACGGCAACGGGCAGAACGCAGCCATGCTGTTCCTCACGCTCCAGGACTGGACGCAACGTAAGAGCGGTGACCAGCATGTCGATGCCGTGGTGGGGCGCGCCAATGCCGCGTTCAGCAAGATCAAGGACGCCACGGTCATGGCGATGAACTCGCCCGCGCTGCCCGAACTCGGCAGTAAGCCCGGATTTGACCTACGCCTGCAAGACCGCGGCAGCGCCGGCTACGAGCGCTTGGCGCAGGCGCGTGACCACATGCTGGCTGAGGCGGCCAAGCATCCGGCGCTGTCGGAGGTCACGTTTGCCGGCCAGGGCGATGCGCCGCAGATCCTGATCGACGTGGATCGCAAAAAGGCGCTGTCGATGGGCGTGGCCATTGACGACATCAACCGCACGCTGGCCGTGATGTTCGGCTCCGACTACGCGGGGGACTTTGTCTACCGCAATCAGGTGCGCCGCGTGATCGTGCAGGCTGACGGCAAGCAGCGCGTGTCGGTCGAGCAGCTTGGCCGCATGCACGTGCGGAATGCTGCGGGCAGCATGGTGCCGCTCTCCGCCTTTACCACCGCAACGTGGACCGTCGGGCCGCTCAAGCTGGACCGCTACAACGGCTTTCCGAGCATGACGATCACCGGTTCGCCCGCGCCCGGCCGCAGTTCAGGCGAAGCCATGGCCGCGATGGAATCGATCGCACGCGGGCTGCCTGACGGCTTCGGCTACGAGTGGACCGGCCAGTCATTTGAAGAACGCTTGTCAGGGGCGCAGGCGCCCGCGCTGTTTGCGCTGTCGATCCTGGTGGTGTTCCTGTGCCTGGCGGCGCTGTACGAGAGCTGGTCGATTCCGTTGGCCGTGCTGCTGGTGGTGCCGCTGGGCGTGTTCGGGGCGCTGCTGGGCGCCACGCTGCGCTTTTTGCCGAACGACATCTACTTCAAGGTCGGCCTGATTGCGACGATCGGCCTGTCGGCCAAGAACGCGATCCTGATCATCGAAGTTGCCAAGGACTTGCATGCGCAGGGCATGGGGTTGATCGACGCCACGCTGGAAGCCGCGCGCCTGCGCTTCCGGCCAATCGTGATGACGTCGTTGGCGTTTGCCTTTGGGGTGGTGCCGCTGGCCGTGGCGAGTGGCGCGGCGTCGGCTAGCCAGCGCGCGATCGGCACGGGTGTGCTGGGCGGCATCACTACCGCGACGGTGCTGGCGGTGTTCCTGGTGCCGGTGTTCTTTGTGGTGGTGCGGCGCGTGTTCAAGGCCAGCGAGCGGCAGCGCAAGCTGGATGCCGCGCATGAGCACGAGGCGGCGGGGCCTGCTGCCTGATCTGCCGCTTGATCTGCCGATCAATCGGCAATGGCGGGGCTCTTGCGCTTGACCGTTGCCGGCTCGAATCCGAAGAAACCCAGCACCTCGGCCGCGACCTGCTCGCGGTCGTTGTCCACGCAGATCATGTGGTAGCTGTTTTCCAGCACCACGGTACGCGCGTTCGGTAGGGTGGCTTGCAGTGTGTCGGCCGAACGCAGGCTGGTGAGCTCGTCTTCGCGGGCGTGGATCACCAGCGTGGGGCAATGCGTTTGCGGCGCGGCGGCGTGCGCCCACACGCGCAGCCGATCCACTTCGCGAATGCACGTGAGCGGTACCCACGGATAGTGGAAGCTGTCGCCGCGGGCAAGCTTGGCCTTGATGATCCGGCGTAACAGCGGGTTCTTGATGCCGAACGGCTCGTCTTCTTCCACGCGCATGCGCGCAGCCATGCCGGGGACGCGATACACCACGTGACGCAGCGCTCGATACCAGGGTGTTGACCAGCCGTCGACGTACATGGGTGTGGCCAGCAGTGCTAGCTTGCCGGGCACATGGTCTACGCCGTGCCGCACGCGCTGCGCCAGCACCAGCGCCAACAGTGAACCCATGCACATGCCGGCGATATGCACGGTGTCGTGCTCGGCAAAGAGCTGGTGATACGTTTGCGCGAGCGTTTCAAGCCAAGCCTCGGCAGGCGTGCCGATCAAGTCTTCCGGTTGCGTGCCGTGGCCGGGCAGGGTAGGCGCGTACGTGACGGCGCCGGCATTGCGCAGCGCCTTTTGCAGCACGCCCAGGTCATAAGCCGTGCCGCCCAGGCCGTGGATCAGCAGCACGGCGGTGCTGCCGTGCAGAGTGGATGTCACAGCGCCGTCTCGACCGACCACGTCCCGGCGACCAACGCCGTGTTGCCCAGGGCATCGGTGAGCGGCCCGCCCGTATCGACGACGGTGTGCAACGTGCCGTCACGCGCGGTGATGCGCAGCGTCTGGCGACGCGCGCGGGTCGGGGCCTCGTCGTCGAGCGACGTGCCCCCCAGCCAGCGGGCCCGCAGCGCGTCGTGGTCATCGGGGTGCACGAGCTGCAGCACGGTCGATACGGAGGCCATGCTCTCTGGCGCATGCCCGAAGGCCAGGCCCACATCGCCGCCCCACTCGATACGGCCACTGGCCGGGTCAATGGTGTACACGAGCTGGCTCGATGCCGCGAGCGCCAATTCCACACGGTTCTGCCATTGCGCGCTTTGCGCGTGCAGCTGCTCGCGCGTGGTTTTGAGCGCGCTCACCAGCAGCACCAGCAGCGCGGCAATGCCCAGGTACAACTGCGCTTCCAGCAGCGACTGGCCGTAGTGGCGATCGAGCACGGCGAACGGCCCGTCGCCCTCGGCGGTTTGCGTGAGCGCCACCAGCGTCAGCAGCAAGACCGCCATCGAGCCACCGCGGCCACCCCACAGCAGCGCGACCACCACGGCAAAGAACAGGGGCACGTAGGTCAGCGCAAAGCCGACGCCACTGCCGAATTTGGTGACGCTGTTGCCGTCGAAGATCGCGTACGCCGACAGCGCCAGCGCAACGAACGCTGCCAACCCGAGCAGGAAATCGGCGCGGTCCGTGCCACCCGAGCGAAACGCGCGAAAGCGCGACCATGCCGCCAGCACCGGCGTGACGATCAGCACGCCAAGGAAGTCCGAAGCGCCCCAGATGCGGAACACGTGCCCAAAGGCGCCGCCCTGTGACCACGCAAACCAAGCTGCCCCAAACAGTGCTCCAGAGACCGCGCTGATGGCGCCGGCCACCAACATCGCCCGCACGAAGTACAAGCCTTCGAGCGGCACCCGTGCCAACCGCACCAGGGCCACGGCCAGCGCCGCGCTGCCTGCCTCGTCGAGCACGAACAGCATGGCGTGCGCCGGGTTGGTGCGCTCAATAGCGGCCAGCGCCAGTTGCGCCACGGCAAACGCAGCGCCCAGCCCCGCCCATTCCCGGTAGGACCGCAGCATGAACGCGGCCATGGCCACGCCCGCCGGCAGCCAGACATACCCCGTCATGTCGACAGGCCCGTTCAGGCGGTGCGACACGATGGCGGCAAGCAGGTAGAGCGCACCCCACAGCAGGGTGGAGACGGTGGTGGAAGCTTTCTGGAATGGCATTCGAGTTTTCCTCGATCAAAACAAAAAACCGCGCCGGTGGTGTGCACCGTGCGCGGTTGAGGATGCTACCGCAGGTGGGTTGGGCAGCGCTTAGTCTTTGCGACGCTCAGGGCCTACGCCGTACGCGCCCAGCGCAGACCCAGCGGCAAGACGCGAGGGCCGTACACGAAATGCAGTACGCGGCGGGGTCGTTCACCGGTCGACTTGGAAGACGCGTGCAGCAGCAATGGGCGCATGAGGAGCGCATCGCCGCGCTGGGCCAGGCAGACAACTTCGCCATGGGTGCTGCGCGCCTCGTGCATGGCCGTCTCGCACATGCGGCCTTGCTGATGCGAGCGCGGTACGACGCGCAGCGGACCCTCGTTCGGGCCGCAATCGTCCAGATGCAGTCGGACGGCAATCATGTCTTCCAACACGCCGCACGGCGGTTGCACATAGAGTTGCCCCTCTTTTTCTGCCCATCCCTGCAAGGACGAATTGTCCACGCGCGCCGCGACCGGAATGCTGAGATCCTGGTGAATCGGCACGAGCCAGTTCTGCGCGGCCGATTTGTCGAACCCCGTGCATTGCACGGCGACATGCGTGGCGGGAATCTGCGCTGCCAGGGCGGGGTGTCGGTGGAGTTGCGCCGCGAGCGCAGCGCACCACGGTTGTGACAATAGCTCGCGGGTGCCTGCGCTGTCCGGGCGCAAGTGGTCGGTCAGGCGTTCACAAATTGCATCCGGCAGCACGTTCCGGACAAGGGTGAAGCCTTCCGTCAGAAAGGTGCCCGACATCGACGCCAGGCTTACACCACCGGCAACGCCAGCACTTCCTGCGCTGCCCGGCGATCCCGCAGTTGGGTCATCCAGCGTTCAAGGTTGGGGCGTGCGGGGCGATCGATCGGCAGACCCAGCCAGCGGTGCGTGGCGCAGCCGCAGGCGATGTCGGCCATGGTGAAGCGCTGGCCGGCGACGTAGGGTTGCTTGGCCAACACCGCATCGAGGATGGCGGTGGTACGTTCCGCTGCCTTGCGCGAGCGCTCGATTTGCGCCGCGTCGCGCTGGTCTTCGGGCGTGCGCACGAGCTGCAGGAATGCATCCACCATCGACGGGCTGTACGTCGTGGTTTGCCAATCCATCCAGCGGTCGGCGTCGGCGCGTTCATGCAGTTCGAGCGGGTAGAGATTGCCCGGGCCATAGCGTGCTGACAGATACCGCACGATGGCGTTGGATTCCCACAGCACGAAGCGTGTATCGCCTGAATCGTTCAGGCCGTCTTCGATGACGGGGATCATGCCGTTCGGGTTCATCGTCAGGAATTCCGGCGTGTTGACACCCCCGAAGGCGCCGCCGACGTCGATGCGCTCGTGGTCCAGCGATAGCTCACGCGCGCACCAGACCACTTTCTGCACGTTGACCGAAGAGAGTCTTCCCCAGATCCGCAACATCGACGACGGCTCCTTTCTTGATTGAGTGACGTACTGACTTGATTTAGGCAGCCTTGGGCGTGAGCGCTGCAATTTCCGCGCCCAACAGTTCGCCCAGCACGGTGATGCCTTGTTCGATGCGCTCCGGTGGCACGGTCACAAAGGCCAGGCGCAGCGTATTGCGGCGCGGCGCATTGGCGTAGAACGGCGCGCCCGGCACGAATGCCACGTTGCACGCGACAGCCTTTTCCAGCAGCGCCATCGTGTCGATGCCTTCCGGCACTTCCACCCAGATGAACATGCCGCCTTCCGGACGGTTCCAGTGCACGCCGGCCGGCATGTGGCGCTTGAGCGAATCGAGCATCGCTTCGCACTGCTTGCCGTACAGGTCTCGGATGGTCGGGATGTGCGTGTCGAGCAGGCCCGTCTTCAGTACCTCATACGCCACGCGCTGCGTGAAGCTGGGCGTGTGGAGGTCGGCCGCTTGTTTGGCCTGCACGAGTTTGAAGTGGATAGGCTCAGGCGCAATGATGTAGCCCAGACGCATGCCCGGTGCCAGGATCTTCGAGAACGAACCCATGTAGATCACACCGTCCGGATTGAGCGAGCGCAGCGAGGGCAGTTGGTCGCCGGTATAGCTCAGTTCGCCATACGGATCGTCTTCCACCAGCAGCACGCCGAGTTCCTTTGCGCGGGCCACCAGGGCCTGGCGGCGGTCCAGCGGCAGGCGGCGGCCGGTCGGGTTCTGGAAGTTCGGGATGGTGTAGAAGAAGCGCGCGCCGGCGGTCAACTCGGGCGTGAGCGCTTCGGGTAGCAGGCCTTTGTCGTCGCTGGGCACCGATGCGTAGGCCGGCTCGAACAGCGAGAACGATTGCAGCGCACCGAGGTAGCTGGGCGTTTCGACCATCACCTTGCTTTGCGGGTCGATGAAGATCTTGCCCAGCAGGTCCAGGCCCTGTTGCGAGCCCGTCGTGATCAGCACGCGCGACGCCGTGGTGCCATGGCGCTGTGCGATCCATTCACGCAGGCCCGACAGTCCTTCGGTCGGGCCGTACTGCAAGGCCGCCTGCGGGTTGTCCGCAAACATGCGGGCGCACGCCGCCTGAATCGCCTCGACCGGGAAGGTGACTGGCGACGGCAGGCCGCCGGCAAACGAAATCACCTCGGGGCGTTCGGTGATCTTGAGGATTTCCCGGATCGCCGAGCTGGTCAGCTTTTGCGCACGGCTGGAGAAGGTACAGGCGGTGTGGTCCATGGTGTGGTCCTAGTGTTGCGCGGCGCCCACCTCGTGAGCGGGCGCCACAGGTGGGCAAAACGAAAAGAATAGCAGGGGATGCCCCGGCGTTGCACGGCCGGCCAGCAGCAAATGCGAGTTTTAAGCGACTTCCGCAATCAGCTCGATCTCGACGCAGGCGCCCAGCGGAACCTGCGCGACGCCGAAGGCGCTACGGGCGTGCTTGCCGGCGTCGCCAAACACTTCGGCCAGCAGTTCCGACGCGCCGTTGGTCACCAGGTGCTGCTCGGTGAACTCCTGCGTGGAATTGACCAGGCTCATGACCTTGACGATGCGCTTGACGCGGCTGAGGTCGCCAGCCAGGTGGGTGTTCAGCGTGGCCATCAGGTCGATGGCGATGCTGCGTGCGGCCGCCTTGCCTTCTTCGGTGGTCATGTCGGCGCCGAGCTTGCCGACCCACGGCTTGCCGTCTTTCTTGGCAATGTGGCCCGACAGGAAAACCAGGTTGCCGGTCTGTGCGGCCATGACGTAGGCAGCGGCGGGCGCGCCGGCGGCGGGCAGTTCGATGCCGAGTTGCTTGAGCTTGGCCTGGGCGTCGTGCGAAGCGGTCATGAAGACTCCTTGGTGTGTTGGGATGAGACGGAGAGATGACGCTAGCGGCGCACCGAAGTCCGCCGGCCGATGCCGACCACGGCAATCACTGCCAGCGCAAACAGCACGGTGGCCACGTCGAGCGATTCGCCCAGCAGCAGCCAGCCGCCGATCAGCGTCATAAAAGGTTGCAGCAATTGTATCTGGCCGACCCGTGCCACACCGCCTGCGGCCAGGCCCGAATACCAGAACAGGAAGCCGATGAACATCGAGAAGGCTGACACGTAAGCCATTCCGATCCAGGCGCGGCCCGACGCCTGCGCCAATGCTTCGGCCTGATGCGTCGAGGGCAGCCACGCCAGCGCGCCAACCATCGGCAGCAGCACCGGCAGCGAGACGACCAGCGCCCAGGCAATCGTCTGCGTGCCGCCCAGTTCGCGCGCGAGCCGGCCGCCGGTCGCATAGCCGAGGGCGCCCGTCACCATGGCGGCGAACAATAGCCAGTCGGCCCGGTGCAGCATGCCCGCGCCTTGCAGCAACGCAAACGAGACGACCAGCACGCTGCCCGCCACCGCGCACAGCCAGAACCCCGTCGATGGCCGCTCGCGCCCGAACCACGCGGCAAAGATGGCGGTCGCCAGCGGCAGCAGGCCGGTGATGATGGCGCCATGCGCGGCCGGCACATCGCGCATCGCCAGCGATGAAAACAGCGGAAAGCCGACCACCACGCCTATCGCCGTCACCGCGAGCCTCCACCATTGGGCGCCGCGCGGTCGCTTGGCGGCGGAGAACGCGCCGGTGGCCGTCAGAAGACCCAGCGCCAGCACACTCGCCAATACCGCCCGTGCCAGTGCGACGAAGGTGGCATCCAGCTCGGCGACAGCCATGCGCGTGAACGGCAGCGTCTGGCTAAAGATGGCCACGCCGATGAAGCCGAGCAGCAAGCCGCGGCGTTCAGCGTGGTCGGGTGTGTGGTGCAGGGGCAGGGTGGCGGACTTGGTCATGGTGGGCGTCCATTCAGTCCGCAAATGCCACCGCCACGCGGCGGTTCTGGCGGCTCTTCTTTTCGATTTTGGTGACGACCACGCGGCCGATTTCGCCGGTCGCACGCACATGGGTGCCGCCGCAGGGTTGGCGGTCGATGCCGTCGATATGGATGATGCGGATGGCCGACGCGCCCACCGGTGGCGCCGCGCCGATGGTGCGAACCAGTTCCGGCTGCGCGGCGAGTTCTTCCGGCGAGATCAGGTCGATCCGCACCGGCGTGTTGCGGTTGATGAGTGCGTTCAGCTGCGTGGTGAGGGTGTCGCGGTCGAGCGTCAACTCCGGCAGGTCGAAATCGATGCGGCCCGAATCCGGCGAGATGCCGCAGCCCGTAACCGGCACCGGGATCAGCGAGCCCAGCAGATGCAGACATGTATGCAGCCGCATCAGGCGGTGGCGGCGCTCCCAGTCGATGGCGGCGGTGACGGGCGTGCCGGGGATGAGCCGGCTCAGGTCCGCGCCCTCGGCCGGCACGTGCAGCACGGTCAGCCGATCGGGGCTGTAGACGGTGTCGGCAATTGCCACGGTTTGCCCATCACCCAGCGTGAGGGTGCCGATGTCACCGGCCTGGCCGCCGCTGCGTGCGTAGAACACCGTGGCGTCCAGTTCGATGCCCTCCGGGTGTACGGCAACGACGGTGGCGTCGCAGGTGGTGCGGTAGGCGTCTTCGTCAAAGCGCTTGAGCGTTGGCATGGCGGGGGCTCCGATTCGCGGGATGCGGATTTCTGACCTTGATCCTACCGAAGTGTGTCTGTACAGTACCTGTACACTTTGTCGTGGTGCTTTCTGTACAGTTTTGGCCCCTCTTTTGCCCACCTGGTCATGACCGCTTCCTCCCAAATCGTCAGTCTGGATGCCCGGCGTGCGGCTGCCCGCCCGGCGGCGGAGCAGTTGCCTGACCCCATTCCATCTGCGCAGATGACGCTGGTGGATCAGCTGACCGAGTGGGCGCGCATGCGCATCGACGAGCGCGTCTTTCGTGCCGGCATGCGCATGCCGTCGATCCGGCAACTGGCGCAGGAGAAGAGCATTTCGCGCTTCACGGTGGTCGAGGCGTACGAACGGCTGGTGGCGCAGGGCTATCTGGAATCGCGCCGGGGCTCGGGCTTCTATGTGAAGGAGCGCCATACGGCGTTGCCCGAAGAGCCCGTCGCCCCGCTGGCGGTTGGGCGCAAGGTGGATGTGGCCTGGCTGCTGCGCAACATGTTTCTTTCGGCCGAGCCACGCAAGTCGCCCGGGACGGGTTTTTTGCCCAACGGCTGGCTGGATGGCGAGTTGATTGCCAACGCATTACGCACACTGGGCCGCCAGAACGGCAGCCAGTTTCTGGCGCCGGGCTTGCCGCAGGGCTTCTTGCCGCTGCGCCAGCAGTTGCAGACGCGCCTGGCGGAGTTGGAGATCGGCGCACGGCCCGACCAGATTGTCATGACGTCGGGCATCACCTCATCGCTTGATCTCATTGCACGTCAATACGTGCAGCCAGGCGATACGGTGCTGGTGGCCGATCCGGCGTGGTTCCTGATGTTTGGCCGCTTTGCCGCGCAGGGCGCCCAGGTGATCGGCGTGCCGTACACCACCGAGGGGCCGGACCTGGTGGCACTGGAAGGTCTGGTGCAGGTGCGCCGGCCCAAGCTGCTGATCATCAACTCGATCCTGCACAACCCGACGGGCACGTCGCTCTCGGCGGCCAAGGCGTTCCAGCTGTTGCGGCTGGCCGAGCAATACGGCTTCCTGATTGTCGAAGACGATATCTACGGGGACCTCGCGCCGCCCGGACACCAAGGCACGCGCCTGGCAAGCCTCGACCAGTTGCGCCGCGTGATCTACCTGAGCAGTTTCTCCAAGACGCTGGCGATCAACTTGCGCGTGGGCTTCATCGCGTGCCATCCGGAGTTGGCCAAGAACCTGACCGATAGCAAGCTGCTGGCGGGTCTGACCACCCCCGAGATCAACGAGCGGGTGTTGTACAAGATCCTAACCGAAGGCCAGTACCGCAAGCATGTTGACCGGGTACGGGGCCGCCTCGACCGGGCCCGCGACGGCGTGCAGCGCAACCTAGAGCGCATGGGCCTGAAGCTGTTTGCCCAGCAGGGCGCGGGCATGTTCCTCTGGGCCGATACCGGGCAGGACACCAACGCCATCGCCCGTGCGGGCCACGAGCAGGGCTATGTGTTTGCGCCGGGGAGCCTGTTTTCGCCATCGCAGATGCCCTCCACGTGGATGCGCTTCAACATCGCCACCAGCGCTGATCCGGACATGCTCCGCTTCCTGGCCGAGCAGCTCGATCGCGGGGCTTGAAAACCGGCTCATCCGCCTTATCTAGCCTCACAAATTCATGCGGGCGCACGCGCAAGGTGTAGCCCGCTTCTCTTTCCACTTTTCTGACCTTTTACGCACACCATGAGCGCACCGCACGAGAAGATGGCTTTCCAGGCAGAAGTAAAACAGCTTCTGCATTTGATGATCCACTCGCTGTACAGCAACAAGGAAATCTTCCTGCGGGAGTTGGTTTCCAATGCGTCGGATGCGGTGGACAAGCTGCGCTTCGAAGGCATCGCCAATCCGTCGCTGCTCGAAGGCGGCGGTGAGCTGGGTATCCGTATCGGCTTTGACGCCGCGGCACGCACCATCACCATTGCCGACAACGGCATCGGCATGAGCCGCGACGAAGCCATCCGCAACCTCGGCACCATCGCCCGCTCGGGCACGCGCGAGTTCTTCAGCCAGCTCTCCGGCGACCAGCAGAAGGACGCTGCCCTCATCGGCCAGTTTGGCGTGGGCTTCTACTCGGCCTTCATCGTGGCCGACCGCGTGACCGTGGAATCGCGCCGCGCCGGCGTGGCCGCCAATGAAGGCGTGCGCTGGGAAAGCACCGGCGATGGCGAATTCACCGTCGACACCATCGAGCGCGCCGAGCGCGGCTCCACCATCACGCTGCACCTGCGCGAGGGCGAGGACGATTTCCTCAACGCCTGGCGTGTGAAGTCGGTCGTGCAGAAGTATTCGGACCACATCTCCCTGCCGATCCAGATGCGCAAGGAAACGTGGGACGAAGAGAAGAAAACGATGGTCGCCCAGGACGAATGGGAAACCATCAACCAGGGCAGCGCCCTGTGGGCCCGCCCGCGCGCCGACGTGACGGACGAGCAGTACATCGCCTTCTATCAGCACATCGCGCACGAAAACGGTAAGCCGCTCGCCTGGACGCACAACCGCGTGGAAGGTCGCAGCGAATACACGCAGCTGCTGTACCTCCCGACCAACGCGCCGTTCGACCTGTGGGACCGCGAGCGCCGCAGCGGCCTGAAGCTGTACGTCAAGCGCGTGTTCATCATGGACGACGCCGAGCAACTGCTGCCGGGCTACCTGCGCTTCGTGAAGGGCGTGATCGATTCGGCCGATCTGCCGCTGAACGTCTCGCGCGAAATCTTGCAGGAAAGCCGCGACGTGAAGGCCATCCGCGAGGGCTCGACCAAGCGCGTGCTGGGCATGCTCGAATCGATGGCCGAGTCGGATGATGCGGCCGAGAAGGACAAGTACGCCACGTTCTGGCAGCACTTCGGCCAGGTGCTCAAGGAAGGCATTGGCGAAGACCACGCCAACAAGGACCGCATCGCCAAGCTGCTGCGCTTTGCTTCCACGCACAACGAAGACAGTGCCCAGACCGTCTCGCTGGCCGACTACCTCAGCCGCATGAAGGAAGGCCAGGACAAGATCTACTACGTGACCGCCGAGAACTGGACGGCCGCCAAGTCGAGCCCGCATCTGGAAATCTTCCGCAAGAAGGGCGTGGAAGTGCTGCTGCTGACCGACCGCGTGGACGAGTGGATGCTCTCGTTCCTGCACGACTTCGAAGAGAAGGAACTGGTGTCGGTGGCGCGTGGTGATCTCGACCTGGGCGCCATGGAAGACGAAGCCGAGAAGGCAGAGCATGCCAAGGTGGAAGGCGAGTTCAAGGCACTGGTCGAGCGCGCCAAGGCGGTGCTGGGCGACAAGGCCAAGGACGTGCGCATCACGCACCGTCTGACCGATTCGCCGTCGTGCCTGGTGGCGGACGAGGGCGACATCAGCGGCACGCTGGCACGCCTGCTCAAGCAGGCCGGTCAGCAAGCGCCTGACAGCAAGCCGGTGCTGGAGCTGAACCCGACGCATCCGCTGGTGCGCAAGCTCGCGCTGCTGGAAACCGTCACGGGCAATGAAGCCGACCGCGCGGCGTTTGAAGATCGCCTGCACGTGCTGTTCGATCAGGCATTGCTGGCCGAAGGCGGCTCGCTGACGGATCCGGCGGCCTACGTGCAGCGCGTGAACCGTCTGCTGGCCTGATCAGCGATTCGTTCACTGCAGTGACGCTCAAGCGATGCTTTCCGCCCGTGGTCGATGCGCACACGCGCGTGCTGATCCTGGGCAGCCTGCCCGGCGAAGCATCGCTTGCGCAAGCGCAGTACTACGCCTACAAGCACAACAAGTTCTGGGAGCTTGTTGGCGACGTCATCGGCGAGGACCTGCGCGGTATGCAATATGCCGCGCGGCTGCAAACGCTGCTGGCGCATCACGTGGGACTGTGGGACGTGGTGGCCGAAGCCAAGCGCGAAGGCAGTCTTGACAGCAGGATCAAAGACCACGCCGGCAATGATTTGGTGGGCTTAATCGAATCGCTACCGAAGCTGGCTGTGATTGCTTTCAATGGTGGGACTGCTGAACGCATGGGTTTGAGGGCGCTTGGGCGGCATGGTGATCGGCATCACATCCTGCGGCTTCCCTCCAGTAGCCCCGCGTATACGGTTCCGTACTCCGAAAAGCTGCACGTTTGGCGGCAACTGCGGTCATGGCTGGATATGCCTGACTGACAGCGTCTGGGCGAATACAGCCAAGGCAGCAAGCCCAGCGCGGCGGCGGCTTCTCGTTCTTGTCGTCCGACTGCGGACTGCGCCCGCGTCTTTTCCATCTCGTACCCGATCAGCTTGGTGCGCGACTGCACTGCATGTGCCATCGGTATGTCTTGCTCTCGATGTTTGCCCCTTCACTCGAAGAATGTGGACGCGTTGGAACAGCGTTTGCTCCTGGGTCATAGCAGTCCCCCTAGGAACTCACCTGAGTGCCCTGGGAAGACTGATCACCCAAAAGATGGAGGACCACATGAGGAAGACAACTTCAATCAGTGCACTTGCATTTGTCATCGCCAGCGCTCTGGCCGGCTGTACTGCCGCCGGTAGCGGAACGGGTTCGGCTGCAGGCTCCGGGAGCGTGACGCCTGGGGGCTCGATGTCTCAACCGGGATATGGGACCGGCACAAGCTCAAGCGGCAGCGCGAGCGGAGCAGCCACTGGGTCCAGCAGTACGGCGCCGCGCTAAGCGAAACCGACGTTTGCACAACTGTCCATCGACGGGCCACCACGTACTTGTAAAGCGGGGCCCGTTTTTTTTTGCGGGCATAGCCGACATGTGAGCCGCGGCTGACGCTTCGTGCCCTTACTCGGCTGTGGATGCATCGAGCGGCGATCCGATCGTCCGCCTACACTGTGCACCGCGCGCCAATGCGCGACGCCGGACAAATACCGGTTACACAGCCTGATCCATCCAAGGAGCGCTTTTCACATGACCACCCCGTCGATGTACGAATTTCTTGTGCCCACCGTCAACCGCATGCTCGGCAACCTGACCGCGCTGCTCGACAAGGCCGCCGCGCATGCCGAAGCCAAGAAATTCGACCCGGCCAATCTGCTGAACGCGCGCCTAGCGCCGGACATGCACTCGTTCACACGCCAGGTGCAGATTGCGTGCGATATGGCCAAGGGTGGCGCCGCACGCCTGTCGGGCACCGAGGTGCCGTCGTATGCTGACAACGAGACATCCATTGACGAGCTGAAGGCGCGCATTGCGAAGACGCTGGCGTTCGTTAACAGCATCGACGCGGCGGCGTTTGCTGGCAGCGAAGATCGTCAGGTCACGCTCAAGAGCCCCACGCGCGAACTGCAGTTCAATGGACTCGACTACCTGCGCGGCTTCGTGCTGCCGAACTTCTATTTCCACATCACCACGGCCTATGCGCTGCTGCGGCATAACGGCGTGGAGATCGGCAAGTTCGACTATCTCGGTCGCGCCTGAAGGGCAGGGCACGGTTCGCGCGAGCCCTTGGGGGCTCGCGCGTGTCACAATCGCGCCCGTGGCCGGCACGGGGGGTGTCGGCGCTGTCTGTTATCGGGCCTTAACATGCCGTTTCTTGGAATCGGGTTTCACGTCATCGTTGCGCTGTTCTTTGCCGTGCACGTCGTGCGCAGTAACCAGAACATGTACTGGTTGTTCATCCTCTTTGCCTTCCCGCTGTTTGGCAGCGTGGTGTATTTCTTCGCGATCTACCTGCCGGAGATGCGCCACTCGCGTGGCGCCCGCGTTGCCAGCCGCGCCGTCACGCAACTGATCGACCCCAAGCGTGCCGTGCGAGAAGCGCGCAACGACTTCGACCGTGCGCCGACCGTACAACACCGCCTTCGCCTGGGCGAAGCATTGCTGGAAGCCGGCGATGCCAAGGAAGCGCGCGAGCATTTCGAACAGGCCGCGACCGGCCCATTTGCCGGCGACCCTGCCGTGCTGTTGGGACTCGCCCGCGCGCAGTTCGCCACCGGCGATGCGGCACTCACCAAGAGCACGCTCGATACCCTGTTCGAAGCGCACCGCGTCACGCGCCAGCAGCCCGATCCGACATTGCTGTACGCCCGCGCGTTGGCCGCGACGAACGCACCCAACACCCGCGAGGCCTTCGAGCAGGCCCTGACGTGCGCCAACGATGCCGCTGCCCGCTGCCTGTTCGGCGAATGGCTGCTCGCCCAGAACAACGACGCCGACAAGCAGCGTGCCCAGGCCCTATTTGAAGAGATCCTGCGCGACGCCAAACACTGGACGCGCTACGCCAAAGACCACAACCGCGAATGGCTGCAACGTGCGGCCGCCGCTCAGTCTTCTTCCCGTTGATCCGCTTTATGACGCTGTTGAAACGTAAATCCATCGAGGCCGTCGCCTCGCGCCGCCCGGCTCGCGCCAAGCGCGAAGATCGCCTTGGCCATGACGATGAACCCAAACGCATGGCCCCGCGCTTTGCACCGGTCACGTTCTCCGAGTTGTCTGGCGTGCGTTACCTGCACTTCGGCACCGAGTGGGTGCAGGGCGCCATGCGGCTGTCCAAGCCCGATGCAATCGAGCTGGAATATGCTCAGCAGATGATGGCGTGGCTGCTGTTTCTGGATCCGGCTTCGCGGCCGGATTTCCATGTCGTGCAACTGGGCCTGGGTGCGGCAGCGCTGACCAAGTTCTGCCACCGCCAGCTCGCGCCTGCGCAGGTGACAGCGGTGGAGTTGAACCCCTCGGTCATCGTTGCGGCGCACAGCATGTTCAACATGCCGTTCAACGACACGCGCCTGAACGTGCTCGAACAGGATGCCTACGACTGGGTGATGGACGCCAACCACCACGGCACCGTCGATGCATTGCAGATCGACCTGTACGACGCCACGGCGCGTGGGCCGGTGCTGGATACGCCCGCGTTCTACAAGGCCTGCCGGCAGGTGCTGCGCTCACCCGGCGTGATGACCATCAACCTGTTTGGCGACCACACCAGCTTTCCGCGCAATATCGAACGGATTTGCGATGCGTTTGACAACCGCGTGCTCGTCTTCCCCGAAGTGCATGACGGGAATGTGATTGCGCTGGCGTTCAATGGACCGCCGTTGCGGGTGAGCTGGGATGCAGTGAAGGAGCGGGCTGCTGCGCTGCAGGCTTCGCTTAAGTTGCCGACTAAGGGGTGGGTTGAGGGGTTGCGCGGCGCCAATGCCGGCCAGGAAGAGCTGCTGGCGATTTGATTGTTTGTTGGTGGTCCATCTCCGTTTCACCCCCTGCCGGGGGCGACTCACTTTCTTTGTCTTGCCAAAGAAAGTAAGCAAAGAAAGGCGCGCCCGAGATGGCGAAAGATTCCTTGAATTTGCGTAACCGTGCGGAGGCCGGGAAAACTCGCTTCGCTCAGACAGTTTCCAGCCTTTTTTCCGCCCGCTTACGAAAATTCAAGGCGCCATCAAGGGCTCAACGTCAAAAGAAAAAGGCCAACCCATCGTGAGGTTGGCCTTGTCGTTTGGGCCGGTGCACCAGTGGTTTGGCTTTTGTCCTTTGACTTTCCTGCCCTATGCGGCGCCTTGAATTTCTGTTGCAAGGAGGAAAAAGAGGGGAGGCCTGTCTGAGCGAAGCGAGTTTGCCTCCCCTCCCTCCTTGCGACAGAAATTCAAGGAGGTTGTCGCCGCATCGGGCGCGCCTTTCTTTGCTTACTTTCTTTGGCAAGACAAAGAAAGTGAGTCAGCCCCGGCAGGGGATGAAACAAGGGATGGACCACCAAGGCCCAAACCCCAAATCACAGCCCATCACTTCGACAACAACCGCATCGCCGATTCCAACCCAGCAATCGTCACCGGATACATCCGCGTCTTCACGATCTGATTGATCACCGAAATCGACTGCCGGTATTCCCACAAGCCCTCCGGCTCCGGATTCAGCCAGACGAACTTCGGGAACTGCTCAATCAGCCGCTTAAGCCACACCGCACCGGCCTCAGCGTTGTTGTATTCCACCGAGCCCCCAGCCTGCAGGATTTCGTACGGGCTCATGGTCGCGTCGCCCACGAAGATCAGCTTGTAGTCGGGCGGGTACTTGCGAATGACGTCCCACGTGGAGAAACGCTCCGCATGGCGGCGCCGGTTGTTCTTCCACAGATGCTCGTACACGCAGTTGTGGAAGTAGTAGTACTCCAGGTGCTTGAACTCGGTCTTGGCGGCGGAGAACAGCTCTTCCACGCGCTTGATGTGGTCGTCCATCGAGCCGCCCACATCCATCAGCATCAGCACCTTGACGTTGTTGTGCCGCTCGGGGCGCATCTTGATGTCGAGCAGGCCCGCATTGGCGGCGGTGGAGTGGATGGTGTCGTCGAGATCCAGTTCGATGTCGGCACCATCCCGCGCGAACTTGCGCAGGCGGCGCAGCGCGACCTTGATGTTGCGCGTGCCGAGTTCGACGGTGTCGTCGTAGTCCTTGTACGCACGTGCTTCCCACACCTTGACCGCCGTGCGGTTGCCCTTCGACGGCCCGCCGATGCGGATACCTTCCGGGTTGTAGCCGCCATGCCCGAACGGCGAGGTGCCACCCGTGCCGATCCACTTGTTGCCGCCTTCGTGGCGCTCGTGCTGTTCGTTCAGCAGTTCCTTCAGGCGCTCCATCAGCTTGTCGAGGCCGCCCATGGCTTCGATCTTCGCTTTCTCTTCCGGCGACAGTTCGCGCTCGAGCTTCTTGGTGAGCCAGTCCAACGGAATGTCCGCACGCCAGTCGACCGCGCCTTCCACGCCCTTGAAGTACGCGCCGAAGGCCTGGTCGAATTTGTCGAAGTGCTTCTCGTCCTTCACCAGCGTCATGCGCGCCAGGAAGTAGAACTCGTCGAGCGAGGGTGCGATGACCTGCTGCTTGAGCCCTTCAAGCAGCGTCAGGTATTCCTTGACCGAGACCGGCAGCTTGGCGTGCCGCAGCGTGAAGAAGAAATCGATGAGCATGGGGATCCTCCCTGGCGGGCCACTGCGTCAGCCGCGCGGCTGCTCCAGCTTGTATTGCAGATGGCGTTTCACTGTGAGCCATTCCGATTCGATGATCGAGAACACCACCGTGTCGCGGAAGCTGCCGTCTGGCATGCGCTGGTGATTGCGCAGCACGCCGTCCTGCTTGGCGCCCAGGCGGGCGATGGCGGCGCGGCTCTGGTGGTTCATCCAATGTGTGCGGAATTCCACCGCAATGCAGCGCAGCGTTTCGAACGCGTGCGTGAGCAACAGCAGCTTGCATTCGGTGTTGATGGCCGTGCGCTGTACCGACTTGGCGTACCACGTGTGGCCGATTTCCAGCCGGCGGTTGGCCTCATCCACGTTGAAGAACCGCGTGGCGCCGACCACCTTGCCAGGTTGGCCGTCGCGCATCTCGCGCACCACAAACGGCATGGCGCCGAGCCGGTCGCGCATGTCCAGCGCAATGGCCAGCCAATCGCCGACTTTCTCCGGCGCGGGCACAGAGGTGTACCAGAGCTTCCACAAGTCACCATCGGCAACTGCAGCGCGGATTTCATCCACGTGTTCAGGGCCGAGCGGCTCCAGCCAGGCGTGCTGGCCGGAGAGGGTGACGGGTTCGATCAGGCGCGGCATCGTGCAGCCTGCTCAGCGGTTGGCGCGGTTCATGAAGACCAGGCGCTCGAACAGATGCACGTCCTGCTCATTCTTGAGCAGCGCGCCGTGCAGCGGCGGAATCGCGGCGTTCTTGTCCTGGCTGCGCAGCGATTCGGGCGGAATGTCCTCGGCCAGCAGCAGCTTGAGCCAGTCGATCAGTTCCGACGTTGACGGTTTCTTCTTCAGCCCCGGCAGGTTGCGCATCTCGTAGAACGCGTCCAGCGCGGCCTTGACCAGCGCGGGCTTGATGCCCGGGTAGTGCACGTTGACGATGGCCTGCATCGTCTCCGCATCCGGAAACTTGATGTAGTGGAAGAAGCAGCGGCGCAGGAAGGCGTCGGGCAGCTC
The DNA here is from genome assembly GCF_051904805.1 of Ralstonia sp. 25C. Taxonomy (NCBI): domain Bacteria; kingdom Pseudomonadati; phylum Pseudomonadota; class Betaproteobacteria; order Burkholderiales; family Burkholderiaceae; genus Ralstonia; species Ralstonia sp. 25C. The sequence continues at coordinate 737,501 of NZ_CP196737.1, read as the reverse complement.
CTTCTCGTTGTTCGACGTGATGATGACGAGCGGGCGGTGCTTGGCGCGGATGGTCTCGCGCGTCTCGTACACGTAGAACTCCATGCGATCCAGCTCGCGCAGCAGGTCGTTCGGGAATTCGATGTCGGCCTTGTCGATCTCGTCGATCAGCAGCACGACGGGCTGGTCCGCCTCAAACGCCTGCCACAGCACGCCCTTGACGATGTAGTTGCGGATGTCGTGGACCCGGTTGCTACTTTCCTTGTCGCCCAGTTGCGAATCGCGCAGGCGCGAGACGGCGTCGTATTCGTACAGGCCTTGCTGCGCCTTGGTGGTGGATTTGACGTGCCATTGCAGCAGCGGCATGCCCAGCGCGGCGGCCACTTCCTCAGCCAGCATGGTCTTGCCCGTGCCCGGCTCGCCTTTGATGAGCAGCGGGCGCTGCAGCGTCATCGATGCGTTGACGGCAAGCTTGAGGTCATCGGTGGCGACGTACTGGTCGGAGCCTTCAAAACGCGCACGCTGATCGGATGCGGCAGGCGAGGTGGTGGTGTTCATCGTGCAAGCCTACTGAGCGGTAAAAGATTGGGAAACGGCCAGTATAAGAGCATTTGGCCGTTTGCCGCCGGGCGCTTAGGAGACGCTGATGGGGCATGCCAGGCGTGCCATTCCCCGCTGTCAAGTCACGGGTCCCCTAACTGGACTGCGAAAAAAACCGTGCGTTACAATGCGCCGGTTTGACGCACCTCAAACGACCGTCTCATGGCTAGAGTCAGCAGACTGCGGCCAGCAGCCGGTGAAGGCGCCCAAAGAGACAGCCGGCAGACAGTGAGGCAGGCAGGGCGGGCAGGATTCTGAAACTCCACGCTTAAGAACGAGATGAAAAAGATCCTCACCATGGTGGCCGCATTGGGCACATTAGGCGCGCTGACCACCGCCAGCACCGCCGCCGCAGCCGAAGTTCAAGGCAACGCGGCCGCCGCCGAAAACAAGGTCGCCATGTGCATCGGCTGCCATGCCATTCCGGACTACAAGACGTCGTTCCCCGAGGTGTATCGCGTGCCCTATCTGGGCGGTCAGAGCGCCAAGTACATCGAAAGCGCGCTGCATGCGTATCAGAAGGGTGATCGCAAGCACCCGACCATGCGCGCCATCGCAGGCTCGTTGAACGATCAGGACATCGCCAACCTCGCTACGTACTACTCGCAGCAGACGGCCGCTACCCAGAACAACCCCCAGAAGTGACGAGGACGAATATGAAGACGATCTCGCTTGCAATCTCGTCCGGTCTGGGCGCGTTGATGCTGGGTGCTGCTGTCTCCGCGCATGCCGCTGATCTGGAAAAGGGCAAGCAACTGGTGGAGAAGGGCGGCTGCGTGGCTTGCCATGGTGCCGGTCTGAACGCCCCCATCTCGCCGGACTATCCGAAGCTCGCCGGCCAGCATGGTGATTACATCTACCACGCGCTGCTGGCCTATCAGACCAGCAACAACCCACTGATGGGTCGCAGCAACGCCATCATGGCGGGTCAAGTGAATGCCAATCCTTCCAAGAACGACAAAGACGGCAAGCCGCACCCGTTCACGCAGGCAGAGTTGAAGGACATGGCTGCCTACATCGAATCGCTGCCGGGCTCGCTCGTGCTCAAGAAGTAAGTTGCTGCACGGGCAAAGAAAAACCGCTCTTCGGAGCGGTTTTTTATTGGCGGATGCGGTGGCTATCGGGCGGTGGCGCGCTTGCGCACGCATTCGATGTACGCCTCGCCGTCCGGCGGCAGGCGGGTGCGCTGCGCCGTCCAGAGCATCTGGCCGAGGCATTCCATCACCTGATGCTGCGCCTCGTGCGGCGAGTCCAACCGCTGGGCCAGCGCTTCATACGCGGCACGGATGCCGCGCGGCTGGTCCACCGACACCTGCTCGCTGATCGACAGATGCATCGACAGGTGCAGGAACGGGTTGCTCTGGCCGCTTTCGGGCGTGTAATCACGGGCGAGGGCTTCGTCGCCGGCTTCCAGGGTGTCGTGGTATTCGGGATGCTGCTGCATCCAGTCGACTGCCATGGCTTCGAGCGGCGTGAGGATTTCAGCCTGACGGTGCTTGCGCCAGGCGCCGCAAAAGAATTGGCGAACTTCGTCGCGGGAGGGATTGAACATGATCCCGCTATTGTACTGGCGTGCCCTGCTGCGTGCCGGTGCGACGCCAACGCTACAATGGCCGCCCACACCGCAGACGGCGCGCCCACAGCCAACGCCGCACACCATGAGACAAAACGCCGATTCCCCCCTCGCTGCACGCGCGGCCGACAAGCTGCTTGGCGTGCTGCTGATTGCCGTGTCCGCTGCGTCATTTGGCGCGATGGCCATCTTCACGCACTACGCCTATGCCAGCGGCGCCAACGTGGTGGGCCTGCTGATGGTGCGTTTCGTCATCGCAGCCCTCGCGCTGATGGTGGTGATGCGAGTGCGGCGCATCGGTATCCCGCCGTGGTCGCGTGTGGCGGGGCTAGCGGCGATGGGCGGCATTGGCTACGCGGGGCAGTCGTTCACGTTTTTCTCCGCGTTGAACTATGCGCCGGCCAGCCTGGTGGCGCTGCTGCTGTATCTGTATCCGATGTTCGTGACGGTGCTGGCGGCGATCTTCCTGCGTGAACGATTGACCGCGACGGCGATCATCGCGCTGGTGCTGTGCTCTGTTGGTGCTGGGCTGACGGTGGGCGGCGCGGGCCTGTCGGGTGGCAGCGTGCTCGGTATTGCGCTGGGCGTAACGTCGGCGGTGATCTACTCGATCTACATCACAGTGGGTGCGCGGGTGACGCGCGGGCTTGATCCGCTCGCGTGTACGACGGTCATCTGCACTGCGGCGGCTGTGGTGTACACGGGCATGGCGCTGGTCGGCGCGCCTGCACACCTGCCTGGCACGTTCGGCGGGTGGGCGGCGGCCGTGGCGATTGCCGGTCTGTCGACGGTGGTGGCCATTCTGACGTTCTTTGCCGGCCTGCAGAAGCTGGGCGCGGCGCAGGCGTCGATGCTGTTGACGCTGGAGCCTGTGGTGACCGTGCTGTTGGCGGCGCTGCTGCTGGGCGAGTCGATTGCGCCGATGCAGATGACGGGTGGCGTGCTGATCCTGGCGGGCGTGCTGTGGCTCACGCGTGCTGATGCCAAGCCCGCCAGCCATCGGGTGGAAGACATGGCCTGATACCGGCTCGATGCCCAAACAAGAAACCGCCCGACCAGGCCTGAACCCGGTCGGGCGGTTTGCTTTTCAGCCTTCAGGCGATTACTTCTTCACGCCTTCCGGCAAGCGTTGCAGGCTCTGCACCCGCATCAGCGCCGGACGATCCGCCAACACGCCATCGTAGAACGACGCCAGGTCACCCTTGAGCGCGGTGCGAGACGCATCGTTCAGATAGATCATGTGGCCCGACGGGTAATTCTTGATCGTCAGGTTCTTGGCCTTGATGGTCGGGTCCAGCGGCATCTGCGCCAGCGTCAGCTCGGTCTGGTGGAACGGCGTGACGGCGTCGTAGTAGCCGCTGGCCTGCAGCACCTTCAGGTCGGGGTTTAGGCTCATCGTCGAGGCCAGGTCGCCGGCGGTGTAGAGCGTGTTGCCGCCGCCCTTGTTGGCGCCCGTTGGGTCGATGTGGCTGAAGTCCCAGTTGTTGAACACGGCGTCGTTCAGGTCCACGAACGACGAGGTCGACGTGTACTTGAGCTGGGTGTTCAGGTAGCTGTTCCACAGCACCGTGTACACGCCACCGATGTTGGAGATCGACGGATCGTTGCTGCCCGAATTCGGCAGGATGAACGGTGCGATGCCTTTGCCTGTGTAGTTGGCACGACCGTCATACTGGCCGATCTGGATGCCTGGGTTCAGCGTCAGGAAGAACGTGTACGGCGGGTTGTTATTCTGCGATGGCACGTTGCCCAGCGCCGCCGGATTGCCGAACGTCTGGATCAGCGAGACCGGATCGGTGCCGATGTACGAGCCCATCGTCTGCGCAGACTGCAGGTTCAGGTTCAGGCGCACGTTGACGAAGCCGCCGTCTGCTGCGCTCGGTGCCTGTGCCAGCGGCGCGAGCGTGTTGTCGGCGTAGTTGCGGGCCTGAGCCATGTAGCTGTCGAGATCGGCGGGCGGCGGGTTCACCGTCGTCTTCTTCCAGTACCACGCGTCCGCAGCCAGCGTCGGGAACGTGCCCACGGCCGACAGTGCATTCGCATAGTCGAGGATGGACGACTGCAGCGTGATGCCGTTCAGCTCGATGCCGTCTTCATGCAGGACCCACGACACCACCGCACTGCGCGCTGTGCCATACGACTCGCCGAACAGGAACTTGGGCGAGTTCCAGCGTGAGTACTTGGTCAGGTAGCGCTGGATGAAGCGGTCGATCGAGCGTGCGTCCTGATCCACGCCCCAGAAGTCCTTGTTCTTGGCCGGTGCAATGGCGGCCGAATAGCCGGTGCCGACTGGGTTGATGAACACCAGGTCGGAGCGGTCGAGCAGGCTGTCGGGATTGTCGGGCAGCTTGTACGGCGCGGGCGGCGTGAAGTTCGGGAACGACGACTGCAACCGCTTCGGCCCAAACGAACCCAGCAGCAGGAACACCGACGACGAACCCGGGCCGCCGTTATAGAAGAACGTCACCGGGCGCGGCTTCGACGGATCGGGGTTGTCCTGCGTATAGGCCACGTAGAACATCGTCGCGTTGGACTGCGAGGTAACTGGGTCGATGGTCGTCAGGTGGCCGGCGGTGGCGGTATAGGCGATGCTCTTGCCGCCGATGGTGACGGTGTGGTGCGTGACGGCAGCGTTTTCGCCGGGGTCGGCAGCGAGCGCGTCGTTGGGGCCGGTGCCGTAGACGTTCGGGTCCACATAAGGCTGGTCGGGCGGCACGGCGGCCGTGACCGGTTGCGTAGTCGCGTTGCCCGCATTGGCGGCAACGCCGCTGGGGCTGGCGCTGGCAGAGGAGTCTCCGCCGCCGCAACCCGCCAGCAACACGGCGGACAACGCCGCTGCCACAAGCGATGCGCCCATGGCTCTGGGCAAACCTGCAAAATCACTGGTCGATAACCTGGATTTCTTCATGGCGATAATGGCCTTTTTCAGGGTGACGAACGCCATCACTTAAAACGGATGGTTTTAAGTGGGCTCCATATCCGGGTTGCGTTTTGTAATTTCTATCCGGCGCAAAGCGGATATTCTGATTTCCCGTATATTGATGGGAAATTAATGCAATGATTTTCGATTGGGCAAAGCTTCTCCCTGAAACTCATCGGAGTCTCAAAACAAGGAATGCCATAGAGTCAATGCGCTGGCTAGTTTGCGCAAAGTTGACTGCTGCTCTGCGAAAACGTTGGCGCGAATATGTCCGTGCGCTCTGGTTAAATGGAAGCGCCGGCCGAATGTCTCCAGACCTTGGGTAATTCAATGACGAACCAAAAAGTAGTTCGTAAGGAAACCGTTGTAAAGGTCTGTTTTTCGTCGCATGCGGCCGACTGGTAAAAAAGACATTCGTGACTCTGGGCGGTGTTATCGAAAGGCGATTAACTACAAACCGCGCATGGCATTTTTGACCGCCTTAACGATGGGATTGCTCCATCTTGGTGCCCGAACGGGGCCTGCGGGGCGCGGCACGGCGCATTACAATGCGCTCCTCACTGTTTCCTGGAGCGCCTAGCAATGCCCATGCTTGAACCGTCCGTGCTGGACCAACTGTTTCACGCAGCCCGCACTCACAACGTATGGCTGGACAAGCCGGTCGACGACGAACTGCTGCACACCCTGTACGACACCGTGAAGTACGGCCCGACCGCCGCCAACAGCACGCCGGCGCGCTTCGTCTTCGTTAAGAGCGCCGCTGCCAAGGAGCGCCTGGTGCCGTGCATGTCTGCCGGCAATCAGGAGAAGACCCGCCTGGCACCCGTGACCGTGATCGTGGCGTACGACACGCAGTTCCACGAGCAACTGCCCAAGCTGTTCCCGCACACCGATGCGCGTTCGTGGTACGCCGGTGACCAGGCCAAGATCAACGCCGCCGCGCTGATGAACAGCTCGCTGCAGGGTGGCTATCTCGTGATCGCCGCACGTGCACTGGGCCTGGACTGCGGCCCGATGGCGGGGTTCGACGCCGACAAGGTCAACGCAACGTTCTTCGCCGATGGCCAATGGAAGGTCAACTTCATCATGAACATCGGCTACGGTGATGTGGAGAAGCTGCACCCGCGCAACCCGCGCCTGTCGTTTGAAGAGGCGTGCAAGATCGCCTGATCGACAGCGATCGTGCAAAGAAGAAGCGGGGGATGTTGAGTCCCCCGCTTTTTTTTATTCCTTCGGCGCTGGCGTCTTCGGTTTGAATTCGCACAGCGGCTCAATCGCGCAGTGCCAGCATTCGGGCTTGCGCGCCTTGCACACGTAGCGCCCGTGCAGGATCAGCCAGTGGTGCGCATCCTGGCGGAACTCCTCGGGCACCACCTTCATCAGCTTCAACTCCACTTCCAGCACGTTTTTGCCCGGTGCAAGCCCCGTGCGGTTGGCCACCCGAAAGATATGCGTGTCCACCGCAATCGTCGGTACGCCAAAGGCCGTGTTCATCACCACGTTCGCCGTCTTGCGGCCCACGCCGGGTAGGGATTCCAGTGCGGCCTGGTCGCGTGGCACCTCGCCGCCGTACTGGTCCAGCAGGATGCGGCACGTCTGCAGGATGTGCTTGCCCTTGGTGCGGTACAAACCGATGGTCTTGATGTATTCCGTCAGCCCTTCTTCGCCCAAGGCCAGTATCTTGGCCGGCGTATTGGCCACCGGAAACAGCTTGCGCGTGGCCTTGTTCACGCCCACGTCCGTCGCCTGCGCGGACAGCAGCACCGCAATCAGCAACTCGAACGGCGTGGTGTATTCCAACTCGGTGGTCGGCGTCGGATTGTTCTCGCGCAGGGTCTCGAAGATGGCGTAGCGCTTGGCGGGATTCATCGTCGGGGCGTCAGGTGGGGTCGGCGTCGGGTTTGGCGCGGTGCTCGATCTGCTCAGCGATACGCTTGCGGCGGGCCTCGGCTTCGTCGATCTGCGCTTGTACATCCGCCGGCACATCGGTCACGTTACGCGGACCTTGCCCGCGCGCGGCCATCTCGGCTTGCTTCTGGCGTGCGCGTTCGATAGCGGCCTGGATGATGGCCTTCTTGCGCGCCTGTGCTGCCAGTTCTGCTTCATCAGCGGGCTGCTCCGCGCTCACTGCGGCTAGCTTGGCTGCAGCTTTGGCGGCGAGGCGGGCTTCGTTTTCCGCTTGCTCGCGTTTGAGGCGTGCGTTGCGGAAGACGTAGCGGTCGCGGGCGATGTCGGCTTGTTCCTGACTCCACGCGTCCCACCCCGTGCGGTCGCCCGTGACGGGCACCATGTCGATGCAATCGACGGGGCAGGGCGCAACGCACAGGTCACAGCCGGTGCACCAGTCTTCGAGCACCACATGCATCGCCTTGGGCGCGCCGACGATGGCGTCGACCGGGCAAGCCTGGATGCATAGCGTGCAGCCGATGCAGCGTTGTGGGTCGATGACGGCGATTGCGCGCGCTTGTTCGATGCCGTTGGCTGGGTCGAGCGGCAGCAGTTCGCCTGTGCGGCCGAGTGCATCGGACAGGCGGCGGATGCCCTCCACGCCGCCCGGCGGGCAGCGGTTGGGCAGCGCCTCGCCGATGGCCATGGCCTCGGCGTAGGGGCGGCAGCCGTTGTAGCCGCACTTGGTGCACTGGGTTTGCGGCAGGAGGTTTTCGAGCCGGTCGGCTAAGGAAACCACGATGGGACTTGTCGTTTGAATAGCCCGCCATTATCGCCGATTTGCCCGGTGCGCAAGGGGTGCATGCCCTGACGCCACTTGTGTCAAGTCACGCGTTGACCATGTGACATAATTCTTTCGTTCTAAACGGACCGTCGTGCCATGTCGTCTTACTCCGCCGCGCCGTTCTCCGACGTCGAAGCCATCGACTCCCCCAGCGATTCCGCCACGCCACGTGTACGACGTGATCCGGCCGGCACGCGCCGCCGCATCCTCGCAGCGGCGCTCGAAGAGTTCTCGCGCGGCGGCTTTGCCGGTGCCCGCGTCGATGCCATTGCCCGACGCGCGGAGACCAACGAGCGCATGCTGTACTACTACTACGGCAGCAAGGAGAAGCTCTTCCTTACCGTGCTCGAGCACATGTACTTCCGCTTCAAGCAGGCGGAGGAACAGGTGCAGATCGAGTCGTCCGACCCGCGCGAGGCCGTCATCCAGCTCGCGCGTTTCGTCTGGGATTTCTATTACGAGAATCCCGAGTTCATCCGCCTGCTCAACAGCGAGAACCTGCACGAGGCGCGGCATCTGAAGACCTCGCCGCACCTCGGCGAACTGGTCAATCCGGTCATCGATGTGCTGCGCGGCGTGGTCGAGCGCGGGCAGCGCAGCGGTGTTTTCCGCGACGATGTCAACGTGTCGCGGTTGTATCTGACGATTTCGGCGCTGGGGTATTACGTGCTGTCCAACCGCTACACGATCAGCGCGGTGGTCGGCCGCGACATCGCCTCGGCGGATGAGCACGAGGCCTTCGCGCAGCTGCACATCAAGATGCTGCTGGCGTATCTGGAGCGGCCCAAAGGCTGAGCGGCGTGCCGCGTCCAAACGAAAACGCCTCGCAAACCGCGAGGCGTTTTCGTTGGAGCATCGGGCTCAGAACCTGTTCACGATCCGTAGCGAGCGGTCCGAGGTTGGCTTGAGAAGCGCAGCCGTACATGGGTACGGCGAGCATCGCAAAGCCAAGATCGGGTCGCGCAGTAGGATCGTGGGCAGGTTCTCAGGCGACGGCCTTGATGCGCGGGGTGTCCTGGTCGTACTGGCGGATGAAGTCGCGCAGTTGCGGATACACCTGTTCACGCCAGCGGCGGCCCGAGAAGATGCCGTAGTGGCCGCACTTGGGCGCCGTCAAATGCTGCTTGCGCGCTTTCGGGATGCCAGCGCACAGCTCATGCGCGGCTTCGGTCTGGCCACTGCCGGAAATGTCGTCCAGCTCGCCCTCAATGGTGAACAGCGCCGTGTTCTTGATGTCCTGCGGGCGCACCGGCTTGCCTTCGATCACCCAGGTGCCGTTGGCCAGGTGGAATTCCTGGAACACGTCACGGATGGTTTCCAGGTAGTAATCAGCGGCCATGTCGAGCACGGCGTTGTACTCGTCGTAGAAGCGCACGTGGGCTTCGGCGTCTTCGGTGTCGCCTTCGATCAGGTTCAGGTAGTAGTCGTAGTGCGACGACAGGTGGCGGTCCGGGTTCATGGCGACGAAGCCGGCATGCTGCAGGAAGCCCGGATACACCTTGCGGCCGTGGCCCGGATAGTTGGCCGGCACCGTGTAGATCACGTTGGTCTCGAACCAGCTATGCGACTTGTTGGTCGCCAGCGAGTTGACGGCGGTCGGGCTCTTACGCGCATCGATCGGGCCGCCCATCATGGTCATGGTGCGTGGCGTCTTTTCGCCGTCCGACGCCATCAGCGAGATGGCGGCCAGCACCGGCACGGTCGGCTGGCACACCGAGATCACGTGCAGCTTCTCGGCGCCAATGTGGTTGATGAACTCGCGGATGTAGCTGATGTAGTCCGACAGGTGGAACGCGCCTTCTTCCAACGGCACCATGCGGGCGTCGATCCAGTCGGTCACATACACCTTGTGGTCTTGCAGCAGCGTGCGGACGGTGTCGCGCAGTAGCGTGGAGTGGTGGCCCGACAGCGGCGCGCACACCAGCACGACGGGCTCATCCTTGAGCAGCTTGATGGTCTCGGCGTCGTCGGCGTAGCGCTTGAAGCGGATCAGGCGGCAGAACGGCTTTTCGATGATGGTCTGCTCGACGATCGGGATGTCGCGGCCGTTGGACTTGACGGAGCGGATGCCGAATTCCGGCTTCTCGTATTCCTTGCCTAGGCGGTACAGCAGTTCGTAGCCCGCGGCGTAGCGTTGCGCGCCGGGCACCATGGACAGCGGGCTGAGCGGGTTGGTGAAAGTCTTGGCGGTCGCTTGAGCCCAGGCCGTCATCGGGCTGAGCAGGGCGCGCTGGAATTCGTGGAGCTGGTAAAGCATGGCTGGACCGGTCTGTGGTGGCGAGGGCAAACGCAAACGATTATGCGCTCAGGTGCATGTTACTGCGATGCAGCACAAACCCTGATAACAGAGTGTTGCGCGGCTTATATGATGCGCCCGTGTCAGTCTAGAACGATGCAGCAAAAAAGCGGCCGAAGCCGCTTTTCTTTTCGCAATTGCGCCTACCGCGTGGCGCTTGCAGCACCTTACAGCACGTCGGCGATAGCGTTGACCACGGCATCGATGTTGTGCGTGTTCAGCGCGGCCACGCAGATACGGCCGGTCAACACGGCGTAGATGCCGTGCTCGTTACGCAGGCGATCGACTTGCGCCGAGGTCAGGCCCGAGTACGAGAACATGCCGCGCTGTGCCTTCACGAACGAGAAGTCGGTCTTCACGCCCTTGGCGGCCAGCTTGTCGACCAGCGCATTGCGCATCGACTTGATGCGGTCGCGCATTTCGCCCAGTTCCTGCTCCCACATGGCGCGCAGCTCGGGGCTGTTCAGTACCGTGGCGACCACCGTGCCGCCGTGCGTGGGCGGGTTGGAGTAGTTCGTGCGGATCACGCGCTTGACTTGCGACAGCACGCGGGTGGCTTCGTCCTTGCTGGTCGTCACGATCGACAGGGCGCCGACGCGCTCGCCGTACAGCGAGAACGACTTCGAGAACGAGCTCGACACGAAGAACGGCAGGCCCGATTCCGCAAACAGTTGCACGGCCAGGCCGTCCTGCTGGATGCCGTCGGCAAAGCCTTGATAGGCCATGTCGAGGAACGGGATCAGGTTCTTGGCCTTGATGACTTCTACGACTTGCTTCCACTGGTCGGCGGTCATGTCGACGCCGGTCGGGTTGTGGCAGCAAGCGTGCAGCACGATGATCGTGTTCGCTGCGTAGCTGTTCAGCGAATCCAGCAGACCAGCGAAGTTCAGGCCGTGCGACGGAGCATCGTAGTACGCGTAGTTGACGACTTCGAAGCCAGCCGACTCGAACAGCGCGCGGTGGTTTTCCCAGCTCGGGTCGGAAATGGCGACCTTGGCGTTCGGGTACAGGCGCTTGAGGAAGTCGGCACCAATCTTCAGCGCGCCGGTGCCGCCCAGGGCTTGTGCCGTGACCACGCGGCCTTCGGCGATCAGCGGGGAATCCGCACCGAACAGCAGCTTCTGCACGGCCTGGTCGTAGGCGGCAATGCCTTCGATCGGCAGGTAGCCGCGCGGAGCGACAGTGGCCAGGCGAGCCTTTTCAGCTTCCTGCACGGCGCGCAGCACCGGAATTTTCCCTTCGTCGGTGAAGTACACGCCCACGCCCAGGTTCACTTTGGTGCTGCGGGTATCGGCGTTGAAAGCTTCATTCAGGCCCAGGATGGGGTCGCGCGGGGCCAGTTCGACGGCGGAGAAAAGCGACATGAGATGTGTCTCGATCGGTTGGTTCGGAATTCGGTGGAGTGCTGCAGGCGGTGCGCCGCAAGCGGTCGGCAGGGCTGCCGACGCCGAATGCATGAAGCGGGCACAAGACCGAATTGTACCGAATACAGGCTCTAATCGCCCAAAAAATCCTTGCAGAACAGGGGCATAAAGCGATTTGGTGGGCGGTACAGATGCGGCATTCCAGACCTCCAAACGATTGCCAGAGTGGCGCGCTACACTAGACGATTGGTTGCAATTGCCGCCGCTGCCCTCATTTGCTGGGGACGTGCGAGTCACTTTGTCGACTTCCTGCGCTGCCATCCACCCCCGCCGCCATGACCGATCTGAGCCAAGTCCCCCTTCAGCACGACAACTCGCACGACGAGTCGAAATTCGTGACCTTCGAGGGCTCGCCGTTCCAGTTGTATCAGCCGTATCCGCCGGCCGGCGACCAGCCGGAGGCGATTCGCCAGCTCGTCGAGAACATTGAAGACGGCCTCTCGTACCAGACCCTGCTGGGCGTGACGGGCTCGGGCAAGACCTACACCATGGCCAATGTGATCGCCCGGGTGGGGCGCCCAGCCATCGTGTTCGCGCCCAACAAGACGCTGGCGGCGCAGTTGTATTCGGAGTTCCGCGACTTCTTCCCGCGCAACGCGGTCGAGTACTTCGTCTCGTACTACGACTACTACCAGCCTGAGGCCTACGTGCCGCAGCGCGATCTCTTCATCGAGAAGGATTCGTCGATCAACGAGCACATCGAGCAGATGCGGCTGTCGGCGACGAAGAGCCTGCTCGAGCGACGCGACGTGGTGATCGTGGCCACCGTGTCGGCCATCTACGGTATCGGTAACCCGAGCGAATACCACCAGATGATCCTGACGCTGCGCGCGGGCGACAAGGTCAGCCAGCGCGACGTGATCGCGCGCCTGATCGCCATGCAGTACACGCGCAACGAGACCGACTTTCAGCGCGGTACCTTCCGCGTGCGCGGCGACACGGTCAACATCTTCCCCGCCGAACATGCGGAGATGGCGGTGCGTCTGGAGCTGTTCGACGACGAGGTCGAGTCGCTGCAACTGTTCGACCCGCTGACCGGGCGCGTCCGGCAGAAGATTCCGCGTTTCACGGTGTATCCGTCGAGCCACTATGTGACCCCGCGCGAGACCGTGTTGAAGGCCATCGAGACCATCAAGGTGGAACTGCGCGAGCGGCTCGATTTCTTCTACAAGGAAAACAAGCTGGTGGAAGCGCAGCGCCTGGAACAGCGCACGCGCTTTGATCTGGAGATGCTGCAGGAACTCGGCTTTTGCAAGGGCATTGAGAACTACTCGCGGCATCTGTCTGGCGCGGCACCAGGCGAGGCGCCGCCGACGCTGGTCGATTACCTGCCGCCCGACGCGCTGATGTTCCTGGACGAATCGCACGTGTTGATCGGCCAGCTCAACGGCATGTACAACGGCGACCGGGCGCGCAAGGAAACGCTGGCCGAATACGGCTTCCGCCTGCCTTCCGCGCTCGACAACCGGCCGCTCAAGTTCGCGGAGTTCGAGACCAAGATGCGGCAGGTTACGTTCGTGTCCGCCACGCCGGGCGACTACGAGAAGAAGACGGCCGGCACCGAAGTCGTGGAGCAGGTCGTGCGCCCCACGGGCCTCGTCGATCCGACCATTGAAGTGCGGCCGGCCACGACGCAGGTCGATGATCTGCTATCGGAAATCCACCTGCGCGTGGAAGCGGGTGAGCGCGTGCTGGTGACGACGCTGACCAAGCGCATGGCCGAGCAGTTGACCGAGTTCCTGTCGGAAAACGGCGTCAAGGTCCGCTACCTTCATTCGGACATCGATACCGTGGAGCGCGTGGAGATCATCCGCGACCTGCGCCTCGGTACGTTTGATGTGCTGGTCGGCATCAACCTGCTGCGCGAGGGCTTGGACATTCCGGAAGTGTCGCTGGTGGCGATTCTGGATGCCGACAAGGAAGGCTTCCTGCGCGCCGAACGCTCGCTGATCCAGACCATCGGCCGCGCCGCACGGAACGTGAACGGCACCGCCATCCTCTATGCGGATCGCATGACCGATTCGATGAAGAAGGCCATTGGCGAGACCGAGCGCCGCCGCGCCAAGCAGATCGCCCACAACGAGGCACACGGCATCACGCCGCGCGGGGTGGTCAAGCGCATCAAGGACATCATCGACGGCGTGTACAACGTCGACGACGCCCGCGCCGAACTGAAGGCTGCGCAAGAGGCCGCCAAGTACGAAGACATGAGCGAGAAGCAGGCGTCCAAGGAAATCAAGCGCCTCGAAAAGCAGATGCTCGACCACGCCAAGAATCTCGAATTCGAAAAGGCGGCGCAGGTGCGCGATCAACTGGCCAAGCTCAAGTCGCAGCTCTTCGGGGCGAGCGGCGAAGACCATATCGTTCCGGCCGCCTGAACTGCGCGGCCGCGTTGGTTGTCGGATGTCCCGCCGCCTCGCCGAGGCCGGCGGTGATTCCGTGTTGACACAATTTCAAGCCATTCCTGGGCGCTGCGCGTCGCCCGGCTGGGGAACCGGTACGTTGTGCCGTAAGAGCGGCCATCACTGCGGCTGCCATCGGGCGCACGTGTCCGCCATCAAGGGAGTTCGATGTTCAATTTTTTGCTGAATCCGTGGCGCAAATGGCGCGCTTCCCGGCATGCCAGCCACCAACTCGATGCCATCCTGGCGCAGTTCGAGCCCACGCGCAGCCTGGCCGAACGCAATGAATGGCTGATCGAGCTGGCCTACTGGCTGCGCCGCGCGGACAGGCCCGTGGGGACCACCTCCGAGTCGTGGCGGTATGCGCGTCTGCGCTACCTGCTGCAGGTGCTGGAGAACAACCCCGACCTGGCCGCCCGCGTCGGCCAGACCCTGCGCACCATCGTGCAGGACAACGACCCGGTGTCGCTGCTGTGCGATACGGGCCTGTCGTCACGCTCGGGTTTCTGGGGCGAACTGGTGGACCGCTGGCAGGCGCGCTTTCTGCCGCCCGCGCCCAACGAACCGCAGTTGGCGGCACTGTTCGCGCTGCTGTTTGTCGGCCCGTACGACGCGGCCTGGGTCGATGGCCTGGACGATGAACTGGTGACGCGTCTGCATGCGCTGTTCCGCGCCGGCTTGAGCGATGCCGATGAACTCGCGGGCCAGACGCGGCTGGAGCGCAGCCTGGGCATCGGCATCCAGATCCTGATCAGCCAGGTGCGGGCGGCGGGGCTGTCCCGCGCGATCCGCAGCCGCATGGACCACGGGGACGTGACCGAACTGCCGTTCTACCGGCTGGCGGATGCGGCCAATGCCATCTTTCTGGAGCGCCCCGACGAGGCGCCTGCCCGGCCCGAGCAGTTCGCGCAGCAACTCAACTATTTCCGCGCGGTGCTGGACCAATGCCGCGCGGCCACGGCCAGCGTGTACCAGCATCTGGACGAGAACGGCGTGTCGGTCGAAGTGGTCTTCCAGGTCGAGCGCATGAAGGCATGGCTGGGCCGCATTGACCTGTTGCTCACTGCCTGGGCGGATACCCGCGCCACGCGTCGCTTCACCCATCTGACGGCGGAACTCGTGTCCGCCAGCCAGCACCGCCGCAGCGTCGGTTATCTGATCCGCTCCACCTTTGCCGATCTGGCCCGCAAGGTGGTCGAGCGTTCGGCAGAAAGCGGCGAGCACTACATCACCCGCGACAACAAAGAGTACGGCGCGATGGTGAAAGCCGCGGCTGGCGGCGGTGTCATCACGGCCGCCACGGTGTACATCAAGTTCTTCATTGCCGGGGCGCACCTATCGCGTTTTACCGAAGGCTTCCTCGCCTCGATCAACTACGCGGTCAGCTTTCTCGGCATTCACTTCGCGCATTTCACGCTGGCCACCAAGCAGCCGGCCATGACGGCGCCCGCGCTGGCACATCGGCTCGACCAGGTCGCCCGTCCCGAGGGTCTGGAGCGTTTCGTGGATGACACCGTTGCCATGATCCGCACCAACGCGGCGGCGATTGTCGGCAACCTCGTGGCGGTGGCGCCCGTGGCGTTTGTGGTGCAGTGGCTGGCGGGGCGGTTCTTCCACGCGAACCTGATTTCGCCCGAGAAGGCCATCGCAACCATCGACTCGTTTTCCCTCCTCGGGCCGACGCCGCTGTACGCGATTTTCACGGGCGTGCTGCTGTGGGCGTCGAGCCTGGCGGCCGGCTGGGCCGACAACTGGTTTGCGCTGCACCGCGTGCACGATGTGATTGCCTTCCACCGGCGCCTGCGCTTCATGGTGGGCACGCGCGGTGCGCAGCATATTGCCGGGTTCTGGAAGCGCAACCTGTCGGGCATCGTGGCCAACGTGTCGCTGGGCTTCATGCTGGGGCTGGGCCCGGAGATCGTGTCGTTCTTCGGGCCGCACACCGAGGTGCGCCACGTCACGCTGTTGACCGGTGCGGTCGCTACCGCCGTGGGCGTGCTCGGGCCGGCGGTCATGCATACGGCGCCGTTCTGGCTGGCTGTGGCTGGCATTGCGCTGATGGGCGTACTGAACGTGCTGGTGTCGTTCGCGCTGGCCTTCAACATGGCGATGCGCTCGCGCAACCTGCGTGGGCTGGATCGCAAGCGCATTACCGGGGCGGTGTGGCGGCGCATCCTGCGAGACCCGCTGTGCCTGCTGGTGCCGCGTCCGGCCACCGAGGCCACGCCGCCCGGTAGCAGCACACCGGCCTGATTAGGTGCGGTACGTCGCTCCAGCGCGCCGGTGCTGGAGCGCTGAACCTCGCCGCTGAGGTTCTGAACCGCAATGTCGGAGCAAAAAGAGACACCTATGGCGTTCAGAACCCCAACGATGCCCCTAAAAGGTGGGCTCGCGAGGGTTTGAGGGCCGTCATCGGTGTTCGGAGCCCCGGCGTCGGAGCTTGAAGGTCCGACCGTGAGGTTGCCGAGGTCCAGGCTTGCACCTAATAGGTGCGGTCCTGAGCGATTGAGGTCCGCTTTCGAGGTTCGGGACGTTGACGTCGGACTTCAGAGGCTCGGCGGTCCCGCTTAAAGACGCGATGCGATGCACCGATCCGGCCCATGCATGCGCTTCTGAGGTCCATCGATGGTGTTCCGAGCCCCGTTGCCGGGGTTCGGAGCCCCAAGGCTGGAGTTCTGAACCCCACGACCGTGCTAGCTCGGCTGTGCGGCGAGCACCGCGATTTCGCTGCGGAAGGGGATGGAAGGTTGTGCACCCAGCCGCGTGACGGAGACCGCTGCCGCCGCCTGCCCGAACTGGATGGCGGCATCGGGCGATGCGCCTTCGGCCAGCGCCGTGGCCAGCGCGCCAACAAAGGTGTCGCCGGCGGCGGTGGTGTCCACGGCCTGCGCGCTGGGGGCGGGCAGCAATAGCCGCGTGGTGGCATCCACATAGGCAATGCCGCGTGCGCCCAGGGTGATGATCACGTGCCGGGCGCCTTGTGCGTGCAGGTCGGCCGCTGCATCCAGGGCGGCTTCTGGGGAGTCGACGGGGCGGGCAGTCAACAGCGCCGCTTCGGTTTCATTCGGGATCAGGTAATCGCAGGCGGCCAGCCACGGCGTGGGCAATGGGCCGACGGCCGGCGCCGGGTTCAGTATGACCGTCTTGCCGAGCTGCCGGCCGAGTTTGAGCGCGCATTCCACCGCATCGGGCGGGGATTCCAATTGGCAGACGATGACGCGGGCCCGCTCGAACGCGGCGCGCTGCGCTTCGATCATGGTGGGCGTGAGCAGCTCGTTGGCCCCCGCCACGATGACGATGGTGTTCTGCCCGCTGTCGGCCACCGTCACGCAGGCGATGCCGGTGGTGACGCCTGCGTGGGCCGACACCATCGCGGTGTCCACGCCTTCGCGGCGCAGGCCATCGCGCAGGGCGATGCCGTGGGCATCGTCACCCACGCAGCCGAGCATGGCGACACGGCCCCCCAGGCGGGCAGCTGCCACGGCCTGGTTGGCGCCTTTGCCGCCCGGGATGGTCTCCAGCGCCGGGCTCGCAACCGTTTGCCCAGGCGACGGCAAACGAGGCGTGCGGATGACCAAATCCATGTTGAGGCTGCCGACGATGAGCACGTCGGCAGCAGGGTGGGCGGAAGAGACGGAAGGGCGCTTGGCCACCATGGCGAGACTACGTTGAGAGAGCGGAAATGGGTGGGGCGAACGAGTTGGGCCGGGTGGGGTCTCAGGCAGCGCGGGCAGGGCGTGCCGGTTCGGCGGTCAACTCGCGCAGCGACAACCGCGGCGGCAGCACGATACGGCGGGGCTTGCGTTCGTCCACCGGATGGCGCATGGCGGCGTCGGTCAGCTGTTGCAGCAGGGTTTGCGCGGTGGTCTCGCCAAGCTGACGGATCGACTGGCCCACGGTGGACAGCGCCGGATAGACATAGCGGCTCAACTCGATGTCGTCAAAGCCGATGATCGACAGCGCCTTCGGTACCGGAATACCGAGCTCGGCAGCGGCACGCAGCGCGCCGATGCCCATCAGGTCGTTGCTGGCGAAGATGGCGGTCGGCTGTTCGCCTTCGGTCAGCAGTTGGCGTGCAGCGCGATAGCCGCCCGGGCTGGTGAAGTCGCCTTCCGCCACGCGGGCAGAGGCCTCCGGCACACCGGCTTCGCGCAGGGCGCGGTGAAAGCCCGCCAGACGGCCAGCCGTCACGCTCAGGTCCGCCGGCCCGCTGATGCAGGCAATGCGTCGGTGACCCAGCTCCAGCAGGTGCTTGGTGGCCATGTGCGCGCCTTCTTCGTGATCGACCTGGACCTGGTCGGCCTGGATGCCTTCGGTCGGGCGGTCAACCATCACCACGGGCAGAAAGGATTCGCCTAGCGCGTCGACGAGCGCAGTGTCGGGCCCGGCGCTGCTGACGATGATGCCGTCGACGCGCTTTTCCATCAGCACGCGCAGGTAGTCGCGCTGCTTGCGTGGGTCGTCGTCGGAGTTACACAGGATGACGCTGTAGCCGGCCGCAGCGCATACGTCTTCAATGCCGCGCGCCAACTCCGCAAAGTAGGGGTTGGTCGCCGTGGGCACCAGCACGCCGATGGTGCGCGTGGTGCGGTGCTTGAGCGAGCGTGCCACGGCGCTGGGCACGTAGCGCGTGGCGCGGATGGCCTCTTCCACACGCTTGCGCGTTTCCGCGTTCACAGGGCGCGTGTTGTTGATGACATGCGAGACGGTGGTGAATGACACTCCCGCCAACGCTGCGACGTCCTTGATCGTTGCCATGTTGAAGCTCCCTGTGTCGTTCTAGTGTGTGTGTGTGGTGACCCGGTTGCGCCGGGTTCGATAGGTATCCATGACCACGGCCGCCACGATGACCGCGCCCGTGATGATCCGTTTGGTGGGCTCGGAAGCGCCGATCTGTGCGAGGCCCGATTCGAGCACCGAGATGATCAGCACGCCAAACAGCGTGCGCACGACCGACCCGCGCCCACCCATCAGGCTGGTGCCGCCGATCACCACGGCCGCAATCACCTGCAATTCCATGCCGACGCCGGCGTTGGGGTCTGCGGCTTCCAGGCGTGACACCTGGAACAGCGCGGCCAACCCCGACAGCAGCCCCATCAGCGCGAACACCGCAATCTTGTACGGGCGCGGGTTCACGCCTGCCAGCCGCACCGCCTCTTCATTGGTGCCAATGGCAACAAGGTAGCGGCCGAACACCGTACGCACCAGCACAATCTGCCCGATGACGGTGATGGCCACGGCAATCAGGAACGATGGCGCAATGCCCAGCGCGATCGGGTTGGCCAGCCAATCGACCGCGCTGCCGATATATACGGTACGCGAATCCGTGAGGCTGTAGGCGAGACCGCGCGCCATTTCCAGCACCCCGAGCGACACGATGAACGACGGAATGCCCCAGTGCACCGTCACTGCGCCAGTGAGCGCACCGGCTGCCGTGGCAAGCAGCACGCCGGCGAGCGCAGCGGGCAATAGACCCCAGCCGAACTTTGTCATGGCAATCGACAGCACCGACGCTGCCAAGGCCAGCACGGAACCCACCGAAAGGTCGATCCCGCCGATCATCAAAATGAATGTCATGCCTACGGCCATGACGAGCAGATCGGGGATCTCGTTGGCGATGGTCGTGAAGGTGGGCACTGAGAAGAACGTCGGCGACAGCGTGCCGAACAGCACCAGCATGGCCACCAGCGCCGCGAGCAGCCCGCCGATGGCGCCAAGCGAGATACCCAGCGCGGCACGCGTGCTCTGCCCGGTGGCAGGCGAGGGTGGCAGGGTGGAGTCAGAGCGCATCCGCGGTCTCCGAAGACGATGGGGAAGCCGGTGAGTCGCGCTTGTCCAATTCGGCCGACTCACCGAAAGCGGCGGCGAGCAGGGCGTCCTGGCTCCAGCCACCGCGTTGGAAAATGTGTGTGAGCCGTCCGGCGCGCATCACGCCGATGCGGTCGCACAGCTGCATCAGTTCACGCAGGTCACTGGACACCACGACAAGTGCCTTGCCGCGCGCGGCCAGCGCATCGAGCAGCGCGTAGATGTCGAACTTGGCGCCGACGTCCACGCCGCGTGTGGGTTCGTCGAACAGCAGCACCGGCGTGTCACGCTCCAGCCAGCGGGCAATCGCCACCTTCTGCTGGTTGCCGCCCGAGAGTTCGCCCACGGGTTGCTCCGGCCCGCCACAACGGATGCGCAGCGCGCCGATGTGCCGCTGCGCCAGCGCACGTTCGCGCGCGGGTTGCAGCCAGCCGCGTTTCGTCACGGTGGCCATGTTGCCCAGCGCGATGTTGGTGGCAATTGGCAGGCTCAGCATCAGGCCTTCGTCCTTGCGGTCTTCGGTGAGCAGGCTGATGCCGTGGCGTACCGCATCGCCAGGCGAACGCATGCGTACGGGTTTGAGCGGTGAGCCCACTTCGATGGTGCCGGCATCCGCGCGGTCCGCGCCAAAGATCAGCCGCAGCAGCTCCGTGCGCCCCGCGCCCACCAGGCCGGCGATGCCGAAGATCTCGCCCGGCGCGACCTCAAAGCTCACGTCGCGCACGGCTGGCGCACGTGTGAGGCCAGTCACGCGCAATGCGGGCGTACCGTCGCCAGGCCGGGGTTCGCGTGCGGGGCGTTCGGTATCCGAGGCAGCGCCTTCGGCCGGCACCGCGCGTCCGACCATCGCCTGAATCAGCGCATCTTGGGTGACCGTCGCGGCCGGCGCATCGGTGATGAGCTTGCCGTCGCGCAGCACGACAATGCGGTCGGCAATGCGTGCCAATTCATCCAACCGGTGAGAGATGTAGACGATCGCCACGCCTTCGCGGCGCAGCGCGTCGATGCGCGCGAAGAGCGTCGCGCTTTCGTGCGCGCTCAGCATGGCGGTCGGCTCGTCGAGGATCAGTACGCGACAGGCGCTGGTCAGCGCGCGCGCAATCTCGATCATCTGCCGGTGGCCGATGCCCAGCGTATGCACGGGCGTCCAGGGGTCGAGGTCGAGCCCGACGCGCGCTAGGGCCTGCTCTGACTGGCGCTGCAGTGTCTGCCGATCCACGAAGCCCAGCCTGCGCGGCAGTTCGCCCAGGAACAGGTTTTCGGCCACAGTGAGCGTGGGCACCATGCTCAGTTCTTGCAGCACCATGCGCACGCCCAGCGCCTCGGCCGCGTTGCGCGAAGCGGGGGCATATGGCGCGCCGCCCAGCGACATCGCGCCGGACGTTGCCGTCTCCAACCCGCAGAGGATCTTGGAGAGCGTGCTCTTGCCTGCGCCGTTCTCGCCCGTGAGCGCAAGCACCTCGCCGGCGTGTACGTCGAGATCGATCTCGCGTAGCACTGGCGCGGCGTAGTGCTTGCTGACGGCGGAAACGCGCAGCAGCGGCGTGCGCGAAGCGTGGGCGGTCAACATGGCTGGCGGCGGCTGGCCTGTCAGACGCGTTACGAGCGCGTCACGAGGTTGACGGGCGTCTCGACCACACCCGACAGCTTCGCCTGCGGTGTTTTGCTGGCCAGCGCCTTCAGGGCGGTCTCGATGCCGAAGACGGCTTGCTGATCGGCGTGCTGGTCTGCCGTGGCCACCACGCGCCCATCGGCCAGCATGGCCTTGATGGCGTCGATGTTGTCGTACCCGCCAATCAGCACCTTGCCGATCTTGCCCGCCGCCCGCACGGCAGACACCGCGCCGATCGCCATGTTGTCGTTGCCGCACAGCAGGGCCTTCAGATCAGGCTGTGCGCGCAGCATGGCGGCCGCCACCTTGTTGCCCTTGTCGATTTCCCACTCGCCCGATTGCACGCCGACGATCTTCAGCTTGGCGGCCTCCGCAGCATCCTTGAAGCCGGCCGTGCGCTGCTGCGCATTCGTCGTCGTCGGAATGCCTTCAATGATGCCGACCGCATCGCCCGGTTTGAGCGACTTGGCGACGAAGTCACCGACGAGCCGTGCGCCCTTGCGGTTGTCCGGGCCGACGAAGGGCACGTTCAGTCCCTTCTCCTTGAGCGCCGCCGGGTCAAGCCGGTTGTCGATGTTGATGACGAGGATGCCCGCATCCACGGCCTTCTTGACCACCGGCACCAGCGCTTTGGAATCGGCCGGCGCCAGTACGAGGGCATCGACCTTCGACACGATCATCTGCTCGACCAGGCGGATCTGGCCGCCGGTGTCGGTTTCATCACGAATGCCATTGGCCAGCAACGTGTAGTCCGACGCGTGTTCCTTCTGGTGCTTGCGCGCGCCGTTCTCCATCGTCAGGAAGAACTCGTTGGCGAGCGACTTCATCACCAGCGCCACCTTGGGCGGCTGGTTGGCAGCATGTGCAAGAGAAAACGACAGGGGCAGGGCAAGGGCGACAGCAGAGCCCGCGCCAAGTTGCAGCGCGCGGCGACGGCGGATATCCATGGTGTCTCCTCCAGGAAGAGGCCGGTCTAAGAGGGATTGCGGGCGTCGCTGTCCTAAGCCATTCAAAAGGGCAATCGCGCCACAGTGTTCGCAAACGTTTGCGTATCCAGTAGTCTCGGTTGCCGCGTAACAAAAGTCAATGGATTTAAGTTGGCCGCAGCATAAGTGGAAACCCGCATGTGCCGCGCTGGCGCACGACATTCGCAAGCTGCGCTGCAAGATGCGGCGTGATAGCCCTATCCGACGTGGTTGATTGTTTTAGTCCACAATACGGCCTGCCGCGCGGCTACCCGGCGCAGTTTCCCACTGTGCGGGCTCTGCAATCCCCTTGCTGCGACGCGGAATCCCCCGACACCTTAGTTGACCGATTTTGTCGGGTTCCTTTATACTTGAGCAAAACGATCAGGTATTTCCCCGACGCCCATGAGATTGACCACCAAAGGCCGCTTCGCGGTCACCGCCATGATTGACTTGGCGCTGCGCCAAGAGCAGGGTCCGGTCACGCTGGCCGGCATCAGCCAGCGCCAGAAGATTTCGCTGTCGTACCTTGAGCAGTTGTTCGGCAAACTGCGCCGCCACGAAATCGTGGAAAGCGTGCGCGGCCCGGGTGGCGGCTACAGCCTGGCGCGCCGTGCGGATGACGTCACGGTGGCCGATATCATCATCGCCGTGGACGAACCGCTGGACGCCACCCAATGCGGCGGCAAGGGCAACTGCGGCGAAGAACACAACGGCCAGGCCGGCCGCTGCATGACGCACGACCTGTGGGCCACGCTCAACCAGAAGATGGTCGAGTACCTCGATTCGGTGTCGCTGCAGAACCTGGTCGATCAACAACGTGAGCGCCAGCCCGATGTGATTCAGGATATGCGTGAAGCCCGTCCGGCTCGTCGTGAGCGCACACCGGCCCGTGCCCGTGGTGCGGATGCGCCCGCCACCGCAGTGCCGGCAGAGCCGGTCAAGCGCGCGCCGCTGGTCAACTCCGTTTTCAGTCTGGCGCAGTCGTGATCGCATGATTGCGCCAGCGTGAGGTCCGGCCAAGACGCCGATCCCACACATAGAACATCGCCCCCCACACAAGGCAGACAAGACAATGAGCACCCTGCATCTTCCTATCTACATGGACTACTCCGCGACGACGCCGGTGGATCCGCGCGTGGTCGACAAGATGATTCCGTACTTGCGCGAAAGCTTCGGCAATCCGGCCTCGCGCAGCCATCCGTTTGGCTGGGAAGCTGAAAAAGCCGTTGAGACCGCGCGTGAGCAGGTCGCCGCGCTGGTGAACGCCGACCCGCGCGAGATCGTGTGGACGTCGGGCGCCACCGAATCCGACAACCTAGCGATCAAGGGCGCCGCTAATTTCTACAGCAGCAAGGGCAAGCACATCATCACCGTCAAGACCGAGCACAAGGCTGTGCTGGATACGACGCGTGAGCTGGAGCGCCAGGGCTTCGAAGTGACGTATCTGGACGTGAAGGACAACGGCCTGATCGATATCGAAGTCTTCAAGCAAGCCATCCGCCCGGACACCATTCTTGCGTCGGTGATGATGGTCAACAACGAGATCGGCGTCATTCAGGACATCGAGCAACTCGGCGAGATCTGCCGCGAGAAGGGCGTGATCTTCCACGTTGACGCCGCGCAGGCGACCGGCAAGGTCGGCATTGATCTGCAGAAGCTGAAGGTCGACCTGATGTCGTTCTCGGCGCACAAGACGTATGGCCCGAAGGGCATCGGCGCACTGTACGTGCGTCGCAAGCCGCGTATCCGCATCGAAGCGCAAATGCACGGCGGTGGCCACGAGCGCGGCATGCGTTCGGGCACGCTGGCGACGCACCAGATCGTCGGCATGGGTGAAGCGTTCCGCATCGCCAAGGAAGAAATGGCGACCGAGAACGAGCGCATCCGCATGCTGCGTGACCGCCTGTACCGTGGCCTGAACACGATGGAAGAGGTGTACGTGAACGGCGACATGGAAGCCCGTGTGCCGCACAACCTGAACATCAGCTTCAACTTTGTGGAAGGCGAGTCGCTGATCATGGCGATCAAGGACGTCGCCGTGTCGTCGGGCTCGGCTTGCACGTCGGCCTCGCTGGAGCCGTCGTACGTGCTGCGCGCCCTGGGCCGCAACGACGAACTGGCTCATAGCTCGATCCGCTTCACGGTCGGCCGCTTCACCACGGAAGAGGAAGTCGACTACGTGGTCGAACTGCTCAAGAGCAAGATCGGCAAGCTGCGCGACCTGTCCCCGCTGTGGGAGATGTACAAGGACGGCGTGGATCTGAACAGCATTCAATGGGCGGCGCACTAAGCGCGGCGTTTGAGAACAACGGCGCCCCCGCGCCAGCCAACGATTGAAAGAGGTGTGAAATGTCTTACAGCAACCAAGTTCTGGATCACTACGAAAACCCGCGCAACGTCGGTTCCTTCGAGAAGGGCGACGACACGGTCGGCACCGGCATGGTCGGCGCACCGGCCTGCGGCGACGTGATGAAGCTGCAGATCAAGGTGAACGAGCAGGGCGTGATCGAAGACGCCAAGTTCAAGACCTACGGCTGCGGCTCGGCCATCGCTTCGTCGTCGCTGGTGACGGAGTGGGTGAAGGGCAAGACGCTGGACCAAGCACTGGAAATCCGCAACACGGCCATCGCTGAAGAACTGGCGCTGCCGCCGGTGAAGATTCACTGCTCGATCCTGGCGGAAGACGCCATCAAGGCGGCCGTGGCCGACTACAAGGAAAAGCACGGCACCGCCGAACAGAAGGCTGCTTAAGCCGCGCATCCAGCATCAATAGAAAGGACGCAGCATGATCACCCTGACCGACAAGGCCGCGCAGCACGTTACCCGCTACCTGACCCGCCGTGGCAAGGGCGTGGGCCTGCGCGTGGGCGTGAAGACCACCGGCTGCTCGGGCTTGGCTTACAAGCTCGAATATGCGGATGAGATTGCCGCCGAAGACCAGGTGTTCGAATCCAACGGCGTCAAGGTGATCGTCGATCCGAAGAGCCTGCCGTACATCGACGGCACCGAGTTGGACTTTGCACGCGAAGGGTTGAACGAAGGCTTCAAGTTCAACAACCCGAACGTGAAGGACGAGTGCGGTTGCGGCGAGTCGTTCCGCGTGTGAGTGGACCAAGCGGGGCACATTGAAGCAAGCGATTGTCGGTTTCGAGCGGGACGAGGAAGGCCATTGGGTCGCCCGTCTCGCCTGCGGGCACGGACAGCACATGCGCCACGATCCGCCCTGGCAGCAGCGGCCCTGGACTGAAACCGAAGCGGGGCGTGCCAGCAAGATCGGCGTGGTGGTGGAATGCCTGAAGTGCGATCGGGGTGAGCCGCGAGGTTGAGCCGATCAAGTCAGCAACACAAAGGCGGCATAGCCGCTTTTTTTATTCATGAATCCTGCGAGCACGCATTTCTCCCTCTTCGGTCTGCCCGAGCACTTCGAGGTCGACGACGACGCGCTGAACGCTGCGTACCGCACCGTGCAATCGCAGGCGCATCCGGATCGCTACGCGCACGCGGGTGACGCCGAGCGTCGTGTCGCGATGCAATGGGCCACGCGCGCCAACGAGGCCTATCAGACGCTGCGTGATCCGCTCAAGCGGGCGACGTACTTGCTGCACCTGCGCGGGATCGACGTGCAGGCCGAGAACAACACGGCCATGCCGCCGGCGTTCCTGATGCAGCAGATGGAGTGGCGCGAAGCACTGGGCGATGCCAAGGCCGAGCGCAATGTGGATGCGCTGGACGATCTGCTCGGCATGCTGCGCAAGGAAAAGCGCGCGCGTTATCAGGCGCTGTCCGGTCTGCTCAACGGCGATGGCAACAGCGCCGCAGCAGCCGATGCCGTGCGCCAGCTGATGTTCATCGAAAAGATCGAACGCGACACCGCCGAGGCCATCGACCGGCTGGAAGACTAGAACCCAGAATTTGCGACAATGGCAGGTTTGCCGAGGCCGGCATCCTGCGTATTCCGCGCAATCGAGACATCCCCATGGCTTTACTGCAGATTTCCGAACCCGGCGAATCGCCCGCACCGCACCAGCGCCGTCTGGCGGTGGGCATCGACCTGGGCACGACCAACTCGCTGGTGGCCGCTGTGCGCAGCAGCGTGCCGGAAGTGTTGCCCGACGATCAGGGCCGTCCGTTGCTGCCCTCCGTGGTGCGCTATCTGCCCACCGGCGGCGCGCATATCGGCTACAAGGCCCAGGCCGAAGCTGTGCGCGACGCCAAGAACACCATCATCTCGGTCAAGCGCTTCATGGGGCGTGGGCTGAAGGATGTCGCCCACATCGAGAACACGCCGTACGACTTTGTCGACGCGCCTGGCATGGTGCAACTGAAGACCGTGGCCGGAGTGAAGAGCCCGGTGGAAGTGTCGGCGGAGATCCTCGCCACGCTGCGCCAGCGCGCGGAAGACACGCTCGGCGATGACCTTGTCGGCGCAGTGATTACCGTGCCGGCGTACTTTGACGACGCACAGCGCCAGGCCACGAAGGACGCCGCCAAGCTGGCCGGCCTGAACGTGCTGCGCCTGCTGAACGAACCCACCGCCGCTGCCATCGCCTACGGCCTGGATAACGCGGCCGAAGGCGTCTACGCGGTGTACGACCTGGGTGGCGGCACGTTCGATATCTCCGTGCTCAAGCTCACCAAGGGCGTATTCGAGGTGATGTCCACGGGCGGTGATTCCGCGCTCGGCGGTGACGATTTTGACCAGCGCATCGTGTGCTGGATCGTCGAGCAGGCTGGCCTGCAGCCGCTGTCGGCAGAGGACACGCGCCTGCTGTTGAACAAGGCGCGCGCCGCCAAGGAATGGCTCTCCACTGCCGACAGCACCGAGATCGACGCGATGCTCTCCACTGGCGAGACCGTGCACCTCGTGCTGACTGCCGAGACCTTTGCTGAGCTGACGGCCAATCTCGTGCAGAAGACGCTGTCGCCAGTGCGTCGCGCACTGCGTGATGCCGGTGTGACGGTGGACGAGGTGAAGGGTGTGGTGCTTGTGGGTGGCGCGACGCGCATGCCGATCATCCGCCGCGCCGTGGGCCAACTGTTTGGTCGCACGCCGCTGACGAATCTCGACCCCGACCAGGTGGTTGCCATCGGGGCGGCCATGCAGGCCAACCTGCTGGCCGGCAACCGCGCGCCAGGCGAAGACTGGCTGCTGCTGGACGTGATCCCGCTGTCGCTGGGCGTCGAGACGATGGGCGGCCTGGTCGAGAAGATCATCCCGCGCAACAGCACGATTCCCGTGGCGCGCGCGCAGGAATTCACCACCTTCAAGGATGGCCAGACCGCCATGGCGATCCACGTGCTGCAGGGTGAGCGCGAACTGGCGAGCGATTGCCGCTCGCTGGCGCGTTTCGAGCTGCGCGGCATTCCGCCGATGGTGGCCGGTGCCGCGCGCATCCGCGTGACGTATCAGGTGGATGCCGATGGCCTGCTGTCGGTGGCCGCACGCGAAACGGTGTCGGGCGTGGAAGCGTCGATCACCGTGAAGCCGTCGTACGGCCTGGCCGATGACGACATCGCGCGCATGCTGCAGGAAGGCTTCCAGTCCGCCGAAGACGACATGCGCCGCCGTGCGCTGGCGGAAGAGCGTGTGGAAGCCGAGCGCCTGCTCGAAGCGCTGTCGCAGGCGCTGGCGGCCGATGGCGATCTGCTGTCGGCCGAAGAGCGCGCCGCCATCGACACCGAAATCGCGGCGCTGCGCACCACGATGCAGGGTGAAGACCACCGCGCCATCAAGGACGCCGTGGATGCCCTCTCGCACGGCACCGACGAGTTCGCTGCGCGCCGCATGGACCGCGGCATCCGCAAGGCGCTCGCCGGCAAACGCATCGAGGAGCTCGGCTGATCGCCGATCGCGTCCCCAAACACACTTATCGAACGAGTTTTTCATGCCACAAATCGTTGTCCTTCCTCACGTCGAATACTGCCCGGACGGGGCCGTGATCGAAGCCAAGACCGGCACGACCATCTGCGACGCGCTGCTGGGCGCTGACATCGAGATCGAACACGCCTGCGAAAAATCCTGCGCCTGCACGACCTGCCACGTGATCGTGCGCGAGGGCTTCAATTCGCTGGATGAGGCGACCGAGAAGGAAGAAGACCTGCTCGACAAGGCCTGGGGCCTGGAGCCGAACTCGCGTCTGTCGTGCCAGGCCAAGGTGGCGGATACGGACCTGACGGTCGAGATTCCGAAGTACACGATCAACCACGCGAAGGAAAATCACTGAGCCTTGCGGCCAGCGGCGCCGTCAGTGCAAATAGGGAGCCC
Source organism: Ralstonia sp. 25C (assembly GCF_051904805.1). Lineage (NCBI taxonomy): Bacteria > Pseudomonadati > Pseudomonadota > Betaproteobacteria > Burkholderiales > Burkholderiaceae > Ralstonia > Ralstonia sp. 25C. The sequence goes on along the minus strand of NZ_CP196737.1, from coordinate 708,923 downwards.
CATCATGAAATGGAACGACATTCAGCAGATTGCCGAAGCGCTGTACGACAAGTACCCCGACGTCGATCCCACGCGCCTGAACTTCGTCGACCTGCACAACAAGGTCGTCAGCCTCGATGGCTTTGACGACGACCACAAGCGCGGCGGCGAGAAATTCCTCGAAGCGATCCAGCAAGCGTGGATCGACGAAGCGGAGTAAGCGCATAGCCTCCACCGCACGCGCATGAAAAACCGGCCCGAAGGCCGGTTTTTCTTTGGGTGCGAAGCGGATGCCGGATCAGCCGGCCACCAGCGAGCCGTCTTCGACGTGCACGCGGTCACCCGGCTGGAAGCCCGGGGCAGCCTTGTAGGTGAAGCTGCGGTTGGTGCCGTTGTCCATACGCACGTTCACGCGGTATTCGGTATCGCGATGGTAGTAGTTTTCTGCCACATGGCCGCCGTAACCGCCCGCCAGCGCGCCGCCCACCGTAGCGAGCGTGCGGCCATTGCCGCGACCGACCTGGTTACCCAGGAGGCCACCCACCACTGCACCGCCAATCATGCCGAGACCGGTTTCCTTGGCTTGCGTGGTGATCGGGGTGATCGACGTCACACGGCCGGCATACGGGCTGGCCGATTGGCGCGGCTGCGTTTGTGCGTAGTGCGGGCTGGTCAACGGAGCGCGTTCAGCATACGAAGGCTCACGCGCACGTGCCGGGGCCGGAGCGGGTGCCACGTTTTGTGCCGGATACGGCGCGGCTTGATTCGGTTGCGTCGTCTGGCCCGGAGCCGCCAACGCCATGGGGGCGGAGGCGCCCGGCATCGCGGCTGCAGACTGGGCTGCGACGTTCGGATCGGTGCTGCCCTGCGTGGCCTTCGACGTCGGCAAGACGCCGGTAATGGCGGCCACTGCCGTCAGGCTGGCGATGATCACGGCCACAGCGGCCGTCGTCATCAGCGGATGCATGCGGCGCGACGACGGCGGCACTTGGCCCGGCGACGTGGCGGCATATTGTTGACCTTGGTTCGATTGGACGTTGTTGTTCATCTTCGCTCTCCTGCGCCGTGATCGGTTCGGCGTTTTGATGATCACAGTGTGGTGCATCGCCCAAACGGATGCCGTTTTAATTTGTAAGCATCTGTAGTCCTGTTTTTCTATTAAAAATCAAAGAGTTGCCGCGTTTTTATACATGTTGTGGCATCGTGGGGATGTTACAAATAGCGGGGTAGGCGCGCCGATTGCGCGGCTGCGCGCCCAACAAAAACGCCCCCGAAGGGGCGTTCTCGCGAGGCTGGCTTTCCGGCCAATCAATCTTCGCGGCGCAGGTGCGGGAAGAGGATCACGTCGCGGATGTTCGGGCTGTCGGTCAGCAGCATCACCAGACGGTCGATGCCGATGCCGCAGCCGCCCGTCGGGGGCATGCCGTATTCCAGTGCGCGGATGTAGTCAGCGTCGTAGAACATGGCTTCTTCGTCACCGGCGTCCTTCTGTTCGACCTGCTTGCGGAAGCGCTCGGCCTGGTCCTCTGCGTCATTCAACTCCGAGAAGCCGTTGGCGATTTCGCGGCCGGTAATGAACAGCTCGAAGCGCTCGGTGATGCCCGGCTGCGTATCGGAGGCGCGCGCCAGCGGCGAGACTTCGACCGGGTAGTCGATGATGAAGGTCGGCTCCCACAGTTGCGACTCGGCCGTCTCTTCAAACAGCACCAGTTGCAGCGTGCCCACGCCGGCGTTCAGGAACTGCGGCGCGTTGGTGTCGATCTTGAACTTCTTCAGCTCGGCGCGCAGGAACTCGACGTCGGCCAGTTGCGCATCGGTGTACTGCGGCGCGTACTTCTGAATGGCCTGGCAGATCGTCAGGCGATGGAACGGCTTGGCCAGATCCAACTCGCGGCCCTGGTAGGTCAGGGTGGCGGTGCCCGAGGCGTCGATCGCGGCTTGGCGGATCAGCTGCTCGGTGAAGTCCATCAGCCAGCGGTAGTCCGTGTAGGCCGCGTAGAACTCCATCATCGTGAACTCGGGGTTGTGTCGCGGCGACACGCCCTCGTTACGGAAGTTGCGGTTGATTTCGAACACGCGATCAAAGCCGCCGACGATCAGGCGCTTGAGGTACAGCTCCGGCGCGATGCGCAGGAACATCTGCATGTCCAGTGCGTTGTGGTGCGTGATGAACGGCTTGGCCGCAGCGCCGCCCGGAATCGGGTGCAGCATCGGCGTCTCAACCTCCATGAAGCCGTTGCCAGCCATGAAGTTGCGCAGCGAGGCCATGGCCTTGGTGCGGGCGCGGAAGGTGTCGCGCGTTTCCTTCGAGACGATCAGGTCGACGTAGCGCTGGCGATATTTCACTTCTTGATCGGCCAGACCATAGAAGTCGCCCGGCAGCGGGCGCAGGCTCTTGGAGAGCAGGCGCAGTTCCGTCACGGCCACCGACAGTTCGCCGGTCTTCGTCTTCATCAGCGTGCCGCGGGCGGCCACGATATCGCCCAGATCCCACTTCTTGAAGCTGGCGTAGACGTCTTCGCCCACGGCATCACGGCTGATGTAGAACTGGATGCGGTCGGTGCTGTCCTGCACGGTGGCAAAGCTGGCCTTGCCCATCACGCGCTTGAGCATCATGCGGCCGGCGATGGCGACTTGCACCGGTTCGGCTTCCAGCGTGGCCTGCTCAAATTCGCGGTACTTGGCTTGCAGATCGCCGGCGTGATGCGTCGGGCGGAAATCGTTGGGGAAGGCGACGCCTTGTTGGCGGATCTCTGCCAGCTTCTCGCGGCGCTCGGCGATGATCTTGTTGTCATCCTGCGCCGCGACTGGTGCTGTGGCCGGGTTGTTCTGTTCGGTCATGATGGTGATGAGAGGAGAGTCTTGTCAGGCGCGGATTAGGTGTAATTGCGCAGATCGTCGAGTTCGGTCGCGCCAAAGTCGGGGCGGGCGAGGTAGGCGGCGATGCGCGCGGCGGCGTCTTGCGGCGAGACCAGCTCGCCATGCGTGTGCAGATCGCGGAAGCGCTGCACGCCGGCAAAGCTTGCGCCACGGATGGTGCGTTGCATGTCGGTGTCGATCACACCCGGGGCCAGCGCCACGGCGCGCACGCTGGCATCGCCATCCACGTTGATGGCGCGCACGAACATGTCGAGCCCCGCCTTGCCCGTGCAGTACGCAGCCCAGCCGGCGATCGGCCGGCGCGCGGCGCCCGACGAGATCGCCAGCACGCGGCGCTGCGCGTTCCAGGCGGCGGTGCCGCGTAGCAGGGCGGCGGTCAGTGCCATCGGGCCAGCCAGGTTCAACTGCAGGTGCGGCAGGAGCGTATCGGCGCGCAGCGTGTCGATGGTGCCGATGGGCTCGACCGCACCGGCGTTGAGCACCAGCGTCACGTTCTTGTAGGCGGGCAGGGCGGCCAGCGTCTTGGTCATCCAGGCCTCGGCGGCGTGCGCGTCGGACAGGTCGACCTGATGCCAGTCGAGTGTCACGCCAGCGGCAGTCGCTTGTGCGCGCAGTTCAGCGTTATCGCCGCGAGCTACGCAGATGAGCCGGTGACCCGGCTGCATCAACGCCCGGGCCAGCGCGGCGCCCAGGCCGCGCGAGGTGCCGGTCAGGATGAACAAAGACGTGTCAGGCATGGCGGTCGCTCGGGCTCGGTTAGACGCCTTGCTTCAGGCTGGCCTGAATGAAGGGGTCCAAATCGCCGTCCAGCACCTTCTGCGTGTTGGAGATTTCCACGTTTGTGCGCAGATCCTTGATGCGGCTCTGGTCGAGCACGTAGGAACGGATCTGGTGGCCCCAGCCCACGTCGGTCTTGGCGGCTTCCTGCGCGTCGGCCGCAGCTTGGCGCTTGCGCAGCTCGTGCTCGTACAGGCGCGATTTCAGCATCGTCATCGCCTCAGCGCGGTTACGGTGCTGCGAGCGGTCGTTCTGGCACTGCACGACGATGCCGGTCGGGATGTGCGTAATCCGCACGGCCGAATCGGTCTTGTTGATGTGCTGACCGCCCGCGCCGGACGCGCGGTACGTATCGACACGCAGGTCCGCCGGGTTGACCTCGATCTCGATCGAGTCATCCACTTCCGGGTACACGAAGATCGACGAGAACGACGTGTGGCGGCCACCTGCCGAGTCGAACGGCGACTTGCGCACCAGGCGGTGCACGCCGGTTTCGGTGCGCAGGAAACCGAATGCGTATTCGCCCTCGACCTTGATCGACGCACTCTTGATGCCGGCCACGTCGCCTTCGGACTCTTCCAGCACTTCGGTCTTGAAGCCCTTGCGCTCGCAGTACTTCAGGTATTGACGCAGCAGCATCGACGCCCAGTCGCACGCCTCGGTACCGCCGGCGCCGGCTTGGATGTCGATAAAGCAGTTGGCGGCGTCCATCGGGCCGGAGAACATGCGGCGGAATTCCATGTCTTCGACAATGGCGCGCATGCCGGCGGTATCGGCTTCAATGGCCTCGATGGTGTCGTCGTCGCCTTCTTCGCGGGCCAGCTCGAACAGCTCGGCGCCGCCGGTGAGGTCTTCGTCGAGCTTGGTCAGGGCCAGCACGACGGTTTCCAGCGATTTTTTCTCGCGGCCCAGTTCCTGGGCGCGTTTGGGGTCGTTCCAGACCTCGGGGTTTTCGAGTTCCTTATCGACTTCAACTAGACGTTCAGATTTGACGTCGTAGTCAAAGATACCTCCGAAGGTCGTCGGCGCGCGACTTCAGGTCGGCCAACGTGTTCTGGATGGCATTGAGGCGTTCTGCTTCCATGGTGCAAAAATCCGGTCGGAAACCAGAAATTATAGCGGAATCAAGGGGTTCCCCGCCTGCGCGGGCCGGTAAAAGCCGTGTTTTGGAAGAGATTTGTACGCCCCATCTGGCGCCCGGCCGGGGTTCGGTTAGCATGACGCCCACTTCCCGTGGTTTTTGGCGTTGCCCAGATGATCATCCGCTCGCTGCTCGATACCGATCTGTACAAATTCACGATGATGCAGGTGGTGCTGCATCACTTCCCCGGTGCGCACGTTGAATACCGCTTCAAGTGTCGCAACGCCGGCGTTGATCTCGTGCCGTTCATCGAAGAGATCCGCGCGGAAATCCGCCAGCTCTGCACCTTGCGCTTTACCGAGGCCGAGCTGGATTACTTGCGCGGTTTCCGCTTCATCAAGAGCGATTTCGTCGATTTTCTGGGCCTATTCCACCTCAACGAGAAGTACATCGAGGTGCGTCCGGCGCCGAGCAATGACGGGCAGATTGAAATCGTCATCGCCGGGCCGTGGCTGCACACGATCATGTTCGAGGTGCCGGTGCTGGCCATCGTCAACGAGGTGTTCTTCAGCCGCACGCAAAGCCACCCGCAGTGGGAGGAGGGCAAGCGCCGCCTGACCGAGAAGCTGGGCTCGCTGATGCGCCCGGGCCTGGAGGCATGCCGCATCGCCGATTACGGCACGCGCCGCCGCTTTTCGCACACGTGGCATGAGCACGTGCTGATGGAGACACGCACGCAACTCGGTGCCCAGTACGCCGGCACCAGCAACGTCTACTTCGCCATGAAGCACAACATGACGCCGCTGGGCACCATGGCGCACGAATACCTGCAGGCGTGCCAGGCCCTGGGCCCGCGCCTGCGCGATTCGCAGACCTTCGCGCTGGAGACCTGGGCCAAGGAATACCGCGGCGATCTCGGCATCGCGCTGTCGGACACCTACGGTTTCGACGCCTTCCTGCGCGATTTCGACATGTTCTTCTGCAAGCTCTTCGACGGCGTGCGGCATGATTCCGGCGACCCGTTCGAGTGGGGCGAACGCATGCTCAAGCACTACGAAGAGATGCGCGTCGAGCCGAAATCCAAGGCGCTGATCTTCTCCGACAGCCTGGATATGCCCAAGGTGATCGGCCTGTACGAACGCTTCCATGATCGCTGCAAGCTGGCCTTCGGCGTGGGGACCAACCTCACCAATGACCTGGGCTACACGCCGCTGCAGATCGTCATCAAGATGGTTCGCTGCAACGGGCAGCCGGTGGCCAAGCTGTCAGACGCACCCGAAAAGACCATGTGCGACGACCCGGCCTACCTGACGTATCTGAAGCAAGTCTTTGGCGTGCAGTAGTCAGTAGTCAGTAGTCAGTAGTCAGTAGTCAGTAGTCAGTAGTCAGTAGTCAGGCGTGCAATTGGGCTCACGCCGACGCCGAATAAGTTTCAACGGCGTTGGCGGACCGAGCTGAATGCGGCTCGTATAATCGACCGATCTTTCGGAGCCGCCATGGAATCACGACCAGATACCCCCGTCGACCCGCTCGACACGACCCGCGCCCGCGACGCCATCTTCGCGCGCATCCGCAATGCGCAGCATCGTCCCGCGCAGCCGACCCAGGGTGAACGCGATGCCGTGGCGGACTACCTGGCGCGTCATCCGGCAGGTCCGCGTCCACCCATCCCGGAAGATGTCGCCGCGCATTTTTCCGAGCAGGCGCTGAAGATGGCGTCGACGCTGGACTCGGTCGCCACGCTGGCTGACGTGCCGGTTGCCGTGGCGCGCTATCTGGCCGGCCTGGACCTGAAGCCAAGCGCTGTGGCGTGGACCACGCTGCAATCCCTCGATTGGGCGGCAGCCGGCATCGCCGTCGAATTCCGCCCCCCGGTGCGCGAACCCCAAGCGGATCACGACCACGGTGATCTCGTTGGCATTACGGGCTGCTTCTGCGCGATTGCCGAGACGGGTTCGCTGATGCTGCTGTCGGGGCCGGAGAGCGTGGCTTCCACCGCGCTGCTGCCCGAGACGCATATCGCCGTGGTGCCGCGTTCGCGCATCGTCGCCAACCTGGAAGAGGCCTATGCGTTGGTGCGTGCGGAGCGGGGTGAGCTGCCGCGTGCCACCAATGTCATCAGCGGGCCGTCGCGCACGGGTGACATTGAGCAGACCATCGTGCTGGGCGCCCATGGCCCCTACCGCGTTCACGTGATCGTGGTGACGGAGGCCTGAAGGCCATTCGGCGCATTGGGCCAATTGGGCCAATTGGCCCCGTTGCACTGTCAAACATGTGTGGACGTTTTCCGAGCGCCGCGACCTAGGCGTTTACACTGGCGTCTTTGCCCGTGAGGCGCGCCTGGCTTCGCTGCGCGCCGCTGCTAAGGAGAACGCCCACGTGAAACGCCTCTGGCCCCTTGTCTTCCTGTTTGTCTGTGGTTTCGCGCGTGCCGCTGATGTGAATGGCGCCGAGTTGCCGCTGTGGTGGGGCGTGCCGTTCGCGGGGATTCTGCTGTCGATTGCGATTGCGCCGCTGGTGGCGCCCAAGCTGTGGCACGACCACTACGGCAAGATTGCGGCCGCGTGGAGCTTGGCATTTCTGGTGCCGTTCGGCATCAGCTTCGGCGGCGAGGCGGCGATCGCTTCCGTCGTTCACGCGGCGCTTGCCGAGTACATCCCTTTCATCGCGTTGATTGCCGCGTTGTATGTGGTGGCAGGCGGCATCTGCATTCGCGGCAATCTGCACGGCACGCCCAAACTCAATACGGGGTTGATCGCTCTCGGCACGGGCCTGGCCAGCATCATGGGTACGACCGGTGCTGCCATGCTGCTGATCCGTCCGCTGCTGCGCGCCAACGAGGCACGCCGGCATCGTGCGCATGTCGTCGTGTTCTTCATCTTCCTGGTGGCCAATGCGGGTGGGGCGCTCACGCCCCTGGGCGATCCGCCGCTGTTCCTGGGTTTCCTGCAAGGCGTCGATTTCTTCTGGACCGCGAAATTCCTCTGGCGCCAGACGCTGACGATGTGGGTGTTGCTGCTGGCCATCTTCTTCGTTGTCGATAGCTACTACTACCACACGGGCAAGGAAGAACTGCCCAACATCACCGACGCCACGCCCGACGACGCGGGCCCGCTGCGCTTCGAGGGCAACATCAACTTTGTGCTGCTCGGCGGCATCCTGGGCCTGGTGCTGATGAGCGGGCTGTGGAAGCCCGGCATCGTCTTCCACGTGATGGGCACCGAGGTGCTGCTGCAGAACGTGGTGCGTGATGTCGGTCTGGTCCTCATCGCGCTGCTGTCGTTGTGGCTCACGCCCGGCAGCGCGCGTTCGGGCAACGAGTTCAACTGGGAACCCATCCTGGAAGTGGGCAAGCTGTTCGCGGGCATCTTTATCACCATCGGCCCCGTGATTGCGATGCTCAAGGCGGGGGTGGATGGCCCGTTTGCCGCGATCGTGCATCTGGTGAACGACGGCACCGGCCAGCCCAACAACGCCATGTACTTCTGGGCGACGGGCTTGTTGTCATCCTTCCTCGACAACGCGCCGACGTATCTCGTGTTCTTCAACACTGCCGGCGGCGACGCGCAAATGTTGATGAGCGAAGGCGCCGCTACGCTGGCCGCCATCTCGGCTGCAGCCGTGTTCATGGGGGCCAATACGTACATCGGCAACGCGCCCAACCTGATGGTCAAGGCCATCGCTGAAAGCCGTGGCTTGCAGATGCCGAGTTTCTTCGGCTACATGCTGTGGTCGGTGGGGATTCTCGTGCCGATCTTTGTTTTGATGACTTTCGTTTTCTTCCGTTAACCTGACGTGTTGAACGTATGAAACCCGGAATCCTTGTCACCCGCGCGATGTTCCCGGAAGTGCTGGAGCGCTTGCGCGAAACCTTCGACGTGATCGACAACCAGGCGGATGTCGTCTATCCGCCCGAGGCATTGGCCGAGCGCTTGCAAGGCCGCGTGGGCCTGCTCGCGAACGCGGCTGACACGATCAACGCAGAGTTGATCACCCGTGTGCCCACGCTGCGTGCGGTTGCGAACATGGCGGTCGGCTACAACAATCTGGACCTGCCGGCGATGACGCGTGCGGGCATTCTGGCCACCAACACGCCGGACATCCTGACCGAGACCACGGCCGATTTTGGTTGGGCCTTGCTGATGGCCGCCGCGCGTCGCGTGTCGGAATCCGAACGCTGGCTGCGCGCAGGGCAGTGGAAGCGGTGGACGTATGACGCGTTCCTCGGTGCGGAGGTGTTCGGCAGCACGCTGGGCATCCTGGGCATGGGCCGCATCGGCCAGGCGCTGGCGCGGCGGGCGAGCGGCTTTTCGATGCGCGTGATCTATCACAACCGCAGCCGCCTCGCGCCCGAGATCGAGCAGGACACGCGCGCCACGTATGTCAGCAAAGAAGAACTCCTGAAGCAGGCCGATCACCTCGTGCTCGTGCTGCCGTATTCCAAGGAGAGCCACCACGCCATTGGCGCCGCAGAGCTGGCGCAGATGAAGCCGACGGCCACGCTGGTCAACCTGGCCCGCGGCGGCATCGTCGATGATGCGGCGCTGGCGCAGGCGTTGGCGGACAAGCGCATCTTCGCGGTCGGCCTGGACGTGTACGAGGGCGAGCCAAAGGTGCATCCGGCATTGCTGGAGGCAGAACACGTTGCGCTCACACCGCATATCGCCAGTGCCACGCACGGCACGCGCCTGGGCATGGCGAACCTGGCGGCCGACAACCTGATCGCCGCGCTGGGTTTTGGCCCGCATGCAGGGCAGCCGCCCAACTTGTTGAACCCCGACGTGCTGGCGGTCCAGCGCGCCGCTTCCTGATCGAATAGCTCTATGGATTGGTTGGCTTTGTTGACGCTGCTGGGCGTGGCCCTGGTGGCGGTGCTGTGTGTGCTGATCTGGCGCGGTATGTCGCGTCCGGCGGCCAATGATGTGTCGCCGGTGCTCGCCGCGCTGCAGGATGGGCTCATGCGGGAGCTTGCACGGGGCAACGAGCGCGTGGAGCGCGAACTGCGCGGTGAAATCGCGGAGACGGCGCGCATCGGCCGTAGCGATGTCACGCAGCAACTCGGGCAGTTCCAGCAGGTGCTGGCCACGCAGCTTACCAGCGTCGCCACGCTACAGAACAACCAGATCGACACGTTTGCGCAGCAGCTGACCAAGCTGACCGAGACGAACACGCAGCAGCTAGAAGCTGTGCGCCAGAGCCTGCAGCAGCAGGCCCAGCAGGCGCGCGAAGAGCAGGGCAACGCGCTGCGCCGCTTCGGCGAGGTCATGCAGCAGCAACTCGCCCAACTGGGCGAGGGCAACGAGCGCCGTCTGGCCGAGGTGCGTGCCACGCTGGAGCAAAAGCTCAAAGACATCGAGGCCAACAACGCGACCAAGCTCGACGAGATGCGCCGCACCGTCGACGAAAAGCTGCACGCCACGCTGGAGCAGCGCCTGGGCGAGTCGTTCAAGCTGGTGTCGGATCGGCTGGAGCAGGTGCACCGCGGCCTGGGCGAAATGCAGGCGCTGGCCCAAGGCGTGGGTGATCTCAAGAAGGTGCTGACCAACGTGAAAACGCGCGGTACCTGGGGCGAAGTCCAGCTCGAGATGCTGCTCGAACAGATGTTGACGCCGGAGCAGTACGACAAGAACGTCGAGACTGTGCGCGGCACCGGCGCGCGCGTGGAATTCGCCATCCGGCTGCCCGGCAAGACCGATGCGGACCGTGACGCGACGGTCTGGCTACCGATCGACGCCAAGTTCCCCAAAGAGCAATACGAACGCTTGCTCGACGCGCAGGAGCGCGCGGATGCCGAGGCCGCCGCAGTCGCCAGCCGTGAGTTGGAAGTCGCGGTGCGCAAGGAAGCCCAGACCATCCACGAGAAGTACATCGCACCGCCGGCCACGACCGATTTTGCGATCCTCTTCCTGCCGACGGAAGGCCTTTATGCCGAAGTGCTGCGTCGCCCGGGCCTGACCGACGAGCTGCAACGCAAATTCCGCGTGACGGTGGCGGGGCCCACCACGCTCACGGCCATCCTGAACAGTCTGCAGATGGGCTTCCGCACGCTCGCGCTGGAAAAGCGCTCCAGCGAGGTGTGGCAAGTGCTGGGTGCGGTGAAGAGCGAATTCGGCAAATTCGGCGACGTATTAGCCGCGACCAAGAAGACCTTGGAACGCGCTGTCAGCAACATCGAACAGGCCGAGGTGCGCACGCGGCAGATGAACCGCAAGCTCAAGGCGGTGGAAGCGCTGCCGAGCGATTCCGCGCAAAACGTGCTGGGGCTGGAAACGGCGTCGGCGTTGAATGGGCAGGATGATGAGACCGAGGCCGAGTAACAGCCGTCGGCATCAGCAAAAGCAAAGGGGCGGAAATTTCCGCCCCTTTTTTTATCCATAGATACCGAGATCAGGCTTCTTCGGGCACGTCGCGCAGCGCGATTTCGATGCCGCCGAAGCGTGCGGCCACCCAGTTATAGGCGTGGCAACCCAGCCAGAGCGCGCCGAAACCGATCAGCGCGTTAAGAATCAGGCCACTCAAGATGGCAATCGCCGGCAGTTCGCCCGTGCGAACAAAACCGGTAAAAAAGACCAACCCCACGATCGGGAGCGAGAAGCACAGGTACACCAACATCAGCGCACGCGCAGTGTGGGCCGGGTGGAGGTAAACAATCTCCTGTTTCGTCATGGCATTACTCAAACGTGGGCAAGCTCAAAGCATTCAAACTGGCGCAGAGTGTAGCGAATCGACCGACTCGCCGATACCCGCGCCCGGCGGGTGACGCAAAAAACCGACAGGCCGTGCACTATCGTGGGGCGTGCTTCCGCTACACCAGGCCGTCGAACAGCAGGACCTGGACTGCATCCCCCGCGTTGACCTGGCCTTGCTCATGCGCGAGCACGACAAAGCAGTTGGCCTCGCTCATGGAGCGCAGCACGCCGGAGCCTTGCTGGCCCGTCAAGCGCACTTCCAACTGCCCGCGGTTATTCAAGGCGGCGATGGCGCGTTGGTATTCGGTCCGTCCTGGGCGCTTGCGGATGGGTGTTGCACTGACGGCCGGCACCAGTGGCGCACCGGACTCGGTGGCGCCCATCATGCGCAGCAGCGCGCCGCGCACGAAGTGATAGAACGTCACCATGACCGCCACGGGGTTGCCTGGCAGACCAAACAGAAACGCGTTGTGCCCATTCGAGTTGATGCGTCCGAACGCCATCGGCCGGCCGGGGCGCATGGCGATCTTCCAGAACGTCACATCACCCAACTGGGCCATCATCTGCTTGGTGAAATCCGCTTCGCCAACGGAGACACCGCCGGAGGTGATGATGGCATCGGCGTTTTCGGCGGCCGTGCGGAACGCGGCTTCCAGCGCGGCCGGGTCGTCGCGCACGACGCCCATGTCGAGCAACTCCACGCCCAGGCGCGAGAGCATGCCGTGCAGCGTGTAACGGTTGGAGTCATACACGCAGCCGGCGTCGAGCGGTTCACCGATGGAACGCAGCTCGTCGCCGGTGGAGAAGAACGCCACGCGCAGCTTGCGGCGCACCGGCACTTCGGCGATGCCGAGCGAGGCGAGCAGACCAATGTCGGCGGGGCGGAGGATGCGGCCAGCGGACAGTGCGGCGTTGCCACGGGCGAGGTCTTCGCCACGCAGACGGCGGTTGTCGCCTGCGCGCACGGCATCGTGGGCAAAGCGGACGGTGGTGGCATCACCTTGCGTGAATTCCTGCGGGATGACGGTATCGCAGCCGGCGGGCATGACGGCGCCGGTCATGATGCGCACGGCATCGCCCGCGCCCGGAGCACCGTGGAAGGCCACGCCTGCGTACGCGGTGCCGATCACCTTCAGCGTGACTTCACCGCCAATATCGTCGTTATTGCGCGCCAGTTCGGCGCTGGAGAAGGCGAAACCATCCATCGCGGAGTTGTCGTGCGAGGGCACGTCGATGGACGACAGGATGTCTTCGGCCAGCACGCGGTCGAGCGCGCTGCGGATCGGCACGCGCGCAAAGCCGCTTACGGGCTGCACGAAGCCGCGCATGATGGCTTGGGCCGTTTCCACGGGCAGCGCGTTCGGATCGTAGTCGGACAGGCAGGAGACGACGGAGGCGAGGGTGGTCATGTCGAAGGTAAGTGCATCTGCGGCGCACTAGCGGCGCTCGGCCAGCGTATGAAGTTCTGCCAGCGTGTTGATATTGGCGAAGGCGGCGCTGTCGTCAAACAGGACGTCTACCGTGGCGTGGCGGGCGGTCCAGGTTTCAATCTTGCGCCCACCGCCTTGCAGGTAGGCGGTGAGGTCATCGGCCAGCCGCGCATCGATCAGACAGAATACCGGTTGCACTTGCCGGCGCGGTTGAGCCTGCGCATCCGGCTCCATCGTGACGGGCATGGCGATGCGCGCGTCGGCGTCTTCCAACGCGTGGGCCAGCTTGGCGGCCAGGTCGGTCGGCACGAATGGCGAATCGCACGGGGCCGTCAGTAGATAGCGCGTCTGACATTGCTCCAACCCCGCCAGGATGCCCGCCAGCGGCCCCGCAAAATCCGGTACGGAATCCACCACCACCGGCACCCCGAACGATTCGTACGCAGCCAGGTTGCGATTGGCGTTGATGAGCATGTGATCGACCTGCGGCGACAAGCGCATCAGCGTATGCATCGCCATCGGCGCGCCGCGGAACGTTTGCAGGCCCTTGTCGACGCCGCCCATACGGCTACCCCGGCCGCCGGCCAGGATCAGGCCGGTAATGTCGGATGTGGAAATCATGTGAAGTGAAACGGCCGGCCGTCAGCCGCCGATGTAGGACATTTCGATACGTCGCCCGGCCGAGGCGGGTGCCTGTCCGCTGGCGCGCAGTTCGGAGTAGCGGTCGGCGCGACCCTGCCAGATCGTGCGGATGGCATTGGACAGTTCGATGTCGCTCGCGCCGCCTCGCAGCAGAGCGCGCAGGTCAAAACCCTCGGTGGCGAACAAGCAGAGATACAGCTTGCCTTCCGTTGACAGTCGCGCGCGGGTGCACTCGTGGCAGAACGCCTGCGTGACGCTGGAGATCACGCCGATCTCGCCCGCGCCATCTACGTAGCGCCAGCGCTCGGCGGTTTCGCCGTTGTAGTTGGCGTTCAGCGGTTCCAGCGCAAACTCGGTCGACAGACGTTGGATCACCTCCGCCGACGGCACCACGGAGCGCATGTCCCAGTGGTTGGTGGTGCCCACGTCCATGTATTCGATAAAGCGCACGATGATGCCGCTGCCCCGGAAGTGGCGTGCCATCGGCACGATCTGGTCATCGTTATCGCCTTTTTTGACGACCATGTTGACCTTGATCGGCGCCAGCCCGACCTGTTGCGCGACTTCGATGCCGTTCAACACCTCGCTGACGGCAAAGTCGACGTCGTTCATGCGGCGGAAGGTCGTATCGTCGATGCCGTCCAGGCTGACGGTGATACGGCTGAGGCCGGCGTCCTTGAGCGACTGCGCCTTGCGTGCGAGCAGGGCGCCATTGGTGGTGAGCGTGATATCCAGCGGTTTGCCGTCAGCCGTGGTCAGGCGCGCCAGCATTTCCACCAGGCGTTCGATGTTCTTGCGCAGTAGCGGCTCGCCGCCAGTCAGGCGGATCTTTTCGACACCGTGCTCGATGAACAGCCGCGCCATGCGCTCGATCTCTTCGAACGACAGCAGCTCGGAGTGCCGCAGGAACCGGTAGTCCTTGTCGAACACATCCTTCGGCATGCAATAGACGCAGCGGAAGTTGCAGCGGTCCGTCACCGAGATACGCAGATCGTGCAGGCGGCGGCCGCGCGTATCGGCCAGCCAGCCCTGCGCGGGGACGAGCGTGTCCGGCACGGCGGGCACCGTGGCGCGATAGTGCTGACCATCACGCAGGTCATAGATGGGGATGACGGTTTCGGTCATGGTGCGGTGCGGCGCGTCAGTCCACGGGGCGGGACGGTTGCGCTCGATACAAGGTCGAGTGTAGCGCAGCCCCTGTTTGAAGCGCGGAGCACAGTTCAGGCCCCGCGTGTCGCGCACAGGAAAAAGGGCGGCCGAAGCCGCCCCTTCAATGTGCCAGCAGTTGCCTGCTGGGAACATCACTGATGCCTTATTGCTGGTCTGCGCCACCTGCCGGACGGCTGGTCTCGACCAGAACCATCGGGCCTTGCTGGACCGGCGGCAGCGGCTTGCGCTCACGCGGTACGCGCGGCGGCGTGACGGCGCGGGCGGCCTCGGCTTGCGCGGCTTCCAGCTTCTGCGAATCCGTGTGAACCCACGTCATGCCAGCGTTGTCCAGCACGCTTTGCAGCGTCTCGATCGGCAACGGCGATGCCTGTGCCACCGTGCTGACCGGGGCCGGCACTTCAGCAAAGGCCGTCACGATGGCCACTTCAGGCACCTCGGCCACTTCCACGGCGGCAGGTGCGGGGGCGGCTACCGGTTCGGTCGGATGCACAGCGGGCAGGGCGGAGACGGGTGCCACGGCTTCCGTCGTGGGCACGGGCTCGTGCACCACCGGAGCCACTGGCTCGATCGGCGCGAACGATGCCGTCTGCACCGGCTCCGTCACAGTCGTGTGCAGCGCAGGCTCGGCAGGCTGACCACCTTCCGGCGCAGCATGCACTTCGGCAACGGCGTCTTCCGTGCTTTCGGCGTCTTCAGCTTCACCTTCCGCACGCACGCCTTCCGCACCTTCGCGGTCACGACGATAGCGGTTGCGACCACGGCGACCACGGCGGCGGCGTTCTTCACCCTCGCCGTTACCTTCTGTGCCCGGCGTCACGCCTTCTGCCGGGGCAGCGGTGTCGAGCAGCGGTTGCGGCACTTGCGGTGCAGCAGTCGGGTCGAGCAGGCTTTCGGTCGCCGCGGCTGCGGCTTCCTTGGCTTGCTGATCGCGCTCGCGGGGTTCACGCGGCTCGCGCGGTTCGCGGGCCTCGCGGGGTTCACGACCCTCACGCGGTTGGCGCTCACGGCGTTCCTGGTTGCGTTCGCGGCGGCCTTGGCCCTGATTTTGGCCTTCAGCGCGCGGTTCCTGACCTTGTGCCGGTTGACGGGCTTCTGCCGTCTCGCGGGCAGCGCCTTCGACCTGAGGCTGGCGATTGCGATCGCGGTTGCCGCGTTGGTTGTCGCGCTGACCTTCGCGTTGGCCTTGTTGCTGGCCCGATTGCTGGCCATCACGGGCTTCGTTACGGTCGCGGCCTTGGCGGTTGCCGTCGCGGCCGCTCTGACCTTGACCTTGGCGCTCGCCACGGTCGCCGCGCTCACCACGTTGGCCACGGCCGCCGCGGTCTTGGCGATTGCCACGATCACGGCGGTTGCCATCTTCCGCACGTTGCTTCGGCGCTTCGGCAGGCGCGGCGACCACCGGCTCAGCCGGCTTGCCGCCAAACAGCGACTTCAGCCACGAAACAAAACCACCCTGAGCTGGCACCGGAGCCGGCGCTTGCGGGGCAGGGGCTGCGGCCTCGGTACGGGGCGGGCGCTCGGCGCGCGGCACCGACACGGGGGCCGGTTGTTCCGGCGTGATGCCCTTGACGGCCGCTTCCTGGCGCGGCTTGGCAGCTTCCTTGCGGGTGCTGTAGGCGGTGTCGGCTTCCAGTTCCTTGGCGGCCTCTTCGGCCATCTTGTAGCTGGCCTTGGTGTCGTCCAGACGCGGATCGTCGTGGCGCAGGCGCTCCAGCTTGTAGTGCGGCGTCTCCAGATGCTTGTTCGGGATCAGCAGCACATTGACCTTGAATCGCGTCTCGATCAGGTTGATGTCCGGGCGCTTCTCGTTGAGCAGGAACGCAGCCACTTCCACCGGCACTTGGCAGTGGATCGCGGCGGTGTTTTCCTTCATCGCCTCTTCCTGGATGATGCGCAGCACCTGCAGGGCGGACGATTCGGTATCGCGGATGTGGCCCGTGCCGTTACAGCGCGGGCAGGTGACGTGCGAGCCTTCCGACAGCGACGGACGCAGGCGCTGGCGCGACAGTTCCATCAGGCCGAAGCGGCTGATCTTGCCCATCTGCACGCGGGCGCGGTCGTGGCGCAGCGCGTCTTTCAGGCGGGTTTCGACGTCCTTCTGGGCCTTGCTCGACTCCATGTCGATGAAGTCGATCACGATCAGGCCGCCCAGGTCGCGCAGGCGGAGCTGGCGGGCGATTTCGTCGGCGGCTTCGAGGTTGGTGCGCGCGGCGGTTTCCTCGATGTCGGCGCCCTTGGTGGCGCGTGCCGAGTTCACGTCGATGGCGACCAGCGCCTCGGTGTGGTCGATCACGATGGCGCCGCCCGAGGGCAGCATCACCATGCGCGAGTACGCCGATTCAATCTGGTGTTCGATCTGGAAGCGCGAGAACAGGGGAACATCGTCGCGGTATTTCTTCACCCGATTCATGTTGTCGGGCATCACCACGCTCATGAAGGCGCGGGCCTGATCGTAGATATCGTCCGTATCGATCAGGATTTCACCGATATCCGGCTGGAAGTAATCGCGGATCGCGCGGATCACCAGGCTGGATTCGAGGTAGATCAGCAGCGGGGCCTTGTTGTCGACGGCAGCGCCATCAACGGCCTTCCACAGCTGCATCAGGTAGTTCAAGTCCCACTGCAGCTCTTCAGCCGAGCGGCCGATGCCGGCGGTGCGGGCGATGATGCTCATGCCGTCCGGCACTTCCAGTTGCGCCATGGTTTCGCGCAGTTCCTGGCGGTCTTCGCCCTCGATGCGGCGCGACACGCCACCGCCACGCGGGTTGTTCGGCATCAGCACTAGGTAGCGGCCGGCCAGCGAGATGAACGTGGTCAGGGCTGCGCCCTTGTTGCCGCGCTCTTCCTTCTCAACTTGGACGATCAGTTCCTGGCCTTCGCGCAGCGCATCCTGAATGCGCGCATTGCGCACGTCCACACCTTCCTTGAAGTAGGCGCGGGCGACTTCCTTGAAGGGGAGAAAACCGTGCCGCTCTTCGCCGTAGTTGACGAAGCACGCTTCCAGCGACGGTTCGATGCGGGTGATGACACCCTTGTAGATATTGCCTTTGCGCTGTTCGCGCCCGGCGGTTTCGATGTCGATGTCGATCAGCTTCTGACCGTCGACAATTGCGACGCGCAATTCTTCTTGCTGCGTCGCATTGAACAACATGCGTTTCATTGCAACCTCACTCCAATGCCGTGCAAGCACGGCGCTTCATGGAGCACGCGAAGGCGGAGCGGGTGGTCAACGAATTGCCAGGGTATCGGCCGATACAGATACGGCGCGACGGGGCACGGGCGAAAGAAATGAGGGCATTACACGCGTCATCAGGGATGCCAGGGCGGGAGTTGCGGGCGCGGTTAGCGCCGCGTTTCGCTGTATTGCACGTCCTGTCACTCGTGCCACGGGTCAGCGCGTTCGTTGTACGGGCGGCGGACCGGCGGCGGCGAGTCGCGTGAAGCGACCACAAAGAGCGAATTGACGGACGGCCTGTCCGGACGAAACCCGCGGCGGGCAGATCGGGCGGCATGCTGCTTGTTGGAGTTTTGCCGCCGGACCGCCATGGCAACGCGGTAACCGGATATCCAGCCGGCCGGCACCAACTTTGGTGCGGCAAGGGCTTCTTTCACCAAGCGGGCGCCGTATGGATGACCATGTGGCGCCCGCTTTTGAATTCTGTTCTACCAGCTGCTCGTTCTACGCTGGCCGACGTTGCCGACGTGATCTTTGGTTCGCGTCTTGCAGAGAGGGACAGCGGTGCGTGCTGCTTTCGTGCCGATCGAGTCGGCCACGTGTTTAGCTTTGTAACACAAGTGGGCGAGACATCGGCACGTTCCGGACGATTCCAGACGAAAACGGTGGCTGTGTACAATACCTGTTGTTTCGTCCCGACCGGCTCTTGCTGGCGCTTGTACGACTGTCCAGCGAGAAAATTATATTGAAAATGAATGAGTTACGCCATCCATTTGATGGCCGCATTCAAGAAGCCGTGCGCGACGCACTCGACGGAAAATCCGTCGCCTATGTCGAGATTGGCGAGGACGCTGAGGGCCAGCGCATCGACAATTTCCTGATGCGACTGGCCAAAGGTGTGCCCAAGAGCCATATCTACCGCATCCTGCGTTCCGGCGAGGTGCGGGTGAATAAAGGCCGCATCGACGCGGAATATCGCCTTAAGCTGGGTGATCTGGTGCGCATTCCGCCGCTTCGAATTGCGCAGCAGGCGGAAGCGCCGCGCGCCGTGCCGGCCGCTGAATTTACGATCCTCCACGAAGATACGCATCTGCTGGTCATCGATAAACCGGCGGGCGTGGCGGTGCATGGCGGATCGGGGGTTGCGTTCGGGGTGATCGAACAGTTGCGCCAGTCCCGTCCGGAAGCCAAGTTCCTGGAATTGGTGCACCGGCTGGACCGGGAAACCTCCGGTGTGCTCCTGCTCGCGAAGAAGCGCTCTGCGCTCGTGGCCCTGCATGAGCAGATTCGCGAAGGGCAGCTCGATAAACGCTACTTTGCCGCGGTGAAGGGCGTCTGGCCCCATCAGCGTCAGCACATCAAAGCGCCGCTGCACAAGTTCACCACGCCGGAGGGCGAGCGCCGCGTGCGCGTGCAAGCGGATGGGCAGGCCTCCCACACGATTTTCAACAAGGTGGGTGTGTTCGGGCCGTACACGTTGCTTGAAGCCGAGTTGAAGACCGGGCGCACGCACCAGATTCGCGTCCATCTGGCACATGCCGGTTTTCCCATTCTCGGTGACGACAAATACGGCGATTTCGCGCTGAACAAGTCGCTTTCGCGCGCAAACGCCTCGCCTCGGCTGGGGCGGATGTTCCTGCATGCGCATCGCTTGCAGCTGACCCATCCGCAAAGCGGTGAGACGGTTACGTTCAGCGCGCCCTTGCCCGCTGAATGCGCTGCGTTTCTGAAAGCCTTCCCAACCGAAAGCCCCGATTCCGATGCCGCAGCAGCGCTTTGATCTGATCGTCTTCGACTGGGATGGCACGTTGATGGATTCGACGTCGGCCATTACCCGGTCGATCCAGTTGGCGTGCCGGGATCTCGATCTGCCCGTGCCGGACGATACGCGCGCCAGCCATGTGATCGGCCTGGGCCTCCGGGATGCGCTCGAATACGCGGTTCCGACGCTGGATCCCGCCGATTACGGCAAGCTGGCTGAACGCTATCGCTTCCACTACCTGAGCCGCGATTCGCAACTGGTGCTGTTTCCGGGCGTGCGCGACATGCTGGACGCGCTGCGCCGCGAAAACTACCTGCTGGCGGTGGCGACGGGCAAGTCGCGCATTGGTCTGCAGCGTGCGATGGAGGCGACCGGGCTGACGGGCGTGTTCGATAACACGCGCTGCGCGGATGAAACGTTTTCCAAGCCGCACCCGGCCATGCTGCTCGAACTCACGCGTGACCTTGGTATGGACGTCGAGCGCACGCTGATGATTGGCGATACCACGCACGATCTGCAGATGGCTGCCAATGCGGGCGCGGCGGGCGTGGCCGTCACTTACGGCGCGCATCCGGCTGACGTGCTGCAGGCGCTTGCGCCCCTGTATTCGGCCAAGTCGGTGCCGGATCTGCATGACTGGTTGTTGCAACATGCCTGATATGGCGGAAGTGGTTCGCATTTGCGAGGGCGCCGCGTTGGAAGATGGCGGCGTTGGCGTGCGCTTTTCCGTGGACGTGCGCGGCCGCACGGTAAGCGCCTTTGTCGTTCGCTACGCTGGCAACGTGCATGGCTATCTGAACCAGTGCGCGCACGTGCCGATGGAAATGGACTGGCAGGAAGGCCAGTTCTTTGAAAGCTCCGGGCTGTATTTGATGTGCGCAACGCATGGTGCCATTTACGAGCCGGATACCGGCCGCTGTGTGGGCGGCCCATGCCGAGGCGCACACTTGTCGAAGCTGGATATCACCGAGCGCGATGGCGCGGTCTGGTGGCAACCCGATGCGCTGTTCCGCGCGCCAGCCCCGTCGGCTTGACGGCGTGGTTCTTCTTTTCGATCGTTTTTACTCTCGTCTATGACCGACTCGATTCCGCCGAAAGGCCCTGAAGACGCACCCAAGCACGGCGACGACAAGCCCGAAGCACTGGAAGTCACGCAGCACGCCGATCACCCGCTCGAAGCCGAATTGCGCGACCCGGCGGCAGGCAAGCCGGCATCTCCGAAGGCCTCGACGGCATCCGCTCAGGCGGGTGGCTGGGAGCGTGAGGTGCTCGAAAAGGTGCTCATGGCGACCGTTCGCGAGCAACGTGCCGCGCGTCGCTGGCGCATTTTCTTCCGCTTCGTGTCACTGGCCATTGTTGGGCTGATTTTCTATGCCTTCGCTACGTTCGAGGGGGAAACCGTCAGCACCGGGCGTCACACTGCCGTGGTTGCGCTCGATGGCGAGATCGCCGCGAATACGAACGCCAGCGCGGAAAACATCAATGCCTCGCTGCAGGCTGCGTTTGCGGACAGCAACACGGTTGGCGTGATCCTGAAGATCAATTCGCCTGGCGGCTCGCCGGTGCAGGCGGGCATGATCAACGACGAAATCCGTCGTCTCCGGGCCAAGTACAAGACCATTCCGCTTTACGTGGTGGTGGAAGAGATGTGCGCGTCGGGTGGTTATTACGTGGCCGCTGCCGCCGACAAGATCTATATCGACAAGGCCAGCATTGTCGGCTCGATCGGCGTGCTGATGGATGGCTTCGGTTTTACCGGGCTGATGGACAAGGTGGGCGTGGAGCGCCGCCTGCTGACCGCCGGCTCGAACAAGGGGATGCTCGATCCGTTCTCACCTGTGTCGCCGCAGCAGAAGCAGTTTGCGCAGGAAATGCTTGACCAGGTGCATCAGCAGTTCATCGATGTGGTCAAGCAAGGCCGCGGCAACCGCCTGAAGGACGATCCGACGCTCTTTACCGGGTTGTTCTGGACGGGCGCCAAGGCGGTGGATCTGGGGTTGGCGGACGCCGTCGGTAGCGCAGATTTTGTTGCGCGCAGCGTCATCAAGGCACCCGACGTGGTCGATTACACCGTGAAGGAAAACTTTGCCTCGCGCGTGGCACGCAAGCTGGGCACGGCGATGGGGGCGGGCGCGATCAAGGCGCTGGCCGACACCGGCCAGCTCAAACTCTTGATGAAGGAATAACGCGCTTATCTCGCCAGCAACGAGAAAATGGCCGGCCGTTTGTGCAGATCCATGCGGTCGGCGCGCCACTCGTTCACGGGCAGCGTCACCACCTGCTCACTGGGCAGCGTCAGGTCTACCGCAATCGACAGCAGCGTGCCGGGCGCGCAACCGGCCTGGATGGCTTCCAGCAGAGCGCCGTTGCGGTAGGGCGTTTCGATGAACACCTGAGTTTGTCCCGCCGAACGCGAGAGCTGTTCCAGCGCGCGCAGCTTGGTTTTGCGCTCCGCTGCGTCCACCGGCAGATAGCCGTTGAACGCAAAACTCTGGCCGTTCAGGCCCGACGCCATCACTGCCAGCAAGATCGAGCTCGGCCCAACCAGCGGCTTCACCCGCACGCCGTGCCGATGTGCAAGGCGCACGAGATTCGCGCCCGGATCGGCGACTGCCGGCACGCCAGCTTCCGACATCAACCCCGCGTCCTGCCCCGCAACGACCGGCGCCAGCAGGGCTTCCAGCTCTGAATCCGGCGTCTTGACGTTCAGCTCGCGGATGGTGATTTCCTGCAGCGGGCGCGCCAGCGGCGTGGTTTCGCCCAGCTTCTTGAGCAGTGCGCGGGCCGTTTTGGCGTGTTCGGCCACAAAGTAATCAAGCTGCGCCGTGATCTGCTGAACGCCCGCAGGAATCACATCGGGCAGCGGGTCGGCTGCATCGCGCAAGCCGAGCGTATTGGGAATGAGGTAGAGCGTGCCGGCCATGGCTTAAACGAAGAGCGGGTAGTGCGCGTTGCGCAGCATGCTGGTCAGCGCGATCAGGGGTAGACCCACCAGCGCAGTCGGGTCTGTCGATTCCACGCGTTCGAGCAGCGCGATACCGAGGCCCTCTGACTTGGCACTGCCGGCCACGTCGTACGGGTGTTCCAGGTGCAGGTAAGCGTCCAACTCCTCGTCCGACAGGTTGCGGAACGTGGCCAGCGTGCGAATGTCCTCACTCTGATGCTGGCCGGAGCGCCCGTCATACAGGCACAACGCCGAATGAAATGTGACGGTGCGGCCACGCATCCAGTGCAATTGCGCGAGTGCGCGGGGGTGGTCGCCGGGTTTGCCGACCTGCTTGCCGTCCAGCGTGGCGACTTGGTCGGAGCCGATCACCAGCGCCCCCGGGTATCCGGCTGCGACCTTTTCCGCCTTTTGTCGGGCCAAGCGCAGTGCGGTCTGGTCTGGCGATTCGCCGGGGGCGGGCGTCTCATCGATGTCTGGCACTACGATCTCGAACGGCAGGCGCAGGCGCTCCAGCAATTCACGTCGATACGGCGAACTGGAGGCGAGAATCAGCGGCGGACGCGAAGCAGAAGTCATAAGTGCTTGAAGATGCAGTGGATTTTGAGCGAAAACCTTTTGACGCCAGAGGTTTCTGCCCGCTATAATCCCGCGTTTCGCGGTTTGGCCGCGCAGTGTCGCAAACCAGGCGTTCAGGCGCAAGGGATGGCAGTCGCTGCAGGCGGTCTATCCGGTTCGCGCACCAACACAGCGCCAAGTCAGATAACGCGTTCAGCAGGTTCGATTCGTGGATTTTCGTACATTCGATCTTTTCGCGTTCATCCGGGCGGGTGAGCAGGTCAGTGGCACGGTCAGTTTGGCCGACATGCCGCGTCTGCTTGCCGAGCAGGCTGCCGATGCGCCGGCGGATGCCAATACACAGTTCCGTTGGCAAATGCAGGGTTTGGTGCGTGAGGAGGCCGATGCAACCCAATCGGCTCGTCAGCGGCTCTTCGTCGAACTAGAAGTGGATGGCGCAATCTGGTTGCAGTGCCAGCGGTGCCTGAAGGCTTATGAGCAACCCCTGCCGGTGCGTACGCGCCTGGAGGTGATGCGCTCAGAGGCGGAAGCCGATGCGGTCCCGCTCGATGACGACGAAGCCGATGTCATCGTCGGCTCACGCAGCTTCGACCTGGTCACGCAGATTGAAGACGAGTTGCTGCTGGCGTTGCCCGTGTCGCCGCGTCATGCGGTTTGCCCGGATGAGGTCGTGCCGGAAGCCGCTGAAGCTGAAAAAAAGCCGTCGCCGTTCGCGGTGCTGGCTGCGCTGAAGACCAAGCATTAAGCGCGCGCCTGTCGCGCTGATGTGGCGAATTCATGCAGTACGTTTCACACGCCTACCGGAATGGCTACGCTCCGGCTCCGTGTGATGTGATAAAATCGATCAAATTGCTTAGGAGTCAGTCATGGCTGTTCAACAAAACAAGAAGTCGCCGTCCAAGCGCGGCATGCATCGTTCGCACGATTTCCTGACGGCGGCCCCGATCGCTGTCGAGCCGACCACCGGCGAAGTGCACCTGCGTCACCACGTGAGCCCGAACGGCTACTATCGCGGCCGCAAGGTTGTGAAGACCAAGAACGACTGATGCGTTTTGCCAGTCCTCTGGCAAGCGTGTTGGGTTGGTCTGAACACACAGGTTCATGATGCAAGCAGAAAAGCGGCAAGCAAAATTGCCGCTTTTTTGTTGATCAGAATCCGGCAATGCGTGTACCGGTTTGTGTACCATACGCGCGCAAAATGCTGGAGCCGCACGTGAAACCGCAACTCAGACTCGCATGACCATCAAGCTTGCCATCGACTGCATGGGCGGCGATCACGGTGTTGGCGTGACGATCCCTGCAGCGATCCAATTTCTTGCCGCGCACGACGACGTCGAGATGCTGCTCGTCGGGCAGCCCGATGCCATCGCGGCGCAGCTCAAACGAATCCGCGCTACTGGGAACCCTCGCGTCCATGTCGTTTCCGCCTCTGAGGTGGTGTCGATGGACGATCCGGTCGAGGTCGCGCTGCGCAAGAAGAAAGATTCTTCGATGCGCGTGGCCATCAATCAGGTCAAAGAAGGCGCCGCCCACGCGTGCGTTTCCGCCGGCAATACCGGCGCGCTGATGGCCGTGTCGCGTTACGTTCTCAAGACGCTGGATGGCATCGATCGTCCGGCCATCGCCACTGCCATCCCGAACGAGAAGGGCGCAGGGACTACGGTGCTGGATCTTGGCGCCAATGCCGACTGCGAACCCGAGCACCTGCTGCAATTTGCGCAGATGGCCTCGGCAATGGTGTCGGTGGTCGAGCATAAGCCGCGCCCGACGGTGGGCTTGCTTAACATCGGCGAAGAGGTCATCAAGGGCAACGAAGTCGTCAAGCAGGCGGGTGAGTTGCTTCGGGCATCGGACCTGAACTTTTACGGCAACGTTGAAGGCAACGACATCTTCAAGGGCACGACCGACATCGTTGTCTGCGACGGTTTTGTCGGCAACGTGGCGCTCAAGAGTACCGAGGGCCTCGCCAAGATGATCGGCGAGATGCTGCGCGAAGAATTTAGCCGCTCCTGGTTCACCAAGCTGCTGGCCATGGTGGCGATGCCCGTCATCGTCAGCTTGAAGCGGCGCATGGACCATCGGCGCTACAATGGCGCCGCGCTGCTTGGCCTGCGCGGGCTGGTCATCAAGAGCCACGGTTCGGCCGATGCTTATGCGTTCGAATGGGCTATCAAGCGCGCCTACGACGCGGCCGCCAATGGCGTGATCGCCCGCATTGCGCAGGCGTTCGAATCGCACCACGACGCGGCGGTTGCTGCGCCAGTCCCCACTTCCACTCCGGCCGCTGACGCAGCTTGAACGCGTTGCTGCCGAGTCAGATTTCACCCCACCGCACATGACACGTTACGCAAGGATCATCGGCACGGGCAGCTATCTGCCGCCCAAGCGCGTCACCAATGATGAGTTGGCCGCGCAATTGGCCGAGAAAGGCATCGAGACGAGCGATGAATGGATCGTTTCGCGCAGCGGCATCCGCGCGCGCCATTTCGCCGAGTCCGATGTTGCATGCAGCGACCTCGCTGTGAAGGCGGCTGAACGGGCAATCGAGGCGGCTGGCATCGATCGCTCGGAGTTGGATCTGATCCTCGTGGCCACGTCCACTCCGGATTTCGTGTTCCCGAGCACCGCATGCCTCGTGCAGCAGAAGCTGGGCATCACCAATCACTGCGCCGCGTTTGACGTGCAGGCCGTGTGTTCGGGCTTCGTGTACGCACTGGCTACCGCCGACAAGTTCATCCGCTCGGGCGCGTACCGCAACGTGCTGGTGATCGGCTCGGAGGTCTTCTCGCGCATCATCGATTTCAACGACCGCACCACGTGCGTCTTGTTTGGCGATGGCGCCGGTGCCGTGGTGCTGCAGGCGTCTAACGAGCCGGGCATCCTGTCGACCGCCTTGCATGCCGATGGCAGCCACGCCAACATCCTCTGCGTGCCTGGCAACGTGGCCGCGGGCGTGGTTCAGGGCAGCGCCTTCCTCTACATGGATGGCCAGGCCGTCTTCAAGTTGGCCGTCAACGTGCTCGACAAGGTCGCGCGCGAAGCGCTGGCTGCCGCCGAGATCGATGCCTCGCAGGTCGACTGGCTGATCCCGCATCAGGCCAACATCCGCATCATGCAAGGCACCGCCAAGAAGCTGGGGCTGTCCAACGACCGGATGGTCGTCACCGTGGATGAGCACGGCAACACGTCGGCCGCTTCGATTCCGCTGGCGCTCGACGCGGCGGTGCGCGACGGACGTATTCAGCGCGGTCAGCTCGTGATGCTTGAGGGCGTGGGCGGCGGCTTTACGTGGGGCGCGGCACTGCTGCGCTTCTGAGCGACGAATTTCCAGAACGAAAATACGCCATGACATTCGCTTTCGTCTTTCCCGGTCAGGGTTCCCAATCGGTTGGCATGCTCAACGCGTTTGCTGATCATCCTGCCGTAGCTGCCACGCTGGCCGAGGCATCCGATGCGCTGGGTCAGGACATCGGCAAGCTGATCGCCGAAGGCCCGGCCGAAGAGCTGAATCTGACCACCAACACGCAACCGGTCATGTTAACGGCTGCCGTTGCTGTCTATCGCGCATGGCAGGCTGCGGGCGGTCCGGTCCCGACCGTCGTGGCTGGTCATAGCCTGGGCGAATATTCTGCGTTGGTGGCGGCTGGCGCCATCGCTTTCAAGGATGCGGTGCCGTTGGTGCGCTTCCGCGCCAAGGCGATGCAGGAAGCTGTGCCGGTGGGTGAGGGTGGCATGGCCGCGATCCTTGGTCTGTCGGACGATGATGTGCGCGCAGCATGCGCTGAAGCGTCGGCCGCTGGCGTGGTCGAAGCCGTGAACTTCAACGCGCCGGCGCAGGTGGTGATTGCCGGTGCAAAAGCTGCCGTCGAAAAAGCCTGCGAGATCGCCAAGGCCAAGGGCGCCAAGCGTGCACTGCCGCTGCCGGTGTCGGCGCCGTTCCACTCGTCGCTGCTGAAACCGGCATCGGATCGCCTGCGTGAATACCTTGCCAACGTGACGATCAGCACGCCCGTCATCCCCGTCATCAACAACGTGGATGTGGCTGTTGTGAGCGATCCGGCTGCCATCAAGGACGCGCTGGTGCGCCAGGCAGCGTCGCCGGTGCGCTGGGTTGAAACCATCCAGAAGATGAAAGCTGATGGCATCACGCGTGTGGTTGAATGTGGCCCGGGCAAGGTGTTGGCCGGTCTGACCAAGCGTATCGATGGCGACATCGTTGGGGATGCGATTTTCGATCCGGCAACGCTTGAAGCCGTGCTGGGCCAACTCAAATAATCAACAGGATTCGCATGACCCAAGCATTGAACAATCAAGTCGCGCTCGTGACCGGCGCTTCGCGCGGCATCGGCCGTGCCATTGCATTGGAGCTGGCACGCCAGGGCGCGACGGTGGTCGGTACGGCCACGTCGGAAGCTGGTGCACAGGCTATCTCCGCCTACTTCGCCGAAGCTGGCGTGAAGGGCGCGGGCGTCGTGCTCAACGTGAATGATTCCGCGCGTTGCGAAGCCGTGATCGACGAAACCATCAAGACGCACGGCGGTTTGAATATCCTCGTCAACAATGCCGGCATCACGCAGGACAACCTGGCGATGCGCATGAAGGACGAAGAGTGGGTGTCGGTCATCGACACTAACTTGTCGGCAGTATTCCGTCTGTCGCGCGCGGTGCTGCGCCCGATGATGAAGGCGCGTGGCGGCCGCATCATCAACATCACCTCGGTGGTCGGTTCGGCCGGTAATCCGGGGCAAGCCAATTACGCTGCGGCCAAGGCTGGCGTGGAAGGCATGGCTCGGGCTCTGGCGCGAGAAATCGGCAGCCGCAACATCACCGTCAACTGCGTTGCACCGGGCTTTATCGATACCGATATGACGAAGGTCCTGTCGGAAGAGCAGCATACCGCGCTGAAAGCGCAGATTCCGCTGGGCCGCCTAGGCGCACCGGAAGATATCGGCAACGCGGTGGCCTTTTTGGCGTCACCGGCTGCAGGCTACATTACGGGCTCGACGTTGCACGTCAACGGCGGCATGTACATGGGATAAGAAGCCGTCCCGGCGGCGATTGTGCAGGGCCTTGCGCATGCGCGAGATCGTGCAAAATCGCTGAATTAACTGGCTTTTAGCATCATGTTGGGCGCACTTTTTGCATGGATTTCGGCGCGGTTTTTCGCCGCGCAAACCTGCTAGAATGCGCGCACTTTTTGTCGAATACTTCCCTGGAGGGTTAAATGGACAACATCGAAGCACGCGTCAAGAAGATCGTCGCGGAACAACTCGGCGTGGCCGAAGCGGACATCAAGAACGAGTCGTCGTTCGTGAACGATCTGGGCGCGGATTCGCTCGATACGGTTGAGCTGGTGATGGCACTGGAAGACGAGTTCGGCATGGAAATCCCGGACGAGGAAGCCGAGAAGATCACCACGGTGCAACAAGCCATCGACTACGCAACCGCCCACGTCAAGGCGTAAGCGTTAATCGATCTCTTGACATCGCGGGCCACAGAAAGGGCTGTTATCCGGTTTGACCGGGTGGCGCGCTTTCTGTGGCCTTTGTCGCTGATACAGAGTTGCAGGAAAGCATAGTGAGCCGTCGTCGCGTCGTCGTAACCGGCCTTGGGCTGGTTTCTCCGGTAGGAAACTCGGTCGCCGAGGGGTGGGCCAATCTGGTCGCCGGCAAGTCCGGGATCGCCACCGTCACCAAATTCGATCATTCCAATCTGGCTGTGCACTTCGCTGGTGAAGTGAAGGGCTTCAACGTCGAGGAGTACATCCCGGCGAAGGAAGCCCGCAGCATGGATACCTTCATCCACTACGGCATTGCCGCCGGGGTGCAGGCGCTCAAGGACAGCGGGCTGGAAGTGACCGAGGCCAACGCCGAGCGCATCGGCGTGTTGGTCGGTTCTGGCATTGGCGGTCTGCCAATGATCGAAGATACCCACGCTACCTTGGTAGAGCGCGGCCCGCGTCGGATTTCGCCGTTCTTCGTGCCGGGTTCGATTATCAACATGATCTCGGGCCACCTGAGCATCATGCACGGTCTGAAAGGCCCGAACCTGGCCGCCGTGACGGCTTGTACGACGGGTCTGCACAGCATCGGTCTGGCTGCGCGTCTGATTCAGGCGGGCGATGCCGACGCCATGGTCGCTGGCGGTGCCGAGTCGACCATTTCGCCGCTGGGCATCGGCGGCTTTGCCGCGGCGCGTGCGCTGTCCACGCGCAATGATGATCCGGCCACTGCATCCCGCCCCTGGGACAAGGACCGAGATGGCTTTGTGCTGGGCGAGGGCGCCGGCGTCATGGTGCTCGAGGAATACGAGTCTGCCAAAGCCCGCGGCGCCAAGATCTACGCGGAGTTGATCGGTTTCGGCATGAGCGGTGACGCGTACCACATGACGGCGCCGAACATGGACGGCCCGCGCCGCTGCATGCTGAACGCGCTGCGCGATGCCGGCGTGAATACCGATCAGGTCCAGTACCTGAACGCCCACGGTACGTCCACGCCGCTGGGCGACAAGAACGAATCCGACGCCATCAAGGCTGCCTTCGGCGAGCACGCCGGCAAGGTGGTGGTGAACTCCACCAAGTCCATGACCGGCCACTTGCTGGGTGGTGCCGGTGGTCTGGAGTCGGTGTTTACGGTGCTGGCGTTGCACCATCAGGTGTCGCCGCCGACCATCAACATCTTCAACCAAGACCCCGAGTGCGATCTCGATTACTGCGCGAACACCGCGCGTGACATGAAGATCGACGTGGCCGTGAAGAACAACTTCGGTTTTGGCGGTACAAACGGCACGCTGGTGTTCAAGCGTCCGTAAGACAAACGCGGCGCGTGGCCTGAAGGTCCGCGCCGCTGTCATTTTCACCTTGGTTGTCGAACACATCACCTTCCCGGCTTCATATCGGCGCGTATGCCTAGTCGGTCGGCTCGGCACTGTAGGTCTGCTCAGCATTGCCTTGTTCTGGTTGATCGTCGCATGGGGCTTTGCCCTCCCGGCAGTGACGTGGTTCGTGCTCGGGGTGCTGACGATTGCGGCTGCCATGCCTCTGTTGATCAATCGTTCGCCGCTTGCCATGGAACTGATGTGGCGGGCGCGTCTCAAAGGGAATGGCGAGCCTGGGCAACCACGCTGGCAAGTCAGGCTACAGATGCCTCAGGCGTTTCGGGCCGCGCCGCTGTTATGGGCATGTCCTGTTGGTGAGCGAATTCTGATCCTCGGGGTTGCACATGGCGGATGGTGCCCACAGATAGTCGTGCTGATGTCGCCGTGGTTTGCCGCGGGGCAACTGCGCCGACTAAGAAGTCTGTTCCGTCTCGGCCCGCCGCTGCTGGCGTCTCGTGTGCCGTAGGCAAAATACAACGTTCCCAAGTCATAAAAATTCAAGGCGATACACTGCAGGTGAAGAATCCGTGAGTGAACGCGAAGCCGACCAGATCCTCGTCGAGCGCGTCCAGCAAGGCGACAAGCGGGCGTTTGAACTCCTAGTGGTCAAATACCACCGGAAGATCATCCGCCTCGTTTCGCGTTTGATCCGTGACGCAGCCGAAGTCGAGGATGTGGCACAGGATGCCTTTATCAAGGCCTACCGTGCGCTGCCCCAATTCCGGGGGGAGTCCGCGTTCTATACGTGGCTGTATCGCATCGCCGTCAATACGGCCAAGAATTACCTGGCGACCCAGGGCCGGCGCCCGGAATCGTCGAGCGATATCGACACCGAAGAGGCTGAAACTTTTGCCGACGGTGAGCTACTAAGGGATATCAATACGCCGGACTCCATGCTGCATACCAAGCAGGTGGCCGAAACGGTCAACCGTGCAATGGAAGCGCTGCCCGAGGAATTGCGAACCGCAATCACCCTTCGGGAGATCGAGGGTCTGAGCTATGAGGAAATCGCCGAAGCGATGGAGTGCCCGATCGGAACGGTCCGTTCACGAATTTTCCGGGCGCGCGAAGCGATTGCCGAGAAATTGCGCCCCCTGCTGGGAACGGTTGAGGGCAAACGGTGGTAGCCAGCCGATATGAAAAACCGGCGGCCGGAGTTGGAATTGGTCGCAAACGGTGAAACCTCGGGAAGTCTTCTCTCGGATCGTTGATTGGACGTTGGAGTTTTTGGGGTTGGGAAATGGGTCAGGCTCAAATGCAGACGACAGAAGCGGAGTTCGCGCAGCGCATCTCCGCCTTGATGGACGGTGAAGTTGCGGTGCACGAGGTGTCGTCGGCCGTAGAACTCGCCAAGGATGGCGACGGTGCGGTGCACTGGCGCGAGTATCAGCTGATCGGCGATGCGCTTCGGTCGGAAGAGCTGCTGCACGCACGTTCGTCCGAGGATTTTCTTAGTCGGTTCTCGGCCAAGCTTGAGGCTGAACCGCATTTGCTCGTGCCCACTGTGGCGCAGCGAGTGAAAGCGCAAGAGAGGCACCGTTTCCTCGTTAGCCCGGCCTGGGTCCGCCGGATCATGCCGTCGACTGCTGTGGCAGCGGCGGTGGCGGCCGTTAGCTGGGTCGTCGTGCCGCAACTACGTGGCCCAGTTGATGGCGCTGACGGTTCGCCGGCACTGGTCGCAAAGGCCGCGCAGGGTGCCGGTGTACAAGCGGTGACCGTGGCTGCTGCCGACGCGACGCCAATGATTCGCGATGCGCGTCTGGATGAATACCTGAGTGCGCACCGTCAATCCGCCACCAATGGCATGGTGGTTCCGTATCTGCGAGCAGTGGCCAATGGGGTGGCAAACACCCAGGACTCCAATCAGGAATAATGCGGGTATCCATGTCGAAGGTGTGGCACCCCGTTGCTGGGGCAGGCGCCCGCAAGTTGCTGGCCGTTCGCCGGTCTGTTTTTCTTCTCCTGTGTGTTTCGGCGCTGGCGACGGCTGCACAGCCGCAGCCCGATCCCATGCCGCGCAAGGAAGCCGCTTCCTGGCTGACCAAGATCCACCGCGCGGCCCTCAAGCAGAACTATGTCGGCACGCTGACGTATCAGCGTGGCACCGGCATGCACTCCACACGCATCCAGCACTACGCTGATCTGTTCAACAACGAGTACGAGCGTATCGAGACGCTCGACGGTAAGCAGCGCGAAATGCTGCGTCAGAACGACGTCGTCCGGAACTTGATCTACGACGTCAAACTCGTTGTGACCGAGAAGCAGGAGCACAAGGATAGTTTCCCCGCGCTGCTCGCGACGACGAATGGCGAAGTGCTCGACCAGTACGACATGCGCCATCTGCCCGCCGAGCGTGTGGCCGGCATGGATTGCGAGGTCTTCCAGCTGGACCCCAAGGATGGCTTCCGTTATGCCTACCGCATCTGGGCGGAGCGCAGCAGTGGTCTGCTGATGCGTGCCCAGACCATCGATGAAGATGGCAAGGTGCTTGAACAGGTTGCGTTCTCGCAGGTCGCGCTGGGCGTGCCGTCGGACAAGCAGAAGATCGTTTCTGCGTTTAAGAACGTGAGCGGTTGGAATCAGTACGAGATCGTCACGCAGCCGATCAATCTGGCGGACCAGGGCTGGACGATTGGCATCCCCATTAAGGGCTTCCAGAAGATTCGTGAAGTTCGCCGTCCGTTGGGCGACATTGCGCCGGCGGGTAAGGGGGGCTCGGCCTTCGAGGTGCAGCAGGTCGTGTTCAGCGACGGGCTGGCGGGGTTGTCGCTGTTTATCGAGCCCGTGTCTGAGAAGCGCACGCGCCGTGAGGGCTTCATCTCGCAGGGGGCCACGCACGTGATGGTGCGCCGCATTGCCGATTTCTGGCTCACGGTGGTGGGTGAAGTCCCCTTTGCTACCATCAAGCAGTTTGGCGCGGCGGTGGACTACAAGCCCGTCTCCGCCAACGCAGCGACCGGGACTAGCCGGCCGGCGACCAGCGCGCCGCAATAGTCGGGTAGCTGCCTCAATTGCGCGGCATGCCCGCGCAGCACATTTCTCTATCTGTTTTCGTTCCGGGGAGCCTCCATGCGTACCGCTCGATCCGTTCACGCTTTGCGTTTGCTGTGTGTTGCCGCTGCTCTGGCGCTGGGCGGTGCGCTTGCGCCAGCCTATGCGCAGAACGCCACCGGCAGCACGGCGACGGGCACCTACGGCTTGCCCGACTTTGCCGATCTGGTGGAAAAGGTTAGCCCGGCTGTCGTCAATATCCGCACCACCGAGAAGGTGCGCATGCGCAACGGCCCGAGCGACGACGACATGGCCGAGTTTTTCCGTCGCTTCTTCGGCGTGCCGCTGCCGGGCATGCCTGGTCAGGGTGGTCAAGGGCAAAAACGCCGCAACGCGCCTCCGCAGCAGGAAGAAGAGCAAAGCCGCGGCGTGGGCTCCGGGTTCATCATTTCGGGTGACGGCTACGTTTTGACGAATGCGCACGTTGTCGAAGGTGCGGAAACCATCTATGTCACGCTGATCGACAAGCGCGAGTTCAAGGCCAAGGTGATTGGTGTAGACAAGCGGACTGACGTCGCGCTGGTCAAGGTGGATGCCACCGGCTTGCCGAGCCTGAAGCTTGGGGATTCCGACAAGGTGCGCGTGGGCGAATGGGTCTTGGCAATCGGCTCGCCGTTTGGCCTGGACAATACGGTGACTGCGGGCATCGTGTCGGCCAAGGGGCGCGATACGGGGGATTACCTGCCGTTCATTCAATCCGATGTGGCCGTGAATCCGGGCAATTCGGGCGGACCGCTGATCAACCTGCGTGGCGAGGTGATCGGCATTAACAACCAGATCTACAGCCAGAGCGGTGGCTACATGGGCATCTCGTTCTCGATTCCGATCGATGAAGCGATGCGTGTGGCGGATCAGCTCAAAGCGCAGGGTCGTGTGACCCGCGGTCGCATTGGGGTGGCCATCGACAACGTGCCGAAGGATGCGGCGGAATCGTTGGGCATTGGCCGTGCGCGCGGCGCCTACGTGGGCAACGTTGAGTCGGGTGGTCCGGCGGAAAAGGCTGGCATCGAGGCTGGCGACATCGTTCTGAAGTTCAATGGCCGCGACGTCGAGAAGGCCGGCGATCTGCAGCGCCAGGTCGGCGAGACCAAGCCCGGCACGCGCGCGACCGTGCAAGTCTGGCGCAAGGGTGCAACGCGTGACTTGACGGTGACCGTGGCCGAGCTGCCTTCGGATACCAAGGTCGCCCAGCGCGGCAAGGGCACGCAGCCGGACAACAGCCAGCAGGGTCCGGGTAAGCCGAATGCACTGGGGCTGGTGGTGGCCGATCTGTCGGATGGTGCCCAACGCGAATTCAAGACCAAGACTGGTGTCGAGGTGCAGGTGGCCGAAGGGCCCGCAGCGCGCGTTGGCATTCGGCCGGGGGATCTGATCCTGCGCGTGGGCGACACTGATATCACAGGCGCCAAACAGTTCAATGATGTGGTCGCCAAACTCGACAAGAACCGTATGGTGGCCGTGTTCGTGCGCCGTGGCGATGCGACCCAGGTGGTCACGATGCGCCCGAGCACTGCGCGTTCGGGCAGTGGCCAGTGATTGAGCTGACGCTGTACGGCCGCTCATACTGCCATTTATGCGACGACATGAAGGTCGCGCTGGAGCCATTCCAGCGCGGCTTTTCGTTTGTGCTGCACGAGGTGGATGTCGATCGTGATCCGGCGTTGGAAGAGCGTTTCGGTGAGCTGGTGCCGGTGCTGATGACGGGCGCGCCGGACGCGCCGCCGGGCGGGGCTCAGGAGTTGTGCCACTACTTCCTGGACGCGTCTGCCGTGCAGGAGTGGCTTGCGCAACAGCTGGCGCGCGGCTGACGCGTCGCTGCCGCAAAAAGAGGCGCGGGGAGCCCCCGGAAATCCGGTAAAATCGCCTGTTAGCGCCGATTTTTGCAGTGCACGATTTTTGTGTCGCAGCCTCGGCTTGGAATCCAATACCTCCCGCTGGCGCCGTCTCACGCGCGCTGGCCATGCCGGAATCGCCTCGCGCCCGGCAGATGCGCCCGGGATGGGCGCTTTTCGACGCATTCGATGGACAATATCCGTAATTTCTCGATCATCGCCCACATCGACCACGGCAAATCGACGCTGGCCGATCGCATCATCCAGTTGTGTGGTGGCCTCTCCGACCGCGAGATGGAAGCCCAGGTGCTGGACTCGATGGATATCGAGAAAGAGCGCGGCATCACCATCAAGGCCCAGACCGCCGCACTGTCGTACAAGGCGCAGGACGGCAAGGTCTACAACCTGAATCTGATCGACACCCCGGGGCACGTCAACTTCAGCTATGAAGTCAGCCGCTCGCTGTCCGCCTGCGAGGGCGCGCTGCTGGTGGTGGACGCCTCGCAGGGCGTGGAAGCGCAGACGGTTGCCAACTGCTACACCGCCATTGAGCTGGGTGTGGAAGTGGTGCCGGTGCTCAACAAGATCGATTTGCCGGCCGCCGACCCGGACAACGCGATCCAGGAA
The DNA here is from genome assembly GCF_051904805.1 of Ralstonia sp. 25C. Taxonomy (NCBI): domain Bacteria; kingdom Pseudomonadati; phylum Pseudomonadota; class Betaproteobacteria; order Burkholderiales; family Burkholderiaceae; genus Ralstonia; species Ralstonia sp. 25C. The sequence continues at coordinate 673,429 of NZ_CP196737.1, read as the reverse complement.
ATCGAAGACGTGATCGGCATCGACGCAACCGACGCGACGCGCTGCTCCGCCAAGACGGGTGTGGGCGTGGCGGACGTGCTGGAAGCGCTGATCGCCAAGGTGCCGGCGCCCAAGGGCGACCCGGCCGCGCCGCTGCAGGCGTTGATCATCGACTCGTGGTTCGACAACTACGTTGGCGTGGTGATGCTGGTGCGCGTGGTGAACGGCACGTTGCGCGCCAAGGACAAGGTCCTGTTGATGGCAACCGGCGCGCAGCATCTGGTGGAGCAGGTCGGTGTGTTCTCGCCGAAGTCGATGCCGCGCGAATCGCTGTCGGCGGGGCAGGTGGGTTTCGTTATCGCCGGCATCAAGGAACTGAAGGCCGCGAAGGTGGGCGACACGATCACGCACGTGGCGCCGCGCAAGGCCGAGGCGCCGCTGCCGGGCTTCAAGGAAGTCAAGCCGCAGGTGTTTGCTGGTCTGTATCCAGTGGAAGCCAACCAATACGAAGCGCTGCGTGAATCGCTGGAAAAGCTCAAGCTGAATGACGCGTCGCTGCAATACGAGCCGGAGGTGTCCCAGGCGCTGGGCTTCGGCTTCCGCTGCGGCTTCCTTGGCCTGCTGCACATGGAGATCGTGCAGGAGCGTCTGGAGCGCGAATTCGACATGGACCTGATCACCACCGCACCGACGGTGGTCTATCAGGTGCAGCAGCGCGACGGCACCATGATCCAGGTGGAAAACCCGGCGAAGATGCCGGCGGACCCGAGCAAGATCGAGGCAATTCTCGAGCCGATCGTCACGGTCAATCTGTACATGCCGCAGGACTACGTTGGCGCCGTGATCACGCTGTGCGAACAGAAGCGCGGCTCGCAGATCAACATGAGCTACCACGGTCGCCAGGTCCAACTCACGTACGAAATCCCGATGGGTGAGATCGTGCTGGACTTCTTCGATCGCCTGAAGTCTGTCTCGCGCGGTTATGCGTCGATGGACTACGAGTTCAAGGAATACCGTGTGTCGGACGTCGTCAAGGTCGACATCCTGATCAACGGCGACAAGGTCGATGCGCTGTCCATCATCGTGCACCGTTCCAACAGCACGTATCGTGGTCGGGAAGTCGCCGCCAAGATGCGCGAGATCATCCCGCGCCAGATGTACGACGTCGCCATCCAGGCCGCTATCGGCGCCAACGTGATTGCGCGTGAGAACGTCAAGGCGCTGCGCAAGAACGTGCTGGCCAAGTGCTACGGCGGCGATATCTCGCGCAAGAAGAAGCTCCTCGAGAAACAGAAAGAGGGCAAGAAGCGCATGAAGCAGGTCGGCACCGTTGAAATTCCGCAAGAGGCCTTCCTGGCCATCCTGCGCGTCGAAGAAAAATAACCCGGACACCGCTCGGACGATCTCTCCTCCATGAACTTCGCCCTGATCCTGTTTATTCTCGTCGTCATCACCGGTATTGCGTGGGTGGCTGACAAGCTCGTATTCCAGCGCCAGCGTCAAGCCGCAGCAGCGACTGCGCTGGCTGAGTTCGATGCGCGTGCGCAAGTGCAAGCCCAGTACGGCGGCGGTGGCGATATTGGCGCGGCACGTCTGCAGTTGGCTGACGAGAAGCTGCGCCAGCCGTGGTGGCTCGAATACACCGCCAGCTTCTTCCCGGTGATCGCCGCGGTATTCCTGCTGCGCTCGTTCGTGATCGAGCCGTTCAAGATTCCGTCGGGCTCGATGATCCCGACGCTGCAGATCGGCGATTTCATCCTCGTCAACAAGTACACGTACGGCATCCGCCTGCCGATCGTGAACAAGAAGATCGTCGCGCTGAATCAGCCGCAACGCGGTGATGTGATGGTCTTCCGCTACCCGAAAGATGAGTCGATGGACTACATCAAGCGCGTGGTTGGCGTGCCGGGCGACGTGGTGAAGTACGACAACAAGCGCCTGACGGTGAACGGCCAGCCTGCCTCGTACACGCCGCAATCGGACTACCTCGACGGCGAGCGTCTCACGTATTCCAAGCAGTATCAGGAAACGCTCGGCAACGTTTCCCACAACATCCTGAACGACGCGGATCGCCCGGCCTATGTCTCTGGCCCGGACGATTTTCCGTTCCGCGAAAACTGCACTTACAATCAGGCCGGGTTTACCTGCAAGGTACCTGAAGGTCACTATTTCATGATGGGTGATAATCGCGACAACAGCGCGGACTCCCGTTATTGGGGCTTCGTGCCGGACAAGAACATCGTCGGGAAGGCGTTCTTCATCTGGATGAACCTGGGTGACTTGAAGCGGATCGGCAGCTTCCGTTGATCCGTAGAAGTGATTAATCAATCTCTTATTCAAACTCGGCACTTGCACAACGGGGGAAATGCAATGCGGATTCGTCAGGCTGGGCTGAAACGCCCGTCGCGCGGGATTACGATGTTCGGCATTCTGATCGGCATCATCGTGCTGATCACGGCGGTGTTGCCGGCGATCCGGTCCATTCCGAGCCTGATGGAGTACCAGGCGATCACGCGTGCGGTAAAGCAAGCACGCGAGCGTGCGTCTACGCGGCAGGACATTACCTCTGCTTTTGACAAGCAAGCGGCCATCGACGACATCACATCGCTCAAGGGCGACGATCTTGAAATACTGGATTCCGGCGGTTCCATTCAGGCCGTGCACTTCTCATACAAGCGAGAGATTCCGCTGTATGGCCCGATCGGCATGGTGATCACCTACTCGGGGACCCTGCGTTGAGATGAGTTTGGAAGCACTACAGCAACGTCTTGGCTACCGCTTCAGCAAACCGGAGTTGCTGCAGCAGGCGCTCACCCATCGCAGCCACAGCGCGATGCACAACGAGCGCCTGGAGTTTCTTGGCGATTCGATCCTGAATTGCGCCGTCGCCGACATGCTCTACGGTATGTTCGGCAAGTTGGATGAAGGCGATCTCTCCCGCGTGCGGGCGAACTTAGTCAAGCAGCAGGCGCTGTACGAGATCGCCCAGATGCTGCAGCTGCCTGATGCACTGCGGCTGGGCGAAGGCGAGTTGAAGAGCGGTGGTTTCCGCCGGCCGTCCATCCTGGCGGATGCGCTGGAAGCCATCTTCGGGGCGGTGTTCCTCGACGGCGGTTTCGATGCCGCCCGCACGCTGATCCGCAAGCTCTACATCCCGATCCTGGAGCAGGTCGATCCGCGCACCCTTGGCAAGGATGCCAAGACGCTGCTGCAGGAGTACCTCCAAGGTCACAAGATCGCGCTGCCGCTGTACACGGTGGTTGCCACCCACGGCGCGGCGCATAATCAGCAATTCGAGGTCGAGTGCACGATCCCGAAGCTGGAGATTCGCGTCTCCGGCAGCGGTGCATCGCGGCGCGCGGCCGAACAATCGGCGGCCAAGCTGGCCTTGGAAGAAGCGCATCGCCTGGTGCCGCAGCTCGTCAAGCGCAGCCGCGCCGAGCGCACTGGTAAGACGCGCAAGCAGGCCACGCCGCCCGATCCGCAGTTGTCTCTCAGGTTGAAGGAATAATCAGGTAAATGAGCGACACCCCATTGCAGCCTCCGCAGCCAGAATCTGGCGTGCCGGAGGGGTTCCGCTGCGGCATGGTCGCCATTGTTGGGCGGCCGAACGTCGGCAAATCCACGCTGATGAATGCCTTGGTGGGCCAGAAAGTCAGCATCACGTCGCGCAAGGCGCAGACCACGCGTCACCGCATCACCGGTATCCAGACGACGGAAGACGCGCAGTTCGTCTTCGTCGATACGCCGGGCTTCCAGACGCGCCACGCCACGGCGCTGAACCGATCCCTCAATCGCGCCGTCACGTCCACGCTGACGTCGGTGGATGCCGTGTTGTTTGTGGTGGAAGCGGGTCGTTATGGCCCGGATGACGAGAAGGTGCTCTCGTTGTTGCCGCGCGAGACGCCCGTAATCCTGATCGTCAATAAGGTCGATCGGCTGGATGGTTACACGCGTGCCGAGATGGTGGCCACGTTCCTGCAGGACATGGCGCAGGTGTTTCCGTTTGCCGAAATCGTGCCGATGTCGGCCAAGAATCGCGACGACATCGACCGTCTGCTCGGCATCGTGCGCCCGTACCTGCCGGAAGGCGAGCCGATGTACGACCCCGAAGCGCTGACGGACCGCAGCGAGCGGTTTCTGGCTGCCGAGATCGTCCGCGAAAAGGTCTTCCGCTGGACGGGCGATGAGCTGCCTTATTCCAGCACCGTCGTCGTCGACAAGTTCGAGACCGAAGGCCGTCTGCGCCGCGTGTTCGTGACCATCCTGGTCGACCGCGATGCGCACAAGGCGATGATCATTGGCGCGAAGGGTGCCAAGCTCAAGCAGATCTCCACCGAAGCCCGCATGGACATGGAAAAACTGTTCGACGGCAAGGTGTATCTGGAGGTCTGGATCAAGGTCAAGAGCGGCTGGGCCGACAACGAAGCCGGCCTGCGCGCCTACGGCTACGAGTAACCACTCAGCCACGCCACTCCACATACGCTCGATGGCGGGACGATCCGATCCGATTCCGGACGAGGCGGCGGAATGGCTGGCCGAGGAAGGCGTGGCAGGCGCCGCGCCGCGCAAGAGCTTTCCCGCTGGGCGTTCGGAGACGCGGGTTGCGGCACAGCCAGCCTTCGTGCTGCACAGCTACCCGTATCGGGAAACCAGTCTCATCATCGACGTTTTTACGCCCGACTACGGGCGCATGGCGCTGGTTGCCAAGGGGGCGAAACGCCCGCATTCGGCGTTGCGCGCGGTGCTTCAGACGTTTCAACCGTTGTCAGTCTCCTGGAGTGGTCGTGGTGATGTGCGCACCCTCACGCGTGCCGAGTGGGTGGGCGGCATGCTTCCGCTGGGCGGGGAAGGGCTGCTCTCCGGCTTCTATCTGAACGAACTGCTCGTCAAGTTTGTCGCCCGCGAAGACGGCCACCCCGTGCTGTTCGCGCACTACGTCGAAACGCTCAATAAGCTGGCGCACGGCGAACCTGCGGCTTTTACGCTGCGTGCGTTCGAGCGCGTGCTGTTGCGCGAAACCGGTTTTGCCGCGCAGCTTGATCGGTGCATTAATGGCGAGCCGGTGCAAGCCGATGGCGACTACGTCTATCACCCCGAACGCGGCATCCGGCGCACGCTGCCGAGCGATCCATCCTCGTGGCCCGTGTTGCGCGGCCAGACGTTGCTCGATATGGAGCACGATGATTACGCGTCGCGCCCGACGACCGCCCAGCAGAGCCGTAGCCTGATGCGTTTCTTGCTGCATTATCATTTGCACGGCACGCCGCTTTCGACGCGCCAGATCCTCATCGACTTGCAGAAACTATGATCTTTCACGCCTCACCGGGGGTCATCGACCTGGGCGTCAACATCGACCACGTTGCCACGCTGCGCAACGCACGCGGTACCGTCTATCCGGATCCGATCGCGGCGGCGCTGCTGGCCGAAGAGGCTGGCGCCGACCTTATCACGCTGCATCTGCGTGAAGACCGTCGTCACATCAAGGACGCCGACGTGCGCGCACTGCGCCCGCAACTGCGCACGCGCATGAACCTCGAATGCGCGGTCACGCAGGAGATGCTCGACATCGCGTGCGACATCGGTCCGCAGGATGTTTGCCTCGTGCCGGAGCGCCGCCAGGAAGTGACCACCGAGGGCGGGCTGGACGTGGTGGGCGGCTTCGCCAAGGTGCAGGCCGCGTGCAAGCAACTGGCCGATGCGGGCATCCGCGTGTCGCTGTTCATCGATCCGGATGCCGCGCAGATTGAGGCAGCCGCTGCCGCAGGCGCGCCCGTCATCGAACTGCATACCGGCCGTTATGCCGAAGCCACCGACGATGCCGAAGTGAAGGCCGAACTGGTGCGTATCGAAACGGCGGTGGAAGAGGGCATCCGCTGGGGTGTGCGCGTGAATGCCGGGCATGGCTTGCACTACACGAACGTGCAGCCGGTTGCGGCCATTGCCGGCATCCATGAACTCAATATCGGCCACGCCATCGTGGCGCACGCGGTGTTTGCCGGTTGGCAGAACGCGGTGCGCGAGATGAAGGCGATCATGGTGGCAGCGCGGTTGTCGTCGACAACGCCGGCCGCCGCACACCCAGGCGTGCCCGTATGAACGCGCCGGCTGCAGCTGCCTCGGTGTCCGGCGCCATCTACGGCATCGGCACCGACATCATCCAGATCGAGCGTGTCGAAGGTGTCATGCAGCGGACCAACGGCCGCTTCGCCGAAAAGGTGCTCGGGCCCGATGAGCTGCGCGTCTACCATGCCCGCAAGGCACGGTCCGAACGGCGCGGCCTGGCGTTTCTTGCCACGCGTTTCGCCGCTAAGGAAGCGGTGTCCAAGGCCATCGGCCTGGGCATGCGCTGGCCGATGACGTGGCGTGCGGTGCAGACGCTTAACCTGCCCTCCGGCCAGCCGGTGGTGCGCTACAGCGGCGAACTGGCCGACTGGATCGCCCAGCATGGCCTCCATATTCAGATCAGTGTGACGGACGAGCGCGACTACGCAGTCGCTTTCGCTGTCGCCGAGTTGCAAACGAAACCTTCCGCATGACTTCAACCAACAAGCAAAAGCGTCCTGGCCCGATCGTCCTTGATGTGGCCGGCCTCGAACTCGGCCCGGATGATGTCCGTCGCATCGCGCATCCGCTGACGGGCGGCGTCATCCTGTTCGCACGCAACTTTGAATCGCGTGGGCAACTGACGGCGCTCACCAAGGCCATCCGCGCTGTCCGTGAAGACGTGCTGATCTGTATCGATCACGAAGGTGGCCGCGTCCAGCGCGCGAAGACTGACGGCTTCACGCATCTGCCGGCCATGGGTGCGTTGGGCAAGCTGTGGGATACCGACGTGCTGGCTGCCACGCGCGCCGCCACCGCTTGCGGCTACGTGCTGGCGGCCGAGCTGCGCGCGTGCGACATCGACCTCAGCTTCACGCCGGTGCTCGACCTAGACTACGGCACCAGCAGCGTGATCGGCGATCGCGCCTTCCACCGCGACCCGCGTGTGGTGACGATGCTCGCCAACCACCTGACGCTGGGCCTGCGCCTGGCCGGCATGGCCAACTGCGGCAAGCACTTCCCCGGCCACGGTTACGTGCAAGCCGATTCGCACATCGCCGTGCCGGTGGACGAGCGCCCGCTGGAAGCGATCCTGGCTGACGACGCGCAGCCCTACGGCTGGATGGGCATCGGCCTGCAATCGGTGATGCCCGCGCACGTCATCTACTCGGCGGTGGATCCGAACCCGGCTGGTTTCTCGCGCTTCTGGCTGCAGGACATGCTGCGCGCGCATTTCAATTTCGATGGCGTGATCTTCAGTGATGACCTGAGTATGGAAGGCGCGAGCGTCGCTGGCTCGGTGGTCGACGGTGCGCGTGCAGCGCTGACGGCGGGCTGCGACATGGTGTTGATCTGCAACGCGCCGGATAAGGCCGATCGGCTGCTGGGGGAATTGGATGCGACGATCGGCAAGGCGTCGCTGCGGCGTGTGCGCCGACTGTTCGGTGGCAAGGCCGTGAAGGATTGGGCCAAGCTGCAGCAACAATCGGCCTACAAGCAGGCGCTGCGCACGTTGCGCGAGGCGAAACTCATCGCATAGTTCCAAAGCGCAACAACAAGCGCGATCGCAAAAGAAAAGGCTCCCGAGGGAGCCTTTCTTGTTGCTGCTGCGCCAGCTTACTTGGCGCGGCTGCGGTACTCGTCGGTACGCGTGTCGATTTCGATCTTGTCGCCGGTGTTGCAGAACAGCGGCACTTGGATCTTGAAGTCGGCGTTGTCGTTGATCTGGGCGGGCTTCAGGACCTTGCCCGAGGTGTCGCCCTTGACAGCCGGTTCCGTGTAGATGATTTCGCGGACAACCGTCGTTGGCAGTTCGACCGAGATGGGGTTGTCGTTGTACAGCGTCACTTCCACTTGCATGCCGTCTTGCAGGTAGTTCAGCGCGCTGCCCATGTTTTCGGCGTCGACTTCGTATTGTTCGCCGGTGCCCATGTTCATGAACACATAGCGCGAGCCGTCGAAGTAGGAGTACTCGGCTTCCTTCTTGTCCAGGATGATCTGGTCGAACTTGTCGTCGGCGTTGAAGACCGATTCGCTCGGTGCGCCAGTCAGCAGGTTCTTGTACTTCATCTTGATGACAGCACCCGAACGACCCGAGCGGCTGTACTCGGTTTTTTGCACGACCATTGCGTCGTTGCCGATCATGAACACGTTGCCTGCGCGGAGTTCTTGCGCGATTTTCAAAGCCATTTCACAGTTCCTGAGAGTAAGAGGGTTCGATGCGCGCCAAGCAACGAAGCACCGCGCGATACCCTCGGGTCGCGCGAACCAGGTCAGAGCCGGGGCCGCATACAAATCAGCCCGCTATTTTACCTGTTTTTCGCAAAATGCCACCAGATTCGCGGCGAGATCGCCCAGTTGCATCAAGCTTTGCTCCCACGTGATCGCCCGGCTACGCACGCTTGGCACAGCGGCGATGAAGTCGGCCCAGTTGAGTGATGCGGGCGCCCCATTCCAGGCATGCCAGAACGCAATGAGCGCATCGGCTTCGGCCTGGGGCAGCGCGGCGGTATAGCGGGCGAGAAATGCATCGAGCTTGGTCAGATGCACATCGTCGCTTTGCGGATAGATGTGCCAGACAAACGGCCGCAGCGCCCACTGGGCACGCACGAACGAATCTTCACCGCGCACGAAATTGACATCGCAGGCCCAGAGAAGCGGATCGTAGTGCTCCTGCTGCACAAACGGCACCACGGCGACTGTCAGATTGCCGCGCGACCAGCGGGCGCCGGTTTTTGCGGCGCCGGCGTCGCCCAAAAGGGCGGCGATCTGCGTGGCCGCCAAGCCCTCCGGCGCGAGGCAGAGGATCGGTTGGGGCGATGCCTCCCATTGGGCAACGAGCGCCGGCAGTGCTTCGTTGGCATAGGCAAACAGGCTCACGCGCAAGGCGTTGGGGTGCGCCCGCATCAGATCATCGACGCCAAGGCGATGCCACAACGCTTGGTGGGCTGCGGGGCTCGCCTCGAATGTTGAGCGTTGGGCGCCGAGGTGCGATTCGCGGAGTACGCCGCCCGTGTTGCGGGCGAAGCCTGGGAAGAAGAAATACTTGACCAGCGGCAGGCGCGAATGTGGCGATTGCATCGCGTGGTGCTCGGCGACCCAGTTCTCTGCGCTGAGATATTCCAGGTTGATCCAGACCGGCGCGGTGCCGTGCGCTGCCTGCTCGGCCATGTGCGTCAATATCGGCTCCGGGGTTGGGCATGCAAAGGCGCCAACTACCACGTCATGCGGTGCAGGATGTGCGTCGGCGGCAAGCAGCGTTGCCACCTGGGCATCGTCGCCCCAACGGCGGATGTCGACACCCGAGACGCGCTGCGCGTCGGCCGCAGCGTCCACGGCGGGGCAGAGCTTTTCGAATGCGCGCAGATCATCCATCCACAGGCGGACGGTATGACCATGCTCCTGTACGAGTTGCCGGGCCAGACGCCAGCACACGCCGATGTCGCCATAGTTGTCGACGACGCGGCAGAAGAGATCCCAGGACGTGATGGTGCGCATGCGGCAAGGCGAGGAGAGCGAGATGGCCCGACATTGTAGTCGGCCGCTTGTTCTACACTGACGGCCTCTGAGCTTGCGAACGCCATGCCATCCGACACCCCCGAGACGCCCCAGAGCGCCAACCCGAGCGAACCCGCGAATGTGCCTGCGAATGTGCCTGATTTCGACGCGAAAGCGCACATCGCACGCCTGCCGAACCTGCCCGGTGTATATCGCTATTTCGATGCGCAGGGCAATGTGCTCTACGTGGGCAAGGCGCGTGACCTGAAGAAGCGCGTCTCCAGCTATTTCAACAAGACGCTGCTGTCTCCACGCATCGCGATGATGGTCGCGAAGATCGCCCGCATCGACACCACCGTCGTGCGCAGCGAGGCCGAGGCGCTGCTGCTGGAGAACAACCTCATCAAGGCGCTGGCGCCGCGCTACAACATCCTCTTCCGCGACGATAAGTCGTATCCGTATCTCAAGCTCACGCAGCATGCGTATCCGCGCATGGCGTACTACCGCGGCGCGACGGACCGCAAGCACCAGTACTTCGGCCCGTTCCCGAGCGCGCATGCGGTGCGCGAGAGCATGCAGATCCTGCAGAAGGTGTTCCAACTCCGCACGTGTGAGGACACCGTCTTCAACAACCGCACGCGCCCCTGCCTGCTGCACCAGATCCATCGCTGCAGCGGCCCGTGCGTGCAGGCGATCAGCGCCGAAGACTACGCCCGCGATGTCGGCAACGCGGCGGGCTTTCTGCTGGGCCGTCAGGACGAGGTCATGCAGACGCTGCAGGACAAGATGCTCCGCTATTCGGAAGCGCTGCAGTTCGAGCAGGCTGCCATCGTGCGCGATCAGATCGGTGCGCTTTCGGCGGTGCTCACACAGCAATCCGTGGAAGAGGTCGGTGCCGCCAGCGACATCGACATCCTGGCTGTCGCCATCAAGGGCGGCCACGCCTGCGTGAACCTCGCGATGGTGCGCGGCGGGCGGCACCTGGGCGACAAGGCCTACTTTCCGACACACGTGGAGGAAGGCGCCGCCATCGTCGGCGAAGACCTGGAGGCCGAGACCACGACCGACGCCGAAACCCAACGCGACCCCGAGCGCATGGCCAGCGACATTCTCGAAGCCTTCGTAGCGCAGCACTACCTGGACCAGTTCGTGCCGCCGGTGCTGGTGGTCAGCCACCCCATTCACGCCGCCGAGCTGATCGACGCGCTGGCTGAACAGGCCGGACGTCGTGTCTCGGTGGTGCGCCAGCCGCAGAGCGGCCGTCGCGCGTGGCTCGAGATGGCGCAAAAGGGCGCCGAACTTTCGCTGATGCGCCGGCTTTCCGAGCAAGGCAGCCAGCAGGCTCGCACGCGCGCACTGGCCGAGACCATCGGCATCGACCTCGAAGACCTCGCCGCCCTGCGCGTGGAGTGCTTCGACATCAGCCACACCGCCGGCGAGGCGACGCAAGCTTCATGCGTGGTCTTCCACAGCCACGACATGCAGAACGGCGAATACCGCCGCTACAACATCCAGGACATCACCCCTGGCGACGACTACGCCGCCATGCGCCAAGTGCTCACGCGCCGCTATCAGAAGATCGTCGAACAAGCTGGTGAAGACACCCCCAACATGCCCACCATCGTGCTGATCGACGGTGGCAAAGGGCAGGTGGAAGTCGCACGCCAGGTGTTTGAAGAGCTGGGGCTCGACATCGGCTTGCTCGTCGGCGTGGCCAAGGGCGAGGGCCGCAAGGTCGGCCTGGAGACGCTGGTCTTCGCCGATGGCCGTCCTTCATTGGAGCTTGGGCAGGGTAGCGCCGCGCTGATGCTGGTCGCGCAGATTCGTGACGAGGCGCACCGCTTCGCCATCACCGGCATGCGCGCCAAACGGGCGAAGGCGCGCAACACCTCCCGGCTGGAAGAGATCGAAGGCATCGGCGCCAAGCGTCGGCAGCGCTTGCTGGCGCGCTTCGGTGGCCTGCGCGGCGTGATGGCCGCCAGCGTGGATGAACTCGCCACGGTCGAAGGCATCTCCCAGACGCTCGCCGAAGAAATCTACCGTCAGCTGCATTGATCGGCGACAATGCCCAATCTTGCCGCGCCGGGTAGGGCCCGCGCGGCAGTTGTCCTCTCGATTTGCCATGCCTTTCAACTTCCCGATCCTCCTGACCTGGCTGCGTGTGGCCATGATCCCGCTGGTGGTGGGCGTGTTCTACGTGCCGGACACCTGGATGGCGCTGCCCGCCAAGAACCTGACCGCAGCGGTCTTCTTCATCGTCGCGAGCCTGACGGACTGGTTCGACGGCTTCCTTGCACGTCGCTGGAATCAGACCTCCGCATTTGGCGCGTTCCTGGACCCGGTAGCCGACAAGCTCATGGTGGCCGCTGCGCTGCTGGTGTTGCTGGCACTGGGCCGCGTGTCAGACGTCATCGCGCTCATCATCATCGGCCGCGAGATCACCATCTCCGCCCTGCGCGAGTGGATGGCGCAGATCGGTGCGTCAAAGAGCGTCGCCGTCAATATGCTCGGCAAGCTGAAGACGACCTTCCAGATGATCGCGATTCCGCTGCTGCTGTTCCAAGACAAGCTGCTCGGCGTGATCGACGCGCAGGTGTGGGGCACGTGGCTGATCTACGTGGCGGCGGTGCTCACGCTGTGGTCGATGGCGTACTACATGAAGCTCGCCTGGCCGCAGATCCGTGAGCGCGCGAAATGAGCTTGCAAAAACTCTTGCGCAAAAGTGTTGACGAGCGCGATTCTTTTTTGCCATAATCTCTTTCTCGTTGCAGCGATGTGACGAAACGGTCTGGCAGCACAAAGGTTGTACGGCAGTGCTGGTAGCCAAAATGCGGGAATAGCTCAGTTGGTAGAGCGCAACCTTGCCAAGGTTGAGGTCGCGAGTTCGAGCCTCGTTTCCCGCTCCAGTTTGAAATGTGTGGCCGTGCTGATGTGGTGCGCGGCGGCATAACCGGTTACGCGGGAATAGCTCAGTTGGTAGAGCGCAACCTTGCCAAGGTTGAGGTCGCGAGTTCGAGCCTCGTTTCCCGCTCCAATCCCGAAGGGAAGCCTTGCTTCCCTTTTTCTTTATCGGCACGGCCCAGACGCGGTTCGCTACGAATTGCTACAATGCGGTGCTGAACCCTTGGCGGGGTAGCAAAGTGGTTATGCAGCGGCCTGCAAAGCCGTGTACGCCGGTTCGATTCCGGCCTCCGCCTCCAGAATGCAAAGTAAAAAAGCCCCGACCTGTTCGGGGCTTTTTGTTTGCTGCTCCCCAGCTGTCCCTTTTTCGGCCTGGTTCCTCCCTTGGGGAGGCCGCGGCCATCTATGTGGCGCTTGAATAGCACCCGCATCTTGTTCTGTCGCAACAAAAAGTGATAGAACGACACCCATATCCGTGCCGAGCGTGCTTTTTACATTTGTTTTGAGTGCGACGGGGCTGTGCTTCTAGGATGGCCTCGGTTCAAGCTAGCAGTGGACCGCGCAGGAGAGGGTGGGGCTCGTACAACAATGTGTCGGCGCTGAGCCGATAACAACGACAGAGACCCATAACGGTGGCCGGGGCCGACAACGCGGCCAGGCCAGAAACGGGGAAAAGGGCAGTCCAGATGGCGATACGAATTGCCTCGGTGGAAGACAATCAGGCGCAATCGGAGTTGATCCGAGAGATCCTGGTGTCGTCCGGATACGAATGCGAGAGTTTCAGTAGCGGGGATGCCTTCGTCAAAGCGCTGCGGGATCGCACGTTCGATCTGCTGTTGCTGGACTGGCAGTTGCCCGACATCAGCGGCATCCAGCTGGTGAGCTGGGTGCGGCAGACGGTCGGCCCGGCGCTGCCGGTGCTGTTCCTGACCAACCGCTCGCTAGAAGACGATGTGGTGCGCGGGCTGGCCGCCGGTGCGGATGACTACGTCATCAAGCCGGTGCGCCGCGCTGAACTGGTCGCGCGCGTGGGGGCGCTGCTGCGCCGCGCCGCGCCGCGTACGGGCGAATCGTTGGAGCGCATTCACGTGGGGCCGTATGCAGTGGACCCGCTGGGGCGCGTACTGACGCTGCATGGCGCCCAGGTCGAACTGTCGCCGCGCGAGTTTGATCTGGCGCTGTACCTGTTCCGCAATATCGGCAAGCTGGTGCCGCGCGAGCTGATCGAGCAGGCGGTCTGGGGCCGCAGCATCGGTCCGGATTCGCGCACGCTGGCGACGCATATTTCGAAGTTGCGGCTCAAGCTCGATCTCAATCAGAAGAATGGCGTGCGGCTGGTGTCGGTGTATTCGCATGGCTATCGACTCGAAACCACACAGGAAGAGAGTGAAGCCAACTGACGCCAAGGTTCCGATGGGGCGCGCCGCGTGTGTCGGCGCGTTCCTTATTTTTGCGGGCGCGTGGCAGCTCGTCATGGCGCAGCCCTCGGGCGCCGATGGGACGGAGTTCCTCTATCGCGTGCAGCAGGGCGATACGCTCATCAGCCTGGCCGACCGCTACATGGATAGCGTCGAAAGCTGGCATCTGCTGCAGCAGCGCAACCACGTGGCCGACCCCTACCACCTGAAGCCCGGTTCGGTGCTGCGTATTCCGTTCGACCGCATTCCAGTGGTGGCGGCGACAGCGCAGGTAGTGTTTGCGCGGGATGCCACCACGGGCGGCAACAAACCGCTGGAAGCCGGCATAAAGCTGGCGGAAGACGCCCAGATCGATACCGGTGACAAAGGCGCCGTCACGCTCGCGTTTGATGACGGCACGCGCGTGACGGTGCCGCCGGGCAGTCATGTCACGCTGTCACGCGTGCGAGCGTTTGCGCGCGCCGGGTTGATCGACGTGCGCATGCATGTGAAGCAGGGCGAGGCCGAATCGACGGTGTCGCCCAAAAAGCGCGGTGTGGGCCGTTACGAGATTTCGACGCCCGCGCTGGTGACAGGCGTGCGCGGAACGCGATTCCGCGTGCAGGCCAGTGAATCGGGATCGACCAGTTCCGTGCTCGAAGGCGAAGTGGCCGCCAAGGCGGGCCATCAATCGCAGGCGGTGAAGGCGGGGTTTGGCGTGCAGGCCGCAGATGGCCGCATCAAGCGTGCGGCGTTGCCAGCCACCCCCAAGCTCAATGCGATGCCCGAGCTGGTGCAGACGCCGTGCTGGCGGGCAACGTGGGAGCCGGTGAAGGGCGCGGTGTCCTACCGTGCCGCTGTGGCACGCGATGCTGCGTTGACCGAACTGAGCGCCTATCAACTCAGCAAGACGCCCGGCGCAACGCTGTGCGGCGACGAGGACGGTGATTACACCCTGGTTGTACAGAGTGTCGATGCGCTCGGGCTGACCAGCGTTTCGGCCACGCGGCCGTTTACCGTGCGCCTGCATCCGGAGGCGCCGTATACGATTCAGCCGGCAAGCGGCAAGGCCTATCGCAGCGGCGATGTGGCTTTTGCCTGGGCGTCGGTTTCCGATGCGCGTAGCTATGACTTCGAGGTGGCTGATGCGCAGACCTTTGCGTCGCCGACCGTCCAGCAGCACGGAACGGATGTCCGCGTGATCAAACCGCTGGCTGCGGGTACGTGGTGGTGGCGCGTGCGCTCGGTGGCCGCAGATGGCAAGACGGGCCCTTGGAGCGATGCGCTGAAGTTCCGGGTGCTCGACGTGCCGTCCGATGCCGCGCCCCAGGCTTCCGTCGATGCCGCGGATGACGGCAAGCTGCACGCTCACTGGCCCGCGCTGGCGCCGGAGTTGTCGGCATCTGGCGCCCATACGCGCCTGCAGCTTGCTGCTGAGCCCACCTTCGCCAAGCCCATCGCCGATATCGTCAGCGACGGCAATGAGGCGGTCATTCCGCAGCCGCCGGCCGGCGTGTATTACCTGCGTACGGGCGTAGACCTCGGTGATGCGGCCTCGGTGATCTATGCCAAGCCGCAGCGCATCGATGTCGGCAGCTTTGTCAGCGATTCATCGCGCAGCCCGGTGCAAAGCGGGGGCGGCAACCTCTTGCTCAATGACTGGTCCCGTTGATCCGGCGCCGGTGAGCCCGGCCGCGCCGCGATCGGCGCTGCGCTCGCTGGTGGAATGGGTCGTGTTGGTGGCGCTGGCTGCGTTGCTGACGGTCGGTGCTGTGCGCTGGAGTGTGGTGGCGCGGTTGGACGCGGCACTGTATGACGCCGTTGCCACGCTGCATGGACATGCGCCGCGCGACGACATCGTCATCGTGGCTATTGACGATCAAAGCCTTGACGCCGTGGGCCGCTGGCCCTGGCCTCGCAGCCGACTCGCTGAGCTGATTGCGCGGGTAGGCCAGGCGCGGCCGCGCGGGATCGGCATCGATATTCTGCTGATCGAGCCCGATCTTGCACACCCGGAAGGCGACCGAGCCCTGACGGCAGCCATCGCGCAGGCGGGGCATGTCATTTTGCCCGCCCTGCCGGAGCGCACCGAGCAGGCACGCGTCTATCACTATCCGTTCCTGGGTCTCGGCGCCGCGGTCGCACATATCAATGCGGCACCGGATGCGGACAGCGTCGTGCGCGGCGTCTATCTGGCGGAGGGGCCGCGTGGGCATGTGCTTGACCATCTAGCGATGCAGCTTGCCCGGCAGGCAGCGCGACCGCCGGTCTCCATGTTGGCGCCAGCGGATGCAGAAACCGATGCCGAGGGCTGGACGCGCCGCACACCGATCCGTCTGAATTTTGCGGGCCCGGCCGGTACATTTCGCCACGTGCCGGCGCTGGACGTGCTCAACGGCCGCGTCGGCCCAGAGGCGTTTGCCGGCAAGCTGGTACTGATCGGGGCCACGGCGTCTGGCGTGTCCGATATTTTTGCGACACCCACCTCGCGCACGATGAGCGGCGTGGAAGTGCTGGCCAACGCCACGCAGACGGTGCTCGACGGCAGCGCGATCCTGCCGGTGGCGCCTGAGCTGTTCTGGATGATGACGCTGCTGCCGTTGCTGATGGCGGCCTGGGCGGTGCGTTGGCTGACGCCCCGCATGGCGCTGGCGGTGTCATTGGCCGGCGCGGTCTTGGTATTGCTCGGGGCCGTCTTCGCGTTGGTGGGGCTGCACCGCTGGCTGCCGCCGTTCGCCGCGCTGGTGGGGCCGCTGGTCTTGTATCCGCTGTGGAGTTGGCGCCAGCAGGAGGCCGCGTTGCGCTTTCTGCGCGAGGAGATGCAGCACCTGGCGAGCGAGCCTGGCGTCCTGGCCGATGCACCGCTGGCCCGTACCGGCCGCACGCTGGGTGCGCACATGGATGCCGTCGCCTCGCTGACGGACAAGCTGCGCGGCCTGCGCCGCTTTCTGGCTGATGCGCTGGAGAGCCTCCCCGATGCCACCGTCATCTGTGCGCCCGATGGCGCAATCCTGCTGGCCAATGGCCGCAGTGCGGACCTCGCTGGCCAGTCGCACACATCGGGGCAGAATCGCGCCGCTGCGCTGCGGGACTTGCCCACGCTGTTGGCGCTCGCGTTTCCCGACCCTGCCGCCGGCCAGCAGTACTGGGCGCGCTGGCAAGCCGAACCGGGCGTCACGCTGGAGCCCGTCGAATTGCGCACGCATGACGGCCGCTCAATGCTGATGCATGCCGCCGCCTTGCGCGATGACGCGGGTCAGCCCATCGATATCATCGTCAGCTTTGCCGACATCACACCCGTTCGCCAGGCCGAGCGCCACCGCGAAGAAGCCCTGCGCTTCATCTCGCACGACATGCGCTCGCCGCAGAGCGCCATCCTCGCGCTCATCGAATTGCAGCGTGATGCGTCTCGCGCGTTGGACCGGGAAGCACTGCTGTCGCGGATCGAGCAGTTGTCTTCGCGCACGCTCGAGTTGGCCGACACTTTTATCGACCTGGCGCGTGCGGAGTCGCAGGTGCTCAGGCTGCAGGATGTCGACCTGGTGGGGCTGGTGCTCGACGCAGCCGATGAAGTGTGGGCGCTGGCGAATCGCCATCACGTGGAAGTGCGCGTGGAGGCCGACATCGAGGCGCCTGTGCGCGGTGATCCGCGCCTGCTGGTGCGGGCGTTGGTGAATCTGCTCAACAACGCCATCAAGTTCAGTGCCGAGGGTTCGGTCGTTACCGTGTCGCTGGGCGAGGACGAAACGATGTTCACCGTGGCGGTGGCGGACCAGGGGGCTGGCATTGCACTGGCCGATCAACCCCGGCTGTTCCAGCCGTTTCATCGCCTGCACGAAGGGGCGGCCAACGCACCTGCCGGCAGCGGGCTCGGGCTGGTGTTCGTGAAGACGGTGGTCGACCGTCATGGTGGGCGCATTGCCGTGCAAAGCGCGCCGGGCCTCGGTTCGACCTTTACCGTGTCGCTGCCGCGCGCGCCGCAACACCGCGACGCCTGATCGCCGGGCACTGCGGCGCACTCCACTGTGGCGTTTGCCACATGCCCTTTTCAATCATTTGCATTCCGGGTCCCTGGCGGCCCTACATTGCATTGGTCGACCGGCACAACGTACGCGGGCAACACGCCCGAACGAGAGATGGCGCCACCTGGGCGAGAACCGGCAGCACAGGCATAGCAACCCATGCATTACCGGCCACCCAGGCGCTACGTATGTTGAGCAAGACCGCAACCGATGTGCTGAGCGAATGCGATTACGAACGCATTCGCACGCAACTGCACCACGCCCTGTATGGCGACGGGAACCCATCGCAGGGTGTGCGTGTCTGGCAGGCCGGTCGGCTTTTATCCAAACCGTGTGCCGCAGACCAGGAGTGGGCCCATGCATACCATGACCATCACGCCTCGGTCTGATCGCGCGACGCACGGGCATTCCAGACACCGAGCCATGAAAATCGGCCTGATCGACACACATATCAGCCGCCAGCAGGCGATTCATTCCGCGCTGCAGCCGTCGCGCTTTGAATGCGTTCCGCTGTTTCTTTCCCGCCAGGTGTTCGAAGCCATCGACGTGCATGGCATCAATCTGCTGATGGTGGGCGCGCACGCGCACGACATGCCGGGCCTATCACTGGTGCGCAGCGTGCGCGAGCGCGTTGGTGCCGGCATGGCCATCGTCTACCTCGGTGACGGACACGCCGACGCCGAAACCGCCGACGCGCTCAACCACGGCGCTGACCTGTGCTTTCAAGGTGAGATTCGTCCGTCCGAGCTGCTTGCCCGGCTCGACGCGCTGATCCGACGCTTTGCCGTCAGCCGCGCGGTTCGCGTATCGGAAATCCAGTTGGGGCCGTACACAATTGATCGCCAGAACCGATCCATCCGCGTGCACGATACCGCCGTGCCGGTGCATGCACGCGAGTTCGAACTGGCACTGCTGCTGTTCGCCAACGCGGGTCGGGTGCTGTCACGCGCGGATATCGAATTGGCGTTGTGGGGCCGCGAACTGAGCCCCTATTCGCGGACGCTCGATACGCATGTCTCGCGGCTGCGCAAGAAGCTGGCACTGGGCGCCGCAAACGGCCTGCGCCTGCGAGCGATCTACGGGCAGGGCTTCTGCTTGGAGCGCGTTATGGAACGCGCGACCGCCTACTGACCTGACCGCGTTTTACGGCAATGCAAGGGCCCCGAATATCGGGGCCTTTTTCATTGCTGAAGCAGACACCGGGGAAGGACCAAAAAGAAACGCCCTGATACTCAAAGCAGCAGCATCAGGGCGAAGTAGGCCGCAGCTCTCTCTTCTGCGGCCGGAGCGCACCCACGAGGGTAGGTACACGCTCAGATTACGTGGCTGGGAGTGGAGGAATGCAAACCTTTATCAACAGCTGTCTCGGAGGGAGCGAGGGCGCAAGAACCTCCTACCATAAGACATCGTACAACCGGGCGAGATTTCGGGTCCTGACCTTGGTTCAGGCCGAAGTTGACTGCATCAGCTTGCTAGCCGTCTCGTGCGCGTGGCGCAGGCGTTCCCGGCTGTTGGAGAGGTGCATGCGCATCGCCGCACGGGCGGCTTCCGGGTCCTTGCGCGCAATGGCTTCGAAGATGCTGTGGTGCTCGCGGTTGACCGTAGCGCGCAGCTCCGGGGCGTTCAGGTAGCCCACTTGTGCCAGGCTCATCCGCGTGCGGGGGATCAGCGTTTTGCCAAGCTGGGCGAGGGCGCCCACGAAGTGCTCATTGCCAGTCGAGCGCGCAATGCTCAGGTGGAACTGCAGGTCGGAGGTGGCGCTGTCGTTGCCATCCGCCTGATCTTGTTCGATAGCTTCCAGCGCGGCACGCAAGGTGTCGATCTCGTCCGCGGTAATGCGTTGCGCGGCCAACCCGGCGCATTCCGTTTCAATGGCCATGCGCAGTTCCAGCATGGACAGGATGTCGTGCAGCGTGGAAGCGTCGCCTAGCTGGATGCTGTTGTCGGCGCGCGGTGGCAACACAAAGCTACCGATGCCGTGGCGCGTTTCGATCAAACTCTTGGCCTGCAAGCGGGAGATGGCTTCGCGCACCACTGTGCGGCTGACGCCCAGTGCTTCCATGAGCGCGGATTCCGTCGGCAACTTGTCGCCGGGGCGTAGCGATTCCGTCGCAATGCGCCCCTTGATGTGGTCCACCACCACGTCCGCCAGGCTTTGAGTGCGGCGCACGAGCGTTGCGGGGGAGCTGCCGGACATGCGATCTCCGATCGTGGGTGGCTTGAATTTCGGGTTTACCAGGGCTGGCCCAGTAGGAATACGTCAATTATATTCCCGTTCCATGTTGTACGACGACTGATGACATACGTGACGACCATGAATCACCTCTCTGCTGAAACGCGCACGCCCCGTATTACCCGCTTGCAGGTCATCCCGGTTGCCGGGCGCGACAGCATGCTGTTGAACCTGAGCGGCGCGCATGGCCCGTTCTTCACGCGCAACATCGCCATTCTGGAAGACTCCGAAGGCCACATCGGCGTGGGCGAAGTGCCGGGCGGCGAGGCGATTCGCAAGACCATCGAAGACGCGACGCCGCTGGTTGTCGGACAACCCGTCGGCGCGTACAACAACGTGCTCAACACCGTGCGCCGTCAGTTTGCCGACCGCGATGCCGGTGGCCGTGGCCTGCAGACTTTCGATCTGCGCACCACGGTGCATGCAGTGACTGCGCTGGAAAGCGCGTTGCTGGATTTGCTGGGCCAGCACCTGGGTGTGCCCGTGGCGGCCTTGCTGGGGCAGGGCCAGCAACGCGCCAAGGTGCCGGTGCTGGGCTACCTGTTCTTCGTGGGCGATCGCAAACGCACCAACCTGGACTACGCCGACGGCAGCGATGCCACCGACGACTGGACCCGACTGCGTCATGAGGAAGCGCTCACGCCGGAAACGGTCGTGCGCTTGGCCAAGGCGGCGTATGCGCGCTACGGCTTCAAGGATTTCAAGCTCAAGGGCGGCGTGCTGAGCGGCGATGATGAAATGGTCGTGACCACCGCGCTGGCCGAGGCGTTTCCCGACGCGCGCGTCACGCTGGACCCGAACGGCGCATGGTCGCTGGCGGAGGCTATCCGCTTGTGCCGCGACAAGCACGACGTGCTGGCCTACGCCGAAGATCCGTGCGGCGCCGAGGGCGGCTACTCCGGCCGCGAGGTGATGGCCGAGTTCCGCCGCGCCACGGGCCTGCCGACCGCCACCAACATGATCGCCACCGACTGGCGCCAGATGGGGCATGCCATTCAACTGCACTCGGTCGATATTCCGCTGGCCGATCCGCACTTCTGGACGATGCAAGGCTCGGTGCGCGTGGCGCAGATGTGCGATGACTGGGGCCTGACCTGGGGCTCGCATTCCAACAACCACTTCGATATCTCGCTGGCGATGTTCACGCACGTGGCCGCAGCCGCGCCGGGCAACATCACCGCCATCGACACGCACTGGATTTGGCAAGACGGTCAGCGCCTGACGCGTGAGCCGTTCCAGATCGTTGGCGGCGAGATCGATGTGCCGGCCAAGCCAGGCCTGGGTGTGACGATCGACATGGAGCAGATCGAAAAGGCGCACGCGCTGTACAAGCAGCACGGCCTGGGCGCGCGCGACGATGCGATTGCCATGGGCCAACTGATTCCCAACTGGAAGTTCGATAACAAGCGTCCCTGCATGGTGCGCTGACGCTGCATGATTTCTGGGCGGCTGGAGGCTGCCCATCAAAACTACAAAGATATTTGGAGACGAAACCGTGAAGACCATCAAGGGCTTGCGCTGGTGGATCATCGTGCTGGTGTGTCTGGGCACGATCATGAACTACCTGGCGCGCAACTCACTGGGCGTGCTGGCACCCACGCTCAAGCAAGAGCTGTCCATGACCACGCAGCAGTACGGCTACGTGGTGATGGCGTTTCAGTTCGGCTACACGCTCATGCAGCCGGTGTGCGGCTTCATTGTCGACTTGATCGGCCTGCGCATCGGCTTTGCACTGTTTGCTGTGTTGTGGTCGTTTGCCGGTGTGCTGCACGCAGGCGCGACGGGTTGGCTGTCGTTGGCGGGCTTCCGTACGTTCATGGGGCTGACGGAGGCCGCCGCCATTCCGTCCGGCATGAAAGCCGTGGCGGAGTGGTTCCCCGACAAGGAAAAATCCGTGGCCACGGGCTGGTTCAACGTGGGCACGTCGTTTGGGGCCATGCTGGCGCCGCCGCTGGTGCTGTACCTGTCGATGCGGCATGGCTGGCAGTCCGCGTTTGTGGTGACGGGCGCGCTGGGTTTCTTCTGGGCGGCGCTGTGGTTTGCGTTCTATCGCTCGCCGCAGCAGCATCCTCGTCTGTCCAGTGAGGAGCTGAAGACTATTACCGACGGGCAATTGCGTTCGGCAGGCGACAAGCCGGTCGAGAAGCGCTCGATCGGCAAGATCATCGGTGCGCGCCGTTTCTGGGCGATTGCGCTGGCGCGTTTCTTTACGGAACCTGCGTGGCAGACCCTGAGCTTCTGGATTCCGCTGTACTTCTTCAAGGAGCGCGGCATGGACCTAAAGCAGATCGCCATGTTTGCGTGGCTGCCGTTCTTGGCGGCTGACTTGGGCGGGATGGCCGGTGGGTATCTGTCGCCGTTCCTGATGAAGTTTGGCAAGCTGCCGCTCATCTGGTCGCGCGTGGGCGGTGTGGTGATTGGCGCATTGATGATGATCGGTCCGGCATGCGTGGGCCTGGTGGCGTCGCCGTACACGGCCATTGCGCTGTTCTGCGTGGGCGGCTTTGCGCACCAGATGATCTCGGTGTCGGTCAACACGCTCTCCGCAGACGTGTTTGACCCGCAGGAAGTCGGTACTGCCAACGGTTTTACTGGTATGTCCGGCTGGATTGGCGGCCTGGCCTTCACCGCTGTGGTGGGCGCCTTGGCCGACACGGTTGGCTACGGCCCGCTGTTCGGCCTGTTGGGTGCGTTTGACGTGATTGCCGCTGTGCTGCTGATCGTGCTGATTCGCGGCCAGTCGGCAGAAGAGCGTGCTGCACGCAAAATGAATCTGTCTGCTTCAAATTGAGCTGAAAACGATGTCCATGTTGCATCCTCCCCGTTTTGAACTTCAAGCGCGCGAAGGCAACCGCCTGCGCCTGGCCAGCAGCGCAGGCGCTGCGATCGAACTCTTCGTGCTGGAGGAGGACATCGTTCGCGTACTGGTGCTGCCGCAGGGCGACCTGCGCGGCCCCGCCACGTGGTCGATCGCGCCGGGCGGCGACGATACGCCGCTGGAAGGGCGTGACCGCCGTGACCTCAGTGGTTTCTCACTGCCGGCGTTCGAGCTGCAGTCCGATGCCAGCACGCTACGCATCGAAACCAGCAAGATCCGTTTGACGATTGCCTTGGCCGGCGGCTTCTGCAACTGGGAAATCCGCCGCGCCGGGCAATGGCAAGCCGTGCTGCACGACCGAGCCACCCAGGCCTACAACTTTGGCTACTGGGACGAGCAGGTCTACCACTACGTGCGTCGCGAACCTGGCGAGATGTACTTCGGCCTGGGCGAGCGCGCCGGTGACACGAACCGCGCGCACCAACGCTACGAGATGCGCAACATCGACGCGATGGGCTACAGCGCGCGCACGACCGATCCGCTGTACAAGCACATCCCGTTCTACGTGACGTGGCAGCCCGAGAACGCCACCGGCTTCGGGCTGTTCTACGACACGCTGTCTGACTGCAGCTTCGACATGGGCCGCGAGCTGGATAACTACCACGGCCTCTATCGCTACTTTGTCGCGCCGCACGGCGATCTGGACTACTACTTCATCGCCTCGCCCGATACGCCGCTCGATGCCACCCGCCGCTTCACGTGGATGACGGGCCGCCCGGCGTGGATGCCGAAGTGGGGCCTGGGCTATTCCGGCTCGACCATGACGTACACCGACGCGCCCAACGCGCAGGAGCAGATGGGCGAGTTCATCAAGGGCTGCCGTGAACACGACATCCTGTGCGATTCGTTCCACCTATCGTCGGGCTACACGTCCATCGGGCCGAAGCGCTACGTCTTCAACTGGAACACGGACAAGTTTCCCGATGCGCGCGGCTTCGTCCAGAGCTATCTGGATGCGGGCATTCGCCTGTGCCCGAACATCAAGCCGTGCCTGCTGCAGGACCACCCCAAGTTTGTCGAGGCCAAGGAAGCCGGCCTGCTGATCTGCGACGACAAGGGCGAGCCGGCCTGGGTGCAGTTCTGGGATGAGGTGGGTGCGTATCTCGATTTCACCAACCCGAAAACGCTCGATTGGTGGAAGGCGAACGTGAAGAGCGCATTGCTCGACTACGGCATGGCTTCCACCTGGAACGACAACAACGAGTTCGAGGTCTGGACGCCCAACGCGTTCGCGCATGGGTTTGGCAAGAAGGCGCCGATCCGCGAGGCGAAGGTGTTGCACACCATGCTGATGATGCGTGCGTCGCGCGAGGCGCAGTTGGAATACGCGCCGCAGCGCCGGCCGTTCCTGGTGTCGCGCTCGGGCGGCGTCGGCATGCAGCGCTATGTGCAGACCTGGTCCGGCGACAACTACACCTCGTGGGAGACGCTGCGCTACAACCTGAAGATGGGCCTGGGGCTGGCGCTGTCGGGCGTGTCGAATATCGGCCACGACATCGGCGGGTTTGCGGGCCCTGCGCCGTCGCCGGAATTGCTGGTGCGCTGGGTGGCGTTCGGCGTGTTCATGCCGCGCTTCTCCATCCACTCATGGAATGACGACAAGACCGTCAACGAGCCGTGGATGTATCCGCAGGTCACGTCGCAAATCGCGTCGTTGATCAAGCTGCGTTATCGGTTGATTCCGTATCTGTATGAACTGCTGTGGCAATCGACGCAGGCGTACGAGCCGGTGCTGCGTCCGACGTTTGCCGAATTCCCCGCAGACCGCCGCTGCTACGCCGAATGCGACGACTTCATGCTCGGCACCTCGCTGCTGGTGGCGCCGACGGTGGAAGAAGGACAGACCGAACGCACTGTATATTTGCCAGCTGGCCAGCGCTGGGTGTCGTACTGGAGCGGCGAGGCGTTTGACGGCGGCCAGACCGTGACGTTGCCCGCGCCGTGGGATCAACCAGCGATGCTGATCCGCGAGGGTGGTGTGATTGCCCTGAACGTTGCCGAGCAGCATTTCGACCAGCGTGCTGATCAACGCGGCTTCCTGGTCGTGCCGATGGCAGGCTCCGGTGAGGCCGCTGGCGGCAGCATCGAAGACGATGGCGAAACGGAAGCCTGGCGCAATGGCGAGCACGGCCGCTGGAACGTGCGCGCCGTGTCGGATGCGCAAACCGTGGTGCTGCACGTGACGCGTGAAGGCCGGATGCCCACGCAAGCGGATACCGTTGAAATTCA
Source organism: Ralstonia sp. 25C (assembly GCF_051904805.1). Lineage (NCBI taxonomy): Bacteria > Pseudomonadati > Pseudomonadota > Betaproteobacteria > Burkholderiales > Burkholderiaceae > Ralstonia > Ralstonia sp. 25C. Next base: position 648,247 of record NZ_CP196737.1, on the reverse strand, counting down.
TCTGCCGGCTGCGGAAGCGCGGCAGTTGCAGATTCCGCAGGCCCGCGTTGTCGGGCAGGCTGTTTCGGGCGGATGGCGTCGGCTGACCTTGCAGTTGCAGCCGTAACCACACTGCCTACCTGTGCGCTTTCGCGGGGCGAGGAGAGCCCCGCTGCTGCGCGATTCCCCGGTGCTGGAGACCACCACAGAGAACGATGAACACCATGAAAACCACACGAGCCAAGTTCACCATCAAGCCGGTTTGCGCGTGCGTCGCGCTGTTGTCCGCAGGACTGTCCATGCACGCATCGGCGCAAAGCACCGTGACGCTGTACGGTACGGTCGATAATGCCATCGCGTATTCGAGCAACCAGGGCGGGCATTCCAACGTCTACATGAATTCCGGCGCGCTGGCTGCCAGCAAGTTCGGTCTGTATGGCACGGAAGACCTGGGCGGCGGTACCCAAGCGCTGTTCCGCCTGGAGAACGGCTTTGCGGCTGACACGGGCGCGCAAAGCAAGGCGAACTTCATCTTCAATCGCCAAGCCTATGTTGGCCTGACCAACAAGACCTACGGCCAGATCACGATGGGCCGTCAGTACACGCCGTACTTCCAGTACGTGGCCGCACTCGGCCCGACCAACGTGCTGACGGGCGCCGTCGGCGCGCACCCCGGTGATATCGATGCGATGGACACCACGCTGCGCGTGCCGAATTCGATCACCTATACGACGCCCACGTTCGGTGGTTTCCAGGGCGGCTTGCAATACGGCATGGGCGAGCAGGCGGGCAGCATGTCCAACGGCAGTGCCTTCAGCGCGGCGCTGCGTTATGACTATCAGTCGTTTGCGTGGTCGGCCGGCTATATCCGCCTGAAGAACGTTCCGACCTTCCAGAGCAACAGCGGGGACTTCGCCAACAACGCCCCCATCAACAAGGGCTACGCAACGGCCGACAGCGCCCAGATCATCGGTACCGCGGCCCGTTACACCGTGGGCAACCTGATGATGGGGCTGAACTACTCCAACGTGCAGTACAAGCCGGGCGCCACGTCGCCGGCAGGGTTTGCACAGACGGCGAGCTTCAACACGTTCGGCGCCATCGCCACCTACGCGCTCACGCCCGCACTGACCGTGGCCGCTGGCTACAGCTACACCGCCGAGAACAAGCGCAACGGCGTCGACCAGGCGGCGCGCTATCACCAGTTCACGATGGAGCAGGTGTATTCGTTCTCCAAGCGCACGGCGCTCTATGCGATTGAGGCCTATCAGAAGGCGAGCGGCCAGACGCTGAGCTCGACGGGCGGCATCGTCAATGCTGTGGCATCAGTGGGGGACTCGCAGAACGGCACGCCGTCGAACGGCCCGAGCCAGTTCGTCGGCATGGTCGGCATTCGCCACTTCTTCTGATGACGTCTGCAGCATGGTTGGCGCCTGGGGCGGTGCATCGGCTGCACGCCGGCGCGCTGACGATGGACGTCGCGCCGGCCGCGGGTGGCCGCATTGCCTCGCTGGCTTCGGCCAGCAAGGATGGCCACCGCATCGACTGGCTGGCCCCGATGTCCGAGGCCTGCCTGCTTGACGGCTTCGATGGGCTGGCGTGGCCCAAGACGGGCTGCTATCCACTGCTGCCGTTCTCCAACCGTATCCGCGATGGCCGCTTCCAGTGGGGCGGGCGTGAGGTCCGTCTCGCGCCGCACCCGGGGCAGCCGCACGCCATGCACGGTTTGGCGCATGCGCGTGCGTGGACGGTTGAGCAGCTCACTGCGTCGTCGATCGTGCTTGGCCTGCGTTACGTGCCGCAGGCCGGCAACTGGCCTTGGCCGTTCACGGCCACGCAGACGCTGGTGCTCAGCCCCGAAGGTCTGGCGGCCGTCATGACGCTGCGCAATGATGGCGATAGCGACATGCCCGCTGGCGGCGGTTTCCACCCGTACTTCACGCGCACGGCGGATACACGCGTGCAGTTCGATGCGCCGACCATGTGGCCGACAGACACGGGTGAAGTTGCCATCCGCTGCGAGTCAATTACCCCGCGCGAAGACTTCCACATCGCACGGCCATTGCCGGATGAGGCGCTCAGCGTCTACTACAGCCACTGGCATCAGCGCGCGGTCGTCTCGCAGCGCGGGGCAACGCTCACGCTGAGCGCGGCCGATCCATTGGATCATTTCATCCTGCATGCGCCGCAGGCCCAGCCGTACTTCTGCCTGGAGCCCGTTTCGCACGTGGCGGACGCCGTCAACCTAGCTGTGCAGGGCTGGGAGGGTACCGGCCTGCGTGTTTTGTCGCCTGGCGAGACCCTGCACTTGCGGATGCGGATGCAAATCGATCATCCCGGCTGAACGGCACGGGGTTGGATACCAGAACGGCTCGAATCATTCGGGCCGTTTTTTTTCTGCACGGGCACACAAAATATCGCAGTGAATTTCCAATGTCAGCGATAGGGATATTATTGGAGGTGTTAGTCGACCGGACTGGGATTATGCGGCATCTAACATATGCCGCCTCTTCTCATTGAAGTCAGATAAAAATACGTCGCATTTGCAAGCGAACGAGCGTTTGCAAATAATGCCAAGGCAGTCAGCCGAGATGGCGAGTCACCGTAGTCGAGATACCCCAACGTATCGCGTTTTGATCGGTGTATAAGAATCAGCCACTCGCATCCAGTGAAGTTCGCCTTGGATTTGTATTGCCATGCAGTTCGTCGCCCCTGAGTCGCCTGCCTTTGATATTCACCCGCCAGACACCACGTCGCCGTGGGATGGCCTTCTGCTCTCCGGCGCAGTCCTCACACACCACCCATCTCCGCAAGCCTGGCATCGACGGCGTCGCTAGCGGAAGACCTTGAATATTTGCCGCAGGAAAATTTCGCGGCAACAAACCTTCTTCGATTCTGAGTCATTGCTTAGGTTGGGAAAATGACCCCACGTATTGGTGGACATTTTCGAGCAACCCAAGGCGGACGGTTTTCGTCCGTTTTGCGCTGCCAAAGCGGGTTATTGGGCGCTGCGGTTTTAATAATTAACACATCATAATAATTGCGCCAATATGTTGGCGTGAGGGGCCTTGTTTTTTCAAAATAAAAGAATAGGGGGGATTTCCTTTGATTATTAATGGAGAGAACAGGATGGCTAATCCAGTCGTCATTGGACAAACATTTACGGTATTCGACCGCGATGGCGCCGAATTTGGGCGAGGGTGCTTCAGCTATCGCGGCGAGCCGGGCGCGGTCACCCTGTCTCACCCCGCCGCCAGTGGCGCGGGGGCAGTCAAGCTCGAGAACTTCTGGTACCACGACTCGGTGGTCGGCACGCTCGGCTTGCTGGATTTGAAGGCGCTTGAATTTAGCGTGGGTGACGCCCCCCGCTTCTCGTTCGAGGCGAAGCGCTCCGACGAGGTTGGCATTGCCGCACAAGTGGCCTCGAAGGGTGCCCCGGGCGCCGTGTTGACCCACCATGGTGCTGCTGGAGATTTCTCCAATCAGGGCCGCACCGTGGTGTTCCCGCGCGAAAACATCGTGCCTGAAGGCGAGCTGATCGTGCCGGCAGTCGACCTCGTTGTGCTGATCGACACCAGCTACTCGATGATGGACGAGGCGCAATACCTGAGCAACGCCGTCAGCGTTGCCATTGAGACGGCGAAGAGCACCTGCCCCTCGGACTTGCGCGTGAGCTACCTCGGCGTGGAGGGTTGGTTCGTCGATAAGGAGAAGGGCATCGACACCGAATTCAAGCAGTCCGCCCGCCAGTACCTGACCACCCAAGGCACAGCGAAAGGGAAAGAGAGCGAACTGCTGATGCGCACGAAGGAGCAGGTCGAAAAGGCTGGGCTGTATCAAGGCTCGCAGCGCGAAGACGGCGCGCGCGCCATGCAAGATGTGATGCGGTTCTACGATTGGCGGCCGGGCGCGCAGAAGGCGATCTTCTACCTCACCGATGAAGGGCTGGACGGCGGTAGCGGACTGAAGCCAGAAGAGGCGGTGGACCAGGGCGACATCGATGCCGCCAACGACGCTATTCGGGCCGCGAAGGAAGAGAAGGTCCGCCTCCATACGTATATGGGGAAAACGTGGTTGCGCAAGGAGGGCGCCGAAAAGCTGCGTGCTGAACTGGCCCGTGTTGCCAACGAAACCGGCGGCCAGGCGTTCGCCTATGCTGGGCCGGACGCCTACACCACCGGCAGCGGCGTGGCCAAGGAATCCGACGTGAAGAACCTCACCGCGGACGATCCGAAGCTGCTGGCAGAGTTCCAGAGCATGCTGCAGAAGGTGATCTGCGGCAGCCGCGCACCCGCCCCAGAACCCGTCGTGGAAGAGCGCGAAGAGTTGATCGTGCCGAAGGTCGATCTGGTCATCGGCATCGACACCAGCGCGTCGATGGTGGATGAAGCCAAGGAACTGAGCGAAGCCGTGAGCGCGGCCATCGACGCTGCCAGCAAGCATTGCCCGTCGGACTTGCGCGTGGTGTACCTGGGGCTCGAAGGCACGTTCAAGGGCACCAAGTTCGACAAGACCGCGCGCGACTACCTCACCAAGACCGTCAAGGTCGACGAGGCCAAGCTGCGCCAGCGCAAGCGCGGTACCGTGGCCGAAGGCGGTGCGCAGGAAGACGGCGCACGCCTGATCGAAGACATCGCCACGCACTTCGATTGGCGGCCTGATGCACGCCGCGCCATGCTGTACCTCAGCGACGAAGGCCTGGAAGGTGGCGGGCGCGTCGATGAAGAAGACATGGCCGCCGCCAGCCAGGCGATTGTCGTGGCTCAGCGCAACAACATGCGCGTGCATACCTACCTGGGCGACGTGGCCTACAAGAAGGCCGACAAGGACAAGCTCGCAGCCGAGTTCAAGCGGGTCGCCGAGGAAACCGGCGGACAGGCCTTCACCAAGGAGTCTGCCCTGTCTGGTCTGAAGGACGTGCTGGAAAAGGTCATCTGCGGTAGCAAGCAGAAGTACACCGTCACCACACCGTGCTGCCCGTGCTGCCAGGAACTGGTGACGGGCTTCAAGGCGAATCCCGCCACGCCCAACGCAGTGAAGTAATCAACGTGCCCTGCATGTCATGGGGCATGCGGGGCAGTTCTTGAATCGAATTAGGAGAGGGTGAACATGGCTGAAACCAAAGCAGGCACGGTGTCGATTCCTGCCGTCGACCTCGTCGTGGTGATCGATACCAGCGCATCGATGCGCCCGCAAGCCGTCGCGCTGAGCGAGGCGGTGACCGCGGCCATTGCGGCCGCCAAGGATCACTGCCCGTCGGATCTGCGGGTCGAATACCTGGGCGTAGAAGGCACGTTCGGTAGCACGAAATTTACGACCACCGTGCGCAAGTACCTCACCGGCAAGGCCAAGGCCGACGAGTCCACGCTGAAAGGGCGGATCAAGGGCTCGGTGGCCGAAGGCGGTGCCCAGGAAGATGGTGCGCTGGCCATTGAAGATGTCACCAACCACTTTGATTGGCGCAGCGGCGCCAAGAAAGCCATCCTGTATTTGAGCGATGAAGCGCTCTTCGGCGGTGGCCTGGTCGACCAGGAAGACATCGACGCCGCAACGAACGCCATCAAGGTCGCAAAAGCGGGCGACGTGCGTGTGCATACGTACCTGGGCCCGAGCCCGGCCAAGACCAAGGCCGCGGACCGCAAGAAGCTCGAGTCGGAATTCGCGCGCGTGGCGAGCGAAACCGGTGGCCAGGCGTTCACCGACAAGGAAGCGCTGGGCGGTTTCCAGGCGATGCTGGAAAAGGTGATCTGCGGCAGCCGCACCACGCCGGGCAGCGAAGAAGATGCACCCTGCGAAGACTGCGGCAAGCCGGAAGCGCCGGCCAAGAAGGATCCGCCAGCAGCGAAGGAACCGCCCGTCGCGCCGCCGCCCGAAAAGAAAGAGCCCGTTCGCATGAACGACGATCTCTACGCGATCGTGCTGAGCGACCAGACGTGGTGGGCCGCCAATAACTACGACGACAACAGCGACATCTACATCCACGACCCCAAGACGGGCGGCATCAAGCGCAAGGTGGTGGACAACAATCGCGCCATGGGCCAGAGCAACGCCATCACAACGGATGGCTGGAACTACTACGTCTGGAACCTGACCGATGTGTACCGCGAGAAGAACGGCGTGAAGCAGCACATGCCGGGCCTGTCGGTGAAGATGGGCTATTCGACCGATGGCTTCGCGTTCCGGCAAGACAACCGGGGGTTCACGCTGTATGCGCAGAATCCGCAAATCACCCATTTCCAGCACGATCCGAACAATCCGAACATTGGCGCGCAGCGCCTGACCGTTCGGTCGGCGGGCGGCGGCGGGCCGGTGCCGTTCGGCCCCAACGAAAACCAGTGGGTGACCGACCTTGCCTTTGATGGCAACGATCGCGCCTACTTGATCAACCCGCACGGTCACCTGTGGGTGGTCGACGATACGAAGTCGCTGACCGAATGGAAGGCACGCTATCTGTGCCAGGTCCCTGGGGTGCCAGGTTTGCCAGGGCACACGCGCTACATCGGCATTGCGTTCGACGCGGACGGTGCCGTGTACCTGTGCGGCGGCGTTGTTGAAAGCCCGAACCCGCCGAGGACATTGTTCAGGATGGGCTCGCGCTATTCGCGCCGCTTTATCTCGCGCTTCCGGTTGGACAACCCCGGCAAGATGGAGCTCGTCTATGACGGCGGCCCGCGCTCGGGCTCGTATGGCGATCTGGCCTCACAGGCCTTCCCGAAGATCACCAAGGTGTGATTGACCACGCGTCGTGTGCTGCGCTTATGTAGCGCACGACGCTGATCAGCATGTTCTCGCCCATTGGTTGGCGCAGCGCGCCACCAGCGTATGGAGATATCGCCATGAGCACCACCAAGTACCCCACCGCGAAAGACGCAGCCAAAGCCATGTCCGCTGCCATGGTCAGCAAGACGGATAGGAGCGGCGCGACCGTGCGCCTCACCGACAGCGCCCCCCAGTGGATGCACGACACGGTTCGAAAGATCCACGACGCGCGCGAGTTTGACGACTCCGACAATTTCAAATACGAGACCATCCATTACTACCTCAACGAATTGGCGGAGTACGAAGAGTCCGAATGGGACACCTACGACCTGGATGCCATATGGGATTCCTTTGGCGATGAAGGGTCGTATCAATGGCTGCGCACCTCGTTCTATCGCTTGAACTATCTCGATGAGGTTCGGAAGGCGCCGGGCAGCGGCAACGTCAACATGCTCTCTCTGCTCAATCGTGCCCAGATGTTAGAGCACCGCGAGATATTCACCTTGCTCGTGGCGGCCGTGCGCGCGCAAGTCCAAGCGAAGGCGCCCGCTGCAAAGCGCACCACCAAAAAGACCAAGGCGGCTGCTACCGCGTAGCTGGTCAGTGTGATCGGCGCTCTGCTGCCGATGTCATTCATCGGAGCGGAGCGCGCCGATTTCGGCCAGGCCAACGCAAGTTCCATGCGGAAGTTCATGAAGCATATTGCTGTCTCACTCGCACTGAGTTGCCTGGTGACCACCAGTGCAGTGCATGGCGCCACGATCGCCGCTTATGGCGACAACACCATCAATCCATCAGATCTGGTTGCCGATCTGATCTCGCCAGACTTCAGCCAGGTGCTCGACAACGCCGGCCTGGTCGTCGTCGTGCAATACGACACGACGATGCTGGGTAGCGACCGCGTGTGCCACGCTGTCACGGGTGTCAGCCGTCGGCCTGACGCGGATGTCACCGCGAGGGTGCCGGCGCTCAGGGCCACGCATACCACGCTCATGCGCAATGTCGCAGCGGAAGATGCCGCGTCTCAACGCAGATGCATGACCGAAGCAGTGCGCGGCGCGATCAAGATCCTCACAGGCATTCCTGTGGACGTGCTGCTGCAGGGAAGCAAGGCTTCGGTGTCGGACCGCGTGGAGCGGCAGTGGGGCAAACCGGCGCTGGTGATTTGAAGGAAGGGGGTAGGGGTTCCACACAGTGGGCTACCCCTGCCGACACATTTTCGGAGCGCACAAAGCAAAAAGCCCAGTCGGTGAGGACTGGGCTTTCTACGCGAGTTCTGGTGGGGCGTGAGTGACTCGAACACTCGACCTACGGATTAAGAGTCTCGCCGTGTGATGATTTCCTCGCATGTCTTCGAATGCGTGTAAGTTGCCGGACCCGCGCCAGCATTGAGGAAAACGGCCTAACCTACGGATTTTGTATTGTTCTGTGTGTCTCTTTCGGCAGACAATTCCTTACATGGCCCGTACATGGAAGACCTACGGACTATTCACGGATCATCGGAGATACCCAAATGGCCGCCGAGACTTTCACGCATAAAAAGGTGTCCGCTTTCGCTTGTGAGGCTGGCAAACAGCAATCATTCATGTGGGACATTTCAAGCCCAGGGCTTGGGCTTCGTGCTACCGCCAACGGTTCTAAGGCATTCATCTTTCAGGGCGAGTTACACGGCAAAACTATCCGCATGACGATTGGCGAGCCGCGCGGATGGAGCATCGGCGATGCTCAGGAAGAAGCCGCCCGCCTGCGGCGCCTGCTGCGCGAAGGGAAAGACCCGCGCGAGGAAAAGAAGGAACGCGAAGCAGAGCATGAAGCCAAGCAAACGGCGGTCGTGCGCGCGGCCGTGACGTTCGGTGATGCCTGGGATGCGTATGTGGCCGCGAAGCGCGCGAAATGGAGCGCCCGCAACTACGAAGACCACGTTAAGTATGCCGACGTTGGCGGCAAGGCCAGGAAGCGCGGCGGCGGTGTCACCAATCCCGGCCCGCTTGTCAGCCTGCGCGGCGTGAAACTGACCCAGCTTACGGGCCAGCGGATTGCGCAATGGCTGGAAAGCCATACGAAAGCACGCCCGACCATGGCCGCGCTGTGCTTCCGTATGCTTCGGGCTTTCATCCGTTGGACGAAACGCCGCGAAGAGTACCGGGGCCTTATCCCCGATGAGTCGTACCTTGACGATGCCGTCAAAGACGCCTTGCCGAAAACTAAGGTGAAGACCGACGCATTGCAGCGCGAGCAGTTGGCGCCATGGTTCAAAGCGGTTCGCGCCTTGCCTAACCGTGTCATTTCCGCCTACCTGCAAGGCGTGCTCATCACGGGCGCGCGCCGTGAGGAATTGGCGGGGGTCAAGTGGGATGACGTTGATTTCAAGTGGGGAAGTATGAAGATCGGCGACAAGGTGGAAGAAGAACGGGTCATTCCACTGACGCCCTATCTTGCGATGCTGTTAAAGGGGCTGCCGCACGTCAACGACTACGTGTTTTCGAGCCCGAAAGCGGAGGAAGGGAAGATTGCCGAACCGCGCATCGCGCACGGGCGGGCGCTCAGGGATGCGGGCTTGCCGCACATCTCCATGCACGGCCTGCGTCGGTCGTTCAACAGCCTTGCGGAATGGGTGGAATTGCCCGTGGGGGTTCGGGCTCAAATCATGGGCCACAAACCCAGTGCGATTGCGGAAAAGCACTATACGCAGCGCCCGATTGACCTGTTGCGCTTTTGGCATACGCGTATCGAGCAATGGATGATTGAACAGGCTGGCGTCCATTTCGAGTACCCGCCCGAAAAGGCCGTCGTGCAGGTCGTCAAGGCAGAGAGGGCGCAGATTGCCAACGCTGCATAGCTTTGCACTTCTGCCCGAAAGGCAGCGCCATAGCCCGGATGGCTCCCCCATCCGGCTTTTTTTTCGCCTACTTCGCGGGCTTGTCCGCTGGCCTGCCGAACTGCGCGGCGAAGGCCGACGCCATCGCATCGGTTTTCGTCTCACTCCCCCGGCTGCTACCGAAGAAGAACGACACGACCTGTTGGGCGTTCGCGGCCACGTAACCGATGATGGTTCCAACGAAGCCCGCGACCAAGCCGACGACGGAAGCATCCCGCAAGACCACGTTGCCTGTCAAAAGGCCATAGGAAGCCCATAAAGCCGCCGCCATGACGACAGCGAAGGTCAGGAGGATAACTACCCCCATGACGAACACGCGGTCGTTAGCGGCGTTTTTAGCGCGTGCGTCGGCCGTGTCGCTGACGTAGGCAAGCGTCTCTTCCTGCTTGAGCTTCGCAAGGGCTTGCTCATTGGCAAACCCGGCTTCAGTCATGCGTGCCTGATAGTCAAGATTGACTTTCTGCATGGCCGCGAGTTGTTCGGGCGTGGCGCCCGCGATGGCGGCGGCGACAGTGCTTTGCCGATCCTCCATGGACTTGCTGTTATCGGGCGTGATGCCGAAGCACGCTTCAAGCGCCGCGACCGCGCCGCCCGCAAGCGGTCCACCCAGCCCCGCAGCGATCATCGGCGCAAGTTTGCCGATGACGGGTAGCGCGTCAGCCCATGCCATAGTCGCCCCCGTTCATGGTCACAAGGAAGAGGCGCTTAAACCAACCCTTTTTGTTCGGGTCGAATTTCTTCGCCTGCATGTAGGCCAGCGCGCGCAGCGCCATGAAGATTGCCATTTGCTCGGCCGTGACCTTGAAGCACGCCGCAATCGTCTTCGGCCCGATGACGCCATCGACCGCGACGCCTAGCGCTTGCTGCAACGTGCGCTTGGTCGCGGGCTGCCCTTGGTTCACGGCGCCGTCAAAGACGAGTAGCGCGAGCGGCCACGGCATTTGATCGCAACACACTTCGCGCCAATAGTCTTTGGCGTAGATGGCTTTCGCGTCGGCAAGCGTCAGGCTTTTGATATCAAGTTCGGGGTACGCGCGGTGGCTGATGCCGAAATTCGTTTCGCCGCCTGGATCGACTTCCGGGTCGGGGTTCGAGTAGTTGCCTTCGATGCCGACGACGACTGCGAAGGCTCGATCAAAGTTATCCGCCATCATTCCCCCCTGCATGCGTTGTATCGCATCACTACATCGATTGTGTATTCCTGCAATGTCTGGCCCGGTGCCATCTGAGGCAGCGGCGGGCAGCGCGCGGGCGCGCACGCGGACAGCAAGAGCGCCAAGAGCAAGAGAGCGACTTTCATTTGCTGGGCTTCGTGACGGCGCGATTGATGAGGCGTCGCGCTTGCTCGTTGGTTTGCTCAACGGTTTGTTTCGCGGCTTCCGTGGCAACTTGTTTTGTGCTGTCGTCACGCGTTGCAAGCGCGTGTTGTTGCCTGCGGCGAATATCGCTTGTGGTCTTGCCCAGCGATGCAAGCTCGCGGCTAAGTTCGGCGATGTGCTTTGACTGTTCGCTAATGCGCCCGGACTGTTCCGTGATGCGGTCGGTTTGCTCTTTCAACAGCGCATCAATCGCCTTTTCTCGCAAGTTGTAGGCACTCGTGATATCGGTTACGCGGTCGGTGCAAAGCTGCGACATGGACGCTTGCACGCTATGCACGCGCGCATCAATGCGGCTTATTTCCGCGCTGTCCTGCCATGCCCGGATTGACCATCCAAGCGAAAAAATAGCGATGAGTACAAGCAAGATGCCAAGCGGGCCATCCATGTGTGACCATATGCGCCGCGCGCGTTCACGAATGTCTAGCATCTTGGTCACTCCTTTGGAATCCGGTTGACAGCTTCCGTCAGGCGTTGCACCTCGCGTTTAAGCTCGGCAACCTGCCCGCGTAGCTCTTCTAGCTCGCGTGTCGTATCCATGGCGCGAAGTTCGGCGGCTTCGCGCATCTCCCGTTCCTTTATCACTTGGGATGATGCGTGCTCATACAGCGAGCGCCAGTTTTCAACGGCGGCTGTCAGCGTCCTAAGTGCCGCCTCTTCCGATGCCCCGATTTGATGGTCGAGCTTTAGCCGCGTCCAAGCGCGAAAAATGAGCGCGGACCCCACGACGAGCGCGCCCGCGATAGTGCCTAGAACGGTGCCTATGTCCTTAAAAACAAAATCCGTCATGAAGTCCCCCGTTCCAAATTTGTTTTTAGTTCGGCGCGCTATCCCGTAATAGCCTGAATCGTCCGTCGCTTGCGGCTTTGCTTCGGCGTCATGGTCGCCGTCATGCTTGCGGTTGCATTGCCTAGCTGCGTGCCAATCGTGCCGCTTTGAAACGCGGAAATGCTCGCGGTTGCATTCGCAAGCGTGGAAGTCCACATGTTGTTTTCTGACGCGGTAATGCTGACCGTAGCGTTTGCCAGCCGCACGTCCAACGGGATACCAAAGTTGAAGTTGACGGCGTTGTGCGCAGGCGGGGTGTATGTGCCTTTGAAGTTGAAATTGACGGCACTGTGTGCGGGCGGCGTATATGGCATGGCTTACCCCGGCGTAACTTCGTCATAGCCGATCATCTGATAGCTCGTCGGGTCGAACGCCTCAACGTAGACGTTGGTGAAGCCGCCGCAATTGATGGAGTAAGAACCATCGGCCGCACTCACAGCACGCCCAATCGGCATGCGGGAAGCCTTGTCGTATGCCACAACGATAATGCCAGCGGTGACGGCACCTAGCACGCTTACAACGCCATTCACGGTCGTTGCGGTGCCCGCCGAGCGCATAGCGAGAAGCCGCGCGCCATTGCCCACAGGGGTTGTCGTTTGAACGGCGGCGAGCTGGGCTTTCAGATAGGCGTTGCCGATTTCCGATACCGCGAAAGTTCGGGTTTCAGTGGCGGCCCATCCGACCTGATTGCGCACGTAATGCGCGACCGTCCACGTCGTGCCGTTGTCGCTAAATTCAAACGTCCACGTATCGGGGGCAAACGACGCCGCAAGGCTTGCCGAAGAGGTGACGGTGTATTCAACGATGGCCTGGGCGCTGGCAAATTGATAGCTGATCGTTGAAGAGGAAGAGGTCGTCTGACAGTCAGTCCCCGTATTGCCATCAAAAGCGTTCGTCGCGGGAAAGCTCCCGTTAATGTTCGTGCCGCCTGCGGTGCCCCCGGTGCATACGTTCGAGCCGCCCACTGTCGTATGCATGGCGATTTCCGCCACCGCTGGGTTGCTGCCGTTCGTGGGCGAGGCGAAGTTAAGCCGCCAATACAGGTGCGTTGCCATGATGGCTTAACTCCACGTGTTCGAAGTTTCAACGAACATCATTCCTTGCTGCGGGCCGTTGTTGTTGATGCTCTGCACGTTCAACGCGATGAACGTTTTGCCCGCCATGTTGCCAGTACCGCTAAACGTGTCGGTGTGCCCGCAAGGCTGCGGCGCGAGCGGTGCCCAGATGCCTTTTAAGTAGCCGCGCACGGCCCCGTTATGACCGACGAAAACGGGTGACATCATGATTGAGCCGTCAGGGCCGTTCGGCTGCATACCGATAGCGCTGCCAGTGGTGTTAGGAATGCCGCCCATGGCACCCTCGGTGTTCCCGTTCTGAACTGACAGCAACGCGCCGTGTTTGCTAAAGGCGAGGCTCCCAGCGGTGCCGGTCCAACTACGCGCGAGAAAGGAAGCGCGCGAAGCCAACGCAATAAGCGCATTGGTTTGCCCGCACAGCGTGGGGAGGGATTCGACGCTTCCGCTACTATTGTTCTCGGTGGTGCGCCCCTGAATCTGGCAGTTGTACGTGTCGCCCGACTTGTAAGAAAAGAAGTCGCCAAAGCTGAAACAGAATGAATAGCTCGGGCTTGTCACGTCGCCAGTATCAACGAAGAGATGAAAGCACGTCGCATCGGCTACGCAATACCACGCGCGCGTCGTTGAGTCCGCCGAAGTGGATTTGCGGCAGATGACGCCCGCAGACATTTGCGAAGACGTTGGAAACGCATTCGTACCTGTCGCAAGTGCGGTCATGGCTTCGTAGCCGCGCATGCGTGCCTCACGTGCGCCGCCGCCGCCTGGGCCGTTGTCGTTTACATCCACGTAAAAGCCATTAGAGCCGGTTCCCTGCTTATAGTCGCGTTGGTTCGTGCCCGTGTATGCAATCGTCCAACCTGCTGCGGGTTGCGAGCCGTAGCCGTTCACAAGGATGGCGTCTAGCAACGTCGTGAGAGAGCCCACTTGCCCCGTGAGCGTGGGCGCCGACGTGTCGGTAGACCGATAAAAAGTGATGGTCATTTCATGGGCTCCAAATTAGGGGTTGCCTGCGGTGATCTGCGCGGCGGAAATGCTCACTGTCGCGCCGCTAACAATCGTGGTGGTGGTGTTGAGGTTTACGTCGGTGCCGCTCGTGCCAACGTCCATATCCATGATGAAAGTCCCGCCCGACGTTGCGAGCCGCGCCCACGTCGCCGTGCCGTTTGTCGAAGCCGTGCCGTTCGAAATTGAGTTGAGCGTTAGCACGCCGCCAGAAGCCGCAGGGGCGAAAACAACGTTGCATGTGAGCGTGCAAAGCGCCGTGGTCGCCGTGCCGCCAGTGGCCGGGCGCGTGCCGTTGTAGATGGTGATAACCGCGCTACCGCCCGTCGCCGTGGTGATGGCGTTAAGCATCGCGTTACGCACCGCAGTGCCAATCCCGACTGTCATGGTCGTGCTCCCGATAGACGAAAAAAAACGCCCCGTAGGGCGTTTGTGTGTGCGGTTGAAGTTCGGTTAGGGTCGCGTGCCTGCGAGCGTGACGGCGATGTTTGCTAGGGTTGCGTCTGCTGTCCCTGGGCCGGTCAGCGAAAGAATGTCGCCCGCTACAAAGCTCGTGCTTGATGTAACTGAGATGGTCCCGACCGTGCCGGATGCGGCCCACACAATCGTGCCTATCGAAGTGCCATTCTTGGCAAGCGTGTAGGTTGTCGAACCGGTTGCCGCTACCTGGGCGACTGCCGCGCCTGACGCGCCAGATGGAAGCGTCCAACCGCGCGGGGCTACGAACTCCCACACGATTTCGCTGTTGGTCGTCAAACCTTCTACATAGATACCAATGTCATACACGCCGCTGGAAGACACGGGCGGCGTTGCGCTCGGCTGATAGCTGCGCAAGTCGGTGTAGCTCGTAACGCTGGTGGTGCCCGTGACGATGCTGTAAAGCGAAATCTTGCCGGACGGCACGCCCGTTGTATTGATCGACACGGCGCCGTTTGTGGGGTCGGCAAAAAGATAGTTTGTCGTGCTCGCCGTGAGCGTTACGGTGCCGTTGGCAATCGCGTTGGACGTGAGCCCGATTTGATAGTTGCCGCCGTAGTAGCCCCACGTGAGGCCATTGCAAGCGCTGGCGTGACGGCCCCACAACGATGCGGGACTGAACGCATCCGCAAGCGCGTTCATGATGACTTCTTTTGAAGCCTGATTCGCGGCGATGGTGTCAAGTAGCGTCGTGCTGTTGGACATGGCTTGTTACCTCGTGATCGTCGCGGATGCGGCGCGGCCCAGCACGCCTAGATCGCTGTTTTGCGCAACGCTGAAATTGATTGTGTTGCCACTACTGAAACCATCGGCCGTGATGTTCGCGGCGGTGTAGACGTAGGTTTGCGCGGCAAGCACGGTGGCCGTGCGCACTATCGCGCCCGTGCTGTTCTGGATGGTCAATTGATATGACTCTGTTTGCTGATCTAGCGGCACGTCCGCGCCGTTGAGCCAAGCCGCATTGACGCGCGCGCGCCGCATCCAGAACAGGGAAATATCGCTTGTGCTCACCACCGAGCCGGGCAGCGCACGGAACAGGGCGGGCGACAGCGGTTGAACGCGTGCATTCGTCGGTGTCAGTGAGCGCGCGGGCGTGACTTGCCCGGAAAAGATATTGAGCAAGCGCGATTCAAAATACAGCTTGCTCCCAATGTCATGAACGTTCAGCCCCACCGATGCCAGCGTGTTGCCAAGCAAAATGAACTGTTCGCCGTTGACGTGCGAGCCCATCGCCCATTCCGTGCCACCTACGCCGCGTAGGAAACCCGACAGCCGGTATGCGTTGGTTGCAATCAGGGTGGCGTTGCGGAAATACACGATTTCATTGCCAATCACTGCCGCGCTGTTGCCCGCAAGGAAGTTGGCATAGGACACGGACGCGAGCGAGCCCATATCAACAACGACCGTTGCCGTACTCAATTCGTCGGGCTGATTGCCGCCGTAAAAGTTGGGGAGCGCCGAGCGCATCGAACCGATGACCGATTCGCCGGTAATAGCAACAAAGTCCGTGTAGCTGTTCCCGTCGCGCGAGATTTCCACCGTGCAGCCGGGCCACGCGGACGTGTAGCCCGTCGCCCCGATATAGAGGCCCGGGGAAGTATCGGAAGCGCGCAGCGGCGGCACGTCCAACACAACAATGTCAGACGGGCCGCTGTAGGGCACAGACTGTTTCGGGAACCCCGCATTAGGCCCACCGGCCGCCGTGCTCGTATAGATCGCGGGCGCCTCACTAAGCGCCGTCCACTTGAGCACGCCTTGCGCGTCGAACTGGCAATCAACGAGGCGCACCGTATAGCTCGCGTTTGCCCCTTGCAGCGTTACAACGTCGTTCGGTACGTATTTCAGGTAGGCAAGCGAGGTCGTAAAGGTGAACTCTTCGCGCGCCAGCCACGCGTTCCAAAGCATTGTTTGCGCCTTCTGCAAACCCTCGTCATCACCCAGGCAGATGGGAACGGAAATCGTTGCCTCTTTGTTGGATTTCGTCGTCGTGCGGAAGGCAATTTGCGAACTCATCTGATAGTCATTGTTGAGCCCGCAATAGGTCAGCGTGAGTTGCTTCGGCAAATCAAGCTCTTGCGCGCGCATGACTTGCAGCGGCGTTTCGTTGGTGGGGTCGCCCACGTTATTTGCCGCGCCCAGGTCGCCGTAAGCGAACGTGCCAACCGTCGCGCCGCCGCGCTTAACAAACGTCAGCTTCCCGTCTGCGTCGGTCACGTCGAAGAAATAGGCGCCCATGAGCGGCCCGAGATTGTCACGCGCGGAAGCGTTGGTCGTGATGGCGTAGCCCGCAACAATGTCCGTAATTTGGGACACGTCGTATTGAGAAGGGGAGAGCCCAGCGCGCGAACAGATATCGGCGACTATGGTTGACAGCGGCATGCCCACCGAGCCCGACGTTGCGAACGTGAGCGCGATGTAATACAGCGTGTCATTTACGCCGCCGCCATCCCCGACGAGGAACAGGCCAGGGCTCACAGACTGCATCGTCTGGCCGAAAGCGGGATAGCCCGACCCTAGCAGGGTCGCAACGCCGGTTGTCGAATCGAAGCAATAGAGGCGCCCCGCGCCGTAGATGTACACGTGCCGGTCATCGACAGCGTGGCCGCATTGCGCTTGGTTCAGGCCGAGCCCGATAGAGACAGGCCATTGCTGAACGACAGCAAGCGTCGTCGCGTTGAACTGATAGAGATACGCCCCATCGGACGCATACACGTACGATTGCGTCACGCCCAGCATTTCGAAGGGCTTTTGAAGCGTTGAGGTTGCGAAGATTTGGCCCGCGCCCGTCGGGTTGTTTTGCAGGCCAAGCGTGAACCCGACAATGGGGAAGTTCATGCCCCCATAGTTGCAAGAGGCCCAGACGTTATTACCGAGCTTCACGAACGTTCGCCCGATGCCGACCGCGCCGCTTGGGAGCGGGCTTACACCGTACTGGATGAAGCCGTCGAGCGTGTACCAATTGTAAGTACCGGAGCTATAGCCAAGGAAGCCGGGCGAGTCCGACCAACTGGCTTGTACGGATGCGCCCCAGCTCGGCACGTCGGAAGGAATGACGTAAGCGCCTTGGCCCATCGGGTTATCGAACTGGATGCCATAGGGCGTGAAGTTCTGCACGCCGACGCCGATGTATTGGCCCGCAGGGTAGCCCGTGAAATCAACGTGATAGCCGCCTTGTGCTGACAGGCCCGTGAAGGTGCCGACCGACTGGCCTTGCGTGTACTGCCCCACGGTGCCCATCACGTAGGAGGTACTAACGCCCGTCACAATCTCGAACGAGAACGACGGGAGGAAGTTGCCCCATTCGGACAGGTCAAGCTCATTGAACACGACATAGGCGAGGCCGCGATGCGCAGGCACGTTGCCGGAACCAAGCTGCGATTCCATCGTCGGGTCAGGCAATTGCGTCTCTTCGCCGTTGTAGACGACGAAGTTAGACAGCATCTGATTGCTGCCGCTGATGGCCGCGAAGTTTGACGGGTTCGAAATGTCGTAGACGAGTTTCCCGTTGGCCCAAATGCGGCGCACGCCTTTAATCGGCCCCTCGCACAAGCCGATGGCAAAGGACATGCGCACCACAGTTTGACCGCCGCCGCCCTTGCCGCCTTTGCCGCCCGACGTGTGTTGATGCGGCTGCCCCGCCCACATGACATTACCCGCAACGCGGTACATGCCATAAACGCGCGGGATGATCTTGCCGTAAGCGCTATCTTGTACCCGAACGTCATTGATTTTCGGGCTCGGTGGCTTCGGGCCGAAGAACATGTTGCCCACAAGGGCGCCGACCATCCAACCAATTTGCACGGCGGTGGCAACCGCCATCACGCCCGTGGCTGCTGCGGCGCTCCCTGCGATAGCGGCGCCTACTGCGGCGACAGCTAGGACGGCCATTATTCAACCCCCGGCACGTGATAGGCGGCGGCAATCTGCGCGCGCCAACGTTCATCGAAGCGGTGTTCAACAACGCGACGGTTGACAGCAAAGGCGTGAATGATCGTATCCGGCCCGGTCAAGATGGCGAGGTGTACCGGGCTGTTGTTCCACGCGAACAAAAGCACGTCGGCGGCGCTCGCCTCTTCAAGCGGGATCGGCAGCATGAACTGATCGCAGTACATGCGCATTTCGCCTGTTGGTTTGCGTTCGTAGTTCGTGAATTCGAAGTCGCACAGGTCAAGCGCGCGCGCCGTCTCCATGACTAGGCCCACACAATCGACGGCAAGGCCCTTAAAACGGCCTTGGTGAACCCAGGGAGTGCCGAGCCATGTCCTAGCCTCTGCCACGAATTCAGCGCGCGTAATCATGTCGATTGGGGCCGTAGGGTGGTGTCGGCGCCGGGTACGTAGGGCTCGCCCCGGAAGTTGACGACGTTGTTAAAGCGCGTCTTGCACGTGCCGAACGTGCGGTCGCAACCGGCAACGATGGTGTAGGTATCGCCAGCGGAAACAGGGAACGGGAACGGAAGCGCAACCGTGACGACGCCCGGCGCGAAGCTCTTAACTTCGGTGCTGTATCCCGCGTTTGCGCCCGTCAGGAAGGTCACGGTGCCATATGCGAAATAGCCGATGCTGTAGGTGTAGGAAATGAACACTTCCCAGCCCGGATTATCGCTACCGTCAAACGTATAGGTGCCGTCAGATGCGACGCTGTATTGCTGCGCGCCTGGGCCGCTGACAACCTGCGTCCACACGTTGCCGGTTGAATCCGTGACGCCGCCGTCAGCGACGAACGCCCCGCCAGTGGGCGGCACAACCTTAATCGTGTATGGCCCCGTGGTCGGTATCTTGTGGCCGCGCGTGTCGGTGTAAGCGACGGTCGGCCCCGTCTGCGTCAGGCTTGTATCGAGCCATGTGAAAGTGTTTGTGACGCCGGTAACGGTCCCGGTGGCCGTCAGTGGCCCGAGCGCTATGGTGCATCGACTGTCGCCTAGGCTCGCGCGGCACGTCGGGCTGAAAGGCTCGCCCGCAGTCTGCTGCATCATCTGCGCGAGGCCGCGAAACTCCGCCTTGTATTGGCCGTTCAGCAACGTCACTTGACCGAGCGAACCGGCTTGCAGAATGGCCGCGCCCTGGGTCAAGTCGGCGTAGTTGATAAGCGAAATCGTGACGGCCGCGTTATCCCACAAGCCCGCCTCAATATCGACTTGCTGTATCGCGCTGGAATCGAACAGGGCCGTTACTTCCATGTTCGTAACAGACAAGTCGCTCTTGTTGTCGATCTGCGAATGTGTATAGCCGCCTGCGGTCTTGTACGTAAAGCCGTTGAACGTTACATCGCGGTCAAGATCGGTGAACCCGAATTGCTGGCCGTCTTTGCGCGTGATGAGCCAGAGCGTGCAGACAGTGAGGGTGTCACCCGCCAAGTGAGCGGCAAGCGCGGTCGAGATATTGCGCATGTCAAACCCGGATTTCAACGATGGGGATAGAACCCCAATCGACTAGCAGGTCGCCGCTCGGGCCGTTGCGGTCGATGATTTGTTTCTTCATCTCGTCCACATCGAACCGCGCGGGCACATCGAATTGGCCGGCCCACGTCAGCGTTTCGCCGCTCTGCGGATAGAGCGACACAGTGCCACCGCTACCGGTGTTGCCCGTGGTCGCGGCGGCAATCGTGATTTGGTTTGTGCCGGTGGCCGTGATCTGCCAGAGCTTGCCGTTAAGCGTCGTGCCGAGCGTACCGCTAACCCCGCTCACGGCGACATATTGGCCGACCGTGGCGCCCGTGAGCGACGCGGCGAAGTTCAGGACGGTCGTTGCGCCCGGCGTGTTGGCCGTGATGCCCTGGGATGCATCGGCGACGAACGTTACAAGGCCCGTAGTCGTATCCACCGAGTAATTGCCTGCGGAAGAGCCAGCCGTTACGGGAACGCCATTGCGATACGGCTGCACAGTACCGACGACAGGTTTTGCAATGTTGCGTGTTTCGTTGAGTGCGCCGGTGATGTAGGTCTTCGCGAGTTGGAACACGCCGGGCGCCGTGGTCGTGACGAGCAGACCGTTGGAAGTGGTGACGGTGTAGTCGGTCCAATCCTTGATTCGGAAGCCATTTGCACGGCCTTTCACGGAACGGAAGAAGGCATCGAGCAATGCCGTGTCGCTGGCGTTCATCATGCGGCGCCCCACTTCGAAGTGACAGCGTGATTGCGTCCAAGCGATAGACCGGGCCTCACGGCCCGAATAGACGGGCGTGATAACGGTTAGATATGTCGGACCCACGACGGCGCCGAATGCGATGTTGTCGGGGAAACGCGTCGATTCTAGGAAGGCCATTTTTACGTGTTCCTCACGGACGCAATCTGCGCATGCCGCATGATTTCAGCGGCTTGTTGCTGCGCTGTTTGGCGGGAGGTGCCGGGCGGAACATTGATATTCATGTGCATGACGGTCGAACGACCGCCCGACATGACGCCGCTGCCAACCGGCGTCACGCTGCCGCTTTGGTTGCCCGACATGAGATAGGTACGGTTCGCCACGGTATAAAGCTCGGGGCCGTTCTCATTCACGCGGTAGAACTTGCCCGGCGACGTTTCGCCGCCGTCCGCCATCGCACCGCCGAAGTAACTTGCAACCATGCCGATGAGACCGCCCAGGCCGCCGCCGCTTTCGCCACCAGAACCGGCAGAACTGAACAGGCCGCCGAAAAGCTGCTGCGCAAGCGAGTTGGCGGCC
Source organism: Ralstonia sp. 25C (assembly GCF_051904805.1). NCBI lineage: Bacteria > Pseudomonadati > Pseudomonadota > Betaproteobacteria > Burkholderiales > Burkholderiaceae > Ralstonia > Ralstonia sp. 25C. Next base: position 627,210 of record NZ_CP196737.1, on the reverse strand, counting down.
ATCTGCGTAATCATGTTGGTGATGGAATTCGCAAAGTCCAACACCGCATCTTTCAGCGACTTCGTACGATTGACAACGGCTTCAAGGTCTTTGGCGAACTGATGGCCGAATGCGGTAGACAGCTTGTTCCCGAGCACGTCGCTACTGCCTTGAATGTCCTTTAGCTTTTGGTCGAACTGCGTAGCGAACAAAAGCATTTGTTCATTGCCCGAGCCAATCGCAATCTCGTTGATCTTGTCGCCGATGGCTTGCAGTTGCCGCAGCGAGTCGGCGCGCGCCTGCCCGATTTGCAACATGCCGTCAATTTCGTTCGTCTGCCCTAGGCGCACCGCCTGATTAACGCCGTCTTCGCGCACGCGCAACCCTTCAAGGATGTTTTGCGCTTGCTTGTTCTGTTCGTTAAGTTCGCCTTGCGCGACCGTGAGGCGCTTCGTCTCAGCCAAGCGGTCAAGCGTGCCCGTATCGCCTTGGAGCGTGGCTTGCTTCGTCAGCTTGTCGTGCATGCGGTCGAAGTTCTCGGCGACGTTCTCGCCTAGATGGCCGTGCAGCTTCGCCAACTCGGCGTTGAGCTTTTCGACTTCAAGGCGGTACGTCTCCATTTCCTTCGCTTGCTGGGGAACAAGTTCATTCAACTTGGTCATGTCCGCAGCAATGGCGCGGTTCATCCGCTCTTCAAGGTCTTTGGCTTTGGTGCTCGCTTCGATGCGCTGACGCTCATCGCTGGCGGTCTTGGAGAACTCGCGCACAATCTGTGCCTCGCGGGCATAGTCGGCGCGCACCTTGTCGATGTGTTCTTCGATGGCTGCACGCTGCCCGGCGTAGTAGTCGGCCGTCGAAATCTGGTCGGCTTCGTGATAGCGCTTAAGCATCGCTTCGCGCTGCGAAAGCAATGCATCCTGCGCCTTGATTTCGTCTTCGATGGGGCGAAGGCGCGCTTCTAGATTGGCCTTATCAATGCCCGCTTGGCTCTTGTCCTTATAGCGGTCGTTGATACCCTTGATGATGCGGTCATACTCGCCGCCAGAGAACGCGAAGCCCGATTGCTCGCTGCCCTTGACCTGCACGCCCTTAAGCAACGGCGAGTTGGGATTGCCAATCGCCAATTCCTGAAACCGAACGTTCACTTCGTTGATTTCTTTTTGCTTGGCGGCGGCCTTGTCGAACTGGATGCGCAGCTTTTCTAGGTCATCGGTAGCCTTGATCGCGGCTTGCTGCTGCTGGTCGATGATACTTTGCCGGCTGGCCTGCGCGGCTTCCATGCGCTGCATTTCGCGCAGGTTCGCAAGCTCTTGCTCCTTTTGCTGGCGCCACTTAAACATTGTGCTGCTGGGGTCGTTGTCAACCTTGACCCCCTTAAGCATCGCTTCAAGGCCCCGGATTTGATCTGCGGTCGTTTCAGGGCGGCCAATCGACTTGAGCGCATCGACAACGTTGCTGATTTCATTCCGCACCGCGCGCCACATGCGTACGACGATGCCTAGCTTTTCTTGCGACGTGTCGGCGAAGCGCGAATGCAGCGCTTCAAGGTTCGCCATCAAGGCTTTCTCAGTTTGGCCCGTGTTTTCAAGGTTGCGGATGTAGTCGAATTGCGCCGCGCTCATGTAGTGCCACGCGCGGTTATGTTCCTCCGCCCACTTGCTCACGCCCTCGCGCATCTTGCCGAAGTCTTCCGCGATTTTTTCCATCTCGCCGCCCGTGAGAGCGGCAATCGCCATAATGTCGGCCGACGCGGATTGCAGTTGCGTGCGCGTGAATTGCCCCGTTGCAACGATGGCCGCAAGGGCTTCGCGCGAGGAACCAATGGTCTTGTTGGTGCTGTCGGCAATCGAGCGCGCCAAGTCGCTAAACGAAGAGCCCGTCACGCCCGCTGCGTTGTTGGTCAATTCCAGTGACTTGCGCAATTGCTCGGCTTCAATCGCGCCCTTAGCGACGGCCACGACGAAGCCAGCGAACAGCGCAGTAAGGCCAAGGATGGTCGCGCCCGTCTTGCTGAAAATCAGGCTCATGGCGTCGATACGCTCGCCAAGCACCATCACTGAGCCAAACATTTTTGTCCAATTGCCTTGCGACGCCTCGTGCGCCAGGACAAGCAATTCACGACGTGCTGCGACCGTCTTGAAATTGAGATGGTCCATCTGATCGACCATCTCATCTACGCCTTTGATGCGCCCGACGTTCTTTGAACCGCTGCCAATGTTTTCGATGCTCTTGCCCGCGCTTTCCGCCGCCTTGTCGATGCGGCCCACGTGCGTATTGACGACGCCTTCCATCTGGCGCATGTCGTTCTCAAGGCGCGCAACGTTGCCCTGAATCTCGATAATCAGGGAACCGAGAGACGAGGCCATGTTTCAGTCCTTTAGGAAAACTTGGGACAAAATCAGTTTGCTTTGCTGTTCGGGGTCTTGCAGCAACACGGGCTTGTCGTCGTCGCGCTTCAAAAACGGCATGAAGTCGGACGCCTTGTAAGGCGTGTCGGGACGCGCGTAGCTGTGATTTGCTGTTGCCGCCGCTACGATCCCCGCCCGCAAATCGGCGCGCGTCTCGCCGAAGGGCTCAAGCCGATCAAAGGCCGCCCACTCGGTTAGCTCTGCGCTGTCGATGACGGAAAGCAACTGCTTGACCGTCATTCCCAGCGAGAGCGCGAGGCGAAAGTAAAAGCGCCGTTCGGGGCGGGCTTCTAGTTTTTTGCGGCTTCTTCCGTGCTGTCGGGTGCCAAGCCGTTAAGGCGTTGCGCGACCTTGAACAGCTTTTCAAGCGCGTTGGCGCTCTTGCCTGCGAGCGCTTGCACTTCCTCTGCCGTCTTGAACAGCAATTCGCCCGCGTCATCAACGAGCGTGGCCGCAACGAGCTTGGCGCGCATGTTGGTGAGGTCGGCAACGCGCTGGCCGTCTTTCAGCACAACCATGCTCGCCTCGTACGCATCGCGCGCGGCGCCGGTCATCGCGCGAACGATGACCGAGCCGCCCCATTCCGCAACGTCTACGGCTTCGGTCGTGATATCGGAAGCCGCAAGGATTTGCTCTTTCGTCAGTGCCATTTCAAACCCCTTTATGCGTAAGTAACCGGGCCATTGATGATGAGGTTCACGGTTGCGCTGACGATCTTGTCAACGCCGCCATCCCACGGGAACGATTCAACGAAGCCCGAGAAAGTCGCGGTGTGCGAGTTGGGGAGCGTCAACTTAAAGTTGGCGATGGTCGAATTCGCGCGGTAGTTCTGCAACGCGGTTTGCCCGGCGTCGGTGTTGTCTACGTCCACGTCGAACGAGAATTGACCCGGATCGAGCAGGCCAGCGCGCCATTCCTTCGCGGTGCTGGAAAGGTTCGTCGCATCGAGTTTGGCAATCTTGCCGTCAAAGCCCTTGATGGTCTTGAAGTTGCCGACCGCCACCCAGGCGACAGGCGTTGCGGTGCCGCCCGACGTGTAGGCCGAACCGCCCGTCGTATCCACGTTCACGGCAAACGTGTTGGTCGTCTTGTTGGTCACGACGACAGAAAGACCGTTCAAAACGGTTGTGCCGCCGATGGCCGCGAGCGTCACAACGTCGCCGTTGTTGAAGCCGTGCGCAGTCGCGGTAATGATCGTCGGATTGCCAAGCGCAATAGCGGTGATGTTCTTTGCAGTGCCGTTGCCGCTCGATACTTGGAACGTCGAGCCTTGGGCCGAAAACGCGGTCGAAGCCATTTTGTGTGCTCCAAAAGAAAAAAAGCCCGCTAGAAGCGGGCTCGGATGCCGGGGCGGCGGGTCGTCAGTAATGCCAAACAGAGAAATCCAAAATCACACGGAACAGCCTTACATCTGCCTCGTATTCGTCGTGTTCAAGTAGCTGAACGTTCTGCACTGACCACGACGACATTGCGGCGCGCACCGCTGCCGCTGTGCTCTGCGCCTGGGCGTAGGTCGTCGCCCATACGTCAAGCTGAAAGCGCGTGTTGTTGATGGGCGGATTCCCGTTACCCGACAACGTGTTTTCTATCGCGCTAGGCACGCGCGTATAGACGATGTAAGGCGGCGTGACGTTCTGTTCGGCCGTCAGCGGATAGATGCCGCCCGACGCCACGCCGTTAAGCTGCGAGCAGAGTTGTTCCTGAATCGTCGGCATCGGTTGAACCCCGCTTATACGTCTCGTCGGCGATGCGCTTGCGCAAGTAGTTTTCGATGGCTTGCGCGGCTTCCGTTTTCTTGGTGTCGAATGCGGGCCGCATGAATGGGCGCGCGGGAACATAGAGACCCGGTGGCGTCGCGTAGCGGCTGCGATGCTGTTTCTTGCCTACGCCTTGCGGGCGCGGTGGCACGAACCAATGACCAAATTCCACCCACTTCGCGTAATAGGCATCCATGCCGACAAAGCCTTTGCCGCGCTTGCGGAAGCGATTGCCCTTACCAGAGCGCACGCCCACGATGTAGGTTTGCGTCGTCGCGTTCGAATTGCCCGGCATGTGCTTTTGATAGATGGCCCGCTTCAAAAGGCCCGGGTCTACGCGTTCGTCGGGATAGCGGTAAGGGATGCCCGTATAGACCGGCGCGAGGCGCACGGCTTCTTTGCGAAACACCGATGCGCCCGCATTGACGGCACCGCGTAGGGTGTTCTTTGCGATGTTCTGCGGTAGGGCGCGCATCGCTTCCAACAACTCGCCCACGCCCCTAACGCATTGGAAGTTGTTAGCCATCGTTCATGCCCTCGGCGGCCATCAATTCGATGACCGCGTTTTCTTCGTCCATGTTCTGCGCAACTTGGATATTGAAGTTGCGGCCGTTGTACACAGCGCGATAAGCGGCAACGACCTTGGGGTCGGCGAAGATCGCGTCGTAACGCACAGTGATGCGGTGGGAAACGTCCGTGAACATCGATTGACCGGCCGCGCGCTCAAACCCTGACAGCGCTTCGATGAACGCATAGACCTTTTTTACTTCGGTCCACGTCGTTAGTTGTTGGCCGAAGCTGTCTTGCGTGGTGGTGCGCAGCTGAATCGAAATCAGCCGCGTAAGCTGCCCGGCACGCACGCGCGTGGTCATGGCAGGGAAATCCGATACGGGTCTAGCAGGCCATCGATGAACGGCAATTCTTCAACCTTGCCCCGGTTCAAGATGGCGACTTCTTCGCGGTTCTCATACAGGGAGCCAACGCGAATCAAAATCCAGTTGCGGATACCTTCGGGCACGACGCCGCAATAGTTCGTGCCGCTTCCGCTGTCTGAGAACGTCACAGGCGAGCCCGCTGCGTTGTTCACGGTGTAGACGCCTGCGTTAGCGCTCGCAATGGTGTAGTTCGCTTTCGCCACGAGGCCGCCAGGAAGCGCGCCGCCGCTGTTATAGAACTGCACCAAGTCGCCCACAGCGTGCGTCACGGGACCGCTAATGCTGAACGTGCCAGCGCCCGCGTTCACGACGGTCATCATCGCCGCATAGCCCGCGTCGTACGTCACAGTGACCGCGCCGATTTGCGGCAGCGGAATGGGCCAAATCTGGCCGAAACGCGGCGTGATGATGGACGGCATCAACGCGAGATTGGCCGTGTATACGCTCGGGTCCACCGTTTGAAGTGTGCCGCTCATGTCGAGGTATTGAATCGACACGATATCCACCACAGGGGCATGCGGCAGAATGATCCCGTAAGCGGGCATGTTCACCACATGCTCAAACGGGTACAGCGTGCCTACGCCTGCCATCGGAAATTTATCGATGACGAGCCGATAGCGGGCGTACAGAAGCTGTTGCCGCGTCTTCGTCTCTGCCGCTTGGCGCGCGCCCGACAGCATGGCCGCAATCAACACATCTTGCGATGTGTCTGTCACGCGCAAATGCGTCTTCACGTCGGCAAGGTCGAGCGGTTCGCCAGTCGGCGGCGTAACGAGGATTTCGGGCATGTTCGGAAGGCCGCAAGGGGTTGCACCCCCTGCGGCCTAGTTGCGCTGCTTAGTTGGCGACCTGCACGACCGACGTTGCGTTCGAAGCCGACGCCGGGGCGAAGCGCGGCACGAAGCCGAGCACGGCCGCCGAAGTCAGGCTTGCCGCTGCGCCGACGGTCACGGACAGTTGCACGTAGCTGAAACCGCCCGACACGTCGAGTTGCTGCGCATCAAGGTTGAGTTCGGCTTGCACGTTGTCGCCGCTGGCCTTCTCGATTTGCGAGATAGCTGCGCCGGTAATGTCCTTTGCGCCCGTGCCGCTGCTGTCGGTGGCCTGTTGGAACTTGGCATCGACGGTGGCGGCGGTGCCGAGCACGCCGGTTTGAATCAGGGCGAGAAACTTTTGAAAATTCGCCGCCGAAATCCAGCCGGAAGTTGCCGCGCCCGTGGCTTGGCTCGAAGGGCTGATGACGGCCAACAGCGCTACCTGTTCGCTTGCTTTTGCGTTCGGATACATGGTCATTTCTCCATGAAGGGGGATCGAAGACCGGGCCTAGGCCCGGTCCTGGGTCGATTAGCGGGCTTGCAGTTGGATGAACGGCGAAAGGGTGTTGCTGCCCTTGGCCTGCGCGATTGGCTGCACGATCTTGGGTTGACCATCCACACGGAACGTTGCACGGAAGGCCGTTGCATCGGCATCGAAGTAGAGATGCATGGACGTTGCCATTTCGATGCCGCCCGCCTTCGTCAGCGTCCGATAGAAATTCAGGTCAACAAGCGAGATATCGCCTTGCGAACTGAACGCGGCGGCGTGCTGGCTGACCATGATCGGGCGCCCCATCAACGTGCCGTAGGGCGAGCCTTGGGCGCCTGCAGAAATCGGCAGATAGATGGGGTAGTTACCCAGCGTCAGGCCGAACAGCGAGGGCAGGGCGTCGGGCGTGATGAGCCACACAGCGCGCGGGAACGAGCCCGGGGGCAGGCGCGAAATCATCTTCGTGATGTTGGCGAGCAACACTGTCTGCGTCGCTTGGCCGCTTTCCTTGGAGACGGCCACGGAGGCGGCACCGTTGAATGCGCCTTCGGGCTGGCCCGCGCCAGTGCCGTAAAGAATGGCTTCGTTGGTCTTCCAGCGGATCGAACGAGCCATCAAACCCGGCAGGTACGATTGCAGGGCGTTGGTGTCGGCCAGCAATTCGTCCGTAATCGGGGTAAGCGCCATCAACTTGTGCAGGCGCATTTGCGAGGTGCCGAGCTTCGGTTTCGTTGCGGTGGCCGCGCTGGCTTCTTGTTGCCAGTACGCACGAACGCCGTCAGTACCCCACGGGGTCGTTTCATCCTTCGGGAACACCATCGAGTTGCCGCCGACGTTGACGTTATCCGTCATCGGCAACAACGCATCGTCTTCCAGCGAGAGCGTGAAGATTTCGCCCGAGAAAGCAGGAGGTACGAGGAAACCGCCATCGACGCCGCCCGCTTCGTTGCCGTAGGTGGTCGGCGCAGAAGCACCGATCAGCAAACGGCGGTCAGGCAGCGAGCCTTGATTGTTGGCAGCGGCCTGCACCGAACGTGCGAACTCGCCGAAGCTGCAGAAACCGCGCTTCGGGTCGCGTTCCACGTTTTCCACGACTTCCACGCGGGCGCCTTCTGCGGCCGGCAGCGTGACCGAGCGTTCGGCTTCCGCCTGGGCTTCTTCGCGGGCGATTTGCGCGTTGATGCCGTTGATTTGGGCCGTGAGGGCGTCGTACTTGCCGACTTCCTCTTCGGTCATCTCGCGGGCATCCGCGTTTGCGGCGTCGAGAAGCGTGCGGGCTTCCGCGACGGCCTTTGCCTTGCGCTCTTGAAGCGCACGAATGGCTTTGTTCATTTTCAGGGCTCCAGAAATGAAAAAACCCGCCAGAAGGCGGGTGTGTTTGGGTGCGGCCGATGGGCCGCGATGGCGGGGCTCTACGGAGCCCTGAAAGGGGTTACGTTTCGCGCGGCGTGTAGCCAGCGCTGGCAGAGACGGCGGCGGCTGTCAGTTGCGTCATATCGTCGGGATTGGCCCACGACACATAGCCGTTGAGTGACACAACAAGGTCTTTCGTGTCGTCGGGTGCGAGCAGGTCGATAACACTGGCAGCGTTCGCCAGGACGGCGGCGTGGTCGGCGGCGTGCGGGGGCTGCTGCGCAATGATTTCGTCAAACTTAGCGGCCACGGCGGCGAGTGCTTCGGCCTTGTTTGCGGCGCGAACGCCAAACGAATAGCTCATCGTGTCACCTCGGGTTATTTGCTCAAAAGGTCGATTTCGCGTGCGCGCATGTCATGAGCGCTCGCGCGGTTCTTACTCTTTGCAGACAGGTTGCGGCTCATGCTCTTGATGACTTCTTCAATGGTCATCACGCCATCGACCATGCCTTCGGATTTCGCAGCAGCGGCGCCCAGCACGCGGCCTTGGCCCATGCCACCGCGCACCGCATCGACGTTCACGCCGCGATTGCGGGCCACGGCGCGCGTAAAGGCACCGTAATACTCATCAATGCGGCCTTGCATGGCGGTGCGTGCCGCCTCGCCCAACGGTTCGTAGGGGTTGCCTTCGGTCTTGTATTTGCCCGCGCTCACAAGCGTCGTCGCAACGCCGTTCGCGTCCAACGCCTTGCTGTAGTCCTGATGGGCGGCATAGACGCCAATCGACCCGACTTCGCCGCCCGGCGTAACGTAGAACTCGCTTGCGGAAGACGCCAGCCAGAAGGCGGCAGAGGCGGCAAGGCTGTTTGCAATAGCCACCACAGGTTTCGTACTGCGGGCGCGGTAAATCTCGTCAGCCAATTCCTGAACGCCATAGACAGAACCCCCAGGGGAATCAACGTCAATCAGGATTGCGCCGATGCTGTCGTCGGCCATGGCCGCACGGAACGACGCGGCGAAGCGCTGCGTGCTCATCGAGCCCGGGCCGCTGATATCGTCGGCCATGTTCCCGCGCTGCGTGACGACGCCATACATGGGCAACACGGCAATCGCGCCGTTGCCCGCGCGGTTCGCGCTTTCGCGCCGTGCGGTGATCGTTTCGGCATCTGCGCGCACCGATGCCATGATTTCGGCCGTTGCGGGCAGGCCCGAATGCCAACGCGCCAGGACGAACGCGGCCGCGCTCAGTCGTTCAGGCAGCAGCGCCCAGGGCGTTGAAAGGAATTCCGAAATCAGTAGTTCGCGTTTCATTGCGTGCCCCTCATGGCAAGCTGCGCAAGTTTCAGCGTCGCCGTTGCTTCGTAGGTCTGTGCATCGATGTGCCCGCCTGTCGAGTCGAGCAATGCACGCTGTGCGATGCAGTATTCGAGTGCGGAGGCGGCCGGAACCGAAAGGGCGCCGCCGATGAAGTCGGCATGCTTGGCAAAGAAGTCGTTAAGCGCCGCCTGCGGGTCGTCTTTGCAGTAGGCCGAATGCACGCTCATGGCTTCCTTGCGCGCGACGCGCTCGGCCGCGGCCGTCGCCAGGGCCAGCAGCCGGGCGTTTGGTTGCTCGTTGTTGCTGGGCTCGCCGCTGCCGTCGCCGCCGTCGTTCTGCGGGGGCAATGCGTCGCCGCCTTCGTCGCCGTCGGCGGTGTTTTTTTCGGCTTCGTTCTCTTCAACCATGTTCAGCGGGCGCAATGGCTCGTCCAAACCCTCAAGCGGGTTCAACGACTCCATCAAGCGCGCTTCATTGCGTGTGAGCCAGCCATCCAAAATGCCGTTGTGGTAGTACATCGACCGTGCCTCGGCGTCGCCGCGCAGCAGCGCCGTGACGGGGAATTCGATGTTCAGGTCGCTGTCTTCTTCAAGGAAGGTGAAGCGGATTGCTTCCTCCCAGCGCACAAGCCACGGGCGCAGCGTGTGCATGACGTATTCAAGCGACTGTTGCTCAATGTTCGAAAACGTCGCTTTCTCAAGATCGCCAATCATGTGCGGCGGCACGCGGAAGAGGCGGGCGATTTCGGCAATCGAAAACTTGCGCGTTTCGATGTATTGCGCGTCGTCGTTGCTCACCTTCACTTCGTGAAACTTCATGCCCATCTCAAACACGGCGACCTTGTGGCGGTTCGTGCCGGTCTGCGATTGCTGGTAACGCTCACGGAACAGGCGCCGTTGCTCGTCGTCTCTGAACTGGCCCGGGTATTCGATCCAGCCGGGCGGGCGCGCGTCGTTCATGAAGAAGCGCATGCCGTAATCCTGGGCGGCAATGCCCAGGCTGACCGCCTTGCGCGCTTCCTGAATCGGGTTGTATCCGACGACGCCGTTGCCGCTCAGACCGCGCAAATGGAACACCTCGCCACGTGTCAACACGATCTCGGTGCCATCGAGCTGGCGATAGCGATATCGCCAGCTCGTGTCGGACAGCATTTCGATAACCGTACGGTCGGGATGCAGCGGCAGCAGGTCGGTGACTTCACCCGCGCGATTCGACACGATCCGCGCGAAGCCGTTGCCCCGTAGGGCGAGGTGGCCTTGCAGCATTTCGCGGAACTCAAGCGGGTTTTGGTAGGCGTTTGGCCGACGTGCAAAGAGTGTGTGCAGCCAGTGGTTCTTAACGAGCGTTTTGCCGCCGTCCGCGCCTTCCCTGTAGAGGCAAAACGGCAGCGTTGCGATGCCTTCGGCCAGCACGCGCACGCACGCATACACGGCGGTAAGCTGCAATGCCTGGTCGGACGCGCCGACGTTGGCGCCACGCATCGGCACGGGCTCAAACCAAAAGTTGCCCCAGGGCGAGCGGTCGCCGCTGTCGCCCTCGTCTGCGCGGACATTCAGGAACATCGTTAGCTCCGAGACATGAGCGCGGCAAACAGGGTCAAGCCGATGACGAGCGCACCCACAGTCACGAACGCGGCCGGAATGTTGATCAGCGCAACACCTGCGCCAACCAACACCACGCCGGTAGCGAGCGCGATGTTGTAGGTAAGTGGGCTCATACGAAGTTCATCGAGTAATCGTCCGGCATGACCGGGAAAAGCTCAGTGCCAACCATCGCGCGCCCCGTGCCCATGATGATTGCGACGGGGCCGTCGATCTTGTTTTCGGGCTTTTCCTTGCGTGGGTAGATGTTTTCTTTCGCGTCTTCCTTGGCAACGACGTTTGCCATCATCCAAGCCAAGACGGGGTTGCCGTCGTGATGAAACCGGCCCGACTTCACGGCGGCGCCAACTTCTTTCATCGCGGGGGACATGTTCTGTACGGTCTGGCGGTACTCAACGACCGTTGCGCCGTCCTTCGCCAGTTGGTGCGCAAGCTGCGTTGCGCGCCACGGGTCGTAGACGACTTCACGCACGTCGAAACGCTTTGACATGTCGCGTACGTCTTCGCGGATCAGGTCGAAATCAATTTCGGCGCCATCGGTTGCGATCAGGTGGCCTTGCGCAACCCACTTCATGTACACGGCCTGATTCGTCTTGTTCTCTTCGATGCTGTCTTCGGGCAGGTAGTACCGGCCAAAGGCGTAGTAGTGGTCTTGGCCGTTGATCTGACGCCGGAACAATTGGACGAATGCGCAAATGTCGTTCTTGCTCGCAAGGTCGAGCACGAACCAACATTCCTCGCCCTGGAATTCGTCAATGGACAACATCGGGTCGCTGCACAGCGCCCAATGCTGCATGTTCATCCACGCTGCGCGTGCGGAACACCACAGGTTCAAGTGCTTCGTCTTGAAGCGGTTTTGCTCAATGGGGTTCATCACTGCGCGCCGCTGCTGCGCGAGTAAGAAATCCTCCATGACCGACACACCGAAATTCGGGTTCGCCTTGCGGACGATGGCCGGGGATGCCCAATCGTCTTTTTCGTCAAGGCTGTAGATGACGCCGAATAGCTCGTCGTTCTCAATGACGCCATCAAGAACGCGCTTTAGCTCTAGGTGCTTGTCGTAACACGGTCCGGCTAGGTTGTAGCCCGCCGTCGTGATGATCAGCGTTAGCGGCTGTTCCCGCGCGCCCATGCCCGTTTGCATGGTGTCGAGCAGGTCGGGCGTGTCGTGTTCGTGGAATTCATCGATGATCGCGCACGACGGTGATGCGCCGTCGCCCGGTTTCCCGATGACCGGTTCGAACTTGGACCCGTCTGCATCAATGACCATCGACTTAGCCCACAAGTCGATGCCGCAATAGCCTTTCAGGGCAGGCGTGCGCTCCACCATCAAGCGCGCAGGCTTGAACACTTCCCACGCTTGTTTTTCAGTGGTCGCGCCGCTGTAAATCTCGGCGCCGAATTCGCCGTCGCAGGTGAACATGTAAAGGCCAATGATGGCCGCTATCACGCTCTTACCGTTCTTGCGGGGGATTTCGTCGTAAATCTCCCGGAACCGCCGCAAGCCATCCTTTTTGCGCTTCCACCCGAAGGGAACCACCAACAGGAAGCATTGCCAGGGTTCAAGCGCAATGTTTTGACGCTGCGCCGCCCATTTGCCTTTGGTGTGCGGCAAGCGCTCACCAAACGCGCAGATCGCTTCGCCTGCCTCAGGATCAAAGCGATAGGGGTATCCCTTCGCCTTGGCCGCTTCAAGGTCGTCTAGATGCCTTTTGCAAGCCGAGACGACGTATTTGCCAGCCGGAATCTTTCCGGCCACCACGTCGCGGGCATAGCGGTTCGCTTTATCAACATGTGGGCAGCGCATGACCTTGCAATACGCCGATGGGGTGTAAGAACGAGGCCGTGTTTAGCGGCCTCGCTTCACCAAATCCGCAAACGGGTTCTTTGCTGCATCCGGCGCCGCCTTGGCGACACGTGACCGGCTGGATGGCGTCATGCCGAACTCAATCAGCATTTTTGCCATCTGGTCGAATGCCTTGTTGGCGATTGCCAGGAACGGCGATTGCACCGGAAAGCCGCTCGGCGCTTTCACGACCGGCCCATACTTCGCCACCTGTTCATTGGCATGCCTCCAGCGGGCGAACGCCTCGCAATAGAGGGCCAGGGCTGCTGCGTCCATGGACGTCAATACGCCCGCGTCTTCAAGCTGCTTTGCCACCGTGGGCCAGTGCTTTGCGGCTTCCACTGAGAGCCATTCCGGCGCCGGGGCGCCTCTTGGCGGCTTCGGCTCATCCTCGGGCAATGGGCGCTTGCCGGGATTGCCGCGCACGAGTTTGAGCGCTGTCGGCGTTGGCTTTCTTCCCCGCATGATGGTCGTGTGTTGGAGCGTGAAGGTCGGCGCTACCCCGCCGCTGTGCCGTTGGAGACGGCCATCGCTTGCTTTTCACGCAGTGAGCGTTGCCGCTTGGGATACGGCTTTGCCAGCGGCGCAACACGGTTGCGCATGCCCGCATCAAGCGGCATGACATAGGTGTGTTTCCATTCAATCGGCCCCCAGGTCACGCGTGCGCCTGTCAGGCGCGCAATCGCCTGCGGTGAAGCCGTTCCATATTTGCTGTCCGCCGTGCGCTTGTGCATCGACACGCCGTCAATGAGGATGGCACGCTGCGGCTCAGATGAGCCCATATAGAGCCAATTTCCGGCCTGATAGATGCCGCCGTGGTGGCCTTGGGCCGGGTCGGCATAGGAGACGATGAGCCGCAAGCCCGGGGATTGCTGGAGGAGCATCCGCACGGCGAGCGCGACGATTTGTGAAACCGGCGCCGTGTGCCGGGTGAGCGCAACCCGCACAAGCTCACACACCTCGGTTTGGGCCAAGTTGTAGCGCGTACCGATATGGTTGTTCGCACCTCGGCCAAACAACACAACGCCGATGAACCTACCGTCTTCCCACACGCCGACCTTGACGAGCTTGCCCGCAGGCATGCATTCGGAGTAATGCCAACGCTCGCAGGCGAACAATGCCGCCTCATGGCTGGCCCAATCCCCGCGTAACCGCGATTCAGAACGCATGGCCGCACGCAGGGCACACCGTCTTGGTTTTTTCGTCTAGGCGGCCTTGCTCATCTGCGCTCGCAGGCGCAAACGACGGGTCACTCATCGCGCCGGCAAGCTCTTTGGCCGAGAAACCGATGACGCCCAGGTCGAAGCCATTGCCGTCAAGCTCGGTCAATTCAAGCGCCAACAAATCCTTGTCCCAACCTGCGGCCTCGGCTAGCTTGTTGTCAGCCAGCACGTAGGCGCGGCGTTGCGCATCCGTCAGGTGTGCGAGGCAGATAACGGGAATTTCGGTCATGCCGAGTTGGCGCGCGGCCAGGACGCGCCCATGGCCCGCAATGATGGTGCCGTCAGCATCAACGAGGACCGGGTTAGTCCAGCCGAACTCACGCAGGCTTGCGGCGATCTGCGCGATTTGCTCGGCGCTGTGTGTGCGAGCGTTGCGCGCGTAGGGGATTAGGGCCTCAATCGGGCGATATTCGACGCCTAACCGGGTTTTGGCTTTGTGCATACCCCTTACCTTAATTTCGCGCATACAAAAATTGAGGCTCAGGCGCGGTCTTTGGCACTCGCTGCCCAGCGATTTGACGCCCCCTCCCTCCCGCAGAACCCCCGCTGCGGGCCGCTTGGCGGGGCGCCAGCAAAAGGGCGCAAGCGAGCGGCAAGGGCTGCGACTGCGACCACGCTGCGCGCGTTGGAGCGCGTTCTAATGCGCCTCACGTGGGCGAGCCAATCGCACCCGACCGAAGCCGCCGTCTTCGGCTGCTGTCTTGCGGTCGTGACACGGTTTGCAAAGGCTCTGCCAGTTAGACCGATCCCAAAACAACGCCGTGTCGCCACGGTGCGGCGTCTTGTGGTCAACGACCGTCGCAGGAGTGATGCGGCCTTGCTCAACACACACCCGGCCCATGCATAAGGGATGGTCACGAAGGAATGCCGCACGGGCTTTAAACCATGTGGACGTGTACCCGCGCTGATTTGCATTGCCCCGATTTGCATCCATGCGCTTGCGCATTGCCGCTAAATGCTCGGGACAAAGACCCTCTCTGTTTTGGACAAGCAGCGCGCAACCCGGTTGCCTGCATGGGCGTTTAGCGCGTTCGGGCATGAAATAGAAAAGGCGCCCGAAGGCGCCTTTTGTAAATTCGCCCAAGCCTGGGCGGGATGCAATCGCTGGGGGGACTGATTGCACGATGGACAAATCATAGTGAACTTGTCCCAGGGCGGCAAGAACGCCCCGCAAATCGAAAGAGGGCGCAACCGCAATGGTGTTCCTCTGTGTTGACGCGTGATTCGAACTCGCAGGCAAAAAGAGCGGGGCGTGTGATTTTTTCTGAAGACCAGGACACAAACTTTGACAATTTTCCGGTTGAAGTCGTGGTATCGGTATGGTTTTCACCAAGCGCGGGAGACGGGCATGTCAGGCGGAAAAACGGAATACCCAATTGCGACCTTGAACTCAGTTACCGAGCGAGGCGGGCGTGTGTCCAAGGTCTTTGGCAATGCGAGCCTCTACGACCTCGGCATTGCGTGCGTCGGGGATATCGTCAGCTACGAAGATGGCACGGAAGCCACCATTATCGACGGCGCCGGTCTTGGGGCCGTGTTTTCGGGAAAACCCGTCGCGCTGGTCGGTTCTCGCCTTAGCAACGGCGACAGGATCGTGAAATCTACGCAAACCACTCATTGCATTGTGGAGCATGAAGGGAGGTCGATCCCCGGTCTGTTTGACCCGAACTATGTCCCACCGGCCATTGCTTAAAGGGAGGGTGTCCGCATGATGAAAAAAATTGCCCGGTTTGGCGACTCCACGACAACTGGGGGAAAAATCATTTATACGCCTGGCACGTGCATGGACAACGGAAGAGTGTGGGCAGTCGCTGGAAGCCTCGCCACCTGTGGCGAATGCAAGGGCTCTTTCGGTATCTCTGCCTCTGCTCATGACACAACTGACGAGGGTAAGGCGGCAGTGGTGGACGACGATCTAGTTCTATGCCCGTGTGGAAAGAATCGTGTTATTGCCGGTGCAGACGCTGGTACTTCTACTGAGGTTGGTCACGCTTCGCATAAGACCGTGGACGGTCAGCGCGAAGCAGAGCCACATCGGCTTTCCGATTCTGCGCAATCATTTGACGAACAATATGTTCTCTTTGATTCCGATAGCGGCGCGCCATTGGCGAATGTTCACTATCGAATTTGTACTAGCTCAGGACAGGTCTTTAGCGGTGTGACAGATGCCTCGGGTCTTACTCAACGTGTCAAAACTTTTGGGGCGGAATCGCTTCGCCTTGAAATTGTACAGTGAGGAATGAATATGGCCAATTACGAACTCATCCACGACACAGCAACCACAAATACGGTGCCGGAATCCAAAGTGCCGGTCCCTGTAAACACCGCTAGAATATGCCCAAATTACTCCAATGCTGAGTTTCGAAAGCTCGTAATGAAGCTTAGGGGCGCCGCAGTGATTCTTATTAATGATCGAATTGCGGACGTTGCACGGTGGGATAATGCTGCAAAGGAGCGAGCAGAATTCTGGTTTGGGCGAGCGGATGATGCCCTTCGCTTGAAATTGAGGGACGGGCTTCCAAAGCTGGCTTCCTCTATGAAAGAGTTGGTCCCAGAAAACATTATTCGCTGGGATGAGCAAGAACAACGGAATATTACGTGCTCAGTCGTACCTGACAGCGGGATGAACGACGCCGCAGTGTGTAAGCCGGACTCTGCACGAAGAATTATTGCTATTTACTCTCATTTTTGCACGCTTGACGACGTTTTCGTCGCTGACAAGTGCAAGCTGAAAGCACTAATTCACGAGTGCTCTCACTATGTGGATACATTCAATTCTGATGACGTTGTCTATGGTCATGGACATGGCCTCTCAATCTGGGCGCGGACAAGCGTAGAGCAAGCCCATAAAAACGCTGACAACATTGCGTGTTATGTAGCCCACTATGAAGATATGCGCGAATTTAGGGCGAGAGGAATATGGGTGGAATGATGAAAAATTTCCTGCGTGTGTTTCTTCTATTCGTTGGCATACTGTCTTGTATTCATGCACATGCCTGCACCGTATCGGAGAGTTTCCATGAGAGTGTTCCTCTGAATTATACGGGAATCCCTGGGGAGTATCGACTTAGGATGGTCGATATGGTGCTTGAGGCTAGAAAATGGCCGGACGCGGATATAATTGCCGAAATCGTCACGAATGCTGCTGCCGAAGAGGATAATCCTTCAGCCTTGGCAAAATCGAGAGGTGAGCAGTTGAGGGATTTTTTTATCCAATTGGGAATTAAACCGGAACATGTTTTCGTGTCGTCATCGCAAATCCTTGATAAGCCGTTTCCTTTCGATCGCCACACAGGGCGCGGAGGCTATCTGCAACTTGCTGTGAGTCTTTCGCCCTGGTGTCATCACGGTTGCCAACACCTTTGCGACGATCCACGGGTGACGCCGACAACAAGAGTTATCAAATGATTTATCGCCTGAATTAGGGCACTCTGCGGGGTGCTTTTTTTCTGTCCGGGCGGCAAGTCGAACCATACGGCTAATTGGTCGCACACTTTGAGGACATGAGTGAATTTAAGAAGAGGAAGATATGGGTGGAATAATAGGCAATCTCTTTCGTTTGCTTCTTCTGATCAGCAGCCTATCTTGTCTCTGTGCAAATGCCTGTACGATATCTGAGGATTTCCGCGAGGGCGTTCCTCTGAACTATTCGGGCATTCCTGGGGCGTACCGCCTGAAGATAGTTGATATGGTTCTAAATGCGAGAAAATGGCCCGACGTGGATATAATGGCCGAAATTGATACGCTTGCGTATATAGGCGAAAAAAATCCCTTGGCGTTGGCGAAATCGAGAGGTGAGCAAATTAAGGATTTTTTAATTCAATTGGGTGTCAAGCCTGAACATATTTATGTTGACGCGCATATCATTAAGGAGCCTTTTCCTTTGGATCGCTCAACGGGACGCAGTGGATATCTGCAACTAGGTTTTGGTCTTTCGCCTTGGTGCAAGAACGGCTGCCAACATCTTTGCGACGATCCACGGGTGACGCCGACAACAAGAGTTATCAAATGATTTATCGCCTGAATTGGTGCACTCTGCGGGGTGCTTTTTTTCTGTCTGGGCGACAAGTCGAGTCATGCGGCTAATTGATGTGATGACTTCCAAGTCAAGAAATTGAAGAAATAAATTAATGAAAAAATTTCGCTTCCTTGATAAAGCCGTCATCCGCCCACTGTGGAAACTCTCGGATGAGACCTGTACTGCCGTTGATGTGGACGAGCTGTCTATGGACAAGGCCCCGCCCAAGCTGACCTATCAGGAGCCGCCACCGCCAGCTCCAAAACCTCCGCCGAAGCCCAAGCCCAAGCCCAAACGGGACGCATTGGATACGCTCATCGCCCTTGATAACGCCATCACCCGTTACAAGGCTTGGCTGAATGAGCCACCAGCACCCAAGCCAGCCCCGGCACCGGCACCGGCACCTGCCCCTGCGCCCAGGAGGCCGAGGGTTAAGCCGTTTGACCTGCTGGATATCCCGGGCGCCATGGACAGCATCGGCTGGCCCGTCGCCGCCAAGCTCCAGCGCCGATGGTTTGCCGGGGCGCTGAACTACGCGAACACCGATGAGGGCGCGGCACATGGCATCAACCAGAACGGTCAGCCCTTCCCGCCCAGCATGATCGACACCACCACGTGCACCCTCGATTGGATTTTACGTTTCCCGCGGGCAAAGGAAGCGTTTGAAGCGCTGCAAAAGCGTGAACTGATGTTTAACCGTAATGCCATAAAGGCACTAAGACGTACCTTTGAAAAGGTGGCGCCAACTAGAAATTGCTTGAGTACGTGGAATGTTTGTGATGGAAACATGCACGAATACCACAAAAGATTTAATTTTCAACATATCACGGTTGATACTGATTTTATTAGTAAATCTAAAATGGCTGTAAAGGGGGTAATCGATCCTCTTTGGATGGATGATTTGTATGGGGCGCTTGGTGCGTTCTCTTTTTGTGTGGCAGTGGATAGCTATTCTTGGCAAATTTACACCAACGGGCAGGCGCGATTGGAAATCTACGGGGTATCAATTTATGCGCGCGATGTTTTTACGTTCCACGATCGGTCAGATGAAAATGGAACGCAGTATCTCGGTCATTGGAATAAGACGGGATTTATCGTTGTTCCAGAGGCGACTGTTGCTGGTGAGTTGACCAAATCGAACGGGTACATGTATCCCGTCGCTGTAAACAACTTAATCTCGGAAAGAAAGGTTTACTATCCAGTGAGAAATAAAGACTATCGGAACTGGCAAATTCAACACCAACAGGGAGGTGACTTTATTATCTATTCTGATAGGCGGCGCGTTCCGGTTTCGAATCTTGTTTTTGAGTTTGATGCATGAGGCGCGGCTATATTTATTTCATGGTGTTGGTCCTTGCCATTGCTGGCATCCGATATATTTTTCTGGCTGTTCAGCGGCTGCATCCTAGTGAGTGTAGGGAGCGAGAGGTCCAAGAGGTATCATCAAAAATGCGGCGGCAGGGGGTCGTTCCGCTTTACGAGGCACAAATTTGTGCTATCGGCATGCGGCCGAAATATTTGTTCAGGCTGTACGATAAAAGCACGAGGGAACTGATGACGGAGCGAACTTTCTACGATAATGATCCGGGAATGAATTGGGGGGATCATGAGGTTTGGTATGGGGATAATGAATTTGTCCAATTACCTCCCACACTTTGGGATCGCTTCACGGCAAAATTACCGTGAATCATGATGGTACTTATTGGTCATCGGTTTTAAAGTGAGGGGGAAATGTGCAAGGCATTGGCTACACTGCAATTTTAGTCGTCTTGTTGACGGGGGCATTCTTCTTGTGTGTGCCAATGATCGGGTGTTTCATATATTTCGTTGCGCTCAGATGCAATGCAAAAGACAGCGAAAGGCAGGGGAATCGGGAGCGTCGGCGCAAGGGATTTAAGCGCTTTGTTAAATGGATGTTCATGGTTCTTTTGGTGCTGCTCTTGTTGGCCTTGTTTTGGCGGCATCTTGAGTTGAGCCAGAACGGATACCTAAGCACGTGGTTGATCGGTATGGTGGCTGTCAGTCCCTTTGATGTGGTGATGCTCGGGTTTTTTGCATTATTCGGGGCATGCGCGGGCTATCTGTTGGCAAATATCCCGCTTCCGTGGTTTGGGAGGAATGGGCGTTAGCAAACAGCCAAGCTGTACTTACGCTTCAGCGATAGCCCAACCATCCGCAGAGGCTTTAACAAAGACGGGCGTCAACAGGTCAAGCGCGCGCGTTTCCAGTTTGCCCAGGCGATAGCCCACTTCATCCGCGCGACGGTGCACGGTACTGCGGCTTTTCCCGAAAAGCTCGGCAACATCCCGGATGGGGATCGGCGTTTGCCGCAAGTCCGCGTAGTGGCGCCCGACAAGCAAATCCATCATCGGCATGGGCACATCATCAAAGCCGGGCCGCAGCCAGTCGGAAAGGGTCTTGATTGCCTGCGTGCGGTCACGGTCGAAGAAGTAGCGCCGCTCGCCGTCGTCGTAGTCGTGATAGTCGGTCAACCCGAAGCGGGCGCGCACGCTGGCGGACTCGGGCGGCGGCAGCAACCGCACAACCATGTCGCGGATGTTCGTGCATTGCTGGTGCACCTCAAGCGCGGTCAGGCCGTCAAAGCACACGGTGCTAACCCGCAAGCCTTCGCGGACTTCTGACTCTTTGACAAACTGCCGCATGATTTTCGCCATGATGCTTTCCGGCGTGACCGGGTATGCCCGCATGAGGTACGCGAAATGCAGGGCGCGGGGAACGGAAAGGAAGATAGCGGGCATCTTTATACCTCTGTAGGGACAAGGCTATAAACGTCCACGATGACGCCGGGACACTCGGCATAGCGCTTGGTCAACACCATCTCGCAAAGCTGCGAGTCGTCTGCGAAGAGAATGCCCGCCAAGCCGTCTAGAACGGCCTTGACGACGTTATCGAGATCGGGCTTGGGGGTGGGCAACTCCAACCCTTCCAAAGCGGCTGCACGCCGTTTCTTGGGCCACGATTTCGGGATCGGCAGGAACACGGCCATCGTCACGCCGAGCGGCCCGGCCAGTTGTTCGAGCTGCTGCCCGTGCATGACGCCGGTTGCGGTCACGCGGACGTGGGTTTCGTATGCCCGCGTCTTGCTCGGCGTGTATGTCTGTGTGAACTCGTGCCCGTTGGCGCGGATGGTGCGGAAGCGCGGGCGGCCTTTGGGGATCGGGACGCCCGTGATGGCAACGCGGATGGCTTTCATGCGCGCCCCCGCTTGCCCAGGATGCAACGCACCTTCGCCATTTCCGCAGCGACGCGCTCGGGATTGGCGACGGCCTTGCCCGGCGCGGGCAGGGAAGGGACGTGCTTCGGGACGGGCATCACCTCGCCGCACATGACTTCCGCCAACGCTGCCGCAAAGCGGTTGCGCAGCGCGTCGAGCGATTGGTTGAGCATGTCGAACTGGCCGACACGCGTTGCGGCCCAATACACGGCCGGATGGCTCCAAACATCGAGGCCTTCCGCACGCAACCGCAGTTGCAGGCACGCTTCGGCCATGGCCGCATCGACGTTGATTTCGGGGCGGCACGCTTTGATGAACTCAGCCGCAGACGGCGGCCAATCGCAGTGCGCGCGGCAGAACTTCAAGCCCGTACGCACCTCGTCAGGCGACAAGCCCGCTTCTTCGAAGGCTTCCACCCAGGATTCCCGCCAGTTGGCGATTGCCTGTTCGCTCTGAAAGCGCTGACGCCACACGCCCGGGTAAGCGCCATCGAGCCGGTTGTAAAGGTGATCCATCCACGAAATGCCGAGCGACGGATGCGGGCGCAGCCAGCGGCTTGCGGGCTGCATGGTTTCGGCAGGGTTGGCGGGTGCGTTCATGCGTCGGGCCTCCGGTTGCGGTTGACGTAGGCGGTGGGGTCGAACTTCGCGGCGTTGCCCTGGGCTTTCGCCAGCCCGGCCCAATCCGCCCGGATGGCTTCCATGAACGCCGAATCCCAATCCGCGTAGCGATAGCCCTTCGCGTGGCACTTGGCCCGGAACGATTCGAGATGCGCGGTCAAGTTGCCGTAGCCCTTGGCGCAGGCCCATTCGCTGACACGGGGGCTGATGCCGAAGTCGGGCGGCATGGCCGTTTTGCGTTTCCCCCCGGGCTTGGTCGTCGCCGCGCAAGGGGGGGGCACACTCGCGTTAGCGAGTGTGGGGGGTGTATTGGAATCCGGAATCAGGAATCCGGAATCAGGAATCAGGAGTTTTTGCACCGTGCTTGCATGGTGCTCGTCTGGTGCGCGTGATTCAGATGCGCCCGCGTGTTCCTGCGTTGCTTCGCAGGTATGGATTTCTTGCACCATGCTTGCCCCGGTCGAGTCTGGTGCGGGCACCGTGCTTGCAGCTTCTTTTACGTGGGGGTTTTGGTGCTTGGCGAAATTCACGACCTGAATGAACCGCGCGTCGCCCACAGCGTAGCGTTCGATGAAGCCCAGGCGAGCCAAGGCCCACAGGAGCGCATCAACGTCGCATTCGTCGTAGGGGAGCGCTTCGACCTTGATGCGCCTGGGCCGGTCTTCAAGGCGCCCGGCGCGGTCTGCCATACACCACAGGGCTTGGAACAAGAGCCGACCAAGCGGCGAAATTTCCGCGAGCCGCTCACTCAGAAAGAATGAAGGCTTGATATTGCGAGCGCGTGCCATTGTGTTGCCTCGCATCTATTCGTATTGATGGGCAACCGCAATGGCCTTTGCCGTCGACTTCAATTCACGCAAGCGCTGCATGCGCATTTTTTCAATGCCAGCGTCGTGAAGGATTGCGCCATAGTGCGGGTATTCATTGCCCAACAAATCAACCCAATTCAATTCGGGCCGCAAGGCAATGAACAACCGCACGTAGTGGTGCGGAATCTCGTTGCGCACTGCGAAATGCGAGACCCGGGAACGGGTCACACCCGTGATGCGCATGACGTTGGAAACGCCGCCAAAGGCGGCGATGATCTGGCGGGCATCCATGTTCCTGGGCTCCTGTCGAATGAGGATGTTTAAGGAAAAATGAGGAAAAATTCAGAAAAGCAGGGATAAATGAGGATGAATAAGGACTAAATTTTTTACGGAAGTATCTATCGGTGGCGGATTTA
Organism: Ralstonia sp. 25C; assembly: GCF_051904805.1. NCBI lineage: Bacteria > Pseudomonadati > Pseudomonadota > Betaproteobacteria > Burkholderiales > Burkholderiaceae > Ralstonia > Ralstonia sp. 25C. Next base: position 604,388 of record NZ_CP196737.1, on the reverse strand, counting down.
CTCGGCTATTGTTTTCACATCCTAGACGCGCAATTCAGAAAAGTCACAAGCGCACCGTAAAAACCCAAATTCAATATTGGGGGTGTCCATGCTTAGGCTTTTCCGTCAACGCAAATACCTGCGTTCGCTCTCACGTGCCAATCGGCGCTCTTGGTTCAATCAGTGGCGCAACGCATCCCCTCGTATCCCCATCGGTGCATTGCACCTGCCGAAAGCCGTGATCGGCAGCTATTGCTATGTGAGGTTCGAATGAGCACGCCCGTGGATACCTTCCGCGTGCGTGCATCGTCGTTCGGCCGCTTGATGGACTGCGCGCATTCGTGGGAGTGGACCTACATCGATGGCAAGGGCAAACCGGCAGGCTTGCGGGCATTGCTCGGCATCGCGTTGCACGCGAGCACGGCGACCAACGATCAAGCGTTGATCGAAGGGCGCAAGGTGACGCCGCTTGAGTCGGCCGCCGTCTTCGTCGATGAACTGAACCACCCCAAACAGGAAGTTGACTACGGTTCCGACGACCTGACGAAGAAGGAAGCCCAAACGATCGGGCTTGCCCTGCACACGATGTATTGCACGACGGTGGCGCCGCACATGCGCTATATCGACGTGGAAACCAAGCTCACGCCGATGCCGATCCAATGCGGCGGGGTGATCATCGAATTGACCGGCACGATGGACCGGGCGCGCGTCTGCGAAACCGCACGCGGCCCCGTGATCCCCGATCTGAAAAGCGGGCGCGGGGTGGTCGTCAACGGGATGGCGAAGATTAAGGGCCGCTCTGCGCAGCTTGGCATTTACCAATTGCTCTATGAGCACACCAAGAATGTGCGCACCGCCGGCGCCCAGGTGATCGGGCTCGGCACGACTTCCAAACCCGCTGTTGCTGTGTCTCAAGTGTTCGATGCGCGCCGCGTGATCGTTGGTGACAACGACTCGCCCGGGCTCATCGAGTACGCGGCCGACATGTTCCGTACCGGCCTTTTTCCCCCCAACCCGTCAAGCGTGCTGTGCGACAAGCGCTATTGCGCGCGTTGGGATTCCTGCAAGTTCCACGAGTAGACCCGCCATGAACGTAACGATTCCTCCCGGCCTTGCGGCCGTTGCAGGCACGCGCGACGTGATTACAACCGCCGAAGCTGCCGCCATTCTCAACTTCAAGGAAAACACCTTGCGCAAGTGGTCATGCCACGAGCGCGGGCCGATTCGCCCGGTGCACATCAACGGGCGCTTGGGCTGGAAAGTGACCGACATTGCCGAACTGCTGGCACATGGGGAACGGTAATGAGCGAGCCCAACAACCAACCCAACGCGGCCGACATTGCCACGATCAAACAGACGGGCAAGAGTGTTGCGAAAGACGCGGGCATGAACAACGTTCGCGCTTACTTCGAAAGCCAAAAGGGCATGTTGGCCGACGTGCTGCCGCGCCATCTGACGCCCGAACGCATGTTGCGCATCGCCCTGGGCGCGTTGCGCACGACCCCGAAGCTCATGCAGTGCACGACGCAAACCCTGTTCGGCGGCGTGGTGCAACTCGCCCAGCTTGGGCTTGAACCCAATACGCCGTTGGGCCATGCGTACCTGATTCCGTTCGAGAACCGGCAGAAGGGCATCACCGAAGTGCAAGTCTTGATCGGCTACAAAGGCTTGATCGAGTTGGCCCGGCGCAGCGGGCAGGTGATCAGCATTGCGGCGCACGAGGTCTGCGAAAAGGACTATTTCGTCTACGAGTACGGCCTGGATGAAAAGTTGGCGCATCGCCCGGCCATGGGCGACCGTGGCCCGGTGGTGAGCTTCTACGCGGTGGCGCTGCTGAAAGACGGCGGACACGCATTCGAAGTCATGTCACGCAAGCAAGTGGAAGCGATCCGCGACGAAGCGCAGAACTACAAATTCGCACGGGACAAGGCCGCGAGCGTGTGGGGCAAACACTTTGTCGAGATGGGCCGCAAAACGGTGCTGCGTCGGCTGTTCAAGTATCTGCCCGTCAGCGTCGAAATGGCCGCCGCCCTTGCCATTGACGACAAGGCCGACACGGCGGCAGCGGTGGCCGATCTTGACCACATCATCGAAGGTGAATTTGCCGTCGTGCCCGATGAAGACGCGGCCGTCTACGCGGGCCAGGAGCAAGCACCGCCCGCAGTGGAGAACAAGCCTTCGCCCACGGTCGATATGTCGGATCTCAAGCAAGGCGAGCCGGTCGCAGCGCAGCCGCACCGCGACCCGACCACTCGCCGCCGTGCCCTGGACTAACCCCCTTGACGCTCGGCTGTCCCTGTTGAGCGGCTTGTCTCGCCGTCGCCCCGAGTGGGTCAGGGAAGGCCGGGCACCCCACGCCATGAGCCTATCGACCGCCCGGCAATCCATCTTGCTTGATGGGCAGACGGCCATCGCTCGCAAGGTCTTTGATTTCGTGCCCATTCAAGACGCATGGACCGCGCATCAAATCGCACAAACCATGCATCGGACAACGCGCGCACTCATGGATTTTCGCGTGCTGCAAGCCTGCCTCTCTGCCCTCACTCACTCGGGCCTTGTGTGTGAAGCCAAGCCCGGTCTCTATCAACGTCAAGCGCTACGCGTCGCAAACATGAATGAGCCCATCCCCATGAAGGCCGCAGCAAAGAGCGAGCCGCCGCGCGCCAACCCGGCGCAACCGCAACGCCAGCAATCGGCCGTCGATCTGCTGTCCGAACTGGCCGAGCGTGCGCGCACCTTGGCGACCGACTTGGAAGCCGCCGCCGAATTGATCGTCAAAGAGCAGGAAGAGAAAGAAGCGCACTTGCAAAAGCTGGCGCAGTTGCAATCCATCCTCAAGAGCTTGGCCTAACCCACGGAGAACACACCATGACTGACCACACCAACACCACGAGCGGCAAGGAAATGGCATCGGAAACCATCGCGGGCGACCTGCTGCGGGGGCTGCTGACCGAACTCCGCTTCATGCCTGACATTTGGCAAAAGCTGTCCGAGAAGGAACAGACGCAAATCGTTGAACGTTGCCGCGAGCGCGTGACGAAGAACGTGCGCGACGCGGTGAAGCTCATTGCGTCGGCTGGGCGTGTGTGTGTGACGGGCGATCTTAAGAAGGTGAGCATGTCCGATAAGGTCGAAGCGGTGTTCGCGTTGCCGATGCGTGATCCGTCGTTGGCCGAACTGTGCGAAGCCAGGGGGAAGGCTTGCTTGATCGTCGTTGCAAGTGCGGACGAACACATGGGCGGGGTCGATGCGCCGATGGCCGATCCCGATCAACGCGAGCTGCCCGACATTGACGCGGCCGGTTCCATCATCGAGCAAGCGCGCCGCCGCTCGAAGGACGCAGGCAACAAGGGCACCGATGAAGGCGAACCGCAAGGGGGCAAGTGATGCGCCTGACAAACATCGAAATCGAAAACTTCTGCGGCGCGCGTAACGTCTCGCTTCCCATCACGGAATTCGTCACGCTCGTCTGCGGCCCGAACGGCGCGGGGAAGTCGTCCATTGTCGATGCCGTTGATTTGGCGCTGGCGGGTTCCGTTCGGCGTTTCGAAGACAAAGGCGACTATGCCGCCCTTGTCTCACGCGGCGCCAAGCTCGGCACGGTGCGTGTGTCGTATGACATTGACGGCCAGGAAGGCAGCAAGTATGCAGAAATGCCGGACGGATCAACGACGACGCAAGGCGCCGTTGTGCCGGGCGGCGTTGAATTCATGACCAATGCTCGGCGCTTCGCAGATTTGGGTACGGACGAGCGGCGCACGACCCTCTATGACCTGTTGGGCGTCCAAATGACGCCGACCAACATTGCGGGGATGCTGCGCAAGCGCGGATGCGACGCCTACTTTGTGGAAGAGGTCGCGCCGCTTGCCTTCGATGGGTTTGCAACGGCATGCGCCTACGCCCAAGACCGCGCCAAGGAACAGCGCGGCGTGTGGAAGGGCATTACACGCGAGACGTACGGCAGCAAGAAAGCCGATGGATGGAAGCCCGCGCAGGTCGCGCCGTTCGATGAAAACGCGCATGTGGCGCACATCGAGAGGGCTGGGCGCCTGGACGACGATCTGGCGTTCAAGCTGCAAGTGCTCGGCGCCCTGGAAGAACGGCAGCGCCAACAGGAAGCGGCGGGCCATTCGCTCGTGTGCCCGTACTGTGGCGGATGCGTGGCGCTCGCTGGCGGTGGGTTGATCGAGCACGACGGCACGCCCGCGCCCGATCTGTCGGCGGAAATCAGCGATCAACGCGACGCCATCGCCGATGCGCGCACGCACCTTGCGGAAACGAACAAGGCCATCGAAGCCTCCGAAGCGCTGCGCGACGCCGCCAGCAAGCATGCACAAATTGAAGAGGATGCAGCGAAAGTGCATGAAGCGGTTTGCGCCTGGGTGCAGATTGCCGACATGCTTGCGCCCGATGGTATCCCGGCCGAACTGTTGGCGCAGGCTGTCAAGCCCTTTAACGACACGCTGCGTATGCACGCCATTCTTGCGGGCTGGCCGATCCCGCGACTCAATGACGCGATGTTGCTGCAAGTCGATGACCTGCCTTACTACGTCCTGAGTGAATCGGAGCAATGGCGCGTCGATGCGCTCGTGACGGCGACCATTGCAACGCTGTCGCATACGCGCTTCATGGTGCTGGACCGTTTCGACGTGCTGGACGGCATCGGCCGTAGCGAACTGCTGGAGTGGATGGAGAAGGCGCGCGCCCATCTGGATTGCGTTCTGTTGTTCGGCACGCTCAACAAAGCCCCTGCCAGCGAACCGGGTTTTATGCGTGTGTACCGTGTGGACAACGGCGTTGTGTCGGTGATTTGAAGTCGCGCGATAAAGGCGAATCACGACCCCATGGGTTGAAATGTCACGGCGTGATAGAAGGCGGACGCACTAGGAACTCGCCGAAGCGATTTTGATTGCAGCTTCAAAAAGCCCGGTAACAGAGAAAGAAATGCAAGACGTGATCCGAGGTAATGGCAATTGTCCCCCGGATATCGTACGCACATTGTGCGTCCCGACCCTGGGCGGGTTTCTTGTCAAGGTCGGGTTCCGGCATACGGTGGAGCACGGTTGCGAGCCCCTATTTATTGCAAAACGAGGGTAGACACGGAATGTGTACGAATGTAAAAACTCACAAAAGATCAGAAATACAAGGGTGAAACATGAGCAAACGCAGGGCGCAAGCGGCATTTAGGCAAGGCAATACGGGATAACGCCTAGTCCACGCTGCATCGACGACTTTTGCGCTAGACACGCAATCGGCATTTCTTTGTCTAGCGCTTTCCGCTGTTTCTTAAAGCAATTCCTGACCATAGGAAGGGGGCTTGTTGACGTTTTTTTCTGATGTAAATGTAGTTTATATCTGAATTTAGCAACGATTATATCGGGAGGTAAAAATGCCGGAAGTGACCGAGAAAACAGGGCAGCGTAACGTTTTCTGGACAGCGCAAGAGCGGGCGTTCGTGGCTGCCGAAGCGTTGAAAATCAGCATTAAAAATAAGTCGTTGACCGAGATGAAATGTATTCGGATGGCGCAAGCGAAGTTGCCAGCCGAACGTCAGCGCCCGAACCTTTGGGATTGGCCCGCTGCTTCTAAATGGGTCTTGCCGCTTTGGGCGCAGTTGCTTGAATTGACGGGCGCAGGCAAGACGATGGAGGAAGCCTTAACGGTCATGACCGAGCCGGGCAAAGCGCCCGCGCCCGTCGAGCAGGTCGAAGAGGTGAAGGCTGAGCCCGTCGAGCATCGCGGCCTTGTGCGTTGGAACAACGCAGAGCGCAAGCAAATTGCTCGGCGCATGTACCACTACATGCAGGCCGGAGAGACGCGCCTGGACGCGTTACGCGCCGCTGTGCGTGAACTGCCGAAGGAGCGGCAACGCACCATCAACACGATGTCACTGGTCGGTGACTGGATCGACGAAGCGTTGACCGAAGCCGCGCGCAACTTCCAGAGCTTCAAGGAACGCGAAGCCATCGAGCAGGCCCAAAGCGAATACCTCGCACAAGAGCAAGCGGCGGCCGTTCAGCGCGGGATTGAAGAACGCATGACGGCAATGACGCTTGAGGATTGCGTGCGCATGATGGCCCAAAAGGCCGTTGGCTTGATTGTTGCCGACATTGAAAAGGCGGTCGATAAGGCAATCAGCGCACGCATTGCCAACATGCCGGGCGTGATGGCGTCGCCCGTGCTGCGCGCATCGTTGGGCATCCAAGGCGTGCAGGCAGAGAATGTGCGCACCGTGCCGCGTGACCATCGCCCGCGCGTGTGTGTCGTCGGCTTGCTCAACCAACAAGAGCAGGACGTGAAACACGCGTTCGGCGACGCGCTCGAATTCGTCTTCGTGAAGTCACAGGGCACGGGCGGCAGCGGCGCGCATGGCGGGCACGGGATGCTTGAACGTGGCGCCCGCTGCGACCTGGTTATCAGCATGGTCAACTTCAACGGGCACGACGTGGACAAGGCTGCCAAGAAATTGAACGTGCCTTTCGTGCGCGTCAATGGCAGCGTGTCGGCGCTCAAGAAGTGGCTGACTTCGTGGATGAACGGGGAGGTGGCGTTGCATCATGAGCGCACAACCGCGTGAAGCCCTGGAAATGTGGACCGTGTACGAACGGCCCAAGGAATACCCGCAAGGTTTCCTTGCGCGGCGCTGGATCGTCACGGATATAGCGATGGCGACAGAGACGTACTACACCGCGCCGACACTTTCGCAGGTGCGCGAGTGCTTGCCGGGTGGGCTGTTTTGCCAGCCGCGTGCAGAGCTTGACGACCCGGCGATTGTTGAAACGTGGTTCTAAGGCGGTAGAGAGCAGCACGAGCTAGGGCAGTAGACACCCGCAACGGGTTGACCCTGCCAACGTTGCAAGGCCATTTCCGAATAACAACAAGGCCATGCAATGCGCGCCATTTGGCGCATGCAGTACACGCGCGATGCGCGGGATTGCCGCATGAACAACAACGAAGAAGTAGACCCCCACATGGCTGCGCAGCTTTGCGCGTATCTGCGCACGAGTCTGACGCTGTATGGGAGCGGCCCGATCCGCAGTCCGATGGTGCGCCGCCATGAAGAGAACTTGCGCGCCTGGATCGCAATGATTGAGGGCCTTGTACCCGCTTGCAAGGTGGTGAAGTCGGCGCACGTTCAAGACTGACAGCCCCCTAGGAGTCCCCACAATGAGCGAAGTATTTTTGCCGTGCCCGTTCTGCGGCGCGCAGGCCGAGCACATCCACGTTTATGCGGGCGAAGAGGTTGTGAGGTGCGTAGAGTCGTGCGCCGGGTTCAGTGGCGAGACCTTGGAAGCGGCGGCGACGCGTTGGAACACGCGCGCCGATGCCGCGCACGCGAGTGCCGACATAAAGCAGGCATGGCGCGAGGGTTGCCAATACGGCCTGACTGTCGGCCGCAAAGACCCTGCCGTACAGGAAGCCGCCTACATGCGCGGATACAAGGGCGCGCAGGCCATTTCGCAAATGCTGCTTGAGGCGGCACGCGATGCGCTCAACGCCAGCGCACGCCTGTTCGCCGATGAGATGACCGACATGCGCCTCAAGATGGTTCAGAAGGCGCTGCGCAACATCAACGCGGCGATTGCAAACGGCATCGGGGCCGACGTTGCCCAGGTGTACGCCGCTGGCTGGGGCAAGTGCGCTAAGTGGGCCGACCGGGCCGACCTTGTTTCCGATATTGGCTCACCCGCCTACGAACGTGACCGCATCGCGGCAATGGCGAAGCTCGGGGGCGAGCAATGAAGGATCAATGTTTGTTTGAGATTCGGCAACGCGGCGTTGCGGTCGCTGCCGTTACAGGTCCGCGCGCTGATGCCGTTTGCGAGGCGTTGCGCTGCGCGTTGAAGTACGAACAGGACGGCGCCGTTGAAGTCGTGGAATTGCTCACGCTCTACACGACGCCCGACGCAGGAAGCGCCAATGGCTAGGAACAAACAATCGAAGTGCCCGCACCCGGATTGCGTGGGCGGGTTTGTGTATGAACCGGCAAACGCTGACGCGCAACAAGAACATCGGTTCGCAAACAAGCACGTACAGAAACCCGGTCGCTCGCGTTACCCGTGCCCCGTGTGTAGCGGCACAGGACACGTGCGAAGGCACAGGTAACGGCATGGGAGGCTGCGCTTGGACATTGCGCCGTCAAAGGTGAAACGGGTTAGGACGATTGAGCACCGCAACCAATTTGGGAGGAAGAACCAACGCGGCGGCATCTGGTGCGACGCGTGCCCGGCACTGGCAACAAAGGTTGTTGAGGTCGAGCCGGACGAAGCAGGCGAAGGCGTGTCTTCGTCCTTCACGTGGCGGTTGTGCGACGACTGCGCGGACCTTGCGAGGCAAGGTTATTGGCGCACGTTGTATTGCCGGGTGAAGGCGGTAAAGCGGTTCAGGACTGGCGAAGGTAACGAATAGACAGGGGACTGATATGACGAACGATGAGGAACAACAGCACACGTGTAAGCCCGGCAACCTGGGGGACGCGTGGACGCAATTTGAAATCGACATTGCGGAGACGGACGCCGCGCGCTTGGACGATATGAAGTCATGCTTCTACAGTGGAGTGCTCGCGTTGCTGGCCGTGATTCACGCGGCGTGTGAGACGGCGCCGGAGGGCAAGACGGGCGAGACCGTCGCCGATGCGTTGAACGCGGCCGAGCGGGAAACGCGCGCCTTTTTCAATGACGACGAAATCCCCGATGGTCCTATTACGCTCAAGGTGTTGACCGTCGAGGCGGTGACGGCTGATGAACTCGTCGCCAAGGTGCGCGAGGTCTTGCCGCTCACGCCCGAGCACGAGGCAGAAATCCGCAAGATGCACGCCGCCCGCGCGGCACGGATTGCAAAGCAGCACTAGCGGGGGCAAGCCATGACCGACACTGACGAAATTTGGAAAGTGCCTGAGCTTGCGGCCTACCTGGGAATGGCGGTTAGCACTGTCCGCAGCTACGTCACGAAGTATCCCGAGCGCTTGCCGCCGCGTATCTCAGAGCATGGGCATGCCCGCTGGCGTAAATCGGTGGTCTTGGAATGGGCCAAAAAGGCGGGGCGGGAAGACGGCAGAGCGGGGGCGGCGCCGGGCCAGGAGAACGCGGCGCGGCCCCGCTAAGTGGGTTCCGTGGGTATCGCTGACGTGTAGCAACAACGGACGGCTCCCAAATCGGGGGCCGTTTTTTGTATGTGTCCGGATGGCGTTACTTGGGCGCCGGTCCCGTACATGGGCCTTACACGCGAGCTAGGGGCGAAAAAAAAGTTAGCCGGTACTAACCGGCTAACTCTTTTAAATACTGGTGGGGCGTGAGTGACTCGAACACTCGACCTACGGATTAAGAGTCCGCTGCTCTACCAACTGAGCTAACGCCCCGCGAAGAAATGAGACTATATCAACCTTTTTCAGATCGCGCTAGTCCCTCGTGCAATTTTTTTCGAATCGCGTGCATGGACGTATAGCGCATCGATGAATTGGGCGACGCCGTGCGTCGGATGTTTGTCGCGGTGGCGCACGATGAGCAGCGGTCGGGCGATGCGGGGCAGGCCGCTGTTCACCTCCACCAAGCGGCCGTCGCGCAGCGCATCGGCCACTACGTGGCGCGACAGGCAGCTGATGCCGTAGCCCGCAGCCACCGTGCGCTGGATGGCCTCCGAGTGGCCGAGTTCCAGCGCCACGTGCAAGGGCCCCACCACCGAGGCGATACGGCTGTCGACAAGTTCGCGCGTCCCTGAGCCGGGCTCGCGCATCAGCCAGCCAGCTTCGCGGAGCGCGGCGTGCGAGACAGGGGTTCCGCCCCGCGTGAGCGGGTGCCCTGGGGCGGCAACGATCACCATTTCATCGTCGAGCCACGTTTCGATTTCCAACGCCTCGCCGCGGCAGGTGCCCTCGATCAGGCCGATGTCCACCTCGAAGCGCTGCACGGCGTCGACCACATCCTGTGTATTGCCGATCAGCACGTCGAGCTGGCTGCCAGGCGCGATCTGCTGCTGAAAGCTCGCGAGCAGAGCAGGCAATACGTAGTTGCCGATCGTGCTGCTGGCCGCGAGCTTGAGCCGCACGCTGGCGTGTTGCGTAGCGTGTTCGAGCGCATCGGCGTGATCCAGCAGCGCCTGCGCCTGTGGCAGCAATTGGCGGCCGAGCGCATTCAGGTGCAGACGGCGCGCGTGCCGATCGAACAGCGGATGCCCGAGCGTGGTCTCCAACTCCGCCAATGCGGCACTCACCGCCGACTGCGACAAGCCGAGCTGCTCACCGGCAGCGGAGGTCGTCTCGCACCGGGCGATGGCCGCAAACGTGGCCCATTGACGCAGGGTGACGCGCGGGGCTTTATTATCCATAGAACTGGTTGTTATTAGAAAAATTACCTGTTTTACATGTTATCACGTGCCGCATATCGTTATGCGTATAGCGAATAAGCAAGGCGTATGTGATGACAATTGCACAGAAACAGCTGGCACCCCAAGGCATCGCCCCGTGGTTCGATGGTCGCGCGCTGATTGGTGTGGGCGCGCTGTTCGGCTTCGCGGGGGTGGCGGTTGTGCTGGGTGGGATGGCGTGGGCGGGCCGGCTGGGTTTGAGCGCGCTCACGCTGGCCATCTTGCTGGGGATGGCCGTGGGGCATGTGCCGGGGCACCAGCGCTGGCTGACGCCAAGTGCCATTCAGTTTGCGCGCCACACGTTGCTGCGCGCCGGGGTGGTCCTCTACGGGGCGCGGCTGACGCTGACGCAGATCCACGACCTGGGCGCCTCGGGCGTGGCGATCCCCCTATTGGTGCTGGTGCTGACGATGGCGGCCGGCTCGTGGATCGGTACGCGTTGGTTTGGCCTTGCCCGCTCCCAGGCGATGCTGGTGGCGGCTGGCAGCGCCGTGTGCGGTGCGGCTGCGGTGTTGGCGGTGGCGCCGGCCGTCAAGGCGCAGCCGCGCGAAACCGCTGTGGCGATTGCCAGTGTGGTGCTGTTCGGCACCGTGGGCATCTTCCTGTATCCGTGGCTGTATGGGCTGCTGCCGCATGCCGGCATGGCCATCGCGCCGGAGCACTTTGGCGTTTATATCGGCTCGACCGTGCATGAGGTTGCGCAGGTCATCGCGGCAGCGCGGCCGCTGGGCGACGATGCGACGAATGCGGCCGTAGTAAGCAAGATGGTGCGTGTGCTGGCGCTTGCTCCGCTGCTCGTGGTGCTGGCGTGTACCGCGCCGGCGGAGGGCAGTGGGGCGGTCAGTGAGTCCCGCGCATCGCGTAAGGCTGCGCTGCGCAAAGCCGCCGGTCACGCCTGGAAAGCCATGCCGTGGTTCGCTGTCGGGCTGCTGGGCGTAACGCTGCTGAACTCGGCAGGTGCCATTCCCGCCGCATGGCACGCCCCCATCGACGCCATCGACACCGCCATGCTGGCTTGCGCGATGTTCGCCATCGGCACGCAGACACATGTGCCGATGCTGTTGAAGTCCGGCGTGCGCCCGCTGTTGTGCGCGGCGGTGCTGTGGATCGGGCTGGTGGCTGTCGGCGCGCTCGTCAACGTGGGTGTGCGCTGGCTGGTAGGTTGATTCTGCGTGCACAGCGACGACAAATTCTCTTGGAAGGCGTGCAAGTCGCCCGGCCGCACGCGGCGCTGATGCTTTTCGAAGATGCGACCTAGTATGAAAGCCTCTCAGAGAAACGGAGGCCCCCCATGCCGCAGCATCCCGTGGTTTCAAGAGACGAGTGGCTCATCCAGCGCCGGGCACTGCTGGCTCGCGAGAAGGAAGCCATCCACCTGCGCGACGCCATCAATGCCGAGCGCCAGGCGTTGCCCTGGGTGAAGGTCGATACGGAATACGTGTTCGACACACCCGATGGTCAGAAAACGCTCGCCCAGCTGTTTGATGGCCGCAGCCAGTTGGTGGTCTATCACTTCATGCTCGGCCCGGGCTGGGAAGCGGGTTGCCCTGGGTGCTCGTTCCTGTCGGATCATTTCGGCGGCATGCTCCCGCACCTGAATCATCACGACGTGACCTTGGTCGCCATTTCTCGTGCGCCCATGGCTGAGATCGCGGCCTATAAGAAACGGATGGGCTGGCACTTCCCGTGGGTGTCGTCGTTCGGCACGACCTTCAACCACGACTACCGCGTGAGCTTTTCACCCGAAGAACTCGCCAGCGGCGCAGTCGACTACAACTACACCGCCACGCCTCGTGAGCAAGCGCACGACGAGCTGCCCGGCATGAGCGTGTTCTACAAAGACGAGGCGGGCAACGTGTTCCACACGTATTCAACGTATGCGCGCGGTCTCGAAGATATGGTCGGCACATTGCTGCTGCTCGATCGCGCGCCGCTGGGCCGTAACGAGACCGGCCCCATGTCGTGGGTGCGCCGTCACGACGAATACGAAGACGCGCCGAAACCGCATGCGTGCTGCACGTCGTAAGACAGAGCGGGAGGAAGGCGGGAAAGGGATTGGTGCCCGGAGCCGGGATCGAACCGGCACGCGCCGATGAGGGCGCAGCGGATTTTAAGTCCGCGGTGTCTACCAATTTCACCATCCGGGCATGGCAGCCGATGCAAGACAATACATGCACCGATGCCACAAAAGAAAACGCCCCGCACGAAGCGAGGCGTTTTCTATTATTTGGCTCCCCGACCTGGGCTCGAACCAGGGACCTACGGATTAACAGTCCGGCGCTCTACCGACTGAGCTATCGGGGAATCGCTGTAGCAGCGAAGAAATGAATTCTAACTAGTTTCTGATCTCGCCGTCAACACCTTTTTTACGCTGACGGTAAAAATTGGAGATCAGCGTTCGAGGTACTGCTCCTTGTCCTTCACGTCCTTCCATTCGTCGGCGTCGGGCAAGGGAGCTTTGGTCTTGGTGATGGACGGCCAGCCAGCGCTTGCGAGGTCGGCATTGATGGCGATCCACTTCTGCTGATCGGCCGGCACGTCCTCTTCCGCGTAGATGGCGTTGACCGGGCACTCGGCCACGCAGACGGCGCAGTCGATGCACTCGTCCGGATCGATGGTCAGGAAGTTCGGGCCTTCGCGGAAGCAGTTGACGGGGCAGACGTCCACGCAGTCGGTGTACTTGCAGCGGACACAGCTTTCGGTAACGACGTGAGTCATTTCGCTTGGAGTTGAAGCTAGGAATTCGTGGGGAGCGCGGTCACGGCGGGTGCCGAGCCGGCAAACACGCATTGTAACGCAGCCGCCGTGCCCAACCGCTGCGTCATCCGTGCGCTGTCAGACAGTTTTGGCATGTGGTTATGCGTTGGCGTAAGGTTCGGCGCGGTGCTCATTGCGCATGCTCGATCACCATCTGCACGCGTGTGATGCCGTTGAACGTGTTGTTATCGAGCCGGTAGGCCACGTAGGCGGACCCGCCAAGCGGCTCGGCGTGGTTGAACCAGATGGCGTCGAAATGCTGCTTGCCGCGGCCGAGCTTGAGCTTGAGGTGCTTGTCTTTCAGCACGGCTTGCGACAGCACATCGAACTCCCCGCAGAAGCTCGGTGCGGGAAAGCCCTGGCCCCAGACGTGGGTTTCGAGCAGTTCGACGAACTGCGGCGTGAAGCATTCGGGGTCGGCCTCGCCATCGGTTTCGAGCACGCGTGAGAGCAGCGCCTCGGTCAGCCATTCGCGGCCGACGGCTTCGAAGGTGGTGACAAAGTCATCGAAGCCGTCTTCGCGCAGCGTGAGGCCGGCCGCCATCGCATGGCCGCCGAATTTGACGATGAGCCCGGGGCGGCGCTTGTGCACGGCATCCAGCGCATCACGCAGGTGGAAGCCGGGGATCGAGCGGCCGGAGCCCTTGATGACGCCGTCGTCGCCGGGCGCGAAGGTGAAGACGGGGCGATGAAACTTGTCCTTGATGCGCGAGGCCACGATGCCGATCACGCCCTGGTGCCAGGTCTCGTTGTACACGGCGATGGTGTGGCGGCCCGCGCCATCGAAGGTATTCATGCCGTCGAGAATGGCCAGCGCTTCTTGCTGCATGCCGGCTTCGATTTCGCGGCGCTCGCGGTTCATGCCGTCGAGTTCGGCGGCGATGGCCATGGCGCGGTCGTAGTCGTCGGTGAGCAGGCATTCGATGCCGAGCGACATGTCGGCCAGGCGCCCGGCGGCGTTCAGGCGCGGGCCCAGGCCGAAGCCGAGGTCGAACGTCGATGCACGACGTGCCTCGCGGGCCGCCACGCGGAAGAGGGCGGCGATGCCCGGGCACATCCGCCCGGCGCGCATGCGCTTGAGGCCCTGCGCGACCAGCAGGCGGTTGTTCGCATCAAGCTTGACGACGTCGGCCACGGTGCCAAGCGCCACCAGGTCGAGTAGTGCATCCAGGCGCGGCTGATCCTGCGGTGTGAAGACGCCGCGCTGGCGCAGTTCCGCCCGCAATGCGAGCAACACGTAGAACATCACGCCCACGCCCGCCAGGTTCTTGCTCGGGAAGCCGCAGCCCGGCTGGTTCGGGTTGACGATGACGCGCGCCTCGGGCAACTGCGCGCCCGGCATGTGGTGATCGGTGACGACCACGTCGATGCCCAAGGCATTGGCCGCGGCCACGCCCGCCACATCGGCGATGCCGTTGTCGACGGTGACGAGCACGTCGGGCTTCTCGCGCGCGGCCAGCGCCACGATCTCGGGCGACAGGCCGTAGCCGTATTCAAAGCGGTTCGGGACGATGTAGCTGACTTGCGCGCCCAGCATGCGCAAGCCGCGCACGCCGACGGCGCAGGCGGTGGCGCCGTCGCAGTCGTAGTCGGCAATGATCAGCAGGCGCTTCTTGGCGGCGATGGCGTCGGCCAGATAGCGCGCCGCATCGTCGATGCCCTTGAGTTGCGATGGCGGGATCAGGTCGGCCAATTCGGTCGACAGTTCATCGGGCCGGGCGACGCCGCGTGCGGCCAGGATGCGCGCCAGGACAGGATGGATGCCGTGGCCGGCCAGCGTACTGGCGGCGTCGGTGGAATGCGAACGGACAGCGATGCGGGTCATTCAGGCAGACATCGAAAGAGGGGACAGCGCATCGCGCAGGGTGCGGGCGCGCGTGAAGCGGCGCAGCCAGCCGGTCAAGTCACGGCGGTTGGCGCGGTAGTGGGCGTAATGCGAGTCGCCGGTCAGCACGAGCGAGACGGCGTCGATGCGACCATCGGCCAGCGCATCGGCGGCGGGGGTGAACCAGTCGCGGTCATAGGCGCGCAGGGTTTCGATCCAGTCGTACCAGTCGGCGGACAGATAGGGGCGGGTGGCGGCATCCAGCAACGCGGCGGCGCTGGTGTCGTCGAACGGCACGGCGGCCAGCGTCTCGGCGCACAACTCGGTGGCATTGGCGGCGTGGCACAGGCCCGCGAAGAATGCGTCGTTGCCGATCATGCGCTCGGCAATCGGCCGGGTGTTGACCAGCGCGCCCTGGCCGAACAGCCAGACGGAATTGACCGGCAGCAGGCCGCGCGCCTCACGCGCCTGATTGACGGGGTGGTCGTACCACGTCATCTGGATCTCGTTCTGGAACTTGCGCCAGGCGCGTTCCTGCTCGCCCTTGTGCATCCAGATGTCGATGTTGTGGCCAGAGGCGCGCTGCGGGGCGGCGGCAATGAGGTCGCCGAAGGGCGAATCGGCGACGTACCAGCGGGCGGCGTGCGTGGCATCGAGCGTGATGCTCATCTCGGCGACCAGCGGCGCGATGGCGGCGCGCAGCGTTTCGGCGTCGGCGGCCTCCAAACGGAGCTGGGCCGGGTCCAGCATCACCAGATGGTCCCGCGCGGCGTGGATGTGCACCGGCTGCAGGCAGGCCCAGGTGCGCGTGTCGGCGTGGCCGCCATCCGCCAGGCGCATGTACGGGGCGGACGGCAGGGGCGAAATCGGTAGCCCGGCGTGCGCCGCCAGCCAGCGCTCGTGCGGCAGCGTGGGCAGGTAGGCGTCGTCGTGGCGCTCGCGTTCTGCCTCGCGTGCGCGGGCAAGCAACCTTTCCAGGCCCGGCAAGGTCAATTGACGGTAAGCGTCGTCCGCCACCTCGGCAGCGGGTGCGCAAAACGGGACAATCAGGGTGAGTTCAGGAATCATGGCTCCGAGATTGTAAACTTCCGGCTCGTCGGCCAGTGAGCCGGCAGAATCACATCAAATTGCACCCACGGGGAATCCCCTTTGAAATTTCCATACGAATGGCAGATCGGCTGGCGGTATACGCGTGCAAGCAAGCGCGCCAGCCGCAACAGCTTCATCTCTTTCATCTCGCTCATCTCGATGCTCGGCATTGCGCTTGGGGTGGCGGCGCTGATCATCGTGCTCTCGGTCATGAACGGCTTCCAGAAGGAAGTGCGCGACCGCATGTTGTCGGTGCTGGCGCATATCGAGGTGATGGCGCCCAACAGCTTGCCCGACTGGCAGCGCACCGCCAACGAGGCCATGCAGAACAAGGAAGTCATCGGCGCGGCGCCGTACGTGGGCGCGCAGGCCATGATCACGCGCGACGATGCGGTGCGCGGCGTGCTGCTGCGCGGCGTGTCGCCCACCGATGAGCCGAAGGTGTCGGACATCGGCAAGGACTTCAAAGCCGGCAGCATGGACGACCTGAAACCCGGCGAATTCGGCATCGCGCTGGGCAAGGAACTGGCGCGGGGCCTGGGCGTGCAGGTGGGCGACAAGGTCACGCTGCTCGCCCCGCAGGGCACCATCACGCCGGCCGGCGTGTTGCCGCGCCTGAAGCAGTTCACGGTGGTCGGCACGTTTGAATCGGGCCACTACGAGTTCGATAGCTCATTGGCGTTGGTCAATATGGAAGACGCCGAGCGCCTGTTCCGCCTCGATGGCCCGACCGGCGTGCGCCTGAAGCTGGTCGACATGGACCGCGCGCCGCAGGTGGCCGAGGCACTGTCCCGCACGCTGACCGGCGAGCTGTACATCCGCGACTGGTCGCGCCAGAACCGCAACTGGTTTGCCGCCGTGAAGACCGAGAAGAAGATGATGTTCATCATCCTCACGCTCATCATTGCCGTGGCGGCGTTCAACCTGGTTTCCACGCTGGTGATGACGGTGACGGACAAGCAGGCCGACATCGCTATTCTGCGGACCATGGGGGCGCAGCCGGGCTCGATCATGAAGATCTTTATCGTGCAGGGCGTGGCGATCGGCTTTATCGGCACGCTGCTGGGCGTGGGCTTTGGCACACTCATCGCTTACAACATCGACGTGATCGTGCCGTTTATCGAACGGATCTTCCACGTGCAATTCCTGCCGCGTGACATCTATTTCATCAGCGAACTGCCCTCGGACCCCCGCGTGAACGACATTGCAACCATCGGCATCATTTCCTTCATCCTGGCGTCGGTGGCGACGCTGTATCCGAGCTGGCACGCCTCGCGCGTGAACCCGGCGGAGGCGCTGCGTTATGAGTGAGGCTGTCATGACTTCCATGGAAGCGCCAGCCGCCATGCCCCAAGGTGCGCAGGGTGCCGTGGTGCAGGCTGAAGGGCTGTCCAAGTCGTTCAAGCAAGGCGGTTTGAACGTTGATGTGCTCAAGGGCGTGGACATCCGTATCGGCGTGGGCGAGAAGGTTGCCATCGTGGGCGCGTCGGGCTCGGGCAAGAGCACGCTGCTCCATGTGCTGGGCGGGTTGGATGAGCCGACGTCGGGCCGCGTCTCGCTGTTGGGCAAGCCGTTCACCGCCATGAAGGAGCGCGAGCGCAACACGCTGCGCAATCAGGCGCTGGGCTTCGTCTACCAGTTCCACCATCTGCTGCCGGAATTCACCGCGCTGGACAACGTGGCTATGCCGTTGCGCATCCGTGGCGTGGAAGAGGCGCAGGCCCGCCATACCGCGCAGACGATGCTGGAGCGTGTGGGCCTGGGTCCGCGCACGGCGCATCGCCCTGGCGAGCTGTCCGGCGGCGAGCGCCAACGCGTGGCCATTGCGCGCGCACTGGTCGGGTCTCCCGCTTGCGTGCTGGCCGATGAGCCCACCGGCAACCTGGATGACCACACCGCCGCCGACGTCTTCGACCTGATGCTGGAGCTCACGCGCACGCTGGGCACCAGCTTTGTCATCGTCACGCACGACATCGACTTGGCTGGCCGTTGCGACCGCGTCTTGCGCCTACGCGACGGCCATCTGCATCAGGAGCGCTGATCGAAACGGCACTATCGGAATTGGCGGATTCCAGCGGGCCCGCCTTTCCGGTACGTTGCCGGTTTTTCCAACGCAGGACCGACCATGTGGATCGACACCCATTGCCATCTCGACGCCCGCGAGTTTGATGCCGACCGCGACACCGCGGTGGCGCAGGCGCATGCGGCGGGGGTGAACCACATTGTCGTGCCGGCCGTGGCGCGCTGGAATTTCGATACCGTGCGTACGCTGGCGCACCAGCATGCCGGCTGCAGCTATGCGCTCGGCATCCACCCCATCCACGCCGCACAGGCCAGTGACGACGATCTTGTCGAACTGCGCCGACAGGTGGCGGCATCGATGGACGATCCGCGCTTTGTGGCCATCGGCGAGATCGGGCTCGATTTCTTCATCCCCGATCCGAATGTCGAGCGGCAGAACGTCGTGTTCCAGGCGCAATTGCGCATCGCGCGCGAATTCGATTTGCCGGTGTTGATGCACGTGCGCAAATCGCAGGATCAGGTGGGTAGCGCGGCCATCAAGGCCGGCGTGCGCGGTATTGCGCATGCCTTCAACGGCAGCCCGGAGCAGGCCCGGCGCTTTGTCGACGCCGGTTTGAAACTCGGGTTTGGCGGCGTCTTCACCTTCTCGCGCGCCAACCGCGTGCGCCGGCTCGCAGCCGACATGCCAATCGAGGCGATCGTGCTCGAAACCGACGCGCCAGATCTCGCACCGTCCTGGCTGTCTGACGACCAGTTTGGCGAGCAGGCTGGGGTGCGCAATGCACCGGCAGAAGTGGCGCGCATTGCTGCAGCGCTGGCGGAACTGCGCGGCATTTCCATCGAGGCGCTGGCCGAACAGGCGCGCCGCAATAGTCTCGAGGCCATTCCTCGCCTTGCACCGCTGCTGCAAGCCTGACGCGCCCCCATGCGCTCGGGTTTGATCGGCTTTGTGGCCGGCTGCATGGTGCTGCAGACGCAAGCCACGCTTGCACCCATGTGGCAACCGATGGCTGTGCTGGCGCTGTGCCTGCTGCTGGCGTTCATGGCGCGGCGCCGGGTACGTCTTCTCCCCATGTTGCTCACGGCGATGGCCATTGCCGCCGGCTTCGGGTGGGCGGACTGGCGTGCGCAGCAACGTCTGTCTGTTGTGCTCAGCCCGGCGTGGGAAGGCAAGGACATCCTCGCGACGGGCGTGGTGGCCGATTTGCCGCAAGTCGATGACGAGGCGACGCGCTTCCTCTTCCAGATCGAATCCAGCGATGCGGGCGACGCCCTGCCGCCGCGCGTGCGGCTGTTGTGGTATGGCGCACGCGGCTGGGGCAAGGCGGACGAGGAGGGCGCCGAGCCCGATCGGCGTGCCGGCATTCCCGACCTGCAACCCGGCCAACGCTGGCAGTTGACCTTACGCGTCAAGCGCCCGCACAGCCTCATCAACCCGGGCGGTTTTGACGGCGAATACGCGCTGCTCGCCAACAACATCCGCGCCACAGGCTACGTGCGCACCGGCAAGCGCGCCCAGAACACGCCACTGGAAGATGCCGAAGCAGGCTTCTGGCTAAGCGTCGAACGCTGGCGGGCAGCGGTGCGTCGCCACATCCTGGCCGCACTGCCCGATGCACGTTACGCGCCGGTGATCGTCGCGCTGGTGGTGGGCGATCAAAGCGGCATTGCCCGTGAAGATTGGGAGCTGTTCCGCCGCACTGGTATCAGCCATCTTGTTTCGATTTCGGGCCTGCACATCACGATGATTGCGGGTCTGTTCGCCACGTTCTGGATGGCCTTATGGCGCTGCTCCTTCGGTCTTGCGCGCTGGTTGCGCATGCCGTTGCCGCTGCGCATGCCGACCCCGCGTGCAGGCGCCATCGCGGCGATGCTGGCGGCGTTTGGCTACTGCCTGCTTGCCGGGATGGGCGTGCCAGCGCAGCGCACGCTGCTGATGCTCTCAACGGTTGCCGTCGCTCGGCTGACCGATCGCAATGTGCCGGTCAGCCTGTCGCTGTGCTGGGCTGCTGCCGTGGTGGCGGCGGTGGACCCCTGGGCGGTCATGTCAGCCGGGTTCTGGCTGTCTTTTGGCGCGGTGGCGATCATCTTCCTTGCGGCGCAGATGGTGCTGGATGGCCAGCGCAGCCGCGAAGTACAGCCCTGGTGGGGCCGTGTCCAGCGAGGCTTCTCCGGCGCAACGCGCATTCAATTTGCCGTCACGTTCGGTTTGTTGCCGCTGACGTTACTGCTGTTTCAACAAACCTCCGTGGTGTCGGCGGCGGCCAACGGGCTGGCGATTCCGGTGGTGAGCTTTGTGACCACGCCGCTGGCCTTGATTGGTGCAGCGCTGCCGGATCCGCTGGCGCAACCGGTGCTCGCGCTGTCGGAAGCGAGCTTCGCTTGGCTGATCGTCTGGCTTGAATGGCTGGCGCGACCGGTCTGGTCGGTGTGGGTGGCACCGATTGCGCCACCGTGGGCATTGGTCCTGGCAACGGGCGGGGTGGTGCTGTTGCTGGTTCCGGGTGGGTTTCGCGCATGGGCTTGGCGAGCGCAGGGCGCCGTGCTTCTGGTGCCGCTGGTGCTGGCGCGCGTGCCAGTGCCGCTGCCGAGCGAATTCCGCGTGGTGGCCTTCGACATTGGCCAGGGTGCCGCCACGCTGGTCGAAACCGCCAGCCACCGCCTCCTATTCGATACCGGTCCGCGCTATGGCGATGACGCGGATGCCGCAGCCCGCGTCATCGCCCCGTACTTTCGCGGGCATGGCGTGGACGAACTCGACGCGCTCATCGTCAGCCACGAAGACAGCGACCATGCCGGCGGCACCGAAACGGTGATGGATGCGGTGCAAGTGCGCACCATGTTGGCGTCTTTGCCCGAGAAACACGCCCTGCGCGACGTGGTCGAAACCCATGGCATCAGCCTGACAGCCTGCGTGGCGGGGCAGACCTGGACGTGGGATGGCGTGGACTTCGAGGTGCTTCACCCGGTGGCGGCGCCCGCCGATGGTGCGGCCGTCTCCAGCAACGCCCGCAGTTGTGTGCTGCGGGTTGGCAACGGCCGCCATGCCGCCTTGCTGACGGGCGATATCGAGAGTGCCCAGGAGGCGGCGCTGGTGTCCGCTGAACCGGAGCGGCTGATGGCAGACATCTTGCTTGTACCGCATCACGGCAGCAAGACAAGCTCCAGCGGCGCGTTCTTGGACGCGGTTTCCCCGCAGGTGGCGATTTTCCAGGTCGGCTACCGCAACCGGTACGGACATCCGCACCCGCAGATATGGCAGCGCTACGTAGCGCGCGACATCGAGCGGCTGCGCACGGACAAGACCGGTGCCGTCGTCATCCAGACGCACGGCGATGCACTGGAGGTCCAGACGGCGCGGTCCATGCGGCCACGCTATTGGTCCTCCGCGCAGGAAGTGGAAGCCCTGGCGACAGCCACAGACAGAATTGGTGCGCTGCCGTAAAACTTGGTTGCACAGCGGGTTGGCCCCATTGTGGCGCGTAAAACTGCCGTGCTATAAAAACCGCATGTTGCGCAACCGCGTGGCATGGCAGTCCGTCAGGGGAGAAAAGCATGGCAGTCCGGTTCTACGATGAAATGCTTAACTGGCACGGGGAACCCAATCCCCACGCTGCCGAACCGGCCCCGGCCGCGCTCGTCCAGCAGGGCGAGGTACGCGGCCACTATGGGCGCTTCGCCGAATGGCTGGGCGCGCAGTCCGCCACCACGCTGCAAAACAAGCGTGCCGAGGCCGACCTGATCTTCCGCCGCGTCGGTATCACCTTTGCCGTGTACGGCGACAAGGACGAGTCGAACAGCGGCACCGAGCGCACGATCCCGTTCGACATCATCCCGCGCATCTTTCCGGCCAGCGAATGGGCCACGCTGGAGCGCGGCCTGCGACAGCGCGTCGACGCGCTCAACCGCTTCCTGCGCGACATCTATCACGAGCAGGACATCCTGCGCGCCGGGGTCATCCCGCCCGAACAGATCTACAACAACGCGCAATATCGCCCCGACATGCTCGGCGTGAACGTGCCGCGCGACATCTATGCGCACGTGGCCGGCATCGACATCGTGCGGGCAGGCGAGGGCGAGTTCTACGTGCTGGAAGACAACCTGCGCGTGCCCTCTGGCGTGTCGTACATGCTGGAAAACCGCAAGATGATGATGCGGCTGTTTCCAGAACTGTTTGCGCGCAATCGTGTGGCGCCGGTCGCCCACTACCCGGACTTGCTGCTCGACATGCTGCGCAGCGTGTCGCCGCAGAACATTGCCGACCCGACCGTGGTGGTGCTGACGCCGGGGATGTACAACTCGGCGTATTTCGAGCACGCGTTCCTGGCCCAGCAGATGGGCGTGGAACTGGTGGAAGGGCACGACCTCTTCGTGCAGGACGATCACCTGTATATGCGCACCACGCAGGGGCCGCAGCGCATCGACGTCATCTACCGTCGCGTGGACGATGACTTCCTCGATCCGCTGGTGTTCCGCCCGGATTCTTCGCTCGGTGCGGCGGGCTTGCTGTCGGTCTATCGCGCGGGCAATGTCACCATCTGCAATGCGATTGGCACCGGTGTGGCGGACGACAAGTCGATCTACCCGTACGTGCCGGACATGATCCGCTTCTACCTGGGCGAGGAGCCGATCCTGAACAACGTGCCGACCTACATGTGCCGTCGCCCGGACGATCTGCAATACGTGCTCGACCACATGGGTGAACTGGTGGTCAAGGAAACGCACGGCGCGGGCGGCTACGGCATGTTGGTCGGCCCGGCGGCCACGAAGGAAGAGATTGCCGCGTTCCGCGAGGTGGTGAAGGCGCACCCCGATCAGTACATCGCTCAGCCGACGCTGGCGCTGTCAACGTGTCCGACGTTTGTGGAATCCGGCATCGCGCCGCGCCATATTGATCTGCGGCCGTTCGTGCTGTCCGGCAAGGACGTGCGCATGGTGCCGGGCGGCCTCACGCGCGTGGCGCTGCGGGCAGGCTCGCTGGTGGTCAACTCGTCGCAGGGGGGCGGGACGAAAGATACGTGGGTGCTGGAGCGCTGAGCGCTCGCACATTGTCGCAGCTCGCAATCGACAAATCGAATACGCAAAGGGAACGCCATGCTCAGCCGCACCGCAGACCACCTTTTCTGGATGGCGCGCTACACCGAACGGGCCGAGAACACTGCCCGCATGCTCGACGTGAACTATCAGACCTCGCTGCTGCCGCAATCGGCGGAAGTGGCGGAGCAGGGCTGGTGGGCGATGCTCGATATCTCCGAACTCACGCGCGTGTTTGACGAGCGTTACGGTTTGCTCTCGCGCGATGACGTGATCGACTTCATGGTCCGCGACATGACCAACCCGTCGTCGATCATGAGCTGCCTGCGCGGCGCACGCGAGAACGCCCGCGCCGTGCGCGGCTCCATCACCACCGAGGTGTGGGAGACCATCAACACCACGTGGCTGGAGGTGCAGCGCCTGATCGGCGAGGGCATGCTGCGCGATGATCCGTCGCAGTTTTTCGAGTGGGTGAAATTCCGCTCGCACCTGTCGCGCGGCGTGCAGCTTGGCACCATGCTCAAGGACGACGCGTTTTACTTCATGCGCCTGGGCACCTTCCTGGAGCGCGCCGACAACACGGCGCGGATTCTCGACGTCAAGTTCCAGTCGACGCCCACGCGCGACGAGAGCGCCGCCGAACACGCGGACTTCTATCACTGGGCAGCGATTCTGCGCTCCGTGTCGGGCTTCGAGGTCTACCGCAAGATCTACCGCAATGTGATCACGCCTACGCGCGTCGCCGAACTGCTGATCTTGCGTAGCGACATGCCGCGCTCGTTGCTGGCCAGCATGGATGAGGTGGTCGGCATCCTGTCCACTGTGCGCAACAGTCAGTCCGCCGAGACCGAGCGTCGCGCTGGTAAACTCCACGCCGACCTGCGGTATGCCCGCATCGAAGATATTTTTGCGGTTGGCCTGCACGCGTGGTTGACCAACTTCCTGGAGCGCATTGGCGACCTGGGTAACAGCATCAGCCAGGACTTCCTGGTGCCTCTCGATGTGGTGTGACGCGCAGGGCATTTTGTCTTTATCAAGGCGCGGCCTTTGGGCTGCGCCTGTGCCATCGTGAAATACCAAATTCGACATACGACGGTCTACCGTTATGCCGAGCCGCTGCGCCATAGCGTGCATGAACTGCGCTTGACGCCTCGTAGCGGCCCCCTGCAGCAAGTGGATAGCTGGCAGATCCACGCCCCAGGCAACCTCACGCGCGCCTCCGACGGTTTCGGCAATGTGGTCCACCACTTCACGCTGGGCGGCCGCGCAGGCGATGTGACCATCGACGCATACGGCATCGTCGAGGCGTTTCCAGCGCACGCTTCGAGCGGTCACCGTTTTGTGGATGCACCCGGCCACGGCCGCTATTGCGTCTCGCCGCTGTACTTTCTCGCCACGACACCGTTGACTTCCGCCACCCCGGAAATGCGCGCGTTTGCGCACGAACACGGGCTGGTCCCAGGCGATGCGGACTCGGCATTAAATCTGGCGCGAGCCATCGCACAGCGTGTGCGCTACAAGCCCAATGCCACCGACGTCGGTACCACCGCTGCCGAGGCATTCAACCTGGGCGCGGGCGTCTGTCAGGATCAAGCGCAGGTCATGGTGGCGTGCTGCCGGGCAGCGGGTGTGCCTGCACGCTACGTCAGCGGCTATTTCCATGCCGCTGGCGAAGAAGACCTCGCCAGCCACGCATGGGCAGATATCTGCGTCGATGCCGAAACGCATACCTGGTGCAGCATCGACGTGACCCATCAATGCTTTACCGACGGGCGCCACATCCGCCTGGCGGTGGGCCGCGATTACCAATCTGCGGCGCCCATTCGCGGTATCCGCGAGGGCGGCGGGGCGGAGACGCTGGACGTCAGCATCTCGATCGAACCCCTGCCCGCCGAAGCCGCCTGAGTGAACTGAGCACCCCTTCCAAGCGCGACAACCGGTTGGTGTTGCCGCGCTAGAATCCTCCCAACCCGATTTCGTCTGTTGCTTCGCTCATGACTTATTGCGTTGCCATGCGCCTGGACGCTGGCCTGGTCTTTCTGTCGGATTCCCGCACCAATGCGGGCGTCGACGCCATTTCCACCTTCCGCAAGATGACGGTGTTCGAGCGCGAGGGGGATCGGGTCATGGTGTTGCTGACCGCCGGCAATCTAGCCATCAGCCAGGCGGTACGCCAAGTGCTGACAGAGGCGCGCGACAAGCCGCGCTCGCTGTGGACGGCGCGCGATATGTTCGAGGCCGCCACCATCGTCGGCGAGGCCGTGCGCGAGGTGTATGACCGCGACGCCGCCGCCCTGGCCAAGGCGAAGATCGACTTCAACGTCAGTATCATTTTTGGCGGGCAGATTGGCGAAGAGCGGCCGCGTCTGTTCAACGTGTATGCGGCCGGCAATTTCATCGAGGCCACGCCCGAAAACTGCTACTTCCAGATCGGCGAGGCCAAGTACGGCAAGCCCATCATCGACCGTGTGGTCACCCCGGCGATGCCGCTCGATGAAGCGGCAAAATGCGCGCTGATCTCCATGGATTCGACGCTGAAGTCGAATATCTCCGTGGGTTTGCCGCTCGATCTGCTGGTGTACGAGTCCGATTCCCTGCGCGTGACGCGCTTTGTCGCCATCGACGACGAGAACCCCTATTTCGCGATGATCCGCAGCACCTGGGGCAAGCGTCTGCGCCAGGTGTTTGCAGAAATCGACGATCCGGATTGGGAAACCCATGCCGAGCCTGGGCACCCGTTGCGCCGCGAGGGCCACCCGTCGACGCACGTCGAGCCTGTCCGCATTGCGCCCCCGTTCGCCGATGCGCCAGCCGTGCCGCAGCGCGCGCCCGGTCCGGTGCTGGAGCAGGTCGCCACGGTACAACGGGTGGCGGGTGGTACGCACGATCCGCACTGACACCGCCCAGGAGCCGCCCGATGCGCGATGTGATGCTGTTCTCCCATGCCAACGGCTTCCCGGTCGGCACGTATCGCAAGATGCTGGGCGTGCTGAACGACACATTCGATATTCGCGCGGTAGAGCGCTTTGGTCATGACCCGCGCTTTCCGGTCACGCATGCGTGGCCGGGGCTCGTCAAGGAACTGCTGGCCGAGATTGACGCTCAGCCCGAGCCGGTCTGGCTGGTCGGCCATTCACTCGGTGGTTTTTTAAGCCTGATGGCCGCGTTGCGGCGTCCTGAACATGTGCGTGGCGTGGTGATGCTGGACTCGCCGGTGATTGCCGGTTGGCGCGCCAAGCTCCTGCGCGTGGCGCAATGGTTGGATATCGATGACCGCCAGTCGCCGGCGGCATCGACCAAGAACCGGCGCAATCTGTGGCCGGATCTCGATTCCGTGTGGAGCCACTTCAAAGCCAAGAAAAAATTCGATCGTTGGGACGAAGACGTGCTGCGGGATTACGTGCAACACGGCACCGAGCCCACGGGCCGTGATGGTGAGCGCACGCTGCGCTTCTCGCGCGAGGTCGAATACGAGATCTACCGCACTTTGCCGACCAACATGGGCCGTAAAGTGGCTGGCGGCACGCCGTTTCCGGTCAGCTTCATTGCTGGCACGCGCTCGCGGGAGATCCGTCAGGTCGGCTTGGGCGCGACTCGCCGCCTGGTCGGCAGCCGGCTGCGCTGGATCGAAGGCAGCCATCTGTATCCCATGGAAAAGCCGCTGGAAACCGCCGCACTGATCCGCCAGATGATCAACGAAATGCGCGCCAACGCAGGCGCCATGCGGCACGCTGCCTGAACGAGCGCGCCTGCGGCAAATTCCACCGATCTGTCACGGATGGGGCAGAGCACCTTTGGTATAATCCGGCTTTCCTCGGCAAGCTAGGTCATGACCAAGTTCGTATTCGTTACCGGTGGCGTAGTGTCCTCACTCGGCAAGGGCATCGCCGCCGCCTCGCTCGCGGCCATTCTCGAGTCGCGCGGCCTCAAAGTCACCCTCCTCAAACTCGATCCCTACATCAACGTCGACCCGGGCACCATGAGCCCGCTGCAGCACGGCGAGGTGTTTGTGACCGAAGACGGCGCAGAAACCGACCTCGATCTTGGCCACTACGAGCGCTTCGTCTCGGCCAAGATGCGCAAGTCGAACAACTTCACCACCGGCCAGGTTTATGAATCCGTGATCCGCAAGGAGCGTCGCGGCGAGTACCTCGGCAAGACGGTGCAGGTCATTCCGCACATCACCAACGAAATCCAGGCGTTCATCGAGCGCGGCGCTGCCGCCTCGCACGACGGCAAGGCCGATGTGGCGATCGTGGAAATTGGCGGTACGGTGGGCGACATTGAATCGCTGCCGTTCCTGGAAGCCGCACGTCAGATGAGCCTGCGCCTGGGTCGTAACCAGGCTGCGTTCATTCACTTGACGCTGGTGCCGTTCATCGCCAGCGCTGGCGAGCTCAAGACCAAGCCGACCCAGCACTCGGTGCAGAAGCTGCGCGAGATTGGCGTGCAGCCGACCGCGCTGCTGTGCCGTGCCGACCGTCCGATCCCCGACGATGAGCGCGCGAAGATTTCGCTCTTCGCCAACATGCCGCAAGACGCGGTCATCTCGGTGTGGGACGTCGACACCATCTACAAGATCCCGCAGATGCTCAACGAGCAGGGGCTGGATCGCATCATCTGCGAAGAGCTGCGCATCGACGCGCCGCCGGCGGACCTGTCGGTGTGGGCCCACATGGTGCACACGCTGGAGAACCCGCAGCACGAGATCACCATCGGCATGGTCGGCAAGTATGTCGACTTGACCGAGTCGTACAAGTCGCTGATCGAGGCGCTGCGCCACGCCGGCCTGCACACCTCGACGCGCGTCAACATCGAGTACATCGATTCCGAAGAGTTGGAGTCGGGCCACATGGACGTGCTCAAGTCGCTGGACGCGATCCTGGTGCCGGGCGGTTTCGGCAAGCGCGGTACGGAAGGCAAGATTCGCGCGATCCAATACGCTCGTGAGAAGGGCGTGCCGTACCTAGGCATCTGCCTGGGGATGCAGTTGGCCGTGATCGAATTCGCCCGCCACCTGGCTGGCATGACGGACGCCAACAGCACGGAATTCAACGACGCCACCGAGCATCCGGTGGTCGCCCTCATCACCGAATGGCTGGATCGTGATGGCGCGGTGGAAAAGCGTTCGGCCGACTCGGACATGGGCGGCACCATGCGCCTGGGTTCGCAGCGCGTGCCGGTGCAGTCGGGTACCAAGGCAGCGACGATCTATGGCGCGGAAGTCAACGAGCGCCATCGCCATCGCTACGAGGTGAACAACCACTACGTGCCGCAGCTGGAAAAGGCCGGGATGATCATCTCGGCGCGCACGCCGTCGGAAAACCTGCCGGAAATGATGGAGCTGCCGGCGTCGATGCACCCGTGGTTCGTTGGCGTGCAGTTCCACCCGGAATTCACCTCGACGCCGCGTGATGGCCACCCGCTGTTCAAGGCCTACGTGGAAGCCGCGCTGGCCCATCACCAGCAGACTACGCAACGCGCGGTCGCTTAAAGCGACAAGCGCACGGGAACATCATGAAACTCTGCGATTTCGAAGTCGGCCTCGACAAACCGTTCTTCCTGATTGCCGGCACGTGCGTGATCGAATCCGAGCAGATGGCGATCGACACCGCCGGCACGCTCAAGGAGATCACGGGTGCGCTGGGCATTCCGTTCATCTACAAGTCGTCGTTCGACAAGGCGAACCGCTCGTCGGACACGTCGTTCCGTGGTCTGGGCATGGAAGAGGGCCTGCGCATCCTGGCGGAAGTCCGTCGCCAGGTGGGCGTGCCGGTGCTGACTGACATCCACGAGATCGACGAGATCAAGCCGGTGGCGGAAGTCGTGGACGTCCTGCAGACGCCGGCCTTCCTGTGCCGCCAGACCGATTTCATCCGCGCCTGTGCGCAGAGCGGCAAGCCCGTCAACATCAAGAAGGGCCAGTTCCTCGCGCCGCACGACATGAAGAACGTCATCGACAAAGCGCGTCACGCTGCCCGCGATGCCGGTCTGCCGGAAGACAACTTCATGGCCTGCGAACGCGGTGCCTCGTTCGGCTACAACAACCTCGTGTCGGACATGCGCTCGCTGGCGATCATGCGCGAGACGGGTGCTCCGGTGGTGTTTGACGCCACGCACTCGGTGCAGTTGCCGGGCGGTCAGGGCACCAGTTCGGGCGGTCAGCGTGAATTTGTGCCGGTGCTGGCCCGTGCGGCCATTGCCACGGGCGTGTCGGGCGTGTTCATGGAAACGCATCCGGACCCGGCCTGCGCCAAATCAGACGGCCCGAATGCCGTGCCGCTGCGCCGCATGAAAGACTTGCTGTCAGTACTGAAAGAACTGGATGCGCTCACCAAGCGCAGCGGTTTCCTGGAAAATCAGTTCGACTGATTGACTGATCCCAACCCGACCGGCGGCAGCGTAGGTAACACACACCCGCTGCCGTCGTCGTTTGTTGCTGCTTCGGAGAGAGACACATGGCCGCTGGCTACATCCTCGCGTACGTCAACGTGACGGACCCCGTGCAATACGAGCAATACAAGGTGCTGTCGACCAAGGCCTTTCAGGCCCACGGCGCCGAGCCGCTGGTGCGTGGCGGCAAGACCGAATCGCTGGAAGGCGAGTGGAACCCCACCCGGGTGGTGGTGCTCAAGTTCCCGAGCTACGACGCCGCCAAGGCCTTCTACGACAGCGAAGAATACCTGGCCGCACGCGATGCGCGTGCCAAGGCCGCAAAGATGAACATGATCGTGGTTGAAGGCGTCTGACGGGCGTTTCGACTTCGTTGCATTACCTGCTTTAAAAGACCAAGAGGGATTTTCATGAGTGCCATCGTAGATATCATCGGTCGCGAAGTGCTGGACTCGCGCGGCAACCCCACCGTCGAATGCGACGTGCTGCTGGAATCGGGCGTGATGGGCCGCGCCGCGGTGCCGTCGGGCGCCTCCACCGGCTCGCGCGAAGCCATCGAACTGCGTGACGGCGACAAGTCGCGCTACCTGGGCAAGGGCGTGCTGAAGGCCGTCGAGCACATCAACACCGAAATCTCCGAGGCCATCATGGGCCTGGACGCTTCGGAACAGGCCTTCCTGGACCGCACCCTGATCGACCTGGACGGCACCGAGAACAAGAGCCGCCTGGGCGCCAACGCCATGCTGGCCGTGTCGATGGCCGTGGCCAAGGCTGCCGCTGAAGAAGCTGGCCTGCCGCTGTACCGCTACTTCGGTGGTTCGGGCGCGATGCAGATGCCGGTGCCAATGATGAACATCGTCAACGGTGGCGCACACGCCAACAACAGCCTGGACATCCAGGAATTCATGGTGATGCCGGTTGGCCAGCCGAGCTTCCGCGAAGCCCTGCGCTGCGGCGCCGAGATCTTCCACGCACTGAAGAAGATCCTGGCCGACAAGGGCATGAGCACCGCCGTGGGTGACGAAGGCGGTTTCGCACCGAACTTCGCCAGCAACGAAGAGTGCCTGAACACCATCCTGTCGGCCATCGAGCAGGCTGGCTACAAGGCCGGTGAAGACGTGCTGCTGGCGCTGGATTGCGCCGCGTCCGAGTTCTACAAGGATGGCAAGTACCACCTGGAAGGTGAAGGCCTGCAACTGTCGTCGGAAGACTTCGCCAACTACCTGGCGAACCTGGCCGACAAGTTCCCGATCGTGTCGATCGAAGACGGCATGCACGAGAGCGACTGGGCTGGCTGGAAGGCCCTGACCGACAAGCTCGGCAAGAAGGTGCAACTGGTGGGCGACGACCTGTTCGTCACCAACACCAAGATCCTGAAGGAAGGCATCGAGAAGGGCATCGCCAACTCGATCCTCATCAAGATCAACCAGATCGGTACGCTGACCGAAACGTTCGCCGCCATCGAGATGGCCAAGCGCGCCGGCTACACCGCCGTGATCTCGCACCGCTCGGGCGAGACGGAAGACAGCACCATCGCTGACATCGCCGTCGGCACGAACGCTGGCCAGATCAAGACGGGCTCGCTGTCGCGCTCGGACCGCATGGCCAAGTACAACCAGCTGCTGCGCATCGAAGAGGACCTGGGTGATATCGCCAGCTACCCGGGCAAGTCGGCGTTCTATAACCTGCGATAATCCCTCGCAGTTTCGCCTCATGTGACTGTGCGACCGCCGCTCTGGCGGTCGCGTGGCATTTGGGGCCCGAGTACCGCCAACGCTTGTCCCTATGCGCCTGATTACGCTGTTTCTGCTGCTGTTGTTGCTTGCCATCCAGTACCCGCTCTGGCTGGGCAAGGGCGGCTGGCTGCGCGTGTGGGACATGCAGAAACAGGTGACCGCGCAGAATCAGCGCAACGCTGAACTGAAGCAGCGCAACACCAAGCTCGAAGGCGAGGTGAAGGACCTGAAGGAAGGCACGGGCGCCATCGAAGAGCGCGCGCGCTATGAGCTTGGGATGGTGAAGGACGACGAAGGCTTCGTGCAGTTTGTCGCGCCGGCGCCGAAGACCAGCCAAACGCCGCTGCCACCGCCGCCGCCTGCGGGCCAGCAGGCTCATCACTGAGTCTGTCAAGCGAACGCGTCACGGATGACGCGCTCGTTTTCAAAACAATTTCCCCGATTTACCAGTAGTACGGATAGCCCCAGACAGGCGCACCGTAGCTCACACCCCAGCCACCATGGTGGCGCCACCCGCTGCCGTAGTAGACCGAATAGCTCCCGTAGTACGGATAGGGTGCGTAGTAGGGCGTTGCCGCAT
Source organism: Ralstonia sp. 25C (assembly GCF_051904805.1). Lineage (NCBI taxonomy): Bacteria > Pseudomonadati > Pseudomonadota > Betaproteobacteria > Burkholderiales > Burkholderiaceae > Ralstonia > Ralstonia sp. 25C. Next base: position 572,611 of record NZ_CP196737.1, on the reverse strand, counting down.
AGGCGCGTGCCTCGGCATCACGCTTGACGGCCTGGTCGGATTCACGCAGCGCCTTGGCGTTCAGCTCGTCCAGTTTTTTTCGGTCTTCCGCTGACAGCGGGGCCGCTGCGGCCGATTGCGTGTCGGCTGGCAAGCGCGCGGTGTAAGGCGTGCCGCCCGGGCCACGTGGCACGGCGACGCAGGCAGACGCCAGCAATGTCACCACGACGGGCAATGCCAGCGCGCCAATGCGGGACAGATTCAACGACTGGAAGGTGGAGTCAGACATGATGCGCTCCGCAGTAAGCGGCAGATGACGAAACCGGCGACTTAGAGCGCGGGCGGCACCCTGAAGTGCCGCGCGCCATGCATCTTCATACTATGTCGCGGCGTTCAATGGCGCTGTTCCGATGCGCCCTGAATACCCTGCGCGACGGTGTCCTGCGCGAACAGCTGTGCACAGTCCACCGCGTCGAAGCTGTAGTGTTGGCCGCAGAACTCGCAGTCGATCTCCACCTTGTCGCGCTCTTCCAGAATGCTCTTGACCTCGGCTTGGCCGAGCGTACGCAGCATGGCGCCCACGCGCAGGCGCGAGCACGAGCAGCGGAAGTGCGGGTTCAGCGGTTCGAACATGCGGATGCCTGCGGCTTCCATTTCTTCCCAATACAAGCGCTTGATCAGGGTGTCGATGGGCTGTTCGAGCAGTTCGTCGCGGCGCAGGGTTTTGCCGAGCTGGCAGACGCGTTCCCACGTGTCGAGGTCCTGTTCCTGCACGTCCTTGTGCAGCGGCTGGCCGGTTTCGCCAACTTGCGCTGGCGTATTGCCCGGTCGGCCTTCCATGGCCCCGCCATACGAAGGCAGACGCTGCAGCAGCATGCCCGAGGCAGCCTTGGTGTCAGCGGCGAGCCACAGGCGCGTATCGAGCTGTTCGGAACTCTGCATGTAGTGCTCGAGCACCTCGGTGATGGTGGCGAGCGGCCCGTTTTCGTCCGCCAGGGGCACGATGCCCTGATACGGCTGCTGACCCGGCAGCTTGTCTTGCGGATCGAGCGTGATGGCAAAGCGGCCGTGGCCGTGTACGTTGACCATCTCGGCAAGCGTGGCATCGTCGGCAATCTCGGTGCCTTCGGCGATCTTGGCGGTGGCGCGCATCGACAGGTCGGAGTTGCACTCCACGACCAGCATGCGCACCGGGCCATCGCCGTGCAGCTGCATGACCAGCGCGCCATTGAACTTCAGGTTGGCCGACAACAGCGCCGCGGCGGCCATCATCTCGCCCAGCAGCGTTTGCACCGGGGCGGGGTAGCGGCGACGGCGCAGCACCTCTTGCCAGGTGCCTTCCAGGCGCACCAGTTCACCGCGCACGGGCGCAGCGTCGAATACAAATTTCTTCAGCTCGTCAGTCATCCATCAATCCGTTTCAGTTGCTGCTTGTACATCGCCTGGCGCACGGCATACGTCTCCGTATTCAGGTGCATCTTGGCGATGTCGTCTTCCGTCAGTTTGCGCACGGCCTTGGCGGGTGCGCCCAGGATGAGCGTGCCGTCTTCGAAGACCTTGCCTTCGGTGACGATCGCCCCCGCACCCACCAGGCAGTTCTTGCCGATCACCGCGCGATTGAGCACCACCGCCTGGATGCCGATCAGCGAGCCTTCGCCGATGGTGCAGCCGTGCAGCATGGCCTGGTGGCCGATCGTCACGCGGTCGCCGATGTTCAGCGGGCAGCCCGGGTCGGTATGCAGCACCGAGCCTTCCTGCACGTTGCTGGCCTCGCCCACCGTGATCGGCTCGTTGTCCCCGCGGATGACGGCGCCCGGCCACACGCTGGCGCGTGCCTTGAGCTCCACGCGGCCGATCACGGTCGCTTCAGGGGCCACGTAGGCGTTTTCGTCAATGGTCGGGGCAACGTCGCCGAGTTGGTAGAGGGCCATGCGATCGGTCTCCAGAATCTGTCTAGATGGGGAAATTGCGCGCGTCTTCAAGCCTGCCGGGCGGGGCGCGGCCGACACGTCGATTTAAAATGGCGGAAAGCCAGAATTGTACGCCGATGACCGCTACACAGCCTTCCCACCAGCCGCCCACCGACTCCTTGCGCCATGCCGCGTTGGCTGCCTTGTGCCTGACCGATCCTGCCGCCAAGGTTGACGCCACATTGCGCCTGGGCGAAAGCGCCCAGCACGCTGACGACGCGAGCTGGGGCATCGAACAGGCGATCGCAGCACCGGACAGCGGCGTCCCGGGCCGGCCAGAAGCGCCGGTGCTTGTGCCGCCGTCCCAGGTTCCGCGTCGGCGTGCGATCGATACGCCGCGTGGGCGCGCCGCGCTGCTGCATGCGCTGGCGCATATCGAATTCAACGCCATCAACCTTGCACTCGATGCGGTGTGGCGTTTTGCCGGCATGCCGGTCGCCTTCTATCAGGACTGGATGCGCGTGGCAGCTGAAGAGGCGACGCATTTCTCGCTGCTGTCTGCGCACCTGGCCACGCTCGATTGCCGTTACGGCGATCACCCAGCCCACGACGGCCTCTGGCAGATGACCGAAAAGACTGCCGCCGATCCGCTTGCACGTATGGCCCTGGTGCCGCGCACGCTGGAGGCGCGTGGGCTTGATGCTTCGCCGCCGATTCGCGCCAAGCTGGCACAGGCCGGCGACATGGCGGCCGCCGGCATCCTCGACATCATCCTGCGCGACGAGATTGGCCACGTGGCGGTCGGTAACCGCTGGTACCGGTGGCTGTGCGAGCGGGCGGGGCTTGATCCAGTGCCAACGTATCGCCAGTTGGCCGAGCAATACGGTGCGCCACGGCTGCGCGGGCCGTTCAATCTCGACGCCCGCCGTCAGGCCGGTTTTGACGACGACGAGATTGCCGCGCTGGAAGCCTCGTTCTAAGCGCCACGGCGTTGCCCGCTCGCCGCTATAATCGTCGGAAAAAGAACGATCGTTCGATTTCTATTTGTTCGGTGACGGAAACCATGGACTCCACCTCGCAGCCGGCCGCGCGCCAAGCTTCCCGCTCCACCTACCTGCATGTGCGCGGCCTGCGCTATCACATCCGCGAATGGGGCGAGCCCGGTGCGCCGATCCTGTTCCTGTTCCACGGGTGGATGGATGTGTCGGCGTCGTTCCAGTTTCTCGTCGATGCGCTGCGTGAGCGTTGGCATATCGTGGCGCCGGACTGGCGCGGCTATGGCCAGTCGGCCCGGTTGACGGATGCTCCCGGTGTCGAAAGCTACTGGTTTGCCGACTACGTGGCCGATCTCGAAGCCATCATCGACCACTATCAGCCCGAAGGGCAGGTGACGCTGGTCGGCCACAGCCTGGGTGCCAACGTGGTGTGTCTGTATGCGGGCATCCGGCCCGAGCGCGTGCAGCGCGTGGTGGATCTGGAGGGATTCGGCATGTCGGCATCGAAGGCGTCGCAGGCGCCGCGCCGCTATGCACGCTGGCTCGATGAGCTGAAGGACAAGCCGCGCCTGAACACCTACGCCACCGTCGAAGACGTTGCCGCGCGCCTGCAGAAGACCAACCCGCGCTTGCCTGCAGACAAGGCCGCGTTCCTGGCGCAGCACTGGTCGAGCCAGAACGCCGAGGGCCGCTGGGAAATCCTCGGCGATCCGGCGCACAAGATCATCAATCCGCAGCTCTATCGGCTGGACGAGGTGATGGAGATCTGGCGCCGCGTCACCGCGCCGGTGCTGCATGTCGAGGCGGTCGATTCGCCCACGCTGAAGGCGATTGCGGGCGATGTGCCGCTGCCTGAGTTCAAGGCGCGCTTTGCCGCGTTTCCTGATTTTCGTGAGGTGCTGATTGCGGATGCCGGCCACATGCTGCATCACGATCAGCCCGAACAGGTCGCTGCGCTGATCGAGGAATTCTGTCTCCAGCGCTGAGCTGCAACGCTCAGTCCAGAAACCGCTGTGCCGCGCCCGGCGGCGGCAGGATGCAGGTGTCTGACCGCCCAAACCATCGATAGCGGTTGCGCGCGACGCAGCGGTAAAGCGCGTCGCGCAACGGCACCGGGATCAACCAGCCGACCCACGCCAGCCGCCACGGCCAGCCAAGCACATGCAGGACGCGCAGCACGGCAGCGCTCTCGCGCCACGCATGGCCGCCTCGCACGAACAGCACGGTGTTCACGTCATCCGGATTCACGCCAGCTTGCTCGAGCAGTTGCTGCCCCGTCTTGCCTTGCATGGACGCGAAGCGCAGCACGCCTTGCCGATCGTGTCGCAACAGAAACTGGATAGAGCCGCTGCACAGCAGGCAGTGCGCATCGTAGACGACGATCATTTGCGCTCCAGCGTTGTCAGGTCCAGGTAGCCGCGATAGGCGGCAACGACGCCCAGCAGCGGCACGCTGGCGCGGATGTTGAAGTGGAAGCGATCACCGCTGCCGGTTTCTTCGGCCAATACGTCAGGCCGCAGCCAGGCAGGGCAGGGGATGCCGAGGAAGCGCAAGCCCTCCAGGCGCATCTGCAGCACGCCGCGCTCCGCTTCCAGCGCAAAGAACAGACGCACCGCGCCGAGCCGTTCCATGATGCGCCCCTGATGCAGCGACAACGTCGAACGCATCGTCTGGCGCGGGAAATGGCGCGTCCAGGTCTCCTGCTGTGGCGTGGCGTCGAGTGTGAAGCGGATCGGGCCGCGTGTTGGTGTACGTGGCGTGCGGATGCACCATGCGAGCCCGCGCGCCAGACGCGACGCAGGCGGTTCGGTCTCGACCTCGCCGTGCAGCACGACCCGCCCTGCAATGCGGTGGAACGCCTGCACCGCCGGTGCCAGTTCCGCGTACTGCGCGCCGAGGATGGTTTCGTAGAGCGAGGCGGTCATGCGTGCGCTTCTTGCATCGTGATCGCCAAGCCGTCGGTTTCGCGCGCAAAGTCGTCCAAGGTCAGCAGGCCGACGCAGGGCATGGCGCCGCGTCGCGGCAACGTCCCTTCCAGAAAGCGGCGAACCAATGCGGCAGCGGCCAGTGTCGGCACGTACGGGCCGTCACCGCGAAGGGCGATCAAGTGCCACAAGCGTGAGCGCGATGTGCCGTCCGCCAGCAGCCCGTCGACGCGCAGATGCATGCCGCCCGCGTCCGAGCCCCAGTTCTCGAACCAGTCGGACGCCGCCTTCAGCCAGCGCGTGTGTCGTGCCCAGTTGTTGACCAGCCCCGCGCGCGCCAGCGCGGCCATCACGTTCATGCCGCGATGCAGGAAGCGCAGTTCCAGTCCCGCGCCGAAGCGCACATGCGGCGTTCCCGGATAGCGTTGAGGAAACAGCGCCAGATCCGGCACGTCACACGGCGACATCAACCGCTCACCCACGGGCGCCGGGTAGGTGTGGCGCCATGTGCCGCTCCAGCCGAAGACTGGCTCGCCCGCGCCCGCAGATGCCAGCGGCTTGCCGCAATACGTCAGGATCGCCTGGATGGTCAACAGCCCACGCTCCGTGCGGTTGCCAGGGCTCATGCCGATATCAATGGATTGCACCGAGGTCATGTCGCGCGTCAGGTGGTCAACGGCCGCACCCGATAGCGCTGGCACCGAACTCGCGCCGCTGACGACCAGTACATCGGCTTGCTTGGCCGCCGCGTCCAGCGTGGCAATGTCCTGCACAAACGCGCGCCCATCGGCCAAGTCGATGTAGTGCACGCCCGCGGAGATACATGCGCGCGCGACGTGGTAGTCCTGACCTTGGAACGGTCCACCGGTATGGATCAGCAGGTCCGGGACAAGCGTGCGCAGCGACTGATCGAAATTGGGAGCATGGATGTCGATGGCCTCGGCGCGCAGGGTGGCACGCGCCTTCGGTTGCAAGGTGGCGACCAAGGCTTGCGCTTGCGGCAACGATCGACCGGCAATCGTCACTGTCAGCGAGTCGTGGGCTGATAGCCGCTCGATCAGCCTTTGCCCAAAAAAGCCGTAGCCGCCGATGACAACGACGTGCATGTCATGCAGCGGTGCGGTCATTCCGCGGCCACATGCAGCTTCGTCTGTAGCCCCGCATCGTTGCTCGAATGCGTATGCACGAGCGTTTTGTCCGGATTCGCGTAGCGGTAAGCGCGGCGCAGCGCCATGGCCACTTCATGGAAGCCCGACAGAATCAACTTCTGCTTGTTCGGATACAGCGCGATATCGCCCGCTGCGAACACGCCTTGGCGCGAGGTCTCATACGCCGTGGTTTCCACGGTGATGCGGCCTGCGCGCATCTCCACGCCCCAGTTGGCGATCGGGCCTGGCTCCGACACCAAGCCGTATAGCGCGATCAATTCATCGCCGGGCAGGGCAGTTTCGCCATCGCGTCCGCGAATGGCCACGCCGGTGAGTGTGCCGTCGGGCGTGCTGTCCAAACGGGAAACCATGCCGAGCACGAAATCCATCTCGCCGGCGGCCACGGCTGCGCGCATTTCGGCGACGCTCGCATCGGCCGCGCGAAAGCCCTCTCGCCGATGCACCAGCGTCACGCGCGCCGCCACCTTGCGCAATGCCAGCGCCCAGTCGAGCGCGGAATCCCCGCCGCCGGCGATGACGACGCGCTTGCCAGCAAAACGGGCCGTGTCGCGCACGGCGTAGTGCAGGTGGCGGCCTTCCAGTGCGGCGGCTTCGGGCAGCGATACGCGCTGTGGCGTGAAGGCGCCGTTCCCTGCAGTGATGAGCACGGCAGCGCAGTCGAATACGTCACCGGCGCTCGTGGTCACGCGGAAGCGCTGGCTGTGCTCGGCTTGCAGCGTTTCAACGGTTTCCGCGCGGCGGTTGCACAGAATGGGGTAGTTGAACGGCGCGCACTGCGCCAGCAGCCGGTCGACGAGTTCCTGCGCGGTGCACGACACCAGCGCGGGGATGTCGTAGATCGGCTTTTCCGGATACAGCTCGGTGCATTGGCCGCCGGGGCGGTCCAGCGCATCGACCAGTACGCACGACAGCCCCAGCACGCCGGCCTGAAACGCCGCAAACAGACCCACTGGCCCCGCGCCCACGACAAGTACGTCGATGCGTTGCGCGATGGGCGGGGCGGATTCAGCGGGGAGGGTTGCGGCGGAAGTCATGACAAAGCGTAGGGAACGAAACAATGGGCGCACTATAGCGTGCAGCAACCGGCGCGCCGCGAACACCGCCACGGGCAGTCGGGTCTTCCCGGGGCCGTCTGGTCGTGGGGTGAGCGCCCCCGGTGACGCGCCGCAGCAGTAAAATGATGGAATGCCAAACATCTCCACCGCCTCCGCCCGAAACGCCGATCTGCACTGCCATTCCACAGTGTCCGACGGCATGCTTGCGCCCCAAGAGGTGGCGGCGCGTGCCGCCGCCCACGGTGTGACGCTCTGGGCGCTGACCGATCACGATGAAGTGGGTGGCCAAGCCGCCGCGCGCGAGGCTGCCACATCGCTTGGCATGGCCTATCTGCCGGGCGTGGAAATCTCCGTCACCTGGGCAGGGCGCACCCTGCACATCGTTGGCCTGGGCATCGATCCGGAGAACGCCGATCTGGTGCAGGGGCTCGAACGCACCCGCTCCGGCCGCTGCGCCCGTGCGGAGGACATCAGCGCTGCCCTGGCCAAACTCGGCATCGAAGGTGCGTATGAAGGCGCGCTGCGCTATGCCGGCAATCCCGACATGGTCTCGCGCACGCACTTCGCGCGCTTCCTGGTGGAGCACGGCCACTGCAGCGATATCTCCGAGGTGTTCGACCGCTACCTCGGTGACGGCAAACCGGGCTACGTGCCGCATCGCTGGGCGCGCCTGGCTGACGCGATCGGCTGGATCAAAGGCGCAGGCGGTGTCGCGGTGATGGCGCATCCGGGGCGGTACACGCTCTCGCTCGTGGAGCACAGTGCGCTGTTCGACGAATTCAAGGATTTGGGCGGGGCGGGCGTTGAAGTGGTGACCGGCAGCCACACGCCCGATCAATACGCCCTGTATGCCGACGTGGCCCGCCGCTACGGCCTGCTGGCGTCGCGCGGGTCCGATTTCCATGGCCCCGGTGAAGGCCGCATCGAACTGGGCGAATTGCCGCCGCTGCCTGACAACCTCACGCCGGTGTGGAGCCGGTGGATGTCGTAGGTTTTCGTACCGTACCTCGTACCCACCCGCGCCCCGCATGTCCCAGTTCTTCCAGATCCACCCGACCACGCCGCAAGGACGCCTGATCCGCCAAGCGTCCGACATCATCCGCGCTGGGGGCTTGGTCGCGCTGCCTACGGATTCTTGCTACGCGCTTGCCTGCCACCTGGACGACAAAGCGGCCGTCGAGCGCCTGCGCCGCGTACGCGGCATCGACGAGAAACACCACCTCACGCTGATGTGCCGGGATTTGTCCGAGCTGGCCACGTTTGCGCGCGTCGACAACAAGCAGTATCGCGTGCTGAAGGCGGCCACCCCTGGCCCGTTCGTGTTTCTGCTGGAAGCCACCAAGGAAGTGCCGCGCCGGCTCTCGCACCCGTCGCGCAAGACCATCGGCCTGCGCGTGCCCGAACACCCGATCCCGTTGGCGCTGATGGCCGAGCTGGGTGAGCCGCTACTGTCGGCCACGCTGCAGCTGCCCGGCGACGACGAGCCGCTGAACGAGGCCGAGGCCATCCGCGGACGGCTGGAAAAACAGCTCGAACTCGTCATCGATGGCGGCCCAGCGCCAGCCGAACCCACCACCGTCATCGACCTGACCGGCGGCGAGCCAGAGCTCGTGCGCCGGGGCCGGGGCGATCCGGCCCGCGTGGGCCTGTAAGCATGCGTTGGCGGCCGGCGGCCGGCCGCGCGCGCTTGCTACAATAGCCCGCCTATGGACCCCACCCTGATCCAGAACATCGCGGTTTACGCGATTCCCGTCCTGTTTGCCATCACGCTGCACGAGGCGGCGCATGGCTATGTCGCCAAGCATTTCGGCGACGATACGGCCTATGTCATGGGCCGTATCAGCATCAATCCGCTGCGGCACATCGATCCAATCGGCACGATCGCGATGCCGCTGCTGCTGTATTTCGCCACCAGTGGCGCCTTCGTCTTCGGCTATGCGAAGCCGGTGCCAGTGCGCTTCGGCCGTCTGCGGGATCCGCGCTGGCACGGCATGTGGGTGGCGTTGGCCGGGCCGGCCACCAACTTTGTTCAGGCGATCCTCTGGGGTGTGCTGGCGGTGCTGTTTGCCGTGGGCGGCGTGAATGAGCCCTTCCTGATTGGCATGGCGCGCGCCGGCATTCTGGTGAACATGGTGATGGCCGCGTTCAACATGTTCCCGCTGCCGCCGCTCGACGGCGGGCGCGTGCTCTCGGCGCTTCTGCCGCCGCGCGCCGCGCTGGCGCTGTCGCGCATCGAACCGTTTGGCTTCTTTATCGTGATGGCGTTGATCATTTCCAACGTCATCACCAACGTCTGGATGCGCCCGATCATGGCGCTGCTGTTTCACATGCTGCAGTGGATTCTGAGTCCGCTGCAGATGCTGTTTTCCTGAATTCCTGAGTCTCCAACTCCATTTCCCACATGTTTCCTGACCGCGTTCTCTCCGGCATGCGTCCGACCGGTGCCCTGCACCTGGGGCACTACCACGGCGTTCTGAAAAACTGGGTTCGGCTGCAGGCCGAGTACCCGTGCTATTTCTTCGTCGCGGATTGGCATGCGCTGACCACGCACTACGAATCGCCCGAGGTGATCGAGGAATCCGTGTGGGAAATGCTGATCGACTGGCTGGCCGCCGGCGTTGATCCGACGCAGTCCACGCTGTTTATCCAGAGCCGCGTGCCGGAGCATGCCGAGCTGTTCCTGCTGCTCTCGATGGGCACGCCGCTGGGCTGGCTCGAGCGCGTGCCGACCTACAAGGACCAGATCGAGAAGCTCAAGGAGAAGGACCTCTCTACCTACGGCTTCCTCGGTTACCCGCTGCTGCAGGCCGCCGACATCCTGATCTACCGCGCCGGCTTCGTGCCCGTGGGCGAAGACCAGGTGCCGCACGTTGAGATGACGCGTGAGGTCGCCCGCCGCTTCAACTACCTGTACGGCCGCGAACCGGGCTTCGAAGAGAAGGCGCTGGAAGCGGCCAAGAAGCTCGGCGGCAAGCGCGCCAAGCTGTATCTGGAACTGCGCACTGCCTATCAGGAGCGCGGCGAAGACGAAGCCCTGGAGCAGGCCCGCGCGCTGCTGGCTGAATCGCAAAGCCTGTCGATGGGTGACCGCGAACGTCTGTTCGGTTACCTGGAAGGCGCCCGCAAGATCATCCTGCCCGAGCCGCAGGTGCTGCTGACCGAGGCATCGCGCATGCCGGGTCTCGACGGCCAGAAGATGTCCAAGTCGTACAACAACACGATCCGCATGCGCGAGGACAAGGAAACCGTCGAGAAAAAGGTTCGCACCATGCCGACCGATCCGGCCCGCGTGCGCCGCACCGATCCTGGCAATCCCGACAAGTGCCCCGTGTGGCAACTGCATCAGGTCTATTCCGATGCCGATACCAAGGAATGGGCGCAGAAGGGCTGCCGTAGCGCTGGCATCGGCTGCCTCGAGTGCAAGCAGCCCGTGATCGACGGCATCCTGCGCGAGCAGCAACCGATGCTCGAGCGCGCCCAGAAGTACATGGACGATCCGTCCCTGCTGCGCGCCATCATCGCCGACGGCTGCGACAACGCCCGCAAGGTCACGCAAGAGACCATGCGCGAAGTGCGCGAGGCGATGGGCCTGGCCTATAGCTGACGAGTTGGCGATGTCAGCCGCTGCAGTGGATCCGCACACGCTCGCTGCGCCCTCGCCGTGGGTGGCGCGCTGGGCGGCTGAACTGCCGGCCGGCGCGTCTGTGCTGGACGTGGCTTGCGGTAGCGGTCGCCACGTGCGCTGGCTTGCCGCGCGAGGCTTGCGTGTGACCGGCATCGACCGCGATGCTGCGGCGCTGTCGGGTCTCGCGGGCATCGCCGACACCATCGTCGCCGACATCGAGGGCGGTCCGTGGCCGTTGTCGGCCGGGGCTGTGTTCGATGCCGTCGTCGTTACAAATTACCTGCACCGACCGCTGTGGACGCACTTGCTGGCGGCCGTTGCGCCCGGTGGTCGCCTGATCTACGAAACCTTCGCCGCGGGAAACGAAACCGTCGGAAAACCGTCCAACCCGGCATTCTTGCTGGCGCCGGGTGAACTGCTCGATGCCGTGCGAGGTCAATTGCGGGTGATCGGCTACGAAGACGGCTTCCTGGCATCGCCCCGAAACGCCTATGTGCAGCGGATTTGCGCGGTGCGCGAGCGGGCCGGGGTGCAGGCGCCGCGCTACGCACTTTGAACTTGCTGAGGACGGCCGCTTACCCGTCTCGTGGCGGGGTTCAGATGTGGCGAATCCGTTCTGACGATCCGGTACAATCCGACTGTTTACGTTCACGCTTTTGTCTGCTTTCGAAACCATGACCCAGATTTCCGGCAGTCTCGTCGCCATCGTCACGCCCATGCACGAGGACGGCAGCCTTGATTTCCCGTCGCTGCGCAAGCTGATCGATTGGCATATCGCCGAGGGCACCGACGGCATCGTTATCGTCGGCACCAGCGGTGAATCCCCGACCGTGTCGGTGGAAGAGCACCGTGAGCTGATCCGCGTGGCGGTCGAGCAGGCCAACAAGCGCGTGCCGATCATCGCCGGCACCGGCGGCAATTCCACCACCGAGGCGGTCGAACTGACGGCCTACGCCAAGCAAGTCGGTGCGGATGCCTCGCTGCAGGTCGTGCCGTACTACAACAAGCCGACGCAGGAAGGCATGTATTTGCACTTCCGCAAGGTCGCCGAATCGGTGGACCTGCCGGTCATTTTGTACAACGTGCCGGGCCGTACCGTGGCCGATATGACGGTCGAGACCATGCTGCGTCTGGCCGATGTGCCGGGCATCATCGGCGTGAAGGAAGCCACCGGCAACATCGACCGTGCCGCGCAGCTCATCAAGGGCGCGCCGGCCTCGTTCAAGATCTACAGCGGGGATGACCCGACCGCCATCGCGCTGATGCTGCTGGGCGGTCACGGCAATATCTCCGTGACGGCCAACGTGGCGCCGCGCGCCATGCACGAACTGTGTGCCGCTGCCATGCGCGGCGACGTGGAAACGGCCCGCCGCATCCATATGCAACTGCTGTCGGTGCATAAGAACCTGTTCGTGGAATCGAACCCGATTCCCGTCAAATGGGCCCTCCAGGCCATGGGCAAGATGGGAGGCGGCATTCGCCTGCCGTTGACCCCGCTGGCACCCCAGTATCACGAGGTCGTGCGCGCATCCCTGAAGGATGCCGGGCTGCTCTCCTGATGTTCAACGGCTCTTCCTTGGTTATTCAAGCCATCGTTCTCGTTTGAAGGATCGCAAGTCAATGAAACTGCACCAAACCCGTCGCGGGGCTGTGGCGACGTCTGCTCATCTGTTGCTGGCCGCGCTGTCGGTTGCCCTGATTTCCGGTTGCGATACCGTCAATGAGGTGATGCAGCCGGATCGCATCGATTACAAATCGCAGGCCAAGAAGGGCCCGACGCTGGAAATTCCGCCCGACCTGACCAGCGTTCAGGCGGATCGCCGTTATGCTGCGCCGGACACGGGCACGACCACGTTGTCGGCCTATACGTCGACGGCGCCGAAGGTCACCACGCCGGGTTCGGGCACGGACAACGTGCTGCCCGCCGTGTCCGACATGCGTATCGAGCGCGATGGCAACCAACGCTGGCTGGTCGTCAAGACCACCCCCGATGCGCTCTGGCCGCAACTGCGCACGTACTGGCAGGAGCTTGGTTTCCTGCTGGTGATCGACTCGCCAGAGACCGGCATCATGGAGACCGACTGGGCTGAGAACCGCGCCAAGATTCCGCAGGACATCCTCCGCCGGACGATTGGCAAGGTGTTCGATGGCCTGTATTCGACGGGTGAGCGCGACAAGTTTCGCACTCGTATCGAGAAGGGCCCGAACGGCACGGTGGAGGTCTATATCTCGCACCGTGGCGCGCAGGAACAACTGGTCGGTTCATCCAAGGACCAGACCGTGTGGACGCCGCGTCCGGCGGATCCCGAGTTGGAAGCCGAATTCCTCTCGCGCCTGATGCAGCGTCTGGGCGCCAGCAAGGACGCCGCGCAGCAGAAGCTCGCGCAAACGCAGGCGGCACATCCGGTGGAAACGGGCGGAAAGGCGACGGAAGGTGTCCAGGCCGCACGCGTTGCCGGACCGTCGCTGCTGGCGCAGGCAAATGGACAGCCGGTGCTGAACGTGCCAGAGCCATTCGACCGCGCATGGCGTACCGTGGGTCTGGCCCTGGATCGCGTGAACTTCACCGTGGACGATCGCGATCGCGCGCAAGGCGTGTACTTCGTGCGCTACGCCGATACCAAGGCCGAAGCCAACGCACCGGGCTTCTTCTCGCGTCTGTTCTCGGGCACGAAGATCGAAGACCTCAAGCGTGCCAAGCGCTACCGCGTGGTGGTCAAGGATGCTGGCAATGCGTCGACTGTTCTCGTGCAGAACGACGACGGCTCTGCGCAGACTGGCGACATCGGCAAGCGCATTCTGTCGCTGCTCGACGAGCAACTGCGCTGATCAGCGTGATGCAGTACCGCTGCTGTGTGGGCTGAGCGATGACCCTACGATTCGCCAGCCTTGGCAGCGGCAGTGAAGGGAATGCGCTGCTCGTCGAGTCCTCCGATGGAACGACGTGCACGCGCATCCTGCTCGACTGCGGATTCGGCATTCGCGAAACCGTGCACCGGCTGGAGCGTCTTGGCTGTGCACCGGAGTCTCTCAACGCCATTCTCGTCACGCACGAGCACGGCGATCATGTCGGCAGCGCCTACGCCGTTGCCGCCAAATTCAACATCCCCGTTTGGACCAGCCACGGCACCTATCGCGCGACGGAAAAATTGCGCGGTGCCGATCGCGCCGCCGTGCGCTTCTGCCGAGCCGACGACGTGTTTAGTGTTGGTGACCTGCAGATCTCGCCTTACACGGTGCCGCACGATGCGCGCGAGCCTCTGCAGTTTGTCTTCAACGACGGCGCGCGACACCTGGGTGTGCTGACGGATGCGGGCATGTCGACGGAATATCTGTGCGCGCATCTGGAAGGCCTGCACGCGCTCGTGCTGGAGTGCAATCACGACCGCGAGATGCTGGCCAATTCGCCGTATCCGTGGTCATTGAAGCAGCGCATCGGCGGGGATTTTGGGCACCTGGCCAACGACATTGCCACCGCGATCCTCACGCGTGTTCGGCACGACGCCTTGCATACGGTGGTGGCAGCGCACCTGTCCAAGCAGAACAACACGCCGTTGCTAGCCGGCGAGGCCATTGCGATTGCGCTCGGCATTGATGTCAACGATGTGCCGATCGCGGATCAGGAAGAAGGGCTACCCTGGCGCACCGTATAAGCGGCGCTTTGCTTGTCTTGTAAGATTCAGAAACAACTTGAACTGGCAACCGGGCGATCGAGATGTTGTCTAGCGCACGCCCATGAAAAAAGCCGACCCGAAGGTCGGCTTTTTTGTCTCGCGAGAAACGCGATTATTGCTTAGCAGCCGGAGCCGAAGCAGCAGCGTCCGAAGCAGCGGCAGCCGGAGCCGAAGCAGCAGCGTCCGAAGCGGCAGCAGCCGGAGCAGCAGCAGCGTCCGAAGCGGCAGCAGCCGGAGCCGAAGCAGCAGCGGCCGGAGCCGAAGCTTCCGGAGCAGCAGCCGGAGCAGCGGCTTCTTCCTTCTTACCGCAAGCAGCCAGAGCCACAGCAGCCATCAGCGAGGCGATCAGGAGAGACTTTTTCATTTTTTCGATCCTTAAACTGAATATGGAAAGCGAACAACAGAAAGGGCGATGAATAATTACCGGTAATTATCGCTCTGGTACGACTTCTTCTATGCCAACTGCCAACTCGCACAGGGGCGCCTTGGCAGCAAGCTAACGCCGGATTATAGCGGCGTTTGACTACCCTGTGTAGCTGAGTGGGGCCTGACGCACGCTCGAGTTCCGCGCTTTTGTAACCATGTGTTTCAACGGGATTCAGCGTGGTGCTGGGCCTGCCAACCGCAACCAGCCTTCTTCATACCAGGCGTGCAGTGTGTCCATCAGATCAGGCAGGTCGGCGGCCGCGTCGACCGACGCCGCACTCGCACGGCGGTGGTCTGCCAATGCGGAGAGCCACGCAAGCAATGTTCCTGATGGCTCGAACGTGTCGCCATTGATCCAGAAGCGTTGAGTGTCATACAGCGCTTGCGTGCGAGCGTCGAGCACGATGCCTTCCTTGCGCGCGCGCGCAGTGAAGCGGGCCAGCGGCAGCCGCGGCTGCGTCACGAAGTCCACGTGATCCTTGGGCTCGGACAGATAAGCACCGAGGAATTCGCCGACCAGCTCTGGCGTCCAGCGCAGCGCGTTCAGCTTTTGCGCGAGAGCCTTGACCATGGCGGCCGGCAGTTCGCCGGGGTGCTCCGTGGGTTTCTGATCCGGGTC
The DNA here is from genome assembly GCF_051904805.1 of Ralstonia sp. 25C. Classification (NCBI taxonomy): domain Bacteria; kingdom Pseudomonadati; phylum Pseudomonadota; class Betaproteobacteria; order Burkholderiales; family Burkholderiaceae; genus Ralstonia; species Ralstonia sp. 25C. The sequence continues at coordinate 557,234 of NZ_CP196737.1, read as the reverse complement.
GGCGTAGCGGCCCTCGAAGTTGGGGTCGTCTTCCAGCGTTTGCGACAGGAACCCGAGGAAGTGGCCCGCGAGCTCGCGGTACGCCGGTGAGCGGAATCCGATCGAGTACGTCATGCAATCACCCTCGGCCACACCGTCGTGCGCGTAGTGCGGAGGCAGGTACAGCATGTCGCCGGGTTCCAGTACGAATTCTTCTTCGGGCTGGAAGTTGGCGAGGATCTTCAGCGGCAGATCCGGCACGAGGGTGAGATCGTCTTGCGCGGAAATCCGCCAGCGACGTTTGCCATGGGCCTGCAGCAGGAACACGTCGTACGAATCGAAGTGCGGGCCGACGCCGCCGCCGTCGGTGGCGAAACTGATCATCACATCGTCGAGTCGTGCGTCTGGGATAAAGCGAAAGCGCTGCATGAGCGCTTCGACGGCGGGTTCGACAAGATTCGCGCCCTGCACGAGCACCGACCAGTTGCGCGTCTTGCGCGAGGGCAGGGGGCGCTCGTCGAAGGGGCCGTGATTGAATGACCACCGCCCACGCGATTGCGCGATCAGGCGCGATTCCACATCAGGGCGTTCGGCCAGCGCCAGCACGCGCTCGGGAGACAGCGGAAAGTGCAGCGCACGCATCTCTTCAGGCGAGAGTGCTTGCCGGATCAGCAGAGGTTTTTTCTGCCAGTGCGTGCGCATGAATTCGCGTGGCGACAAGCCGCCCAGCAACTGTGCGGGCTGACTCACTGGAAGCGCAGTTTGGACACTGCCTTGGACGCCGCCATCGGCAGCGTATAATGAGACTTCGTTCATGGAGTGCGCAATTGAAAATCGCGAAGAATACGGTGGTGTCGGTGGCTTACAAACTGTCCGACGCGCAGGGCAACGTCATCGAGGAATCCGATGAGCCGATGGTGTATTTGCACGGCGGCTATGATGGCACGTTCCCCAAGATCGAGGAAGCGCTGGACGGCCATGAGCAAGGCTTCGAGACGAAGCTCCAGCTCGAGCCGGACGATGCTTTCGGTGATTACGATCAGGAACTGATCAAGATCGAGCCGCGGGACCGCTTTCCCGAGCCGCTTGAAGTGGGCATGCAGTTCGAAGGTGTGCCTGAAGATGGCGACGAGGAAGATGCCATCGTCTACACCGTCACGGATGTGGCGGAAGACAAGGTGGTGCTGGACGGCAATCATCCGCTGGCCGGCATGGCGCTGCGCTTTGAGCTGAAGGTGACGGACGTGCGTGAAGCCACGGCTGAAGAGATCGAGCACGGCCACGTGCACGGCGAAAACGGCCTCGAAGTGGTGGATGAGGACGAAGACGACGACAAGCCGCACACGCTGCATTGATCGTCTGACGCGCATATGAGAACGGGAGCTTCGGCTCCCGTTTTTCATTGCATCGGCGCCGGAGTGATTTCTGGTGCCGGGGCAGGGGTGTTGTCGGTACGTCGGCTGCGGATGTGAAAAAGCGGCGTGCGGCCGGGCGTGACGGATACCTCCAGCCAACGATCGAGTACCGGCGAGCCATACGTGCGCGCGCGCATGACGTGCGGATCGGGGCGCCCGTCCTCATCCTTGAGCGGGCGGTCGAGGATGAACGTCTGGCTGGCGCCATGGATGAGCAAGACTGCACCATCGTATTCACGCGTGAGGGCGCGCAATTGGCGCTTGAGTCCGAGATAGCCATCGTGTGGACGCCGGCGCAGCAGTCCATCGAGCAGGTTCGGCGCGCGACGCCGCTCCCAGCCATCTTCGAACAGCGGATCGGCCTGCATCATGATCACCACGCCGGCCAGTTTGTGCTGGCGGGCAACCGTGAAGGCGCGTGTCAGCCATTGGCGGTTGGCTTCCAGGCGGTCTTCATATTCGCCGTTGCGGCCGCCGGCGGCCTTGTAGTTGTTGTTGTCACCCGGCACGTTGAGGGTGACGAACAGCACGCCGCCGCTTTCCCACCGCGTGTTTTCGCGATAGCTGCGGAACTTGGCCTGGTCGGACTGGCGCATCACCTTCATGGTGCGCTGGCCGAGCGTGTTGTCATCGGGGTAGAACAGTTCGCGCACGCGCAGCAGCCGCTCGATGGGGTCGAAACCACCGGCGGCGGGGCGCTGGCAATCGCTCCAGTCGTGGTCGCCGGGGATGTAGACGACGGGCGAGATCAGGCTGTCGAGCAGATCATGGCGCGCTTCCAGCAGCGTATCGGCGCACGATTCATCGCGGCCCTTGAGGTTGCCCAGGTGGACGACGAAGGCCGGGTGCTCGGCGTCAATCGCATCGAGCAAGGTACGCGCGGCGCCGACATCCTCCGCGCGTTCGGGCACGTTGCCGATGACGGCGAAGCTGAATCCATTCGCTGCGCCTGCCCGGTTTGCAGATGCAGCGTGCACCGCGCCGCCCGCCAGCAGGGCCAGTGCGATGGCGAGGCATTGCAGCGAGCGAGGCACCAGCCCGAGGCGCTTCATCAGGTAGGCGGGTTCGACAGCGCCTTGAGCCGATACAGCGCATCGAGGGCTTCGCGCGGCGTCAGATCATCGGGGTCGATGCCGGCGAGGGCATCCGCGAGCGCGCTGTTGGGCGGCTCGGCTGGGGCGTCGTCTTCGTCTTCGATGGGCATGTCGTCGGGGAGGGCGGCGAGGGCGAACAGGTCGAGCTGCGGTGTGGCGCCCGTGTCCGCGGAATGCTGCTCCAGCCATGCGAGGCGCTTGCGCGCGGCGCGGATGACGGGCTGCGGCACGCCTGCCAGTTGCGCAACCTGCAGGCCGTAGCTCTGGCTCGCCGGGCCTTCCTGCACGGCATGCAGAAAGACAATGCCGTCGCCGTGTTCCACAGCGGAGAGGTGCACATTGGCCGCCTGCGCAAACTCCTGCGGCAATTGCGTCAGTTCAAAGTAGTGCGTGGCGAACAGCGTGTGGCTGCGGTTGTGCGACAGCAGGTGGCGCGCAATCGCCCAGGCGAGCGCCAGGCCGTCGAAGGTGCTCGTGCCGCGCCCGATTTCGTCCATCAGCACCAGGCTGTTGGGCGTGGCGCGGTGCAGGATGGCAGCGGCCTCGGTCATTTCGACCATGAACGTTGAACGCCCGCCCGCCAGATCATCCGCCGCGCCGATGCGCGTGAAGATGCGATCGATCGGGCCGATGGTGGCGGCCTCCGCCGGCACGAAGGCGCCCACGTAAGCGAGCAGCACGACCAATGCGGTCTGGCGCATGAAGGTCGATTTACCGCCCATATTCGGGCCCGTGATGAGCAGCAGCTTGCGGGTGTCCTGCAAGACGCAGTCGTTGGCGACGAACTGTTCGACCTGCTGTTCGACCACCGGATGCCGCGCGCGCGTCAACTCAATGCCAGGTGTGTCCGTCAACGTCGGGCGTGCCCACGACAGCGCGTGCGCACGCTCTGCCAGTGCAGCGAGCACGTCGGCCTGCGCCAGCGCAGCGGCGATGCGCTTGAACTCGGCCAGATGCGGCAGCAGCTTCTGGAGCAGATCTTCGTAGAGCACCTTTTCGCGCGACAACGCGCGATCCTGTGCGGAGAGCGCCTTGTCTTCAAACGCCTTCAGCTCGGGCGTGATGTAGCGCTCGGCGTTCTTGAGCGTCTGGCGACGGCGGTAGTCGTCGGGCACCTTGGCGGCCTGGCCGTTGGTGACTTCGATGTAGAAGCCATGCACGCGGTTGTATTCCACGCGCAGGTTGGCGATGCCGGTGCGCTCGCGCTCGCGGGCTTCCAGGTCGACGAGGAACTGGCCGCAGTTTTCGGAAATATCGCGCAGCTCATCCAGATCGGCATCGTAGCCGCGGGCGATGACGCCGCCGTCGCGCACCATGGCAGCCGGCTCCGCCATGACGGCGCGCTGGAGCAGAGCGTGGGCATCCTCAGGCAGCGTGAGCGCGGCATACAACTCTGTCAGCAATGGAGCGGCATCGCTCTGCGGCAACTCTTCGCGGATCTCCGGCAGGCGCGCGAGCGTATCGCGCAGCGACGACAGATCGCGCGGGCGTGCCGACAGCAACGCCAGTTGACCGGTAATGCGCTCCACATCCGACAACGTGCGCAGCGTTGCCCGCAGCGTTTGCCAGTCGCTGCCGAGCAGCACTTCGATGGCCTGTTGGCGCGCTTGCGGTATCGCGCGATCCCGCAGCGGGTGGTGCAGCCAGTGACGCAGCAAGCGGCTGCCCATGCTGGTGGCACATGTGTCGAGCAGCGAGAACAGCGTGGGGGATTCCTGCCCGCGCAGCGTCTCGGTCAGTTCCAGATTGCGGCGCGTGGCGGTGTCCAGGCCGATGAATTCGCTCTCGTGTTCGACCGTCAAGCCGATCACGTGGCGCAGCGACTGGCCTTGCGTGGCGGCCGCGTAGTTCAGCAGCGCACCGGCGGCGGCGAGGGCAGCCGTCAGGGTTTCCGCGCCGAAGGCGACGAGGCTTGCCACGCCCAGTTGTTCACGCAGGCGGCGTGCGCCGGCTTCCACGTCAAAGTGCCAATCGGGCAGGCGCGTGCGCGCTACGTCGGCCTGGATGGCGTTCAAGGTGGCGTCGTCGGCCAGCACTTCGGCGGGGCGGATGCGCTCGAGCTCGCGATCGAGCTGGTCGGGGCTGCATTCCATCACGCGCAGCTCGCCGCCAACGAGGTTCAGCCATGCCAGCCCGATCAGCGGTGCAACACCACGCTTGCCCGGCAGTTGCGCGATGGCCAGCAGGTGGTTGTCGACCTTGTCGGAGAGCAGTGCGGCATCCGTCAGCGTGCCGGGCGTGACAACGCGCACGACCTTGCGCTCAACGGGGCCCTTGGTGGTGGCCGGGTCACCGATCTGTTCGCAGATGGCAACCGATTCGCCCAGCTTGACCAGCTTGGCGAGGTATTGCTCCACCGCGTGGAAGGGGATGCCCGCCATGCGGATCGGCTGCCCGTTGGAGCTGCCGCGCGCGGTGAGCGTGATGTCGAGCAGGCGGGCGGCCTTCTCGGCGTCTTCAAAGAAGAGCTCGTAGAAGTCGCCCATGCGATAGAAGACAAGCGTGTGCGGATGCCCCGATTTGAGCCGCAAATATTGCTGCATCATCGGGGTGTGCTTGTCCAAGGGGCCGTATTTCGGGTCGATCTCCAGAGCCGGAGCGGCGGACTGTTCAGCCATGCGGTGCAAATGGGTACTCAGGCGCGGCGCGATCGATCGGTCGCGCGCGGAAGGTGTGGAATCGCGCAATTGTTGCATACCCGCGATGCGCTTTCACCGCACATCGTCTGCCGCGCTGCTCGCGAGTCGCGCTTCCAGATAGTCGAGAAAGCACGCAATGCGCGAGGCAAGCTGCGTATTGCGGTAGTAGACCGCGTGAATAGGCTGTTGCACCTCGACCGTAGCGTCAGGCAGCACTTGCACGAGATCGCCTGCGCGCCGGTCTTCCGCCGTCATGAAATCCGCCAGGCAGACGATGCCGGCGCCTTGCAAGGCCAGTTGCCGCAGGGTTTCGCCGCTGGAGGCTTTGAGCGTGGGTTCAATGTGCAGGCGATCGCCGTGTGGACCGCGCAGGGGCCAGTGGTTCAGCGATTCGGGCTGCACGAAGCCGAGCAGTGCGTGCTTGTGCAGATCGCTGACGCTGCGCGGCCGGCCATGTGCCTTCAGATAGGCCGGGCTGGCGAGTACACGCAGCCGCCGCGTGCCGAGCAGCCGCGCGCGCAGCGTGGAGTCGCGCAGCGTGCCGATGCGAATGGCGACATCGGTGTCTTCCTCCAGCAGATCGATGATCAGGTCGTTGGTGTTCAGCTCCAGGTCGATCTGCGGAAACTGTGCGCGGAAGTCCGGCACCAGCGGGGCGATCACGTGCAGCATGAATGGCATGGCGGCGTTCACGCGCAAGCGCCCCGCGGGCTGTTGGCGGCGCAGGGCGATCTGCTCTTCGGCTTCATCCACAGCCGCAAGAATTTCCCGCGCGCGGGCCAGGAAGGCAGTGCCTTCGTCGGTGAGCGCCAAACGGCGCGTGGTGCGCGAGAGCAGGGTGGTTTCCAGCTTCTCTTCCAGCCGCCGCAGTGCGCGGCTCACGCCCGATACCGTCTGGCCGAGCTGTTCGGCGGCGGCCGTGACGGAGCCGGTATCCACCACGGTGCGGAAGGCCAGCAGTTCTTCGAGCGTCGTCTTCATCGTCGATTATCAATTTCCAGTCAAAAGTATTCTGCACAACACGGGGTTTTTTGCAAAGACGCGCGCGCCCACACTCCGGTCATCGATTGAACGGAGGGCACCATGCCTATTGCGTTGTTTGCGCTCACCCTGAGCGCGTTTGCCATCGGGACGACGGAGTTCGTCATCGTTGGCCTGATTCCCACGGTGGCGGCGGATTTGAGCATCACGCTGCCGTCTGCCGGGTTGCTGGTGAGCCTGTATGCGTTGGGCGTGGCGGTGGGCGCGCCGGTGTTGACCGCGCTGACCGGTCGGCTGCCGCGCAAGACGCTGCTGCTGTCGTTGATGGCGCTGTTCACGCTGGGCAACCTGCTGGCGTGGCGTGCGCCCACGTATGAATCGCTGGTACTGGCGCGCGTGCTGACGGGGCTGGCACACGGGGTGTTCTTCTCGATTGGGTCGACCATCGCCACGAACCTGGTGCCGAAAGAAAAGGCCGCGAGCGCCATCGCCATCATGTTCACGGGGCTGACGGTGGCGCTGGTGACGGGCGTGCCGCTGGGCACCTTCATCGGCCAGCACTTCGGCTGGCGCGAGACCTTCCTGGCGGTGTCGGCGCTGGGGGCGATCGCCTTTGTCGGCAGCCTGCTGTTCGTGCCGCGCAAACTCGCGCAATCGGCACCGGCGTCGCTGATGCAGCAGGCCAGGGTGCTGGCGCAGCCGCGTCTGCTGATGGTGTATGCCAAGACCGCCATCGGCTACGGCGGCTCGTTCATCCCGTTCACGTTCCTCGCGCCGATTCTGCAAGACGTAGCTGGCTTCAGCGCTGGGGCAGTGGGCTGGGTGATGCTCGTCTATGGTGTGTCGGTGGCGGTGGGCAACCTGTGGGGCGGTCGCCTGGCTGATCGCAAGGGGCCGATTGTTGCCCTGCAGATCATCTTTGCGCTGCTGGCGGCGGTGCTGTTTCTGTTCACACTCACGGCGCATCATCCGTGGACGGCCGTGGCGACGGTGCTGCTGTGGGGCGCGGTGGCGTTCGGCAACGTGCCGGGGCTGCAGGTGTATGTGGTCAAGCAGGCGGAGCGCTATACCCCGCAAGCCGTGGATGTGGCGTCGGGCCTGAACATTGCGGCCTTCAACCTCGGCATTGCCGGCGCGGCATGGGCGGGCGGGCTGATTGTCACGCATCTGGGCCTGATGCATACGCCGTGGATTGGCGCACTGGTGGTGCTGGTGTCGCTGGGCCTGACGATATGGAGCGGTGTGCTGGACCGCCGCAATGGCGTCGGCCCGCGCTTTGATGGCCCGATGCCAGCCGCTCACTGACCCCCTCCTTCTTCAAGACAAAGGACAACGCAATGACCAACGCTTTCAACGTGCCCGTCTTTGGCGTGGGCACCTTCCGCCTGAAGGGCCAGACCGTGATCGACTCCGTGCGCACTGCGCTGGAACTCGGCTACCGCGCCATCGATACCGCGCAAATCTATGAGAACGAGGCCGAAGTCGGCCAGGCCATCGCGCAATCGGGGGTGGCCCGCAACGACCTCTTCCTGACCACCAAGATCTGGGTCAGCAACTTTGCAGCCGACAAGCTGATCCCCAGCTTGAAGGACAGTCTCGCCAAGCTGCGGACCGAGCAGGTGGACCTGACGCTGATCCACTGGCCGTCGCCGCAGGGCGAGGTGCCGATGGCCGAATACCTCGGTGCGCTGGCTGAAGCCAAGCGGCAAGGGCTGACGCGCGCGCTGGGCGTGTCGAATTTCACCGTGTCGCTCCTCAAGGAGGCCATCGGCATCGTGGGGGCAGACAACCTCGCCACCAACCAGATCGAACTGCATCCGTATCTGCAGAACCGCAAGGTCGCGGCCTTTGCGCGGGAGCAGGGCGTCCACATCACTTCCTATATGACGCTGGGCGTGGGGAAGGTGCTGGCCGATCCGGTCATCGCCGACATCGCTCGGGCGCACGGTGCGACGCCCGCACAGGTGGCGCTGGCCTGGGCGTTGCAGCAGGGCTATTCGGTCATTCCGTCGTCCACCCGGCGCGCCAACCTCGAAAGCAACCTGGTCGCCAGCACCTTGCGCCTGACCGATGCCGACATGGCGCGTATTGCCGAGTTGGACCGGGGCGAGCGCATTGCCAACCCATCGGGCATCGCACCGGCCTGGGATTGATCCAGATCAACTTAAAGGGGAGGCACCCTCCGAAAGCTGACCGCCAGCGACGGCCGGCGGCTCAAGATTGTTGAGCGTGTTGCCGATACACCTTCCGGAACTCTAAAACCAATGGAGAGACGCTTTGCGCACTTCGCGCAGGGTGCCTCCCACTCCGGAGACTCTGGAATGAGCAAGCTCAGCTTCCGTCAAAAGCTCTGGCTGCCGCTGATCGTCAGCCTGATCGCATTGACGTTGATCTCGGTGGTCAATGCGTACCAGGCCCGCGCGATTCGCATAGAAGAGCGCAAGAACAGCTTGGTGAGCGTCAGCACCATGGCCGTGAATCTCGCCAAGCAGTACGACGAGCTGGCCAAGAGCGGCGCCATCACCAAGGAAGAAGCGCAGAAGCAGGCAATCGACCGCTTCAAGGCCCTGCGCTACGACAAGGACGGCTACTTCACCATCACCAACTCCAACAACGTGGTGGTGATGCACCCGATCAAGCCGGAGTTCATCGGCAAGGATCAGTCCGGCTTCAAGGATGCACAAGGCAACGCGGTGTACGTTGGCCTGACCAGCGCCGGCCGGAATCCCAATGGTGGGTTCCATAGCTACGTCTGGCCCAAGGTGGGCGGGACGGAGCCCGTGCCCAAGACAGCGTTTGCCCTGCGCTACGAGCCGTGGGACTGGGTCTTCTCGACCGGCGTCTACATGGACGACATCAACGCGGCGTTCATGACGTCGCTGTACCAGACCGGCGGCTTGCTGGCGCTGGTCGGCATGGTGCTGCTTGCGCTCGGCACAGCGACCAACCGGAGTCTGCAGAACACGCTGGGCGGTGACCCGGCATACGCGGCCGAGGTGGCCAACCGCATTGCTGGCGGCGACCTCACGGTCGACATTGCCACCCGCCCGGACGACCGCCACAGCCTGCTCTACGCCATGGGCCGCATGCGTGGCGCGCTGGTGCAGACCATTGGCAGCATCAAGGGCGCGTCGGACACCATCGGCACCGCCACGCGTGAAATCGCTAGCGGCAACCTGGATCTTTCCTCGCGCACCGAGCAGCAGGCGAGTTCGCTGGAAGAAACGGCCTCGGCCATGGAACAGCTCATGTCGACCGTGCAGCAGAACGCCGACAACGCGCAGCAGGCCAACCAACTCGCCGTGTCCGCCTCGGATGTGGCCGTGCGCGGCGGCGATGTGGTGACGCGCGTGGTGGAGACGATGGGCTCGATCAACGCGTCGTCGCGCAAGATCGTCGACATCATCGGCGTGATCGATGGCATTGCGTTCCAGACCAACATCCTCGCCCTGAATGCCGCTGTGGAAGCGGCGCGCGCAGGCGAGCAGGGCCGCGGCTTTGCCGTCGTGGCCGGCGAGGTGCGCAGCCTCGCGCAGCGCAGCGCGGCAGCGGCCAAGGAGATCAAGGGGTTGATCGACGACTCCGTGGCCAACGTCAACGCCGGCAGCGTGCTGGTGGAAGAGGCGGGCGAGACCATGCGCGAAGTGGTGGCCAGCGTGAAGCGCGTGACCGATATCGTGGGCGAGATCTCGTCGGCCAGCCAGGAGCAGCGCTCGGGCATCGAAGAAGTCAGCCACGCCGTGACGCAGTTGGACGATGCCACGCAGCAGAACGCCGCGCTGGTGGAGCAAGCTGCCGCCGCTGCGCAATCACTGGAAGAGCAGGCCGTGAGCCTCACGCAGATCGTGGCGCAATTCCGCTTGCATGCCGATGCGCTGCGCGCGACGCCCGCACCGGTGACGAGGGTGGCGCCGACCGTTGCACCGGTGGCCCCAGCTGCCCCGGTCGCGCCAGTTGTCGCCAAGGCCGACACGCCGCGTCGCCAGCCCGCCAAGCCGAGCCCCGGTGCGGCCAAGCCCAAGCTGACATCGCGCAAGGCGCCCGTATTGAGCAAGCGTGAAGACCAGCCGGCCAGCAAACCGGCCGAGAAAGCTTCCGAGAAAGCGCCCGCCGCGGTGCCGGCAAGCCTCGTCAAGGCCAAGCCGCTGGTGGCTGCGGGCGACGATTCCGACTGGGAAACGTTTTAGGGCCTGTTCCGATCTGGAACGTGCGCACGCAACGGGAATTTGGGCTGCAGGGCTAGGCGTGGACAGCGCCGCTTAGCCGGCTAAGCAAGCTGGTCGCAACGACGCCATGCGGCCCAAATTCCCATTGCCCTCCGGGTTGACCCGAGCAGGAGCCATCTGCTTTGTCGGCACGCCTTGCAAAGGGAGCGCCCCTTTGCGGCGGCGTCCTTCGCGCATCTGGCCCCTGCTCGAGTCAACGTGCGCACGTTGCAGATGGGGACAGGCCCTAATCAGGCGTCCAGCGCTGGGCCATCGATCCGCTTGGCCCAGCTTTCCACCTCGCCGCGCGCAAGCCGGCCTTCCACCAGCTTGCGCCACGACGGCGTGAGCGGCAGCGCCAGCATGGCTTCCAGCGCGGCGCGGTCCAGCATGTTGCGATAGAGCACATCCAGCACGCGCGCCAGCGACCACTGCGGCCAGGGGCGTTCGAGCCATTCGAGCGTATCGCCCGCGCGCAGCGTGCCACCTTCCAAGACCCGGTAGTACCAGCCCGTGCGCCCCGTGTGTTGCACCCGGCGCGCCATGTCGCGTGTGCCAAAGCGGTCGTTGAGTTTCCAGCACGGCTGGCGCAGTTGTGACACCTCCAGCACCACACTGCCCGCACGCAAGCGATCACCCACGCAGACATCGGCTTCGGTGATGCCGACGGTGCTCAGGTTCTCGCCAAAGGCGCCGGGTTGCGCGAGCACCGCTTGCGCTCCAGTTCCGGCACCGCTGCCTGCACCGATGTCCGCCTGCCACGCCGCGTAATGGTCGAACGGATAGTGGTGGATCGCCTTGTCGGGGCCGCCATGCACGCGCAGGTCGCCTTGCTCATCACCAACGATGCCGTTGATGCCAATTTCCACTGCGTCGGACACCGGACGCTTATCGATGGCGCTGCGTGAGCCCGGGCGTGTGTAGTCAACAGCGCGCCCCGTGAGGATGGCGTCGATGCGGATGGGTGTGGGGAGCGTCAAGCGGCCTCCGCGCGATCCAGCCAGGCGGTGAACACGTCCCCCGCGCGCTGCGACAAGCGCTGCGCCACGGCAGGCGCCTGAGCCCGCAGCACGCGCGGGTCGATACCCGCTGCGCCGAGCTCTGCGGCATGGCCGATCAACCAGGCCTCCAGTTCATCCAGATTCGCTTCCAGATGGAATTGCAGCCCCAGCGCGTGGTGGCCGATGGCGAAGGCCTGCTCCGCGCAGGTGGCCGTGGAGGCAAGCCGCTGCGCGCCGGGCGGGAGGTCATACCGATCGCCATGCCAATGCAGCACCGGTGTGCCATCGGCCAAGGGTGCAAGCGGCGAATCCTGGCCCGCAGCCGTGAGCGTGATGGGTGCAAAGCCGATCTCCTTCACACCCATCGGCTTGACCGATGCGCCCAGCGCACGCGCCATCAACTGCGCGCCCAGACAGATGCCCAGCAGCGGCTTGCGCGCGGCCAGGCGCTGGGCAATCGCTTCAGCTTCGTCGCGCACGAAAGGGTAGGTCTCATCGTCATACGCCCCGATCGGGCCACCGAGCACGATGACCAGATCGGCGGTGGCGATGTCGGTTGTCGGTACGGGCTGCACACCAACGTCCACCGTGCGCACCGTGTAGCCGCGTGCGTGGAGCAGCGGCTGCAGCAGGCCGAGGTGCTCGAATGGAACGTGACGCAGGGCGAGGGCGGTTTTCATTGTCTGCGGTCGGCTGAGCGTGAAAGATCAGGCGCATTGTGACGGACGGGCGCGGCCAGCAAAACCCGTGCGGCAAGCGAGGGTTTGTCGCCAGCGCGGTCCGACCTCAGCGCTCCACTTGCCGGCCGCAAGGGGGCGAGCGCCAAGTTAAAAGGTCCATGCATGGAGCTTGGAGGTCCGACGGTGGAGAAAAAAGGTCTGCTCTCGGAGCTCGGAGATCCAGGCGTGGAGCAAAGAAGGTCCATGCATGGAGCTCAGAGCTCCGACGGTGGAGCTAAAAGGTCCACTCATGGAGCTTCGAGGTCCGAAGGTGGAGTAAGACGCTCCATTTACGAGGAGCGTGTCGGGCCGGTCGAGAGTGTCAGGGGGAGTGTCAGAATTCCCGTGTTCAAGGCTGCGACGCGGCAACAAAAAAGCCCGCGCGATGCGGGCTTTTTCTTTGGGCAAGACGGCTATTAAGCCTCCGCCTTCGACCGCGAGAACGGCGACGTGATCTTGATCATCTGCACGAACGCCTTGGGGTTGCCGGCCAGGATCTCGCCCTGGTCCAGATAGCCCGATTCACCGGTGTAGTTGCCCACCAGGCCACCGGCTTCGGTCACCAGCAGCGAGCCGGCGGCCATGTCCCACTTGCTCAGGCCTTGCTCGAAGAAGCCGTCGAGTCGGCCGCAGGCCACGTAGGCGAGGTCCAGCGCGGCGGCGCCCGGGCGACGCAGGCCGGCGCAGTTTTCGGTCATGGTGGCGAACAGGCGCGTGTAGTCGTACAGACCTGCCATGTCGCGGTAGGGGAAGCCCGTGCCGATCAGGCAGTCGGCCAGCTTATCGCGGCGCGTGACGCGGATGCGGCGGTTGTTCAGGAACGCGCCGCCGCCCTTGGTGGCGGTGAAAAGCTCGTCGCGCGTCGGGTCGTACACCACGGCTTGCGTGACCACGCCACGCTGCATCAGCGCAATCGATACGCCGTACTGCGGGAAGCCGTGGATGAAGTTGGTGGTGCCGTCCAGCGGGTCGATCACCCAGACGTTTTCGCTGACGGTTTCGCCGTCGGCCCAGGATTGGCCGGACTCTTCCGCTAGAATCGCGTGATCGGGGTAGGCAGTCTTGATGACTTCGATGATCGCGGCTTCAGCCGCGCGATCGACTTCGGTGACGAAATCGTTGTGTTGTTTGCGCTCGGTGCGCAGGCTATCGACGTCGAAGGACGCGCGATTGATGACGGTACCGGCCTTGCGAGCAGCGCGGACGGCGATATTGAGCATCGGATGCATGACGGATCTCCGCGCCTGGTGCGTCTTTAGCCCCAGGCGAACAACACAGCGAATTGTGGAAGAACGAACGGCGGACAAGATTCCGCCGTCAAAAGAGTGGCCGTATTGTATATGAACCCCGCCTCCGGCGCCCCGGAAACCATACCAACCCCCACCCCAGCCGACCCCGAAACGTTGCGCCAGCGCGCCGCGCGCTGCCGTTTCGTGCTGGTCGAAACCAGTCATCCGGGCAATGTCGGCTCCACGGCACGCGCGCTCAAGACGATGGGCTTCGGGAATGCCGGCAACTTCGTACTCGTGTGCCCGCGCGAGGCGGATGCCCAATCCCACGCCGATGCTGTTGCCATGGCAAGCGGCGCGGATGACGTCCTGGCCAGCGCCCGCGTGGTCGACGACATCGGTGAAGCACTGGCCGGTGCGTCGCTCACGATCGCGTTGACGGCCCGCCCACGCGAGTTTGGCCCGCGCCGCATCGGTCCGCGCGCCGCTGCGGAAGAGGTGGCCGCCTTGCTGGCCGCGCCGGATACGACCGTCGCTTTCGTCTTCGGCAACGAGCGTTTCGGCTTGCCGAACGAGGTGGTGGAGCGCTGTCATGTCGTCACGCACATTCCGGCCAATCCGGCGTATGCGTCGCTGAACCTGTCGCAGGCGGTGCAGTTGATTGCGTATGAAGTGCGCATGGCGCTGCTGGCCGACACCGGCACCGGCGACACCCGGATGGAAGGCGTCGGCTTTGTCGGCGAGCCTGCCACGGCGGAGCAGATCGACGGCATGTTTGAACATCTGGAGCAGGGTCTCGTCGAGATCGGTTTTCTCGATCCGGCCCAGCCGAAGAAGCTGATGCCGCGCCTGCGGCGTCTGTTTGCCCGCACGCAGTTGGAGGCCGAAGAGGTCAACATCCTGCGTGGGATCGCCAAGCGCATGCTTGGTCGCCGTGCCGAAGCCGCTGGCGTGACCAAGGCGCCCACCGGCGCCGCCGACGACTGTCGCTGACCTCCGAGAAGCCGCCCGTTGTTGACCAAACGAGGCGGTGTCCCCATGCATGTCGGGCTAAAACCCTGGCCGTAGAAGGTCAAGGGAATGCCTTACACTGCCCTCAGCGCATCGCGCATATCGATATAACGATCCACCCACACCACCAAGATGTTCACACGCATTCGCGAAGATATTGCCGCCATCATGGAGCGAGACCCGGCCGCGCGCAGCCGCTGGGAAGTGCTGACCTGCTATCCGGGTCTGCACGCTGTCATCGTCCATCGGGTCGCGCATGCGTGTTGGAACGGCGGCTTCAAGCTGATGGGGCGGTGGTTCTCGCACCTGGGGCGCTTCTTGACCGGCATTGAGATCCACCCCGGTGCGACGATCGGCCGGCGCGTGTTCATCGATCACGGCATGGGCGTGGTGATTGGCGAGACGGCGGAAATCGGTGATGACTGCACGATCTACCAGGGCGTGACGCTCGGCGGTACGTCGCTGTACAAGGGCGCCAAGCGGCACCCCACGCTCGGCAAGGGCGTGGTGGTGAGCGCGGGCGCCAAGGTGCTCGGCGGCTTCGTCATTGGGGATGGTGCGCGCGTGGGGTCGAATGCGGTGGTGCTCAAGCCGGTGCCGCCGGGTGCCACGGCAGTGGGCATTCCCGCACGCATCATCGAACGTGATGCGGCCACCGAAGCCAAGTCGGCGCTCAAGCAGGAGTTCTCGGCCTACGGCATCACGCCGGATGCGGACGATCCGGTGTCGCTGGCGCTCAAGCGCTTGATTGACCACAGCGAACTCCAGCAGGAGCGCGTCGAGTCGATTCTTTCTGCGTTGGATCGCCTGGGTGCGCACCTCGAGAATTCGCCGAACGATCCGTTCGATGCGAGTGAGCTGAAGCGGATGCTGAAGTAAGGACGGGCAGGTGACGGTTTATGCCGTCACTTGCTCGACTGTCAGCGTGCCGTTTTCCAGCTTGAGAAAGCTGCCGCGCGGCTGTGCATGATCGAAATCCCAGTCGGAGAGTACCCAGCGCTCACCGCTCGGCTCGTGATGCAGTTGCGGGCGGTGCGTGTGGCCGTGAATCAGCGTGGGTGTGTCGGCGGCCTTGAGCAGCGCATCGACGGCTTCGGGCGCGACGTCGCCCATCATCGCAGCGGCACGCGGTTCACCCGCGACATTGGCGGACATGGCCCGGCCGGCTTCGCTTTCCGCGCGCATCTTCTGCGCGATCTTCAGCCGCCAGCGCAGCGGCATCGTCAGGAATATGCGTTGCATCCATCGCTTGCGCGTCCAGTGGCGAAAGCGCATGTAGGCCACGTCGCGCGTGCAGAGGGCGTCGCCGTGGGCGAGGGCGATGCGTTGGCCGTCGCCATCGTCGACCTCCAGCACGCTGGGATCGGGCAGCAGCGTCGCGTGCGCGGCGGCCAGGAAGCGCTTGCCGAGCAGGAAATCGCGATTGCCGTGCATGAACAGCACGCGCGTACCGGCGTTCGCTACTTCGGCGAGCAGGTTGGCGACATGCTGGTGGAACGGATCGGCCAACTCTTCATCGCCGACCCAGTATTCGAAGAAATCACCCAGGATGACGAGCGTGCGGGCCTCGCGGGCACGCGTGCGCAGGAAGCGCTCGAACGCGGCGGCGGTGGCTGGCATGCTGGCCGTCAGGTGCAGATCCGAAATAAAAAACACCGGCCCGGAAACCCGGACCGGTGTCTTCAGCGCGGAGGCCTGTGAGGCGTGCGCTGCGTCACTCATTCGATCACTTCAGCGCTTTCGATGATCACGTCTTCCATCGGCACATCCTGGTGGAAGCCGCGATTGCCCGTGCGCACCGAGCGGATCTTGTCGACCACATCCATGCCTTCCGTCACTTTGCCGAACACGGCGTAGCCCCAGCCTTGCGGCGTCGGCGAGGTGTGGTTCAGGAAGTCGTTGTCGACCGTGTTGATGAAGAACTGGGCCGTGGCCGAATGCGGGTCGTTGGTGCGTGCCATGGCAATGGCGCCGCGCTCGTTCTTCAGGCCGTTGTTGGCTTCGTTGTCGATCGGGGCCTTGGTGGGCTTCTGGTTCATCTTCTCGCCCGGCTCGAAACCGCCGCCCTGGATCATGAAGCCCTTGATGACGCGGTGGAACACGGTGCCGTTGTAGTGGCCGTCCTTGACGTAGCTCACGAAGTTGGCGACTGACTTGGGTGCCTTTTCAGCGTCCAGCGCGAGGGTGATGTCGCCGTGGTTGGTGTGCAGCTTGACTTGGGTCATGGTGAATTCCTTGGGTGGGCAAAAAACGTTGTTCGGGCGTTATTTGGAGACGACGGTGGCCGATTCAATCACGATCGGCTTGACGGGCACGTTCTCGTACGAGCCCTTCGTGGTGGTTTCCACAGCCTTGATTTTGTCGATGGTGTCGGTGCCGTCGACCACCTTGCCGAAGACGGTATAGCCGAATCCGTCCCGACCAGGGTAGTTCAGCATGTTGTTGTCGACCACGTTCACATAGAACTGGGCGGTGGCGGAGTTCGGGTCCATCCTGCGGGCCATGGCGATC
Source organism: Ralstonia sp. 25C (assembly GCF_051904805.1). Classification (NCBI taxonomy): domain Bacteria; kingdom Pseudomonadati; phylum Pseudomonadota; class Betaproteobacteria; order Burkholderiales; family Burkholderiaceae; genus Ralstonia; species Ralstonia sp. 25C. The sequence goes on along the minus strand of NZ_CP196737.1, from coordinate 540,450 downwards.
GTGTACTTGTCGTTCTTCAGGCCGTTATTCGCCTCGTTTTCGACAGGCGGGCGGGTGTCCTTCTCCTTCATGTCGGCTGTGAGGCCGCCGCCCTGGACCATGAAGCCGTCCATCACGCGGTGGAAGATCGTGCCTTTGTAGAAACCGTCCTTCACGTATTGCAGGAAGTTGGCGACCGTCTTGGGCGCTTTGTCCGGATACACCTCAACGGTGAAGCTGCCCATCGACGTCTTGAACTGCACGCGCGGTGCAGGCGTTGCGGCGGCGGTGGCGGTTACGGCCAATGCGCATACGAGTCCGGCAAAGAGGGAGCGAATACGGAGCATGGTCTGGATGGGGAGAGCTTGAGGGTGGGAAAACGTGTCGGCTGCGTCTTCTTAATGACGCTTGGCCGGCTTGGCCTTCACGCCGCTGGCAGCGGGCAGCGTGGTGGTGGCAGGGTCAGCAGGCGCGGCAGGGTGCACGCCTGGCAGATCGGGCAGGGCATCCAGGCGCGCGCGCGCCGTGGCGTTTTTCGGGTTCAGCTTGAGTGCGCTTTGGTACGACTGTGCGGCGAGGCGAACGTAGACATCGCCCAGGCTGGATTGCACCAGCGCATTTTCCGGAGCCACGCGGTTCGCCATGATCAGGCTGTCGCGCGCGCGGAGCAGTTCACCACGCTCGGCATACAGCGCAGCCAGGTTGATGTACGGCTCGGGCAGTTCGGGGAAATCCTGCGTCATCTGGCTGAAAGCGACGATGGCATCGTCACTGCGGCCCAGGCCAGCGAGCGCGACACCGCGTTGGAAGCGGGCCTGCGCATTGCGCGGCTGCGAGGCGACGTCCTTGTCGAGCTCGGCCAGCGCCTGGGTGTACTGCTTCTTGGCCAGCTCGTCATCAATGCGCTTCTGACGTGCGACCTGTGGCGGCGTCTGCGTGCTGGGGGTCAGGTCTGCTGGCAGGGCAATGCCGGCGGTCTGCGCCAGGGCGGGTGCCGCCGATACAGCGAGCAGGCAAGTCAGGGTGGCAGCGCACAGGGTGGCAGCGTGCTCGCGCAGCGGTCTGGTCATGAGAATCGGTTCCGTTATACTCCGCCGCATTCTAACAAACCGTCTTTGCGCGCAGCAGTGGCAACGCGCGCCGGAAAAGGTTCTTGATTGGGAGCAGACCGATCGCACGGCCTGCCTACCCATCGGGGCAGTTCCGGTAAAATGTGCCGCTTATTTGCGCTCGCGCATCAGCCGCACATGGCAATTGCGCCCGCCGGCATCCAGCCCAGTACCTCAGTACGTGGCGGCGCGCTGAATCTCCCGACACCGATTCATGGAATCACTCAAGATCTACAACACGCTCGCGCGTGAGAAACAGACGTTCGTCCCCATCGAGCCCGGCCGCGTGCGCATGTACGTGTGCGGGATGACGGTGTACGACTATTGCCACGTCGGGCATGCGCGGGTGGTGGTGGTGTTTGACATGGTGCAGCGCTGGCTGCGTGCGTCGGGTTACGACGTGACCTACGTGCGCAACATCACTGATATCGACGACAAGATCATCAAGCGGGCAGTCGAGAACGGCGAGACCATGAGCGCGCTCACCGGCCGCTTTATCGACGCGATGCACGAAGATTTCGCCGCGCTCGGTACGCAGCGCCCCGACCATGAGCCGCGTGCCACCGAATACGTACCGCAGATGCTGAGCATGATCGGTAAGCTGCAGACCAACGGCCTGGCCTACCAGGCCGCCGACGGTGATGTGAACTACGCCGTGCGCAAGTTTCCCGGCTACGGCAAGCTCTCGGGCAAATCGCTCGAAGACCTGCGCGCGGGTGAGCGCGTGGCGGCCAACGATGCCAAACAGGATCCGCTGGACTTCGTGCTGTGGAAATCCGCCAAGGCAGAGGAGCCGGCCGAGTCGCGCTGGGCGTCGCCGTGGGGTGAGGGCCGCCCGGGCTGGCATATCGAGTGCTCGGCGATGAGCTGCGAACTGCTGGGTGAGCATTTCGACCTGCACGGCGGCGGCGCGGATCTGCAATTCCCGCACCACGAAAACGAAATCGCGCAGTCCGAAGGCGCCACCGGCAAGACCTTCGTCAACATGTGGATGCACAACGGCTTCGTGCGCGTGAATGACGAGAAGATGTCGAAATCGCTCGGCAACTTCTTCACCATTCGCGATGTGCTGAAGGTGTATGACGCCGAAGTCGTGCGCTTCTTCATCCTGCGCTCGCACTATCGTAGTGACCTGAACTACAGCGACGCCCATCTGGACGACGCCCGCCACGCGCTCACGCGCCTGTACACCGCGCTCAAGGACGTGCCCGCTGCTGCTGGCGCCCGACCGGATTGGAACGAACCGCACGGCAAGCGCTTCCTCGAGGCGATGAACGATGACTTCAACACGCCGGTTGCCGTGTCGGTGCTGTTCGAGCTGGCGAGCGAAGTGAACAAGACGCGCTCGCCCGAGTTGGCCAATCAGCTGTCTGCCTTGGCTGGTGTGATGGGGCTGCTGGGCCGCGATCCGCATGCCTTCCTGCAAGGCGGTGTATCGGCTGATGGCCTGGATGCGGCAGAAGTGGAAGCTCGCATCGAAGAACGCCGCGCTGCCAAGGCTACCCGTGACTTTGCTCGTGCTGATGCCATCCGTGCCGATCTGCTGGCCGCTGGCATCGTGCTGGAAGACAAGCCGGGCGGCGTGACTGAATGGAGACGCGCATGAACGCGGCGGCCAAGAAGGCCAGTAAGGTTAGCGTTGCGCGCAGTACGACCGCCAAAAAAGCGCCGCCGGTGAAGGCGCCAGCTGTCAAAAAAGCGGCAGCCAAGAAGGTCGACGGTGTCGCCAGCAAGACGGTCGCAGCCAAGGCGCCGGCTAAACGTGCGCCGGCATCCAAGGTGCCTCTGCCCGAAACGCTCGCGACGAACGAGGCGCTGCCTGTACCGGCGGAAGTGGTGTTGTCCGGCCCGCCGGAGTACTGGCAGGAAGCCTGCGCCGACTTGATGAAGCGGGATCGCATCCTGCGCAAGATCATCCCCGCGTATGGCCCGGCGCACTTGGCCTCGCGCGGCGATCCGTTCGTGACGCTGGCGCGCTCCATCGTCGGTCAGCAGATTTCGGTCAAAGCCGCGCAATCGGTGTGGGAGCGCGTGGTGGACGTGTGCCCCAAGCTGGTGCCCGCACAGTTCATCCGCGCCGGCCAGGAGAAGCTCGCAGGCTGTGGTTTGTCCAAGCGCAAGGCTGAGTACATCTTGGATCTGGCCGATCACTTCCGCAACGGCACGGTACACGTGGCGAAGTGGGCTGAGATGGAAGACGAGGACGTCATCGCTGAGCTCACGCAAATCCGCGGGATCGGCCGGTGGACGGCCGAGATGTTCCTGATGTTCAATTTGATGCGCCCCAATGTGCTGCCGCTGGACGACATCGGGCTCATCAACGCGATTTCCCAGAATTATTTCAGTGGCGAACCCGTCACCCGCAGCGAAGCGCGCGAGGTGGCCGCCAACTGGGAACCGTGGCGCACCGTGGCCACGTGGTACATGTGGCGCAGCCTCGACACGGCGACCACCTATTGATCTGTTATTTTCGATGAAACGTCGCGCGTCGATCGGCGGTCAAAATCCGGTAGAATGCGCGCCTTCAAGAGCCTTTCAGAAGATCCATGAAAACAACCTTCCTGGAGTTCGAGCAGCCGATCGCAGAACTTGAATCGAAGATCGAAGAGCTTCGATTCGTTCAAGACGATTCCGCTGTCGATATTTCTGAAGAAATCTCCCGCCTGGCTTCCAAGAGCCAGCAGCTCACCAAAGATCTGTACGCCAACCTGACACCTTGGCAGGTCGCGCAGATCGCGCGTCACCCGCAGCGTCCGTACACGCTCGATTACGTCCGCGAAATCTTCACCGACTTCCACGAACTGCACGGCGACCGCACTTTCGCGGACGACCTGTCGATCGTTGGCGGTCTGGCGCGCTTCAACGGCCAGCCTTGCATGGTGATCGGTCACCAAAAGGGCCGCGACACGAAGGAACGCGCACTGCGCAACTTCGGCATGTCCAAGCCCGAGGGCTACCGCAAGGCCAAGCGCCTGATGGAACTGGCCGACAAGTTCGGTCTGCCGATCTTCACCTTCGTCGATACGCCGGGCGCGTTCCCGGGCATTGACGCCGAAGAACGCGGCCAGTCCGAAGCCATTGGCCACAACCTGTTCGTCATGGCAGGCCTGAAGGTGCCCCTGATCGCCACCATCATCGGTGAAGGCGGTTCGGGCGGTGCACTGGCGATCGCCATGGGCGATTCGGTGATCATGCTGCAGTTCGCCACGTACGCCGTGATTTCGCCGGAAGGTTGCGCGTCGATTCTGTGGAAGACCGCTGAGAAGGCACCGGAAGCTGCCGAAGCGCTGGGCTTGACCGCGCATCGCCTGAAGGCGCTGGGCCTGATCGATAAGATCGTCAACGAGCCGCTCGGTGGCGCGCACCGCGATCCGAAGGGCATGGCGACGATGCTCAAGCGTGCACTGGCCGAATCGCTGCGCCAGTTCCAAGGCATGAAGACGTCTGAACTGCAGGCCCGTCGTCACGAGCGCCTGATGGCCTATGGCAAGTTCAAGGAAACCGACGCGCGCTGATTTGTCCGCTGCGCTGGTCAACAAGGTCGCACAACGCGTTGCCGCGTGTGCGGCCTTTGTTGTTTCTGGCGAGGCGGAAGCACCGACGGTGGCGATTGCGTTGTCGGGCGGCCGGGATTCCGCCGCGCTGCTGCACGCGTGTGCTGCGTGGCGCGATGCGGGTGCCCGCGTGCGGCTCGTCGCGCTGCACATCCACCACGGCCTGCAGGACGATGCCGATGTCTGGCAATGCGCCTGTGAGCGCATGGCGGAGGCGGCTGGGATCGCGTTCCATGCGCGCCGTGTCCACGTAGCAACCGAGGTGGGGCGGGGTGTCGAAGAGGCCGCACGCGATGCGCGGTACGCTGCCCTGGAGGCGCTTTGCGCGCAGACGGGCGCGTCGATGCTGCTGACGGCGCATCACCAGGACGACCAAGCCGAAACCGTGCTGCTGCAATTGATGCGCGGCGCTGGTGTTGATGGCCTTGCCGCCATGCCGATGGTTCGCGCGGGCGTTGTCACATTGTTGCGTCCGTGGATCGACGTGCCGCGCAGCGAGATCGAACTGTACGCACACACGCACGCGCTCACGTGGATCGAAGATCCGTCCAATAGCGATGCGCGCTATGCGCGTAACGCGCTGCGGCCGCTGTTGGCCGGTATGGCCGAGCATTTCCCGGCGTATCGCGAGGCGCTTGCGCGCAGCGCGATGCATCTGGCGGATGCCGCAGCACTGATCGACGAGATTGCGCAGGCGGATTTGGCGCGGATCGTCTCGACGGAAGGGCTCGACGTAGCGGCGCTGACGGCGCTATCCATGGCGCGTCAGCGTGCGGTGTTGCGGGCATGGCTGGCGCAGGTGGGTATGCGCGCCTTGTCTAGCCGTCGCCTGGATGATCTGCGCACCCAATTGATTGACGCGCGTGAGGATGGCGCGCTGTGCATTGCGTTGCCGGCAGGGCAGATCAGGCGTTATCGCGGCCTCGCGTGGATCGAAATCCGCGCCAGCGAGGTGGTCGACCCGGTTGCAGTCACCATCGATGCGGGGCGGTTCGACGCGGCACATCGGGTTGAGCGGCGGGTGGATGTGGGCGAATGGGGCGGGGCGCTGGTGTTTTCGCCTGTGGCGGCTGGTGGAATCGACGCCGAAACCTTGCGGGCGCCCTTGTCATTGGTGCCTCGACGCGGCGGCGAGCGCATCGTGCTGCGCCCTGGTGGTCCATCGCGCGCACTCAAACAGGCCTACCAGGAAGCGGGCATCCCCGCCTGGGAGCGCGGGCGCCTGCCGCTGCTCTATGCAGGGGAAACGCTGGTCTTTGCTGCCGGGGTGGGCATGGACCATGCCACGGTGGGGTGCGGCCCGGGCTGGCGGATCACGTGGGCTGCCGGGCGATGAGTGCCTTCTGGCGCACATCTTGACTCGGCACAATCCGCCGTTTTCTTGCCGATCGCTGCAAATTGCTGTATTTTCAAAGGCTTTTGCACCGCTCCGCCTCCTCTCGATCTTTCCAAGATGGCTCTCATCGTTCACAAATACGGTGGCACCTCGATGGGTTCAGTTGAACGCATCAAGAACGTCGCCAAGCGCGTTGCCAAGTGGCACCGTGCAGGTCACCAGATCGTGGTCGTTCCGTCGGCCATGTCCGGCGAAACCAACCGCCTGCTGGGTATGGCCAAAGAGATTTCGGCCCAGCCCGACCCGCGTGAACTCGACATGATTGCCTCGACGGGCGAGCAGGTAAGCGTGGGCCTGTTGGCCATCGCGCTGCATGCCGAAGGCATCGATGCCCGCAGCTACACCGGCTGGCAAGTGCCTGTGAAGACCGATTCGGCCTACACCAAGGCCCGCATCCAGTCGATCGACGACGAGCGCGTGCGCGCCGATCTCGACGCTGGCCGCGTGGTCGTCATCACAGGTTTCCAGGGCATTGACGGCGAAGGCCATATCACGACGTTGGGCCGTGGTGGCTCGGATACGTCGGCCGTGGCGGTTGCCGCCGCGCTCGAAGCCGATGAGTGCCTGATCTACACCGACGTGGACGGCGTGTACACGACCGATCCGCGCGTGGTGGATGACGCCCGCCGCCTGGACAAGATCACCTTCGAAGAGATGCTGGAAATGGCCAGCCTCGGCTCCAAGGTGCTGCAGATTCGCTCGGTGGAGTTTGCCGGCAAGTACCGCGTGAAGACCCGCGTGCTGTCGTCGCTGACCGACCCGCTGATGCCGCTCGACGTCGAGATGAACTCGGGCACGCTGATTACTTTTGAGGAAGATTCGAACATGGAAGCCGCCGCCATTTCCGGCATCGCCTTTGCCCGCGACGAAGCCAAGATCACCGTGATCGGTGTGCCGGACAAGCCCGGCATCGCGTATCAGATCCTGGGCCCGGTCGCCGACGCCAACATCGACGTCGACATGATCATCCAGAACCAGTCGGTCGAAGGTAAGACGGACTTCACCTTCACCGTGCCGCGCGGCGAATACCAGCGCGCTCTGGCGATCCTGAACGACAGCGTGAAGGGACACATCGGCGCAGCCAGCGTGTCGGGCGATCCGAAGGTGTCGAAGGTGTCGGTGGTGGGCGTGGGTATGCGCTCGCATGTGGGCATCGCCAGCAAGATGTTCCGCACGCTGTCGGAAGAGGGCATCAACATCCAGATGATCTCCACTTCGGAAATCAAGATCTCGGTGCTGATCGACGAGAAGTACATGGAGCTGGCCGTGCGCGCGCTCCACAAGGCGTTCGAGCTGGATCAGGCTTAATCGACTGAGCTGCGACCGGGTGGCGACCCGGGGCCACAGATTCTCACCGCGTGTCATGCTGTTGTCGTTGACCGGGTGGGGTGAAGTGGCTAGAATACGCGCTTCGTTGCACGGGCTCCTTCGTGTGACGCAAGTTTGGGAGACGTGGCCGAGAGGTCGAAGGCACTCCCCTGCTAAGGGAGCATCCGGGCCAAAACCTGGATCGAGGGTTCGAATCCCTCCGTCTCCGCCAGTTTGGCGCTTCTCGCGGGAAGCGCACACAACAGGCGGATGCGAGTCGAGATGACGTGACGGCTCGCATTGCACTGCACGTCAAAAAGCCCGCATGGTTTGCGCCATGCGGGCTTTTTCTTTGTCCTTCGCCGATTGCAGAATTGACGTTGCATGCGCCACCCGAAGATGGCGCACACGTCGTGTCAGCGCAATCAGTCTTGGCCGACGCTTTCCGGCACGCCTGCGGTTACGTTGAAGCCGCAATCCACATACGTGATCTCGCCGGTCACGCCGCTGGCCAGATCCGACAGCAGGAATGCAGCCACGTTACCGACTTCGTCGATGGTGACGTTACGGCGCAGCGGGGCCACGTCTTCCATGTACTTCAGCAGCTTGCCGAAATCCTTGATGCCCGAGGCGGCCAGCGTTTTGATCGGGCCGGCCGAGATGCCGTTGGCGCGGATGCCCTTCGGGCCCAGCGCGCCGGCCAGGTAACGCACGCCGGCTTCCAGCGAGGCCTTAGCCAAGCCCATCGTGTTGTAGTTCGGGACGATGCGCTCGGCGCCAAGGTAGGTCAGGGCGAGCAGCGAGGCGTTGGGCGACAGCATCGGCAGCGCAGCCTTGGCCAGCGCCGGGAAGCTGTACGCCGAGATGTCGTGCGCGATGCGGAACGACTCGCGCGACAGGCCGTCGATGAAGTTGCCGGCAATCGCCTCGCGCGGCGCAAAGCCGATCGAGTGCACCAGGCCATCGAAGTGGCCCCAGTGTTGGCCGAGGTCTTCGAACACCTTGGCGATCTGCTCGTCACTGCCGACGTCGCAGTCGAACACCAGCTTGCTGTCGAACTCGTTGGCGAATTCGGTGATGCGGTCCTTGAAGCGTTCGCCGACGTAGGTGAAAGCCAGTTCAGCGCCTTCGCGCTTGCAGGCGTTGGCAATGCCGTAGGCGATCGAGCGGTTGGACAGAAGGCCGGTAATCAGAATGCGCTTGCCAGCGAGGAATCCCATGTTTTCTCCGTACAAATGTGGGCAACGTCGCACCGATATGCCACTGCGGTCACTCCGTGGCGGCATGCGGGCGGTTTTGTCGGCGCGATCATACCGGAAAGCTCCGGCCCACTCGTGGTTTTGCGCAGTGCCGCAGAGGCTCGCTACCCTTGTCAATGCGGGACGATCCTCGGGGGTGATTTGGCGGGATTGCGTTGACAGGGCGTTAGAATCGTCCGAAACACGCTTTCAGACGGCGGTGGAGTGGAGTCAAGACATGCAAGAACAACGGGGGCACGAGGCGGCATGAGCGTGCTTGCAGCGGCATACAAGCTGTACGGGCGGTTTCTCGCGGCACTGGCTTGCCTGTTGGCGGCCGTCGGTGCAACGCCGAGCTGGGCGGCACACGGCTATGCCGAATACGGGGACTTGAAATACCCTGCCGGCTTTTCCCACTTCGGTTACTTGAATCCGAAGGCGCCCATCGGCGGCATGCTGCTGTTGGGCAATCCTGACCGCCGTACGAGCTTCGACAAGTTCAATCCGTTCACCATCAAGGGGACGTCCGCGCCGGGGCTGACCCAGTTGGTATTTGAGAGCTTGCTGATCGGTAGTTGGGACGAGACCGCCAGCGGCTACGGGCTGCTGGCCGACGACGTGGCGGTCGCGCCGAATGACCTCTCGGTGACCTTCCATATCAACCCGCGTGCGCGCTTTTCCAATGGCGACCCGGTGCGCGCGTCGGACGTGAAGTATTCATACGACATGCTGATGGGCAAGGGGGCGAGCCCCGCTTATCGCAGTATGACTGCCGATGTGGCCAAGGTGACGGTGGTGGATGCCGCCACCATCCGCTACGACTTCAAGCGCAAGAACAAGGAGCTGCCGCTCATCGTCGGCGGCCTGCCGGTGTTCTCGCCCAAATGGGGCAAGGGCAGCGGCAAACCGGAAGACCCGAACGAAGGCAAGGACGTCTCGTTCGATAAGCTGACGTTCCAGGAGCCGGTGGCCAGTGGCCCGTACCTGATCGAACGGTTTGATCCGTCGCGCGGCATCACCTTCCGCCGCAATCCGAACTACTGGGGGCGCGATCTGAATGTGCGTCGCGGCTCGTTCAACTTCGAGCGCATCCAGTACAAGCTCTACAAGGACGAAACTGCGCGTCTGGAAGCCTTCAAGGCCGGCGAGTACGACGCCATGGTGGAGTATCGCGCCAAGAACTGGGCCAAGAGCTACGTCGGCGTGAAGTTCCGCAGCGGCGAACTCATCAAAAGCGAGTTTCCGCACCGCAATGGCGCCGGCATGCAGGGTTTCGTCATGAACCTCCGGCGGCCGCTGTTCAAAGACTTGCGGGTGCGCAAGGCGTTGTCACTGGCGCTGGATTTTGAATGGTTGAACCGGCAACTCTTCTACGGCGCCTATCGCCGGCTGGACAGCTATTTCGCCAACAGCGAACTGGCTGCAGCCGACTCGCTCACCGGTACGCCAAGCAAGGGCGAGCTGGCGCTGCTGGAGCCGTTGCGCAGCATGGTGGACCCGGACGTATTTGGCGTGTTGGCCGGGCCGCCCTCGACTGATCCGCCGAGTTCGTTGCGCGACAACCTGCGTCAGGCGCGCCGCCTGTTGGCGCAGGCGGGGTGGACGTACGAAGACGGCGCACTGCGCAATGCTAAGGGCGAGCCTTTCGTCTTCGAGATGCTCGATGACGGTGGCGCCATGAGCCGCGTCATGGCCGCGTACGCGCGTAACCTGGAAAAGTTGGGCATCCAGGTCAATCAGCGCGTGACGGATTTCGCGCTCTACCAGAAGCGGCTGGAAGAGTTTGATTTCGACATGATCTCGCTGCGCTTTCCCGATTCGCAAAGCCCCGGTAACGAGCTGAAAGATCGGTTCGGCTCCGCTGCGGCCGACGAGCCTGGCTCGGACAACGTGATCGGTCTCAAATCGCCCGCCGTGGATGCGCTGATCGATGACGTGCTGCGTGCCGACGACCGTGATGAACTGATCACCGCATCCCGCGCGCTTGATCGGGTGCTGATGCACGGCTGCTATGTGATTCCGCACTGGTACTCTCCCACGCACCGTGTGGCCTACAACAAGAACCTGATGTATCCGGACCGTCTGCCGTACTACTACTCGGCCGAAGCCTGGGTGCTGACGGCGTGGTGGCGCATTCCCGCGCCCAGCCATTGAACGCTTCGCGCTAACGTGATGTCGCCATGTTTGCCTATTTGATCAAACGGCTGCTGCTCCTGATCCCGACGCTGATTGGCGTGATCACGCTCACCTTTGCGGTGATCCAGTTTGTGCCCGGTGGCCCTGTCGAGCAGATGATGATCGAGATGAAAGGGCGGGGCGCCGGCGGCGAAGCCAGCGGTGGCGGCGCCTTCGACTACCGCGGGCGACGTGGCGTGGATGCCGAGAAGATCAAGGAGATCCGCGCGCTGTACGGCTTCGACAAGAGCCCGGTCGAGCGTTACTTCCTGATGCTCGGTCGCTTTGCGCGCTTTGACTTGGGCGAGAGCTACTTTCAGCATCGCAGCGTGTGGGAGCTCATCAAGTCTAAGTTGCCGGTATCGATCTCGATCGGGCTGTGGACGTTCTTTCTCACCTACCTCATCGCGGTGCCGCTTGGGATTGCCAAGGCGGTGCGGGCAGGCAGCCGGTTTGATCTGGTGACCAGCATCATCGTGTTGGTGGGCTACGCCATTCCAGGCTTTGTGCTGGGCGTGCTGTTACTGGTGCTGTTCGGTGGAGGCACGTTCTTCCAGTGGTTCCCAATTCGCGGCATTACGTCCGACAACTGGGATCAATTGAGCCTGCTCGGCAAGGTGACGGACTACCTCTGGCACATCACGCTGCCTGTGACCGCGTCGGTGGTGGGCAGCTTTGCCGTGATCACCATGCTGACGAAGAATGCATTCCTGGAGGAAATCCGCAAGCAGTATGTGCTGACCGCACGCAGCAAGGGCTTGTCGGAGCGGCGCGTGCTATGGAAGCACATCTTCCGCAATGCGCTGCTGCCGTTGGTGACGGGCTTTCCGACGGCATTCATCGGCGCGTTTTTCACCGGCTCGCTGCTGATCGAGCAACTGTTCTCGCTCGACGGCATGGGGCTGCTTTCGTATGAGGCCGTGATGCGGCGTGATTATCCGGTCGTGCTGGGAACGCTGTATCTATTCACGCTGATCGGGTTGGCGGCACGGCTGATTTCCGACGTGTGCTACGTGCTGGTGGATCCGCGCATCCACTTCGGCTCGGTTGGTCGATAGGCGGACAGGCACATGACTCAGTACTCCCGCACTTCCGCCCATCCGTCCAACGTCGCGGCGCCGCACGCGGTACGCCATTCGCCGTCGCCGCTCAAGCGCGCGTGGCGGCGTTTCAAGCAGCACCGCCTCGGTTATTGGAGCCTGATTCTGTTCGTGGCGCTGTTCGTGCTCAGCCTTGGCGGCGAACTCATCTCGAACGACCGGCCGCTGGTCGTCCGCTACCACGGCACGTGGTACTTCCCCATCGTGAAAACCTACCCGGAGACGGCCTTCGGCGGCGATTTCACCACGCCCACCGACTACCTCGATCCGTACATCCGCGACAAGTTCAAGGAGCCGGGCAGCTTTGCGATCTATCCGCCCAATCCGTATTCGTACGAGACGCTGAACTACTTCTCAAAGGAGCCCAACCCCGCGCCGCCATCGGCAGAGAACTGGCTCGGTACGGATGACCGCGGGCGGGATGTGTTTGCGCGGCTGCTATATGGCTTTCGGGTGTCGGTGCTGTTTGGGCTGGCGTTGACGGTGCTCGGGGTATTCGTCGGCACGCTCACGGGGGCGTTGATGGGCTTCTTCGGTGGGCGCTTCGACATGGTCTCGCAGCGGTTGATCGAAATCTGGAGTTCGATGCCCGAGCTGTACCTGCTGATCATCTTCGCATCGATCTTCACGCCGAGCCTGGGGCTGCTGATCATCCTGTTGTCGTTATTTGGCTGGATGGGACTCTCGGACTACGTGCGTGCCGAGTTTTACCGCAATCGCTCGCTGGACTACGTCAAATCGGCGCGAGCGATGGGGCTGTCGAACTGGCAGATCATGTGGCGGCACATCATGCCGAATAGCCTGACGCCGATCATCACCTTCCTGCCGTTCCGCATGAGCGCGGCCATCCTCGCGCTTACTAGCCTCGACTTCCTCGGCTTGGGCGTGCCGCCCTCCACCCCTAGCTTGGGTGAGTTGTTATCGCAGGGCAAAGCCAACCTGGATGCGTGGTGGATTTCGTTGTCGACCTTCGTGGTGCTCGTGCTGACGCTCGTACTGTTGACCTTCATGGGCGATGCCTTGCGCGATGCCTTCGACACGCGCCTGTCGTTCGCGCAACTGCGCGCGCGTCAGAAGCCGACGGAGGGCAAATGACCCGTGTCGATCTGCGTTCCACCGCGCCCAAATACGACGGTCCGCTGCTGCGGCTCGATGATCTGTGCGTGCACTTCGACTCCGAGCACGGAGAGACGACGGATGCCGTCAAACACGTTTCGCTCGATTTGCACGCCGGCGAGCGCTTTGCGCTGGTAGGGGAGTCCGGCTCGGGCAAATCCGTCACGGCGCTGTCCATCATGCGTCTGCTGGCGGATGCGCGATACAGCGGCCGCATCCTGCTCGCTGGCCGCGATCTCCTTGCGGCCAGCGAGCGTGAAATGCGCGGCCTGCGTGGTGCGGATGTCGCCATGGTGTTCCAGGAGCCGATGACGGCGCTCAACCCGCTCTACACCATCGGTAACCAGATCGTCGAAACGCTGGAGCTGCACGAAGGCCTCGACAAGCGCGCGGCCAAGGCTCGCGCCATCGCGCTGCTGGAGCGAACGGGCATCAAAGAGGCACCGCGCCGGTTCGACGCGTTTCCGCATCAGCTTTCGGGCGGCCAGCGTCAGCGCGCGATGATTGCCATGGCGCTCGCATGCTCGCCCAAGTTGCTGTTGGCTGATGAGCCTACGACCGCGCTCGACGTGACGGTGCGCATGCAGATCCTGCAACTGCTGCGCGAACTGCAAGCCGAGTTCGGCATGGCCATCATGCTCATCACGCACGACCTGAACATGGTGCGTGCCTTTGCCGAGCGCGTCGGTGTGATGGAGCAGGGCGTACTGGTCGAAACCGGCAATACGACGGACGTGTTTGCCGCGCCTCAGCATCCCTACACCGTCCGTCTGCTGGAAAGCCGCCCGCAGCGTGATGTGCTGCCACTGGTGCCGCTCGCGCCGGTGCTACTCGAAGCCGACAAGCTGACCGTCACCTACGAGCGCCATCGCCCCGGCTTTGCGGGCTGGTTCCGCAGCGATCCATTCACGGCGGTCGATGCCGTTTCGCTGCAACTGCGCGAAGGCGAAACGCTTGGCATCGTGGGCGAGTCCGGCTCGGGCAAGACCACGCTCGCGCAGACACTGCTGGGCCTGCAGGCGCCCAAGGGCGGCGATCTGCGGTTTCTCGGCAACTCATTGCTGCGAATCTCGCGCGAAGACCGGCGGGCGGTGTGCGCGCGCATGCAGGTGGTTTTTCAGGACCCGTACGGCTCCCTTTCGCCGCGCATGACGATCGAGGAGATCGTCGGAGAAGGGCTGGCGTTGCATCAGCCCCACGTCAACGCAACGGAACGCCGGCACCGCGTGATCGAGGCGTTGCGCGAGGTCGGGCTGGACCGCACCGCATTGGGGCGTTATCCGCATGAATTCTCAGGCGGCCAGCGCCAGCGCATCGCCATTGCACGCGTGCTGATCCTAAAGCCTCAGGTGTTGGTGCTCGATGAGCCGACCTCCGCACTGGATGTATCGATCCAGCAGCAGGTGCTTTCTCTGCTGTCGACTCTTCAGAAAAAGTACAACTTGTCGTATCTCTTCATCAGCCACGACCTGGCTGTCATCCGCGCCATGTCACATCGCGTGGTGGTGATGAAGGATGGAAAAGTGGTGGAAGAGGGCGACACCGAAGCGGTGTTAGCGTCACCTTCACACCCTTACACCTGCAAGCTGATGGCGGCCGCCTCACTCGTCCCGGCGCGGGATAACCCGTAAAAACCGGCAGTTTGTGCCCCAGATTGGTGCGGTTGCAATGCACCATTCTTGTCAGGATACGCATCCAAAGTGATGCCTAAGTGCTTGATTCGGCTGTGAATTTAAGCAAATTTGTAACGACCTTTGACAAGTCAAAGTGTCACTTTTATCATCCTCCGAGATTGTTTTATCAAGATTCGGACTGGTCTCATTCGCGCTGTCATATGTCGGTGCGATCATTGTGAGTTTCCGAGGGAGAACCAATGCAGCACTTCGTACTTCATTCCATGGCGCGCCTAGCGGTAGGGGTTGTGATCGGCTGCGGCGTGATCGTGTCGAATGGCGTACAGGCTGATACGGTCTTCAAGGACACCGAAGTCCGCGCCGACGCCAAGCCGGAAGCCAAGCCCGGCCTCATCTCCAACGTGATGAGCAAAACCGGCGACGTGGTCATGAACGCGCTGGGCATGATCGGCCTGCGCTACCGTTTCGGCGGCAACACGCCGGAATCGGGCCTCGACTGCAGCGGTTTCGTCCGCTACGTCTTCAACGACACCTTTGGTTTCCTGCTGCCGCGCCGCGCCGTGGAAATGAGCCGCGTAGGCACCAGCGTCGATATGGCGGAACTGCGTCCCGGCGACTTGGTGTTTTTCAACACCATGCGCCATACGTTTTCGCACGTCGGCATCTACATCGGCGACAACAAGTTTGTGCACGCGCCGTCCACTGGCAGCAAGATCCGCGTGGATGATATGACCGCCTCGTACTGGGTGTCGCGTTACAACGGTGCCCGCCGCATCGAAGGCAATTCCGGCACGTCGATCAAGGAAGGCGCCGACAATTTCGTCGAGCAACTCAAGCGCGTTGACCCGAATGCATCTGGCAAGCCCCTGGCGTTGTACGGCGGCTGATCCGCTGGATACATCGACTGAAAAGAAAAGACCGCCGCGGCGGTCTTTTTTGTTGTCTGCGTGGAGCGTTCAGTGGGTCGGCAGTGGAGAGGCGGCTGTGGTCTGCGGCAGGCGAAGCTTTTCGCGCAGCAGGGGCATGGCTGCCTGGGCCGCTTGTTCGCCGGCCAGGATCGCTTCGTTGCGGGCTGTAAAGTCGCTGCCCTTCACGAATGGCAGCGACGGCGAGATCACCACGTCAGCCTGTGCCAGTTCGGTCTTGTTGATGCTCTGCCCCATGATGGCCGTTGTTTGCAGCAGCATGCTGGCCTGGCCGGATACTGACTGATTGGACGGATCCGCCGAGATGTTCACCGCAATCACAAACGTCGCGCCCATCTGCTTGACGTAGGTGACGGGCACCGGTGCCACCAGGCCGCCATCCACGTACTGGCGGCCGCTGATCGTTACCGGCTGGAACACGCCCGGGACGCTGCACGACGCGCGCACCGCCTGGCCAGTATTGCCTCGGCGGAACAGGATCGGTTTCCCGCTGGTGAGGTCCGTGGCGACAATGCCCAGCGGAACGCGCATCTGCTCGATGCTCTTTTGCTTGACCAGTCGGTTGATGTAGTTCTCTAGCGCTTCGCCCTTGAGCCAGCCGCCAAAGCGCGTGCCGAAGGGCAGTGCCCAGTCCGCGATCATGGCCTCATCCATCTTGAGCGCCATGCGGTTCATTTCCAGCCCCGACATGCCCGAAGCGTAAATCGCCGCCACCACGCTGCCCGCGCTGGTGCCGGTGATGTAGTCGATTTGGATGCCCTGCGCCTCCAGCATCTTGATGACACCGATGTGCGCGAAGCCCCGCGCGGCGCCGCCCCCCAGCGCCAGCCCGATGCGCACCGGCGGCGTGGCCGATTGCGACGAAGGCGGCAACACGGCGGTGGACGGCGTCACCGGAGTCTTGCCGGACGAAAAGCCCGTCACGGTACAGGCGGAGAGCAGGGAGGTGCCGGTGGCACCCAGAAAGAGGCGGCGTTGCATGAGAAGTTGGGGCGGTTCAGTGGCGCGCGCGGATGCGCGCTGTAATCGGCCGCCATTGTGCCAAAGTTCGGCGGCAGGCCGGTCCAGTCCTGGGGACGCGGTTGCTATAATTTCGGTTTTGATAAAGGCCGCTCACGATCCATCACGGATCCCACCAAGCGGCCTTGTTCGTTCAGCCATTCCTATGACACAGCGCGTCCGCACTCGTTTCGCTCCCAGCCCCACTGGTTTCATCCACCTCGGCAACATCCGCTCGGCACTCTACCCGTGGGCCTTCGCCCGCAAGATGAAGGGCGACTTCATCCTGCGCATTGAAGACACCGATGTGGAGCGCTCCAGCCAGGAAGCCGTTGATGTGATCCTGGAAGCGATGGACTGGCTGGACATGGACATCGACGAAGGCCCGTTCTACCAAATGCAGCGCATGGACCGCTATCGCGAGGTCATCGCGCAGATGGTAGAAAAGGAACTCGTCTACCCGTGCTACATGAGCACCGAAGAGCTCGACGCCCTGCGTGAAGCACAGCGTGAGCGCGGCGAAAAACCCCGCTACGACGGTACCTGGCGCCCCGAGCCCGGCAAGGTTCTGCCGACGCCGCCCGCTGGCGTGCAGCCCGTGATGCGCTTCAAGAACCCCATCGGCGGCAGCGTGGTGTGGGACGACGCCGTCAAAGGCCGCATCGAAATCTCCAACGATGAGCTCGACGACCTCGTCATCGCGCGCCCGGACGGTACGCCCACGTACAACTTCTGCGTGGTCGTCAACGACATGGACATGCAGATCACCCACGTGATCCGCGGCGATGACCACGTCAACAACACTCCGCGCCAGATCAACATCCTGCGCGCCCTGGGCGGCACGCCGCCGGTCTACGCGCATCTGCCGACCGTGCTGAACGAGCAGGGCGAGAAGATGAGCAAGCGCCACGGTGCCATGAGCGTCACCGGCTACCGCGATGCCGGCTACCTGCCTGAAGCCATCGTCAACTATCTCGCCCGCCTCGGTTGGGCGCACGGCGATGCCGAAATCTTCTCGCGTGAGCAGTTCATCGAGTGGTTCGACCTGGAGCACCTGGGCAAGTCGCCCGCGCAATACAACCCCGAGAAGCTCGCTTGGTTGAACAACCACTACATCAAGCAGGCGGACAACGTGCGCCTCGCTGGCCTGGTGAAGCCCTTCATCGAAGAGCTGGGCGGCAAGGTCGATGGCGGCCCCGTGCTCGCCGATGTCGTTGCGTTGGTGAAGGACCGCGCCAACACGCTGCGTGAAGTCGCACAGACGGCGTTGCTGTTCTACCGCACTGATCTGGCCGTCGAACCGGAGCTCGCCGCGCAGCACCTCACGGACGACGTGCGCCCGGGCATCGCAGCCTTGGCTGAAAAGCTGGGCGCATTGCCGGAGTGGAAGCGTGAAGCCATCAGTGCCGTCTTCAAGGAAGTGCTGGCGGCGCACGGCTGGAAGATGCCCAAGCTGGCGATGCCGGTGCGCCTGCTGGTGGCGGGGCAACTGCAAACACCGTCGATCGACGCCGTGCTGGAACTGTTCGGTCGAGACGTTGTTCTGCGTCGTCTGGCTGCGTGATGCAGCCATCGCAAAAAAATTTGCGAAAGGGTATTGCCAAGCGCTAATTACTTCCCCTATACTCTTGTTTTCGCTGCAACACGAAGCGAAACGCAGCAAGAAGCCAGCAGTAAGAAGTAGTTAGCAGTACTTGGGGCTATAGCTCAGCTGGGAGAGCGCTTGCATGGCATGCAAGAGGTCAGCGGTTCGATCCCGCTTAGCTCCACCAAAATGCCGGAAGATTCGATTCAAAAATAATTTGAAAAGAAGCTTCCAAAATGCTGAAAAGTTCGATATAGTAGCGGACTTCGCAGCGTAAGACGGAAAGCGTTGCAAAACAGTTTCTGTCCCCTTCGTCTAGAGGCCTAGGACATCACCCTTTCACGGTGAGTACAGGGGTTCGAATCCCCTAGGGGACGCCATAACAAGAGCTTAACCAGAAGCTCAATCGCAAAGCCAGTCTCTAGCTGGTTTTGCAACCGACACGGAGCGGTAGTTCAGTCGGTTAGAATACCGGCCTGTCACGCCGGGGGTCGCGGGTTCGAGTCCCGTCCGCTCCGCCAAATCAAAACCCGCTGCTTGCAGCGGGTTTTTTCTTTTGTATTTTCCGTTTCAATTCCCTACCCGCTTCCCTTTAAACGCGCATTCAGCACAGTGCGCGAGGCGTTGGAATTGGGAAATTAATCGGGAAGGCGGCTGACGCGATTGAAATAGCTGACCAGCAGGGCGCCGGCCACCATCAAGCTCAAGCCGTTGGCAGCCCAGAAACCTGCGGCACCGCGCAACGCAGCGGCTGTATCGCCCAACAACCCGAAGCCCAAGACATAGCCGCCACCGAGGCCCACGCCCCACAGCGAGAGCGCGTAGATCACGGTTGGGATCAATGCGATCTTGTACGCGCGCAGAATGAATGCCGCCATCACCTGCAGCGCATCGAACATCTGATAGAACGCGATGAAAGGCAGCAGCGGTACGGCGATGGCCATCACCGTTGCGTCGCGCGTGTACAGGCCGACTAGCCCATGCCGCAAGAACAGCACCGCGGCGCCGACGATGGCCGCACAGAGGACGGCCAGCTTGATCCCATTCAATGAAATCCGCCGCGCGGCGACGCGATCACGGGCGCCGATGGACTGCGCGGCCAGTGTCGACGTAGCGATCGACAGGGACAGCGGCACCATATAGGCGACTGCACCCAGGTTCGCGGCGATCTGGTGGCCGGCCAGCACGACCGTGCCCAGACGCGCAATAAAGATCGCCATCAACGTGAACGAGGTGATCTCGATCAGGTAGGTGAAGCCCATCGGCACGCCCAGGCGGATCAGCGCCCACAATCGCGCCCGGTTTGGTGGTGAGTAATGCGTGAAGATCGAGAACGGCGTGTACGCGGGGTTGCGTATCAAGATGGCGGCCGCTGCGATGAACGACAACCAACTGATGATCATCGACGCGAGCGCACAGCCGGGGCCACCCATTGCGGGGAGCCCCATGCCACCGTATAGGAACAGTGCGTTGAGTGGAAACTTGAGAACGAGCCCGGCCAGTTGCAGCACCGTCACCATGACCGGGCGGGACAGCGCGTTGTTCAGCGCGGAGTAGATGCGGAACCCCAGCGCCGCCGGCAATGCGAGCGCTTCGTAGCGCAGATAAGCGGTCGCCTTGTCGGTTAACTCTGGCGTGGCGTCCGCCAGGCGCAGCAGCGGTGCGGGGAACCAGAGGATCAGCATGCCGATGGCCGCCAGAAGCAGTCCGAGCCAGATGGCCTGGCGCACTTCTTCGCCAATCTCGCCGTGCCTTTGCGCGCCGTAGAGTTGCCCGGCGATGGGGGAGAGCGCCTGCAACACCCCCATCAGGCTGATGTACACCGTCACGTAGATCGAGCCACCGAGCCCGATCGCGGCAAGATCGGCGGCGGAGGCGCGCCCGGCCATGGCCGTATCGAGCACGCCGAAGGTGATTACGGCCAACTGGCCAATCAACACCGGCCAGGCCAGTGCAGTAATGCGGCGAACGTCGGCGAGAAACATTGGCGGATTGGGCGCGACGTCGTTACTGGCGCAGCTTGCGTCGGCGTGTCGTAGTAGGGGCGGGTGGGGGATGTGTGGCGGCTGCAGCCTCGGTCAAGCGATACATGCGGAAATGCTCGTCGCGGTCAGCGGGGCGGCGGCCTTCCCAGATCAGGCGCCACTCATAGTTTGAGACGCTCGACGGTGCACCGTAATCGTATTGGTCGTGACGCAGCAGGATGTCGCAGTTGTCCTCCGCATTGCCGAAGCGGATGTGACCGAAGTAGGCGAACGAGGCAAGCTGCGCATCGCCCATGCGGATCGGCTGCACGCACGTGTAGGTGCGCGGCAGTGCGAGCGCGGCCGATTGCGCCACGTCGCGGTAGGTCTTCGCATAGTTGATGGTAGGCAGCCACAGCGTCATCATCAGCACCCACATCAGCGTGGTGCCGGCGGCGGAGATCACCACCGCGCGCCAGATGGCCTTGGGTGCGCGCGATGTGCGCCACGCGACAATGAGTATCCACGCGGCCGTCACCAGCAGGGCCCAGGCGAGGGCTGTCCAACTGAACTCGGGGCGATAGCCCGGCACGATGCGGTACACGTTGCGCGCGAGCTGCGGCGGAAAGCCCGTCATCTTGGCGATCCACAACAGCCACACCGTGCCGCCGAGGATGGTAAAGGCCAGCAGCGCAAACCAATCAATGGCGCTGATCACGCCGCGCTGCAGCGTGGGCAGGGCAAACGCGGCCAGCACAGCCATCGGTGGAATCAGCAGCAGGAAACTGTCGTCGCCCGGTGCCGGTTGCAGCAGCAGGAGCAGCAACTGCGGCACCAGCATAGCCAGCGGCAGCGCGATATGCGGGGCGGTGCGCATGCCGCTCCAGCTTCGCCATGCCCAGGCGGCCAGCGGCCACACGGGCCACGCAAACAGCGGCAGGTTGCGCGCGATAAAGCCAAGCGAATGGGCCGTCGGGCCGGCGTACTGGTGGCGATCAAAACGGGCCCATTCGC
Organism: Ralstonia sp. 25C; assembly: GCF_051904805.1. Lineage (NCBI taxonomy): Bacteria > Pseudomonadati > Pseudomonadota > Betaproteobacteria > Burkholderiales > Burkholderiaceae > Ralstonia > Ralstonia sp. 25C. The sequence continues at coordinate 519,353 of NZ_CP196737.1, read as the reverse complement.
GGATGTAAGTCACTGCGTCCGTCGGATTGGTCGCCAGCAGATAGGCGATGGCCGGCCACGCCCCCCCGAGTACCAGCGATACCGGCAGCGCGATCGTCAGAAGCGGGCGCACGGGCAAAACACGCGTGGCCTGCGCGACCAGCAGCACGGCAACCGTGATCACCAGCGGCAGGATCGGCCCGCCTGCCAGCGACAGACAGCCGATGCCGATGCCATAGATGACGCTGCCGCGCACGGGCTTGTCGAGCGCGCGAATCAAGCCATATACCGCCACCGCGACGAAGCAAAGCGCGCCGACCAGCGGCGTGGTTTCGTGCCCCCGCTGCGCCAAGCCAACGCAGGCGAGGAAGATCAGCAGCGCGCCATCGGCGAGCGTGCGGCCATAGTCGCGCGTATTCGGTTGGCCGCCGAAGACAAATTCAAAGGGCTGGACTTCAGCGCGGCGGCCGAGCAAGTAGGCGCCGTACCAGATGCAGGCGGAGGTGATGAAGAAGAACAGGGCGGTGGCCAGGCGCGAGGCATCCGAGGGCCCCAACCATTGCCCGAACACGCGGATGAACGCCCCACCGATCCAGAACACCAGCGGCCCCGACTGCACGACCGGGCGCCCGACGATGTTCGGCATCAGCCAATCCTGCGTGTTGCCGGTGGCCAGCGTCCACATGGCGCCGAAGCCGGCGGCGTCTTCGTTTTTCCACGGGTCGCGCGAGAACAGGCCTGACAGGCCATAGATCACGCAGATGGCGAGCAGCAGCCAGCGCGGCAGTTCGCGTGTAGCTGCTGCAGTCAGGCGGATGCGCGAGACGCGGGTGGTGTTCATCGGGTGTCAGACCAGGCGAGCCTGGCCAGGGTTGCACGACAGCGTGCCGATCGTAAGAAGAGCGGGCGCAAACGCCCAGCCGGGAGCCCACAAACAAAAAAGGCAGCCGCAGCTGCCTTTTTCTGACCAGTGAGACGGGTCATGTAGTGAGCCGTCTCCGGCGCCGATATTACTTGGCAGCCTTGCCGATCTTGCTGCCGAACTTGTTGCGGAACTTCTCGACACGACCGGCCGTATCCAGAACCTTTTGCTGGCCCGTGTAGAACGGGTGCGATTCGGACGAGACTTCGATCTTGGCCAGGGGATATTCCTTGCCGTCTAGCGTGATCGTTTCCTTGGTTTGGATGGTCGAGCGGGTGATGAACTTGAACTCGCTGGACATGTCCTGGAACACGACTTCGCGGTAATTCGGGTGAATGCCTTCTTTCATGATGGGCCCTGGGGTTGAGGTAGCCAATTCGGGGCGCGCTTCAGGTGCTCGGGTAGTCAGAACACCGTGCGACCAGCCGTCGAATCACTTGCCGGGTGGAGAAACGGCGATTATGCCAGAGAAACAAAGGCTTGGGCAACGCGCCGCCCGCAAAATGCGCCAGGGCCGGCGTACGAAAAGCAATTCATTCATCACTTGTTGTGGTGAAAATCCGACCCGGTGAGCTCTGTATGCCATGTCCGTCGCGCCGGGTCTTGCAGATAGAAGGCCTGCAGCAGCGCGTACAGGGCCGGCAGCGTGTCGAGCAAGGCTCCGGGCTCGACGAAGAACACCTCGGATGCCACCGCAAAGAACTCCGCTGGGTGCTGCGCACCGTATGGGTCGAGCAGCGACAGGATGGAATCCGTCTCCCAGCGATGTTCGGGAAGCTGGTCACATCGATCGACAAAGGCGTCGTATTCCGCGTAAAGCGCGTCGGCCCACGCTTCACGATCGAGATTGGCGTGCAGCCGCGACGAGAAGGCCGGAATGCCGTCGGACTCGCCATTGCGCATGTCCAGCTTGTGTGCAAATTCGTGGATCACCACGTTGTACGGCAGCGCATCGTGGGCAGCCAATGCGCCGCCGAGTTCGATGTCTTGCCACGACAGGATGACCGGGCCGTGCTCCCACGCCTCGCCGGCGGCCTCTTCGCGCACGTGCTGAACGACGCCGTCTTCGTCCATCACCTCTTTGCGGATCACGAACTCGCCCGGGTAGATGACCACGCCGTGCCAGCCGCCATACCACGCGATGCCGAGCTCCAGGATCGGTACGCTCGCCTGCACGGCAATGGCGACCACCATCTCATCGGTGAGCGGCAAGCCGTGCGCGGTGGTGAACTCCTTTTCGGCGATGAAGAGTGTTGCGGTTTCACGCAGGCGTGCGAGATCCGCTTCGGGCCAATCCAGCAAGAAGGGCAGGCAGGTCAGTGTGCGTGACCACAGCGCGTCGGAAATGGCGTAGCGCGACAGGCGCCGCGATCGTGCGCGGCCAGAGAACCAGCGGAAGACGGACGAAAGCATGCGCCAAGTATATCGACACCCCGCCTGCGGCTTTGCGACGCCGGCTTTGGTCCAAACGCGAGAGTCAGGCGACGGAGAGCAGCCGCGCGCCGCGCTGGTTGGCAACGTAGACCGCTTCGGTGCGGCTACGAACTTTCAGGCGCCGATACAGCGTGCTGATATGCGCCTTGGCGGTGGCCTCGGAGATGTTCAGCATGCGACTGATGGTCTTGACGGGGTGTCCGCGCGACAGCAACACCAGAATCTCGTACTGGCGCGGCGTGATGCCGAGCAGCTTGGGATCGGTTTGCGGATCGCCGGCCAGCGCCGGGTTGGGCGCGCCGTCCAGGCGAGATTCGGGCAGCAGCGCGCTGGCCGGAATGTATTGCCCGCCCACCAGCACCAGCTCCAGCGAAGCCGCGATGACCTCGCCCGGCGAATGCTTGAGCGTATAGCCCGACAAGCCCATCTGCATGAGCGTGCGGATGATGTCGGGGGATTCGGATTCGGCCAGCACGACCACGTGGCGCGCGTGCGGCCGGTGCATGATCTCGCCGATGGCGGACAGCTCGTCGAGATGCGGCAGCGGTAGGCCAATCACAAGAAGACCAGCGTCGGCATTGGATTCGATGGCGTCAAACATGCCGTCGTCTGGCTCAACGACGGTGACGCCGGTGACGCCTTTGAGCGTCCGTAACAGGTGCGCAATGCCCGTACGCACCAACGGATGGGCTTCGATCAAAACAGTGTTCATCGTTGTTCTCGACCTGTTACCGATCTTGCGAACATCCTTGTCGCCCCAGACGATAAAGCAGGCCGGAGCAGACCCCCGTTCCGAATCATTCTAGTGGCGTATCAAGAAAATGACAGTTGCCACGGTCATGCCTCGGGACCCTTGCCGATACGCCTTAGCCACTGTAGGTCAGTGTGTGCCGGGGCGCGTAATCCACTCGTTACGAAGCGGGTCGACGCAATGGCGTGGTTTTGTGGCGGCTCTTGTTTCAGGCGCGACACAAAAACGTGTGCCAACTTGGCGCGAACCCTCTTCCGGGCGCGGAATATCCCGTAAAAACAAGGCGTTAATCATCATGGCATGGATGTCGCTCTATGCCCCATGGGGAGGAGAGAGCCATGCCAACCATTGCGCAGCGCTGTGCTCGGCGTTGGCCGTTGCGGCGGACGGTCGATTGGGCGGGAGTGGTTGCGAGCCTTGCGGCCATGGCGGTCATGGTGCCCGCGTTCGCAATAGGCAGCGACTTCGCCATTCGTGGCGCTTTCACCGATACGTTGCCGGTGCGAACCGCCATCGGTCCTGATCCCACCCGCGCATTCGATCCATCCATCGGTTTCGCTCAGCCCGTGTTCTGGGCCGGCGAACAGAGTACGTCGCATGCGTGGCTTAACCATCCTCCGCCAAGGGGCATGTGCGCAACCCCCCCGGAAGTGGGGGTGCGACCGCCCGTGGCAGCGGGCTTGGGCATGACGCACGCCGAATTGCACGCCGGATACGGGTGACGCACGGACAACACCTTCGCTGCGCGCTCCGTACACACCGATGTGGCGTTGGCGCAACGTAGGGCACGGCGGCAGGGCTGCGCCGCATGGTTTTGTGCTCCGTCCCCCGGCGGGCACTCTTTTCTAACGGAAGCCAAGTGGGGTGCTCGATATGCAAACGACACTGACTGCGTGTGCGGCACCCGGGCCACCCCTCGGCCGCTGAGCGGTCGTATCCCGTGCGTTTGGGCAAAGAAATGGGGGGCACAGCGCCAAGCTGTACCCCGCCCAGGAAGAATGACGAGTCAGGCTGTATGCAGCGGGTGTTCAGCGCGGATGCCGTGCTTTTGCATCAGCCGATACAGCGTCACGCGGGATACCGCCAGTTCGCGCGCGGTCATGCCCATATGGAAGCCATTGCGGGCGATGGCGGTGCGGATGGCGTCGGATTCGGCGCCTTCCCGCGCTTCCTCCAGCGTCTGGCCCGAAATCGACGCATAGCCTTCCAGATGCAGATCGGCCGCGGAGATCTTGCGGTTGTCCGTCATCACCAAGGCGCGGCGCACGCGGTTGATCAGCTCGCGCACGTTGCCGGGCCAGGGGTAATGCATCATCGCGTGCAGTGCGCAGGGCGTGAAGCCGCGGATGCGGTGCGAGGCCTCATTGGCGTGCTGGGCGAGGATGTGCTCGGCCAGCAGAACGATGTCACTGCCGCGCTCACGCAGCGGCGGCACGGAAAGCGTGAGCACGCAGAGCCGGTGGAAGAGGTCGGTGCGGAATCCACCGTGGTGTTGCGCGGCTTCCAGGTCCACGTGTGTGGCCGAGATGATGCGGATATCCAGCGGAATCGCCTGATGCCCACCCAGCCGCGTAATCGTGCCTTGTTGCAGGAAACGCAGCAGGCTCACCTGGCTTTCCAGCGGCAAGTCGCCGATTTCATCCAGGAACAGCGTGCCGCCATTGGCGCGCTCCACCCAGCCGATATGGCGCTGGTGGGCCCCGGTGAAAGCGCCTTTCTCATAGCCGAACAGTTCGGACTGGATCAGGTGCGGGGGAATCGCACCGCAATTGATGGCGATGAACGGCCCGCCGGCCCGCGCCGATGCCTCGTGAATGGCCTGTGCGGTCAACTCCTTGCCGGTGCCGGACTCGCCTGCGATGAACGCCGGAGCGCTGTTCTGTGCGACCTTACGGATCGCGCGGAACAGGTTATGCATGGCCGGGCATTCGCCGAGCATGCGGGCGCTGTTGGGTTTGGGGGTCGGCGTGGACTCTTGCGCCAGCGCGGCCATGCCCCAGGCGTGGCGCAGCGAGTAGGCGGCTTCGTCCGTGCGCAGCGGCATCTGTACATAGTCGACGCAGTAGTCGCGCACGAGTTGGCGCACGCGTTCGTGGTTCAGCAAGTTGGCCGGCAGTGCGGCCACCCATCCCACGTGCGGCACCTGCATGCAGCGCTCCAGCAGGTCCAGCTCGGAGGCGGAGAACCCGCTGCCAAAATCGATCAGCCCAGCCTTGGGCACCCCATCGCGGATCGCGCAGCCGAGCTCGCGCACCGACGTGACACGCCGTACGTGCCAGTCCGCGCCCAGCACCGTCTCGTCGATCTCCGCCATCCCCGCGCGTGACGCAACCACGACGGTTCGGCACGCACTTGTACATTCCAGCGACGTTTCGCGCATGGTTTTCCCCCGTTCGTTTTTCGTGGTCTTTCCCCTGCTGCCCAGGCGGCTCAGCCCAGGCAGGTTTGCAGTATGGTTGCCGGGGTTGGCTTTTGCGATGACGTTTAAGGACGAGGGCAGCAAACGCTTGCGGGCGGCGCACGTAATGCAAATGAACTAGCAAGTTTCACAGCGGTGACGAGAAAATCCGCTGCTCAATCAAGCCGTTGCCGAAGCAATAAAAAAGCGCACCACTGTGGGTGCGCTTTTCGATACGTGGCTAAACCGTTTGAAGAGACTTAGCCGCCGCGTTTCATCATGTCGAAGAACTCGGCGTTGTTCTTCGTCGACTTGAGCTTGTCGAGCAGGAATTCCATCGCCTCGACTTCATCCATGTCGTGGATGAACTTGCGCAGGATCCACACCTTCTGCAGGATGTCCGGCTTGATCAGCAGTTCTTCACGGCGTGTGCCCGACTTGTTCAGGTTGATGGCCGGGTAGACGCGCTTCTCGGCCAGGCGACGCTCCAGGTGCACTTCCATGTTGCCGGTGCCCTTGAACTCTTCGTAGATCACGTCGTCCATGCGGCTGCCGGTTTCGATCAGCGCGGTACCGATGATGGTGAGCGAACCACCTTCTTCCAGGTTACGTGCGGCACCGAAGAAACGCTTCGGGCGCTGCAGCGCGTTGGCGTCCACACCACCGGTCAGCACCTTGCCCGAGGTCGGCACCACGGTGTTGTAGGCACGAGCCAGACGCGTGATCGAGTCCAGCACGATCACCACATCCTTCTTCAGCTCGACCAGACGCTTGGCCTTTTCGATGACCATTTCGGCCACTTGCACATGGCGCACGGCCGGTTCATCGAACGTCGATGCCACCACTTCGCCGCGCACGGTGCGCTGCATTTCGGTCACTTCTTCCGGGCGCTCATCGATCAGCAGCACGAACAGCTCGGCTTCCGGGTGGTTGGTCGCGATGGCGTGCGCAATGTGCTGCAGCATCACGGTCTTGCCCGACTTGGGCGACGCCACCAGCAGCGCGCGCTGGCCGCGGCCGATCGGGGCAATCATGTCGATGATGCGGCCGGTGATGTTCTCTTCGGCCTTGATGTCGCGTTCGAGGATGAGCGGCTTGTTCGGGTGCAGCGGCGTCAGGTTCTCGAACATGATGCGGTTCTTGACCGCCTCAGGAGGCTGCGTGTTGACCTTGTCGACCTTCACCAGCGCGAAGTAGCGCTCGCCGTCCTTGGGCGTGCGGACTTCGCCTTCAATCGTGTCGCCGGTGTGCAGGTTGAAGCGGCGGATCTGCGATGGGCTGATGTAGATGTCATCCGTGCTGGCCAGATACGAGGTTTCCGGCGAACGCAGAAAACCGAAGCCATCGGGCAGCACTTCAAGCGTGCCGTCGCCAAAAATCGTTTCCCCCTGTTTCGCCTTCTTTTTCAGGATGGCAAACATCAACTCTTGTTTGCGCATGCGCTGCGCGTTATCGATCTCCAGCTGTCCCGCCATTTCCAGCAATTGGGACACGTGCAGGGATTTCAGTTCTGTCAGATGCATAGACGAAAGAATGGGAAGGGCCCGAACGGGCAGCGAAACGAAAAACGGGGGAGGGGGGAAAGGTCGAGCGAACGCTCGGGGAAACAGATTCGATGCAATTTTAGCACAACGCTGACGGGCTTCCAGGCGGAAGTGCGCCAGCGTCTGTGCGGGTAGTGCGACGGATTGCGCGCTACCCGTAAATACGGCTTACAGGTGGCTGTCCAGGAATGCGGTCAGTTGCGACTTGGACAGTGCGCCAACCTTCTGCGCGGCCACAGCGCCGTTCTTGAACAGGATCAGCGTCGGGATGCCACGAATGCCGAACTTGGCCGGCACGCCCTGGTTTTCATCGACGTTGATCTTGGCGATCTGCACTTTCTCGCCGTAGTCCTTGGAGACTTCGTCCAGGATCGGGGCGATCATCTTGCAGGGGCCGCACCATTCGGCCCAGAAATCGAGGAGCACGGGTTTGTCGGACTTGAGCACGTCGGCCTCGAAGGACGCGTCGCTCACATACTTGATCTGGTCGCTCATGGCGGGAACCTCTGTTATTTCGTAAAAGCTGGCGACGTGCGCCAAACCCATACATTACACGATTACGCGAACCGGCGTGTATTGGGGCCTCTGTCAATGCAGGTGCTGCTGATATAGTACCGGCGCCCCCTTTTTCAACTGTTGATTGTCGCTATCAGGCTGATAGCGATGGCTGCAGTTTGTTGTCACCTGTTCTCCGCTGCATGCAGACGCTCGCTTTCGCGCCCGGCCCAGCATTCCTCTCACGTGCCGCCGATGCGGCGTGGCGTTTTCTCGACGCGCATCCGCAACCTTCTGGCGCTGCCACCGTGGTTGTGCCGACCGCCGCGCAAATCCCCGGCGTGCGCAGTGCGCTGCATGCCAGCGCGCAGGCTGCGGGCACGCCGCGTTTGCTGCCGCGCATTGTGACGCTGGGTCACTGGTTGCTGGATTTGCCACCCGAGCCCGGATTGCCCGCTGCACGCACCGCGCTGTCGCGACTGCTGGCCGTGCAGCAGGCACTCAAGACGCAAGCGTGGCTGCGCGAAGCACTTGGTGCGCAGGACGATGCGGCGCTCTGGGGCGTGGCCCAGGTGCTGGTGACCGTGTCCGATGAGTTGTCGCAGCGGTGGCTGACGCTCGATGCGGCGGATAGCGATGCCGAAGGCCGACAGGATGAACTGGAAGGCGCGCTGGCCGAGGCGCTGGAGCGCACGTATGCGCAGTTGTCGGAGCGGTTTCTTGGCACCGAGTCGCGCATCGTGCTCACGTTCTGGCGCCTGCTTTCGAGCGCGGCAGACCCGATTCCGGTGCGATTGCGTGCGATGCGGCGTTTGCTCGACGCGCTGCGCGGGCCGATCGTGTGGATGAGTCCGACCGACCCGGAAGCCGTTGATCTGGATTTTTTGCAGCGAGCCGCCGAGCGCGTACCGGTGCTGAGCATCGGCTACGACTGGAATGCAGCGCAGGCGTCGTTTGCCGACGCGGCGACGCATGCGGATTTCCGCAACCTGCTGCTCCATGCGTGGCCCGAATGTGCGACACCCGCACAGGCCGCGGACGATGACGCCGATCGCCAGATTCCCGCACCTGTCCTGCGCATCGCCGGTGCGGCGCGCTTTGAGGACGAAGCCGCCTTTGCCGCCCATACGCTGGTCGATTGGCTGAACGCAGGGCGTCGTTCCTTGGCGCTGGTGGCGCAGGATCGCATCGTTGCGCGGCGGGTGCGGGCGCTGCTTGCGCGCGTGAATGTGCCGGTGCGTGATGAGACCGGCTGGAAGCTCTCCACCACGCGCGCCGCCGCTGCGTTGATGCGCTGGGTCGATGTCGTGCAGGGCGATGGCGATACCGCTGCGCTTCTCGACCTCATCAAGAGCCCGTTTTGCCTGCGCGATGCTGACACCGGCACCGGTGCGGGCACCCCCGCGCCCGCGTGGGTCACGGAGCTGGAGCGTCGCGTGCGCCGGCACAACGTCACAGGTGGGTGGGGGCGCTTGCGGCGCCTGGTGGCGGACCGCCCGGCCGACGATGCGGATGGCGAGCCGCAAGTCAGTCGCTTGGCCGATCGACTGGGCGTGCTGGCTGACGAGGCAGCGCTCTGGCGCCGCGCCGGCAATGCCACGCTCGACGCCTGGATGACATTGCTGTCCGGCACGCTCGATCGACTGCACATGCGCACCGGGCTGCAGAACGACGATGCTGGCCGTCAATTGCTGGATTGGATCGACCGCTTGCGTACCTCCGTGCATGGCAGCGCGGATGCGGGAGCGCGCTTCTTGCTGGTCGAATGGCGCGCGTTGCTGTCGATGTTGCTGGAGTCGGCCGTCTTCAGCGAGCCAGCGCCGCCGGCGGACCGGCGTGTCGTCATCCTGCCGCTCAACGGCGCGCGCATGCGGCGCTTTGATGGCGTGGTGGTGGTGGGCTGTGACGATGCGCAGTTGCCCTCCGCACAGCCGGAGTGGCTCTTTTTCTCCAACGACGTGCGCCGCGAACTGGGGTTGCCCGACCGCGCACAGCGTTTCGCCCAGCAGGCGCGTGACCTGGCCGAAGTGCTGCTCAATCAGCCGGAGGTCGTGCTGAGCTGGCAACGCCATGGTGGGCGCGGCGAGCCCAATCGGCTATCGGGTTGGCTTGAGCGCTTGCAGCGCCGTCTGGCCGTGAGCGGTGTGCGTATCGATACCCCCGTTGTGTTGCCAAGCCTGCAGACGACCAGCCAGCCAACCGACATGCCCGCACCCGCAGCGCCCGCGCTGGTGCCCGGCACACTGAGCGCTGCCGCCTACAACAGCCTGCGCCGCTGCCCGTATCAGTTCTTTGTCGGTCGCATGCTCCGGCTAGGTGAGTTGGAAGAGGTGTCCGACGAACTGGAAAAGCGCGATATCGGCGAGATCCTCCACGCGATCCTGCATCGCTTCCACCGGCAACTGCTGGAGACGCCGATGCACGACGCAGCGGATCGCCGGGCGCTGCTGCAGACCATCACCGATGAGCTGTTCGGCCGACTGCTGGCCGAGGACGGCAACGCGCTGCGGTTCTATCGACGCTGGCTGGGCGTGATGCCGTCGTACCTGGCATGGCAGGCCGCGCGCGAAGCCGACGGGTGGCACTTCGACGCGGGCGAAGTGGAGGTGGATACGTCCATCACCCTGCCGAACGAGCGCCCGCTGCACTTGCGCGGCCGAATCGACCGCATTGATGTGCACGCAGAACACGGTGTGGCGGTGCTGGACTACAAGACGCAATCGCCCATGGTGCTGGTGCGTCGCGCCAAAACGCCGTTCGAGGATTGCCAGTTGCCGTTCTATGGCGTGCTCGATGCGCGCGCGGATCGGGGTGGTTGGGTCTCGCTCGACGGCGAGGCGCGCGGCGACAAACGCGATGTCGAGTTGCCGGATTTCACGCAGGTTGTCGACTGGTTGATCGAGCAGATGCAGAAAGACATGACGGCCGTGGCGGCCGGGGCACCGCTGCCGGCTTTTGGTGATGAGTCGGCGTGTCGCTATTGCGCCGCGCGCGGCCTCTGCCGCAAGGGGTATTGGACCAATGGCGCACCACGTGAGCCGGAGGGCCAGGCATGAGCGACCACGCTTACGAGCGCGACGGCGCGGCGGTCTCACCCGAGGACTTTTCGCGTGCTGCGTGCGATCCGCGGCGCTCTGTCGTCGTGGAGGCGTGCGCGGGCAGCGGCAAGACGTGGCTGCTCGTTACGCGCATGCTGCGCTTGCTGCTGGCGGGCGCAGCGCCGGGCGACATTCTCGCTATCACGTTCACACGCAAGGCTGCCGAAGAGATGCGACAGCGCTTGCTGGACATCCTCGCGCAACTGGCGAGCGCAGACGATGACGGCGTGGTGCGCGAGCTGATTGCGCGCACGGTCGATGAGCGCGATGCGCCAGCGCTGGTCGACGCAGCGCGCGGGTTGTACGCGCGTGTATTGGAATCGCCGCAACGCATGGCGATCGATACCTTCCACGGTTGGTTTGGCTCATTGCTGCGCGGGGCACCCTTGTCTTCGGGCGTACAGCAGGGCGCCTCGTTGCGTGAAGATGCCGGTCGGCTGCGACGTGAGGCGTGGGCACCGTTCTGGCGCGGTCTGCTGGCGGAAGATCACGTGCAATTGCGCGTCGCATACGAAACGCTTGCCGATTTGGTTGGCGATTTTCAGGCCGGCAGGTTGCTCGATGCCATGTTTCACCAGCGCAGTGACTGGTGGGCCTACAAGACGCAGGCGGGCGGGCGCCCGTTGGATGCGCTCGACACATTGCTCGGTGACGACGCGACGATCGATCCGTTGATCGAGACGCTGCAGGATGCGGCGCTGCTGACTGACATGCTGCGAGCGTCTGGCTGGCTGGGGCAGGGTGGTGCAGCCGAGGGCAAGCGCGCGGTGACCATCGAATCGGCGGTGACAGCCGCACGCGGGATCGATGTGTCCGGCGAAGCGGCACGCGCGCAGGCATTTGATGCGTTGTTTGCCGCCTTCCACACGCAGGCCGGCAAGGCACGCGCGTGCAAGCCGACCAAGGCACTCGTCAAGGCCATTGGCGATGACCACGCGCAAACGCTGGTGACCCTGCACGCCACGCTGTGCGAAGCGCTGACCACCGTTCAGGCGCGCCGCCAGGAAGCGCACGTGCGCGCCGTCAACGCTGCATTGTTTGCACTGGGTGATGCGCTGATCGACCGCTACCAGGCCTACAAGCGCCAGGCGCGCGCCATGGACTTCACCGATCTGGAATGGGAAGCCGCCCGCCTGATGCAGCAAGAGGACACGGCGGCCTACCTGCAGGTGCGGCTCGATGCGCGCTACAAGCATCTGCTGCTCGACGAATTCCAGGATACGAACCCGATGCAGTTGCGCATCCTGCAAGGCTGGCTGGCCGGCTATGCGGGCACCGGCACGCAGCCGAGCGTGTTTCTGGTGGGCGATCCAAAACAGTCCATCTACCGCTTTCGCCGTGCAGATGCGCGCTTGTTTGATGCTGCTCGCGAGATGCTCGTCGCCGAGTTTGGCGCCATCGTGCTGCGCACGAACCGCACGCGCCGCAACGCGCCGGCCGTGCTGGAGTGGGTCAACGCCGTCTTTCAGCAAGCGCGGGCGCGTGGTGATTACCCCATCTACGCCGAGCAAAGCACCGCCGTTGATGCACCCATCGGGCAAGCGCTGCTGTTGCCGCTGGTGCCCGTGCCCGAAGCCGCGGAGGTGGATGAAGCTGCCCCGCGCGATACGCTGACCGAGCCGCGTGAAGAGACTGGCGACACGCAACGCTACGACGAGGGCCGCCAGGTCGCCGCTTGCCTGCGCGCATTGCACGCCAACGAACGCATTCGCGAAGGCGGCATGGAGCGCCCGGCGCGCTGGAGCGATTTCCAGTTGCTCGTTCGCCGCAAGCGCTACCTTGCCGACTACGAGCGCGCGCTGCGTGACGCCGGCGTGCCCTACATCAGCCCACGCCGGGGCGGCTTGCTCGCCACGCTCGAAGCGCTTGACCTGTGTGCGTTGCTCGATTTCCTGATGACGCCGCAAGCGGACCTCTCGCTAGCGCATGTGTTGCGCAGCCCGATGTTTGCCGTCACGAATGACGATCTGATCGCCATCGCGCAGGCCGGCGACAGCACGTTCGCGCCGACGTGGTGGGAGCGCCTGATCGCACTGTCGAATCACGCAGATGCCGCGCCGGCATTGCGCCATGCCCATCGCATGCTCGCGCGCTGGTTGGCGGTCGCGCCCACGTTGCCTGTGCACGATCTGCTCGATCACATCGTCTACACCGGTGAACTCAAGCGCCGCTACGCCGAGCGCGCGCCAGCGGCCAATCGCGACCAGGTACTCGCCAACCTCGATGCATTCCTCAAACTCGCGCTCGACTTGGATGGCGGCCGCTACCCGAGCCTGCCGAAGTTCACGGCCGAGTTGCGCGCCATCCGCCAGGGCGACGAGGACGAAAGCCCCGACGAAGGCACGCAAGCCGATGCGGAAGCGCCGGATGCCATCGACGCCGAAGTCGCCAGCGAAGGCCTCGATGCGGTGCAGATCCTGACCGTGCACGCGTCGAAGGGGCTCGAGGCACCGTTTGTGGTGTTGCTCGACACCCATCACAGCGACACCCGTGCTGATAGTGCGGGCATCCTGATCGACTGGCCCCCCGGCGCTGAGGCGCCCACGCATTTCTCCGCATTCGGCAAGACCGCCGAGCGGGGCCGCGCGCGCGATCCGCTATTCGCGCAGGAAAACACGCTTGCCGAGCGCGAGAACTGGAACCTGCTCTACGTGGCGATGACGCGTGCCCGTCAGGCGCTGATCGTCTCCGGGGTGGCCAACAAGCGCGATGCCACGGCAGCGCAATCGGTGGAGGAGGGCGATGTGCCCGAGGTGGATGGCGCCGCCAGTTGGTACACGCTATTGGCGACAGCGGGCGTCGCATCCCCGGCGCCGATGCTCGACGACGCGGTGGCCCCAGAGGGGAGGACCTCCGAGCGCGAAACCGTGTCGTACCACGACTTCCGCGCGCCGCTCACGGTAACGGTGCGCGTCGGTGGAACCGGTGCGCAAGCCGAAGGCACCGATATCGTGTTTGATCAAGGTGCCGTTGCGCAGGGCGAACTGCTGCATGCCGTGCTGGAACGCCTGACGCGCCATGGCTTGCCAGAAGAGGCCCCAGACGCCGACACCATCACACGCTGGTTCGGGGCGACGGGCACCACGCAAACCGAGGCCACCCGAGCCACGGAAGCGGTGCGCCGCATGCTCGCAGCCGATGCCCTGGCGCACGTATTTGACCCCGCGCATTTCGACGCTGCTCACAACGAGGTCGAACTGTTCAGCCCCGATGGCGCGCTGCTGCGTATCGATCGCCTGATCGAGCGCGGCAACGAAGTCCTCGTCGTGGACTACAAGCTGCGTTTGCTGCCCGTTGAACGCGCCGCCTACGCAGAGCAGTTGCGTGGCTATGTCGCCGCCGTTACGCCGATGTATCCCGGACGTACTGTTCGCGCAGGCGTGGCGACAGCGCAAGGCGAATGGATCGATCTGGACGCGTTGCCCAAGCCGGCACAGCCATCACACGACGACAGCCAAGGCGCGCTGTTCTGACGCGGGCAGCACAAACAAGAAAAGGGGAAGGGTGATGCGGAAGGGAGATAAGAAGGGGGACGAGCCTGACCCTCGGCACTGGCAGGAAACGGCTGTGGCTGCTTCGTTCCCGACCTGACCAGGTTGACCGCGCCACCATGCGAGGAGGCCCGTCCGACCGCCATTGTAACCGACTCGCGTATCCCCACCTGAATATCCTTGCAATTCGCTCGGCGCACACGCGGGTTGACCCCTCGGAATGCACGTCGGAAATCCACTTCGCTTTGCTACAATCCGCCGCATGAGTTATCAAGTGCTCGCCCGCAAGTGGCGCCCTCGCGATTTCACCACGTTGGTCGGTCAGGAACACGTGGTGAAAGCGCTCACGCATGCGCTCGAACAGCAGCGCCTGCACCACGCCTACCTGTTCACCGGTACGCGCGGTGTCGGCAAGACCACGCTGTCGCGCATCCTTGCCAAATCGCTCAATTGCGTGGGCGCGGACGGGCAGGGCGGCATCACCGCGCAGCCCTGTGGCGTATGCCGCGCGTGCACGGAAATCGATGCCGGGCGCTTTGTCGATTACATCGAGATGGACGCCGCCTCCAATCGCGGCGTCGACGAGATGGCACAGCTGCTTGACCGCGCGGTCTACGCGCCGACGGTCGGCCGCTTCAAGGTCTACATGATCGACGAAGTGCACATGCTGACCAACCACGCCTTCAACGCGATGCTGAAGACGCTGGAAGAGCCGCCCGAGCACGTCAAGTTCATCCTCGCGACCACCGACCCGCAGAAGATTCCGGTGACGGTGCTGTCGCGCTGCCTGCAGTTCAACCTTAAGCAGATGCCGCCCGGGCACATCGTGTCCCACCTCGATCGCATTCTCGGCGAGGAAGGGATCGCCCACGAGCCGAATGCGCTGCGCCTGCTGGCGGCGGCCGCTCAGGGTTCGATGCGCGATGCGCTATCGCTCACCGACCAAGCCATCGCGTATAGCGCGGGCGAGGTGAGCGAAGCCGCCGTGCGCGGCATGCTTGGCGCGATTGATCAGAGTTACCTAGTGCGCCTGCTCGATGCGCTGGCCGACGAGAACGGCGCCGGGCTCGTCGAGATTGCCGATGAGATGGCCGGGCGCAGCCTGAGCTTTTCGGGCGCGCTGCAGGATCTCGCATCGCTGCTGCAGAAGATTGCGCTGGCGCAGGTCGTGCCCGCTGCCGTGCAGGACGATTGGCCTGAGGCCGACGATGTGCGCCGCCTGGCCGAGCGCTTCGATGCGCAATCGGTGCAACTGTTCTATCAATTCGCCAATCTGGGCCGCAATGAACTGGCGCTTGCGCCGGACGAATACGCTGGCTTCACGATGACGTTGCTGCGCATGCTGGCGTTCCAGCCCGGGCAGTCGGGCGGGGACGTGACACCGCCTTCGGGTGGCGGCGGCAAGCGAGCGATGCCGTTGGCAGCGGCGCCGGCTGCATCGACGCGTCCGGCGGTGACGGCGACTGCGCCGATGGCGGCGCCGGTTGCCCAGGCAGCGCCGGTGGCGGTGCGCCCGGAACCCGTAGTGGAGACGCCGCGCGCAACGTATCAGGCAAGCCCGCCGGCACCTGCGCCAGTGGTCGCGGTTGCTGAGGCGCCTGCAGCCACACCGGCCGCGCCGGTGCGTCGCTCGCCGGCCATGGAGGCATTGGCGGCTGCGCGTCAGGCATCGAGCCGTGGCCGTGGCGGTGCTTCGGCGCCAGCAGCGGCACCGATGGCCGCGCCTGCGCCGGTCGCACGTCCAGCCGCTCCCGCTGCGGGGCCGCGTCCGAATACGGCGAATCCCGCGAATCCGGTTGCGGCGCCGGCCTCCCCGCCGCCGCGCCGTGAGCAGCCGCCTGTGGCTGCCAAGCCCGTCGATGATGGCCCGCCGCCCTGGGACGAAATGCCTGGCGAATTTGCGTCCCCTTCGTTTGAAGAGATGGATGCCGCGTTTGCCGGCTGGGATTCCGCTTCGAGCACGCGCCCTGGCACATCGGAGCCCGTAGCGCGTCCTGCGCAGATCGAAGCACCGGTTGCAGTGCCCGTGCCGGCCAAGACCGCCACGCCGGAGCCTGTCGCCGCGGCGACGCCGCCTGACTTGAGCGCCAGCAGCCTCACCACGTTCGATGGCAACTGGCCTGCGCTGGCGGCCAGCCTGCCAATGCGCGGTTTGGCGCAGCAGCTGGCTTACCAAAGTGAGTTGGTCGCCGTAGAAGGCGTCACGATGCGCTTGCGCTTGCCGCTGCCCGCATTGACCGAGGCAAACGTCGTCGAACGACTTGAGGCGGCGCTGACAGAGCACTTCGGCACGCCCGTTCGTGTGACGTGCGATATCGGTGCCGCGCGCGCTACCGCCGCCGCCGTGGATGCTGAGCAGCGTGCCGAGCGGCAACGCAATGCCGAAGACGCCATCGCCGCTAACCCGTTTGTCCAGGCGTTGGTGCGCGACTTTGCCGCGCAGGTCGTCCCCGGTTCGATTCAACCGCACGCGCACTGAATCGTCTCAACGTCTGAACATTGAACACCGGCGCGCCCACACGAGCGGCGCGCTTTGTATGACCCATTCCAAGGAGCAACGACCATGATGAAAGGCCAGATCGCCGGGCTGATGAAGCAAGCCCAGCAGATGCAGGAAAACATGAAGAAGGCGCAGGAGCAGCTCGCCCTGATCGAGGTGGAAGGTGTGTCCGGCGCCGGCCTCGTGAAGGTAGTGATGACTTGCAAGAACGACGTGAAGCGCGTGTCGATCGACCCGAGCCTCGTGGCCGAAGGCGAAGACAAGGAACTGCTGGAAGACCTCGTTGCCGCGGCGTTCAACGATGCCGTGCGCAAGGCCGAGGCCACCACGCAAGAGAAGATGGGCTCGCTGACGTCGGGCCTGGGTGGCATGGCGAGCATGCTGCCGCCGGGCTTCAAGCTGCCGTTCTAAATTCAGGATCGCGCCATGGTGCTGGAATCCGCGCTGCTGCATGTCAAGCCGGGTGAGGAGGCAGCGTTTGAGGCCGCCTTTAACGAGGCTCGCCACATCATCGGTGCGATGCGGGGCTTTATTTCGTTGACGTTGTCGCGCTGCGTGGAAAAGCCCAGCGACTACCTCCTTCTGGTGCAATGGCAGACGCTGGAAGACCACACCGTGGGCTTCCGGCAATCAGCGGAATACCAGCGCTGGCGCGCCCTGTTGCATCACTTCTACGACCCAATGCCGGAAGTGCTGCACTACACGGCGGTTGCGGAGCACCCCTGATGCGCAACGGTCCTGGCACGCCATCGGCGCTGCAGATGTTGGTCGAGGCCCTGCGTGTGCTGCCGGGCGTCGGCCCTAAATCTGCGCAGCGTATGGCGTATCACTTGCTGCAGCATGATCGCGACGGCGCGGCGCGCTTGGCGCAGGCGCTGGGGGAGGCTGCCGAGTCCATCCAGCACTGCAGCCGTTGCAACACCTTCACCGAGCAGGACGTCTGCGAAACCTGCCTCGACCCGCGTCGCGATGCGTCCGTGCTGTGCGTGGTGGAAACACCGGCCGATCAGATGATGATCGAGCAGACGCTGACCTATCGCGGCCAGTACTTTGTGCTGATGGGGCGGCTCTCGCCGCTGGACAACATCGGCCCGAAGGAGATTCACCTCGAACGCTTGCTGGCCCGCGCGACCGATCCGGCGCTGGGCGGGCCATGCGCCGAGGTCATCCTTGCCACCAATTTCACCAGCGAAGGCGAGGCGACGGCCCACTACATTGGGGAGATGCTCAAGGCGCGCGGCATCAAGGCGACGCGTCTGGCGCGTGGTGTGCCGGTGGGCGGTGAGCTGGAGTATGTGGATGCGGGCACCATCGCCCGCGCGGTGCTGGATCGGCGCCAGCTTTGAGCCGGCGCCGGTGCTGGCGCCAGTTCGTCAGAATTCGGTGTGCAGGCGCGTACCGAAGAACACCGCGGGGCCGCGATCCGCGTTGTAGCCGGGGTTGCGAATCCACTGCACGTCGGCGCTAACCCACAGATGCTTGGCCGCCTGGAAGCTGTAGAACGCCTCGACGATCTGCTCGGGCGCGTAGTTCAGCTTGCCATCCCCCAGGAAGACGCCCATGCCGCCTTGCTGCAGATAGCGACGGTGATCCGGCGACAGCATGTTGATGGCCGCCGCCAGCCCGACGGTGTCTTCCGAGCGGCCCCACTTGCTGCCCCTGACCACGGCGCCAAATGAGATGGCGCGGTCGATTTCCGTAAACGAATACGTCTCCGTTTTGCCATCTGCCCACGAAGCGCGCGCGAAGAGGCCGATGTCGTCATAGAGCTGCTGTTCGCCGCCAATGCCGATGCCGACCTTGGTGTTCTCGCGCCGCACGAGGTTGATGTCCGGCGCGCTTCCGGTGGATTGGCCGAGTGCCAGGGCATCGTCATAGCGCGCCATGTTGGCCTTGTTGCGGAAGAGCATGACGCGCAGCTTGCCTGGCTGGCCTGCCAGCGTATGGCTGTGCTCGACTTCGAAGACGTCGCCGTAGTGGCGCACGACGCGGGTATCCAGTGCCAGACCGTTCGACTCGATCGGCTGGATGAAGCGGCCCAGGCGATAGGCCCAGTCGCCGTCGTAGTACTCCAGCGCGGCGCCTGAGGTATAGCCGCGGGCGTCGGCGGCATAGTCAAAGGCGCCGTGCGTGAGGAATGACCAGTTCAGGAATTGCGTGCGCGGGTCGTGGGCGTAGGTCACGCTGTCGAATACGTCGAGCACGGAGAAGTTGCCTGCCGTGAAGACCAAGCGACGCTTGTCGACCGGGCCGGCAAACTGGTTCATCTCAGCTTCCTGGTCTTCCCTATCGCCGCCCGGGCCGCCCAGGCCGACCGTCTGGCGGAAAAAGGCGCGCGCGCGGTAGACCGTTGGGTCGGCGCCAGCGGTCTTGGCCAGTTCACCGTTGCTGA
Source organism: Ralstonia sp. 25C (assembly GCF_051904805.1). NCBI lineage: Bacteria > Pseudomonadati > Pseudomonadota > Betaproteobacteria > Burkholderiales > Burkholderiaceae > Ralstonia > Ralstonia sp. 25C. Next base: position 500,349 of record NZ_CP196737.1, on the reverse strand, counting down.
AGCCGCCCAGGCCGTGCAATTCCGAGAAGGCCTTGCCGAAGGCGACTTCCGGGTTGATATGCACTTCCGCGCCTTGCCACAGGCGCATGCCCAAGTCGAGCGTGGTGGTGACCGAATAGCTGGTGGTGGATTGCCCGGACAGGCTGTTCTGGCCGCTGTACGGCGAGTGGAACGACAAGTCGTGCTGCCACACATAGGTGGCCTGGCCGTGCACGGCAAAGCGGTCCGGATCGTTGATCGCCCAGCTTGATGCGTTGTCGTCCGCCAAGGCGTGCCCGGCGCACAGCATCAGGGCAAAGACGGGCGACAGGGCGGTCAGGCGAGAGAGGCGGGCGTGGAACGGCGGCATCATGACGACAAGCGGCAGCAAGGGGAGCGAAGGCCGTTAGAATCCTTTTCTCGGATCGGGGACGGCCAAAAGTCCGCCATGGTAACCGTGGGTGGATGAAGGCCGGATGAAACACGCACGGAACGTGCCTCGATGTCGTATTGGATGTTGTGTATTTCCCACCTTCGGCACCCACGATGAACCTTGCCCGCTTCGATCTTGTCACCCTCGGCCTGTTTGTGGCGGTGGCCCGGCTGGGCAGTATCTCGGCCGGCGCGCGGCAGTCGAACCTGGCGGTGGCTGCGGCCAGCAAGCGGATTTCCGACCTCGAAGCCGCCGTGGGTGCGCCGCTGCTGTATCGCCACGCCGCCGGCGTGGAGCTGACCGAGGCGGGGCAGGCGTGCTTCCGCCACGCCGTGGGCATCCTGCAGGATGTCGAGCGCATGGCTGGCGCACTGTCCGACTTCGCCGCCGGCACACGTGGCCTGGTGCGCGTGTGGGCCAACACCTCGTCGATTACGCAGTTCCTGGCCGATGACCTGGCCGCGTTCATGCTGGCCAATCCGGCCATCCGCATTGCCCTGGAAGAGCAGGACAGCGGCGACATCGTGGCTGCGCTGCGCGAGAACCGGGCAGACCTCGGCATCTTCGCGGCCGGCACGCCATGCGAGGGGCTGCAATCGTTCGATTACCGCGAGGACGATCTCGCCCTGGTCACGCCGCGTGGCCATCCGCTGGCCGGTCGCAAGCAGGTGAGCTTCGCTGATGCGGTGGACTTCGATTTCGTCAGCCTGCCGCCGGGAACGTCACTGGCCGCGCAACTCCTCGAAGAAAGCCAGCGCCTGGGCAAGCCGCTGCGTTTGCGCATTCAGGTGCGCAGCTTTGAAGCCGTTTGCCGCATGGTCGCTTCCGGTCTTGGCGTGGGGGTGCTGCCGCGCATCGCGGCGCAAGGGCATGTGTCGAGCTTGCCGGGTGCCGGCCTCGCGCTGGTGCCGCTCCAAGACGAATGGGCGCATCGCCGCTTGCTCGTCGGCGTGCGCGATCCCGATGCGCTGACCAGCTCCGCGCGCCTCCTGATGACCCATCTGCTCGGCAATCCTGCCGCGCTCTGAATTCAACGTGCTTCGTACCACCATGTCGACACAGGTTTTGCAGAACATCCGCGTGCTCGAACTCGGGCAACTGATTGCGGGCCCATTTGCCGCCAAGACACTCGCCGATTTTGGCGCGCAGGTCATCAAGATCGAGCCGCCGGGGCAGGGCGATCCGCTACGCAAATGGCGGATGCTGCATGAGGGCACCTCGGTCTGGTGGGAGGCGCAGTCGCGCAACAAGCAGTCCGTCTGCGTGGACCTGCGCGTGCCGGAAGGACAGGACGTCGTGCGCAAGCTGGCCGCTGAGGCCGATGTGCTGATCGAAAATTTCCGCCCCGGCACGATGGAGAAGTGGGGCCTGTCGTACGAGGCGCTCTCCGCCATCAACCCGAAGCTGATCATGCTGCGCGTGTCGGGCTACGGCCAGACCGGCCCGAAGCGCGACGAGCCTGGCTTTGCGGCGATTGCCGAGGCCATGGCCGGCTTGCGCTATTTGACCGGCGAGCCGGGACGTCCGCCCGCGCGTGCCGGCCTATCGCTGGGCGACACGATTGCCGGCCTGCACGGCGCGCTGGGCGTGCTGCTGGCCTTGTACGAACGCGATGCGCGCGGCGGCAAGGGGCAGGTGATCGACGTCGCGTTGTACGAATCGGTGTTCAACCTGACAGAGAGCCTGCTGCCCGAGTATTCGGTGTTTGGTGCGATTCGCCAGCCGGCCGGCGGGGCGCTGCCGGGCATAGCGCCATCCAACGCGTATCGCTGTGCGGGCGGCGAGTATGTGCTAATCGCCGCGAACGGCGACAACATCTTCCGCCGCCTGATGCTGAAGATGGGTCGGCAGGATCTGGCAGATGATCCAAGCCTCGCTCGTAACGATGGCCGCGCCGCCCGTGCGGAAGAAATTGATGCTGCCATCAACGCCTGGACGGGCACGTTGCCCATCGCTGACGTGCTGGCCGCGCTGCACGAAGCTGAAGTGCCCAGCGGCCCGATCTACACCATCGCCGATATTGCCGCCGACCCGCATTACCGCGCGCGCGGCGTCATCGAGACGGTGCGCGCGCAGTCGGGCATCGACGTCGAGATGCCGGGTGTGGTGCCGAAGCTTTCCGCCACGCCGGGCGCCGTGCAGGCGAGCGCGCCGCGCCTGGGCCAGCACACGCGCGACGTGCTGCGCGGCCATGGCCTGACCGATGCACAGATCGACGCGCTGGTGTCGCAAGGCATCGTTGCAGAGGCCAAGGGCTAAGCACTACGCAGCTAGGACCATCCCGCATGTTGTGTGGCAAACCGTTGCGGTAATATCGCCGCCAAGGCAATCGCCGCCGCAGAGAACAACGCATTCCAGGAGATGAGCATGGGGACACGAGGCATCGGCCGCTGGGCAAAATGGATGGGCGCAGCCCTGTGCGCAGCGAGCCTGCTGGCCGCCAGCCCTGTCGCTCTGGCGCAGGGCAAGCCTGAAAAGAGCAAGGTCACCATCGCGGTGGGCGGCAAGGCGCTGTTCTACTATCTGCCGCTGACGATTGCCGAGCGTCTGGGCTACTTCAAGGATGAAGGCCTGGACGTGGAGATCGTCGACTTTGCCGGTGGCGCCAAGGCGCTGCAGGCCGTGGTGGGCGGCAGTGCCGACGTGGTGAGCGGCGCTTACGAGCACACGCTGGTGCTGCAGGCCAAAGGCCAGATGTACCAGGAGTTCGTGCTGCAAGGCCGCGCCCCGCAGATCGTGCTGGCGGTCAACAACAAGACGATGCTCAACTACAAGTCGATCGCCGATCTGAAAGGCAAGAAGATCGGCGTAACCGCGCCGGGCTCGTCGACCAACATCATGGTCAACTACGTGCTGGCGCGCGCCGGTATCAAGCCGAACGAGGTATCGATCATCGGCGTCGGCCCGAGCAGCGGTGCGATTGCCGCCGTGCGTGCCGGCCAGATCGATGCCCTGGCCAACCTCGATCCGGTGATGTCGATGCTCACGCAAAAGAACGAAGTGCGCGTGATTTCTGATACCCGCACGCTGGCCGATACCAAGGCGGTGTTCGGCGGCAACATGCCGGCCGGCTGCCTGTATGCGTCCACCGCGTTCATCCAGAAGAATCCGAACACCACGCAGGCGATGACCAACGCCATGGTGCGCGCGCTCAAGTGGCTGCAGAAGGCGGGCCCATCGGACATCGTCAAGACCGTGCCGGAAGCCTATCTGCTGGGTGACCGCGCGCTGTACCTGGCTGCGTGGGACAAGGTGCGCGAGGCCATCTCGCCGGATGGCACGATGCCTGCCGACGGCCCGGCCACAGCGCTGCACACGATCGCGGAATTTGACGCCGAGGTGAAGGGCAAGCCGATCAAGCTGGACCAGACCTTCACCAACACCTTCGTGCAGAAGGCCAACGCCAAGTACAAGTAAGCCTTTCGGAGTTTCACGATGCGCCCGGTCCCCACCGGGCGCATTGCTTTGGACGATTCCCCATGCCCCATCCCGCGCTTTCGTTCGATCAAATCACCTGCACCTTCCTCTCACCCGACAACCCCGGCCAGCGCTACACCGCCGTGCAGAACACGACGCTGGATGTGCAAGCCGGCGAGTTCGTCTCGGTGGTCGGCCCGACCGGCTGCGGCAAATCCACTCTGCTGAACTTGGCGGCGGGCTTGTTGCAGCCGTCGTCCGGGCAAGTGAGGGTGTTTGGCGAGCCGCTGGTTGGCATCAACCGCCGCGCCGGCTACATGTTCCAGGCCGAAGCGCTGATGCCGTGGCGCAGCGCGCTCGATAACGTGCTGGCAGGGCTGGAGTTTCGCGGCATGCCCGACAAGGAAGCGCGCGACTTGGCGATGTCGTGGCTGGCGCGCGTGGGCCTGGCAGGGTTTGAAGACCGCTATCCGCATCAACTGTCGGGCGGCATGCGCAAACGCGTGAGCCTTGCGCAAACGCTGGTGCTCGACCCGGACATCATCCTCATGGACGAGCCGTTTTCCGCGCTCGACATCCAGACCCGCCAGTTGATGGAGAACGAGGTGCTGGACCTCTGGGCCGCCAAGCGCAAGGCGGTGCTCTTCATCACGCACGATCTGGACGAGGCCATTGCCATGAGTGACCGCGTGGTTGTGCTGGCAGCCGGCCCCGGCACGCACCCGATCGGCGAATTCACGATCGACCTGCCGCGCCCGCGCGATGTGGCGGAGATCCGCGACCAGGCCGGTTTTGTTGATCTGCATTCGCGCATCTGGGATGTGCTGCGCGAAGAAGTGCTCAAGGGCTACGCGCAACACCGCCGCGTGGCTTGAAACCGGCTCCTGATCCTACTGCGCGCCCCGATCTTGGCTCTGCGATGCTCACCGTACCCATGTACGGTTGCGCTTCTCGAACCAACCTCGGCGCGCTCGCTACGGATCAGAAGCCGGTTTGAACCGATTCAGGACTCTTTCTCATGGCTAATCGTCCGCTTTCCCCCTTCGCGCTGCGCAGCTGGCAGCTTGGTTTGTTGGTCGTCACGCTGGGTGTGTGGCACTTCGCCACGCGCACGCAGGAAGTCGCGTTCTTCTTCGGTGAACCGCTCATCGTTGCCCAGCGCATCTGGGCATGGTTCGTGACCGAAGGCGATATCTATCAGCACCTCGGCGTGACGCTGGCTGAGACAGTGCTGGCGTTTGTTATCGGCACGGCCAGTGGCTTGGGTGCCGGCTTGTGGCTGGCGCTGAGCCCGGCAGCATCCGCGGTGCTCGATCCGTACATCAAGGCCGCCAACTCAATGCCGCGCGTGATCCTCGCGCCGATCTTTGGCGTGTGGTTCGGGCTCGGTATCTGGTCGAAGGTCGCGCTGGCGGTGACGCTGGTGTTCTTCATCGTCTTCTTCAACGTCTACCAGGGCGTGAAGGAGGTGAGCCCGGTCGTGCTGGCCAATGCGCGCATGCTGGGCGCATCGCAGCGACAACTGCTGCGCTTCGTCTATCTGCCGAGCGCGACGAGCTGGGTGTTCTCGTCGCTGCATACCTCGGTCGGTCTGGCCTTTGTGGGCGCGGTGGTGGGGGAGTACCTCGGCTCCGCGCGCGGTGTCGGTTATCTGATCCTGCAAGCCGAAGGCACGTTCGACATCAACACCGTGTTTGCCGGCATCGTCGTGCTGACCGTGTTCGCACTGGTGCTCGACTGGCTGGTCGGCCTGGTGGAAAAACGCTTGATGCGCTGGCAGCCCAAAACTGGCGAAACGGAAAAACTCTAAAGACGGCATCGTCACATCGACCCTGCACCGAGCAGGGTCATGCAACTAGACGGTCGGTCTACTACAATGCAATTCACCATGAGCAAGCACCCCGAACCCGTCACCGTTGAAGGCGCCGAAGCCCGGCATGACACCCGCGATCGCATTCTGGACGCCGGTGCCGAGCTGATCCTCGGGCGCGGCTTTTCGGCCGTCGGGCTGGCGGAGATTCTCGGCCGTGCGCAGGTGCCCAAGGGCTCGTTCTATTACTACTTCGGGTCCAAGGAAGACTTTGGCGTCGCCATGTTGGAGCGCTATTTCCAGGACTACGACGCCGGTGTGGTCAGCTTGTTCAACGACACGCGCCTGACCGGACGTGAACGGCTATTGCGCTATTTCGCCGCCTGGATTGATCTGCATGAGCGCAGCGCGTGTGAGGTCACCTGCATGGCGGTCAAGTTGTCGGGCGAGGTGTCCGACTTGTCGGAGCCGATGCGCAAAGTCTTGTCGACAGGGATGACTCGGATGGTCGATCGCATTGCCGTGGCCATCGAGGCCGCTGTGGCCGACGGTTCGCTCGCTCCCGTTGCAGACGCACGCAGCCTGGCAGAAGGGTTGTACGCAATGTGGATGGGTGGCGCGCTGCTGGCCAAGGCGCACCGAACGGTTGACGCATTTCAGAGCTGTGTTGCGCAAACCGAGGTCCTATTGGCTCAACCCGCACATTGAGCGCAACCGAATGCATTTGCCAGCGAGGCACGTTCCTCGCTTTTTCTTTCACTCCGGTTCTAGATGACCGGTCGAATAGTCTCTCTCTCAGGAGCTGATATGACCCAACAATTGCTGTCCCCCGTTCAGGTCGGTCATACGACCCTCGCCAACCGCGTCGTCATGGCGCCGCTGACGCGTTCACGCGCAGGCCAACCCGGCGATGTGCCGACGGAGCTGAACGTGACCTACTACGCGCAACGCGCCAGCGCCGGCCTGATCGTGACAGAGGCCACGCAAATTTCCCGCCAGGGCCAGGGCTATGCGTGGACGCCTGGCATGTACACCGACGCGCAGGAAGCCGGCTGGAAGGCGGTGGTGGACGCAGTGCACGCGAAGGGTGGCCGCATCTCGCAACAGCTGTGGCACGTGGGCCGCATCTCCAACACGCTGCTGCAGGAAAATGGCCAGGCGCCGGTTGCGCCGTCGGCCATCGTCGCCAAGGGCGCGCAGAGTTTCGTCGTCCACCCCGACGGCACCCCCGGCAACGAGCCGACCAGCGAGCCGCGCGCCCTGGCCACGGAAGAAATCCCGGGCGTCATCGCGCAATACCGCCAGGCCGTGCTGCGTGCACGCCGCGCCGGTTTCGATTTTGTCGAAATCCACGCAGCCAATGGCTATCTGCTGCACCAGTTCCTTTCCACCAACAGCAATCAGCGCACGGACCAATACGGCGGCTCGTTGGAAAACCGCGCACGACTGATTCTCGAAGTGGTCGACACCGCTATCGCCGAGATCGGTGCTGATCGCGTCGGCATCCGCCTGTCGCCGCATTTCGTTGCACACGATATTGCTGATGCGCAAGCTGAAGAAAGCGCGCTGTACCTCGCGCGTGAACTGACCAAGCGCGGCATCGCCTATCTGCACATCGCCGAGCCGGATTGGGCGGGCGGTCCGGAGTTGTCTGGCGATTTCCGCCGCCAACTGCGCGACGCCTTCAAAGGCACGTTGATCGTCTGCGGCAACTACACGGCGGAAGAGGGCGAGCAGATGGTCGCCTCGGGTCTGGCCGATGCGGTTGCGTTTGGTCGTCCGTTCATCGCCAACCCGGACCTGGTGGCGCGCTTCCGTGCAGGTGCGTCGCTCAATACGCCGGATCGCACAACCTTCTATGGCGGCCAGGAAAAGGGCTACACCGACTACCCGACGCTGGAAGAAGCGGCCTGATCGGACGTTGCCCAAAGAAAAACCGCGCGGGGTTTGCTGCCCGGCGCGGTTTTTTTCGTTCAGCGTGGATGCGCTTACGGCTGGATCACCACCTTGCCCGTCACCTTGCGCGCCGCCATATCGAGCAGCGCCTGCGTCGTCTGCTCCAGTGGGTAGCGCGCCGAAATATGCGGCCGGATCTTGCCTTCCTGCATCCAGCCGAGCATTTGCATCATGTTCGCCAGATTCGCCTTCGGCTCGCGGCGCACGAATTCGCCCCAGAACACGCCCACCAGCGATGCACCCTTGAGCAGCGCCAGGTTCAGCGGCATTTTCGGAATCTCGCCGTTGGCAAAACCGACCACCAGATAGCGTCCGCGCCAGGCAATCGAACGGAACGCCGGTTCCGCGTAGATCCCACCCACCGGGTCGTAAATGACGTCGGGGCCCTTGCCGTCGGTCAGTTCCTTGATGCGCTCGCGCAGGTCTTCGGTCGAATAGTTGATGAGCGCATCGGCGCCGTGGTCTTTGCAAACGGCGAGCTTCTCGTCGGTGGACGCTGCCGCAATCACGCGCGCGCCGATCGCCTTGCCGATTTCAATCGCCGCCAGCCCGACGCCGCCCGCCGCGCCCAGCACCAGCATCGTCTCGCCGGCCTTCAGTTGCCCGCGATCGACTACCGCGTGGTGCGACGTCCCGTAGGTGAGGGTGAACGCCGCAGCGGTATCGAACGCCACGCCGGGCGGCATTGGCATCACCACTTTGGCCGATGCCTTCACCTGCGAGGCAAACGCGCCGTGGCCCAGGAACGCGATCACATGGTCGCCGGCCTTCACGTGCGACACGCCTTCGCCCACCGCGTTGACCACGCCCGCCACTTCCGAGCCCGGCGTAAACGGCAGCTCCGGCTTGAACTGGTATTTGTTCTGGATGATCAGCACGTCGGGAAAATTCACCCCCGCGGCTTTCACGTCGATGACGACTTCGCCAGCGCCAGGCGTCAGGTCCGGCAACGTTTCAATCACCAGCGACTCGGGCGGGCCCCAGGTTTTGCAGACGACGGCTTTCATAGTGTGTCTCCTGATCAATCTAGCGTTGGATTGTTCGTCATCTCGCGTGCTTCTTACGCGATTTCGTCTGGCAGTGTAACCGAATAAAAGCACGGTCGTTCGCTTCGATGGTGCCCCGTCTTTAGTGCCGCTTTCGAGCGTCTTGGCAATGCATTTTTGTAAGCACGTACAACGTGCGGATGAGCGCGATTCATGAACGTTGCTCGGTTACAATCCGCGCCATGCATATTCTCATCGCCAATGACGACGGATACCTCGCGCCGGGGCTCGCCGCGCTCCACCGCGCGCTGCAGCCCCTGGGCCGCGTGACGGTGGTCGCGCCGGAACAGAACCACAGCGGTGCATCGAACTCGCTCACACTGCAGCGTCCGCTGTCGGTGTTCGAGGCCTCCGAAGGGGCACAGAAGGGCTTCCGCTTCGTCAACGGCACGCCAACGGACTGCGTGCACATCGCGCTGACCGGCATGATCGAGGAGCGCCCCGATCTGGTCGTCTCCGGCATCAATCAGGGCCAGAACATGGGCGAAGACGTGCTGTATTCGGGCACCGTCGCCGCCGCCATCGAGGGCTATCTGTTCGGTATTCCGTCGATTGCGTTCTCGCAGGTCGACAAAGGCTGGACGCATCTCGATGCCGCCGAGCGCGTGGCTCGCGAAGTGGTGGAACGTTACTTGACGGATCCGCTCGACGGCTCGGTGCTGCTCAACGTCAACATTCCCAATCTGCCCTACAGCGAACTGGCGGGCTGGCGTGCGACGCGCCTGGGCAAGCGGCACCAATCGCAACCGGTGATTCGTCAGGCCAATCCGCGCGGCGAACCGATCTTCTGGGTCGGCGCCGCCGGCGACGCGAAAGATGCCAGCGAAGGCACCGATTTCCATGCCGTCGCCAATGGCTTTGTCTCGTTGACGCCGCTGCAGCTCGATCTGACCGACACGGCGCAATTGCGCGCAGTGCGCCGCTGGCAGACGTCATGATTGCCACGGTGGCCCATGTCTGAACGTTCGCGCGATCGGCGCTTTCCTCTGCCGCTCGATGCTGTCGTCGAACGCAAGCCGGTGGAGCGTCAGCGTGAGACGCGTATTTCGTCCGGCGTGAGCGCTGTGTCGCGGCCGACGCCTGCGCGCACCGCTTCGGTGGAACGTGTGGCGGCTGGGTCTGCTTCAGCGCCCGCGCCGCAGCGCGTTGCCGGCGTCGATGCCGCGGTGGGGGCCGTTGCCGCAAGCGCTGTGCAGGCACGTACGCAGGCAGCGCATGCAGCGGCGGGCGGCATGGCATCGGATCGCGCGCGTCAGGCGCTGGTCGCCCGCGTACAAGCGGCCGGTGTCAGCGATGCACGGGTGCTTGCAGCCATCGGTTCGGTGCCGCGTCACTTGTTTGTGGATGCCGGTCTGGCCTCCCAGGCCTATGAAGATTCCGCGTTGCCGATTGGGCATCAGCAAACGATATCGAAGCCCTCAGTGGTGGGGCGCATGATCGAATTGCTGATGCGCCAGCGGCCGGCGCGCCAGGGTGCACCGCTTGCGCGTGTGCTGGAGATCGGAACCGGTTGCGGTTACCAAGCCGCTGTGCTGTCGCAACTGGCCGATGAGGTGTATTCGATCGAACGCGTACGCCCGCTGCATGAAAAAGCGAAAGCGAACTTGCGGCCACTCCGTGTGCCAAACATCCGTCTGCACTACGGCGACGGCATGCTGGGCTTGCCGAAGGCGGCGCCTTTCGATGCGATCATCCTGGCCGCCGCCGGAATGGAAGTGCCCCAGGCGCTGCTCGATCAGCTCGCTATTGGTGGCCGTTTGATCGCGCCTGTTGCCACCGAGCGCAGCGGCGGCCCGGCGCAGCAGCTTGTGCTGATCGAGCGCAGCAGCCGCTTCCAGTTTCACAGTACTGCCCTTGAAGGCGTTTTCTTTGTCCCGTTAAAATCAGGAACTGTTTAGCATGTTCATTTCCCGGAGCTTCATGAACCGTCCAAGCCCGAGTCGCCTAAGCTTCGGCGCCAGCCGGCTCGCTGTGGCAATGGTGTCGACCGCGCTGCTGGCGGCTTGCGCATCCTCCGGCAACCAAGCGCCTGTTCTCGACCGCACCTCGCGTGCGGGCAGCACGAGCGCCGCATCGCAGGAGCCGCCGCCCCCCGGCTACTATCGGGTCAAGCGCGGCGATACCTTGTACAGCATCGCCCTGCGCAACGGCCAGTCAGCGCGTGATCTGACGGCCTGGAACAACCTCGCCAATCCGAATCAGATCGAAGTCGATCAGTTGATCCGCGTGGTGCCGCCCAACGCCGACGTCAGCAGCAGTGGCGCCGTCGTTACGCCGGTTCGCCCGCCCAATACGGCTACGCAACCGGTCGATTCAACGCCTGCTACCCCAACGACGGCGGCTTCGTCCGGCGCCGTTGCCGGGGCAAGCGACAGCGCGATCGCATTGGCGTGGCCCGCACGCGGTTCGCTCATCAATCGCTTTGATGACAAGAGCAATAAAGGCATCGACATTGGCGGCAAACGCGGTGACGCGGTGCTCGCCGCCGATGACGGAAAAGTGATCCACGTCGGACCCTTGCGTGGGTACGGGAATCTTGTCATCATCAAGCACAACGACACGTTCCTGACCGCCTACGGCAACAACGAAAAGGTTCTGGTCACCGAGCAATCCACGGTTAAGAAAGGGCAAAAGATCGCCGAGATGGGTAGTACCGATGCGGATCGCGTGAAGCTTCATTTTGAAGTGCGCCGCAACGGTAAGCCGGTCGATCCGATGCGCTTCCTTCCGCCTCAATAGAGGAATGCATGCCGCGCCAGAAAGCCGCCACGCCCGCCACCCCCGTCGATGACAACATCGACGCTGCAGATGGCCAAAGCGCCCCAAATGGGCGTGCGGGGCGGCGCGCGCGCGGCGCCACACAATCCCCGGCTGAAGAGATTGAAGTCGTCGATACGCTGATCGACGACGCGCCCGTCCGCGAATCAGCGGACCTTGCCGATAGCGCAGAGATCGACGAGCCCGATGAGGACGAGGAAGACGCCGAGGAGGCAGAAGAAGCCGCCCCTGAGGAAGACTTTCGCAAGGTGCTGCAAGCGGAGCTTGCTGCCGACACCGTTCAGCACTACCTGAATCGCATCAGCATCAAGCCGCTGCTGACGCCGGCCGAGGAGTTGCATTTCTCGACGCTGGCCAAGGCCGGGGAGTTTCCGGCTCGACAGGTCATGATCGAGCGCAATCTGCGCTTGGTCGTGAGCATCGCGAAGGGGTATTTGAACCGCGGTGTGCCACTGCTTGATCTGATCGAAGAGGGCAACCTTGGCTTGATGCACGCGATCGAGAAGTTCGACCCGGAGCGCGGGTTCCGCTTCTCGACCTATGCGACATGGTGGATTCGCCAAAGCATTGAACGCGCGATCATGAACCAGGCGCGTACGGTGCGTCTGCCGGTGCACGTGATTCGCGAGCTCAACCAGGTGCTGCGCGCCAAGCGCCATCTGGAAAAGAGCGGTGTCGATGGCCGCGACGCGAGCCTTGAAGATATCGCCCACTTGCTCGGCAAGACGACGGACGAAGTGCAGGACGTGCTCTCACTCAATGAGCACACGACCTCGCTCGATACGCCGTTCGATCTCGATCCGGGTACGAGCTTGCTCGATTTCCTGTCGGATGAGCACGGCGCTTCGCCGGATCAGGAAGTTGCGCATCGCGAGTTGTCGCAACTGATGAAGTCGTGGCTGGCACGTCTGTCAGACAAGCACCGTTATGTGGTCGAGCGCCGCTTCGGCCTCAACCACATCGAGCCTGCCACGCTGGAAGAACTCGCCGCTGAAATGGGGCTGACGCGCGAGCGTGTGCGCCAGATCCAGCAAGAAGCGCTGGTCAAGCTCAAGCGGCATTTCGCCTCGCAGGGCGTGCGCAAGGACGCGGTGCTGTAAGGCGCCGCTGCTCCTTTTCTTCGCTTTCAATCGTTTCGCAGTTCCAGCAGCATCGGTTGATGGTCCGATGCCTGCGTGGCGCTGTTCACGTTGACACGCAACACGCGTGTCTTCAGTGGTTCGCTGATCAGCATGAAATCGCACGCGTAGGCTGGCTCAGTCCAGCCGGTGCGGTCGTGCACGCCGAAGGTCGGCGGTTGCGGTGCTGATCCGTGAGCGACTTCCCATGCGTCGAGCAGCGCCGGTTCGCGGGCGAATGGCACCGTGAGCAAGCGTTTCGGTGTGGACTTCGGCTTGCAGTTGAAATCGCCACAGATGACGGTGGCTGTGGTTTGCGCGAGCGGGCGAAATGGGCCAGTTTCCGGCTCCGGCCCGAGTATCGGCGGGTGCGTCGTTCGCGCGCAGCCTTCAGCATGCATCGCGCGCAGTGCATCGACTTGCGCTAGCCGTTGGGTTTCGGAGTAGTACTCCAGATGCGTCGTGACGACGCGCAACGGCCCAAACGGCGCTTGCAGGATGGCTTCGATGGCCATCCGGGGCATGGTCGGCGTTGTGTCCGGCGGGCGGGGCAGTGCATGGCGAACGACATACAGGACGGGCAGCCGGGTAGCGATCGCGTTGCCGAAGCGCTGAACGCGAGCGACGTCATCGCGCTCCAGTGCGAATCCGCCGATCACGGTGTATTGCGCGCCCAGCGCGTCGGCGAGTTCGCCCCATTGGTCGGCGCTTGGCCCGCCCGGCAGATCGGTGAACCCGGCGGTGACTTCCTGCAGACACAAAACGTCGATGTCGCCAATCGCGCGTGCTTCCGCCAGTTGCCTAGCCAGATCTACCCGCCCGTTGACGCCCCGGCCCCATTGGATGTTCCACGTCAGGATGACAGTGCCCATGCTGGTCCTCCGGTGTCTTACAATGCCGCCCTTGTCCTCAATCACCCCAGGCTCGCCCGTGTCTCAAGCTGCACCCAACGTCACGCCTTCGTCTCCTGACTCAGCAACGGCTGCGCCCGCCAAGGCGCCGCGCGGGCGCAAAAAGCCCGACATGCTGGTAGCGGGGCCGCTGGACATCGTCTCGCTCGATGGCGAGGCCCGGGGCATTGGCCGTCTCACCAATGAGGATGGCACGACCGGCAAGGTCGTCTTCGTGGAAGGCGCACTGCCGGGTGAGCAGGTGATGTACCGCAGCCACCGCGTCAAGCCGTCGTACGAGCAGGCGAGTGTGGTCAGCATTTTGCGCCAGTCCGCTTCGCGCGTGACGCCGCGGTGCCAGTTCTTTGGCGTGTGCGGAGGCTGCTCGATGCAGCATCTGGATGCGCGTGCGCAGGTCGCCATCAAGCAGCGCGTGCTGGAAGACGATCTGTGGCATCTCGCCAAGCTGCGCCCGGACGTCGTATTCCGGCCGGTCGCCGGGCCCGACTGGGGCTACCGCTATCGCGCGCGCTTGACTGTGCGCCACGTGGCGGCCAAGGGCGGCGTGCTGGTGGGCTTTCACGAGCGCAAGAGTAGCTATGTGGTCGATATGACCTCGTGCGAGGTGCTGCCGCCGCACGTGTCGGCACTGCTGGTGCCGTTGCGTGGGCTGGTGGGGCGTCTATCGATTTTCCAGCGCATGCCGCAGATCGAACTCGCGGTCGGCCAGGATGTGACGGTGCTGGTGCTGCGCAATCTGGAGCCGCTCACCCCCGAGGACGAGGCTGAGTTGCGCGCCTTTGCTGACCAGTACAACGTTCAGTTCTGGCTGCAGCCGAAGGGGCCGGATACGGTCTATCCGTTCTACCCGCTGGATCGCTCGCTGACCTACACGCTGCCGGAATTCGGCATCACCATGCCGTTCAAGCCGACGGATTTCACGCAGGTCAATCACCAGATCAACCGTGTGCTGATGTCGCGCGCGCTGAAGCTGCTCGACGCGCAGCCGGGCGATCGCTTGCTCGACCTGTTCTGCGGCATCGGGAATTTCACGCTGCCGATGGCCACGCGCGCCCGCGAAGTCATGGGCATCGAAGGCAGCGAGGTGCTGACCACGCGCGCGCTTGCCAACGCCAAACACAACGGTTTGGATTCAAAAACGACGTTTGCGTGCCGCAACCTGTTTGAAGTCACGGCGGACGATATTGCTGCGCTGGGTCAATTCGACCGCTGGCTTATCGACCCGCCGCGCGAAGGTGCGTTGGCGGTGTCCAAGGCGCTGGCGGAGCTTGCACAGCGTGGCGGCGAGGCGACGCAGTTCTTGCCGAAGCGGATCGTCTATGTGTCGTGCAACCCGGCCACGCTGGCGCGCGATGCGGGCCTTCTGGTTCACGAGGCCGGCTATCGACTGGCGGGCGCGGGCGTGGTGAACATGTTCCCGCACACGTCGCATGTGGAGTCGATTGCAGTATTCGAGCGCGATTGAGCGAGATGTTTGTGGGCAAAGAAAAACCGGCGCACCAGGCGCCGGTTTTTTGTTTTGCCAACCGCTGCGATGATGCTCAGTCGCGATTGCCGCCGAAGATCCCCAGGATCGCCAGCAGGTTCGTGAAGATGTTGTAGACGTCCAGGTAGATTGCCAGGGTGGCGGTCACGTAGTTGGTCTCGCCGCCGTTCACGATGCGCTGCACGTCGAACAGGATGTAGGCCGAGAAGATCGCAATCGCCAGCACCGAGATCGTCAGCATCATCGCCGGCAGTTGCAGCCAGATGTTGGCCACCGAGCCGACGATGAGCACCAGCACACCCATGAACAGCCACTTGCCCAGGCCCGAGAAGTCGCGCTTGCTGACTGTGGCCACTGTCGCCATCACCCCGAAGATGATCGCCGTGCCGCCGAACGCCGTCATGATGAGCGACGCGCCGTTCGAGAAACCCAGGATCATGCCGATCAGGCGCGACAGCATCAGCCCCATGAAGAACGTGAAGCCGAGCAGCAGGGCCACGCCCACGCCGCTGTTTTTGAAGCGCTCAATGGCGTAGAAGAACCCGAACGCGACAGCCATGAAGATGACAAAGCCGATCAGCGGGTTGCGCGCCATCAGGCTGAAGCCGGTGACGACGCCGATCCACGCACCGAGGATGGTAGGGATCATGGAAAGCGCGAGCAGCCAATAGGTATTGCGCAGCACGCGGTTGCGGACGGCCAACGCGCCGGCGGTGCCGGAAGCGCCAAAACCGTACGTGTTGAGTTGGTTGTCCATGCGAACTCCTTGGGTGAATGACATTGCAGGCAATACGACGACGCACCGAATGTGGCATCCGAGGTGTGCTTTTGCAAGCCGCATCGTCCCTACTTGGAGGGAAGAGGATGCCACGCGGTTCCGGCGCCCGGCGCATGATCCGGTCAGAAAACGTGCTGTTGGGGTGACTTCTTGTGCCCTTGATAAGGCAATCCTAAGGCCTTTGGCTGCGATTGTCGTCCCAGTCTACTGGAGTGATGGGCAGGTCGCCTTTTGCGATGGTCGGTCACTCCGGCGGGTTGCACCGCTTGACATCCAATCCGGCTCTGCTCCGTGTTAGAATCTAACGTTTATCTTTCACGTAACACCTTCATTTTTTGGAGTTTTTAATGGCGATCGAACGCACCCTCTCGATTATCAAACCGGACGCAGTGGCCAAGAATGTCATCGGCCAGATCTACGCCCGTTTCGAAGGCGCAGGCCTGAAGGTCGTCGCGGCCAAGATGATCCACCTGTCGCGCGCTGAAGCTGAGCAGTTCTACGCCGTGCACAAGGAGCGCCCGTTCTTCAAGGATCTGGTGGACTTCATGATCTCCGGCCCGGTGATGGTGCAAGCGCTGGAAGGCGAAAACGCAATCGCCAAGAACCGTGACCTGATGGGTGCAACCGACCCGAAGAAGGCTGAGAAGGGCACGATCCGCGCTGACTTCGCCGACAGCATCGACGCCAACGCCGTGCACGGCTCGGACGCAGCTGAAACGGCTGCCGTGGAAGTCGCTTTCTTCTTCCCGGGCCTGAACATTTACAGCCGCTAAGCGTCAACACTAGACTGGAACTGGCGGCTGTCAGGTTGCAAGACATGAATGATGTGGTGAATCTCCTCGATTTCGACGCACAGGGCCTCGTCGCGTACTGCGAGAGCCTGGGCGAGAAGTCGTTCCGCGCCAAGCAATTGCAGCGCTGGATTCACCAGTCGGGCGCGTCCGATTTTGGCGAGATGACCGATCTCGCCAAGTCGCTGCGCGAAAAGCTTGCGACCCGAGCCAACATCCAGGCGCCGGCGGTCATTTCCGATCACCTCTCGTCGGACGGTACACGCAAGTGGCTGGTTGACGTGGGGCAGGGCAATGCCGTCGAGACGGTCTACATCCCCGAAGAGACGCGCGGCACGCTGTGTGTGTCGTCTCAGGCGGGATGTGCCGTCAACTGCCGGTTCTGTTCGACCGGCAAGCAAGGTTTCTCGCGCAATCTGAGCACGGGCGAGATCATCGGTCAGCTGTGGATGGCCGAGTTCGCCATGCGCAAACAGCTTGGCCGTGGCCCCAAGGACGACCGCGTCATCACGAACGTCGTGATGATGGGTATGGGCGAGCCGCTGCTGAACTACGACGCTGTGGTGCCGGCTCTGCGCATGATGCTGGATGACAACGCGTATGGTCTGTCGCGCCGCCGTGTGACAGTGTCCACCTCCGGCGTGGTGCCGATGATGGACCGCCTCGCGCGCGATGTGCCGGTGGCGCTGGCCGTGTCGCTGCATGCGTCCAACGACGCGCTGCGCGACGTGCTTGTGCCGCTGAACAAGAAATACCCGCTGGCCGAACTGATGGCAGCCTGCCGCCGCTATCTCGAGTTCGCGCCGCGCGATTTCATCACCTTCGAATACTGCATGCTCGATGGTGTCAACGACACCGTCGAGCATGCCCGTGAACTGTTGCGCGTCGTGGCCGACGTGCCGTGCAAGTTCAACCTGATCCCGTTCAACCCGTTCCCGGAATCTGGGTTGAAGCGCTCGAACAACGAGCAGATCCGTCGGTTCTCGCAAGTGCTGCTGGATGCGGGCATCGTCACCACGATCCGCAAGACGCGTGGCGATGATATCGATGCGGCTTGCGGTCAGCTTGCCGGCGAGGTCAAGGACCGCACGCGTCTGGCCGAGCGTGGCAAGTTCGGCAAGATCGTTTCGGTTCCTGTGGTTGGAGCCACTCCGGGAGCAGATTCCACTCAACCTATGGGTACCGCATGAAGCGTTGGTCGACTGCTGTCAGTCTGGTCTTCACGCTGGCAGCCGCCGGGTGTGCAGTGTCGCAGCCGCCGGCCCAGCCACCGACACAGACACAAGACCCCACGACGATCCCTGAGAAAGCCGACGCCGGTCGCCGTGCCGGGATCCGGTTGCAGTTGGCGATGCAATACCTCGAAGCTGGCCAGAACGCGACGGCGCTTGAGGAGATCAAGAACGCCATCGCGATCGATCCGAATGTGCCGAATGCGTATCACATCCGGGCGCTGGCTTACATGAACCTGGGTCAACGTGAGCAAGCAGACGACAGCTTTCGCAGTGCGTTGGCTGCGACGCCGCAGGACGGCGACCTTTTAAACAACTACGGCTGGTTCCTGTGCGGGCAGGGCGGCAAGCCTGATCAGGGCATGGCGATGTTGCGCCGGGCCATCGAGGCGCCGGCTGCCGGCAACCCGTCCAAGCCGTGGACCAACCTGGGCGTCTGCCAGATGCGCCAGGGCGATCTGGAGGGCGCGGAGAAAAGTCTCACGCGCGCCACCTATATCGATGCCAATAATCCGCTGACCAACGTAACGTTGGCGCAGCTGTACTACAAACGCCGCGAATACGCGCGTGCCATGCCGTTCATCGAACGCGTCAATAGCCGCAACCCGACGGCCGAGAGCCTCTGGTTGGGTGCCCGCATTGCGCGGCGCCTGGGTGATGCTTCGCAGCAGAACGCATGGAGCGCACAGTTGCAGCGCCGTTTCCCCAATGCGCCCGAAGAGGCGGCTTTCGAACGAGGAGCATGGGATGACTGACCGCGACGTGGTAAGCGCTGCTGATCTCTCCCAGGGATCGGGGCCTGCCTCGAATTCGCCCAACGCCGCATCGCCGGAACGCGACGATGCGCTGCGAGAGATTGCTGAACGCTTGCGTGGCGGTCGGGAGCGTCAGCGCCTGACGGTCGAAGATCTAGCCACGCGCTTGAAGGTCGCACCAGGCAAGTTGGCGGCCGTGGAGTCTGCGGATGTCGGCGCATTGCCTGACATGACCTTCGCAAAGGGACTAATCCGCGCGTATGCCCGTGCGCTGCAGGTCGATGTTGACGACCAGCTTGCGCGCTTGAATGCCCGTGTTCCGGTGACCAACATTGGGTTGCGGCCCGAGGGTGGCTTGGGCGAGTCGTTCTCCGACAAGCCGAGTTTTGCCAAGCGCCGTGGTAACCGCGGCTGGCTGATTGGTGTCCTGGTGGCCGTGGTGGTGGCCGGTGGCGCATTGGCCGGCATGGACCGCTTGAAGCAGTGGTTGGCGACGCAGACTGCTGTCACGCAAACCGCAGAGCCCGCCACGAAGGAAGTCGCGCCGACGGAACAATCTGCGACGGCGGGCACAACCCCGTCGCCAGCACCTGCGCCGTCCGAAACGCCGGCAGCATCGATGCCGACCCCGCTGACGCCCGTTGCGCCGGCTGCCCCCGCTTCTGGCGTGGTGACAGCGCCGTTGGCACCGCCGCCGACACTTCCGCGATCGGATAGAGGGGCCGCATCCGCACCAGCGGTGGCTGCGGAAGGCACGAAGCCGGCTGTTGTCAACGTCAACATGCCTGCTACTGAGTCCGTCAAGCCGGCCGAGGCAGCCGCGCGTAGCGGCACGGTTTCGGTGCGGTTCTCCGGCGCATCGTGGTACGAAATCAAGGACAAGTCGGGCAAGACGCTTGCCAGCGGCGTCGCCAAGGAAGGAGACGCCCGCGACCTGAGCGGCACGCCGCCGTTCAAGGTCGTCTTCGGCAATGCCGAGGCGGTCGAGTCGCTGACCGTGGGTGGTGCTTCGGTCGACCTCCAGAAATACGCCCGCAACCGCGTGGCACGGGCCACGCTGCCCTGAACCGTTTTTGCTGAATGGCGCTGTGCCTGCTTGGCACGGCACCTCGTCTGATCATGGAAATCTCCACGCCTCTCGATTGCGCACCCGCCTTGGCTGGTCCACTGCCGCGCCGGAATTCGCGCGGGGCAGAAATTCGCTGGGGTGCGAACGTCGTCCATGTGGGCGGCGCCGCGCCCGTCTGCGTGCAATCGATGACGAACACCGATACGTCGGACGCCATCGGCACGGCGATCCAGGTCAAGGAACTGGCGCGCGCGGGCTCTGAACTCGTGCGCATCACGGTGGATACGCCGGCAGCTGCCGCGGCTGTGCCAGCCATTCGTGAACAGCTCGATCGCATGGGCGTGGACGTGCCGTTGGTGGGCGATTTCCACTACAACGGCCACAAGCTGCTGCAGGACTATCCCGAGTGCGCGCAGGCGCTGTCCAAGTACCGCATCAACCCGGGCAACGTGGGGCAGGGTGCCAAGCGCGACACGCAATTCGCGCAGATGATCGAGATCGCCTGCCGCTACGAAAAGCCTGTGCGTATTGGCGTGAACTGGGGCAGCCTGGATCAGGATCTGCTCGCGCGCATCATGGACGAAAACGCTAAGCGCGCGACGCCATGGGATGCCCGTGCCGTGATGGTCGAGGCGCTGATTACCTCGGCGATCCAGTCTGCGCAGAAGGCGGAAGAGATTGGTTTGCCGGGCAATCAGATCATCCTGTCGTGCAAGGTCTCGGCTGTGCAGGATTTGATCGCGGTGTACCGCGAGTTGGCGCGTCGCTGCACCTACGCACTGCACCTCGGCCTGACCGAGGCTGGCATGGGCAGCAAGGGCATCGTGGCATCGACGGCGGCGCTGTCGGTGCTGCTGCAGGAGGGCATCGGCGATACGATCCGCATTTCGCTGACGCCGGAGCCCGGTGCGCCGCGCGAGAAGGAAGTCATCGTCGCGCAAGAGATTCTGCAGACCATGGGCCTGCGCAATTTCACGCCGATGGTTATCGCGTGCCCGGGCTGCGGTCGCACCACCAGCACGGTGTTTCAGGAGTTGGCGGCGCGCATTCAGTCGTACCTGCGCGAGCAGATGCCGATGTGGAAGGTGCAGTATCCCGGCGTCGAAGAGATGAACGTGGCGGTGATGGGTTGCATCGTCAACGGGCCGGGCGAGAGCAAGCACGCCAATATCGGTATTTCGCTGCCGGGCACGGGTGAATCGCCTGCCGCACCGGTGTTCGTTGACGGCGTGAAGGTGAAGACGCTGCGCGGCGAGCGCATCGCAGAAGAATTTCAGACCATCGTCGACGAGTATGTGCGCACGCATTACGGTGCCCAGACTGAGACGGCGTAAGGCTTCAGAGCAAGATTTGACAAGCCGGCCCACGAAAGCGGCCGGCTTTTAACGTGACATCATGAGCGATACCAAACAACAACGCGTGCAGAAGATCGCCGGCGTCAAGGGCATGAACGACCTGCTACCCAGCGACGCCCCGCTGTGGGAGCACTTCGACAACGCCGTGCGCAGCATGCTGCGCGCCTACGGCTACCAGCAGATCCGCACGCCGATCGTCGAGCAGACGCAACTCTTCGTGCGCGGCATCGGCGAGGTGACGGACATCGTCGAGAAGGAGATGTACACCTTCACCGACGCGCTGAACGGCGAGAGCTTGACGATGCGCCCGGAAGGCACCGCCGCCGCAGTGCGCGCCGTCATCGAGCACAACCTGCTGTACGACGGCCCGAAGCGCTTGTGGTACACGGGCCCGATGTTCCGCCATGAGCGCCCGCAGCGCGGCCGCTATCGCCAATTCCACCAAGTGGGTGTGGAAGCGCTGGGCTTTGCCGGCCCGGACATCGATGCCGAAGTCATTCTGATGTGCCAGCGGCTGTGGGACGACCTCGGCCTGGTCGGCCTGAAGCTCGAGCTGAATTCGCTCGGCCAGGCGGAAGAGCGCGCTGCGCACCGCGCCGATCTCATCAAGTACCTGGAAGGCTTCAAGGACATCCTGGACGAAGACGGCAAGCGCCGCCTGTACACCAACCCGCTGCGCGTCCTGGATACAAAGAACCCCGCGCTGCAGGAAATGGCTGCCGGCGCGCCCAAGCTGATCGACTATCTGGGCGACGAGTCGCGCGCGCACTTTGAAGGCGTGCAGAAGCTGCTCAAGGCCAACAACATTCCGTTCACGATCAACCCGCGTCTGGTGCGCGGGCTGGATTACTACAACCTCACCGTGTTCGAGTGGACGACCGACAAACTCGGCGCACAAGGCACCGTGGCCGGTGGTGGTCGTTACGACCCGCTGATCGAGCAGATCGGCGGCAAGGCGGCACCGGCCTGCGGCTGGGCGATGGGTGTTGAGCGCATCATCGAGCTGTTGCGCGAAGAAAAGCTGGAGCCCGAAGCGCAAGGTTGCGACGTCTACATCGTCCACCAAGGCGATGAGGCGCAGGTGCAGGCACTGGTGGCGGCTGAGCGTCTGCGCGATGCCGGCCTCGACGTCATCCTTCACGCGTCAGCGGAAGGGCGCAACGGCAGCTTCAAATCGCAGTTCAAGCGCGCCGACGCAAGTGGCGCATCCTATGCGGTTATCATTGGCGACGACGAAGTCGCCCAGGGCGTGGCGCAGATCAAGCCGCTGCGCGGTGATCCGACTGCGGATGCCCAGCAGACCGTGCCGTCCGATCAGCTCGTCGACCGCCTGATCGACGCCATGGTGGCAAGCAGCGACTAACCCCGGCGATTCACTCCAAATATCAAGCTCTGCAAAGCATGGCCTACGACCTCGAAGAACAGGAACAACTAGAGAGCCTCAAGCACTGGTGGCGCGACAACGGCAACGTGATCACGTGGATCGCGATCGTGGTGCTGCTGGCCGTGGCGGGCTGGTTCGGCTGGAAGAACTGGCAGCGCAAGCAGGCGGGCGAAGCCTCTGTGCTGTACGAGCAGGTGCAGAAGGCCGTCGATGGCAAGGACGCTGAAAAGATCAAGCGCGCCGCGACCGACATGGAAGACAAGTTTGGCGGCACCGCGTATGCGCAAATGACCGCGCTGGCCGCCGCCAAGGCGCTGTACGAAGCGAACGATGCGGCAGGCGCCAAGGCGCAGCTGCAATGGGCCGTCGACCACGCGCATGACGACGAATACAAGGCATTGGCGAAGCTGCGCCTGGCCGGTTTGCTTCTGGACGAGAAAGCCTACGATCAGGGCCTCGCGCTAGTCTCCGGCGACGTGGCTCCGGCGTTTGCTGCGCTGTATGCCGATCGCCGTGGCGACTTGCTCGCTGCGCAGAACAAGACGGAAGACGCCCGCGCTGCCTATAAGCTCGCGCTGGAAAAGTTCGGCACGGCGGATGCCTCGGCGCGCCAAATCGTGCAGTTCAAGCTGGATGCCCTGGGCGGCGCCTGATCGGCCCAGCTCACGCGCAATTCAACGCATAACAAAAGGATTCCGAATTCATGATTCACGCACTTGAGCAGGGTGGTGTCGCGCGCGGTGTTGCACGATCGGCGCGCGTGGCGGTGCTGGCGCTGGCGGCAGCAGCTGTCCTCGGCGGTTGTTCGCTGTTCAGCAGCAAGACCAAGCATGAGCCGGCCAAGCTGCAGGAAGTGCAGCAGGTCCTGGGCGTGCGTCAGGTGTGGAGCGTGAGCGTTGGCAAGAGTGGTCGCTATGTGATGCAGCCTGCAGTCGCAGGCAATAGCGTCTACGTGTCGGCCGCTAACGGCACCGTGACTGCATTGGAAGGCTCGACTGGCCGCACGCTCTGGCAGGGCAAGGCCGATGCGGATCTGACCACCGGCCCCGGCAGTGACGGTACGCTGACCGCCGTGGCGGGTGAGAAGGGCGCGGTGATTGCCTTTGACGAGAAGGGCGCCCAGAAGTGGAAGATTGCCGTCAACGGTGAAGTGCTGACAGCGCCGCTGGTGGGGCAGGGGCTGGTGATCGTGCGAACCACGGACGGCCGCATCTTGGGCCTGGACGCCAGCAATGGCGAGCGCAAATGGATCTATCAACGTTCGCCGTCGGCACTGAACCTGCGTACCGGCATGCCGATGGTCTTTGCCGGTGACAACATCGTCCTCGGCTTTGCCGGTGGCAAGCTGGGTGCGCTGGCGGTCGGCAACGGCGGGCTGCGTTGGGAAGCCGCCGTGTCGTATCCGCGTGGCGTATCCGAAATCGAGCGTCTGAACGATGTGACCGGTGCGCCGTCGGTTAGCGGTTCGCAGGTTTGCGCTGCGAGCTTCCAGGGTCGTATCGCCTGCTTCAATATCAGCAACGGTGCGCCGCAGTGGGCGCGTGACTTTTCGTCGCCGACCGGCGTGACGCAGGACGATGACGCATTGTTTGCGGCGGATGAAAAATCCGTCGTCCACGGCTTTAATGCAACGAACAGCGCAGAACTGTGGAAGAACGACGCGCTGCTGTGGCGCGACCTTGGGGCGCCGCTGGCCTTTGGTCGTGCGGTCATCGTGGGTGATTTTGAGGGCTGGCTGCATTTCCTCTCGCGCGACGACGGCAAGTTCGTCGCCCGCGTGAAGACCGACAGCAGCGCCATCAACGCGGCACCCGTGGTGGTCGGCCAGACGCTGGTCGTGCAGACGAGCGGCGGTGGCGTGTACGGCTACCTGCCGAAGTAATACCCGTCGCCGCGCGCCAGTTGCTCGCGGCGACAAACGAATCACTCGGGGCGGAACAATCGCCTCGGACCCGCGCCCGCGTACCCCGCGGGCGTCTTGCATCTGTTCGGTGGGCCTGTGGGTGACCGTTGGGGTGCCAACTGCAGTTGCAACAATCGGAATTTGCCGTAACGCCATTCGCGTGCGGTACACAAGCATGAAACCAGTCATTGCCCTCGTTGGGCGGCCGAATGTCGGCAAATCGACCTTGTTCAACCGGCTGACGCGCTCGCGTGACGCGTTGGTCGCGGACATCCCTGGCCTGACGCGCGATCGTCACTACGGTGAGGGCCGCGTCGGCGATCGTCCGTTCATCGCCATCGATACCGGCGGCTTCGAGCCCGTCGCCAAGGAAGGTATCGTCGCGGAGATGGCCAAGCAGACGCGGCAGGCCGTGGTCGAAGCCGACGTGGTCATTTTCATCGTCGATGGTCGCTTGGGGCTGGCGCCGCAGGATCGCGTGATCGCCGACTACCTGCGCAAGACAGGGCGCCGCATTCTCCTGGCCGTCAACAAGGCCGAGGGCATGCGGTACACCGCTGTTGCCAGCGATTTCTACGAACTCGGCCTCGGCGACCCCGCGGCCATCTCGGCGGCACATGGCGATGGGGTCAATGACCTGGTGGCGGAAGCGCTTGATCTGGCCTTCGCCGAGCGCCCGGAGCTTGCCGAGGCAGCCGATGCGCACGACCATGGCACGCGCATCGCCATCGTCGGCCGCCCGAACGTGGGCAAATCGACGCTGGTGAACGCGCTGATCGGTGAAGAGCGTGTGATTGCATTCGACATGCCAGGCACCACGCGTGATGCCATCTACGTGGATTTCGAGCGCAACGGCAAGCCGTACACGCTGATCGACACGGCCGGCCTGCGCAAGCGCGGCAAGGTATTCGAGGCGATCGAGAAGTTCTCGGTGGTCAAGACGCTGCAGTCCATTGCCGATGCCAACGTGGTCGTGCTGCTGCTCGATGCGCAGCAGGATATTTCTGACCAGGACGCGCATATCGCCGGGTTTATCGTGGAATCGGGCCGTGCACTGGTGATCGGCGTGAACAAGTGGGATGGCCTGACGGGCCACGCACGCGATCGCATCAAGCACGATCTGGAGCGCAAGCTGCAGTTCCTGTCGTTTGCCAACGTGCACTACATCTCGGCCAAGGAAAAAACCGGTATCGGCGCGCTCCTGAAGTCCGTGGACGCGGCGTATGCCGCCGCCATGGTCAAGCTGCCGACGCCCAAGCTCACGCGCGTCCTGATGGAGGCGGTCGAGTTTCAGCAGCCGCGTCGTGCAGGCGTGTCGCGCCCGAAGCTGCGGTATGCGCACCAAGGTGGTTCCAATCCACCGATCGTGGTGATTCACGGCAATGCGCTGTCGAGTATTCCCGAAACATATCGCCGCTTTCTGGAAGGGCGCTTCCGCGAAGCCTTTCAACTCAAGGGCACCCCGCTGCGGATCGAATTTCGTACGAACAAAAATCCGTACGCCGAATCGAAGGATTGAGCATCGAAGCGGCGGTGTTCGACCGAGGGAGCGTGTGACGCGGGGCAATCGAACGGGGGATCACCCATCGGCGCTGTCATTTCATATGGCGGAGTGACGGGTTTTCCGTTTGCTTTCCCCGATTTCTAAGGCTAAATTCTCGAGACATGGCGCTGGGTATCTGTAGACCCGGCGCCATTGGCGTCGTTTAGACCCATCTGGCCGACTCTTTTGACGAACTTTTTTTGCGTCGCCTGCTTGAACCCGGGCTTCCGAGCCCCATAACCCATCACTAAACCTATAAATCTGGAGTGTGCCATGAGCAACAAAGGGCAATTGCTACAAGACCCGTTTCTGAATGCGCTGCGTAAGGAGCATGTGCCGGTGTCGATCTATCTCGTCAACGGTATCAAGCTGCAAGGCAATATCGAGTCGTTCGACCAATACGTCGTGCTCCTGCGCAACACCGTCACGCAGATGGTGTACAAGCACGCAATCTCCACCGTGGTGCCGGCCCGTGCCGTGAATTTCCGCGTGGACGAAGCGTCCGACGCCTGATCTGCCTCGCTCCCGCCGCCGTCCGCGCGGCGGGACGCTTCCACCCTCGATTTCTCCCTCTCATTTCCTCCCTCTCATTTCCCCGCTTGGCATCCCATCCCACCTCCAATTCGGAGCCGACGCGCGCCATCCTGGTCGCCGTGGATTTCGGCAAACATGATTTTCAGGAAAGTCTGAGCGAACTGGCGCTGCTGGCCTCCACGGCTGGCTCGGAGCCCGTGCGTGCCGTGACCGGCAAGCGTTCCAGGCCCGATGCGGCGCTCTTCATTGGTGCCGGCAAGGCGGAAGAGGTGCGGATCGCTGCGGACGAAGAGGATGCGGAAATCGTCATCTTCAATCACGCGCTGAGTCCTGCCCAGCAACGTAACCTTGAACGTTTTTTCGGGCGCCACGTGGTGGACCGGACCGGTCTGATCCTCGACATCTTCAGTCAGCGTGCGCAAAGCCACGTCGGTAAGGTGCAGGTGGAACTGGCGCGCGTGCGCTACCAGTCGGCGCGTCTGGTGCGGGCGTGGAGCCACTTGGAGCGCCAGAAGGGCGGGGTTGGCCTGCGTGGCGGCCCTGGTGAGCGCCAACTCGAGCTGGACCGCCGGATGCTGGACGAGCGCGCCAAGCGTCTGTCGTCCGAGCTGGACAAGCTGCAGCGTCAGCACGACACGCAACGCCGTGCGCGCGCGCGTAACGATGCGTTCTCCGTCTCGCTGGTCGGCTATACCAACGCCGGTAAGTTGACGCTTTTCAACGCGCTGACCAAGGCGCGCACATACGCGGCCAACCAGCTGTTCGCCACGCTCGATACGACGTCCCGCCGGTTGTATCTGGAGGGCTTGGGCAACGTGGTGTTGTCCGACACGGTCGGTTTTATCCGCGACTTGCCGACGCAGCTCGTGGCTGCCTTCCGCGCCACGCTGGAAGAAACCGTGCACGCCGACGTGCTGCTGCATGTGGTCGACGCCGCCAGCACGGTCAAGCATGAACAGATGGAGCAGGTCGATCGCGTGCTCGATGAAATCGACGCCAGCGGTATTCCGCAGATTCTGGTGATGAACAAGATCGATGCGGCCGAGGAACTGCGCGTACAGGGCCCCCGTATCGAGCGTGACGAAAACGGCGCGGTGCGGCGCGTGTTTGTTTCCGCCATCGACGGAACCGGGCTGGATTTGCTGCGTGAGGCCCTGGTCGAAACCGCCATCCGCCTGCGCGAAAACCCGGCGCCGAACGGTGGGGAATTCGACCCCCGCTTCGACACGCGTCGCGACGCGCTGCCCGCATCCCGTGACGAACTGTCGCAAAGCTTGCTGAACGACGGCGCTTCCGCCGAACGTGACGAGCAGGACTGATAGAATCCCCCGTTACCTCTTTAGCAGTCAGACTAGGACCCAGCCCGATCGCTCATGCCCGAGATTTCGACTCAGTCATCTTCCATGGCTTCGCAGCCCACGCCGGTGCGAGGTTTGTGGCACCACCTGCGCGTGCTGCTTTCTCTGAATGATCCGCGTTGGGGGCGGGGCGACAAGGATAGCGCCAACGCCGAGCGCCAAGACAAAGACGAGCCGAAACGCCAGAGCAAGCCGCCCCAGGAAGGGCCGCCTGATCTGGACGAACTGTGGCGCGACTTCAACCGCCGACTGAACAACCTGTTCGGCCGCAAGGACAGCGGTAACGGAGGCAATGGTGGTCCGTCGCCGCTGCGTCCGAGTAGTGGTCGCGGTGGTTCCGGTTTGGGTGTCGGCGTGTTGCTCGCTGTGCTGGTCGGCCTGTGGGCGGCCAGCGGCTTCTTCATCGTGCAGGAAGGCCAGACCGGCGTGATCCTGCAATTCGGTCGCTTCAAGTACCTGGCGACCCCCGGCATCAACTGGCGTCTGCCGTATCCGATTGAGTCGCACGAGATCGTCAACCTGTCGGGCGTGCGTACGCTCGAGATCGGCCGCACCACGCAGATCAAGGATACGAACCTCAAGGACTCGTCGATGCTCACGCAGGACGAGAACATTGTCGACGTGCGCTTTTCGGTTCAGTACAACATTGCCGATCCGGTCGAGTATCTGTTCTTCAATCGCACGGACCGCGACGGCGACCAGGAGCTCGTGACGCAGGCTGCCGAAACGTCGGTGCGCGAGATCGTCGGCCGCAACAAGATGGATTCCGTGCTGTACGAAGGGCGTGATGCTGTCAGCCGCAATCTGGCGGAGTCGATCCAGCGCATTCTCTCGGCGTACAAGACTGGCATCCGTATCCTCAGCGTCAACGTGCAGAGCGTGCAGCCGCCCGAGCAGGTGCAGGCGGCGTTCGACGATGTGACCAAGGCGGGCCAGGACCGCGAACGCGCCATCTCGGAAGGCCAGGCCTACGCCAACGATGTGGTGCCGCGCGCCAAGGGTACGGCGGCGCGCTTGGTGGAAGAGGCGCAGGGCTACAAGGCCCGCGTCACGGCACGTGCGGAAGGCGATGCCGCGCGCTTTGGCTCGGTGCAACGCGAATACGCAAAGGCGCCGCAAGTCACGCGCGATCGCATCTATCTGGAAACCATGCAGGACATCTACGCCAACGCAACCAAGGTGATGGTCGATCAGAGCAATGGCAGTCTGCTGTATCTGCCGCTCGACAAGTTGATCGCGCAGACGCAGGGCGATACGTCGCGTCCCGCGTCGGCGCCCGGTGCGTCGCCGCAGGACAGTGGTTCTGCGCAAGGCGTGCCCACGCCCTCCAACCCGTCGTCGATGAGTGACGCCGACTCGCGTTCGCGCGAGGCGCTGCGTAACCGCGACCGCGATTCCCGCTAAGAGGAGGGCATATGAATCGTCTGATTTCTGCCCTCGTGGCGCTCGTAATCGCTCTGGCGGTGTTCTCGTCGGTGGTGTTTGTGGTGGACCAGCGGCAATACGCCGTGGTGTTCGCCTTTGGTGAGATCAAGCAGGTCATCAAGGAGCCGGGGCTGCATTTCAAGCTGCCGCCGCCGCTGCAGAACGTCGTGTTCATGGACAAGCGCCTGCAGACCATTGATGTGGCCGGCGCTGACCGCTTCATTACGGCCGAAAAGAAGAACTTGCTGGTCGATTGGTTCGTGAAGTGGCGTGTGGCCGAGCCGCGCCTGTTCTACGTGAGCTTCAAGGGCGACAACCGCCTCGCGCAGGACAGCATGACCCAGAAGATCAACGCCATCGCCCGCGATGAGTTTGCGCGCCGCACGGTGTCCGACGTGGTCTCCACCGATCGCGAAGCCGTGATGCAGAGCATCCTCAAGGGGGTGCAGGAGTACGGTAAGTCGGTCGGCGTGGACATCATCGACGTGCGGCTGAAGCGCGTGGACTTGCTGGCCAGCGTGACGGAATCGGTCTATCGCCGCATGGAAGCCGAGCGTAAGCGCGTGGCCAACGAATTGCGCTCGACTGGCGCCGCTGAAGGCGAAAAGATCCGCGCCGACGCCGATCGTCAGCGTGAAGTTGTGCTGGCAGACGCCTACCGCGATGCCCAGAAGATCAAGGGCGAGGGCGATGCCCGCGCCGCCGACATCTACGCCGATGCGTTTGGCCGCGATCCGCAATTCGCAGCGTTCTGGCGCAGCATGGAGGCCTATCGCGCGTCGTTCCGCGATCGCAAGGATGTGATGGTGTTGCAGCCCAACAGCGATTTCTTCAAATACATGCGCAGTCCGAACGGTGCCGGCGCAGCCGCAGCGCCGGCTGCTCAAACGGGGCGCCATCGCTAGTACAATGCGTCGCTGATCATTTGAGGCGGACAGACCCCGGCTTGCCGGGGTTTTGTTCGTTCGCCACCCGTACCCCATGGAAGAGTCACTCCCCACCGTTTTGCTGGCCGCGTGCGCGCTGGTGCTCGTAGTTGAGGGCATCCTGCCGTTCGTCGCCCCGCAGGCTTGGCGTCGTGCCTTCCAGATGCTGACCGAGCTGCCCGACGAAAAACTACGCGTGATCGGGCTGGTGTCGATGGCGCTAGGGCTGATCCTGCTGCGCTTGCTGCATCACTGAGCCGCAACCCGCTTTCCCTGCGCCATTCGCAAATTCGCTGAAATTCCGCCGTACCGAGACTGTTGACCGAGACCGCCATGCCGACCAACTGGCTGCTGCCTGAATCCATTGCCGATGTGCTGCCCTCCGAGGCACGCAAGATCGAAGAGCTGCGCCGTCGCATGCTCGACCTGTTCCGCACTTACGGCTACGAACTGGTCATGCCGCCGATGCTGGAGTACATCGAGTCGCTGCTCTCCGGTACCGGCCATGATCTCGATCTCAAGACCTTCAAGCTCGTCGATCAATTGTCCGGCCGGACCATCGGCCTGCGCGCTGATATCACGCCGCAGGTCGCCCGTATCGACGCTCACTTGCTGAACCGCGCTGGCGTGACGCGCCTGTGCTACGCCGGTTCGGTCTTGCACACGCGTCCGAGCGGCTTCCACGTCACGCGCGAGCCGCTGCAAATCGGCGCCGAAATCTACGGCCATGCCGGTCTGGAAGCCGATCTGGAGATTCAGGACCTGATGCTAGCGGCGCTGTCGGCCGCCGGCCTGGCCGATGTGCGGCTGGACCTTTGCCATGTCGGCGTGATCGCCGCGCTGCTCGAGCAATCGCCCGTAGCGGCAAGCGTGCAGGATGAGCTGTTCACCGCATTGGCCTCCAAGGACGCGCCGGCGTTGCGCGCCATTACCGCTGGTCTGCCCGCAGCGCAGCGCGATGCGCTCAACTTGCTGCCGTCGCTGTATGGCGGCGTGGATGTGCTGGCTCGTGCACGTGCTGAACTGCCTGCGTTGCCCGCCATCGGCCGTGCGCTGGACGATTTGGCAACGCTGGCCGAGCGCGCCGGCGGTGCCACTGTCAACATTGATCTCGCCGATCTGCGCGGTTACCACTACCACAGCGGCGTGATGTTCACCGCCTACGTGGCCGGCGTGCCCAATGCCGTGGCGCGCGGCGGCCGGTATGACAAAGTCGGTGAGGCCTTTGGCCGTGCTCGCCCTGCCACAGGGTTCTCGCTCGATTTGCGTGAGGTCGCCGGCATTTCACCGGTGGAAGCGCGTTCCGCCGCCATCCATGCGCCGTGGTCGGGCGATGCCAAGTTGCGCGAGGCGATTGCCGCCTTGCGCGCTGCCGGCGAGATCGTCATCCAGTCTCTGCCGGGCCATCCGGAAGATCTGGAAGAGTTCGCCTACGACCGCCAGCTCGTGGAAGAGGGCGGCCGTTGGATCGTCAAGCCCCGCAACGCCTCTGCGTGAGGCTGTTGCATAACGTTCTGTAAATACCCGGTAATTTCAGGGAAGACCCTGGCAACAAGGGTAGAATACGTTTTTAACCCATCTGCAAATTCAACATGTCCGCACCAGCAGTGAGCCAAGGACGCAACGTCGTCGTCATCGGCACCCAGTGGGGTGACGAAGGTAAAGGGAAAATCGTCGATTGGCTGACCGATCATGCGCAAGGCGTGGTTCGTTTCCAGGGCGGACATAACGCAGGCCATACCCTCATCATCGGCGGCAAGAAGACGATCCTGCGTCTGATCCCGTCGGGCATCATGCGCGACGGCGCAACGTGCTACATCGGCAACGGCGTGGTGCTCTCGCCCGAGGCCCTGTTTAAGGAAATCGACGAGCTGGAAGCTGCCGGCGTGCAAGTGCAAAACCGCCTGCGCATCTCCGAAGCGACCACGCTGATCCTCCCGTACCACATCGCCATCGACAAGGCGCGCGAACTCAAGCGCGGCGCCGCCAAGATCGGCACGACCGGCCGTGGCATTGGCCCGGCATACGAAGACAAGGTGGCTCGCCGCGCGCTGCGCGTGCAGGATCTGTTCGACCCGGCCTACTTTGCCGAGCGCCTGCGCGAGAACCTGGACTTCCACAATTTCGTCCTGACGCAGTACCTGAACCACCCTGCACTGGACTTCCAGCAGACGCTGGACGAGATGCTGTCGTACGCCGAGCGTCTCAAGCCGATGGTGGCCGACGTGTCGGCTGAGCTGTTTGCTGCCAACGCCGCCGGCAAGAACCTGATGTTCGAAGGCGCGCAAGGCACGCTGCTCGATATCGACCACGGTACCTATCCGTTCGTCACGTCAAGCAACTGCGTGGCGGGCAATGCCGCCGCCGGTGCTGGCGTGGGCCCGGGCCAACTGCACTACATCCTGGGTATCACCAAGGCGTACTGCACGCGTGTGGGCTCCGGTCCGTTCCCGAGCGAACTGTACGACGCGGACAACCCCGCTCGCCAGGACCCGACCGGTGTGCGCCTGGCCAATGTCGGCAAGGAATTCGGCTCGGTGACTGGCCGCCCGCGCCGCACGGGTTGGTTGGATGCTGCGGCGCTGCGTCGTGCGATCCAGATCAACGGCGTGTCGGGCCTGTGCATCACCAAGCTCGACGTGCTCGATGGGCTGGAAACGATCAAGCTTTGCGTCGGCTACAAGCTCGATGGCAAGGAAGTCGACATCCTGCCGCGTGGCTCGGACACCGTGGCGCGCTGCCAGCCGATCTACGAAGAGTTCCCGGGCTGGAATACGTCCACCTTCGGCTTGAAGGAGTGGAGCGCGTTGCCTGAGACCGCCCAGGCTTATCTGAAGCGCGTCGAAGAAGTGGCCGGCATTCCCATCGCCATGATTTCGACGGGCCCGGACCGCGACGAAACCATTCTGCTGCGTCATCCATACAAGGACTGACGCGCGTCGCTCGGATTCGCCCGGTCACTCACCGGGCGAATTTGTATTGGGGCACTGCTTTATAGAACATGACGGCGGCACCCGCTCCGCATTCACGATCAAGACGAGGAACACCATGAACCAGCCGATCAACGACGACTCGCATCTGTGGGTGTCCTGGGACGACTATCACGGCCTGATCGAGCGTCTGGCGCTGGTCGTGCACGAGTCGGGCTGGAAGTTCGACCAGATTCTGTGCCTGGCGCGCGGTGGTCTGCGCGTGGGCGATCAGCTTTCGCGCATCTACGACCTGCCGCTGGCCATTCTGGCGACCAGCAGCTACCGAGAGGCGGCCGGCACGCAGCAAGGTGACCTCGATATCGCGCAGTACATCACCATGACGCGTGGCAACCTGTCGGGCCGCGTGCTGCTGGTGGATGATCTTGTCGATTCGGGTGTCACGCTGGAGCGCGTGGGCCGTCACCTGAAGGAGCGCTATCCCGCTGTGACTGATGTGCGCACCGCCGTGCTGTGGCACAAGGCGTGCTCGAAGATCAAGCCGGACTACGCTGTGCAGTTCTTGCCGACCAACCCTTGGATTCACCAGCCGTTCGAGGAATACGACACGCTGCGTCCCCACAATCTTGCTGCCTGGATCAAGCGTGGCAAGGCGCGCACGGCAGGTAACGGCGACGCTCCGGCAGCGTGATTCGTTGGCGGGTGCTGTCGAAGCATGGATGGAGTGGCGTGTGCGGCTTGCGCCGTGCGTGCCACTTCGGTAACCTCACGACACGAGCTGCAACATTGGCTCGAAACCCGCGTACAGATTGGCTTTGCGGCCAGAGTGCGCGGATGATCGAAGCGCGGCGCGTCTTGATGGATGTGTCGGGCGTCGAACCCACCCAGCGCTTGGGGCAGGTGAGGCCGGTGAATCTGGTCGCGCCCTGGCGCGATAGCCAAGACACAATGCACGTCGCCCTTTGCGGAATGTCGCATCAGCTACTGAGCAACACAGATCCGATCCCGGAAAAGAAAAACGGCGCAACTTGCGTTGCGCCGTTCCTAAACTCTGGTGCCCAGGAGAGGACTCGAACCTCCACGGAGTTACCCGCTAGTACCTGAAACTAGTGCGTCTACCAATTCCGCCACCTGGGCAGGTGTGCGTGTACCGAAGCTGCAATTATTACGGGTTCAAGCGAACCTGTCAACACTCTAGAAGAAAAAATTGAATCAACCGACTTATCCGATCCCGAGCCGCGAGGAAATCCTCGGAGTGCTGCGCACGTCGGGGTCTCCGCTGTCTGCCACCGACATTGCCAAGGCGCTTTCCGTTACGCGCAAGGAGCATGACGGCTTTATCAAACGTCTGACCGCCATGGAGCGGGATGGTCAGATCGAACTCAATCGCAAAGGGCGCTACGAGTTGGCGCACCAGCCCAATTTCATCGAAGGTCGCGTGATCGGCCACCGCGATGGCTACGGCTTCTTCGTCCGGGACGATGGCGAGCCGGACATCTTCCTGCCCGAACGTGAGATGCAGAAGGCCATGCACGGCGACCGTGCTCTGGTGCGCGCCGTCGGCTATGACCGCCGCGGGCGCTCAGAAGGGCAGATCGTCGAGATCCTGCAACGTGCCAATAAGCGCATCATCGGCCGGCTGCTGTCGGAAAGTGGCACGCTGGTGGTGGCGCCTGAGGACAAGCGTCTGGGCCGCGACATCCTGATTGCGCCCAAGGGGCAGGGCAAGGCCAAGGTCGGCCAGGTGGTGAGCGTGGAGATCCTCGAATATCCGGATCGCTACGTGCAGCCGATCGGCCGCGTGGTCGAAGTGCTGGGTGAGATTGATGACCCCGGCATGGAGATCGAAATCGCTGTGCGCAAATACGGCGTGCCGCATGAATTTTCCGAGCCGACGCAGCGCGAAGCCGAGGCGCTGCCCGACGTGGTTCGCGATGCTGATCTGGCGGGGCGCATTGATTTGCGCGATGTGCCGCTGGTCACCATCGATGGTGAAGACGCGCGCGACTTTGACGATGCCGTCTATGCCGAACCGGTCAAGATCGGTCGCAGCAAGGGCTGGCGTTTGATCGTCGCGATTGCCGACGTGTCGCACTATGTGCGGCCGGGGCACCCGCTGGATGCGGATGCGATTGATCGGGCGACCTCGGTGTATTTCCCGCGCCGCGTGATTCCGATGCTGCCGGAGAAGCTCTCCAACGGCCTGTGCTCGCTCAACCCGGAAGTGGACCGCCTATGCATGGTCTGCGACGCGGTGATCACGGCCAAGGGGGAGATCAAGGCGTATCAGTTCTATCCGGCAGTCATGCACTCGAAGGCGCGCCTGACCTACAACGAGGTTTGGGCGATCCTGTCGAATGTGAAGGGTCCGGAGGCCGCCAAGCGCGCGCCACTGGTGCCCCATCTGCAGGACCTGTACGAGCTGTATCAGACGCTGCTCAAGGCGCGTCGCGAGCGTGGCGCGATCGACTTCGATACGACCGAGACGTACATCGTCTGCAATGCGCAGGGCAAGATCGAGCAGATCCTGCCGCGCACCCGCAACGATGCGCACCGGCTGATCGAGGAGTGCATGCTGACGGCCAACGTATGCGCGGCGGAGATGCTGGAGAAGTACAAGCATCCGGCGCTGTACCGCGTGCACGCGGGCCCGACGGAAGAAAAGCTGCAAGCACTGCGCGCCTTCCTGAAGACCAGCGGCCTGACGCTGGGCGGTGGCGACAAGCCCCAGGCTGCCGACTACGCGGAGGTG
Organism: Ralstonia sp. 25C; assembly: GCF_051904805.1. Taxonomy (NCBI): domain Bacteria; kingdom Pseudomonadati; phylum Pseudomonadota; class Betaproteobacteria; order Burkholderiales; family Burkholderiaceae; genus Ralstonia; species Ralstonia sp. 25C. The sequence goes on along the minus strand of NZ_CP196737.1, from coordinate 464,680 downwards.
ATGGAAAAAATCGCCGCGCGGCCTGACGCGCCGATGCTGCAGACCATGCTGCTGCGTTCGATGCAGCAAGCGGTGTATAGCCCGGACAACATCGGGCACTTCGGGCTTGCCTATCAGGCATACGCGCACTTCACCAGCCCGATCCGCCGCTATCCGGATTTGCTGGTCCATCGCTCCATCAAGGCGATCCTGCAGCGCACGCGTTATGTGCCGGTGCTGGCGCCGGGTGTGCAATTGAATAGCGCGTTGTCGCCCAAGGCGCGTCGTCTGCAGGCTGAAGCCGAAAAGGGCGTGCCGGCGGCGGTCGTCAACAAGGCCAAGGTCGAGGCGATCTGGCATGAGCTGGGCGTACATTGCTCGGCCAACGAGCGCCGTGCCGATGAGGCCTCGCGCGATGTGGAAGCCTGGCTCAAGTGCTATTTCATGCGCGACAAGCTTGGCAACGAGTTCTCGGGCACGGTCAGCGCGGTCACGTCGTTTGGCATCTTCGTGCAGCTTGACGAGTTGTACGTGGAAGGCCTCGTGCATGTGACGGAGCTTGGCAGCGATTACTTCCAGTACGACGAAGCCCGCAACGAGCTGCGCGGCGAGCGTACCGGCATTCGCTACCGCTTGACCGACCGCGTGCGCGTGCAGTTGCTGCGTGTGGACCTGGATGCGCGGAAGATGGACTTCCGCCTGATCCAGGAGCCCTCGACGAAGGCATTGCGTCCGGCCAAGGTCACCGGTGCGCCGGAAGCCGCGGGTGCGCGCCAACCGGCTGTCGCCACGCCGGCACCGCCGGTGGGTCGCAAAAAGCCGCGTCAATTGGCGGCCCTGCTGGGCGGCACGGCCAAGCCGGAAGAGTCGTTTGACGAGACGCTGGATCGCGTTTTCGAAGAGCAGCCGGTGTTTGAACCTGGCTCGCGTGCTGTGCCGCCGGGCCATGCGCACCCCAAGCCGGCGCGCAAGAAGCAGCCTACGCGTGCGGCCAAGCCCAAGGGCGGCGCCAAAACCGCCGCGCCGCGCAAGGCGGCCGGCAAAACCACACGCAAGCCGAAGGGGCGCTGAAGTGTAGAAAGGCGGCTGGGGAGCGAGGGCGGACAGGTACAATCGCGCCATGTCTAAATCCAAGCTCCTCATCGGCTTTCATGCCGTCACCGCCCGACTGCGCCACGGCGCCAAGTCGATCGACGAAATCTATTTCGAGGCCAACCGCCGCGACCGCCGCATGCAGGATTTCCTGAAAGCGGCGGAAGCAGCGGGCGTGCGCCTGATCCCCGCTGACACCGACCGCCTGCGTGGCATTGCCGGCACCGATCGCCATCAGGGTGTGGTTGCCAAGGCAGAGTCGCTGTCGCTGGCACTGAATCTCGACGAATTGCTCGATGGCATCGAGGGCACGCCGCTGTTGCTGGTGCTCGACGGTGTGACCGATCCGCATAACCTGGGCGCTTGCCTGCGCGTGGCCGATGCGGCCGGTGCGCATGCCGTGATTGCACCGAAGGATCGCAGCGTTGGCATCAACACGACGGTGGCCAAGGTGGCCAGCGGCGCGGCCGAGACCGTTCCGTACATCACCGTGACCAACTTGGCGCGCACACTGCGCGAGCTGCAGGAGCGCGGCGTGTGGGTGATCGGCACGGCTGACGAAGCCGAGCAGGATCTCTATCAGGCTGACTTCAAGGGCCCCATCGCGATCGTGATGGGCGCCGAAGGCGAGGGTATGCGCCGCCTGACGCGCGAAACCTGTGATGCGCTGGTCAGCATTCCGATGGCCGGCAGCGTGGAAAGCCTGAACGTGTCGGTCGCCAGCGGCGTTTGCCTGTTCGAGGCGGTGCGTCAACGCGCTGCGGCACCCGCCAAGAAGGGATGAGCATCGAACCATCGGCCGCGTCTGACGCGGCTGCATTGGCCCAGGCGCACGCCTGGGTCGACGCCGCGCAGCACGTCATGGTGTTGACGGGCGCTGGCGTCTCGGCGGAATCCGGCGTGGCCACGTTCCGTGACGCGCTTACGGGCTTGTGGGAGAAGTTCAAGCCCGAAGACATGGCCACCGAGGCTGCTTACCGCAAGCACCCGCGCATGGTGTGGGACTGGTACCAGGAGCGCCGCGAGCGTGTGCTGCAGGCCCAGCCAAATCCCGCACATTTGGCGATTGCCGCGTTAGCCAAGCGCAAGGCGGTGACGCTCGTCACGCAGAACGTCGATGGTCTGCATCAGCGGGCCGGTAGCGAAGGCGTCATCGAACTACACGGCAATCTGTTTGCCAACAAATGGCTAGGCGGATGTGGCAAATGCGATGTCTCCACGGCCTTGCCGGGCCGGCCGCCGCGTTGCGCGACATGCGGTGCGATGCTGCGCCCGGGCGTGGTGTGGTTTGGTGAACAGCTTCCGCTGGTGGCGAACTACCGCGCCGAAGAGGCGGCCAACACGTGCGACGTCTGCCTGGTGGTGGGCACGTCCGGCATGGTGTATCCGGCGGCCGGATTGCCGGGTCTTGCGAAGGACCACGGCGCCAAGGTGATCGTCGTGAATCCGGAGCCGAGCGCGCTGGATGCAACGGCCGATTTGGTGATCCACCAGCCGGCGGGCGTGTGCTTGCCCGCCATGCTGGGATAAGGCACTGCCTTCCTTTTAAGCCGCTACGCGCAGCGGCTCAATCAACGCTTCCAACTTGATCGCATCCGCTGCAAACAGGCGGATGCCTTCGGCCAGCTTTTCCGTTGCCATGGCATCGGCGTTCATGTGCCAGCGGAACGATTTCTCATCAGCGGGCAGGCGGACGATGTTGGCGGCATGCGCGTTGTCCGGCGAGAGCTTGCGCTCGACGGGCGCGTCGGATTGCTGCAACTGGGCGAGCAGGTCCGGGCTGATGGTGAGCAGGTCGCAGCCAGCCAGCTCGACGATCTGCGACACATTGCGGAAGCTCGCGCCCATCACCTCGGTCGGGTAATCGAACTTCTTGTAGTAGTTGTAGATGCGCAGGACGGACTGCACGCCCGGGTCGTTCGCGCCGCCTTGCGCGACCGGGTCCCAGTTGGCGCCAGCGTCTTTCTTGTACCAGTCGTAGATGCGGCCAACGAACGGCGAGATGAGCTGCACGCCCGCTTCCGCACACGCCACGGCTTGCGCCAGCGAGAACAGCAGCGTCATGTTGCAGCGGATCCCTTCGGCGCGAAGCTGGTCTGCCGCGCGAATGCCTTCCCACGTCGATGCAATCTTGATCAGCACACGCTCGCGCGCCACGCCGCGCGCCTCGTATAGCGCGATCAGATGCTTGGCCTTGGCGACCGTCGCTTCCGTGTCGAACGACAGGCGCGCATCCACTTCAGTCGACACGCGGCCCGGGATGATCGACAGGATCTCGCAGCCGAACGCCACGAGCACGGCATCGATGATGTCTTCCACACTGTCGCTGCGCGCGTCGCGCACGGCTTGTTCCAGCAGCGGGCGGTATTCGGCCTTTTGCACGGCCTTCAGGATCAGCGATGGGTTGGTGGTCGCGTCGCGCGGCGCGTAGGCGCGCATGGACTGGAAATCGCCCGTGTCGGCGACGACGGTGGTGAACTGCTTGAGTTGATCGAGCTGAGTCATGAAGCGAGTCCGTGGTACGTTCCAGCATTGCGCTGGAGGTGGAAGGATGAACCGATTGTACTCCGCGGGTTTGGCTCCGCCAGCCGGCTGAGATCCAGCGTATTGATCCGGTACACTACCGGGTTTTCCGATCCCGACCGAGTGTTTGCGATGACGCAGGATGAACTGAAGGCACTGGTGGCGCAGGCCGCCGCAGATTACGTATTGGCCAACATGCCCGAAGGCGCGGTACTGGGCGTGGGCACTGGTTCGACCGCCAACCTGTTCATCGACGCGATGGCCCCGCACAAGGCACGCTTTGCCGGCGCGGTGTCCAGCTCGGAGGCTTCGACGCGTCGCCTGCAGGGCCACGGCTTTACCGTGCTGGATCTGAATGAAGTCGACGCCATTCCCGTGTACGTGGACGGCGCCGATGAGATCGACGCTTCGGGCGCCATGATCAAGGGCGGTGGCGGTGCGCTCACGCGGGAGAAGATCGTCGCATCGGTCGCCAAGACGTTCGTATGCATTGCCGACGGCAGCAAGCTGGTGGAGACGATGGGCGCATTCCCGCTGCCGGTGGAAGTGGTGCCGATGGCACGTGCCGCCGTGGCGCGCCAACTCGCCGCGCTCGGCGGTCAGCCCCGTCTGCGCATGACCAAGGAAGGTCAGATCTACAAGACCGACAACGGCAATGTGATCCTCGACGTGGTTGGCCTGCGCATTGCCGATCCGAAGGGGCTGGAGTCGGTGGTCAATGACATTCCGGGCGTGGTCACCGTGGGCCTGTTTGCCAAGCGCGGTGCCAATGTGCTGCTGCTGGGCACGGAAGCGGGCGTACAGCGACGCGATTTCTGATCGCCACTAGGCCATAAGGCCACCGAGCATCCAACAACATGCCGTTCAGTTCACGCTGAACGGCATGTTTGCTTTTGAGCCTCGTATTGGCTGCCCTAGTCGCCCTTACCTACGCCGGGTGATACGACACCGCATGCGCGCAGCACCAGCTGCACGACTTCCTCCGTGCGCTCGGCAAAAGCCTTTTGCGTGAGTGCGCGCTTGCCCGAGAGCGCGCGGATCTGCGCTTCGAAATCGGCGTAGTGCTGCGTGGTGGACCAGATCAGGTACATCAGCGTCTGCGCGTCGACCGGCGCGAGTTGCCCGCGTGCGATCCAGGTGTCGATGACCTGCACGCGCGTGTCGAACCACGGTTTGACGCGCTGCGCGAGGATGTCCTGCATATGCTCCGCGCCGTGGATGATCTCGTTGGCCCAGACCTTGGAGCCCAATGGCCGGCGGCGCGACAACTCCATCTTTGCGCGTACATAACCGCTGATAGCCTCGGCTGGATCGTCGCTGTCTTCAAACGAGTTGGCCGCGCGGTGCCAGTCTTCAAACAAGTCTTCGAGCACCCGCTTGTACAGCGCCAGCTTGGTCGGAAAGTAGTAGTGCAGGTTCGCCTTGGGCAGGCCGGCGCGCTCGGCAATCATGGCGGTGCTCGCGCCTTCGAGTCCGCGTTCGGCAAAGACGGCTTCAGCGCAGGCCAGCAGATGCGCTTCGTTCGAGGCGCGGATATGCGCCTTGCGCCGCCGCATTGGCGCTGCGGTTTCGGTGTTCTCTGGGGGTGCGGCTGCGGCTGGGTCGTCTCGCATGGTGGTCTCGTGCGGCGTTTCTGCGCAGGGGATGCCGCGCTGCGCCTCATTCTAGTCGCTGCGATGGCAGCACGGCATCTCTCGACCGCGAGGTCGCACTTCTCATGCTGCGCCGCAATGGCACGCTTCTCGCTTTAAAAGCCTGTCTGCGAAAGACATTGATTTGACAGGAATCCTCGTCTACAACCTGTCCATTCGGACAGGATTACGTTGGCGGGGAATGCCCCGAAAACGCTGTCCGAAGCAACACGATCCGCATGCACCGCCCGCGTGCGGAGATGCCCCAAAACACGGCCGCTGATGCACCGCATGGGTGTGACAAGCAGGCCGGTATGGCGGACCCCAAAGGAGCGACACGCAATGAGTGCAGCACCCGAAGCGTTGGAAACGACCCGGCTCGATACGTCGATCCAGGTCAACGGCAAGCGATTGTGGGACAGCCTGATGGCGATGGCGAAGATTGGCGCGACGCCCAAGGGCGGCGTCTGCCGGCTTGCGCTGACCGATCTCGATAAGCAAGGGCGCGATCTCATCGTCAGCTGGGCCAAGGAGGCCGGTTGCTCGGTGACGGTCGACCAGATGGGCAACGTGTTCATGCGACGCGCCGGGCGCAATCCGGACGCGCTGCCGGTCATGACCGGTTCGCATGCGGACTCCCAGCCGACCGGCGGCCGCTTTGATGGCATCTATGGCGTACTTGGCGGGCTGGAGGTGATCCGCAGCCTGAACGACCACGGCATCGAGACCGAGCACCCGATCGAAGTCGTGATCTGGACCAACGAAGAGGGCTCGCGCTTTGCGCCGGCCATGGTGGCCTCGGGCGTGTTTGCGGGTGTCTTCACGCTGGAATACGGCCTCTCGCGCAAGGACGTGGACGGCAAGACCATCGGCGAAGAACTCAAGCGGATCGGCTATGCCGGCGACGTGCCGTGCGGGGGCCGCAAGCTGCACGCCGCGTTCGAGCTGCATATCGAGCAGGGACCGATACTCGAGGCCGAGCAGAAAACCATCGGCGTGGTGACGGACGCGCAAGGCCAGCGCTGGTACGAGATCACGCTGACCGGTCAGGAGGCCCATGCGGGCCCGACGCCCATGCCGCGCCGCCGCGACGCGCTGCTGGGCGCCGCGCGCGTAGTGGATCTGGTCAACCGCATCGGGCTAGACCACGCGCCGTTTGCCTGCGCGACGGTCGGCATGATGCGGGTGCACCCGAACTCGCGCAACGTGATCCCGGGGCGGGTGTTCTTCACGGTCGATTTCCGGCATCCGGAGGATGCGGTGCTCGCAAAGATGGACGCGGCGTTGCGCGAAGGCGTTGCCAAGATCGCCGGGGGCATCGGGCTGGAAACGCAGCTCGAACAGATCTTTTACTACGAGCCCGTCAAGTTCGATGCCGCGTGTGTGGCATCCGTGCGTGCTGCGGCAGAGCGCTTCGGCTATTCGCACCGCGACATGGTGTCCGGCGCGGGCCACGATGCCTGCTACCTAGCGCAGGTGGCGCCCACGTCGATGGTGTTCGTGCCGTGCGTCGACGGCATCAGCCACAACGAGATCGAAGACGCCACGCCCGAGTGGATCGAGGCCGGCGCGAATGTTCTGCTGCACGCGATGCTCTCGCGTGCGTGCGAGCCCGCTTCATAGCGCAACCGTGGTCGCCGTCGCAGCACCCCAAAACGAAAGCCGTCCCGACCTCGCCTGTGCGAGGCCGGCGGGCACGGCTGTGTCCTCACACGGAAGAAGGAGCCACCATGGCTATCAAGGAAACGGGCGATATTGCCGCGCACCGTCTGTCGTCGGAGCAGTTGTCGTGCGAGTTTGCCGACATTGCGCCGTTGCTCGATCCCACCGCCGCGGCCGCTGCGGCCAGCCGCTGCCACTACTGCTACGACGCGCCGTGCGTGCAAGCGTGTCCGACGCAGATCGACATCCCCAGCTTCATCCGCAAGATCGGCAACGGCAACCTCAAGGGCGCAGCGGTGGACATCCTCTCCGCTAACCCGCTCGGCGGGATGTGCGCGCGGGTGTGCCCGACCGAGATCCTGTGTGAAGGCGCGTGCGTGCGCAACGATCAGGACGCGCAGCCAGTGGCGATTGGCGCGCTGCAGCGCCATGCCACGGATTGGGCGATGACCACGGGCGTGTCGCTGTTCAAGCGCGCGCCTGATACGGGGCGCCATGTCGCCGTGGTCGGCGCTGGGCCGGCAGGGCTGGCGTGTGCGCATCGCCTTGCACTCGCAGGGCACCGCGTCACGCTGTTCGACGCACATGCCAAGCCGGGCGGCCTGAACGAGTACGGCATTGCCGCCTACAAGACCGTCGACGATTTTGCGCAGCGCGAGGTGGCGTGGTTGCTGTCGGTGGGCGGCATCGAACTGAAGACCGGCGTGGTACTGGGCGGCGACATGACGCTCGATGCGTTGCGCAAGCAGCATGACGCAGTGTTCCTGGCGATGGGCCTGGGTGGCGTGCGCGCGCTGGCGCTGGAAGGCGAAGACCTATCAGGCGTGATGAACGCCGTCGACTTCATTGAGCAGGTGCGCCAGGCGGCGCCGCTGGAAGCCGTGCCGGTCGGCCGGCGCGTGGTGGTGATCGGTGGCGGCAACACCGCCGTGGATGCGGCTGTGCAAAGCCGCAAGCTCGGTGCGACGACGGTGACGATGGTCTACCGGCGCGGTGTCGAGTTGATGAGCGCCACCTGGGCTGAGCGCGAATTTGCGCAGAAGAACGGCGTCACCCTCATCACGCATGCCAAGCCAGTGCGATTGATGGGTGAGGGCGGTCAGGTGACCGGCGTGGAGTTCGAGCGCGCGGGTGACGCAGGCGAACGCTTTACGGTCGATGCCGACATGGTGCTCAAAGCCATTGGCCAGACGCTGGTGCCGATTGGCGTGGATGGCGAACTGCTGACCGTCGACGGCAGCCGCATTGCCGTGGACGCGGGCGGGCGCACTACGTTGCCCGACGTGTGGGCCGGTGGCGACTGCGCCGCCACGGGCGGCGTCGATCTGACGGTGCAGGCTGTGCAGGACGGCAAGGTCGCCGCCGCATCCATCGACGCTTATCTGGCCAGCCTCACCGCCAAGGCGGCCTGAGCCGCATCCCCGAACAACATATTCCACGGAGCCGAACATGGCTGACTTGCGCTGCACGATTGCCGGCATCAAATCGCCGAACCCTTTCTGGCTGGCTTCCGCGCCGCCCACCGACAAGGCCTACAACGTCAACCGCGCGTTTGAGGCGGGCTGGGGCGGCGTGGTGTGGAAGACGCTCGGGCTCGATCCGCATGTGGTCAACGTCAGCTCGCGCTACGGCGCGGTGCAATGGAACGGCCAGCGCATCGCGGGGCTGAACAACATCGAGCTGATCACCGATCGTCCGCTGGATGTGAACCTGCGCGAGATTGCGCAAGTCAAGCGCGACTGGCCCGACCGCGCGCTGATCGTCTCACTGATGGTGCCGTGCAACGAGCAAGACTGGAAATGGATCCTGCCGATGGTGGAAGACACCGGCGCCGATGCGGTCGAGCTCAATTTCGGCTGCCCGCACGGCATGAGCGAGCGGGGCATGGGTGCGGCGGTCGGCCAGGTGCCCGAGTACGTGGAGATGGTGACCCGGTGGGTAAAGGAAGCGACCAAGCTGCCGTGCCTGGTGAAGCTCACGCCCAACATTACCGACATCCGCCTGGGTTCGCGCGCGGCGTACAAGGGCGGGGCGGATGGCGTGTCGCTCATCAACACGATCAACTCCATCGTCGCGGTCGACCTGGACCAGATGGCACCGATGCCGACCGTGGATGGCAAAGGCACGCACGGCGGCTACTGCGGCCCCGCCGTCAAGCCGATCGCGCTGAACATGGTGGCCGAGATCGCCCGCGATACGCAGACGCCCAATCTGCCGATCTCCGGTATCGGCGGTATTTCCAACTGGCGCGATGCGGCGGAGTTCATCGTGCTGGGTGCCGGTAGCGTGCAGGTGTGCACGGCGGCCATGCATTACGGCTTTCGCATCGTGCAGGACATGGCCGACGGCCTGGCCAACTGGATGGATGAAAAGGGCTACGCCACGCTGGACGATGTGCGCGGCCGCGCCGTGCCCAATGTGACGGACTGGAAATACCTGAACCTGAAGTACGACATCAAGGCGCGCATCGACCAGGATCGCTGCATCCAATGTGGCCTGTGCCATATCGCCTGCGAAGACACCTCGCACCAGGCCATCACGCGCGAGAAAGACGGCAAGCGCCACTTCGAGGTGATCGACGCCGAATGCGTCGGGTGTAATTTATGCATGCATGTCTGCCCGGTCGAGCAGTGCATCACGATGGAGCGGGTGGATGCGGGCGACTACGCCAACTGGACGACGCATCCGAACAACCCGGCGCGCGCGGTGGCAAGCACGCCCGACGCAGGTGCCGCAGAGCCAGCGCCTGCGGCCAAGGCGGCGTGATCTTTCCTTGTGCTCACCGGCTTTGATTCCTACAAATGAGCCTGACGCGCGCCGCAGAGCGCGCCAATAACCCGTGGAGGTCTTTCAATGAAGCAGGCAGCGCACCCCGCCGAACCGCTCGCGGCCGGCAGCAGTCTCTATAACGACGATCTGGCGCCCACCGGCGTGGCCCAGCGCACCTGGAAGTGGTACCACTTTGCGGCGCTGTGGGTCGGCATGGTGATGAACATCGCGTCGTACATGCTGGCTGCCGGGCTGACGGAGCAGGGCATGTCACCGTGGCAGGCGGTGGTGACGGTGCTGCTGGGCAACGCCATCGTGCTGGTGCCGATGCTGCTGATCGGCCATGCGGGCGCCAAGCACGGCATTCCGTATGCGGTGCTGGTGCGTACGTCGTTCGGCACGCAGGGGGCGAAGCTGCCGGCGCTGCTGCGCGCCATCGTCGCGTGCGGCTGGTATGGCATCCAGACGTGGTTGGGCGGCAGCGCCATCTATACGCTGGCCAACATCCTGACGGGCAATGCCCTGCATGGCGCCGCGATGCCGTTTCTCGACATCTCGGTGGGCCAGTTGGCGTGCTTTCTGTTGTTCTGGGCGCTGCAGCTCTACTTCATCCTGCACGGCACCGATTCGATCCGCTGGCTGGAAAGCTGGTCCGCTCCCATCAAGATCGTGATGTGCATCGTGCTGGTTTGGTGGGCCACGTCCAAGGCGGGTGGTGCGGGCTCGATGCTCTCCACGCCGTCGCAGTTCGTGGCGGGTGGCAAGAAAGAGGGTCTGTTCTGGGCAACGTTCTGGCCGAGCCTCACGGCCATGGTTGGCTTCTGGGCGACGCTGGCGCTGAACATTCCGGACTTCACGCGCTTTGCCAAATCGCAGCGTGACCAGATCGTCGGCCAGTCGATCGGCTTGCCGCTTCCGATGGCGCTGCTGTCGGTCATCTCGGTGGTGGTCACGTCTGCCACCGTGGTCATCTATGGCAAGGCCATCTGGGACCCAATCGACCTCACCAGCCGCATGACCGGTATCGGCGTGGGTATCGCGCTCATCATTCTCACGCTGGACACCATGTGCTGCAATCTGGCGGCGAACCTCGTTGGGCCCGCATACGATTTTTCCAGCCTGTGGCCGAAGGGCATTTCGTACAAGACGGGCGGGTTGATCACTGCCACCATCGCCATCGTGATGATGCCGTGGAAGATTCTGGCCACGTCCGAGGGCTACATCTTCACGTGGCTGGTGGGCTATTCCGCGCTGCTGGGGCCGGTGGCCGGCATCATGATGGTCGACTACTTCCTCATCCGCGGCACCCGCCTGAATGCGCGCGAGCTGTTCGACGAGCGCGGCGAGTACACCTACACCGGCGGCTGGAATCTCGGTGCGGTGGTGGCGCTGGCCGTGGGCGTGCTGCCTAACCTGCCGGGCTTTCTGCATACCGCCTTTCCGAGCGTGTTCCCGAACGTGCCGGCGTTCTTCAACACGCTCTACACGTACGCGTGGTTCGTTGGCCTCGTGCTGGCGGCGCTGGTCTACAGCGCGTGGATGAAGCTGCGCGGCAGCCCGAGCGCCAGCGTGGCGAGTGCCTGAAATTCATCCAACTGCGCACCCACACAACCCACAAGGAGGCAGCGACATGACGACCCTGATCCGTGGCGGCACGGTCATTGATGCAGACCGCACCTGGCGTGCCGACGTGCTCTGCGCCAGCCCAGAGAGCGGCGGCACCATCCTGCAGGTGGCGGCGCAGATCGACGCGCCAGCAGGCGCCACGGTCATTGATGCGCACGGGCAATACGTCATGCCCGGCGGCATTGATCCGCACACGCACATGGAGCTGCCTTTCATGGGCACCACCGCCATCGATGATTTCTTTACCGGCACGGCGGCGGGCTTGGCGGGCGGCACCACCAGCATCATCGACTTCGTGGTCCCCAGCCCGCGCCAGCCGTTGATGGACGCCTTTCGCGAATGGCGCGGCTGGGCCGAGAAGGCCGCCGCCGACTACGGTTTCCACGTTGCCGTGACGTGGTGGGACGAATCCGTGCATCGTGATATGGGAACGCTCGTGCAGGAGCACGGCGTCTCCAGCTTCAAGCACTTCATGGCTTACAAGAACGCGATCATGGCCGACGACGAGGTCCTGGTGAACAGCTTTTCGCGCTCGCTCGAGCTGGGCGCCTTGCCCACCGTGCATGCGGAAAACGGTGAACTCGTCTTCCAGCTCCAGCGCCAGTTGCTCGCGCGCGGTATCACGGGGCCCGAGGCGCATCCGCTGTCGCGCCCGCCCGAGGTGGAAGGCGAGGCGGCCAACCGCGCTATCCGCATCGCACAGGTCCTGGGCGTGCCGGTGTACATCGTGCATGTGTCGGCCAAGGATGCGGTGGACGTGATTGCCCGCGCGCGCAGCGAAGGCCTGCGCGTGTTCGGCGAGGTGCTGCCTGGCCACCTCGTGATCGACGAGGCGGTGTACCGCGACCCGGACTGGACGCGTGCCGCCGCCCACGTCATGAGCCCACCGTTTCGCTCAGCCGAGCATCGTGAAGCGCTGTGGCGTGGGCTGCAGGCCGGTCAACTGCACACCACTGGCACCGACCATTGCACGTTCTGCGCGTCGCAAAAAGCCATGGGCCGAGAGGACTTCACCAAGATCCCCAACGGCTGCGGCGGCATTGAGGACCGCCTTTCCATCCTGTGGCATCACGGTGTCAACGCGGGTCGCATCACGCCCAACGAGTTCGTGCGCATTACCTCAACCAACGCTGCGCAGATTTTCAACCTGTATCCGCGCAAGGGCGCAGTGCAACCCGGTGCGGATGCCGATCTGGTGGTGTGGGACCCGGCGGCCACCAAGACGATTTCCGTGAAGACGCATCACCAGAAGGTGGACTTCAACATCTTCGAGGGGATGACGGTGCGCGGCGTGGCCACCCATACGCTCACACGGGGCGCGCTTGCCTGGGCCAATGGCGACCTGCGTGCCGTGCGCGGCGCGGGGCAATATCTCAAGCGTCCGCCGGCGGCGGCGTATTACGACGCCATCCGCCTAGCCAATGCCCGCCGCACGCCGCATGCTGTGGATCGCCCTGCCGAGGCGCTGGCTGCGGCAAAGTAATACGCGATATGTGTCAAAAGCATGACCGCTCGTTGACTGGGCGGTCTTTTTTTTTTGCGGCAAAGAAGTCACATGCGCCACAGTTGAGCGTTTGCGATACGCATATTGTTGAAAACAGAGTTAAGTCGTGCGTTAAGTGGCCGATAAGACGGACGCGGTGGCTCATATGCCGCCGACATCGCGTGCCTCCACAAGAGGCCCCCGATGCTGCCCGCGCAGTCGTCTGACCCGGAACACCATGAAACTTGCACTCAAACTCCCCTTGGCCTTTGCCGCCGCGTTGATGTTGATGTTTGCCGGGGCCATCTATGGCATTGCCTCGCTCAATCACTCGATCATCGAATACAACACCACCGTGCAGGCCCGCGCCGCCGACGAACGTGCAGTGACGAAAATGCTGGTCACCTTCAAGACCCAGGTGCAGGAATGGAAAGACACCCTGCTGCGCGGTGAAGACCCGAACAAGCTGGACAAGTACTGGGGCGCTTTCCTCAAGCGCGAGCAAACCGTGACGGACCAGGCCAAGGCACTGCAGGCCGCGCTGCCGCCCGGCAAGAGTCGCGATCTGATTACGCAGTTCGCCGCCGCCCATACCACCATGGGCGAGGGCTATCGGAAGGGCCACGACATGTTTGTGGCCGCATCGTTTGATCCGACCGTGGGTGACAAGGTCGTGGCCGGCGTGGACCGTGAACCCGCACGTCTGCTGGATGAGGCCGCCGCTGAAATTGCCGCCGAAAGCGCGGCGGTGTCGGCCAAGACTGCAGAGGCCGCGCATACCGCGCTGGTGGTCAGCGTTGCACTGATGCTGGCGGCGTTCGGGCTGGGGCTGGGTGGCGCGTTCCTGTTCAGCCAGTCGATCACGCGACCGCTGTCCCGCGCGGTGAATGTGGCGCGCACCGTGGCGCAGGGCGATCTGGCGAACATCTATGAACCGCAGGGCACCGATGAAATTGCCCAGCTGCTGATCGCTCTGAAGGACATGCAGCGCAGCCTCGCCAGCGTGGTGAGTGAGGTCCGTCGCAATGCCGAAGGCGTGGCCTCGGCCAGTGCGCAGATTGCGTCGGGCAACCTGAACCTGTCATCACGCACGGAAGAGCAGGCGGCCTCGCTGGAAGAAACCGCCGCCAACATGGGCGAGTTGACCGCCACCGTGCACCGCAATTCGGAGAGCGCGGTGCAGGCCACCACCTTGGCCGGCCATGCGTCGGACACCGCAGCACGCGGCGGTCAGGTGATGAGCGATGTGGTGCAGACCATGCGCGGCATCTCGGAGAGTTCCGCCAAGGTCGGCGAGATCATCGGCGTGATCGACAGCATCGCCTTCCAGACCAACATCCTCGCGCTGAACGCGGCGGTGGAAGCCGCTCGCGCCGGCGAGCAAGGCCGCGGCTTTGCCGTGGTGGCCGGTGAAGTGCGCACGCTGGCGCAACGCAGCGCATCAGCGGCCAAGGAGATCAAGGGATTGATCGGCCAGTTGACCGAGCGGGTCGAGGCGGGCGCGAAGCTGGTACACGAGGCCGGCGGCATCATCGACGACATCGTTGCCTCGGTACACCGTGTCACGCAGATCGTGGCGGAAATCTCTTCGGCCTCGACGGAGCAGAGCACGGGCATCGAGCAGGTGAACATTGCCGTGGGCCAGATCGAGGAGGTCACGCAGCAAAACGCGGCGTTGGTGGAGGAGGCCTCCGCTGCCGCGCAAGCCATGGCGGACCAAGCCGGCGCACTGCGCCGCGCCGTGGCGATCTTCAAGTTGGAGGATGCCGCCGTGCCGGCATAGGCGCCGAGCGAGTGCCCAGAAAGCAAAAAAGCCGTTCAGCGCAAACTGAACGGCTTTTTGTTTGTGTCGGCAGATCAGGCCGACGGCGGCACGTAGCCCGAAGCCTCGTCGGCGCCTTCGCCAAAGAAGTACTTCTCGGTCTGCTTGAGCAGGTACTGGCGCGCGCGCGTATCCGCCATGTTCAGGCGGTTTTCGTTGATCAGCATGGTCTGATGCTTGAGCCAGCCGGCCCAGGCTTCCTTCGAAACGCTTTGCCAGATCTTCTTGCCCAGTTCGCCGGGCAGAGGCGGGAAGTCGAGGCCTTCGGCTTCCTTGTCGAGCTTGATGCAGTGGACCATGCGGGCCATGGAGATTTCCTCTTGTGTGGCGGATGCGTCGCCCTGGTGGGACATCATCAGGCGCGCGCGGAATTCGGTATTGTAAAACGCGTGGCCGACATCACCGGGATTCCGGTATGCCGCCCAGGGGCATATTGGGGCTTACAGCTTCTTCATTAGCACCATCGAGCGCCGCTGCCAGTTGTAGAGCTTGCGGCGGTCTTCCGGCAGGTCGTCCACGCTGGCGCGCACGAAGCCGCGCTTGAGGAACCAGTGTTCCGTCCGCGTGGTGAGCACGAACAAGCGCTTGAGGCCCAGCGCACGGGCGCGAACTTCCGTGTGTTTGAGCAGGCGTTCGCCGTCACCGGTGCCCTGACTGTCGGGTGAGACGATCAGGCAGGCCATCTCGGCCATGCCGTCCTTCGGATACGGGTACAGCGCCACGCAGCCAAAGATGATGCCGTCGTGCTCGATGACCGAGAAGTTGGCGATGTCGCGCTCGAGCAGCCGGCGCTCGCGCGGCACTAGCGTGCCGTCGGCTTCCAGCGGTTCGATCAGCGAGACGATGCCGCCCACGTCGTCCAGCGTGGCTTCGCGCAGGTATTCCAAGTCGGTGTGCGACACCATGGTGCCCACGCCGTCGTGCAGGAACAGCTCGAGCAGGATGCTGCCGTCCAGCGCAAACGGGATCACGTGGGCCCGGCGCACGCCGCCGCGCATCGCCTTGACGATGTGCTGCAGGTAGTAGGCCGTGTCGTTCGGCAGGCTGCCGTCGCGCAGGCGCTCGATGGCGGTTTCCAGTGACAGATCCTGCTGCAGCTTGCCCACGCGGTCCATGATGCCCGGCAGCTCGGTGATGAAGATCAGCTTGTCGGCCTTGAGCGCCGTGGCGGTGTTGGCGGCCACGTCTTCCATCGACAGGTTGAACGCCTGCCCCGTGGGCGAAAAGCCCAGCGGCGAGAGCAGCACGATCTTGCGGTTGGCCAGCGAATGCTGGATCGACTCCGCATCAATCTTGCGCACCAGCCCCGTGTGCTGGAAGTCCACGCCGTTGACGATGCCCACCGGCCGCGCCGTCACGAAGTTGCCCGACACGACCGACATGCGTGCACCGGCCATCGGCGTATTGGGCAGGCCCTGGCTGAAGGCGGCTTCGATGTCCAGACGCAATTCGCCGGAGGCTTCCTTGGCGGATTCCAACGCGGCGGCGTCCGTCACGCGCACGCCATCCACGAACTGGGTTTGCACGTTGCGCAGGGCGAGCTGCTCTTCCACCTGCGGGCGCGAGCCGTGCACCAGCACGATGCGCATGCCCATCGCGTGCAGCAGGGCGAGATCATTGACCAGCCAGCCGAGCATGCCGGCCTGGACCAGCTCGCCACCAAAGCCGATCACGAACGTCTTGTCGCGGAAGGCGTGGATGTACGGCGCCACCTCGCGCAGCCAGTCCACGAACTGTTGCTGCTCAGGCGTGGGCGGGATCGGAGCGACGTTGACAGAGGCGGGCGTGTGAGCGACCAAGGAAACACCAGGCGGAACGCCAGGAGCAGGGGCGGAGGAGCGAGCGGTCACGGGCGGAGGAGGGAAGGCGGCACGGGGCGCGGGAAAGATGCGCGGATTATAATCCCGCCCGATGTCAGATTCCCACGCCAAGCCGCAGTCTGCGGCGCCCTCCCGACCCCTGCCGAAAGACACTCAGCCGCCCGAGCGCAAGCCTGGCGGCAATGGCCGTTCGCAGCGTCGTCCGAAGCCCACGCCGGAAGAACTCGCCGCCGCGCTGGAGGCCCGCCGCGCACGCGCCAACCGTGTTCCGCCGATCACGTTTCCCGAGGCGCTGCCCGTGTCGGCCCGGCGCGACGAGATCGCTGAGGCTATCGCCGCCAACCAGGTGGTGATCGTCTCGGGCGAGACCGGTTCGGGCAAGACCACGCAGTTGCCGAAGATCTGCCTGTCGATTGGGCGGGGCATTGGCGCGGGCGGTACCGGGCTGATTGGCCACACGCAGCCGCGCCGGATTGCCGCCACATCGACGGCCAAGCGCATTGCGCAGGAGATCGGCACGCCGGTGGGCGAACACGTGGGCTATCAGGTGCGCTTTAACGATGCGCTGTCGGCCGGCGCGTCGGTCAAGCTGATGACCGACGGCATCTTGCTGGCCGAGACGCAGAACGATCCGCTGCTGCGCGCGTACGACACGATCATCATCGATGAGGCGCACGAACGCAGCCTCAATATCGATTTCCTGATCGGCTATCTGAAGCAGCTCCTGCCGCGCCGGCCCGACCTGAAGATCATCATCACCTCGGCTACCATCGATGCGCAGCGCTTTGCCGAGCACTTTGCCGGGCCGAAGGGTCCGGCGCCGGTCATCGAAGTCAGCGGACGGCTGTATCCGGTCGAGGTGCGCTACCGCCCCGTCCAGCGAGACGAGAAGGACAAGGAGCGCGATCTCTACGAAGCCCTCGTCGATGCGGTGGACGAACTCGCCCGCGAAGGCTCCGGCGATGTGCTGATCTTCCTGCCCGGCGAACGCGAAATCCGTGAGGCCACCGAGGCGCTGCGCAAGCACCATCCGGCGCATACCGAGATCCTGCCGCTGTTTGCGCGCTTGTCCGTGCAAGAGCAGGAGCGTGTGTTCCGCCCATCCAACGCTCGGCGTATCGTGCTGGCAACCAACGTGGCCGAAACCTCGCTGACGGTGCCGGGCATCCGCTACGTGGTCGATACGGGGCTGGCGCGCGTCAAGCGCTATTCGTATCGCAACAAGGTCGAGCAACTGCAGATCGAGCCGGTGTCGCAGGCCGCGGCCAACCAGCGCGCGGGCCGTTGTGGTCGGGTGGCCGACGGCGTGTGTATCCGCTTGTACGAGGAATCGGATTTCATCGCGCGGCCGCGCTTTACCGATCCGGAAATCCTGCGTTCATCGCTGGCGGCGGTGATCCTGCGCATGAAGGCGCTGCGGCTGACGGACGTCGAGCAATTCCCGTTCATCGAGCCGCCGCTGGGTCGTGCGATTGCCGATGGCTACCAGCTCCTGCAAGAACTCGGCGCCGTCAACGACGAGAATGCACTGACGCCACTGGGCAAGCAGGTCGCCCGTCTGCCGCTGGATCCGCGTGTGGCGCGGATGATCCTGGCCGGCCGCGACCACCAGTGCCTGCGCGAAATGCTCATCATTGCGAGCGCGTTGTCCGTGCAGGACCCGCGCGAGCGACCGCAGGAACTCCAGCAGCAGGCCGACCAGGCGCACCGTTTGTTTGCCGACGAGAAATCCGAATTCCTCGGCTGGGTGAAGCTGTGGAAGTGGTTTGAAGAGGCGATCGCGCACAAGAAATCGAACAAGCAGTTGCAGGAGAATTGCCGCTCGCATTTCCTCTCGCACGTGCGGTTGCGCGAATGGCGTGATGTGCATTCGCAATTGCACACGACGGTGGCGGAGCAGGGCTGGAAGCTCAATGAAACCGATCCGACCTACGAGCAGTTGCATCTGGCGCTGCTGACGGGGTTGCTGGGCAATATCGGTGTGCGCATCGAAGAGGCCGACGGCAAGGGCCGTGAATACCTTGGCGCGCGCGGCATCAAGTTCTTCCTCTGGCCGGGTTCGGCCATTGCACGCAAGGCAGGCAAGTGGGTCGTGGCGGGCGAGCTGGTCGAGACCAGCCGCTTGTTTGGCCGCACGCTCGCGCGCATCGAGCCCGAGTGGGTGGAGAAGGTCGGCGCGCACCTGCTGAAGGTGTCGTGGAGCGATCCGCATTGGGAGAAGAAGGCCGGCCAGGTGATGGCCTTCGAGCGCGGCACGCTGTACGGCCTGCCGATCTACCAGCAGCGCCGCGTGCATTTCGGGCCGATGCAGCCGAAGGAAGCGCGCGAGATGTTTATCCGCCGGGCGCTGGTCAACGGCGAGTTCGAGACGCGCCTGCCGTTCTTCGCGCACAACCAGCGCCTGGTGCGCGAGATCGAGAACCTCGAGCACAAGTCCCGCCGGCAAGACGTGCTGGTGGACGACGAGTTGATCTACGCGTTCTACGACAGCCAGATCCCGGCCGATATCTACAACACCGTTTCGTTCGAGCGCTGGTATGCCGAGGCCGCCAGCGCCAGTGGCAAAGCGGGCCAGAAACTGCTGTACCTGAATCGCGATGACCTGATGCGGCATGAAGCGGCCGGCATCACGACCGACCTGTTCCCGAAGGTGCTGCCGATTGCCGGCATCGATATGGGCCTGACGTACCACTTCGAGCCCGGCAGCCCACGCGATGGCGTGACGCTGACGGTGCCGCTGTACGCACTCAACCAAGTGCCCGCGCAGCGCGCCGAATGGCTGGTGCCCGGCATGCTCAAGGAGAAGGTGCATCTGCTGCTCAAGAGCCTGCCGCAGAAGCTGCGCCGCCATTGCGTGCCGTTGCCGGACTATGCCGCCGGTTTTGTGTCGCGCGTGCGGCTGGGTGATGGCGACCTGCTTGACCGCCTGATCGCCGATGTGCGTGAACAGACCGGCATCATGCTCAAGCGCGCCGACTTCAAGCTCGAAACGCTGCCCGCGCATCACTTCATGAACTTCAAGGTGATCGACGAGCACGGTCGCCAGCTCGACATGGGCCGCAATCTCGCCCAGTTGCGTGCCGAACTCGGTGGACGTGCGCAGCAGACCTTCCAGTCGATCGCTGCGAAGGACGCAGCCGTCATCGGTGCGCAGGAGAACGCCAAGCCCAGCAAGAGCGGCAAGGGCGAGGCGCCGTCCAATGCGGCGCTCTATTCCGGCCTCACGACATGGAATTTCGGCGAACTGCCCGAGCTGCTGGAAATCCGCAAAGGCAACCAGACGCTGTTCGGCTATCCGGCACTCGTCGATGCGGGTGACCACTGCGACGTGGAGGTCTTCGACGATCCAGCCGAGGCCACGCGCATCCATCGGCTGGGCCTGCGCCGGCTGTTTGCGATCCAGTTGCGCGAGCCGTTGAAGTACCTGGAAAAGAACATCCCGGGGCTGTCGCAGATGGCCATCCAGTTCATGAACCTCGGTACGCAGGACGAACTGCGCGACCAGATCCTGGATGCCACGCTGGAGCGCGCCTGCCTGCAAGATCCGCTGCCCACCGACGATGCCAGCTTTGGCGCCCGCAAGGACGAAAGCCGCGCGCGCCTAACACTGCTGGCGCAGGAAATTGCACGGTTGGTCGGCGCGATCCTGGCGGAATACGCCCAGATGCCGCGCAAGCTGCAGATCGCCAAGCCGTTCGCGGCGGCGTATGCCGATATCGACACGCAGCTGAAAACGCTGATGCACAAGCGCTTTATCGAGGCGACGCCATACGCGCAATTGCAGCACTTTCCGCGTTACCTGAAGGGCATCGCGCTGCGCATCGACAAACTCAAGGCCGATCCGGCGCGCGATACGCAGCGGATGCAGGAGATGGCGCCGCTCATCCAGCAGTACCAGCGCGCGGAAAAGATGCTGCGCGTGCAAGGGCAGGGCGGCAGCGACCCGCGCATGGAGGAGTTCCGCTGGATGCTGGAGGAGTTGCGCATCGCGCTGTTTGCACAGGAGTTGCGCACGCCGGTGCCGATGTCGGTCAAGCGGCTGCAGAAGGTGTGGGAATCCATGCAGCGATAGGCTGCAGTGCTTTGTCGGGCGTGGGGAAAGTTCCCGCTTTCTTTTTTTGATTTGTGTCAGCGGTGCCCTAAAGGCGGGCGTTAGAATGGCTGGCTAAGTTGCTGAATCTTCTCGCTATGTCTGCCTCGCGCGCCTCGTTTGCCCCCCGTTGGTTTTCCACGCTTGTCCTGTCGGCCGCTGCTTTGGTGGCCGCGCACGTGGCGCGTGCTGAAGTCGTCACCGTGCTCAATTCGGGCGACGCAAGCGTCTCTTTGATCGACAAAGACAGCCGCAAGGTGCTGGAGACGTTCCCGATCGGTAAGGAGCCGCATCACCTGATCGCCACGCCGGACGAAAAATCCCTGATCGTCGCCAACGCGGTCGGCAACGATCTCGTCTTCCTCGATCCGATCACCGGCAAGATCCAGCAGCGCGTGCCGCGCATTGATGACCCGTACCAGATCGGTTTCTCGCCCGACCAGAAGTGGTTCCTGACCACCGGCAACCGCCTGGATCGCGTGGACATCTACCGTTGGGACGGCCACGCACTCACCCTCGCCAAGCAAATCCCGGCGGCCAAGACGCCGAGCCACATCGCCTTTACCGCCGACAGCAAGATCGCGTTCATCACCGTGCAGGATTCCAACGAGGTGATGGCGATCGACCTGCCCACGCAGACCGTGATGTGGCGCATGACCATTGGCTCCGCGCCGGCCGGCGTGTGGGTCACGACGGACCAGAAATACCTGCTGGTGGGCATGACTGGCGCTGACTACGTCGAAGTCATCGACTGGCACACCCGCACCAGCGTCAAACGCATCCCGACCGGCAAGGGCGCACACAACTTCCGTGCGCTGGGTGACAAGCGCCACCTGTTCCTGTCGAACCGCGTGTCGGGCACGATCAGCATCATCGATCAGCAGACGCTGACCAAGGTCGGCGATATCACCGGCCTGCCGCCCGGCCCGGACGACATGGAACTGACCGCCGACGGCAAGCAGCTCTGGGTGACCTGCCGCTGGGCCAAGACCGTGGCGATCGTCGATGTGGCAAGCCGGTCGGTGGTGGAAAAGATCAAGGTCGGGCGCTCGCCGCACGGCATCTACTTCCGTTCGCGCGCGCCGCTCCTCTAAAGCGTGACGATCATGAAAGCTGGCCTGTCGATGCTGCGCACGATGGCCGCCACGGCGGCGCTGGGGCTGTGCGCGCTGGCGAGCGCTGCCCCGGGTGGCGCAGATGGGAACAAGCAGGCCGGCGCGTGCAAAGGCACCGTCTACCTGACGTTCGACACCGGCAGCATGAGCCAGGCGCAGTTGATTGCCGACACGCTGCGCCGCCACCGCATTCACGCCACGTTCTTCCTCGCCAACGAGAAGACGATCCACGGCGACAGCACGCTGGACGACGGTTGGGCACCGTACTGGAAATCGCTCGCTGCTGACGGCCACGCTTTCGGCACGCATACCTTCGATCACGTCTACTACAAGGGCGAGGCTGGCACCGACAAGGTCCGCTTCCGCCCGCAGTTTGGTGAGCAGGGCGGCCGCAATGTCGTCTGGGGTGAGCCCGAGTTTTGCGCAGAGCTCAAACGCAGCGCTGACCGCTTCAAGGCCATGACTGGCCAGCCGATGGACCCGCTGTGGCGCGCGCCGGGCGGTCATCTTTCTGCGACAACGGAAGGCTGGGCCAAGCAATGCGGCTTTGCCCACGTGGCCTGGGCGCCGGCTGGCTTCCTCGGCGACGAGTTGCCGTCCGAGCGTTATTCAAATGCAGCGTTGCTCGACAAGGCGCTCGCCAATCTGCGCGATGGCGACATCACCATGGCGCACTTGGGCATCTGGTCGCGCAAGGACCCATGGGCGCCGGCGGATCTGGAGCCGCTGATCACCGGTCTGGAGCGCAAGGGTTTCTGCTTTGCCACGCTGCGCGATCATCCGCAATACAAGGCCTGGTTTGCTGCCCAATCGGCTAAACCCGCAGCAGCGCGCTGACATGTTCGACTGGATTGCCGACACCTTCACGCAAGCGCAGGACGTGCTCTTTCAGCACGTCGTGATGCCGATTACCTACGCCATCGGCCTGGGTGGCTACGTGGAAGATGCGTACCCCGGCACCGAATGGCTGCTGATGGGGCTGGTGCAGATCGCCGTGTTGCTGCTGGTTTTCCGTCCGCTGGAGCGCTGGCGCCCCGTGGAGCCGGTGCAGGATCGCAAGGCCATACGCGCAGACATCATCTACACGCTGTTCCATCGCCTCGGCTTCTTCCCGCTGCTGCTGTTTTTCACGCTGCAGCCGCTGATCGACGCACTGGACGGCAAGCTGCGGTTCTGGGGCTGGGCGCACCTGAACGTCGAAGACTGGTGGCCGGGCGTGACGTCCGTCGCCATCGTCAGCTTCGTGATCTATCTCGTGCTGTTCGATCTGCTCGACTACTGGTATCACCGCCTGTCGCACAAGTTCCATTGGTGGTGGAACCTGCATGCGCTGCACCACAGCCAGCAGCAGATGACGCTGTGGTCGGACGACCGCAACCACATCCTCGACGATGTGTTGCGTGGTGCGGTGTTTGCCATCGCGGCGCTGGCCATTGGCGTAGAGCCTTCGCAGTACGTGCTGCTGGTCGCCATTTCGCAGTTGCTGCAGAGCCTGCAACACGCCAATGTGCGGCTGCACTTCGGCTGGTTGGGCGAGCGGTTGCTGATCTCGCCGCGCTTCCACCGGATGCATCACGCCATCGGCCTGGGGCACGAAGTGCCGGGCAAGCCGGGCGTGCTGGGCGGCTGCAACTTCGGCGTGCTGTTCCCGTGGTGGGACATGCTGTTCGGTACCGCCATCTTCTCGCCGGAGTACCACGCCACCGGCATCCGCGACCAACTTCCCGCGCCGCAAGGCCGCTCCCGCGACTACGGGCGCGGGGTGTTGCGCCAGCAGTGGCTTGGTCTCAAGCGGCTGTTCGGCCGCGCATAAAATGGGGCCGCTGCGTGGCCGGCGGCATGTCGGCCCGCTGTGCTAGGCTGTCCGCTCCCTGATTTCCCCTGTTTCCCTGCATGAACGATCTGATTCGCTCGTTTGGCCGCGCACTGCTTTCGCAGCTGCATCCGCGCATGTTGTTCCTGACGGTGTTGCCGTTCATCGTTGCCGTGGTGGTGTGGGGCGCTGTGCTGTATTTCGGCTGGGATGCCATGAACGGTATCGCCAGAAGTGCCGTCGAGGGCTGGACGTTCATGGGCTGGATCAAGAGCGGCCTCAACGCGATCGGCATGTCGGGTTTGTGGTCGGCCATCGCGCCGCTGCTGGTCATTACGCTGCTGGTGCCGGTGATTGTGGTGTCGATCCTCGTCTTCGTGAGCGTGACGGCGGTGCCGTCGGTCATGCGCTTTCTGGATCGCAGCTATCCGCAGTTGGAGCGTCGCAAGGGCGGGTCGTTGATGGGCAGCGCGTTGCATGCGCTGCTGTGCACGCTGGTGTTCCTCCTCGTAGCCATCATCACGTTGCCGCTGTGGCTGATTCCGCCGTTCTTCGCGCTGATTCCGCCGCTGCTGTGGGGCTGGCTGACCTATCGCCTGATGACCTATGACGCGCTGGCCGACCACGCCACGGCCGAGGAGCGCCGCGCGATCATGCAGCGCTACCGGTTGCCGCTGCTCGGCATCGGCGTGGCGGTTGGCATGCTGGGCTCGGCGCCGACGCTGTTGTGGGTATCGTCGGTGGTGACGATCGTGCTGTTCCCGCTCATCGCCATCGCCGTCATTTGGCTGTATGCGTTGATCTTTATCTTCTCGGCGCTGTGGTTCGGCCACTTCTGCCTGCGTGCCCTGACGCGCCTGCGCGCCGAGGCGCCGCCCGCGCGCATGGTGGAAGCCAGCGTGATCGAAGTCACCACCATTGAATTGCCCCGCGAATAATCAGAACCATCAGAAATCAGAACCATCAGGACTGACATGGCTTTCGGCATGATCATCATCGGCGACGAGATCCTCTCGGGCCGCCGCGAAGATAAGCACCTGCGCAAGCTGATCGAAGTGCTCGGTGAGCGCGGCCTTGCGCTGGAGTGGGCCGAGTACGTCGGCGATCAGCCCGCGCGCATCACCGATGTGCTCAAGCGCACGTTTGCCACCAGCGACGTGGTGTTCTGCACCGGCGGCATCGGCGCCACCCCCGATGACCACACGCGCCAATGCGCCGCCGCCGCGTTAGGCGTACCGCTGGAACTGCATCCAGAAGCCCGCGAGCAGATCACGCTGCGCATTGCCGAGACGGCCGCAGGCGACCCGCTCAAGGCGGATCTATCCACGCCCGAAAACCAGCACCGCTTCAAAATGGGCGAGTTTCCGCAGGGCGCGCGCATCATCCCGAACAGCTACAACCGTATCCCCGGGTTTTCGGTGGCGCATCACCATTTCATGCCGGGCTTTCCGGTGATGGCGTGGCCGATGATGGAGTGGGTGCTCGATACCTACTACGCCGATCAATTCCACCGCGCGCCGCGTGAAGAGCGTTCCTTCCTGGTATTCGGCCTGCCGGAGTCGCGGCTGACGCCGCTGATGGAGCGCATCGAAGCCGAGTTCGATGGCGTGAAGGTGTTCAGCTTGCCCAGCGTGGGCGATGCCGCGCGCGGCGAGCGCTATGCCCGCTCGCACATCGACCTGGGCGTGAAGGGCTCACCCGAGGCGGTGGCCAGCGCCTATGTCGTGCTGCGCGAAGGCGCGCTGGCGCTGGGCGGCGAGATCATCGAAACGGACGCCGCAGCGGCGTCCTAATTGGCTGGGCTGATCGGCTCAGGCGCCGTGCCAGGGCAGGCCACGGAAGCACCAGCCTTCCACGGTCTTGCGGTGGCCTTCGCCATCCTTGGCACCTTCAAAACCTTCCAGCACATCCATCGCGTGCTTGTAGCCGGCTTGCGCGGCGGCCACGGCGGCATGCTTCGAGCGCGCTGCGCTGCGGCACAGAAATAGCACCGGCGCATCCTTCGGTACGGCCGCTTCCAATGCGCTGAGGAAGTTCGGGTTACGCACGCCGCCCGGATACTGATTCCACTCCACATGAACGAACTGGCTGGGTGGCACCTCTGGCGTGCCGACCCAATCCAGTTCCGCCCGCGTACGCACGTCCACCAGCCGGGCCTGCGGATCGGCTGCCAAGAGCGCGGCCGCTTCTTGCGGCGACAGGGCGCCGAAATACGGCAGCTGGTCAGCTTCACGGCGGGCGGCAGCCGCTTCTAGCAGAGACTCGCGGGTGAGTGTGGTTGCAGTCATGGCGATGGCGGGAATGGAAAGCAAACATTCTAGCCCCGCTGGCCAGGGGTACAGAAGTGAATCACCGGAATGGTGCGGATTTGATGCGGCCGCACAATAGCGGTGCTTTATTGATTTTTGAGCACTACGGTGGTGCGTTAGCTATGCTGGCTGGACAGCCGAACGCTGTGAGCGGCGCTGCGGTTGCACGTTCGCGCGTGCCTTTGCACCGGCCCGAGCACCGTGCCAGCCAAGGGCTGCCAAGGCGCTGCACTATTTGCGGGAGGCCATGCCCGTCTGCGGGTCGTGATTGGCATGCTTTCTGCTAAGATTTCCGCGGTCTTTTTCGGGGGCGTCAGGTAATACCGGGCGGCCTGGCTGGAAAGAAGATGTTTCGGGGTGAGGGCGGGTCGCACGGATCCGTCACACAACCGGCTCACAATGATTTGCGTTATTGCGCTACCAGGAGAATGGCATGTCCCAAAGCATTGCAGACGTGATGAAGCTCGTGAAGGAAAACGACGTCAAGTTCGTCGATTTCCGCTTCACCGATACCAAGGGTAAGGAGCAGCACGTCTCGGTCCCCGTTTCGCACTTCGGCGAAGACAAGTTCGAAAGCGGTCACGCATTCGACGGTTCGTCGATCGCCGGTTGGAAGGGCATCGAAGCGTCGGACATGCTGCTGGTGCCGGATTCGAACACCGCCCACATCGACCCGTTCTACGAAGAGCCGACCCTGGTGATGACCTGCGACGTGGTCGAGCCGTCGGACGGCAAGGGCTACGACCGTGACCCGCGCTCGATCGCCAAGCGCGCTGAAGCCTATCTGAAGAGCTCCGGCCTGGGCGACGCCGCCTACTTCGGTCCGGAACCCGAATTCTTCATCTTCGACGGCGTGACCTGGAACGTTCAACATGCAAGGCTGCTTCGTGAAGATCCATTCCGAAGAAGCCCCGTGGTCGTCGGGCAAGGAATTTGAACACGGCAACTCGGGCCACCGTCCGGGCAAGAAGGGCGGCTACTTCCCGGTCGCCCCGATCGACACGTTCCAAGACATGCGCTCGGAAATGTGCCTGATTCTCGAATCGCTGGGCATTCCCGTTGAAGTGCACCACCACGAAGTGGCTGGCCAAGGCCAGAACGAAATCGGCACGAAGTTCAGCACGCTGGTGCAACGCGCCGACTGGACGCAGCTGCAAAAGTACGTGATCCAGAACGTCGCGCACACCTACGGCAAGACCGCCACGTTCATGCCGAAGCCGGTCGTGGGCGACAACGGTTCGGGCATGCACGTTCACCAGTCGGTGTGGAAGGACGGCCAGAACCTGTTCGCAGGCAACGGCTACGCCGGTCTGTCGGAATTCGCGCTGTACTACATCGGCGGCATCATCAAGCACGCTCGCGCGCTGAACGCCCTGACCAACCCGGGCACGAACTCGTACAAGCGTCTGGTGCCGGGCTTCGAGGCTCCGGTCAAGCTGGCGTACTCGGCGCGTAACCGTTCGGCTTCGATCCGTATTCCGTACGTGGCAAACCCGAAGGGCCGCCGTATCGAAACGCGCTTCCCGGATCCGCTGATGAACCCGTACCTGGGCTTCTCGGCGCTGTTGATGGCCGGTCTGGATGGCGTGCAGAACAAGATCCACCCGGGCGAAGCTGCCGACAAGAACCTGTACGACCTGCCGCCGGAAGAAGACGCAAAGATCCCGACCGTGTGCTCGAGCCTGGATCAGGCCCTCGAGTACCTGGATAAGGATCGCGAGTTCCTGACCCGCGGTGGTGTGTTCTCCAACGCCATGCTCGACGCCTACATCGAGCTGAAGATGGAAGAAGTCACGCGTTTCCGCATGACGACGCACCCGCTCGAGTTCGAGATGTACTACTCGCTGTAATTGAGCGAGCGCCCCGGCCGATGTGTCGGGGCAACGCGACGGTTGTGAAAGGAGGGCGGCGAAGGTCGCCCTTCCTTTTTGTGAAGGGAAGGTTTGTGGCTAGAATGAGCGACCGCCGGAATTGGACGACCGATTTCCGGCGCCCGATCGACGTTTCCGCCAGATTTCATTCATGTCCCGCCCTTCCTCACGCATTGCATTCGGACTGTTTGCCAGCGCAGCGGTGTTTGCCGCGTTGTCCATGCAGGCACCTGCGTACGCAGATGACGTCTATCTGTGTACGGGCCCGAATGGCGTGCCGGAGTACCGCAACAGCGGCAACGTGAAGGGTTGCAAGAAGCTGACGCTGCCTGACGTGGTAACCGTACCGGGCACCCGCAGCCCTCGAAGCGCAGGGGCTGCGCCGGCGCCGGCGCAGAACGGCAATAGCAATGCAGGTGGTGGTTTCCCGCGCGTGGATAGCGCCACGCAAAAGGCACGTGACGGCGAACGCCGCCAGGTGCTGGAGGCCGAATTGGCCGAAGAGGAGCGCAAGCTCCAAGGTTTGAAGGCCGAATACAACAACGGCCAGCCCGAGCGCCAGGGCAATGAGCGCAACTATCAGAAGTATCTGGACCGCACCGCGCAGTTGAAGAGCGACATCGAACGCAGCCAGGCCAATGTCGATTCCATCCGCCGGGAGCTGGGCAACCTAAGGGAGTAATACAACGATGCGTCAACTGATCCGCAAAGCGGCACGCCGCGATGACAAGGAACAGACGACGCCACCCGCGCCGTCAGCGTTCGCCGGTTCTGACATCGACGCCGGAGACACCATCGATGGGCCGCCGCCCATTCCGTTCTCGCCCAACGCGCCGCCGTCGTACCCCGGGCTCGACGCGGTGCCCAATCCCGTCCTGTTCGTCCGCCATCCGTCGCTGACGATCTACTACGCCAACCCCGCCGCTGAAGCCGCCCTGGCCGTGTCTCGCCGCCAACTGGTGGAGATCTCGCTGCACGAGCTGTTTGCCGACCCGTCCGAGTTGGCGGAAATGATCGCCACGGTGGCCGGTCGCCAGTTCGACGCCAAGCGGCGCGATGTATCGCTCGATCGCCCCGGTCATGAGCCCTTGCATGCGCACGCGGTGGTGGGCGCCCTCGACTTTGCGCCGGGCGCCGTGCTGCTGGAACTGCTGCCCAATGAGCAGAAGATCCGCAGCGAGCGCGAAGAGCGTCTGCTGGACCTCACCTCCGCCAACAAGGAACTGATCCGCAACCTCGCGCACGAGATCAAGAACCCGCTCGGCGGTATCCGCGGTGCCGCGCAGTTGCTGGAATTCGAACTGCCCGAGCGGTCGTTGCGCGAATACACCCAGGTGATCATCAAGGAGTCCGACCGGCTGCAGACGCTGGTGGACCGCCTGCTGGAGCCGCACCGGCACCCGCATATCGTGGGCGACGTGAACATCCACGAGGTGCTGGAGCGCGTGCGTTCCGTCGTGCTTGCGGAGTTCGCGCACGGCTTGCGCATCGTGCGGGACTACGACGCCAGCCTGCCCGAGTTCCGCGGCGACAAGGAACAACTGATCCAGGCGGTCCTCAACATCGTTCACAACGCAGCGCATGCGCTGGGGCCTCGCATCGCACAGGGCGATGGCGAGATCATTTTGCGCACGCGCGTGGCACGACAAGTCACGATTGCAAAACGTCTTTACAAGCTGGCATTGGACTTGCATGTAGTGGACAACGGTCCTGGTATCCCGGACGACATCCGCGAGCGAATCTTCTTCCCGCTGGTGTCCGGACGGGAGGGGGGAAGCGGGCTGGGCCTGACACTCGCGCAGACTTTCGTGCAGCAACACGATGGCCTGATCGAATGCGAGAGCAGGCCAGGTCTGACGGATTTCCGCATTCTTGTACCGCTGCATTGAGGTTTCGCATTCAGTCAGCGCACAAGGGCCCAGGCAAGACGATGTCAAGCAGACGAACCAACACATGAAGCCAATCTGGATAGTCGACGACGATCAATCCATCCGCTGGGTCCTCGAAAAAGCGCTGGCACGCGAGAGCCTGCTGTCGCGCAGTTTCACCAACGTTCGCGACGCGCTCAACGCGCTGGATGAAGAAACGCCGCAGGTACTGATTTCCGACGTGCGCATGCCCGGCGGTTCGGGGCTGGACCTGCTGCAGGCCATCAAGACGAAGCATCCTGGCTTGCCGGTCATCATCATGACCGCGTATTCGGACCTCGACAGCGCGGTTGCGGCATTCCAGGGTGGCGCCTTCGAATACCTCGCCAAGCCGTTCGACGTGGATCGCGCGGTCGAGCTGATCCGCCGCGCGCTGGAAGAAAGCCTGCGCGAGGAAGAGATCGACGATCGCCTGGGTGATTCGCCCGAGATTCTCGGCCAGGCGCCCGCCATGCAGGACGTGTTCCGCGCGATTGGCCGACTGTCGCAATCGAACGTGACGGTGCTGATTACCGGCGAATCCGGTACGGGTAAGGAGCTGGTGGCCCGCGCGCTGCACAAGCACAGCCCGCGTGCGAGCGGTCCGTTCATTGCGCTGAATACGGCGGCGATTCCGAAAGACTTGCTGGAATCCGAACTGTTCGGCCACGAGCGCGGCGCCTTTACCGGTGCGCAGACCATGCGCCGCGGCCGCTTCGAGCAAGCTGAAGGCGGCACGCTGTTCCTCGATGAAATCGGCGACATGCCGTTCGACCTGCAGACGCGCCTGCTGCGCGTGCTGTCGGACGGGCACTTCTACCGCGTGGGCGGCCACAACCCGCTCAAGGCCAACGTGCGCGTCATCGCGGCGACGCACCAGAACCTGGAAACGCGCGTCAAGGACGGCCTGTTCCGCGAGGATTTGTTCCACCGCCTGAACGTGATCCGCCTGCGCCTGCCCGCGCTGCGCGAGCGCCCGGAAGACATCACGCTGCTGGCACGCCATTTCCTGCAGAAGAGCGCAAAGGAACTCGGCGTGGAGCCCAAGCGCATGTCGGACGATGCGTTGGCGCATATCGCCACGCTGCCGTTCCCCGGCAACGTGCGGCAGCTGGAAAACCTCTGCAACTGGCTGACCGTGATGGCGCCGGCGCAGATGATCGAAATCAAGGACCTGCCTTACGACCTCGTACGCGGTAGCGCGCAGACGCTGCCGGCGGCGGGCGATGCGGGCGCGGCGCGTCCGGTGTTTGGCAGCGAGCCCTCGCACGGCGGCGAGCCGTACGGCGTGACGCCGTCGGCAGACACACACGCGGTCGGTGCTTCCGTTGCTGCGGGGTGGGAACGTGCGTTGGCAGGCGAGGCCAAGGCCATGCTGGAGGCCGGCCAGCCCGAAGTGATGGACGTGCTCACGCGCCGTTTTGAAAAGGCCATCCTGGAGGCCGCACTGGGTGTCACGCGCGGGCGCCGTGTTGAGGCGGCTACGCGTCTGGGCATTGGCCGCAACACCATTACGCGCAAATTGCAGGAGCTCGGCTTCGACTGACGCATCAACGAAGCTGACACCACCGAATATCGTCGAGCTTGGCGATTGGGATTGGGCGGATTTCCGATAAGGGAATCCGCCCTTTTTTTTGTGCGCCGCCGGCGCGGGGGCGCTTAGTGCAGGCGGTGTTTCAGCTGTGACAACTCTTCGTGGGCACGCATGACGGCGGTTTCCACGGCGTGGTCCACTTTGCTGCTGGCGTTCTGGCAGGCCATCTTGGCGCGGTCGGAGGCGGCTTCGAGTTTGTCGATGGCTTCGACGAAGGTCTGTTCGTCCTGCGCGTTTTCCAGACGCGAGTGACATTGGCGGGCTTGCTCGTCCAGTTGCTGGACCGATTGCTTCAGCGCGTCGGGCACATCCTTGTGCGAGGAACAGGTCCGGGCCAGTTCAGCAATGGTGCTTTCCGCGTGTTCAAAGCGCTGGCGTAGTTTCTGGGTTTGCATGAGGGGCTCCTGTCGGTGCGTTGAAAAAGGGTGTTGGCACCGCTCGCACCGTTATGAGGCAGTCACATGGTGCGAAGTGGTGCAACGCCCCAACAAGGCGCAAACGCCGTGCCGCGTGCGGCATGCGGCGCGACGAGAAACCTGAAGAATGGCTGAGGGCGCGGAAGCCCAGGACGATGCCTCAGCCGCGCGGTGCGGGCAGGGCAGGGGCGCGCGCCCCAAGAATGCGCTCGGCCACTTCGGCGAAACCGCTTCCGCCTTCCGCGGAGGTGAGGTAGGCGGGCGGCACGGGCAGCGTATCAATTACATCCAGCACGTTGGCCACCCCAACCGAGAGCGGGAAGAACTCGAACATCGCTGCGTCATTCGCGGAGTCGCCCACGAACACCCAGTGTTCGCGCTCGGCGTGCAGTTCGACACCGAAGGCACGGCGGGCGAGCGCCACGCTGGCGCTCAACTTGTCGTGCTTGCCGAACCAGCCATTGACGTGGATCGAACTGACGGTCGCGTGCATGCCGTGGGTGCGCATGATGTCGACGATGTGCCGGACCGCGCTTTGCGGCAGCGGCAATACCTGCTCGGCATGGTCGATGGCGAGGTCCGCCGCATGCCACGCCTGGTCCGACGCGAGCGCGGACCCCGGCACGGCGCGCAGGATCTCGGCGCCCACCTCGCGGATGCGTTCGAGATTGCGATGGCGCGTCTGGGCGTCGTCCACAAAATCGGTGGCCAGGTGCCCGCGCGCATCCACGCGCATGGCAAAGGCGCCGTTCTCGCCGATGGCTGCATCGACGGGCCACAGCCGTGCAATAACTTCGCACCAGGCGATCGAGCGGCCGGTCACGGGCACGACCTTGATGCCCGCCCGATGCAGTCGCTCCAGCGCCGAGTACGTCTGCGCCGGCAGCTTGCCTCGCGTTGTGAGCGTGCCATCCACGTCGGTGAAGACGCCTTTGATATTGCGCAGCGCATCATCGGAGAGTTGGTGCAACGCTTGGGGAATGCGTCGCGCGGCAATCGCGGGGGCGGTTTCAGGCGAGTCTGGAGCGGCGGGCGTGGTGGGCGGGGCGAGCATGCTGCACGTGCAATTGAGGGTGGTCTCAACTCATTCTAACGGCCGTTGCAAGGCAAACCTTGGAGGGTTTTCCCAATTTCTTTGTGACAGAAAGACAAGTAACATCCCGTTGTCATAAAAGTGACCGACCGTTCGTTTAGAGTCGGCGCGCCGTGGGCGGAGCGAGGGAGCCCGCCACAACGTCGAGGCACACGAAATCAGGAGAAACAATGACGATCAAGAAGATTGCGGGGGCAGCAGCTGTGCTGGCTGCGTGTACGTTTGCGCAAGGCGCGTACGCAGTGACGGAAATTCAGTGGTGGCACTCGATGGAAGGCGCCTTGAACGACAAGGTGAACGAGATCGCCGGCAAGTTCAACGCCAGCCAGTCGGACTACAAGATCGTGCCGGTCTACAAGGGCCAGTACGATGAATCGCTGGCAGCGGGCATTGCGGCGTTCCGTGCCGGCAATGCACCGGCCATTCTGCAAGTCTTCGAAGTCGGCACCGCAACGATGATGAACGCCAAGGGCGCCATCGTGCCGGTGGCCAAGATCATGAAGGACGCCGGCGAGAAGTTCGACCCGAAGGCCTATGTGCCGGCCGTGGCGGGCTACTACACGTCGAACAAGGGCGAGATGCTGTCGTTCCCGTTCAACAGCTCGACGACGATCATGTATTACAACAAGGACGCCTTCAAGAAGGCCGGCCTTGACCCGAACAAGCCGCCCGCAACGTGGCAGGAAGTGGCCATCGACGCGGCCAAGCTGAAGGCTGCTGGCTTCCAGTGCGGCTATACGACCGACTGGCAATCGTGGGTGCATCTGGAGAGCTTCTCGGCCTGGCACAACGTGTCGTTTGCCACCGAGAACAACGGCTTTGGTGGCCCGAAGGCGCGTCTGAATTTCAACGGCCCGGTGCAGATCAAGCACATCGAGAACCTGCAGGACATGCAGAAAAAGGGCTACTTCACCTACGCCGGCCGCAAGGACGAGCCCAAGGCGAAGTTCATCGCGGGTGAGTGCGCCATGCATACGGGTTCGTCGGCGGCGCTGGCGAACATCCGCAAGAGCGTGGGCACCAAGTTCGCGTTCAGCCCAGCACCGCTGCCGTACGAAGCCGGTGTGCCCGGCGCGCCGCAGAACACCATCATCGGCGGCGCGTCGCTGTGGGTGATGGGCGGTCACAAGGCTGAGGAGTACAAGGGCGTCGCCAAGTTCTTCACGTTCCTGTCGCGCCCGGAAGTCCAGTCCGACTGGCACCAGGCCACCGGCTATCTGCCCGTCACCATGGAAGCGTACGAGCTGACGAAGAAGTCGGGTTACTACGACAAGAACCCGGGCGCTGATGTGGCCGTCAAGCAGATGATCGTCAAGACGACAGACAAGTCGCGCGGTATTCGTCTGGGCAACTTCCCGCAGATCCGTCAGGTGATTGACGAAGAGCTGGAATCCGTCTGGGCCGGCAAGAAGTCGCCGAAGGAAGCGCTGGATGCAGCCGT
Source organism: Ralstonia sp. 25C (assembly GCF_051904805.1). Classification (NCBI taxonomy): domain Bacteria; kingdom Pseudomonadati; phylum Pseudomonadota; class Betaproteobacteria; order Burkholderiales; family Burkholderiaceae; genus Ralstonia; species Ralstonia sp. 25C. The sequence continues at coordinate 430,624 of NZ_CP196737.1, read as the reverse complement.
TGCCCGTGGCAACGAACTGCTCGCCCGCTTCGAAAAGACCGTCAAGGAATAAGCGCTCCGCTGCGCTAGTCTGAACCGCCGGCCCCGTGCGCTTGCACCGGCCGGCGGTGCGTTTTTGGAATGTCGCATGGAAAAACGCGTCGTCTTTCGATCGCGCTGGCTGCCGTATGTGCTGGTGGCCCCGCAGATCGTCATCACTCTGGTGTTCTTCTTCTGGCCGGCGGGGCAGGCGCTGTATCAGTCGCTGCTGCGCCAGGATGCCTTCGGCATCAATCTCGAATTTGTCGGGCTGGAGAACTTTCACGACCTCTTTGCCGATCCGACCTATCTTGGGTCATTCAAGACCACGGCGGTGTTCGCCATTGGTGTGGCGCTGGTCGGGCTGGGCACTTCGCTGGCACTGGCGTACTTTGCTGATCGCGCATTGCGTGGCGCCACGTTCTACAAGACCTTGCTGATCTGGCCGTATGCGATTGCACCGGCCGTGGCGGGCGTGCTGTGGAGCTTCCTGTTCAACCCGTCGCTCGGCATCGTGTCGTTCGTGATCCGCAAGATGGGCGTGGACTGGAACTTCGTGCTCAACGGCGGGCAGGCGCTGACGCTGGTGGTCATCATCGCGGCGTGGAAGCAGATCAGCTACAACTTCCTGTTCTTCCTCGCGGGGCTGCAGAGCATTCCCAAATCGCTGATCGAAGCGGCGGCCATCGATGGTGCCGGGCCGTGGAAGCGTTTCTGGTCGATCGTGTTTCCGCTGCTGTCGCCCACGACGTTTTTCCTGATGGTGGTGAACGTCGTCTACGCATTCTTCGACACCTTCGCCATCATCGATTCGGTCACGCAGGGCGGGCCGTTCAAGGCGACTGAGACGCTGGTGTTCAAGGTCTACCAGGACGGCGTGCGCGGGCTGGACATCGGTGGCTCGGCCGCGCAGTCGGTCATCCTCATGGGGTTGGTGATCGTGCTGACGATCGTCCAGTTCCGCTACGTTGAACGCAAAGTCCAATACTAAAAGGAGGGCATCAGATCATGATTGAACGCCGTCCATTCCTGGACTTCCTCACGCACGTTGTGCTGATCCTTGGCGTGGTGATCGTCGCGTTTCCGGTGTACGTGGTCTTCGTCGCGTCGTCACTCACGACCGAAGAAGTGCTGCAGGCGCCGATGACGCTGATCCCGGGTTCGCACCTCATCGACAACTACCGCGAAGTGTTGACGCACGGCATGGGCAACTCGGCTACGCCGGTCGGCACCATGCTGATGAACAGCCTGATTATGGCGCTGGGCATCTCGCTCGGGAAGATCGCAATCTCCATCATCTCGGCCTTCGCGATCGTCTATTTCAAGTTCCCGCTGCGCAAGACGTTCTTCTGGCTGATCTTCGTCACGCTGATGCTGCCGGTGGAAGTGCGGATCCTGCCCACGTACAAGGTGGTGTCGGACCTCGGCATGCTGAACAGCTACTTTGGTTTGACGATCCCAATCATCGCGTCGGCTACCGCCACCTTCCTGTTCCGGCAGTTCTTCCTGACGATTCCCGATGAACTGGCCGAAGCCGCGCGCATCGACGGCGCCGGTCCGCTCAAGTTCTTCTGGGACGTGGTGTTGCCGCTTTCGCGCACCAGCATCGCGGCGCTGTTCGTGATCCAGTTCATCTACGGTTGGAACCAGTACCTCTGGCCGCTGCTGATCACGACCGAGAAGAGCATGACCCCCATCGTGCTGGGCGTGACCCAGATGATCTCCCGCTCCGGCGATTCCGCCACCGACTGGAACCTGCTGATGGCCACCGTGATGCTGGCCATGCTGCCGCCCGCGGCCATCGTGATCGGCATGCAGCGGTGGTTCGTGAAGGGCCTGGTGGAAACTGAAAAGTAAGCGAAAAGTTAAAGACACATCGCAATGGCAAAACTGTCTCTACGCAACGTCCAGAAGCACTACGCCAACCTCCAGGTCGTGCACGGCATCGACATGGAAATCGGCGATGGGGAATTCATCGTCATCGTCGGGCCCTCGGGCTGCGGCAAGTCCACGCTGCTGCGCATGGTGGCGGGCCTTGAGCCCATCACCGGCGGCGAGGTGTGGATCGGTGATCGCGTCGTCAACGAACTGGAACCCGCCGAGCGCGATATCGCGATGGTGTTCCAGAACTACGCGCTGTATCCGCACATGAGCGTGTTCGACAACATGGCGTATGGTCTGAAGATTCGCGGCTTGCCCAAGAGCGATATCCAGGCGCGTGTTGAACAGGCTGCGGGCATTCTCGAGCTTGGCAAACTGCTCGACCGCAAGCCGCGTCAGTTGTCGGGCGGTCAGCGCCAGCGTGTGGCCATGGGCCGCGCCATCGTGCGCGAGCCTGCGGTGTTCCTGTTCGACGAGCCGCTCTCCAACCTCGACGCCAAGCTGCGCGTGCAGATGCGCCTGGAGCTGAAGGACCTGCACCGCCGTCTGCGCACGACCAGCCTGTACGTCACGCACGATCAGGTGGAGGCCATGACGCTGGCCGATCGGATGATGGTGCTCAACGGCGGCCGTGTGGAGCAGATCGGCACGCCGCTGGAGGTGTACTCGCGTCCGGCGAGCACGTTCGTCGCCGGCTTCATTGGCTCCCCGCCGATGAACCTCGTGCCGGTGTCGCGCCACGCAGGCGAGGGCGCGCAGATCCGCGTGGATGGTGCGAAGGAGGGCTATGCGCCGGCAACGCTCGGCCACCTGCCGATGGGCCTGCATCTGCCCGAGCACGCTTTGATGGGTCTGCGCCCCGAACACATTGAGCCATGCGCCGCGGATCAGGCCATCGCCTTCATCGATGTGCGTGTGGTCGAAGCGCTCGGCGCCGATGCATTTGCCTACGGTTCGCTGGCTGGTCACCCGGTCGTTGTCCGCCTGGAACCGCACGCCAGCGTGAAGGCCGGCGACAAACTGCCCATCACCGCCTCGGCCGATCACCTGCACTGGTTCGACCCGCAGACCACCCGCCGCATCGAGGCCCTGGCATGAGCGACGCACGCGCCTTGCCGGCTTGGCCGTATCCGCGCGCCATTGCACATCGTGGTGCGGGCAAACTGGCGCCCGAGAACACCTTGGCCGCGTTCCGCCACGGCGCCTCGTTCGGCTACCGCATGTTCGAGTTCGACGTGAAGCTCTCGGGCGATGGTGTGGCCGTCCTGCTGCACGACGCCACGCTGGATCGCACCACGAACGGTACCGGCCGCCTCGACGCACTCACGCTCAGCCAGATCGCACAGCTGGACGCCGGCAGCTGGCACAGCCCCGCCTACGCGGGTGAACCGGTGCCCACGCTGGCGGCCATCGCGCGTTATCTGCGCGCCAACAACTTCCTCGCGAACATCGAGATCAAGCCGGTCCCGGGCGCAGAGTGGCGCACGGGCGCAGCCGTGGCGCTCGATGCCCGCACGCTATGGGCCGGCGCTGACGTGCCGCCGTTGCTGTCGTCGTTCTCGGAAGAGGCGCTGGCCGCTGCGCGAGACGCGGTGCCGGAACTGCCGCGCGCGCTGCTGCTCGACAAGCTGCCCGCCGACTGGCTTGGCCGCCTGCGCGCGCTCGACTGCGTTGCGCTCGACGCCAACCACCGCGAGCTCACGCCCGAAATCATTGACGAGGCACACGCCGCCAGCTTCCGCGTCTGCTGCTATACCGTCAATGACGTCGATCGTGCGCAGTTGCTGTGGAGCGCCGGCCTGGACGGCCTAATTACCGATTGGGTCGACCGGATTTCGCCTGTGGGAATGTGAAGAAAACGATCCTTTGACGTGTCAAAACAACGGTTTCTTGGCACGTCAAGGAATCGGAATATTCGTTATAAACGTGCTATGCTTCCCGCCCGTGAAGACTTAGGTCCTTCCCGCACAACTTGTCTGTAAAAGCTGTCTCGGTGCCTCCTTTCTGCCATGCGCGATCCGGTCCGATCAGGTGATTTCAGGCGATTTAGTTTGCGATCCGCTAACCGGTCAAGCCGTGTCGCGGAAGGTTGATGAACCCGCTGAACTCCGGCAGACCCGGAGAAAAGTGAGCGCCCCATGACTGAGCTGTATAAGCAGTATCTGGACACTTCGTACCTGTCCGGCGGTAACGCCGCCTACGTTGAAGATCAGTACGAAGCGTACCTTCAAGATCCCACGTCCGTTAGCGAGGCACTGCGCGCGTACTTCGATGCGCTGCAGAACGTCCCCGCCGTCAACGGTTCCAACGCCCGGGATATCCCCCACGCCCCCATCGTCACCTCGTTCGCTGAGCGCGCCAAGTCTGGCCCGATCAAGACGATCGTCGCGTCCGCCGATTCCGATATGGGTCGCAAGCGCGTGGCGGCAACGCAGCTGGTGGCTGCCTACCGCAACGTGGGCCTGCGTTGGGCCGATCTTGACCCGCTCAAGCGTCAGGAGCGCCCCCCGGTTCCGGATCTGGACCCGGCTTTCTACGGTTTCACCGAAGCCGACCAGGACATCGTTTTCAACGCCAGCAACACGTATTTCGGCAAGGAATCGATGAGCCTGCGCGAGCTGGTCAACAACCTGCGCGAAACGTACTGCGGCTCGATCGGGGCCGAGTTCATGTACATCAGCGACCAGGCGCAGAAGCGCTGGTGGCAAGAGCGTCTGGAAACCATTCGCTCCAAGCCGACGTTCTCGGCTGAAAAGAAGAAGCACATTCTGGAACGCCTGACGGCCGCTGAAGGCCTCGAGCGCTTCCTGCATACGAAGTACGTCGGTCAGAAGCGCTTCTCGCTGGAAGGCGGCGAGAGCTTCATCGCGGCCATGGACGAACTGATCCAGCATTCCGGCGCCAAGGGCGTGCAGGAAATCGTGATCGGCATGGCCCACCGCGGCCGTCTGAACGTGCTGGTCAACACGCTGGGCAAGATGCCGGCTGATCTGTTTGCCGAATTCGAAGGCAAGCACGTGGACGACCTGCCGGCCGGCGACGTGAAGTACCACAAGGGCTTCTCGAGCGACGTGACGACCCCGGGCGGCCCCGTCCACCTGTCGCTGGCGTTCAACCCGTCGCACCTGGAAATCGTCAACCCGGTCGTGGAAGGCTCGGTCAAGGCACGCCAGGAGCGTCGCGGCGACAAGCACGGCGCGCAAGTGCTGGCTGTGCAGGTGCACGGTGACGCAGCCTTCGCTGGCCAGGGCGTTGTGATGGAAACGCTGAACCTCGCGCAAACGCGTGGTTACGGCACGGGCGGCACGATCCACATCGTCATCAACAACCAGATCGGCTTCACGACGTCGGACCCGCGCGATTCGCGCTCGACGCTGTACTGCACCGACGTGGTCAAGATGATCGAAGCGCCGGTCCTGCACGTGAACGGCGACGATCCGGAAGCCGTCGTGCTGGCCATGCAACTGGCCGTGGACTTCCGCACGGAGTTCCAGAAGGACATCGCGGTCAACATCATCTGCTTCCGCAAGCTCGGCCACAACGAGCAAGACACGCCGGCGATGACGCAGCCGCTGATGTACAAGAAGATCGGTACGCACCCCGGCACGCGCAAGTTCTACGCTGACAAGCTGGTCACGCAGAACACGCTGAAGGCCGAAGAGCCGGACGCCCTGGTACAGGAGTTCCGCGCCGCCATGGACGCCGGCAAGCACACGGTTGACCCGGTGCTGTCGAACTTCAAGAACAAGTTCGCAGTGGATTGGCTGCCGTTCCTGAACCGCAAGTGGACGGACTCGGCTGATACGGCTGTGCCGATGGCTGAACTCAAGCGTCTGGCTGAGCGCATCACCGCCATCCCCGAGCACTTCAAGCTGCACCCGCTGGTTGAGAACGTCGTCAACAACCGCGCCAAGATGGGTCAGGGCGATCTGTCGCTGGACTGGGGCATGGGCGAGCATCTCGCATTCGCCTCGCTGGTGGCGTCGGGCTACCCGGTGCGTATTACCGGTCAGGATGCTGGCCGCGGTACGTTCACGCACCGCCACGCCGTGCTGCACGATCAGAACCGCGAGCGTTGGGACGCCGGTACTTACATCCCGCTGCAGAACGTGTCGGAAAGCCAGGCACCGTTCACCGTGATCGACTCGGTGCTGTCCGAAGAGGCCGTGATGGGCTTCGAGTACGGCTACTCGTCGGCCGAGCCGAACACCCTGGTGATCTGGGAAGCCCAGTTCGGCGACTTCGCCAACGGCGCGCAGGTCGTGATCGACCAGTTCATCTCGTCGGGCGAAGTGAAGTGGGGCCGCGCCTCGGGTCTGACGCTGATGTTGCCGCACGGCTACGAAGGTCAGGGTCCGGAGCACAGCTCGGCGCGTCTGGAACGCTACCTGCAGCTCTGCGCAGACCACAACATGCAAGTGGTGCAGCCGACCACGCCGGCGCAGATCTTCCACCTGCTGCGTCGCCAGATGATCCGGATGTTCCGCAAGCCGCTGATCATCCTGACGCCGAAGTCGCTGCTGCGCAGCAAGGACGCGGTGTCGCCGCTGAGCGATCTGGCCAAGGGGCACTTCGAAACGGTGATCGCCGATACGGCCGAAGACCTGAACGCCGCCAAGGTGAAGCGCGTCGTGGCCTGCTCGGGCAAGGTCTACTACGACCTGGTCAACGCTCGCAAGGAGCGCGGCCAGACCGACACCGCCATCATCCGTGTGGAACAGCTGTATCCGTTCCCGCACAAGGCGTTTGCGGCTGAGCTGAAGAAGTACCCGAACCTCGCCGAAGTGGTGTGGTGCCAGGACGAACCGCAGAACCAGGGCGCCTGGTTCTTCGTGCAGCACTACATCATGGAAAACATGAACGACGGTCAGAAGCTGGGCTATGCAGGCCGCCCGGCATCGGCATCGCCGGCCGTGGGCTACTACGCGAAGCACAACGAGCAGCAGAAGGCGCTGATCGATGCGGCATTCGCCAAGCTCAAGGGCTTCGTGCTGACCAAGTAAGCGACGCGCGCATCAAGGCGGCAGCTTCGGCTGTCGCCTTGGCGCATCTCCGCACCCGAATTCGACCGTCGAATTCCATTCCATATACGAATTGAGCGCGGCCCCGCTCAGAAGGGCGCGCACACATGAATCCAAGGAACCACCGAAATGGCTATCGTTGATGTCAAGGTCCCGCAGTTTTCCGAGTCCGTTGAAGAAGGCACGCTGATCTCCTGGAAGAAGAAGCCGGGCGAAGCCGTAGCCCAGGACGAAATCCTGATCGAAGTCGAGACCGACAAGGTCGTGCTGGAAGTGCCGGCTCCGTCGGCTGGCGTGCTGGCTGAAGTGCTGGTGGCGGACGGCGCAACCGTCACGTCGGAACAACTGCTGGCCAAGATCGACACCGAAGGCAAGGCAGGCGCCGCCGCACCGGCAGCCGCTGCCCCGGCTCCGGCCGCTGCTGCACCCGCACCGGCAGCCGCTGCTCCGGCCGCTGCTGCTGCTGCCACGGGTGGCGTGGCCATGCCGTCGGCTGCCAAGCTGATGGCTGAAAACAACCTGTCGGCTGGTCAAGTGGCCGGCACGGGCCGCGATGGCCGCATCACCAAGGGCGACGTGCTGGGTGCCGTAGCTGGTGGCGCCAAGCCGGCTACTGCGGCTGCTCCGCAAGCCGCACGTCCGGCCCTGCAGCAAGTCGCTGCACCGGTCGACTTCGCCGCCCTGGGCGACCGTCCGGAAGAGCGCGTGCCGATGAGCCGCCTGCGCGCCCGTATCGCCGAGCGCCTGGTGCAGTCGCAATCGACCAACGCCATCCTCACCACCTTCAACGAAGTCAACATGAAGCCGGTGATGGACTTGCGTGCCAAGTTCAAGGACCAGTTCGAGAAGACCCACGGCGTGAAGCTGGGCTTCATGTCGTTCTTTGTGAAGGCGGCTGTGCACGCGTTGAAAAAGTACCCGGTCATCAACGCATCGGTGGACGGCAACGACATCGTCTACCACGGCTACTTCGACATCGGTATCGCTGTCGGCTCGCCGCGCGGCCTGGTGGTGCCCATCCTGCGCAATGCCGACCAGATGAGCCTGGCCGACATCGAGAAGAAGATTGCTGAATTCGGCCAGAAGGCCAAGGACGGCAAGCTGACGCTGGACGACCTGACCGGCGGCACGTTCTCGATCTCGAACGGCGGTACGTTCGGCTCGATGCTGTCGACCCCGATCATCAACCCGCCGCAATCGGCCATCCTGGGCGTGCACGCCACGAAGGACCGCGCTGTGGTGGAAAACGGCCAAGTCGTGGTTCGCCCGATGAACTACCTGGCCATGTCCTACGACCACCGCATCATCGACGGCCGCGAAGCTGTGCTGGGCCTGGTGGCGATGAAGGAAGCGCTGGAAGATCCCGCACGTCTGCTGCTGGACCTGTAATCGACTGCGTTGATGACACGAGACGCCGCCCACGCTGTGCGGCGGCGTCCGAATCGAGGATTTCTCCATGAGCAAAGAATTTGACGTGCTGGTGATCGGCGCCGGCCCCGGTGGTTACATCGCCGCTATCCGCGCTGGCCAGCTGGGCCTGAACGTGGCGTGCTGCGAAGGCAACGCCTACGACGATCCGAAGAGCGAGCCGCGTCTGGGCGGCACTTGCCTGAACGTGGGTTGCATTCCGTCGAAGGCGCTGCTGGCTTCGTCGGAAGAGTTTGAGAACGTGAACCACCACCTGGCCGACCACGGCATCACGGTGGACGGCGTCAAGGTCAACGTGGCCAAGATGCTCAAGCGCAAGGACGACATCGTCGGCAAGATGACCAAGGGCATCGAGTTCCTGTTCCGCAAGAACAAGGTGACGCTGCTCAAGGGCTACGGCAAGTTCGTCGGCAAGACCGACGCTGGCTACCAAGTGGAAGTCGCGGGCAAGGCCGGCACGGAAGTCGTGACCGCCAAGCATGTGATCATCGCCACGGGCTCGAAGGCACGCCATCTGCCGAACGTGCCGGTCGACAACGTGATCGTTGCCGACAACGAAGGCGCACTGAAGTTTGCCGAAGTGCCGAAGAAGCTGGGCGTGATCGGCGCTGGCGTGATCGGCCTGGAGCTGGGCTCGGTGTGGCGTCGTCTGGGTTCGGAAGTGACGATTCTCGAAGCACTGCCGAGCTTCCTCGGCGCGGCTGACGAATCCGTTGCGAAGGAAGCCAACAAGCTGCTGACCAAGCAGGGCCTGAAGATCAACGTCGGTGTGAAGGTTGGCGAGATCGAATCGTCGGCCAAGGGCGTGAAGGTGAACTACACCGACGCTGCAGGCGCTGCACAAGTGCTGGAATGCGACAAGCTGATCGTCTCGATCGGCCGCGTGCCGAACACCGACAACCTGGGCCTGGAAGCCATCGGTATGGCAACGGACCCGCGTGGCTTCATCGAGGTGGACGACCACTGCGCGACCAAGCTGCCGAACCTGTGGGCGATCGGTGACGTGGTGCGTGGCCCGATGCTGGCGCACAAGGCAGAAGACGAAGGCGTGGCTGTGGCCGAGCGCATCGTCGGCCAGAAGCCGCACATCGACTACAACTGCATTCCGTGGGTGATCTACACCTTCCCGGAAATCGCATGGGTCGGCAAGACGGAACAGCAGCTCAAGGCCGAAGGCCGTGAGACCAAGGCTGGTCAGTTCCCGTTCATGGCCAATGGCCGTGCACTGGGCATGGGCGCATCCGACGGTTTCGTGAAGGTCATCGCCGATGCGAAGACCGACGAAATCCTGGGCGTGCACATCGTTGCTGCCAACGCCTCGGATCTGGTAGCCGAAGCCGTGGTGGCGATGGAGTTCAAGGCTGCGGCGGAAGACATCGGCCGCATCTGCCATCCGCACCCGTCGATGTCGGAAGTGATGCGCGAAGCTGCGCTGGCTGTCGACAAGCGTCAGCTCAATATGTAATCGCTTGTCCTAAGACAGGCACGATGCCCGGCTATCCACAAGATGCCGGGCATCGGTCCATTTGGGCCGCCAAACGGCTGGCCCCACGCACATCAAGCAGATGAACGTCCAGGAAACCTACCTACAGGAACTGAAGGCGCGCGGCTATCAGCCCGACGAGGCGCAGCAACGTGCCGTCGATCGCCTGCAGCAGTGCTACGACGAATGGAGCGCCTACAAGGCTCGGCGCTCAAGCGCGTTGCGCAAGATGCTGGTGCGCCCGGAATTGCCGCGCGGCGTCTACATGTGGGGCGGGGTAGGGCGCGGCAAGTCGTTCCTGATGGATGCCTTCTATAGCTGCGTGCCGCTGGTGCGCAAAACGCGCCTGCACTTTCACGAGTTCATGCGCGAGGTGCATCGTCAACTGGAAGAGTTGCGTGGCCGCGCCGATCCGCTGGACGAACTCGCGCGCCGCATCGCCAAGAAATACCGCCTGATCTGCTTTGACGAATTCCATGTCAGCGACGTCGCTGACGCGATGATCCTGCATCGGCTGCTCGATCAGCTGTTCGCCAACGGCGTGCAGTTTGTGATGACGTCCAACTACCGGCCGGATCTGCTGTATCCGGACGGCCTGCATCGCGACCGTGTGCTGCCCGCCATTGCGCTGCTGCAAGAGAAGCTGGATGTGCTGAACGTCGATGCCGGCATCGACTACCGCAAGCGCGCGATGGAGCAGGTGCAGGCGTATCACACGCCGCTGGGCGCCAAGGCGAACTCGGCGTTGCGTGATGCGTTTGCCGCCGTGGCAGAGGGCCCGGATGACTCGCCAGTGCTGCACATTGAACACCGAGAGATTCGCGCCGCGCGCAAGGCAGGTGGCGTGGTGTGGTTCGATTTCGCCACACTGTGCGGCGGGCCGCGCTCGCAGAATGACTACCTGGAAATCGCCTCGCGTTTCCACACCGTCATCCTGGCTGACGTGCCGAAGATGACGCCGCGCATGGCCTCCGAAGCGCGCCGGTTTACGTGGCTGATCGACGTGTTCTACGACCACAAGGTCAAGCTGCTGATGTCGGCCGAAGTGCCGGCAGACGAGCTCTATACCGAAGGCCAGATGGCCAACGAATTCCAGCGCACCGTCTCGCGCATCATCGAGATGCAGTCGCGCGAATACCTCGAGGCACCGCGCCGCGAGGTGGATACGTCGCTGACCTGACGACCGCCGACCCGCTGATTCGCCTAGTGCGATAGCGGCGGGTTGCGGTGCGAAGACGGCGTGGGCGCCGGTCGCAAACTTGCGCCAAAGAAGTCCTGCGCCGTGGGCTCGTTCTTCCGATTGACGTTGCGGAACGCGCCTTCCACCAGCATCGGCGCGATGTTGCTCACATCCGTCTGCGAGGCGATGGTCACGTCTTCGGTAAAGCCACGTTCGCACAGTTCGCGGCCCGAGACGGAATCCAGCATCCACGCCTTCATCATTCCCGTCTGGGAGGCTTCGCGGTAGATGGCGCGGGCGGCCAGGGCCTCGGGCGACAGCGCCTGGGGTAGGAAGCCGGCCACCGTCTCCGACAGGTGATGGACGATGGCGCCAGCCGCCAGCCAGTCTTCGAGCGCGGGACGCAGGCTGCCATCGGCCCAGCGTTCTCCAGATGCCACCACGGCCACGCGACGGCCCAGCCGCGATGCCGCTTCCGCCACGGCGCGCGCATTGCGCAAGCAGCCTGCAAACGTCGGCGTCGACCCCGTGGCCAGTGCCAGCGTCGCCCCATTCGGGGAGGGCAGGACGAGGCTGCTGCCCATCGGCAATTCACGCAGCGACGCGGGCGACAGCGTGTAGCCCGGTTGGCTGCGGTTGGTGCCCGCCAGCATGGCGCCCGCCCGGCGAGCAAAGGTTTCGGCGCTGCCATCCCGCCACGGATACGGGTAGATGCGCGCACCGCGCGCCACGGCAACGTCCACGCAAGTGCAGAAGGACAGCACGTCCACCACGATGACCACGTCGCAATGCGGTGCCAGCGCGGATGCCCCGTGCTCGCCCCATTCGCAGTGAATGTTGTACAGGCTGAATTCGGTTGCCACGGCGCCCTCCTGTTTGCCCAGTGCAGCTATTCACTATAGGCGCCGTATTTTTTTGTGGGGCCGCACCGTGTGTCTAGAGTGCCGTAAAAGGCGCTTATTCCGTTCCATTTTTAATTGGACACGCTTGATTCGTATCAAGGGGGCCCTGGGGGATGCTGGCTAGCATCACCTCATAATGACGACGACACTCGCCCCCAATCTCCCGACCGCACCGGTTGTCGGTACAAGCTTGCCGACCCAGGCCGGCGAGACGCGGGCGTCGCATGTCACCTGCTATCACTGCGGCTCCGATCTCGACGCGGGCACTGCGCTCCACGGCGAGATTGCCGGACACCCCCGTGACTTTTGCTGCGCCGGCTGCCAGGCGGTCGCGCAGACCTTGCACGCGTCGGGCATGGGCCACGTCTACGACGGCCCAATCGCCTTTGCCAAACCGATCGATGGTGAGCAGCGCGCGGAAGCCGAAGCCGTCTGGGCGACCTATGACCTGCCCGTGATGCGCGAGCGCTTTGTGCGCACACGCAATGACGGCGCCGAAGAGCTTTCCCTCGCCATCAGCGGCATGCGCTGTGCGGCCTGCGTCTGGCTGATCGAGCGGGCGCTGTCACGCGTGCCGGGCATACGCGAAGCCACCGTCAACTACGCTACCGAGCGCGCCCGCATAGTTGGCGACGCGGGCGCCGTGCGCTTGTCGGAGGTGTTTGCCGCCATCGCCAACGTCGGCTATCAGGCTTGGCCTGACCAGCCTTCTGCGCGCCGCACGGCTGAAGCACGCGAGCGCCGCAGCCTGCTGATCCGCCTTGGCATCGCCATGCTCGGGATGATGCAGGTGATGATGTACGCGTGGCCGGTGTACCTCTACAGCGGCGAGATTCCGCTGGGCCAGACGCGCCTGATGCAGTGGGCCAGCCTGGTGCTGACGGCCCCCGTGGTGGTCGTATCTGCCGGGCCGATCTTCCGCAGTGCGTGGCAGCAGCTGCGGCACGCGCATGTCGGCATGGACGTGCCGGTGGCGCTCGGCATGGGTGCGGCATTCGTCGCCAGTGTGATGGCCACGCTGCAAGGCCACGGCGAAACGTATTTCGACTCGGTGACGATGTTCGTCGCCTTTCTGTTGGCGGCGCGCTATCTGGAATTGCGCGCGCGGCAGAGTGCGGCCTCTGGCGCCGAAGCTCTGGTGCGCCAGTTGCCCGCCACGTGCCGCCGTGTCGATGGCGATACGGGCGCGGTGGAGACCATTCCTGTCGCCGCGCTTTGTGCTGGTGATTGCGTCGAGGTGCGTGCCGGCGAGGTGCTTCCCGCGGACGGCATCATCGAACAGGGCGTCACCGAGATCGACGAGTCTCTCCTTTCCGGCGAGAGCGTGCCGCGCCCGCGCGATGTGGGTGCCGCCGTGCTGGCTGGCAGCTACAACGTGGTCAGCGCCGTGCGCGTGCGGGTGAGCCGCGTGGGCGCGCAGACACGCTTGGCCGCCATCGTTGATTTGCTCGAGCGTGCATTGAGTGACAAGCCGCGCATGGCTGAACTCGCCGATCGCGTGGCTGGCCGCTTCGTGGCTGTGTTGCTGGGCTGGGCGCTGCTGACGGCGATTGCCTGGTGGTGGATCGACCCAACCCGCATGTTTGCCGTGACGGTGGCGGTGCTGGTGGTGAGTTGTCCCTGCGCGCTATCGCTGGCCACACCTTCTGCGTTGGCCGCAGCGAGCGGGGCACTGGCAAGGCGCGGCGTGCTGGTCACGCGTGGTCATGCCATCGAAAGCCTGGCGGCCGTGACGGACGTGCTGTTGGACAAAACAGGCACGCTCACCGAGGGGCGCCTGCGCCTGCTCAGCATCGAAACCTTCTCCCACGTGGATGCTGAAACCTGCCTGGCGATGGCCTGCGCGATGGAGCAGGCGGAGAACCACCCCATCGCGCAATCGCTGCGAGCTGCGACACCCGAGCCGATGACGTTGCCGGCGGTGGGGCACGCCACCAACGTGCCGGGGCAGGGCGTGCATGCGGAGCTGGACGGCCAACCGGTGCGATTGGGCACGCAGATGTTCGCCGCGCCGCGTTATGCGCATCGAGCGGTCGTTGCTACCCGCTACGGCGCCGAAGCGCCCATGGAAGAGGTGCCCCCGGCCGCGGCGTGCACCTCCATCTGGCTCGGCCGCGATGGCGAGCCGCTCGCGCGTTTCACACTGGCCGATACGCCGCGTGCCGATGCGCCGGCTTGTCTGGATGCGCTGCGCGCGCAGGGTCTGCGCTTGCATCTGGTGTCCGGCGATGCCCCCGAGACCGTGCGCTGGTGGGCGAATCGCCTCGGTATCGATCACGCCATCGGTGGTGCCAGCCCGGAAGACAAACGCGCCTATGTGCGCAAGTTGCAAGCCGAAGGCGCGCGCGTGCTGGCGGTCGGCGACGGGATCAACGATGCGCCGTTGCTCGCGCAGGCGCAGGTGTCGATCGCCATCGGCACTGGTGCGCCGCTCGCCCAGGCCGGCGCCGACGCGATCCTCACCGAGCCGCGCCTGTCCGCCATTAGCGATGCCGTATCGATCGGCCGCCGTACGTTGCGCGTGGTGCGCCAGAACCTCGCCTGGGCCTTTGCTTACAACGCCATCAGTATTCCGCTCGCCACGCTGGGGTGGCTGTCGCCGCTGGTGGCTGGCGTGGGGATGTCTGTGTCGTCGCTGCTGGTGGCGCTCAATGCGTGGCGCCTGACGCGCGCGGTCTAGCGCACGGACGAGGAGGGGGAAATGGAAACACTGTTCTTGCTGATCCCGCTGTCGCTGATGGCGGTGGTCGCCATTGTGGGGGCGCTGTGGTGGGCGGTCGGCTCGGGCCAATACGACGACATGAAGAGCCCGGCTGAATCGATTTTGCTCGACCCGGACACCCCCGCGCGAAGCGCGACGCGGCGCGACTGAACTGCCGGACTGAATGACCTGTGCGCGATGGTCGGGGTGCCTTGATGCACGTCAAGACCCCAAGCTCGTCCGATTCTTAACATGACCACATCAAACCAACTACCTTGGGGAGCAAGCATGGAACCATCCAGCGCGTTGCAGCACACCCAGACCTTCAATTACCGCGTGGTGCGCCAGTTCTCGATCATGACGATCGTCTGGGGCATCGTCGGTATGGCGGTCGGTGCGCTGATCGCGGCCCAGTTGATCTGGCCGCAACTGAACTTCGGCGTGCCTTGGCTGACGTACGGCCGACTGCGTCCGCTGCATACCAACGCCGTCATCTTTGCGTTTGGCGGTAGCGCGCTGTTTGCCACGTCGTACTACATCGTGCAGCGCACGTGTCAGGTGCGCTTGCTCTCCGATACGCTGGCTGCCTTTACCTTCTGGGGCTGGCAGGCGGTGATCGTGGCTGCGGCCATCACGCTGCCGCTGGGCATCACCAGCTCGAAGGAATACGCCGAGCTGGAATGGCCGATCGACATCCTCATCACCGTGGTGTGGGTGGTCTACGCCATCGTGTTCTTCGGCACGATCATCAAGCGCAAGACCAAGCACATCTACGTGGCCAACTGGTTCTTCGGTGCGTACATCATCACGATCGCGCTGCTGCATATCGTCAACAACGCAGAGCTGCCCGTGACGATGTGGAAGTCGTATTCGGCCTACGCCGGCGTGCAGGACGCGATGGTGCAGTGGTGGTACGGCCATAACGCCGTGGGCTTCTTTCTGACCACCAGCTTCCTGGGGATGATGTATTACTTCGTGCCCAAGCAGGCTGAGCGTCCGATCTATTCGTACCGCCTATCGATCGTCCACTTCTGGGCGCTGAACTTCACCTACATGTGGGCGGGCCCGCACCACCTGCAGTACACCGCGCTGCCGGACTGGGCGCAGTCGCTGGGCATGGTGTTCTCGCTGATCCTCCTGGCGCCGTCGTGGGGCGGCATGATCAACGGGATCATGACCCTCTCGGGTGCCTGGCACAAACTGCGCACCGATCCGATCCTGAAATTCCTGGTGGTGGCGCTGTCGTTCTATGGCATGGCGACGTTCGAGGGCTCGATGATGTCCATCAAGACCGTCAACGCGCTGTCGCACTACACCGACTGGACCATCGGCCACGTGCACTCCGGCGCGCTGGGTTGGGTGGCGATGATCACCATCGGCTCGATGTACTACATGATCCCGCGCTTGTTTGGCCAGCAGCGCATGTACAGCACGCGCCTGATCGAAGTGCACTTCTGGGTGGCCACGATCGGCGTGGTGCTCTACATCGCCGCCATGTGGGTGGCCGGCGTGATGCAAGGTCTGATGTGGCGTGCTACCGAAGCCGACGGCACGCTCACCTACAGCTTTGTGGAAGCAGTGAAGGCGACGTATCCGTTCTACTTGATCCGCCTGATGGGTGGCCTGTGCTTCCTCGGCGGCATGCTGCTGATGGCCTACAACGTGTTCAAGACCGTCCAGGGCAACAAGGCGGTGGATGCACCGATCCCTCAACCCGCGCAAGCTCCGCTGGTCGCGGCACAGTGAGGAGACGAACATGAGCAACCAATCCAACAATCGTTTCTTCACGCACGAAACGCTGGAAAAGAACATCGGCTTGCTGATCGTGCTGACGCTCATCGTCGTCAGTATTGCAGGGCTGGTACAGATTGTGCCGCTGTTCTTCCAGCATTCGACCACCGAGCCGGTCAAGGGGATTGCGCCGTATTCGCCGCTGCGGCTGGCGGGGCGCGACGTCTACATCCGTGAAGGCTGTGTCGGCTGCCACTCGCAACAGGTGCGCACACTGCGCGCGGAAACCGAGCGCTATGGCCACTATTCGCTGGCCGGTGAATCGGTGTTCGACCATCCGTTCCTGTGGGGCTCCAAGCGTACGGGTCCGGATCTGGCGCGCGTGGGCAAGCGCTATTCGGACGACTGGCACCGTATCCACCTGCGCGATCCGCGTGAGGTGGTGCCGGAGTCGAACATGCCGTCGTACGCATGGCTTGCCAAGACGCCGCTCGACAACAGCGACATCGAAAAGAAGATGCACGTGCTGCGCCAGCTTGGCGTGCCGTACACCGATGCGCAGATCGCCGGTGCGCGTGAGCAGCTTGCCGGTAAGACGGAAGAAGACGCCGTGGTCGCTTATCTGCAAGGCCTGGGTGTTGAGCTTCGCAACGTGCGCGACATGGCCGGTACGCCCGCCGATGAATCGGCTGCCACCGTTGCCGCCAAGGAGTAAGCCATGGCCATCCTGAGTGGAATTGCGACGGCGGTGTTCCTGGTGCTGTTCGTGGGCATCAGTTGGTGGGCGTTCTCGGCGCATCGTCGCGCCGCCAACGAGGAATCGGCCATGCTGCCGTTCCTGCTGCCCGATGAAGCCGAGGTCGCCGGTGCACGCGCTCGCGCGTCGCACTCGCATCAATAAGGACACAAGATCATGAGCGACTTCATTTCCGAGTTTTGGGGGTATTACATCGCGGCGATTGCTCTGGTGGGCATCGTGTGGTGTATCTGGCTGTTGTTCTCGCAACGGCGTATCCAGATTCCGCCGGGGCATAGCGCCGGTGACGATACGGGCCATGTGTGGGACGGCGACCTGCGCGAGCTGAACAACCCGCTGCCGCGCTGGTGGATGTGGATGTTCCTGCTGTCGTGCGTCTTTGCCTTGGGGTACTTGGTCCTGTACCCGGGGCTGGGTTCATACGCTGGGGTGCTGGGCTTCTCCACACGCGGTGAGTTGGCCGCGCAGCGTGCCGAAGCCGACGCGACGGTGCGCCCGTTCTACGAGCGCTACGCCAGCATGGACATCAAGCAAATCGCCGCAGATCCGCAAGCGCACGAGATCGGTCAGCGTCTGTTCCTGAACAATTGCGCGCAATGCCATGGTTCGGACGCGGCGGGCTCCAAGGGCTTTCCCAACCTGACCGACGGCGACTGGCTGTATGGCGGCGATCCGGACACGATCCTCACCACCATCACCAAGGGTCGCCATGGCGTCATGCCGTCGTTGGCTGCAGTGGTGGACGGCAACCAGGCCGTCAACGTTGCCCACTATGTGCGGTCGCTGTCGGGCCTGTCGTCTGACCCGATCAAGGCGTCGCGCGGTGAATCGACCTTCAAGTCGGTCTGCGCGGCCTGCCATATGGCCACCGGCAAGGGCAACCAGGCGCTGGGCGCGCCCAACCTGACCGACCGTACGTGGCTGTACGGCAGTTCGGAGGCGACCATCGTCGAGACCATTCTCAAGGGCCGTGACAACACCATGCCGGCGCACGAGAACCTGCTCTCGCCCGAGAAGATCCGCATGTTGGCGGCCTACGTTTGGGGGCTGTCGAATAGCAACCCGAGTCACACCCAATGAGCGACCAAGAGCCAGCCTGGCGCCCCATGACGCCCGCCGCCGCCACCTCGGCGGCGGGCGTTGACGATGCACCGACGGAACAGATGCTGTATGAGGTGCGGCGCAAGATCTATCCGCGCGCCGTGACGGGCGCGTTCGCGCGCTGGCGTGTGTGGCTGGTGCTGGCCACGCAGCTCGTTTTCTACGGGCTGCCGTGGCTGCAGTGGAATGGCCGCCAGGCGGTGCTGTTCGACCTCGGCGCACGCAAGTTCTACCTGTTTGGTCTTGTGCTGTGGCCGCAAGACGTGATCTACCTGACGCTGCTGCTAGTGCTGTCGGCGTTGGGTTTGTTTTTGTTTACTGCGGTGGCGGGGCGACTCTTCTGCGGCTATGCCTGTCCGCAAACGGTCTACACGGAAATCTTCATGTGGATCGAGCGGCATATCGAAGGCGACCGCTTCGCCCGCATCCGCCTGGACGGCGAGCGCTGGAGCCTGCGCAAGCTGCGCCTGAAAACGGCCAAGCACACTGCCTGGGTGGTGATTGCGCTGTGGACGGGCTTCTCGTTCGTCGGCTTCTTCACGCCCATCCGCGAGCTCGGCCTAGAAGTGTGGACGTTCGCGCTGGGCCCATGGCAGACCTTCTGGTTGCTGTTCTATGCGTTCGCCACGTGGGGCAATGCCGGCTTCATGCGCGAGCAGGTATGTCGCTACATGTGCCCGTACGCACGCTTCCAGAGCGTGATGGTCGATCCGGACACCTACGTCGTCACCTATGACACGGAGCGCGGCGAGCCGCGCGGCAGCCGTTCGCGCAATGCGGATTTTGAAGCGCAGGGCCTGGGCGCGTGCGTGGATTGCAGCATCTGCGTGCAGGTCTGCCCGACGGGTATCGACATCCGCCAGGGGCTGCAGTACGAGTGCATCGGCTGTGGCGCCTGTATCGACGCGTGCGATCAGGTGATGGACAAGATGCGCTACCAGCGCGGCCTGATCCGCTACACGTCCGAACGCGCGATGCACGAGCGCCTGACGCCGAAGCAGGCCCGCCGGCACCTGCTGCGTCCGCGCGTGCTGATCTATACGACGATCATGCTGGTACTCATCGCCGGTTTTGTAACGGCACTGGCCATGCGCAAGCCGCTCAAGGTGGATGTGATTCGCGACCGCGGCGCGCTGGCGCGTGAAGTGGATGGCGACAAAATCGAAAACGTTTACCGCCTGCAACTGATGAATGCGTCCGAGCGCCCCGTGCGCGTGACGGTCACGGCAGAAGGCTTGCCGGCGCTGCAAGTGCTCGGTGGCAGCGGTGAATCGACCACGCTCGAACTGGCCCCCGCAGCCAACCGGTTGCTGCCTGTTCTCGTGCGCCGTCCGGCCGATGACATACCGCCCGGCTCGCACAAGATCCGTTTCGTCATCCAAGCAGATAGCGATCGTGACAGCTTGGTGCTGCGCGAACCGTCCAGCTTCATCGTGCCGCGCTAACGCGGTATTCAGCGGTATCCCCAACAGGAGGCACAGATGCACGCAACGCAAACTTCCGCCCAAGCCCGACCGTGGTGGCGTGAGCCTTGGCCGTGGCTGCTGATGGCCGGCCCCTTCGTCGCCATGATTGGATGCGGCGTCACCATCTGGCTGGCCGTGTCGCATCCCGACCCGGTCATCCAGGACAACGTTGTGCGACGCGGGTTGGTGATCGAAAAGACCGCCGCCGTATCGGCTTCGCGTTCCGCCGATGCCGCCCACGCGGAGGTCCGATGAAACGCCGCATCCTGATGTGGATCCTGTGGCCGGCGTTTTTGTGTGCCGCGCTGGCCGAGCTGGTCGTTTTTGCGGTGGTCGATCCCGCAGACCTGCGCTTTTTCGGCGAGCAGATCACCGTGTCGGCCGATGCGGTCTACACGGTGTCTTTCTTTGTGTTCTGGCTGTTGTGCGGCTTGTCGAGCGCGCTCACGCTGTATGTGTCGCCGGGTATCGGCAAACTCGAAGCGCATGAGCATCCGCTCATTTGAGCGGCTGCCGGAGGCGGGTTTAGTGGGGAAGGCGGGTTCAGGTGGCCTGACCGCTCATCACTTGGCGCAGGCCCGCCATGTCGATCAGCTTGACGTGGCGCTGGCGGATCTGGATCAGGCCCGCCTCCGCAAAGCGCGAAAACAGACGGCTCACGGTTTCCAGCTTCAGGCCCAGGTAGCTGCCGAGTTCTTCACGGCTCATACGCAGCACGAATTCGGTGGACGAGTACCCACGCTGCGCCGAACGCTTGGACAGGTTCAGCAGAAACGCGGCCAGGCGTTCCTCGGCGCGCATCGAGCCGAGCGTCAGCAGCATCTGGTGGTCCTGCGAAATCTCCTTGCTCATGATCCGCAGAAACTGATGCTGCAGCGACGGCAGCCGACGCGAAAGCTGCTGCAATTCGTCATAGCGCACCACGCAGACTTCGGTGTCTTCCAGCGCCGTGGCATCCGACACATGCCGCATATCGCCAATACCATCCAACCCGACAATCTCGCCCGGCAGGTGAAAACCGGTGATCTGGTGGCGGCCGTCTTCCAGCGTCAGATGTGTTTTGAGTGTGCCAAACCGAATGCCGTACACGCCCTCGAGCGGATCGCCCAGTGCATACAGCGTTTGCCCTTTCTTGATGCGGATGCGCTCGGTCACCAGCTCATCCATTTTGCGCACGTCATCCGAATTCATGCCCACAGGCAGGCAGATTTGCCCCAGTACGCAGGTGGAGCAGCGCGAGGCTTGGTCGGAGAGTGCGATTCGTGTGAGCACAGGCGGGGGCGTGAATTTCGAGCGGGTGAAATGAGAAATTCTTATGGTGCAACTGGGCCGTATTATAGCGACGACCTTGCTGCTATCGGATGTTTCCGATGGCGTGAATCGCGGAAAACCCAGTTGATTCCCGCGCGTAAAACCATAACTTTGGTCCATATCAAAAGAGCATCAAAAAGATGAGTGCGGCTGCGCTGTTGAGCGTTTTTCTGATCGCGCTGCTTGGGGGGGTGCATTGTTTGGCGATGTGCAGCGGCGTTGCGCTTGCCGCAGAGCGGGGCGCTGCGCCGGTGCGTATCGTGTCGCGCCGCCGGCTGTGGTTTGAGCAGGTGGTCATGCACGCAGGGCGGTTGACCACGTATGCGTTGTTGGGCGCTGCCATGGGTGCGCTGGGCGCGACGGTTTGGCGTCAGCAGTGGCTGCCCATCCAACGCGGGCTGTTTGCACTGGCCAGCTCGCTGCTGCTGGCGTACGGGCTTTTGCTGCTCTTGCGAACAACGGGGGATGCCTGGCGCGCCCCGATGGTGGAGCGAGTGCTGGGTCGCTTGGCGGGAGGCGTGTCCGGTTTGGCCGCCCGGCTGGGAGGTCGCTTGGGCGCGCAGCCTCCGTTGGTTCGTCGCTACATGATCGGACTCGCCTGGGGGCTGGTGCCGTGTGGCATGGTCTACGGCGCGCTCGCCGTTGCGTTGTTGGCAGGCAACGCAGCCTCCGGCGCTGTGGTCATGCTGGCTTTTGGTGCGGGCACGCTACCGAATCTACTGATGATGTCGGGGCTCGCCGGCTGGTTGCGTGGGTTGTCTCGTCTCCGATGGGCGCGGGGCGCGGCGGGCGCCACCATTGCCGCATTCGGTATCTGGGGATTGGTCTGCGCCGCCTGGCTGCCAGAGATGCTCAACGCACACGGCTTCTGTTTGGTGCTGTAGGCGTTTGAAGCGCCGGGGATGGTGATCCCGCCTGGGATGGCGAGTTCAAACATCTTCCCGGTTGCGGCGCCGCCAGAAATTGCCCTACAATCGACCACAATTCGACTCGCCCTCCGCGCAAATTAACAATCCCAAGCGCGGCACCAGGCGACGCCATCCAGCGGCAATGCCGCCCTGGACCGTCGATTCGGGCAGGTGGCCAGTCTCTTCGGCAGCCGCCCGGTGCAGTATCCGTCCCCATGGCGGCGGAAGAAATTGCCCTTGTGGTGCCTGACCGGCACCGGATCAACTCGCTCCTCCGGCCCTTTTTTTGCGGGCAAAGCCACTGCGTTACGGTGCATGGCCCAATTGAATCTCCATTGGCCATCGCGCGCCGGGCCCGGGCGGGCAACAGCATTCTGAAATGCCGCGTGCGTCGCGGCGGAACGACAAACCTCAAGCGTGACGGCGACCTGCCGCGCGCGAGCAATGACGAACCGTTCAACCTGATGAATACCCAAGAGGCGAAAATCGTCCTCGAGACCGCGCTGATCTGCGCGCAGGACCCGTTGCGAGTCAATGACTTGCGCAAGCTGTTCGACGAAGACGTTTCCGCGGACACCATCCGCGTGTTGCTCGAAGAGCTGCGCCAGGATTGGCTCAATCGCGGCGTCGAACTGGTCGCGCTGGCTTCGGGTTGGCGCCTGCAGAGCCGCCCAGAGATGCGTGTGTATCTCGATCGCCTGCATCCGGAAAAGCCGCCCAAGTACTCGCGCGCCGTGATGGAAACGCTGGCAATCATCGCGTACCGCCAGCCGGTGACGCGCGGCGATATCGAAGACATTCGTGGCGTGACCGTCAATACGCAGGTCATCAAGCAGATTGAGGACCGTGGCTGGATCGAGGTGATCGGTCATCGCGACGTGCCTGGTCGCCCCGCGCTGTATGCGACCACCAAGCAGTTTTTGGATGATCTCGGGCTGCGCTCGCTGGATGAACTGCCGCCGCTGGAAGATGCCCGCGCCCAGGCACAGGCAAGCCTGCTGGAGCAGGGTGCGATCGAGTTTGAGGGTGGCGCCATTGCGGTGGCGGAACTGACCGAGTTGGTCAACGAAGCCCCCGATAACGGCGCACCGGAAGCCGATGGGAACGTCGATGCACCGATTGAGGCATCGAGCGAGTCTCCCGTTGTTGACGGCGAACCTGCTGCGGAAGCCGACTCGCCCCTTGCCAGCGTGCTGGAGGGCGAGTCGGAAGACGAGCACAAGACCACGGCCGAGCCGTCTTCGGCTGCCTCGAGCGAACATTCGTAATGCCATGCCAGCCGTAGAGTCGGCACATGGCCTGATCCCTTAGATTTTTTGAAAGACGTTGTGAGTACCCAGCCAGATTCCATGGATACACGTATGCCGGCCGATGCCGACGCTCAGCCGCCACGACAAGAGGGCGGTGACGGGACCGAGTCCGCGCCGCGCCGTAAAGGACTGCGCCGCGGTCTGCGCAACCTCGTGGCCTCGCGCCGCCAGCCGCAAGAGGGCCGCCCAGAAGGCGAGTCCGGCGATGCGGCAGGCGCGGAGGCAGGTCAACCTGCGCAAGCCCGCAAGAGCCGGGCGCCACGGGCGCGCAAACCGAAGGATGCGGCTGGCGAGCCTGTAGTCGTGGCTGAGGGCGCTGCACCGGCGGAGCAGGCACCGGCAGAGGGCCAAGGTGAGCGACGTGGCCCGCGCGGCCGTTTCGGCAAGAACCGTCGTCGCCAGGGCGAGGGACAGCCAACAGCGGAACGTGCCGAACGTACTGAAGGTGCGGGCGCTGGCAAGCAAGCGGGTGGCCGTGGCAAGGGGCAGAACCGCAACGGCAAGCCGCAAGGCAAGGCTGGCAGCCCGAGCCAGAATCGCAGTGGCAAGGGCCCCAAGGGTGGCAAGGGTTCCGAAGACGTCTTCCAGTACGTGATTTCCGGCGCGTACGACGCCGAAGTCGATGCTGGCGGCGCGCCGCAGTCCAGCAAGGTGCGTGAGCTCACTGCCGAGGACGATGCGCCCAAGCTGCACAAGATCCTAGCTGACGCTGGCCTCGGCTCGCGCCGCGACATGGAGGACCTGATCCTGCAAGGTCGCGTCTCCGTGAACGGTCTGCCGGCGCACATCGGCCAGCGCATTCTCGCCACCGACCAGGTGCGCGTGAACGGCAAGCTGATCCAGCGCAAGCTGCCCAATAAGCCCCCGCGTGTGTTGCTGTATCACAAGCCGGCCGGCGAAATCGTCAGTCAGTCCGATCCGGATGGCCGTCCGACCGTGTTCGATGCGCTGCCGCGCATGAAGACCGGGAAGTGGGTCGCCGTCGGCCGCCTGGACTTCAATACCGAAGGTCTGTTGATCTTCACGACGTCCGGCGACATTGCGAACCGCTTTATGCATCCGCGTTACGGTGTGGAGCGCGAATACGCAGTGCGCACGCTGGGCGAACTGGCTGAAACGGACCGTCAGAAGCTGCTGCACGGCATCCAGCTCCAGGATGGCGAAGCCAATTTCCTGCGTTGCGCTGACGGCGGCGGTGAGGGTGTCAATCACTGGTACCACGTTGCGCTCACGGAAGGCCGCAATCGCGAAGTGCGCCGCATGTTTGAAGCGGTCAACTTGACCGTGTCGCGCCTGATCCGGACGCGCTATGGCAGTTTTGTGCTGCCGCGCGGCCTCAAGCGTGGGCGCTGGCAAGAGGTCTCGCCCGAAGATGTGCGCACGCTGATGGGCACGCTGGGCATGAAGGTCCCGACGGCCAGCTCGGGTGAGAAGAGTCGCCAGGGTGATCGTCGTCGCCAGCCGGCGCCGGTGCTGATGGGGCCGATGTCGTCGGGCTTTACCGGGGAAGCGAACTTCCAATCACGCGGTATGGGTATTGAGAATGGCAACCGCGCTCAACCTGCGCAACGCCGTCAGTCGAGCCCGCGCCAGCCGGATCCGATGCAGACGTCCATGGGCTACATCAACGTGGGTGGCCCGACGACGCTGACCGCGCGTACCCGGATGGGCGGGCGCCCGGACGGGCGTGGTGGCTCTGGTGGTGTGGGCGGAGGCATGCGTGACGGCAATCGCACACTCGGTGGCAAACGCCCTGCTGGCAAGAGCGGTGGCGGCATGCCGAACGGCAACAAGGCGCCGCGCGGCGGCGGGAAGCGCGGCGGCAAGCGCTGAGCATTGTGGGTGCAATCCGCCGCACAGCGGATTCTGCGATCTCTCGGGGCAAACTTTGCGTTTTGCCCCGAGACGGATTACAATGTGAGTCTAATCAAAAGTCATCCTGCAGAAGATGGGCGAATGATATGGGCGTTGCGCCCATTTTTTTTTGCTTCAGCAGGTTGGCCAGACCGGGAAATTCTTCAGGAAAAACGTGCATCTGACTGATCTGATTGAGAAAACCCTCACCGCCATGGGTTACGAGCTGGTGGAAGTGGAACGCGCGCCAGCCGGGTTGCTGCGCGTGTATATCGATCAGGCGGAAAACGGTATCGTCATTGAAGATTGCGAAAAAGTGAGCCATCAGCTCACGCGCGTGTTCGAGGTTGAAAACGTCAACTACGAACGGCTGGAAGTGTCGTCACCGGGGCTGGATCGCCCGCTGCGCACGCTGGTCAACTTCACGCGCTTCGCTGGCCTTGAGGCTAAGGTGACGCTGCGTCTGCCAGTGGGCGGACAGAAGAATTTCACGGGGATCATTCAGGCTCCGACGGGGGAGCCGGGTCAGGAACGGATCGGCCTCGAATTCGAGGGCAAGGATGGCCCGGCACTGCTGGAATTCACGCTGGCGGAGTTGGACCGCGCCCGGCTGGTGCCCGTGCTGGACTTCAAAGGAAATCGAAACAAAGGGAACAAGCAATGAGCCGCGAAGTTCTGTTGCTCGTCGATGCGCTTGCGCGCGAAAAAAACGTCGACAAGGATGTGGTGTTCGGGGCGCTGGAGGCCGCATTGGCTTCGGCGACCAAGAAGCGCTTTGAAGAAGACGTGGATGTGCGCGTGGCGATCGACCGCGAGTCGGGCGAACACGAAACCTTCCGTCGCTGGCTCGTCGTTCCCGACGATGCAGGCCTGCAGGAGCCGGACAAGCAGATTCTGCTGTTCGAAGCCAAGGAGCAGGATCCTGACATCGACGTCGACGATTTTGTCGAAGAGCAGATTGAGTCGGTCGAATTTGGCCGCATCGGCGCGCAAGCCGCCAAGCAGGTGATCCTGCAGCGCATCCGCGATGCCGAGCGCGAGCAGATCCTGAACGACTACCTGGATCGTGGCGAAAAGGTCATGACCGGCACGATCAAGCGCGCCGACAAGAAGGGCCTGATCGTTGAAACCGGCCGCGTCGAGGCGCTGCTGGCACGCGACCAGATGATCCCGAAGGAGAACCTGCGCACGGGCGACCGCGTCCGCGCGTACATCCTGAATGTCGACCGCACCGCACGCGGCCCGCAGATTGAGCTGTCACGCACCTGCCCGGACTTCCTGATCAAGCTCTTCGAGAACGAAGTGCCGGAAATGGAACAGGGCCTGCTGGAGATCAAGGCGGCCGCGCGTGACCCAGGCGTGCGTGCGAAAATTGCGGTCGTTGCGCACGACAAGCGGATCGACCCGATTGGTACCTGTGTTGGCGTGCGCGGCACGCGTGTGACGGCAGTGCGTAACGAAGTCGGCGGCGAGGCCGTGGACATCGTGCTGTGGTCGGAAGACCCGGCGCAGTTTGTGATCGGCGCGCTGGCGCCCGCGCAAGTGCAGTCCATCGTCGTGGATGAGGAAAAGCACAGCATGGACGTGGTGGTCGACGAGGAAAACCTCGCCGTGGCCATCGGCCGTAGCGGCCAGAACGTGCGTCTGGCGTCGGAGCTGACCGGTTGGCAGATCAATATCATGACGCCGGCCGAATCTGCGCAGAAGCAGGCTGAAGAAAGCTCCGTGGTTCGCCAGCTGTTCATGGCGAAGCTGGATGTGGACGAAGAGGTTGCCGACATCCTGATCGAAGAGGGCTTCAGCTCGCTCGAAGAAGTGGCCTACGTGCCGCTGCAGGAAATGCTGGAAATCGAAGCGTTCGACGAAGACACCGTCAACGAGCTGCGCAACCGCGCCCGTGACGTGTTGTTGACGATGGAGCTGGCGAAGGAAGAAAAGGTCGAGAAGGTGTCGCAAGACCTGCGCGACCTCGAGGGGCTGACCCCGGAGCTGATCGGCAAGCTGGCCGAGGGGAACATCCAGACGCGCGACGACTTGGCCGAGCTGGCCGTGGACGAACTGGTCGAAATGACCGGCGTCGACGAAGAACAAGCCAAGGCGCTGATCATGAAGGCGCGTGAACACTGGTTTTCGTGACGTTGCGACCGAGCGTTGATCGTTTTTCGCAATCTCACTTAAAACCAAGCATCGAAAGGGTTTGAATGGCAAGCACAACAGTTGCCCAACTCGCTGGCGAATTGAACCGTAGCGCTTCGGCGCTGCTGGAACAGTTGCAGGCCGCGGGCGTGCAAAAGGCGACGCCGGAAGACGTCATCACCGAATCGGACAAGACCCGTTTGCTCGACTATCTCAAGCGAGCACACGGCAGCGCCGAGGATGGCGCGCGCAAGAAGATCACGATCACCAAGCGCGAAACCAGTGAGATCCGCCAGGCGGATGCCACCGGCAAGACACGCACCGTGCAAGTGGAAGTCAAGAAGAAGCGCGTGCTGGTCAAGCGTGACGAGCCGAGCGCGGTACCGGCAGAAGCCGAAGCTGAACCGGCTGCCCCGGTTGTCGACGCCGAGGAGATCGCACGTCGCGAGGAAGAACAGCGCCGCCAGGCCGAATTGCTGGCCCGCCAGGAGGCCGAGCTGAAAGCGCGCCAGGAAGCGATGGAGCGCGAGGAAGCCGAGCGCCGCGCCCGCCAGGAAGCCGCCGAAGCTGAGCAGAAGCGCCAGGCTGAACTCGCTGCCAAGAAGGCGGAAGAGGAAGCCGTGGCTGCCCGCGCTGCTGCTGAAGCGTCGGACGAAGCCCCGCGCCGCAAGGCCGAGGAAGACGCCGCACGTCTGGCAACCGAGCGCGAAGCCGCGCAGAAGGCTGCTGACGAAGCCCGCGTTGCCGCCGACAAGATCAAGGCCGAGGAAGATGCCGCGCGCAAGCGCCGCGAAGCAGCCGAGGCCGAAGCCCGCGCCATCCGCGAAATGATGAGCGCGCCGGCTCGCGTGCTGAAGACGCCCGCCGAGCGCAAGGCCGAAGAAGTCAAGAAGGCCGAGCAAATGGGCACGCTGCACAAGCCGGTCAAGCCGGCTGGCGAAGCACGCCCCGCTGCGGCTGCCAAGAAGCCCGCTGCACCGGCACCCGCCGCTGCGGCACCGAGCTCGCCGTCTGGCGACAAGAAGGGCGGTCGTGGCAAGTCGGGCTGGCAAGACGATAACCGTACCGGTAAGCGTGGCGGTCTGAAGACCCGTGGCGACACCGGCGGCGGTGCCGACGGCTGGCGTTCGGGCTCCAAGGGCGGCCGCAACCGCCATGGCGACGACAACCGCAATGCCTTCCAGGCACCGACCGAGCCGGTCGTGCGTGAAGTGCACATCCCGGAAACCATCTCTGTGGCCGATTTGGCGCACAAGATGTCGGTCAAGGCCGCCGAGGTCATCAAGCAGATGATGAAGCTCGGCCAGATGGTCACGATCAACCAGGTGCTGGACCAGGAGACCGCGATGATCGTGGTCGAGGAAATGGGCCACCAGGCGGTCGCAGCCAAGCTGGACGATCCGGAAGCGCTGCTGGTTGAGGGTGTGCAGGAGCAAACCAACGCCGAAGCCGAAACCCGTCCGCCGGTCGTGACGGTGATGGGCCACGTCGACCACGGCAAGACCTCGCTGCTGGACTACATCCGTCGCGCCAAGGTTGCGGCGGGTGAAGCCGGCGGCATCACGCAGCACATCGGCGCGTATCACGTCGAAACCGATCGCGGCGTCATCACCTTCCTGGACACCCCGGGTCACGAGGCCTTTACGGCCATGCGTGCGCGCGGTGCCAAGGCGACCGACATCGTGATTCTGGTGGTGGCGGCCGACGACGGCGTCATGCCGCAGACGAAGGAAGCCATCGCCCACGCAAAGGCGGCTGGCGTGCCCATCGTCGTGGCGATCACCAAGGTCGACAAGCCTGAAGCGAACCCGGACCGCGTCAAGCAGGAACTGGTGGCTGAAAGCGTGATTCCGGAAGAGTACGGCGGTGACGTACCGTTCGTGCCGGTGTCGGCCAAGACCGGCGCAGGCATCGACAGCCTGCTGGAAAACGTGCTGCTGCAAGCCGAAGTGCTGGAACTGAAGGCACCGGTGGATGCACCGGCCAAGGGTCTGGTGGTGGAAGCGCAGCTGGACAAGGGCAAGGGCCCGATCGCGACGGTGCTGGTGCAGAGCGGTACGCTCAAGCGCGGCGACGTGGTGCTCGCGGGCACGGCCTACGGCCGCGTGCGCGCCATGCTCGACGAAAACGGCAAGCCGGCGAAGGAAGCTGGCCCGTCGATCCCGGTGGAAATCCAGGGTCTATCGGAAGTGCCGGGCGCTGGTGAAGAAGTGCTGGTCCTGCCGGACGAGCGCAAGGCGCGCGAAATCGCGCTGTTCCGCCAAGGCAAGTTCCGCGATGTGAAGCTGGCGCGCCAACAGGCTGCCAAGCTGGAAAACATGCTGGAACAGATGAGCGAAGGCGACGTGAAGTCGCTGCCGCTGATCATCAAGGCCGACGTGCAGGGCTCGCAGGAAGCGCTGGTGCATTCGCTCAAGAAGCTGTCGACCGACGAAGTGCGTGTGCAGGTCGTGCACGCGGCGGTGGGTGGCATCACCGAGTCGGACGTCAATCTGGCAACCGCGTCGAAGGCCGTCATCATCGGCTTCAACACGCGGGCCGATGCCGGTGCGCGCAAGCTGGCCGAGAACCACGGCATCGACATCCGCTACTACAACATCATCTATGACGCTGTGGATGAGGTGAAGGCTGCGATGTCGGGCATGCTGTCGCCGGAGAAGAAGGAAGAAACCACGGGCCTCGTCGAGGTGCGTCAGGTCTTCCACGTGCCGAAGGTGGGTGCGGTGGCCGGTTGTATGGTGCTGGACGGCTTCGTCAAGCGCAACTCGCTGGTGCGGGTGCTACGTGCGAACGTGGTCATCTTCTCGGGCGAGCTCGATTCGCTCAAGCGCTTCAAGGACGATGTGAAGGAAGTGAAGCAGGGCTTCGAATGCGGCCTGTCGATCAAGAACTTCAACGACGTTCAGGAAGGCGATCAACTCGAGATCTACGAGATCACCGAGGTGGCGCGTACGCTGTAATGCGTTGGCCGGACGCTTCGGTGTCCGGCTCGATTTTGCGACGGTGGCCCGGGCGCGTCCCGCGCCACCGTTTTGTCTTTTTGGGGCGCTGGCGTGTGCTGGCGATCCCCGTGTGAGGAACACACTATGCCGAAGAAATCGGGATCGGCCTCGGGCCGTAACGTGCGCATTGCTGACCAGATCCAGCGCGATCTGGCCGAGCTGATCCAGCGCGAAATCAAGAACCCGGCGATGGGGCTGGTGACGCTGCAGTCCGTCACGCTCACGCCGGACTATGCACACGCCAAGGTCTACTTCACGGTGCTGGGCGCTGAGCCCGAAGCGGCGGCTGCCATCCTGAACGAGAAGGCTGGCTACCTGCATTCGCTGCTGTTCAAGCGCCTGCACATCCACACGGTGCCGACACTGCATTTCCACTTTGATGGTTCGGTGGAGCGCGGTATCGAGATGTCGCGCCTGATCGACGAAGCCAACGCCACGCGCGCCAAAGACGACTGACGATGGCTGAGCAACATACGCCCAAGCCGGTGAAGCCGCCGCGCCGCGATGTGCACGGTGTGCTGCTGCTGGACAAGCCGATCGGCTGGTCGAGCAACGATGCGCTGATCCGCGCCAAGCGCCTGCTGTGGGCGAAGAAGGCCGGGCATACCGGTACGCTCGATCCGCTCGCCACCGGCTTGCTGCCGCTGTGCTTTGGCGAGGCGACGAAGTTTTCGCAGGATCTGCTCGACGCGGACAAGACCTACGAGACGGTTGTACGTCTTGGTATCAAGACCAGCACGGCTGATGCGGAAGGCGAGGTGTTGAGCGAACGCCCGGTCTCGGTTACGCCCGAGCAACTGGCGGCGGTGGTCGCGCGCTTTGTCGGCGAGATCGACCAGGTGCCGCCGATGCACTCTGCGTTGAAGAAGGACGGCAAGCCGCTGTACGAGTACGCGCGCGCTGGCCAGACGGTGGAGCGCGCCGCGCGTCGCGTGACGATCCACGCCATCGATGTGCTGGCAACCGATCGGGAGGCTGCCGAGCCGACGGTCACGTTACGTGTGTCGTGCAGCAAGGGCACTTACATCCGCACGTTGGGCGAAGACATTGGAGAGGCGCTGGGCTGTGGTGCACATCTGGTCGCACTGCGCCGGACGCAGGTCGGCAACCTGACACTGGAAGGCGCGGTGACACTCGAAGCGCTGGACGCGGCCGCCGAGGATGCGCGCACCGCGCTGCTAGCGCCGGTCGACGCGCTGCTGCAGACGCTGCCGCGCGTGGAGCTGGATGCTGAAGAAAGTCGTCGCTTCTTGCATGGTCAGCGCTTGCCGTTGCGATTGGCGTTGCCGAATGCCGAGCAGGTGCGCGTGTATGGCGTGCGGGATGCGGACTCGGCATCGTTGCTGGGCGTGGCAGCCTGGCAGGGCGGCGTGCTGCGGCCAGAACGGCTCGTGCATCTTTAAGCTCGTCTGCGACTGCGACCAACAAAAATGCCACGCGTGATTGCGTGGCATTTTTGTTTGCGCGATATGGCTTCAGTCAGTGCGCACCGGCCGCCGCATCGGCACCGCCGCCCCCCGACTTCGCCGGCTTGGTTAGCCAGATGAACCCGATCAGCACGATGAAAAGCACCGCCGAAATCCAGAAAATATCGTTGGCGCCCATCATCGCGGCCTGCTGGGAGATGATGCGCTCGATCGTGCCGTTGGCCTGCAGGTTGGGCATGCCCAGCTGCGTGTATTGGTTGATCGAAGACGTGTACGCCGGGTTGTATGGGTTGGCGTGCTCAACGAGTTGCGCGTGGTGCAGGGCCGAGCGGTTATCCCACACCGTGGTCGAGATCGATGCGCCGATGCCGCCGAACATGATCCGCACAAAGTTCGACAGGCCCGACGCCGCCGGAATCCGCTCAGGCGGCAGCCCCGATAGGATGATCGAGGTGAGCGGGATGAAGAACATCGCCATGGCCGCACCCTGGATGAGCGTCGGGATCATCAGCGTCCAGGTGTCGACTTGCACCGTGAAGTGCGAGCGCAGCCAGAACACCAGGGCGAAGGTGATGAATGCAGCCGTGGCCACCCAGCGCGCATCCATCTTCGGCAGGTTCTTGCCGATCACGGGCGACAGCAGAATGGCGAAGATGCCCACTGGCGCCAGGATCAGGCCAGCATCCGTGGCGGTATAGCCCACGATGGTCTGCAGCCACAGCGGCAGGATCACGAGGTTGCCGAAGAACAGCCCGTACGCCACCGAGATGGCGACAACGCCCGCGCTGAAGTTGCGTCCCTTGAAGAGCGTCAGGTCCACCACGGGGTGGTCTTCGGTCAGCTCCCACACCAGGAAGAAGGCAAGGCCCACGACCGCAACCACCGTCAGCACGACGATCTCGGTGGAGTTGAACCAGTCGAGTTCCTTGCCGCGATCCAGCATCAACTGCAGCGAGCCGACCCAGATGACGAGCAGCGCCAAGCCGATCTTATCGATGGGTAGCGCGCGCGTTGGCGATTCACGATCCTTGTAGATGACCCACGTCGCATACGCGGCCCCGATCCCCACTGGGATGTTGATGTAGAAGATCCACGGCCAGGTCATGTTGTCCGAGATCCAGCCACCGAGAATCGGCCCCATGACAGGCGCGACCAGTGTGGTCATGCCCCAGAGCGCGAGCGCCATGGAACTCTTGGCCGGCGGATAGGTGGACAGTAGCAGCGCCTGCGACAGCGGAATCATCGGGCCGGCCACCGCACCCTGGATGATCCGCGCGGTAATCAGCATGCCCATGTTGGGCGCCAGACCGCACGCCCACGATGCCAGCACAAACAGGAGGATCGACGTGACGAACAGGCGCACCTGCCCGAAACGCTGCGTCAGCCACCCCGTGAGCGGCACCGAGATGGCGTTGGCCACCGCAAACGAGGTGATGACCCACGTGCCCTGGTTCGGCGCCACGCCGAGGTCACCCGAGATGGCCGGGATCGACACGTTGGCGATGGACGAATCCAGCACGTTCATAAACGTTGCCAGCGACAAGGCCACCGTACCGATCGCCAGTTTGGCGCCGGTCAGTGGCTGTAGCGGCTTGGGCGCGGCGGTTGCCATGCGTCAGACCTTGGGTGCGGGTTGCGAAGTGCGCGCGGCCGGCGGGAGCGATGCGGCCGGTGCCGAGGCGCCACCGCGGCCGGCGTTGGCCGCGATGATGCTGGCGATGACCTGGTCGGCGTCCTTGCCGGCCTGGTCGTACACCGTCGTTTGCAGCGGCGAAGCCGTCGGTGCGGTAGCCAGGCTCTGGCCGCCTTCGTCATGGATATCGACCTTGGCTTCCATCGACAGGCCCACGCGTAGCGGATGGTCCTTCAGTTCTTTCGGGTCGAGCGACACGCGCACCGGCAGGCGTTGCACCACCTTGATCCAGTTGCCCGTGGCGTTCTGCGCCGGCAGCAAAGAGAACGCCGAGCCCGTCCCGGCCGAGAAGCCGACCACCTTGCCGTGGTACGTCACGCTGCTGCCGTACACGTCGGCCACCAGTTCAACCGGCTGACCAACGCGCATGTGGCGCACCTGCACTTCCTTGAAGTTCGCGTCCACCCACAGCTGGTCCAGCGGCACGATGGCCATCAGCGCCGTGCCCGGGGCGACGCGCTGGCCGACCTGCACCGAACGCTTGGCCACATAGCCCGTCACTGAAGCCGGCAGGCTCGTACGTGCGTAGGCGAGGTAGGCCTCACGCACCTTGGCAGCGGCCTGCAGTACGTTCGGGTGACGCTCCAGCGTGGTCTGCTCGGTCAGCACGCGGTTGCCTTGCAGTTGTTCCTTGGCGGCTTCCAGTGCGGATTGCGCGGCCTGCACGGCGTTTTGCGCGTGCGAGATTTCTTCTTGCGACACGGCACCGGTGCCGGCGATCTGCTTGCGGCGGGCCAGATCGTCCTTCGCCTTGGCGAGGTCGCTCTCACGCATCGCCAGCGTGGCGGTGTACGCGCTGGTGTTCGAATACAGCGTGCGCACCTGACGCACGGTCTGGGCAAGCGCGGCTTCGGCTTGTTCCAATGCGACACGCGCATCGGCGCGGTCCAGTTCGATCACGGGCTGGCCGGAGGTGACGAGCTGCGTGTCGTCAGCGCGGATAGCCACCACAGTGCCCGCCACTTGCGGCGTCACCTGGACAACGTTGCCTTGCACGTACGCGTCGTCGGTCGACTCGAACCAGCGGCCGTAGAGGCCCCAGTAGAGGCCATAGCCGACGCCGGCGACCACCAGTGCGGCAGCCAGCGTGGTCAGCATGCGCTTGCGCTTTCCGTTGCCATTGCCGTTCGGGGCGGCCGCGGGTGTTGCGGCTGTGGGTCCAGCTCCTGGGGCTGCGGACGGGGCGGCTTGGGGCTTGTTGTCACTCATGATGTTGGCTCGAAAGAATGCGTTGGAACGGTCGGTTCAGTTCAATTCAGGTCGGATCAGCTATGCGATGCCGTGGCTTCAGGCTTGGCGCCGGGCAGATCTTCAGCGGTGTAGCCACCGCCGAGCGCCTTGATCAGCGCCATCTGCACATCCAGGCGGCGTGCCTGCAGATCGGTGGCCAGCTTGCGTTGCTGCAGCACGGTCGTCTCGGCATTCAGCACGACGAGTTGCGTGCCGAGGCCGGCACCGTAGCGCGTGCGCGCCAGGCTGTAGGCGCGCTCGGCTTCGCTCAGCGCGGTGCGTTGGATGGTGATCTGCGAATCGATGCTGCGCAGCGCGGTGATCTGGTCCGCGGTGTCGTGCAGGGCTTCGGTGAGTGTCTGGTTGTAGCTGGCGACGGCGGCGTCATAGTTGGCGTACTTGCCGCGCAGGTTGGCGCGCAGCTTGCCGCCCTGGAAGATCGGCAGCTTGAGCGCCGGGCCGATACCGAGCTGACGCGATGCGCCAAGCAGCAGGTTTTCCGGCGCAATGGAAGCCAGCCCCAGGAATGCCGTCAGGCTGATGTCCGGCAGGAACTCTGCCTTGGCGACGTCGATGTCCTTCGACGCGGCTTCGACACGCCAGCGCGCCGCCACGAGGTCGGGGCGACGGCCGATCAGGTCGATGGTCAAGTTGTCCGGCAGCTTGGGCGTGCCTTGTGCCAGCAGCGTCGGGCGCGTGATGGCGAGGCCGCGATCCGGGCCCTTGCCGAGCAGCGCGGCCAGCTGGTTGCGGGTCAGTGCGATTTGCTCCTCGACTTGTTCCAGCTCGGTCTGTGCAGCGGCCACATTGGCGCGCGCCTGCGTCGTTTCCACTTGCGTATCCAGCCCGGCGCGCACGCGCTGGCCGGCCAGCGAGGTCAGGTCCTTGCGTTGCGCGATGCTGCGTTCGTCCACGTCACGCTGCGCATACAGCGCAGCCAGCTTGGCGTAGGTGCGCGCCACCGTGGTCGACAGCATCAGCCGCGAGGCCTGGCTCTCGGCTTCCATGGCCTTGTCGTCGGACAGTGCAGCTTCCAGCGCCGAGCGATTCTTGCCCCAGAAGTCGAGGTCATAGCTCACGCCCAGCTGGATCTTCGATTCGGTAAACCAGTTGCCGGCCAGCGGCGTGCCTTGAAACATGTCGTACTCAGACAGGCGCTGGCGCGTCATGTCGGCGTTGAGTCCAACGCTCGGATACAGGTTGCCGCGCGCTACGTCAGCCATCGCACGTGAGGCACGCACGCGGGCAAAAGCGACTTGCAGATTCGGGTTGTCCTTGACCGCTTCGTCCACCAGCGCACGCAACTGCGGATCATTGAATTGATCCACCCAGTTCTGCGATGGCCACCGGCCGCCCTGCGAGGGCAGCGTCTTGGCGCTGGCCAGTTGCCCGGGTGAGTTGAGCGTTTGCGTGCTGTGCGAATTGCCGAGGTTGGCGCAACCGGCCAGCGCAGCCAGTGCGATGGCAGACAGGGCCACGCCCAAGCGCGCCGGCCATTGCGTCTGCGCGCGGCCCAGGGTCGGCAATGCCTGAGGGACAGAATTCGAGGCGTTCATGTTCTTTGATAGGTGAAGCAATCGGGAGGAACGTTGGGGCGGTTCGGGCGAAAGTGGGGCAATGAGCGGCGTCAGTGGTCGGCAGTGCGCACGCGTTGGCCTTCCGGCCCGATGCCGTTGTCGAGCACGCGTTGCAGCAGCCCGCGCAACGTTTGCACTTCAGCGGGGGAGAAGCCCGCAAAGAAACGGTTCAGCACATGGGTATAGATGGCGGGCATCCGATCCGCCAGTGCACGGCCAGTTGCTGTGACCTCCAGATGCACCACGCGGCGATCGGATTCGCTGCGCACACGCTCAATCAGGCCACGCTTTTCCATGCGGCTGAGCATGCGGGTGAGCGAGCCGATATCGGTGTTCAGTTCGCGGCCGAGGTCGGTAGCGGTCTGGCAGCGGCCGTTGGCGAGCAGCACCAGGCAACTGGCCTGGGAGTGCGTCACGTCCATTGCAGCGACTTCCTGCTCGATCGCCATGGACAGCGCCGTCTTGGCGCGTCCGACGAGGTAGCCCACGCTTTCACACATGCGGTAGTCCTCCACACGGAAGAGCGTTCCGGGAGTGGCAACTTCTGTGGAAGATCTTGTCTGTTCCGGCATCTTATGTATGCACAATCATTGTCCGGACAAATATACGAATCTGCGCATCAAAGGGCAAGGTGCTGAATATGTGGTTCCAGTTTTGGAAACAATGAGTGAACGATAAAGCGCTCGTGCAACGTTCGTTCATGGATCCGTCAAGGAGTGTCATCTGTTGCGCATCGCAGCATGCTAGAATGTCAGGTTATTCCGCGAGCTGTTTTGGGTGCTGTCCCGAGCTCGTGTCACGTCTTTTCGAGTTCACATCCCATGCGCGCGCTTCGCAACATCGCCATCATTGCCCACGTTGACCACGGCAAAACCACCCTGGTCGACCAGCTCCTCCGCCAAGCCGGTACGTTCCGCGAGAACGAGCAGCTCACCGAGCGCGTGATGGATTCGAACGACATCGAAAAAGAGCGCGGCATCACGATCCTGGCCAAGAACTGCGCGGTCGAGTACAACGGCACGCACATCAACATCGTCAACACGCCGGGACACGCCGACTTCGGCGGTGAAGTGGAGCGTGTGCTGTCGATGGTCGATGGCGTGCTGCTGCTGGTAGATGCCCAGGAAGGCCCGATGCCGCAGACGCGCTTTGTGACGCGCAAGGCGCTTGCCCTGGGCCTGAAGCCGATCGTCGTGGTCAACAAGGTGGACCGCCCGGGCGCACGTCCGGACTGGGTGATCAACGAGACCTTCGAGCTGTTCGATAAGCTGGGCGCCACTGACGAGCAGCTCGACTTCCCGATCGTCTACGCCTCGGGCCTGAACGGCTACGCCGGCCTGACCGACGATGTGCGCAGCGGCGACATGAAGCCGCTGTTCGATACCATTCTCGAGAAGGTGCCGCAGCGTGACGATGACCCGAACGGCCCGCTCCAGCTGCAGATCATCTCGCTGGACTACTCGAGCTACGTCGGCAAGATCGGCGTGGGTCGTATCACGCGTGGCCGTGTGCGTCCGCTGCAGGATGTGGTGGTCAAGTTCGGTCCGGAAGGTAACCCGATCAAGGGCCGTGTCAACCAGGTGCTGAAGTTCCGCGGCCTGGAGCGCGAGATCGTGCCGGAAGCCGAAGCCGGCGACATCGTGCTGATCAACGGTATTGAAGAGCTGGGCATCGGCTGCACGGTGTGCGCGCCGGACGCTCAGGACGCGCTGCCGATGCTGAAGGTGGACGAGCCGACGCTGACGATGAACTTCTGCGTCAACACTTCGCCGCTGGCTGGTCGTGAAGGCAAGTTCGTGACGAGCCGCCAGCTGCGCGACCGTCTGGACCGTGAGCTGAAGTCCAACGTGGCGCTGCGCGTGAAGGACACTGGCGACGACACGATCTTCGAAGTGTCGGGCCGTGGCGAATTGCACCTGACGATTCTGGTGGAAAACATGCGCCGCGAAGGCTACGAGCTGGCCGTGTCGCGTCCGCGCGTGGTGTTCAAGGACATCGACGGCGTGAAGCACGAGCCGTTCGAGCGCCTGACCGTGGACGTGGAAGACGGCCACCAGGGCGGCGT
Organism: Ralstonia sp. 25C; assembly: GCF_051904805.1. NCBI lineage: Bacteria > Pseudomonadati > Pseudomonadota > Betaproteobacteria > Burkholderiales > Burkholderiaceae > Ralstonia > Ralstonia sp. 25C. The sequence continues at coordinate 392,442 of NZ_CP196737.1, read as the reverse complement.
GATGGAAGAACTCGGCCGCCGCAAGGGCGAACTGCTCGACATGGCGTCGGACGGCAAGGGCCGCACGCGTCTGGAATACCGCATCCCGGCCCGTGGCCTGATCGGCTTCCAGGGTGAATTCCTGACGCTGACGCGCGGCACCGGCCTGATCAGCCACATCTTCGACGACTACTCCCCGGTCAAGGAAGGCGACCTGGGCGAGCGCCACAACGGCGTGCTGATCTCGCAGGACGACGGCGCTGCCGTGGCCTACGCACTGTGGAAGCTGCAGGATCGCGGCCGCATGTTCGTGTCGCCGGGCGATGCGCTGTACGAAGGCATGATCATCGGCATCCACAGCCGCGACAACGACCTCGTCGTCAACCCGATCAAGGGTAAGCAACTGACCAACGTGCGCGCGTCGGGTACCGACGAAGCCGTGCGCCTGGTGCCGCCGATCCAGATGTCGCTGGAATACGCGGTGGAATTCATCGCCGACGACGAACTGGTGGAAGTCACGCCGAAGAGCATCCGTCTGCGCAAGCGTCACCTGAAGGAGCACGAGCGCAAGCGCGCTTCGCGTGAAGAAGCGGTCTGATCGCCCGTTGATCTGCCAACAAAAACGCCCCGGATTTCGGGGCGTTTTGTTTTTGCGCTGTGCTCAGGATGGAGAGCCGATGTGGCCCGGTTCTGCCGCCAAGGTCGAGCATGGGCTACGCCATTCGGGCGGTTTCCATAGATAACGGAGATCCCGATCGCGGAGCACATCGGCCCACATGTCGCGCCACTCGTGAAAGGTGAGGGTGATCGGGTTGTGCGTGTGGACCTGCCGCGTGATGCCGAAAACCGGCGCTTCCTCCTCGGGGACGAAACTGCCGAACATGCGATCCCAGATAGTCAGCACGCCGGCGTAGTTGCGGTCGATGTACTGCGGATTCTTGGCGTGGTGCACGCGATGCACAGAGGGCGTGTTGACGTACTGCCCAAGCCAGCGCCAGAAGCCCGCATAGCGTGAATCCAGCGCGCCCAGCCGCGTATGCACGAAGAACTGGAAGGCCAGGTTCAGGCCCACGGCCAGGATCACCCAATCCGCTGTAAAGCCAATCCATGCGAGCGGAATCCAGAACAGCCACATCCCAGAGATCGGATAGGTCAGGCTCTGGCGGAACGCGGTCGAAAAATTCATCCCTTCCGACGAGTGGTGCGTCACGTGCGACGCCCACATCCAACGCACGCGGTGGCTGGCGCGGTGGAAGAAGTAGTACAGGAAATCCTGCAGCAGCAGGAGCAGCACGAACGACCACCACGTCTCGGGCACCGCACGCAGGCCGTGGCTGTACGTCCACGCATACACGGTCTTGATCATCAGCCACAGGAAGAACGCGTCCGATGCCTGGTGCATGAGCGCGAGGCAGGCGTTTGAAACAGTGTCCTTGAGGCTGTAGACGGAGGGATCGCGCTTGCGCCAGTACCACGCCTCCGCGCCGATGGTCAGCAGGAAGACCGGTGCAAACGCCAGCAGGATCAAGCCGGGGTCGAAACTCGACGCGGGCGCGTCATGGGTCGGGGCCATTGAATTGTTGTGATGTGTGTTGTCTCCAGCCGGCAGATATACGCCCAACACGTGCCGGGCGAAAGAGGATGGTCTAGAGCCCGCCCTCGCAAATTGGTCTGCTCGTGTACAGTGCGACCCGTTATTCGTACAACAATCCACAACATTCAAGAGACATGGAATCCACCGCTTCAACTACCTCCGTGGCTTCGCAGGCTGATGCTCAGTCCAACGTGATCGCTGAAGTACGCGGCGGTATCGGTTGGCTGACGCTGAACCGGCCGCAGGCGCTTAATGCGCTGTCGCTGGAGATGATCCGGGCGATGTCGCACGCGCTGCTGGCGTGGCAGCACGATCCGGAGGTGCACGCCGTGATCCTGCGCGGCGAGGGCGGCAAGGCCCTGTGCGCCGGCGGCGATATCCGTTTTTTCCACCGCGCTGCGACGGCCGGTGACCCGCAACTCATCACGTTCTTCACCGAGGAATACCGCCTCAATCACCTGATCTTTAGCTACGCCAAGCCCTACATCGCCCTGATGAACGGCGTGGTAATGGGCGGCGGCATGGGGATCTCGCAAGGCGCATCGCTGCGCGTAGTGACCGAGCGCACGAAGATGGCCATGCCTGAAACCAACATTGGCCTGTTCCCGGACGTAGGCGGCGGCTGGTTCCTGGCGCGTGTGCCCGGCAGCGTGGGCGAATACCTCGGGGTGACCGGCCAGATGATCGAAGCGGCGGATGCGCTGTCGGTGGGGCTGGCCGATTGCCATGTCACTACGGAAGCGCTGGCCGCTGTTGTGCAGCGCCTGCGTGACGGCAATTGGAGCAGCGCTGAGCAGATCGCCGCGTGCTTGACGGATGCGGCATCGGAACCGGATGCATCGAAATCCATTGTCGCCGCGCATCGCGACGCGATCGACGCTTGTTTTAGCCAGGACACCGTGCAGGGCATCCTGGCCAACCTGGCGGGCAGCGCCGACACCGCGTGGGCTGCACAAACCGCCGCTCACATGGCCAAGCGCTCGCCGCTGATGATGGCCGTGACGCTGGAGCTGATCCGCCGCGGCCGACACACCACGCTGGCTGACGAGCTGCGCCGCGAACTGGACATGATGACGCACGTGTTTGCTGAAGGTGACGGCGTCGAAGGCATTCGCGCGCTCGCCATCGACAAAGACCACGCGCCCAAATGGAAGCACGCCAACGTTGACGCCGTGCGTGGTGCCGAAGTGGCCGCGTTCTTCGTCTCGCCGTGGCGCCGCGAGCAGCATCCGCTGCTGGGGCTGTCGGACTAGAACCGGTAAACTGCGCGCCTGAATTGAATCGTTGATCCCGCTGTGACCGCTGAACGCCCCACCATAAACCCGCGCCGTCTGTCCGTTGCCCCGATGATGGACTGGACGGATAGACATTGCCGCTACTTCCACCGCCAGATCTCGCGCCACACCTGGCTGTACACGGAAATGGTGACGACCGGCGCGCTGCTGCACGGCGATGTGCCGCGCCACCTCGATTTCGATGCGGTGGAACACCCCGTGGCGCTGCAGCTTGGCGGCAGCGAGCCCGACGATCTGGCCCAGGCCGCCCGGCTCGGGGAAAAGTGGGGCTACAAAGAGATCAATCTCAACTGCGGTTGCCCATCGGAACGCGTGCAGCGCGGCGCGTTCGGCGCCTGCCTAATGGCGGAGCCCAAGCTCGTCGCCGAGGGCGTCAAGGCGATGCGCGATGCGGTGTCGGTTCCCGTTACGGTCAAGCACCGCATCGGCATCGACGCGATCGAAACCTACGATTTCGTGCGCGATTTCGTGGGCACCATCGCCGAGGCCGGCTGCGAGACCTTCATCGTCCACGCGCGCAACGCTATCCTGAAGGGCCTGAGCCCCAAGGAGAACCGCGAGATTCCGCCGCTGCGCTACGAAGTGGTCTACCAGCTCAAGCGGGATTTTCCACACCTGGAGATCTTGCTCAACGGCGGGGTGCAGACGCTGGAGCAGATCGATACGCATCTCGCACACATTGATGGCGTGATGATCGGCCGCGAGGCGTATCACCATCCGTACCTGATGGCGGCGTTCGATGCGCAGTACTACGGTGCTGACGCGGACACGCCAACGCGCGCCGAAATTGAAAGCGCGATGATCGACTACGTCGGCCGTTGGGTGGAGCGGGGCGGTTATGCCGGCGCGGCGGTGCGCCACATGCTGGGGCTGTATCGCGGCGTGGCGGGGGCGCGTGGTTGGCGGCGCGTGCTGTCGGATTCCAAGGCGCTGGGTCGCGTCAAGACGCTGGCCGATGCGCACGCGTTGTTTGATGAGGCACGGGCCTATCTCCGGCGTGGCGAGGAATCCAATGAAGAGGGGGCTGCCGCATAATTTTTGCTGCCCCCTAGCCATGCCGGAAGAATGTTTGTATAATCTCGTTTTTCGTCGGGCAGCAATCAGTTCAGGCTGTTCGTACAACGGTGGCCGTAGCTCAGTTGGTAGAGTCCCAGATTGTGATTCTGGTTGTCGTGGGTTCGAATCCCATCGGTCACCCCAAAAGGTTTCAGTAAAAAAAAAGCCCGCTTTTTGCGGGCTTTTTTGCGTCTATACGTCCGCGACCACCGTCCCCTGGTGGAACGCCACCCTCCAACCATCAGCCGTCCGCCGCCACAACGACGCCCGACGCGTAGTGCGATTCGATTGCGCCAGCGTGTAAGTCAGCAGGTAATTATCTGGCGCGATTTCCTGGCAGCGAAAGTCACGCGTCTGCCAAAACTCTTCGCCGATGTGGCCGCGCCGCGCTTCCAGCACGCCGAGCACGTAGTTGCGGCTGTAACGCTGGCCAGAGGCGCCGACCTCCCAGAAGTCTTCCGTGATCATCCGCTCGAAATCTTCCCGGCGGGTCGCGCGTTCGGGGCGGTGGAAGAGCGGTTCGAGCCGCTTCAGTTCCTCGAGCACCCCAAGCAGGGCAGGGTCGGTATCCAGACGCGGTTCCATATGGCGGGCCTCCCGGGAAAGCTCCAAGCATAACGTGGGCTGGCGCAGCTGCGCGCTTTTTGCGCCGCACAATGCGCGCATCCGGCATCGCCCCTATGATGGCGCCTTCCCTTTTCTGGAACCGCATCGATGCAACGTTCTGTCCGTATTGGCTTGTCCACCCTGACGCTTGCGCTCTCGCTCGCTCTGAGCGGCGGCGCTTTTGCTGCCACGCTTCAGAAGCCGCAGTTGGATGCGTTGATTGCCGCCGAGCAAACCAAGGCGTCGGACAATCTGAACAGTTTTCTGTCGACTGCCGCCAAGGTCGATCCGCAGGTTGCGCGTAGCGTGGCCGCGTATCGCAAAAAAGCGCCGCTGATGGGGGATGACCTCGTCAACATTGGCCGCTTGCTCGGCGTGTACAACCGTCTGCACAACCAACAGGCGGTGATCGAATCCATCGAGAAAATGGTCGCGCTGCCGACGGTGCGCGATGACAAGATTCCGCAGTACGAGAACCCTGCCATCGTGGCGTTCGGCAAGCTGGTCGAGGGCATGGCGCACGACTTCGGCCTGAAATACCGCAACGTCGACAACCGCGTGTTCGAAGTCACGCTGCCCGGCACGGGTTCGGACGAATTCGGCATCCTGACGCACGCCGACGTCGTGCCTGCAAAGGCTGAAGAGTGGGTGCTCGGCGATGGCACCAAGCTCGATCCGTTCAAGGTCACGCGCGTCGGCAACCTGCTGTATGGCCGTGGCGCGATCGACGACAAGGGCTCGATTGCCGCCGCGATGTACGCCATGAAGACCGTCAAGGACAGCGGTGTGCCGCTCGCCCGCACGATCCGTTTGATGATCGAGACCACCGAAGAAACCGGCGGCGACGGCATGAAGTACTACCGCGAGCACACGCAATTGCCCGCGTACAACATCGTGCTCGACAGCAAATACCCTGCCGTCGTGGCGGAGAAGGGCTCGGGCGCATTGAAGGTGTTCTTCCCCGCGCAGACAGGAGATGCTGCCCGCACGGCCATCGTGTCGATGAGCGGCGCGGCGTCCGCTAACGCCGTTCCGCAAACGGCGACGGCCACGCTCAAGGGCGGCGACCTGGGTGTCGCGGCGGCGGCGCTCGAAGCCAAGCGCGATGCGTTCGTCAGCAGCCTGGCCGCGCAAGGCAAGTTCTCGATCGACATCACGCGCACTGCAGACAGCATTGTCGTGAAGGTCACCGGCACGTCGGCCCACGGCTCGCGTCCGGAAGAGGGCGTCAACCCGCTGCCGCGCCTGGCGCTGTTCCTGCGCGCAGCCGATCTCGGCCTGGCTGACAACGCCTACGCCCACGCCGTGCGCTACCTGACCGACCTCTACGGCACGGACTACCTCGGCACCACCATGGGTCTTGCCTACAAGGACGACTTCATGGGCCCGCTCACGATTTCGCCCACGGTGATCGGCGACAAAAACGGCCGCGTCGAGGTGACCGCGAATGTGCGCATGCCGCGCGGCAAGACGCCCGATGCGTTGCGCGGCGAGGTTGCCGACAAGATCAACGCGTGGGCCAACGCCAATCACGTCGCGCTGGAGATCAGCTACGACCAAGGCAACTGGATGGCGCGTGACCCGAAGGGCGCGTGGCTGTCGACGCTGCTCAACATCTACGGCGATACGACCGGCCTGGACGCGAAGCCGGTGCCGACCGCCGGCAGTACCACTGCCAAGCTGATGCCGAATGCCATCAACTTCGGCCCGGCCATGCCCGGCAAGAAGTACACCGCGCACAACGCCAACGAGTACAAGGAAGTGCCGGACCTCGACCTCGATATGCAGATGTTCACCGAGATGCTGGTGCGTATCGGCAACCTGCAGTCGATGCAGTAATCGCCACGCCTTTGCCATGAAGATCATCCGCGCCAAGTCATTCACCGCCGAGCGTGCCTGGGGCGCGCTCGATATCGCCAACATGGGCGGCATCACCACGCGCCTGCATTGGACTGATCAGCCCTACCGCTGGCACGTGAACGACGGCGAGGAGGTCTTCGTGGTGCTCGATGGCACGGTCGACATGCACTACCGCGAAGCCGAAGACGAGAAAGTCGCGACGCTACAGGCGGGCGACATCTTCTTTGCGGGGGTCGGCTGCGAGCATGTGGCCCATCCGCGCGGGGAGGCGCGGATTCTCGTCGAGAAGGCGGGGAGCGTTTAGCACCGGCCGGCTGTAGAAAAAAAGAGCCCGCGATGTGCGGGCTTCCAATTCAGCGATCTCATTGCCCCTGAGGGCATTGGCAATACTACTGTCACGCGCGGCAAACAACATCCGGGTAAACGTCCGTGTTGTTGGGAAGCATTCGCCAATGTGCCGTCGCATCGACACGAGACTGAAAAAACAGCCCGCTCAAATGGCGGGCCGAAAATCAGTTGAAGAAAGCCCTGTCCTCAGGGCTCGGCCAGTGTATGAAATCAGTTGCGGCGACAGCATTGGGGTATGCCCTGATCGCTGTCGTAGCGTGCTTCAAACAGTTCAAAAAACCTCAACACCTGCTGCGCGCGAGGCTGCGGGAATCGCATCCAGCATGCGGCAGATCGCCTCCATGCTGCCAACCATCGTGCGGCGCTGTTCCCCTTGATAGATGCGCACGCCCTGGGTTTGGCGGAAGGGCACCGGATGGACCGGGCGGCGGCGGGAAGACATCGATCCGAGTCGCATGGCAGACCTCGTAGGTTCGGATGAAAAGGCGGGCAGCAGATGTAGATGGCAAACAGCTGCCCTGGCGAGCCAGCGGCTCACCTCCTGGTGGGGCAAAATAGCGGAAGAGTTGGCGCGAGAGACGCGCCGCAGGCTTATGGAGCAGCAGGCCGAATCAGACCGACGGCCAAGCCCTCCAGGTGAAATTCATCGCGATCCAGATTCACGTGGATCGGCTCGAAGTCGGGGTTCTCGGCAATCAGTTCAACGTGACGCCCCTTGCGCTGGAATCGCTTGACCGTCACGTCGTCACCCAGGCGAGCGACAACGATTTTTCCGTTGGCCGCCTCCGTGGCGCGTTGCACTGCCAGCAGGTCACCATCCAGAATGCCCGCATCACGCATGCTCATGCCGCGGACCTTCAGCAGAAAATCGGGCTGCGCGGAAAAGAGGGATGGGTCCACCTGGTATTGGCGGTCGATGTGCTCAGCCGCCAGGATGGGGCTACCGGCAGCGACGCGCCCCACCAGCGGCAGCGTCAGTTGCATCAGCCCCATGGATGGCAGCGAAAACTGGTGCTGTGCTGCATCGCCCATCGTGCGCAACCGGATGCCGCGCGAGGCTCCCGGGGTCAGCTCGATCACGCCTTTGCGCGCCAGCGCTCGCAAATGCTCCTCAGCGGCATTGGGCGAGGAGAATCCGAACTCCGCGGCGATCTCTGCACGCGTGGGCGGGAAGCCGGTGCGTTGGATCGTCTGATGGATCAGGTCGAAAATCTGCTGCTGGCGGGGGGTGAGGGTGGCCATCGGCGTACTGTATATTTGAACAGGTGCTGTGATTTTATACAGTGACGCGGGAAGCGCAAGTGATTTTGTTGTGACTTGTTGCTGGATGCGCGAATCGGTGGTGCGCATGCGGCTGATCCACGTCAAAACCCATGCGGCTGGTTAGAAGCTTATGCGCAATCCATGCAGGCGCGACCGTGGCGAATCGCATAAAATCAAGGCCTTGACCGTATTCCGCACTGCCACATAGGCTCACAGGCCGGCCCGAACATCACCATGTCCGCTTTCAATCAAGAGACCGTTCTGAGCGTCCACCACTGGAACGACTCCCTCTTCAGCTTCAAGACGACGCGCGACCAAGCGCTGCGCTTTCACAACGGCCATTTCGTCATGATTGGCCTCGAAGTCGAAGGCAAGCCGCTCATGCGCGCCTACAGCATCGCCAGCCCGAACTATGAAGAACACCTGGAGTTCTTCAGCATCAAGGTGCAGAACGGCCCGCTGACGTCGCGCCTGCAGCATCTGAAGGTGGGCGACAAGCTGCTGGTGAGCAAGAAGCCGGTCGGCACGCTGGTGCTGGATGACCTGCTGCCCGGCAAGAACCTCTACCTGTTCGGCACGGGCACCGGCCTGGCGCCGTTCATGAGCATCATTCAAGACCCCGAAACCTACGAGCGTTTCGAAAGGGTCGTGCTGTTGCACGGCGTGCGTCAGGTGAGTGAGCTGGCCTATGCTGACTTCATCACTAGCGAGCTGCCGAACAACGAGTTCTTTGGCGACCAAGTCCGCGAAAAGCTGATCTACTACCCGACCGTCACGCGTGAGCCGTTCCGCAACATGGGTCGCCTGACCGATCTGGCCGATAACGGCAAGCTTTCCGCTGACATCGGCCTGCCGCCGCTCGATCCGGCCGTGGACCGCGCCATGATCTGTGGCAGTCCCGCGATGCTGGAAGACACCTGCAAGCTCCTCGACGCGCGTGGTTTCAAGATCTCGCCGCGCATGGGCGAGGCGGGCGATTACGTGATCGAACGCGCTTTCGTCGAGAAATAAGCGACGCCGCATCCCCTGCAAACGCCGGCCCATGTGTCACCTGGGTCGGCGTTTTGCTTTTGTGGCGGGGCGAGGGCAAATCCGCGTCGGCAAAGGCGTGACACGCGGATACAATGCGCGGCTTCCTCATCACGGATCCCTGCAACGATGTCCTTGCCTACCATCGCCATCCTCGCCACCGGCGGCACGATCGCCGGTTCCGCTGACGACGCTGGCTCCGCCGCACGCTACCGCGCCGGCGCCGTTCCCATCGATCAACTGCTCGCGGCGAGCAAGCTCGGTCTTGAGCGCATTGCCAATGTGCGCGCCGAGCAGGTCGCTCAGATCGACAGCAAGGATCTGACCTTCGATGTCTGGGAAAAGCTGGTCGCCCGCGTTCGCCACTGGATTGACGTGGAGGGCGTGGACGGGGTGGTCATCACGCACGGTACGGACACGCTCGAAGAAACCGCCATGCTGCTGCACCTGACGCAGCAAGGCGATACGCCCATCGTGGTCACTGCCGCGATGCGGCCGTCGACGTCGCTGTCGGCCGATGGCCCGCTGAACCTGCTGAACGCGGTGCGGCTGGCGGCGAGCCCGGCGTCGCGCGGGCGTGGGGTGCTTGTGGCGCTGAATCAGCGGGTCCACGCCGCGCGCGATGTGCAGAAAGCCCATACCTACGCGGTGGAGGCGTTTGTCTCGCCGGACGTTGGCCCGGTTGGCTTCGTGCTCGATACCCAGGTGCAGTTTCAACGGGCGGTCCAGCGTCCCGATTCGGCGGACGTGTTGCCGATGCCGCCCGTTGGGCAATGGCCGTGGGTGGAGGTGCTGGCCAGCTATGCGCAGCCGGATGCGCGGCTCGTCGATACGCTGGTCGCTGCCGGCGTGAAGGGATTGGTGGTCGCCGCGACCGGCGCCGGTTCCATTCACGTGAACCTTGAGGCGGCGCTCAATCGCGCCAGCGAACAAGGCGTTTTTGTGCTGCGTTCAACACGTACAGGCGCGGGCATCGTGCCGCCGCAACCTGATGCGCAGCGTTGGGCCTCGACCGGCACGCTCAACCCGTACAAGGGGCGCGTGCTGCTGATGCTGCTCATTGCTGCCGGGCGCGCCCAGGCAGAAACTGCTTCCCTGCAGCAAGTCATTGATCGGTATTGAAAGAATCGGTTGAGTCTGCGTATAATGGCAGGCTAACCAACCTTGCTGCACCGGAGTGTGACGCCCGGGCGGCTTAATCCACAAGGAGCGTCAATGCGTCATTACGAAATCGTGTTCATCGTCCATCCGGACCAGAGCGAGCAAGTGCCCGCGATGATCGAGCGCTACAAGAGCACGGTCACCACGCAAGGCGGCCAAGTGCACCGCGTCGAGGACTGGGGCCGTCGTCAACTGGCCTACATGATCCAGAAGCTGGCCAAGGCTCACTACGTGTGCCTGAACATCGAGTGCGGCAAGGAAACCCTGGCTGAGCTCGAGCACGCGTTCAAGTTCAACGACGCAGTGCTGCGTCACCTCATCGTTCAGACCAAGAAGGCTGAAACGGCTCCGTCGCCGATGATGAAGGAAGTTGCGCGCGAAGAGGCCAAGAAGGCCGCCGCTCAAACCGAACAGGCCGCCTGATGCCGCGCGGTGCGGCGCAAGTTTAACTACGCACCGCGAGCATGGACGAAGCCCAAAGGGATCACGCCATCAACCGTTTGCAGCTCGTCGCCACATTGGTCGAGCGCGAGGTGATGCGATATACCCCAGCCGGTGTGCCCATCGTCAATTGCCTGTTGACCTACAGCGGGCAGGCGATGGAAGCACAGACAGTGCGGCAGATCGAGTTTTCGATGGAAGCACTGGCAGCCGGCAAGATGGCCTCTGTTCTGGACCGCATCGCTCCGGGTACCGTCCTGGATTGCGTCGGGTTTCTAGCTCGCAAGCACCGCAGCAGCAAAGCACTGGTCTTTCACATCTCCGGATGTAACGTATTCGTAAAGGATTGAATCATGGCATTCATGAACAAGAAGCAGCGCGACGCGAAGAACAAGAAGCGCTTCCAGCAGCAAAACCCGCTGTTCAAGCGCAAGAAGTTCTGCCGCTTCACCGTCGCTGGCGTTGAGCAGATCGACTACAAGGATCTGGACACGCTCAAGGACTTCATCGGCGAGAACGGCAAGATCACGCCGGCCCGCCTGACCGGCACGCGCGCGATCTATCAGCGCCAACTGGACACGGCCATCAAGCGTGCACGTTTCCTCGCGCTGATGCCCTACACCGATCAGCACAAGCACTAATCAAGCGGGATAAGGAGAACTCACAATGCAAATTATTCTGCTCGAGAAGGTCGTCAACCTGGGTAACCTGGGCGACGTGGTGCGTGTGAAGGACGGTTACGCTCGTAACTTCCTGATCCCGAACAAGCAAGCCCGCCGTGCTACCGATTCCGCCATCAAGGAATTCGAAGCCCGTCGCGCTGAGCTGGAAAAGCTGGCCGCTGAAAAGCTGGCGGCAGCACAAGCCGAAGGCGAAAAGCTGAATGGCCTGGCGCTGCAACTGTCGCAAAAGGCTGGTGTGGATGGCCGTCTGTTCGGCTCTGTCACCAACCACGACATCGCTGATGCGCTGAACGCACAAGGCTTCAAGGTCGAGAAGGCGCAAGTGCGTCTGCCGAACGGCCCGCTGAAGACCGTGGGCGAGCACGCGGTTGTTGTGTCGCTGCACACGGATGTGGCAGTCGACGTGACCGTGTCGGTGCAAGGCGAGACCGTCTAAGCACGTACGCTTTAACTCGCGGCAGCCGGAAAGCGGCCAACGCGAGTCAAGAAGGCAGGGACGAAAGTCTCTGCCTTTTTTGTTGTCCTTTGTGTCAGGGGTGCAGATTGAAGACCGAGCAGCGCCGTTATAATCCCGCCATGAACGCGCCCTCCGATCCCCAGCTCGATTCCCTCAAGGTGCCTCCGCATTCCATCGAGGCCGAACAATCGGTGCTCGGCGGGTTGCTGCTGGATAACGCCGCCTGGGATCGCATTGCCGATTTCATCAACGAGCACGATTTTTACCGCTACGACCACCGGCTGATCTTCCACAACATCGGCAAGCTGATCTCGCAGGCCAAGCCGGCTGACGTGATCACGGTGTACGAGCAGTTGCAGGCGGCAGGCAAGGCGGAAGAGGTGGGCGGCCTGGCCTATCTGAACGCGCTGGCACAGAACACGCCGAGCGCCGCCAACATCCGTCGCTATGCGGAAATCGTCCGCGACCGCGGCGTATTGCGCCAGTTGGTGACGATTGCCGACGAAATCTCTGCCGGCGCCTTCAACCCGCAAGGGCGCGACGTGCGGCAACTGCTGGACGAGGCCGAATCCAAGGTGTTCGCGATTGCGGAAGAGGGCGCGCGCGGTCAGAAGGGCTTCCTGGAAATTCAGCCGTTGCTGACGCAGGTGGTCGAGCGGATCGATGAGCTGTACCACCGCGATAACCAGAGCGATATCACCGGCGTGCCGACGGGCTTTGTCGACCTCGACCGCATGACCAGCGGCATGCAGGGCGGCGACCTGATCATCGTGGCAGGCCGTCCTTCGATGGGCAAGACTGCGTTCTCGCTGAATATCGGCGAGCACGTTGCGGTGGAGCAGGGTCTGCCGGTGGCCGTGTTCTCGATGGAAATGGCGGGTACGCAGCTCGCTATGCGTATGTTGGGTTCGGTCGGTCGGCTGGATCAGCACCGCCTGCGGACCGGCCGCCTGCTCGACGAAGATTGGCCACGCCTGACGCACGCCATCCAGAAGATGAACGATGCGCAGCTCTTCATTGATGAAACGCCGGCGCTGAACCCGATGGAGCTGCGTGCGCGTTCACGTCGCTTGGCGCGTCAGTGCGGGCAGCTCGGCCTGATCGTCATCGATTACCTGCAGCTGATGTCGGGCTCGGGCGGCGGCGAAAACCGCGCGACCGAAATCTCGGAAATCTCGCGTTCGCTCAAGGGCTTGGCGAAGGAACTCAACTGCCCGGTGATCGCGCTGTCACAGCTGAACCGAAGCCTGGAACAGCGTCCGAACAAACGCCCGGTGATGTCGGACTTGCGCGAATCCGGCGCTATCGAACAGGATGCCGACGTGATCCTGTTCATCTATCGCGACCAGGTGTACAACCCGGATTCGCCGGACAAGGGCACCGCCGAAATCATTATCGGTAAGCAGCGTAACGGCCCCATCGGTACCGTTCGCCTGACCTTCCTCGGTGAATACACGAAGTTCGATAACTTCACCGGTGGCAATGCTTTCTTCGACAACGACACATAATCGTCTTTTCATGTCGGACCGCCACAACGTGCCACGCATGGCACGGGGCCGGTTCCGGTAAAATATTGCGCTTTAATGACAGCGCCGACGGTGATCCCGTTCGGCGCTGTTTTTACGACTCCTGCTTTTCCCGTTCCCAAGGATCAACATGTTCGGTCGCTTTATGCCTACCGAAGGCAAGTTCTTCGAGTATTTCAACCAGCACGCCGAGTGTGCCGTCAAAGCGGCCCATGCGCTCAAAGAGCTGGTCAATGACTTGCCCAATGCTGAAATGCATGCACGCAATGTGCAGAACTTCGAGAAGAAAGCCGATCGCATCACGCATGACACGGTTGAGCTGCTGCACAAGACCTTCATCACGCCGCTGGATCGCGATGAGATCCACAAGCTGATCACGACGATGGACGACATCCTCGATCTGATGGAAGACGTGTCGCTCACCATCTCGCTGTACGACGTTACCAACGTGACGGACGAGGCGCGCCAGCTTGCCACCATCTGCGTGGCATGCTGCGAAGAGGTCCGTAAGGCCGTGGCGTTGCTCGACGACATGAATAACGGCCGCCAGATTCTGACCATTGCGCAGGAAATCGACCGACTGGAGTCCGAAGCCGATCGCGTCATGCGCGCCGCCATGGCCAAGCTGTTCCGCACTGAAAACGACATCAAGCTGCTGATCAAGCTCAAGGCGATTTACGAGCAACTGGAGAGCGTCACCGATTGTTGCGAGGATGTCGCCAACATCATCGAAGGCATCGTGCTCGAAAACGCCTGACGAGACGACGCCTCATGCATACGCTTCAGATCAGTCTCTGGGTGATCGTCCTGCTGGTGGCGCTGGCCATCGTGTTCGACTTCATGAATGGCTTCCACGATGCGGCCAACTCCATTGCTACGGTGGTGTTGACCGGCGTGCTCAAGCCGCAGCAGGCGGTGGCAATGGCCGCAGCCTGCAATGTGATCGCCATTTTCATCTTCCACCTCAAGGTGGCCACGACGGTGGGGCGGGATACGATCGACCCGTCCATCGTGGATCACTACGTCATCTTCGGCGCCTTGGTGGGTGCCATCGCTTGGAACATCATCACGTGGTACTACGGCATTCCGTCGAGCTCGTCGCATGCGCTGATCGGCGGGCTGGTCGGCTCGGCGGTGGCCAAGTCGGGCACGGGCTCGCTGGTGGCGAGCGGTTTGCTGAAGACGGTGGCGTTCATCCTGATTTCGCCGCTGCTGGGCTTCATCTTGGGCTCGCTGCTGATGGTGGCGGTGTCGTGGCTGTTCTTCCGCACGCCGCCGTCGAAGGTGGACCGGTGGTTCCGGCGCTTGCAGTTGCTCTCGGCTTCGCTGTACAGCCTGGGCCACGGCGGTAACGATGCGCAGAAGACCATCGGCATCATCTGGATGCTGCTGATCGCGGGCGGTTATGCGTCCGCAACGGCCGAAACGCCGCCGATTTGGGTCATCGTGTGCTGCTACGTGGCGATCGGCCTGGGCACGCTCCTCGGTGGCTGGCGGATTGTGCGCACGATGGGCCAGAAGATCACCAAGCTCAAGCCGGTGGGCGGTTTCTGCGCTGAAACCGGTGGCGCATTGACGCTGTTCTTCGCTTCGGCGCTGGGCGTGCCGGTGTTGACGACGCACACCATTACCGGCGCCATCGTCGGTGTGGGCGCGGCGCAGAAGGCATCCGCGGTGCGTTGGGGCGTGGCAGGCAATATCGTCTGGGCGTGGGTCCTGACGATTCCCGCGTCGGCCTTCATGGCGGCGATTGCCTGGTGGATCGGCAAGCACGTGCTGTAAGCGGGCTCGCATCACCTAAAACGAAACGCCCACCATTCCGGTGGGCGTTTGCATTGGCGGGTGCGAAGAAGCGTTACTGCGCGTTACTGCGTGGCGAAGCGTGCGATGGGGTCATCGTCGGCCGGCGTGGCGACGACAGCTGTCGCGCTACGCGCGCGCGCCAAGGTACCGAGTGGATCATCGTCGATCGGGCGCGCAGGGCTAGCCGGCGCGGGGATGGGCTGACTCGATGGCCCGGGGGCGTCCGGCAAGTTGCTGACCGCCACCACGCGGCGTGCGCCCATGTAGCGACTCGCCCAATACGACTTGGTCATGTCTTCCAGCCGTACGGTGCCGCCCGTGGCGGGCGCGTGCACGAAGCGGTTTTGGCCGACATAAATGCCGACATGCGAGTTCGCCTGGCCGGTCGTGTTGAAGAACACCAAGTCACCCGAGGCCACGTCGCGGCGTTCGAGCGCCGTACCGCGTCGGCCCATTTCGGCCGCGGTGCGCGGCAAATTCACAGCGGCGGCGCGCTGTACGACGTAGCGCACGAGCCCGCTGCAATCGAAGCCGCTGTCTGGCGTGTTGCCGCCGTAGCGATACGGCGTGCCCACCAGGGCCATGGCTTCGATGGAGATTTCTTCGAGACCGGCGCTTGGGTCATTGATGGGGGCGCCGCGCGTGCGAAGCGCGCCAGGGTCGCGCGAAGCCGTCGAACGCGTTGGCGTGGACGAGCAAGCAGACAGCAGGCACACCAACGCCAGCAGGGCTGCGCCCGCCAGTCGGGTGTCGCTATGAGGAAAGCCGTGCTGCTTCGGCATGCGCCATCAGAAAGGTCCGGATAGGTCGCATGCTATGCGCGCGGCGCGAGAATGCCAAACCAGGCCGCGCGGTGTGTTGGCGGGGCGCAACGCCAAGCGGGGCGCGGGTCTGCGGATTCCGGCCCGATGGCGTCGCGCTTTGCGGGCAGCGTTACCAGCGAAGCTGGACGTTGCGCGTGCTGCCGGTCTGCACGGTGGCGCGTTTGGTGGCGCCCTCGTAGGTGGCGATCACGTTATAGCTCGCGGGCGGTGCTTTGATGAGGCAGCGCGGGCCGTCGGCGCGGAAATTGGCGACCTCCTTGCCGTGTCGCGTGAGTTGAACGTTCACGTCGGAGAGATATTCGCCGCGTGGCCCCTGCGTAAACAGGAGCGACAGGTTGTAGTTGCGCGCCTCCGCGTTCAGCGCCTGCTGCTCGTCCTCTGCAACGCCGCCGCAGACGTAGCTGATCTGGCCGGAGGTCTGCGGGATGAGGTTGTCGGCAAGCGCCACGGAGGCGCCGGCGGACAACATCATCGCCAGCGCCGCCGACATCAAGGTCATGCGCGATCGGGTCTGCAGGTTTCGTTGCGTGGGCATCATTGGGCCTCCATCAGAAAAAGGGAGAGGTGCCCAATACGCAGCAAGAAAAAGGCCGCGCAAATGCGCGGCCCAGATGGCACAACGGTTGGCGGCGGGCGGATTTGCCGCCGCGTGGTACTTACAGCACGTCCGACGCGTGATCCGCCAGTCGCGAGCGCTCGCCGCGCGCCAGCGTGATGTGGCCGCTGTGGCTCCAGCCCTTGAAGCGATCCACCACGTACGTCAGGCCCGACGACCCCTCAGTCAGGTACGGCGTGTCGATCTGCGCGATGTTCCCCAGGCAGACGATCTTGGTGCCCGGGCCCGCACGCGTGACCAAGGTCTTCATCTGCTTGGGCGTCAGGTTTTGTGCCTCGTCGATGATGAGGAACTTGTTGACGAAGGTGCGGCCGCGCATGAAGTTCATGCTCTTGACCTTGATGCGCGAGCGGATCAGCTCCTGCGTGGCGGCACGGCCCCATTCGCCGGCGTTGTCATCGGACTTTTGCAGCACTTCGAGGTTGTCATCGAAGGCGCCCATCCAGGGCTGCATCTTTTCCTCTTCCGTGCCGGGCAGGAAGCCGATGTCTTCACCCACGGGCACGGTGGCACGCGTGATGATGATCTCGTTGTAGAGCTTCTGGTCCAGCACCTGCTCCAGGCCCGCGGCCAGCGCCAGCAGCGTTTTGCCCGTGCCGGCAGAGCCCAGCAGCGTGACGAAATCGACCTCCGGGTGCATCAGCAGGTTCAGCGCAAAGTTCTGCTCGCGGTTGCGCGCCGTGACGCCCCAGACATTGTTCTTCTGGTGCGTGAAGTCCTTGAGCGTCTGCAGCACCGCCGTCTTGCCGTTCAACTCGCGGACCTGCGCGTACAGCGGCAGGCTGCCGTCATTCGGCTCCAGGAAGACAAACTGATTGACCAAGAACGACGGCACCAGCGGCCCCGACAGGCGGTAGAACGTCGTGCCCGTCTTTGGATCCTGCCAGCTCTCGATGTTCTTGCCGTGCTTCTGCCAGAAATCCGCCGGCAGGGCCATCACACCGCTGTAGAGCAGGTCGGTGTCTTCCAGCACGCGGTCGTTGAAGTAGTCCTCCGCCGGCAGGCCGAGGGCGCGCGCCTTGATCCGCATGTTGATGTCTTTCGACACCAGCACGACATGGCGATCCGGCCGCTGTTGCTGCAGCGCCGACACCACGCCCAGGATCTGGTTGTCCGCCTTACCTTGCGGCAAGCCGTCGGGCAGCTTGATGTCGTTCAGGCGCGTCTGGAAGAACAGGTGCCCCTGTGCATCGCGGTTGCCGAGCTTGGCCAGCGGCAGGCCGTCGTCCATCGTGCCTTCGGTACCAGCCACCAGTTGATCCAGCGTGCGGCTCACCGTGCGGGCATTACGCGCGACTTCGCTCATGCCCTTCTTGTGATTGTCCAGCTCCTCCAACGTCATCATCGGCAGATAGACGTCGTGCTCCTCAAAGCGGAACAACGACGACGGATCGTGCATCAGCACGTTGGTATCGAGCACGAACAGCTTGGTCGGGCCTTCGTCGCGGCGGGCACGGCGGCGGGGCGCGGCTTCGGTTGACTTGCCGGTCGCGGGTGTTTTGTTGACAGCCTTGAGAATGCTGGCGGGGCGCTGGCGAGCCTCTTCCTTGGCCACCGGCGACGATTCGCCCGCGCGTGCCTGGGCTGCGCCGCCCGCGCTACGTTTGGGTTGCGCTCGGCCGGTTTCGGACAGCGCCTCGCGTTCAAGGGCGGGCACCGGTTTTCGAGGTTCCTGACCCGCCTTGGGCTTTCCGGCTTTGCCGAAAGGCTTGAATTCAGCCGGGTCGAGCAATTGGGCTGGCTGGGTGGGCATGGTCGGCAGCGGCATGCTTCGATTACCTCTCTGGAGGGAACAACGACGAAACACCGCACTCGTTGATAGCGAGGCGATGCTGATGGAAAACGCTGAGGGAAGTGGCGGCGCGCCGCACGTATGAACGCGTGAGCGACGGCCACAAAAAAGCCGCCATGACCTGCGAGAGGTGGGGCGGCCTAGATGAACGCCACAACAAGCTGCACGATTCGGACGTTCTGCCCAGCCTTGCCGCTGGGGAAAACGCCGATGCGGTATCAGGCCAACTTGGCCGCCGGTACCGTCGTGGGCAATCGGAATGGCATCCGGATTTCGTACTCATCGGTTCCGACTGTATCGGAAGCTTTTGGTATTTGCAATCTGTGACATGTGACGTCTAGTGCCGCGTTGCAGTCCCGCGAAACTGCCCTGGGGGAAGCGCTGGGGTGCCCTGTGCGGCGCTTTCGTGACCCATCGACGACCCGCTGCGGGTTACAACGCACGCACCGCCGCTAGTACGTCGTCCACATGGTTGGGCACCTTCACGCCACGCCACTCTTTGCGCAACACACCCTTGGCATCGATCAGGAAGGTGCTGCGTTCGATGCCGCGCACGTCCTTGCCGTACATCTTCTTCATCTTGATGGTGTCGAAGAGGTTGCAGACGGCTTCATCCGCGTCGGAAATTAGCTCGAACGGCATCTCCAGCTTGGCCTTGAAGTTCTCGTGCGATTTCAGGCTGTCGCGCGAGATGCCGAACACCACGGCGCCGGCAGCTTCAAAGGCGTCGTACTGGTCGCGGAAGTTCATCGCCTCGGTGGTGCAACCGGGCGTGTTGTCCTTCGGATAGAAATACAGTACGACGATCTTGCCGCGCTGCGACGCCGGCGAAAACGTGATGCCGCTCGTGGCTGGCGCGGAGAACTCGGGAAGAGGCTTGTCGAGGGTGACGGGCATGGTGTGTTCCGGAAAACCGCGGGGAAGGGTTGCAAGCGCGTGGACAGCCAACCGTGAAGCCTGCCGCCGTTGGTGACAGCAAATCAGGCCGGCTGAACGATCAAGCTGCCGCTGCGGCCTGCAATTTCGCCCCACGTGACGGGCTGAACGGGGAGGGTGCTGCGATCGAGCGTCGCGTAATAATCGCCCATCGACGCCAGCCGATGGCCCTGCGCGCGCCAGCCTTGCAGCAACTCGCGGAAGATCGGGGCGAGTTTCTGCCCTTCAAGTTCTGCGTGCAAGGTGAAGACCTGGTCGCGGTCAGATTCGGTCATCTTGAGGATGTGCCGGGCGACGTTGTCGAGGGTGATGTCACCCACGCCGATGAGTTCGTCCAGCGTCGGCAGCGTGGTCGGCAATTGCACGTGGTTGAGCGCCTGTCCATCGACGCTCGGAATGTATGGATGCGTGCCGCGGCCGTCGGAGGCGTAGGCCATGCCCCAGGCGTCGATCTGCCGGAAAGCGTGGTCGTTCATCTGCCAGCCAGCGGCACCGTGCGTAACGGGCGGCTGGCCGAAGACCTGCACGAAGCGCGCATGGGCGGCACCCATCTGGCGGGCGGTCCAGTTGCCGTCACGCTGGCGGACGTTGTCCTGCCAGCGGACGTGGTCCCACGTGTGGATGCCGGTCTCGAAACCTGCCTCGGCAATGGCGCGCATCTCGGCGGCAGCCTTGCGGCCGATGTCGGGCCCGGGCAGCAGCACGCCGTACATCAGCGTGCGTAGGCCGTAGTGCTCGACCACGGACGTGCGGGAAACTTTCTTCAGGAAGCCAGGGCGGAATGCCCGGCGCAGCGCCCAGCCGGTGTGATCCGGGCCGAGGCTGAAGAGGAAGGTCGCGCCCGCCTCGTGTTCGCGCAGCATGCGCGAGAGATTAGGCACGCCTTCGCGGGTGCCGCGCAGGGTGTCGACGTCGATCTTGAGGACGATGAGGGCCATGAACCTGCGCGGGTGGTGCTTTGCTGTTGCTTACTTGTTGCCGTTGCCTTCTTCGACAAGGCTGCGGGCGTCTGCCACGTGCGTGCGATACGCTTCGAAGATGTTCGCCAGCGCGTCCTGCATCGTGGTGGTCGGCTTCCAGCCGAGCTCGTCCATGGTGTTGGCGATTTTCGGCACGCGGTTCTGCACGTCCTGGTAGCCGTTGCCGTAGTAAGCGCCGGAGGTCGTTTCCACTAGTTGGACTTGCTTGGCGGTGTCCTTGTACTCGTCGATCTTGGCGGCTTGCTCCAACATCATGTTGGCCAGCTCGCGCACCGAGTAGTTGTTCGACGGGTTACCGATGTTGTAGATCTTGCCCGAGGCCACGCCATCCTTGTTGGCGATGATGCGCACCAGCGCGTCAATGCCGTCATCAATGTACGTGAAGGCGCGCTTCTGGCTGCCGCCATCGACGAGCTTGATGTTCTCGCCGCGCACGATGTGGCCGAGGAACTGCGTCACAACGCGCGACGAACCTTCCTTCGGGGTGTAGATCGAGTCCAGGCCCGGGCCGATCCAGTTGAACGGGCGGAACAGCGTGAAGTTCAGGCCTTCCATGCCGTAACCCCAGATCACGCGGTCCATCAGCTGCTTGGAGCATGCGTAGATCCAACGCGGCTTGTTGATCGGGCCGTAAATCAGCGGCGAGGCTTCCGGATCGAATTCCGAGTCGCTGCACATGCCGTAGACCTCGGAGGTCGACGGGAAGACCAGGTGCTTGCCGTATTTGGCAGCCGAGCGAACGATCGGCAGGTTGGCTTCAAAGTCCAGCTCGAACACGCGCAGCGGGTCTTTGACGTAAGTCGACGGCGTGGCGATGGCCACCAGCGGCAGGATCACGTCGCACTTCTTCACGTGATACTCGACCCACTCCTTGTTGATGGTGATGTCACCCTCGAAGAAGTGCATGCGCGGGTGGTTGACCAGGTCGCCCAGGCGCTCGGTCTGCATGTCCATGCCGTAGACCTCCCAGTCGGTGGTCTCCAGGATGCGCTTGGACAGGTGGTGGCCGATGAAGCCGTTGACGCCGAGGATCAGTACTTTTTTCATGAGGGCAAACCGAAAATCAGAAGAGGGCGAGCTGGCTGGCGAGCTGCTGCGCGGTTACGACAACCGTACCGCCGGCAGCTTGGGGCTCGACGCGCCAGAGCTCGTGAATGGCGATGGCTCCCCCATCGCCGCACACGCCGAACATCGCATTATCCACGACGTGCAAGCCCGGGGGCAAATTCGTGAAGGTTTGATGCGCCAGACGGGCGCGCGCGACGATGTAGCGCGCGTTGGCATCACCTTTGCCGGCATCCGTAAATGCACCAGGATAGGGCGGCGCCACGGCGCGAATCAGGTTATAGACCTGCTGGGCGGGTTTAGACCAATCGATGCGGCCGTCTTCGGGCTTGCGGCCACCGAAGTAGCTGCCGTCGGCGAGCACATTCGGGTGCTGCGGGATTTGCCCGGCAATCATCGTGGGCAGTGCGCGCCACAGCGTCTGTTCGGCGGCTACGGTGGCCTTTTCGAACACGTCATGTGCGGTGTCGTCCGGCAGGATCGGCACGATTGTTTGGTCGACGATGTAACCGGCATCCGGCTTTTCCACCATTTCATGCAGCGTGGCGCCGGTTTCGGTTTCGCCGTGCAGCACGGCCCAGTTGATCGGCACGCGGCCGCGATACTTGGGCAGTAGCGACCCGTGCATGTTGAATGCGCCGAACTTGGCGAGGCTCAACAGCGACATCGGGATCATGTGCCGGTAGTAGAACGAGAAAATGAAGTCCGGTGCGATGGCCGCGATGCGGGCGTGGAGATCTTCCCCGTTGGCGTTGTCCGGCGTGACGAACGGGATACCGAGTTCCTGGGCCGTGGCGCGCACGCTGCCGAACCAGATGTTCTCGGCGGCGTTGTCCTCATGCGTGACAACGAGTTCGACCTGGATGCCGCGCGCCGCGAGCACGCGCAGGCAGCGCACGCCAACGTTGTGGTACGCAAAGACGACCGCGCGGCGCTTGATGTCACCGCTCATGCGACGCCTCGTTGCGAACCCGGCTTCAGATCCGCCGCGCCGGCTTCGTGCAGGTGGGGCGTGTCTTCCAGCACGCCTTGCACCAGATAGCGCGGACGCTCACGCACTTGCTGGTAGATGCGGCCGATGTATTCGCCCAGCAGGCCAATGCCGAACAGCAGCACGCCCATCAGGAAGAACGTAATGGCGAACAGCGTGAACACGCCCTGGACTTCCGCGCCGAGGATAAAGCGGCGCACCACCAGCAGAATGAACAGAATGGCCGAAGCGAACGACAGCAGCATCCCGATCGCCGAGAACCATTGCAGCGGGATCACCGAGAAGCCCGTCACCAGATCGAAATTCAGGCGCACGAGCTTGTACAGCGAATACTTCGATTCGCCCGCAAAGCGCTCTTCGTGATCGACCTCGATTTCGGTCGGGTTCTTGCAGAACGAGTAAGCCAGTGCCGGGATGAAGGTGTTGACTTCGCGGCAGCGGTTGATGGTGTTGACGATGGTCCGGCTGTAGCCACGCAGCATGCAACCCTGGTCCGTCATCTTGATGTGCGTGATGCGCTCGCGCAGGGAGTTCATGGCGCGCGAGGCGGTGCGGCGGAACCAGCTGTCCTGGCGGTTGCGGCGGATGGTGCCGACATAGTCGTAGCCCTCATCGAGCTTTTCGACCAGGCGGCCGATTTCTTCCGGTGGGTTCTGCAGGTCGGCATCCAGCGTGATGACGCGTTCGCCGCGCGCATGCTCGAAGCCGGCCAGGATGGCCATGTGCTGGCCATAGTTGCCGTTGAACAGCACGACGCGCGTGCTGTCCGGCCGTGCGCGGAATTGCTCGGCCAGCATGGCGGCGGAGCGGTCGCGGCTGCCGTCATTGACGAACACGACTTCGTACGAAATGCCGAGCGCGTCGAGCGCGGGATACAGGCGCGCAAACAGCGCAGCGAGCCCGTCTTCTTCGTTGTAGACAGGAATGACGACCGAGAGAGCGGGTGTCTTCATTATTGGCTTATTGGTACTGGGCGCAAAGTTGGCGGACCGCGTTGACCACGCGATCCACGTCGGAATCTTCCATGGCAGCGAACATCGGCAGCGTGACGATGGCCCGGCCGATGCGTTCAGCGACCGGGAGCATGCCCGGTTTCCAGCCGAGTTCGCGATACAGCTTGAACAGGTGGATGGGCGGATAGTGCACGCCTGCGCCAATGCCCAGCGCCTTCAGCCCGGCCATGACGCCGGCGCGATCCACCTTCAGGCGATCCAGCGGCAGCACGATCTGGAACATATGCCAGTTCGTGTGCGTGAAGTTTTCCACCGGCAGCTCGACGCCGAACGATTCGATGTCGGCGGCGCGCATGGCGGCGAAGTAGCGGCGGGCGAGGGCAGCGCGGCGAGCGGTGATGGTCTCCAGTTGCGCAAACTGGCCCAGGCCGATGGCGGCATTGACGTCCGTGAGGTTAAACTTGCCTCCGACTAGGTCGACTTCCATGCCGTCGAAGCCGGTGCGCACGACGCC
This sequence comes from Ralstonia sp. 25C, assembly GCF_051904805.1. Taxonomy (NCBI): domain Bacteria; kingdom Pseudomonadati; phylum Pseudomonadota; class Betaproteobacteria; order Burkholderiales; family Burkholderiaceae; genus Ralstonia; species Ralstonia sp. 25C. Next base: position 368,670 of record NZ_CP196737.1, on the reverse strand, counting down.
TTGCAGGCGGTACTTCTCGGCCAGCACGGCTTCCTCGGGCGTGTTCAGCACGAGCGCGCCGCCCTCGATAGTGGTGATGTTCTTGTTGGCCTGGAAGCTGAAGCTGACCAGATCACCAATCTCGCCGATGCGCTTGTCGCCCCAGCGCGAGCCGATGGCCTGCGCGGCGTCTTCGACCACGCGCAGCTTGTGGCGGCGGGCGATGTCGTACAGGCGGTCCATGTTGACCGGCAGGCCGGACAGATAGACCGGGATGATGGCCTTCGTGCGCGGCGTGATGGCCGCCTCGACCTTGCCCAGATCGATGTTGCGCGTGACCGGATCGACATCAACGAAGACCGGCTTGGCGCCGACGGTCAGCACCACATTGGACGTGGCGACCCACGAGATCGGCGTGGTGATGACTTCATCGCCGGGGCCGATGCCCGCAATGCGCAGCGCGACTTCCATCGTCGCTGTGCCGTTGGCGAAGGTCCGCACGATGCGGCCGCCAAAGTACTCCGACAGAGCGGCCTCAAACGCGGCGACCTTGGGGCCCGAGGTGATCCAGCCCGAGCGCAGCACGTCGGCCACGGCGGCGATGGTCGCCTCGTCAATGGTCGGGCGCACGAAGGGCAGGAACGGTTGTTCGGTTGCGGTGGTTTGCGTCATTGGGCAGATGCGGACTTGAATGAGATTGGATGCACAGGCGGCCGGCTTACGAGCGCGCCAGCACAAAGACGCCGATGAGGATGATCCCGATGCCGATCAGGCGCTGCATGGTCAGCACTTCGCCAAACAGATACCACGCCAGGAAGGCGTTGACCACGTAGCCCAGCGAGAGCATCGGGTACGCGATGGTCACGTCTACCCGAGACAGCCCGAGAATCCACACGACCACGGAAATCACGTAGCACGACAGCCCGCCGATGATGGGCCACTGCGTTGCAAGCTTGATGCCGATCGGCACGATGTTTTCAGCCGAAAACGCAAAGCGGCCGATGTTGTTGACGCCCGCCTTGAGCAGCAATTGGGCGCAGGCATTGAGCATGACGCCCGTCAGGATCAACCCGAAAGTGACCAGATTCATGTGTTGTTTTGGTGTTTTACGACAGCAGCGCTTGCCCCGCGACTGCGCTGCAGGGGCGCATGTTACGACAAATCCGCTTGCGCGCTTCTTTCAATGCCGCGGTGGGTGAAACCTAGTTGCGCCGAACGACCACGCGGCGGGCGTCTCGGGCGATGACGACCATCGGTACGCCTTGGGCGGCCAGCCGGTCATACGTGCCCGACCCCATCATGGCGACTGCCTGGCCGCCTTCCTTCCAGCGGGCCACGAAAGCATCCGTGGTTGGAATCCACTTGGCGGGCTCCTGCTGCACGCCAAATGCCAGTTCATCCGGCTCCTGCACCATGGTGGTGGGTGTGCCGAGGTAAAACGGCATTGTATGGTCCAGGCGCTCCACCGCATAGAACGGCACGCCCGGCTTCAACCAAGGCTTGACGGCTGAAACGAGATCGATACCCGACATCGAGCGCCCGAACGCCTCGTGCCCCAGCGTGGCCGCCGTAAATGTGAGGAACCACGCACAGGCAAACGCGACGAGGCTTTCGAAGCGTCGGCTTGCCATGCGCAGCGCGAGCCATGTGGACACCGCACCGGCCGCGAACGCCATCGCCAGAAACGCCGCAAAGCGCGAAAACACCGTATTCGGGTACATGTCCGAAGACATCGTCGCCACGTAGCCGCTGGCCGCCAGGCCAATCACGGCAAGCGCCAAGAACGCCTTGAGCTGCCAGCGCCATGCGCGCTCGCCGGTGCGCTCCAGCACGAGTGCGGCGAGCATCGCCAGCGCTGGGATGATCGGGAAGATATAGCCCGGCAGCTTCGAATCCGAGATGCTGAAGAACGCGAAGATCAGGATGGCCCACAGCCCAAGCATCAGCGTGGGGCGGAAGCCGTTGGGGGCGGTCTCTGCGCGCGCGAAGGTCAGGCGCGCGGCGCCAGGTAACTGTGCCAGCCAAGGCAGGAAACCTGCGAGCAACAGCGGCACGAAGTACCAGAGCGGCGCGTTGCGGTTGTGCACTGTCGAGGTAAAGCGCTGGAAGTGCTCATGCACAAAGAAGAACCAGGCGAATTCTGGGTTGCGGGCCGAAATCAGTACGAACCAGGGCGCGCTCACGGCGAAGAACACGATCAACCCGGTCACCAGGTGAAGGCGCTTCCATAGCGCCCAGTCGCGCGCTACCAGTGTGTAGACCACCAGTACAAAGCCTGGCAGCACCACGCCGATCAGGCCTTTGCTCAGCACCGCCAGCGCCATGGACGCCCAGCAGGTCCACATCCACCAGCGTTGCTGAGTGCGCGTCGCGCTCGGGTGTTGCGCCAGCAGCAGCGCGCCCAAAGCCATCGTCATGCAGCCGGCCACGCCCATGTCGAGCGAGTTGAAATGCGCACCCACATTCCACATCGGCGCGCTTACCAGCACGAGCCCGCTGATGACCGCGGTGCGCCGCCCCCACCAGCGTGCCGCCGCCAGCATGGTGAATACGATGCCGACAATGCCCGAGAGCGCCGTGAACAGCCGCGCCTGCCAATCGCCGATGCCGAACAGCGTATAGGCCAGCGCCGTGCCCCACATCTGCAGGGGAGGTTTTTCGAAGTACTTGAGCGCGTTATAGCGGATGGTCACCCAGTCGCCCGAGGTGAACATCTCGCGGGCGATTTCGGCGTAGCGGCCTTCGTCGGTGGGAATCAGGTGACGGTAGCCCAGCGTGCCAAGCCAGATGGCCAGAAGCGCGGCGGCGAGCAGCCACAGGGAAGCATTGCGCCAGGGCAGGGCGGGCGCGTTGGCGGAGCGGTCGATCGGCATGCGGTGTCAGGCGCGCTCGATCAGCAGTGCGGCAGCCACCTTGCGGCCTTCCAGCATGAGGATGTTGTAGGTGCGTCCGGCGGCCTGGATGTCCATGGCCTCCACGCCGATACGCTTGCCTGTGAGCGGCGCAGTCAGACGCGGATGCGGGAAACGCAGCTTGTTGCCGGTCCCGAAGATCACCACTTCGGCGCCCATCTCCAGCAGGTGGGCGAAATGCTCGGGCGTGAGGTCTTCAAAGCGCGCTACGTCCCACGGTACGACGGCACCTTCGGGCATGACCAGCACCGAGTGCTCGTAGCGCACCTTGTTGATTTCGATATAGCCGTCGCCATACGCGGTGACGGTATTGAGGACGGTGGACGAATCGGATGAATGGAGCTTCAAGGTGGGAATCCCATCGGGCGCGATGGCTGCGGCACATATGGACTCATACGGCGGCAGGGGCGCTAGGTTTCAGACTTGCGCGGTGATCTCGCTGCGTTGCAAAAATGCCCGCCGAAGTCTGTCATAATGGGCTAAATTATATCTTTTTCTCTCCTTTGCCCGCCGCGCCACAAGCGACGCCCGGCAAGGAAGAGCGCAGCGCTTGCCCGCACAAGCAGTGCCACCCCCGCTGCCTTGCTGCAATACAAAATCATCCGCAATCCCAAGCCCGCTCAATCGCCCGTGAAAACGATCCAGAAATCCGCCAAGCTCAACAACGTCTGCTATGACATTCGCGGCCCCGTGCTCGAAAAGGCCAAGCAGATGGAAGAAGACGGCCACAAGATCATCAAGCTGAACATCGGCAACCTGGCCGTGTTCGGTTTTGATGCCCCGGAAGAAATCCAGCTGGACATGATCCGCAACCTGCCGAATTCGGCCGGCTATTCGGATTCCAAGGGCATCTTCGCGGCGCGCAAGGCGGTGATGCACTACACGCAAGAGCAGGGCATCAAGAACGTCACGCTGGATGACATCTACCTGGGCAATGGCGCATCGGAGCTGATCTCCCTGGCGACCAACGCGTTGCTCGACGAGGGCGATGAACTGCTGCTGCCTGCGCCCGACTACCCGCTGTGGACGGCGGTGACCAGCCTCTCGGGCGGCACGCCGGTGCACTACATCTGCGACGAAGCCAACGGCTGGATGCCGGATCTGGACGACATTCGCGCCAAGATCACGCCCAACACCAAGGGCATCGTCGTCATCAACCCGAACAACCCGACCGGCGCGCTGTATTCCGATGATCTGCTGCGCGGCATCATTGCGATTGCGCGCGAGCATGGCCTAGTGATCTTCGCCGACGAGGTGTACGACAAGGTCCTGTTTGACGACAACAAGCATACGGCTCTCGGTTCGCTGTCGGAGGATGTGCTGACCATCACGTTCAACAGCCTGTCGAAGAGCTATCGCTCGTGCGGCTACCGCGCCGGCTGGATGGTGGTCTCCGGTGACAAGCGCCCGGCTAAGGATTACATCGAAGGCCTGAACATGCTGTCGTCGATGCGCCTGTGCGCCAATGTGCCGGGCCAGTGGGCGATCCAGACCGCGCTGGGCGGCTACCAGAGCATTAAGGACCTGGTCGCGCCGGGCGGCCGCATGCGCCGTCAGCGTGACCTGGCGCACGAGCTGATCACTGCGATTCCGGGCGTGACCTGCGTGAAGCCGAAGGCTGCGCTGTACATGTTCCCGCGCCTTGATCCGGCTGTGTATCCGATCGAAGACGATCAGCAATTCATCCGCCAACTGCTGGAAGAAGAGCGCGTGCTGCTGGTGCAGGGCACGGGCTTCAACTGGCACTCGCCGGACCACTTCCGCATCGTCTTCCTGCCGCACGAAGACGATCTTCGCGAAGCGATTGGCCGAATTTCGCGCTTCCTGGAGCGGTACCGTCAGCGTCACGGTACTGGCATCCGGGCCGCATAGACTCGGTCTTCCGCCAGACATGTTGTGAGCGGGGCAGACCGAAGTGTCTGCCCTGTCTGTTTTTTGCCCTTCTGTTTTTACGATACGTCCCATGAATCCCATCAAGATCGGCCTGCTCGGGCTCGGTACCGTCGGTGGCGGTACGCTCAAGGTTCTGCAACGGAACCAGGAAGAAATCCGTCGTCGCGCGGGGCGCGGCATTGAAGTCGCCATGATTGCGGTGCGCAATCTCGACAAGGCGCGCGCCATCGTGCAGGAATCCGGCGCGACCGTGCCTGTGGTGAGCGACCCGTTTGCCGTGGTGGATTCGCCCGAGATCGATATCGTGGTGGAGCTGATCGGCGGCTATGACCTGACGCGCGAGCTGGTGCTGCGCGCCATCGCCAACGGCAAGCACGTCGTCACCGCCAACAAGGCGCTGCTGGCCGTGCACGGCAACGAGATCTTCAAGGCTGCCCAGGACAAGGGCGTGATGGTGGCGTTCGAGGCCGCAGTGGCCGGTGGCATCCCCATCATCAAGGCGCTGCGCGAGGGCCTGACGGCTAACCGCATCGAGTGGATCGCCGGCATCATCAACGGCACCACCAACTTCATCCTGTCCGAGATGCGCGACAAGGGCCTGGACTTCGACACCGTGTTGAAGGAAGCCCAGCGCCTCGGCTATGCCGAAGCCGATCCGACGTTCGACATCGAGGGCTTCGACGCCGCACACAAACTCACGCTCATGAGCGCCATCGCCTTTGGCGTGCCGGTGCAGTTCGAGCGCGCGTATGTCGAGGGCATCACCAAGCTGGAAGCCGTCGACATCCGCTACGCAGAAGAACTCGGCTACCGCATCAAGCTGCTGGGCATCACGCGCCGCGCTGAAGCGGGCATCGAGCTGCGTGTGCACCCGACGCTGGTGCCGGCCAAGCGCCTGATCGCCAACGTGGAAGGCGCGATGAACGCCGTGGTCGTCAACGGTGATGCCGTGGGCCCGACGCTGTACTACGGCAAGGGTGCCGGCGCCGAGCCGACCGCCTCGGCCGTCGTTGCCGACCTAGTGGACGTGACGCGCCTGCACACGGCTGACCCGGAACACCGCGTGCCGCATCTGGCGTTCCAGCCGGACGCGCTGTCCGACACGCCGGTCCTGCCGATCGACGAAGTGCGCTCGAGCTACTACCTGCGCATCCGCGTGGCCGATCAGACTGGCGTGCTGGCCGATATCACGCAGATTCTGGCCAAGACCGGCATCTCGATCGACGCGATGCTGCAGAAGGAATCGCGCGAGGGCGAGCCGCAGCCGCAGACCGACATCATCATGCTGACGCACACGGCCGTCGAGAAACACGTGAACGGTGCCATCGCCGCCATCGAAGCGCTGCCGACCGTGCTGTCGAAGGTCAAGCGCATCCGCATGGAAGAACTCAACTGAGCAAGCGTACGAGATGAGCATGCAATACCGATCGACCCGCGGCCACAGTGAGCCGCAGAGTTTCTCCCGCATCCTGCTGGGCGGCCTGGCGCCGGACGGCGGCCTGTACCTGCCGGAGCAGTATCCGCAGGTCAGCGCTGAAGAACTGACGCGCTGGCGCGACCTGCCGTATGCCGATCTCGCGTTCGAGATCCTGCGCAAGTTCGCCACCGACATCCCCGAGGATGACCTGCGCGCGCTGACCCGCCGTACCTACACGGCTGAGGTCTACAGCAACGCACGCCAGGGCGACAACACCGCCGACATCACGCCGCTGCACAAGCTGGGCGATGAAGGTGGCACGTCGCTCTCGCTGCTGTGCCTGTCCAACGGCCCGACGCTGGCCTTCAAGGACATGGCGATGCAGCTGCTGGGCAACCTGTTTGAATACGCACTCGACCGCGAGCACGCCGAGCTGAACATCCTGGGCGCCACGTCCGGCGACACCGGCAGCGCGGCCGAATACGCCATGCGCGGCAAGCGCGGCGTGCGCGTGTTCATGCTGAGCCCGCACCGCAAGATGAGCGCGTTCCAGACTGCGCAGATGTTCAGCCTGCAAGACGCGAATATCTTCAACATCGCCATCGAAGGCGTGTTCGACGACGCACAGGACATCGTCAAAGCGGTGTCGAACGATCACGAGTACAAGGCCCGCCAGAAGATCGGCACGGTCAACTCGATCAACTGGGCGCGCGTTGTCGCGCAGGTCGTCTACTACTTCAAGGGCTACCTGTTGGCCGCCCCGAAGATTGGCGACAAGGTGTCGTTCTGCGTGCCGTCGGGCAACTTTGGCAACGTCTGCGCGGGCCACATCGCGCGCATGATGGGGCTGCCGATTGACAAGCTGGTGGTTGCCACCAACGAGAACGACGTGCTCGACGAGTTCTTCCGCACCGGCACATACCGCGTGCGCTCCGCCGCGCAGACGTATCACACATCCAGCCCGAGCATGGACATCAGCAAGGCCTCCAACTTCGAACGCTTTGTGTTCGACCTGTTGGATCGCGACCCGGCGCGCCTCGCGCAGCTCTTCCGCGACGTGGACGAAAAGGGCGGCTTCTCGATGACCGGCAAGCCGGAGTTCGACCGCATCGCCGAGTTCGGTTTCGTCTCGGGCCGTAGCACGCACGAAGACCGCGTCAACACGATCCGCGATGTGTTTGCCCGTTACGGCACGATGATCGACACCCACACCGCCGATGGTGTGAAGGTGGCGCGCGAAAACCTCACGCCGGGTGTGCCGATGGTGGTGCTGGAAACGGCGCTGCCGGCCAAGTTTGGCGACACCATCCGTGAAGCGCTGGACCGCGAGCCGGAGCGCCCGGCTGGTTACGCGGATATCGAATCGCTGCCGCAGCGCTTCGAGGTCATGCCGGCCGATGTGGATCGCGTGAAGACCTACATCGCGCAACACACCGGTCTTTAAAACGATGGAAGCAGTGCCGGATGACGTGGCCGGAGCAGCGTTCGAGCGCTGCCTGCACGACATCCGCGCCTGCCGCGAATGCAAAGGGGCGCTGGCGCACGAGCCGCGCCCCGTTGTTTTGGCCGACCGCCGCGCCCGCGTGCTCATCATCGGGCAGGCGCCTGGGCGCATTGTTCACGAAACCGGTATCCCCTGGAATGACCGCTCGGGGGACCGCCTGCGCCAGTGGCTGCAAATTCCCTACGACGATTTCTACGCCGACAAGCGCATCGCCGTGGTGCCGATGGGGTTCTGCTTTCCCGGCACCGGCTCGAATGGCGATCTTCCGCCGCGGCCTGAATGCGCGCCGAAATGGCATCGCCCCTTGCTGACGGCCATGCCTGAAGTGAAGCTCACGCTACTGGTCGGCACCTATGCGCAGCGTCACTACCTTGATGTACCGCACGACTGGTCGCTCACTGACGTGGTCCGCAATGGGCCTGTGCAGGACGGGGAGGGCCGCGTTCTGTTTCCGCTGCCGCACCCGAGTCCGCGCAATCTTGCTTGGTTCAAACACAACCCGTGGTTCGACGAGACCACCGTGCCGGCGTTGCGCTCGGCACTCGCCAACGCATTCGCTTGATACGCCTGCGCTGATGCATGGCGCTGGCGTGGAACCGATACAATCGAAATCTCTTTCCCGATTTCGTTTTCCTGCTCCCGCATGTCCGCCAACGATGCTCCCGCCGTAAAACCGTCCTTGCTGACGCTCGATGCGGCGCTGTCGCAACTGCTCGCCGCCGTGCGCCCGTTGCACGAAACCGAAACCGTGCCGACGCTGCACGCCAATGGCCGCATCCTCGCGCAAGCCGTGCACAGCAGCCTGAACGTGCCGCCGGCCGACAATACGTCGATGGACGGCTACGCAGTGCGTGCGGCTGACATCACGGCGCCGGGCACGCGGCTGAAGGTGGCGCAACGCATTCCTGCCGGCCACGTGGGCCAGCCGCTTAACGCAGGCGAGGCGGCGCGCATCTTCACCGGCGCGATGATCCCGTCGGGAGCCGATGCGGTGGTCATGCAGGAGCAATGCACGGCTGACGCGGACACAGGTACCGTCATCATCGACCACGTGCCGCAATCGGGCGAATGGATCCGCCGTGCCGGCGAGGACATCGCCACCGGCGCTGAAATCCTGTCCCGCGGCACGCGTCTCGGCGCGCAGCAACTTGGGCTGGCCGCATCCGTCGGTTGCGCCAATCTGCACGTCGTGCGCCGCCCGCGCGTGGCCGTGTTCTTTACCGGCGACGAGCTCGCCATGCCCGGCGAGCCGCTCAAGCCCGGCGCCATCTATAACTCCAACCGATTCACATTGCGCGCGCTGCTCGAAAACCTCGGCTGCGACATCACCGATTTCGGCATCGTGCCCGACGCGCTGCAAGCCACGCGCGAGACGCTGCGCGAAGCCGCGGAGGCGCACGATCTGATCATCACCTCTGGTGGCGTGTCGGTGGGCGAGGAAGACCACATCAAGCCCGCCGTGGAAGCCGAAGGGCGCTTGAACCTGTGGCAGATCGCCATCAAGCCGGGCAAGCCGCTGGCTTTTGGTGAGGTGCGTCGGCCGGAAGGGATGGTTGGTGGGCCGACGGCGTTCTTCATTGGCTTGCCGGGTAACCCGGTGTCGAGCTTCGTCACGTTCCTGCTGTTCGTGCGGCCGTTCATCCTCCGTCTGCAGGGTGTAGAAGATGTCGCGCCGAAGCGCATTCCGATGCGTGCGGACTTTGCATTGCCCAAGGGCGATCGCCGCAACGAATTCCTGCGTGCACGCATCAACGCCAACGGCGGGCTGGACCTGTTCCCGAATCAAAGCTCGGGCGTGCTGACTTCCACCGTGTGGGGCGATGGCTTGATCGACAACCCGCCCAACCAGCCGATCGCGCAGGGTGATGTGGTCAGTTTCCTGCCGTTCGCGGGTCTGGTGTAAGGAGCGATGGCCATGCAGATTGAATTGCGTTTCTTTGCCAGCGTGCGCGAGCAATTGGGTGTCTCTCAGGAGACGACAGTCGTGCCCGACACCGTCCGCACCCTGGGCGACGTGCGCGCCTGGCTGGCGCAACGCGGCCCGGTGTGGAGCGAAACGCTCGCTCAAGGTCGTGCGTTGCGCATGGCGCTGGACCACCAGATCCTGCCTGCGGACACCGCCTTGCATGACGGCTGCGAGGTCGCATTCTTCCCGCCCGTCACTGGCGGCTGAGCGGAGGAAAACGGCCATGCCTGTCCGTGTGCAAGAAGCCGACTTTGACCTCGGCGCCGAGATCGCCGCGCTGCGTGCCGGCCGCCCGAACATCGGCGCGGTGGCGAGCTTCATCGGCATCGTGCGCGACATCAACGAGGGCAGCGGCGTCTCGGAGATGGAGCTGGAGCACTATCCCGGCATGACCGAGAAGGCGCTCGCTAACATCGTCAGCGCGGCCATGCAGCGTTGGGAGCTGATCGACGCACTGGTCATCCACCGCGTCGGCAAGCTCAAGCCCGAAGACCATATCGTGCTGGTGGCGGTAGCCTCCAAGCACCGCGGCGAGTCCTTTGCCGCGTGCGAATTCATCATGGATTACCTCAAGAGCGAGGCGCCGTTCTGGAAGAAGGAGCAGACGCCCGAAGGCGCGCGCTGGGTCGATGCGCGTGTGACGGACGACAAGGCGCTCGCCCGCTGGGGCATCACCACGAACAATGCTGCGGGTAGCCAGGGGGCGCCTGCACAGCCGACCGACTACGAATAACAAGGAGCAACCGCATGAGCGGGATGGGGTTTGTGGCAGTGGGCGTGGGCGCTGCACTGGGAGCATGGCTGCGCTGGCTGTTTGCCGTTCTGTTGAATGCGATCAACCCGGCGCTGCCGTATGGCACGTTGCTGGCCAATTTGCTGGGTGGCTACCTGATTGGCGTGGCCGTGGGCTTTTTCGATACCCACACCGGCCTGCCGCCGGAATGGCGCTTGCTGGCAGTGACAGGCTTCCTTGGCGGGCTGACGACGTTCTCGACCTTCTCCAGCGAGGTGGTCGGCAACATCCTTGCCGGCGACTACGTGGTCGGCGTGCTGCACATCGTGGCGCATCTGGGCGGCTCGCTGTTCCTGACGCTGCTGGGCCTCTGGACGGTGCGTACGCTGAGTTGATGGTGAGCCTCTTGGGTACGCGACGCCTCCGCCGCATCGATGCGGTGACTTGATCACATCGAAGTGATGGGAACGGCGGCACGTCCCGTGGGCGTGCCGCCGTTTGTTCTGGCGCAAATCTGCATCAAAACCCGCGTTCTTGCGCTTGAAATGCCACTGAAGCTCCCTATCTTTCGGAGCAGTGAAACATTTTCCGCAAGGGGTTTTTAATGCGTTTGGACAAATTGACCACCCGCTTCCAGGAAGCGCTGGCCGACGCGCAGAGCCTGGCGCTGGGCAACGACAATCCGTACATCGAACCGATCCACCTGCTGCTGGCGATGCTCCGCCAGCCGGATGGGGCTACCAAGAACCTGCTGGCGCGTGCCGGCGTGAATACGGGTGCGCTGGACACCGCGCTGGACCGCGCCATCAAGCACTTGCCGCAAGTGCAAGGTGGCGAGCAGGTGCAGGTCGGCCGAGACCTGGGCAGCCTGCTGCAACAGACCGAGAAAGAGGGCATCAAGCGTGGCGACCAGTTCATCGCCAGCGAGCTGTTCCTGCTGGCCGTGGCCGATGACAAAGGCGAGGCCGGCCGCATCGCACGCGAGCATGGGCTGGCGCGCAAGGCACTGGAGTCCGCCATCGATGCCGTGCGCGGCGGCCAGACCGTCGGCAGCGCCGAGGCCGAAAGCCAGCGTGAAGCGCTCAAGAAGTACACCATCGACCTCACCGAGATGGCCCGCATCGGCAAGCTCGACCCGGTGATTGGCCGCGACGACGAAATCCGCCGTGCCATCCAGATCCTGCAGCGCCGCACCAAGAACAACCCGGTGCTGATCGGCGAGCCTGGTGTGGGCAAGACGGCCATCGTCGAAGGCCTGGCGCAGCGCATCGTCAACGGCGAAGTGCCCGAGAGCCTGAAGAACAAGCGCGTGCTGGTGCTCGACATGGCAGGCCTGCTGGCCGGTGCCAAGTACCGTGGCGAGTTCGAAGAGCGCCTGAAGGCCGTGCTCAACGACATCGCCAAGGAAGAGGGCCAGACCATCCTCTTCATCGACGAGATCCACACCATGGTGGGCGCCGGCAAGGCCGAAGGCGCGATGGACGCCGGCAACATGCTCAAGCCCGCACTGGCACGTGGCGAGCTGCATTGCATCGGCGCGACCACGCTGGACGAATACCGCAAGTACATCGAGAAGGATGCCGCGCTGGAGCGCCGCTTCCAGAAGGTGCTCGTCGACGAGCCGAGCGTGGAGGCGACCATCGCCATCCTGCGCGGCCTGCAAGAGAAATACGAACTGCACCACGGCGTGGAGATCACCGACCCGGCGATCGTGGCCGCGGCTGAACTCAGCCACCGCTATATCACCGACCGCTTCCTGCCGGACAAGGCCATCGACCTGATCGATGAAGCGGCCGCGCGCATCAAGATGGAAATCGACTCGAAGCCCGAGGCGATGGACAAGCTCGACCGCCGCCTGATCCAGCTCAAGATCGAGCGCGAAGCGGTGAAGAAGGAAACCGACGAAGCCTCGCAGAAACGCCTGGAGCTGATCGAGCAGGAAATCGAACGCCTGCAGAAGGAATACGCCGATCTGGATGAAATCTGGAAGGCTGAGAAGGGCGCCGCACAAGGCGCTGCTGCGCTCAAGGAAGAGATCGAGAAGATCAAGCTCGAGATCGCCAAGCTGCAGCGCGAAGGCAAGCTGGACAAGGTGGCGGAGCTGCAATACGGCAAGCTGCCCGAGTTGGAAGGCAAGCTGAAGGCCGCCACCGCTGCCGAAGCGACTGGCCAGAAGCAGCCGAACAAGCTGCTGCGCACGCAAGTGGGCGCCGAAGAGATTGCCGAAGTCGTCAGCCGCGCCACGGGCATCCCCGTGTCGAAGATGATGACCGGCGAGCGCGAAAAGCTGCTCAAGATGGAAGACCGCCTGCACGAGCGCGTGGTCGGCCAGGATGAAGCTGTGCGGCTGGTGTCGGACGCCATCCGCCGCTCGCGCGCGGGCATTGCGGACGAGAACAAGCCCTACGGCTCGTTCCTGTTCCTGGGCCCCACGGGTGTCGGCAAGACCGAGCTGTGCAAGGCGCTGGCTGGCTTCCTGTTCGATTCGGAAGAGCACCTCATCCGCATCGACATGAGCGAGTTCATGGAGAGGCATTCCGTGAGCCGCTTGATCGGCGCGCCGCCGGGCTATGTCGGCTATGAGGAAGGCGGTTACCTGACCGAAGCCGTGCGCCGCAAGCCGTACAGCGTGGTGCTGCTCGATGAAGTCGAGAAGGCGCACCCGGACGTCTTCAACGTGCTGTTGCAGGTGTTGGACGATGGCCGCCTGACCGATGGCCAGGGCCGCACGGTGGACTTCAAGAACACGGTGATCGTGATGACGTCCAACCTGGGCTCACAGCTCATCCAGCAGATGGCGACCGAACCGGCGGATGTGATCAAGGGTGCGGTGTGGCAGGAAGTGAAGACGCATTTCCGGCCCGAGTTCCTGAACCGGATCGATGAGGTGGTGGTGTTCCACGCGCTGGACCAACGCAACATCGAATCGATCGCGCGGATTCAGCTCAAGCGGCTGGCGGCGCGTCTGGCGCATATGGATCTGGCGCTGGAGATCAGCGACGAGGCGGTGGCCAAGCTGGCCTCCGCGGGCTACGACCCGGTGTTTGGGGCGCGACCGTTGAAGCGGGCGATCCAGCAGCAGCTTGAGAATCCGGTGGCACGGATGATTCTGGAGGGCAAGTTTGCGCCCAAGGATGTGGTGCCGGTGGACTATCGGGATGGGCAGTTTACGTTTGAGCGCGTGGTGCACTGAGAGCTGCGCTAAAGGCTGAAATGCCGCTCTGGAGGGATCCAGAGCGGCATTTTTTTTGTGCGTTTGTCGTTGGTGTCTCCTGGCCTTATCCCTTGCTTAAGGGCCGGATAACCGCTCCGGCGGCGCGAGCTTGTCCTCGTCCAGCGTTTGAATTCATGCGTCGCCGAGGGCGTGGTTCGCTTTCATGTTGGCACGACTGGCTTCCCTCAAGGCCTGATTCACCTGTCGGATGAATCGCCAGTGAATGATCCAGAGCGGTAATGCCAGAACTCCCGATATCGCCCCCACGTCATTTGGGAGCAAAGAGAAGATCTGTGCGGTGCACCAGCCCAGGCCGGACACCATGCCGAAACGCTGGAACGGATCCAGCGCACGATTGTGTTGCGCCTCTCTCCGCAAGGAATTTGCCACGTTAGCGATGATGAAAAAGTCCTCAACGAAGTTGTAGGGCAGCAGAAACATGAGCCAAACACTTCGCGGGGTTGCCGTTCGCGCACTTGGACGTACCAAGGAAAGGGATCGAAAAAGATCGCGGCAATACAGAAAAATCAATGTGAGGAAAGCGATCACAAGGACGGCGCCCCAGAACACGCCAAGCAACTCAACTTCCTTGAAAACGCCGCCAGCTGCGGACGCGTTCAAGAATGGGTAGGCCAACGCGTAGGTCACCGGAACGGTGAGGGCGATCTTGATGAGGACGAGGAGGGCGTTTCGGCTCATAGGCTCCAGGGCTGTCGATGCGGGTGAAAGTGCAATGCTATCAACTTGGCGGTGCCTATAGGACGGTCTTCGCCAAGACGCACCCGATCGGCCTGATGGCGCAGGGCGGCCAAGAGGCGGTCACGTTGGGGCTGCACGGCCGCAAGCGGGACGCTGAGGGGCCTGCAGATCGGCGACATGACGGGTGTGCCTCTATATGCAAAAACCGATGAACATTCCCTGAATTCATTCGTTCCCCGTACAAGGCCCGCTCGGTAGTCTTGCTCGTATTCCAGAACCATCAAAGATAAGAAACGGAGTCAGCAAGATGATTCGCAAGTTTGTGTTCAACACCATTGCGGCTGCCATTGTGGCGGGGGGAACCGTCGGTGCGTATGCGGCAACGACGCTGCTGAACGTGTCGTACGACCCGACGCGCGAGCTGTACAAAGAGATCAACACCGAATTCGCCAAGCAGTGGAAGGCCCAGACGGGTGAAGACATCACCCTGCGCGCGTCGCACGGCGGTTCGGGCAAGCAGGCCCGCTCCGTCATCGACGGGCTGGACGCCGATGTGGTGACGCTCGCCCTCGGCTACGACATCGACGCCATTGCTGAGAAGGGCCTGACGGGCAAGGACTGGCAGAAGCGCCTGCCGCACAACGCGTCGCCGTACACGTCGACCATCGTCTTCCTGGTGCGCAAGGGCAACCCGAAGGGCATCAAGGATTGGAACGACCTCGTCAAGCCGGGCATTGCTGTCATCACGCCCAACCCGAAGACCTCGGGCGGCGCGCGCTGGAACTACCTGGCCGCATGGGCGTATGCGCTCAAGCAACCGGGCGGTTCGGACGCCACGGCCAAGGATTTCGTGCAGAAGCTCTACAAGAACGTGCCGGTGCTCGATTCGGGCGCACGCGGTGCGACCACCACCTTTACTGAGCGCGGTATCGGCGATGTGCTGATCGCGTGGGAAGACGAGGCGCTGCTGGCCGCGCGCGTGGAGGGCAAGGACAAGTTTGACGTGGTGGTGCCGTCGATCTCCATCCTGGCCGAGCCGCCGGTGGCGGTGGTCGACAAGGTGGCCGACAAGAAGGGCACCCGCAAGGCGGCAGAGGCGTATCTCAAGTTCCTGTACACGCCGCAAGGGCAGGAGATCGGCGCGAAGAATTTCTATCGCCCGACCGACCCGGCGGTGGCCAAGAAGCACGAAGCCGAGTTCCCGAAGGTGAAGCTCGTGACCATCGACGACACGTTCGGCGGCTGGCAGAAGGCGCAGAAGACGCACTTTGCTGACGGCGGCCAATTTGATCAGCTCTATCAACCGGGCAAGTAAGCCCAAGCAACCCACAGGTGTGTCCGCATCATGAGCATCCTCACCATCTCCGGCAGCCCCTCGGCGCAATCAAGGTCTGCGCGCTTGCTGGGCCACGTGCGTGCGCAGCTCGAGCGCGCCGGTGAGACCGCGGATCACCTGGACTTGCGCAGCCTGCCGGCCGATGCGCTGCTGGGCGCGCAGGTGTCCGACCCGGCCATCGCCGATGCGGTGGCGCGGGTGGAAGCGGCAGGCGTGGTGATTCTCGCCACGCCGGTCTACAAGGCGGCCTACAGCGGCCTGCTCAAAACGTTTCTCGATCTGCTGCCGCAGACGGGGCTGCGCGATAAGGTTGTGTTGCCGATCGCCACCGGCGGCAGCCTCGCCCATACGCTGGCGATCGACTACGCGCTGCGCCCGGTGCTGACGGCGCTGGCGGCCAAGTCGATCCTGCCCGGCATCTTTGCGGTCGATTCGCAGATCGTCGTGGCCGACGATGGCGTGGTGGTCGACCCGTCGCTGCAACAACGCTTGGATGATGGCGTGGAGCGCGTGCACCAGGCCCTGGCGTTGGCACGGCACCCGGCCGTGGCGCAGGTGATCGTCTCCAGCCGCAGCGCGGTGCGCGCCACGTTCCAGGCTCCCGACGCGGACCGAATGCGATGTTTGGCCTGATGCGCTGAGCGCATCCCGGTTCTCCACGTTTCCTGTTGTTGTCATGCCGCGCAGCGTCTGCGCGCGGATCGTGCCGCCCCTATCTCCCGCATCGACTGAATCATGAAAACCCACTCGCCTCTGCGTAGGACCTTCACCCGCGTTTCCGTGACCCTCGCGACGGTGCTCGCCACGGTCGGCGCACCCGCCGTGTTTGCCAACAGCGACGCACCGCCCCCGACCGCCGCCAAACAACTTCGCATCGGCTACCAGAAGTACGGCACGCTGACCGTGCTCAAGGCACGCGGTACGCTGGAAAAGCGTCTCGCCGCGCAAGGCATCGAGGTGAAGTGGACGGAGTTTCCGGCCGGCCCGCAGTTGCTCGAAGGCCTGAACGTGGGCGCCGTCGATTTCGGTACCACGGGTGAAGCGCCGACGATCTTCGCGCTGGCTGCGGGGGCGCATCTCGTCTACGTCGGCAACCAGCCGCCCGCACCGGCTGGTGAGGCGATCATCGTGCCGAAGGGTTCGCCGCTCAAAAGCGTGGCGGACCTGAAGGGCAAGCGCGTTGCCTTCAACAAGGGCTCGAACGTGCACTACCTGCTGGTCAAGCTGCTGGAAAAGGCCAACGTGCCGTACAGCGACATCCAGCCCGTCTACCTGACCCCCGCCGATGCGCGTGCCGCTTTCGAGCGCGGCGCCGTCGATGCATGGGTGATCTGGGATCCGTTCTTCGCCGCAGCAGAGCACCAACTCGGCGCACGCGTGCTGGCCGATGGCACGGGCGTGGTCAACAACTCGCAGTACTTCCTGGCTTCGAAGGGCTATGCAACGGCGCGGCCCGACGTGCTCAACATCGTGCTGGATGAGCTGAAGAAGACCGACACCTGGGCCGCCGCCAACCCGAAGGATGTGACGACGATCCTTGGCCCGCAACTTGGCTTGGAGCCGGCGGTGGTGGCTCGCTCCGTCTCGCGCATCGCTTACGGCATCCAGCCCGTGAGTGCGGAAGCTCTGGCGGATCAGCAGCGCATTGCCGATACGTTCCACGCGCTCAAGCTGATTCCGCGCCCGGTGAAGGTGGCGGATTCGGCGTGGAACCCGAGCGCGCAACCGACCACGCAACAAGCGGCTCGCTGATCGCCATGACCATTGATATTCAACGCCGCCGTTTGCTGACAGCTTCGGCTGCAGGTGCATCGCTGGCGGCGCTTGGCTCCGTCGCCCATGCTGCGAACGCTGCTGGCACCCCGGCCAATCTGCCGAAGATCACGCCGCCCGCGCAATTGCGCATTGGTTTTCAGAAGAGCGCCGTCAACCTCGTCATCGTCAAAGAGAACCGCGCGCTGGAGCAGCGCTTTCCGGGTACGAAGGTGAGCTGGCTGGAGTTTCCGGCCGGGCCGCAGCAACTGGAGGCGCTGTCTGCAGGCAGCCTGGATCTGGCAATTACCGGCGACACGCCGCCCGTGTTTGCGCAGGCTGCGGGCAAGGACTTGCGCTACGTGGGCGTGGAGCCGCCCAAGCCGGACAGCTCGGCCATCCTCGTGCAGCAGGATTCGTCGCTCAAGACGCTGGCCGACTTGAAGGGCAAGCGCGTGGCGCTGCAAAAGGGCTCGAGCGCGCATTTCCTGATCGTGCGCGGCCTGCAGAAGGGCGGCCTGACCTTTGCCGACATCCAGCCCGTGTACCTGACACCCGCCGACGCGCGTGCCGCCTTCGAGCGCGGCGCCGTGGACGCCTGGGGTATCTGGGACCCGTACTACGCCGCCACCGAGTTGGCCATCAAGCCGCGCGTGCTGGCGACGG
Source organism: Ralstonia sp. 25C (assembly GCF_051904805.1). Taxonomy (NCBI): domain Bacteria; kingdom Pseudomonadati; phylum Pseudomonadota; class Betaproteobacteria; order Burkholderiales; family Burkholderiaceae; genus Ralstonia; species Ralstonia sp. 25C. The sequence continues at coordinate 350,599 of NZ_CP196737.1, read as the reverse complement.
GCCGCACGCTGTCGTCCAACAACTCGTTCTACTTCGCGCCGACAGCCTTTACCGAGAAGCACGGCGACACCATCGCCGCGATCTTTGCGGAGCTGTCGCGCGCGGATCGGCTCGTGCAGGAGAACCGCAAGGAAGCCGCGCAGCGTATTGCGGAGTTCTCTGGGCTGTCGCTGGCGACGGTGCATCTGTTCCTGTCGCGGCGGCCGCCGTCGCCTGTGCGGCCCGTCACGCCTGAGGCGATTGCCGAGCAGCAGCGCGTGGCGGATGCCTTCCACGGCCTGGGGCTGATTCCGCGCGCGGTCAAGCCGCTGGACATCGTGTGGCATCCGACGCCGGCGCAATTGGCCATCGCCCGCGCTTGAGTTGACCTGAGAACAACACAATCCAAGGAAACCATCATGCAAGTCTTCTGGTTCATCCCCACCCACGGCGACAGTCGCTATCTCGGTACTGCCGAAGGCGCGCGCCAGGTCGATCACGCCTATCTGCAGCAGGTGGCTGTGGCCGCCGACACGCTGGGCTACGAGGGTGTGCTCATTCCCACCGGTCGCTCATGCGAAGACCCGTGGATCGTGGCTGCCAGCCTGATCCCCGCGACGAAGCGCCTGCGCTTTCTGGTGGCAGTGCGTCCGGGCCTGATGGCGCCGACGCTGGCCGCGCGCATGGCCGCCACGTACGACCGCCTGTCGAATGGCCGTCTGCTGGTGAACCTCGTTACCGGTGGCGACCCGGGCGAACTGGCGGGCGATGGCCTGTTCCTCGACCACGCGCAGCGCTATGAACAATCGGAAGAGTTCATCCGCATCTGGCGCGAAACGCTGGCTGCGAGCCATGAAGGCGCGGCGCTGGATTACACCGGCAAGCACCTTAGCGTGAAGGGCGCCAAGGTGCTGTATCCGCCGGTGCAGAAGCCGCATCCGCCGGTGTACTTCGGTGGCTCGTCGGAGGCAGCGCATGAGCTGGCCGCCGAGCAGGTCGAGACGTACCTGACGTGGGGCGAACCGCCTGCCGCTGTGGCCGAGAAGATTGCCGACGTGCGCAAGCGCGCCGCCAAGCATGGGCGCAAGGTGAACTTCGGCATCCGCCTGCATGTGATCGTGCGTGAGACGGAAGAGGAAGCGTGGGCCGCTGCTGACCAGCTCATCAGCAAGCTGGACGATGACACCGTGGCCCGCGCGCAGGAGGCCTTCCGCAAGATGGATTCGGCTGGCCAGCAGCGCATGGCAGCGTTGCATGCGGGCGGCGCCAAGCGTAGCCGTGCCGATCTGGAGATCAGCCCGAACCTGTGGGCAGGCGTGGGCCTCGTGCGCGGTGGTGCCGGCACGGCGCTGGTGGGCGATCCGGAAACCGTGGCCGCGCGCATGAAGGAATACGCCGATCTGGGCATCGATACGTTCATCTTTTCCGGCTATCCGCACCTGGAAGAGGCATACCGCTTTGCCGAACTGGTGTTCCCGCTGCTGCCGCGCTCGGTGCGCGACAAATTGCCGGGCAACGTGCTGAATGGTCCGTTTGGCGAGGTGATTGCCACGGGCATCGTGCCCAAAGTGGCAGCCAGCTAAAGGAGCGCACCATGGCCTCCGAATCGAAATCCGCAGCCAACACCTTTCTGCGCAGCGCACGTCAGCGGTTGACGCCGTGGATTGTGCCGCTGCTGTTGCTGGTGCTCTGGCAGGCATCGGCCCAGTGGGGCTGGCTGTCGAATCGCATCTTGCCGGCGCCGCTGGACGTGGCGAAATCCGCCATCGCCCTGGCGCGCTCGGGCGAGCTGTGGACGCACGTGGCGGTCAGCACATGGCGTGCACTGGTGGGCTTTGCGATTGGCGGCTCGCTGGGGCTGGCGCTGGGGCTGCTGACCGGCACCTTCCGCACGGCAGAAACGCTGCTCGACACGACCTTGCAGATGGTCCGCAACATCCCCGTGCTGGCGCTGATTCCGTTGGTCATCCTGTGGTTTGGGATCGATGAATCGGCCAAGCTGTTTCTGGTATCGCTGGGCGTGTTTTTCCCGATCTACCTGAATACGTATCACGGCATCCGCTCGGTCGATCCGGCGCTGGTGGAGATGGCGCGTAGCTATGGGCTGTCGCGTACGCAGCTGTACCGCGAGGTGATCCTGCCCGGCGCGCTGCCGCAGATTCTCGTAGGCGTGCGGTTCTCGCTGGGGCTGATGTGGGTGACGTTGATCGTCGCTGAGACGGTCTCCGCACAAGCGGGTATCGGCTACATGACGATGAACGCGCGCGAGTTCCTGCAGACCGATGTGGTGCTGCTCGGCATCCTGCTGTACGCGCTGCTGGGCAAGCTGGCCGACTTGCTGTCGCGTACCCTGGAGCGCTTCTGGCTGCGCTGGCACCCCGGCTATCAAGCCGCTGCCTGAGGAGAACATGATGCAAAGCAACGCTACCGAACACGCCGCGCTGGCCGGCACGGCCTTGCACATCGAACGGGTCGTCAAACGCTATGGCGACCGTGAGGTGCTGCACGGCATCGACCTCGACATTACGCCGGGCGAGTTCGTGGTCATCGTCGGGCGCAGCGGCTGCGGCAAGAGCACGCTGCTGCGGCTGATTGCCGGGCTGGAAGGTGTTGACGATGGTCATCTGCGTCGTGATGGTGATACCGAAGACGGCCTGCATGATGACGCCCGCGTGATGTTCCAGGACGCACGCCTGCTGCCGTGGAAGAAGGTGCTCGACAACGTCGCGCTCGGCCTGCCAAAAACGCAGCGTGCACAGGCCGCCGAGGTGCTTGCACAAGTCGGTTTGGCCGAGCGGGCAGGGGAGTGGCCGGCGCGCCTGTCGGGCGGACAGCGCCAGCGTGTTGCACTCGCCCGTGCGCTGGTGCATCGCCCACGCTTGCTGCTGCTCGACGAGCCGCTGGGCGCGCTCGATGCGCTCACCCGCATCGACATGCAGAACCTGATCGAAGGCCTCTGGCAGCGCCTGGGCTTTACCGCCGTGCTGGTCACGCACGACGTGGCCGAGGCGGTGGCGCTGGCCGACCGCGTGGTGCTGATCGAAGACGGCCGCATCGCGCTGGATGAACGCATCGATCTGCCGCGCCCGCGCCACCGGGGTTCGCCTGCGTTTGCGCGACTGGAAGAGGCCATCCTCAACCGGGTGATGCAGCGCAAGGTCGATCCAAACGAAGTGACCGATGTGCGCTCGCACACGGCGTGGGCATCACCCTTGGACGTGCCGGCCACAGCCGTGCGCTGGGCGGTGTAAGACGCAGCAAACCTTTCTCCTGAAAACATTCATTGGCACGTTGTGTTGTTGTCATCTAAGAAGGAACATCATGAGCATCCAAGCGATTAACGTACGCAACCAATTTCGCGGGCAGATCAAAGAGATCATCCGGGGCGATGTGCTCTCGGAGATCGACGTGGAGACCCCGGCCGGCATCGTGACCTCGGTCATCACCACGCGCTCGGTCGATAGCCTGGGCCTGAAGATCGGCAGCGAAGTAGTGGCGCTGGTGAAGGCGACAGAAGTGTCGATCGCCAAACTGTGAGGACGGGGAGGAGACGGCGACCTCGTAGGAACACCCAGGAGCCTCACCCATGAGCCTGATGCATACCACCGCACTCGCACAATTTCTCGGCACGCTGCCGAGCGCACCCACGCCCGATCGTCAACTGTGGCGTGACGCCCGTGGCCGCGTGCAGGGCCAGTTCTTCCATAGCTCGCTCACCAGCCTGTTTGAACCGGTGTGGCAGCTTGCCGCTGACGGCACGCTCGCACCCGCCGGCCACGAAGCGCTAATGCGCACCTGGACGCGCGACGGCGATCTGGGCCTGAACCCGTGGAAGGTGTTTTCGCTGGCGTCAGACGACAGCACGCTGGTGGAACTCGATCGCTTGTGCCGGTTGATGCATACGCTTAACTACTTTGTCCGCACGGACGCCAAGCGGCTGGTCTTGAATGTGCACGGTCGCCTGCTGGCGGCGGTGGCGGCTGACCACGGCAAGGCATTCCAGCGCGCCGTCACGGCGCTGGGGTTGTCGCCTGAGCAGTTCGTCATCCAGGTGCCGTCCACGGCCAATGATGACCTGGGGCTGTTGCTGTTCGTGGTGGACAACTATCGGCGCAATGGGTTTGCCGTGGCAGTGCAGGCATCCGACCCCGCCGAAGCCGGCGCGTTGCTCGTGCATGCCAAGCCGGCGTATCTGAAACTCGATGCGCGGCGTGATTGGGTGACGCGGCACGTGGTGTCGCTGGCCGAATCGGCGCGTGAGCTGGGTGTGACGCTCGCGCTGCGCCGCTGCGAACGGCCGAGCGATCTCGAACTGGCCCGTGCCGCGGGGATTGCCTACGTGCAAGGCAGCATCCTGCCCGGTGCCGAAGCCGAGGCCGATGCGGAAGCCGCGCCCACGCCGCTGGTGGTACCGATGGCGCAGGCACCGGTGGTGCAACAGCAGCAGTGCGCCAGCCTGTTTCTGACGGAGTGAGCACGACGCCATGGCACGCAGCGCACTCGCAACTTCATCGGCGCCGACCGATTGGCACTGGCCGACCGACGTAGCCATCGTCACCGTTCCCGGTTTGTACGGAAGCGGCCCCGGGCACTGGCAGACACGCTGGGAAGCGCGGTTCCCGGACTGGCGCCGCGTTGAACAGAGCGATTGGTCCACGCCCGACCTGCCACGCTGGTCTGCCCGGGTGGGCGAAACCGTGCGCGATGCGCTGGCCGCGCGCCCTCAGGGGCGTCAAAAGCGTCGTGTGATTCTGGTGGCACATAGCTTTGGCTGCCTGGCGTCGTTGCACTGGGCGGCCCAGGCGCGGGAAGCTGTGGCCGGCGTGTTGCTGATTGCTCCAGCAGACCCGGACAAATTCGGCGTGCGCGATGCGCTGCCACAGCGTGCCTTGCCATTCCCCGCCGTGCTGGCCGCCAGCCGCAACGACCCGTGGATGCCCCAGCCCAACGCAATCGAATGGGCCGCCCGCTGGGGCGTGGAATTTGTCGATGCGGGTGAGGCCGGTCACATCAACGCCGATTCCAACCTGGGCGACTGGGACGCCGGCCTAGCACTGCTCGACCGCGTGGTGACCCGCGCAAGTGCACAAGACACCACGCGCGACGGCGCCGACTGGCAAGCCCAGTGGGATGTCTTACCGAGCACCCCTTATATCTAAAACGATGATGCACATGCGCAAATATTCGTTTTCGTCATAAGAACGGTTCGCCACAATAGGTTCATCTGCATATCGGCCGCAGTGCGCAGTTGCTCTGGGGCCTTTTCTTTTCGGTTGCGCTGATGAGCCTGTCCTCTGCGTTGTCCCCCTCCAAGCGGCGTAAGCCCGCCAACGTGCTCCCGGGTTTCGGGCTGGCATTGGGCTTCTCGCTGCTGTACCTCGCGCTGATCGTTCTGATCCCGCTGTCGGCGACCGTGCTCAAGACATTCACCATGACGTGGGATGCGTTCTGGACGACCGTCACTGCGCCCCGCGTGGTCGCGTCGTACAAGCTGACCTTTGGCGCCTCGCTGATTGCGGCAGTGATCAACCTCGTCTTCGGGTTGATCGTCGCTTGGGTGCTGGTGCGCTATCGCTTTCCGGGCAAGCGCCTGATTGATGCGCTGGTGGATCTGCCGTTTGCGCTGCCGACTGCGGTGGCCGGCATCGCGCTCACCGCGCTGTATGCGCCGAATGGCTGGATTGGTTCGCGCCTGGAGCCACTCGGGCTGAAGGTGGCATTCACGCCGCTGGGCATTGTGGTGGCGCTGACGTTTATTGGCTTGCCGTTTGTGGTGCGCACCGTGCAGCCGGTCCTTGAGGATCTGGAAACGGAACTTGAAGAAGCGGCCGCCAGCCTTGGCGCCACGCGCTGGCAGACGTTTATCCGCGTGATCCTGCCGACGTTGCTGCCGGCGCTGCTGACCGGTTTTGCGCTGGCCTTCGCACGCGCCACGGGCGAATACGGCTCGGTCATCTTCATCGCCGGCAACATGCCGATGGTCTCCGAGATCACGCCGCTGATGATCTATTCCAAGCTCGAGCAGTTCGATTATGCAGGCGCCACGGCCATCGCTGTCGTCATGCTGGGCATCTCGTTCACGCTGCTGCTGGTGATCAACCTGCTGCAAGCCTGGACGCGCCGACGTGGCAATCGCAATGACACCATCGAGCGCGCCCCCGAACCTTTGACCGCCAATGCGGCCGCAGGAGCCTGACATGGCCGGTACCGTTTCTCGTCAACTTGGCCAGGCGCCCGCTGCGGGGCCGTCCGCACGAAAGGGTGCGACTGCCGAATCCGCCTGGGTGCGCGCAACGCTGATCCTGATCTCGTTCGTCTTCCTCGCGCTGTTCCTGTTCGTGCCACTGGCGAGCGTGTTCTACGAGGCGTTCAAGAAGGGCGTGGACGTGTATCTCGAAGCGCTGATCGAGCCAGATGCACTCTCCGCGATTTACCTCACGCTGACCGTCGCGGCGATTGCCGTGCCGCTCAACGTGGTGTTTGGCGTGGCAGCGGCGTGGGCGATTGCCAAGTTCGAATTTCGCGGCAAGAACCTGCTGCTTACGTTGATCGATTTGCCGTTCTCGGTGTCGCCGGTGATTGCGGGCCTGATCTACGTGCTGCTGTTTGGTGCGCAGGGGTGGTTCGGGCCCTATCTGTCGGACCACGATTTCAAAGTCATCTTTGCGGTGCCGGGCATCGTGCTGGCCACCGTCTTCGTCACATTCCCGTTCGTCGCGCGCGAATTGATTCCGTTGATGCAGGCGCAGGGCAGCGAAGAGGAAGAGGCCGCCATCGTGCTGGGCGCGTCGGGCTGGCAGACGTTCTTCCGCGTGACGCTGCCCAACATCAAGTGGGGTTTGCTCTACGGCGTGATCCTGTGCAATGCGCGTGCGATGGGCGAGTTTGGCGCGGTGTCGGTGGTGTCGGGCCATATTCGCGGGCTGACCAATACGATGCCGCTACACGTCGAGATCCTCTACAACGAATACAACTTCGCGGCCGCGTTTGCCGTGGCTTCACTGCTGACGCTGCTGGCACTCGTGACACTTGCCCTCAAGACGCTGGTCGAATGGCGCAGCCGCCGCGAGCTGGCCGATGCAGATGCCGGCGTGGGCGAAGGCCCAGGCGCACGCGTTGCACAGCAACCCACATCGATTTCGAACTCGCACATCTCCGTGCAATCTCCGCTCGAAGGGAGCGCAGCATGAGCATCCAGGTTCAACACATCACCAAGCGCTTCGGTAATTTCGTTGCTCTCAACGATGTCTCGCTCGACTTCAAGCAAGGCGAACTGACCGCGCTACTGGGTCCCTCCGGCTGCGGCAAAACCACGCTGCTGCGCATCATCGCGGGGCTGGAGCATGCGGATTCGGGCAGCATCCACCTGAATGGCGAGGATGCATCGGACCAGCACGTGCGCGAGCGCCAGGTCGGCTTCGTGTTCCAGCACTACGCGCTGTTCAAGCACATGACGGTGTTCGAGAACGTGGCCTTCGGCCTGCGCGTGAAGCCGCGTGGGCAGCGGCCGAGCGAAGCGCAGATCCGCGCCAAGGTGAAAGAGCTGCTGGAACTCGTGCAGCTCGACTGGCTGGCCGATCGCTACCCGCCGCAACTGTCGGGTGGTCAGCGCCAGCGTATTGCCTTGGCGCGTGCACTGGCAGTGGAGCCGCGCGTGCTGCTGCTCGACGAGCCGTTCGGCGCGCTCGACGCCAAGGTGCGCAAGGAGCTGCGCCGCTGGCTGCGCCGCCTGCACGACGATCTGCACGTCACCAGTTTGTTCGTCACGCATGATCAGGAAGAGGCACTGGAAGTGGCCGACAACGTGGTGCTGATGAACCGTGGCCAAGTGGAGCAGGTGGGCAGCCCGGATGCGGTCTACAACACGCCGGCCACGCCGTTCGTCTACGGCTTCCTCGGCAACGTGAATCTGTTCCACGGCCGCCTGGAAGAGGGCGAGGGCGGCAGTGTGCTGCATGTGGGTGATTCGTCCATCGCGGTGCCGTCGGGCGGCGTGGATTCGTCGCGTGCCGATCAGGCTGTCGCGTTTGTCCGCCCGCACGAGATTGATCTGGAGCGCTATGCGCCCGGCGCCGAGGGCATTCCCGTGACGCTGCGCCGCGCGCTCACGCTGGGTGCCATCGCGCAGCTTGAGCTGGAGCGCGAAGACACCGACGACATCATCGAAGTCTCCCTGCCCATCGAGCGCTTCCGCGCCGAGGGCTTCCGTGAGGGTGAAACGCTGGTGGTGCGCCCGCGCGCGATCCGTGTGTTTGCCCAGAACGCGCGGCCCGCCGCTGTGCAGGCCACCGCTTAATCTCACCCATCCCGCTGCTCGGACGACAACCAATACGAGAGGACACGAGCCATGAACTTCCAACAACTGCGTTCCATCCGCGAGGCGGTGCGCCGCCAGTTCAACCTGACCGAAGTCGCCAATGCGCTGTACACGTCGCAGCCCGGTGTGTCGCGGCAGATCCGCGAGTTGGAAGATGAACTGGGCGTGGAGATTTTCGAGCGCTACGGCAAGCGCCTGACCGGCTTGACGGAGCCGGGCCGCGAGATCGTCCGCATTGTCGAGCGCCTGCTGCTCGAAGCCGAGAACCTGCGTCAGGCGGGAGAGGAGTTCTCCGGCCGCCAGTCCGGCCGCCTGACCGTGGCGACCACGCACACGCAGGCGCGCTACGCGCTGCCCAAGGTGGTGCAATCGTTCCGCAAGGAATATCCGCACGTCACGCTGGCGCTGCAGGAGGCATCGCCGTCGCACATCGTTGAACTGCTGCTGACGGGGCAGGCCGATATCGGCATCGCCACCGAGGCCGTGGCGAATGAGCCGGGGCTGACGTCGTTCGAGGCCTACCGTTGGCGCCATGTGCTGGTGGTCAGTCCCGATCATCCGCTGACCAAGAACCCGCTGCCCACGCTGGAAGACGTGGCGCAGTATCCGCTCATTACCTACGACGCCGGTTTCACGGGCCGCCGCAATATCGACGCGGCGTTTGCCAGCGCTGGCCTGCACCCCGAGATCGTGCTGACCGCCATGGACGCCGACGTGATCAAGACCTATGTGGCGCTGGATGTGGGCGTGGGCATCATCGCGTCGATGGCGTATGACGGACGCAAGGACGACAACCTCGTGTGCATTGGCGCAGACCACCTGTTCGAGCCGAACACCACGCGCGTGGCGGTGCGCCGCGGTGCGTATCTGCGCGGGTATGCGCACGACTTCATCGGCATGTTTGCGCCGCATCTGTCGCGCGAGACGGTGGCGGAGGCGGTGGCGTCTACGGTGGTGACGCAATCGGTGCGGGAGGCGCTGGCGGCGTAAGCACCACACCTGCCGGGGCGGAATGACGGCTGTTCATCCCGCCAATCCCACCATTCGTCGCACCCCCATGGCGCCCGCCCAGGCGCCATTTCTATACTGCGGACATCCTCGGCTCCACCTGAGCGCACCATGTCCGCCATCCCCTACGCCCCCTCCACCGAATCCGACGATGCGCTCCTGCGCCGCGCACGCCATCGCGCCGGCGCACGCATGGGGTTCCGCATCCATCTGCTGTCCTTCCTGGCCGTGAACGCGGTACTGGCGGCGATTGCGTTGTCGCGCGGGCAATTCTGGTTTGTCTGGCCGCTGCTTGGCTGGGGGATGGGGCTGGCCGCTCATGGTCTGAGCCTGGCGTGGAGCATGGGCAATGGCTATCAACGCTTGGTCGAGCAGGAATTGGCCCGTCTGCGGCAGCAGGCTGGTCGCCAGTAATGCGGGAAACCCCAAGCTTCAACGCCGCAAAGCCCTCCGGTAAGATCGCCCGCATGTTCGCCAATGTGTCGTTCCCTTCGCTTGCCGCTTGCCTGCGCATTGCCGCGCGGGCAGGGAAGACGTTTGCTGTCGTCGTCATCGTCAATACGCTGATCGCGGCGGTGCTGGCCTTCGGTATCCGGCCGGAAGAATCCTTCTGGAAAGATTTCGCCTTCAGCCAAGCGATTGGCCTGTCGATGATCGCGCTGATCGATATCCCTCGACACGTGCTGTGGGGCGACGGGCCGCCCAACAAGAAAGTTTTTCCGTGGATTGTGCTGGGTGCCGTGCTGATCGGCGTGCCGTTCGGGCAATGGGTGGCGCGCACCATCCTGTGCCTGAACAACGTCAACCCTGAACCGTGGCGAGCGGACAGCCTCCGCATGAGCTTCATCATCGCCATGCTGGCGGCGCTGGGCGCGACGTATTACTACTGGTCGCGCGGCAAATTGGCGGCGTTGCAGCGCCAGGCCGCGCTCGACGCGCTTGACCGCGAAGAGGCCGAAAAGCAGGTGGTGCGTGCGCAGTTGATGGCGCTGCAGGCCCAGATCGAGCCGCACTTTCTGTTCAACGTGCTCGCCCACGTTGACGTGCTCATCGCGAAAGACCCGAACGGCGCGCGGCGCTTGCTGCAACATCTGATCGGCTTTCTTCGCACGTCGCTTTCGCATGCCCGGGCAGAGCAATGCACGCTGGCGCAGGAGTTTGCGCTACTGCACGCGTATCTCGATATCCAGGCGCTGCGCTTCGGCAGCCGGCTGCGGTTTTCGCTGGCGCTGGATGACGCCATTGCCAACCTCGTTATCCCGCCGATGTTGATCCAGCCGCTGGTGGAAAACGCCGTCGTGCACGGCATTGAACCCGCGCGTGAAGGTGGAGAGATCGCGCTCTCGGCCCGGCTGAGTTCCCCCAATGAAGGCGAGCGCCTCATCTTGGAAGTGCGCGATACGGGCGTGGGTTTCGGCAATGACGGCGGCAAGGGTTCGGGGCTGGGCCTCACCCATGTGCGCGAACGGCTCTCACGCCTGTTTGACGGCGAGGCGCGGCTGACCATTGGCGAAACCCTGCCGCACGGCGTGACGGTCACCGTAGAGCTGCCGCTGGCGCACGAGGTGGCCGACTCCGCTCACGCTGCCGCCGGTGCGCCCGAGTGGCGCTGCCGCTTTTCTCGCCCTGTTGCCAACCCCGCGCTATCGTCCTGCGCGCCTGCCGGAACCTGATCGATGCCGTCATCCCCCCGCCTGCTGATTGCCGACGACGAGCCAGCGTTGGCCGAGAACCTCGTTGCGGAACTGTCTGCGCTCTGGCCCGAAGCCGCGTTGCTGCCGCCGGTGCATGACGGGCAATCCGCGCTCGATGTGATCGACGACGCAGCGACCGGGCAGGGGCCCGATGTGGTGTTTCTCGACATTCGCATGCCGGGGCTATCGGGCATCGACGTGGCGCGTGAACTGGCGGATCGGGAAGATCGTCCGCTCGTGGTGTTCGTGACCGCCTATGACCAGTTTGCGCTGGATGCCTTCGAGCAGGCCGCGGTGGACTACGTGCTCAAGCCCGTGCAGACGGAGCGCCTGGCCGAGACCGTCAAGCGCCTGAGGGATCGGCTTGGCATCCGCCTGAACGGTCATGGCGCCGACCCCGCCCAGACACTGGCCGAACTCGTCGAGCGTCTTGCTGGTTTGCAGGGCGCCGCGCAAACGCGTGTGACGCCGCAGGGCGGCTATCTACGCTTCATCAAGGCGCTGGTCGGGCAGGAGGTGCGCTTCATCCCCGTGGATGACGTGCTGTATCTGGAAGCCACCGACAAGTACGTCAACGTGGTGGCCAGCGGCGGCGAATCGCTGATCCGCACCAGCTTGCGTGATCTGTTGACGCAACTCGACCCGGAGCATTTCTGGCAGGTGCATCGCGGTACGGTCGTCAACGTGGCGCACGTGTCGAGCGCCGTGCATCTGTCGCTGGGCCGCCTAGGCTTGAAGATGCGCGGGCGTACGGAGACGCTGCCCGTGGCGCGGCAGTACGCGCATCTGTTTCGGCAGATGTAGTTCCAACGGGGGCGTGTGCGCCCGGCGCGCCTTCCGCTATGATCCGTTGTGTCGTCAACGAATCAAGAGCGAGACCAAGCCGCCATGGAGACCGTAGTCGCACGCAACACATCCGCTGAAATGGCGCCGCGCCATGGTGGACAAATCCTCGTCGATGCACTCGTTGCCCATGGCGCGGACATCGCCTTTGGCGTACCGGGCGAGAGCTACCTGTCGGTGCTCGAAGGCTTCTACCAGCGCCGTGACCGCGCGCGCTTCATCGTCTGCCGGCAAGAGGGGGGCGCCGCCACGATGGCCGATGCCTACGGCAAGCTGACCGGCCGCCCCGGCATCGTCTTCTGCACGCGCGGGCCGGGTGCCACCAACGCCAGCATTGGCGTGCATACCGCCTTCCAGGATTCCACGCCGATGATCCTGTTCATCGGCCAGGTCGGCCGCGATTTTGTGGACCGTGAAGCATTCCAGGAAATCGACTACCGCCGGATGTTCGGCCAGATGGCCAAGTGGGTCGCGCAGATCGACAGCGTGGAGCGCATCCCCGAATACATCGCGCGTGCGTTCCAGACTGCCACGGCCGGCCGCCCTGGCCCCGTGGTGCTGGCGCTGCCCGAAGACATGCTGACCGAAGTGGCCACCGTAGCCGATGTGCCGCCCATGCCCCGCGCGATGGCGTGGCCCGGCCCGCATGATTTGGCGCAACTGAAGACGCTGCTGCAGAGCGCCGAACGCCCGATGCTGCTGTTGGGCGGCTCCGGCTGGACGCCGCAGGCTGCCGCCCGCATGCAGGCATTTGCCGAGCGCTGGAACCTGCCGGCCGGTTGCGTGTTCCGCCGGCAGGATCTGTTCGACAACCGCCACCCGAACTACGCCGGCGATGTCGGCATCGCCATCAACCCGAAGCTGGCCGCGCGCGTGAAAGAGGCCGATGTGGTGCTCGCCATCGGCCCGCGCCTGGGTGAGATGACGACTTCCGGCTACACGCTCTTCGACGTGCCACGCCCGAAGCAGACGCTCATCCACGTGCATGCGGGCGCAGAAGAGCTGGGCCGTGTCTACCAAGCCGATCTGATGATTCAGGCGTCGATGCCTGCGATTGCCGAGGCATTGGACAGTGTCTCGCCCGATGCCGCGCCGCGCTGGTCCGCGTGGACGGAAGCCGCGCATGCGGACTACCTCGCCAACATCACGCCGCCGCCGTTCAGTGGCCAGGGCATCGACATGGCCCGCGCGATGCAGTGGCTGCGCGAGCGCCTGCCGCACAACAGCATTCTGACCAACGGCGCGGGCAACTACGCCACGTGGCTGCATCGGTTCTACCAATACGGTGCGTTGGCGTCTGGCTCGCGCACGCAACTGGCGCCGACCAGCGGGGCGATGGGCTATGGCGCGCCGGCTGCGGTGGCTGCCAAGATCGTCTGCCCCGACACGCCCGTCATCTGCATGGCTGGCGATGGCTGCTTTCTGATGAACGGCCAGGAGCTGGCAACGGCCATGCAGTACAACGCGCCGGTGATCTTCATCGTGGTCAACAACGGCATGTACGGCACCATTCGCATGCATCAGGAACGCGAATACCCGGCCCACGTGAGCGGCACCGAGCTGCGCAACCCGGACTTTGCCGCGCTGGCGCGTGCGTATGGCGCCGAGGGGCATACGGTGCGTTCGCTCGAGGGTTTCCAGTCCGCCGTGGAGGCGGCACTGGTGGCGCCGGTGGCCAGCATCATCGAAGTGCAGACCGATCCCAATGTCATCAGCCCGCGCGCGACGATCGATTCGCTGCGCGCCGGCCGCTGACCCCGCTTTCGCCAACGCTAATCTGACCCATTGCCATGACGATGATCCCCGTAACCGACTTGTGCGACATGCACGAAGACAAGCTCGTCTACGGAACCCTGCGTGTGCTCGCGCCGGTGTTCCGCAGCTTTGGCAAGCGCGCCGCGTTTGCCGGCCCGGCGGCGACGATCAAGGTGTTTGAAGACAACGGCCTGGTGCGCGCCGCGCTGGAAGAGCAGGGCGCTGGCCGTGTGCTGGTGATCGATGGGGGAGGCTCACTGCGTTGCGCGCTGGTGGGCGGCAATCTCGGCAAGCTCGCAGAAGAGAACGGCTGGGAAGGCATTCTGCTCAATGGCTGTGTGCGTGACACGCGCGAGCTGGCGGAATGCAACGTCGGCATCCACGCCCTGGCGGTACACCCGCGCAAGAGCATCAAGAAGAATGCCGGCCAACGCGATGTGGGCGTGCAGATGCCTGGCGCCTACATTCAGTCGGGTGAGTGGATCTATGCCGATGAGGACGGTGTGCTGGTTTCACAGGATGCACTCGAATGAACCACGCCAACGCCATCCATGTATTCGTTTACGGCACCCTACGCGCCGGGGAGGCGAACGATTTGCGCGTCGCGGCGGCCAAGCGCGGCATTCCTGAGCCGGAACTGGTCGGTACCGCGATGTTGCACGGCCGCCTGTACGACTTTGGCGCCTACCCCGGCCTCGTGCTGGACCCGACCGGCACCGCCGTACGGGGGGACGTGTACCGCATTGATGCCGCGCTCGTTCCCATCCTGGACGAAATCGAAGAGGTCTACCCCGGCGGCGATGCGCTGTTTCTGCGCGAGAACCATGCCGTGATGCTGGGCAGCGAGCCGGTGGAATGCATCGTCTATCCGGTCAGCGCGCAGCACATCGCCGGGCGGACAGTCATTACGGGCGGGGACTGGGTGGCGCACCGGTTGGCGCGTGGCCCGCGCTGATCAACGTCTTGAGTGGCAGGGTGCCGGGGCTGTGCTCTAGCCGCCAGTCGCCTCGGCTTGCGGCACGCCATACGCCGCCATGAATACCGCCACCGCGCGTTCGATGACTTCGGAGATCCGCGCGGGGCTGATCTCCACAGGCACGCCGAACAGGCATAGCTCGACGCATTCCGCCTCGTACAAGGCGTGCAGATGCGCGGCGGCGATCTCCGGGTTGCTGCGTTTGAGTTTGCCCGCTTCCATGGCGATGCCAAGAAACTCAGTCAACATGCCCCAGCCGATCTTGGGGCCGCGCTCGTAGAAGGTGCGTCCGAGATCGGAGCGTTCCCCCTCGCCAATGGCGAGGCGACGGATCGCCAGCACCGACGGCCGCAGGATGGCATTCAGGTAGTGCTCGCCAAACGCGGTCAGCGTCTCGACCATGGGGGCGGAGCGCTTCAACTGTGCGAAGGCGTCGCGGATCTCATTGGCGGCGGTGCCACTCATGATCTCCGCGAACATCTCTTCCTTTGAGCTGAAGTAGTTGTACAGCGTGGCTTTGGACGCGCCTGAGCGGGCGGCAATGTCCGACATCGAGGCCTGGTCGAACCCGACCTCCACGAACACGCGGAAAGCGGCGTCAATAATGGCTTGCCGCTTTTCTTCTGTCTTCTTGCGCATGCAGGACTTCCTGATCCGGCGCCGCACCAGCGCGGCGAAACGAGAGTGTATGCCATCGAAATACACCGCAATGGCGCAAGCGCCGTTCAATTGATGTGCCAACTGGCAGCAGCGCCGGTTTGCCGGAGACGTGGTTTTACGCAGCGCGCACGTGTGGCCACGTCCTGTTGCGCGGTGTCGTGAACACCGCGTTCGGAAAATACGCGGATGGCGGCCTCACCAATCAGGCGCCAGCGTCTACCGGCGTGTTGGCCGCACCGGTGTTTTCCACCCAGCCGCCACCGAGTGTCTTATAGAAGGTCGCCAGGTTGGTGAAGCGCGACAGGCGCGTACTGATCAGATTCTGCTGCGCCGTGTACAGCGAGCGCTGCGCGTCGAGCACGTTCAGGTAACTGTCCACACCGCGCTTGAAGCGTGCGGTGGCTAGCGTATAGCTGTCGGCCGTGGCATCGACGAGCGATTGCTGCGCTTCGAGCTGACGGCCCAGCGTGTTGCGTTGGGCCAGCGCGTCGGAGACTTCACGGAACGCCGTCTGGATGGCTTTCTCGTACTGCGCCACGGCAATGTCGCGGCTGGTTTTGGCGATGTCCAGATTGGCGCGGTTGGCGCCTCCGTCAAAGATCGGCAAGGAGATCTGCGGCCCGAAGCTCCATACGCCCGAGCCGCCCTTGAACAAGCCGGCCAGGCTGGCGCTCGATGTGCCGGCCGAGGCGGTGAGGCTGATGCTCGGGAAGAACGCTGCCCGTGCCGCGCCGATGTTGGCGTTGGCGGCCTTCAGGTCATGCTCGGCCTGGAGGATGTCGGGCCGCCGCTGGAGCAAGTCCGATGGCAGGCCGGGCGGAATGTTCGCCAGCACGTTGCTGTTTGCCACTGATGTGTCAGGCAGCGATTGGGGCAGCAACTCGGCAGGCAGATCGGCGCCCACCAGCAGCACCAGTGCATTGCGGTCTTGCGCGACCTGCGCGGTATAGCGCTCGACATCCACGCGCGCGCTGTCCACGCTGGTCTGCGACTGGCGCAGCGTCAGCTTCGATGCCGTGCCGAGTTCGTAGCTGCGCTGGTTCAGCCGATAGGTATCGCTCTGGCTGGCGAGTGTGTCCTGCGCGAGCCTGAGCAGGTCCTGGTCTGCGGCGAGGGTGAGGTACGCCGTGGCCACTTCGGCAATCAGGCTGATCTGGCTGCTGCGGCGCGCCTCGGCGGTGGAGAGGTACTGCTCCAGTGCCTGCGCGCTGAGGCTGCGCACCCGGCCGAACAGGTCGAGCTCATAGGCGCTGAAGCCGAGCGTGGCGCTGTAGCTGTGTGCCACCAGCGGTTGCCCGGTGCCGGAGAGGCCTGCGGGCGTGCGGCTGGCGTTTTCATTGCCGCTGGCCTTGATGGACGGGAACAGCGCGGCGTCTTGCACGCGATACTGCGCACGGGCCTTCTCGATGTTCAGCACGGCCACGCGCAAGTCGCGGTTGTTCTCCAGGGCCATGTCGATCACGCGTTGCAATGGCGGATCGGTAAAGACCTCATGCCAGCCGATGTCGGCAACGGGTGTGGCGGGAACCGGTGTGGCCGGCTCAGCGCTGGGTCGAGGCGCTGCGGTGGAGACTTCGGCAAAGGCCGCCGGCACCGGCGCGGCGGGCCGTTCGTAGGCGGGCATCAGCGTGCAGCCGGTCAACATGGCTGTCAGCGGGATCAGAGTCGAAGAAAACGGGAAGCGGATCATCTCGAAAATCCTCACGAAGCGGCGGCGTCTGCCGGTTGCGCGGTGGTTGCCTGCGTGCGCGGCGAGCGCTCGAACAGCCCACGCACCAACACGAAGAACAGCGGCACGAAGAAGATGGCGAGCACCGTGCCGGACACCATGCCGCCAATGACGGCTACGCCCAGCGCGTGCTGCGCGCCGGCACCCGCGCCCGTGCCCGTCACCATCGGCACGACGCCGAGGATGAACGCCAGCGAGGTCATCAGAATGGGGCGCAGGCGCATGCGCACGGCTGCCATGGCGGCCTCGACGAGGCTCTTGCCGTGTTCGTTGAGTTCCTTGGCAAACTCGACGATCAGGATGGCGTTCTTGCACGCCAGGCCAATGGTGGTGAGCAGGCCGACCTGGAAATACACGTCGTTCATCTTCCAGGTCAGGATGGCGCCCAGCAGCGCGCCGAACACGCCCAGCGGCACGACCATGATGACGGAGAAGGGGATCGCCCAACTCTCGTACAGCGCGGCAAGACACAGGAAGACGATGAGGATCGACAGCGTATAGAGCAGGGTGGTCTGACCGCTGGACGCCTTCTCCTGTAGCGACAGGCCCGTCCATGAATAGCCGATGCCGGCCGGCAGCTTGGCGACAGCGTCTTCCACAATGGCCAGCGCTTCGCCGCTGGATGCGCTGCCCGGCTTGGCCATCCCCAGGATTTCCATCGACGGCACGCCGTTGTAGCGCTCAAGGCGTGGCGAGCCGGAACTCCAGTCCACCTTGGCGAACGCGGTGAACGGCACCATGCTGCCGGCGGCATTGCGTACGTACCACGTGTCGATGTCGCCGGGGTTCATGCGGTACGGCGTGTCGGCCTGCAGCATGACTTTCTTGACGCGGCCCCGGTCAATGAAGTCGTTGACATAGCTGCTGCCCCAGGCAGTGGCGAGCGTGTTGTTGATGTCGGAAATGGACACGCCCAGCGTTTCGGCCTTGTGTGCGTCGATCTTCAACTGAAACTCGGGCGTGTCTTCCTGCCCGTTGGGCCGCACGGCCACCAGGCGTGGGTCTTTGGCGAGCATGCCGAGCAACTGGTTACGTGCCTGCATGAGCGCGTCATGGCCGAGGTTGGCGCGGTCCTGCAGCATCAGGTCAAAGCCCGTGGCGTTGCCAAGCTCCGCCACGGCTGGCGGCGCGAAGGCAAACACCCGCGCATCGCGAAGGGTGCCGAAAAAGCCGAAGGCCTTGGCCACCACGCCGGTCACGCTGAGCGCCTCGCCCTTGCGTTCATCCCACGGGCGCAGCTTGACGAAGGCGAAGCCCATGTTCTGGCCGCTGCCTGCAAAGCTGAAGCCCGCCACCGAGAACACGCCCGATACGGCCGCTTTCTGGTCGACCAGGAAGTGATGCTCGACCTGGCGCAACACCGCTTCCGTGCGCGCGTTGGTGGCGCCTGGCGGCAACTGGGCCAGCACGAACAGCGTGCCCTGATCCTCATCGGGCAGAAAACCCACGGGCAGCTTCATGAAGCCCACCACCACCAGCGCAAACAGCAGGCCATAGATGGCCATGTAGCGGCGCCCCTTGCCCAGCATGTGGCGCACGATGCCTTGGTACCGGTGGTTGCCCCGGTCGAAGGTCCGGTTGAACCAGCCGAAGAAGCCGGTAGTGGCCTGCGCATGGCCCTTGTGCACGGGCTTGAGCAAGGTCGCGCACAGCGCGGGTGTGAGCACGAGCGCCACCAGCACCGACAGCGTCATCGCCGAGACAATCGTGATCGAGAACTGCCGGTAGATCACGCCGGTCGAGCCCTTGAAGAACGCCATCGGCACAAACACCGCGGCCAGCACCAGCGCAACGCCCACCAGCGCACCGGTGATCTGCCCCATGGATTTGCGCGTGGCCTCCTTGGGCGAGAGGCCTTCTTCGCTCATCACGCGCTCGACGTTTTCCACCACTACGATGGCGTCATCCACCAGCAGGCCGATCGCCAGCACCATGGCAAACATGGTGAGCGTGTTGATGGTGAAGCCGCACGCGGCCAGCACGCCGAAGGTGCCGAGCAACACCACCGGCACCGCGATGGTGGGAATGAGCGTGGCCCGGAAATTTTGCAAGAACAGATACATCACTAGGAACACCAGCACGATGGCCTCCACCAGGGTGCGCACCACCTCTTCAATGGAGATGCGCACGAACGGCGTGGTGTCGTATGGCTTCTGTACCTTCATGCCGGGCGGGAAGAAGCGTTCCAGCTCGGCCACGCGGGCGTCGATGGCCTTGACGGTGTCGAGCGCATTGGCGCCGGTGGCCAGCTTGATGGCCAGGCCGGCCGCTGGCTTGCCGTTGTAGCGGCCTACGGTGTTGTAGTTCTCGCTGCCGAGCTCGATGCGGGCCACGTCGCGCAGACGCACCTGCGAGCCATCGGTCTGCGTGCGCAGCAGGATGTTGCCGAACTCCTCGGCGGTTTTCAGGCGCGTTTGCGAGGTGATGGTCGCGTTGATCTGCTGCCCAGCGGCGGCCGGCATCGCGCCCAGCTGGCCGGCCGATACCTGTGCGTTCTGCGCCTGGATGGCGGTCTTCACATCCAGTGGCGTCAGGCTGAAGTTGGAGAGCTTGTTCGGGTCCAGCCAGATGCGCATGGCGTACTGCGAGCCGAACAGCGTGGTATCGCCAACACCCTCTACGCGGCTGATGGCATCCTGCACATTGGCCGCCACGTAGTCGGACAGGTCGGAGCCGTTCATGCTGCCGTCTTCCGAGGTGAACGCGAGCACGTTCAAGAAGTTGGTGGCGGACTTGGCAACCTGAACGCCTTGTTGCTGCACCTCTTGTGGCAGCAAAGGCGTGGCCAGCGCGAGCTTGTTCTGCACCTGCACTTGCGCGGTGTCCGGGTCCGTGCCGTTTTCAAACGTCAGCGTAATGGTGACGCTGCCAGAAGACTCGCTGGTGGACGCCATGTAGCTCAGGTGGTCCAGCCCCTTCATCTTCTGTTCGATGATCTGGGTGACGGTGTCTTCCAGCGTCTTGGCCGATGCGCCGGGGTACGTGGCCGTGATGGCGACGGCCGGCGGCGCGATGCTCGGATACTGCGCGATCGGCAGCGTGGCAATGGACAGCGCGCCGGCCAGCATCACGATGATGGCCAGGACCCACGCAAAGATGGGACGGTCGATAAAGAAGCGTGCCATGGTCGGATCCCGGTCAGTTGGCGGCCACGGTCGCCGGTTTGGTGGGCGACGGCGCGGGCGTCTTTGTCGTCCACGGCGTGGTTTTGACCTCGGCGCCCGGCACAGCGCGCGGCAAGCCATCAACGACGAGCTGATCGCCCACGCGCAGGCCGGTGCGCACGAGCCATTGGTCGCCAATAGTGCGATCCGTTTCGAGCGTGCGGCGCTGCAGCTTGTGGTCTGCGCCCACCACGTAGGCGAATGGCTTGCCGGTGCTGTCGCGCGCCACGGCCTGCTGCGGCACGAGCACGGCTTCGTCCTTCACGCCTTCCGCCAGCACGGCACGCACATACATGCCGGGCAGCAGCACGGCATTCGGATTGGGAAACACCGCGCGCAGCGTGACGGAGCCGGTGTTCTGATCCACCGTCACATCCGAGAACTCCAGCTTGCCTTCCAGCGGATAGGCGGTGCCATCTTCCAATTGCAGCCGCACGATGGCGGCATTCGCCCCAGCTTTCTGCAGGTCGCCGCGCGCCATGGCTTGCTTGAGACGGAGCAATGCAGCACTGGGCTGGGTGACGTCCACATAGATCGGATCGAGCTGCTGGATCGTCGCCAGGGCGGTGCTCTGGTTGGCGGTGACCAAGGCGCCCGGCGTCACGCTCGATTTGCCGATGCGGCCAGAGATCGGGGCATCGACGCGGGCATAGGCGAGGTTGATGCGGCTCGTTTCCACGTTGGCGCGGGCGGAGGCCACATCGGCTTCTCCCTGGCCCAGGGCGGCGGCGGCATCGTCATAATCCTGCTGGCTGACTGCCTGGATGGCGACCAGCTCCTTGTAGCGCTCAGCTTTCAGGCGGGTTGTCTTGAGGTTGGCCTGTGCCTTGGCCAAGGCGGCGACGTTGCTGTCGTAGGTGGCCTGGTAGGTGGCGGGGTCAATCTGATAGAGCGGCTCGCCTGCTTTGACGTCACTGCCTTCGCGAAACTTGCGTGCCTTGATGATGCCGTTGACCTGCGGCCGCACATCGGCAATCAGGAACGGAACCGTACGACCGGGCAACTCGGTATCGAGGGCCACGCGCTGCGATTGCACCGTCATGACACCCATCACTGGCGTACCTTCGGCCGGCGGCGGGCCACCTGGCGGCTTGCCGCAGGCAGCAAGCAGGACGGCCGCAGCCAGCGCGGCAAGAAGGGGCGGCACAGCAGGCGAGAGGGAGCGCATGGTAGTTTCCTTGGCAGGGGCGAATTGCAGCAATAAACTGAACTGAACGGTTCAGTATCGTATTTTCACAAATTCGCCGCGTCAAGAAAACTGAACTTGCTGGTTTTGAAATGATGTGTTGTGCCGCCTGGAATGCGGCTTCGGCATGGTCGAGAGGCAGCACTCGATTTTTCATAATGCGGAAGGCCGTCTTGGTCCGCAAAAATTGCCCGCCGCACAGCACCATCACACTCTTTCATGATGGGGAAATAGTTTCCATATTATGGAAAATTGCATGCAAGTATTTGAAAAATAAGAAATAAAAATTTCCGACTTGGGCGAGGTTCCCCCTGTTGCGCCGCATCTGCCATTTCTAAACTCTTATATAAGACATATGACTTGCGTCGCTTGCCGGTCCAAAGCGACGACGGAGTTACCCGGTTTCTATTGAGTGATGCGATCGAGCAGGAGATTGAAATGACACGCGAACAGCAAGTGGCGGCACTGCAGAAGGATTGGGACACGAACCCGCGTTGGAAGGGCATCAAGCGTGGCTACACCGCAGAAGACGTGGTGCGCCTGCGCGGCTCGCTGCAGATCGAGCACACGTTGGCCAAACGTGGTGCCGAGAAGCTGTGGGACCTCATCAACAATGAGCCCTTCGTCAACGCACTCGGCGCGCTGACGGGCAATCAGGCCATGCAGCAGGTCAAGGCGGGTCTGAAGGCGATCTACCTGTCGGGTTGGCAAGTCGCTGGCGATGCCAACAGCAATGGCGAGATGTACCCGGACCAGTCGCTGTACTCGGTGGACTCGGTGCCCAAGGTCGTCAAGAAGATCAACAACACGTTCGCCCGCGCTGACCAGATCCAATGGTCGGAAGGCAAGGACGACATCGACTTCTTCGCCCCGATTGTGGCGGATGCGGAAGCCGGTTTCGGCGGCGTGCTGAATGCGTTTGAACTGATGAAGGCCATGATCGAAGCGGGCGCTGCGGGCGTGCACTTCGAAGACCAGCTGGCGGCCGTGAAGAAGTGCGGGCACATGGGCGGCAAGGTGCTGGTGCCGACGCGCGAAGCCGTGAGCAAGCTGGTGGCCGCACGTCTTGCTGCCGACGTGCTGGGTGTGCCGACCGTGCTGATAGCCCGTACCGACGCGGAAGCCGCTGACCTGTTGACCGCTGATGTGGACGCGAACGACCAGCCGTTCTGCACCGGTGAGCGCACCGTGGAAGGCTTCTACCGCACGAAGCCGGGCCTGGAGCAAGCCATTTCGCGCGGCCTGGCCTACGCCGAGTACGCGGACCTTGTGTGGTGCGAAACCGGCAAGCCGGATCTCGAATACGCCAAGAAGTTTGCCCAAGCCATCCACGCCAAGTTCCCGGGCAAGATGCTCGCGTACAACTGCTCGCCATCGTTCAACTGGAAGAAGAATCTGGACGATGTGACGATCGCCCGGTTCCAGAAGGAACTCGGTGCGATGGGCTACAAGTTCCAGTTCATCACGCTGGCGGGGTTCCATGCGCTGAACTACTCGATGTTCAACCTGGCTTACGGTTATGCCCGCAACCAGATGAGCGCGTTCGTCGAGTTGCAGGAGGCGGAGTTCAAGGCGGCCGAGCGTGGTTTCACGGCGGTGAAGCACCAGCGCGAAGTCGGCACGGGCTACTTCGATGCCGTCACGCAAACCATCGAGCGCGAGGCGTCCACCACCGCGCTCAAGGGCTCGACGGAAGACGAACAGTTCTTCGAAGAAAAGGCGCAAGCCCAAAAGGCGGCTTGAGGTTACCGACGCATCGGGTATCCAAGACCACCTGAGCCGGCGTACTGACCACACGCCGGCCCCTCGAACCGCGTCCCGTGAGTGGCGCGGTTTTTTTATGAACGCGTGATTACTGGATGTTCTGCAAGACCAGTTTGGCCGCGCGGAAGTCGTCGGTCAGTGCGCGGTCCTGGTCGATGAACGGGGCGCGGGCGCGCAACGCGTCGTACAGTGTTTGCGTCGCGGGCGAGAGCGCGAAGCCCGGCGTTTTGCGACGGCGCAAGTCGATGGCTTGCGCAGCCTGCACGGTTTCAATGGCAAGCAACGCGTACGTGTTGTCGATCTGCTTGCGCACGCGTTGCACGGCGGCCGGCGCATTGGTGGCGACGTCTTCGATATTGCCGGCCATGGGCAGATAGTCGAGCGACACGGGCTGCGCGAGTGCCCTGATTTCCATGGCGAGCGCCGTCGCGGGCTTCTCGATTTCGGCGAGGGCTTGCACGGCGGTTTCGGTGCCGAGGAAGCGCGGCAGGCCGGTGAACTTCGTGTCGTTGAGCTTCACCACACGTTGCGCAACCATCAGCCCGTGCTGTGCAAGCGCGATGCCCATCCCTTCAAACGCCAGCACCCAGGGCAGGGGTTCAAAGTTGGCCGACGGCAAAACCGCGCCGCCGTCCAGATACCCCTGCGATTCCTGCGCGCGATTGGATTTCGGCCGCACGCCCAATGCCACACCGGGGTTGTCGTCCGAGCTGTTGAGCTGCACGTCGATCAACGCGCGCGATGTGGCTGCGGCACGGTCAAGCTCGCCGAGCAGGTAGACGGTAGTGCGATAGCTGAGCGGATCCTGCAGCGGCCGCGCTGCGTCATGCGCCCACAAGCTGGAGCCGTCGAGCAGGCGACGCAAGTCCGCGCCGGCACGCACGGTCTGCGGGAAAGGACGCAGCGCCAGCGTATCTTCCAGGAACGGCGACACATTGCCGTTGAGCGCCTGCAAGCTCAGCGCGTAGACCTGCTTGGCCACGCGATTGAGGTGGTCCATCTCGTGCAACGCCAATGCAGCCATGCCGGCGCTGTAGGCGTTCGAACTCAGGATCGACAGGCCGTCCTTGCCGAACGGTTGGATGGGCCGGATGCCGGCGGCTTTGAGCGCCTGCGCAGCCGGCTGCTTGCGACCGCCATAGTAGACATCGCCTTCGCCCATCAGGCCGATGCCGATATGGGCGAGCAGGGTGATATCGGCCTCGCCCACGGAGCCCGCTGCTGGCATGGCGGGGGTAACACCCGCATTGAGCGCGGCAGCGTAGGCCTCGACCACGCTGGGCTGCACGCCCGAGCCGCCCGCCAGCATGCCGTTCAGGCGTGCCGCCATGGCGGCGCGTGTGTCTTCTACCGAGGCATCCAGCCCGGTGCCCATGCCGTGCGAGCGCAACAGGCCAATGTTGAAGCGCCGCGAGGCGTCGATCACGGCGGGCGTGAGTTGGCCGCTGGCGTCAACCATCTCGCGGTCTTTGTTTTCGCCCACGCCGACGGTCAGGCCGTAGATTTGTTGCCCTTGGCGGGCGGCATCCAGCAGCAGCTTGTGCGACTGAGCAACGCGTTCACGTGCAGCCGAGGTGATACGGACCGGCTCGCCGTGCGCGATGCGTGCGATGGCTTCCGGCGTGACGTTGCGGCCGTCGAGTTCCACATCGGCGTTGGCGCTCAGCGGGCAGGATGCGGCAATCGACAGCGCCAGGGCTGTGATCGTGCGGGCTTGCATGGTGTCTCCTCCAGGGTGTGTTGGGGGACACATTGTTGGCAAAGCCGCTTAGGAAATGGGTGCCGTTTTGTGGCACTAGCAGGTGCGCGATTCAGGCGCGCTTGAAGATCGATTCGAGATCCAGCGCCGAGGGTGGCGTTGCACTCAGGTCGAGCGAATGCTCGATGTGCTCCAGGTGTTCGCGCATCAGGCTGTGTGCGCGTGCGGCATCGCCCGTGGCAATGGCTTCGGTGAGCGTGTCGTGCTCGTGCTCCGGGCAGGCCGGCAAACCGGGGCGGTCATAGAGCGTGATGATCAGGCACGTGCGCGAGACGGCCTCGCGCGTGAGACGCTCCAGCATGTGGTTGCCGGCCATCTCGGCGATCAGCACGTGGTATTCGCCGGAGAGGCGGATGGTGGCAGCGCGATCGCCGTGTTCGCGTGCGGCGTGCTCGGCAGCGATGTGTTCGCGCAGGCGTTTTGCCTGGGCGGGCGTACACGCGCGCGCCAGCATGGCGGCCAGTTCGGGTTCGATGATGCGGCGGGTCTGGAAGACGTCGCGCGCCTCTTTCACAGAGGGCTGCGCGACGAAGGCGCCTTTGTTTGGCACCAGCGTCACAAGTTGCTCATGTGCCAATCGCGCCAGCACCTGGCGGATGCGCGGCCGGCCGGCGCCAGTGGCTTCGCACAAACGCTCTTCGACCAGCTTGGTGCCGGCGGGCAAGCGGTGTTCCATGATGGCCGTCAGCAGGCCTTGGTAGATCGGCTCGGCAGCGGGTTGGCTGTCGGCGGGTTCCCGTACGGATGCGGGCATGGCGAATGAGCGTGCAGAAGAAAAGCGGGATGGTGCATGGTAGCAAATGCCGAATGTACGCACCCCGCCTGGCTGCACTACGCCAGCGCAAACGGCGCCAGCATCCCCGTGTAGGGTTTGGGCAGCGGCTTGGCCCAATCGCCGCGCTTGCTGGTCGACAGGCGCATGCCGACCAGCGCCTCGACGAGCTTCACCGCCGCGACCACGCCGTCGATGACGGGCACGCCAAGCTCGGCGCTCAGGTCTTCGCACAGGTCGGCCATGCCGGCGCAGCCGAGCACGATGCAGTCGCTGCGGTCTTGTGCCAGTGCATCGCGGCAGGCTCGCAGGATGATGTTGCGCGCGTCCGAGCCGGGTTTCTCCAGGTCCAGCACGGGCAGGTCGCTGGCGTGCACGTTGCGGCAGGCATGGCGCATGCCGTAGCGCTCGGCCAGGTGCCACGCCATGCCGCAGGTGCGCTCCAGCGTGGTGACGACGCTGAAGCTGTTGCCGATCAGGCTGGCCATATGCATGGCGGCCTCCGCAATGCCGATGACGGGGCCGTGCGCCAGTTCACGTGCGGCGTAGAGGCCTGGGTCGCCAAAGCACGCGATGACGTAGGCGTCGGCACCATCGCGCTCGCCATGGCGGATTTCTTCCAGGATGCCGGGCACAGAGAGCGCCTCGTCATAGTGGCTCTCGATGGAGGCGGGGCCCATGCTCGGGCTGACTGCACGGATGCGTGTGCCCGGTGCGGCCGCAGCCTGGGCGCAGCGGCCGATGAGCGCTGTCATGCTGGCCGTCGTGTTGGGGTTGATGATGCGAATGTCCATGGGTGGATGCGTGGCGTTGGTGCGTGAATTAACGAGGGAAGTCACCCTGCTTACGGCTCAGTACGGTGTAGAGCACCAGCGCGATGCCCACGCCGATGAACCAGCTGTAGTTGGCCAGCACGTGCAGCCGTTCAAAGACCACGCACGCCATTGGGATCAGCGCGGACGGGATCATCGTCCAGACGGCCGCCGGGTTGTAGCCGTTGCGGAACCAGTAGCGGCCCGTGGGGCGCATCGAATAGAGGTCGTCCACATCCACGTGTTTGCGGCGCACGAAGTAGTAGTCCGCAATCAGGATGCCGAACAGCGGGCCGATGAAGGCGCCCAGCACGTCGATCGTGTAATGGATCACCTCCGGGTTGTTGTAGAGGTTCCAGGGCGTGATGAAGATCGACGCCACCGCAGCGATCATGCCGCCCGTGCGCCAGCTGATGTGCTGCGGCGCGACGTTGGAGAAGTCGAACGCCGGCGACACAAAGTTGGCGACGATGTTGATGCCGATGGTGGCGATCATGAACGTCAGCGCGCCGATCACGACGGCCGTGACGTGGTCGATGCGCGCCACGATGGCCACCGGGTCGGAGATCAATTCACCAAACACCGGCAGCGTCGCCGACGTGGTGATGACGGTCAGCAGCGCAAAGCCGAGGAAGTTGACGGGCAAGCCCCAGAAGTTGCCGCGCTTGACTGAGGTGAAATCCTTGCCGTAGCGGGAGAAATCCCCAAAGTTGAGCATCGGGCCGGAGAAGTACGACACCACCAGCGCGATCCCGCCGAGGATCACCGGCACCGCATCCCAGCCTTCGTACTTGAGAAAGGAGAGGGTCAGGTTGATGTTCTGCCAACCCGCCTTGTGCACCAGCCATGCGGCCAGGGCGATCATCACCACATACACCGCCGGGCCGGCCCAGTCGATGAACTTGCGGATCGATTCCATGCCGTGCCAGAACACAAATGCTTGCAGCACCCACAGCAGCATGAACGCCGCCCACCCGAGCGTGGACAGGCCGACAAAGCCGTGTTGCGTGACATCCGCATACGGCGCGAGCTGCGGCATGAACTTCAGCGCCAGCACCAGAAAGGCGCTCGACGCCAGGTACGTCTGGATGCCATACCACGCCACCGCAATCAGCCCGCGGATGATGGCCGGAATATTGGCGCCCAACACCCCGAACGACGCCCGGCAGATCACCGGATATGGGGTGCCGGTAGCCTTACTCGGCCGGGCAACGAGGTTGCAGAAGAACTGCACGATCACGATGCCGACCAGCAGCGCAAACAACACCTGCAGGCTCGAGAGCCCCAGCGAAAACAGGCTCGCGGCGGTCAGATAGCCACCCACGCTGTGCACATCCGACATCCAGAACGCGAAGATGTTGTAGCTGCCCCAGGTTTGCTTGCGTAGCGGGGCGAGGTCTTCATTGGTGAGCCGCGGGTCGTACTGCGGCTTGAGGATGACGTTGGGGTGCGAATCAGGCGGATGTCCCGCCGATGCCGCTGTCGCGGTGGTCGTGGTCATGCTGTCTCCTTTGGTCTTGTGCCGGTTTCAAACCGTGCGGTCATTGTGCGCAAATATGTACACATGAATATTTTGTTTTGTGTACAAAGTTGTATGCATCGACTAGCCAAGAGTCAAGGACAAAAAGAAAGCCGCCTCGAAAGGGCGGCTGTGTAGGTGACGCGGGCGTGGCCAGAGGCGGCCAGAGGGGGACGTGGAGTTAGCGATACACGATTACCGGAATCTCGGTGTGGGTCAGCACCTTCTGCGTTTCGCTGCCGAGCAGCAATCCGGCGAGCCCCCGCCGGCCGTGCGACGCCATGAAGATCACGTCGCAGCCATGGCGCTCGGCCGCGTCGATGATGCCCATGTACGGCACGGCAAAGCAACTCATGTCGGTGTCGCAATCGATGCCGGCGCTGCGGGCGGCCTCTTCAACGTCCTTGAGCACCACGCGCGCCTGCGCCTCCACGCGTTCCTTAAAGGCCTGCGGCGTCTCCACGACGATCTCGGAGAAGGGCGTGTACGGGTACTCCTCCAGACACGTATAGGCCGTCAGGCGGGCGCCGAGCGTCTTGGCAAAGTCGAGCGCGCCTGCCACCGCCTTGCGCGACAGTTCAGAACCATCGGTCGGGATGAGGATGTGCTGGAACATACGGCCTCCAAGGGGTGCGTTGTCTTGATTGTAGGCCGCACGCCATGCCTCACCCACCCGGGGTGATGGCTAATCCATTCCGATGAGGGCATCGGCGCGGCGCCAGTACGCCGGATTGCCGTACGTGTTCTTCAGGAAATCAATGAACAGCCGCACGCGCAACGGCAAGTGCTTGCGCTGTGGAAACACGGCGTGGATGCCGATCGGCGGTGCCTCAAAGGCATCGAGCACCGTCACCAGCTTGCCGGTGGCGATGTCGTGCCCGACCTCCCACCACGAGCGCCATGCCAGGCCATGGCCTTGCAGGCACCACTCGCGCAGCACTGCGCCGTCCGTGCATTCCATCGTGCCCGATACCTTTACGGTGACGGCCTTGCCGCCTTGCTGGAATGCCCAGCCGCGCTGCACGTTGGCGCTGGCGCCGAAGGCCAGGCAGTTGTGGCTGGCGAGATGCTCCACCTGCGTGGGAATGCCGTGGCGTTCCAGATAGCCGGGTGCCGCCACCACTACGCGGCGGTTCTCCCACAGGCGGATCGACACCAGGCTGGAGTCGGGCAGATCCCCCAGGCGGATCGCACAGTCGAACCCTTCGTTGACGAGGTCGACCACGCGATCCCCCAGGTCCAGCGTCATGGACACATCCGGGTGCGTTTCGATAAAGTCCGGCACCATCGGCGCGACATGGCGGCGGCCAAAACCGGCTGGGGCCGTTACGCGCAGGTGGCCGCTGGCCTTCACACCGCCAGCCGAAACGCTGGCCTCAGCGTTGTGCAGGTCATTGAGAATGCGCTGGCAATCTTCCAGGAACGCCGAGCCCTCGAACGTGAGGGTGATGCGCCGCGTGGTGCGAACCAGGAGCTTCACACCCAGGCGCTCTTCCAGCGCATCAATGCGGCGACCGATGATGGCCGGCGCCACGCCTTCTGCGGTGGCGGCGGCAGACAGACTTCCGCGCGTGGCCACGGAGACAAAGGTTTCGAGTTGCTTGAATTGAGCCATGCTGGTGTCAGTGCGACTGGGCGGGAAGCTCCCGCGATATCGGTGTCTTGCGCGATGTCTTGCGCCAGCGCCACCGCGCGAAGCCGATCTCCACCGCAGCCAGGGCGAGCCAGAAGAGGCAATGCAGCCCGACGCCACGATAGAGCGACACAAAAAACACGTGCATCCGCTGGGCTAGCACACGCACGACAAATTCACCGTCTGCCAATGTTGCGAGCGACTGGCTCAGCGCAATACGCGTGGTCTGCGCATCGATGTGGGCCAGTTTTTGTAGCTGGTGCGCCAGCACGTCCTTGACGGTTTCGCGGAAAGCGTGCGCACCCAGCACAACAGCGCCAGCGGCAGCCAGTTCGCGCAACGAGCCGTTGGTCAGCGCGCCCGGCGTTTGCGCTGCGCCGTCGATGGCGGCGTCCACCACACGTTCGATGGAAACGGTCAACAACTGCGGGTGCTGCTCAAACAGTGTCTGCAGTTGAGGCTGCGCGGTGCCCAGTGCTTGCTGCGTAAAAGACCGGATGGCCGGGCGCGCCGCTTGCAGATGGCCCGTTAGCGTGTTTTCCACGCACAGCACCAGCGCGGCCTGCATCGCAAAAAGCGCGAGCACCGCGGGCAGGTAGGCGAAATACAGCCGCGCCGCCCAACGTCCGACGCGCGTTTGACGACGCAGCAGCCCGGCGCGGTGCAACAACCATGCTGCCAAGACGCCGAACGCCAGCCCGGCGACCAAGGCGAGCACGCCATACAGCGCAAGGCGTGCAACCGGGATGAACTGCACGATTGACCAAAATTGTGTCCACAACGACATGGGAGGGAATGTATCGGAAAGCGCGGATAGTGACGAATATAAAGGTTATCACTCGTCATTCATTGGGTAAAAGTTAAAGATCAAGTGACCATTGCCGTCTTTGTGCAGCGCGTCAGCTTTTCTAGAATGAGCCTCGTTGCGAAGGTCGGAGAGGCGTTCTGCTGGGTGGAACACACCGGGCGAGTCGGGCGCACGATCTTCGGGTCCGTGGAGCTGGCTCAATGTCTTCGATTCGCGCGGTGGTCTTCGATGCCTATGGCACGTTGTTCGACGTGTACTCCGTGGCTGCGCGCGCCGAGCAATTGTTTGCGGGCAAGGGTGAGGCACTGTCGGTGCTCTGGCGCGACAAGCAGATCGACTACACGCGCATCCGCTCGCTGGCCGGGCCCTCGGGCGAGCATTACAAGCCGTTCTGGGACATCACCGTTGATGCGCTGCGCTATGCGGCGGCCCGCCTGGGCGTTGAGCTGTCCGCCCACGACGAGGCCACGCTGATGCGCGAATATGCGTGCCTGTCGGCGTTTCCCGAAAACGTGCCGGTGCTGCGTCGCCTGCGCGAGATGGGGTTGCCCCTGGCCATCCTCTCCAACGGCAACCCGCAGATGCTCGACATTGCCGTGAAGAGCGCGGGCATGTCGGGGCTGTTCGACCACGTGCTCTCTGTCGATGCGGTCAAGCTGTACAAGACCGCGCCGCAAGCCTATGCGCTAGCGCCACACGCCTTTGGCGTGCCGGCGGAACAGATTCTGTTTGTGTCGTCCAACGGCTGGGATGCCTGCGGCGCGACGTGGTACGGCTTCACAACGTTCTGGATCAATCGCCTGGGGCATCCGCCCGAGGCGCTCGACGTGGCGCCCACGGCGGTCGGCCACGACATGCGGGACCTGCTTCAGTTTGTACAGGCAAGGCAATTGACTTAATCGGCCCAACCATAGGACCGAAGTCAGAAAAAAACGCGTTCAACCCTCACACATCCTCTGGAGAACACCATGGCGCTCACGCTGCCCCAAGGCATGGAGATCAAGGCCGAGATCCTGCCGGCCTACGAA
The DNA here is from genome assembly GCF_051904805.1 of Ralstonia sp. 25C. Lineage (NCBI taxonomy): Bacteria > Pseudomonadati > Pseudomonadota > Betaproteobacteria > Burkholderiales > Burkholderiaceae > Ralstonia > Ralstonia sp. 25C. Next base: position 319,193 of record NZ_CP196737.1, on the reverse strand, counting down.
GACATTCTGACCCCCGAAGCACTGGCACTGGTCGCCAAGCTGCACCGTGCCTTCCAGCCGCGTCGCAAGGAGCTGCTGGCTGCCCGCGTTGAGCGTGCCAAGCGCCTGGACGCCGGCGAGCGCCCGGACTTCCTGGCCGAGACGAAGGCCATCCGCGAAGGTGACTGGAAGGTCGCGCCGATCCCGCCCGCGCTGCACTGCCGCCGCGTGGAAATCACCGGCCCGGTCGATGCCAAGATGGTCATCAACGCGTTCAACTCGGGCGCGGACAGCTACATGACGGACTTCGAAGATTCGAATTCGCCGAGCTGGCACAACCAGATCCAGGGGCAGGTCAACCTGAAGGCCGCCATCCGCCGCACGCTCACGCTCGAGCAGAACGGCAAGACCTACAAGCTGAACGAAAAGATCGCCACGCTGCAGGTGCGTCCGCGCGGTTGGCATCTGGATGAGAAGCACGTGCTGATCGACGGCGAACGTGTGTCGGGCGGCATCTTCGACTTCGCGCTCTTCCTGTTCCACAACGCTAAGGAACAAATCGCGCGCGGCGCCGGCCCGTTCTTCTACCTGCCGAAGATGGAAAGCCATCTGGAAGCGCGCCTGTGGAACGACATCTTCGTGATGGCCCAGAACGAGATTGGCCTGCCGCAAGGCACGATCAAGGCCACCGTGCTGATCGAAACCATCCTCGCCGCGTTCGAGATGGAAGAAATCCTGTACGAACTGCGTGAGCACAGCGCTGGCCTGAACGCCGGCCGCTGGGACTACATCTTCTCGTGCATCAAGAAGTTCAAGGTCGACAAGAACTTCTGCCTGGCCGACCGCGCCAAGGTGACGATGACCTCGCCGTTCATGCGCGCCTATGCGCTGCTGCTGCTCAAGACCTGCCACAAGCGCGGCGCGCCCGCCATCGGCGGCATGAGCGCACTGATTCCGATCAAGAACGATCCGGAGAAGAACGCCATCGCCATGGCCGGCATCATCGGCGACAAGAAGCGCGACGCGACCGACGGCTACGACGGCGGCTGGGTGGCGCACCCGGGTCTGGTCGAACCGGCGATGAAGGAATTCGTGGCCGTGCTGGGCGACAAGCTGAACCAGTTCGAAAAGCAACGCCCGGACGTGGAAGTGACGGCCGCCCAACTGCTGGACTTCCAGCCGGAAACGCCGATCACGGAACACGGCCTGCGCATGAACATCAACGTCGGTATCCACTACCTGGGTGCCTGGCTGGCCGGCAACGGTTGCGTGCCGATCCACAACCTGATGGAAGATGCCGCTACGGCCGAGATTTCGCGCTCGCAAGTGTGGCAGTGGATCCGCTCGCCCAAGGGCAAGCTGGAAGACGGCACGAAGGTCACGGCCGACCTGGTGCGCAAGCTGATCCCGGAAGAATTGGCCAAGGTGAAGGAGACGGGCGCGGTGGGCCACTTTGACCGCGCAGCAGTGATCTTCGAACAGATGTCGACGTCGGAAGACTTTGCGGAATTCCTCACGTTGCCGCTCTACGAAGAGATCTGAAGCTAAGCGACGCCTGAGTCGCAGAGAGAACGCCGGCTGGGGCAACCCGCCGGCGTTTTTCATTTGGCGCAAGGTCGCCCGTGCCGCGCGATAATGGCGGGAAATCTTTGGAGGCCGCTTTGCGCTTTGAACACCTGGTGGAAGTCAATGATCCACTGAACCCCCTGATCGACACGCTGACCCTCAACCAGATCTGGCAAGGTCTGGTGCTGCGCGTGCGTGAACAGACCGAATTTGTCGAAAGCCTGGACGAATGCAATATCACCGCGGAAGGCGACGGCTGGGTCGAACGCGAACTGGTCTTCGGCAAGGCCCGCATCCAAGACCGCGTGACGCTGGAGCCGCACAAGCGCGTCACCTACACCACGGCCGCCACGGGCGAACACGCCGGCGGCTCGCTCACCATGACGATCGAGACGAACGACGCCAACAGCACGTTCATCCGCTTCGTCTACGACACTACGCTGCCCGCTGCCGATGAAACCGGCGACACGCGGTATTCCGAGATCGTGAAATCCGCTTACCGCGAATCCGACATCGACACCGTGCGCCGTATCCGCGAGATTGCCGCCACCGGCCGCCTCGGCTGACGTATTTCGCCCGGTGCTGGAGGAGGCGCCGGCCGGGTTTGTTGTGCCTGCCTTTGGTCGTCTCAAACATCACTACAACGAGACCATGACGACATTCACGCCCACCCTGGAGGCCCTGCGCGCCCGTTACGGCGAGCGCTTCAAGTGGCTCGTGCTGTTCACGCTGATGGTGGGCGCGGTGTCGTCCGTCATCTCGGCCACCATCGTCAATGTGGCGATTCCCGATCTGAGCCGGCATTTCGTGCTCGGGCAGGAGCGGGCGCAGTGGGTGTCGGCCAGCTTCATGGTGGCGATGACGCTGTCGATGTTGCTGACGCCGTGGCTGCTGTTGCGCTTCGGGCTGCGGCGCACGTTCATCGGCGCGTTGCTGCTGCTTGGTGCGGGTGGGTTGGCGGGTGGGCTGTCGCCCAACTACGAGGTGATGATCGCCATGCGGGTGGTGGAGGGCATCGCTGCCGGCATCATGCAGCCGCTGCCGAATATCCTGATCCTGCGCGTGTTTCCTGAAAAGGAGCAGGGCAAGGCCTTCGGCCTGTTCGGCTTTGGCGTCGTGCTGGCGCCGGCCGTGGGCCCGAGCGTGGGCGGCTTCCTGGTGGAGCTGTTCGGCTGGCGCTCAATCTTCTTCGTGGTGATGCCGTTTACGCTGATCGGCTGGGCGATGGCGCGACGCTTCATGGCGATCAATTCGTCGATGGCCGGCGAGCCCAAGCCGCTCGATTGGCGCGGCCTGCTGTTGATCGGTGGGGCGACGGTCACGCTGCTCAACGGGTTGGTCGCGCTGCATAGCGATGCTGCGCATGGCATCGTGCTGATGCTGATCTCGGCCGTGTGTCTGGCGGGCTTCGTGTTCTGGCAGCGGCGCGTGGAATCGCCCTTGCTGAATCTGCGACTCTTCAGCTACCGGCAATTTGCGATGGGGGCGGTGGTCGCCTTCATCTACGGGGCAGGGCTGTACGGCTCGACGTATCTGGTGCCGGTGTATATGCAGGTGGCGCTGGCCTATGCGCCGTCGCGTGCGGGGCTGGTGCTGTTGCCGGCAGGGCTGGTGCTGGCCGTGACGATCGTGCTGGCCGGGCGGCTCACCAATCGTATCGAGCCATTCCGGCTGGTGTCGTTCGGGCTGGCGGCGCTGGCGCTGTCGTTTTTCCTGATGGCAACCAATACGCGTGCGACGAGCTATCTGCTGTTGATCGCCATTGCGATCATCGGCCGGATTGGTCTGGGTTTCGTGCTGCCATCGCTCAGCCTGGGCGCCATGCGCGGTGTCGATTTCACGTTGATTGCGCAGGGCTCCAGCGCCGTCAACTTCCTGCGCCAGCTGGGTGGGGCGATCGGCGTGTCGGCCACGGGGATTTTCCTGCAATGGCGACTGGCGACACGCGGCATCGAGACGGTGCATGGCGCGGCGGTGGACCCCGAGGCACGCATCCTGGCATTCGACGAGACGTTCATCTTTCTCGGCACGTTGTGCGCGCTCGCGGTGGTGGCAGCGTGGCGCATGCGTCGGCGCGAGGTGCCGTCCGCCATTCCAGCCGCGCAGTAAAAAACCGGGCGCGGGGCCCGGTTCTTTCACTGGCGATTCGACGATCAGGTCGTCGCGCCGCTCTTCAGTTCTTCGACGAGGTCGATGTATTTCTGCTTGGCCTCGTCTTGCGAAGTGCCTTTCAGGCCTTCCCACGCTTCAAACTTGTAGCGGCCGACGATGTCGGTAAAGCCCGGTTTTTCGCCGTGCGCATCGCCTTCGGCGCCTTGCTTGTACAGCGCGTACAGACGCAGCAGCGTCATATTGGCAGGGCGTTCGGAGAGGCCCTTGACGTCGATTTGGGCTTGGTCGAAACGGGCTTGCAGGTCGCTCATGATGGTTCCCGGCTGAAAACAAAGGTCCGGCGATGATAGCGCCGGGGTCGCGCGGCCGTGCCGTTTGAATTCGAGGATGGCTTCGGTTTTCCGCTTGGTTTCGGGGTGAGCGGGTGCCGGTTGGGGCGTTCAGCCGCCACACCAGCCGGTACAATGCCGCCATGCCTTGGATTCTCGCTTTCGATACCTCCACCGAGTTCTGTTCCGTCGCCCTTGGTGACGGCACGCGCACGCTCTTCCGCCATGAACATACCGGCCCGCGCTCAAGCAGCCGCGTGCTCCCCACAGCCGCTGAGTTGCTGGCCGAGGCGGGCATTGCCCTGGCCGATTGTGCCGCGATTGCCTTTGGTGCCGGCCCCGGCTCGTTCACCGGCCTACGCACTGCGTGCGGAGTGGCGCAGGGTTTGGCGTTTGGCGCCGACCTGCCGATCGTGCAGGTCAATTCGCTGGTCGCCTGCGCCGAGCAGACGCGTGCAATGCTCCCCATCGGTACAGCGGTGACCGTCGCGCTCGATGCCCGCATGGACGAGTGCTACTGGGCCAGCTTTATCCCCGTCGATGCCGCGCAGGATGCTTCTGGCTGGCACGCGTTGTCCGCCATTCAGGTGAGTGGGCCGCAGAGCGTGGCAGCGCCGCCGCAGCCGTATTGGCTGGCCGGCAACGCTGCTGCGGTGTTCGGTGACCAACTGAGCATTGCGACCGGCGCGGCCGCCGTGCTGCCTGAAATTGCGCCGCACGCCCGCGAGATCGTGACCATCGGTCTACGCCTGCTGGCTGCGGGGCACACGGTGCGCCCGGAAGACGCAGCGCCGCTGTATGTGCGCGACAAGGTGGCGCTCACCATTGAAGAGCGCCAGGCCGTGCAGCAAGCCAAGGCCGCTGCAGGTGCGCAGCCATGAGCCTGATCGACAGCGCGCTCGCCAGCGTCATCATGCAGACACCGCTGCCGGCCGGCTGGCGCGCGGAGCGTATGACCGCACTGGACGTGGCTGGTGTCGCCGCTGTGGAGCAGACGGCCTTTACGTTTCCGTGGTCGCGCGGCAACTTTGAGGATTCGCTCAAGTCGGGCCACCTCGGCATCGTGTTGCGCGATGGCGGGAACGAGGTCGCGGGCTACCTGATCCTGATGCCCGTGGTCGATGAGATGCACCTGCTGAACGTGACCGTCGCGCCCACGTGGCAACGGCAAGGTCTGGGCCGTTGGCTGCTGCGTCTGGCGGTGGCGCTCACGCTGGTGCACGGCTTCGGAAGCTTGCTGCTCGAGGTGCGGCCGTCCAATACCGGCGCGATTGCGCTGTATCGCCGTGTCGGGTTTGCCGAGATCGGCCGGCGCAAACGCTATTACCCGGCCGAGAACAACACACGGGAGGATGCTGTCGTCATGCGCATCGCCTGTGAAGCCAGTGGGGTGGAAGCCGCATGAACCGACGATCCCGCATGCTGGAAGCGCTGGGCGTTTCCACCGAATGGACATTGCGAGGCGCCGAGCCGGCTGCGCTGGAAACCGTTGAGGTTGCCGTGGCCGAACCACCGGTTGCGGTGGAGGTTGAGGCGGCCGCTGCCGTCGTTGCAGCGGAGCCTGTCATTGCGCAAGTCGAAGCGCTCGTGGCAGAGGCTCCGTCTGATACGGCTATCCCCCGTGCCCAGCGCATCGCTGCGTTCGACTGGGCGGAACTCGAAGCTGCCGTTTCCAACTGCACGTCCTGCAAGCTGTGCGAGCGCCGCACGAACACCGTCTTTGGCGTGGGCGATCGGCAGGCGGAGTGGATGCTGATTGGCGAAGCTCCTGGCGAGAACGAGGACAAGCAAGGCGAACCCTTTGTCGGTCAGGCTGGCAAGCTGCTCGACAGCATGCTGCGTGCCGTCGGCCTGTCGCGCGAGAAAGGCGTGTTCATCGCCAACGTGCTCAAGTGCCGGCCACCGGGTAACCGTGACCCAGAGCCGGACGAGGCGGCGATGTGCGACCCATATCTCAAGCGTCAGATTGCGCTGGTCAAGCCGCGCATCATCGTCGTGCTGGGCCGTATTGCTGCGCAAAACCTGCTGCAGACGCAGACGCCCGTGAGCAAATTGCGCGGCAAGGTGCACGAGGTGGAAGGCGTGCCGGTGGTGGTGACGTATCACCCGGCGTATCTGCTGCGGACGCTTACCGACAAGGCCCGCGCGTGGGAAGACCTCTGCCTGGCGCGCAAGGTGTACGCGGAGCGCGGCGGCCAGTAAGCTGCATTCGCCTGAAGGGGCGGCTGCCGCTGCCGCAGTGGATCAGTGGTGCTTGTCTTCGCCGATGAGTGCGGCGGTGTGGAACACGCGTTCGTTCCGGCGATGGCGTTGCATGACCAGCGCCATCGTGATGCACACGAAGATGCCGAACGAGACGATCACCACACCCACCGACACATTCAGCTTGATGAGCAGTGCGTACAGGCACAGCATCAGCAGCACCGAAACGTTCTCATTGAAGTTCTGCACGGCGATGGAGTGACCGGCCGAGAGCAGCACGTGCCCGCGGTGCTGCAGCAGCGCATTCATTGGCACGACGAAGAAGCCCGACATGGCGCCCACCACCATCAGGAACAGGTAGGCGATCAGCATGTACAGCGGCAGTTTCATCTCGCCGATGTGGAAGGTGACTTCAGGAATCGTGTGCTTGGTGTAGAACGCCATCAGCATGACCACCACGCCCATCGCCACGCCCACGGGCAGCACGTCGAGCGAGCGGCGCAGCGGAATCTTCACGGCGGCGGCCATGGCGCCGGCAGCCACGCCGACGGCCACCACGGCCTGCAGGATGGCGCCTTGTGACAGGTTCAGCTCCAGCGATTGCTCGGCCCACTTCAGCACGATGAATTGCAGCGTGGCGCCTGCACCCCAGAACAGCGTCGTCACGGCCAGGGAAATCTGGCCCAGCTTGTCGCGCCACAGGGCGTTGAAGCAGTCGGCAAATTCTGCAATGAGACGTACCGGGTTTTTTTCCTGCTGCGGATACCGCGCACCGGTATCGGGAATGCGCATGTTGAACAGCGACGCGATCAGGTAGATCGCCATGATCACCAGCATGGCTGCTTCGGCTGGCGTGTCGATGCGCTCCAGCCCGGGAATGTCGAATGACAGCAGCCACGTCAACACATGCTTGGAGATCAGTGCACCGCCCAGCACGGTGCCGAGGATGATGGAGCCGACGGTGAGCCCTTCGATCCAGCCATTGGCGGCAACGAGTTTTTCTGGGGGGAGGAGTTCAGTCAGGATGCCGTACTTGGCCGGCGAATACGCCGCGGCGCCAAAGCCGACCACGCCGTACGCCAGCAGCGGGTGCAGGCCAGTCAGCATGACGCCGCAGCCCAGCAGCTTGATGGCATTGGTGATGAGCATCACCTTGCCCTTGGGGCGGGAATCGGCAAACGCACCCACGAAGGCAGCAAGCAAAACATAAGACAGCACGAAGAACAGCTTGAGCAGCGGCGTCATCCACTGCGGGGCGTGCATCTCTGTGAGAAGGGCGATGGCGGCGATCAGCAGCGCATTGTCGGCGAGCGACGAGAAAAACTGCGCCGCCATGATGGTGTAAAAGCCCTTCTTCATACCTTCGAATTCGTCCCCGTAGACCGCGGTGCCATTTCTGTCTTCGCGACGTGTCGGCAGCGAGCCGGCATTCGGAAGCTTCCCCCTGGGGTAGCCGGCCATGCAGCGCATCGGCTGACCGACCGAGCAGCGCACACGTGCGCGGGTGCGGCATCCATGCCGGCGCCCGCGCGGGCTCCCCTTGCTGTGGTTCCCTGGCGCGAGGCCCGATTCATGCTGCAACGCAGGCATTGCCGGACAACCGCGGGAATCTTCACTGACAGGCGTCCGGGACATGCGTTCCGCCCGGTGCAGGTTTTGTTTTCGCCTGGTTGCATGTTCAAACCGGATGTGACGCCGCTTGTAACGTTGTCGCGCAAAGAGAAGTGGTCATTGCCCAACTTTCCTTATGCAGCCAGCGCATCACGTCGGTGTTCCCATGCCTAAATTGAACGGCTTTATATCATGAAACTTGTGCCCTCCCAGTGACGCCGAAACACTTTCTTTTGGGCGACCCCGTCGGGAAAGCGCGAACCACTCGGCGCGCTGTGGTCAAATACAGCGTTCATCGCGAGGGGCCGGGCGCAGCGGTTTGGCCCAATCGCAGGCTTATGCATCGCAACATCGACGTCGCGCCACAAGCGCACTTGTCGCCCCCACGTTCTGCAGGTTTGTCGTCATGCCAAGACCTATCCAAGCCGTCATCCACGGCTCCGCACTTGCCAATAACCTCCAGGTTGCCCGCCGCTACGCACCCAATTCGCGCGTGTGGGCGGTCGTCAAAGCCAATGCCTATGGGCACGGTATCGAACGCGCGTATGAAGGGCTGCGCCAGACCGATGGCTTTGGCCTGCTAGACCTGGACGAGGCCGTTCGCCTGCGTCAACTCGGCTGGCAGGGGCCGGTTCTACTGCTCGAAGGCTTCTTCAAGCCGGAAGATCTGGCGATCGTTGAGCAGTACCGCCTGACCACGACCGTCCACAACGAAGAGCAACTGCGCATGCTGGAACTGGCGCGCCTGAAAGGGCCCATCAGCGTGCAACTCAAGATCAACACGGGCATGAGCCGCCTCGGTTTTGCGCCCGCTGCCTACCGCGCCGCCTGGGAGCGCGCACGCGCCATTTCGGGCATCGGCACCATCGTCCATATGACGCACTTTTCCGATGCGGATGGCCCGCGCGGGATCGACCACCAGATCGCCGCGTTTGAGCAGGCCACGCAAGGGCTGCCCGGTGAAGCGTCGCTTTCCAACTCCGCCGCCACGCTGTGGCATCCCAAGGCGCATCGGGACTGGGTGCGGCCGGGCGTGATCATGTATGGCGCCTCGCCAACGGGTGTGGCCGCCGATATTGAAGGCACCGGCCTGATGCCCGCCATGTCGCTCAAGAGCGAGCTGATCGCCATCCAGGACCTGCAGCCGGGCGCAACGGTGGGCTATGGGTCGCGCTTCAAGGTGGAGCAGCCGATGCGCATCGGCATCGTGGCGTGCGGTTATGCCGACGGCTACCCGCGTCATGCGCCGGGCTGGGACGGCAACCATACGCCGGTGCTGGTCGACGGCGTGCGTACGCACATTGTCGGCCGCGTGTCGATGGACATGATCACCGTAGACCTGACCAGCGTGCCCGAAGCCCGCGTCGGTACGGCTGTCACGCTGTGGGGCGAAGGCTTGCCCATCGACGACGTGGCTCACGCCGCCGGTACCGTGGGTTATGAGTTGATGTGCGCCTTGGCGCCGCGCGTGCCGGTGGTGGTCGAGCCTGTTAGCGCGGCAGACGCGGGCGAGTTGGGCAAGGCCGCTTAAGCGCTACATCGTCAATACAAGATAGAAAATCAAACGGCTGCCGCCTCGCGCGGCGCCGCAAGCAGGGGGTTGTTTGGCCAAGAGCAAGACGGTCTATACGTGCACCGAGTGCGGTGGCACGGCACCGAAATGGGCAGGGCAGTGCCCGAATTGCCAGCAATGGAACACGTTGGTGGAAACCGTGGCCCAGCCGACATCCGGCGCGGGTGCGCGTTTCCAATCGCTGGCATCGAGCGCCACGGTGCGCAAACTGTCGGACATCGACGCGGTGGACGTGCCGCGCTTCTCCAGCGGCATCGACGAGTTTGATCGCGTGCTGGGCGGCGGCCTGGTGGGCGGCGGCGTGGTGCTGATCGGCGGCGATCCGGGCATCGGCAAATCAACGCTGCTGCTGCAGGCGCTGTCCAACCTGTCGGCCACGCGCCGCGTGCTGTATGTGAGCGGCGAAGAATCCGGTGCGCAGATTGCGCTGCGTGCGCATCGACTCGGCATTGAAAGCGACAGCTTGGCGCTGCTGGCCGAGATCCAGCTCGAACGCATCCAGGCGACCATCGAGACGGAAAAGCCCGAAGTGGTCGTCATCGATTCGATCCAGACGCTGTATTCCGAGGCGCTGACCTCGGCGCCGGGCTCGGTGGCCCAGGTGCGCGAATGCGCGGCGCAGCTCACGCGGATTGCCAAGCGGCTCGACGTGACGACCATCCTCGTTGGCCACGTGACCAAGGAAGGCGCGCTGGCGGGCCCGCGCGTGCTCGAGCACATCGTCGATACGGTGCTGTATTTCGAGGGGGATACGCATTCCGCCTATCGGCTGGTGCGTGCGTTCAAGAACCGCTTCGGTGCCGTGAACGAGCTGGGCGTGTTCGCGATGACGGAGCGCGGCTTGCGCGGCGTGGCCAATCCGTCGGCGCTGTTCCTGTCGCAGCACGAGCAGGTGGTGCCGGGCTCGTGCGTGCTGGTGACGCAGGAGGGCACGCGGCCGCTGCTGGTGGAGATTCAGGCCCTGGTGGACACGGCCAACGTGCCGAACCCGCGCCGCCTCGCCGTGGGCCTGGAGCAGAACCGGCTGGCGATGTTGTTGGCGGTGCTGCACCGTCACGCAGGCATTGCGTGCTTTGACCAGGACGTGTTCCTCAACGCCGTGGGCGGGGTGAAGATCACCGAGCCGGCAGCAGACTTGGCGGTGTTGCTGGCAATCCATTCGTCGATGCGCAATAAGCCACTGCCGCGCGGGCTGGTGGTGTTTGGCGAGATCGGCCTGGCCGGAGAGATTCGCCCGACGCCGCGTGGCCAGGAGCGGCTCAAGGAAGCCGCCAAGCTGGGTTTCTCGATCGCCGTCATCCCCAAAGCCAATGCGCCGAAGCAGTCGATTGATGGGCTGGAGGTGATTGCGGTTGAGCGCATTGAGCAGGCGATTGACCGCGTGCGGGCGTTGGAAGCCTGATCGTTCAATCTTTTGCAATGGGTTCGCAAGCGCCATTTGAAAGTGCGTCCGCCGTTGCAATGCGATAATCCGCCAACTTTTCTCCACGACTCATCGGACCTGACGCCGCCATGCAAGCCAACTCGCGCGCCTTTTTTCTGCTGATTGCCGTGATCGCCTTCGGGGTGGTCGGCTATGCGCTGTATCTGCAGCACGTGGAGGGGCTGCAGCCGTGTCCGCTGTGCGTCCTGCAGCGGTTTGCTTTCCTCGGGATTGGCGTGTTCTCGCTGCTGGCGGCGTTGTCGTCGGCCACGCGGCTGCTGTGGCATGGGCTGGGCATGCTGTCCGCGCTGGCGGGCATTTGCGTGGCGGGGTATCACGTGTCGCTGCTGCTGAACCCCAAGGCGACGTGCGGCATCGACCCGATTGAAAACTGGGTCAACGCGCTGCCCACGGCGAAGTGGTTGCCGCAGGTGTTTGAATCCGACGGCCTGTGCACCGCGCCGACGCCGCCGATCTTCGGTTTGTCGATTCCGGCGTGGTCGCTGGTGTGGATGGTGATCCTGGCGCTGACGCTGGTGGTGGCGATGATCCGCCGCGAGCGTCGCTAAGCCGGAGCCGTTGACCGTGCAACGCGTACTGGTGAGCGCCTGCCTGCTGGGCCAGCCGGTACGTTACGACGGCGGCACGGTGGTCACCGAAGGCGGCATTCTGGCGCGCTGGCAGATGGAAGGGCGCATCGTGCCGATGTGCCCCGAGATGGCCGGCGGCCTGCCCGTGCCGCGTCTGCCTGCAGAAATCCATGGCGCAGGTGGCGGTGCGGCCGTATTGCAAGGGATCGCTCGCGTGGTCGAGCATCACGGCCATGATGTGACCGAAGCCTTTCTACAGGGCGCGCAACGTGCCCTGGAGGCTGCGCAAGAAGCCGGCGTGCAAGTCGCCGTATTCACCGAGCGCAGCCCGTCGTGTGGTTCCGCAATTCTCTACGACGGAACGTTTTCCAGCCAGCTGCAACCGGGCGAGGGCGTGACTGCCGCGCTGCTCCGTCAGCACGGCATTCGCGTGTTCAGTCAGCATCAATTGGAAGACGCCGCACGCCTGCTGGACGCGTTGGATCGCGCCGGATCAGTCGTTAAACCGTAGCGGCAGGGCGAGCTGCACCGGCTCGCCGTTCTCCTGAACCACGCTGTTGCGCCCGGTAAAGAGTGGGTGTTGCATCGCCTCTTCCATGCGCAGGACGGGCGTGACACAGCAATCCGCATCGGCAAAACGCGCAACCCATTCGGCCTGGGTGGCGGTGCGGAATAGCGCGGCGAGCTCGTCGCGCATGGCGTGTGTTTCATCGCCGCCGATGCGCTGGCCGAGTGACCAATGCTTGTCTTTCCACTCTGGCCTGCCGATGACGTCACACATCGTCTGCCAGAACTTCAACTCCAACGCGCCGACGGCCATGAAGCGATCGTCCGCCGTGCGGTAGACGCCGTAGCACGGCACCCCGCCGTTGAGTAGGTCGGTGCCCGCGGAGCTTGCCTTGCCACGTGCGCCGACCGCAAAGAACGCCATCAGGTTGTGCGCGAAGACCGAATCCGTCATCGACACGTCGATGTAGCGGCCGCGGCCTGTGGCACGTGCATCGACCAGCGCAGCGAGGATGCCGACCACCGCCGTTAACGCGCCGCCCAGCAGGTCGCCGATCTGCACGTTGGGGACGATGGGCGTGCCGTCTGCGCTGGCCAGTTGGTCCAGCATGCCCGCGTAGCCGACGTAGTTGATGTCGTGGCCGGCGGCCTGTGCGAGCGGGCCGTCCTGGCCGTAGCCGCTGATGGCGCACATCACCAGCGCGGGGTTGGCCGCACGCAGCGTGTCCCAGCCGACGCCAAGGCGCGCCATCACGCCGGGGCGGAAGCTTTCGATCAGCACATCCGCATGGCGGACGAGTTCGATGAGCGCTTCGCGGTCTTCAGCAGCTTTCAGATCGAGCCGCATTTCGGTTTTGCCACTATTGAGCGCGCGGAAGAACAGGCTTGGGCGTTCGGCAGCACGATCGCCGGGCGAGCGCAGCATATCGCGGGCGTAGTCGCCGGGGCTTGGGTCTTCGATCTTGATGACTTCGGCGCCGAGGTCGGCCAGGTGGCGTGTGGCGGCGGGGCCGGGCAGCAGGCGCGTGAGGTCGAGCACGCGCACGCCGGCCAGTGGTTGGTGCGTGGCGCGGGTTGTGTCCGGCGGCGAGGGGGATGTCATTCAAGCGTCTCCTTCTTGGCCGGACACGCCAGCCTTAGCTGATCTGTTCGAGTTGCTCGTGCAGTTCGAGCCAGCGTTCTTCCAGCGCGTCGAGTTCGGTGTTGATCTCGGCCTGGCGGCGCAGGCTGTCTATCATGCGTGTCTTGTTGGCTTCCTCGTACGCGGCGCCATCGGCCAGGAAGGCTTCGAGTTCCGCCTTTTCCTTCTGCAGCGGCGCCATGCGTTTTTCGATGGCGTCGACGTCCTTTTGCAGCGGGCGGCGCAGCGCATTCAGGCGCTGGCGTTCGGCGGCTTCTTCGCGTTTCTGGTCACGGCGATTGACGGCCGGTGCGCCATCCGCATCGGCTGCGGCGGTGGGCGCGCTGGCGGCTGCACGCTTGGCGGCGGCCTGCTTGAGCAGCCAGTCGCGGTAGTCGTCCAGGTCGCCGTCGAACGGGGCGACGGTGCCTTGGCCGACCAGCAGGAACTGGTCGGTCGTGGCGCGCAGCAGGTGCCGGTCGTGCGAGACGAGGATCAGCGTGCCGTCGAACTGGGCGAGCGCCATCGTCAGCGCTTCGCGCGTGTCGAGATCCAGGTGGTTCGTCGGCTCGTCGAGCAGCAGCAGGTTGGGGCGTTGCCAGACGATGAGCGCAAGCGCCAGGCGGGCCTTCTCGCCGCCGGAGAACGGTTCGATCGGCGAGGTCGCCATGTCGCCACGGAAGTTGAAGCTGCCGAGGAAGTCGCGCAGCTCCTGCTCGCGTGCGTCGGGCGCCAGACGCGCCAGATGCAGCAGCGGGGAGGCGTGGTCATCCAGCGTTTCCAACTGGTGCTGCGCGAAGTAGCCGATCTGCAGACCCTTGCCGCGGCGGATCGTGCCCGAGAGCGACGCCAGCGTATCGGCCAGTGTCTTCACCAGCGTCGATTTACCTTGGCCGTTGGCACCCAGCAGACCGATGCGCTGGCCGGTCTGGATGGAGAGCGTCAGGTGCTTCAGGATGGTGATGGGCGCGTCTTCGCTCGGGCCCGGATAGCCGCAATCGACGCCCTCAAACGTGAGCATCGGGTTGGGCGCCGCATCGGCCTCGCGGAATTCAAACGAGAAGCCGGCCGCCGCATGCACGGGCGCAAGGCGCTCCATGCGCTCCAGTGCCTTGACGCGGCTCTGCGCCTGCTTGGCCTTGCTGGCCTTGGCCTTGAAGCGCGTGATGAACGATTCGAGGTGCGCGATCTGCTTCTGCTGGCGCGCGTACGACGCTTCCTGGAGGGCCATCTGCTGCAGGCGCTGCGTTTCGAATTGCGTGTAGTTGCCGCCGTAGCGCTTGAGCTTCTGATGCTCGATGTGCAGCGTGACGTTGCACACGCCGTCGAGGAATTCGCGGTCGTGCGAAATCATCACCAGCGTGCCGGGGTAGCGGGACAGCCAATCTTCCAGCCAGACCACGGCGTCCAAATCCAGGTGGTTGGTCGGCTCATCGAGCAGCAGCAGGTCGGACGGGCACATCAGTGCCTGGGCCAGATTCAGCCGCATGCGCCAGCCACCGGAGAAGCTCGCTACCGGCTGCGTGGTCTGCGCCATGGTGAAACCGAGGCCGAGCAACAGCGCCTGGGCGCGCGCCGGGGCGGTGTAGCCGTCGGCATCGGCAAAGGCGGTGTGGGCTTCGGCTTGGGCGTGGCCGTCGTGGGCGGCCTCAGCGGCGGCGAGGCGGCGTTCGATGGCGCGCAGGCGGGTGTCGCCGTCGAGCGTGTAGTCCAGCGCGCTGCGGTCAACCGCCGGGGTTTCCTGCGCCACGTGGGCGACCTGCCAGGTGGGCGGGATGGCGACTTCGCCGCCGTCGGCATGCAGCTCGCCGCGCAGCATCGAGAACAGCGTGGATTTGCCGCTGCCGTTCACGCCGACAAGGCCGACGCGCTCACCAGGGTTGAGGGTGGCGGTGGCGTGGTCGAACAGCACCTTGGTGCCGCGCTGGAGGACGAGGTCGTCGAATCGGATCACGAAAAACTGCGCTTAGGACAAATCGGAGAAGACCGCGATTGTAGCCTGCTGCACCGCACGGTTCTGGCGCGGTGGCTGGGGTTGGCTTGGTGCATGGCACCACAACGATGCGGCTGGCGCTCGCTGCCTGTGCATGGGCTTTCGACCTAGGGAAAACCATAGGTCGCCATGAAAGTTTTCTTCTTTACATGGGCGGTTCATGAAAATACATTTACATAAAATTTTTATGGTTCGGAAACATGGCGAAGCCCACCAGCAAGCGTACGGATGTGTCGAAGGGCGCATTTGCTGCCGATGCGACCGTCTCGGAGCGCATTGGGGCGGCAGTGGCCACGCTCACGCCGGCGCACCAACGCATGGCCGAATACGTGCTGGCGAACCCGTTTCGCGCTGCCACCATGCGCATCGACGAATTCGCCAGCGCGGTGGACGCGTCCATCGCCACGGCCAACCGGTTTGCGCTGGCGTTGGGTTTCGATGGCTACCCGCAATTTCGCGCCGAACTGCTGCGCGGCTTTGAGGCAACCCTCGCGCCCGTCGAAAAACTCCGC
Source organism: Ralstonia sp. 25C (assembly GCF_051904805.1). Taxonomy (NCBI): domain Bacteria; kingdom Pseudomonadati; phylum Pseudomonadota; class Betaproteobacteria; order Burkholderiales; family Burkholderiaceae; genus Ralstonia; species Ralstonia sp. 25C. The sequence goes on along the minus strand of NZ_CP196737.1, from coordinate 303,676 downwards.
CACGAGCTGGCCCGCCCGGCCACCAGCGCAGAAATCTTTGCCGCCTCGCTCAACGAAGACATTGCCAACCTCGACGCCACGCGCCGCATGCTCGACGCCGCAGCCTGCGAGCGCGCCGTGGACGCCATCCTGGGCGCGCAGCGCATCTACGTGATGGGCTTTGGCGCCAGCGGCTATCTGGCGGGCCTGCTGCGTCATGGGCTGGACCTGTATTGCGGCACGGTGATTTCCGTCTCGCAGGCGGGCGGGGCATCCGACGCGGCGCGCCAGTTGCGCAAGATCGGCGCGAAGGACTTGCTGATCGCCATCGCCTTCCCGCGCTATGCCTCCGACACGATCACCCTGGCCAAGCAAGCCGGCGATCAAGGCTGCCAGGTGCTCGCGCTGACGGATAGCCCGACGTCGCCGCTCGCGCCGCTGGCCGACATTGCGTTGTATGCGCGCCCGGAGCGGCAGTTCTCGGCCACCTCCGACACGGCCGCCGTGGCGCTGTTCGAGGCGCTGTGCGGCGCAGTGGCGCATCGCTCGGCGCATTCGCTGGAATCGGCTGAGCGCCTGACCGCGTTCGTGCTGCCGTGGCTGCATACCAGTCAACAGCCGCGTACGGCGCCTGGCAACGATGCGGCCAATGCCTCCACGACCACCCGACGCGGCCGCAAGCGCACCGCTGAAAACTGATTTTCATTGAGCTACGCATGACCACGCCCATTCTTGCCATCCACGGCGGTGCCGGCACCATTACCCGATCGGCCATGAGCGCCGACGCGGAAGTCGCGTATCAGCAGGCGCTGAACGACATTCTTGCTGCGGGCCAACGCATCCTCGTCGATGGCGGTAGCGCGCTCGATGCAGTGACTGAAGCGGTGCGCCTGCTCGAAGAATGCCCGCTGTTCAACGCCGGCAAGGGTGCGGTGCTCACCAGTGCCGGCACATATGAGCTCGATGCGTCGATCATGGACGGCACCACGCTGGCAGCAGGCGCTGTGACGTGCGTGAAGCGCCTGCGCAATCCCATCCTCGCCGCCCGCGCGGTAATGGAGCGCAGCGAACACGTGCTGTTCACCTCCGAGGGCGCGGAGGCCTTCGCGCAGGCGCAGGGCCTGGAGTTCGTCGAACCCGACTACTACTACACCGAAGCGCGCTACGCCCAATGGCAGCGTGCCCGCCAGCAAGGCGGCATGGCGGGGTTTCTTGATCACGACGCCGCATCGCTGATGGCCAAGGAAGCCGCGCCCATCGACCCGGACAGCAAGTTCGGCACCGTGGGCGCCGTGGCGTGCGATGCGCAAGGCCGGCTGGCAGCGGCCACCTCCACGGGCGGCGTCACCAACAAGAAAGTCGGCCGCGTGGGCGATACGCCCATCGTTGGCGCAGGATGCTTCGCCAACAACGTCGCCGCCGTGTCGTGCACCGGCACGGGCGAGATGTTCATCCGCGCCGTGGCCGCCTACGACGTGGCCGTGCAAATGGAATACGCCGGCAAGTCGCTGGCCGACGCTGCCGACGATGTGGTCATGCGCAAGCTCGTCGCCATCGAAGGCCGCGGCGGGATGATCGCCGTCGATGCCCAAGGCAACGTCGCCTTGCCGTTCAACACCGAAGGGATGTACCGCGGGTTCGCACGTGGCGCCGAGGCGCCTGTCGTGTCGATCTATCGCTGAGCAGGAAAGTAGGAGAGCTACCGTGACAGCAACCAAGCAGCCCACCACGATTGCGATGCCCGATCAGCGCATCGTGCAGGTCCAAGACCTGAGCGTGCGCTTTGCCACGTCCGAGCGCGTGGTCGACGCGGTGCGCAACCTGTCGTTCCATGTGGACCGCGGCGAGACGCTGGCCGTCGTGGGCGAATCGGGCTCGGGCAAGTCCGTCACGTCGCTGGCGCTGATGCGGCTGGTGGAGCACGGCGGCGGCAAGATCATCGGCGGGCACATGCATCTGCGCCGCCGCAATGGCGAAGTGCTGGATCTGGCAAACGCCAGCCAGGCAGCCATGCGCGGCGTGCGCGGTGCCGACATCGCGATGATCTTTCAGGAGCCGATGACCTCGCTCAACCCGGTCTTCACCGTGGGCGAGCAGATTGCCGAGTCGATCCGCCTGCATCAGGGCAAGTCGCCCAGCGAGGCCAAGGCCGAGGCGTTGCGCATGCTGGAACTGGTGCGCATTCCTGAGGCGCGCAACGTGCTGGGGCGCTATCCGCATCAACTGTCAGGCGGTATGCGCCAGCGCGTGATGATTGCGATGGCACTGTCGTGCAAGCCGTCGCTGCTGATTGCGGATGAGCCGACCACCGCGCTGGACGTGACCATCCAGGCCGAAATCCTGCAACTGATCCGCGCGCTGCAGCAGGAGCTGCACATGGCGGTGGTGTTCATCACGCACGACATGGGCGTGGTGGCAGAGGTGGCCGACCGCGTGCTCGTCATGTACAAGGGCGACCGCGTGGAAGAGGGCCCCTCGGCCACGGTGTTTGCGCAGCCGGCGCATCCGTACACGCGTGCGCTGCTCTCGGCCGTGCCGCGTCTGGGTTCGATGCAGGGCACCGATGGCCCGGCGCGTTTCCCGTTGTTGCGCGTGGATGGCACTTCTGCTGCGGTCGATACGACGCCGCAACCGGCAGCCTCGCACGACGTCCAACCCATTCTGCGCGTGCGTGATCTCGTCACGCGCTTTGACGTGCCCACGGGCATCTTCGGCCGCGTCACGCGCCGGGTGCATGCGGTGGAGCAGGTCAGTTTTGATCTCTACCCTGGTGAGACGCTGGCGCTGGTCGGCGAATCGGGCTGCGGCAAGTCGACGACGGGACGGTCGCTCTTGCGTCTGGTGGATAGCCAGAGCGGCAGCATCGAATTTGCCGGCCAGAACATCGGCGAGTTGAAGGGGCCCGCGCTCCAGACGCTTCGCCGAAACATCCAGTTCATCTTCCAGGACCCATTCGCCTCGCTGGACCCACGCGTGCCGGTCGGCTACTCCATCATGGAGCCGCTGCTGGTGCACAAGGTGGCGAGCAGTAAGGAGGCGCAGCAACGTGTGGAATGGCTGCTCGACAAGGTGGGCCTGCAGCCCGCGCATGCGTCGCGCTATCCGCACGAGTTCTCCGGCGGCCAACGCCAGCGCATCTGTATTGCACGCGCGCTGGCGCTGAACCCGAAGGTGGTGATTGCCGATGAGTCGGTCTCCGCGCTCGACGTGTCGATCCAGGCGCAGATCGTCAACCTGATGCTCGATCTGCAGAAGGAATTTGGCGTCGCGTTCCTGTTCATCTCGCACGACATGGCGGTGGTGGAGCGCATCAGCCACCGCGTGGCGGTGATGTACCTCGGCCAGATCGTCGAGATCGGCCCGCGCCGCGCGATCTTCGAGAACCCGCAGCACCCGTACACGAAGAAGCTGATGTCGGCGGTGCCGATTGCGGACCCGGCGCGCCGTCATCTCAAGCGCGAGCTTTCCACGCACGAAATTCCAAGCCCGATCCGCGCCATTGGCGATTTGCCGGTGGTGCAACCCTTGGTGCAAGTGGCGCCAGACCACTTTGTTGCCCGCCATTCGATTGGCGGCGCGTATTAATCGCAAGACAGAACGCAGTAAGACGTCATCTTTGTTGAGGAGGTAGGAAATGTTCAATCGCTTTGCCCATCGTGTCGCATTCAGCCCGCGCGCAGCCATGGTTGCCAGCGGCCTGGCCCTGGCGGCACTCACGATGCCGGCCTTTGCCGCCAAGGACGCCGTGATGGCGGTCTACTCGACCTTCACCACGATGGACCCGTACGACGCCAACGACACGCTGTCGTTCAGCGCCGCCAAGTCGTTCTATCAAGGCCTGTTCGGCTTCGACAAGGACATGAAGCTGGTCAACGTGCTGTGCGACAGCTACGAAGTCAGCAAGGATGGCCTCGTCTACACGTTCAAGCTGAAGAAGGGCGTGAAGTTCCACGACGGCACCACGTTTGACGCCACCGCCGTCAAGGCTAATCTGGACCGCGTGACCGACCCGGCCAACAAGCTCAAGCGCTTCGTGCTGTTCAACCGCGTGGCCAAGACGGAAGTGGTGGACGCCAACACCGCACGCGTGACGCTCAAGGAGCCGTTCTCACCGTTCATCAACGTGCTGGCCCACCCGTCGGCGGCCATGATCTCGCCGACCGCGCTGAAGAAGTACGGCAAGGACATCGCCTTCCACCCGGTCGGCACCGGCCCGTTCGAGTTTGTCGAGTGGAAGCAGACCGACTACCTGAAGGGAAAGAAGTTTGACGGCTACTGGAAGCACGGCCTGCCCAAGATCGACACCATCACCTGGAAGCCGGTGGTGGACAACAACACGCGCGCGACCATCATGCAGACGGGCGAAGCCGACTTCGCGTTCACCATCCCGTTCGAGCAGGCTGCTGTGCTCAAGGGCAGCAACAAGGTGGACCTGATTGCCGCACCGTCGATCATCCAGCGCTATGTCAGCTTCAACACGCGCGTGAAGCCGTTCGACAACCCGAAGGTGCGCCAGGCCATCAACTACGCCATCAACAAGGATGCGCTGACCAAGGTGGCGTTTGCCGGTTACGCCGTGCCGTCCGAAGGCGTGGTGCCCCCGGGCGTGGACTATTCCGTCAAGCTGGGCCCGTGGCCGTACGACCCGGCCAAGGCGAAAGAGCTGCTGAAGGAAGCCGGTTACCCGAACGGTTTCGAGACGCAACTGTGGTCGGCCTATAACCACACGACGGCGCAGAAGATCATCCAGTTCGTGCAGCAGCAGCTGGCGCAGGTCGGCATCAAGGCATCGGTACAGGCACTGGAAGCCGGCCAGCGCGTTGAGCGTGTGGAAAGTGTGCCGAAGCCGGAAGACGCCGGCGTGCGCATGTACTACACGGGCTGGTCGTCGTCGACGGGTGAATCGGACTGGGCGCTGCGTCCGCTGCTGGCTTCCGAAGCCATGCCGCCCAGGTCGTTCAACACCGCGTACTACAAGAACGAGCAGGTTGACGCCGACATCGCCGGCGCGCTGCATACGACCGATCGCGCCATCAAGGCCAAGATGTACACCGATGCGCAGAAGCGCATCTGGGAAGACGCGCCGTGGGCCTTCCTGGTGACGGAGAAGATCGTCTACGCACGTTCGAAGCGTCTGTCGGGTGCCTATGTGGCACCGGATGGTTCGTTCAGCTTTGACGATATCGACATCAAGCAATAAGTCTCATTGCTGTACCGGCCCGTGCGCACTCTGCGCGGGCCATTGCATTTGAATTGCCGCCTGCGGTGGATTTGCCATGCTGAACTACTTCATTAAACGTGTGCTGGGCGTGATTCCGACACTGCTGATCGTGGCAGTGCTGGTGTTCCTGTTCGTGCACCTGTTGCCGGGCGACCCGGCGCGACTGGCTGCCGGCCCCGAAGCCGACCCGGCCACCGTCGAGCTGGTCCGCGCCGACCTGGGCCTGGACAAGCCGATGCACGAGCAGTTCGTGCGGTTCTTCACCCATGCCGTGCGCGGCGAGTTCGGCAACTCGATCCGCACCAAGCGCCCGGTCAGCGAAGAGATTGGCGAGCGCTTCTGGCCCACGCTCAACCTGACGATTGCCAGCATGGTGTGGGCGGTGATCTTCGGCATGGTGATCGGCATTACGTCTGCCGTGTGGCGCAACAAATGGCCGGATCGCCTGGGCATGACGCTCGCGGTCTCGGGCATCTCGTTTCCGGCTTTTGCGCTGGGCATGCTGCTGATGGAAGTGTTCTCGGTGCAGCTCGGCTGGCTGCCGTCCATCGGCGCGGATACCTGGAAGCACTACGTCCTGCCGTCGCTCACGCTGGGCGCTGCGGTGGCCGCCGTGATGGCGCGCTTCACGCGTGCATCGTTTGTGGAAGTGCTGCAGGAAGATTTCGTGCGCACCGCCCGCGCCAAGGGCGTGCGCGAGACGGTGGTGGTCATCAAGCATTGCCTGCGCAACGCGATGATCCCGGTGGTGACCATGATGGGCCTGCAGTTCGGCTTCCTGCTGGGCGGCTCGATCGTGGTGGAGAAGGTGTTCAACTGGCCGGGCCTCGGGCGCCTGCTGGTGGATGCGGTGGAAATGCGCGACTACCCGGTCATCCAGGCCGAGGTGCTGCTGTTCTCGCTGGAGTTCATCCTGATCAACCTAGTGGTGGACATGCTGTACACCGTGATCAACCCGACCATCCGCTACAAGAAGTAAGGAGACGGCCATGACACAAGCAACCAGTCCGGCTGTTGCGCCGCAAGCCACAGCCGAGCCCGTCCGCACCCCGTGGACGGAGTTCTGGCGCAAGTTCCGCAAGCAGCATCTGGCGATGGGCGCCGGTGTGTTCGTGATCGCGCTGGCGGTGATCGCCATCCTCGCGCCGCACATCGTGCCGTTCGATCCAGAAAACTATTTCGACTACGACGCGCTCAACGCAGGCCCGTCGGCGCAGCACTGGTTTGGCGTTGACTCGCTCGGCCGCGACATCTTCAGCCGCATCCTGATGGGCACGCGCATCTCGCTGGAAGCGGGCTTCGTGTCGGTCATCATCGGCGCGATCATCGGCACCGTACTCGGCCTGCTGGCCGGCTACTACGAAGGCTGGTGGGACCGCATCGTCATGCGCATCTCCGACGTGCTGTTCGCGTTTCCCGGCATTTTGCTGGCGATCGGCATCGTGGCCATCCTGGGCAACGGCATGATCAACGTGATCTTTGCCGTGGCGGTGTTCAGCATTCCGGCGTTTGCGCGTCTCGTGCGCGGCAACACGCTCATGCTCAAGCACCTGACGTATGTGGAAGCCGCACGCAGCATCGGCGCATCGGACTGGACGATCATCATGCGGCACATCCTGCCGGGCACGATCTCGTCCATCGTGGTGTATTTCTCGATGCGGATCGGCACGTCGATCATCACGGCGGCCAGCCTCTCGTTCCTGGGCCTCGGCGCGCAACCGCCCACGCCGGAGTGGGGCGCGATGCTCAACGAAGCGCGTGCGGACATGGTGACGGCGCCGCACGTGGCGATCTTCCCGAGCCTGGCCATCTTCCTGACCGTGCTGGCGTTCAACCTGCTCGGCGACGGCCTGCGCGACGCGCTGGACCCGAAGATCGACCGCCGTTGAGATGTTGCGGATGTCCATCAGTCTTCCCACCATCGGCGTACTGCCGGCCGGGCCACGCAACAGCATCACGGATGTGGCGGGCGTAACCGTCGGCCACGCCACGATTGCCGGCGGCGACATCCAGACCGGCGTGACGGTGGTGCGCCCGCATGCCGGCGATCCGTTCCTCGACAAGGTGCCGGCCGCAAGCGTTGTGCTCAACGGCTTTGGCAAGAGCATCGGCCTAGTGCAAGTGGAAGAGCTGGGCGTGCTGGAAACGCCCATCGCGCTGACCAACACGTTTGCCGTGGGCGCCGTGGCGCAGGCGCAGATCCGCCAGGCCGTTGCGGTCAACCCGCAGATCGGCCGCGCGTGGTCCACCGTCAATCCGCTCGTCTTCGAATGCAATGACGGCTTCCTGAACGACCTGCAGGCGTTTGCCGTGCAGGACGTGCATTACGACGCGGCCTGCGCTGCAGCGGCCGAGACTTTCGAGCAGGGCGCAATCGGCGCGGGCAGGGGGATGTCGTCGTTCGGCGTGAAGGGCGGCATCGGTTCTGCCTCGCGCGTGGTGACGCTGGCCGATGGCACGCAACGTACAGTCGGCGCGCTGGTGCTGTCTAACTTCGGCGTGACGGAAAACTTGACGCTGGCCGGGCGCCACGTTGGCGCAGCGCTGGCAAAGGCAATCGCCGCCGGCGCACCCGAGCCTGAGAAGGGCTCAATCATCATGCTGCTCGCCACCGACGCACCGCTCGACGCCCGCCAGTTGCACCGCCTTGCGTTGCGTGCGGGCGCGGGCCTCGCGCGCACCGGTTCCGTCTTCGGCCACGGCAGCGGCGACATTGCGCTGGCGTTCTCCACGGCCTACACCGTGCCGCACGAAGGCACACGCGCCATGCCCGCCGTCGCCATGACACACGAATCGCACCTCGACCCGCTGTTCCAGGCCGCCGCCGACAGCGTCGAACAAGCCATCGTCTACGCGCTGTTTCATGCCGAAGCCGTCACCGGCCGCGACGGCAACACGCGCCGCGCACTGACCGAACTGATCTGACCTACCCCATGCGAATCCTGATCTCCGCCGACATCGAAGGCGTGGCCAATGTGTTCCACCCCGAGCAGACGCGCGCCGGCAACGGCGAATACGAACGCGCCCGCCGCTGGATGACCGCCGAGGCTGATGCCGCTGTGCGCGGCGCCTTCGACGGCGGCGCCACGGACGTGCTCGTCAACGATTCGCACGGCGGCTTCCGCAACCTCATCCCCGATTCGATCGACCGCCGCGCGCGCTTCGTCCTCGGCAAACCACGCTACCTGAGCATGATGGCCGGCGTCGACGGCTGCGATGCCGTCTGCATGATCGGCTACCACGCGCGCGCCGGCAGCCGCGGCGTGCTCGCGCACACCATCAACAGCTTTGCGTTCACGCGCGTCTGGTTCAACGAACAGGAGCTGGGCGAGGCCGGCCTCTACGGTGCGCTTGCCGGCGAACGCGGCGTGCCCGTGGCCGTCGCCAGCGGCGACGACGTCTTCATCAAAGAGACCAAGCCGCTGCTGCCGCACACCACCTTTGTCGAGACCAAGCAGGCAGAAGGGCAAAACGCAGGCACATCGCTCTCGCCCGAGCAGTCATGCGAAGCGATTTATGAGACCGTCAAGGCCACCGTGCAGCGCGGCCACTTCAGCATGCCGCTGCGCATCCAGGCGCCCATCGTGTGCCGTCTGCAAACGCAAACGCCCGCACTGGCTGACCTGTTTTGCCAATGGCCCGCACTGGAACGCGTCGATGGGACGATGCTGCGCTTCGCCGCCGACTCCGTCGAACACGCCGTGCGCATGCTCAACAGCCTCTCCGCCATGTCGGCGATGCTGCGCTGAGAAAGACGCGGCGCAAGCTTTAGCGCCAACCCACGCACCCAGACGGTTTGGCCGTTTATGCCCTTGATGGCGCCTTGAATTTTCGTAAGCGGGCGGAAAAAAGACGGGAAACTGTCTGAGCGCAGCGAGTTTTTCCCGTCTCCGACCGGTTACGGAAATTCAAGGGGAAGTCGCCATCTCGGGCGCGCCTTTCTTTGCTTACTTTCTTTGGCAAGACAAAGAAAGTAAGTCGGCCCCGGCAGGGGACGATACCGGGGATGTACCACCAGCGCCTACCCACGCAGGGGACGAAACAAGGGATGGACCCAAAACCGCGCCCCCAGCGTAAACTTCAGGTTATCGAACCCCGAAGGAGCCCCCCATGACCCGCGCACTCACACTCCCCTCACTGCTGTGTGCGCTAGCAGTCGTAACGGTAACGGCTTGCGACCGCCGCCCATCCAGCCCACCGACACCGCACACCAGCAAAGCCGAACAGGCCGCTGCAGCACTAGCCAAAGCCAGCGCCGACTTCAAATGCCCCGCGCCGTCGGCACGTTTCATGATCGACGACGGCACCAACCGCGGCCCCAAGCAGCCCGTGCGCACCAACTGCACCACGGCGTACGCCACGTGCGATGCCCAGCTGCAAGCCGTCTTCGACCACTGCCCGAGCGGCCAGGTGTTCGACAAGCGTTTTTCGATTTGCGTCGTGAAAGACGCATGCGACGAAGTGCGATCCTGACGCCAGCGCGGCAGCCCCGGCTTCCTCCGCGTGTCGCACTCGGCGCACCGAGTTCCGAACCTCAAACGCCGAGTCCCGAACTCGGAACGTGAGGTTCGGAACAGCAATCACTGCGTCTGGAACGCGAAATGCGAGGTTTCGAACGCAGGCTCCCGAGGTTCAGAACCCTACGCACCAAGTCCGGAACCTCAACCACGCCCTCTAGAACGCAAAACGCCGAGCTTAGCGCCCGGCGTCTGGTGTCCCTGAACCTCAAATGCCGCGTTCCGAACCTAAGGTGTCTAGTCCGGAACGCCGTGCGCTTACAGCGCTTCGCGCGTGACCAGGAAGACTTGGTCTTCCCCCGCGCTGGTCGGCAGCCAGACCAGATCCAGATCCGGGAAGGCCGCCTCGACGTTCTCACGCTCATTACCGATTTCCACCACCAGCACGCCATGCGGCTTCAGATGGCGGGGTGCATCAGCCAGGATGCGACGCACGATGTCCATGCCGTCGTTGCCGCCAGCCAGGGCCATGCGCGGCTCGGCGAGGTACTCCGGCGGCAGCGCCTGCATCGAGGTTTCGTTCACATACGGCGGGTTCGTCAGGATCACGTCGTAGTGCACGCCCGCGGGCAGTGGCGCATACAGATCGCCTTCGTGCAGGCGGATGCGGTCTTCCAACTTGTACTCGTTGACATTGCGATTGGCCACCACCAGCGCATCCGGCGACAGATCCACCGCATCGATCGTCGCATTCGGCCATTGCAGCGCGGCCAGGATCGACAGACAGCCGGAGCCGGTGCACAGCTCCAGCACATCGGTTGGGCCGTCCTCTTGGTCAAGCCACGGCTCCAGGCCTTCTTCCAGCAATTCGCCGATGAAGCTGCGCGGCACGATCACGCGTTCGTCCACGTAGAAACGCATGCCGTGCATGAACGCCTCGTGCGTGATGTAGGCGGCGGGCACGCGGTCGACGGCGCGGCGCTCGATGACCTTCAGCACGGCGGCCACTTCCTCGGGCAGCAGGCGCGCGTCCATGAACGGCTCCAGCGTGTCGATCGGCAGGTGCAGCGTGTGCAGGAGCAGGTAGGCAGCTTCGTCGTAGGCGTTCTCGCTGCCATGGCCGAAGACGAGGCCAGCAGCAGTGAAGCGCGACACGGCGTAGCGCAGCAGATCGCGCACCGTGGTGAACGGGTGGGAGGCGGGGAGAGTGTGGGAGGTCATGTTTGGCTCAGTGTTGTTTGGCAGCCAGCAGGTTGACGTAGGCAACGTCGAGCAAATCGGTTTCGGCAATGCCGAGGGCGTGCATCAGTTGATGGGCGATGGCTACGCCGTCGTCTTCGGATTGGTCATCGCGCAGCACGACTTCGAGTTCGACGAAATCACCGAGGTCTTTGACGGTATCCACATGAATGCGCGTCTGGCCGGCGAGATACAGCTGTCGCACCTTGATGACGCGGCCGGCGGTACCGATGGCAGCGGCCAGCGTGTCACGCAGCGCATCGGGCGCGTTGGTCGGCACGATGTTGTAGCTGGACACGCGCGGGCCGGCGCTATCGGCGCGGAAGTAGTGGATCAGATCACCGCGCTCGGGCGAGAACTGCCGCAGCTTCAGGCGCCCATTCGCGCAGGCGAAGAAGGTGTCGTCTTGATCGATGCGCTCAGGGCCTGAATCGGCGATGGCCGCGGCGCGTTCCAACAGCGCTGCCACGTCGCGTACACGCGCCTTGATCTCGACGTTGCGGGCCATCAGGCGATCAACGTTTCCAACACGCGGCGATACACGTTCTTCAGCGGCTCGATAAAGGCCACTTCGACGTGCTCGTCGATCTTGTGGATGCTCGCATTCGGCGGGCCGAATTCGATTACTTGCGGGCAGATCTTGGCGATGAAGCGGCCGTCCGACGTGCCGCCGGTGGTCGACAGCTCGGTGGTCACGCCGCATTCGGCCTGGATGGCGGAGGCGAGCGCTTCGGACAGGTCGCCGCGCTCGGTGAGGAAGGGCTCGCCGCCCAGCGTCCAGTCGAGCGTGTAGTCGAGGCCGTGCGCATCGAGGATGCCTTGCACGCGCGCCTTCAGGCCGTCCGGCGTGCTCGCAGTCGAGAAGCGGAAGTTGAAGTCGATGGTGACGTGGCCGGGAATGATGTTCGTCGCGCCCGTGCCGCCGTGGATGTTCGACATCTGCCACGTGGTCGGCGGGAAGTACTCGTTGCCGTCGTCCCACTTGGCGGCAGCGAGTTCGGCGAGTGCCGGGGCAGCCAGGTGGATCGGATTCTTGGCCAGATGCGGATAGGCGATGTGGCCTTGCACACCGTTGACCGTGAGCTTGCCCGACAGCGAGCCGCGTCGCCCGTTCTTGACCATGTCACCGAGCGTGGTCACCGAGGTCGGCTCGCCGACCACGCAATAGTCCAGACGCTCGCCGCGCGTGCGTAGCAGGTCGCACACCTTGACAGTGCCGTCGTGTGCCGGGCCTTCTTCGTCGCTGGTGATCAGGAAGCCAATCGAGCCGGCGTGGTCCGGATGCTTGGCGACGAATTCTTCCGATGCCACCACGAAACCGGCGATGGACGTCTTCATGTCCGCCGCGCCGCGCGCGTAGAGCTTGCCGTCGCGGTGCGTGGGTTCGAATGGGTCGGAGTGCCATTGCTCGACGGGGCCGGTGGGCACCACATCGGTGTGACCCGCGAACACAAGCAGCTTGCCTGCGGTGCCTGCGGTACCGCGCTTGACAGCCCACAGGTTGGTCACGCGAAAGTGGTCCGGGCCGCTGACCACGGTTTCGCATTCGAAGCCGGCAGCGGTCAGGCGTTCGATCAGCACGTCCTGGCAGCCCTTGTCGTCGGGCGTGACGGAGCGGCGGCGGATCAGGTCTTCAGTGAGGGCAAGCGTGGGCTGCATGACAGTGACGATGATGTTGTTGTTATCGCGTTAGAACAGGCTGGCGTACTGGTCCGCCGCGAAGCCGACGCTGACGGTCTTGCCATGCACCAGCACCGGCCGCTTGATCAGCGACGGGTTGGCTTGCATCAGCTCGATGGCACCAGCTTCGTCTTCAGCACGGGCCTTGTCGGCATCCGACAGTGCGCGCCACGTGGTGCCCTTGCGGTTGAGGAGCGTGGTGAGCGGCACGTGCTTGAGCCAGCCGGCAAGCATGTCTGCGCTCACGCCCTGTTTCTTGAAATCGTGAAAGGTGTACGCAACGCCGTTCGATTCGAGCCACGTGCGGGCTTTCTTCACGGTGTCGCAGTTGGGGATGCCGTGCAGGGTCGTCATGGTGATATCGATGATCAGTGTCGAGAGGCTTGCAGCGCAAAGACGAGTGCCGCGACAGCCAGCGCAAAACCGATGGACGCCAGCCACGTCATGCGTTTCAGACGGCGTTCGAGCCGCGCGGCTTCATCGCGCAGGGCGTCGATGGTGATGGCGTGCTGCTCGGCCAGCAGCTTGACCGATTCGGCCTGCTGCAGGATCGCCGCTTCCAGCTCGGCGATGCGGGTATTCGGGTCGGGCGCGGCACCGTCTGCGCGCGCAGGTTCGGTGCCAGCCTTCTTGCGGTTCTTGAACTTGTCGATGGTCTTGTTCGCCTGCTCCAGGATGGTGGGCAGCAAAGACAAGACGGTACCGATGGTGTTCGGATCAAGACCCATGATGCGTTGGCGCAGTTTGTCGAATTTTCCGGACATGCTGCGTTCAGGTTGGTTGGCGTGCCGGTGAGACTACACGACACGCCAGCCGTTCCTACTTAGTCACCACGGAGCAGCTCGTTCAGGCCAACCTTGGCGCGCGTCTTGGCGTCGACCTTCTTGACGATCACTGCGCAGTACAGGCTGTGCGTGCCGTCCTTGCTCGGCAGGTTGCCCGCCACCACCACCGAGCCCGCCGGGATGCGGCCGTAGCTGACTTCGCCGGTTTCGCGGTCGTAGATCTTGGTCGACTGGCCCAGGTACACGCCCATCGAGATCACCGAGTTTTCTTCAACGATCACGCCTTCCACCACTTCCGAACGTGCGCCGATGAAGCAGTTGTCTTCGATGATGACCGGGTTGGCCTGCAGCGGCTCCAGCACGCCGCCGATGCCCACGCCGCCCGACAGGTGAACGTTCTTGCCGATCTGCGCGCAGGAACCGACGGTGGCCCACGTGTTGACCATCGTGCCTTCATCCACATAGGCGCCGATGTTCACGTACGACGGCATCAGCACGGCATTCTTGGCGATGAACGAGCCACGGCGCGCCACGGCCGGCGGCACCACGCGGAAGCCGCCATTGGCGAAGTCTTCAGCCGTGTAGTTGGCGAACTTGCTCGGCACCTTGTCGTAGAACTGCGTGAAGCCGCCGGCGGCCATCGGCGCGTTGTCTTCCAGGCGGAACGACAGCAGCACGGCCTTCTTGATCCACTGGTTGACGATCCACTCGCCGTCCTTCTTCTCGGCCACGCGCAGTGCGCCCTTATCGAGCTGGCCGATCACGTTGGCAACAGCTTCGCGGACATCGGCCGGAGCGGCCTTGGGCGACAGGTTGGCGCGGTCTTCCCACGCTTGATCGATCAGGGATTGCAGTTGTTGCGTCATGGCTTGTTGGCTCTAGGAGAGATTCGAAAAAGGGGTAGGGGATCAGCGTTGCTGGCAAAACTCGACAATGCGGCGCGCGCCTTCCAGGCATTCGTCCACGCCGGCCACCAGCGCGATGCGCACGTAGTCCTGGCCGGGGTTCGTGCCGTGCGCCTCGCGGGCGAGGTAGCTGCCCGGCAGCACGGCGACGTTCTTGGCGGCCAGCAACTGGCGCGCGAATTCGGTATCCGACAGGCCCGTGCGTTTGACGTTGGCCCACAGATAGAAGGCCGCGTCGGGCAGGGCCACATCCAGCACTTCAGCCAGCATCGGCGTGACCTGCTGGAACTTCTTGACGTACTGCGCGCGGTTGTCGCGCACATGGGTCTCGTCGTTCCACGCAGCGATGCTAGCGGATTGCACCGACGGGCTCATCGCGCTGCCGTGATACGTGCGATACAGCAGGTAGGCCTTGAGCAGCTTGGCGTCGCCCGCCACGAAGCCCGAACGCATGCCCGGCACGTTGGAACGCTTGGACAAGCTGGAGAACATCACCAGCCGCTCAAAGCCGCGACCGAGTTGATGTGCGGCCTGCAGCGCGCCCAGCGGCGGGTTGGCCTCGTCGAAATAGATTTCGGAATAGCACTCGTCCGACGCGATGATGAAGCCGTATTCGTCCGACAGCGCGAAGAGCTGCTTCCAGTCTTCCAGCGTCAGTACGGCACCGGTCGGGTTGCCCGGGCTGCACACGAAGACGAGCTGGACGTTGCGCCATTCTTCTGGCGTGATCGAATCGAAATCGGGTGCGTAGTTGCGTGCCGGGTCGCTGTTGGCGAACAGTGGTGTTGCGCCGGCCAGCAGCGCCGAGCCTTCGTAGATCTGATAGAACGGGTTCGGACACAGCACGCGTGCGCCGGGCTTGCTGCCGTCGATCACGGTCTGGGCGAACGAGAACAGCGCCTCGCGCGAGCCGTTGACGGGGATGATCTCGGTGGCCGGATCAACCTTCGGCAAGCCGTAACGGCGCTCCAGCCATGCCGCGATGCACTGTCGCAGTGCATCCGAACCGATCGTCGTGGGATAATTCGCCAGCCCGCCGAGCGCGGCGACGAGAGCGTCTTTGATGAGCGCAGGCGTCGGGTGCTTGGGCTCGCCGATGCCGAAGCTGATCGGCGTATGGGCGGCGCTGGGCGTCACGTCCTTGACGAGCGCTTTCAGTTTTTCGAACGGATACGGCTGCAGGGCAGACAGGCGCGGATTCACGGTGCGGGGCGGGTTGGGTGAGCCAGCGTGGCGCTTGGCGGGAAGCCCGAAATTATACGGCCAACGTGTATTGACCGCCCCAAGAAAACCCGCACAACCCCGGACATTGCAGGAAGCGGCGGTTTTCCGCCGTTTTTTATTGAATTCATGACAACGATGACGTCTTCGGCGCCTGTATCGGGCACCCCGGCGAACGCCGCCACCCACCACGAGCCGCAATGGAGCGCCGCGCTGTTCATCCTGCTGGGCGCATCGGTGTGGGGCATTTCCTGGTATCCGTATCGCCTGCTGGCGAGCTGGGGCTTGGGCAGCATGCTGGCCTCGTCGACGACGGGCGCGGTGGCGGCCGTGCTGGCCGCCGTGTTGCTGCGACGCCATTTCCGCACCTTCCAGTGGTCGTGGGTGATTCTGGCATTGGCGCTGGCAGCGGGCGTGACCAACGCTGGCTTTGTTTGGGGCACGGTGCATGGCACGGTGATGCGTGTGCTGCTCCTGTTCTATCTGACCCCAGTCTGGACGGCGCTGCTGGCGCGCCTGTGGCTGCATGAGCGGCTGGGCTGGCGCGGTGGTGCGCTGCTCGTGCTGGCACTGTCGGGCGCTGGGATGATGCTGTGGTCTGGCGAGGCCGGCACGCCGTGGCCGGGCTCGGCGGCGGAGTGGGCTGGACTGATCGCGGGGCTCGCGTTTGCGTGTAACAACGTGCTGTCGCGCCTGGCAGGGCAGCGCCATCCGACCATGCGGCCGGAGATGCGCACTGTGGTGGTGTTTACCGGCTGCGCGGCGGTCGGGTTGCCGGCGGCGATGTTGGTGGATGGCGTGCAGGCGGTGCCCACGACGGCCCTCGCGCAGGCGAATACCTGGGGGCTGCTGCTGGGCATGGCATGCGTGCTCGTCGGCGGCAATGCACTGGTGCAGCGTGGCCTACAACGCCTGCCCGCCAACCGCGCTGCGCTGCTGATGCTGTTTGAGATTGTCGTGGCGGCGGTGTCGTCGGCGCTGCTGACGTCGGAGCGCTTGTCCGCCCAGGAAATGGTGGGTGGCGCGCTGATCATCCTGGCCGGGGCGTTGTCGGGGCTGTCGCGGCGCAAGTAATGCCGTGCAAACCAAGGCCGTGCAAACCAAGTGAGGTGTGCTGATGATGCTGCATTCGTTGCGACGTTCGATTTCCGCTGCGCTGGCGATTGCCCTGTCGATGGCCGCTGTTTCCGCGCATGCCGCGCCGGCAGATGACGGCCCCGTGTATGACCCGCGCCTAGAGGGCTTCGCGTACCCCGCGCCGGTCAAGTTGTTCAAGTTCGAGTCGCAAGGCAATGCCTTGGAAATGGCGTACCTGGATGTCGCCCCGAAACAGCCGAACGGCGAGGTGGCGGTGCTGCTGCATGGCAAGAACTTCTGCGCGGCGACCTGGGAAGGTACGATTGCCGCGCTGACGGGTGCTGGCTACCGCGTGATCGCGCCAGACCAGATTGGCTTTTGCAAATCCAGCAAGCCGCGTTCGTATCAGTACTCGTTCCAGCAATTGGCCAACAACACGCACGCGTTGCTTGCCTCACTGGGTGTCGAGCGCGCGATCGTGATCGGCCATTCGACGGGCGGCATGCTGGCCACGCGCTATGCGCTCATGTATCCGCACGCGGTCTCCAGGCTGGTGATGATCAACCCGATCGGCCTGGAAGACTGGAAGGCCAAGGGCGTGCCGCCGATGACGGTCGACCAGTGGTTTGCGCGCGAAAAGCAGACCACCGCCGAGCGCATCCGCGCCTATGAGCAATCCACGTATTACGCCGGCCAATGGCGCGCGGAATACGAACCCTGGGTGCAGATGCTGGCCGGCATGTATCGCGGCCCGGGGCGGGATCTGGTGGCGTGGAACTCGGCGCTGCTGTACGACATGATCTACACCCAGCCAGTGGTGTATGAGTTCGGTCAAGTGCGCCCGGAAACGCTTCTGTTGATCGGCCAGAAGGACACGACGGCCATTGCCAAAGACACGGCGCCCCCCGAAGTTCGTGCTCGCCTGGGTAACTATCCGGAACTGGGCCGTGCCACCGCCCAGGCCATCCCGCACGCAACGCTGGTGGAGTTTCCCAATGCGGGCCATGCGCCACAGATCCAGGACCCTGATGCGCTGCACAAAGCGCTGCTCGATTGGCTGGCCAGCCCGGAGCGTTCACGCACACGCCGTCCGGACTGACGCAACTTGTCATAAAGGTGAAACTGCTGACAAATTCGCAGTAATTCACCCTCCAGTGCGGCAAATTTCGTCCATTTTTGTAGCGATTTGATTGGCGGGTGCCCAGGGTGCGAATGGTATGATGGCGCCATCCGCGCCCCTGGAGCGTGCCTTGCCAGTTCGCGCCGCCCGGCGTGAATGTGGCGACCAAGGCGCGTTCCTCGGGCGCCCGCTTTATCCCCTTTGCTGAACCCTTCGAGACGAACTCAACGTGCGCCTCTCTTCGATCAAGCTCGCAGGCTTCAAGTCTTTCGTCGATCCGACCAATTTCCACGTTCCGGGCCAGCTCGTCGGCATCGTCGGCCCGAACGGTTGCGGTAAATCCAACATCATCGACGCCGTGCGCTGGGTGCTCGGCGAATCACGCGCCGCCGAACTGCGCGGCGAATCGATGCAGGACGTCATCTTCAACGGCTCCACCCAGCGCAAGCCGGCCGGCCGGGCCAGCGTCGAACTCGTGTTCGACAACGCCGAAGGCCGCGCCGCCGGCCAGTGGAGCCAGTACGCCGAAGTGGCGGTCAAGCGCGTCCTGAGCCGCGACGGTACGTCGTCGTACTTCATCAATAACCAGGCGGTGCGTCGCCGCGACATCCAGGACATCTTCCTCGGCACGGGCCTTGGGCCGCGCGCCTACGCCATCATCGGGCAGGGGATGATCTCGCGCATCATCGAGGCCAAGCCCGATGACATGCGCATCTTCCTGGAAGAAGCCGCAGGCGTATCCAAATACAAGGAACGCCGCCGCGAAACCGAAAACCGCCTGTCTGACACGCGCGAGAACCTCACGCGCGTTGAAGACATCCTGCGCGAGCTCGGTACCAACCTCGAAAAGCTCGAGGGCCAGGCCGAAGTCGCGCAGCGCTTCCAGGCCCTGCAGGCCGACGGCGAAGAGAAACAGCACCTGCTGTGGCTGCTGCGCAAGCGCGAGGCGCAAGGCGAGCAGGAACGCCACCAGCGGGCGATTTCGCAAGCGCAGATCGACCTCGAAGCGCAAACCGCGCAGCTTCGCCACATCGAGGCCGAGCTGGAAACGATGCGCGCGGCGCACTATGCGTCGTCTGACGCGATGCATGCCGCGCAAGGCGCGCTGTATGAGGCCAACGCCGAAGTCAGCCGCCTGGAAGCCGAGATCCGCTACGTGGTGGAGTCTCGCAACCGCATCCAGCAGCAGATCGCCACGCTGACCGCGCAGCAAGACCAATGGCACACGCAGGGCGAACAGGCGCAAGAGGATCTCGCTGCAGCCGAGGAAGAGCTCGCCATGGCCGAGGAGCGTGCTGCCCAGGCCGCAGAAGAGGTCGCCCGCAAGTCGGACGAACTGCCGGCCATGGAAGCGCAATGGCGCGATGCGCAGACGGCGTTGAATGACCAGCGTGCCGCGATCCTGCAATCGGAACAGGCGCTCAAGCTGGAAGCCGCACACCAGCGCAATGCCGATCAGGCGCTGCAGCAACTGGATCAGCGCCGCGAGCGTCTGTCGCAGGAATCCAGCGGTCTCGACAAGCCAGACGAGGTGCAGCTCGAGACGCTGCGCGCTGAACTGGCCGAGCAGGAAGAGATCCTGGCCGAAGCGCAGGCCGCGCTGGAAGACGCCGAGACCCTAGTGCCGCAACTCGACGAAGCCCGCCGCGCCGCGCAGGGCCGCGTGCAATCGGAAGCGGCCGCCATCGCCAGCCTGGAAGCCCGACTTGCCGCGCTCAAGCAGTTGCAGGAGAACGTGCAGACCGACGGCAAGGTCCAGCCGTGGCTTGCCAAGCATGAATTGAGCGAACTGCCGCGCTTCTGGAAGAAGCTGCAGATCGAGCAGGGCTGGGAGCCGGCGCTGGAGTCGGTGCTGCGCGAGAAGCTCGGCGCGCTGGAAGTCTCCAACCTCGATTGGATCAAGGCGTTTGCTGCCGATGCGCCGCCCGCCAAGCTGGCGTTTTATGCACCGCCGCCGGCCGCGCGTCCGGTCGATGCACCCGCTGGGTTGCGTCCGCTGATGTCGCTGCTACAAGTGACGGAGCCGGGCATTCGCGCGGTGCTGCAAGACTGGCTGGCCGACGTTTACATCGCCGACGACATGCAGGCTGCGCTCAACGCGCGCCAGACGCTGCCGGAAGGCGGCACGTTTGTCGTCAAGGCGGGGCACTTGATCGGGCGATCGTCGGTGCAGTTGTACGCGCCCGATTCCGAGCAGGCCGGCATGCTGGCCCGCGCGCAGGAAATCGAGAACCTGCAGAAGCAGGTTCGCGCGCAGATGCTGCTGTCTGACGAAGCCAAGAGCGACGCCGTACGTGCTGAAGCGGCCTACACCCAGGCCAGCCAGACGCTCACCATGGTGCGCGCCCGCGCCGAACAAGCCACGCGCCGCGTACACGTGCTGCAGATGGACGTGCTCAAGCTGTCGCAGGCGATGGAGCGCTACAAGGCGCGCAGCGGCCAGATCGACAGCGAGCTGGAAGAGATCCGCGCGCAGATCGAAGAGCAACGCGCTATCCGTGCCGAATCCGAAGCGTCCTTCGAACAGCACGATGCGGCACTCGCCGATATGCAGGCGCGCTTTGAAGACAACCAGCAGGCATTCGAAGCGCTGGAAGCCCGCCTGGGCGACGCCCGCAACGCACTGCGCGATCTGGAGCGCGGCGCGCAGGAGGCGCACTTTGCCGAGCGCAACCTGGGTAACCGCATTGCCGAGTTGAAGCGCAACATCCAGGTGGCGAGCGACCAGGCACAGCAGATCGTTCTGACGCTGGAAAATGCCCGCGCCGAACTTGAAACCATCAACGAGCAGACCGCGCACACGGGCCTGCAGGAAGCGCTGGAGCGCCGTGCCGAGAAGGAAGAAAAGCTCGGCGCAGCGCGCATTGAACTGGATGCGCTGACGGCCCAGTTGCGTGCCTTCGATGAGCAGCGCCTGACTGCCGAACGTGCCCAGCAACCGCTGCGTGATCGCATCACCGAACTGCAGTTGAAGGAACAGGCCGCGCGCCTGAACCAGGAGCAGTTCTCCGAGCAGCTTGCCACTGCCAACGTGGACGAAGCCGCGCTGGCCGAACGCCTGACCGGCGATCTGAAGCCTTCGTATCTGCAAGGCGAAGTCACGCGCATCAACAACGCTATCAACGCGCTCGGCCCCGTCAACATGGCCGCGTTGGACGAGTTGGCCGCGGCGCGCGAACGCAAGGGCTTCCTCGATGCGCAGTCGGCCGACTTGAACGACGCCATCACCACGCTGGAAGACGCGATCCACAAGATCGACCAGGAAACGCGCTCGCTGCTGCAAGGCACGTTCGACCAGGTCAACTACCACTTTGGTGAACTGTTCCCGACGTTGTTCGGCGGCGGCCAGGCCAAGCTGATCATGACTGGCGAAGAGATTCTTGACGCGGGCGTGCAGGTGATGGCGCAGCCGCCGGGCAAGAAGAACTCGACCATTCACCTGCTGTCAGGCGGCGAGAAAGCGCTGACCGCGATTGCGCTGGTGTTCGCGATGTTCCAGTTGAACCCGGCCCCGTTCTGCTTGCTCGACGAGGTGGACGCGCCGCTGGACGACGCCAATACCGAGCGCTACGCCAATATGGTCAAGCGCATGTCCGACAAGACCCAATTCGTTTTTATTTCTCACAACAAGATTGCGATGGAAATGGCGCAACAGCTCATCGGTGTGACCATGCAGGAGCAGGGCGTGTCCCGGATCGTGGCGGTGGATATGGATGCCGCACTGACCATGGCGGAGGCAGCCTAAATGCAGCTCGGACAGGACAACAACCTGGTGATGGCGCTGTTGGGCGCCGGCGTGGTCTTCGTGCTGGTGATCGTGGTTTACAACCAATGGCAGATCCGCAAGGCGCGTCGCCCCGAGGCGTACAACCCGCACATCGACGAGGCGCCGCGCCGCGATCATGCGGAAGGCGGCTGGACCGAACGCGCTGAACCCGCACTCGGTGGCGAGCCCGAGGATGTGCGTCGCGTTGAGCCGCGCTTTGAACCCGGCTTCTCGCCGAAGCCGAATGCCCCCGCTACGGGCAGCGCCGAAACCGAAGCCGGCGTGATCGGTGCCGAACTGGCGCCGTCCGGCGAAGAGACCGTGCTCGAAGCCGCCGACACCGACGTGGCAGAAGCCGCTGCAGAGCCCGCACCGGGCTCGCTGGAGCCGGCCATCGGCGTGATCGATCCGCTGATCGACTGCATCGTCCCGCTGCACCCGGAGCGCGAAGTGTCGGGTGACCGGTTGCTGCCGGCGATGACCAAGCTGCGTCGCGCGGGCACCAAGCAGATCCACGTGGAAGGCCTGAACCCTGCCGCCAATGCGTGGGAAGCGATCCGCGCCGGCCAGCGTTACCTGGATGTGCAGGTAGCCGTGCAGCTGGCCAACCGCTCGGGCCCGTTGAATGCGCTGGAGTTCTCGGAGTTCATCAGCGCCATCGATCCGCTGTCGGAAGCCGCCGATGCCGTGCCCGAACTGCCGGACATGAACGAGACGATTGCCAATGCGCGCGAACTGGATGCCTTTGCCGCCGAATGCGACGTCCAACTGGGTGTGAGCGTGATCTCCGATGGCGCGCCGTGGTCGGCTGCGTATGTGCAGACAGTGGCCACACAAGATGGCCTCGTGCTGTCGCGCGATGGCACGCGTTTCACGCGCTTCCACGCCGGCGCGGATGGCGTGCAGCGCGCGCTGTTCACGCTGCAGTTTGGCGACACCAACTTCCTGCGCGACGACCTGACCGTCAAGGCCGGCCGCCAGATCACACTGCTGCTCGATGTGCCGCTGGCCGAAGAAGCCACCAAGCCGTTCAAGCTCGTCTGCGAATACGCCTACACGCTGTCGCAGCGCATGGGCGCGCAGGTGGTGGACGACAATCTGCGCCCGCTGACGGAGCAATCGTTCGTCGCCATCCAGAAGCATCTGCGGGTGCTGTACGACAAGCTCGAATCGCGCGGCATTCCGGCCGGTTCCAGCACGGCGGTGCGCCTGTTCAGCCACTGACGCGACTCCCCAATTTCCCATGAGCAAGACTGCTGAACCCGCGTTCGGTGCCACGCCCGAGACGCGGGCAGCGTGGTTGCGTGCCGCGCTGAACCGCTACGCCCACGAGTACTACGTGCTCGACCAGCCCAGCGTGCCCGATGCGGAATACGACCGGCTCTACCGTGAGCTGGAAGCGCTGGAAGCCGAACACCCCCAACTGAAGACGCCCGATTCGCCCACGCATCGCGTGGGTGGGGCGATCCTGCCCGAGTTCGCGCCGGTCAGGCACGTGGTGCCGATGCTGTCGATTCGCACCGAGACCGACACCACGCCCAATGGCGCACGCGCGTTTGATGCAAGCGTGCGTCGCGAATTGGGTCTCGATGATTCCGACCCGGCCGTCGAATACGCTGCCGAACTGAAGTTCGATGGCCTCGCCATCAACCTGCGCTACGAGGGCGGCTACCTGGTGCAGGCCGCCACGCGCGGCGACGGCACCACCGGCGAAGACGTCACGCAGAACATCCGCACCATCCGCCAGATTCCGTTGGGGCTTTCGCCGGTCAACGGTGAGGTGCCCGATGTGCTGGAGGTTCGCGGCGAGGTCTACATGCGCCGCGACGATTTCGAAAAGCTCAATGCGCGCCAGCGCGAGCGCGGCGACAAGACCTTCGTCAACCCGCGCAATACGGCCGCCGGTGCTGTCCGCCAGCTTGACCCCAAGATGGCCGCGGAACGCCCGCTGTCGTTTTTCGCCTATGGCTTGGGCGAGGTGGTGGGCTGGAAGCGGATGCCTGACACCCATTCCGGCATGTTGGATGCGCTGCAGGATTTCGGCTTTCCGGTCAGCAAGGAGCGCGCAGCGGTGAAGGGCGGTGACGGCCTGGTTGAGTTTCACGCTGCCATCGGCGCCAAGCGCGATAGCTTGCCGTTCGACATCGACGGCGTCGTCTACAAGGTCAATTCGCTGGCTTTGCAGCGTGAGTTGGGTTTCCGCACGCGAGAGCCACGCTGGGCGGTTGCGCACAAGTATCCGGCGCAGGAAGCGTTGACCACCGTCGAAGCCATCGACGTGCAGGTGGGCCGTACGGGCGCCATCACGCCCGTGGCGCGGCTGGTGCCGGTGTTTGTTGGCGGCGTGACGGTCACCAACGCGACGCTGCATAACGAAGACGAAGTCCGCCGCAAAGACGTGCGCGTGGGCGATACCGTGATCGTGCGCCGTGCCGGTGACGTGATCCCCGAGGTGGTGAGCGTGGTGCTGGAGCGCCGCCCGATGGTGGAACAGCCCGGCCGCGATCTCTTCCACGCCGAGCAGGTGCCCGCGCATGGCCCGTACCTGCTGCCGAAGACGTGCCCGGTCTGCGGTTCGCACGTGGTGCGCGAAGAGGGCGAGGCGGTGGCGCGGTGCTCCGGCGGCCTGTTCTGCTCGGCGCAGCGCAAGGAGGCGATCCGCCACTTTGCCGGCCGCCGCATGATGGACATCGAAGGCCTGGGCGAGCGCTATATCGACAACCTGGTCGAGCTGGATTACGTGCACGGCATTGCCGACCTGTACAAGCTCACGCTCGACGATTTCCTGGAAATGAAGCGTCGCGCCGATGAGCGCGATGGCGTCACCCCGGAGACGGTCGCGGCTGGCAAGATCGCCACCAAGTGGGCCGAAAACCTGCTCGACGGTATCCACGCGAGCAAGACGCCGCCGCTGGCGCGCTTCCTGTTTGCGCTGGGCATCCGGCACGTGGGTGAATCGACTGCCAAGACGTTGGCCGACTGGCTGGGTAGCCTGGCAGTTATCCGTCGTGCACCGGCGCCGTTGCTGCTGGCGCTGCCCGATGTCGGGGCCATCGTCGCCGAGGCCATCGCCGATTTCTTTGCCGAGCCGAAGAACCAGCAGGCGCTGGACGCGCTGCTCGAAGCCGGCGTTGTGCCGCAGGGCGAGCACGCGCCGAATGCCAAGTTGCGCGAAAAGCTGGAGCCCGCCGAGTTGTATGCCACGCTGGGCGTGCCCAAGCTGACGGCCACGCGCGCCAAACAACTGGCCGTGGTGGCGCCCACGCTGAACCAACTGGCGAGCGTGCAGAGCGAACAACTGGCCGGTCTACCCGCAGACGTATCGGCATCGCTGCTCGAATGGCTGGATGCGCACGACCACCGCGCGCAGCTTGCCAAACTCGATGCCCTGCGCGAGGAACTGCTCGCCGCCATGCCCGCTGAAGCGGCGGAAGAAGGTGTGCTGTCTGGCAAGACCGTCGTGCTGACGGGCACGCTGCCCACGCTGACACGCGACGAGGCCAAAGCGATGCTGGAGGCAGCGGGCGCCAAGGTGTCCGGTTCGGTCTCGAAAAAAACCGACTACGTCGTCGCTGGCGAAGAGGCCGGCAGCAAGCTCGCCAAGGCAGAAGAGCTGGGCGTGAAGGTTCTGGACGAAGCGGGTATGCTCGCGCTGTTACAAAAATAGCCAGGAGACGGGCGTGATCCGAAACATTCTGAAGATGGGCGACAGCCGCCTGTTGCGCGTGACCAAACGGGTAGAACGCTTCAATACGCCCGAACTGACCGCGTTGATCGAAGACCTGTTCGACACCATGGATGCCGCACGCGGCGCCGGCCTGGCCGCTCCGCAGATCGGCGTGGACCTGCAGGTGGTGATCTTCGGGTTCGATCGCAACGAGCGCTATCCGGATGCGCCGGCTGTGCCCAAGACGGTGCTGATCAACCCCACCATCGAGCCGCTTTCCGACGACATGGAAGAGGGCTGGGAGGGTTGCCTGTCGGTGCCTGGCCTGCGGGGCGTGGTGCCGCGCTATACGCGCTTGCGCTACACCGGTTTCGATCAGCACGGCCACGCCATCGACCGCATTGCCGAGGGCTTCCATGCCCGCGTTGTGCAGCATGAGTGCGACCACCTGCAAGGCGTGCTGTACCCCATGCGCGTGAAAGACTTCACCCGTTTCGGCTTTACCGAAGTGCTGTTCCCGGAATTGCCCGCCAACTACGACGACTGATCGTCGAAGCCACCACAACAAGCGGGAGCGCTGCACTCGCGGGGGCGGGTGGGCGCCGGGTTGGCGTATTTCACCTCCCACGGAGACGATATGAAGCGCGATGGTTTGACGGGCTGGCGCCGGCTGGCTTTGGGTGTGGCAATGACAGCGATGCTCGGGTTGGCTGCGTGCGCGGGCCAGCAAACGCCGGACACAGCGGCCACGAGCACGGTCGCTGAGAAGCCCCAAGGCTCTGCCTGGCAACGCGTGCATCTGGGCAGCGATGCCGCCTACGATTTCCCCGTCTATGCCAACCATCCGCTTGATGGCGACCTGACGCACATCCGCGAGGTCGTGTTCGTGCAGCACGGTCTGCAGCGCAACGGCAACGACTACTACGCCGCCGGCGCCGATCTGCTCAAGGCCAGCGGACGCAATCCGGATGAGGTCCTGCTCATCGCCCCGAACTTCCCCGGCACGCCCGATGAAGGCAAGGGCTTTGACGGCATGCCGGTGTGGTCGGTCGATGGCTGGATTGGTGGCTTCAACGCGACCAACCCGCCTTATACCGGGCTGAGTTCGCTCAAGGTGCTCGACGATCTGCTGGCCTACGTGACCGACCCGGCGCGCGCGCCTAACGTCAAGCGTGTCACCGTGGCCGGCCACTCAGGCGGCGGGCAGATCGTGCAGCGCTACGCGGTGCTCAACAACGTGGACGAGGTCATCCGCAAGCGTGGCATTGACCTGAACTACGTGGTTGCCAATCCCTCGTCGTATCTCTACTTCACGCCCGAACGCCCGAATGGGCCGCAGGGCAAGGGCTTCGCACGCTACAGCACAGAGGTTTGCCCGGACTACGATCACTACAAGTACGGCATGGTCGATATGGTTCCATATGCCGTGGGCAAGAGCGGCAAGCAACTGTTCAGCCGCTACGCGCAGCGCCACGTGACCTACCTGGTGGGCACGGACGACAACGACCCGAACCACCGCGTGCTCGACAAACTCTGCGGTGCCGAGGCCGAAGGCCCGACGCGTCTGGATCGCGCGCGCAACTACTGGCGCTACGAGCACCATCTGGCGGGCCGCAAGCGCGTCAACCACCATGCGCACGAGGTGGTGGGCGTGGGGCATGATCAGGCGAAGATGTTCGGCTCGCGATGCGGCGCGCAGGCGGTGTTCGGCATGCCGGCGTCGTCCAACACCACAGGGGCAGCCTGCCAGGCGCCGCGCCTTTGAGGCTAGTTTGCGGACGTAAAAAAACCGGTCAGCGTGCAATACGCTGACCGGTTTTTCTTTGGCGGCGGCCGAACTCAGAACTTCTCGAACGGACCCAGGAAACGCCACTGCCCAACCGGCAGGTCACCCAGCACGATACTGCCCATGCGGATGCGCTTGAGGCCCACCACGTCAAGCCCCACCTGTTCACACATGCGGCGGATCTGACGTTTCTTGCCCTCGCGCAGCACGAAGCGCAGTTGCTCCTCGTTCTGCCAGCTCACCTTCGCGGGCTTCAGTTCCTCGCCGTCGAGCGACAGGCCAAAGCGCAGCTTTTCGAGCAGTTCTTCCGGGAACACCTTGGAGATGTCGTGCTCGACCCGGCCTTCCGGCGAGTCCCACACCACGCGCACCAGGTATTCCTTCTCCACCGTCGAATCCTCGCCGATCAGGTGGCGCGCCACGCGGCCGTCCTGTGTCAACACCAGCAGGCCGGTGGAATCGATGTCCAGGCGGCCAGCCGGCGCCAGGGCCTTGCGCTGCCACGGCGCAAAGCGCTTTCGCGTCGGGTCGCCTTCCCATTGGTTTTCCGGCACGAACAGCGCCGCAGCCGGCTGATAGCCGTCTTCCGCTTGCCCAGACACATAGCCGACAGGCTTGTGCAGTAGCACGGTCACACGCTCGCCTTGCTCTGAGCGCGCGGCTTGGTGAATCTCGATGATGGCATCCGGACGCACACGCGAGCCCAGCTCGGTAACGGGCTCGCCATCCACGATCACCCAACCGCGCGGAATCCACTCATCGGCCTCGCGGCGCGAGCACAGCCCCAACTCCGACATGCGCTTGGACAAGCGAACCAGGCCAGTCGATTCTGCTTCCGGCGCTGGGCGCGGAGCGCGCTCTTCAGCCTGACGCGGTGCACGTTCCTCGCGCTCGGGGCGCGGCGGACGGGGCGGACGATCTTCAAAGCGGCGTGGCGGGCGATCGTTGTCAAAGCGACGCGGTGCACGGTCGTCGCCATAGCGACGGGGGCGTTGCTCATCGTCGAATCGGCGCGGAGGGCGCTGATCGTCGCTGTAACGGCGTGGTGGGCGTTGCTCGTCATCAAAGCGACGGGGCGGACGCTGGTCATCACCGTACCGACGCGGGGGACGGTCCTCATCGAAACGGCGCGGCGGCCGTTGGTCACCATCACGACGCGGGCCGCGTTGGTCGTCGCCATCACGGCGCGGCGGACGGTCTTCGAAGCGACGCGGCGGGCGTTCGTCATCGAAACGCCGGGGTGGCCGTTGTTCGTCGTTGAACCGGCGCGGCGGACGCTCATCGCCATCACGACGCGGCGGACGGTCTTCGAACCGCCGCGGCGGGCGTTCGTCATCGAAACGGCGAGGCGGTCGCTGCTCGTCGTTGAACCTGCGCGGCGGACGCTCATCGTCAAACCGGCGCGGCGGACGGTCTTCAAAGCGACGTGGCGGACGTTCGTCATCGAAACGGCGAGGCGGTCGTTGCTCGTCGTTGAACCTGCGCGGCGGGCGCTCATCGTCAGAGCGGCGCGGCGGGCGATCCTCGAATCGACGCGGCGGACGTTCGTCCTCGAATCGACGCGGTGGGCGGTCGCCTTGCATGCGGCGCGGCTTGGCATCCCGCGGCGGCTGACCGTCGTTATCGCGGCGGGGCTGGCGCGGCGGCTTCCCTGTGCCTTCTTCCGGCTGGGGGCGGCGTTGCGAAGGACGCAACGGCAGGCGGTCGCGGTTCAGGTCGGACGCGCGCAGGGGCTTGCCGGTGGAACGCACGGTGTTGCCCTCGTCATCGCGGCGCACGCCGAGTGTGGCGCGCTTGCCCGGGCGGGTGGCGCGTTGGTTCGGGTCAGCGCGGCGCTTGTCGCTGTCGTCCGGATTGCCCGGAAAATCGTCGGAATCGGTAGTCATGAATCAAGACCGGTAAGGCTGGCGCTCAAATGGCGAGCGCATCCAGCAACTCGCTTTCCAGCGCGAGTTGCAGTTTGTTGTCCTGGGTCAGGCGTGTGCCGTCGACCAGGAAGATGTCTTCCACACGCTCGCCGAGCGTGTTGATGCGTGCGGTGTGCACCGATACGCGATGGTGCGCGAGCACACGGGCAATGGCGTACAGCAGGCCGGTGCGGTCCGTGGCGGAGATCGATAGCAGGTAGTACTGGCCGCGCTCGTCGGGGCGCAGGTCCACGCGCGGCTTGATCGGGAAGCTGCGCGACTGGCGCGAGATGCGTCCACGCGGCGGTTCGGGCAGGGCGGTCTCGCGCGAAATCTGCTCGGCGAGTTCGTGCTCGACCAGCGTGATGATGTCGCGGTAGCGGCCGGGCTCCACCAGCCCGGTACCCGGGTCGGCCACCTGGAAGGTGTCGAGCGCGTAGCCGTGCTTGGTGGTGTGGATCTTGGCGTCGAGAATGGTCAGGCTCTTGCGCTCGAAGTATCCGCAGATGCGTGCGAAGAGGTCCGGCCGGTCCGGCGAATACACCGCCACCTGCAGCCCTTCGCCCACCGGCGAAATGCGCGCCCGCACGATGGGGGCGTCGGTGTTGACGCGGTTATAGAAGTGTCGCGTGAACCAAGCAATGTCGCTCGCGCCATGGCGAATGAACACGCCCACGTCGAGCTGCTTCCACAGGGCTTCGTACGAGGCGTCGTCCAGCGTGGCCAGGCGCAGCAGCGCACGCGCCTTCTCCTTGCGCCCCTCCAGCACGGCGTGCGGGTCGGTAGTAGCACCGCCCAGGGCGCGCAACGTCATGCGGTACAGGTCTTCCAGCAGCTTGCCCTTCCAGGCGTTCCACACCTTGGGACTGGTACCGCGAATGTCGGCCACGGTCAGCAGATACAGCGCCGTCAGGCGCCGTTCGCTGCCGACCAACTCCGCAAAATTGCGGATGACATCCGGGTCGCCCACATCCTGTTTCTGCGCGACCTGGCTCATCGTCAGGTGGTGCTCGACCAGCCAGACGACGAGGTCGGCGTCTTCCTTGGCGATGCCGTGTTCCTTGCAGAAGCGGCGCGCGTCGGACATGCCCAGCACGGAGTGGTCTCCGCCGCGGCCCTTGGCGATGTCATGGAACAGCGCAGCCACAGTCAGCACCCACGGCTTGTCGAAGTTCGCCATCAACTGGCTGCAGAACGGAAACTCGTGCGTGTGTTCGACGATGGCGAAGCGGCGGATATTGCGCACCACCATCAAAATGTGCTGGTCGACCGTGTAGACGTGAAACAGGTCGTGCTGCATCTGGCCGACGATGCGGCGGAAGTTGACCAAGTAGCGGCCCAGCACGCTGGTCTGGTTCATCAGCCGCAGCGCGTGCGTGATGCCCTGTGGCTGCTGCAGGATCGACAGGAACAGCGCCCGATTGGCTGGGTCCTGACGCCACTTGGCGTCCATCAGCGTACGGGCGTTGTAGAGTGCGCGCAGCGTACTGGCCGACAGCCCCTTGATGCCGCGCGTCTGCTCATACAGCAGGAAGGTTTCGAGAATCGCCGAGGGCTCGCGCTGGTACAGGTCGGGGTCGGCAATCTCGAGCATGCCTTGCCGCTCGACAAAGCGCTCGTTGATCTTTCGCGTGATGCCCAACTCGGTCGGGAACAGCCGCGCCTCGATGTTCTGCAGCACCACGGTGTTGAGCTGCGTCACCGCCTTGGCCGCCCAGTAGTAGCGGCGCATGATCTGCTCGCTCGCCCGCTTGGCGGTGGTGGGGCGGTAGCCGAAGGCCTCGGCCAGCTGCGTCTGCAGGTCGAAGACGAGCACGTCCTGGCGACGCCCCGCCAACAGATGCAGGCGCGCGCGAATGGTCTTGAGCAGGCGCTCGTTGCTGGCCAGCTCCTGCGCTTCGCGGCGTGTCAGCAGCCCGCTGACGAGCAATTCGTTCCAACTTGAGCCGAAGCCCGCCGCCTGCGTCATCCACAGAATCACCTGCAGGTCGCGCAGGCCGCCGGGGCTTTCCTTGCAATTCGGCTCGAGCGAGTAGGGCGTGTCCTGATACTTCGCGTGCCGTTGACGCATTTCCAGCAGCTTGGACTGGAAGAAGTCCGCCGCGTCGAGATGGCCCTGATAGTGCGTCTCGAACGTGCGGTAGAGGCCCTCGTCACCGGTGAGCGGGCGCGCTTCCAGCAGAGATGTGCGCACCGTGACGTCCTGCTCGGCTTCCTTGATGCACTCGTCGACCGTGCGCACCGACGAGCCGATGTCCAGCCCCATGTCCCAGCAGCGGCCGATGAAGGCTTCCAGGCGCGCCTGAAGGGCGTCGGGTGCCTCGTCAGCGGTTTGCGGCAGGAGCAGCAGGATATCGACGTCGGAATAGGGGAACAGCTCACCACGCCCATAGCCGCCCACGGCAATCAGCGCGCAGTCTGCCGGCATCTGCTCGTCCTGCCAGAGCTGGACAAGCGCGCGATCCACTGCCCGCGCCAGCTTGGTCACCAACTGATGCGCATTGGCATGCTGGTCAAACTGCGCGAACAGGTGGGCACGCTCGGCCTTCAAGGCATCGCGTGGGGAGATTTCGGCGGGGACGGCGGCAGCGGTGTGCATGAATGGAGCGTGAATGAAACAGCGACCGGCGCGGAAGTCCGGTCGCTGCAAAGATTGGCCGGGCGCGGCCGCTGCGGCGCGCCCGCGGCGTTCGATCAGGCCGTGGCGGGGGTGCCTTCGCGCACGAACTCCGGCGGCGGAGGCGTCAGCGCCGACACGGTCAGCACTTCATAGCCGGTTTCCGTCACCAGGATCGTGTGTTCCCACTGCGCCGACAGGCTGCGATCGCGCGTCTTGACCGTCCACTGGTCGGGCATTGTGCGGATGTCACGCTTGCCGGCGTTGATCATCGGCTCGATCGTGAAGATCATGCCTGCCTTGAGCTCCATGCCGGTACCCGGGCGACCGTAATGCAGGATCTGCGGATCTTCGTGGAAGACCTTGCCGATGCCGTGGCCGCAATATTCACGCACCACGCTATAGCCTGCGCCTTCTGCATGCTGCTGGATCACGTGGCCGATGTCGCCCAAACGTGCGCCCGGACGCACCGCGGCGATGCCTTTCCACATGCACTCGAACGTCACCTGCGTCAGGCGCTTGGCCAGAATTGAGCCCTCGCCGACGATGAAGGTACGGCTGGTGTCGCCGTAATAGCCTTCCTTGGTGATGACGGTGATGTCCAGGTTGACGATGTCGCCGTTCTTCAGTGCCTTGTCGCCCGGAATGCCATGGCAGATCACTTCGTTGACCGATGTGCAGATCGAGGCGGGGAAGGGCGGGTAGCCCGGCGGCGCGTAATTGAGCGGCGCTGGCACGGTGCCCTGCACATCACGCATATAGGCGTGGCACAGCTGGTCGAGCTTGCCGGTGGTCACGCCTGGCTTCACAAACGGCGTGATGTAATCCAGGACTTCGGACGCAAGCCGGCAGGCCACGCGCATCTGCGCAATGTCTTCGGCGGTGTGAATGGTAACGGCCATGCTGTGACGTTCTCTGCACGCAAGCGCGCAAGGCGTTGCGTTGTGGCTAAAGCATGAATTATCGCACCAAAGCGACCCGGCCGGGGCTCTCGGGCGCCGGGTGTGGGTCTTGCCGATGCAGGCAGACAATCTGCCGAAGGTCTTGAGTTGATTGGGTTTTTGCCGCTATAATCGCTGGCTAAGCACTTGCTGGCCGTGTGGCTGGCAGCGCTTGAAATCGCGAGCCGCTTCACCGCGGGTGCCTTTCGTGTCAGATGCGGTATCGCATGCGAGGGGTGTCTGGGGCGGCTTCAGACCTAACCCGACTGGAGAATTTCATGTCCGTGACCATGCGCGAAATGCTGGAAGCCGGTGTCCACTTTGGCCACCAAACCCGCTTCTGGAACCCCAAGATGGCCCCCTTCATTTTCGGCCATCGCAACAAGATTCACATCATCAACCTGGAAAAGACGCTGCCGATGTACCAGGACGCACTGAAGTATGTGCGCCAACTGGCAGCCAACCGGGGCACCATCCTGTTCGTCGGCACGAAGCGCCAATCGCGTGAGATCCTAGCTGAAGAAGCCGCTCGCGCAGGCATGCCGTTCGTCGACAGCCGCTGGCTCGGCGGCATGCTGACCAACTTCAAGACGGTCAAGACCTCGATCAAGCGCCTCAAGGACATGGAAGTCGCCAAGGAAGCCGGCGCGACCGAGACCATGAGCAAGAAGGAAGCGCTGATGTTCGAGCGCGAAATGGACAAGCTGACCAAGTCCATCGGCGGTATCAAGGACATGGGCGGCATTCCGGACGCCATCTTCGTGGTGGACGTTGGCTACCACAAGATTGCCGTGACCGAAGCTGCCAAGCTGGGCATTCCGGTGATCGGCGTGGTTGATACGAACCACTCGCCGGAAGGCATCGACTACGTCATCCCGGGTAACGACGACTCGAGCAAGGCTGTTGCACTGTACGTGCGCGGCGTGGCCGACGCGATCCTGGAAGGCCGTGCTAACGCGGTTCAGGAAGTTGTGGAAGCCGCTCGCGGCGGCGACGACTTCGTCGAAGTCCAAGAAGGCTAAATCACAAGAAGGCGCGCGCCCGCCGCATTGCCGAGCGGGAAGCGCGTCAGGCCATATCAGTGATGCACTGCAAACGCGTTGCATCAAAGGTGAGGGCCAGACAGGGGCGCGTAACAAACGCCCCTTTTTTTTAATTTGTCATGCGGATGTCCCACGCGCGTCGTATCTCGTGGGGCGGCCGGATGGAAACCGGACGACAGGCCGGCGCGAAGCGAAGACGCAAAGACCGTTTCAGCGCGCGACCGGACGACGATCTGAAACAAGGAGCATGAAATGGCGGCAATTACCGCAAGCATGGTGGCAGAACTGCGCGCGAAGACCGACGCGCCGATGATGGAATGCAAGAAGGCCCTGACGGAAGCCGAAGGCAACCTGGAAAAGGCCGAGGAAATCCTGCGCGTGAAGCTGGGCAGCAAGGCTGGCAAGGCTGCCTCGCGCGTCACCGCTGAAGGCGTGGTGGCGGCTGCCGTGGAAGGCACCACTGGCGCACTGGTCGAAATCAACTGCGAAACCGACTTCGTCTCGAAGAACGATTCGTTCCTGGCCTTCGCCAACTCGGTGGCTGCACTGATCGCCAAGAACAACCCGGCTGACGTTGCCGCTGTCGGCGCGCTGCCGCTGTCGCAAGACGGCTTCGGCCCGACCGTTGAAGACGTGCGCGTAGGCCTGATCGGCAAGATCGGCGAAAACATGACGATCCGCCGCTTCCAGCGTTTCGATGGCAGCAAGCTGACTTCGTACCTGCACGGCGCCCGCATCGGCGTGATGGTGGCGTACGAAGGTGACGAAGTGGCCGCCAAGGACGCTGCAATGCAGGCTGCTGCCATGAAGCCGGTGTCGCTGTCGGCAGATGACGTGCCGGCCGAGCTGGTCGCCAAGGAGCGCAGCGTTGCCGAGCAGAAGGCTGCCGAATCGGGCAAGCCGGCTGAAATCGTTGCCAAGATGGTGGAAGGCAGCGTGCAGAAGTATCTGAAGGAAGTCTCGTTGCTGAACCAGCCGTTCGTGAAGAACGACAAGCAGACCGTTGAGCAGATGCTCAAGGCTGCCAACACGACCGTGAAGGCTTTCACGCTGTACGTGGTGGGCGAGGGCATCGAGAAGAAGCAGGACGACTTCGCTGCTGAAGTGGCCGCTCAAGTGGCTGCTGCAAAGCAACAGGCGTAATGCTGCAGCGATTGCTTCCGATGGAACGGAGATTCGTCCGCCGGCGTAGGCCGGCAGGGCAACTTTTCTCCATCGGCGCGATCGTATAATGCCGAGCAAACAGGGCACCGCAAGGTGCCCTGTTTGCAGGTGCAGCCTGCTTGCGCGGGCGCCGGTCGGTGATTGTGACCGGACGGCTTCCGCGCAAGAAGGTTGCGGGATGGGCGAACTCCGTTTCGCCCGCCGCGGCTGTCATTTCCCCCTTCCTGTTTCCCGTAGCAGGAATCGTCACGAGGATCTCCATGCCTGCCTATAAGCGCGTTCTACTCAAACTTTCCGGCGAAGCCCTGATGGGCGACGATGCTTTCGGCATCAACCGCAGCACCATCGAAGGGATGGTCAACGACATCGCTGAAATCGTGAAGCTGGGCGTGCAGGTGGCAGTGGTGATCGGTGGCGGCAACATTTTCCGCGGCGTTGCGGGTGGTGCCGCCGGCATGGATCGCGCCACGGCCGACTACATGGGTATGCTGGCCACCATGATGAACGCGCTGGCCTTGCAGGACGCCATGCGTCACGCCAACCTCGAGGGCCGTGTGCAATCGGCGCTGCGCCTGGACCAGGTGGTCGAGCCGTACATTCGCCCCCGCGCGATCCGCCAGTTGGAAGAGGGCAAGATCGTGATCTTCGCGGCCGGCACCGGCAACCCGTTCTTCACCACCGACACGGCCGCTGCGTTGCGCGGCTCGGAAATTGGCGCCGAGATCGTGCTGAAGGCCACCAAGGTCGACGGTGTCTACACGGCGGATCCGAAGAAAGACCCGAGCGCCACCCGCTACACCACCATCACGTTCGACGAGGCCATCTCGCGCAACCTGCAAGTGATGGATGCGACCGCCTTCGCGCTGTGCCGCGACCAGAAGCTGCCGATCAAGGTGTTTTCGATTCAGAAGCCGGGTGCACTCAAGCGCGTGATCCTGGGGGAAGACGAGGGCACGCTGGTGCACGTCTGAGGCGGCCCGAGCGCCTGTTTCACCCGAGGCCGCTAAGTCAACGCAAATGGCGTTGGCGTGCGGCTTCCATGTAAAATCGCCTATTGTCTTTTTGGTCTTGCCGGTGCCCTGTGTCCAATTCCGGGGCGCATGTCTGGCAGGCCGCCGTTATCGTTCGGAGGAAGTATGAGCGTCGCCGATGTTAAGAAGAATGCCGAGCAGAAGATGCAGAAGTCGATCGAGGCTCTCAAGACGGATCTCGCCAAGATCCGTACTGGCCGTGCCCACACCGGCCTGCTCGATCATGTGCAAGTCGACTATTACGGCTCGATGGTGCCCATTAGCCAAGTCGCCAACGTGACCCTGGTGGATGCGCGCACGATCGGCGTGCAGCCGTGGGAAAAGAAGATGGTGCAAGCCGTCGAGAAGGCGATCCGTGAAGCAGATCTCGGCTTGAACCCCGCCACCATGGGCGACATCATTCGCGTGCCGACGCCCGCGCTGACCGAAGAGCGCCGCAAGGAACTGACGAAGGTCGTGAAGGGCGAGGGCGAAGACGCCAAGGTCGCCGTGCGCAACCTGCGCCGCGATGCCAACGAACAGCTCAAGAAGCTGGTCAAGGACAAGGCCATCTCGGAAGACGACGAGCGCCGTGGCGGTGACGAAGTCCAGAAGCTGACCGACAAGTTTGTCGCCGAGATCGACAAGCTCGTCGCCGAGAAAGACAAGGAAATCATGACGGTGTAAGGCCGTCTCCTGCCACGCGTGCTCTGCGCGCGCGGTGGGAAGCTCGATTCATGCATATCAGCTCCACACTGGCGGTGCCAGACACCGCCGACACGCCGCGCCACGTCGCCATCATCATGGACGGCAATGGCCGTTGGGCAACCGAGCGCCATCTGCCGCGCGTTGCGGGGCACAGCCGTGGCCTCGATGCCGTGCGCGCAACGGTCGAGGCTGCAGCGCGCCGCGGCGTCGGTTATCTGACGCTGTTTGCGTTCAGCTCCGAGAATTGGCGTCGCCCCGCCGAAGAAGTCACCTTCCTGATGAAGCTGTTCATGACGGCGCTGCGCCGCGAGGTGAGCAAGCTGCATGAGAACGGCATTCGCGTGCGCGTGGTGGGCGATCTGTCGGCATTCAGCCCGCGCATCCAGTTGCTGATTCGCGAGGCCGAGGCCAAAACCGCCAACAATCCAGGGCTGACGGTTACCATCCTCGCGAACTACGGCGGCCGGTGGGACATCCTCCAGGCTATGCGTGCACTGGTGGCGGCGCAGCCGGGTATCGCACCTGAGGCGATCACCGAGGAGATGCTTGCACCGCATATGGCGCTGGCTTATGCGCCCGAGCCCGACCTCTTCATCCGCACCGGTGGCGAACAGCGCATCAGCAACTTTCTGCTCTGGCAACTCGCCTATTCCGAGTTGTACTTCACTGATCGCTACTGGCCGGATTTCGATGCCGCCGAACTCGATCGCGCCTTCGCCTGGTATCGCAACCGCGAGCGCCGTTTCGGCCGCACCAGTGCGCAGCTCGATCCGGGTGTTCCCCCCGTGCTGTCCGCTGGAGCCTGACACATGCTGCTGACTCGCGTCATTACCGCTGTCTGCCTGCTGATTGTCATCCTGCCCATTCTGTTCTTCGCGCCGCCCGCCGGCCTGGTCGGGCTGGTGATGGTGTTTGCTGCGCTCGCTGCCTGGGAGTGGGGCCGTCTTGTGCGCTTGCCCGGCTGGTGGGGCCCGGTTGCCTATGCCGTCGTCGCCGTATTGTTGACGATTGCCTGGCACGACATGCCGGCGCGTGGCGATGTGCGCCCGCTGTTCTATTTGGCTGTGATCGCGTGGGTCGTCGCCTGGGGGCTGCTGGCTGGCGGTGTGCGCGAGCTTACATCCGCTCGGCAGGTCGTCTTCGCGCTGCTGGGCTGGATCATGCTGCCCGCGTTTGTGCACGCCGTGAGCGTGCTGCGCGCACAGGGCATCGCCTTTCTGCTGTCGGTGGCTGTTTTGGTGTGGGCGGCTGATGTGGGTGCGTATTTCGTTGGCAAGGCGATCGGTCGTCGTAAGCTGGCGCCGACCATCAGCCCGGGCAAGTCTTGGGAAGGCGCGATCGGCGGAGCCGTGCTGGTGGCGGTGATCGCCACGGCGGCGGGCGTGACGCACTGGTTTGCGCCGACGTGGTTTTCGCACGAGTTCGATCAGCGCGGTACTGGCGTCGCCTTGGCGCTGACCATCCTGCTGGTCGCAGCAAGCATTGGCGGCGATTTGTTTGAATCCCTGATCAAGCGCCAGGTCGGCATGAAAGATAGCAGCCGCCTGCTGCCTGGTCACGGCGGTGTGCTCGACCGTATTGACGCGCTGCTGCCGGTGTTCCCGTTGGCAGCGTTGCTGATTTCCTGAGGCGTCCGAACATGATGCGTTTGACCGTTCTTGGCGCCACCGGCTCCATTGGCGACAGCACGCTCGACGTGGTGCGCCGCCATCCCGACAAGTACCGCGTGTTCGCGCTCACCGCCAACGCGCAGGCCGACAAGCTGGCCAAGCTATGCCGTGAGTTTCGTCCGCAGATGGCCGTGCTTGGCTCGCAAGCCGCTGCCGACGCGCTGCGCGAGCATCTGGGTGCCGATGCCGCTGGCATCGAAATCCGCTTCGGCCCCGAAGCCTTGGAAGAGGCTGCTGCCCATCCAGATTGCGACGCGGTGATGGCCGCCATCGTCGGGGCGGCGGGCTTGCGCCCGACGCTCGCCGCGGTGCGCGCCGGTAAGCGCGTGTTGCTGGCCAACAAGGAAGCGCTGGTGATGTCCGGCGCGCTCTTCATGGAAGCGGTCCGCCGCCATGGCGCGACGGTGCTGCCGATTGATAGCGAGCACAACGCCATCTTCCAGAGCCTGCCGCAGCAATCCCCGCAGTTCGGGCGCGGCGTGTCGCGCATCGTCCTGACGGCCTCTGGTGGCCCGTTCCGCACGCGCGATGTCGAGACGTTAGCCGATGTCACGCCCGACCAAGCCTGCGCGCATCCGAACTGGGTCATGGGGCGCAAGATCTCGGTCGACTCCGCCACCATGATGAACAAGGGGCTGGAGGTGATTGAGGCGTTCTGGTTGTTCGGCGTGCCGGTCGAACGCCTCGAAGTGTTGATTCACCCGCAAAGTGTGATTCATTCGATGGTCGGCTACGACGACGGCTCGGTGCTGGCGCAACTCGGCAACCCGGACATGCGCACGCCCATTGCGTACGGGCTGGCTTACCCCGAGCGCATCGACGCCGGTGTGCCGCTGCTGGATCTGGCGGCAACGGGCACCCTGACGTTTGAGGCGCCCGATCTGCGCCGCTTCCCGTGCTTGGCGCTGGCGTTCGACGCCCTGCGTGCCGGCGGTACGGCACCTGCTGTATTGAACGCCGCGAACGAAGTCGCGGTCGAAGCGTTTTTGCAGCGCCGCATTCGCTTTACCGACATCGCCGCTGTGGTCGGCGACACGCTGGCGCGCACATCCATTGTGCCGGCCGATTCGCTTGAGACGGTTTTCGCGGCAGATGCTGCAGCGCGCAATCAGGCCGAGCACTATATCGCCACGGCATGTTTGCCGTTGTCCGCAGCGTAAAAAGCGGCTCATCAGAGCAAGCGGGTAACATAGCGCGTTCGCGCGGCGGTGTCCGCGCGACCCCTTCAGTGCATCCGGAGAAGGTTCTTGCAGACCGTTTTAGCGTTTGTCTTTGCGCTCGCCGTATTGATCGTCATTCACGAGCTGGGGCACTACAGCGTCGCCCGCCTGTGCGGCGTGAAAGTGCTGCGGTTTTCCGTCGGCTTCGGCAAGGTGCTGTTCCGCCGGGTCGGCCGTGGCCCTGACCATACCGAGTGGACCATTTGCGCCATCCCGCTGGGTGGTTACGTCAAGATGCTGGGCGAGGGCGCGCGCGACCCCGAAAAAGACCCGCCGATTCTCCCCGAAGACCTGCCGCGCACGTTTGATCACCAGCCGGTCTACAAGCGATTCGCCATTGTGGCTGCTGGGCCGATCGCCAACTTCCTGCTGGCTATCGTGCTGTACGCCGTGCTGGCGTGGGTGGGGGCGGTGGAGCCATTGCCCATCCTCGGTGCGCCGCCACCGGGCAGCATTGCCGCGCAGGCCGATCTGCGGGCCCACGATCGCGTGGTCGCCATCGGCACTGAAAGCGAAGCGCCCGTGCCGGTGCGAGGCTGGAACGAGGTGCGCATGCGCCTGTACTCGGCGGGCATTGGTGGACACGATGCGCTTGTCCAGGTACGTGGCACCGATGGGGCGGAGCGTACTGTTCGCCTGCAAGGCTTGCCGAGCGCCGCGCGTACGCCGCAAGCCGACGTGATCGACCAGATCGGTCTGCGTCTGCTGGGTGGCCCGGTCACCATTGTCGACGTCCTGCCCAATAGCGCTGCCGCACGCGCGGGCTTGCATGCCGGCGATCAAATCGTGCGCTTCGCGGGCCAGCCGGCGGATCAAGCCATGGACCTCATCCGCCAGATTCGCGCGATGCCGGAGCAGAACGCCTCGATCGACCTCCTGCGCAACGGCGAGCCGCTGACGCTGCCCGTCCGCCCGGATGCCGACACCGACGCCAAGAACCCGAACGGTCCCAAGATCGGCAAGCTTGGTGCGCAACTCAATCAGAAGGTCGAAACGGCACTGATTCGTGATGAGCCGGGCGCCGCGCTGGTGCATGCCGTGCACGAGGTCTGGCAGACGTCGATGCTGTCGCTACAGGTGCTGGGCAAGATGATCGTGGGGCAGGCCTCGCTGCAGAATCTGAGTGGCCCGATTACGGTGGCCGACTTTGCTGGCAAAGCGGCGAGCCTTGGCTGGCAGCCGTTTGTGGGCTTTCTCGCGTTGATCAGCGTCAGCCTTGGTGTCCTGAACTTGTTGCCCGTTCCGGTATTGGATGGGGGGCATTTGCTGTATTATTGCGTGGAATTTTTAACAGGCCGACCCGTGCCGGAATCCTGGCAAGCAGTACTTCAAAAGATCGGCGTCGCCTGTATTCTGCTTCTCACTTCGCTCGCTTTGTACAACGATTTGAGTCGGTTGTTTATGACTCGAGGCTAGGCCGTATTTAAAGCTGCATCGGCAAGCCGCATCGTCGCCCACAGCGTGAGCGGGCAACCCAGGGTTTTGAAAACACTCGGAAGTGGATTCCAACCGGATCCAATTTAGGGGATTAGATTGATCAGACAACATCGCTTCCCGCTCAGCGTGCTGGCGGCTTCCGTTCTGACCGTGACTGCCGGTCAGGCTCATGCAGTGGAGCCGTTCGTCGTGAAGGACATTCGCGTGGAGGGGGTACAGCGCGTCGAACCGGGTACCGTGTTCGGCTATCTGCCCGTGAAGGTGGGTGAGACCTTCACCGACGACAAGGGCGCCGAGTCCATCCGCGCGCTTTACAACACCGGCTTCTTCAAGGACGTGCAGATCCGGTCCGAGGGCAATGTGCTGGTGGTGCGCGTGGAAGAGCGTCCGGCCATCTCGCAGCTCGAGTTCATCGGTTTCAAGGAATTCGATAAGGAAGCGCTGCGCCGCACGCTGCGCGGTGTGGGTGTGGCCGAAGCCCGCTACTACGACAAGTCGCTGATCGACCGCGCCGAGCAGGAAATCAAGCGCCAATACGTTTCGCGCGGCTACTACGCCGCCGAGGTGTTCGACGACGGTCACGCCGGTCGATGCCAACCGGGTGTCGATCACCTTCACGGTGGACGAAGGCCCGACCGCCAAGATTCGCCAGATCAATATCGTCGGCAACAAGGCCTTCAAGGAAGGCGATCTGCGCGACGAGATGCAGTTGTCCACGCCGAACTGGCTGTCCTGGTACACCAAGAACGATCTGTACTCCAAGCAGAAGCTGACGGCTGACCTGGAAGCGCTGCGCTCGTTCTACCTGGACCGTGGCTATCTGGAATTCGCCATCGAGTCGACCCAGGTTTCCATCACGCCGGACAAGAAGGACATCTACCTGACGCTGAACATCCACGAGGGTGAGCAGTACAAGGTGTCCGACATCAAGTTGACGGGCGAACTGCTCGGCAAGCAGGCCGAGATGGAAAAGCTCATCAAGCTCAAGCAGGGCGATGTGTTCTCGTCGGCCAAGCTGTCGTCGACGACCAAGTCGATTACCGACCTGCTTGGCACGTACGGCTACGCCTTCGCCACGATCAACCCGCAGCCGCAGATCGACCAGAAGAACCGCACGGTGGCGCTCACGTTGGTGGTCGACCCGGGTCGCCGCGTCTACGTGCGTCGCGTCAACGTGGTCGGCAACAGCAAGACCCGCGACGAAGTCGTGCGCCGCGAAATGCGCCAGATGGAAGCCTCGTGGTTCGATGGTGAAAAGCTGCAGCTTTCGCAGAACCGCATCAACCGCACGGGCTACTTCACCGACGCGAACATCACCACCGAAGACGTGCCGGGCACTTCAGACCAGGTCGATGTGAACGTCAATGTGACGGAAAAGCCGACCGGCCAGATCAACCTGGGCCTGGGCTTCTCGTTCGACCGACAAACTGGTGCTGTCGGCCGGTATCCGTCAGGACAACGTGTTCGGTTCGGGTACCAGCCTGGGTCTGGACGTGAACACGTCCAAGTCGAACCGTACGATCGCCGTCACGCAGTACGACCCGTATTTCACGACCGACGGTATCAGCCGCTCGACCGAGCTGTACTACCGCACGTATCGCCCGCTGTACTACACGGGTGACCAGGACTACCGCGTGGTGCAGGAAGGCGGCAACCTGAAGTTCGGGGTGCCGTTCTCGGAAACCGACACGGTGTTCTTCGGCCTCGGTTACGAGCGTACGTCGATCGACGTGACGAGCAATACGCCGTTGGCCTATCAGAACTGGGTCGCCAAGAACGGCCGCGTCACCAATAACTTCCCGTTCACGATCGGCTGGTCGAAGGACCAGCGTGACAGCGCACTGGTCCCGACCCGTGGGCGCTATCAGCAGGCCAACCTGGAAGTCGGCATGCCGGGCGGCGTGACGTACTACCGCGCGTACTACCAGCACCAGTGGTTCTATCCGCTGTCGAAGTCGTTCACGATGGCGTTCAACAACGAAATCGGTTACGGCCACGGCTACGGCAGCAAGGACTTCCCGATCTTCAAGAACTACTATGCCGGCGGTATCGGCTCGGTGCGCGGTTACGAAACCAGCACGCTGGGCCCGCGCGACGCCAACGGCGTGGCCATCGGTGGTGCCAGCAAGTTCATCGGCAACGTGGAATTCATCTTCCCGCTGCCAGGTTCGGGCGTTGACCGTACCGTCCGTCTGTTCACGTTCTTCGACTACGGCAACGTGTTCGCCGAAGGCCAGCCGTACAAGCTGGGCGACATGCGCTACTCGACCGGTTTCGGCCTATCGTGGCTGTCGCCAATCGGTCCGCTGAAGATCAGCATGGGCTTCCCGATCAAGCGCAAGGCCGAAGACCAAACTCAACGCTTCCAGTTCCAGATCGGAACGGCATTCTAATGACCGCATTCATCATGAAAACCACGCGCATCACGTTGTCCCGCATGGGCGTGTCCGCTGCTTTTGCTGCAATCGCCATGGCCGCTGCAGTGCCGGCCGTTGCCCAGGAAGCCCGCATTGCGGCGGTCAATTCCGAGCGCATCCTGCGCGACTCGCAGCCGGCCAAGGCTGCCCAGGCCAAGCTGGAAACCGAGTTCGCCAAGCGCGACCGCGAGCTGCAGGACATGGCCGCCAAGCTCAAGTCCATGTCCGACAAGCTCGACAAGGACTCCGCCGTGCTGGCCGATTCCGACCGTACCCGCCGCCAGCGCGAGCTGTCCGACCTGGACCGCGATTTCCAGCGCAAGCAGCGTGAATTCCGCGAAGACCTGAACCAGCGCCGCAATGAAGAGCTGGCACAGGTGCTGGAGCGCGCCAATCGCGTGATCCGCTCGATTGCCGAGCAGCGCAAGTACGACTTGATCGTGCAGGAGGCCGTGTACGTGAACCCGCGCATCGACATCACCGACGAGGTGCTGAAGACGCTAAATTCGCAATCGGCGAAATGAGGTTGTTCGCATGTCGTTTTCGCTTGGTGAACTTGCCGCGTCGCTCGGCGCGACCGTCCAGGGTGACGCTGGCCTGATCGTCAAGTCGATCGCGCCGCTCGACCAGGCCGGCGCAGATCAGCTCGCTTTTCTCTCGAATCCGCTGTACCTCAATCAGGCTGTGAGCTCCGGCGCGGGTGCGATCATCGTGTCACCCCGTGATTTGGAAACGCTCCAAGGCCAGGGCCACGTTGCTGGTCGTAACTGGCTGGTGGCAGCCAATCCGTATGCCGCGTTTGCGCGTGTTGCACAGCGCTTTGTTGCGCTGGCCGCGCGCCCCGTGGTGCCGGGCGTCCACCCGAGTGCCAGCGTGGGCCAAGGCGCTGTGGTGCCGGCCTCCTGCTCGATCGGCCCGAATGTCACGATCGAATCGGGCGCCGTGCTCGGTGAGCGCGTGCGCATTGCCGGCAATAGCTTTGTCGGCGCCGATGCTCGTATCGGTGACGACACGCTGCTCAATGCCAATGTTTCGATCTACCACGGCTGCGTCGTCGGCGCGCGCTGCATTTTGCACAGTGGCGTGGTGATCGGCGCGGACGGTTTCGGCTTTGCGCCCGATTTCGGCCCGCAGGGCGGCGAGTGGGTGAAGATTCCGCAGACCGGCCGGGCCGTGATCGGCGACGACGTGGAGATTGGCGCGAACACCGCCATCGACCGCGGTGCGATGGCTGACACGGTGGTCGAACAGGGCTGCAAGATCGACAATCAGGTGCAG
This sequence comes from Ralstonia sp. 25C, assembly GCF_051904805.1. Lineage (NCBI taxonomy): Bacteria > Pseudomonadati > Pseudomonadota > Betaproteobacteria > Burkholderiales > Burkholderiaceae > Ralstonia > Ralstonia sp. 25C. The sequence continues at coordinate 259,361 of NZ_CP196737.1, read as the reverse complement.
ATCGCGCACAACGTGCATGTCGGCGCCTATACCGTCATCGCGGGCTGTGCAGCCATCTCAGGCAGCACGAAGATCGGCCGCTATTGCATCATCGGTGGCGCGGCCAACTTTGCCGGTCACCTGACGATTGCCGATCGCGTGACGGTGTCCGGCGGCACGTCCATCACCAAATCCATCACCAAACCCGGTGGCCACTTCACCAGCGTGTTCCCGTTCATGCCGCATGGCGACTGGGAACGCAACGCGGCCATCGTCCGAGGCCTGACGCGCATGCGCGAACGGTTGCAACAACTGGAACAGCAGGTCAAAGACCTGCGAAAAGAATCATGACCGAAGCAACGAATGCTACGAGCGCGACGACCAGCCTCGTCAGCGATTTCAACATCAAGAAGATCCTCGACCTGCTGCCGCATCGCTATCCGATGCTGCTGGTGGACCGTGTGGTGGAACTGGAAGCGGGTAAGCGCATCAAGGCCATCAAGAACGTGACGTTCAACGAGCCGTTCTTCAACGGCCATTTCCCGGGTCATCCGGTGATGCCGGGGGTGCTGATCCTTGAAGCGCTGGCGCAGACCGCCGCGTTGCTGACATTTGGGGACCCGGATCACAAGCGTCAGGAGAACGATCTCTACTTGTTCACGGCCATCGACGGCGCGCGCTTCAAGCGTCAGGTCGTGCCGGGAGACCAGCTCTGCCTGCATGCCGAATTGCTGCGTGGCAAGCGCGGTTTCTGGAAATTCAAGGTGTTCGCCATGGTGGACGGTGAGCTGGCAGCCGAAGCGGAAATCATGTGCGCCATCATCAAGGACGAACCGAAGGGCGAGGCATGACGCAAGCACAGAAGATCCATCCGACCGCGCAGATCGATCCGAAGGCTGAACTGGATTCGAGCGTCGAGATCGGCGCGTTTACCGTCGTCGGTCCGAATGTGCGCATGGGGGCGGGCACGCGCGTGGGCCACCATACGGTGGTCGAGGGCTACACGACGCTGGGCCGCGACAACAGCATTGGGCACTTTGCCTCGGTGGGTGGTCGCCCGCAGGACATGAAGTATCGCGACGAACCGACGCAGCTCATCGTTGGCGATCGCAACACCATTCGCGAATTCACCACGATCCACACCGGTACCACACAGGATGCCGGCATCACCTCCATCGGCGACGACAACTGGATCATGGCCTACGTGCACATCGCGCACGATTGCCGCGTGGGCAACCACACGGTGTTCTCGAGCAACGCGCAGATTGCCGGCCACGTGGAAGTGGGCGATTGGGCCATCCTCGGCGGCATGTCGGGCGTGCACCAGTTCGTGCGCATCGGCGCGCATGCCATGCTGGGTGGTGCGTCGGCGCTGGTGCAGGATGTGCCGCCGTTCGTGATCGCCGCGAGCGACAAGGGCGGCAACAAGGCCGCGCCGCACGGTATCAACGTGGAGGGCCTGCGCCGTCGCGGCTTCACGGCTGAGCAGATCACCGGTTTGCGCCAGGCGTACAAGCTGCTCTACAAGAGCGACCTGAGCTTCGACCAAGCCAAGGCGGAAATCGCTGCGCAGATCACGCAGGCTGACGACGCTCCGACGCGCGAGGTGCTCACCGCCTTCGCTGACTTCATCGCCGCCACCAAGCGCGGCATCGTGCGTTGAACGAGCAGCCTCAGAACGCCACGCCGGCACGCCGCATCGGCATGGTGGCCGGCGAGGCGTCCGGCGACCTGTTGGCGTCGTTGCTGCTGAAAGGGCTGCATGCACAACTGCCCGCCGACATCGCCTACAACGGCATCGGCGGTGCGCGCATGGCGGAGCAAGGCTTCCAGTCGAACTGGCCGATGCACAAGCTGTCGGTCAACGGCTACGTGGAAGTGCTCGGCCAGTTGCGCGAGATCCTCGCCATCCGCAAGGAACTCAAGCAGGATCTCCTGGCCAAGCCGCCGCTGGCCTTCATCGGCGTTGACGCGCCGGACTTCAATTTCAACGTCGAGATCGCCATGCGCCAGGCGGGTGTGCCGGTGGTGCACTTCGTCAGCCCGTCGATCTGGGCGTGGCGCGCGGGGCGTATCAAGACGATCGCCAAGGCGGTTGACCACATTCTCTGCCTGTTCCCGTTCGAGCCGGAGATTTACGCCAAGGCTGGCATTCCGGCCACGTATGTGGGCCATCCGCTGGCGGATGAGATTCCGCTGGTGCCGGACGTGGAAGGCGCGCGCACACGGCTGGGGCTACCGCTGGGCCGCAAGGTCGTGGCGGTGCTGCCGGGCAGCCGCAATTCCGAAGTGAAGCATCTCGGGCCAACCCTGTTTGCCGCCATGGCGCGCATGCAGTTGGTGGAGCCCGATCTGGCGTTTGTGCTGCCTGCGGCCAACGCCACCCTGCGCGAGCGCATCGATGCCATGCGTGCCGAGCATCCGGGTCTGCACCTTTGGGTCGTTGACGGCCAATCGCATGCGGCCATGGAAGCGGCCGACGTGATCCTGCTGGCCAGCGGTACGGCCACGCTGGAGGCTGCGCTGTACAAGAAGCCCATGGTCATCACCTACAAGGTGCCCTGGCTGACGGCGCAGATCATGAAGCGCAAAGGCTATCTGCCCTACGTGGGGCTGCCGAACATCCTGTCGGGCCGCTTTGTCGTGCCTGAGCTGCTGCAAGACGATGCGACGCCCGAGGCGCTCGCGCGCGAAACGCTGCTACAACTGAGCGACCACGGCAACGCCACGTTCCTGCGCGAGCACTTCACGCAGATGCATCTGACGCTCAAACAGAACATGGCGGAGATCGGCGCGAAAGTCGTGGCCGACCTCCTGCGCAGCCGCGGCAAGCTCTAAGCTGGTACTGACCCCATGGCTTCCCGTAAACCCGATCCCGATCAGCTTGGTCTGCCGCTGTCGCAAGCGCCGGCGGCCAAGCGTGCGCGCCGCATTCTGTGCGGCGTGGATGAGGCTGGGCGTGGGCCGCTGGCCGGGCCTGTGACAGCCGCTGCCGTGATCCTGAATCCGCGCAAGCCGATCAAGGGGCTGGCGGACTCCAAAATCCTCACCGCCAAGAAGCGCGAGGCGCTGTACGACGAAATCGTCGAAAAGGCGCTCGCTTGGCACGTGGCCGAAGCGACGGTCGAGGAAATCGATCGCATCAACATCCTGCACGCGACCATGCTGGCCATGCAGCGCGCCGTGCAGGGCGTGGCCGCATTGGGCACGCTGCCCGACCTCGTACAGGTGGACGGCAACCGTTGTCCGCAGGTGGCGTTTGCGGTGGAAGCCATCGTCAAGGGCGATGCGCTCGTGCCGGCCATTTCCGCGGCGTCGATCCTGGCCAAGGTTACGCGTGACCGCCAACTGGCCGCGCTGCATATTGAGTTTCCGCACTATGGTTTCGACGTCCATGCCGGATATGGCACGCCGCAGCATCTGGCCGCCATCGATTTGCATGGCGTGACGCCGCATCACCGCCGCTCGTTCGCACCCGTGCGCCGCGCGTTGGAGGGCCTGACGGCGATCAGCGCCGAAGCCGCCACCGCAGCCAGCGCCTGGGACGACTGACCTTCCTCCGCTGGACCGTTTCGTGAAGCACATCACCTCCCGCGACAACGCGGTGTTCAAGCATCTCAAGGCGCTGTCGGGCTCGACGCAGCATCGGCGGCGCGCGGGGCAATCCGTGCTCGACGGCGTCCATCTGGTTGCGGCGTATTTGGATGCAGGGCATACACCCACTCAGGTGCTGGTTTCCGAGCGTCATGTCTCGCATCCGGAGGTGGCGCCGCTACTTAAACGCGTCGATCCGCAAACCGTGGTCCTGCTGGCCGACAGCCTGTTTGGGCAGCTCACGACGGTCGTCAACGGCATCGATCTGATGACCGTGATCGATACCCCGGAAGGCCATCTGCCGAAGGTGATCGAGTCGGACTGCGTGATCCTCGACGGCATTCAGGACGCCGGCAATGTCGGCTCCATCCTGCGCTGCGCGGCGGCGGCGGGTGTGCGCGATGTATTCATGACGGCGGGTTGCGCATTCGCGTGGTCGGCCAAGACACTGCGTGCGGCGATGGGGGCGCATTTCCATCTCAATATCGTCGAGCACTGCACCTTCGAGAGCGTCCAGCCGCGCCTGCAGGTGCCGCTGTTGGCGACGTCTTCACACGCGGAGCAGGCGGTGTTTGATGTGCCGCTTAAGACGCCTGTGGGTTGGGTCTTCGGCAACGAGGGCGCCGGCGTGTCGGACGCGTGGCTTTCCGCCGTGACTACGCCCGTCGTTATTCCGCAGCCGGGCGGCATGGAATCGCTCAACGTGGCTGCCGCGGCTGCCATCTGCCTGTTCGAGGCCGTGCGCCAGCGTCGCGCAGACTGATTTCTCCCTTTTTTCGTCGACTACGCGTCACATGGCGTTTTCAAACGCCAGAAACATCCCGCATTGACTTTGACATTAAGTAATGGAACATTGAGATTGGTGCCATTGAGCACCCCTCGATAACCAAACTCAAGGAGACCGCCATGCCGAACCCCACGCTGGCGCACGTCAACGTCGACGAACTCGCGCAGTTTCGCGAAATCCAGCAGCTCGCCTACCAGTGCGTCGAGGCGGTCGGTGCAATGTTGCGACCCGGCATGACGGAGAAAGACGCAGCCAAGCTGCTCACGGAATGGCTGGGCGACCGCGGCGTCCATGACTGGCTGCACAAGCCGTTCGCCTGGTTTGGCGATCGCACGGCGTTCCAGGGCTTTTCCGGGCTGACGCACATGGCAGGCTTCAATCTGGCGTTCTTCCCGTCGTCGCGGCGGCTGGAAGAGAACATGCCGGTCATCCTCGATGTGGCGCCGGTGCGCAATGGCGTGATCGCGGATGTGGGCTACGCGATGTGCCTTGGCGAAAACGCCATCCTCGAACAACTGCTGGATGATCTCATGGCGCACCGCGAGCTGATCGTGCGGCTGATCCGCGAGCGCCGCCCGATGGCCGAAGTGGCGCGGGCAGTGGATCAACTCTGCATGAAGCAGGGCGTGGAGCCGCGTCACAAGGCATATCCGTTCAAGGTGCTGGCGCATCGCGTCGCAAAGCTGGAGAGCCCGTCCAAGCCTCGTTTCGTGGCGCGCTTTGGGCTGAATGCCACGCGCAATCTGATCCTTGACCAAGTGCGCAGCGGTAAGCAGGAGGGCTGGTCGCCGCTGTGGTCGATCGATCGCCGCTCCGAGCACGCACCGATGCCGGGCCTGTGGGCCGTCGAGCCGCATCTGGGCTTTCACGGCGTGGGCGCGAAGTTTGAAGAGTTGCTCGTCATCACGGAAGACCACGCCTACTGGCTCGACGACGACCTGCCGCACGTGCGCCGCTGGCAGCAACGACAGCTCGCGCAGCAACGTGCTGCCTGACGTGCGAGGAGGCTCAGATGAAGACGCTTCTCGAAGAGGCGCCGCTTGCGCTGTTCGAACCGGCCGCCGGGTTTCCACGCGCCGATCGCACGGTGCAATCCGGCAGCGTGACGCTTGCCGTCAAAACGTGGGGTGACCCTGCGCGCCCGACTGTCGTACTTGTCCACGGCTATCCCGACAACAGCGAGGTCTGGCACGACATGGCGCCGCTGCTTGCGCGCGACTACTACGTCATCGCCTATGACGTGCGGGGCGCAGGGCAGTCGAGCGCGCCGAAGGGGTCTCGCCATTACACCTTTGCCAAGCTGACCGATGACTTCATCGCTGTCATCGATGCGCTGAGCCCAAGCAAGCCTGTCCACCTGATCGCGCATGACTGGGGTTCGATCCAGTCGTGGGAATTCGTGACGGAGGAACGCCTGCGCGGGCGTGTTGCGTCGTACACGTCGTGCTCGGGGCCGTGTCTGGACCACGTGGGCCACTGGATGCGCCAGCGCCTGCTGCGGCCGACGCCGGCGTCGCTGGGCAAGATGCTGGGGCAACTCGTGCGCTCGTGGTACGTGCTGCTGTTCCATCTGCCGATCGTGCCGGAGTTGAGCTGGCGCTTGTGGCTGGGGCGCGCGTGGCCGCGCGTGCTGCGTCGCGTGGAAAAGACCACCATCGCGCCGCGTGTCACGCAGACGGCGGATGGTGTGCATGGAGTTTCGCTGTATCGCGCCAACTTCATCCGCAGCCTGTTCACGCCGCGCAAGCGTATGGCGCAAGCGCCGGTACAGGTGATCGTGCCCACGCTGGATAAGTACGTGAGTCCCGCGTTGTCGGAAGACCTGTCGCCCTGGGTGTCGCAGTATTGGCGTCGCGAAGTTGTGGCGCGGCACTGGCTGCCCGTGACCCATGCCGAGCGCATGGCTGACATGGCACGCGAGCTGATCGAGCATGCCGAGGGCAAGCCGGAGTCCGAAGCACTACAACGCGCGCGTCAACATGGTGACCGCAAACCGCTGTCCGGCAAGCTGGCCGTCGTCACGGGGGCAGGCAGCGGCATTGGTCGTTGCGCGGCGCTGGAATTCGCGGAGCAGGGCGCAGCCATCGTCGCGGTCGATATTCGCGCCGAAGACGCCGAACGCACCGCCGCGCTCATCCGCCTCACGGGCGGCAAGGCGTGGGCGCGTACCGTCGACGTTGGTAGCGCGGAGCAGATGGAAGCGCTGGTCGACTGGGTCGGCAAGGACCTCGGCGGCGCGGACATCGTCGTCAACAACGCGGGCATCGGCATGGCCGGCGGCATTGTCGCTACCTCCGAGCGCGATTGGCAGCGCATCCTGCATGTGAACGTGTGGGGCGTGATCCATGGCGCACGACTATTCGCCAAGCAGATGGTGGCGCGCGGGCAGGGCGGACACATCCTGAATACCGCATCGGCGGCGGCATTTGCTCCGTCGCGCGATCTGGTGGCCTATGCGACGACGAAGGCAGCGGTGTTGATGCTGTCCGAATGCATGCGCGGCGAGCTGGCCGGGCAGGGCATCGGCGTGTCGGCCATCTGCCCCGGTTTTGCCGAGACGGGAATCATGGCGTCCACCGTGTACGCCGGTACGACGGAGGCGCAACAGGCCCAGCTGCGTCAGCGCGCCACGAAGCTGTATCAGCTGCGCGGTCTCAAGCCCGAGACGGTCGCCAAGGCCATGCTACGGGCGGTGCTGCACAACAAGCCCGTCGTCACGATCGGCATCGAGGCGCATTCGTCGCGCTTCATCTCGCGCTATGCGCCGTGGCTCAGCCGGCTGATCGCCCGCGTGAGCATGGCCGGGCATTGAACCCGCTGCCGCCCCGCGCACACAAGAACAACAGGAGACCACCATGACCGCGCCCGACTACTTCATCAAGGCCCGCCACGTCCGCTTCGATTGGAAGAACACGCCTATCCAGTGGATTCCCGGCGATCCGTCCAGTACGCACATCATCAACATCCTGAACCTGCTGTTTCCAGCAGGCGAGCTGTGGTTCTGCCGCGTCTACAACAAGGCGCTGCCACTGATTACCGATGCGAAGCTGCGCGCTGACGCCGAAGGTTTTCTGCGCCAGGAGGCCGTGCATTCGCGCTCGCACGGCGGCGTGCTTACGCACTACTACAAAGACCACGGCATCGACACCGCGCCCTTTACGAAGCGGCTGGATTGGCTGTTCTCCAAGGTGCTCGGCGAACAGCCGCTCGGCTTGAGGATCGGCCACACCCGGTTCTGGCTGCGCCAGCAACTCGGCATCATCGCCGCGCTGGAGCACTTCTTTGGCTATCTTGGCAACTGGGTGCTCAATGCCAAGGGCCTGGATGCTGCCAAGGCCGATCCCGTCATGCTGGACTTGCTGCGCTGGCACGGCGCCGAAGAGGTCGAGCACCGCACCGTGGCCTTCGACATCTTCCGCCACATGGGCGGCACCTATGCCGAGCGGTGTTTCCACATGCTGACCACAATCCTGTTGCTGCTGTACTTCCTGGTCACGGGTTTCCGCTTCATGTACAAGCGGGACCCGGGCGCAGGCAGGTTTCCGGGCTTTATCCGTGGTTGGTGGCACGGCTCGCGACGCAACTGCCTGCCGTCGTTCTGGAAGATGCTGGGCGCCGCGCTGCGCTATTTCCGGCCAAGCTATACGCCGCATCATGAGGGCTCGACCGAGCAGGCGCTGGCCTATCTGGAGACCTCCCCGGCAGCGCAGGCCGCGGCACACGGCGGCAACTGGGTGCGCGATCGCGCCTGACCCGGCGTCAGAAAAGCAAACGGCCGGTGCAATGCCGGCCGTTCTTGTTCCCGAGCGCGCGCTCAGTAGTTGTTGTGTTCCATCTTCACGTCCTGCAGGATCGTCGTGGCAATTTCTTCGATCGACTTGTGCGTGGAAGACAGCCACTTGATGCCCTCGCGCCGCATCATCGATTCGGCTTCGTTCACCTCGTAGCGGCAATTTTCCAGCGCGGCGTACTTGCTCCCCGGGCGACGTTCGTTGCGGATTTCGGACAGGCGCTGCGGGTCGATCGACAGGCCGAAAATCTTGCTCCGGTAGTCGTACAGCACTGACGGCAGCTTGCCGCGCTCAAAGTCGTCTGGAATCAGCGGGTAGTTCGCGCACTTCATGCCGTACTGCATGGCCAGGTAGAGGCTGGTTGGCGTCTTGCCGCTGCGCGACACCCCCACCAGAATCACATCCGCCTCGGCCAGGTTCTTGTGCGACTGGCCGTCGTCGTGCGCAAGTGAAAAGTTGATCGCTTCGATGCGGTTTTTGTACGCCTCGGTATCCGCGTTCTGGTGGAAGCGGCCGATGGCGTGGGTGGACTTAAGGTTCAGCTCCTTCTCGAGCGGCTCGATGAAGGTCTGGAACATGTCCAGGATGGTGGCCTTCGCCCGATGGACGATCTCGTTTGCCTGGGCATCCACCAACGTGGTGAAGACGATCGGCTTCACCCCTTCGGCGTGGAACGCCTCGTTGATCTTGGCCACCGCCACATGTGCTTTGTCGATCGTGTCTACAAAGGGAATCCGCACTTGGCGGAACTTCATCTCGAATTGGGCGAGGATGGAGTGGCTAAAGGTTTCTGCGGTGATCCCGGTGCCATCCGACACGATGAAAACAGTGCGGACGCCCGTGCGGTTGGCAGATGAGGCGGCGAGGTCGGTCATTGAAAACGAGGGGTTTTTCCAGCACGCCGGCAGGAAATCGTGCTGCGGCACGGTAGAATAGCGGCGATCGTTTAGCTAAGCAATTCGGGCCCGTCCGGCGCCAGACAATGTCACGACGACAGTTCTGGCGCTTTTTCGGATGGCTTAGCCAAGCGGTTCGCGCGGTCAGACGACAAGAACAATGCCCCGCGCGTATCCGACCGGTTTTTTACTTAGTTCAGAGGCTTGTATGACTAACCTGTCGCAAGACGGCGCCTATGTGCTGCCGTTCGAGCAACTGCGGATGACGGATGTTGAGGTCGTTGGCGGTAAAAATGCATCGCTGGGCGAGATGATCTCCCAGTTGGATAGCGCCGGCGTGCGCGTTCCGGGCGGTTTTGCCACCACGGCACTGGCCTTCCGTGATTTCCTCGCCCACAACAACCTGACCGAGCGTATCTCGCAGCGCCTGGCTGCCCTGGACGTTGATGACGTCAAGGCGCTGGCCGCCGCCGGCAAGGAGATTCGCGAGTGGGTCGCTACCGCACCGTTCCAGCCGCGTCTGGAGCAGGAAATTCGCGAGTCGTACGCTCGCGTGGCCGCCCGTGAAGGTGCCGAGGCTTCGTTTGCGGTGCGCTCCTCCGCCACGGCCGAAGACTTGCCGGACGCCTCGTTCGCCGGCCAGCAAGAGAGCTACCTCAACGTGCTGGGCATCGACGACGTGCTCGACAAGATCAAGCACGTGTTTGCCTCCCTGTACAACGACCGTGCGATTTCGTACCGCGTGCACAAGGGCTTTGCCCACGACGTGGTGGCCCTGTCGGCCGGCATTCAGCGCATGGTGCGCTCGGACTGCGGCGCCTCGGGCGTGATGTTCACGATCGATACCGAGTCGGGCTTCCAGGACGTCGTCTTCATCACCTCCAGCTACGGCCTGGGCGAAACGGTGGTGCAGGGCGCCGTGAACCCGGACGAGTTCTACGTCTTCAAGCCGACGCTGGCCGCCGGCAAGTACCCGATCATCCGCCGCTCGATCGGCTCCAAGCTGATCAAGATGGAATTCACCGCGCCGGGCGAAGCCGGCCGCGTGAAGACTGTCGATGTGCCGGGCGAACTGCGCAACCGCTACTCCATCAGCGACGCGGATGTGACGGAGCTGGCCAAGTACGCCGTCATCATCGAGAAGCACTACGGCCGCCCGATGGACATCGAGTGGGGCCGCGACGGCAAGGACGGCAAGATCTACATCCTGCAGGCCCGCCCGGAAACGGTGAAGAGCCAGGCACACGGCAAGGTCGAACAGCGCTTCCGCCTGAAGGGTTCGGCACCGGTGCTGACGACCGGCCGTGCCATTGGCCAGAAGATCGGCACGGGCCCGGTGCGCGTGATCAACGATCCGGCCGAGATGGAACGCGTGCAGCCCGGCGACGTGCTGGTTGCCGACATGACCGACCCGAACTGGGAGCCGGTGATGAAGCGTGCCTCGGCCATCGTCACCAACCGTGGCGGTCGTACCTGCCACGCGGCCATCATCGCGCGTGAGTTGGGCGTGCCGGCCGTGGTCGGCTGCGGCGACGCCACCGACCTGCTGAAGGACGGCACCCTGGTGACGGTCTCGTGCGCCGAAGGCGACGAAGGCAAGATCTACGACGGCCTGCTGGAAACCGAAATCACGGAAGTCCAGCGCGGCGAAATGCCGTCGATCAGCACCAAGATCATGATGAACGTCGGCAACCCGCAACTGGCGTTCGACTTCTGCCAGATCCCGAACGGCGGCGTGGGCCTGGCGCGTCTGGAATTCATCATCAACAACAACATCGGCGTCCACCCGAAGGCGATCCTCGACTACCCGCAAGTCGACAGCGACCTGAAGAAGGCCGTGGAAAGCGTGGCCCGCGGCCATGCCAGCCCGCGCGCGTTCTACGTCGACAAGCTGGCCGAGGGCATCGCCACCATCGCGGCGGCGTTCTATCCGAAGCCCGTGATCGTGCGTCTGTCGGACTTCAAGTCGAACGAGTACAAGAAGCTGATCGGCGGTTCGCGCTACGAGCCGGACGAAGAAAACCCGATGCTGGGCTTCCGTGGTGCTTCGCGCTACATCGCCGAAGACTTCGCCGAAGCCTTCGAGATGGAGTGCCGCGCCATGAAGCGCGTGCGCGACGAAATGGGGCTGACCAACGTCGAGGTCATGGTGCCGTTCGTGCGTACGCTCGGCCAGGCGGAGAAGGTGGTCGAGCTGCTGGCCAAGTACGGCCTGAAGCGCGGCGAGAACGGCCTGCGCCTGATCATGATGTGCGAAGTGCCGTCCAATGCGATTCTGGCCGAGCAGTTCCTGCAGCATTTCGACGGCTTCTCGATCGGCTCGAACGACCTGACGCAGCTCACACTGGGCCTGGACCGCGACTCCGGCATGGAGCTGCTGGCCAAGGATTTCGACGAGCGCGACCCGGCGGTCAAGTTCATGCTGCAGCGTGCCATTTCCACGGCGCTGTCGATGAACAAGTACGTCGGTATCTGCGGTCAGGGCCCGTCCGACCATCCGGACTTCGCCCAGTGGCTCGCCAAGGAAGGCATCTCGTCGATCTCGCTGAACCCGGATTCGGTGATCGCCACCTGGCAGAAGTTGGGTTCGGCCTGATGTTGCAGTAAGGTAGAAAAGGTGCGCACCGGACATGGTGCGCGCCAACAAGAACGCGAAGTGCCCGGCGGCTGTCCAACGCTGGCGGGGGCCGAGCGACATGCCCCCGCAGACGTGCAGCGTCGCGGGGGTTTTTTCTTGGTTTCAGGGAGAGGGAGAGTATGTCGGCTCAGACCGTCTGGTTCGTGCTTGCCGTGCTGCTCGTCATCGGCGAGCTGATGACGGGGACGTTCTATCTGCTGATGGTGGCAATTGGTTTGCTGGCGGGAGGTATCGCCGCGCTGATCGGTCTTGCATTCCCAGCGCAGGCCATTGTGGCCGCCATCGTTGCGGTGTTTGGCATCGTGGGTTTGCGCCGCACGCGCTACGGCCGGATCACGCGCGAAGACGCGGCACGCAATCGCAACGTCAATCTGGATATCGGTGAAGCGCTGCGCGTCGATGCGTGGTCGCCCGAGCGCCGTGCGCGCGTGCAATACCGCGGTGCCGCGTGGGATGTCGAACTCGCACCGGATGCGCCCGCTACCGGCGGAGAATTCCGCATCGTTGAAGTCCGCGGCAGTGTGCTTGTCGTCGCGCCTAAATAACCACCAACAACAACCAATACACCCAACCATGGAGGTTCTATGTTCGAGCTGGGGACTCTCGCGATCATCGTCCTGTTTGCCGCCATTGTGCTCATCGCGCAAGGCATCAAGATCGTGCCGCAACAGCACGCCTGGATTCTGGAGCGGCTGGGCAAGTACCACGCCACGCTCTCGCCGGGGCTCAATATCGTGCTGCCCTTTGTCGATCGTGTGGCCTACAAGCACGTGCTCAAGGAAATCCCGCTCGACGTGCCGAGCCAGATCTGTATCACCAAGGACAACACGCAGCTGCAGGTGGACGGCATCCTGTACTTCCAGGTGACCGACCCGATGCGGGCGTCGTATGGCTCCAGCAATTTCGTGATTGCCATCACACAACTGGCACAGACGACGCTGCGCTCGGTGGTCGGCAAGCTGGAGCTGGACAAAACGTTTGAGGAGCGCGACTTCATCAACCACAGCGTGGTCAATGCGCTGGATGAGGCGGCATCGAACTGGGGCGTGAAGGTGCTGCGCTATGAGATCAAGGATCTGACGCCGCCGAAGGAAATCCTGCACGCCATGCAGGCGCAGATCACGGCCGAACGCGAAAAGCGTGCGCTGATTGCTGCATCGGAAGGTAAGCGTCAGGAACAGATCAACCTGGCATCCGGCGCGCGTGAAGCGGCCATCCAGAAGTCGGAAGGTGAAAGGCAAGCCGCCATCAACAAGGCCCAGGGCGAGGCGGCAGCCATTCTTGCGGTGGCCGACGCCAACGCGCAGGCCATCCAGAAGATCGGTCAGGCCATTCGCACCGAAGGCGGCGTCGATGCGGTCAACCTGAAAGTGGCGGAAGAGTATGTGAGCGCGTTCGGCAACCTGGCCAAGCAGGGCAACACGCTCATCGTGCCGGGCAACATGGGTGACCTGAGCACGATGATTGCGTCAGCGTTGACGATCGTGAAGCAGCAGCGGCCGAACGCGTAACGGTACCGAGCGAGAGGGCTTACGCCTTCTCGCGCATCAGGCGCGCTTTTTCGCGTTGCCAGTCGCGGTTCTTTTCAGTCTCGCGCTTGTCGAATTGCTTCTTGCCCTTGGCGAGGCCGATTTCGCATTTCACGCGGCCGCGCGTGTAGTGCAGGTTGAGCGGGACGAGCGTGTAGCCGCGCTGCTCGACCTTGCCGATCAGCTTCTTGATCTCTTCAGCATGCAGCAGCAGTTTGCGGGTGCGCACGGGGTCGGGGTGGACGTGCGTGGAGGCCGATTGCAGCGGGCCGATGTGGGCCCCGATCAGGAACAGCTCGGCGTTACGAATGACGACGTAGCCTTCCTTGATCTGCGCACGGTTGGCCCGGATGGCCTTCACCTCCCAGCCCTCGAGAGCCATGCCCGCCTCGTAGCGCTCTTCGATGAAGTAATCGAAAAAGGCTTTCTTGTTATCGGCGATGGTCATACGTTGGAATGTGCGGTGAGCGCCCCGGGGTGATGAATCCGGCATGCGCTGCGATAAAATGGCGAGTTTAACAAATCCGCCGCGAGCCTTACGGGCAAACGGCGCGCAAAGCTTTCGGATGGCGCATGGCAGACGTTGAAAAAACCGTGTTGATTGGGCATTCGGCCGAACAGATGTTCGACCTGGTCACCAACGTCAAGGACTATCCGAACTTCCTGCCCTGGTGCGGCGGCGTGGAAATCTACGAGCAGACGGAAACGTCACTCGACGCGCGGGTGGACATCGCGTTCAAGGGCATCCACCAGTTCTTCCGCACGCGCAACGTGCAAACGCGGCCCACCCGCATCGATATGACGTTCGCCGACGGGCCTTTCAAGAGCTTCACCGGCTTCTGGATCTTCACGCCGCTGCGCGCGGACGCCTGCAAGATCAACTTCCACCTGCATTACGAGTTTTCCAGCGTGATCCTGGAAAAGCTGATTGGCCCGGTGTTCAGCATGATCGCCAACACCTTCGTCGACTCCTTCGTCAAACGCGCCGAGGCTGTCTATGGCGAATCCTGAACGGATTGACGTGATGGTGTGCCTGGCGACGGTCACGCCGCCGCGCTTGGTGAGTGTGCAACTGCCGGCCGATGCCACGGCGGCAGATGCGGTGCGCGCTGCTGGCGTGCTGGAAGGAACCGATCTGACGATCGAGACGTGCCGTCTGGCTGTCTATGGCAAGCGCAAGACAGCGGATGCGCCGCTGCATGCGCGGGACCGAGTGGAGATTCTCGGTCCGCTGATTGCCGACCCGAAAACGGCGCGTCGGCGGCGCGTGCAGAAAGTGCGGGCAACCGGTACGCGTGAAGGCCAGAGGTGGCTGCGTAACGCGGCGCCGCCCAAAGACGACGTCCTCGAGTAACGCGCGCTTAGCTGCAGTTGGTGCTGAGGGCGGCTTGGTTGCGTTGGACGGCGGCGGCGCGCTGGTTGTCGTCCATGTAGGAGAGCGAGCCGTCGGGCTGTGGGGTGCCCACGCGACGGCCGTTTTGCAGGTAAGCGGTCTCATTGCGAATGCGCTGGCATTCCGCTTGTTTGCGCTGGGCTTGCTCAGCCTGTTTGGCCTCTTCCTGCTCCTTCTTGGCGCGATCCGCCAGGCGCTTGCGCAGCTCGTCGTCGGGGTTCGACGCAGCCACGCCGGAGGCCGGTTGGGCAGGCTTGGCGGCAGGGTCTGCAGCCTTGACCCCCGAGGCCGGCACGGGCAGCGCTTCATAGGCCGTCGCGGTGCGGGTGTTCGGGTTGCGGATGATCCGGTTGGCAGGCACCGACGGCGGCGGAGCGGCGTCGCTGTAGACCATGTGGCCCTTGTCGTCGCGCCACTGCCAGGCCCACTGTGCAAGCGCCGGCGGGCAGGCGAGGGCAATCAGAGTAGCGGTGGCGGGCAACAGGACGTGCAGTCGTTTCATGGAGTTCTCGTTCGATAGACTGCCGGTGGCGCGCTGGCCGACCCGACGACGGCCCCTCGACGCGCACGGAGGCTCGGTGACGTGATCGCCACGCGTTGTTCTGGACGATGGCCTGGCTCGGCCCTCGACTCGCCCCCCGGCAAGGCGCCCAGTTTATGCAGACTTGTCTTCGGCGTGCAAGCGCACCGACCAACCGACGCCCCCGATCAACAAGCCAATTGCCGCGATTTCCAGCGTGCGGGGCCAGCGGCCGTCGTACACAAAGCCGTATGCCAGCGCGAACAGCGTCTCGAACACGATCATCTGGCCCGACAGCGTGAGCGGCAGACGTCGGGAGGCGATGTTCCACAAGTTGTTGCCGATCAGCGACGCGCCCAGTGCCAAGGCGGCATTCACGGCCCAGAAGGTGGTCCATATGCGGCCACCGCTATGCCCCCATTGGGTTCCGGCCGCCAGCAACCCGATGGCCGTCAGTGCAGTCGACAACATGCCCGTCGAGATGCCGTACAGCGCGGACCATTCGTTGCCGGAAAAGTGCGGATTGCGTTGCAGGTAGCGCGCGTTGTCGACGGCGTACCACGTCCAGCTGCACAGGGCGCCGGCCGCGCAGGCGATGCCGGCAATGCGCTGCCAGATGGGGCGAGCATTGGCTGCCGTGCTGGCGACCCCGTGGCCAAACAGGTCCACGTTGATACAGACAATGCCGGCAGCGACCACCAGTAGCGGCCAGATCAGCCGGGACAGCGGTACCGCGCCATGGTCGCGCCGGCCCAGCACAGTCACGGTAATCGGCAAGATGCCAATGATCAGCGACGCGGGCGCGACGCCGGCCAATTGCACGGCAAAGGCTAGGAGGACGTAGTAAACAAGGTTGCCGGCGCAGGATTGGCGGACCAGCGCAAAACAGTCGGCGCGGGTGAGCTTGCGGGCAATGCGGGGGAGGATGGGGGCTGCGGCAAGGGCGGCGATGGCGCCGTACGCAAGATAGCGGCCGAGGGCCAGTTCCCATGGCGAGAACGCCGGCAGTGCGCGGGGCGCGATAAAGACCATGCCCCACATGGCCCCGGCCAGCAGGGCGCACAATACGCCGATTCCCATTCGAGCACTCAAGAAGCTGGCTCCGCGCGGCCACTGGCGGCGCAGGGCGTTTTTGCTACGTGCGCGAAGAAAAATTTATCGAGCATAGCACGGGTCTCTAGAACGGTGGGGCGAATTCCCGTATAATCCGATTTTGCGCCTAGAGGAAATTGCTATGCGTCTTGTCCAGAAAGCACTCACATTCGATGACGTGCTGCTCGTCCCGGCCTATTCGGCCGTCCTGCCCCGCGATACGTCCCTTCGCACCAAGCTCACCCGTTCGATCGAACTTGCCATTCCGCTCGTGTCCGCCGCCATGGATACGGTTACGGAAGCGCGGCTCGCCATCGCCATGGCGCAGCAAGGTGGCATCGGTATCGTCCACAAGAACCTGAAGCCGGAAGAACAGGCGCGCGAAGTCGCCAAGGTCAAACGGTTTGAATCGGGCGTGCTGCGCGACCCGATCACCATCGGCCCGGACATGAAGGTCCGCGATGTGATGGCGCTGTCGGCACAGCACGGCATCTCGGGTTTCCCGGTGCTGGAAGGCACGAAGGTGGTGGGCATCATCACCAACCGTGACCTTCGCTTTGAAGAAGAGTTGGACGCCCCGGTGCGCGCCAAGATGACGCCGAGCGAAAAGCTCGTCACCGTCAAGGAAGGCGCCTCGCTGGAAGAGGCCAAGCGCCTGATGAACAAGCACCGCCTGGAGCGCGTGCTGGTGGTGGGCGAGGCTTTCGAGCTGCGCGGCCTGATCACCGTGAAGGATATCCAGAAAGCCACGGAATACCCGCTGGCCTCGAAGGACGAACGCGGCTCGCTGCGCGTAGGCGCAGCGGTGGGCGTTGGCCCTGACAATGACCTGCGCATTGACCTGCTGGTCAAGGCCGGTGTGGACGTGATCGTGGTGGATACCGCGCACGGCCACAGCCAGGGCGTGCTCAGCCGCGTGCGCTGGATCAAGGACAACTATCCGCAAGTGCAGGTGATCGGCGGCAATATCGCCACCGGCGATGCGGCCAAGGCGCTGGTTGACCATGGCGCCGATGGCGTCAAGGTGGGCATCGGCCCGGGCTCGATCTGCACGACGCGAATCGTCGCTGGCGTGGGCGTGCCGCAAATCTTTGCAGTGTCGAATGTGGCCGAAGCGCTCAAGGGTACGGGCGTGCCGCTCATCGCCGACGGCGGTATCCGTTACTCGGGCGACGTGGCCAAGGCACTGGCTGCCGGCGCGCACACCGTGATGATGGGCGGCATGTTCGCCGGCACGGATGAATCTCCGGGTGAGGTGTTCCTGTTCCAGGGTCGCTCGTACAAGAGCTACCGTGGCATGGGTTCGGTGGGTGCGATGAAGGATGGCGCTGCCGACCGTTACTTCCAGGAAGACAACACCGCCAACGTCGACAAGCTCGTGCCGGAAGGCATTGAAGGGCGCGTGCCTTACAAGGGCTCTGCGCTGCCGATCGTGCATCAGCTCACGGGCGGTGTGCGCTCGTCGATGGGCTACTGCGGTTGCGCATCGATTGCCGAATGGCATGAGAAGAGCCAGTTTGTCGAGATCACCGCCGCTGGCATGAACGAATCGCACGTGCACGACGTGCAGATCACGAAGGAAGCGCCGAACTATCACCGCGACTGATCGCTTCGATCAGCGCAGACAAGATAGAAGGCAAGCAGTACAGCCGCCGGGGCGCGCGGGCGCTCCGGCCGATTCAATTCGGTGGCCGGCGCACGGGCGGCCACCCGCAACTGGGGACATTGATGAAAGCGCTTTTGCGTCTCGTTCTGTTTCTGGATGCGGCTGTCGCTCTGTGCGTCGGTCTCGTCCTGCTGGCTTCGCCGTTGACGTCGATTTTCGGTGCGCTGCAATTGCCGCAACCGGAACCCGCCATGTATGGCCAACTGCTCGGCGTCATGCTGATCGGCGTGGCCTGGCTGCTCTGGTATGCCACCGTCAATGGGCAACTGACCAGCGCGGTGGCTCAGGTCATTGGCCACGTCAACTTGGCTGTGGCGGTGCTGGTGATTGTGTGGCTGCTGTTTTTCCACTTGCCGGTGGAAGGCGCGGGCCGCATCTGGCTGCCGACGTTTGCCGCGGTGCTGGCGCTGTTCTCGGCCGTGCAGATTCCCGCCTCGCGCCGTGTGCGCACCCATGAGCGCGAGCGCGCGCAGAAGGCCAAGGACGAAGCCGTTGCCGCCCGCGAGCGAGAACGCGCCGAGAAGGCCCAGCGCAAAGAACCCGGTTACATGCCGCCGCCCGGCTACGGCCCCGGCACTGAAGTCGACACGATTGCCGATTCCATTCCTCCACAACATGCACGACAAAGTCCTCATCCTTGATTTCGGCTCGCAGGTTACGCAGCTGATCGCGCGCCGTGTGCGCGAAGCCCACGTCTACTGCGAAATCCACCCGAACGACGTGTCCGACGCCTTCGTGCGCGAGTTCGCGCCCAAGGCCGTCATCCTGTCCGGCAGCCACGCCAGCACCTACGAAGATCACCAGCTGCGTGCCCCGCAGGCCGTGTGGGACCTGGGCGTGCCGGTGCTCGGCATCTGCTACGGCATGCAGACCATGGCCGTGCAGTTGGGCGGCAAGGTGGAGTGGAGCGACCACCGCGAATTCGGTTATGCCGAGGTGCGCGCCCATGGCCACACCCGCCTGCTGAAGGACATTCAGGACTTCGCCACGCCGGAAGGCCACGGCATGCTCAAGGTCTGGATGAGCCACGGCGACAAGGTTGCCGAGCTGCCGCCGGGCTTCAAACTGCTGGCCTCCACGCCGAGCTGCCCGATCGCCGGCATGGCTGATGAGGCGCGCGGCTACTACGCCGTGCAGTTCCACCCGGAAGTCACGCATACCGTGCAAGGCCGCGCGCTGCTCGAGCGCTTTGTGCTGGAGATCGCCGGTGCCAAGCCGGACTGGGTCATGCGCGACCACATCGAGGAAGCCGTTCAGCGCATCCGCGAACAGGTGGGCGATGAGGAGGTGATCCTGGGCCTGTCGGGCGGCGTCGATTCGTCGGTGGCGGCTGCGCTGATCCACCGCGCCATTGGCGACCAGCTCACCTGCGTGTTTGTCGACCACGGCCTGCTGCGCCTGGACGAAGGCAAGATGGTGATGGACATGTTCGCGGGCCGCCTGCACGCCAAGGTTGTGCACGTGGATGCCTCCGAACAGTTCCTCGGCCACCTGGCTGGCGTGACGGACCCGGAAGCCAAGCGCAAGATCATCGGCCGCGAATTTGTCGAGGTGTTCCAGGCCGAGGCCAAGAAGCTCTCCAACGCCAAGTGGCTGGCGCAGGGCACGATCTACCCGGACGTGGTGGAATCGGGCGGCACCAAGACCAAGAAGGCCACGACCATCAAGAGCCACCACAACGTGGGTGGGCTGCCGGAAACGCTGGGTCTGAAGCTGCTTGAACCGCTGCGCGATCTGTTCAAGGATGAAGTGCGCGAGCTGGGTGTGGCACTTGGTCTGCCGCACGAGATGGTGTATCGCCATCCGTTCCCGGGCCCGGGCTTGGGCGTGCGGATTCTGGGTGAGGTCAAGCGTGAATACGCAGACCTGCTGCGTCGTGCCGATGCCATCTTCATTGAAGAACTGCGCGGCACCAAGGCAACGGCGCAAGACGCCGCTGCTGGCCTGTGCACGGAAGCCGATATCGGCAAGAGCTGGTACGACCTGACGAGCCAGGCATTTGCGGTGTTTGTACCGGTCAAGTCCGTTGGCGTGATGGGCGATGGCCGCACGTATGACTATGTGACGGCCATGCGCGCGGTGCAGACCACCGATTTCATGACCGCCCACTGGGCGCACCTGCCGTATGCGTTGCTCGGCCGCGTATCGAACCGGGTTATCAATGAAGTGCGTGGTTTGAGCCGGGTCGTGTATGACATCTCGGGCAAGCCGCCTGCGACGATTGAGTGGGAGTGATTTCACGTCCGGCACCTGCTGGCACCTGAACGCACCGCAATCCTGGAAGCCCGCATCACTGCGGGCTTTCTTGTTTTTGCGTGTTGGGTATCGGGTAGCGGGCCGGATGCCGCTACGTCGCCTTCCAGGCGTTTTCGGACACCATGTCCGTCAGTGGTTGCCGAGCAGCCCAGCCTTCCTGTTCAAGCATCGGCTTGTCATAGAAGCTGTCAACATGGCCTAGACACAGAACGGCCACCGGCCGCGCACCGGTCGGCAACTGCAGCAATGCCCCAAGCTGCTGCGGATCAAACAGTGACACCCAGCCCATGCCGATTCCCTCGGCGCGCGAAGCCAGCCACAGGTTCTGGATCGCGCAGGCGACCGAGGCGAGGTCCATTTCGGGCATGGTGCGGCGGCCGAAAATGTGGCGCTCGCGCCCGTCCATCAGCGCGGCGACCAGCACTTCGCCGCAATCCAGAATGCCTTCCACTTTCAGGCGCATGAACTCGTCTTCGCGCTCACCGAGTGCGTTAGCCGTGCGCCTGCGCTCGGCGTCGACCTGGGCGTGCATCTGCGTGCGCAGTGACGTGTCGGTGATGCGGATAAAGCGCCAGGGCTGCATGAAGCCGACGCTTGGTGCGAGATGCGCGGCATGCAGCAAGCGTTGCAGCACGTCGGGCGCGATCGGGTCGGGCCGGAAGTGCCGTACATCGCGCCGCTCACGGATGACGCGATAGACGGCATCGATTTCCCCTTCGCTGTAACGATGTCGGCTCATGGCGTGAACAGCGCCGCGGCGGCTTTCGGGTTGGAGGGGAAATAGCAGTGAAGGTAGCTGGCCACGATGCTGCCGTGGCGATAGACGGCTTCACCTGCAGCCGTTCCACTGGCGCGGCGCGCGCGAGTGGCAGGCGAAAGCGTTGTCTCTAAGGTCGAATAGTGGAAGGCATGACCGCGCAATGTTTCGCCGCCCAGCTCGACGGATTGCAGGCCGAGCGCGGCAAGCCGGCCGTGGAGCGTTCCGTGACCAGGCAGGAGGCCGAGCATGGTGCCCGTGGTGCCGGTGCGATCCGTGAATGCATCAAGTAGGTAAAGCATGCCGCCGCACTCGGCATACAGCGGCTTGCCGGCCGCGACGTGCGCGTGCAGCGAGGCTCGCGTGGCTCCGTTGGCGCTGAGCGTTTCGAGATGCAGCTCGGGGTAGCCGCCCGGTAGGTAAACCGCATCGGCGGCGGGCAGCGGTTCATCGGCCAGTGGCGAGAAGAACACGACTTCTGCGCCGAGCGCCGCGAGCAGCTCCAGATTGGCCGGATAGAGAAACGAAAACGCCATGTCGCGCGCCACCGCAATCCGCACGCTCGCTAACAGCGGCGGCACGGGCGCGGCGGGTGCGGGTGCGAATGTCACCGGGGGCGGCAGTTCAACCAACTCGGTTTCGGCAATGCGCGCAGCAGCGACTGCAATGCGCGATTCAAGGTCATCGATCTCCTGCGCCTGCACCAGGCCGAGATGCCGCTCGGGCAGCGTCATGGCGTCGTCGCGCATCACTGCGCCGGCGCAACGCAGCGATGGTGGCAGCCTCTCCAGCAGCATCTCGGCATGGCGGGCGCTGGCGACGCCATTGGCGACGACCCCGTAAAACGGCAAGTTGGGCCGGAACGTTGCCAAGCCATGGGCGACCGCCGCGAAGGTCTGTGCCATGCCGCTCACGTCGATGACCGGGACGACCGGCACGCCGAACGTCATGGCGAGGTCGGCGCTCGATGGTGTGCCATCGAACAGCCCCATGCTGCCTTCGATCAGGATCAGGTCTGCGCTGGCGGCGGCATCGTAGAGCCGCTGGCGGCAATCAGCCTCGCCAGTCATCCACAGGTCGAGCGAGTACACCGGATTGCCGGAGGCGCGCTCGAGGATGAAGGGGTCGAGAAAATCCGGCCCCGCCTTGAAGACGCAAACGTTGCGCCCTTGATTGCGATGGTGGCGCGCAAGGCCGGCGGTGAGCGTGGTCTTGCCCTGATGCGATGCCGGCGCCGTCAGGAACAGCGCGGGGCAGGAGCGCGGGGCGTTCTGCGTGGACATGGCTTAGTACTCAACCCCTTGCTGTGCCTTTACGCCTTGTTCGCGGTACGGGTGTTTGACGAGGCGCATCTCCGTGACGAGGTCGGCGGCCTCGATCAGCGCCTCTGGTGCGTGCCGGCCGGTCACCACCACGTGCATGGCAGGCGGGCGTTGCGCGAAGACGGCCAGCACTTCGTCCAGCGGCAGGTAGTCGTACTTCAGCACGATGTTCAGTTCATCGAGGATCACCATGTCGTAGTCGTTTTCGTCACCTCGGCCGCTCTGGATCATGCGGCACGCCTCGTCCCAGCCTTTGCGGGCGGTGGCGACGTCGGCATCGCGGTCTTGAGTGTTCCACGTGTAACCATCGCCGGTGGTCAGGAAGTCGCAGTTGGGAAAGCTGCCCAGCAGGTCGCGCTCGGCGGTGTGCAGCGCGCCCTTGATGAACTGCACCACGCCAAGGCGCATGCCGTGGCCAACCACGCGCAGGCCCATGCCGAAGGCGGCGCTGCTCTTGCCCTTGCCGGTGCCGGTGTTGACGATCAGCAATCCCTTTTCAAGCGTGGCCGCGGCCTTCTTCCTTTCGAAGCCGGCTTTGCGGCGCTCGGTCATGCGCTGGTGCGCGGTCGGGTCGGTCTGCATGGTGTGTCTTCCGTGTGTTTGTCTGCTGTCTGTCCAGTTAGCGCCACGCGGTGCTTGTCAACGCGTTCAGCTTTTCCAGAACACGCGTGCGGCTTGGGTGATAGCCAATGAAGACGAGTTGTGCGTGCCGCGCCGGTGCAGCATCGGCTTCATGCCGCAACTCGATCCGGCTGCGTACGCCTTGCACAAGCAAGCGGCCGTCGCCGCTGACCGGCGGTGCGAAGCCTTTGATGCGCAGTAGGGGTTCGCTGCGCGCGATGGTGGTGATGGCCTCGCGCAGCGTGTCGGCGTCTTGCGCCTGCGTGCTGCGCAGCATGAAAGACAGCCAGCCCGGGTCCTGCTCATGAAAATGCTTGTGCGTGCTCAACCCATGGCTGTGCGCGCCGAGACTGCCGTGGCTATGGCCGTCGAACAGGCGCTGGTTGGCCAGCGGGCGCATTTTCAAGCCGGGCATGGTTGCCACGGGCCCATAGTGTTGATGCCCCGCACCAGCATCCGCCGGCTCGTGCAGACGCAAGCCCAGCGTCAAACGCGTATCCAGCTTCGCCTTGTACGCCAACTCAATAAAGCGGATGGAGGGCGCAAGCGCGCGCACGCGGGCTTCGGCGTCGAGCATGGCGGGCTCGTCGAGCGCGTCGATCTTGTTCAAGACGACGATGTCGGCGTTGGCCAACTGCTGTTCGAACAGATGGGCCACCGGTTGGCCAAGCTCCGGCTGGCTCGTAGCACTGGCCTGATGGAATTCGCCTGCCAACAGCAACGGCGTGTCGACCACCGCCAGCGTGGCGTCGAGCACAAAGTAGGGTGCCAGCGCTTCGCCCTGCAGTTGCTCCATCACGGCAGTCGGCAACGCCAGGCCGGAGGTTTCGATCAGCACGTGGTCGATCACGCTGCGACGCTCCCAGAGCGCTTGCATGGTGGGCA
Organism: Ralstonia sp. 25C; assembly: GCF_051904805.1. NCBI lineage: Bacteria > Pseudomonadati > Pseudomonadota > Betaproteobacteria > Burkholderiales > Burkholderiaceae > Ralstonia > Ralstonia sp. 25C. Next base: position 235,635 of record NZ_CP196737.1, on the reverse strand, counting down.
GGAAATCCGCGTCGTCGTCGTAGGCCACCAGTCCGTTGGACAGATCGTGGATTTCCACCTCGCCGCCTTCGTTGCGCAGGATCGCGCCGTCGATGGACACCTCGCCGAATTCATTGACCAGGATGGCGAGCCGACGCTGCTTGCAGTCGTGCAGGAGGTTCGACAGCAGCGTCGTCTTGCCGGCGCCGAGAAAGCCGGTGATGACGGTGACGGGAATGCGCGGCTGGCTCATGCGTGCAGCCCTCGCAGGGTGTTCAGCACCGATGCAAAGTCTGCGGCCACGGCTGGATAGTCGAGGCTGGGCCGGTCGATGACGATGAGCGGAATGCCGAGCGCTGCGGCCGCCGCTGCTTTGGCTTGATAGCCGCCAGCGTCGCCGGAATCCTTGGTGACCACGCAGTCGATCGCCCAGTCGCGCCACAGCGTTTCGTTGGCAGCCTGGGAGAAGGGGCCCTGCATGGCGACGATGTGGGCACGCGGGATGCCGGCGTCGATGGCGCGCTGCAGGTGCTGCGGGTCCGGCGCCACGCGTACGAACCATTGATGTTCCGACGCGCCAGGCGCCTGCACGAAGTGCGTAAGGTCTTTGGAGCCCGTAGCCAGGAAGATGCGCTTTCCGTGCTGCATGGCCAGCCGCGTAGCGTCTTCGATCGACGCCGCGCGAACCGCGCCTTGTATGTCGGCGGTGCGCGGACGCTCATAGCGCAGGTAGGGCAGATCGAGTTCGCGGGAGAGTGCAATCAACTGCCGTGACATCTCGGCGGCGTAAGGGTGGGTTGCATCGACAATCGCGCGGGCGCGGGTATCTCGCAGCAGTTCGCGCCGGCGCTCAATGCCGAGGCGGCCGGCGAGGGGCGTGGCGCCCGGGCAGGTTTGTGCCGCGAGTTCGGCGCCGTATTCGCTGACGGTGGACACAACAGCTTGATGGCCCGCCGCCACGATCTCCCGCGCCAGGGCATTGCCATCGCTAGTGCCGGAAAACACCCAGGTCGCGCCTGCAGGCAGGTTGTCGGCGGTGATGGTGTCTGGTGCGTCGTCCCAGTTGCCATAACCGCGTGGCGTGTAGATCCAGCCGCGTTTGCGCTTGGTGAAGCGGTTGCCGATCACCAGCGTGGTCAGCATGTCGAAGCGCCGCGTGCGCAGCTCGGCCAGCGTGACAATCTCCACGGTCTGGTCTTCTCGATATGCATTGCGCACGATGCCGCAGAGCGTCTCGGCGCGCTTGTGCTCGAGCATGATGTCGAGGATGCGGTAGACGCCCTCCTGACGCTGCTTGCTCTGCACGTTGTAGAACACGGCGGCGAGATCAGCCTGGGCGATATGGCGTGCGCGTGTTTCGATCCACGCCCACGGGCAGAGCAGGTCAGACAGGCTCAGTGTGGCGAAGTCATGCGACAGCGGCGAGCCAAGCAGCGATGCACACGCGTTGGCCGAGGTGATGCCGGGGATCAATTGCACGTCGTAGCGGTCGTCCTCGGCCATGTCCTCGAAGGCCAGCGCCGCCATGGCGTAGATGCCGATGTCGCCGCTGGAGATCAGCGCCACGGTCTTGCCCGCACGTGCTTGTGCGATGGCCAGTTGGGCGCGATCGCGCTCCTGGGTCAGCGGCAGCGTGTGGATGGTCTTGCCCGCAATCCAGGGTTGAATCCAGGTGAGATACAGCTCGTAGGCGACGATCACATCGCTGGCCTGCAGGGCAGCTTCCACCATCGGCGGAATCAACTCGCGTGTGCCTGGGCCGACGGAGACCAAATAGAGTTTGCCGGTCATGGTTGGGTCAGTCTTGTTCAATGTGGTGCGGATGGTCTTCGACGACGGCAACGGTCACGCCATCGAGCGCAGTCTTGCGGACGATCAGCTGTCCTCGCGGGCTGGCGATGAGTGCGCACGGCTCGCACACGCCGTCCACGCCGATCTGCTGCTGCACCCAGTCGGATGGCTGGCCGACCCAGGCGCGTGTGGCGACATCGGCTTGCGCGATCACGCGCAGCGGCAACTGGTGGTGCGTGCAGAACGCCAGCAGTCCGACCTCGTCGGCCTTCAGGTCGATCGTGGCGACTTCTCGCACGTCGGTCAGGCTGCGTCCGCCCAATGCGTGCACGACCGCCTGCTCGATGGCTTCAGCGGATTTGCCGCGCCGGCAGCCGATGCCGAGCGTGAGGGGCTTGAGCGCTTCGGTTGCCGTGGTGACGGCCGGGATGGCGCCCGTGAACCTGGCGACCGCGTACGCCAGTGCATTCGCGCCGCCCTCATGCCCGCTTAGGAGGGGGATGGCGAAGCGCGCGGCTTCGTCGAGCACCACCACGGCGGGGTCGTCGTATTTGCTTTGCGGCAGGCCGTCGAGGTAGCGCACGGCGATGCCGCTCGCGCTCACCATGACCCACTGCCGGTGCAGGCGGAAGTGCTGGCGGAAGGTTTCGCGTGGGCTTTCATCGGCGTGCAGCCAAGGCTGATACAGGTCGGCATTCAACCCGGCGGCCAGCCGTTGGCCGAGCGGGAGGGTGTCGCTGCGCGTCAGCCAGATGGCGACTGGCCTCATGCCGCTTCTCCTGCCGACTCGCCCGCCGTGCGCGGCTTGCGTGTGCGCCGCGTTTTGCGGTCCGTCCCATCGCGGAAGATATGCGTGAAGCCGGCGGCGTAGAGGCTGGATTCCACGCCGTCCTCATGCGCCAGTGCACGGCCGACCAGCAGCAGCGTGGTGAGCAGCCAATCCTTGTTCTGCACCTCGCTCATCAGCGTGCCCAGCGTGCTGCGATGAATGGCCTGATCGGGCCAGCTTGCTCGGCGCACCAGTGCCGCTGGGGTGTCCGCCGGGTAGTGCACCAGCAAGTCCGCCACGGTCTGCTTGAGGCGCTGGCCGGAGAGGAAGATGCACATCGTCGCCTGATGCTCGGCAAAGCGGAGGACGGATTCCAACTCCGGCACCGCCGATGCGCGGCCCGACACCCGCGTCAGGATGACGGACTGCGAGACCATCGGCCGTGTCAACTCGCTGCCGAGTGCGGCTGCCGCTGCGGTAAACGAAGACACGCCAGGGACGATCTCGTATTCGATGCCAAGCTTCTCCAGCCGGCGCATCTGCTCTGCGGTGGCACCGTAGATGGACGGGTCACCCGAATGCAGCCGCGCGACGTCCTTGTCTTCGAGTTGCGCACGGCGATAGAGCGCTTCCTGCGCATCGAGCGACAACTCGGCGGTATCGAACTTCTCGGCATCTGGCCGGCAGTGCTGCAGCATCTCGGTCGGCACCAACGAGCCGGCATACAGTACCATCGGCACGCTACCGAGGATGCGGCTGCCACGCAGCGTGATGAGGTCGGCGGCGCCAGGGCCCGCACCAATGAAATAGACCTTCATGTGTGACGTTTCTCCCTGGCAGTACGGCGGATCAGCATGGTGGCGAGGTAGCCGCTGGCATCGGCGTTCAATTGCGATACATCGTCGCAAAGCACCTCGCCGGGCAGGCCGATGCGGCGTGCGAATGCGCAGTGCTCGGCAATGCCAAGCGCGTTGAGCAACTGCAAGACGGCCGGCAGGCGTGCGCCGATCTTCATCAACACCACGATGTCATGGCTTTCGATGTCGGCGCGCAGCGCGGCCGTGTCGTCGGGGCAGGGCAGGATCAGGATGCGCTCCTTGCCTTCGCCGAGCGGCCATGACAACGCCGCTGCAGTGGCAGCAAAGCTGGTGACGCCCGGGTACGTGGTGTGGCGCAAGCCGGGCACCTTGTCGCGCAGGGCGGCCAGCAGGTAGCCGTAGGTCGAATACGTCATCGAATCGCCGATGGTCAGGTAGGCGACGTTGTGCCCCTCGCGCAGTTCGGCCGCGATGGTGTCCGCCAACGTGCCGTAGTGCTCGGACAGCACGGTGCGGTCCGGGTCCATCTGGAATTCGATCTCGCGGAACTTGGCCTCCGCAATCGGCAGGCCGGCCAGGCACTGGCGCGCGACCGAGGTCTCGCTGCCACGCGCACGCGGCAGGTAGATGCGGTCTGCACTCTGCAGGGCCGCCAGCGCAGCGACAGGAATGAGCCCTGCTGGCCCCGGCCCGACACCCACGCCAACGAATTGGCCAAGCGTGCTCATGCGCCGGCTCCCAGCGGGGTGCCATCCATGGCGAACAGACGCACCTCCACGCGATCGATGCTGGGCACCTTGGGCTGCATCAGTGTGGCGAGCCGTTGTTCGATGTGGGTCCAGAACGCTTGCGCGCCGGGTTCATTGCGCATGATTTCTACGATGTTTTCCACGGTATTGGCGTGTTCTATGGATTGGGTGAGTGCGCTGGCAAAGCCGAGATCGACCGCCACGGCCGCCACGGAATGCATAGCCATGCGACTCTTGCTGGAGTGCGTGTCCCACACACCGTCCAGCAGCTTGGCGAGCTTGCCGGGGTGCCCGAGCACCCAGAGCGTTTTCAGGCGTGTTTGCGATTCCTCCAGCGCCTGCTGGGCATAGTCGAGCGACGCGCCGACAAAATTGGCGATCTGCACCACCTCTTTCTTCTGCAAGGCCAGCGTGTCAGCGGCGAAGCTGCGGCCGATCTTGCCGGGGGTGAAGGCGATGGCGTTGGGGTGATCGCCCAGGGCAACGCGGATATACACCTCGATCGACGCCATCCATGCTGCCAGCGACATCGGTTCGACAATGCCGCTGGTGCCGAGGATCGAGATGCCGCCGACGATGCCGAGCATCGGGTTGAAGGTGCGCTTGGCAATCTTCTCGCCGTTGACGCAGCCGATGGCGAGGTCGAAGCCCGGGTTGACCGTACCGCTGAGCACCTCGTCTACCGCCATCTGCATCATCTGCCGCGGTACGGGGTTGATGGCCGCCTCGCCGGGTGGCACGCGCAGGCCGGGCTGCGTGACCATGCCGACGCCTTCAGCAGCAAGAAAGCGCACCGCACCTTGATGGTTCACCGCAACTTTGGCGAAGATCGTCGCGCCATCGGTGTTGTCCGGGTCGTCTCCGGCATATTTCTTCACGTCGGCACGTACCGAACCGTCTGCAAGCTGCTCCACGTGCTCGACCGGCACCACCAGGTAGTAGTCCGGGTCGGGCAGGCTGACTTCGACTTCGTCCACCACCTCGCCGCGCAACAGCAGGAGCAACGCCGCCTTGACCGCGGCGGTGGCGCAACTGCCGGTCGTGCGACCACGGCGCAGGCCATTCGGGGCCAGCGCTGCGAGATCGAAGGGGCGGCGTTGCGTGTTGTCGGTCACGGCATGGGGTTCTGATTCTGGCGGTAGACCTGGTCGATCGCCGCAATCATCAACGCGTTGATGGCCGATGCGGCCCAGGGTGAGCCGCCGCGCGTACCACGGTTGGTGATGCGTGGTACCTGCAGCAGTCGGCGCAATTCGTCCTTGCATTCCCGCGTGCCGACAAAACCCACCGGCAGCCCGACCACGAGTTGCGGACGCCACCCATGCTCGCGCACCAGCCGCACCAGTTCCATGATGGCCGTAGGTGCGTCGCCGATGGCCACGACGACGTCGTTGCCGAATTTTTGCCATGCGCGCCGGATGCCCGCTGCAGAACGTGTGATGCCATGCGCTTCGGCCAGCAGACGTGTTTCCTCATCGTGCACGCCGCACCACGTCTGCATGCCAAGTTGATCCAGCACCGCACGCTTGAGCCCCGTCTGCACCATCGTCACGTCCGCGACGATGCGGCGGCAGCGCAACAAGGCGCGGATGCCCGTCGTGACCGCGCCGGGTGAGAAATACAGATCATCGACGATGTCGAAATCGCCACTGGTGTGAACCAGGCGTTTGAGCACGATCTGGTGATCGTCCGGCACGCCGGACCAGTCGCGCCCCTCATCGATGATGCGCATGCTCTCGGCTTCGATCGGGTGCGGTACGTACGGTGGCCATGCTGCGGCGGGCGTAGGCGTCTCGGCAGCGGATTCCCGCCCGAGCAGTCCGCGCACCAGACCGTGGTGCGCCTGCTGCGGCGTGCCAACCTGTTCTTCAAAGCCGACGATCTGCACGCGGTATTTGCACAGCGCGCAGTTCATCGTGGCGCGGCCTTCGATGCCTTCTGCAGCGCGTTCGAGGAACACGTCGGCCATGTGCGGGTGCGCGCCGAGATAGCCCGCCTTGAGCACTTCCAGCTCCGGATGGCGCGCAGCAAGATCATCGGCAGCAGCGTAGATGCGTTTGACCAGCACGCCATCAAACAGAAAGTAGGGCAGCACGACGATGCGCTTGTGCCCAAGTAGGGCTGCCGCCCTGAGGCCATCAGCCACCAGTGGCCGCGCCGTGCCGGAATAGCACACGAACGACGTACCGAAGCCGAGCCCTTCCTCCAGCATGCGCGCAACCTTGGAGATCTCCGAATTCGCATCGGGGTCCGAGGTGCCGCGCCCGACGACCACCAGGCAAGTGTCGGCGCGCGCGACGGTATTCGTCGACAGCGCTTCCGCCTGGATGATGCGCTCTCGGCAGAGCTGCAGCAGCTTCGGGTGCAAGTCCATCGCCGCGCCGAAATGAAAGTCGACGCCCGGGTGCGCCTGCTGCAGCGCGAGCAGCTCGCTGGGCATGTCGTTCTTGGCATGCGTGGCGGCCAGCAGCACGCCAGGCACCATCACCACGCGCTGTGCGCCGTCGGCAATGACAGCGTTGACGGCTTCGTCGATGGTCGGTGTGGCGAATTCCAGAAAGCCATGCGTGACGGTTCGGCCGCCAGCGCGCTCGCGTAGCAGTGCAACCAGCGCTTCGAATTCACCCACGCCATCCGGGTCTCGGCTGCCGTGTCCGGCCAGGACGATGGCGTAGTCAGCGGCCGTGCTCACGACACCATCTCCGGCGGGGGCTCGATCTGGCTCGCCATGGGCTGCAGGGTGCGGATCAGCATGATGCTCATATCGGAGAAACGCTGATGCGCGCATTCAGCCAACGTGCCGCGCCATTGCGCCTCGCTTTTTGTGAGGTGCTCCCACACCTCCACCGGCTGCTGCGCGGGGATGCCGTTCTCCAAGAGGTATGCGGCAATGTGCCAGGGCATAAACGAGCGCGCCTCGTCCCACGGGCAGGGGATGACGATGGCGTTGCGCTGGTCTTCGAGCACATGCACGAGGTGGCGCTTGAACGGTGTCAGATCGCCACGACGATGGAAGGTGATGAAGGTGGTTTCGTCAAAACACACCTTGGCGCGCGACGCCAGAATTTGCGCCGATGAGATCCCCGGAATGGTGTCGACCGGATGACCACACGCGCGCTCGACACGCTCCAGATACTGGAAGCCGCTGAAGTGGATGTCGCCCATGAACACGACCACGCAGTTCTTTCCGGCGTGGTGCAGTTGCGCCACCTTGTCGAGCTGGGCGACCTGGTCGCGATAGCCCATCAGCACGACCTCGGCCGTGTGGGGAATCAGCGGCTGCACAACGTTGACGACGGCATTGAAGCCGGCGACGACGTCGGCGTTGCGGATCAGCTCGGCGGAGCGTTGCGGCAGGTAGCCGATATCGCCGGGGCCGGCTCCGATGCAGACAATCATGTTCGTTCCTTGTGTGTTCTGGGCGTGTGACTGATTGGGGCGGACTACCGCGGCAGCCTTTCGCGGATGGTCAGGCGCAGTTGTTCGCCGCTCAGTTGGTCCAGGGGCAGATAGTCCGCATGCAGTGCCTGCGCGAGTTCGTGGGCGCGGCCCAAGCGCACGAAATCTTGTTCCGTGTCGAGCACGAGTGCTGGCGTGCCACGTGCAGCCAGTGCCTGCGCGGCATCCAATGACTCCTGCCACGGGTCCGCGCCTTCGTTGAGCGCGATATTGGCGCGCCCATCGCTTAGCACGACGAGCAGCGGCGTCGCGCCATCGCGCTGTGCCAGTGTGGAGGCGGCCAACTGCAACGCGTGCGCGAGGGGCGTGCGTCCGCCAGTCGGCAGTTCGCGCAGGGCCAGCTCTGCCTGTTCGACCTGGCGGGTAGGCGGTAGCACCAGCTCGGCGCGCTCGCCCCGAAAACAGATCACGGCGACGTGGTCGCGGCGCTGGTAGGCGTCTTGCAACAGGCCGAGCACGCAAGACTTGACGACTTCCATGCGCCGGCGTGCGGCCATCGAGCCGGAGGCATCCACCACCAGCAGGATCAGGTTGGACTGCTGGCCCACACGCACCTTGTCGTGCAGGTCTGCGCGGGTCACCGAAAAGTCGCTCGGGTTGCGCATCAGTGCGTGGCGCAGCGTGGCATCTACCGCAAGCTGGCCGGGCGCCTCGCTTGGCACGGCGCGGATGGCCTGGCCGCGGGTGACACCCGTGATGCTGCTGCGACGGCCGCTGGCCTCGTGTGCGTGCAATGCCACCACGTTGATGCTGCCGACTTCAGCGGCTGCTATTGCCGTGAATAGTTGCTCGGCTGCGCCATCGGCGTTGTCTTCCGCAGGCTCCGGCGCGGCGGTTTCGTTGTCGTGTCCGGCACCAACGTCATCAGCAGAAGGGGGTGGTTGGGTACGCTGCTGTTGCTGTGTCAGCGCATCCAGACGGTCATGATCGAGACCGCTTTGCTCGAACGGCTTGCGTCGGCGGCGATGCGGCAGCGCTAGGGCGGCGGCGTCACGCACATCTTCGGCGCTGACGACGTCGCGGCCATCCAATGCGGCAAGCGCGCGCGCCGCCTTGTGCATCACGATATCCGCGCGCAGGCTGGCCACCTCGAATTCGCAGCACAGCTGGCTGATGAAGTCGAACAGCGAGTCAGGAAACTGAACGGCAGCGATCTGCTGTTGCGCAGTGCGGATCGTGGCCCGCAAGGCATCGGTGTCCGATTGCCAGGCGGAGATGAACGCGGCGGGGTCGGCCTCGAACGCCAGTCGGCGGCGCACCACCTCGGCACGTACGGCGGGGTCGCGCGGCGCGCTGACCTCAACCATCAGGCCAAAGCGGTCCAGCAATTGCGGGCGCAGATCGCCTTCCTCCAGGTTCATCGTGCCGAGCAGCGTGATGCGCGCGGGGTGGCTGATGGCCAGACCTTCGCGTTCCACCGTGTTGCGGCCCATGGCCGACACGTCGAGCAGCATGTTGACCAGGTGGTCGGCAAGCAGGTTGACCTCATCCACATACAGCAGCCCACGATGCGCGGCGGCCAGCAAGCCGGGCTGGAAGGCTTTCCTGCCGTCTTTCAGGGCACGCTCAAAGTCGAGGCTGCCGAGGACGCGGTCTTCCGTTGCGCCGAGCGGCAGGTTGACGAAGGGCACCGGCGCGCTGGCGACGTCGCGTGCATTGTCCTGGCAGGCACTGCATTCCGCCAGTGGTGCATCCGGCTCGCAATTGAACGTGCAACCCGCCACACGGGTAATCGGCGGCAGGACATCGGCCAAGCCGCGCGCGGCGGTGCTTTTGGCGGTGCCCTTGTCGCCCCGGATCAGCACGCCGCCCAGCGTCGGGTCGATGGCGCACAGCAAGAGTGCGCGCTTGAGCTGCGCTTGCCCGACGATGGCGGTGAACGGGTAGTGGTGTCTCATGGTTGGCGGGCGTTGGCGTGGGCGTTTGCGTGGCCCTCGCCGCGCGCTTCCAGCAGGGCTTCACTGCGCAGATGCAGCGCCCGCAGCGAAGCGAGGGTTTCCGGTTTCGGTTCGGCCCACAACTGACGCTGCGCAGCCTCCAGAAGCCGGTCGGTAATGGCGTTGAGCGCCCACGGATTGCTCTGCGCGAAGAACTGCTGCATCTCGGGTGCGAAGGCGTAGGTTTCGGCCACCTGCTCGTAGACCCAGTCGTCCACCACATGCGCGGTGGCGTCGTAGCCGAACAGGTAGTCGACCGTGGCCGCCAGCTCCAGGCCGCCTTTGTAGCCGTGTTTCGTAATGCCGGCGATCCACTTGGGGTTGGCCACCCGTGAGCGGAAAACACGTAGCACTTCTTCTTTCAGCCCGCGCACGGCGGGGTTGTCAGGTTGGTGGCTATCACCGAAATAGTGGTGCGGCTGGCGGCCCGTCAGGCTACGGATGGTGGCGATCATGCCGCCGTGGTACTGCAGATAGTCGTCGCTGTCGAAGATGTCGTGCTCGCGGTTGTCCTGGTTGTGCAGGGCCACCTCGACGCCAGACAGACGATGCCGGAAATTGGCACGCGCGTCGGTACCGTCGTCAGCGCGGCCATAGGCGTAGCCGCCCCAGTTGATGTAGGCCGTGGCAAAGTCGGCGTCGTCCTGCCAGTTCTGTTCCTGGATCAAGGGCAGGATGCCTGCACCGTAGGTGCCCGGCTTCGAGCCGAAAATGCGATAGAGCGCGCGCTGCTCGATGGCCTCGCCCTTCAATTGGCGGAACAGTTCGTGTTGGAGGTCGGCCAAGTAGTGCTTGCGCAGGAAGTTCTGCTCTGGCGGCTCGTCCAGCCGGGCGACCATGTGCACCGCTTCGTCCACGAGGTGGATCAGATGCGGGAACGCATCGCGGAAGAAACCGCTGATGCGCACCGTCACGTCAATGCGCGGCCGGCCCAGGTCGGACAGCGGAATCGGCTCGACACCGACGACGCGGCGGCTTTCCGCCTGCCAGCGGGGCCGCACACCGAGTAGCGCCAGGATCTGCGCGATGTCATCGCCGTGGGTGCGCATGGCGCTTGTACCCCATACGCTGATGCTGACCGACTCGGGCAGCCTGCCTGTCTCGTTGCGATGGCGGGCCAGCACCTCATTGGCCAACTCGGTGCCGATTTGCCATGCAGCTTGGGACGGCAAGCTGCGTGGGTCGACGGAATAGAAGTTGCGGCCGGTGGGCAGCACGTGCGCCATACCGCGTGTGGGCGCGCCGCTGGGGCCTGCAGGCACGTAGCCTCCGGCGAGGCCCTTGAGCAGGTTGTCGATCTCTTCCGAGGTGCGCGCGAGATTGGGTGCCAGCTCGTCGCAGACGTAGGCGAGGGTCTGTTGGATCGCGTCGGTGCTTGCCACGCCAGGGAGCACGTCGGCCAGCGCTGCGTGGATCGTATTGGCGTCGAAGCCGCTCGCGGCCAGCCGGCCCACCAACTGCCGCCCAATACCGGAGATGGCATCGAATGCATCAGCGCGGGTGACGAGTGCTCGCCCAGCGATCTGCGCAAGGGCAGGGGAGACGCCATCCAGCCGGTGGCCCTTGTCGTCCTGCAATGCTGTCCAGTCGGTATCGAGCGCGGCAGCCACGCTGGCCGGCAGCCCCGGCACCGACAGATTTGGCAGGCGCACCAGCGCGCAAACCATGTCCACCAGCGCCTCGCCGGCGGGGACCTTGCCCAGCACGTGCAGGCCATCACGGATCTGCGCCGCGCCCAGTTCACACAAGTAGCCGTCGATGTCTTCAATCAGGTGGGCGACGTCCACACCTTCCATCTTGGCCAGCGTTTGTGGCACGCCGTCTTGGTTCAGCGTGGCGTCCCAGTCGTGGCTGTGGCCGTGGTGGTGATCGTCATCGTGATCATGATCATGGCTGTGATGATGGCCGTCGTGGTCATGATGATGATGGTGGTGACCGTGGCTGCCATGGGCGTGCTGCTTCTTGCCGGCGGGGGCCAGACCATACTTCGCTGCGCCAGTCTTTTTCCCGACAGGCGCGATCGCTGCCTTGGTCGGCAGCGGGCGATATTTGCCGGCCTGTGCGGGATGGTCGTGCTCATCTGCGTGCTCATGTGCGTGATTACGCATCGCCGCCAGATCGGTATCGAGCCGGGCTTCCTTGATGAGGTTCCAGATCTGCTGCTGCAACAGCGGCAGCTTGGCCGGGTCGAGCATTTCAACCTGGTAGTACTCATCCACCAGTTGCGTGAGTTGCGCCAGCGGACCGTACATGTCTGCGGTCGTCATCGGCGGGGTGAGGTGATCGATGATCACCGAATGCGCGCGGCGCTTGGCCTGTGATCCCTCGCCTGGGTCGTTCAGGATGAACGGATAGAGCATGGGCATATCGCCCAGCAGCGCATCCGGAAAGCAGTCTTGCGACATGCCGACGCCCTTGCCGGGCAGCCATTCCAGCGTGCCGTGCTTGCCAACGTGGACGATGGCGTCTGCCCGCCACTCATCGCGCAGCCAGCAATACAGGGCGTAGTAGTGATGCGTGGGCGGCAGGTCTGGCGTGTGATAGATCGCATCCGGATCCATGCCGTAGCCGCGCGGCGGTTGCAGTGCGACGAAGGCGTTGCCGTATTCCATGCCCGCAAACACGAGCTTGCCCTCGTGGACGTACGCGCTGCCCGGGGGCTCGCCCCAGCGCTCGCGCATCCGCTGCTGCAGCGTCGGCGGCAACTGGTCGAACCACGCTGCGTAGCGCGCCGCCGGCACCGTCGCAACCGCATGCCGAAGCTGATCCGCACTCAGGTAGGCCTCGTCATAGGCGCCGCGGTCGATGAGGTTGTGGATGAGCGCATCGCTGGATTCGGGCAGGCCGTCGATCCGATAGCCGTGCGCGCGCATGGCATGCAGCAGCGCAAACAGCGAGGCCGGCGCATCCAGCCCCACCGCATTGCCGATCTGCGAGGCCTTGCTGCTGCTGTTGGTGAAGATGAAGGCGACGCGCTTGTTTTCCGGCGGCGTGCGGCGCAGGGCCACCTGGCGCGCTGCAATGCCGGCCAGCCGGCGCATGCGGTCGGCCAAGGGTACGTAGTGGGTCTCGCCGCGTGCGTCGCTCTGCGTGTCTTTGAACGAGACCGGTACGCCGATGATGCGTCCGTCGAACTCGGGCAACGCAATGTTCATCGCCGTATCGAGCGGATTGAGGCCGCGCTCGGACGCTTCCCACTGGGCCTGCGTCATGCTGCTGGTGATGGCCTGAATGACCGGTACATCAATGTGCCCAAGCGCCGTGACCGACCAGCCAGGGAGCGTTGGGCCGTCCGCGCTCACGTCACCCATGGCGAACGATGTGGTGTTGATCAGCGCGTCGATTCGACAGTCCGCCTCGGTCGTGAACAGCCCCAGCGCGGCGGGCAAGCCCGATGTGTTCAGCTCGCGCAGCGATGCGGTGTAGACGGGCAGCGCGTTGAGCTGACGTTCGGCCAGCATGTCGACCAGCATGTCGATAAAGCGCGTGTTGCCGCTGAGCCAGTGGGCCCGGTAGAAGGTAATGCCGACCGTTGGCCACTGTGGGTTGCGGATCGCTGTCCAGTCCGCCAGCGTAGCTTGGAGGGGCAGCTCGGGGTGATAGATGCCGTGCTCGGGCAACGCAGCCGGCGGCAGGTAGCCGAAGCCGGTCATCAACAAGCGGTCAGACAGGCAGCGCAGCAGCTGTGCCATGTTGCCGACGCCGCCCGCCTGCAGGTAGGCCATCCCCTCATGCTGCAAGGCCGGCGGAACGCTGCATAGCGCCGCCAGCTCGGGGTCGGGCTCGCCCGTGCCGCTGACAACAATCAGGGCTTGGCGGCGCGTCGATGCGGCCTTGCGCAGCGTGTCGAAGCCCGGCACATCATTCGCACGGCCCAGCAATCGCACCACAATGACGCGAGCTTCCAGCAGGGTGGTGGCGAGCAGGGCGTCCATGCGCTCGGCGCTGTCGATGGACTGCAGGTTCACCGCATCGACGTCCACAAAGTCGCCGGGCAACGAGGTGCGCGCACGCGCCAGCGCGGTCAGGTCGGTGCCGGCGTGGCTGAGCAAGACGATGCGGGGGGAGGTACGCGCCGTCATACAGCCGGCTCCGATTCAACGTCGCCAACACCCAGGCGATGAAAGATCAGCGGCTCGACCGGGCAGTCGCCCACAAGATGCTCGCTGACAATGCGCTGGATGGCGACCGCGTCGACATTGCGATACCAGATGCCATCCGGATACACCGCCAGGATGGGCCCCTGCTTGCAGACGGCGAAGCAATGGGTGCGGGTGCGCTTGACGCGCAGGCCCTCGCACGCATCGATGGCTTGGCCCAGCACCTTGAACATGGCTTCCGCGCTGCTTTCGTTGTCGGCGGTGTTGTCCGTGCAACGCGGGCCGGTACACATCAAGACATGCCGATCGTGCGTTCTCATGGTGCGTCGCCCTTCATCAGCGCCGGCGATGGCAGCCGATCGTAGCCCTTCCATTTGTAAATGCCTGCGGAGAGCGCCCAACTGAGGATGAAGAGACCGATGGCGAGATAGCCGAACTCCGCCAGCCGCTCGTTCAGCATGGCAACCCATGCCCACGGGCCCTCGCTCAGGCCCAGGCGGTTGGCCAGCAGGCCGAGCGCCTCGATGGAGCCGATCACGAAGGCCATCAGCACCGACGTCAGCGTGATCGTGATGTTGTACCAGAGCTTGCGTATCGGGTTGACGAACGCCCAGCCGTACGCGCCCACCATCAGGATGCTGTCCAGCGTATCGATCAGTGCCATGCCAGCGGTGAACAACACGGGGAACACCATGACCGACAGGAACGGCACACCCTTGGGCGTCTGCGCCGCCGAGATCGAGAACAGGCCGATCTCGGTCGCGGTGTCGAACCCGAGGCCGAACAGGAACCCCAGCGGAAACATATGCCAGCTCTTGGTGACCAGCTTGAACATCGGGCGGAACAGCCGCGCCAGGAAACCGTTGCCGGACGTCAGCATGTCGATGTCTTCATTGCGGATCGGTTCGCCCCTTCTGAAGCGAACAAATTGCTTCCACACCGAGCGGAGAATGACGAGGTTGGTGAGCGCAATGATTAGCAGGAAGAGCGCGGAGATGGCCGTCGAGATGCCGCCGCCGGCTTCTTTGAATTCGCCCAGGCGGGCGCCCATGGCGGAACTTGCCGTCACGACTACGAGCACCGCCAGCACGATCAGCGTCGAGTGGCCGGTGGAGAAGAAGAACCCGACCGCAAAGGGGCGCTGGCCTTGCTGTACCAGCTTGCGGACGACGTTATCGATGGCGGCGATGTGGTCGGCATCGACGGCATGCCGCAGTCCGAACATGTAGGCCAGCAGCGCGGTGCCGAGCAGCGCGGGTTGTCCGGCAAAGGCGGTCAGCGCCCATGCCCAGGCAAGCAGATTGAAGGCAATCAGAATCGCCAGCAGACTGGCTGGCGTACGAGAGGGTGAAGCGAAACGGCGCAGGAGCGGCGATGCCATGAACGGCCTCTTTGCAAGGTCATCGCCGCGAGATCGGACCACAAGAGCAGAACGGCCAGGCCATTTTGCGTATCCCCCGGTACACCCCGCCCAGGTTCATCCCACGTTGACAAGAGGTGATGGCCGGTCTCCTGGCTTGTGCATCATCGCCTCACATCGCCTTCCCGGAAGCATCCAGTGGCCTGCGTGATGTGGACTCGTCACATACAGTTGCGGGGGCAGCCGCGGCGTTGCACCGCGTTCCCGTTTCACCCTGAAAGGGCACCATCATTCGTCGCCGGATCATACGCGATGAGGGTGGGCCTGTGAACCTGGGCCCTGGCCCTGGCCCCGGGCCGTGCCAGGCCTGCTAGCGAGCGAGAAAGCGGGCGAGCCGGTCGACGCCGTCAAGCAGCTTGGCATCCGAGCTGACGGCATGGCACCAGCGCAGCCAGCCGTTGCCCTCGTCGCCAAACGCCGAACCAGGCGCGAGGCCAAGGCCCACGTCGTTCACCAGCTGCTTGGCCAGGGCCAGCGAGTCGTGATGGCCGGCAAGGCGGAAGAAGACATACATCGCGCCACCGGCATCCGGCACCTCAATGCCCGGTAGCCCGGCCAGCGCGTTTGTAAGCAGCGACCGTGTATGCGCCAGCATGCCCCGGAGCCGCGCGACTTCGGGCTCGCCATGCTGGAGTGCCACCGATGCGGCGCGCTGCACGGGCTCGAACATGCACGAGAAGTTGTACTCGATCACCTTGGCCAGGTCTGCCGAGAGCGTTTCTGGCACAACCATCCAGCCGGCGCGCCAGCCCGTCATGGACCACGCCTTGGAAAAGCTGTTCACCGAGATGATGCGGTCGCCGTCTTCATAGCGCTTCAGGAACGAAGGGGCTGAACGGAGGCGGGTGTCGTAGACCAGCCGCTCATACACGTCGTCGCAGAGGATCCAGATGCCGTGCTTGCGGCAATGCGCCAGGATGGCCGTGATGCTTGGCTCGTCGATGGTCCAGCCGGTCGGGTTGTTGGGCGAATTGACGATCAACGCCTTGGTGTCGGGCGTCAATGCGTGGAGGAGCCGATCCAGATCGAGCGTCCAACGGCCATCTCGAACAGCGAGCGGAACGCGCTCGACCTGCGCGCTCAGGATCTTGGGGATCTCGCACACGTTGGGCCACAACGGCGTGATGGCGACCACGCGATCCTGCACGGACAGTAGCAGTTCCGATGCAATCATCAGCCCCGTGACGCCCGAGCTGATCGCCGCAATGCGGTCCACGCCGATGGGGCGGCCGTGCAGCTCCGAAAGGTAGGTGGCGATGCTTTCCCGAAGGTAGGGGCGGCCCAGATTCTGGGAGTAGAACGTTTCGCCCTCGCTCAGCGAGCGCGCCGCCACATCGCGGATAAAGCTGGGGGTCGTCTGGTCGGATTCGCCAAACCAGAAGGGCAGGACATCGGTGCGCCCCATGCCGCTGTTGGCGACTTCTCGGATGAGCGAGCCAGCGAGGCCGCGAATGGAGGCGCGGGCTTGAACTGCTTGCGGGGTGCTGTCGGTCATAGTGCCCTTGAAGTGTCCGGTATCCGGTTCTGCCAGCGGTTGCGTTGGCAGGGCTTTGATTTTCCCGAGAAAGGGTGAGCTCGTCCAGACGCGGTCGCTGATGTGTGGCATCTGACCAAGACGCTCAGTCCTTTCGGCGCATTCAACATCAAAGAGCAACGGCAATGTTGGCTGCTCCAATTTTCATGCCGCATATGCAGGTGTTTTTTTCAAACAGTGTTGCCGCAGTCGCACATACGGATATTTTCGCCCGCTTCTCGCTGATAATCGCGCCTGCAACGGATTCAAAGAAAAAGCGCCCAGCAAAGCTAAGCAGGGCGCTCGGCATATTGGGGAGCGTGGCCGCTCGGGCAGCACGTTCTTATTAAGGAACAATAACAATGGACTTGCTGCGCTTTTTGCTGCGATTGCCCGTTCGGGTCATTGGCTTTTTGCTGTCGCTGATTGCGCGTGTATTGCGGCCGATATTCGGCAGTGTTGCCTGGTCTGCGCCCACTTGGATGCCGACGATGGTCGCGGCAGCCCGCCGTCGTCCGTGGCATTTTGGCGGTGGCTTGGTGGCGGCGATTGCCCTGGCGGTGGCCGGTGCCTATGGCTGGCACTGGTATCAGCACCGGCCCAAACCGGTCGAGCCAGAGCGCATCACATTCAAGGTCAAGGCGCCAGCCGTGACAAGTTATGCGGATGAGGAAGGCAAGCCCAAGGTCGTCGTCCATCCGCTCGACATCGAGTTCTCACGCTCCGCCGCGCCCATCGAAGTGGTGGGTAAGCCGGCCGGCAACGGCATTTCAATGCAGCCCGCCTTGAAGGGCGATTGGACATGGCTGAATGACCGGACGCTGCGCTTTATGCCGGCGGCTGATTGGTCAATTGGTGCACATATTGAGGTGAGCTTTAACGTTGCGCAGGCCTTTGCGCCGCACGTGCTGCTGGCGGACGACCATCTTAGTTTCGATGTGCCCACGTTTAACGTGCAATTCGGCACCAGCGAGTTCTATCAAGACCCGCAAAACGCCGCGGGCAAGAAGACGATTTTCCCGATTCGGTTCAACTATCCAGTGGATGCGGCCCAGTTCGAGAAGCGTGTTGCGCTGGCTTTGGTCGGGCGCGATGGAAAAACGGCCACACCGCTGCGCTTCAGCGTGACGTACGACGCGGCAAAGCTCAATGCGTGGGTGCATTCCCAGCAACTCGATATTCCACGCGACGATGTGTCGGCTCGATTGACGCTGGATGAAGGCGTTCGCAGCATCCGTAGTGGCGATGGCACCAAGGCACCGCAGCAGACGTCTGTCCGCGTACCGGGGCTGTACAGCTTGGCGGTCAACCAGCTTGCGCCAACATTGGTCGACAACGACCGCTATGAGCCTGAACAGGTGTTGCTGGCGGAGATGAACGGTGCGGTGCGCGGCGGCGATCTGGCTGGCTTGGTCAAGGCCTGGGTGTTGCCCAAGCGCAAACCCGGCGTCAGCCAGGGGGACGAAGAGCCGCCATATGGCTGGAACACCGAGGAAGTGAGCGAAGACGTGCTGCGACAATCGCAGGCGCTCAGTCTCGAACTGACACCCACGGAAGAAGACTATGCGCCGCTGCAGAGCTTCAAATATCGCGCGCAACCTGGGCAACGCATTTACGTGCGCGTGAATGCCGGCCTGAAGTCATTCGGCGGATACGAGCTGGGCAAGGCTGTGCAGCAGGTATTTACGGTGCCCGAATACCCGAAGCTGTTGCGCTTCATGGCGGATGGTTCGTTACTTTCCATGAGCGGCAGCAAACGTATCTCGGTGGTGTCTCGCAACCTGCCCGGGATGAAGCTTGAGATCGGTCGCGTCAAGCCGGACCAGCTTCAGCATCTGGTGAGTTTCAACCAAGGCACCTATGCACGACCTCAGCTGAGCTACAGCTTTGGTGAAGACCACATCGTCGAGCGTTTCGAGCAGAAGCTTGCCTTCCCGCAAACCGACCCGGGCAAGGCCCACTACGAGGGCATCGATCTTGGCCAGTATTTGAAGAATGGCAAGCGTGGCGTCTTCCTACTGCACTTGTCAGGCTATGACCCCGCAGCCGACAAGAAGACCAAGGATGCGGATGAGGCTGGCAGCGATACACAGCCTGATGCGAGTACGGACGGCAATGGAGAGACTGAAGCCGGCGATGGCGGTGATGGCCAAGTACCAACCGACACCCGTCTGATTGTCGTCACAGACCTAGGCATGCTGGTCAAGCGTGCGCTGGACGGCAGCCAGGATGTGTTCGTGCAATCGATCCGCACTGGCCGGCCGGTGGCGGCCGCATCGGTGTCGGTGATGGCCGTCAACGGGCAGACGCTGTACACGCAAACCACGGGCGCTGATGGCGTCGTGCATTTCCCGACTTTCAAGGGTTTGGAGCGGGAGAAGCGTCCAAAGCTGTACGTGGTCAAGAAGGGCGACGACTTGTCGTTCCTTCCGATCAGCAGCAACGATCGACAACTGGACTTCTCTCGCTTCGACGTGGGCGGAGAGCGTAATGCGACCAACCAGGGGCAACTGTCGGCGTATCTGTTTTCCGACCGGGGTATCTATCGACCAGGTGACCAGTTCCACGTCGGCCTCATCGTGCGCGCTGCCAGTTGGGCCCGTAGCCCGGCAGGCATTCCGCTGCAAGCGGAGATCGTCGACCCGCGTGGCATGACGGTGAAGCGTCAGCCGGTCACGGTGGATGCCTCCGGCTTTACCGAGCTCGACTACACGCCCGCCGAGACCGCGCCAACGGGCACCTGGGCCGTCAACCTCTATATCGTCAAGAACGGTCAGGCTGTGGATGCGCCCATTGGCAGTACCACGGTACAGATCAAGGAGTTTCTGCCCGACCGCATGAAGGTGGAGGCCAAGCTGTCACAACAGGTGGCCGAAGGCTGGGTCAAACCAGATCAACTCAAGGGCGTTGTCGATGCGCAGAACCTGTTTGGCACGCCGGCTGCCAACCGCCGTGTGACAGCAACGCTGACGCTGCGGCCCGCATGGCCTGCGTTCCGCAGCTGGCCGGGCTACCAATTCTTCGATGCGCGACGTGCGCGAGAGGGCTATACGACCCAATTGCAAGATGGCAAGACAGATGACAAGGGGCATGCGGAGTTCGACCTCGACCTGAAGAAGTACGCCGACGCCACATATCAGCTGTACTTCCAGTCCAAGACATTCGAAGCCGAGGGCGGCCGCAACGTGGCGGCCAACGCGCAGGGGATCGTCTCGAATAACGACTGGCTCGTCGGCTTCAAGTCGGTCGATGACCTGGGCTATGTCAAGCGCGGCAGCCCGCGTACGGTGAAGCTCGTCGCCATCGACCCGCGTGCGAAGGCAATCGACTTGAAGGACCTGCGCGCCCAACTGGTCGAGCTGCGTTATGTATCGGTGCTGACCAAGCAGGATTCCGGCGCCTACAAGTACGATTCGCGGCTCAAGGAGGTGCCCGTCGACGAGAAGCCGCTGACGATTCCCTCCGCTGGTCTGGACTATTCGCTCCGCACCGACAAGCCTGGGAACTACGCGCTGGTCATCCGCAATGCGGATCGCGTGGAGGTGAACCGCATTCAATACCTCGTGACCGGCGAGGCGAATGTATCGCGCTCGCTCGACCGCAACACCGAATTGCAGATCAGCCTGAGCAAGCACGACTACAAGCCAGGCGAATCCGTGGAGGTGGCGATCCGCGCGCCGTATGCGGGCAGTGGCTTGATCACGATCGAACGCGACAAGGTCTATGCACAAGCGTGGTTCCATGCCGATACGACCAGCTCAGTGCAACACATCACGGTGCCGGCCGGCTTTGAGGGCAACGGCTATATCAACGTGCAGTACATCCGGGATCCGTCATCTGACGAGATCTTCATGAGCCCCTTGAGCTATGGCGTGGTGCCGTTCTCCGTGAACATGGATGCCCGTCGCAATGGGCTGAAGGTGGATGCGCCGGCGTTGGTCAAGCCGGGCGAGACGGTCACGTTCAATGTGCATTCCTCACGGCCAGGCAAGGTGGTGGTGTTTGCCGTAGACGAAGGCATCCTGCAGGTCGCGCATTACAAGCTGGGCGATCCGCTGAAGTACTTTTTCCGCAAACGCATGCTGGAGGTTGGCACGTCACAGATTCTGGATCTGATCCTGCCCGACTTCGAAAAGCTGATGTCGATGGCTGCACCGGGTGGTGATGCCGATGACGCGATCGGTCAACAACTCAATCCGTTCAAGCGCAAGCGCGACAAACCGGTGGTGTACTGGTCGGGCATCGTTGACGTGAATGGTGACAAGCGCCTCAGTTATTCCGTACCGGACTACTTCAACGGCAAGCTGCGCGTGATGGCGGTGTCGGTGTCGCCCGATCTGGTCGGTACCTATGAGACGGCGACCACTGTGCGGGGCGACTTCGTGTTGTCGCCGAATGTGCCCACCACACTGGCGCCAGGCGATGAGGCCGAGGTGAGCGTTGGCGTGGCGAACAACGTGGCAGGCGCGGGCGACAAGCCGATGCCGATCGCGGTGACGCTAAAAGTTGGCCCGCAGTTGCAAGTGGTCGGGCCGGCTACGCAGAACCTGACGCTAGCATCCATGCACGAAGGGGTGGCGCTGTTCCGCGTGAAGGCCACGGATACCCTCGGCTCGGGCAGCCTGACCTTTAGTGCACGCGCTGGCAGCAAGTCGGCGCAGCAGAGTGTGGACGTATCGATCCGGCCTGCGGCAGCCTTCCGCACGCAGCTTGACGTGGCGCGTATCGATGCTGACAAGAAGGCGAACCTGCCGAACTTGCGCAAGATGTACGACGCCTATGCGGCGCGCGAGGCAAGCATGTCCACGGGGCCGCTGGTGCTGTCACAAGGGTTGGCGTCCTATCTTGTGAACTACCAGCACTACTGCAGTGAACAGGTCGTGAGCGCTGCGGTGCCACGGTTGTTCGCCTCCAAGTGGATTTCCACGCCGTCGCTGCGCAATGCACTCGCGCCTCAGCCGGTTGATGCGAACGGTGCGAGTGCGGTGGCAACGGCGCAGTTTCTGGATGTGCTGCGTGCGCGACAGAACGCGCAGGGCGGCTTTGGTGTGTGGTCTGCAACGCCGGATGCCGATCCATTTGTGTCTGCGTACACGATGCACGTGCTGCTTGACGCCCGCGAGCATGGCATCGCCGTGCAGAAGGAGATGCTCGATGCCGGCACGCAATACCTCCAGCAGCTTGCAGCCGATGAGCGTCTTGGCACGCTGGACCAACTGCGTCAGCGTGCCTATGCCGTCTATCTGCTCACGCGCCAAGGGAATGTCACGACCAACAGCCTGGCAGCTGTGCAGAAGCGCTTGCAGGACGCCTTCCCGAACGAATGGAAAAGCGATCTCGCTGCTGGCTGGCTGGCCGCGTCGTATCAATTGCTCAAGCAGGATAAGGAGGCGAGCCGACTGATCGCCGGGCCGCAGGAAGTCTTGGAGCGCAAGCCATCGCGCGACGAGCCGTATGCCTATGGCTATTACTTGGATCCGCTGACACGCGATGCCAGCGTGCTGTACCTGTTGTCCAAGCACTTCCCCGAGCGGGTGCGGGCGTTGTCGCCGCGCGTGTTGGACAACCTTGTCGGACCGGTCCAGCACAATCGCTTCAACACCCTGTCGTCGGCCATGACGATCCTGGCACTTGAAGCCTATGCTTCGCAAAACGCCAGCGGCCTCGACAAGCTGGCGATTGAGGAAGTCCGTGCAGATGGCAGTGCCAAGGACATTTCGTCTGTTCAAGGCGGCGCGATGCGCTCAGGAACGTGGAGTGCCGCCGCGTCGCAACTGCGCTTTGTCAATGGCAGCAACCTGCCCGCATGGCAGATCACCAGCCAGAGCGGCTATGACCGTACGGCGCCGACCCAGGCGATCAAGAGCGGCCTTGAGATCGTCCGCGAGTACACCGACGCGAATGGCAAGCCGCTGGACAAGATCACGCTCGGCCAGGAAGTGGATGTGCACCTGAAGATCCGTGCCACGGATACCAAGAGCCTTGGCAATGTGGCCATCGTTGATTTGCTGCCCGGCGGGTTCGACCCGGTGATCACGCCGCCACCTGCAACAGAACCGGCGGAGGGCGAGCCGCAGAGCGATCAGGATGCGGCAGCCAATGCCGCGCAGGCTCCGTGGCGATCACCAATCGGGCTGCCCGGGTCGAGCTGGCAGCCGCAGTACGCAGACGTGCGGGAGGACCGCGTGGTCATCTACGGCACCGCCTTGGCCGACGTGCGCGAGTTCGTCTACCGGATCAAGGCAACCAACGCAGGCCGCTTCATCGTGCCGCCGGCTTATGGTGAGTCGATGTATGACCGACGGGTGCAGGCGCAGGCGCCAGGTGGTTCGGCGCTCAACGTGGTGAGGGCACCGTAACGTGTTGCGTGCCTTGGTTAGCTGGGTGGTCCGTTGGCAGAACTGGCTTGTGGGGGCGCTGCTGATTGTGGTGGCGCTGGTCACATGCCGGCTCTGGCCGCATCCACCGCTGCGCGACTGGAAACCTTCGTCAATTGCGGTGCTAGACGATCAGGGGCGGCTTTTGCGGCTCGCGCTCGCCAAGGATGACCGCTACCGGCTATGGGTGCCCCTCGATGAAATGTCGCCCCAGTTGGTCGAGGCAGTGCTCTTGCATGAAGACCGCTGGTTCCATTGGCACGCGGGCTTCAACCCCTATGGGCTTGCTCGCGGAGCCTGGGTGACCTACGTGCGGGGTGGCAGTCCCCAGGGCGGCTCCACCATCACGATGCAGCTCGCGCGCTCCCTGTGGCAGATCAACACGCGCACGCCGCTCGGAAAGCTCAGGCAGGTGGCGCGCGCTGTGCAACTGGAGCTTTTTTATTCCAAACGGCAGATTCTCGAGGCCTACCTGAACGATGCGCCATATGGCCGCAATGTGGAGGGAGCCGGGACGGCCAGCCTCGTTTACTTCGACAAACCTGTCGCCAAGCTGACCTTGCCGGAGGCGCTGGCGCTGGCCGTGATTCCGCAGGATCCGGTGCGCCGGTTGCGCGGTCTGCCAGAGCAGGATCAGATCAATCGGCAGCTCACCGCTGCGCGCAACCGGCTGTATGCGCGCTGGCTTCGGGGTCACCCACAAGACGCGGCATTGCAACCGGTCTTTGCACTACCGTTCGCACTGCGACCGTTGATGGCCTTGCCGTTCGAGGCGCCGCATGCTGCTGACCAGATTCTCGCGGCGCGCCGCACACAAGGCGACTGGAACGGCGCTGACAACCGCGATGCGCGTGTCGTGACGACCATCGATCTGGACTTGCAGCATGTACTGGAACGCCAGATCAACCGCTACGTGGCACGCAATACGGGGCGCGGCATCCGCAATGTCGCCGCGCTGCTTGTGGATACGCGGGACATGGGGGTTAAGGCACTGGTCGGGTCGGCCAATTTTTTCGACCGAACGATACAAGGCCAGGTCAACGGGACGCTGGCGCGCCGTTCGCCAGGCTCAACGCTCAAGCCGTTCATCTATGGACTGGGTTTCGATCAGGGCGTGTTGCATCCGCAGACCGTGCTGCGCGATGTGCCCACCTCGTTCGGGCCGTACTCGCCGGAAAATTTCGACGGACACTTTCTCGGCCCCATTACGGCAACGGATGCGCTGAACCGTAGCCGCAACATTCCGGCGCTGTGGGTGGCGTCAAAGCTGCGCGACCCTGATCTCTATCAGTTGCTGCAGCGGGCGGGCGTGAGCCGGCTGGCAAGCCCGCAGCACTATGGCCTTGCACTGGTGCTGGGCGGTGGGGAGGTGACCATGCAGGATATGGCCGGCCTCTATGCCATGTTGGCGAACGGCGGTGTCTTTAGACAGCTTCGCTTGCGAGCCGATGCTCCGACCGTGCCGGGCACACGGCTGTTGAGTGCCGAGGCCAGCTTCATGGTCACGGATATGCTCCGCCAGCATTTGCGTCCGGACGAAACCAGTGGGGCCCAACCTTCGCGCTTACCCGTGTACTGGAAAACCGGCACGTCGTGGGCATTTCGTGATGCGTGGACGGCGGGCGGATTCGGCCCGTACGTGTTGGTCGTGTGGGTGGGCAATTTCGACAACACCGGCAATGCCGCGTTTGTTGGGGTCAACGCGGCAGCGCCACTCTTTTTCCAGATGGTCGATGCGTTGCAGGCTGAGCGGCCGCACATGGCAGAGCCGGCGCGACGCGCTCCCCCAAACCTTAAGCGCGTGCAAGTCTGCCTGGCCAGCGGCGACTTGCCTAACCAGTGGTGTCCGCAAACGGGCTCGACGTGGTTCATCCCCGGGGTATCGCCGATTCGGGTGAGCAGCGTGCATCGGCCCGTGGTCATTGACGACGCAACCGGACAGGTGGCCTGCCCGCCGTATGCCGGCAAGCGTACCCACGCGGAGATCTATGAGTTTTGGCCGACCGATCTCCAGCAGGTGTTTGCGCAGGCGGGTATCCCGCGCCGTAAGCCGCCACAGAACCCAGCATGCACTGCCGCGAGGGACGTGGAGGGTGACCCGCCGCAGATCACTTCGCCGGTGCGCGGCAGTGTGTATGCGGTACGCGTCAAACAGTCTTCTGATACGCGGATCGCCTTTAGCGCCACGGCAGATGCCAGCGCGCATGCGCTGTACTGGTTCGTCAACGATGCTTTTGTTGGCAAGACCGCAGCCGGCGAGACCTTGTTCTGGCAGCCGTCCGCGGCGGGCGAGTACAACGTGCGGGTGGTCGACGATCACAGCCGAAACGATCAGCGGCGGCTCCAGATGCAACTTGTCGACTAGCTTTTGAAGCGGCATGAGTGATTCGCATTTGCCAGTACAGGAAAGCCCGCATCGTCGCGGGCGTCTCCATGACCGTGTGCAAGGCGCTCGTCATCAGGGCGTCAGAACCAGCCGGTTGGCAGTGGACTGACTGTTGAACGCGATGGCAGGGGGATCGCCTTGAATGGTGTGGCGGGCGTACTCCAGCGCGGCGAGGGCGGTGCCCGCCGCTTGGCTGAGACCACGCGTGCGGATTAACTCGCGGGCGTAGTCGTCGCGGTCGAGCACGTTGAGCATGGCGTCGATGTAGCGGAGTGCATCGGCGTCGTTCGTTGCGTTGTTGTAAAGGTTGACCCGGCCAGCCAGGCCAAAGGCGTGGTCTAGGCTGATGAAGGCTTGGTTGTTTGCAACTTGCGAAATATCGATGATCGGTCTCATGGGCTCTCCAGGTGAGGGTGCTGCCTGGAAAGCGTAGGTCGATGACGATCCTGTCCGAATAGGGAAGACGTTATGGACGAAGGCATGGGCCACCTTGCATAAAAAAGCCCGCATTGCTGCGGGCTTCCTTGCGTGTCCGGTGGCCTTGGCCGCTAGTCACTGCTTCATTGAAAATCCTGCGTATCCTCAACCTTCGTAATCTTCCACCCATCCCCCTGCTTGCGCAGGAAGACCAGCACGCTGATCTTGTCCTTCGAGCCGAAGGTGACCGGCACCACGGCAACGTCTTCCAGCAAGATGGGCGCGCGGGCCACGGTGTGCTCGGACCAGTCCTTCTCGTCGTAGTCCTGCACCTTGGTGAAGTAATCAACGTCGCCCGGCAGTTCGTTGCGGCGGTAGGCTTCGCGCAGGCGGTCTACGGTGTCTTTCGATACGTAGGTGGTGATGCCGCTATCCGTGAGCGGGTAGACCGACTTGGCCTGCAGCTTGAGGTACCAAGCGTAGAAAGCCTTGGTATTGGCTTCCGGCGTGGCGGCCTTGCCTTGGGCCATGGCGGTGTGCGCCCCCAGCATGCCGATCGCGAGCGCCATCCATGCCAGCATTCTGAAAAATCGGTTCTTCATGGCGGGCCTCAATCGTCGTGGCGATAGATGCGATAGGCGGGCTTGGCCGTACGATAAGCCGGGCCCGGATAGAAGCCCTGCGGCCCAGCGTTCTGCGTGAAATCCGACACCCACACCGTGCCGTTATAGATGGCCATGTGTCCGGATGGATGGCCGGGCGCCGGTTGGATCACCACCACATCGCCTTTACGGGCGGGCGTCTGGATGACCTGGAAGCCGGCCTCTTCGAGGACGGGGCCGTAGTCTTTGGCGTAGTGCGTGCGGCCGAGTTCTGCGCCGCCCCATTCCAGGGCTTTGCGGACGTACTTGGCGCAGTTGCCGGTGCTGTTCGGCTGTGCGTGGCTGTCGGCGTAGTTGGCCGCGCGGTTTCCATCGTAGGGCATCGTGTCTCTCCTGAAAGACGATTGCGAGCGCGGCCATCGTACAAGGAGAGCTTGCGCGAAATGTTATGGGGTTTTCAAACAAGCGCGCCCGCTGCAAAGAAAAAGCCCGCGTGGCGGCGGGCTGTGTCTGCGTGCGCTGTTTTGGGGCCTCGACTGGGTCATTCAGCGCTGGGATTTGCCGGTGTTTTTGCGGCCTTTGCGGCCTTTTCGGGCCGACGCACCGCGCGGATCTTGCCGGTGCCGCCGCCACCACAGAAGAACTGATCCGCCCCGTCGGATTCCAGCCCGGACACCCCCACGCCCGGCGGCATGTCAATCAGCTCCAGGACTTCGCCGGTGCGTGGGTCGATGTGGCGTAGTTCGCCCGTATCGCCTTCCCATGTGCCATGCCAGAGCTCACCGTCGACCCAGGTCACGCCGGTGACAAAGCGGTTCGATTCAATGGTGCGCAGGATGGCGCCAGTTTCCGGGTCGATCTGGTGGATTTTGCGCTCGCGATACTGGCCGACCCACAGCGTCCCCTCGGCCCAGGCGAGGCCGGAGTCGCCCCCGGCACCCGGCGCGGGAATCGAGCCCAGCACCTTGCCCGTTTGCGGATCAATCTTGTGGATGCGGTCTTCGGCGATCTGGAACAAGTGCTGCCCGTCGAACGCGGTGCCGGCATGGGCCGGTACGTCGATGGAGCGCAAGGCTTTGCCGCTGGCAGGGTCGAGTTCAACCAGCGCGTCGCCACCGGCAAACCAGACATGCTGGCCGTCGTAGGTGACGCCGCCGACGTTGTTGGCATCGGGGAAGGGGCCGTATTCGCGCACGATGTCTGCGGCGGATCGTTTCATGGGGTGTCCTGCGGATTCGGTTGTGGAGCTTCCATGCTAGTCGCTGGGTAGCGGAGCAGGGAGTAACAAGGTGGTCGCGAATCCGGGAACCGGCGGCGTCAACCAGCGGCGGGCGCGCCCCCGGCCGAACGATTGCACTTTCCCCGATGCCGCCAACGCATCGAGCGCGCGCTGCACGGTCCGCTGGCTGGCGCCCAACGCAAGTGCCAAGGCCGAGCTGGACCACGACTCTCCATCCGCCAAGCAGGCGAGCACCGCGGCGTACGGCTCGTCCACTGGTTGTGCCAGCACGACGACGTCGCGCGCATCATGCGGCGCAAGCGTAAAGCCTTGCCGAGTGGCCTGGATGCCGGCGAGCCCTGTCAGCGCTGTGCGCAATCGGCCAATCTCGACACGCAGGCGCACGCGGTGCGTGTCGTCGGCATGCCGGGTGCGGAATGCCTGGGCGATCAAGGTATCTCTCGAGACATCCGCCGGCCAGGCCTGCGCCAGCAGCCGCGCCAGCGTGAACAACACCGGGCGCGTCGCAAGCGACACCGCCGTATCCGTACGACGCACGGCCAGGCGGCACGCATCGACCACCAGCGTATCGGACGCGAATAGGGCCTCCACGTCAGCAAGCCGCAAGACACGCTCTTCGCCGTGCGCGATCAACCGTGCAGTTGGCGCATGCAAGGCGAGGGCGGCGCGCTCGACTTCCGCGGTCAAGGTCGGGATACCGGCTTCGCGCGCGGCATGAGCAGCGTTGGTCAGTGCCTGCTGGGCAGCGGCAGTTTGCAGCCGGCGCATGGCAATGCCTGCGATGACCAGCGCATGCGCCGCGCGCAGCGGTGCCGGCAAGCGCGCCGGTGTCAGCGCCGCCAATGCACGTTCGGCATCGTCCAGTCGCCCAATGAGCAGCTGTTTGCGGATCTCCAGATACCGCGCATGGGCGGCGTTGATGTGATCGCCGTGCGCTTCAAGCGTGGCGCGTGCCGTGTCCAGTGTCTTGGCTGGCCAGCTCAGATCACGCGAGGCGAGGGCGATTTCGGCTTCCGCGACGACACAGCGGGCGCGTGCCAGCGCTTCTTTTGCGCCGAATGCACGGGCGGCGCGGCGCAACAAAAACTTGGCGCGGGCGAGGTCACCAAGCTGCGCCATGGCGATGCCGCGTAGCGCGAGTGCCGGTGCATCGTCGCGCAGGGCGACGCGGTTCAGCGCCCCAAATGGGTCACCAGCCGCGAGTGCGCGCGCGGCCGCCGTGATCAGTGAATCCATCGGAATCCCGCCACACTTGTCACTCCCGCCGTTTGAGGTCGGCGCCTAATCTAGCACGACCGATCCCCTGAAATTGACCCAAACGGAGGCAAACATGAGTGCAGTGCACCCCATCGGAACCCGCGACGCCTGGCTGGCGGAACGGCTGGAATTGCTCAAGGCAGAAAAGGAACTCACCCGCCGCAGCGACGAGCTGGCACGCCGCCGCCAGGCGCTGCCGTGGGTCCGCGTCGACAAGCACTATCGCTTCGACACCGAGAACGGCAGTGCGTCGCTGGCCGATCTGTTTGGCGGGCGCTCGCAGTTGCTGGTCTATCACTTCATGTTCGGCCCCGACTACAAGGCGGGCTGCCCGTCGTGCTCGATGATTGCCGACGGTTTTGACGGCTTCGTCACGCATCTGGCCAACCACGATGTCACGCTGATGGCGGTGTCGCGTGGGCCGCTGGCGAAGCTGCTGGAGTATCGCAAGCGCATGGGGTGGTCCTTCCCGTGGGCGTCGTCAGTGGGCAGCGATTTCAACTACGACTTCAACGTCTCCATCACGGAAGACCAGCAGCGCGCAGGCAGCGCCGACTACAACTACGTGCGCGGCAGCCACGTGATGGACGCGTCGGATCTGCCCGAACCCGTGCAGCAGTTCGCGAGCATGTGCGGCACCGACGCGCCCACCTATGTGCGTGACCGGCCCGGCATGAGCGCGTTCGTGCTGGAAGACGGCGTCGTGTATCACACGTACTCCACCTACGCACGTGGGCTGGATGGTTTGTGGGGCGCGTATCAATGGCTCGATCGTGCACCGCTGGGCCGCAACGAAACCGGTGTCTGGTGGCGTCGCCATGACGAGTACGCCCAGCAGCGTTGAGTTGCCGCGCGGGCATGCAGCGTCCGAGCGCGGCTTTCTTGCCGCCTTGGCGCTGCTGTTCATCGTCAGCGCGGTGGCGACGGTGGCGTGGAGCGGCTCCATGCCCGCCATGAGCGCGATGCCCATGGGCTGGATGCCGATGTGCGGTCAGACATGGTGGTCATTCGCCACCTCGTTCATCGGCATGTGGGTGGTGATGATGGTGGCGATGATGTTGCCGTCCTTGCTCCCGATGCTGCTGCGTTACCGCGCGCAGATGCGTGCCACGGGCATCGCCAACATGGGAACGCGGACGGCGTTGGCCGCGACCGGGTACTTCGCGATCTGGGCAGCGATCGGTGTCGTGGTCTTCGCGCTGAGTGTTGGGCTGGCTGCAGCGGAAACGACATGGCCCGTGCTGTTGCGTGCTGCGCCTACGGCAACAGGCGTCATCGTTTTTTCGGCGGGTGCGCTGCAGTGCAGTGTGTGGAAGACCCGTCAGCTTGCACGTTGCCGGGAGACGCCACAGTTGGGCCGCACCTCTCGCATCAAGGTGGGCGCGGCGTGGCACTGCGGTTTGCGTATGGGGATGCGCTGCGTGCGTTCCTGCCTGTGCCTGACGGCAATCCTTCTGATGATGGGTGCCATGGACTTGCGCGCCATGGCTGCTGTGTCTGCGGCGATTACTTGGGAGCGCCTCGCCCCGCATGGCGAGGTTGTGGCGCGCGGCATTGGCGCGATTGCCATCGCGGGCGGGTTGCTCCTGATGCTGCGTAGCGCTGTCCCTACATGACGGCGCCAAGCTGCCAAGGCACGAACTCGTTGTCGCCCAGGCCATTGAGTTCGCTCTTGGTGCGGGTGCCGGATGCGGTGTCCAACATCAGCCGGAACAGCGCTTCGCCGGCTTGCGCGATGCTGAGGTGGCCATCGACGATGCCGCCGCAGTCGTAGTCCATGTCGAGCTCCATGTGCCGGAAGAGCGCGCTGTTGGTGGCGAGCTTTAACGACGGCACCGGTTTGCAGCCATAGGTGGAACCACGGCCGGTGGTGAAGCAGATCAGGTTGGCGCCGCCCGCCACTTGGCCGGTGGCGGAGACGGGGTCGTAGCCGGGCGTGTCCATGAAGACGAGGCCGTGCGCCTGCACCGGCTGGGCATACTCATAGACCGCCATGAGCCCGCTGCTGCCGCCCTTGGCAACCGCGCCGAGGGATTTTTCGAGGATGGTCGTCACACCGCCGGCCTTGTTGCCGGGCGAGGGGTTGTTGTTCATGTCGGCGCCCAGCGTGCGGGTGTAGTGCTCCCACCAGGCCAGTCGGGCCATCAACGCATCGGCAACAGCGGGTGTGGCGGCACGTGCGGTCAACAAGTGTTCAGCGCCGTAGATCTCGGGCGTTTCAGAGAGCACTGCCGTGCCGCCGTGGCGTACCAGCAAATCGACCGCCGCGCCCAGCGCGGGGTTGGCGCTGATGCCGGAGTAGCCGTCTGACCCGCCGCATTGCAGGCCCACGGTCAGGTGGCTTGCCGGGACAGTGCTGCGTTGCGCCTGATTGGCAATCGGCAGCATGTCGCGCAGCATGGCCAGGCCCGCCGCAATGGCCTCGCGTGTGCCGCCTTCTTCCTGGATCGTCAGCGAAGCGAACAAGCCCGGCGTGCGCGCCCCCAGCATCTGCACGAGCGGCGCCACCTGGTTGACTTCGCAACCGAGGCCGACAATCAGCACGCCGGCAAAATTGGGATGGTCGGCATGGCCGCGCAGCGTGCGCTGCAGTAGCGCAAGCCCCTCGCCGTTGCCGGCCATGCCGCAGCCACTGCCGTGCGTGATGGCGACCACGCCATCGACATTGGGGAACGCCGCCGCTTCCACCTGTGCCGCTTGCACGATATGCCGGCACACGGTGGCTGAGCAGTTCACGCTGGCAATGACGCCGATGAAATTGCGTGTGCCGACCCGGCCATCCGCGCGCACGTAGCCTTCGAACGTGGCCGGTGCATCCACGGGCACGGTGGCGCGGTAGGCGTGGCCCACGGTGTGCTCGGCGGCGGAATCGGCCATGCCGACGTTGTGCACGTGGACGTGCTCGCCCGCACGGATGGGGGCCGTTGCCACACCAATGATCTGCCCGTACTTGTGCACTGGCTGCCCGGA
This sequence comes from Ralstonia sp. 25C, assembly GCF_051904805.1. Classification (NCBI taxonomy): domain Bacteria; kingdom Pseudomonadati; phylum Pseudomonadota; class Betaproteobacteria; order Burkholderiales; family Burkholderiaceae; genus Ralstonia; species Ralstonia sp. 25C. The sequence continues at coordinate 203,851 of NZ_CP196737.1, read as the reverse complement.
TGCGATGTCGCGCACGGCAATCTTGTGGCCGGCGGGAATGGCAGCAAGGGCGGTCAGCGTGGGCAGCGTGATCGATGGTGCGTCGAGTTTCGCGCCGGCTTCCAGTGCAACGCGTGCAACAGCCACGTCGTCATCAGGCGCCAGGAGGATGAGTGAAGCGTCGGACATGGTGCTCTGCAGGTTCAATTGGGATGGGCAAGCGCCGCGTTCAACCGCGGCTGTGCGATGTGCAGGCCCAGCTGTCGCGCTAGCGTGACGATGGGGGCCAGGCGCCGCTGCTTTTTCTGCGCGTGGTTTTGCGCGATGTCTGCCAGGCGGTGGGCGAGGTAAGGGTTCTGTAACCGCTCTCGCAGCGAGACGAGATAGGCCAGGGCGGCGTCGTGCTTGCCCAGGGCGGTGAACACGGGGACGATCTCGTCGCGCCACAGGGCTTCCAGTTCGGGCCGCAGATGCGCGTGCTCCATGGCTTGCGCGACAGTCAGATTGGTAGGAAGCGCAGCTTCGCGCCAGCGCTCGGCCAGGAACGTATGGCCGGCGTTCAGCAGAAAGAGCTTGAGTCGCTCGTGGTGGTCGAGCTCATCCGTCAGCACGATGGCCGGGTGCGTGCACGGCAGCACGAGCCCAAGCTGGCGTTCGATGGCCCACAGCGCATACGGTTCGGCCACGGCGCCCACAGGGTGCAGCGCTTCAGAGACGATGCGATCCACCAGCGAGTTCGCCCACACGCAATGCGTGCGCAGCCAGTCGACGAATGCGGAGGGCAGCGCCCATTGCTCGGCGAGTGCGCAGACGGTGGCGCACAGCGTGTCGCCGTTACGCTCGACCAGTTCGCAGGGAAACAGCGACAAGGGCGCATGAGGGTTGCGTAGCCAACGGCCATGCAGCAGCACCACCAGCTTGGCGGGAAAGCTGCGGGGCACCTGCGATGGCGCTTGCAGCAAAGAGGCATCATCGCGCGCGTCGAGTTGGTAGCCCTGGTCGGCCGTGTTGGACACCACGACCTGCACGTGTTTCGCCATCAGCTCGCACAGCTGTTGCCAATCCGTATCGGCTTGCAACGCCCGCTGCACGGCGCGGCACGTCACGGTGTGGTCGACGGGTGCGCTATCTTGCAGGCCGCGAATGCGCACCGGATACCCAGCACCGCTCGCAAGCGCCTTGACCCGCGCGGTGCTTGCGGGGTTGGCGGTGGTCTGCACCACGGTGATGCCGCCTAGCGCGTGGCCCGCGTCCAGTGCTTCCGAGACGAACAGGTCGACGTGCGCCTGCAGGAAACGGCTGGTGCCGAACTGGAGGATCGGCGTGGTCATGCGCTCAACACTCCACGATGGCTTTCACCACGCCGGCGGCCGGATCGAGCAGCGTCTTGAAGCGCTCGGGCACATCGGCCAACGGCATGCGGTGGGTGTTGAGCGCGGCAGGAATCTGGCCCGCGCGCATGGCGTCTAGCACGGTTTCGAAATCTTCCGTGGTGGCGTTGCGGCTGGCGAGCAGGGTGGTCTCGCGCTTGTGGAATTCAGGGTCGGAAAACGAGAGATTGGCCGCCACCACTGAGATCAACACATACGTGCCGGCATGCGCTACGAAGCGTAAGCCGCGCTCCATCGCTTTCGGGTTCCCGGTGGCATCGAACACGACGTCGAAGAACTCGTTGCCCGTGAGCGCGGCGAGTTGCGCTTCGTCTGTGTCGCCTAGCGCAACGCAGGCATCCACGCCGAGTTGCTCAGCCGCAAAGGCGAGGCGGTCCGCGCGTGAATCCAGCGCAGTCACAGTCGCACCGCGCAGCTTGGCAAAGATCATGGCCGCCATGCCGATGGGGCCCGCGCCGACCACCAGGACGCGCTGCCCAGCCTTCACCTGCGCACGACGCACCGCATGCGCACCAATGGCGAGAAATTCCACCATCGCGGCCTGATCCAGACTCACGCCCTCCGCTTTATGCACGAAGGCTTGCGGCACGCTCAGGTACTCGGTGAAGGCCCCGTCACGATGCACGCCTAACACCTGGATGTTGACGCAGCAGTTCGTGCGGCCCTGGCGGCAGGCGACACAGTGCCCGCACGATAGGTAAGGCATCACATAGACGACGTCGCCCTTGGCGAGCGCGCTGTCGGCCGGTGCCTGCTCAACGATGCCTGATAGCTCATGCCCCATCACGCGCGGATAGCTCAGGTAGGGCTGGTTGCCCGTGAAGATGTGCAGGTCGGTGCCGCACACGCCCACGCGTTTGACGCGCAGCAGCACCTCGCCGTCGGCAGGAGCGGGGACGGGTCGGTCGAGCGCGCGCAGGGTGCCCGGGGTTTCGCAGATGACCGTCAGCATGAGGTGGCCCCGACAAGAGAGGCGCCGCTGGTCTTTGCGTATTCGAGCTGCTGAGAGAGGCGGGCATGCGCACGCGGCAAATGCAAACGGTGAGTCACCTTGCGGGTCTCCTTGATTGATCGGGGGGACAGGGTGATCTGCACGCGTGCCAGCGCAAGCGGCCACGCTAAATTGGCCTGTCCATTTGGTCAGGCCAATTTAACATCTTGACGGGAAATTCTTGATGGGGGAAACCCTGATGCTAGAAATCCCTTGTTTCCAAGGGTGCGGAGGCAGTGCGGTTTCTTATTTGGTCAGGCCGATTTGGGCGAGGTGCGGGTGTCAGGGTGCGTTGTCTTGCTGAATGGCACCCGCAATCCAGCGCTCTTCCGATGCGCGCAGGTGCGCCCGCATGGCGGTTTGCGCGGCAATCGGGTCGCCCGCCTGCAGCGCCCGCAGGATCTCTTCATGTTCGCGCACGGCCGCATGCCAGCTCGATTCGCCTTCTGCGTGGTCGCGGATGGCAGCCGCAATCGGGTCGTGGCGGCTATCGAACAACTCGGCCACGAAGCGGCTCAGCACCGAATTGCCGGCGGTTTCTGCGATGAGCATGTGGAACTGGCGGTCTGCATCGGTGGGGGACTTGCCTGCCTGGGCGAGCCGGCGCATGCGGTCGACGGTGCGCTGCAGCTTGTCGAGCGTGGCCGCCGTCAGCCGGCCGGTAGCCAGCGTGACGACATCGCCTTCAAGAATGGCGCGGGCCTGCATCAGCTCCGAAGGGCTTTCGCCCAGCGACGGAATGGCGGCGCTTTCGCTTGCTGCGCTCGCGTCTTGCACGTACACGCCGGAACCCATGCGGATCTCGACTTGACCGCCAATCTCCAGTGCAATCAGGGCCTCGCGCAGCGACGGGCGGGACACGCCCAGCGTTTGCGCCAGTTCGCGCTCCGGAGGCAGGCGCGTGCCCGGAGCGAGTTTTTCCTGCTGGATCAGCGCGAGGATCTGTGCGGCCACAGATTGGTAAAGCCGCTTGGGCTCAGTCTGCTTCATTTTTGTGTGAATTTGGTGCGGGCTCGGCCCTGCGTGTGTGCGCGTCGAGTCTAGCATGCGCGCTGCAAGGCTTTGTCTAGACTAGTGTCGCTGGTATTTCAGGGTTTGCACTAGTGGTCAGGCTAGTATGTTATGAACGATATTGGCCTGACCAAAAAATGACGAGCATGATCGGACTGCGCTGAACTGGACTTACCAGTGGGTCAAGCGGAAGATCGGAGCCTCGCAAGACAACGGAGACCACGGATGACCCCTGCTGAGGCCGTGCCCGCGCACGCTGGCAGCGCCAGACTGTCGATGCCGCAAGAGATCCTGCGATTGCAGCGCATCGGCAAACGCTTTCCCGGCGTGGTTGCGCTGGATGGCGTGGATCTGGATCTGCGTGCGGGCGAAGTCCATGCCATCTGTGGCGAGAACGGTGCCGGCAAATCCACGCTGATGAAGATCATCAGCGGCCAGTACACGGCAGACGATGGCGCCGTCTCGTATCGGGGCGAGGCGGTGCGGTTCACCTCCACCGCCGAGGCGCAGGCAGCCGGTATTGCGATCATCCACCAGGAGCTGAATCTCGTGCCGCACCTGTCGGTGGCGGAGAACATCTTCCTGGCGCGCGAGCCCAAGCGCGGCCCGTTCATCGACTACCGCAAGCTCAACACCAACGCGCGCAGCTATCTGCAGCGGATCGGCCTGGCGGTTGAGCCTACGACGCTGGTGAGCGCGCTCTCCATCGCGCAGCAACAGATGGTGGAGATCGCCAAGGCGCTGTCGCTCAACGCGCGTGTGCTGATCATGGACGAGCCCACGTCTTCGCTCACGGAATCCGAAACCGTTCAGCTGTTTCGCATCATCAAAGAGTTGCGCGCAGATGGCGTGGCGATTCTGTATATCTCGCATCGGCTCGATGAGATGGCGGAGATCGTGGACCGCGTCACCGTGCTGCGCGACGGCCGCCATATCGCCACGAGTGATTTTGCTGCCACCAACATCAACGAGATCGTCGCGCGGATGGTGGGCCGTTCGCTTGACGACGTGTTTCCCGCGCGCCAATCGGTGCCGACCGACGAGGTCTTGCTGCGCGTGAACGCACTGAGCCGCGCAGGCGTTTTTGGGCCCGTGTCGTTCGAGCTGCGCAAGGGCGAGATTCTCGGTTTTGCCGGCTTGATGGGCGCAGGTCGCACGGAGGTGGCGCGGGCGATCTTCGGCGCCGAGCGGCTCGACTCCGGATCGATCATGCTGGGTGATACACCGGTGACGATCCGCTCGCCGCGCGAGGCGATCCGGCAGGGCATCGCCTATTTGTCGGAAGACCGAAAGAAGGACGGTCTGGCGTTGTCCATGCCCGTGGCCGTGAATATCACGCTGGCCAATGTGCGGGCGATTTCGTCGCACGGCTTCCTGCGCTTTTCCGAAGAGACTGCTGTGGCCCAGCGCTACGTGCGCGAGCTGAATATCCGCACGCCGTCGGTGGGGCAGACCGTGCGCAATCTCTCGGGTGGCAATCAGCAGAAGATCGTGATCGGCAAATGGCTGTATCGCGGTTCGCGCATCCTGTTTTTTGACGAGCCGACACGCGGCATCGACGTGGGTGCGAAGTACGCCATCTACGGGTTGATGGATCAACTGGCGGCGGACGGCGTGGGTGTGGTGCTGATCAGCTCGGAGCTGCCGGAGCTGCTGGGCATGACCGATCGCATCGCCGTTTTTCATGAAGGCCGGATCACCGCCGTCCTGGAAACGCGGAACACGAACCAGGAAGAGATTCTGCATTACGCATCAGGACGAACCCATGCTTGAAATGACATCCGATCAGCCGCAGGCCGTGAAAACGCAGCGCAAGCAACACCACCGTGACTTGATCCAAAAGTTTGCAGCGCTGGGCAGCCTGGTGGCGCTTGTGATTGCATTTGCTTCAACCAGTGCGGCGTTCCTCTCCGTCGGTAACTTCATGACCGTCGCGCTGCAGGTCACGTCGATTGCCTACCTGGGCGTGGCGGCCACGTGCGTGATCATCACGGGTGGCATCGACCTGTCGGTGGGGTCGGTGCTGGCGCTCTCGGGCGTGGTCGCGGCGTTGCTCGTGAAGATGGGCGTGCCGGTTCCCATTGCCATGCTGGCCGGCGTGCTGGTCGGCGCCATCTGCGGGTGGGTCAACGGCATCTGCATCACGAAGATGGGCCTGCCGCCGTTTATCGCCACGCTGGGCATGATGCTGGTGGCACGCGGCCTGGCCCTGCAGATTACGGGTGCCCGGCCGGTGTCGGGTCTTGGCGACGCCTTTGGCGAACTCGGCAACGGCGCGCTGTTCCGTATCTCGCACATCGGGGCAGATGGCTTTCCCGATACGGTCTTCCCCGGCATTCCTTACCCGGTGGTGATCATGCTGGCGCTCTTCATCGCCGTCTCTGTGCTGCTCGCACGCACCTCGCTTGGTCGGCACATCTACGCAGTCGGCTCGAATGCCGAAGCGGCACGTTTGTCCGGCGTGAACGTGCAGGGCGTGAAGCTGTTCACGTATGTGCTCTCGGGCCTGCTGGCAGGGATGACCGGCTGCGTGCTGATGTCTCGCCTGGTAACGGCACAACCGAATGAGGGCGTGATGTACGAGCTCGACGCGATTGCCAGTGCCGTCATCGGCGGGACGTCGTTGATGGGCGGTGTCGGAACGGTCTCGGGCACGGCCATTGGCGCGTTCGTGATCGGCGTGTTGCGCAACGGGCTCAACATGAACGGCGTATCCAGTTTCATCCAGCAGATCATCATCGGCGTGGTCATCCTTGGCACCGTCTGGATCGATCAGCTCAGAAACCGCAAGTTGTGAATCGAGCAGTTCAAACCAAAACCAAGGAGTGAGACATGAAGAAGTGTTCTGTGCTGGCGGTGGTGGCAGCAACCTGCGCATTGTTCTCTGCTTATGCGCAAGCGGCGGGCGGTGAAATTGCCGTGGTCGTCAAATCGGCCAACTCCAACTTCTGGCAGAACGTCCAGAAAGGCGCCACGGCTGCCATGGCCAACGCGAAGGGCTACACGATGACCTTTCAGGGGCCCGCTGCCGAATCCGCCATCGCCGACGAAGTGAACATGGTCGAGAACGCGGTCAACCGGAAGGTGGCTGGCATTGTGCTCGCACCATCGGACCCGGACGCGCTGGTGCCGGCGATGAAGAAAGCGTGGGAGGCCCACATTCCCGTGGTGCTGATCGACTCGCTGGTATCCGATTCGGGCAAGCAGTATTACCAGTCGTTCCTGTCGACGGACAACACCAAGGCGGGTGAGCTGTGTGCGAAGGCGATGATCGATGCCGTGGGCCAGACCGGCAAGATCGCGATCATGTCGTACGTGCCGGGTGCAGGGTCTGAAATCGGCCGCGTGGGCGGCTTCAGGAAATACATTGAAGCGCATTCGAAGCTGCAGATCGTCGGGCCTTTCTATTCGCAATCGCAAATGGCCACGGCGCTGAACCAGACGACCGACGTGCTGGCCGCCAATCCTGATTTGAAGGGCATCTTCGGTGCCAACGAGCCGACGGCCGTTGGCATGGGCCGCGCGCTGCAGCAGTCGGGCAAGAGCGGCAAGGTGGCGGCCATCGGCTTTGACGGCAATCAGGATCTGCAGGGCTTCGTGCGCGACGGCACGATCCGCGCAATCGCCGTCCAAAGCTCGTACCAGATGGGCTACAAGGGCATCGAGACCGTCGTCAACGTGATCGAGAAGAAGCCCGTGCAGAAGCAGGTCGATACCGGCGTGATGATGGTCAACAAGCAGAACCTGGATTCGCCGGAAGCCAAGAACGTTCTGTACTGACGCAGCATCGCAATGAGGGGCATGGCGGAGGTTGTCTGCCGCCATGCTGGTGCAGTGGTCTAACCCAATGGCAGATACGGGCCGGCGCTGACCGGCCCACGTCGGCACGCACACGCAATGAGACTCCAAGGAAAACGCATTCTCGTAACAGCGGCCGGGCAGGGCATCGGCCGGGCCAGCGCGATGATGTTTGCAAAAGAGGGCGCGCAAGTGCTCGCCACCGACGTCAACACGGAGGCGCTGGCCACACTGGCCGAGACCGCCGGCATCCGCACCCTGCGCCTGGATGTGACGGACGCCAACGCCATCGCCGTGCTGGCGCGCGAAGAAGCCGCCTTCGATGCGCTGTTCAACTGCGCGGGCTTTGTGCACCACGGCAGCATCCTCGAATGTTCGGAAGACGACTGGGCGTTTTCGTGGCAGCTCAACGTAACGTCGATGTACCGGCTTACGCGTGCGCTGCTGCCCAAGATGCTCGACAACGGCGGCGCGTCGATCATCAACATGGCCTCAGCAGCCTCGAGCGTGAAGGGCGTACCCAACCGCTTTGTGTATGGCGCCACCAAGGCCGCCGTGATCGGTATGACCAAGGCGATTGCCGCCGACTTTGTGGCGCGCGGCATCCGCTGCAACGCCATCTGCCCGGGCACGGTGGAATCGCCTTCGCTCGAGCAGCGCATTGCCACGCAGGCACAGCAACAAAACGTCTCCATCGACACCATCCGCGCCGCATTCGTTGCGCGCCAGCCGATGGGCCGCGTCGGCACGGCAGACGAGATTGCCGCGCTGGCCACCTATCTGGCTTCGGACGAGTCCCGCTTCACGACCGGCACCTGCTGCGTGATCGACGGCGGCTGGTCCAACTAATTCGCTGATTGATTGCTGTCCACAACGATAACGCTATGAAACTCCTCCGCTACGGCCCCAAGGGCCACGAAAAGCCCGGTCTGCTCGATGCACAAGGTCAAGTGCGCGACCTGTCCGCCGTGATCGACGACGTGGCCGGCGCGGCGCTGCTGCCCGAAAGCCTGGACCGTCTGCGCGCGCTGGACATCAATCGTTTGCCCGTGGTGGATGGCACGCCGCAAGCGGGTCTCCGGCTGGGCGCATGCGTCGGCAACGTCGGCAAGTTCATCTGCATCGGCCTGAACTACTCGGACCACGCTGCCGAAACCGGTGCTGAGGTGCCCGCCGAACCGGTGGTCTTCAGCAAGTGGACGAGTGCCATCAGCGGCCCGGACGACGACGTGGAAATTCCGCGTGACTCGGTCAAGACGGATTGGGAGGTGGAACTCGGCGTCGTGATCGGCAAGGGCGGCCGCTATATCAGCGAGGCGGATGCGCTTTCGCACGTGGCGGGCTATTGCGTTATCAACGATGTGTCGGAGCGCGAATACCAGCTCGAGCGTGGCGGCACGTGGGACAAGGGCAAGGGCTGCGACACCTTTGGCCCGATCGGCCCGTGGCTCGTCACCGCTGACGAGGTGCCCAACCCGCAGGCGCTGCACCTGTGGCTGGAGGTGGATGGGCATCGTTACCAGAACGGCTCGACGTCGACCATGGTGTTTGGCGTGGCGCATCTGGTGAGCTACCTGAGCCGCTTCATGAGCCTGCAGCCGGGCGATGTGATTTCCACCGGCACGCCGCCGGGCGTGGGGCTGGGGCAGAAGCCGCCGGTTTATCTACGCGCCGGCCAGACCATGCGCCTGGGCATCCAGGGCCTGGGCGAGCAACGCCAGCGCACGGTGAACGCGCAGGGCTGAAGGGCACGCATTCCGCATTCCAGAACACAACACACATGACCATCATCCGATCTCTGCGCGTGCTGGACGTGCGCTTTCCGACTTCGCAGCATCTCGACGGCTCCGATGCGATGAACCCGGACCCGGATTACTCCGCGGCCTACGTGATTCTGGAAACGGATCAGCCGGGCCTGGAGGGGCACGGCCTGACCTTCACCATCGGCCGCGGCAACGAGGTGTGCTGCGCCGCCATCGAAGCGATGCGTCATCTGGTGGAGGGGCTGGACCTGGACTGGATTCGCGAAGACATGGGCCGCTTCTGGCGGCATGTCACGTCGGATAGCCAGCTGCGCTGGATTGGCCCGGACAAGGGTGCCATTCACCTGGCAACCGGGGCGGTCGTCAATGCTGCGTGGGACTTGTGGGCCAAGGCCGAAGGCAAGCCGCTGTGGCGTCTGGTGGCCGACTTCACGCCCGAAGAATTCGTGCGCTGCATCGACTTCCGCTACATCACCGACGGCATCACGCCCGACGAAGCATTGGAACTGCTGCGCAAGCAGGCGCCCGGCAAGGCTGCGCGTATCCGCACGCTCGAGGCGGAAGGCTACCCCTGCTACACCACCTCCGCCGGCTGGCTCGGCTATGACGACGACAAGCTGCGCCGCCTCTGCCGAGAGGCCGTCGACAGCGGCTTCCGCCATATCAAGCTCAAGGTCGGGCGCGATCTGAAAGACGACATCCGCCGTGTTTCCATCGCCCGCGAGGTGCTCGGGCCCGACCGCGAACTGATGATCGACGCCAACCAGGTCTGGGAGGTGAGCGAAGCCATCGACTGGGTGCGCGAGTTGGGGTTTGCCAAGCCGTGGTTCATTGAAGAGCCCACTAGCCCGGACGATGTGGAGGGCCATCGCGCCGTGCGCAAGGCCATTGCGCCTGTGAAAGTGGCGACGGGCGAGATGTGCCAGAACCGCATCCTCTTCAAGCAGTTCATCATGCGCGGCGCGATTGACGTGGTGCAGATCGATGCGTGTCGGCTGGGCGGCGTGAACGAGATCCTCGCCGTGCTGCTGTTGGCCGCCAAATACGGCTTGCCGGTTTGCCCGCACGCGGGTGGCGTGGGCCTGTGCGAGTACGTGCAGCACCTGTCGATGATCGATTACATCTGCGTATCCGGCACGCGCGAAGGCCGTGTGGTGGAGTACGTGGACCACCTGCACGAGCACTTTGTCGACCCGTGCGTGGTGCGCAACGCAGCCTACCTGCCGCCTCAGGCTCCCGGTTTCTCGATCACGATGAAACCAGCGTCGCTTGAGCAATACCGCTTCCGAGGCTGAGTCGATGACGACGTTCCGCATCGACGCGCACCAGCACTTCTGGCGTTACCGGCCCGAGGCTTACCGATGGATCGGGCTCGGCATGGAGGCCCTGGCGAACGACCGCTTGCCCGCCGATCTGCTGCCCGAATTGCGCGCGCAGCGGCTGGATGCCGCGATTGCCGTGCAGGCCCGCACCGAGCGCGAGGAGACAGATTTTCTGCTCGGTCTCGCCAATGCGCACGAGTGGATTGTGGGTGTGGTCGGTTGGGAAGACCTGCATGCCACTGATCTGGAGGCGCGCCTGGAAGCGCGGAGCGGCGAGCACAAGCTGGTCGGCTTTCGGCACACCGTGCAAGACGAGCCGGATGTCGAGGCGTTTCTGTCGGACCCGGCATTCGAGCGTGGTGTCTCGCTACTGCAGCTCTGGGGGTACACGTACGACGTACTGGTGTACGGCCATCAACTGAACGCCGCCGTGGCCTTTTGCGGCCGGCAGGACCGCCACTGGCTGGTGCTGGACCATCTCGGCAAACCGCCGCTTGAAACGTTCGAGCGCGACCCGCAGGCCCTGGCACGCTGGAAGGCCGCACTGGCCCCGCTAGGGGATATGCCACACGTTGTCTGCAAGCTGTCTGGCCTGCTGACCGAAGCCGACTGGCGAAAAGGCGTGACCGTGCGCGATGTGTACCACGCACGGCAATGCCTCGACGTGGCGCTCGACGTTTTCGGCCCGCAGCGCGTGATGTTCGGCTCCGATTGGCCTGTGTGCCTGCTGGCCGCGTCGTACGGCACCGTGTACGACGTGCTGCACGTCTGGGCCGAAGAGCGCCTGAGCGCCACCGAACGCGCCGACCTCTGGGGCGGCACCGCCATCCGCTGCTACAACCTGCAACTCAAGGAAGGTAAGGCCTGAGCCATGGATCTGCATCTGCAAGACAACGTCGTGATCGTAACGGGTGGGGCGGCCGGTATTGGCGCGGCCATCTCGCTGCAACTGGCTGCTGAAGGCGCCATCCCCGTCATCTGCGGGAAGAGCCCGATGGCCCCGTCGTTCGAGGCCGAGTTGATGCGCCGCCAGCCCAAGGCACGCTTCTTCCAGTTCGATCTGGAAGACGAGGTCGACTGTCGCGGCATGGTGGATGAAACGGCGCGCGCGTTCGGGCGCATCGATGGTCTCGTGAACAACGCGGGCGTCAATGACAGCGTGGGCCTGGATGCGGGCCGAGACGCGTTCGTGCGCTCCCTGGAAAAAAACCTGATTCACTACTACGTCATGGCGCATCTGTGCCTGCCGCACCTGAAAGCGAGCCGAGGGGCCATCGTCAACATCTCGTCGAAAACGGCGGTGACGGGGCAGGGCAATACGAGCGGATACACCGCCGCGAAGGGTGCACAGCTGTCGCTCACACGGGAATGGGCAGCATCACTGGCGCCGGACGGCGTGCGTGTCAACGCGGTCATTCCCGCCGAGGTGCTGACGCCGCTGTACGAGCGCTGGATCGCCACGTTTGACGATCCGGACGCCAAGCTCGCAGGTATCACATCCAAGATCCCGCTCGGCCAGCGAATGACCACTGCCGATGAGATTGCCAGTACCACGGTGTTCCTGCTGTCGAGCCAGGCGTCGCACACGACAGGGCAGTGGGTATTTGTCGATGGTGGCTACACGCACCTCGACCGTGCGCTGACCTGATGAATGACGAGACCGCCGCCATGCGTTACTGCCTTGCTCTCGATCTGAAAGACGACGCGGCCTTGATTGCCACGTATGAAGCGCATCACCAGCGCATCTGGCCGGAGGTTGCACAGCACCTGCGCATCCACGGGGTGACTGGCATGGAGATCTACCGGCTTGGTACACGCATGGTGATGATCATGGAGACCGACGACGCCATTTACGACGCTGAGCGCATGGCCCACGCCACCGAAACGGACCCGAAGATCCGCGAATGGGAAGCACTGATGTGGCGGTTTCAAGCCCCCACGCCCTGGACGCCCGCCGGACAGAAGTGGACGCCAATGACGCGCATCTTTGATTTGCAGCAGCAGTGAAAGCCCCGGCCGCGGCCGGTACGACACGAGAGAGAGGAGACGATAGTGAAGCATCGAGCAACCTGGCCGCTTGCGGCGGCCATCCTGTGCACCGCCGCCGCCACGGCGCATGCACAGACCAACGTCACGCTGTACGGCCGCGTTGTCAGTGGCATCGATTACCAGAACAACGTAGCCGCCACCGCGACGTCGCCGGGCGGCAGCCTCTGGCGCGCCGCTGACAACCAGTGGGGGACCAGCATGTTCGGGTTCATGGGCAAGGAGGACCTGGGCGGTGGTTTGCAAGCCGTCTTCCGCCTGGAATCCGGCTTTGGCGCCGCCCAGGGCAAGACCAACGGCGATGCGCTCTTCAACCGCCGTTCGTACGTCGGTCTGTCCAGCCCCACCTGGGGCACGCTGACCGCCGGCAAGAACCTCTTCATCAGCAACGACGTCTGGTTCCTCGACCCGACTGGCCAACAGTTCATCGGCTCCGCCACGCTGGTACGCGGACGTAACTGGCCCGGCGCCAACAACATCGTCGAATACCAGAGCCCGACCTGGGGCGGCTTCCAGTTCGGTCTGCAGACCGGCCTGGGCGAACAGCCGGGCTCCTTCACCAACAGCCGCCGCGATGGCGTGTCTGCCGTCTACACCGCTGGCCCGGTGGAAGTGCGCGCGATCTACGACGTGATCCGCGACGCCAACGGCAAGTACACGGACATCTTCAATTTCTCGAAAGAAGCGACGGTGGGCGGCACGTTCACCATCGGCAAGGCCAAGCTGTTTGCGGTGTACGAAAACCTGTCCGCCCCCGATGCCCCCGTCGGCGCACCCACTAAGGCCAACCACTACTGGCTGGGCGTGAACTACGAGCTCACCCCGGCGCTGACGCTGATTGGCGCCGCCTACCGCGTCAACGTGAACCATGGTGGTGGCAACGCCAACTTGTTCATGGCCGGTGCGAACTACAACCTGTCCAAGCGCACGCTGCTGTACGCCAGCGTGGGCACGGTGCAGAACAGCGCCAACGCCAATTTCTCGGTGGAGGCGACCAACAACAACCCGGCTCCGGGCAAGAACCAGTTGGGCGCGTACACCGGTATCGTTCATTCCTTCTGAGCAGCATGATGTTCTGATCGCAGGGCTCCTGATTTCCTTGTCTCGCCCGCACTTGTGCGGGCTTTTTTTTCGTCGGGACGGTGCAACGCCATCGGCTTTGGCGCACGCATTGCTACAACGCGTTGTGTACGTCTGTCGTAAGATGCCGCGATCCAAGCAAGGCCCTCAGAAACATGAACTTCCCGCTGATCCTCAACATCGCCGCTTTTGTCGTCCTATTGATGGCACTGCGCTATTGCGCACATTTGAAGCCGAACTGGAGTCTGGCAAAACGCGTGCTGCTGGGCATGGCGCTCGGCATCGTCTTTGGCCTCGCACTGCACATCATTTACGGTGACGACAGCGCGACGCTCAAGCAGTCGATCGCGTGGTTCAGCATCGTGGGTGGCGGCTACATTCAACTGCTGCAGATGATCGTCATGCCGCTTGTGCTGGTGTCGGTGCTGAACTCGGTGGCCAAGCTGAACAACGCCTCGTCACTAGGCAGGATCAGCCTGCTGACGATCGGCACGCTGTTGCTGACGACGCTGATCTCCGCCCTCGTCGGCGTGTTCGTTACCAATCTGTTTGGCCTGACGGCGCAGGGGCTGGTGCAAGGCGCGCAGGAAACCGCCCGGTTGACCGCCATTCAGGACAACTACGTGGGCAAGGTGGCGGAACTGACGGTGCCGCAGTTGCTGCAGTCCTTCCTGCCGAAGAATCCGTTTGCTGAACTGACCGGCGCCAAGCCCACCTCCATCATCAGCGTGGTGATCTTCGCGGCGTTTCTGGGCGTGGCGGCGCTGCATCTGCTCAAGGATGACGCGGCAAAGGGCGAGCGTGTGCTCGTCGCCATCGATACTGCGCAGGCCTGGGTGATGAAGCTGGTGCGCCTTGTCATTCGCCTGACGCCCTATGGGGTGCTGGCGCTGATGACCAACGTGGTGGCCACATCCAACGTGCAAGATATCATCAAGCTTGGCGGCTTCGTTGTGGCCTCGTATCTGGGGCTGGCGATCATGTTTGGTGTGCATGCCGTGTTGCTGACGCTCAATGGCATCAACCCGATTCGCTTCTTCCGCAAGGTCTGGCCTGCCCTGTCCTTTGCGTTCACCAGCCGGTCGAGCGCCGCGACCATTCCGCTGAGCATCGAGGCGCAGACACGGCGCATCGGCGTACCGGAGTCGATCGCCAGTTTTGCTGCATCGTTTGGCACCACGATTGGCCAGAACGGCTGCGCCGGCCTGTACCCCGCCATGCTGGCAGTGATGGTGGCGCCCACGGTCGGCATTAATCCGCTGGACCCGACATGGATCGCCACCTTGGTCGCCATCGTCACGCTTAGCTCGGTCGGCGTGGCGGGCGTGGGCGGTGGTGCCACCTTTGCCGCGTTGATCGTGCTGCCGGCGATGGGCTTGCCGGTGACGCTCGTGGCGCTGCTGATCTCCATCGAACCGCTCATCGATATGGGCCGCACTGCGCTCAATGTCAATGGCTCGATGACCGCCGGGACGATTACCAGTCAGTTGCTGCGGCAGACTGATCGGCGTGTCTTCGATGCCGAGGAGGAATCGGAACTGGCGCATCGCTGATTGGCGCAAAAACGGAAGATGCCGGCCAACTGGCCGGTATCTTCTTGTGGCGTGACGTCGATTATTCCTCGCTCGTATCGTTTGATTCGTCGTACTGAGCGAGCGAGAAGAGCAGGGTGGCGAAATCGGTCAATGGCAGATCGCCGGTCGTCAGATCAACCATCGCATCTTCCAAGTCATCGTTGTGTGCAATGGTCACGCCGTGTAACTCCAAAAAGGTCAGGCAAGTCACCAAGCCCGTACGCTTGTTGGCATCGTTAAAGCAGTGCCCTTGACCAATGGCGCGCGCGTAATGTGCCGCGAGTTCGAAGAGATCGTCTACCCCGTCGTAATACTGCGCAGTGGACACGCGATTCAGCGCACCCTCCAAATAGCCTGGGTGTTCTCCTATGAGCCCTGGTTCGGTCGACAGGATGATGTCGTGGATCTCCCGGACTTGTTCCGGAGTGATTGTGATGAACAACGCAGTCATTACCGCTTGGCCAAGCGTTTGATGACGTCGCCGTGCTTTCTGATGACCTTTCTTGCGTAGTCGTTAACGGTGGTCGACGGCGCTTCCCGAACTACCAAAACCCGACCATCAATGGTGTGAAGGGCAGTTGACTCCACCTTGAAGGGCTCATGGCTCATGGCGGACGTGACTTTCTTCCGGGCCTTAATCGGCACGTTGTATTTGGCGAGAGCGGTACTGGCGGTCTTTTTCATAGATTTCAGTATATCGGTTCCGGAGGAGGCGTTGCGGCTTATGGCGCCTGGGCAAGATCGGTCAGCAGTTCCATGAAGGCATTGGCCAGCTCCGTCGGTGCCTGGGCACTTCGGCGCAGCAACCCGACCGGCTCCTTCGTGCCGGAGGTGGCGATGTCAAGGCGGACAAGCTGACGATGGGCCACATCATCCCGCGCCGCCCGCTCTGGCGTAATCCACACTGCGTCAGAGCGGCACGCCAGCAAGCGTGCGACCGACACCGACAGCGTTTCCGTCACGCCGGCCGGCAGGCGCAGCCCGTGTGTCTGGAACAGCGCATCGGTATGGTGGCGCGGCACGGTACCTTGCGTGGCAATCACCAGCGGGTAATCCAGCACCGCCTGCAACGACGCGGAAGCCCCCGGCTGCGCCAGCAATGGATGGCCGGGGCGCACCACCAGCGCAAGCGGCTCGGCGTATAGCAGCTCGAACGACAGCCCCTGCATGGCATCGGGCTCGGCCATGCGTCCAATAATGAAATCGAGCTCGCCTGCCTTGAGTGCCGAGAGCAGTTCGATGTTGGTCCCGGTGCGCAGCCGCACGCCAGCATGCGGGCGTTGCGCATGCAACCGCGCAATCGCCTGCGGCAGCAGGCTGCTCGCCACGGTGGGCAGGGCGCCGACGTGCACGACGGGCGCAGACGCATCCCCTGAACCCGTCAGCGCGGCCGTGGCGGACTCCAATGCCTGCGTCACCCCCACCGCATGCCGAAGGAATTGTTCGCCGGCTGCCGTCAAGCGCGCGCCGTGGCGGCCACGCTCCACGAGTTGCACGCCCGCGAGCGCTTCCAGCTCGCCCAGCGTTTTCGATACCGCCGGCTGGCTCAGATGCAGCCGTTCGGCGGCGCGCCGCAGGTTGCGCTCCTGTGCGATCGCCACAAAGCAGCTCAGGTGCCGGAAGCGGATTCGCGAAGGGAGTTCGCCGAAAACAGCACTTTCCATAACTTGGGGTTATTGAATTTTCGACCAGAAGTCAATTTACTTCACTTTTTTGCGGAGATACAGTCCATCCCACGAGTTCAATAGGAGACGCCCCATGACCTTGCCCCTTTCCGGCACTGGCGAATTCGCCCAGCGCGATACCACCCAGCATCCGCCCGCATTGACGCCCGGCTACAAGACCAGCGTGCTGCGCTCCCCGCGCAAGGCACTCATCTCCACGCTCAATACGCTGTCGGAAACCACCGCGCCAGTGTTCCATGCCGATGACCTCGGCCCGCTCGACAACGACCTCATCCTCAACTACGCCAAAGACAGCCTGCCGATCGGCGAGCGCATCATCGTGCATGGCTATGTGCGCGACGAATTCGGCCGCCCGGTGCCGAACGCACTGGTCGAGGTGTGGCAGGCCAACGCCGGCGGACGCTACCGCCACAAGAACGACCGTTACCTCGCGCCCATCGACCCGAACTTCGGCGGCTGCGGCCGCATGCTGACGGACGCCAATGGCTACTACGTCTATCGCACCGTCAGGCCGGGCGCGTACCCGTGGCGCAATAGCATCAACGACTGGCGCCCGGCGCATATCCACTACTCGCTGTCGGGCGACGGCTGGGCGCAGCGCCTGATCACGCAGATGTACTTTGAAGGCGACCCGATGATCGCGCAGTGCCCGATCATCAAGACCATCCCCAGTGAAGAGCAAGTGCGCGGCTTGATTGCGCTGCTCGATACGGCCAACCACGTGCCGCTCGATTCGCGCTGCTACCGCTTTGACATCACGCTGCGCGGCCGTCGTGCCACGCATTTCGAGAACACTGTCCCCGGTCTGCAAGGAGCCAAGTGATGACGACGACCACGCTTCAAGCATCGCTGGAACGCGCCCAGGCAGCGGCTGCCACCACAACGCCACCATTTGCGCACTTCAACGAAACAGCCTCGCAGACGGGCGGCCCATACGTGCACATCGGCCTTGCGCCGCGCCAGGCCGGTTTCGACATCTACGAAAAAGAGTTCGGCAATGTGCTGACCACGCCGGCCACGCGCGGCGAGCGCATCGCGCTGGAAGGGCGCGTCTACGACGGCTCCGGCTCGCTGCTGCGCGATGTGTTGATCGAGATCTGGCAAGCCAATGCGGATGGCAAGTACGCGCATCCGGCGGATCGGCAAGACAAGCCGGTGGACCCCGCCTTCCGCGGCTGGGGCCGTGCCGGCGCCGATTTCGACACAGGCGTCTACCGCTTCGAGACCATCAAGCCGGGTGCCGTGGCGGGGCGCGGCAACGCCGTGCAGGCACCGCACATCTGCATGGTGCTGTTTGCGCGGGGCATCAACATGGGGCTGCACACACGCGTGTATTTCAGCGACGAGGTGGCCGCCAATGGCACCGACCCCGTGCTGAACGGTATCGAGTGGGAAGTGCGCCGCAAGACGCTGATCGCCCAGCGCAGCGAGCGTAACGGCGAAGTGGTCTACACCTTCGACGTGCGCCTGCAAGACACGCCCGATGGCGGCGCGGAGACGGTGTTCTTCGACATCTGATCGCTACGTCACATCGGAAACATGCAACGCTTGGCGGAGCCATCTGCCGGGCGTTGTTTTTTTGCGCGTGCAGCAAGACCGCAGCAAGACCGGAGCAAAACGGTCATGCGGGCGTCGATAATGGGCGGATTCCCCACTCGCCGCCTGCCGCCTTCCCGTGACCCAACTCACGCTTCCCGGATTCGAAGCCACCCCGCAGTTGCCTGCACATCGCCTGTTTCTGGCCGTGAAGCCCGATGCCGAGACCGCGCAACACATCGCTCGCCTAATCGAGCAATTGCGGCCTGTGGTGGGTTTCAAGGGCAAGGCGCTGCGTGCCGAACGTTTGCACGTCACGCTCCACCATGTGGGGGATTTCGTTCAACCGCCGCCGGATGACCTGGTTGCGAGAGTACGTGCCGCAGCCGAAGGGCTCGCGCTGCCCGCGTTCGATGCCTCTTTCAACCAGGTGGTGAGCTTTCATGGCCGGCGCGATCACCGGCCCTTCGTGCTGCTGGGCAATGAGGGTGTGGCGGAACTGATGGCGTTTCAGTCCGCCCTGGGCGACGCGCTGTTGCGGGCCGGCGTGCCCGTGTCGCATGGCCACTTCAAACCGCATATCACGCTGCTGTACGACCGTGGCGGCTTTGCGCCCAAACCGGTCGAGCCCATCACGTGGACAGTGCGGGAGTTCGTCCTCATCCATAGCTGGCTGGGCAAGACGCGGTACGACGAACTCGGCCGCTGGGCGCTCAAGGGCTGAGGCGCGTTCTTCCTATGCGCAGCCGTCCGGCCCGCAGACGGGGCCATCGGCTTCACCCACCGCGTCCACCGAAGCCGGCGCGCCAGCATGTTGCGCCAGTGCCTGTGCCCATTGCTCCGGGCGACCCAGCCACGGGCCGATGTCGATCATGCCGATGCGGCCATCCGCATCCTCCAGCGCAAACGTTGGGAAACCTTGGCCGCCCACGCGATCAAGCCATTGCCGGCTGGCGGTGATGTGCTGCTGCGTGAGCGCACCGGCTTGCCGCGCGTATTCCGCATCGAAGGCTTCGGGCGAGAGGCCGATCTCCGCCGCCAATTCACGCAGTACGGGCACATCGGCAATGCGTCGGCCTTCTTGGTAGTGCGCGCGCTGGATGCGGTGGGTCATGTCCAGCCCACGCCCGCCGAGTGCCTCGGCCGCCAACGCAGCGGTAATGGGCGGCTCCGAGTCCATCACGGCCGTCGTATCGCGCAGCAGGCCTTCAAAGTAGGGCTCGCCGAAGGGCTGGCCGGTGAGGCTGGCGATGCGGTGGTCGTGCGGCATGACGTAGTCGCGCCACTGTGGCGTCACCGCACGGCGGTTCGCGCCGGCCAGCATGCCGCCGGCATGGAAGGCGATTTCCAGGCCCGGCACTTTGCGGGCGGCCTCCACCAGCGGCGCGGCGCCGTAGCACCAGCCGCATAGCGGGTCGAAGATGTAATGCAGCGTTGTCATGCGTTTGTCCTTGTGTTTGTCCGCGTTATTGCGGCCACTTCATTTCGCCCTTGATGACCTTGGCGCTCAGCTCCAGCGAAGCGTCGCCGCCGAGCGTCGGGTAGGCGGTCTTCATGGCCTTGACCAGCTCTGCGGAGTTGTTGGCCTTGGCGGCTTGCAGCTCAAACGTCTTCAGGTAGTCGGCCGTGAAGCGTACCGCGTCCAACCCCTTGGGCATCGCACCGGAGAAGTGGCCGGGCACCACCGTCGCGGGCTTGAGCGCGGCGATGTTGTCCAGCGTCTGCAGCCAGCCCAGGCGCGACTCGCGCGTCTGCGTGTCGGCCACCCAGACATGATCGCCGTTGAAGACCACCACGCCGCCGGCTACGGTTTTCAGCGACGGAATCCACAGATACGTGCGCGCCGGGTTCGGGCCGTTCAACCCCTTGATCTCGATCGTGCGGCCCTCCAGCGTCAGGTGGTCGCGCTGCAGCACCTCGGGCAACACGAGCGCCTGGGGCGCATTGTCCTTCAGGATCGGGCCCCAATAGGCCAGCTTGCCTTGCATCGACGCCTGGATGGCGGCCACCGTCTGCGGCGTCGCCACGATCTTCGCTTGCGGGAAAGCAGCGTGGATGACGTCGAGCCCGAAGTAGTAATCCGGATCGCTATGGCTGATGTAGACCGTGGTCAGCGTCTTGCCGCTGGCCTTGAGTTTCTGCACTAGGGCTTGCGCGTCGCTGCGCTGGAATTGCGCGTCGATCAGGATCGCCTCGTGCGCGCCGGTGATGATTTCCGACGACACCGGGAAGATGCCCTTGTCGCCCGGGTTATAGACCTCCAGGTGCAGCGGCGCAGGCGCGGCGGCATGGGCCACAAGACCAGCGCTGACAAGGCTGGCGGCGAGCAAGGTGCGGATCAAGGACATTCGGGTTCTCCAGTCGGGTGAGGTGATTTGGAATGTCATCACTATAGGTTGCTTGATTCGACCGAAAAACACCCTAAGATGCGCATATTTGTTTCATTAATCGATCAAATATGGATCGCATCAAGGCGGCTGAGGTGTTTCTGGCGATTGTCGAGCGCGGCAGCCTGAGCGCCGCGGCGGAAGGGCTCGACATGTCGCGCGCGATGGTCACGCGCTACCTCGCAGAGATGGAGGAGTGGTCCGGCGCGCGCCTGCTGCACCGGACTACACGCCGCATAGGCCTGACCGCGGCCGGCGAGGCCACCCTGGCGCGCTGCCGCCAGATGCTGGAAATCGCCACGCAGATGGCCGTGGCCGACGGCGCTGAAGCCGATATGCCGCGTGGTCTGCTGCGCATTGCGTGCGCGCAATCGCTCGCGCAACAGGTGCTGGGCGCGGCGGTGACGGCGTATCTGCGGCGCTATCCGCAGACCGCTGTGGACCTCGTTGTCGACAACCGCACCGTCAACCTCGTGGAAGAGCGCATCGACCTCGCGGTGCGCATTACCAATGATCTCGACCCGAATCTGATCGCGCGGCCGCTGGGCACGTGTGAGTCCGTTGTGGTGGCGGCACCGTCGTACCTCGCCGCGCATGGCACACCGCGCCGGCTGGAAGACCTGGCCGTGCACAACTGCCTGACGTACTCGTACTTCGGCAAGAGCCTGTGGAAGTTCACGGATGCAAAGTCGGGAGCGCCATCCGATGTGCCGGTGGGTGGCAACCTGAGCGCGAACGAATCGATGGCGCTGTTGGCGGCCGCCAAGGAAGGCGCCGGCATTGCGCTGCAGCCGGTGTTTGCCGCCGCGCCCCTCATCGCGAGCGGGCAGCTTGTGCGCCTGCTGCCGGACTACGCGCCACAGGTGCTGGGTATCCACGGCGTCTACAGCTCGCGCAGGCAGATGCCGGCGGCGTTACGCGCGATGCTGGATTTCCTCGTCGATTGGTTCCGCACACATCAGGGCGTTGTCTGATATGGCAATCCGCGCGCGATGACTAGAGTGGCGGGCTTTCAAACAGAACGCCCCCCATGAACTACGACGGCATCACCCCCGAGATTGCGCGCGGCCTGCTCGTGCTGCGTGAGCGTATTGCGCAGCGAAGATTCCATCCTCCAAGCTGGACGAAACGCTGAACATCGCCACGTGGAACGTGCGCGAGTTCGGCAAGACGCCGCGGACCAAGACGGCGCTGTACTACATCGCCGAGGTTCTGCGGCAGTTCGACTTGATCGGCGTGCAGGAGGTGCGCGACAACCTGGGTGATCTCAAGCGGGTGCTCGGCATGCTCGGGCCGGATTGGCATGCGGTGTATTCCGATGCCATCATCGATGCCGGCGGCAACCGTGAGCGCATGGCCTTTGTCTACGACCGCCGCGCGGTCACTTTCAACGGTCTGGCTGCCGAGGCGCAACCGCCGCGCACCAAGCGCGGGGCGGAATATCTGTCGGACATCTCGTGGTGGCGTAGCCCGTATCTCGCGTCGTTCCATTCGGGCAATTTCGATTTTGTCTGCATTGCCGCGCATATCCGCTGGGGCAGCAGCGAGCGTGAGCGCCTGCCCGAGATCGAAGCGCTGGCGCAGTGGGTATCCGACAAGGCGCAGGAGAAGGACGCCGACGGCAAAGACCTGATCGTCATGGGCGATTTCAACATCCCCAGCGAGAAGAGCCCGCTCTTCAAGGCGCTGACCGCCAAGGGCCTGCGCGTGCCCGACAAGCTGTTGCGCAGCACCTTCGGCAGCAATCTGGAGAAGAACAAGCGCTACGACCAGATCCTGCACTTGCCGGAGTACCCCGAAAGCTTCATCAACGCAGGTGGCGTGCTCGATTTCTACCAGGGCGATCACACGCCGCTGTTTCCGCGCCTGACCAAGCAGGCCATGACGTATCAGCTATCAGACCATTTGCCGCTGTGGGTGCAGATCAACACCAACACGGAAGCGCACCTGTTGCGTGAAATTGCGGGCGTGTAGGGCGGGGTGTCAGTGGGCGCGGGAGACGGCTCGCCGCACCGCCAGCAGACCTAGGGCCAGTACGCAAAACATCGCGCCTGTGTGAAAGGTGGCAGCCGCGCCCAGCTTGTCCCATAGCAGCCCAGCCAAGGCGCTAGCGAGCAGCATGGCCAGCCCGCTCACCAAGTTGAACATGCCATAGGCGGTGCCGCGCAAGTCGGCTGGGGCGGTGTCGGCCACCATGGTGGCCAGCAACCCTTGCGTGATGCCCATGTGCACGCCCCACAGTGCCACGCCGGCAATGACGACGCCCCAGTGGTCGGAGAGGCCGAGCACCACATCTGCGGCAATTAGCACCACCAGCCCGAGCGCCAGCAGCGCGTGGTGGCTCATACGGTCCGATAGCTTGCCAAACGGGTACGCCGCCAGCGCGTAGACCACGTTCATCGCCACCATCACCAACGGCACCAGCGCGACAGGGATGCCGCCCTGTTGCGCGCGCAGCACCAGAAAGGCCTCTGAGAAGCGGGCCAATGTGAAGACCGCGCCGATCATCACCACCCACCAGTACGCCGCGCTGAGCCGCTTCAGGTTGTCGCGACGGATGGGGTTGGTGCGATGCGTGGTGACGTGGCCGTGGGGCTCGCGCAGGCCAAACAACAGCAACGCCACCGACAGCAGCCCCGGCACCATCGCCACCCAGAACACGGCGCGGAAATCATCGGCCCACAGCAGCATCAACCCGACGGCTAGCAGCGGCCCGAGGAACGCGCCCACGGTATCCAGCGATTGCCGCAACCCGAACGCCGCGCCACGCACCTCCGGCGGTGCGATGTCGGCGACGAGCGCATCGCGCGGGGCACCGCGGATGCCCTTGCCAATGCGATCCAGCAGCCGCGCCGTCAGCACAATGCCTGCCGTGGGGGCGAGCGCAAAGAGCGGCTTGGAGAATGCGCCGAGCGCGTACCCAACCACCGCCAGCCCCTTGCGCCGGCCGAGGTAGTCGCTCAGTACGCCGGAGAAGATCTTGACGATCAGTGCGGTCGACTCAGCCAGCCCTTCGATCAGGCCAACCGTCAGCGCGCTCGCACCCAGCGTCGACACCATGAACATCGGCAGCAGGCTGTGGATCATCTCGGACGAAATGTCCATCAGCAGGCTGACGAAGCCCAGCACCCAGACGCCGGCCGGGATCTGGCGCAGAACGCCCGGCCGTGTGGCGGTGGTCATCGCTGGGCGGTATCAGGCGAACGGCGCGAACAGGGCGTTGAGCTTGGCGCCGCTGGCTGCATCCCGCGCAAAGTTGAAGGTGCCCGCGGTCCGCAGTTCTTCCGCGGCACGCTGGAACGCACCCATGGCGGCGCGCGCCAGGGCGGCGCCCACGCTGATGCGTTTGACGCCGAGTTCGGTCAGCTCGGCCACGCTCAGGTTGCCGTCGGCAAAGCTCATCACCACGTTGAGTGGGCGGTCGATCTCGCGTAGCACGGTGGCGATCTCTTCGCGCGTCTTCAGGCCCGGTGCGTAGAGCACATCTGCGCCGGCGTCCTGGAAGGCCTGCAGACGGCGGATGGTGTCGGCCAGGTCGTTGCGGCCGTGCAGATGGTTTTCAGCGCGGGCCGTGAGCGTGAACGGAAACGGCAGCGAACGCGCGGCTTCCACTGCCGCGCGTATGCGTTCGACGGAAGCTTCCAGCGAATGGATGGGCGCATCGGGGTTGCCTGTGGCGTCTTCGATCGAGCCACCGACGATGCCCGTGGCGCCTGCGAGTCGGATGGTCTCGGCGACGGTTTCGGGGGCGTCGCCAAAGCCGTCCTCCAAGTCCGCCGCCATGGGCAGATCAGTGGAGGCGGCGAGATCAGCCACGTGCGCGAGGATGACATCGCGGCCCATGCCGTAATCGGGTCGCCCGCGCGAGAAGGCGAAGCCGGCGCTCGTGCTCGTCAGCGCCTCAAAGCCGAGCGCCGCCAGCAGCCGTGCCGAGCCCGGGTCCCACGGGTTGGGGATGACAAAGGTGCCGCTGCGTTCGTGCAGGTTGCGGAAGGTGTGCGCTTTTTCGATCTGGGTCGGCATGGGCGATCCGGTATGAGGTGGATGAGAGGGGGACTGCAAGGCTGCGACAAAAAAGGGGCGTGCCGAAGTCCGCCACATTACACGTGGACTGCCGCGCACGTTCAAACGCCTTTCAGGCAAGCTCGGATGTGCAGGACGCATGCGAGGCCTGGGTTGCTGCTTCCGAACGGATCCAAGCAGCCACATCACGCACATCGCGACGTGGGGCGGCCTCGGATTGGATGAGCCAGTACGCATGCGTGTTGTGCACGCCAGGAGCTGTTGTCGGAACGGTCACCAGGCGGCCGTCAGCCAGCAGCGGCGCAATCAACTCCAACCGGCCAAGCGCGATGCCCTGGCTCGCCACTGCGGCATGGATGATCTGGTCGTGCTGGTTGAAGCGCAGCACGGTGCGCGGTTTGGCGTGGCTCCAGCCGGCGGCAGCCAGCCAGTCGGTCCATTGGAGCCAGGGGCGGCGCAGGTCGCGGTCGTCAAAATCAAGCAGCGTCAGCCCGTTCAGGGCATCGGCCGAGTCCAGCGAACGCACGCCCAGCGACGGATGAGCCACCGGCGCCACCGTCTCGCCAAACAGCCGGATCGCGCCCGGCGGCGCGTCCCCAGGTGGGCAATAACGGATGGCCAGTTCGATGCCTTCGTTCTTCAGGTCGACGAGGCGGTTATTGGTGGCGACGCGCACGTCGATGTCCGGGTACTGCTGCTGAAAGCGCGCCAGACGTGGCAGCAGCCACAGCCCCGTCACGCCGATGCTCGCGGTGATCGTCACCGGCCGGCGCTCCGCAGCCACGCGGATGGCGCCAATGGCGTCCTGCAACTGCTGCACGGCACTGTCGGCGCTGCGGAACAGGCGTTCGCCCTCGGGCGTGAAGGCAATCGAACGATGCCCGCGCACCAGCAGCTTGACGCCCAGCGCCTCCTCCAACGCAGACACCTGCCGGCTCACCGCCGATTGCGTCAGGCACAAGTCGTCGGCGGCCAGCGTGATGCTCATGCGCCGGCCCACCGCCACAAAACCACGCAGCAAGTCCAGCGAGGCCAACCGAACCAGGGGAGTCGACATGCGTTTTCCTCATGCAAAAGGTTCTCAAAGATCAATTGAGCACCTGGGTCTGGCGAAGTTTAATAAGCCATCTGACGACATTCCAGTCAAACGCACGCTTGCAATGTGGGAATGTCAGTCGCAACGGAGAACTCATCCATGCACGCGAAATCCCCCACGCAATCTGCCTGGCTCCCTGTATTGGCGGGTGGGGCGGTGATCGGTCTGGCGCTCGGCATCCGCCACGTACAGGGCCTGTTCCTGGTGCCGATCACCATGGGCCACGGCTGGACGCGCGAGACGTTTGGCTTCGCCATTGCGCTGCAGAACCTGATCTGGGGCGCCATGCAGCCGTTTGCCGGCATGTTGGCGGATCGGTTTGGCGCGGCGAAGGTGGTGGTCGCCGGTATCGCCGTCTATGCGCTGGGCTTGCTGCTGATGGCGCATGCCGGTACGCCGCTGGGCTTTACGTTGTCGGCGGGGCCGCTCATTGGCGTGGGGTTGTCGGGCACGTCATTCGGCGTGGTGTATGGCGCCATCAGCCGGCTCACACCGCCCGAGCGTCGCAGCTGGGCGCTGGGTGTGGCCGGTGCAGTGGGTGGTGTCGGCCAGTTTGTGATGGTGCCGACGGCGCAGGGCCTGCTGAGCACCGTCGGCTGGGTGACAGCATTGGTGGTCATGGCGGTGGTGATGGCCGTGTTTTTGCCACTGGCGGTGCCGCTGCGCGAGCGCACGTCGGCAACCGTGGCCCAGGAGGCGCACCAGAGCATGGGCGCCGCTATCCGCGAAGCCTTTGCGCATCGGGGTTTCTGGCTGCTGAATCTCGGCTTTCTGACATGCGGGTTCCAGCTCGCTTTCATCGGCGCGCATATGCCGGCGTATCTGCTCGACAAGGGGCTCACGGGCCGGCACGGCATGGTCGCGTTGGCGCTGATCGCCGCCGCCAATATCGTCGGCACGTATTACTGCGGCGCGCTGGGCGGGCTGTTCCGGCGCAAGTATTTGCTGTCGCTGCTGTACCTGATTCGCACGGCGGCGATTGCGCTGTTCATCCTGCTGCCGCTGTCGCCGGTCACGCTCTATGGCTTTGCCATCGTGATGGGGCTGCTGTGGCTGGGCACGGTGCCGCTCACGAATGGGCTGCTGTCGCAGGTGTTTGGGGTGCGCTATATCGGCACGCTGTTTGGTTTTGTGTTCCTGGGCCACCAGATCGGCGCGTTCCTGGGCGTGTGGCTGGGCGGCGTGGTGTACGACCACCTGCATTCGTACGACGCGATCTGGTTTGGGGCGATGGCGCTGGGTGTGGTCGCTGCGCTGCTGCACTGGCCGATCGACGATCGCCAGCTGGCACGCGCGCCGATGGCCCAACCGGCATGAGCACGCGACTTGGCCGCTGGACGGCGTGGGCGCTAGTCGCAGTAAGCGCCGCGCTGATCTTCACAGCGTGGCTGACCCCGGAAGGTGCATTTTCGTTTGTGACGTTGGCGTCCTTCTGCGGGTAGGACGGCGCGAAAGCCCGATCTGTGAAACAATATCGGGTTATTCACTAGTGGGTACTGGTACGGTTTGCGCGGGATTTTCGTCGCTTCTGCGGCGTTCTCCTGTGAATGCCACCGTTCAGACATGACTTACGCCGTCAAGGAAATCTTCTACACGCTGCAAGGCGAGGGTGCCAACACTGGCCGCGCAGCCGTCTTCTGCCGCTTTGCCGGCTGCAATCTCTGGAGCGGGCGCGAAGCCGATCGCGCCACCGCCGTCTGCCAGTTCTGTGACACCGACTTCGTCGGCACGGACGGCACGCAAGGCGGCAAATACACCACCGCAGATGCCCTGGCCGACACCGTCGCCGCCGAATGGCCGGCCGACGCCACGGGCGGCAAACCGCTCGTCATCTGCACCGGCGGCGAACCGCTGCTGCAACTCGACACCCCCCTGATCGACGCCCTGCACGCACGCGGTTTCGAGATCGCCATCGAGACCAACGGCACCATCGCCGTGCCCGAGGGCATCGACTGGGTGTGCGTGAGCCCGAAGATGGGCTCGGAGCTGGTCGTCACCCGTGGGGACGAGCTGAAGGTCGTGATTCCGCAAGACGGGCAGGACCTGGACGCATACGAACGGCTGGATTTTCAGCATTTCTTCCTGCAGGCCATGGATGGCCCGCTGGCGCGGCAGAATACGGCGGCAGCCGTTGAGCTGTGCCAACGCCGGCCCCGCTGGCGCCTGTCGCTGCAAACCCATAAGATGCTGGGCATCCGCTGAGGCGGGCCGCTGCATCTTCTCCAGTCGTTCCTGCTGTTTTGTGGCCTCCGCTGCCGCCCAGTCCTTTGCGCTCCATGACCAAGACCGTTTCCATCACGCGCCGGCTCGAATTCGATGCCGGCCACCGCATCCCGGGCCACGCCGGCCAGTGCCGCAACCTGCACGGCCATCGCTACCAGCTCGAACTCACGCTCACCGGCGAAGTCCTGCACAACGACAAGGCTGCCGACGACGGCATGATCCTCGACTTCGGCGACGTCAAGCAGCTCGCCAACAAGCATCTCGTCGACCTGTGGGACCACGCGTTCCTGGTCTATCGCGGCGACACGAAGCTGGTCGAATTCCTGAACGGCATGGAAGGCGGTCACAAGACCGTCGTGCTGAACGACGTGCCGACGGTCGAGAACCTTGCGCAGGTCGCGTTCGACATTCTTGAGCCGGTGTTCCGCAATACGTTCGGGCACCATCTGCGCCTGTCCAAGCTCGTGCTGTACGAAACCCCGAATTGCTGGGCCGACGTGAAGCTTGCACGCCCGCACGAGCAGGATTGATTTCGTTCGCATGACCACGCCCCACGTCCTCACGCCGCCCGCCGACATGTCCGCCCACGAGCGCGACGGCTACTGGATGCAGCAGGCGCTGGTGCAGGCCAAGTTCGCGTGGGGGCAGGGCGAGGTACCGGTGGGCGCCGTAGTCGTGCGCGGCAACGAGATCGTCGGCGTCGGCTATAACGCGCCGATCGGCACGCATGATCCCTCCGCTCATGCCGAGATGCGCGCCCTGCGTCAGGCCGCCGAAAAGCTCGGCAATTACCGCCTGCCGGACTGCGAAGTCTTCGTGACGCTGGAGCCCTGCGTGATGTGCGCCGGCGCCATGCTGCATGCCCGCGTGGCGCGCGTCGTCTACGGTGCGCCCGATCCCAAGACCGGCGCCGCCGGCAGCATCCTCGACCTGTTTGCCGAGACGCGGCTGAACCATCAGACCGCCATCACCGGCAGCGTGCTCGCGCAGGAATGCGGCGACATGCTGCGCGCCTTCTTTGCCGAGCGCCGTGCCAGCCAGAAGGCCGCGCGGCTGGCAACGACCGACACCGACAAACCTGCCGCATGACTACTGTCCGCCTGATTGCGCCTTCCGGTTATCCGAATGACTCCGCCATCGCCGAGCGCGGCGTGGCGTTCCTGCAGGCGCAGGGCTGCACGATCGTCAATCGGGAGTGCCTGGGGCGCCAGCATCAACGCTTTGCCGGCGAAGACGACGCGCGGCTGGCGGACTTGCACCAGATTGCGACCGGCAGCGGCCAGGAAATCGCCATGGCCATCCGCGGCGGTTATGGGCTGACGCGCTTGCTGGACCGCATCGACTTTGCCGCTATTCACCAGCGCGCGCGTGCTACCAACACCATCATCGTTGGCCATAGCGATTTCACGGCGTTTTCGCTGGCGTATCTGGCCGCGACTGGCGGGGTGACATTCGCGGGGCCGATGCTGTGTGCGGATTTCGGGCCACCCGAGATGGATGCCTATATGGCAGAGCACTTCTGGGGCATCCTGCGCAACCCGACGTATTCGCTGCGCGTGGATGTGCCGCAGGCCGCAACACCTGCGAGCGTGACCGGCACGCTGTGGGGCGGCAACCTGGCGATGCTGTGTTGCCTGGTTGGCACGCCGTATCTGCCGAAGGTTCGCGACGGCATCCTGTTCGTCGAGGACATCAACGAACACCCGTACCGCGTCGAGCGGATGCTGCTGCAGTTGCAGCAGGCCGGTGTGCTGGAAGCCCAGCAGGCGCTTGTACTGGGTGATTTCTCAGGCTATCGCACCACACCGTACGACGCCGGCTACGACTTCGACACCATGCACGACTATCTGGCCGAACGTCTGTCGATTCCGGTCCTCACCGGCCTGCCATTCGGCCATTGCCCGACCAAAGCCACGCTGCCGATTGGGGCGCAAGCCGAGCTCGAAGTTGATGCCGCGGGCTTTACGCTGCACTTGTCGGGGTATCCGACGCTGAAGGCTTAAGCCCCCAAGCCATCCGGGTCACGCTCGGATGGTAAAATCCCAGGTTCTCCAAATGGCGTCCAGGGCAAGCGTTCACCAAGTGCTTGCGGCGCCAGATCACCGCTTTCCAAATCAAGGTTTCCACGTGCTTTCCACCGCCAACATCACCATGCAGTTCGGGCCCAAGCCCTTGTTCGAGAACATCTCGGTCAAGTTTGGCGAGGGCAATCGCTATGGCCTGATCGGTGCCAACGGCTGCGGCAAGTCGACCTTCATGAAGATCCTGGGCGGCGATCTGGAGCCGAGCGCTGGCAACGTGATGCTGGAACCGGGCGTGCGCCTGGGCAAGCTGCGCCAGGACCAGTTCGCCTACGAAGACATGCGCGTGCTGGACGTGGTGATGATGGGCCACACCGAAATGTGGGCCGCCGCGCAGGAGCGTGACGCCATCTACGCCAACCCGGAAGCCACCGACGACGACTACATGAAGGCCGCCGACCTGGAGGCCAAGTACGCTGAATACGACGGCTACACGGCAGAAGCTCGCGCGGGTGAACTGCTGCTGGGCGTCGGCATCCCGACCGACCAGCACAACGGCACGATGAGCAACGTCGCCCCCGGCTGGAAGCTGCGCGTGCTGCTGGCACAGGCGCTGTTCTCCAACCCTGACGTGCTGCTGCTGGACGAACCGACCAACAACCTCGACATCAACACGATCCGCTGGCTGGAATCGGTGCTCAACGAGCGCAATTCCACCATGGTCATCATCTCCCACGATCGCCACTTCCTGAACCAGGTCTGCACGCACATGGCGGACATGGACTACGGCACGCTCAAGGTCTACCCGGGCAATTACGACGACTACATGGAAGCCTCCATGCAAGCGCGTGAACGCCTGCAGGCGGCCAACGCACGCGCCAAGGAGCGCATCTCCGACCTGCAGGACTTCGTGCGCCGCTTCTCGGCCAACAAGTCCAAGGCCCGTCAGGCCACGTCGCGTCTGAAGATGATCGACAAGATCAAGGTGGAAGACATCAAGCCGTCGTCGCGCCAGAACCCGTTCATCCGCTTCGAGTTCGAGAAGAAGCTGCACAACCTGGCTGTGGAAACCGAAAACGCGCGCAAGACGTACGACCGCAAGATCTTCGACAACCTGACGATGGCCGTGCGGGCTGGCGAGAAGATCGCCATCATCGGCGAGAACGGCGCGGGCAAGACCACGCTGCTGCGCTGCCTGCTCAACGGCGCGGTGAAGAATGGCGTGCAGCGCGGCATCGAGATCGACGGCGGTACCGTCAAGTGGGCCGAGCACGCCAATGTCGGCTACATGCCGCAGGACACCTACGAAGAATTCCCCGAAGACCGCGACCTGATGGACTGGATGAGCCAGTGGACGCAGGCCGGCGACGACGACCAATCGCTGCGCGGCACGATGGGCCGCCTGCTGTTCTCGGCCGACGACATCAAGAAGAACGTCAAGGTGCTCTCCGGTGGCGAGAAGGGCCGCATGATCTGGGGCAAGCTGATGCTGGGCCGCCACAACGTGCTGGCGCTGGACGAGCCGACCAACCACATGGACATGGAGTCGATCGAGTCGCTGCAGATCGCGCTGGACAAGTTCGAAGGCACGCTGATCTTCGTGTCGCACGACCGCGAGTTCGTCAGCGGTCTGGCCACGCGCATCATCGAAGTGCGCCCGGACGGCACGCTCACCGACTACCTCGGCACGTACGACGAGTACCTGCAGAGCCAGGGCGTGGAAGTCTGATCGTCGAGCGTTCTCCGTTCGGCAAGAATAAAGGCGGCCTATGTGCCGCCTTTATTGTTTCTACTGGCCGCTGCGCCGCTAACTCGTCGCCTCGTCAATCAATAGATCGAGCTGGGCGATCACGTTGCTGGTATCGGGTTCGCCGCGCGTCTTTGTCAGGGCAGCCTTGAGCGTCTCGCGCAGGGCAACGAGTTCCTCAACGTTGCCGGCTTTCTCGACCTTCATTTCCAACAGATAGCCGCGCAGGCCCAGGTAGCGGCTGATGGTCTCGGTGTAGAAGCGGTACAGCCGCTGGTAGCCGTCAATACCTGCTTCGGCTGTGGCGGCGGAAGGTGCCGGAGGGGCCGCAGTGGTTGCCACGGGCGCAGGGGCAGGCGGAACACTCTTGGCGGGCGCAGCGGTGCCGGGCATATGCATGCGGATGTATCCGCCTTGCTCCAGCTCATCGAACACCGCCTGCGTCATCCCCAGCGGCTGAAGCTGGAGGAGGATGTCGTCGCAGGTTTTCTCACCGTTGACCATCAGAAGCACGGCGCGGTGACGTTGGTCGAGGTGGTTCGCGCGTGTGCGGATCTCGTCCTGGCCCTTGTCGGTCTTCTGGTAGATGGTGGTGGTCATGCGATGTCTCCCTCGGCCGGCATGTCAGCGGCGCGCGCGCTGCTGGCTCTACAATAGGCTGATCATAACCGCCCGGGGGTGGCATGAATCTTAGTCGCAACCCGGATAGCACAACGCGCAGACCGCGCATCCACCAGAGCGAGACGACCAACGATGCAGCAACGCGACAAGCTTTTCATCAACGGCAAGTGGGTGGCGCCGCAGGGCAAGGGCGTCATTGAAGTGATTCATTCGGCCACCGAAGCGGTGATGGGGACGATTCCCGAAGGCAGCGTGGCCGATGCCGAAGCCGCCGTGGCAGCGGCCCGCGCCGCATTCGACAGCTGGGCAGCCACGCCCGTTGCCAAGCGCGCCGAATACATTCAGAAGATTGCCGATGGCCTCAAGGCCCGCAGCGAAGAACTGGCGCAATTGATTGCCGGTGAAGTCGGTATGCCGATCAAGCTGGCGCGCGCCATCCAGGTGGGCGGCCCCGTCTACAACTGGGGCAATTTCGCCAAGCTGCTCGACACGTTTGCATTTGAAGAACATGTCGGCAACTCGCTGGTGGTGCGTGAGCCGGTGGGCGTGGTGGGCGCCATCACGCCGTGGAACTACCCGCTCAACCAGATCACGTTGAAGGTGGCGCCTGCACTTGCGGCAGGCTGCACGGTGGTGCTCAAGCCGTCAGAGGTGGCACCGCTGAACGCCTTTGTGCTGGCGGAAGTCATTGAAGAAGCAGGACTGCCGCCGGGCGTGTTCAACCTCGTCACCGGCTACGGCCCGGTGGTGGGTGAAGTGCTGGCGAGCCACCCGGAAGTCGATATGGTGTCGTTTACGGGCTCGACGCGTGCTGGCAAACGTGTGGCCGAGCTTGCGTCGCAATCGGTCAAGCGGGTGGCGCTGGAGCTGGGCGGCAAATCGGCCTCGGTGATTCTGGAGGACGCGGATCTGACGGCGGCGGTCAAGGGTACGCTGTCGGCGTGCTTCCTGAACTCGGGGCAGACCTGCTCGGCGCATACCCGCATGCTGGTGCCGCGCGCCAAGTATGAAGAGGTGAAGGCCTTGGCCGCGCAGTTCGCCCAAAGCTATGTGCCGGGCGACCCCGCGCAGGAAAACACGCGCCTGGGCCCGCTGATCTCCGCTGTGCAGCGCGATCGTGTGTTGGGTTATATCCGCAAGGGGCTGGAAGAGGGCGCGGAGCTCATCACCGGTGGTGCGGAAGCGCCGGAGGGCCTGTTCGACCGGCTTCTTCGTCAAGCCGACCGTGCTCGGCAACGTCAAGACCACTGACACCGTGGCGCGCGAAGAAATCTTCGGCCCCGTGCTGACTGTGATCTGCTACGACGACGAGGAAGAGGCCATCCGCATTGCCAACGACAGCATCTACGGCCTGGGCGGTGGCGTGTGGTCGGGCGACGAGGCGCGGGCGATTCGTGTGGCGCGTCGCATTCGCACTGGGCAGGTCAATATCAATGGTGGGCCGTTCAACATGCAGGCACCGTTTGGCGGCTATAAGCAATCCGGCAACGGGCGGGAGAATGGCAAATACGGGCTGGAGGAGTTCCTGGAGTACAAGGCGCTACAACTCAACCCCGCGCAGAACGGTTGATCGACCGGTTGATCAACAAGCGGCGCCCAAAAAGAAACCCGGCTTCGGCCGGGTTTTTTGCGTTCGGAGCCCCCCTTACTTGCGGCTGCCGTCGGCGTTGTAGCCCTGAGCGGTACCCTCGGCCAGGATGCGTGTCCAGACCACGTTGCGTTCCTCGTCGCTCATGAAGACCCAGTTGCTGACTTCCAGTTGGGTGCGGCCGCAGCCTTGGCAGACTTCGTCGAAGAGGGTCGAGCAGATGCCGATGCAGGGGCTGTCGGGGCGGCCTAGCAGAGTGCTGCCGGACGCACTGATTTCGTCGTCGATCATGGGCGGGAGGGCGGTCGATTCGGTCATGGGGCGCTATTTTACCGGCTTCGACCCTGGCCCCGGCTGCCCCGTCCGTTGGCCCACGTGATCCGCCGCTGCACACAGCGTGAGCGCGGAATTGACCAGCGCAATGTGCGAAAACGCTTGCGGAAAATTGCCGACCAACCGCCCCACGCGCGGGTCGTATTCCTCTGCGAGGAGGCCTACGTCATTGCGCAGCGCCAGCAGCTTGATAAACAGAGCACGGGCTTCGTCGTGGCGGCCTTGCATGACGAGGTTGTCGACGTACCAGAAGCTGCAAGCGAGGAAGACACCCTCGCCCTCGGGCAGTCCATCGGCCACGGCCTCGGTGCGGTAGCGGCGTACGAGGCCGTCGACCAGCAGGTCTTCTTCGATGGCTTTGACGGTGCCTCGGATGCGCGGGTCGGACGCGGGTAGGAAGCCGACCAGCGGCAGCATCAGCAGGGCAGCGTCCAATTCTTCGCTGCCGTAGCTCTGCACGAAGCAGTTGCGTCGGGCGTTGACGCCGTGGGTGCAGACCTCGGCGTGGATGCGGTCGCGTATGGCGCGCCAGCGCTCTATGGGGCCTTCCAGGTTGAAGTCTTCGATGGTCCTGACCGCGCGGTCGAACGCCACCCACGCCATGACCTTGGAGTGCGTGAAATGCCGTGAGGGGCCGCGTACCTCCCAGATGCCTTCGTCGGGCGTTTGCCAGAGGGTTTCCAGATGCGTCATCAGCGCGACCTGCAGGCGCCAGGACGCTTCATCGCCATCGAGGCCACCCTGGCGGGCGATGTAGAGGGCGTCCATCAATTCGCCATACACGTCGAGCTGCAACTGCAGAGCGGCCGCATTGCCGATGCGCACGGGCTGCGCGCCTTCGTACCCGGGCAGCCACGGCACGGTCCATTCGCCCAGACGGCGTTCACCTGCTATGCCGTACATGATTTGCACCTGCGATGGGCTACCCGCGATGGCGCGCTCCAGCCATTCACGCCAGGCACGGGCCTCGTTGTAGTAGCCGGCGTTCATCAGCGCGAGCAGGGTGAGGGTGGCGTCGCGCAGCCAGCAGTAGCGGTAGTCCCAGTTGCGTACGCCGCCGAGCTGTTCGGGCAGCGATGTGGTGGGCGCGGCCACCACGCCACCGGTGCGGTGGTAGGTAAGTGCCTTGAGCGTGATGAGCGAACGCAAAACGGCCTCGGTCCATTCGCCCGCGCCCTGGCAGCGGCCCGACCACGCCCGCCAGCGCGCCTCGATGTCGACCTGCGCTTCGAGTGCATCGATGGAATCCGGCAACGGCAGATGCGATGGCGAGTGCGACAACACGAAGGGCATTGCCTCGCCTTCGCTCACGGAAAAGTCCGCCACGGTGGACAGGTTCTCGCCCCGGATGGGCGCGGGCGTGCGCAAGGTCACCATATCGGGCCCGGCGATGGCGCGTAGCACGCAGTCTGGCATGTCACAGGGTGGCTCGGCGGGTGTGCCGGTTGTTTCCGATACGCGGCTGACCCACGGTACGGACGCGCCATAGTCGAAGCGCAGGGTCAGATCCATACGCATATCGACCGTGCCCGACAGCCCGCGCACGATGCGGATGAGGTCCGATGTGTCATCGCGTGTGGTTGTGGTGCCGGGCAGGCGCACGGTCATCAGGTCAGTCAGGCTGACCGTGCCGGTGTCGGTTTCGAACACCGTCTCAAGCACCAGCGTGCCGGGCAGATAGCGCCGATGCACTGTGCGTACGTTGCCCTGCGGGGCAATGCGCCACCGGCCATGGTCAGGCGTGCCGAGCAGCGCGGCAAAGCACGCCCCCGAATCGAACCGCGGCCAGCAGAGCCAGTCGATGGAGCCATCGCGCGAGACCAGCGCCGCGGTTTCACAATCGCCAATCAACGCGTAATCTTCGATCTTTGAGGGCATTGCACTCCACTTCATACCATCGACGAGGCCGGACCATGCACGACAGTACCCGCACCATTCTCGAATACAACGCCGGGCGCGACCCAGAACGCCTCACCCGTAAGCTGGAGGCCATCGCGGCCGATCCGTTCTCGTTCTTTCGCGGCACCAACAACCTATACGCTGCTTCTCTAGCCGATGCGCCGTTGCTCCATGATGCGCCGCGCACGCTGGTCTGCGGCGATCTTCACTTGGAGAACTTCGGCAGCTTCAAGGGCGACAACGGCCTCGTCTATTTCGATATGAACGACTTTGACGAGGCCCTGGTCGCGCCTTTCACGGTCGACCTTGTGCGCGTGCTGTCGAGCCTCCAGGTGGCAGCGCGCAGCTGGAAGCTGGCCGACGAAGACGCGCACAACCTGTGCCGCCGTTTTCTCGATACGTATGCCGCGTCGCTGGTCGATGGCAAAGCGCGCTGGGTGGAGCGCGCCACGGCCACTGGCATCGTGTACGAGCTGCTGCGCGGCCTGCGCAAGCGCAACCGCGCCGCCTATCTGGCCAGCCGTACCGAACGCGATGGCAACCGCATCAGCCTGCGCATCGACGGGCGCCGCACGTTGCGTGCCAGCAAGGAAGAGGCCCGCCGCGCGCGGCGCATCCTGGAGGCGTATGGGGAACAGGGCAATGGCCACGGTCAGCGCTTCATCGCCATTGATGTGGCAAAGCGCATTGCCGGCACTGGCAGCCTGGGGCTGGAGCGCTATTCCGTGCTCGCACGCCCCGAGAAGGACCCTGCCACGCTGCGGCTGATCGACATCAAACTCTCCGTGCCCAGCGTCTGGGCGGATACGCTGGGCAGCGCGTGCAGTGTGGCGCCGTGGCGCAGCGAGGCCGGGCGCGTGGTGGACATCCAGCGCGTGTCGCAGGCCATTTCACCCGCGTTGCTGCGTGGGGTGGTCTATGGCGCCAAGGGGGAAAAGCCGAAGTCGTACGTGGTCAAGAGCCTGCAGCCGACCGCCGACCGCGTGGCGCTGGGCTCCGGCAAGCACGTCATCGCCAACCTGGACGATGCCCTGCAAACCATGGCGCGCGTGGCCGCGTGGTGCCATTTGCGCGGCTGCGGCCGGCACGGCACCGACCTGGTGGAGCAGGTGCAGGACTATGCCGCCGGTACGGCGTGGCGCAAGTCGGCGCTGAAGCTGGCGGCTCACGGGCGGCAGGTGTCGCTCAAGCAGTGGGCCGAGTTTGCCGAGGACTATCGGCAAGCACGCAAGGGCAATCCCGGCTGACCCTGCACCAAAATGAGGGCGATGGGTGCGCTAATGTGCACGTCGCCCTCAAGTTCTGCTCAAGTTCTGCGCCAAGGCAACCGATAGTGCGGAGGTAGCCGGCCGCCCGGCGCGATCGTCGCGCCTGCGTGAGAAGCCGTGCACGCCACTCTCGCCGCCCATGTCCGCCCGTCTGACCATCCGCACCCGTCTGGTGCTCTCGGTTTCGCTACTGTTCTTGCTCGCTTTGCTGATTGGCGTTGCCGGCTTGCTTGGGCTGCGCGATGCCAACCGCGCGCACGAAGAAACCTTCACCAACCAGTTTCCGTCCGCACTCGCGCTGGGCGAGTCCGACCTGAGCCTCACGCGTGCCCGTACGGCGCTCGACAAGGCAATGCTGTATCCGGAAGACAAGGGCGCGATGAAGCTGCTGGACCGCACCGAAGAGCTGATTGCCGAGTCGGATGTCGCCTGGAAGAAATACCTGGCCCTGCCGCGCGATGCCGAAGAGGATCGCTTGGCCAAGGAGGTGGCCACCAAGCGTGAAGCCGCGTCCGGCAGCCTGCGCGACATCATCAAGGCGTTGCGCGCCGGAGACCGCGCAACGGCAGACAAGATCATGGAAAAGGGCGTCTCGGCGGCCTTCCGTGATTCCAATGACTCCAGCCAGGCACTGAGCAAGAAGCAGCTCGCGTTCTCGAAAGCCAACTACGACGCATCGCGCGAGGCGTATGCGCGCTTCCGCATGATCGTGATTACCGCCATCGCCTTTGCGCTGGTGGTGGCGCTGTGGTGTGCGTGGTCCTTGCTGCGCGCGATCGTGGGGCCGCTCAATGCCACGCTGGCGCAGTTCGACCGCATTGCCGCTGGCGACCTGACGCAGCCGGTGCACATTGACCGCCAGGACGAAATGGGTCGCCTGCTCGAAGGTCTGGCCCGCATGCAAAACGCGTTGACCGATACCGTGCGCCGCGTGCGTAACGGCTCGGAATCGATTGGCTCTGCTACCAAGCAGATTGCCGCCGGCAACGCAGATTTGTCGCAACGCACGGAAGAACAGGCCAGCTCGCTGGAAGAAACCGCATCGAGCATGGAGGAGATGACCTCCATCGTGCGTCAGAACGCCGACAACGCACGCCAGGCTAGCCAACTGGCCGACAGCGCCTCGGACGTCGCCGCCAAGGGCGGTGCCGTGGTGACCGATGTGGTCGCGACCATGCGCGAGATCAGCGCATCCTCGCGCACGGTGTCGGAAATCATCGGCGTGATTGACGGGATTGCGTTCCAGACCAACATCCTCGCACTCAACGCCGCTGTGGAAGCGGCCCGTGCAGGCGAGCAGGGCCGTGGCTTTGCCGTGGTGGCGGGCGAGGTGCGCAACCTCGCGCAACGCAGTGCCGCTGCCGCCAAGGAAATCAAGGAGATGATCGAGGCGTCGCTGGCCAAGGTCGAGACCGGCAGCGCGCTGGCCGAACGCGCCGGCAGCACGATGGAAGACATCGTGTCCTCCATCCGCCGCGTGACCGACATCATGGGCGAGATTGCCGCCGCCTCGAACGAGCAAAGCTCCGGCATCGAGCAGGTCAACAAGGCCGTCACCCTGATGGACGAAGCCACGCAGCAGAACGCTGCGCTGGTGGAGCAGGCCGCCGCCGCCGCCGAATCGCTGGAAGAACAGGCCCAGGCGCTGAACGCTGCGATTGCGGCGTTCCGCCTGGTCTGAGCGTATCGATACGATTTGCCGTAGGCGTCGGCATGTGTTGCGGTAACTTGCGTTGAGGACGGTTTCGGTGGATATAACCGGCTGGCTTAATCAAGGAATCACACCATGCCGTTCATCATTGCCGGGTTCGCGCTGATTGGTCTGCTCGTCTACGGCGCAGTCCGGTTGTATGCAATCGTCGCTGCGGCCTACGGCGCAGTGGCAGGCAGTGCGGCGGTGTTGGTTGCCACGGCGCTGCTAGCCTGCGCGGTCATCACCCTCATCCGGCGTTACCGCGCCGTTCATGGCGTCAACGTGAAAGGGCAGCGGATTGTGTCACTCAGCGGGAGCTGGGGCCAGGTTGCGGTGGATGCCGAAAGCAAGCGCGGGACGCTGCAACTCCATGGCCAGGACGCCCGCTTTCTCTTTGCTGATATTGCCGGTGCCGATGCGGTCGAGCGCGAAGGCGCCTGGACGCTGGCGCTGCGCCTGAAGCATCAGGTACAGGCGGATTGGCCAATCCCGATGCGCAATCGTCGCGAAGCGAAGCGCTGGGCAAAGATTTTTGCCCTGGCAGCCACACAAGAGCTTTGATCGCAGACGGTGCGCTTACTCCGTCGTGCTCGGGTTCCAGAACGCCTGGGCCACATGCGGCTGCGCTTGCAGCGCATTGACGATGCGGTCCAGCTCGGCCGCATTCACGGCGGTGGACATCAGCATCGCTTCGATTTCCACATGGTCTTCGCCGAACGGCTCGACTGACAGATCGCTGATCGGGTAGCTGGCTTCCTCCAGCAGGCGCTCCAGATCGGCCAGCGCTTCTTTCTGGCGCTCGCTCGTGGAGATCACGCACATCGTGTAGGTGACTTCGCTGGCCTGGTTGTCCAGCGGCGTGCGGTTGATGCGGTCCACCACGGGCCGCAGCAGGATGTTCGAAGCGAGCACGAACAGCGTCACCAGAATGGCCTGACCGATCAGATCCGACCCCGCCGCCGCCCCCACAGCGGCTGAACCCCACAGCGTGGCCGCGGTGTTCAGCCCACGCACGTTCAGCCCTTCCTTCATGATGGTGCCGGCACCCAGGAAGCCGACACCCGACACCACATAGGCGATCACGCGGGTGGTGTCCGATGCGGTGCCGATCTGCGCAGCCATATCGACGAAGGCGGCGGCCGCCACGGCCACCAGCGCATTGGTGCGCAAGCCCGCTGTCCGCTGCCTGATCTGCCGCTCAAAGCCGATCAATGACCCCAGCGCAAACGCCGAGGCAAGGCTGATGAATGAATCCACCAGCGTGGCGACATTGAGATGGACGAGGGCTTGCAGCGTCATCGGCGGCTCCTTCTTGATGTGGACCGGAGTCTCAGTTCGGGGCGCCGAGGGTTATAGCACGGCACCATGACACGCCGTGCGGCCCGGTAGGTTGAACGGGCTGGACGGCTACTTATAGTCCCACTGCATCTGCTCGGGGATCGGCACGGCGTCCGACGTTTCGAGGCAGCGGTCGAGGTAAGCGAGTAGGGAACGCGGCTGGAAGCCGGTCTCCTGCAGCAGCCGCGTGTTGTCGAACACGTAGCTCATGCTGGCGAACTTGGCGTACAGATGGATGCAGCGCGCAACCAGCCGCACGTTGCCGTCGCCGGTCATGCTCAGGAATTTACGCGCCAGGGCTTTCTCGGCGATTTTTTCCTGGTACACGTAGCCGGCCAGCGCCTGGGCGTCTTCTTCCGGCGTCTGGCAGCGCTTGAAGCGCGGGTACAGCGTTTCAATGCGCTCCGAGTTCGCATCGCCAGCACTGATGTGGTACAGGTTGTGCGCCAGCGTGGGCTTGGTCGACAGCCGCACGATGGCTTCCGCGCAATCATCCACGGGCAGGATGTTGACGCGGTCGCTCAGGCGGCAGCTGAAAGTCTCGAGCATGGCCACCATGCGCAGCATCCAGAAGATGCTGCCCGAGGGCTCGCAGCCGAGTGTGCTGTGGCCCACCACGATGGACGGCCGTACCACCACCAGCGGCAGCTCCGGCACGTCTTCGCGCAGCTTCAGCTCGGCCATCCCCTTGGAATACGTGTAGGGCACTGCGTGGTGCTCGATGGTCGGCACCTCCCAGCTTTCGCTGACATGGCGGTTGGCCAATTGACCACACGACATGGCGGTGCCGATCTGCAGGAAGCGCTTGAGCCGCTTGCCCTGCGCGGCCAGCTTGCCGAGCGCCAGCACGCCACCAACGTTGGTTTCCCACAGCGACGGGTGATTCGAGAACGTGGCCAGCGCCGCGCAATTGATGATGACTTCCGGATCGCCCAAGTTGGCGGCCCCGGCATCGCGCAGATCGAACAGCACGATTTGCGATTCGGTAATGGCGTCGAGCGCGGCCGGCTCGAACGCAAACCGGCGCAGATTGCTGCGCAGCCGCGCCAGCCCTTCGGCAGGCGTGTCACCGCGCACGGCAAAGCGCGTGTCAGCCAGCAAACTTTTGGCTGCCAGATTCGCGGCAATGGCGCCACCTACGAAGCCGGTCGCGCCGGTCAACAAAATACTCATGCGAAAAAACTCGAAATCCTAAGGGGGCGAAGCGGATGACCTTTCCGCTTGCAAACAGTGTCCCGCTGCATTCCGCTGCAATACGAGCGGCGCCGCATTACGCGACTGTCACGCGACACTTACGGCGACATGCTCGGCAGGGAACGGGCGCCGCCACCCGCTCAGGGCAGCGCACGGTGCGGGGCCTGCCGGGGCCGCATGGCTGGCGCCATGCTGTGCGGCCGGAAGCCCGCGCAAAACCGATCATTTATATGAATGTAACCTTTCAGCCACCTTTCTAGCGAGCGTTTTCGAGCCGTTCCTCAGGAGGATTGACGTCAGGCCTGTGGTAGGGCGCACCCCGATGTTGCATTTGCAGCAATTTCGCGCGCGGCCTTGGCGCCTTCCACCTGCAGAATGGTTGGCAGCGACACGCCGTTCTTGGCGGCCGTCACCTCGGCCAGGATGGAAATGGCGATCTCCGGCGGCGTGCGGCTGCCAATGTAGATGCCCACCGGCCCGTGCAGGCGTGCCAGCTCGGCATCGCTCAGGTCGAATTCTTTCAGGCGTTCGCGGCGGTTGGCGTTGTTGCGGCGGCTGCCCAGCGCGCCTACGTAGAACGCGGGCGTTTTGAGCGCCTCCATGAGCGCGAGGTCGTCCAGCTTGGGGTCATGCGTGAGGGCGATGACGGCGCTGCGTTCATCGAGCTTCATGGCCATCACCGTGTCATCGGGCATGGTGCGGACCATGGTGACGCCGGGGATTGACCAGTCTTCGCTGTACTCCTCGCGTGGGTCGCACACCGTGACCTGATAGTCCAGGCCCACGGCG
Source organism: Ralstonia sp. 25C (assembly GCF_051904805.1). NCBI lineage: Bacteria > Pseudomonadati > Pseudomonadota > Betaproteobacteria > Burkholderiales > Burkholderiaceae > Ralstonia > Ralstonia sp. 25C. Next base: position 161,455 of record NZ_CP196737.1, on the reverse strand, counting down.
ATCTGGCACAGGTAGCGCGAGAGCTGTCCTGCACCAATCACGAGCATTCGGTAGCGCGGGCCATGGATGGTTGTCAGGCGCTGCTCGTCAAACTGCAGGCCGTCGGTGGCGTTGGCGTGTTGCAGCACGGTCGCGCCGGTGGCCATGTCCAACGTGCGGGCGACGAGCTGACCGGCTTCCACGGCGTGCAGCAGGGCGTCGATACCGCTGGCGGCATTGAGCGGCTCCAGCACCAGCTGCAGCGTGCCACCGCAGGGCAGGCCAAAGCGGTGGGCTTCTTCTGCGCTGATGCCGTATTTCACGGCTTCGGGCTCGGTGTGGTGCAGGCCTTCGCGGCGCACACGGTCGATGAGGTCGTCTTCAATGCAACCGCCCGACACCGAACCCACAACGACGCCGTCATCGCGCAGCGCGAGCATCGCGCCTTCCGGCCGGGGTGACGAACCCCACGTTTTGACCACCGTGACGAGCAGCACACGCCGCCCCTGTTCCAGCCAGCGCACGCTGGTTTTCAAGACTTCAAGATCGACGCTGTCCATGATGCGGCTCCTGCGCGTTGGCGCCAGTGCAAGGTGGAGGCCGATTATGCCCCGTGGTGCAAAAACAGGTAGGCCGCCACCACGGCCACCACAGCCACGATGATCCACGGCCACGGGTTGCGTGGCTGCACCGCCGGGCTGATGGCGGATGTGCCTTGCCGTGCACCGTGGGCCTGTAATTCGCCGCCTGCCAGATCGGGGATGGCGTGCTCGGCCGGCACGCCGTCCACGGTGGGTGAGGCGCCAAGTTCTGCCGCAAAACGCTGGAAGAACTCATCCGCCAGCTTGCGCGCGGCACCATCGACGAGCCGCGAACCGATCTGCGCGAGCTTGCCGCCCACCTGGGCCGTGGCGGTGTAGGCCAAGCGGGTGACGGTCGGTCCCTCGGGCGTCAGTTGGACCTGCGCCGTGCCCTTGCCGAAGCCTGCGGCGCCGCCTTGGCCGTCGAAATGCAGCGTGTAGCTGCGGGGCGGCGTGATCTCCGACAGTTGCATGCGCCCCTTGAAGCGCGCCTTCACGGGCCCGACGGCGGCTTGCATGGCGATGTCGTAAGCGGGCGTGTCGCCATCGGCGGCAGCGGTGAGGCTTTCGCAGCCGGGAATGCAGCGCTGTAGCACGGCAGGGTCGTTCAATGCATCCCAGGCGGTCTGCAGGGGCACGGGCAGGAGGTGGGTCTGAGTCAGTTCCATGGGGCGGTTGGTCGTGCTGGGGTGGTGTGAGACGGCGCGCGCGGGATGCCTGTGCGGCGAGCATGCGCCAATTCCTGTTCCAGCGCAGTCAGGCTGTCGAAATGGTGGGCCGGCACCATTGCGTCTACGTATGGCAGGATCGCCCGCACACCGCGTGCCCGGGGCTCGAAGCCCGCAAAGCGCAGCAGCGGATTCAACCAGACGATGCGATGCGCGAACCGAGCCAGCCGGGCCATTTCGGTGTCGAGCAAGTCGATGTGTTCGTGGTCGAGTCCATCGGTGACGAGCAGCACGGTGGCACGGCCAGAGAGTGTGCGGCGCGCCCACTGGCGGTTGAATTCCGCCAGCGCGGCACCGATGCGCGTGCCGCCGGACCAATCCGGCACAAGCTGTGCGATGGCCTGCACGGCGATGTCCGGGTCGCGCTCCCGCAGCTGCCGGGAGACGTTTGTCAGCCGCGTGCCAAACAGAAAGGCCTGGATGCGCTCGCGCGATTGCACCAGCGCGTGGCAGTAGTACAGCACCGCGCGCGAATAGCGGCTCATCGATCCGGAAATGTCGAGCAGCAGCACGAGCGGCGGCGTGCGGTTGACCGGCTGGCGGTATTTCCAACCGGTCCATTCCCCGCCGGCACGCACAGCTTGGGCGGCGGTGGCGCGCAGGTCCGGGTGCCGGCCGCGCGAGGCGGCCTTCAGCCGGCGCGTGCGCTCCTGCGCCAAGTGCACCCGCCTGCGACGGATCATGTGTTGCAGCGTGCGCCATTCCGCGGCGTCGAGTGTGTCGAAGTCGCGCGTACGTAGGGCTTCGTTGGCAGAAAACGCCAGCGGCGCAACGATGTCATGGCGCTCGCCGTCGGGTGTGGGAGGTGGCGGCAAGCTGGTCGATGATTGCGCGCGCAGCGCATCGGCCAGGCGGTTGCTGCGCGCAGCGGGTGGAATGCCGCCGCGGACCTTGGGCAGCAGCAGGGCGCGCAGCTTGCCTTCCCAGTCCGGATCACGCCAGAACACGTTGAAGGCGGCATCGAACAGCGTGCGTTCATCGGGGTGGGAAACGAGCAGGGCGGACAGCGCTGCCTTCACGTCGTCTCGGCGGCCGATGTCGATGTGGCTGAGCGCTTCAATGGCATCGACTGCACGTGACGGCGCCAGCGGCATGCCGGCATTGCGCAGCAGGCGCACGAAGTGCGTGACGTTGCGGGCGAGGGTTGGCAACTGCGTGGGCAGGGTCGCTTGCATGCCTTATTCCGGCAAGGCGGGTGCCGCCAGCAATTGCTCGATCGTCGGCGCGTCGACGCGGGCCAGATCATCCTGGTATTTGAGCAGCACGCCCAACGTGTCTTGCACCGACTGCGGGTCCAGTTCTGTCACGTTCAGCGCGGCCAGTGCGCGGCACCAGTCGATGGCCTCCGCAATGCCCGGCGCCTTGAACAAGTCGATGCCACGTAGGCGATGCACAAAGTCCACCGCGCGCTGTTGCAGGCGGGCAGACGTTTCGGGCGCGCGCTGCGCCACGATCTGCAGTTCGCGCGTCTTGTCCGGGTAGCCGATCCACTGATACAGGCAGCGCCGCTTGAGCGCGTCGTGCACCTCGCGCGTGCGGTTGGAGGTCATGATGACCAGCGGAATCACCTGCGCGCGCACCGTGCCGAATTCCGGAATCGACACCTGGAAATCCGAGAGCAGCTCCAGCAGGAACGCCTCGAACGGCTCGTCTGCGCGGTCGATTTCGTCGATCAGTAAGACGCGGGGTGTATCGGGGTGGTCGGGGTTCGGCAGCAGCGCCTGCAGCAACGGGCGCTTGAGCAGGAATTCATCACGGTAGAGCGTATCGGCGCTGGGCTTGCTGCCTGCAGCTTCGGCCAAGCGCAGGGCCATGATCTGGCGTGGGTAATCCCATTCGTAGAGCGCGCTGGCTGTATCCAAGCCTTCGTAGCACTGCAGCCGCAGTAGAGACGTGCCGAGCAGGCCGGCTGCTGCCTTCGCCAGCTCGGTCTTGCCGACACCGGGCTCGCCCTCCAGAAACAGCGGCCGCTGCATGCGCAGCGCCAAGAACAGGGCCGTGGCCAGCTCGCGGCTGGCGAAGTAGCCCTGGCCCTGTAGTTGCGCGATGCAGTCGTCAATGGAGTCGACCGGCATGCCGTTCCTGGGTCAATGCGCTCAGTGGTGTTTCGCCAGCGCGTGCTCGACTGCCCGTGCCGCCAGCACCGGAATCAGGTGCGCCCGGTATTCCGGAGAGGCATGCAGATCGCCCACCAGATCATCGGCCGGCACCACCACATGGCGCGCGGCTTCCGACGTGAAATTGGCCGACAGCGCCTGCTCCAACGGCGTGCAACGGAACACGCACGGCGCCGCGCCCGTGACTGCCACACGCACGTTGTTGCCCTTGCGGCTGACGAACACGCCCACCAGCGCAAAGCGCGACGCCGGGTTGCGGAACTTCACGTAAGCGGCCTGATCCGGCACGGGAAACTGCACTTCGGTGATGAGTTCATCTGCAGCCAGCGCCGTCTCGTACATGCCGAGGAAGAAATCGTCCGCCGCGATGTTGCGCCGCTCGGTGACGACGGTGGCGTTCAGGCCCAGCACGGCGGCCGGATAGCACGCAGCCGGGTCGTTGTTGGCGAGCGATCCGCCCAGCGTGCCCATGGCGCGCACTTGTCGGTCGCCGATACCGCCGGCCAGTTCTGCCAGCGCGGGCAACATGCGGACGATGTCCGCGTTCTCGGCAACATCCGCATGGCGTGTGGCGGCCCCTACGGTGATGACGCCCGGCTGCGAGCGGACGCCCGTCATGCCGGGAATGCGCGTGACATCCACCAGTGTGGAAGGCTGTGCCAGCCGTAGCTTCATCGCCGCCAGCAGGCTCTGGCCGCCGCCGAGGTATTTGGCGTCCGCATGCGTCTTCATCGCGGTGACGGCGGTCTGAGCGTCGGTGGCTTTCTGGTACTCGAAGTCGTACATGGTGGGCTCCTCTACCTAGGCCTTGGCCGCTTGAATGGCTTGCCAGACACGGTGCGGCGTGGCGGGCATCTGGATGTCCTTCACGCCGAGTGGCGCGAGCGCGTCGACGATGGCGTTGATGAGCGCCGGCGGCGAGCCGATCGCACCCGCCTCGCCGCAGCCCTTCACGCCCAACGGGTTGTGTGTGCAGGGCGTGCCCTTGGCGGTTTCCACCGTAAAGCTGGGTAGATCGACAGCGCGGGCCATGGCGTAATCCATGTACGAGCCCGTCAGCAACTGGCCGGTTTCGTCGTACACGCAGCGCTCCAGGAGCGCCTGGCCGATGCCCTGGCCGAGCCCACCATGCACCTGCCCCTCGACGATCATCGGGTTGATGATGTTGCCGAAATCATCCACGGCGACGAAGCGGTCGATATGCACCTCGCCGGTATCGGGGTCGACCTCCACTTCGCAGATGTACGCGCCGGCCGGGTAGGTGAAGTTGGTCGGGTCGTAGAAGGCGTTTTCATCCAGCCCAGGTTCCAGCTTGTCGAGCGGGTAGTTGTGCGGCACGTAGGCGGTGAGCGCGACCTCGCCGAAGGTCTTGGTGCGATCGGTGCCGGCCACGCGGAAGACGCCGTCCTTGAACTCGATGTCTTCAGCCGATGCCTCCAGCAGATGCGCGGCGATCTTCTTGGCCTTGGCCTCGATCTTGTCGAGCGCCTTCATGATGGCCGAGCCGCCCACGGCAATCGAGCGCGACCCATACGTGCCCATGCCGAAGGGGATGCGGCCCGTATCGCCGTGCACGATTTCGATGTTCTCGATGGGCACGCCCAGGCGATCGGCCACCACTTGCGCAAAGGTCGTCTCGTGGCCCTGGCCGTGGCTGTGCGAACCGGTGAACACGGTGACGGAGCCCGTCGGGTGCACGCGGATTTCGCCGGCTTCGAACAGGCCTGCCCGAGCGCCTAGCGCGCCCGCAATGTTCGACGGCGCCAGCCCGCACGCTTCGATGTAGCAGGAGTAGCCCATGCCGCGCAGCCGGCCCTTCGCGCGCGAGGCATCGCGGCGAGCGGGGAAGCCTTTCACGTCGGCGAGTTCGATGGCGCGGTCGAGACAGGGTTCGTAGTCGCCCGTGTCATACGTCAGGCCAACCGGCGTGGCGTACGGGAACGAGCGGATGAAGTTGCGGCGGCGGAGTTCGGCGGGGTCGATTTGCAGCTCGCGCGCGGCGGTTTCCACCAGGCGCTCGACCACGTAGGTGGCTTCCGGCCGCCCGGCGCCGCGGTACGCATCGACCGGCGCAGTGTTCGTGAACACCGCCTTCACCTCGGCATAGATGGCGGGCGTTTTGTACTGGCCTGCGAGCAGCGTTGCATACAGGATGGTCGGCACGCTGCTGGCAAACGTCGACAGGTACGCGCCCATGTTGGCCGTGGTGTGCACGCGCATGGCGAGGAAGTTGCCCTGCGCATCGAGCGCGAGTTCGGCGTGCGTCACATGGTCCCGGCCATGCGCATCGGTCAGGAAGGATTCGGACCGCTCCGCCGTCCACTTGATCGGCCGGCCAACCTTCTTCGAGGCCCACGTGAGCGCTACGTCTTCCGGATACAGGAAGATCTTCGAGCCGAACCCGCCGCCCACATCCGGCGCAATCACGCGCACTTTGGCTTCGGTCAGGCCCAGCACGAACGCCGACATCAGCAGGCGTTCCACGTGCGGGTTCTGGTTGGCGACGTAGAGCGTGTAGTTGTCGTCCTGGCGCGAGTAGCTCGCGTTGACGGCGCGCGGCTCGATGGCGTTCGGGATCAGCCGGTTGTTGACGATATCGAGTTGCGTCACATGTGCGGCCTTGGCAAAGGCGGCGTCGGTGGCGGCCTTGTCGCCATGGCCCCAGATGTAGCAGGTGTTGTTCGGTACATCGTCGTGAACGGCGGAGCCGGAGGTGTCTGCCGTGGCAGTGTCTACCACAGCGGGCAGCTCGTCGTATTCCACGTCGATCATCTCGACGGCGTCCTTGGCGATCTTCACGGATTCCGCTACCACCAGCGCCACCTGGTCGCCCACGTGGCGCACCTTGCCTTGCGCGAGCACGGGGTGGGGCGGCTCCTTCATCGGTGTGCCGTCAATGCTGTGGATCAGCCAGCCGCAGGGCAGGCCGTTGACTTTGTCGGCGGCCAGGTCGTCGCCCGTGAGTACGGCCAGCACGCCCGGATGCTTGCCTGCGGCATCCGCATTGATGTGCTTGATGCGGGCATGCGCATACGGGGAGCGCAGGAATACGGCATACGACTGGTGCGCCTGGACGACGTCGTCCGTGTACTGCCCGGCGCCCGTCAGGAAGCGGAAGTCTTCCTTGCGCTTGACGGCCGCGCCGATCAGATGGTGGTTGGGTTCTGCGGGAGCGTTCATGGTGGTCTCCTCGCTGGATTAAGCGGCGTGGGCGCGGGCGGCGGCCAGGCTTTGCAGGGAGGCATCGTTGCCCTCGACTTCGGCCATCGCTTCGGCGCCCTGCAGTACGGCACGCACGATGTTGTGATAGCCCGTGCAGCGGCAGAGGTTGCCGTCGAGTTGCTCACGCACTTGCTGTTCGCTTGGATGCGGGTTTTGCGCAACCAGCGCGGTGGCGGCCATCACCATGCCGGGTGTGCAGAAGCCGCATTGCAGGCCGTGGCATTCGCGGAAGGCCGCTTGCATCGGGTGCAGCGCACCGTCTTTGGACAAGCCTTCGATGGTGGTCACCTCGGCGCCGTCGGCCTGCACGGCGAGTATGTTGCACGACTTCACCGCGCGCCCGTTCATGTGCACCGTGCAGGCGCCGCATTGCGCGGTATCGCACCCGACGTGGGTGCCGGTCAGGCGTAGTTGCTCGCGCAGCAATTGGACCAACAGGGTATGGGGTTCGACACTGACGGTGACAGGCGCACCGTTGACCGACAGCTTGAGGCTGATCGCCATGGGAGTCTCCTTGGGGATGGTCGCCGTGTGCATGCGTCGCAGCGAGGATGCGCGCAGTGTCTGGGTATGGGTGGTCGCGGCTCTACTCAGTAAAGCACAGGCGATGGAGAAGACAACCGGGAAGCGGTTTAGAGAAAGCGGAGGGGAAGGCGATGTCGCAGCGCGCAAACGCAGTGCGCAAAAACGCGCGCCGCAGACATGACAAAGGGCCGGAATCCGGCCCTCGATTGGCACCAGGCGGTCATGACCTGGCGGGTGTGGCGGCAGGTGTGAAGACACTTGGCCGGCGCACGGTGCTACGGGTGTTGCGAGTACAGCGATACAGCTAGCTCGGGCACACGCCCATCGACAACAATGGCTGGTTAGGCCTTGGCGGTGCGGTGCGTGCTGAACAGGCTCGCGATTGCCGAGAAGAACTGGGCAAACGAGAACGAGGTGCCGTTCGGACGGCGATAGTAGTAGATACCTTCGGACATTTCGCGCTCGATCAGTTCGCGTTCGAGTTGATCGGTCAGCTTCAGGTCGTTCGTGTTTTGCATGATTGGCCTCTTAGGGATTTCCCGGTTAGGGAATACCCTGACTATACACCAGATGATGCAATGCACCATACGTAGGCTTACGTATGCACCACTTCGCGTTGTTTGGCCGCCACGCTCGCACGACGCCGCACCGATATGGTGCGGCTGATGCTTTCCGCCTTATTTGACGGGAATCGGTTGGCTGGCTGGCACCGGCACGGCTGTCACGCTGTTCTTGGGGCTGCCCGAGATGACCTTGTCGGAATACGTGAGGTAGACCAGCACGTTGCGCTTGCGGTCCACCACGCGCACCACGTGCAGCGTCTTGAAAACGAGCGACAGGCGCTGCGTGAACATGTCGTCCTGCTGTGGCAGCGGCTTGACGAAGGTGATATCGCCCACCTGGCGGCAGGCTACGGCGGCTTCGCTCACATCTTCAGCCACGCCGAGCGTGCCCTTGATGCCGCCCGTGCGGGCGCGCGATACGTAGCAGGTGACGCCTTGCACGAGCGGGTCGTCATAGGCTTCCACGACGATCTTGTCGGAACCGGTGATGCGGAAATTGGTGCTGACGCTGCCGATGTCTTCGGCGCGGGAGCAAGCGGTGGCGCTCAAAGCGAGCAGGGCGACCAGGACGGGAAATCGTGTAAATGGGCGCATGGCTTTGCGTGAGTAATAAGAAAGAGGGGTTTGCGAGATCAAAGCAGGGATTCGGGTGGCCACGGTGCGGTTTCGTCTACAAAAGTCGGGCGAACGTCGCGGTGTTGGCGGGATCGTTCAATGCGGCGGTGCAGCGCATCCATGAAAACCTTCACCTTGGCGGGCATGAGGCGGCGTCCGGGGAAGATGGCGTACACGCGCATCGGTGGGGACTGGAAATCGGTCAGCACCTCTTGTAGTGCACCGGATGCGATCAGATCCGCCGCAAACACCGAGGTGATTCGCGCAACGCCCAAGCCGGCGATGGCGGCCTGCAAGCGCAATTCGCTATTGGACGTACGCATGCGGAAATCCAGCGGCAGATTGAGCGTTTCGCCGCCGGGTGTGCGAAATTGCCATTCGGCTTCGTTGGAGGTGCCCAGGCAAGGCCAATCGACGAGCTGGTCTGGGTGCGTGAGCGGACCCAGTCGTTGTAACAATGGCGGGGCGACCACCACGGTGCGGCGCAGATCGAAGACGCGCTGCGCGACCAGGCCGGAATCTGGCAGCGGCCCGCGCGGCACCGTCAGCATGATGTCGTAGCCCTGGGCGAGCGGATCAATCTGGCGCGGCGCGACGTCCACCTCGATACGCAGGCCCGTGTGCTCGCGCATGACTTCCAGCACCACCTCGGCGAACTGCCGGGCGGCAAATTCGTACGGCATGGCAACGCGCAGGGTGCCGGCGGGCGACTGGAACGTGGCAGCCGCATCCTCTGACACTTCGCGCAGACGCTGAAACAGGGGGCCCGCATCACGCAGCAGCGCTTCGCCGGCGTCGGTCAGGCGCAGGCGGCGCGTACTACGCTCGAACAGGCGCGCGCCGAGTTTGCCTTCCAGCCGCGACACCGCCGTGCTGACTGACGACTTGGGCAACCCCAGCCGATCGGCCGCCCGGGTGAAGCTGCCGAGGGTGGCCACGGTGCAGAAAGTGTCCCAGTCGTTCCAGTCCGTCGTTCGCATAATTGAACAATGAATTTGTTGGCAGGCGATTTCCGCCGGTTTGCGGGCAAATTACCATCCCTGCATGAACACGCCAAGCACAGGCCACACCATTTCACCCGCCCCTGCGCCGCGCCGCGTGCCTACGGAATCGACCGTCGGCAGCCGGATGGAACTGCGCATGGTGGGCATGGTGATCGGCCTGGCGACGGGCGTGGACTACATGGCCAACCTGATGTTTTCGATTGCCGGGCCGCATATCGAAGGCGGGGTGCTGGCGTCACAAGATGTGTATCTGTGGGCCGTGACGGCATATGCGGCTGCAGCAAGCCTGGCGATTCTGGTGATGGGCCGGCTGGCGGACCACATGACGTATCGCCGGCACACGCTGTTGTCGCTGCTGGTCTTCATTGCGGGCACACTGATGTGCGCGGCGGCTGAGGGCGGCACGATGCTGATTGTCGGTCGCGCGGTACAGGGGTTTGGCGCGGGGCCGATGCTGTCTACGTCGCGCATCTTCGTGCAGCACAGCCCGGCTCACGAACGCCGCACGATGATGAAGGGCATGATCTACGGCATCTTTGGGTTGAGCTGCGTGTCGCCGATGCTGTCGGCGGCGCTAACCGAGCAGTTTGGCTGGCGCGCCATCTTCATTGCGCAACTGCTGGTGGCGGTGGCGGTGGCCGGGCTGGTGGCGGCGTTTTACCCGCACCCCAAGATGCATGAGCGCCAGGGCGATTTTGCGTCGCTCGACTGGCCCTCGGCCATTGCATTCGGGCTGGCAGCGTTGATTGCGCTGCATGGCTTTCAGCAAGCACGGTTCGTGCACCCGGACGGCTCGCCTGCTCAGGTGTTGCCGATCATCGCGGTGGCGGCGCTGATTGTCTGGATCGGCATCCGCCAGACCGGCCACCCGCTGCCCTGGGTGGATCTACGCGCCACGCTGCAGCGGCGTTTTCTGATGGGGATGGTGTTCTACGCCATCTACTACGTGTTTGCGAGCGCGTGGGGGTTTCTGTCGTCGAGCCTGTTGCAGAACGGGCTGGGGTTTCGCTATGAGACCACCGCGCAGTTGATGAGCCTGGGCGGGCTGGTGACGGTGGTGCTGGGCATCCTGAACTTTCAATTGATGAATGTGCTGCCGCCCAAGCGGGTGCTGATCTCCATTGGTTTTGTGCTGATGGCGGTGGCGTTTCTGTGGATGTCGCATGCGGCGATGCCGGGGGCTTCGGTGATGGCGGTTGCGCCGGGGTTCTTGATTGAGGGCATGGTGGGGATGTTTGTCGTGATTCAGGTGGCGGGGCTGACTTACGTAGATATGCCGGCCAAGGACTTTGGGCACGCGTATCAGTTCAAGGGGATCATGCGGGCCTGGGCGCAGGCGTTTGGGACGATGGGGGCGACGCTGTTGTTGCAGCGGGGGCAGGCGCAGCATCGGACGGATCTGGTGGGGCATGTGAGTGCATTCACGCCGGACTGGCAGTGGCCGCATGTACTGCAGGGTGTTGAGTTGATTCGGATTTCTGCGGAGATTGATCGGCAGGCGGCGTTGTTGGCGGTTCGGGATTTGTTTGGTTGGGGGGCATTGATTGCGGTGGTTTGTGCTGGGGCTATTTGGTTGCAGCGGGCTTTGCGCTAGTGGTCCATCCCTTGTTTCATCCCCTGCCGGGGCTGACTCACTTTCTTTGTCTTGCCAAAGAAAGTAAGCAAAGAAAGGCGCGCCCGAGATGGCGACTTCCCCTTGGATTTGTGTCGCGGGGAGGGGAAGGAGCCAAACTCGCTGCGCTCAGACAAGGCTCCTTCCTTTTTCCTCCCTGCAACAGAAATTCAAGGCGCCATCTAGGGCAGGGTACGGCCACACCGTCTGGTGGCCTGCGTTGCCACTATGGGTTGTGCTGACCTCTACTCAATCCAGCTTTTGTTCGGGGGCGGTTGCTTGCGGCAGCTTGCAGTTGAACGCTGGGGCTTCGTCTTTCAGGTCCAGGTGGTCCATCAGGGTGGGGGCGAGGACTTTTAGTACTTGCACGGTCAGTGCGCTGGTGAATTTGTACTTGGCAGCGTCTGCGCCGGCTACGTAGGCGACGACGGTGCCGAAGTAGCGGTCTCCCAGGTAGAAGACGAAGGCGCCGGAGCGGCTGACGACGCGTTCGGAGATGAGGCCGCCGCCGCGGCTGAAGGTTTTGAAGCGGTTGTCGCCGGTGCCGGTTTTGCCGCCGACTGCGATGGGTTTGCCGTCTTTCTGGACGAAGGTGCCGGAGATGCGCTTGGCGGTGCCGCCTTCTACGACGCCGGCCAGCGCGGTTTTGACCAGCGCGGGAATCTCGGGCGGTAGCACGCGTTCGCCGGCGTTGGGGTCGCGGCAGAGCATGACTTCGTAGGGGGTGTTGGCGGCGAAGCGCAGGCGGTCGATGCGGACGCTGGGCAGGCGGATACCGTCGTTTTCGATGATGCCCATCAGTTCGGCCAGCGATGCGGGGCGGTCTGCCGAGGCGCCAATCGCTGTGCCGTACGAAGGCACCAGCGATTCAAACGGATAGCCGAGGCGCTTCCACATGGCGTGGATCTGCTGGAAGGCTTCGATCTCCAGCATCTGTTTGATGCGTTTGTCCTGCGCGCCTTTGCGGTGCGATTGCAGCAGCCATTTGTAGACGGCCAGCCGCTCGTCGGCGCTGGCTTGGTTCACTTGCGCGAGCGTGGCTTGCGGATGCGTTCGCAGGTAGGCCACGAGCCATAGCTCCAGCGGATGCAGCTTGGCGATGTAGCCGCGGTCAGCCAGGTCGAAGCGTTGGACGGAGTAGTTCACATACAGCTTGGTGAGGGCGGCCTCGTCCAGCTTGGCACCGGGTAGGTAGCTGCGGATGAACGCGGCGAGTTTGCCCGGGCCGGCCTCCGGGTCGATGCTGCGGAAGATGGTCGCCAGCCGCACTGGCGTGGCACGCGTGCTTTGCACAAGGATGGCTTCGCGCTCCGCGTCGGTTTTGCCTTTGTACTTTGTGTAGAAGCGGCCCATGAAGAGTTTGCCTTCGCGGTCGGCAAAGCGTTGCAGGTAGACCTGTCGCTGGGGCGAGTCGGGATCGGTCAGCGCTTCTGCGCCGGCGCTGGGCAACTGGTGCTGAAAGTAGCGCGAGATGTCGCGCATGATCCGCACGAAGACGAGGTTGACGGAGTGCTTGAGCCCCTCGCGCACGGTGAACTGCTGATAGCTTTCCCATTTCTCGAAATTCTCGAAGCTCTGCATGCCGCCGCCGGTGGCGAACCATTCGCCAGCGTTGCCGGAGTACTTGCGCTCCATGGAGGCATCGAGCATGGCGGCGAGCGAGCGGTCTTGGGTGTGGGCGAGGTAGTCCACGGCCCAGCGCTCGATTGGGTTCTGCACGGGGATGTTGATCTTGCGCAGCGCCGCGGCAGGCTGATCGGCATAGCGCTTGTGCAGCTCGGCCACGATTTCAAGATACGTCACCAGCGTGCGCAGCTTGGCGGTGGAGCCGAGGTCCAGCTTTACGCCTTCGTTGATGTCGAATGGCTTATCAAACGTGTCGGCTTGCACCAGCACGCGGTTGCCGCCGGGCGCGCGTTCGTACAGCGTGAAGCTGTAGGTCACGCCGCGCGGGTCGCCGTGCTCCAGCATCTTGTCGCCAACAAGGCCGGCTGCCTTGGCGCGCTCGGGGTCGCGCAGCTTGCGCAGTTCGGTGGTGATGTCGCGCTGCAAGGGCGCGTCGAGCGTGCTGCTGGCGGTCAGGTCGAGCCGATCCAATGCATACATGCGCGAGATGCCCAGCATGCCGGCCAGATTCACGCGTACGGCATTCGTGCCCTTGTGCTCGATGGGCGGGGGCGGCACGCGCCTGTTCAGCGCCTGCTGCTTGAGGGATTGCGCAATGGCTGCATCGCGCAGCGCGGGCGGAATGACCGCAGTTGCGGCCAGCACACGCAGGTAGGCGTCCGTCAGCGACTCCAACTCGTCGAGGTTCTCCTGGTAGTACGACGGCCGCCGCTGCGACACCAACAGACTCAGCGCTTCCTTGTAGGCCAGCGCACGGTCTGCCAGCGGCGCGGTCGACTTGTCCGACAGCAGCGCATTCACCTGCGCAAAGTCGCGCCCGTACCAAACCCACAGTGCGTCGCCGATGCCCTGGATCTCGCCAAACCCGGCGCGCGCGCCCAGCGGCACGGTGTTCAGGTAATCGACGGCGAGCTGGTGGCGTGTGGCGGTGGTGTCTTCGCCATTGAGGTAGGCGCGCGCGGATGCGGAGGCCATCTGGCGCAGCTTCTCGGTGGGGGATTCGGTACGACCTTCGGGTGAGTGGCGGTACTTCTCGATTTGCGTGGCGAGCGTGCTGCCGCCGGGCGATTCGTGCGCGGCGTTGACGGCATGCAATGCACGATCCCACACAGCGCGCGCGAGGCGCGACCATTCCACAGCCGGATTGCGCTTGGGATATTCGGTCTGCAGCAGCGTGCGGTTTTCGATAGCGAGCAGCGAGTCGACCAGCAGCGGTGGCACCGACGCGAAACTGTCATACACGCGTTCCGGGTGCCGCACGCGATAGATCGGGCGGCCATCGTCGTCGAGTAATTCCAGACCGGCTTGATCTTTCTCGCGGTAGGGCGCGTTCATGCCGCGATCCATCCACGCGACCATGTCTTGGGAGGGCACGGCCTGCTGCGCAACGATGTAGCCGCGTGTACGCAGGCGGTCGAGAAAGGTCGGCAGATCGTGGTAGCCGAGCCGCTCATCGTAGGGCCCGGAATTGGGGTAGCGGGCCGCGTTGTTGAGCCCTGGCTTGACGGGAAAGGTTTGCGATTGCGCGATGCGCGTGAAGTACTGCGCCTGCCACGAGGACGTGCGGAACTCCCGGTCGGCGAACCACGCGGCCACAGCCAGCACCAGCGCCGCAATGAGGGCCAGCTTGATGATGACGGGGCGGCGTATTCTTTTCACTCGCGTGCGCTCCAATCGCAGGCGGACGGGCGCCTCACTTCAATCTAGCCCATGCGGGCGTCGTGTCCAGCGGCTTGTAACTTTGGGGCCGCCTTTGCAAGCCTTACGACGGGGCGTAGTACGGAATCTGCTGCTCGTCGTACAACCGGTAGGTCAGCGCCAGCATGGCTTGGATGTCTTCGGATTCATCCAGCAGGCGCGTGCTGAAGATGATGGGCGACACCAGCTGCGGATCGTCCAGCTCCATATAGCAAACGTCTTCGCGCTTGAGGCCCGCCACGCTGCGCGGTACCACCGACACCCCTTCGCCCGCGGCGACCAGCCCCAGGGCGATTTGCAATTCCCGTGCCTCATAAATCTTGCTCGGTTCCAGGGCGCGGTCGTGGAACAAGGCAAGCACCTGATCCGCGTAGCTCGGACGCGGCGCGCGCGGGTAGATGATCAGCGTATCGCCCACCAGGTCGCGCAGCGACGCCGCAGGCTTGGCGTCCAGCAACGGATGACCCGAAGGCAGGGCCACCATCAGTCGTTCATCGCGCAGCAGAATGCGCCGCACGTTCGGGTCTTCATAGCGGATGCGCCCGAAGCCGACGTCGATGCGGCCGTCCTTGAGGGCCTGGATCTGGTCCATGGTGGTCATCTCGTGCATGGTGAGATCGACCATCGGGTATTTCGCCCGAAAGCGCCGGATGACCTTGGGGAGCATCCCGTACAGCGTTGAGGCGACGAAACCGATCGACAGGCGCCGCTCGATCTGGCCGACGCGCTGCGTCATCGAGGCGAGCTCGGCCGTTTGCGCCAGCAACTGGCGCGCGTGTGCGTGGAAGAAGCGGCCAGCCTCGGTCAGCTTGAGCGGGCGGCTACCGCGCTCGAACAGCAGCACGCCGATTTCCTCTTCCAGTTGCTGAATCTGGCGGCTCAAGGGCGGCTGGGCGATGTGCAGGCGCTCGGCCGCGCGTGTGAAGTTCAGTTCTTCAGCAACGGCCACGAAGTAGCGCAGGTGGCGCAGTTCCATATCCAACCTTATAGGTATGAAACCGATACTAAATCGGTGTTGGACGCAATAAATCGCGCTGCGTAATCTGGTTTCCAAGTTGATCGTCATCACTCTGATACCTGGAAAACATGATTCGCTCGATCGAGGCCATTCTAGTGGATGTGCCCACCATCCGTCCGCACAAGCTCTCCGTCGCCACCATGCACACCCAGACGCTCGTCCTCGTGCAGGTGTGCTGCGAAGACGGCATCGAAGGCTGGGGCGAGGCCACCACCATCGGCGGCCTCAACTACGGCGAAGAGAGCCCCGAGAGCATCAAGGTCAACATCGACACGCATATCGCGCCGCTGCTGATCGGCATGGATGCGCGCAACGTGGCGGCTGCCATGGCAAAGGTGCGCAAGACCATCCAGGGCAACCGCTTTGCCAAGTGCGCGCTGGAAACGGCGCTGCTCGATGCGCAGGCGCGCCGGCTGAACGTGCCGCTGTCGGAACTGCTGGGTGGCCGCCTGCGCGATGCGCTGCCGGTGGCCTGGACGCTCGCCAGCGGCGACACCAAGAAGGACATTGCCGAGGCAGAAACGATGCTGGCCGAACGCCGCCACCGCATCTTCAAACTGAAGATCGGCCTGCGCCCGGTAGCCGATGACGTGGCCCACGTACTGGCGATCAAGCGCGCGCTGGGCGACGCCGTGAGCGTGCGCGTGGACGTCAATCAGGCCTGGAGCGAACTCGACGCCGCCAACGGCATCGCCGCACTGCAAGCTGGCGGCATCGACCTGATCGAACAGCCGGTGCGCGCCGAAAACCGCGCCGCGCTGGAGCGCCTCGCCCGCCAGTTCGCCGTGCCGATGATGGCCGACGAAGCGCTGCACGGTCCCCTGGATGCCTTCGAGCTGGCCTGCAGCGCCAGCGCCGATGTGTTCGCCGTGAAGATCGCCCAGTCCGGCGGCCTTGTCCCGGCCATGCAGGTGGCGGCTATCGCGCAGCTTGCGGGCATCAGCCTGTACGGCGGAACGATGCTCGAAGGTGCGGTCGGCACGGCGGCCTCTGCACACGTCTTCTCCACCTTCAGCGACCTGCAATTCGGCACTGAGCTGTTCGGCCCGTTGTTGCTCACGCAAGAACTGCTGACCGAGCCGTTGCAGTACCGCGATTTCATGTTGCAGGTGCCCACCGGCCCCGGCCTCGGCATCCAGATCGACCGCGACAAGCTCGCACGCCTACGCCGGCAATAACACCCAAAGCAAAGACAACCCCACCAAGGAGACCACGATGCTGTTCCACGTCCGCATGGATGTCCAGTTGCCGCCCGACATGCCCGCCGATGTCGCCAACGAGATCAAGGCGCGCGAGAAGGCCTACTCGCAGGAGCTGCAGCGCAGCGGCAAGTGGCGCCACATCTGGCGCCTGGTTGGCGAGTACGCGAATTACAGCGTCTTCGATGTGCAAAGCAACGCAGAACTGCACGACATCCTGACGGCGTTGCCGCTGTTTCCGTACATGCAGATTGCCGTGACACCGCTGTGCCGTCATCCGTCGTCGATTCATGGCGATGACGCCTGAGACATCCTCAAAAACCAAGTGGAGACACCCATCATGAACACGCGCGTATTCGAAACGAAAGAAGTGCAGGACCTGCTGAAAGCCGCCACCAACCTGGATGGCAAGCAAGGCAACGCCCGCCTGAAGCAGATCACCCACCGCCTGCTGGCCGATCTGTTCAAGGCCATTGACGATCTCGACATCACGCCGGATGAAGTCTGGGCGGGCATCAACTACCTGAACAAGCTCGGTCAGGACGGCGAGGCGGCACTGCTGGCTGCCGGCGTGGGCCTGGAGAAGTACCTCGACATCCGCATGGATGCTGAGGACGGAGCGCTTGGCCTCAACGGCGGGACACCGCGCACCATCGAAGGCCCGCTGTACGTTGCGGGCGCAACGGTGCGCGATGGTGTGTCCCGGATCGACCTCGATCCGGACCCGGCTGCGGGCCCGCTGATCATTCACGGCACGGTGACGGGCCCGGACGGCAAGCCGGTGGCCGGCGCCGTGGTCGAGTGCTGGCATGCAAACTCGAACGGCTTCTACTCGCACTTCGATCCGACCGGCGAGCAGAGCCCGTTCAACCTGCGCGGCGCAGTCCGCACCGGTGCCGACGGAAAGTACGAATTCCGCACACTCATGCCTGTGGGCTACGGCTGCCCGCCGCAGGGTGCAACGCAGCAACTGCTGAACGGGCTGGCCCGCCACGGCAATCGTCCGGCGCACGTGCACTTCTTCGTGTCGAGCGATGGCCACCGCAAGTTGACGACGCAATTCAACATCGAAGGCGATCCGCTCATCTGGGACGACTTTGCCTACGCCACCCGCGAAGAACTGATTCCGCACGTGGTGGAAAAGAACGGCGGTACGGCCCTGGGGTTGAAGACGGATGCGTACAAGGACATCGAATTCAACGTCGTGCTGACGCCGCTGGTGCAGGGCAAGGACAACCAGCGCGTGAACCGCCTGCGCGCTTCGGCCGAGGTCTGAGACCTTAGAACGCTAAGTGGAGACGACCATGTCCGCCTTGATCGACAAAGCCAACGAACTGGATCACCTGCTCTCAACTGCGGTGGTGGATGACGAAGAGGCGGGCGTTTTCCGCTGCCGCCGAGACATCTTCACCAACCCCGACCTGTTCGAACTGGAGATGAAGCACATCTTCGAGAACAACTGGGTCTACCTGGCGCATGAGAGCCAGGTTCCGAACAACAACGATTACTACACCACGTGGATCGGCCGCCAGCCGATCGTCATCACCCGCGACAAGACCGGGGAGCTGAACGCGGTCATCAACGCCTGTGCGCATAAGGGCGCGATGCTCTGCCGTCGCAAGCATGGCAACAAGGGAAGCTTCACGTGCCCGTTCCACGGCTGGACGTTCTCCAACACCGGCAAGCTGCTCAAGGTGAAGGACGAGAAGACCACCGAGTATCCGGTGCAGTTCAACACGCACGGCTCGCATGACTTGAAGAAGGTCGCACGGTTCGAGAACTATCGTGGCTTCCTGTTCGGCAGCCTCAATGCGGACGTGCAACCGCTCGAAACCTACCTGGGCGAAGCCCGCGTGATCATCGACCAGATCGTCGATCAGGCGCCAAACGGGCTCGAAGTGCTGCGCGGAAACTCTTCCTACATCTACGAAGGCAACTGGAAGATGCAGATGGAGAACGGCTGCGACGGCTACCACGTCAGCACGGTGCACTGGAACTACGCCGCCACGATGGGCCGGCGCAAGGAAGGCGGCACGCAGGCGGTGGATGCGAACAGCTGGAGCAAGTCGGTGGCGGGCGTGTACGGCTTCGAGCACGGCCACATCCTGCTGTGGACCCAGACGATGAACCCGGAAGTGCGTCCGGTCTACGGACACCGTGACGAAATCAAGGCACGCGTGGGCGAAACCCAGACGGACTTCATCGTCAATCAGACCCGCAACCTGTGCGTGTATCCGAACGTGTTCCTGATGGATCAGTTCAGCACGCAGATTCGCGTGGTGCGGCCGATCAGCGTCGACAAGACCGAAGTCTCGATCTTCTGCTTCGCGCCCAAGGGCGAGAGCGCAACCGATCGTGCGACGCGCATCCGCCAGTACGAGGATTTCTTCAACGTCACCGGCATGGGCACGGCGGACGACCTGGAGGAATTCCGCGCCTGCCAGAACGGGTACGCCGGCACCACCGCCCTGTGGAACGACTTGTCGCGCGGCGCACCGCTGTGGGTGCACGGCCCCGACGAAAACGCCACCAAGATGGGCTTGAAACCGCTCATCTCGGGCGAGCGCAGTGAAGACGAAGGCCTGTTCGTCTGCCAGCACGAGTACTGGGTGCAAGTCATGCGCGATGCATTGAAGAAGGAATGCGAAGGGGTGCCAGCATGAGCGCCGACTACCAGAACATCTGCGCGGCCCTATACCGCGAGGCGCGGCTGCTCGACGACCGCCAGTGGGACGCATGGCTGGAGTGCTACGCGGAAGACGTCACGTACTGGATGCCCGCCTGGGATGACGATGACCAGTTGACCGAAGACCCCCAGAGCGAGATCTCGTTGATGTACTACGCCAATCGCTGTGGGCTGGAAGACCGCGTCTTCCGCATCAAGACCGAGCGTAGCGGCGCATCGACGCCGGAGCCGAGAACCAGCCACAGCATCGCCAACGTGGAAGTCCTGGCCGAGCGCGGTGATGCCGTCGACGTGCGCTACAACTTCCACACCCTCAGCCATCGGTATAAGGCCACCGACCAATTCTTCGGCACGATGTTCGTCACGCTGCGCCGCGCCGGTGATGGCTTCCTGATCGCATCCAAGAAGATCGTCCTGAAGAACGACTACATCCGGCAGGTGCTCGACGTCTATCACGTTTGATTGCACCCCGTATCAAAGGCAGTGGAGGTATCCCATGTCCAGTTTCAAAGTTGCACTCAATTTCGAGGACGGTGTCACCCGTTTCATCGACTGCAAAGCGGGAGAGAAGGTGCTCGACGCCGCCTTCCGCGCCAAGATCAACCTGCCGATGGATTGCTCCGACGGCGTGTGCGGGACGTGCAAATGCCGTGCCGAAAGCGGCAGCTATGACCTCGGTGACGATTACATCGAAGACGCACTGACCGAAGACGAGAAGAACACGGGCCTCGTCCTGACCTGCCAGATGGTGCCGCAGAGCGATTGCGTGATCGCGGTACCGACCACGTCGACCACCTGCAAGACCGGGCAGAGCAGCTTTGGCGCAACCCTGTCCAAAGTCGAGCTGCACAACGATGCTGCCGTGGTGCTCGAACTGGATGTCGATGCGACTGCGCCGGTGTTCCTGCCCGGCCAGTACGTCAACATCGGCGTGCCGGGAAGCGGCCAGCATCGCTCGTATTCGTTCTCGTCAGCGCCCGGCGAAGCGAAGGTCAGCTTCCTGATCAAGAAAATTCCCGGCGGCGTGATGAGCACCTGGCTCGAAGCCGCACAGCCGGGTGACAGGCTAGATCTGCAAGGGCCGCTGGGCAGTTTCTATCTGCGGGACGTGCAACGGCCGCTGTTGTTCCTCGCCGGCGGCACGGGCCTCGCGCCGTTCCTGTCGATGCTCGAGGTGCTGGCGCGCAGCCATTCGCAGCAGAAGGTGCATCTGATCTATGGCGTGACGCGCGATCTTGATCTGGTGCAGGTCGACGCGATCGACGCTTACGTGGCACGGCTGCCGAATTTCAGCTACGCCACCGTCGTCGCCGATGGCGCATCGAGCCACCCACGCAAGGGTTGGGTGACACAGCACATTCCGGCCAACGCGCTGAACGATGGTGACGTGGATGTCTACCTGTGCGGGCCGCCGCCGATGGTCGACGCCGTGCGCACCTACTTTGACGACGAAGGCGTGAAGCCCAACAGCTTCCACTACGAAAAGTTCACGCCCAACGCGACCAGCACGATCGCAAAGGCAGCATGAGCATGCAACGATTCTCAGGCAAGACCGTCGTCGTGACCGGCGCGGCGCAGGGCATCGGGCGCGGTGTCGCAATGTCCGCCGCAGAAGAGGGCGCCCAGGTGCTGCTGGTGGACCGCGCGGAGCTGGTCTATGAGGTGCAGGTCGAGATTGCCGCAGCTGGCGGCCAGGCCCACGCTGTCACGGCAGATCTGGAAACCTACGCTGGCGCGCAGCACGCCGTGCAGACTGCGCTCGACACTTTCGGCCGCATCGACGTGCTCATCAACAACGTTGGCGGTACGATCTGGGCCAAGCCATATCAGCACTATGAAGAGGCGCAGATCGAGGCGGAGATCCGCCGTTCACTGTTTCCGACGCTGTGGTGCTGCCGCGCAGTGCTGCCGCACATGGTCGAGCGCCAGCAGGGCGTGATCGTCAACGTGTCGTCGATCGCCACGCGTGGCATTTACCGGATTCCGTACTCGGCAGCCAAGGGCGGTGTGAATGCGTTGACGGCCAGCCTGGCGCTGGAGCATGCGGACGACAACATCCGCGTCAACGCCGTCGCCACGGGCGGCACGGAGGCACCGCCGCGCAAGATCCCGCGCAACGTGGCACCTATGTCGGAGCAGGAAACGGTCTGGTACCAGGGCATCGTCAACCAGACCCTCGCCAGCAGCCTGATGCACCGCTACGGCACGATCGATGAGCAGGTGCGGGCGATCCTCTTCCTGGCTTCGGATGAGGCTTCGTACATCACCGGGACGGTGTTGCCGGTGGGCGGCGGGGATTTAGGGTAGGGGAGAACTCAGCATTTTGAGTGCGGCGGAGGGCGTCAAAAGTGCGTTAGGCTGCTTGTTTTCCGTGCGGCTTAGGCCAACTCGATCATAAACGCTCCTCTTTTCCTCTCGATATGGAAAAAAGGTACGCCCTCTCAGATGAGTTACTCCAGGTAATCAATGAAGTAAAAAATCAACGAAGCGACAAGAGTAAGGGGCAGATTCTGCTTGATCGTGTTTTCATAATCTCCATCGCAGTCATCATTGCGGGGCTGATTTTATCCAGTGTATTTCACTACATTGGGGTAAGGAATTTTGCAATCTGGATTTTTATTGTTGCGCTAATCGTATTTTCAATGATATTTGCAATCTGGGTTCTGGCTTCTATTGTTGTTGGAGTAAAAGATGGGAAATTTCACCCGGCGCTCAGGAGACGTATAGCTTTCGACGAGGATGCCATCGCCCGATTCTCCTCATTCTCAGTCGATGCTTTGACGAGCGCGCATTCTCATCTGGAGCGAGAGCATGCTCGCATGACGGCGAGAAGGACCACTGGCCTCTACCTGCTAGCATCCCCGGCAGCCCTGGTAACAATCATCGGTATCGCCAAGCAAGCCTCTCAAAACCCGATGCTACTATTTCTGAAAGATATGGCGAGCCGTATCGACGAAAGTGGATCATTTGGAATTAGTGTCCTGGTGGCAGCGCTTTTGTTCGGTTTTTTGATTGGAGGATTTGCAAATCATGTGCACTGCGAAACGCTCGGCCGCCTGATCTTCCTCATTGGCGAGGCTGCTCGTAGAAAAAAATAAAAATTAGTAGATATTTTTTCGAGAAAACAAAAAACGGCGCCGATGCGCCGTTTGTCCGTTCGTACTGCTGGAGCGAGGGATTAGCCGAGATACGAACCCGACTTCCCAACCACTTCGGCGTTTTCCAGGTTGTCATCCCAACCGTTGCGGAAGTAGTTGAACACGGCGCGCATCAGCGCCAGGGGCTTGCTGTCGGCGGCTTGTGCCTGCGTTTCGGCCGCGAACTTCGGGGTGTAATAGGCTTGCTGGATCATGATGGCGTCCTCTCTAGGGTTTTCCCTAGTATAGGGTTATCCCTAGGACTCGACAATGTCGCACTCCATCCTTTCAGTACATTCTGAATATCACCTTATCCTGATGTGCGGCCGCTCCCGCAGGTGCCGAAAAAGGCGCCTCGCGGCATTTTCCGAAAAATTTTTTGCGCAAAGATCACCGCAAGACCGCCGACGTTTTACCGAAAAACATTGCTTCATCGTGCTTTGTCGGTAATTTTTGCGACAAAAAGCGCTGATCTGTCCGCTTGTTGATTGACCGACAAGCCGCCTACCATACGCCGCCATGTACCGGCCCCTTCTGCTGCATCGTGGGGCCGGCGTTGTTACTTGGAGGTTCGTATGGCGTATCCCCCCATCCCTGTGCCGGCTGACGGTGTGCCTAGCGCCAACACGGCTTGGCAGGCGCGTAGCCGTGCGGCGGTTTGGCATCCGTGCACGCAAAACGCGCGGCTCGATGCCATGCCGCCGTTGCCCATTGCACGCGGCCAGGGCCCGTGGCTGATCGACTTTGATGGCAAGCGCTATCTGGACGGTACCAGCTCATGGTGGGTGAACCTGTTCGGCCACGCGAATCCGCATATCAATGCCGCGCTCAAAACGCAGCTCGATTCGCTGGAACACGTGATGCTGGCCGGTGCCACGCATCGCCCGGCGGTGGAGCTGGCCGAGCGCCTGGTCGACCTGACGGGGGGCGTACTTGGCCACAGCTTCTTTGGCTCGGATGGGGCCTCCGCCGTGGAAATCGCGCTCAAGATGAGCTTCCACGCGCATCGCAATGCCGGGCAGGGCACGCGCAGTCGCTTCGTTTGCCTGGAACACGGCTATCACGGCGAAACGCTCGGCGCGCTGGGCGTGACCGATGTGGCGATCTTCCGCGACGCGTATGACCCGCTGATCCTGCAATCGCATCGCGTGCCGTCACCCGACGCGCGCCTGGCAGGCCCGGGCGAGACCGCCGCCGACGTGGCCGACCGCGCCCTTGCGGCGCTGCGCGACTGCCTGAGCACGAACGCCGGCACCATCGCCGCCGTCATCATCGAACCACTGGTGCAGTGCGCCGCCGGCATGGCCATGCACGACGTGAGCTACCTGCGCGGCGTGCGTGCGCTGTGCGACGAGTTTGGCGTGCACTGGATTGCCGATGAAATTGCCGTCGGCTGTGGCCGCACGGGCACCTTCTTCGCGTGCGAGCAGGCGGGCGTGTGGCCCGACTTGCTGTGCCTGTCCAAGGGCATCAGCGGGGGCTATCTGCCGCTGTCGATCGTGCTGTCGCGCGATGCCATCTACAACGCATTCAATGACGATGCGCCGGTGCGCAGCTTCCTGCATTCGCATTCGTATACTGGCAACCCGCTGGCCTGCCGCGCTGCGCTGGCTACGCTCGATCTGTTTGCGGAGGAAGACGTGTTCGCGCGCAACCGGGTGACCGCCGCGCGCATCGCACAGGGGCTGGCGCCGTTGTCGCACGACGCGCGCTTCGCCCATCTGCGGCAGACGGGAATGATTACCGCGTTCGACGTCCACCCCGAAGTGGCCGGCGCGCGCTTTGCCGAGCGCTTTGCGCTGACGGCACGCACACACGGGCTGCTGCTGCGCCCGATCGGCAACACCGTCTATTTGCTGCCGCCTTATGTGCTGAGCGACGAAGAGACCGACACGCTGGTCGACCGCACGCTACAGACGCTTGAAGACACGCTGGCCCAGACCACTGGCGAAACGGAAGGACATACCTATGCGATTGCTTGACGACCTGCAGGCGGGCCTCGACGCCATCGACGCTGCGCACTTGCGCCGCGTGCGCCGCACCGCCTACAGCCCCACCGACCGCAGCCAGCGCACCAGCATGCCGGGCAGCGAACCACGCGACATCCTTGGCTTTTGCGGTAATGACTACCTAGGCCTTGCGGCGCATCCTGCCTTGGCTGAGGCAGCGACCGAGGGCGTGCAGCAGTACGGATTCGGTAGCGGCGGGTCGCACTTGGTGAGCGGCCATTCGATTGCCCACACGCAACTGGAAGCGCGCATGGCTGCGCTGCAGGCGCCGCACATCCCCGAGGCAGATGCGCTGTTCTTCTGCACCGGCTACATGGCCAACCTGGCCGTGGTGAGCGCCATGGCGCAGGCGGGCGGCATTCAGCCCGCGCAGGACTGCACCGTGTTTTCCGATGCGCTGAACCACGCCTCGCTCATTGATGGCGCGCGGCTGTCTCGTGCACCGGTCAAGGTCTATCCGCACGCCGATGTGGCAGCGCTGGAGGCCTTGCTGGCGGCGAGCACCAGCCGCAACAAGCTGATCGTCACCGATGGCGTGTTCAGCATGGACGGCGATATCGCGCCGCTGCCGGAACTGCTGGCGTTGGCAGAGCGTTACGACGCCTGGCTGATCGTGGACGACGCGCACGGCCTGGGTGTGGTGGGAGAGAACGGTGCGGGCGTGCTGTCGCACTTTGGGTTGCGTTCCGAACGCCTGGTTTATGTCGGCACCTTCGGCAAGGCGGCGGGCGGTTCGGGTGCGGCCATCGTGGCGCACCGCATGGTGATCGACTGGCTCATCCAGCGGGCGCGCACCTATATCTTTACGACGGCCACGCCCCCGGCGATTGCCTGCGCCGTCGAGGCGGCGCTGGACGTGATTGCAAGCGAGGAGGGCGCTGAACGTCGTGCCCGCCTGAACCGCCACATCGCCGTGTGGAGCGGGCATGCACAACGCTTGTCGGCCCGCTTTGGCTGGCAATGGATGCCGTCTCCCACAGCCATCCAGCCGATCGTGATTGGCGAAAACGCCCCCGCACTGGCCTTGGCCGCCGCGCTGGAACGCGAAGGCATCCGCATCGCCGCCATCCGCCCGCCTACGGTGCCGGTGGGCACGGCGCGGCTGCGTATCACGCTGTCGGCGGCGCATACGGATGTGGACATCGAGCGGTTGGCGCAGGCACTAGAGGCGGCTGGCCAGTCGCTGCAACCCGCAAAGGCCGCCTGAGATGCCCGCGCGCTTCGATTGCTTCGTCACCGGTACGGATACGGAAATCGGCAAGACGCTGGTTAGCGCGGCATTGCTGACCAAGCTGGCCGATGCGGGGTATCGCTCGGTCGGGCTCAAGCCGATTGCTGCCGGTACGCTGGCAGGCGCGCCCATGCGGACCAATGAAGACGTCGAGCAGTTGCGTGCCGCAGCATCGCTCAATTTGCCCCTCGAAACCGTTTGCCCGTGGCTGCTCGATGCGCCGATGTCTCCGCACCTGGCTGCCGCACGCGAGGGTGTGACCATCACGCTGCCGCCCATCCTCGATGCGTTTGCGCAGGCGAAGTCACTGGCCGACGCCGTGGTGGTGGAGGGCGTGGGCGGTTTTCGCGTGCCGCTGTCGGACAGCTTTGACACGGCGGAGATGGCGGTCGCGCTCGGCTTGCCCGTCGTGCTGGTGGTCGGCCTGCGCCTGGGCTGCCTGAACCACGCTGCATTGACGGCCGAGGCAATGGCTGCGCGTGGGCTGCGCCTGGCGGGCTGGGTCGGCAACGTGGTTGATGCATCCATGGCCGGGCTGGACGATAACGTTGCCACGCTGCGCCGCTGGATCAACGCGCCGCATCTCGGCACCATCCCACGCCTGCCCCGCGCGGATGCGCACCTTGCTGCGACACACCTCGACATCACGCCGCTGCTTGCCCGGTGAGGCCGCACGCAGCGCTACACTGTTTCGCTTCAAGGAACGCGATGGAGGCGGCTGTCATGCGCGCAGTGCGTTGGCTGACGGTAGTAAGTGTGATGGCGGTGGCTGCGGCAACGGCCGGATGTGCGGCATTGGAATCCCCCGTGACCAAGGGGCACCGGCTTGTCGGCGCGGACGAATCCGCCGTGCAAGCGCAGTTCGGCCCGCCACGTGAGACGTATCCGCTGGACGGCGGCACGCGCTGGCTGTACCCAACCAAGCCGTACGGCCAGTTCACCTACGCGGCTGACTTTGATGCCAGCGGCAAGCTCATCGACTTCAAGCAAGTGCTGCGCAGCCTGGAATTTGCCCAGGCCAAGGTCGGCGTCTGGACCAAGGACGATGTGCTGCGGCATTTCGGCCAGCCCGTTGAGACGGCGTATTTCCCCCGCATGGATCGGCTGGTCTGGTCGTACCGCTTCAAGGCGGACGATGTCTGGCCATCCCTGATGCACTTCTATTTCGACCCCGCCGGCGTGCTGCAACTCACGCAAATCACGCCCGACCCCCTGTACGACCCAGACCGCCCACGGCTCTTCCGCCGGTAGTTGATGTGGCACAAGCGGGGTGTGCGCTCAGGGTTCCTCCTGCGTTGCGCGCTTGGCCGCGCGACCTAAGCTAGAGAGCAGGGGAGGCAGACGCCGCCGGCGTTGGCCGACAGCAACCCGTCATAAGAACGGGCGCATCGTTGGGGGTGCATCATGCTGACGCATCACTGGGTCGACATCGACCCGCTGGAAGCGGAACGCCATCCGCTCTACGGCATGGCCGGCTGGCTGCCGTGGGTGGTCGCCGTGGCTATTGCCGGGCCAACGTGGGTGTTCTGGCAAGGCTTGTCTGTCGACGCCCTGCAGACAGCGGGCGCCGATCTTTTCAATGCCGACACGCCGGGCAGCGGGGCCATCAACCTGACCATGCTCCTGTATCTGATCTCTTGCGTCACGGTGCTGGTCTTGGCCACCACGCATGACAGCGCGTTCCGGCGCGCCATGATCGTGCATATGGCGCTGTTGCCACCGATGATCGGGGTGACGTTGATGGCCGGCGGTGTGCCGGGCGCGTACCAGACCTTCGTCGACGGCGTAGCTGTCGCTGCCGCGCTGCTGCTGACTTGTGGCGTCTACCTGCAGGTTTCTCGCCGCGTGCATGTCACCTTCGAACTGCGCGACTGGGCTCCCGGCGAGCACACCTGGTTCAGGCGTCGTCCGCGGGCCGCCGCGGGTTGACCAGCGTCACCATCACGTAGCTCATGATCGTCAGCAGGAACCACGCACCAAGCTTGGCGATCGACACCATCTCCCAGCCCTGCAACTGGTTCGGATAGAGCCATGTGCGTGTGAACGTGCCGATGTTTTCCGCCAGCCAGATGAACAGTGCCACCAGCGTGAAGCCGAGCAGGAACGGCATGCGCCGATGCACGCGGTCAATGCGGAAGTGAATCCAGCAGCGCCGGAACGCCACCGCAATCAGTGCCAGCAGCGCGTAGCGCATGTCCCACCAATAGTGGTGCAGGAAGAAGTTCACGTAGATGCCCAGCGAGAGCAGGGCGGTCACCGCCAGCGGCGGATGATGCGAGAACCGCAAGTCGAACTCCCGCCACGCCCGCGCGATATAGCTCCCCACCGAGGCATACATGAAGCCCGTAAACAACGGCACGCCGCCGATGCGCAGCACCGACGCCTCCGGATAGATCCATGAACCTACGGCAGTCTTGAACACCTCCATGCCCGTGCCGGCAACGTGGAACATCAGGATCACCTTGGCCTCGTCCCACGTTTCGAGCTTCAACCAGAGCAGGGCGATCTGGATGATGACGGCGGCTATCGTCAGCGCGTCGTAACGGGCAACTGGCGCATCAGCCGGATACCAGAAGTGCGTGGCGATCAGCAGGGCGACCATCAGCCCACCAAACAGGCATGCCCACGCCTGCTTGATGCCAAAGACGACAAACTCGTGCAGCGCTGCCGCCAGTTGGCTGTGGCGCGCAGCCCAGGCGCCGGTCCGGGCACGCCAGTACGTAAAACGGGCCCGCAGGCCCGCTCGTGCAGAAAGGATGTCGACCGGCATTACTCGATGAGCGCAAAGCGCGGCACCTGCTGGCCGCTCACTTCAACCATCTCATGAAACATGGTGGAGGGCCGCGTCCAGATCGTGCCGTTGGCGGCGCGGTAGACCGTCATCTTGATGGCGGGATCGGGCTCGTACGTGGCCTCGCACAGCCACTCGTATTCGCCGCCCTTGTAGTGGCGGTAGCGGCGTGCCGGGGTGTTCTGCATGGCCGCCTCAGTGCTGCGTGGGCTTGTCTTCGTCGTCGACATAGGGCGTGTGCTTGCCCTCTTGCGTTTGCGCGCCGAGCTTGGCGTCTTCCATGGCGTCTTGATACGCCAGCATGGCAGCGGCCACGGCTTCGGGCTCGCCGTTGAAGGAGATCACGCTCTCGCCGCAGTTCGGGCATTCGCCGCCGAAGATGGCGTGGATGCCGGGCATATCGCGCGGCTCCATGCCTTCAAATTCGGTAAAGGCAGTCTGGCAGGCACCGCAGACCAGCTTTTCCGGGCGCAATGCCTCCAGCCGGCTTTGCGCCTGAGAAATGCGTTCGGCTTGCGTGCCGCGTCGTTTGGCTTCGCCCATGGTGGTCTTCCTGTGTTCAGAGATGGAGGAGGGGATCATACCGAACTGGCGCGGCAGCACGCCCTCAAGCGGTACCGGCGTGACGCTCGTCAACCGGCTCGAGCGACCCGGCTGGTATAGTGCGCCCCCTTATCCGCTATCTGCTTTCCTACGCCATGCCGACGATTCCAGCCTGCCCGCAATGCGGCTCTGAAAACACCTACCCAGACGGCGACCTCTACATCTGCCCGGATTGCATGCACGAGTGGAACCCGGCCGCGCAGCAAGAGGAAGTAGAAGCCGAGGCCGTCATCAAAGACGCCAACGGCAACCCGCTGGCCGTGGGCGACTCGGCCACCCTCGTCAAGGACCTGAAGCTCAAGGGCGGTTCGGGCACGCTCAAGGCCGGCACCAAGATCAAGAACATCCGCTTCGTCCCGGGCGACCACCCGATCGATTGCAAGATCGATGGGGTGAGCTATCTGCTCAAGCCGGAGTTTTTGAAGAAGGCGTAAGTCGCCAGCCACACCGCACCGACAGGGCACCCAGGTCATCGGTGTGGCTTGCAGACAATGTGGTCTGCCTCATGCGGCTGCGCCAGCCAGCGCAGTCGCAAAATCACGGTACGAGCGGAGAGGGCGGCCGAGAATCCGAGTCAATCGATCCACATCGCCGGCCTCGGGCACCATGCCATCGCTGACATAGCGCTCGGCCATCAGGCGCATTTCATACGCCATCCACTTCGGCAGGAAGTTCGCCGCGTTCTGCTCGAACCCGCTAGGGTCATCGCCGCCATAGGCAACAGGGCGATCAAGTATCTCTGACCAGATGGCTGCCAGTTCGGGGCCCGTCAGCGTATCGGGCCCGACGAGGTGGAGGGTCTCGATCGGCAGCTTTCCTGGCGCCTGGTCCCGGCGGATCAGCTCGATGGCAGCCACCTCCGCAATGTCGGCGGTATCCACCATGGCGACGCCCTTACTGCCGATCGGCATCGGGTACACGCCGTGGTTGACGATCACGTCTCTCACCATCTGCTCGTTGTCCATGAAGTAGGCCGGACGCAGGATGGTGGCGCTGAAACCCATCTGCGCGATCATGCGCTCCGCGCCTGATTTCACCGCAAAGTGCGGCACGTTCACAAAGCGTTCCGCATGCATGACGGACAGATATACCACCCGATCCACACCGGATTCGCGGGCCACGTTCAGCGCGATGAGCGCCTGGGTGAATTCGTCGCCTGCCACGGCGTTGAGCAGGAAGAGCGTCTTGACGCCGACGAACGCACGCCGGAGCGACTCGATATCGAGCATGTCGCCTTGCACGACGTCGACACCGGCCGGGAAATGCGCCTTGGCAGGGTCACGAACCAGGGTGCGCACGTCCGCGCCGCGGGTGACGAGTTGATTGACGACTTGGCGGCCGATGCGGCCCGTAGCGCCGGTAACGAGGATAGTCATGGTGTGCACTCCTTAGTGAGGTGGGTTACGCACCTAAGGTAGGTGATCCATTTTTGGTTCGGTAGATGCTATAAATAGACCACGTGTCTCATCAGTGGAACACATGGATCTACTTGCCCTTGCCGATTTCAACCTGGTCGCCCGTCATGGGAGTTTTGGCGAGGCCGCTCGCGCAACGGGGCGGCCCAAAGCCACGCTTTCCCGCAGGGTTTCGGAGCTGGAGGACAGCCTCGACCTACGCCTGTTTGAGCGCGGATCACGCGGGCTGAAGCTGACTCAGGAAGGGCGTGCCCTGTACGAGCGCACAGGGGCGCTTCTGGTTGAAATTGCCGAGAGCGCCACTGCCATCGCATCGGGAAGCGAACGACCACGCGGGCGGCTGCGCATCAGCGCGCCGGTGCTCTTTTCTCAAGTTGCCATGGGCAAACTGGTGGCCACGTTTGCACTGAAGTACCCCGAAGTGCAGCTGGAGGTGACGACGGAAGACCGAGGCGTCAACATGATCGAAGAAGGGTACGACCTCGTCATTCGCGTCAACCCCAATCGGGATGAAAGCCTGATCGGGCGCGTGTTTCTGCGCGATCGGCTGGTCGTCGTGGCAGCGCCGAGCCTGGCACGACCCACCGACAACGCAATCGTGCCGGCGGTCCTGCGTCGGGAAGGCGATCAACGTGCTTTCTGGGAGGTCACCGGCCCGACGGGAACAGCGCGTATCTCGATCAAGCCGGTCGCGCTGCTGTCGTCGTTGATTATGGTTCGGGATACCGTGCGCCTGGGTGTTGGCGCGGCGTGCTTGCCGGTATCGCTGGTGAGCCATGATCTGGCGGCCGGCACGCTGGTGCATTGGGGCGATGTCGAAGGCCCGGATATCGCCTTATGGGCGCTTTATCCATCTCGCCGGTTGTTGAGTGCGCGCGTCTCGGCGTTTCTCGATCACCTCAAGGAGGCGTTTCCGTTGGGGGCGCCGGAGGAGTTGGCAGTGCGCGGAAGTAAATGTCGAACAAACGACTTCCCGCAAACGGCGCCGCAAAGCCATTCATGATCAAATGCGCTGATTTTTTCTGCAGAACGTTCGCTGCCGCCTCCGCGTCGGGCGGGCATCATGCAAGTAAACCTGTGTGCAAAATCAAGATGCCCCTGGGGCGCAAGGAATGATCAGCGCAAAACGAAAGGCTTGTTAGGTTACTACCGAAACCTCGCTGCCGCTGCTTCCAGGTGGCTATGATGGGCGCGTTCCAAAGAGGGGCAAGCTAGGCAACCAAGGGCGTCGCTCCGCTCACGAAGCATTGCCAATGTCCTTGTGTTAGCAGGCTATCGGCCTTGCGGACGAGACTCACGCACGAGCCACTCCGACTGATTGTCCGGGGAGTCAGCCCATATGCGTTTCCTTGAGCGCGCCTGCCATTGCGCGGTATGCCGCACGGGTAAGCTGTCGCAACCCGAAGCTTTACTCAGAGCGGCCGGTGCTCTTATGTCGCTGCTTCTCGGAATCAGGCCTTTTATGGACGTCAATGGCGAGACGTTCGCACATCTCCTTGAACCATTGCCTGACCCAGACCCGGTCTTCCTCTGTCAGTTGATCTAGTTGGTCTTGCAGATCTTCGGCAATGTCCTTTGCGCGCGACGAACTGTGTTGGAGCAGGCTGCTGATGGATACGTCATACAAATCAGCAAGAGACAGCAGACGAGGTAGTGTTGGCCAATTGACGCCGCGTTCAGTGCGGCTGATTGTTTCCATATCCACGCCCAAGCGCTCGGCCACCTGTTCTTGAGTCCATCCCCTAGCAAGGCGGACCGCCGCAAGATTACGGCCTAATTCTGTCGAGGATTGAAGTTTTGAGCGCAAAGCCACGAGCCAACACCTTGTGTCGAGAACCGACACAGATCGTCGCGTTACTAGGACCATCTGGTAACATCATGAGATGTTGACTATCAACATTTTGTGTTGACCAATTGGAATGCGGTGCCACGATTATGTGGTACTAACAGGAATAAAGATGCTGTTGACGGACGCAAGTTGGGCTGAGCCTAGTTCGGTGAGGGCTGCGTTAGCGAAGCCCTTCCTCGCATGGCGCTGTGTGGGTTGGACAGACGAATCCCCAAATTTCCTCGTGATTTGCACGCGGGATCAGGATGGCAATGCGCCATGGCCCGATAGCTGGATGATCGATGGCCCAGAGACTTTGCTAGACGTTGTGCCTCAATTGGAGGCCAGCACGATTGCTGTCTACGTTCTTGATAGAACTGAAGATGGTACGAGCGTGGAGATCAACCGGGTTACTGGGATATGGCGCGAGCGAGACCGAGCGAGCGGCGCAAGGGGGCCGTGGTTTTGGTACACAACGGATGGTGGTGAGATGAAGCCCTGCACACGTGGACAGCTAGTACACGGCCATGGCATGCCAGCTAGCCTCGAGAATGAACTGGCACTGGGCAATTAAGGCGCTTTGCCAGAAAGAGGGCTTCTTGCTGGCGGGGCAATGTTGACGAATTGACCCGCAGGGCGGCTCAGAAAGGCCCAGCAGCATCCGTGCTCAAGGCCGATTTTCAAGGAGAAAGGGGAGGCAAGTGAAAATGCGAGAACGAACTCCTGTGGGTAGTGCGTCTGATCGGCAACCTAGCGAGCAACGGGGACGAACCGCAGCGGAAATTCTGGAAGGGTTGCCATCGGTTCCTGCATTGCCATCAACGCTGCGTCACTTTTCCGTGCTGGCACGTTCGCACCATCGTGTACCGTCGGGTGATTGCGAGAAGCAGTAGCCCATGCAAGCAGCTTTGGAAGTGCTGCGCAATTTGAATATTGCGCGGGTGGCGCCCGATAGAACCCACTACGTCCGCTTGCTCGATATCCCTGAGCCATTTCGTGCCGAGTTTCGCGCGTGGATACGTTTCGCACAGTGCCCTGTAGTCCAGGGCGAGGAGCAGCGTGGTTGCATGTACCAGCATGACTTTGAGGGGTATCGCCAAGAGCGACTAAGGGGAGTCTACCGAAAGTGGCAAGGCAGAGCCCCATGGGAATTGCCGCACTACGAGCCGCCAGCCGACGGCGATCTGAGGTAAGTCTTGGCCGCGCCTTGATTGGCCTGTCGGCAGCCTAAGATGCGGGTCGTCTACCGGACAGGTGCCCGATCGACACGTCTGCACGAGTAACTCGAGCTGACCGAAATGCTGGCGTCAGCTTGCTAAGGTGCAGGAAATTGCCTTTCTCGTTACCGTACTCATAAAATGCGTATTATCTACCGTACGCAGAAAATGGGTATGAACAGCGCGACGCCTTATTTAGCCTTGGGAGAACGCATTCGCTCGCTTAGAGCGGCGGCGGGGATTGCGACGCAGGCTGAGCTGGCTCAACGGCTTGGTGATACGTCGCAGCAGTCGGTCAGCCGCTGGGAGGCAGGCACATCGCGCCCGCGTGCCCATGATGTGGCGAAGCTGGCGGCCGTGCTGAAGACGGACGTGACGGAGCTGGCGCGCGCGGCGGGTTATAGCCCGGAACCGGCGACCGTGTCTTTTGACCAGCTCCTTCCGCTACCGAGCTTGCTGCCCGAGGGCTTCGAGCATTTCTGCCTCGATCTGCTCGCGACGCATTTGAGGGGGCGTGCGGACGTTCATCCCGCTGGGAAGACGGGGCACAAGCAATACGGGATCGACATCGAAGCGCAGTTCGCGAGCGGGCTGCACACATACCAGTGCAAGCGCGAAGCGCAGTTTGGACCGGATAAGGTCAAGAGGGCGATCCAGGCGCAGACGCTCTCCGCAAAGAAGAAGCATATCCTGCTGTCGCGCGTCGCCAGCCCTGGCGCACGCAACGCGATCAGGCAAGTACGCGGGTGGGGCCTGTGGGACCAGGCCGACATCACTCGCGTCTTTCGCACTCTGCCCAAGCAAGAGCAGGTGCGGATCGTCGATATCTACTTTCCGACACAGCGATTTGCACTCACCGGCGAGCTGGCCGCTGGACCTTGGCAGACGGTGGAAGCCTTCTTTGCGCCACAGTTGGTGGAGGGGCGGTTCTTCAATCAATGCTGGGAGCTCGTGGGACGATCTGCTGAGCTCAGCGCGCTCGCACAGGCGCTGAGTGATCAGAGTGTGCTCGCTGTAAGCCTGGTGGGCCGTGCTGGCGAGGGTAAGTCGCGGGTGCTGCGCTCCGCTCTGGATGCATTTGCCACACAGCATCCCGAGGTGCGCATCCTCGTGGCATCGCCCACTGAGGACATCACGGCAAAGAGTCTTGAGGACCTCGGAGCCGACGAGAAGCTGCTCGTCGTCGACGATGTGCATGAGCGCAACGATCGCAACGATCTTGTTCAGCTTATTCGCTATGCGGGCACCCCGGGTTCGCGCGCGCGCCTGCTTCTCGTCTATCGACCATACTGGAGCGACATTGTGTCGACCGAGTTGGCGCGCTACGGCTTGTCCGACAACTTGATCAGGTCGATCACACTGACCAGTCCAACGAAACAGGAAGGGATTGCGTTGGCGACGCAGGTGCTTGCCAAGAATGGGGTGTCGACGGAGGCCGCGCAGGCGATCGCGGCCGTGGGGTATGACAGTCCACTTGCCGTTGTCGTTGGCGCCAAGATCGTGGCCAGCGAGGGATTGCACCCCGAGCTCTTCGGTTCGCACGATGTTTTCCGGGCGATGGTGCTCAAGCGCTATGAGAGTGTTTTTGCAAGAGACATCGCGCAGGGGCGGGACCAAGAGCGCGTGCACAAGATGCTGCGGGTGCTGGCTTTGATCCAACCGGTCGTCCCGGATGATAGGCACGTACTGAAGCTGATCACGGACATCGAGGCAATTGATGTCGCCGACGCGTCGCGCCTCATTGGACTCCTCGTGGGTGCTGGGGTGCTATTCAAGCGGGGTGCGAGATACCGGCTCTCGCCGGATCTCCTGGCAGACTCGATTATCGAATCCGCATGCATCACGCCAAGCGGGGCGTCCAATGGTTACGCCGAGGGGCTGTTTGCTGAGGCGGTTCCCGAGCATAAAGAGCATGTCCTCTTGAACCTCGGGCGCCTGGATTGGCGGCGCAACGAAGGGGACACGTCAGACAGTACGCTGCTCGATGGTTTGTGGTCGCAGATCGCCTGGGCCGATGACTATGTGAATGCCCAGGTGAAAGCCGCTGTTGCGGCGGCATACTTCCAGCCGCGCCAAGCGCTCCTCCTTGCGCGACGGTTGATCGACGAGGGACACGGTCAGAATTCCATCGTGTGCCGCGTCATCCACGGTGCAACCTACAGTCTCAAGCACCTTGCGCAAGCCTGTGCATTACTGTGGGAGGTCGGCCAGCACGATGCGCGACAAACGAACTCGCATCCACACCATGCGATCCGATTGCTGACAGAGTTGGCGACGCCGGATCCTCGTAAGCCGGTCGAGTTCGTCATGGACGTCGTCGACTTCATGCTGTCGCTTCTGGACTATCCCGAGAGTTGGACGGGGGCTTACACGCCGTTCTATGTGCTCAAAGGGGGCTTGGCAACCGAGGGGCATTTCACCTCAGCGGCGACAAGCCGGGAGATCACGATCTCGACTTACAGGGTTAGTCTCGAGAGGATTCAGCAGGTGCGGCAACGGATCATTGACGCACTTCTATTCAGTCTGTCGAGCGCCAATCAACGCCGGGCCTTTCTGGCGGCACAACACCTCTCCGAAGCACTGCGCGGCCCCATGGGAGCTTGTCCGGACAGCCCCGACTCATGGGGAGCGGAATTTGTTCAGACTCTGGAGAAAATCAACGCGCTGCTCGAAACTGTCAACGTGACGGCGCCCGTTGTTGTTGCCGTGGGCGAGTCCGTTCAATGGCATGCCTTCCATGGTCTCGAGTACACGAAGGTCCCCGCGCAGCGGATCCTGACGCATCTCAGTCGCGATCTTGATACGCGTACCGTGCGGGCATTCATTGATGCGTGGGGGACGCGCACATGGCCGTTGGGGGAGCAGGGAGGACGGCGCCAACATCAGGCCGACATGGATGCGCTCTGCCTGGAATTGAGCACTCAATTTCCTGAGCCGGACCAACTTGCATCGTTCCTGCAGGAACGGTTGGCTGACATCACCCGCGCAACGGGTGCGACGGAACACGGCGCCGCACAACTATTCCTTGGCCGGGTGCTGGAGTCGAATCTGTCACTTGCCCGGTATCTTGTTCAATGCTGTGTACATGGCGAGAGCTCGCAGCTATCGCCTTACACGGGGCGCGCGCTCGGGGCCCTCCTGACGGGCGCGAAAAAAGAGGGTTCGGCGTTTGTCGAAAGCTTGCTCGCGCAAGGGGATGCACATCTGCCGATCGTCGCCGCAGGCTACCTGTTTGCTGCGGGAGGGATCGCGCCGTACTCTGCGCTCGATGTCCGGGCGCTCAAGCTGATCTTCAGCAGTCAAGAAGGACCTGTCCTCAGATGCGTGCCACACTTGGTGCGCGATGTGGCACGCACGGACAAGGGACTAGCGATTGAGCTCATCACTCGCGTGGATACAGGATGCATCCTGAGCTACGCGCGAGACTTCTTTGCATGGGTTCATGATGATAAGGAGGTCCCGTTCGACCTGGTCACCGACGACCAACTGCGCGAAATGATCGGTGGGCTGCGCCAGGCGAAAGAGCTGGATGACTACTGGGTCCACGCCTTTCTCAAGAAGGCCATTCAGCGGATCCCTCGCGCTGTTGTCGAGCTCGCCATGGCACGCGTCGAAGATGCGATCGACAGCGGAGATGGTGGAACGCAACCGCTCGGCGACGTCCCAGGACATCCGGGTGCGTTTGGGCTGATGTTGCAGCCGCAGGGACGAGAGCTCTTTCATGGGTTGCTTGATTGGGCGATCAGCAGGATTACCGACTACGACTTCAGCTACCGCTTTGGAGAGTTGATTGAGGTGCTATGCGGCCCCTATGACGCTGCCTGCGTTGCCGCCTTGGAGGAGTGGCTCGCAGGCGGCACGCAGGAACGCTTCGCTGTCGTCCGAGCAATACTCCGTACCGCTGGCCAGCGGTTTATCTATGCGCACGAGGGGTTCGTCGAGCGCGCCCTCGGGGCTGCGCGCAGTGTTGGTCGGTCGACGTATCGGGATCTGTCCTCTGTCATCTTCCAGGCCTGCGTGAGTGGGGTGCGCTCTGGCGCGCCTGGCCAACCGTTTGTGGTCGATCTTGACCTGAAAGACATGGCGACGCGGCGACTTGCGCTGATAACAAAAGCCAATCCGGCGTTCGACCTGTACCAGCGGCTGCTCGACTACGCCACGCGCGAGATCGAGCGACAGGAAGAGCAGGGGCGCCGCATGGATGAAGAGGATGCTGATATGTGACATGCCTTCTGGTTTGTGCGAGGCCCAACTGGCTCGAGATCACGGTGGCGCATGGGGCCGCACGCACGCATATGCGAATAAAAATATCCAACTGGAGGGGCAATGGACGCACACCTGGTCGATGAGCAGGGCTACTTTTGGTGGGGCGACACAGCAATTCTTGAAGGGGATTTTGCGCCGGCTGAGCACGTTGGCGGACGCTTGACCGTTGCCGCCGACGGTACAACTCGCCTCGAGCTGGATGGTTTTCTTCCGACGGGGCAGTGTTCCTCGATACACCCTGCTGGTTGTCTCCGATAGGTACTGAACTTCACGGGAACTCCGTGCAGCACGCTTATGGAGTCCGAGGTGAAGCAGCCACTGGACCCTGCCAACCCCCTCACTTTTGCGAGGAGATGGACTACGCGCCGCGCCATCTGACTGGGGTCGGTTACGCGGATTTCCGGGCAATTACTGTCGGAAACATGCGCGCCTGGTCGTCGACAAATCGGATGTCCGCAAAGCCCACTTGCCGCAGTTGCTCTGATGTCTGCGCGTGCGTGCGGAAGGTCTGCCACTTGGCCTCGATCACTTTGACGAACAACTGCGCTTGCAATGCCAGCGCCGCGGGTTCGATTGCGCTTGTATTCCACGGCGAGTCCGGTGACAACACCGGCGGTGGCGTGAGAAAGCTGGTGACGAGTGTTCCGCCTGGGCGCAGGGCATCGAGGTAGCCGCGGTACAGCGCGGTGACGCGCGTGTCGTCGGGCTCGTAGATGTTCAGGCCATTGCTGACGAGAACGTCGACGGAGCCATACAAGTGCAAGTGCCAGGCGTCCTGCTGGTACAAGGAGAGCCGATCGGCCAGACCGTGCTGTGCGGCCAACGCCTTGGCGCCGACCAGCGCAGCCGGGTCCAGGTCCACCCCGATCAACTGCACGCCAGGCAACTGGCGATAGTCGAGCAGCAGCAGGTCGCCCATCAGGCCGCAGGGCACCGACGCGGCTGTCATGCCGGGCCGGAGGAGCGCTTGCAACTGGTCACGGAAGATACCGAACCGTTCACGCGTTGCCAGGACGGCGGGCAGCTTCTCGAATAGCTGGTATTCCAGATTGTCAGCATTGCTAGCGGGCAGGGTGCCGGGCCGGTACGTGACGAGTTGATGTGTCCAGTACGCATTCAGCCCGCGATTGCGCAGCAGAAAGCGCCCGAGATCACAGTGCGCAAGCGCGTCGGCAAGTGACAGCAACTGTTCGACCGTGGCGCCGGGCTGGTCGCCGGCAGCGCTCAGACGGGCACGTACGCGTTCCAGCAGGGCGGCGTCGGTGTCCGGCTGCTCAACGCTGTGGGAAAGCAGGCCACTTTCGACGGCGTGCAATTCGGGGGCAGAGGTCGTTTCGTTCGGGCTCATGGTGTACGGCGGATATTTCGCTTCGGATCGCGCGACTCTACCTGCGTCATATCGACTAGGCGCCGGATTTGAGCATTGATGAGCGATCGTCGTGTTCGATGGCGCAGGGGCCTGGTCTCATCACGGTGTGCAACGACCGCTGGGGCCGCTACACCTTCCGAGCGGGCGCTGGAGCAAGTCAGATCAGCTCCCGAAAGCCACCACCTGGCCCGACTTCTTTTCCCAGTGCGGATCGCTCCACGACACTTTCAACAGGTGCGCGCCGATCTTCTCCGCCCATTCCGGCTCGATGCGCGCCAGCGTGCGGCCGAACAGGCGGCTGGTCTCGATCAGTTCACCGCTCACGACCCACTTGTCGGCCTTGCGCACAATGACCGAACCCGGCCACAGGAAAACTTGATGCCGCGCGCGCTCAGGTATTTGCGGCCCCCGCTTTTTCCAACCTTGTCGGTCTCCTCAATCCGCACGCCGATGTTGCCGAGCCGGCCCGTAGTTGCCTCGCCAGCCTGCGCCAGAGGCGTTGCTAACCAAGCGCTTACATCGTAGGGGTCGAGATTCACGTAACTCCGAACTTTGTTGACACCGACTATTCAACTGAAATGGCATCCACACTTATAGCCTCAGGACAACAGCGGCACTAGCGCATTGCGTACCCACTGGCGGGTTTCGTTGTCCCGGCCACCAGAATTTGCGATTCACAACAGTTGCAGCCCATATCCGCTGTGGCTCAGTCGCCCATCAGCTCCGTTTCAATTCAGAAAATCATGCGCATCCGATTCCATGCTCGAAAGAGACGGTTCGGATGCGCATGAGAACATCGATACCGCGAAGATCAGATGGGCGATGTTGGCAGAACAGATTTCAATTGGACGAACGCGGAGCCGCAATCAATGCCGTCGCCCGTGCTCGGCGTTCCCGTGGCCGTCACGTCATTGGTGGAGGACGTGATGATCGACGAGGCGAAGCTGACCGGCCCGGTGCCCAGCTTGAAATGCGAAGCTGCAGGCGTTGTGCTCGGGCCGCCATTGTGCCCGGCAGCAAATGTAGGCTGTGTGCCGTCAAAAACGACATTGTCGAGCGTAATGGTCAACGGGTTGTTCTGGCCGTTGAGCTCATACCCTACGAATGCCACCTTGCCACCCTTGTACTTGGTGCTGCCCAGGTTGTGGAACGCCTGAACCGTGATGTTGGTGAAGTTGGGGTACAGCGAACCCGTGGAACTGCTGTAGAACGGGTCAAATGTCAGCGGCGCGCTTACGTTGCGAACGCAGACCTGTTTGTAGCTCACATTATTCACGCTGCCACCACGCGACGAATCGGATTTGATGCGCAGGCCACCGCTGGTACCGCTGTCGAAGCCGTCGATGGACAGATCAGTGACCGCGACATTGCTCACGCCCGCGTTGGTCTCGCTACCGATGGACAGGCCGTGCCCGTAGTAGAAATGGTTGTGCGCGTAGGTATGGTTGGTCGCCCCAGGGTTGCCGCTGGACTTGATCGCCACGTGGTCGTCGCCGGCACTAATGTACGAATAGGCGAGCAGCACCTTGCTGGAGTAGCCCGTATCGAAGCCATCTGTATTAATTGCCGTGTCGGGCGTGAAGCAGGTGGCCGGCGTGACCTGATCGGGTGTGGTACCACTCGGGCAGGCGTAGGCGGACTTGGTGTAGGCGAGGCTTGGTGTCAGTATTTTGATGCCCCAGGCTGTCAGGCCTGTCACTCCATATGCCCAGATGTGGAAATTGGGCGAGTTTTGCAGCGTGATGCCGTGCAGCGTGAAGTTACTGCCATTCTGGATCTGCAGCATGCGCGGATTTTGTTGGTTGAGGCCGCTCGCGCGGTTCTGCCAGGCCACGTCCCACCACGTACGCGCGTTGGCGTTGGCTCCGGCCGTTAGCAGGCTGCCGCCCCGACCGTCGATGACGCCGTCACCTACCACGCCGCTATTCGACGTCTTGTCCGCCAGAATGAGCGGATTACAGGATTTCGTGCTCGACTTTGTGGCGGTACCGCAAGTGCCAACACCGTTGTCGTAATCCTTGGGATTGCGTGAAGCGAATAGCGTGACACCCGTGTCAACCCATAGCACCACGCCCGACTTTAGCTTCAGCGGTCCGGTGATGAACGCTGTCTTTCCGCTGGACCCGGCCACTAGCTTGACCGCTTGACCAGACGGGCAGGCGTCGATGGCAGCCTGGATACGCGAGGCGTCCGGTTGTGAGCTCGAGGCGTTGCCGTCCAACGAATCTACGGAACCATTTACTGGGGCCAGCGTGGCAACCAGTGGGCTACCGCAGACGGTCGTTGGATTGGTAGGTTCTGACACAGTGCCCCATTGTGCCGTGACGGGGGCATCCGTAGCGTGTACCGCAGCGGAGGCGGCAGCAACGATGAGAGGAATCAGAAGTTTGACAGACGTATTCAAAATTGAACTCCGCAGAGAAATGGCCGTGTGTCAACGTGGCTCCCCGAATCCAGTGAGGCAAGCTGTCCCAATGAGGCCGGAGCACAGACGATTGCGCTAGCATCGCGTATGCACCGCAGCGCATTCTGAAATTTACTCAATTGCAAGGTGGTGCTCGATCGTTGCAGATCGGCGTGGTGCTGGAGAAGAGCCTCACTTTTTTGCTGTTCGATTCGCGGCAACATTACGCTGCCCAATCCTGCAGCCCCCATTTAGGAATCATTGAGGCGGGGAAGCCGGCTAATGCCCACGATTTCATCTGCGAACTGCTCTAGGATACGAGACCGTTATCGGTGGACACAGTGCCGGGAGCTGTCCGGCGGTCAGCGTCAACGCATCGTCATCGAGCGATCGTTGATCATCAATCTTCGCTTCCTGATCTTCGGCGAGGTGACCGGTGCACTGGACGACACCGAGACGCAAGCAGGAGCAACTTAAGAAAGTGAGTCTTCTCGTCGCCCAGAATCTCGACCGATTCCAGCTAAACCGCTTCCAATAAGCGCGGTATTTGAGCTGCCAATGGTTCGAATTTTCCATGACGTGCCATGCAGATCGAAATGCGTGATTTTTACAATTCCTTTGGCCTATGGCTTCTCCGCTTTTCTCGCAATGTTGGAGGGTGCAAACTTATTAATTTATTTTTAATTTCTGACAGGGAGGGGGCGCCATTTTCCGCAAGTCTCTTGTCTGCAGCCATAATATGCATCGAATCCCACTGATCCGTTATTTCGATCAGGCTTGAAATCGTGTTTATAAGGGCCTTCTTTGCGCCGGACTTTGATAGCTTGCCCATTTTTTTAATGGTCAGTGCTGGACTAGAGTCGCGCGATGGATCGATCTCAAGTAAATACCAATTATAAAAAAAATCGATTAATTTCAAAATCTTTTGAAAATCGTTATCTCCATATCTTATGTGTCTTAAATTTTTCATGATTCACAGGCGTGGATAGACTTTATTTATTTTCTCGGCGCCATATTTTTTGGCACTGAATCGCTTTGGCGAAAAGTCGGACATTCGAGCGACATGAAGACTTCGATTCGCTCACAGCGTTCGCTTCGGATATCGCCAGCCATATCGACGGAAGATCACCACGCCCCGCTCGCAATGCGCACTGACACGTCACGCCACGCAATTGCCTGCGCCAAGCAGCGAAATGGCACTGTCAATATCTTCGACCCGAACTCCGGAAACTTTGAGGCAACGCCATCCGAACTCGAGCGTGTTCTCTCCGGAATCCTTGCTTCGTTTCAGCGCGATGTACAACACCCTATGCAACAACAAGCGGCCGCCGGCAACGCATACGCAGTGGAACTCAGTCAGCGAAGCCCTCAGCAGTTAAAGATGGTTTGGGTGATGCCAGCGGCGGTTGTCGATGACGATAGCGCAGCCGGCTTTCCGAATGAATGAGCCACCAAACAGCTGCGAACCCCTTCATATATACAAAGCGTGCAGACCGAAATATCCGGCTAGGAGTGCAATCACGACAGCCGTGAAGAGCGCCGCATGCACGCAACCGTGTATCAACGGCGTGCCAAGAACAACATGGCGCTGCGGTCGCACCAGGGTCAAAATGCCTAAGGCGACACAAATAGCGCTATGGCCGACAAGATCAATCCACCCGAACGGCGCCACGGCTGCGATGAAGATGATGAGCAGAATGAACGCTGATATCTGGCTGCCGAGTCCGAAGAGCAACAAGCCGAAGGAGAGCGCGGCTTCTGCAAAGCCATACATGTGCATTGCCGCTTCGGGCGACACGCCAAGACTAAGCAGCGGCATGCTCTTCATCAACGGGAAGCTCCACTCCGGATA
This sequence comes from Ralstonia sp. 25C, assembly GCF_051904805.1. NCBI lineage: Bacteria > Pseudomonadati > Pseudomonadota > Betaproteobacteria > Burkholderiales > Burkholderiaceae > Ralstonia > Ralstonia sp. 25C. The sequence goes on along the minus strand of NZ_CP196737.1, from coordinate 118,160 downwards.
GGCAAACTTTTCGATGCTTCCCCAGAGGAGTGTGAGCGCCGCGCTCCAGCGCAGCAGGTCGAGTGCGAACGTATCGTTCCGTTCGTGCCCGCATCGAGTGATGATGAGAATCCAGCCGACGGCCAGGAAGAGCGGATAGTCGAGCAGGTGAAACCAGCCATAGTCAGCGATTGCCATGACGTACATGCCAATCATGCCGATGCCGGATAGCCAGCAAGTGGACCGCTTTAGCACGAGCAGCGCACAGCCAGCTTGAAGCCAACGGACCCACGGTGGTGCGACCAACTCGGGTGTGAGGTACACCGGTTCGGCTAACGTGAATGCGGCCAGCAACCAATAGAGCGCCAAGCCCATCCTGAGTACGAGCAAGGCATGCGGCATCGTAACGGCGGACAGCTTCTCCCGGGCGGCTTGCAGCCGCCCACCGAGCGATGTCAACTGATGGTCAAGCACGGCCAGGATGGCCAGGGTGGCGACGCAGGCCCCAAAGAAGGTTTGCCATAGGGGTGATGTCAGCACCCGTGCAGGGTTGCGCGGTGGGCAAATGATGTTCCAGCTTGCAAACCATTTGACATGTGCCATGGCGGCGGACGGTAGCGTTGCGGCCAACAGCGCAAGGCCCGCGGCGGGCAGCATCGTTTGGATGAAACCGAAAGGCTGTCCACGTCGGACAATCGTCCAGGCTGGAGAATTCACTGACTGACCTCACGAATGAAATGTTCCTCGTTCGGTCATGTGCGCTGAATGCGATCTGACGCGAAGAAGCAAGTCCTTCGCATGAGTGCCAGAAACGCGATGCAAGGTTGCAGGATCCGTGGAATTTGCGGGTGGTGGATGGTCAGTGAGCGCGCCCCATGTTCAATCGAGCCATTCCGCGGTTGACGGTTGGTTGGTGTACGAACCGAACGGTCGATTGTTGACGCGCGACATTCGACATCCTGTTGGTACGCGATGGGCGCGCTGGCGCTACGTAATGCTTTAGGCAATGACCAGGCTATCTGGCGACGTAACCCGACAAACGGCGTCGAGACCCTGCCTAGCGAATCGAGTGACTTCTCAGCGAAATGTCGCTGATGGCTTCACACGTCCAGGTGAATTGGACCGATTTCGCTAGATAGCCACGCGGGGTGAGAAGTGGTGGCGTTGTTTTTTGATGTGTCGATTCATTGGTGACGGATACGTGTTCGCCTATCCGCGAGCTTCGCTGTTGCATTGTTGGTATAGCGCAGCCAACTCGGTGCGATTTCGCGCCTGCAAACGCATCAAGATTTCACGCACGTGTGACTTCACTGTTTCCACGCTAATGTGCAAGGTCTGTGCGATTTCTACGTTGGATTTTCCCGAGGCTGCCTCATGCAGGATTTCACATTGGCGTCGCGTCAGCATTGAAAGCACAGAGCTCTTGCGCGGCTTGGCTGCCGGTGCGTCGCGGTACGCATCCAACATTCGACCGAGTACGGCATGTGCCTGCTCAATCGTCATTGGTTTGCCCAGTGCCCCGTCGTCCGCGAAGCCCACCAGTTGTGTGGTGTCCATCAAGACCACGCTGATCGATGTCGTTGACGGCGGTCGAGTGACCATTGTGAGCGGAGCGTCTCCCGGCGTGTGCGGGCGTTGCCCCGCACTTGGAAACTGGGGGAGATAGTGGCGGCCTGCGGTGCCAGTCGCGTCTAACAGCACCGTGTTTTGAATCCGGGCGGTCATGTCGTCTTTCGCTCTGTGGTGGAGTTGCACTTGGATGCAGTGGAGAACGCGCGGCATCTGCGCCGCGAATGTCTCGTCCTTCGTTAGTGACAACCACGAAGCAAAATGGAACCGGAAGCGCAAAAAAAAATTGTAACGGGCGCGTCAGCGCAGTCTTACCGGTGTCAATGAGCCTCCGCGGTCGGCGCTCCGGCCGGGCATCCGGCGGCCCACGCGGGTTCGGTACCACGGCGGGTGGTTCTGAGACTTGTGCGGGCTGTGGCGCCGTACGTGCCGATCTAGCGTGCCTTGCGTCCAAACCAGTGTCTGGCGAAACTGCGTAGAGTGTTTCAGCGTTTGCGTCTGTCGTCCTACTACGATGTGGGCGCAAAAACCTAGCGAGATTTCTTTTTGTCCAACCGAAACCTTTCCCGCGCCAGCCGGCACCTACGGTGGACTCAACATCGTGCGGGCAAACACGGCGGTTACGGTAATGCAGACACCTACCTCACCCAGCGCATCTGCGACCAGTCGGTCTTCCGACGAGGACGATAACGCGCTGTTGCAACGTATCGGTCGCGGTGACCGGGCCGCACTCGCCGCGCTGTATCGCGCCTACCACTACCGGCTCGTGCGCTTCCTGAATCGTTTTACGCGCAGCGAAGCCATGATCGAAGAAGTGATCAACGATACATTTCTGATTGCTTGGCAGAAGGCAGCTGATTTCCGCGGTGAGTCGCGCGCGTTGACCTGGCTCATGGGCATCGCGTACCGTGTGACGCTCAAAGCGCTGAGGCAGAGCGGTCAACAACATGAATCGCTTGAGCTCGGTAGCCACGACATGGCCTTCGAGCCGTTTGCCGATTACGAAACCGCAGACTGGATCGCCAAGGGGTTGGCACTTCTGACACCGGAGCACCGCATGGTGATGGAGCTTGCGTACGTGATGGGACATTCTCTCGAGGAGATTGCTGAAATCACTTCGACGCCCACGACCGCGGTCAAGGCTCGGATGTTCCATGCACGCGTCAAGCTGCGCAATCTGATGCCGGCAATCTCCGGCCGTTCCACGGGGACATCGCAATGAACGAATTCACCCATGATGATCGTGTCCACCTGCGTGTATGGGAGCTGCTGCCCTGGGTGGTCAACCAATCTGCCTCGGCAAGCGAGCAAACCGAAGTGGATGAACATCTGCGGCACTGCGAGGCTTGCCGGGCTGAGTTGGCGCTGCAGCAGGAGCTCAATGCCTCGATCAATGCGGGCGGCGCGTTGGTTTCTCCAGGTGTTGAAGAGGGCCTGGCGCGGCTGTCAGACCGTATCGATGCGCCACAGCGGTCGCCACGCCCGCGCTTGCTGGCGGTGGCGTATGGATTGGCCGCGCTGGTTTTGCTGCAATCAGGAGGTCTCGCTGTGCTTGGCATGAAACTGGGCGGTGGCGATACGGCGACATATCGCACGTTGTCGTCGCCCGCGCGCATGGCAGACCATGCCACGATCCGGCTGGTGGTTGATCCTTCAACTTCGGTGGTTCGACTACAGCAGTTACTGGTGCCGCTTGGGCTGCAGATCGTCGCCGGTCCCAGCGAGAGCGGGGTATATACCCTCGGTGCGCGTGCTGCCGAGGCGGGCCGGCCAGCGCTGAATGCGGACACCCACCGCCAGATCGAAGCCCTACGCGCCGCACCCGAGGTTCGCTTTGTCGAACCGATAGCGGGGGCGGATGAGGGCACTTGACCGTACCCGTTCGGATTTAGCGCGTGGTTTCTTGTTCGCAGGTGCGATGGAGGGCGGCGGCTGCGCGGCAGGCGTTGATGAGGCGAGCGTAGCGCTGACTGGGACCACTGGTGTGTTCCAGCACGGCCCGGACGCGTGTAGTTTCCATGCCCGATGCCAGTCCAAGCAAGAGTGCGACGGTACCCGTCACGTGCGCGGTTGCAAACGACGAACCGGAGACAAAATCGTAGTGGCCGCCCGGTGTGATCGTCAGGATGTCCCGCCCAGGGGCATAAAGCAGTGCCGGCGCGAGCGACGGCGGCAAGGTGTTTGCGGGTTGGGCACTATCAACGCCGATGACGCCTGGAATACCCACCGGGAACGCTGTCAGGTCCCCATTCGGCAATGCCGCGCCAACCACCACCAGTCCTTTCTTGATCGCTTGCGCCACCAGTGCCGACAGTAGCGGGTCGATCGGGCCACCCAAACTCAGATTGATGATCTGAACCCGGGCATCCAGTGCGGCCTGCAGCGCCTGCGCAAGCGTGAGCGAATTGCAGATGGCGCCTGTACGGTCCTGCTGCCAGCAAGCCTTGATGGCGACGAGCTTCGCATGCGGGGCGATGCCGGTGATACTCGTGGATGAACGGCCCGCGCCGTCGGCGGCAATGATGCCTGCCACTTCCGTGCCATGAAGGTCCCGCTTGAATTGCTCCCAATCGTTGTCGACAAAATTCAGTGCGGAGGCGATCCGCCCGCGAATATCTGGGTGTTCGGTATCCACACCCGTGTCGATCAACGCGATCCGCACCGAATCACCAAGGGAGACGCGCTGTGCTGCGTCTGCGCCGATCTCACGGACGGCCTGTTGCAGACTGGCGTAACTGCTGCCGTGGTTTGCGTCCGCCGCCAGCGTCTGGAAAGTCTGTAGAGGCTGAGCAAGCCGCACACGGGCATCGGCGGCGAGTGCTTTGAGCACGGTGTCACGAGAGCGGTCGCCCTTGATTTCCAGGACGGCGCAGTGGACGCCGAGCGCGGGAATCGGCCATGCCGTCACATCCATCAAGTTGTACTGGTGTGCGATTGCTGCCAGGGTACTGCGCGCACTGCCGCCGGCGGCATAGGCGCTGTGGGTGCCATAGCCGGAACCTGTCGAGCCTGCATTCAACGCAAAAGATTCGGTCGGGTTCGCAACAGTCAACACGACCATACGCTCTGGATGGGCCTGCATCCGCTGTGTCGCGGCGTTGGCATCGGGGGCAGACTCCACGGCTGCGCACGCCGATAGCACGCAAGCCGCGCAACACAAGAGGAATAAGAGGGGGGCTAGTCGTTTCATCGAATTGCGGATTCTGCTCGCATGAAGATATTCCGTAAGTGACGGTTTTGTGTCGACGGGTTGCAACAGCGTGCGGCTGCATCTGCGTGGGCGATATCGTTTTCATGCCGCTGCAACTTTTCTCCAGGTGCTGCGCACCTACGGGCGCACTCATGTCTCATGTCACTAGGAGGATGAAGTTCATGGTTTCCGTGCGCTCAACAGCTTTGAAATTTGCACTTTCCGCTGCAGTAGCGGCAAGTCTGGCCGCATGCGGTGGCGGCGATGATTCAACCACTGTATCTCAACCAAAACAGCAAACCGGCTTCAAGCCGACTGTGGTTGTTTCGGATGGCAGCGTCAGTGCCGCCAATACGGATGCCAACCTCAAGAACGGATGGGGGATCGCATTCAACCCGCAGGGATTCGTCTGGGTGGCCGACGCAGGATCGAAGAAATCCACGCTCTATGACGGCAAGGGCGCACCGCAACAACTGGTGGTTTCCTTGCCCGATGGCACAAATGGTCCTGCAGGGCCGACCGGCATCGTCTTCAGCGGAGCGAGCAACTTCCCGGTCAGCCAGAACGGTACGTCTGGGGCGAGTGCATTCATTTTCGCGACGCTGGCCGGTACGATCGCCGCTTGGTCGCCGACGGTCAATCTGAACAACGCAGTGACGGTGTACGACGACGCGGCGGGTGCTGCCGAATATACTGGCCTTGCCATCGGCACCGACAACGGGGCACCGCGCGTGTACGCGGCCGACTTCCATAACAACAAGGTCGACGTGTTCGACAGCACGTTCACCAAGCTCACGACCACTGGACGTTTTGCCGATCCGTCGCTGCCCGCTGGTTTTGCACCGTTTGGCATTCAGGCGATCGGCAGCAGCATCGTGGTGACCTATGCCAAACAGGACAGCGCTGCGCGTATCTCCGTGCACGGTGCTGGGCTTGGCTTCATTGACGTCTATGACGCCAGCGGCAACCTGCAGAAGCGCCTGGTGAGCGGTGGTGCTCTCAATGCCCCATGGGGTGTGGCTTCGGCACCCGCCAACTTCGGGCCGTTCAGCAATACGCTGCTTGTCGGCAATTTTGGCGATGGCACGATCCACGCGTATGACCCGCAGACCGGTGCCCTGGTCGGTACGCTGACCCAGAAAGACGGCTCGTCGGTCACGATTCCAGGCTTGTGGGGCATCGCCTTCGGTAATGGCCTGAATTCGCAGCCGACCAATACCCTGTTCTTTGCGGCGGGCCCGAACGGCGGTACGAATGGCGTCTACGGCCGGGTTGATCTCGACCAGTGACGCGCATGGCAGGCTGTCTCAATGCCTGTAGGCTGAACCTCGCAGTGTCATTACCGGGGTTCGGCCCCCTTGGCTAAAAGTGCCATATCAGTTGGCCTACCCAGCGGTTGTCCAGCGCACCGTTGAGGCGTGACTTGGCTGCGCCGGCGGTGGCCCCATATTTGACGTCAATCTGCATGGGGCCATGCTGATAGGACAGGCCAATGCTGCCATAGCCATAACCGGGGCTAGCGGCGGCATGCTGATCGTAGTATCCGATGCCCGCAGTGGCCGTGAACCCGTGCAGCAACGGTAACCGCCCGACGAGGTCGTAAGCCAATGTGTACGCAGGCTGCAGCGGCCCGATCGTCGCGTGCGGCGATACGGCGATCGATGCAACCACGGCATCGCGCCAACCCATACTCACGGCCAACTCCTGATAGTTCATGTGTTGCGGAGTCGGCGTGTTCCAGGACTGATAGTGCGCCACCATGAGTTGGGCGCTCCAGGCAGCGTCCAGGCGCCAACTGTACCCAGCATCGGCGACAAGTTGCGCACCTTGCGATCTGTCATGTCCGGATAGCGCAAACGACGACACGGACACATCGGCAAACGGGCCAGGCCCCGCGTACCAACTCGCCGAGGCCTCGACGTAGGGGTGTCCGTTGCTCAGATCGAGCCCACGCAGCAGCTTGTCGCTCGCTGTGCCGAGCGTGAAATGCCAATCCTCGCCTCCGGCAAGCGCGTGGGCGGGCGCCAGTGCTAGCACCAGCGGGATCAGCATTTTGCGCACGATACGGACCTAGGGGCGGGCCGCGTAGAAGCCGAGAAACTTCGGATCGCTAAGCGAGGCCTCATCACGGCTGATATCAAAGACCGGGAAACTGGCCCACACGCGTGCCGTGATGACCTCGAACAGCACTTCCTTGCTTTCAACCTGGTTGTACAGCGTGCGACGTGCCGCACCGGATTCGGCGGCCAAGCGATCCATGCTAGTGCCCTTGTAGCCGTATTGCAGGAAGACGCGCGTGGCGGCGTCCAGTATCTGGTCGCGCTTGCTTGACGTGGAGGTGTCGGTGTCGGGGAGATTGCGTCCGGTCCGTTTGCGCGCGGTGCTCACGATGCATCGTCATCTGAAGAAGATGACCACGGATTGTACGCAATCCGCAGCTTATGGAAACGCTTAGTTGCCGCAATAAATTTGTCGGAAAGGCACGGCAATTAAAAATTAATTTCTTGAAGAATTCTCAACAACATTTGAGAGTTTGATCTTTGATCGTTTTTGCCTTTGGCATCATAGGCAAAACCTGTTGCCTCAACTGCTTATCGCAGCGTTCTGGGGTGGTTCGGTTCGAGTCGAAGTTCACCCCACCGATTCAGAAAAGTACCGTGAGTGCCGTATCTAGCTCAGGAGGTTTCATCGCGAAAGAAAAAAAAGAATAAATTGCATCGCCGCCAAAAAAGATCTCGATATTTTGGCTTATCCACTCTTAAGAATTTTTCGCGAACATCGTTGAAAGTCGAGAAGAAGAACTTAAGTCTGATGTTCGAATCATTGTGGAAGGGCGAAAACGACTATGCGCGGTATCGTGGACTCAGTACGTTTCAAGATGTTGTGTGCTTTTGGGATTGGGGCTCTGCTGCTTGGCGCCACCGGGGCTTTTGGCATCGTTGGTATGGTGCATTTGAACAGTAACGTCGTGGACGTTTACTCGAACAACCTGATACCAATCTCTCAGCTTGCGCGCGTGCAAGCAGCGCAACTCGATGTGCGCTTGCAGCAACGGCGTATTCAAGCGTTCAGGGACGACCATGCCAAGGTTGAGTCAGCCATCAAGCTGATTCGCGGTGATCTGCAGGAGATCAACGACGCATGGAAGGCGTACTTCCCCGACGGGATTTCTAGCGAGAAGGAGCGCGAGGTCGCAACAAGGTTCAACGAAGCGCTGCCACGGTTCAATGCAGCGATCACACGTACGGTGGAGGCGGTGCAATCCGGCAATCTGGACGCAGCCATCCAGACGCTAAACGATAACGCCGAAATGTATCAGGCGATGGGGGCGTGGCTGGTGCAGGACATCAGGATCAATGAAGCCCAGGCCAAGGATTTTGTGTCTGACAGCGAGGCGACCTACCGGCGCACTCTCCGGCTGGCCATTGCTCTGGTAGGCCTAGGCTGCATCATCACTGCGGCGATGTCGTGGTATCTCGTTGGGGCGATTTCTCGGCCCTTGAAGGTCGCTGTGGTGGTTGCCGACCGGATCTCAGGCGGACGACTCGACAACCCCATCGCGATCGACGCGAAGGGCGAGTTTGGTGCGCTGCTCACGGCGCTACGTAAGATGGACCAGCAACTCGCACACACCGTACGCGGCATCAAGTCCTCCGCAGACTCCGTCACGGTGGCTTCGCGTGAGATCGCGGCCGGCAATGTGGACTTGTCCTCTCGCACGGAACAGCAGGCGGCCTCTCTGGAGGAGACTGCGTCCAGCATGACCCAGTTGACGCAGACGGTGAAACAGAATGCGGACAACGCTGCGCAAGCCAACGCATTGGCGGTCAGTGCCAGCGAGACAGCACAAACTGGCAACGATGCCGTTCAAAACCTGGTTGTCACGATCGACAAAATCAGTACGAGCTCCGGCAAGATTTCCGAGATCACGGGGCTGATAGAAAGCATCGCGTTCCAGACGAATATTCTGGCGCTCAATGCCGCGGTGGAGGCGGCACGCGCCGGTGAGCAAGGTCGTGGTTTCGCTGTTGTGGCCAGTGAAGTCCGTACCCTGGCGCAGCGATCCGCTTCGGCAGCGAAGGAGATCAAAGAGCTGATTGGAGCATCGGTCGCCGTGGTGAAGGAGGGCTCCGCCCAAGCAAGCGAAGTTGGTGCGACCATGGGGCAAGTCAAAGATGCTATCCGCCGTGTCTCCGACATCGTGGCGGAGATTGCTGCCGCATCCGAAGAGCAAAGCCGTGGAATTGAGCAAGTGGGGCAGGCCGTCACGCAGTTGGACGAGGTGACCCAACAAAACGCTGCGTTGGTAGAACAAGCGGCGGCGGCAGCTTCTTCGCTCGAAGATCAGGCGATGAAGCTCAAAGATGCTGTCTCCACGTTCGAGCTGGACGCGGGCAATGCTTCGGCACCCTCATCTGTCTCAGCCGCACGCAGTACGCGTGTCCGGACCGTGCGCCCAGTGACTGGCGCCTTGAAATCCGCGCGGAAGCCGCTCAACAGCGCCATCGTCGGTGTCGTCGGACAACCCAAGGATGCCGCTGCCTCCCGAGATCAACAATGGGGGACGTTCTGATGTCGCAAGGACAGCAGCGCACTGCTACGGAGGACATTGAAGCTTGCAAGCAAGTGATCGCGTCAAATATGGAGTCGATATCCCGCTTTGGCGGCCGGCTCGCGGTTCTATACAAATTTACGACGGCCGTTCTACCCCAACTCGATACCGCTCAGCGGGCTGAGGTTGCGCATCGCCTTCGGCGAGGCGTCGAAGACGTAATGTTGCTCACCGATGACATTGCGCTGCCAGGCGAGTACCACGAAGCCTTCGTCGCACAGACCAACGTTCTGCTGGCGGCGCTTGAAGGACCGAATGCGGTGTCGCGTTAGCACATCTTTGGTCAGGAAACTGTTTGCGGTAGGTCCCTGATTTCACTGCTCGCCCACAGCAGTGGGATTTTTGGTGCCGTGTTCACACGGCACCTTTTTTTCGCCTGTCAGTACGACGGATGAATACCCAACGTCTCAACTTCTAATCCGTTTACACAGAACACTTAACCCTGCAAGAGTATTGATCTTGAAAAGAAGAATCTCCGGGATGTCGTTTGCCGCTATCGGCTGCGTTTCCTCCGGCGTCGCGTACGCAGACCGTTTCGATGGGCCTCGCAACAACTACACAGTGCTCTACGGCATCGTCAACGACGACGTCGACTACGTTAGCACCAAGAGCGGAGGCAAGAACATCAGTGCCACCCGGCTCAATTCCAATTCCTCCAGATTCGGCATGGTAGGCAGGGAAGAGCTGGGTGGCGGCTTGTCGGCGATTTTTCAGATCGAGAGCAAGGTCAACGCCGCCGTCGGGACAGGAGCGCTTGCAGCTCGCGACTCATACATCGGGCTGCGCGGAGACTTCGGGGCGATCAAGCTGGGCAACATGGACCCACCCGTCGATGAACTCAAGGGCTTTTATGGCAACGCGACAACGGGCGTCACCAGCATCCTGAGTACGCAGGCCATCATCAATAACAACGCGGGCGATGCCTATGGCGGAAGCAATGCGGGCATCAACAACGGCCTGCCTGCGATGAACGATACCATGCCCGATGCGATCAAGTACGAATCGCCGATGGTGGGCAATACGTACATCGATCTCATGTATGCCCGGCCGAAAGGGCAGAACCCTGCATTCGTTCCGTATAACGTCGGAGCCAAAATTGTCTATTCGAACGGAAAAGTCAGGGCCGCTCTTGCGACGCAGCGCAACTTCAGCGTACGAGGCCCTGACCTGAACGACACGACCTACGTTCTCACTGGTGGCGCCACGTTCGGAAACACCTATGCGGCACTCGTGTTCAGCACGTTAAGTGCCGACTATGCCGGCGGGGTTGTCAGGCGAAATTTCTACGGAGCGTCCGTGACGCAGACCGTTGGTTTAGGGAAGGTGTACGCGTTCTACGGCCGGGCCGGCAATGGCAGTCTTGACCATCCGGGTGCATCGCAAACCGGCGCCAGCATGGTCGAGCTGAGCTACACGCACTTTCTGTCCAAGCGGACGTCGCTGTACACCGGCTTCGTGAGGATCATCAATCAGGCGAATGCCACCTATCAATTGGGTGTCAATGGACTCAAGGGCAAACCGACTGACCCAGGTGCCAGCGTCTCTGGATTCATTGCAGGCGTTAAGCACAATTTCTAGCCCTTGTGCCGCTGTTTGAGTGACGCCGCGCACAAGCCTGATTGTGCGGCCGAGCATGGATAGCGCACTCCCCCATCTCCTTTGACAGGTAACGATCATGAAATGGTTTTACGACATGAGGATCGCGAACAAGCTAGTGACCGCGTTCTTGGCAGTGTTGGTATTGACTTCGATGCTTGGCGTTTTCTCTATTTCCCAGTTGTCTTCGGTGAGCGCAGCTTCATCCGAAATTGCCACACGCTGGTCGCCCAACATCAGCAACGTCTTGAAGATGAAGGTCACGCTAGCGCGTTATCGGCTCTCCGAGCTTCAACACATCCTGGCGAATGAGGACGCCGTTCTTAAGGACGAAGCGCAGACTATCGATGCCCGGCTGGTTGAGCTCCAGAAATACCACGGCGCCTATGACGCGTTGAGCTCCGGCGACGACGACAAAAACTTATCGCAGGATTTCCGAAAGACGCTTGCCGCATACGTCGACGAGGACAAGAAAGTCATCGGTCTGTCTGGAGCAAAGAAGAAGGAAGAAGCGCGTGAGTTGGTTAGGGCTGAGTCCACGCTCCTCTATCGCAAGCTCAACGCACAGATCGACAAGATGGCGCAGATTAATGAAGAGCGCGGCATCCAATCGGCGACGCGAGCAGCCACCACATATGCGTCGGCGCGCGGGTGGATTATTGCGCTGCTCGTGGGTAACCTCGCAATTGGTCTGCTCCTGGCATTTTGGCTCGCCCGCCTCGTGTCCCGTCCGATGACGCAGGCGGTGGCGGTTGCCAGGCGTGTAGCCGAGGGCGACCTGACGGCTCGCATCGAGGTGACATCGAAGGACGAAACCGGACAACTGATGCTGGCACTACAGGCCATGAGTCACAGCCTGCGGAAGATCGTTGGCGGTGTGCGGACCGGAACCGACAGCATCGTCACAGCCTCCAGCCAGATCGCCACCGGCAACGCCGACCTGTCAGCCCGGACAGAGCAGCAGGCCGCCTCGCTGGAGGAAACCGCGTCGAGCATGACGCAACTGACCGAAACCGTGAAGCAGAACGCCGACAACGCAAGACAGGCCAACGCCCTGGCCGTGCGCGCGACGGAGGTGGCCGAAGCGGGTAACGACGCCATGCAGAGTATGGTCGGCACCATCGAAACAATCAGCGGCAGTTCGACCAAGATTTCCGAAATCACCGGGGTGATCGAAGGCATCGCCTTCCAAACTAACATCCTCGCGCTCAACGCGGCGGTGGAAGCCGCGCGCGCCGGCGAACAGGGGCGTGGCTTTGCAGTGGTGGCAAGTGAGGTGCGCAGCCTGGCGCAGCGTTCGGCGGCAGCCGCCAAGGAGATCAAGGAACTGATCGGGTCGTCAGTGGCGACGATTCAGGAAGGTGCTGCGCAAGCGGCGGAGGTGGGCGGGACAATCGGCCAGGTGAAGGATGCGATCAAACGTGTTTCCGACATCGTGGCGGAGATTGCCGCCGCGTCCGAAGAGCAAAGCCGCGGAATTGAGCAAGTAGGGCAAGCCGTCACGCAATTGGACGAGGTGACCCAACAAAACGCAGCGTTGGTAGAACAAGCGGCGGCGGCAACTTCTTCGCTCGAAGATCAGGCGATGAAGCTCAAAGAGGCAGTTTCCATATTCGATCTGGCCGATGACAGCGTTTCAACGCGCTCGCCTGCGTCTGCGGTGGTGCCCCGTGCGCTTGTGCGAACCGTCCGCCCATTGGCCAGGACCTTGAAATCGGGCCGGAAGCCGCTCAGTAGTGGCATCGTCAGTGTCGTCGGACAAGCCAAGGATGTCACTGTCTCCCGGGATCAAGGATGGGAGACGTTCTGATGTCGCAAGGACAGCAGCACACTGCTACGCAGGACATTGAGGCCTGCGGGCAAGTGATCGCATCAAATATGAAGTCGATATCCCGCTTTGGCGGTCGGCTTGCGGTTCTATACAAATTTACGACGGCCGTTCTACCTCAACTCGATCCCGCTCAGCGGGCTGAGGTCGCGCATCGCCTACGGGAGGGCGTCGAAGACGCAATGTCGCTCACCGATGACATAGCGCTGCCAGCCGAGTACCACGAAGCTTTATTGGCGCAGGTCAATGTTTTGCTGACAGCGCTTGAAAGGCCGAATGCGGTGTTGCGCTAGCTCGTCGCTGGTCAGGAAGCTGTTTGCTGCAAGTCCCTGATTCCACTGCTCGCCTGCGGCAGTGGAATTTTTGGTGCCGTGTTGTCACGGCACCCTTTTTCGCCTGTCGATACGAGGTCTGCATCGCGATCGACGTAGGCATATCTTTCCCACCCACTTGCGGCATGTAACCCTTCGAGTCATATCCATGGCCCATGGCAAGGAGCGGGTCATCCACCAGGGAGCCCACGTTGACTTTGAATATTGAACACCATCCGGAACAGTTCTCCGGTCTCGCCAAAGAGATCGATGCCATTGCGAGAGAACTGGAGTCAGGCGCCGGGAACAGCGACATCAACCCGTGCCTTGGCGACCGTCTCCTCATACTCGCGCGCCGCTTGCGAGAGTTACCTCCTCAGCTCGCGATATGGCACGGTTCGTCTCGTTCCCGTGCGAAAAATTTCTCTTCTGACGTCGTTGCTGTGGGTCGCTCAGAAGCTTGCCTGCAAGTCAGGTCGGCTTACGAGCGTACGCTAGAAAACTCAGTCGCTCAGGCGGAGGGGCAACCTGTTACCCGGGAGACGCTCGCGGCAAGCGAGCGTCAGTTCAAGATGCTGGCCGAGAATCTGCCCGCTTATCTGACACGCCACAACGTTGCCGGTGAGGTCGTGTTCTTGAACGCAAAGGTCGCGCAACTGGCCGGTCAACATGCCTCTTCAATCATGGGAAGGTCGCCAATGCAAATTCGGTCGGACGATACGCTCAATGAATACCAGCATGCGATCCTTGAGACCGTCCGTACAGGAAGTGACTCACAGTTTGAATTGAATTTCACTGACGAGAACGGGCAATCGCACATTCATCTTATACACACGGTCCCCGAGCGTGACGAGACTGGTGCCGTGATGTCGGTACTGGCAATGGGGCTCGATATTACGGGGAGGCGCCGAGTTGAGCAGGATCTCAAAAGAGCACTTGATCTAGCTGAAGGCGTGATTGCCGCCATTCCGGACATCCTGTTCGAGGTGGACCGAAACGGTACCTATTTGAACGTATGGACGAAGAACCCAGGGATGCTCGCTCTGCCCAAAGGACAACTGATTGGTTCGACTGTCCATGATGTATTGCCACCCGAGCAGGCCGCTGTAGCAATGCACGCCATCAATGAAGCTGACACACACGGGGTGACGCACTGCCACGAGATTCTCATTGAATTGCCGGATGGCAGCCGACGTTGGTTTGAGCACTCCGTAGCGAAAAAGGCGGGCGAACCGTTGACCATGGATACCTTCCTGGTCCTGTCGCGCGACATCACCGAACGCAAGCATATTGAGGAGAAGCTTGCGACTCGCGAGCGCGAATTCCGAACCTTGGTGGAGAACTCTCCCGACACGATTGCACGCTATGGCGCAGATTTGCGGCGCATGTATGCCAACCCGACTTTTGCAGCGTCGGTCGTAGGCGGAATGGAAGCGCTGATCGGCATGAGGCCTTCTGAATGCCCTGGTGGACGGAGTGCCGCCGTTGTCGAACAGAATTTGTCTCAGGTATTCGCGACAGCAAGGGCGCTTGAGTTCGAAGTGACGTGGACAGACCGCGACGGTAGCACCCGATCCGGCCTTATCAACTTAACACCGGAACTGGCAGCCGACGGGCAAGTGGAAACTATCTTGGCTGTGGGCCGCGATATCACGGAGCTAAGTGCATCACGCGAGAAGATCCATCGGATGGCGTTCTACGATCCTCTGACTCTGCTTCCGAACAGAGCCTCGTTCAACGAAACCCTGTCGCACGTAGTCGCTGCCGGCATGGCGCGCGGTCAGTTGACCGGAGTGGTGATGATCGACATGGACCGCTTTAAACGTGTGAATGACACCATGGGCCATCAAACTGGCGATCAGTTGTTGCGTGACGCAGCGCAGCGCCTGAGCCAGTGTGCCAAGCCCGGCGATGTCGTTGCGCGATTCGGCGGCGACGAATTTGCCATTCTCGTACGTGATGCACGCAGTCGTACCGCGCTAGAGGCGTTTGCTCGCGCCATCATTGCGCAGTTCGAGAAACGCTTCGTATTGGGTGGCAAGGACATTTTTGTCTCATGCAGCATCGGCATTGCGCTTTATCCCAACGACAGCATTCAAGCCGATGATCTGATGAAGTATGCGGATTCAGCAATGTATTTGGCAAAACGCTCGGGGCGTCGCGGCTTTCGTTTTTACTCGCGAGCGCTGACGGAAGCTGCCACTGAACGGCTGAAGCTGGAGTCGGAACTCCGTGGCGCGATCGAACGTGAGGAGTTGGAACTCCACTATCAGCCTAAGGTGCTGCTCGCAACCGAAGAGGTCAGTGGATGGGAGGCGCTTCTGAGATGGCGAAGGCCTGATGTCGGTTGGGTTCCCCCGAATCGATTCATCCCCATAGCGGAGGAAACCGGGATGATCGCCCAATTAGGTGAGTGGGTGCTGCGCCAAGCTTGTCGCTCGGCCGCGGACTGGAACGCTCGGGGCGCGGTCTGCCGCCGTATTTCGGTCAACCTGTCCGTTGCTCAATTCCAGTTTCAAGATTTGGTCTCGACGGTTACCGACGTCTTGGAGGAGACCGGTTGTCGCCCAGAGTGGCTCGAGTTCGAGATAACAGAGAGTCTTCTACTGGAACGCAGCGACGGCGTATTCAGAACCCTCTCAGCGTTCAGATCGATGGGCATCTCTATTGCAATCGATGACTTCGGCACGGGCTATTCCGCACTCGGCTATTTGACGAATTTTCCTATCGACGTACTCAAGATCGACAGATCGTTCGTCTGTGGGGTCACAACAGATTCGCGTCGTGCGGAGGTGGTCAAGGCGATCCTCTCAATAGCGGATTGCCTTGGAATGCACGTTGTTGCTGAAGGGGTCGAGACCCCAGAGCAGGCCGCGTTTCTTGCGGCCCACGGCTGCAGGGGCGCACAAGGCTTTCTCTACGGGAAGCCGGTGCCGAAGTCGGCGAGGGCGGTGTAGTAGTCAACGCGCTGGCGTTGACAGGATCAAAGTTTTCGCGACTTGACCCTACACCGGAATTAGTACCGTCCAGAAGTGGAGATTTCCGGCGTCGTTGCTGCCCCTCAAAATGCCATACAGCACGGCTGTGGAGATGGAGTTCCATGGCAGTTTGTGCATCGTTAGTGCTCTGGGCGCATGTCGCATGTCGCATGTCGCATGTCGCAGTGCGCAAGCGAGGGGCGAGGTTCAGGAGCGTGGCTGTGCACGGTAGAAGCCCAGAAACATGTCGACGGCATTCTGTACGACGAGATCGCGCTCCTGCTTTGTGAAGTGCTCATCGGCGCCAACAACGCGCACCCAAAGAAGCGGTTCATCGATGAGCCCCAGAAACTGCCGTGCAGCCAGGGCCGGGTTTTTGACAGTGATGAGCTTGCGCTTGGCCAGTGCCTCTAGGTAGTCGGCCACTGCGCCCATCGCAGGCGCCTTGCCTTTTTCAAAGAATGTCTTGGTCAGTGCAGGAAAGCGAGGCCCCTCCGCAATGACCATTCGCAGAAACGCGACAGCTTCTGCCGGTATCCAGAAATCCGAAACAGCGCGCCCGAGGCGCATCAGCCCGAGCTTCGGGTCGCGCAGTGATGCTTCATCGCGGGTGATATCGAACACCGGGAAGCTTGCCCAAATGCGCGCCGTCATCGCTTCAAACAAGGCCTCCTTGCTATCAAACTGGTTGTACAGCGTGCGGCGTGCGGCGCCAGATTCAGTGGCGACCCGGTCCATGCTCGTGCCTTCGTAGCCGTGCTGAAGGAATACACGTGTTGCGGCATCCAGTATCTGGTCCCGCTTGGTGGATACGCTGCCTCGATCCTTGCGTGTGCTGCCACGATTGGGCGCCGCTGCGTTAGGCGCAGGCTTGTCGGTCGTCTCTTGGTGCTTGGGAGTGGTAGCCCTTCTCACAATGATCGGCGTGGGGATTGAGGTGATCCCCTGATTGTACGTTGCCCACCGTATCGCTAGCTGCGCGGCACGCGTACGGCACCAATCGTACGGGAAGCCAAAAGTCCGCCGACCACCGCCAGCAGCGCGAAACCGGCAATGCAGACACCTTGCCACGCGGCCACGCCCCATGCTGCCGCCCCGATGGCAGAACCGGCGGCGCCGCCCGCGAAGGTGCACACCATATACACGGTATTGAGGCGCGCACGAGCTGCAGGGTCCAGCCGGAAGATGCGCGCCAGATTGGCGATCTGTCCGGCCTGGTTGCCAAAGTCCAGCAGGTTTACTGCCAGAACGATGGCAAGCGCTGACGCATCGCCCGCAAAAAGAAATGATGCGAAAGCAAGGTTGGCCGCCGCCAGAGACATGAGGTTGACGATCGTCGGACCAAATTGATCTGATATGCGACCGCATTGCGGTGCAATCAGTGCACCGGCCGCGCCCCAAAGCCCGAAAAGACCCGCTTGAGCGGGGCCGTAGTGGAACGGCGCTTGGGCAAGATGAAGGGACAGCGTTGCCCAGAACGCTGAGAACGCGCCAAACGTCATGGCGCCCAGGCATGCCGAGAATCGAAGAGCGCGCCATTTCAGGAAGAGGCCGGGCAGCGAGCGGATCAGCGCTCCATACGTCGGCGCCCCGGCTTGCGGGCGATTTTTGTGTGTTGGCATGAACCGTGGCAACACTCATACCAATGAACCAGTAAGGATTGCCGCCACCAAGTACGAAGCGCGCCCGGAGCCGCTGAGCTCGCCGATGGCTCCCGACGCCGTACGTGAGAGGAGAATGCCCAGAATCAGACCGGTCTGCATGGTCCCGACTACACGCCCTGAGCGTTCAGGCGGCGCAATAGAAACCGCAATGGGAATCAAGGCCTGCGGGACAACGGTCACCATGCTCACCAGCAGCGACATCAATACCAGCCACGGCATCGACGGACTCAGCATGGCACCGATCAATGCAAGACAGGTCAGGCAGAGCAGGATGCGAACGAGCTTTCTCGGATCCGCGCGGTCTGCCAATGGAGCGATGGCACAAATGCCGAGGGCATAGCCGACTTGTGCCGCAGAAGCGACCAGGCCCGCCGATGAGGGCGACGCGTCAAAAGAGTAGTGGCTGGCACAGGTACACGTTTGCAACGGTGATACCACATGCCGCAGCCATCATCGGAATGGCGGCGCGTGGGGTGGTCTGTGGCTTGTTCTCTGGCATAGATGTTCCGGCAAGGCTGTGTGCGCTTTGATGAGTCGGTACGCGGTAAGCAACAGCCTGTTCAACAAAGTGACGGTCTGCAGATTTGCGGTGGATAACCTTTGATGTTAAATTGCACTGCACAGTGCAGTGCAGTGCAGTGCAAACTATGTCGAGATCGTAGCCGCGACAGCGCAATCCGATCATCCATGCAGAGGTAAAACATGAAGCCGATCACCATCATTGCCTTCCCGATTTCTCCGCCAGGCAAGGAGAGCGAGTTATTGGCGCAGTTTGCGAATCTGGTGCCAGCGACCCGCAAGGAGCCCGGCTGCATCTCCTTCACGGTCCATCAACATCCCAAAATAGCCAATCGGTTTGCGGTGTATGAGACGTTCCGTGATCAAGCGGCGTTCGATACGCACTTGCAGTACGCGCATACAAAAGCGTTCGTTGAGTGGATAGAGAACAGTGGTTCCGTACTCAACTTCGAGTTCTGGGCCGAAGCACCGCTGACAGTAGAGCCCCGTGTTATGGGCAGTGCGGCAGTGGGGCCAGGTGGGATTGCCGAGCATTGAGGCGTTTGGAGATTCAAACCATGGAAACACTCGCAGGAAAAGTTGCGCTGGTCACAGGCGGCAGCAAGGGGATCGGCCGCGCTATCGCGCTGGCGTATGGCGCGCAGGGCATCAAGGTTGCGTTGACCTACGTGCGTGACAAGTCGGCGGCGGACGAGGTTGTCAGCAAGATCGAGGCAGGCGGATCAAATGCCTTGGCGATTCAGGCGGATGTGTCACAACAAGCGGCAATCCCGGCAATGGTCGAGGCAACGCGTGATGCCTTCGGTCAGGTCGATATCCTCGTGAACAACGCAGGTGTCACCCTGGCCAGGCCATGGGCCGAGTTGACGCTGGAAGACTGGAACACCGTTATGACGACGAACTTGACGTCGGCATTTCTGGCCACCAAAGAAGTAGTGCCCGAGATGGTCGGTCGAAAATGGGGGCGGATCATCATCCTTTCGTCAGTCGCGGCACAGCTCGGTGGGGTGGTTGGACCGCACTACGCAGCGTCCAAGGCTGGACTCATTGGTCTAGCGCATGGATACGCTTCAGCACTGGCAAAAACCGGCGTCAGTGTTAACGCAATCGCGCCGGCATTGATCGAGACAGGCATGCTGAGCGGCAATCCGAACATCAGAAAGGAACTCATCCCAGTCGGCCGGTTTGGTGAACCGGAGGAAGTGGCAGATGTGGCCCTACTACTCGCCCGCAACGGCTACATGACGGGCCAGACGATCAATGTGAATGGCGGTTGGTATATGAGCTGACGGCATTGTGCCTGCTGAGCAATACGGTAGCCGTACCGTTCGCTCTGCGTCGATCAGCCACGGGTCACGAGATTGCGCGTATCCGGCCGGCATGTAGATCGTTTGGGCCGGAGCGATATTGTCGACGACGGCGAAATCCGCCGCGAGGCGCGCTGCTTCGTCACCCGCCAACATGCGGATCACATGCTGCGCGGAATCAACCCATGATAGTGGACCGCCAGAGTTCACAACCCTCCCTTCATCAATGCGGGCGGATCCCCATATGGCATGCGCAACGAAGATAGCGTTGCAGAAGCTCATCGTGCAGCCACCATGTCATGGTGCAGCGACGTTCGTTCAATAACCCGGCCTCACCTAGTACGAACACCCCCTTTGCAGGCACCAGCGACGATGGTGCCGTGTGCGTGCTGCTTGCGTAGCCATTGCCCTATCTCCTGCATGACGGGATCGCTCCATTTCAGCGCTTTTCCTAGGGCGTGTCGTCAAAGCAACCAGGTGGCAGAAGCCACCAGGTGAATGCAGCCAGGAAGTTAGAGGCAGTCTTGTCGTAACGCGTCGCGATGGCGCGATATTGCTTGAGCTTGGCGAAGAGGTTCTCGACCAGGTGCCGGGCTCTAGGGGGAATCACCGCACGCTTGCCCGTAGCCGTCCAAGCTCGGTGGACCGGCAGACCAAGGGTGTCGACGCTGTGCCGGGGCTATCGAAGATTCCGTTGCGGGGTGCGCTGTTCCGGCATGACCAGACGTCGGGGCAGCGGTTTCAGCGGTTGTTTTTTCTGACGCCTCGGGTGGTGGTGCTGTAGGGTGACGCTGCGTTGAAACGAAAATGCCTCCCGCGTGGGAGGCATTTTTCTTGATATGCCCAGGCTGGTTCACCGCGACGTGGAAGCGCTTGCGTCGGCCACGTTCTTCAGAGCCGCTTCTGATAGGGCCTGATAAAGACCCGTCAAGGTCGCCACATACCCGGTATCCACCTCGGCATAGGCCGCCGCACGCGCCACGGGATCGCGCAGTCGCGTGTGGGAAGCACGTGCATCCTTCATGGCCTTCTCGCTCTGTTGAATCACAGGGTCCGCCGCGATGGCGTCCAGCAACGCATTGGCATCGGCCTCCAATGCCCGTTTGATGACAGGTAGCGCGCGTGCTGCGGATGCCGCCACGATTTGCGCGCATTCCGGATGCAGCCATTGATTGGCAACGCGCTTGTGCAGCGCCTTCAGCCTGTCGGTGCGCCGGTCGTTGATCGTGTTCAGCGCGTTCCGAAATTCCGCGTCGGTCATAACGGCGGCTTGCGGGCCAGCAGTTTGGAACAGTTGATCGTTGAGTTTGTCTGTTTCTCGTTCGAAGTGCGCGTTCAAGATAACGCCGACAGGATCGTGCTCAATGGCGGAGGCATGCAGCGCTTGCCAAGCGCGCAGATAGTTCTGTTTGCCCGCCAGCGTGGGCTCGGTCCACTCGGCCAGTTGCATGCCCTTCTTCATGATCGCATCCGCGTCCATTGCCCCGGAGCGTACCTGATGCGCAAAGAAGGCGCCCTCCACGTCGTCGAGGGTGATGTGCTGAGTAGTCAGGAACTGCCCGCTCACGCTGTTGCGCAGGCTTGCCGCCTCCGGTGTTGGAGCCGTAATGGCATGGATGATTTCACCCAGCCGGGCATCGATGTTCGCTGCGTGCCAGATCGAGCGTGCCTGATCGGCAAGCCAGCGCGCCATCTTCTGGATGTGGGGCGCGTCGATATGCGGCGCCAGCTTCTGCTGCCAGTCCGCCGGAAGTTTGGCCATATCCGATTGGAGCCGTTCATAGTGTGCGGCCTCCATGCTGCCCTGCAGCGGCCCGAGGGCGTCGCGCATGTCGGCCTGGAGGTTGGGTCGGGCCAGTGCAGGCGGATTGGCGCGCGCCAGTCGCTGCGTAGCAACACGGCCGGCTCCGGCTGCCGGCTGATTCAGGCGGATTGGCGAAGGCGAACGCGCGGGGCTGGCGTTCGGTCCCGGGCCTGTGACGCGGGCGTCCGCGGGCAGCCGCAAATGCGGCGGAAGCGTGACTTGCCGCCCAGGGCGCGGCTGTCGCAGTGATGCCGGCACGCTGCGCAGATTGGTGCACCCGCTGAGGTTAATTCGCTGCAGGTTAGGCAGGTTGCCGATCGATTCCGGTAATTCGGTCAGGCCAGTGCAATTGGTCAGATCGAGTTTCTTCAGTGCGGCCAGTTGACCGATTGACGTAGGCAACGAGCGGATATTGGGGCACTTGCTGAGGTCCAGTCGCTCGAGGTTAGCGAGCCGGCCGATGGAGGCGGGCACGGTGGCCAGTTGTGGATTCTCGGCCAGCACTAGTTCCTTCAGCCGACGGAGCTCGCCGATGCCCTCGGGCAATGTGCTCAGAGCCGTGCGCGAGAGTGACAGGGCCTCTAGGCGCCGCGCTGCTGACACATCAGCAGGTAGCGACGCGAGCGGAGAGTGCCAGACGGCAAGACGCTCTAGGTTGGTTAGTCGCTCCATGGACGGCAGTGCCTGGACGCTGCTATCCACAAGGGCCAGATGCTTCAGTTGACCCAGGTCGCCCACTTCGGCTGGCAGTGCTGCAAGGTGAGGGTTGTGCGTCAGGCGCAGGCTTTCCAGTGCGCTTAGGTTTCCGATACGAGGCGACAACTCGCGCAGGCCGCAATCCAGCACGTTCATCTCTTTGAGATGGATGAAATCAAACATTTCGTCCGGTAGCCGTGGCGTGGGCGCGGTCACCAGGTTGATTGTTTGGCTGGGCGTTTCAAGCGAAGGACGCGCCGACCAGATTTGATTCAGTGCCGCCTGGAGATGTTCGGCAGGGGTGGTGCCGTAGGTATTGAGGCGGCTGGCTTGGCGGTATTGGCCGATTTCCGCCTGCATGGCCCTATGCCATTCAACCAACTGGCGTCCGAGCGCCGCCCCAGGTTGATGCGGATTGGTTGTGCCGAAGTTCAACAATTGGCGCATCAGTTGGTCGGTTGCCGGGTGTGTGTTTCGTGCGGCGGCACGCAATGGGGTATTCGGTGTGGCGCTTCCTGTCCGAGCGGCGCGCGCGTGTTGCGGCGTGCTGGGTGCCGTGCGCGGCGCGGTAATGCCAACGGTAGGCCGTGTCGGCGATGCTGCGGGGTTTTCAGCAGACGTGCTTGCGCGCGAGCGGCGCAAGCCGAGCAGGCCAAGCAGGCCGCTACGGCGTGGCCGTTGCGCCGGCTGCTCCCGCATCGGCGTGGCATAGAGTGGGACCTGTGCATCGGTCCGTGTGGGGTGAAGTGGTGTGGTCGGAGTAGGCGACCGGCGGATATTGTTGGGCATGATCAGTGGAGTCTGATAGCGGTGCGCTGACGTGTTTCCTGGATGGTGTGTGCCGATGCGCCACTCGCACGGCGAAGTGGCATGGGCTAATCCAAGCATGGGTTCGGCTGGCTTCAATTGCCGCTGCCGGCGCCCGTGTTGTTGTACTCAAAGAACCGGTTTGCCGAGTTCGTGCAATTTGCCGAGCAGTACGGCCGGCCGGCGGTCGATGTGCCCCATGGCGCAGTCAAGAAGATATGCGCGCCCAATGTCGAATCTCGGACGACAACCTGTCCGTTGGGTGAAGTGCCGTTGACGTAGCTCGACGTGTCCGTCACGCCTTCATCCCACGCGCGCCCCAGGTAGATCGTGTTGTCAGAGGCTCCTCCCGCGGAATTAAATGTGCTGTTGATCGCCAGGAACCCATAGGTGTTGCCCGGGACCGTGCTGGGGGCAAAGATGATGCCAGCCTTGCCCGCACCCAGCCGGCTCGCGGTGTATTGGACCGTGCAGCCGTCGAAGACCGCCGTTCCCGAGCCGAAGATGAAATCGGTGTCGCCTTGGATGAAGCTGCCTTTGAAGTACGCGCGGACGACGTTCGTGTTGCTGCTCGCACCGATATAGAGCGTGTCCTGATTGCCTATGATCGACACGTTCTGCAAGACGGCTTTGTCACCCCGCAAAGCAAGCGCGACTGCGGACTGATTGCTCGACGTGAAAGTGCCTTCGACATAGCTGTTCTTGAACGTCAGATTGGCCGCCTGGAAATTGGCAGCCAGCACCATGGCAGTGGAACTACGCAGCGTGCCGATCGTCGACGACGTGCTGGTACCCATGCACGGATTGGTCGTGGCGCCCGAGGTCGGCGTTGGGTTGGCATTGTTGAAGACGATCACGGTGTTGCCGGAGGTGGTGTCAAGCCCATATAGCGTAATGGGGGGCGCCGACGCCTTGACACACACCAGTTCGTTGTACGTACCGGCCTTCACGCTGATGTACTTGCGCGTGACCCCGCCTGCATTGACGGCGGCATCGATGGCATCTTGCACGGTCTTGTACTGCGCCGTCCCGTCAGAGGCCACCGTGTAGTTGGCGGTGAAGGTACTGGTGGCGCCCACACCGGCAGTGGGATCCCAGTTGTCGGTCGTCAGCGACCCCACGGTGCCGAACTGCGCCATGTATTTTGCGATGGTGTAGGTCTGCGCGTCCGTGCTACTCAGTTGCGGGCGCGTGGCCGTGCTTGTGACGGCCATCGCGGCCGAAGAGGCAATCGTGCAGCCGACCGAGAATGCTACGATCTTCTTGCAAAACACCTGCAGTTTCATAAATAGCTCCAAGACGATGAATGCCCGCATTCAGGGTCCATCGGTCAGGCTCGGCATGACCCAGTAGGCGGTGCCGTGGCCAGCCGGCTTACGCTGGATGAAGTGGGGTTCACCGTAGGTGCCGGCCGGCGCAAAAAAGGTTGCGGAGAAAAAAACAATCTCGCTTCAATTCCACAGTGAGCACAAGGCATGGGATGCGGTCAGCAATTCAGGCGCATACCGTTTCGCGCACAAGCGCTTCAGCTGGTGTCCTTGATCTAGTGGCTAGGTCGTGAAAATGCGCGGCTGATCGGGCTCTGGGCGCAGTGCTGCCACGCTGGTGCAGCAGCACGTTCGGCTGGAGGCACTCGGCTTCGCAGGGCGGCGCGACATGTAACATCATCCGCTCAGTAAAGTGCTCCCTATTTGGGAGAGATCGAATGGATTCGACGCCAATTCGCCCGCTGGCCGGCCGGCCGGTGCCTAATGTGGCAGACAGGGGCAGCACGGTACAGGCGCCGGCCACGGGTGCAGAGGGGCGCGCAGCTACTTCGTCCTCACGCACATCGGCAATTCTGCGGGGGTTGTCCCGCTTCAAGCCTGGGCGGAAAGCATTGCCTTCCACACCGCCGTTGGCCCCTCGGCTGGCCGCACAGCTTGCTGCCCTGGATCGGGTTGCGCGTACTGTGCCAATCTCTTCCATTCCAGTAGCCACATTGGTGCCGCCCAAAACTCTCGAGGCCGTTGCGCAGGATTGCGCGGTGCCAGTTGCAGGGCTGGAAGACCATCTCAAGGCACGCGTGCACGCGCTGTGCGAGGCCCCTGCGTTGGGCGGCGGCTCTCAGCCGCTCATGGACACGTTGTATAACTTGTTCCTGCTCAGCCGGCAGGCCGGGGCGCCAGCGTGGCTGCGCCATCTGCAGAATTTCGATACGTTCGTTGCGCACTTTTGCCCGCAGGCGAACCGCCTATTTCAGGCTGAGCTGATCGGTGCCGTGCAGGTGTTCATGCAGGTGCATCTTCCGCTTGAATTGCATCAGCGCGTGTCAGCAGCGGAGATCGAAGAGTTTGCTCTGCGCAAGCACGTGTATCGCGACCCGCAACGGTGGGTTGCACTGCCGGATGCGTGGGTCAGTGCTGCGGCGATCCATGAGGCGAGGCAGTTGCTTGCGCAGGGTTATCCGAATCCTCGGTCGTTGTTTGTGCATGGCACGGGGTCGGCTGTGTTACCCAGCATCGCGAAGGCTCGAGCCCTGTGGTCTGCGGCCAAGGTGCTCCGCAATGGAGGTGCAATTGTGTCCGGCGAGTTCGCCACCGTTATCGAGGCTCGGGATGGACAAACCTCAATGACCGGAGGTGTGTCTGGCCATCACAACGTTTTCACCTCTCGCGAGGGCTTGCAGTCCACCAGCTATACCACGCTGCGCTGGTTTGATGAGATGCGGCTGACGTTCGGGATCAGTGCGGAGCAGCAACAGGCCTATAACAGGACGCAGGGCCTCCGCTGCAACTATGACGATAGTGATGAGGGTATCCAGGTGGGTCCGGCAGTGCCGCTGGAAAACGTTGTGGCTATCTCGGCAGCCAAGGCCGACGAATCACGTGTGCGCAGCTGGATCGATGCGCATTGCCCGCACGCACAATTTGTCTCCTATGAGGCAGCCGCCTTGTTGGAATCCGAAGACCTGAAAGGCTTGATGCGCCCGAAGGACTGAGGACCGTGTTCAAAACCCTTGGGCTTGCGCCTCAATTGAATCGCCCCGTTTTTCCTACACACCGACGAGCCGTTGGGAATAGCGTTGTTCGAACTCTTTCGGCGCCAATCCGTTGGCGCTCGAATGACGCCGTGTTGGGTTGTAGAACATCTCGATGTAGTAGAAGACATCGGACTTGGCCTCCTGCCGGGGGGCATAGATTTTCCGGCGCATTCGCCCGCGCTTGAGCAGCTGGAGGAAGCTCTCTGCCACGGCGTTGTAGTATCCGACCCGCATTCAGACTGAGCAGGCCGCTACATGCGAGCGAGGCCACCGCAACGTTTTCGCCGCATCGGCCCTTCGGTGACGGCCCAACACCACAGAATGCGTTCTGGCCGCCATCCTTAGATTCGTGTCAAGAGATTCGGTGTTAAGACTTGCGTCGACACGCGCCGTGGGCGGATGAAAAAGATAGTGACTCGGGTTGCCACCCCACCAAGCGCAGCGAGCGCATACAGGCCACTTGCGTAGCTATTGGTGGCGCTCTTGAAGGTTCCGACCAGATAGGGGCCGGCAAATCCCCCGAGGTTGCCGATCGCATTGATGAACGCAATGCCTCCAGCGACTGCCTGGCCTCTCAGATACATGGAAGGCAGCGGCCAAAAGGGTCCCTTGCAGCCGAGAATGCCGACGGCCGCCACGCTCAAGGCAGCGATAGACCAGACCGATGTGCCCAATAGGCCAGCAGCAGCCAATCCGCTGGACGCCAGCACCATGGCCAGGGCCAAGAACCACCGCCGCTCGTTGAATCGATCGGATAGGTGTCCGATGGCAAGCATGCCGATGCAGCCTGCCACGTAGGGTATCGACGTCATCAACCCGACGTGCATCGTGCTGTAGCCCTGTGCCTTGATGATCTGGGGCAAAAAGAACGATAGTCCCAGGTTGGCCCCAACGGCGCAAAAGTACACAAATGCAAGCGTGAGCACGGTTGGATTGGTGAACGCTTGGCGCAGTGCGGAGATGTTGTCCCCGGCGGCGGCAGAAGTATCTTGCGCCAGCGCCTGCATGAGCCAAGCTTTCTCATGGGTCTCCAGCCAGCGTGCTTGCTCGGGACGGTCGGTAAGCAAGCGCAAGACGGCGAACGTTCCCAGCACGGCTGGCAAACCTTCGAGCAAGAAGAGCCATTGCCAGCCCTTGATGCCGAGCACGCCATCGCATTGCAGGATCAGCGTGGACAAGGGCGCGCCCACGGCAATCGAGATGGGAATCGCGAGACTGAAAGTTGCGATGATTCGTCCGCGATAACGCACGGGAAACCAGTAGGTCAGGTACAGGATGACGCCAGGAAAGAAGCCTGCTTCAGCAATGCCCAGCAAGAACCGAAGGACCAGGAAGCTGGTCGTGCCCTGGACCAGCGCCATTGCACAGGAGAGCAGCCCCCAGGTCAGCAAAATGCGCGCGATCCATCGACGCGCACCGAAGCGTGCCAACAGCAGATTGCTTGGAACCTCGAACAAGCAGTAGCCAAAGAAGAAGATGCCGGCGCCCAGCCCAAATGTGTAGGCAGTGAGCCCGATATCGTGGTTCATGGTCAGCGCCGCGAATCCAACATTGATGCGGTCAATGTAAGACACCACATAGAGGGCCATCAAAAGCGGGATTACGCGCCAAAAGATCTTGCGCATGACAGCTCTTTCGTCAGGCTGTTGCATATCGTCTCCTATTTGAATACCAAGCGGCTCTATGGCGGCCTATGAAAGGGCGCGGCCCGATGTGTTGGTGTTGCCAACACACAGTCTTAACAAAATCTGGACGGGGTGGGGCAAGGCTGCCGCATCAATGGCGTTTGCCTGGCAGCGGCAGGAATAGCCGGTCGCCATCAACCTGCCGCTGCCACCGTGTCGTGCCACCGCGGGCCCCCAGCTCATCGCGTAAATCGCTTCAGAGGTGGCACGGTTTCGCGCTTCGTGCCCATAGGTGCCCGACATGCCGCAGCAACCCGTGGGGAGAACGTCCAGGTGGGCTCCCAATGCTGAGAAAACGCGCTTCCAGTGTTCCATCGCACTAGGTGCGTTCGTGCGCTCGGTGCAATGTGGCAGCAGGAGATAGGGCTCAGCGTCAGACGCGACGCAAGCGCTGGCAGGCGCGAGTGTTTCGGCCAGCCATTCCTGCAGCAGTTGCACGCGTGGCGGCATCTCGTCGCCTAGGGCCTCCTTGTATTCGGAGCGATAGACCAACGTCATTGCTGGATCGATGCCAATCAATGGTGCTCGCGTGGCTTCAAGGCGCTTGAGCATGGCGGCGTTCTTCTGCGCGACGCGGCGGAATTGGTCAAGCAATCCATGGACATGAAGCGGCTTGCCACTGGGGCGATACGGCGCAAGCAGCGGCTGGAAACCGAGCTGATCAATCAGGCGCAGGGTGTCGAGCACCAGGTCGGTTTCAAAGTGGCTGGTGAACGCGTCTTGCACGAGAACGACTGGCTGTCGTCCCTCCGCTGCCGCAGCAGCGATGCTGGCTGGTGTTGCCATCGCGAAGCCGGCGCGGCTCGCTTCGGCCGCTAAGTCAATGCCACTCAGCGTCGGCACGTTGACCAGTCCGATACGGCGCAGCAGAAATTGCGCGGGGGCACTTGTCTGGAGCGTGTTCACCAGCCGAGGCGCGCGGGAAAGCCAAGGCAGCGCTGGCTCCAGAAAGGCTAGTAACCAATCCCTCACGGGGCGGAGATAACGCGTGTGGTATAGGGCCAGAAACTTGGCGCGAAAAGCAGGCACGTCAACTTTGACAGGGCATTGTCCGGCGCATGATTTGCATGCGAGGCAGGTGTCCATGGCTTCCTTCACCTCATGCGAGAAGTCATATCCGCCGTCGCGCTTGGCGAGCGTGTGCCTGATTTTTGCGGGGAGCGACGCGATTTGGCGTAAGGAGGACGCCGGCGTAGTGTGCAACTTGCTGGCGTGACCAGCTTGACTGATGAGATACAGCCATTCGCGTAGCAACGAGGCCCTGCCTTTGGGCGAGAAGCGGCGGTCCCGCAGCGCTTTCCACGACGGACACATCGCATCGTCGGCATCGAAATTGAAGCATGCGCCGTTGCCGTTGCAATGGAGGGAATCAGCGAAGGAGCGGCGTACCTCGATAGGGATGACCCGGTCGCGTTGTCCGCGCGTCGGCACCGCATCGAGCCGTGAGAGCGTCTGCGGCGCGGGAGCGGCAATCTTGCCAGGGTTAAATTGATTGTGCGGGTCGAAGACTGCCTTGATATCTTGCAGCCGGGAATATAGCGGGCCGAAGAACGCCGGCGCATACTCTGAGCGCAAGCCCTTGCCATGCTCGCCCCACAATACCCCCCCGTATTTGCGGGTCAGCCTCACCACCTCGTCGGTGATGGACCGGATGAGTCCCTCTTGCTCTGGGGCCTTCATATCGATGGCGGGCCGTACGTGTAGCACGCCAGCATCGGCGTGTCCGAACATGCCATAGGTGAGATTCTTGCCGTCAAGCAGTGCACGAAATTCGGCAATATAGTCGGCGAGGTTCTCGGGCGGCACAGCAGTATCTTCCACGAACGGGATTGGCCGCTTCTCGCCATGGAGCCGTCCCAGAAGGCCAACGGCGCGTTTGCGCATCGCCCAGATTAGCTCGACGTCGACATGGCCAGTGGCGACAGAATGGCCTAGGACGCCTGGAGCGCTGTCCACGCCAGATAACAGCCCGAGTGCCGTTTTCACAAACGTATCGAGCGTTGCTGGATCGTCCGCGGTGAATTCGATCAGATTGACGCCGTCAAGCTGCGCAGATGCATCCGGAAAGAAACGTTGGATTGCGGGCCACGTGCTATCTTCGCGCGCCAGACGCAGAACGACTGCATCGATGGCTTCGATTGATGTCGCGTTGAGGTTCAACAGCCGTGGCGCGTCGCGCAATGCGGCATCGAAGGTGGCATAGCTGACCACCACCAGTGCCGTGAACTTCGGGATGGGTAGCAGATTGAGCTTGGCCTCGGCGATGAAGCCCAGGCTACCCTCTGAGCCGCAGAGAATGCTGTTGAGATCGAAGCGACCGTGACTGTCGCGGATGTGTGCGAGGTCATAGCCCGTCAGGCAGCGATTCAGTTTCGGAAAGTGCCGATCGATTAGCACGGCGTCGCGCTTCTGAATCGCGTCGACAGTGCGGTGCACTTGCCCCACCAGATCGTGTCGGGCTTGGATGTTTTCTAGCTCAACGTCATCGAGCGGGGTGGAGGTCCAGAGTGTGCCATCGGCGAGCACGGAGGTCAGTTCCAGCACGTGGTCCCGTGTCTTCCCATACCGGCATGAGCCTTGTCCACTGGCGTCAGTGTTGACCATGCCGCCGATGGTGGCGCGATTGGAAGTGGAAAGCTCTGGTGCGAAGAACAGGCCGTAGGGCTTGAGCGCAGCCTCCAACTGGTCCTTAACGACACCGGCCTGTACACGTGCCCAACGCTGTTCAACGTTAACCTCAAGAATCTGGTTCATGTGGCGCGACAGGTCCACCACAACACCGTCTCCGAGCGATTGTCCGTTCGTGCCCGTGCCCCCCCCGCGCGGGAACAGTCGTACGGTACGGAACTGCGGATTGGATGCAAGTCGCACAATCCTGATCAAGTCTTGCCGGTTTCTCGGAAATACGGCGAGTGCCGGCAGGATCTGATAGATGGAGTTGTCGGTTGCGAGCGCGGTGCGGTCGGCGTGGCCATCACGGATTTCGCCTTCGAAGCCGTGCATCCGCAGCTCGGTCGCGAATTCCAGATAGAGACTGCCCACCTGGGGAAGGCGATCGAGACGCGGAATCATGAAGAGCTCCTTCAGGAAAATTCGGCTTGGGTGTGGGGGGCTCAGGAAATTTCCCGGCCCTTGGTTTCCGGCAGCAGAACAGCGGCCAGCAAAACGAGCAGGTATGCGCCGCCAGCGAACATGCCGATGGCAACGCCCAAGCCCTTTGTATTGGCTAGATAGCCGACCAGGCTGGGGAACAGCGCGCCGATACCGCGGCCGAAGTTGTAGGCGAACCCCTGGCCCGTTGCTCGCACGGCGGAGGGGAACAGCTCCGTCAAATAGGCCCCCATGCCGCTGAAGATGCCCGAGGCCGCAAAACCGAGCGGAAAGCCGAGGAACAGCATTTGCTCGTTTGAGAGCGGCACGCGTGTGTAGACGTAAATCGTGGCGCCAGAGAGCGCGGCAAAGATCAACAGATTGGCCCGACGACCGAGGCGGTCGGTCAGATAGGCGCCCACCAGATAGCCGAGGAACGAGCCGAGGATGATCACCAGCAGATATCCACCCGTGCCGATCACCGACAGATGGCGCTCGGTTTTCAGGAAGGTGGGCAGCCACGTGGTGACGGCGTAATAGCCGCCCTGTAAGCCGGTGCACAGCAACGCGGCTAACACTGTCGTCTTGAGCAGCGCTGGCGAGAAGATGGCCCAAGCAGACATTGGTGCCTTGCTATTCGCCTCCTGTTTTCGGGTACGCTGATACAACTCAGGCTCCGGCACATTCTTGCGAATGAACAGAACCAGCAGGGCGGGGATGATGCCGATCCAGAACAAGGTGCGCCACGCGTAGTCCTCGGGTAGCAGCGAAAATGCGGCCGTATAGACGACTGCCGCGACGGCCCAGCCTACGGCCCAACCGCTTTGCACCGTGCCGACTGCGCGGCCGCGGTATTCGGTGCGGACCATTTCTCCCATGAGCACGGAACCCACAGCCCATTCACCGCCGAAGCCCAAGCCCTGCAAGGCGCGCAGCACGAGGATCTCCTCAAAGCTCTGCGCAAAACCGATCAGCATGGTGCAAACCGAGAACCACAGAATCGTCGCCTGCAATACCCGCACGCGCCCGAAGCGGTCGGCCAGCATCCCCGCCAGCCAGCCGCCAACGGCTGAGAAGAGCAAGGTGACGGTCGCGAGCATGCCGGCTTGCCCCTTGTCGATGTGGAACAGTGCACCCAGCGTCGCGATGACGAAGGTGAACACCATGAAATCGAACGCATCGAGCGCCCAACCGCCGAATGCGGCGACGAAGGTGCGCCGTTCAGTGGGGCTCATTTGTCGATACCAGCTCATTTGTGGGTCTCCTCGTTTGTGTTTGTGCAATCGGTCAGTGCCGTACCTGGCGCGTTAGGGAAAGCCGTACAGGCGGGCAGGGTTGCTGACCAGGATGCGACGGCGGGTTTCGGGATCGGGCGCCCATTGGGCTAGCAGGTTCAGCAATCGCCCTGAGTCCGGCGTGCGGCTTTGCGAAACGTGCGGCCAATCGCTACCCCAGACCATCCGGTCGGGGGCGTCCTCAATCAGCGCTTGAGCGAAGGGCGCGACGTCTTCGAAAGTTTGGAAGTGGTCGCTGATCCGATAAGCTCCGGAGAGCTTCACCCAATAGCCGTGGTCGGTCACGAGGCGCCGCAGGGCAGTGAAGCCGGGGGCATCAAGCCCATCTGCGACCGGCATGTGGCCAAGGTGGTCGACCACACCAGGAACGGGCAGTTTGACCATGCGCGGCATGAGCTCAGGCAGATCACGCACGTCCATCAGGAACTGCATGTGCCATCCGAGATGCTTGATGCGCTGGGCCAGTTGCTCCATCGCCGCAAAGCCGACGCCGCCGCCAAACAATACGTTGATCCGCAGCCCGCGTACGCCTACCGCGTGCAGGTCTTCCAGCTCACGGTCGGAGATGTCGGGTGACACGACAGCAATGCCGCGCAAGCGGTTCGGGTGGCGTTGCAGCACTTCGACCATGTAACGGTTGTCCGCGCCATACACGCTGATCTGTACCAGCACCCCGTACGTCATGCGCAACGCATCCAGCATTGCCAGATATTTGTCTTCCGGGGCGGGGGGCGGCGTATAGCTGCGCCCAGCCACCATGGGGTACCCAGGTGTGCCGGCGATGACGTGCGCATGGGTATCGACCGCACCGACTGGCACATCGAAGGCGGGTGGTTCGATCGCGTCTTGCGCGGGCGCGCATAGCGGTGCCGAGGCAAGATCGGCGGGATCGTTCATTTGTCTTCCTCCTCGAGGTGGGCCACGGAGCTTGGGGTGCGACCGGATTTCCGGTAGGCACCTGACTCTCTGACTGCTACGTTAAATGCATGTGGCGCTAGTCTAGGGGGCGATTGAGGTGGTAAAAAGCGTATTGTTTTTTGGATAAACATGAGTTTTATGAATGAATCCCCGTACGCTGACCCCTTCCATGTCGCTCCTGCTGGCGTTTGAGGCGTCGGCCCGACATCAGAGTTACACCCGCGCAGCCGAAGAGCTATCGTTGACCCAAAGCGCGGTCAGCCGGCAAGTGCAGGCGCTAGAAGATCTACTGGAAGTGCGGCTGTTTCTGCGCAAAGGGCGGCGCATTGAGCTGACCGATGTGGGCCGCATGTACATGCGCGAAGTCGGTAGCGCGATTGCATCGATTCGCAATGCGACGATGCAAGCCATCGCCTACCGTTCGGGCGGCGGCGTCCTCAATCTGGCGGTGTTACCGACCTTTGGCGCTCGTTGGCTGATGCCGCGCTTACATTCGTTTTATGCAGCGAATCCGAGCGTGATCGTGCATATGCATTCCAGAATCGGTGCGTTCGATCTCGAAACGGCCGGGATGGATGCGGTCATTGGCGTTGGCAGCGGTGAGTTGCCCGGCTTGGTGTCTCATCGCTTGTTGGAGGAGGAACTCGTTCTTGTCGCCAGCCCTGAGCTGCTGGCAAGGCACCCGATCGCGTCGCCGATGGATCTAGGGTCACTACTGCTGCTGCGGGTCGCTACCCGGCCGAACATCTGGGGCGAGTGGTTTAGCGCTGGCAACGTGAAGCTGCGCGGCGCTCACTTCGGGCCGACTTTCGAATTGACGTCGCATTTGATTCAAGCGGTGGCGACGGGTATTGGAGTTGGCCTCGTGCCGCGATGCCTAGTGGAAGACGAGTTGCAATCTGGCAAGCTTGTTGTGCCTTTTGCCTTCCCGTACTTTAGCGGGCTCTGGTATTGCTTTGCTTACCCCGCCAACAAGGCTGAACTTCCCTCGGTTGCAGCCTTTCGCGAGTGGCTTTTGGCAATCAATCAATAGGAGTGGTCGCGCAGAATGTTGACGCGCTCGCCGATAGAGTCATGCTGGCTTCCAAGTGCATGCCAGCAGTTCTGGCGAATACGCCAACTGATGCCGCTCACACTCACTTCTATTGCGGGCCCCGTCGGGATATTGCCCTGATCAAAGGCCGGAAACTGAAGCCGTACCAAGCGTCCATTGGCTAAGTCACCAGGGGCAAGCGAGTCGGGTATGCGTCGGCACTGGCGAAGATGGGGAGTCAGCTCGAAATGGCTATGTGACAGGGCAGGCCATCAACGTGAACGGCGGCTGGTACATGGGGGGGGGAGAACGGTAATTGCTCCAGCGCACGTCACTGCAGACCCTTGGCTAGCCGCAACGCGGACATCAGTGTGGCATGCTCACCCACTGCGTTGGCCAGCACAAGAATGAGTCGGGCGTTGAGAGCTTCGCTTTGCGCATCATCCAGATCGCGAT
The DNA here is from genome assembly GCF_051904805.1 of Ralstonia sp. 25C. NCBI lineage: Bacteria > Pseudomonadati > Pseudomonadota > Betaproteobacteria > Burkholderiales > Burkholderiaceae > Ralstonia > Ralstonia sp. 25C. Next base: position 83,801 of record NZ_CP196737.1, on the reverse strand, counting down.
GCGCGTCGATCAGCGCTTCGTAGAAGTCATCAGGTCGCTCCAGCTTGTTGAGCGTTTCGAAAGTCATGTAGGTTCCTAATAGGCGTCGCCGCAGCCCTGCAGCAGCAGGTAGGTTTTCATGCCGCTGATGTCAAGGCTTTGCTGGCTCTGCCATGCGTGTGTCCCAATGCACGGTAGATCGATTCCTCCACGGCACCTGCATCGAGTTCGCGCCATCGGGCGCACACATGTTGATCGGGGCGAATCAAATATGCTGATCCGGGCTGCAGAGCGTAGCGCGCCTGCACAAGGTCAGTGCTGTCATGAAGCGCTACCACGCCGTCGTATTTGGACCCAGTCGCAGGTGCGGAAGCAGGCAGGATAGAAACGATTCGAAGGTCTGGATGGGTCTGCCGCACATGCTTCAAGCTTGCGTTGGCCTCTGCATCCAAGTCACCGTAGATGAGTAGGGTCATTTCACTACCGAGGTGGGGAAGCAGCCATGTATCCACCCCGCGGCTCCTGACTGGCGCATCGATGCAGGCTGTGCCGGGAACGAGACCACCGTCAAACGGCACGGTATCCGCTGTATTCAGCGGTGAATTCGACAGCACGCATGGGACTGATAACCGGCCGCTGTTGACCAGTCGGTGCGCAAATTGGTGCTCCTGTGCCAGCGTTAGCGCAGCATCCCGGAATACTCGGCTGACGCGGCTTTTTGGCGTGATGAAATCCGTGGCACGGGTGGAGTTGAGAATGTTCTCGTCGGCGGCGAATTCGCGTTCGCTCGCGTACGTGTCGAGCAGCGCCTGCGGCGCCTTGCCATGGAGAACGTAGGCGAGTTTCCATGCAACGTTTTCCGCATCCTGCACGCCACTGTTTGCTCCCCGCGCACCGAACGGCGATACCCCATGCGCGGAATCGCCCGCGAACAGAACATTGCCGTGGCGGAAGCTCTCCATGCGCAGGCAGGAGAAGGTGTACACACTGGCCCATTCCAGAGTAAAGCGCGCATCAGACCCGAGCAGGGCTTGCACGCGAGGGATGATCTGCTCGGGTTGCCGTTCAACCTCCGGATCGGCATCCCAGCCTAGCTGGAAATCGATACGCCAGACGTTGTCGGGTTGCCGGTGCAGCAGGACCGATTGATTCGGGTGGAAGGGCGGGTCGAACCAGAACCAGCGCTCACTGGGGAAATCCGCTTCCATCTTGACGTCTGCAATGAGGAAGCGATCGCGGAACGTGCGGCCCTTGCTTTCGAGACCCAACAGTTTTCGTATCGGGCTACGCGCACCATCTGCGGCCACCACGTATTGCGCCTGCACGCTGTAAATCCCATCTGGCGTGTCGACTTGCAGCGTCACGGACGAAACATCCTGCGCGACTCCGATCACTCGATTCTTCCAACGGATCTCAAGGTTCGGCAGTTCACGTGCTCGGTCGAAGAGATAGCCCTCCACGTAGTACTGCTGCAAGTTGATGAATGCGGGGCGGCGATGCCCTTGTTCAGGAAGCAGATCGAAGGCATACAGTTGCTGATCTCGCAGGAACACCTTTCCGACGTTCCAGCTAACCCCCTTGTCAGCCATCCGGTCACCGCATCCAAGGCGATCGAAGATGTCGAGTGTGCGCTTGGCAAAGCAAATGGCGCGGGACCCTGCTGAAAGGGTATTGTCATCGTCCAGCAAAACCACCGGGACGCCGTATTGGGCGAGGTCGATGGCTGTGGCGAGGCCGACCGGGCCAGCTCCGACCACAATGACTGGATGTGTCGCATTGCTAGGCGCATCCTGGTCACTGCAGCGGGAGTAGGCCAGGGACAAGGTTTGATAGTCAGTCGTCATCATGAGGTTTCCGTCCATGGATCGGCATGGCCGAGGTGTTCAGCCCTGGAGCGCTGCCCACATTTCCTTGTCGCGCTGCGCCGTCCAGATCCGGGGGTGCTTGATGCCAGCGGCTTCGTCGAATGCGCGGGTGACGTCGAACGGCAAGCAGTGCTCATAGATGAAGACGTGGCCGAACTTGGGGTCCATGTGCTTGCGGGTCAACTGCATCGCACCCTTGAGATCCAGCTTTTGTTCGACAGCTCTTTTGCCAGCGTCCAACAGCGTGGTCACAAAATCGCGTGTGTAGGCGATGCCATCGCGGACTTGGGTCGAGGTGACCAGTGCAGGCCCGCGACCTGGAACGAGTTTTTCGGCATTGAGTTCGGACAACGCATCCAGTGTCGCCGGCCACTCGGCGAGCTGGGCATCGCCGCAATAGCAGGCTGCGTCGTATTCGACCAGGTCGCCGGAGAAGAGCACCTTTTGCGACGGCAGCCACACCACCGTATCGCCCTTGGTATGACCGGCGCCCAAATGTGCAATACGGACCTCGAGCTTGCCGAGGAATAGTGTCAGCTCATTTTCGAAGACGAGCGTCGGCCAAGTCAGCCCCGGTACCGTTTCCACGCCCGCAAACAAGCGCGGGAAGCGCTCAATCTCGGACTTCATGTCCGCCTCGCCACGCTCCTGGATCAATTCGTAGGTGCCGCGACTGGCGATGATCTGCTGTGCGCCCTCGGCAAAGTATGCGGAAGCACCCAGCACGCGCACTGCGTGGTAGTGGGAGAGCACGACGTACTTGATCGGCTTGTCCGTAACTGACCGGATCCTTGCGATGAGGTCTTGCGCCATCGCGGGCGTTGCCGTGGCGTCGATAATCAGGACGCCATCTTCCCCGATGATGACGCCGGAGTTGGGATCGCCCTCGGCCGTGTACGCGTAGGCGTTTTCGGAGAGCTGGGTAAAGGTGATCTTCTTTTCTTCAAGATCGGCTTGCGATGCAAATGCCTTCGTCGTCATGGGGCAGCCTCGTCGGTTGATTTGCGCGCCGCTTCCGCTTAGCGGAGCGCCAGACACGCTCTTACGTTGTCGTTACCTCACCGCCTGGGTCTCGAGCCAGGCTGGCATGCTGTGAAATTTGGCGCTGGCTTTATGTCACGCTCGCGATTCGAGTACGGCGAACGATGCCACGGCCTCTGCGATCGGCTGCGTGCGCTGCGCGTCGTAGAGTTCTGCGCGGACAAACGCCACGCGTCCGCCCACCCGCGATGCAGATGCCTCAACCTCATAGTCGCCAATCTGCGCCGGCGCCTGCATGTTGACCGTCAGGCTGATCGTTGCGCAGGTCTTGCCGGCTGGTAGCTTGGACAGGACGGCGAAGGCCATGGCGAAATCCAGCATCGACGTCAACGTCCCGCCTGCTACGACGCCGTTTCCTTGAAGCGAATCGGCGGGCGCGGAGAAGCGGACCGTCACGTCTCCCGGCTCCCCACAGATGAACCGCGCCTGAAGTGCCTCAAGCGCGGGGCTCGTACACAACGCTACGTCAGCGCGTTCGCCCGCAATGAGTGCGTGGATGAGCGCGCGATCAGGGTTGTCGATAACGGCGTCGCGAGCTTCGGTTGCAATCGTCATGCTGGTAACACGCACAGCTGACGTTGAGTGCCAAGCCCTTCGATGCAGGCTTCCATGACATCGCCTTCGCGCAGGAAGCGGTTGTAGTGCGTTCCGTTGCCTGCTGGGGAGCCGGTGCAGATGACGTCCCCGGGGAGCAGGCGGCTGTAGCGGGAGATGTATTCGATCTGCCGCTCGATACCGAAGAGCATGTCTGCGGTGGTTTCGTTCTGCATCACTTGGCCGGATACCGACAGGCGCAGCGCCAGGGTGTGAGGATCGGGCACAAACTGCCGGGGTACGAGGTAGGGTCCCATCGGCAGAAAGCCGGGTTGGCCTTTAGAGCGCAGCCAATCCGTGCCCAACATCTTGTAGTCGGTGCGCGGAATCAGGTCTCTGGCGGAAATGTCGTTGACGATCGTGAACCCGGCAACATGCTCCATCGCCCGCTCAACGGGAATCTGATAGCCGCCGCGACCGATCACGACGGCGAGTTCCAACTCCCAATCCGGCTTCGTCGTGGTAGGCGGCAGAACCAGATCGTCGAATGGCCCCGAAATGGCGGAAACGGGTTTCGTGAAGACATAGGGGTCGCCATTGGCCACGCGTGCGTCCATCATGTTCTCGGCCCACGCACGCAGCCCCGCCTCATCCAGGCCTTCCGGGCCGATCTTGGAGTCAACCGTCAGGTCGACGACATGCTTGCGGTAGTTGGCGCCCGTGCAGAACACTTGCCGAGGGAGGTCAACCGGAGCGTGGGTCTGGACTTCCTCAAGGGCGAACCAATGCACGCCCGAACGAGGGGCTTCGGCGACTTGGTCAAGTAGAGGAAGAATGTTGGCCCACCGATCCAGCAGCGTCAGAACGCTGGTGTTCCGCAGTGGTTCCAGCGCCGAGCTACCTTGCGCAAGGTCGTTCAGCGCCGCGACGCGGTTGTCGATGACCAGACCGGCGAAACGCTCACCAGGCTGGCCAGAGAATGTTCCCAAAGCGTAGTGCTTCATTGCTCGTCCTTTGAGGGCTGCGGTAGCAGCGATTCGTCCACGATGGTTGCGTATTGCTCGCTCGAGCCTGGCAGGCCAAGCGCTTTCCGATGCGATATCAGCAGCGCGATGCCGGACGCGTCAGGTCGTAGCGATGCGGGCGCCGACGCGAGCATCGCGGTGACGGCGGGCGGAGGGAGGCCAGCATCTGTGAGCACGTTTTTTGCCCATTCGCCTTGCTCTCGCATGGCAACGCGAGCTCGTTCGAGATCGTTTAGCCATTCGGCCACGCTGAGACGAGCAGCTTCGTTCGCGCTCCGGATGACGACGCCCTGGCCCGGAAACGCCGGATAGTGTCCCTGTACCGTCGCTACCAGTGATTGCCCTTGCGCCAAGGCTAGCGCATCGAACGGGGGGCCAAGCAGGGTGGCATCTCCGGCGGCAGACAACAGTGCGTCGAAGCGCTCTTTCACGCCGCCAACAGGTGTGAGGCGATACTGGTCTGCCCCAAGCCCCGCCTCATGAAGCATGGCTTTGAGCGCAATGACAAAGCCGTTATCAGGGGAGTCGACAAGGATGTTGGCATCGGCCAGTGCATTCAGCGACGTCACCCCGGGGCGGCCGACCAGCGCCAGTGGCGTCGTGCGTTCAATTTGCGCGACCACGCGAAAGTCGTGCGGCCCAGGGCGCTGATTCCACGCAAGCACGTTGTCGATGGCGGTCACCGCCACATCGACCTCACCCGCCACGAGAGCTTCGTACTGCGCGTCTGACGAAGGGTTGCGGCTGGCTGATAGTTGCCGGCCAGCAGACGAGGGAAGGGCGGCGGCAATCGTCGCCAGTGCAGGGGGAACGAACCACATGGCCCGTAGGGCATTTGTCTCCATGTTCACTCTTTGATTTTGAGGTTTTTTAAATTAAAGAACGAAGCGTTTCGTTTTGTCAAGGACGGCAGGCGGAGGTGATGGCCATATTCGGGGAAACGAGCGGTTGACATTGGAAAATTTGGCGCGCAATGTTTCGATACGAATCGACTCGAAATAAGGAGACAAGTGATGGATTCAGTGTTGGAGCAAAGCGCATCCAATGAGCCCACTGCTGCGGTGATCCGACCTGTACGGCGCATCGTGACGGGCGAAAACGCAGAAGGGAGGTCGTACTTCGTCTCGGACGGCCCCACGCCCAACCAGTCGGTCAAGCCGGGGTTGCCCACAGCGCAAGTCCCTTGGATTACGGGTGAAGGGCGGGCACAGGGGGCGGAGCCGGCGCCGGCAGGCCACGCGTGTGGCTTCCATTCAAAGGGCGGCTCGCTGCTGCGTATCGTCGATTTTCCGCCGGATGCGGCGTACAACGAAGCGCAGCTGCACGCGTTTCTCGATGCAAACGGCGTGCGCGACACGGCTGGAAAGCCGCGCCATTTCTGGTTCCACAAGACGGAATCGTTGGACTACGCCATCGTCCTGGAAGGTGAAATCTGGGCGCTGATGGACGAGGGCGAAACGCTGATGCGTCCCGGTGACGTCCTCATCCAGCGCGCAACCAACCACAGTTGGTCGAACCGCTCCGACAAGCCATGCCGCATGGCCTTTGTGCTGCTGGACATTCCCGTGGGGGAACCGCTGTGAGAAAGGTCATCATCACGTGCGCAGTGACCGGTGGCGCGCACACGCCTTCAATGTCAGAGCATCTTCCGGTGACGCCGGAGCAGATCGCTCAGCAGTCGATCGAAGCCATCGAAGCGGGTGCATCGATCGTCCATCTGCATGCGCGCGATCCAAACAATGGGCGTCCCAGCGGAGATCCGGCGATCTTTCGGGAGTTTGTCGCCCCCATCAAGAACGCCACTGACGCCGTCATCAACATTTCAACGGGCGGAGGTGGGCCCAACATGCCCATTGACGAGCGCGCGGAAGCCGGGCGTGTGCTGCGTCCTGAAATGTGCTCGTTGAACATGGGGTCGCTCAACCTTGTGCTTTCCGAGATGGCGGAGCGCAAGCGCGAATGGAAGCATGAGTGGGAGGAACCGTTCCTGCGCGGAACGCGTGGCCTGATCTTCCGGAACACCTACGAAGACATCGAGTGGATTCTCGAGAACATCGGTAACCAGGGTGGCACGCGGTTCGAGTTCGAGTGCTACGACATCGGGCACCTCTACACCCTGCAGTACTTCGTCGAACGGGGTCTGATCAAGGGGCCGCTGTTCATCCAGTCCGTGTTCGGTTTGCGCGGTGGAATCGGCGCACACGCGGAGGACATCCTGCACCACAAGCGTACGGCAGACCGCTTGTTTGGCGATGCCTACCACTGGTCCGTGCTGGCAGCGGGGCGCCATCAGATGCCGGTTGCCACCATGTCTAGTCTCATGGGTGGCAATGTGCGTGTGGGCCTTGAAGACAGCCTGTATATCGGGCACGGCCAACTTGCGCAGACGAATGCCGAGCAGGTTCGAAAGATCCGCCGCATCCTCGAAGAACTCGGAATGGCGATTGCCACGCCGGACGATGTTCGCGACATGCTCGGATTGAAGGGGCGAAACGAAGTGAATTTCTAGGCGTATCAACGCAGAAGGCGACGCAATGCGTCGCCTTCGTGTCATGTCTGTCGCCTCAACTCTGCTGCTACGGCGATCTGTTTTAACGAGCCGCGGTTGTCTTGCGAGAAGCCTGGCGCGCCGACGTGGTTTTCTTAGCAGTGGCGCCCAGCGCCGGCACCTCGGCGCCCAACAGCGAGTATGCATAGCTGATGTGTTCGCGGGCGAATTCCTCGTCAAGCGGTGCGTGTCCCAACAGTAGCCGCATGTAGACGGGCGCGTACAGAAGGTCGCTTAAGGTCTCGATGTTGTTCGGGGCAGGAATGGTCGCTTCCTTGCGCCATGCTTCCAGCATTTCGCGCACAACGGCGCGGCGGCCGTAATGAAAGCGCTCCCGAAATTCACGGAGTACGGCCGGGTCCGACTGGCCCTCGCCAATGATCTGCGCAACGATCTTCCCGGACCATCCAGCGTATTCGTGAATGAGCGAATGCAGATGCCGCGCAATCGCTGTTGCCGGCGGTACGTCCCGCGGCATCGGCGTCTTCACGACGTGATGCTCCATAAAGGCATCGATTACCACGTGAGCCTTGGAGTCCCACCAGCGATAGATCGTCGCCTTGCCCACACCGGCTTCACGAGCAATGCCTTCGATGCTGATCGATTGCACCGACTGCTGTTCGAGCAGGCGGACCGTTGCCGCGAGAATCTGCGATCGGGTCACCTCGCTACGCGGGCGTCCGACGGCGCGTCGGAGCCGCGTTGCCGGCATTGCTTGGGTTTCAGCCATGACGATGATTGCCCTCGTGTTGTCTGGTTGCCTTGCGCATTATAAGTCAATGCGTCTCATAATTTGGTGGTGCGACCGCAGGGCGAACACGGATGGCTCGAATAAGCCGAAGCGGCGACTGCCTGGCAGTCGCGCCGCGTCGGGGTTTTACATGAACGGTTTGCGCTCCGGCGGCCACCACAAACCATTTTGCGGTTGCCCCATCCGATTGCGGAGGGTGCCGATGCCGCCCACCTCCAGTTCGACCACGTCGCCCGGCTGCAGCTTGCGCCCAAGCTCGAGCGCCGATCCGCCGCCCATCGTGCCGGAACCAATGACGTCGCCGGGCTCCAGTGTTTCCCCAAGGCTGACCCAGGCGATCAATTCTTCGACCGTCCACAGCTTGTTGGCACTCGTCCCCTTGCCCCAAGTCTGTCCATTGACGCGGACCTCCATTGGAATGGCGTCCAAGTCTTCGAACTCATCGATTGTCGTGATCCAGGGGCCGATGCCATAGGCAAAATCCTTGCACTTCGTCGGCCCCATCTGGATGGGCATTTCGACGGCTTGCCGGTCTCGGGCGCTGAAGTCGTTGAAGATCGTGATACCGAAGAGGTAATCACGCGCGGTTTCCGGCCGAAGATTGCCACCGCGGCGGCCGATCACGTAGCCAAGCTCGAGCTCGTAATCCATATGGTCGATGTAGCCGGGCCAAGGCACGTCAGCCTCGTGGCCGATGACGGTGTGGGGCGTGCCCTTGAAGTAGCCTGGCACCTTGAGCAGGCTTGGGGTTGGGGCGTGGCCGATCTTTTCGTGGAATCCCTTGATATGCCCGACGAAGGTCAGGCCATCACGCACGACCGACGGGTCGGAGGCGCCCAGCCAAGCCACTTGGCTGATGTCGAGCGACGCCTCATCGCGTCGTTCGGCGTCAACGCTGCGAGCCCCCTCCAGGAACACATCTGCCAGTGCAATGGCGGCCGACATGCTCTCCGGGAACAGTGCCCCCGCCAGGCGGTTGGCGGCCTCGGGCGTTGCCCCTTGCTGGCGTAGCGCCAGGCTCTTTGCCTTTTTCAGGTCAATGACGCGACCTTCTTCAGGAAGAACGAGCACGAGGCGCGCGACGTCGCCGTCCGGACCTGGTATCGCAATTCGACCCAACTTCATCTTCAGACTCCAAAAAGTTGTTGTGATGCGACCGATGGTCCGGCTGCCTCACGATAGGGTGGTTGTGGAGTTGAATAATCTATACGGACCGTATCGTTTGTCAATACGAGGGTTTTTCCTGATGAAATTGCCGAGATTTGCGGGTTTTCGACCCTTGCTGTTGACGCAATGCCGTCTTAATATGATCCACGTCGTATCGTTATATGTTCGATTAGCAAACGAGCGAGCATCCATCCCAACACAGCACGGCAGGACCATGAAGATTCTCGGACCGGACATCCTTGTATTTGGCGTTGATGATGTCAACGCATGCGGGCAGTTTCTTGTTGACTACGGCCTGGAGGCCAAGGGGAATGATTTCTTCGCCGCACTGGACGGCACGGGAGTCCAACTCAAGCACCGAACGGATTCGAGTCTCCCGGCATGGTCCCTGCCGACGGCAAACCAACTGCGCAAGACGGTCTACGGCGTGGCAGATGCGGCGGTGCTAGACGGCATCGAGAGCGAGTTGAAGCAAGACCGGGAAGTGCGACGGCTGGCGGATGGTTCGCTCGAATCGGTGGACGACGCCGGATTTGCACTCGGCTTTCAAGTGACGATTCGTCGCGCGATTGATCTGCCTGCCGAAGTGGTCAATGCACCGGGTGACGCGCATCGTGGCGTCAATGTGACGGCCGCGACGACGGATCTCAATGCGCCGCCCCCGCGGCCGCGCTCGTTGTCGCACGTGGTCTACTTCGTGCCGGATACCGACAAGGCTGAGGCCTTCTATGTCAATCGCCTGGGCTTCCGGGTCAGTGACCGCTTTGTCGGTATGGGGCCGTTCCTGCGCCCCGCTGGCACCTTGGACCATCACACGCTGTTCTTCATCCAGACGCCCCCGGCGCTGCAAGGGTGCGAACACTTTACGTTTCACATGGGCGGGCCGACGGAAGTGCTGCGTGCGGGTGAGGCCTTCATTGCCAAGGGGTATGAATCGTTCTGGGGCCCGGGCCGCCATCGCTTTGGCTCAAACTGGTTCTGGTATTTCAATGCGCCCATGGGTTGCCACATCGAGTACGACGCCGATATGGACTTGCACGACGACACCTGGGTGCCACGCGTTGCGCCAGGGATTGTTGATAACTCGCAATTGTTCCTGTTCACCCGTCGCGAGAAGTGGGCGCCCGGCGGCCCGCCGCCGTCAAAGGCATAGGTCACCATGACGGCAGGGCAGGAAAGCATGGGGCCATGGATACCGCTCTGCCGGCTAGATCAACTGCCGTCACCCGATCGGGCGCGCGGCTTCGATCTGGAAGGCCAGGGCAGTGACCAGCTCTTTGTCGTACACAAGGCGGGCTGCTTGCGCGCCTATCTCAACTCTTGCCCACATTGGCCCACGGCCACGTTGCCCTGGCGAAAGGATGCCTATCTGGACACGATGGGCGACTACATCATGTGCCATGGCCATGGAGCGCGCTTCACCATCGAGAGTGGTGAGTGTGTCAGCGGGCCGTGTGTTGGACAGCGCCTCACGGCCGTTGCTCTGAAGATGGAAGAGGGGGTCGTATGGATTCGAAGGCCAACGCTCCAACAGTGCACCGGCGTGGGTACGCACATAGGAGCCGACGACTCCGTCGTTGCCTGGGGCCCTGCAAGGCCGACTCGATAAGCAAGACGAACCGGGCTCGCACGCAAGGGACTGCGTGCGGCAACGCCCACCAAACGACGTCCCAATAGGGGAGTTCATCGATACCACGCACTCCGCTAGTATTTTTAAATACGATACGTATAGATAATTAAAGGCGCGCCTAGGAAGTGTCGAGACTCGAACCGGCACCCAGGCGCAGACCAACAAAAGGAGGAGACATCATGAATTGGAAAATCAAGCTGGCTACGGCAGCCGTGGCAACGGCAGGCGCGGTGCAACCGGCGCTGGCGCTGGAAAACGGAACCACGAGCTACCCCAACGGGCTCATGACCGTGATGAGTGGTTTGCTGGGTGACCCGGGAACCTACGCCTACACCTACAACAAGTTCGTCGACATCAAGTCGTTGCGGGACTCGAACGGCAATGGAACGCCGCCAGGCGCGAACGGCAGTTTGCAAGCGCACTCACTTCGCGTCGTACACGTCTTTGATGGTCCCAAATTCCTTGGAGCCGACATTGCCCTGCAGGCAGCGATCCCGTATGTGGATGGCACACTGAACCTGCCGTCGTTCGGCATTTCGGGTGGTGGACGAGGTTTTGGCGACCCGCTGTTCGGCATCATGCTGGGTTGGAAATCGCCGACCTTCCTGCAGACGCTTGAGCTCGATCCGGTCTTGCGAACGGGCTCCTACGACCAGAATCGGTTGTTCAACCCGGGCAACAATGCCAACACGCTGTACTTGGCCTATTCCTTTACCTGGTTCGCGACGCGCGAACTGGAGGTCAGCTCCAAGATCAACGTCAACTTCAGCGGCCGCAATCCGGCGACCGATTATCAGTCCGGTATCCAGGTGGTCGCTGACTACGGGATCAGCTACCACCTGAACCGATCGTGGCTCGTAGGCATTGGTGGGTTCCTCGCCACGCAGCTCACCGACGATAAGCAGCACGGTGCGCCGGCGTTTGGCGACGGCCATCGCACGCGCGCCATGACGATTGGTCCGCAAGTCGGTTACGGCGTCCAGGGTTGGGGGGCCTTCCTTAGCTGGCAGCGGAACATCTATGCCCGCAATACCACCAGCGGCGACACCGTGTGGCTTAACGCCTACTACAAATTCTAAGAATCCTCTGCGGGGGCGCGCTGGTGATAACACAGTGCGCATCCTCGACTAGCAGGTTACTGAACGCTTCGGCACTAAGTCCGCACGCCGATGAGCTCGCCGGGCTGTCGCGTTGCGCGGCCCGCCCTCGGCAGATTAGAAGAGTCTGGAGACAACATGGAACCCACTTCGCTCGAAGCACAGCCCACCCGGGTTGCCACCAATGCGCATGGCTGGCTTCTGATGGCGAGTTGCTGGCTTTCGTCGACCGGCGCCGTATTGATCGCACCGGTATTGCCACTCATGCAGCGCCACTATGCGTCGGTACCGAACGCAGAGGTACTGACGGTGATCGCCTTGGTCATTCCAGCCTTGATGATTGCCCTCTTCAGTCCTCTGGTCGGTTCGCTCGTTGACCTGTTTGGCCGGAAGCGCCTCTACATGGTCGCCGTGACGGTCTACGCGATCGCAGGCATTCTGCCATTCTGGTTGACGGATCTGTACGCAATCGTCGCATCGCGCGCCGCCATCGGACTTGCGGAAGCCGCCATCGCAACGATTGCCACGGCATTGGTGGCCAACTATTTCTCAGGCGTCCAACGGCAGAAGTGGCTGACGATGCAACATGCTTCCGCATCAGTTGTTGCCGCGATCATGTTCATCGTTGGCGGGGCCCTAGGCAGTCTGGCAGCGGGCTGGCGCACGCCATTTCTCGTGTATGGAAGCGCGATCCTCTTTCTGCCGCTGATCGCAGTCATGATTTGGGAGCCTCAGGAGTCGGCTCCCAGCACGACCTCAGCAGAAAAGCTGCCATTTCCATGGCGCGAGATCGGACCGCTGTGTGCCTTGATCCTGTTTGCGTCGATTTTGTTCTTCATCGTTCCGGTTCAAATCAGCTTCTTGCTCAGCGCACGCGGCGTCACTGAGCCCGCGGTGCTGGGTATTGGAGGCGCCATCGCCAACGCAGGCATCCCAGTTGGTTCGTTCCTGTTCCACCGGTTCGCGCGTGTTGCGATCAATCGGCTGCTGGTGGTCGCCTTTGGTCTGTTTGCGCTCGGGTTATTCGCGATTGCATCGCTGCCCGATGTCAATGCAACAATCGCAGGAGCATTTGTCGCGGCCGCTGGCGGTGGTATCGCTCTCCCGTTGCTGGGCACCTGGACGTTGTCACGCGTGCCATTTGCTCAAAGTGGTCGGGCAACTGGAGGATACATGGGCTCATTTTTTCTGGGCAACTTCCTGAGCCCGCTCGTCGTGGGTGCGGCGACTAAGGCTGCCGGAGGGCTCGTTCCGGCCATCGGGATGCTGGCTGTCGTTTGTGCCGTTGTCACGATTGCAGCATTGGCTCTGACATTGGCTCACCGGGGCCCTACGCAGTCGGTCCATGCGGTGCAGGCCAACCGGGTACTGGCCGACTAGCGTGGATGTTCAGGGGAACCTGGTATTTGGCACCTTTCCCTTTGAATGGGCATGGCCAGCGCTGCTGGGCCCAGTCGCGGCAGCCCCGCCGCGACCAAGAATAAACATACAAACTCATCATTTGGAGACAACGTGAAGACTCAATACAGCGTGCTGGTGATCGGTGGAGGCATCGGCGGAATGACCCTGGCGCACGGATTGGCCCGGGCCGGCATGCAGGTGCGGGTCATTGAAGTGGGCCATCGAGCCAATCAACACGGCACCGGGATTTTTCTGCTTGGCAACACGCTGCGCGCGCTGGATAGGCTGGGGCTGGCGGATGCATGCATTGCTGCAGGAACCGGCTGGGATGCCGTGAGCGTGCGTGACGAAGCAGGCAACGAGGTTCAGTTGCAGAAGCCTCCCCGGACGTTCCGACCAGACGCACCCGGTGCGGTCGGTGCCATGCGCACAAAACTTGCCGAAGTGCTGGAGTCCTATGCCATTGCTAGTGGCGTGCGTGTCGACTATGGCGTGACCGTGGAAGCGTTCGAACAGGAACCGGAGGGCGTTTCATACCGGTTGTCGACAGGCGAGCTAGGGCGTTGTGACCTGCTGGTCGCGGCAGACGGTACGTATTCGAAAACCCGCGCCAAAGTGTTTGGCCCGGAGTTCAAACCTATCTATGCAGGCCAGGGAGCTTGGCGCTTCACCGTGGAACGACTGTCCTCGTTTGATGGCTTTGCGCTGTACAAGCACAAGAACGGCCGGACCGTCGGATGCTTGCCGCTGTCGGACGAGCTTTGCTACTACTTTTTCCTGGAAACCATCAAAGAACACACCCACATGCCGGAGGCCGAATTGAGCGCGCTCTTCAGGCAGCGGTTGGAACCATTCTCCGCTCCCGAGCTTCGCGAGGCTGCAAAGCGCTGCGATGGTAGCCGCTATGTCAGCTATCGGCCGTTCGACATCCTGCTCATGCCGGCCCCCTGGTACAAGGGGCGGGTGGTGTTGCTCGGTGATGCGGCCCACGCATTGACGCCGCAATTGACCTCCGGTGGCGGCATGGCGATCGAAGATGCGGTGGTGCTTACCGAAGAACTGTCCAGTCGGCCCAGTATTGAAGAAGCGCTTGCCGCCTACAGTGAACGGCGGTATGCGCGGGTGAAGCGCATCTACGACACGTCACTGGCCGTCTGTCAGGCAGAACAAAATCAAGATGGTGCCCGGGCTGTCGAAACGCTCATGCAAGGATACGGGCTGCTGGCGCAGCCGTTCTGAGCTAAGTTGAACCAAAAAACGAAGAAGGGGCACCAAATTTGGTGCCCCTTTTTGTATTGCCGGAGAGGTATGCGGCGTTTCCAATACTCCGCACCAAGCGGTGTCGCTGACGCTTCGCGATCAGAGGCCGCCCAGGGCCACGTATTTGATTTCGAGATACTCGTCGGTTCCGTACTTTGAACCTTCCCGGCCCAGCCCGGAGGCCTTTACGCCGCCAAACGGTGCGACCTCCGTTGAGATCAGGCCCTCGTTGACGCCAACCATCCCGAACTCCAGTGCCTCCACAACGCGGAAGACGCGCCCCACATCCCGCGTGTAGGCGTAGGCCGCCAGGCCAAACGGCGTGTCGTTTGCCAGGGTCAGCGCCTCTTCTTCGGTCTCGAATTTGAAAAGCGGCGCCACAGGACCAAACGTCTCTTCGTTGAAGATCTGCGCTTCACGCGGTACATGGGTCAGCACAGTCGGTTCGAAGAAGGACCCGCCAAGTGTGTGGCGCTTGCCGCCGGTCTCGATTCGGGCCCCCTTGGCAAGGGCATCGGCAATATGCTCTTCCACCTTCAGCACAGCCTCCTCGTTGATTAACGGACCTTGTGCCACGCCGGGGTCCATTCCATTGCCGACGGACAGCTGCGCTGAAGCCTCGGACAGCCTGCGTGCGAACGTCTCATAGATTCCCGCCTGCACGAGAAACCGGTTGGCTGCCACGCAAGCCTGTCCGGCGTTCCGGTACTTGGCCATCAGCGCACCGTTCACAGCGGCCTCGACGTCGGCATCGTCGAAGACGATGAATGGTGCATTGCCGCCCAGTTCCATGCTCGTTTTCTTGACGGTCGGCGCGCACTGGGCGAGAAGCAGGGCTCCCACTTCTGTCGAGCCGGTGAACGACAGCTTGCGCACGGCGGGATTGCTTGTCAATTCACCACCGATGGCCCTGGCCGAACCGGTGACGATGTTGCACACGCCGGGCGGCAGGCCCGCGCGCTCGGCTAGCACACCCAGCGCTAGTGCGGACAGCGGCGTCTGGCTTGCCGGCTTGATGACCCCGGCACAGCCCACGGCCCAGCCTGGCCCAGCCTTCCGAGTGATCATCGCCGACGGGAAATTCCACGGCGTAATGGCCGCGAAGACACCAATGGGGGCCTTCTGCACGAGGATTCGGCGACCGTCGACGTTCTGCGGAATGATGTCGCCATAGACGCGCTTTGCTTCCTCCGCAAACCACTCGATGAACCCCGCCGCATAGACGATCTCGCCGCGAGCCTCCGACAGCGGTTTCCCCTGTTCGGCGGTCATGATGGTGGCGAGATCATCAATATGCTCGTGCATGAGCTCATAGAGCCTAAGCAACACTCTGGCTCTTTTTTGAGGCAACGTTTTGCGCCACCCGCGCATGGCGCTTTCGGCCGCCGCGACGGCACGCTGCGTTTCTACGGTGCCGGCATTCGGCACGCGTGCAATCAATTCGCCGGTGGCTGGATTGCGGATATCGAGAGTCTGGCCATTGTCGGCCTGCGTCCATGCTCCGTCGATCAGCATGGCCTGGCGTAGAAGACCCGGATCTTTCAGCGGAAGCTTGATGGGTTCAGTCATGGTCTTGGCTCTCAGTCGGGGTTACGGCCAATGAAGAAGGCCTCATCCGGGTCGTTGGTCGGATTCAGCCCCGCCGCTTCCAGCCCACGGCGCAAGGCGGCCATGTCACGGCTGTAGATGCGGGGTGTCGGGTGCGGGATCGGACCGCCGTTGTAGCCCTGGAGCCACGATTGGTACTTCCAGATCGTGCGGTTGATCAGCCCGCTGGATGCCATCGGCACGCTAGCGAAAGCCTTGCGTGCGGGGTCAAGCTGGTACCACAGACGGGTGGCCTCATCGAAGTTGCCTTGCTGGATCAACTTGTGGATACGCGGCAGGTAAGGGCCGTAGTAAGCGGAGTAATTGGTCCCACAGAAGGGGATCGGAATGACCTGCGCCAGAGGCACGTACTCGTATTCGATCGGAGACGAGATGACGACCTCTTCGTGAAATTCGCGATGCACCTCAATGGCGGACATGATGTAAGGCATGCCGCCTTCCGCCTTGATCGCAGCAACGTTGGGGCAGTCGTCCACGAGTCGGCGCAGCAGCGGAACCGGCATATCGGCCGGGTGCAGGCGCGAGAAGCCCCAGGCCGGCACGGGGAAGAGCATCACCGCGAGATTTGTCGCATCGCACAGCGCCTTTGTGTACGCGTAGACCTCGTCGAGCGACTTGGGGTGGAAGAACGGCGGGTAGCCCGCAAGAACAAGCTCCGCACCCGCGGCCTCAGCCAGCTTTACTGCCTCGATATTCTCTTCAAGCGTGTTGAAGACGGCGTGGTGAATGGTGATGAGGCGCCCGGCAGCCTGATCCACCATGATCTCGCACACTTGGCGGTATTGGTCGAGCGTGATTGCGAGCTCGGAACAGGCGAGCGAGCCGACAAAGCCGTGCGAGATGGTGGTTTCCACGTCATGCCGGATCGCCTTTTCGTTGATCCGCTTGAAGTCGGAGGTCATGGTCGGCGTCGTGACGTTTGCAACGCCGACGAGATACTCACGCCCCCATTCGCGGGCTTCCTTTTTGCTGTAACTGGCCATCTGGTGCTCCTAGTGTCTTGTGATTAACGCTTGGTCTGGAAGTGGAGCGGCAGGGGCGTCGCCAAGCCGGCCTCGCACGCTTTTGTCAGGATTATTTCGGCGATGACGATGTCTTGCAGCCCACCGCCGACGGACTTGAACAATGGCGCTTTTGCGGCTTTCACCCGCTCCTCGCACGCGCCGCGCATGAGGTCGGCCAGGCTGATGGCCTTGTGGTGAACGTCCACGCCGGCGTGGCGTGCGGCGATCATGTCGCCCGTTTCTTCCAGGACTTCTTCGAGCACATCGCACACGATGAGGTCACTGCGTTCCACTACGGACGCATCAATTTCTCGCTGCTGCGGAATCGTTGAGCCAATCGAGACCACCGCTGCGCCCGGCTTGAGCCAGTTCGCGTAGAGGATCGGTTGTTCGCCGCGCGACCGCGCGGCGGCCAGGACCAGATCCGCACCCTCCACCGCAGCCTGTGCGCTGGCCGCGCCGGCGGCCTTGATGCCGAGTTCGCGCGTGACGTCCTCGGCGAAGGCCTCACGCCGTTCCGGGGTTGGGCTGAACACCATGACTTCGGTGAGTTCGCGGATGCTGGCAATGGCGCGGGTGTGCATGGTCGCCTCCAGACCGCTCCCGAGCACCGCTAGGCGCGCAGGGCCTCGCGGGGCAAGCCGGTCCAGCGCCGCGGCTGATGTTGCCGCCGTTCTGAATCCCGTGACGAGATTCCCGTCGACAAAAGCTGCGATTCGACTCGTCTCGCGGTCGAATAACACGATCACGTATTCCACGCCCGGAGACGGCGCATCGCCCGCCATGCCCATGAGCTTCGCGCCGTAGTAGCGCCCAGCGGGCGGGATTGCCGGCAGCGTGCGTAGCCAGGTCTTGCCTGCACTGGCAACCGTCCGGGGTGGTGTGACCGGCGCTGGGATGGGCTGGCTATAGGTGTTCTGGAGGGCCTGGATTGCGTCGCCCCAGCGAAATACGCTGCGCGCAGCGTCGCTGGATACGAAAACAGGGCCCTCGGAGGATGGCGTCATCGGTGTGTCTCCTTAGGGAAAGTCCCGCTTGGCGAACTGACTGGGCTTTGGAATTACGCGGGATGTAGTCGTCCTGGCCCATTGCGCCAGCTCGGGTTATCGCGATTGCTCACGTAATGCGGCAAATCATATACCTAAAAGATGCAAATCAATTGGTGAATTGAGTTGTTGCCGAGAATGATGAGAATCCAGAATAATGAGATTTATCCGACGCTTTTCTTGGTTGCAATCGCTTCGCCCAGGAGACCTTTGGTGCGACAACGGGCACGCACTCCGGCGCAAGCCCGAAATGCCCGCTTTGTCACTCGGGTGCATCAATGTAGAATTGATGCATTGCAAGCTAGAGCGGATTTGTGATGATTGAGGACGATGTCAAGCGACTGCGCGAATACGTCGAGAGCGTGGCGAAGGGCAGTGATCTGCGGTTGCCACCCGAGCCAAAGCTCAGCGAGCTGCTGGGTGTCTCGCGTGGCCGCCTGCGGACGATGCTTAAGTATCTCGAGGACGAGGGGCTGATCTGGCGTCACGTCGGGAAGGGGACCTTCGCCGGCCCCCGGGACGCGCCGGCTGACGAGCAGAGCGTGGCAGCCTCAGTCAGCGTGGACGACATCATGAACGCCCGCTTGATTCTCGAACCCCAGTTGGCCGCGCAAGCTGCCGTTCACGCCACGCCAGCGGATATTGCGACGATGGATGCTTGCTTGGCTCAAATGGCCGAGACGACGTCATTCCCGCAGTGGAAGCGGCTGGATGAACGACTGCATCGCACGATTGCCCAAGCCTCACACAACGGATTGCTCGTCATGCTGTACGACATGCTTCGCTCGCAGGTGAAGCTCAGTCTTGATGGGCGTGTGGAGGCGGTATACGGGGAAGCGGGTAGCCCCAAGGCAACCACGGACAGAGAGCACGTGCGCGTCACCGATGCGATTCGAGTGCATGACCCCTTCCGTGCAGAACAGGCGATGAGGGATCATCTGCTATCGGTAAGGGTGCACCTCTTTGGTTTGCGCTGAGCACCTTCATTGGCGCGGTGCGAAGTTGGGCGGCGAGCAGTTAGGGGGCTTGCGACTGTCAGAGGTAGTATCGTCCATAGAAGTTACGGGCTGGCTACCGCTTCACGTCGAATTCAGTGCGGATAATCGGGGTCGGGTTAGGGCGGCCTAAAGGAATACTCGAAGCCACATGCGCATTCCTCCAATGAAGGCGATCATCGCGTTCGAATCCGTTGCCCGGACCAAGAGCGTGAATCGCGCTTCCGAAGAGCTGGGGCTGACCGCCTCTGCCGTCAGCCATCAGATCGGCAACCTGGAGGCGGCGATCGGCCAGCCACTCTTTTTCCGGCAAGGCCGCGGTCTGGTCCTGACGCCGGTTGGTGAGCAATACCTGCGCGACGTGACGGGGGCACTCGCCGACCTCAACCGCGCTACTGAGCGAGCCTCCAGCCGCACCGACGTCGAAATCCTTCGCGTGCACTCCAGCCCGAGCTTTGGCCTCATGTGGCTATTGCCCCGGCTCGCGGCATTCCAGGAGGACCACAGTGACATCCGCCTGAATGTCTCTTGCTCGTACGAGGATGTCTCGTTCACCAGTGGCTTCTACGACATCGATATCCGCTACGGACACGCGCACTGGCGAGACGTACAGATCAAGACCTTGCGCACCGAGTACATCGCTCCGCTGGCTTCACCGGCATACCTCGAACGGCATCCGGTGCAGTCGCCGCAAGACTTGCTCGCACATCGGCTCATTCGATCGGAGACGCCGCTCGTGCAGTGGCAACAGTGGTTCGCGCGTGTAGGTGTGGAGCACATGCATGTGTCGTTCGATTTTGCGTTTGATCGCTCATATATGTCGCTCGAGACGGCTGCGCTCGGCCTGGGTGTGGCGCTGGAGAGCACGCTGCTGGCATCGGTCCTCGTTGCCCAAGGGCGGCTGGTGCCGGTGTTTGGCGACGACCACGTGCTCGAGGTTGCCGAGCACCACATCGTGTTTCCACCACAGAATGCCGATCTGCCTCGCGTGAAGCGCTTTCTTGCCTGGGTTGACCGGCAACTGAAGTTGCCTCCGACGACCTAGCTTAGGACCGCAGGCCTGCGTGATGCACTGCACCAGGGCCCTCACGGCCCACATCTGAAAATTTCTCAGCCATAGTTGAATCCAACTGCGTTGATCGAATCGTCTGCTGGCACAACACTGCAGCCAACAAGATTCCAACAGCCAGGAGACAACGATGTTGCTTGAGAACAGGGTTGTGATCGTGACCGGTGCCGCTTCGCCGCGCGGGATTGGGCGAGCCACCGCAAAGGCACTTGCCGCACAAGGCGCGCATGTGGTCGTACTCGACTTGCGGCGCGAAGATGCCGAACAGGCCGCGCGCGAACTCGGTGAAGGCCATCTGGGGCTGGCCTGTGATGTGACCGATCGGGCTGCGTGCGATGCGGCTGCGCAGGCCACGCTTGCCAAATACGACCGCATTGACGGTCTCATCAACAACGCAGGCATCACCCAGCCGCTGCGCACGCTCGACATCCAGGCGGGCAATTTCGATGCGGTGGTCGACGTCAACCTGCGCGGCACGCTGTACATGTCGCAAGCCGTGTTGCCGCACATGAAGGCGCACAAGGGCGGAAGTATCGTCTGCATGTCGTCCGTGTCCGCACAGCGCGGCGGCGGCATCTTCGGTGGTCCGCACTACAGCGCTGCAAAAGCGGGCGTGCTGGGCCTTGCCAAGGCCATGGCACGAGAATTTGGCGGCGACAATGTCCGCGTCAATTCCATCACGCCAGGGCTCATCCAGACGGACATCACCGGTGACAAGCTCACGCCCGACATGCGCGCCGAGATCATCAAGGGCATCCCGCTTGGCCGGCTCGGCGATGCGGCCGACGTTGCCAACGCGTGCCTGTTCCTGGTGAGTGATCTGTCTGCCTACCTGACCGGCATCACGCTCGACGTGAACGGCGGCATGCTGATTCACTGAACGATCCAACCTGCACCACCACGGCACACACACCGGCCGTGGACTTCTTCGAGACACATGCACCCGGGCCCACCCGGGGCACATGGTAGGAGACACCATGACCACGAAGCTTGCTTCGCCCTTGCCGGGCGATGAGGTGGCGCGCGCCGATGCGGCCACGTTCGAGTCGCGCACCTATGCCAAGGTCGCGCGCCGGCTCATTCCATTCCTGATGATCTGTTATCTAGGTGCCTACCTCGACCGCGTCAACGTAGGTTTCGCCAAGCTGCAGATGCTCAACGACCTGCGCTTCAGCGAGACGGTGTATGGCCTAGGTGCCGGCGTCTTCTTTCTTGGCTACTTCCTGTTTGAAGTGCCGAGCAATGTGATCCTGCACAAGGTCGGCGCGCGCAACTGGCTTGCACGCATTATGTTGACGTGGGCAATCATCTCAGCGGGTTTTGCCTTCGTGAGCACGCCGACGTCGTTCTACGTGCTGCGCTTTCTGCTCGGGGTGGCCGAAGCCGGATTCGCTCCAGGCGTCATCCTGTACATGACGTACTGGTTCCCGTCGCAGCGCCGGGCCAAGGCACTGTCGATGTTCTTCATGGCCATTCCGCTGGCTGGCATCGTCGGGGGGCCGCTGTCGGGCTACATCCTGCACACCTTTCACGATGTGGCGGGGTTGGCAGGGTGGAAGTGGCTGTTCCTGATCGAAGCTTTGCCGTCGCTGCTGCTGGGCGTGGCCATCCTGCTCTATCTGGACAACGGCATCGCCCAGGCCAAGTGGTTGACCGACGCAGAAAAGGCGCTGCTTGAGCGCAACGTCGCCGGTGACAACGCACAGAAGACGGCGCATGGGTCGGTGGGCGCCTTCATTGCCGACCGCCGCCTATGGCTGCTGGCCGCCATCTACTTCTGCGTGGTGCTTGGGCAATACGGGCTGACGTTCTGGCTGCCTACCTTGATTCGAAAGGCCGGCGTGGCCGATCCGCTTTGGGTTGGCGTGTTCACCGCGGTGCCGTACATCTGCGCCATCGTCGCGCTGCCGCTGATCGGCATGAGCGCAGACCGCCGCCGCGAGCGCCGCCTACATCTTGCCGTGCCGATGCTGGTGGCTGCGGCCGGGTTCGCTGCGCTGCCGCTGATTGGCAACGTGGGCGCTGCGCTGGTATGCCTGAGCATTGCTGCCGCCGGGATCCTGTCTTCGTCGTCGCAGTTCTGGTCGTTGCCCACGGCCATGCTGGGCGGCATGTCGGCCGCTGCGGGCATTGCTGCGGTCAACTGCTTCGCCAATCTTGCTGGGTTCTTTTCGCCGGCCATCGTCGGGTGGCTTAACGACCTGACGGGTAAATCAACGGCTGGCCTGATCTTCATCTCCTCGGCCATCGTGCTTGGTGCCGTGCTGGTGTTCTTCGTGCCAGCGAAGACCGTCAACCGTTGAGTCGGTGACTGTCTCTGCCCCGTGCTTCCCGCTTCATCACAGGAACCATCATGACTTCCACATCATTGCCCCCAACCGACGCTGTGCCCCTGGCCGAGCGCGCTTACCGAATCCGCCGCAACGCCCTGCTGATGGGCGAAGTGCAGGGCCAGGGCTATATCGGGCAGGCGCTCGACATTGCCGACGTGCTGGCCGTCGCCTACTTCGGCGCGATGCGCTATCGGCCCGAAGACCCCAACTGGGAAGGCCGTGACCGCTTCCTGCTCTCCAACGGCCACTATGCGATCGCGCTCTACGCCGCGTTGCTCGAAGCCGGCATCCTGCCCGCCGAGGAACTGGAGACGTACGGCAGTGACGACAGTCGCTTGCCCATGTCGGGCATGGCCAGCTATACGCCCGGCATGGAGATGTCCGGCGGCTCGCTCGGCCAGGGGCTCACGATTGCCGTCGGCCGCTGCCTCGGCCTCAAACGCAAGGGCTCCGACGCGTTCGTCTACACGCTGTTCTCAGATGGCGAGCTGGACGAAGGCGCCGTGTGGGAGGGGCTGCTGTCCGCTGCGCACTGGAAGCTGGACAACCTCATCGCCGTGGTTGACGTGAACAATCAGCAGGCCGACGGCCCGTCGACGCAGATCATGGCGTTCGAGCCCCTGCTGCCCAAGCTGGAAGCGTTTGGCTGGTTCACGCAGCGCGTGGACGGCAACGACATCGATGCAGTGAAGGCGGCGTTCGATGCTGCACGCACACACAAGGGCGCGCAGCCGCGCATGATCATCTGCGATACCCGCATGGGTTGCGGTGTTCCGTTCCTGGAACAGCGCGAAAAGAATCACTTCATCCGCGTTGACGCGCACGAATGGCAGCTCGCGCTGCAAGCACTGGAAGCCGGGAGGACCGCATGAGCAGCACCGTCATCAACAAGCCCAAGCTGAAGACCTCGGCAATGATCGCCTCCATTGCGGGCGAGGGCCAGGCGACACGTCCGGCGCCGTTCGGCCATGCGCTGGCTGAGCTGGCACGCGTGAAGCAGAACGTCGTCGGCATGACGGCAGACCTGGGCAAGTACACCGATCTGCACATCTTCGCGAAGGAATTTCCCGACCGCTATTACCAGATGGGCATGGCCGAACAATTGCTCATGGGCGCTGCCGCCGGGCTGGCCAACGAGGGTGCACAGCCCTTCGTGACGACCTATGCCGTTTTCGCGACGCGTCGTGCCTACGACTTCATGCATCAGACGATTGCTGAAGACAACCTCGACGTGAAGATCGTCTGCGCACTGCCCGGTTTGACCACCGGCTATGGGCCAAGCCACCAGGCTGCAGAAGACCTGGCGCTGATGCGCGCCATGCCGAACATGACTGTTATCGACCCATGCGACGCACTGGAGATCGAGCAGATGGTGCCGGCTATCGCAGCGCATGCCGGCCCCGTCTATGCGCGCCTGCTGCGCGGCAACGTGCCGGTGGTGCTTGACGAATACGGTTATCAGTTCGAACTGGGCAAGGCCAAGTTGCTGCGCGACGGCGCCGAGGTGCTCGTCATTTCGTCGGGCATCATGACGATGCGTGCGCTGGAAGTGGCCAAGGCGTTGGAAGGCGACGGCATTGGCGTGGGCGTGCTGCACGTGCCGACGATCAAGCCGCTCGATACCGAAACCATCCTGCGCGAGGCACGGCGCTCTGGCCGGCTCGTGGTGGTGGCCGAGAACCACACCGTGATCGGCGGGTTGGGCGAGGCGGTCGCAGGCACTTTGATGCGCGCCGGGGTCAGCGTGCCGTTCCGCCAGGTGGGGCTGCCGGATGCGTTCCTGGATGCCGGTGCACTGCCGACGCTGCATGACCGCTACGGCATTTCCACCAATGTCATGGCATCCACGATTCGGGGCTGGCTGGATTGACAAAGAGGCCTCCACCCTTCGGTGGAGGCTCATTCCCCATTCAGCGCGGAATCTCTTCGCGTCCTTGTGACAGTGAATGGCCGACGCGAAGAGACGTCATCTCGCCTTGGTAGCGGTTTTGGTCGTGCCATATGCCGCCATGAACACCGAGACCGCGCGCGCGATGATTTCGGAGATGCGTGCGCGGCTGGTATCGACGGGTACACCGAACAGACACAGTTCCACGCATTCCGCCTCATACAGGGCATGTAGGTGAGCAGCGGCGACGTCTGGATTGGCGCGCTTTAGCTTGCCGGCTTCCATGGCCTCGGCGATAAACTCGGTCAACACACCCCAGCCGATCTTGGGGCCGCGTTCATAAAAGGCGCACCCGAGGTCGGATCGATTGCCTTCGCCGATGGCCAAGCGGCGGATCGCAAGAATCGACGGCTGCAAGATGGCATTCAGGTAGTGCTCCCCAAAAACGATCAGCGTGTCAGCCACCGGGCCGGTCGATTTCAACTGCGCAAAGGCATCGCGGATCTCGTCGGCTGCTGTGCCGCTCATGATCTCCGCAAACATCTCTTCCTTTGAGCTGAAATAGTTGTACAGCGTGGCCTTGGACGCGCCCGAGCGGGCCGCGATGTCCGACATCGAGGCCTGATCGAAACCGACCTCCATGAACACGCGAAAAGCGGCATCAACAATGGCTTGCCGCTTTTCTTCTGTCTTCTTGCGCATGCATGTTTTCCTGATCCTGTGCCGCATCACCGCAGCGAAAACGAGAGTGTATGCCATCGACCACGCCAGGATGATGCGAAGACACGCGTCAGGTGGCTTCGCTCGGCGCGGTCTGGTTGATGTTCTCTATGCCGTCAAAGAACGCTCGGAGGCACGGGTGGATATCGATGCGCACACCATCTGCAAACGCGCCCGCGTGCTCCCACAAGAGTCCGATGCCAACCGCATGCAGGCAGCGAGCCGCAGCTTCTGGTGTCATGTCGGCACGCAGTTGATTGCGTTTCCGTGCGGTGTGCATGACGTAGCCCAGGTTTGCGATGGCACGCGCCTTGAGGTTGGCGATGTGGTCGATCACGGGCTGAGGCCATTGGGCGCAATCTGACTGCCGCAGAACGAGGCCGACCAATGACCACTGCGTGTTGTCTTGCGCACATTGCATCAACTGTGCATGCAGTTGCGCATGAAGGTGTTGCAAGGGCCGAGGATGCACGGCATAGCCCCACAGATCATCGCCGATGTCCAATGGCCAGCGCAGGCCGCCAAGAACCGCTGCCACAAGCGCCGGCTTGCCGCCGAAATGGCCGTACACCGCCCCACGGGTGACGCCCGCCCGTACCGCCACATCCTCCAGTGTGGCGGCATGGACACCGTGCTGGGAAAACACCGTAATGGCTGCGTTGATCACGCGCTGGCGGGTCTGCGCTGCGCCAGCGACGGTTCTTCTCACCATCGTTGCGACGCCTCAGACGCCAGAGGCCTGTTGTGTCGTGGTCGCGGCCGCTGCAGGTGTATCGGTGTTCTCCACCCAACCGCCGCCAAGCGTCTTATAGAACGTTGCGAGGTTGGTGAAGCGCGACAGGCGCGTGCTGATCAGGTTTTGCTGTGCCGTATAGAGCGAGCGCTGCGCGTCCAGCACGTTGAGGTAGCTGTCGACGCCGCGCTTGAACCGTGCGGTGGCAAGGACGTAGCTGTCGGCGGTGGCGTCCACGAGCGATTGCTGTGCTTCGAGTTGCTGGCCCAGCGTGCCGCGCTGCGCCAGCGCGTCGGACACCTCGCGGAATGCGGTCTGGATGGTCTTTTCGTACTGCGCCACGGCAATGTCGCGGTTGGTCTTGGCGATGTCCAGATTGGCGCGGTTGGCTCCGCCGTCAAAGATGGGCAACGAGATCTGCGGGCCGAAGTTCCACGCTCCCGAGCCGGCCTTGAACAGGCCGCCAAGGCTGGCGCTGGAAGTGCCTGCCGAGGCTGTGAGACTGATGCTGGGAAAGAATGCTGCCCGTGCCGCACCGATGTTGGCATTGGCTGCCTTCAAATCGTGCTCGGCCTGCAGGATGTCGGGCCGTCGCTGCAGCAGGTCGGACGACAAACCGGGCGGAATGCTGGCGAGTATGCTGCCGGCAGCCGCCGAAGTATCGGGCAGCGATGTCGGTAGCAACTCGACGGGCACATCGGTACCCACGAGCAGCACCAGTGCGTTGCGGTCTTGGGCTACCTGCGCCGTGTAGCGTTCCACGTCCACGCGGGCGCTGTCCACGCTTGTCTGCGATTGGCGCAGCGTTAGCTTGGAGACGGTGCCCACTTCGTAACTGCGCTGGTTGAGCCGGTAAGTGTTGCTTTGGCTGGCTAGAGTGTCCTGCGCCAGCTTGAGTTGGTCCTGATCTGCGGCAAGCGTCAGGTACGCGGTGGCGACCTCCGCAATCAGGCTGATCTGGCTGCTGCGACGTGCTTCTGCGGTGGAAAGGTACTGCTCCAGCGCCTGCGCGCCGAGGCTGCGTACGCGCCCGAAGAAGTCCAGCTCGTAGGCGCTGAAGCCGAGCGTAGTGCTGTAGCTGTGTGCCACCAGCGGTCGCCCGATACCTGAGAGATCGGCCGGCGTGCGGCTGGCACTCTCACTGCCACTGGCCTTGACGGAGGGGAAGAGCGCAGCGTCCTGCACGCGATACTGCGCGCGGGCCTTCTCGATGTTGAGCACGGCCACGCGCAGGTCCCGGTTATTGACCAGTGCCAGGTCGATCACCCGTTGCAGTTGCGGATCGGTAAACACCTGGCGCCAGCCGATCTGGGCTACCGGCGTGGCTGTTTCGCCAGCTTTGCTGTCGTTGGCTGGCGACGCAGCGGCGACATCGGCAAAAGCTGTGGGCACAGGGGAGGCCGGCTGTTGGTAGGCTGGCATCAGGGTGCAACCCGTCAGCATGGCGGCCAACGGGAGCAGCGTGGAGGAAAAAGGAAAGCGGATCATCTCGAACGTCCTTACGAGGCAGCGGCGTCGGTAGGTTGGACACGAACTGGCGCCGTGGCCGATTTGCGCTTGAACAGCCCGCGCACAAGCACAAAAAACAGCGGCACGAAGAAGATTGCGAGCACAGTGCCCGACACCATGCCGCCGATGACAGCGACACCGAGCGCGTGCTGTGCACCGGCGCCGGCACCCGTGCCCGTCACCATCGGCACGACACCGAGGATGAACGCCAGGGACGTCATCAGAATGGGTCTCAGGCGCATGCGCACCGCGGCCATGGCGGCATCGATCAGGCTCTTGCCGTGCTCGTTGAGCTCCTTGGCGAATTCAACGATCAGGATCGCGTTCTTGCATGCCAGGCCAATGGTGGTCAGCAGGCCCACCTGGAAATACACGTCGTTCATCTTCCAGGTGAGTACGGCTCCCAGCAACGCACCGAACACGCCCAGCGGCACCACCATGATCACCGAGAAGGGGATCGCCCAGCTTTCGTACAGCGCGGCTAGACACAGGAACACGATGAGGATCGACAGCGTGTAGAGCAGGGTGGTTTGTCCAGTGGAGGCCTTCTCCTGCATCGAGAGGCCGGTCCAAGCATAGCCGATGCCTGCCGGCAGCTTGGCGACGGCATCTTCGACGATGGCCAGTGCTTCGCCGCTGGAGGCTTTGCCCGGCATGCCCATCCCCAGGATTTCCATGGACGGCACGCCGTTGTAGCGCTCCAGGCGCGGGGAGCCAGACGTCCAGTCGACCTTGGCGAACGCCGTGAACGGGACCATGGTGCCGGCACTATTGCGCACGTACCACTTGTCGATGTCGCCCGGGTTCATGCGGAAGGGCGCATCGGCCTGCAGCATGACCTTCTTGACGCGGCCCCGGTCGATGAAGTCGTTCACGTAGCTACTGCCCCAAGCCGTGGCGAGGGTAGTGTTGATGTCGGAGATCGAGACACCGAGCGTTTCAGCCTTGTGCGCATCGATCTTCAGCTGAAACTCGGGCGTGTCTTCCTGCCCGTTGGGGCGCACGGCCACCAGGCGCTGGTCTTTGGATAGCGTGTCGAGCAGCTGGTTACGGGCCTGCATCAGCGCGTCGTGGCCGAGGTTGGCTCGGTCTTGCAGCATCAGGTCAAAGCCAGTGGCGTTGCCCAGTTCTGCCACGGCGGGCGGCGCAAAGGCGAACACCCGGGCATCGCGCAGGGTGGCAAAGAAGCCGAACGCCTTGCCCACGACACCGTTGACGCTGAGCGCCTCGCCCTTGCGCTCGTTCCACGGGCGCAGCTTGACGAAGGCAAAGCCCATGTTCTGGCCGCTGCCGGCAAAGCTGAAACCCGCCACGGAGAACACGCCCGAAACCGCTTCCTTCTGTTCCACCAAGAAGTGGTGTTCCACTTGGCGCAGTACGTCTTCGGTGCGCGCGTTGGTGGCGCCCGGAGGCAGTTGCGCCAGGACGAACAGCGTGCCCTGGTCTTCATCCGGCAGGAAGCCGACCGGTAGCTTCATGAAGCCGAACACCACCATGGCGAACAACGCACCGTAGAGCACCATGTAGCGCCAGCCCTTGCCGAGCATGTGACGCACGATGCCCTGATAACGCTGATTGCCGCGGTCGAAGGTCCGGTTGAACCAGCCGAAGAATCCGGTGGTGGCCTGAGCGTGGCCTTTCTCAACGGGCTTGAGCAGGGTGGCACACAGGGCTGGCGTGAGCACCAGTGCCACCAGTACCGACAGCGTCATCGCCGACACGATGGTGATCGAGAACTGCCGGTAGATCACGCCGGTCGAGCCCTTGAAGAACGCCATCGGCACGAACACCGCAGCCAGCACGAGGGCAACGCCGACCAGTGCACCCGTGATCTGGCCCATCGACTTGCGCGTCGCTTCCTTGGGCGAGAGGCCTTCCTCACTCATCACACGCTCGACGTTCTCCACCACCACGATGGCATCGTCGACCAGCAAACCAATCGCCAGCACCATGGCAAACATGGTCAGCGTGTTGATGGTGAAACCGCAGGCAGCCAGCACGCCAAACGTGCCCAGCAACACCACCGGCACCGCGATGGTCGGGATCAGCGTAGCGCGAAAGTTCTGCAGGAACAGATACATCACCAGGAACACCAGCACGATCGCCTCAACCAGTGTGCGCACCACCTCTTCAATCGAGATACGGACGAATGGCGTGGTGTCGTACGGCTTTTGCACTTTCATGCCTGGCGGGAAGAAGCGCTCAAGTTCGGTCACGCGGGCGTCGACCGCCTTGACGGTATCGAGTGCGTTGGCGCCCGTCGCCAGCTTGATCGCCAGCCCGGCGGCCGGCTTGCCGTTGTAGCGCCCGACCGTGTTGTAGTTCTCGCTGCCCAACTCAATACGGGCGACGTCACGCAGGCGCACCTGCGAGCCATCGGTCTGCGTGCGCAGCAGGATGCTGCCGAATTCTTCGACAGTCTTGAGGCGTGTTTGCGAGGTGATGGTCGCGTTGATCTGCTGGCCCGCCGATGCCGGCATGGCACCCAGTTGGCCGGCGGAGATTTGCGCGTTTTGCGTTTGGATGGCGTTCTTTACATCCAGCGGCGTCAAACTGAAGTTGGAGAGCTTGTGGGGGTCCAGCCAGATGCGCATGGCGTACTGCGAGCCGAACAGCGTCGTGTCACCCACACCCTCCACCCGGCTGATGGCGTCCTGCACGTTGGCGGCCACATAGTCGGACAGGTCGGAACCGTTCATGCTGCCGTCTTCTGAAGTGAAGGCCAGCACGTTCAGGAAGTTCGTGGCGGATTTTGCGACCTGCACACCTTGCTGTTGCACCTCCTGCGGCAACAGCGGCGTGGCCAGCGCGAGCTTGTTCTGCACCTGCACCTGCGCGGTATCCGGGTCGGTGCCGTTTTCGAACGTCAGCGTAATGGTGGCGGTGCCAGAAGACTCGCTGGTGGACGCCATATAACTTAGGTGGTCCAGCCCCTTCATCTTTTGCTCGATGATCTGGGTGACGGTGTCTTCCAGCGTTTTGGCCGACGCCCCCGGGTATGTGGCCGTGATGGATACGGCCGGCGGGGCGATGCTCGGATACTGAGCGATGGGCAACGTGGCGATGGCTATCGCACCCACCAGCATCACGATGATGGCCAACACCCACGCAAAGATGGGGCGGTCGATAAAGAAGCGTGCCATGGTGGTGTCCCGGATCAGTTGGCGGCCACGGTCGCCGGCTTAGTGGTCGACGGTGTGAGCGCCTTCGTTGTCCACGGCGTTGTCTTGACCTCCGCGCCAGGCACAGCACGCGGCAGACCGTCCACCACGACTTGATCGCCCACGCGCAGGCCGGTACGTACGAGCCATTGGTCGCCGACGGTGCGGTCGGTTTCCAGAGAACGCCGCTGCAGCTTGTGGTCGACTCCCACCACATAGGCGAAGGGCTTGCCGGTGCTGTCGCGTGCCACGGCTTGCTGTGGTACGAGCACGGCCTCATCCTTTACGCCTTCGGCCAGCACCGCACGCACGTACATGCCAGGAAGCAGCACGGCATTCGGGTTGGGGAACACGGCGCGCAGCGTCACCGAGCCGGTGTTCTGGTCGACCGTGACATCGGAAAACTCGAGCTTGCCTTCCAGCGGATAGGTGCTGCCGTCTTCCAGCTGCAACCGCACTGTGGCCGCATTGGCGCCAGCCTTCTGAAGGTCGCCTCGCGCCATGGCCTGCTTCAGGCGCAGCAGTGCGGCGCTGGGCTGCGTCACATCAACGTAGATGGGGTCGAGTTGCTGAATCGTGGCCATCGCGGTGGTCTGGTTGGCTGTCACAAGGGCGCCGGGCGTCACGCTCGATTTTCCGATGCGCCCGGAGATGGGCGCATCCACGCGGGCATAAGCCAGGTTGATGCGACTGGTCTCTACGTTGGCGCGGGCAGCTGCCACATCGGCTTCGCCCTGGGCCAGTGCGGCTGCGGCATCGTCGTAGTCCTGCTGGCTGACGGCCTGGATGGCCACGAGCTCCTTGTAGCGCTCGGCTTTCAGGCGCGTGGTCTTGAGGTTGGCCTGCGCTTTGGCTAGCGCGGCCACATTGCTGTCGTACGTTGCCTGGTAAGTGGCGGGGTCGATCTGGTAGAGCGGCTCGCCCGCCTTGACGTCACTGCCTTCGCGGAACTTGCGTGCCTTGATGATGCCGTTGACCTGCGGCCGCACATCGGCAATCAGAAACGGAACGGTGCGGCCGGGCAACTCTGTATTGAGTGCCACGCGTTGCGCCTGCACGGTCATCACGCCCATGGTTGGCGTGCCTTCTGCCGGGGGCGGGCCACCTGGCGGCTTGCCGCAGGCAGCAAGGAGAGACGCCGCCGCTAGCGCGGCGAGAAGCGGGGGCACGGCGGGTGACATGGAGCGCATGGCAGTTCCTGGACGAGAGGGCGCGAAATCGAAACCACAAATCTAAACTGAACGGTTCAGTATAGTATGTTTCGATTTTCAAAGAGTCAAGGAACTGGCGGCGACGGAGCAACGGGGTGGATACCGTCGGTTCGGCTATGTCGCCGTCGTAGATTGCTGCACCTCGCGTGCTGGACCTGCGTGCCGCCATCCGTTAACGGTCCGGAGTTCGTTGGTAAGGTGCTGGACGATTGGGCCTACGAGGCGGGTGTCACGCTATTGTTCATCCGGCCGGGCAAGCCAGTAGAGAGCGCCTACATCGAGAGCTTCAACGGGCGGTTCCGCGATGAGTGTGTGAACGAGCACTGGTTTGTCTCAATGCGCCAAGCCAGGCAGCCGATTGAGGAATGGCGTATCGAGTACAACACCGAGCGGCCCCAAAGCTCGCTCGTCTATCTGACCCCGGCGCAGTTTGCGCAGGGGCATTAGCAGAAGGCGTTTTTAACCTCGGACTCTACGTGCGCTTCGTACTAAAACCGGGAGTAGGTCAATGGACATGGCGCCTATGCAGCGCCATGCCATGTTCTGGGCGTTGTCTCGTCAGAACTTATGCCGCAGGCCCACCGTGGCCTCGAACACCGAGTTCCGTCCGCTGATCGGCAGCGTGAACCCCGGTGTACCGGCTAGCGTCGTCCATGCACCGGTGAGCCTGGTGTAGTCGACGCCTGCATAGACGTCCGTGCGCTTGCTGAGGTTGTAGTCGAGCAACGGGCCACCGGTAATGCGCGTGCCGCTCTGGCCGGCATGCTTGACGCGATCCACATAGACGGGGAGCTTCAGATCGAGCGCGGCCGTGAGCGGATAGCTCACTGCAACGGAGAACGAATCGTTGCGGTAGTTTGCCGGGTAGACATTGCTGTAGATGTACGACGCGTACAGCTTGGTATTGCCCAGCTTGTAGGTGGCACCGATGGTGAAGACCTTCTGCGTGCTGTCCGGAATCGTGATGCCGAAGTACGTGCTGCCGTACGCCGTTGTGGCGGGCGTCAGCCCGCCGATGTTGTTGATGATCTGGAAAGCGGCCCCGACGCTGAGCGGCCCATTGTCATACGACGCCGCTACCGCCGGAGATGAGTTGTGCTTGGTGTCACCCGCCGTTTCGCCAAAGGTGTATGCGCCCTTGACGGTGAAGCCGCCAAAGCTCGGCGAGGTATAGCGCACCGTGTTGTCGAGTCGGCCGCCGCCGGTCAACCCTGCGCCCTGGAAACCCACGGTGCCGACGTAGTTCGACAGCGCATAGATGTCGTGCGTGTACACCATCTCGTGGACGAGCGTGTACTGGCGGCCCAGCGCGATCTCGCCGTAGGTCTGCGATGAGAGCCCCACCACTGCGGTGCGGCCGAACAGGCGAGGGGTGCCGGATGGGGTAGATTGCTGCGTGGAACCCGTGCCGGGTGTGAAGCCGGACTCGAGCTGGAAGAACGCCTTGTTGCCGCCGCCCAAGTCTTCATTGCCCATCAGACCCCAACGGCTGCCTGATAGCAGGCCGCCATTGCCCATGCCGATCTTGCTATTACCGGCGGCATTCTGGTGCGTGTTGTAGCGGATGCCCACATCGATGAGGCCGTACAGCGTGACGCTACTTTGTGCGTGTGCTGTGGCAGAGATGGTTCCAAGAACAGCGACCGTCATAAGCGATCTTTTCATT
This sequence comes from Ralstonia sp. 25C, assembly GCF_051904805.1. Lineage (NCBI taxonomy): Bacteria > Pseudomonadati > Pseudomonadota > Betaproteobacteria > Burkholderiales > Burkholderiaceae > Ralstonia > Ralstonia sp. 25C. The sequence continues at coordinate 50,560 of NZ_CP196737.1, read as the reverse complement.
GTGGCTCCCTTTCAGTGTGCAAGTTGGCTTGTGTTGCTCAGTCGCCGGACGCACGAGTCCCTTCCCAGCCGCCTTGTGGAAAGGGTGGCTGCGGTGCGCGTTTGTCTGGCCAGGTTGGGTGGAGGCTGGGGGCCGAGTTGCGCGTCCGGATCTGGCTCAATCCGAGACGCGCGGTGTCAACTCAGCGGTGGTGTGCAAAAGAACGGCAGGCCGTGTGTTGCGTCTTCTCTTGAGGAACACTCCAACAGCAGGCTTGATTGAGATTAGACGCTGGCACGCTTTTTCAACCAAGACGACTTGCCTATGGGGCAATAGTGTCTGGCTTATGACAGTGCGCGGTGGCGGTCTTTCGCTCACTCCATGGCCTTGCCCATGTCTTCGACGATCTTCTTTGCGTCGCCAAATACCATCATGGTCTTGTCCAGATAGAACAGCTCGTTGTCCAGGCCTGCATAGCCGGAAGCCATCGAGCGCTTGTTCACGATGATCGTCTTCGCCTTGTAGGCCTCCAGAATCGGCATGCCGTAGATGGGGCTGCCTTTCTGCTGCGCGGCGGGGTTCACCACATCATTGGCGCCCAGCACGATGGCCACATCAGCCTGCCCGAATTCGCTGTTGATGTCTTCCATTTCGAAGACCTGGTCGTAGGGCACTTCTGCCTCGGCAAGCAGCACGTTCATGTGGCCGGGCATGCGGCCCGCCACCGGGTGGATCGCGTACTTTACGGTGACGCCCTTGTGCGTGAGTTTCTCGGCCAGCTCTTTCACCGCGTGTTGGGCGCGTGCCACGGCCAGCCCGTAGCCTGGCACGATCACCACCGTCTCCGCATTGCCGAGGATGAAGGCCGCATCGTCGGCGCTGCCGCTCTTGACGCTGCGTTGTTGGACCGCGCCTGCTTGCACATCGGTTGCCGCGCCGCCAAAGCCACCCAGGATCACGCTGAAGAACGAGCGGTTCATGGCCTTGCACATGATGTAGCTCAGGATCGCACCCGAGCTGCCCACCAGCGAGCCGGCAATGATCAGCATGCTGTTGTTCAGGCTGAAGCCGATGCCTGCGGCCGCCCAGCCCGAGTAGCTGTTGAGCATCGAGACCACCACCGGCATGTCGGCGCCGCCAATCGGGATGATGATCAGCACGCCCATCACAAAGGCGAGCGCGAGCATCGCGCCAAAAGCCGGCCAGCTTTCCGTGGCCATGAAGGCCGCACCCACACTGATGGTCGTCACGCCTAAGACGAGGTTAAGCAGATGCTGGCCCGCGAACCGCACCGGCGCCCCTTGGAACAAGCGGAACTTGTACCGGCCCGATAGCTTGCCGAAGGCAATGACCGACCCCGAGAACGTGATCGCGCCAATTGCCGCACCCAGGAAGAGTTCCAGCCGATTGCCGGTCGGGATCGACGCGCCCTTGGCGGCAATCCCAAACGCATACGGTTCGCCTACGGCAGCCATGGCAATGAACACAGCCGCCAGCCCGATCATGCTGTGCATGAAGGCCACCAGTTCGGGCATCTTCGTCATCTCGACGCGCTGGGCCATGAGCGCACCCACGCCGCCGCCGATCACCAGCCCGAGCAGCACATAGCCGAGGCCGAGTGCATTGCCGTCGGCAAGCTTGAGGATCAACGCGGCGGTGGTGAGCACGGCAATCGTCATGCCGGCCATGCCGAACCGGTTGCCGCGAATCGATGTGGTTGGATGGCTCAGGCCCTTGAGTGCCTGAATGAAGAACACACTGGCGACGAGGTAGAGTAGGGTGACCACGTCGAGGCTGATGAGATGCAGGTTCACTTCGCCCCTCCGCTCGTGTGTGTCGTTGAGGCGGAAGCCACAGGCTTCTTGTCCTTCTTCTTGAACATCTCCAGCATCCGCCGCGTGACGAGGAATCCGCCGAAGACGTTCACCGCCGCAAGTGCGACCGCCAGCACGCCAATGATCTTCCCGGGCACCGTCTCGGTCAGCGCGGCGGCCAGCATGGCGCCCACGATGACGATGGCCGAGATGGCGTTGGTGACCGCCATTAGCGGCGTGTGCAGGGCCGGTGTGACGTTCCATACGACGTGATAGCCGACATACACGGCCAGCACGAACGTGGTGAGACTGACAATGGTGTGCGAGACCACTTCCATGGTGTTTCTCCTCAGGTTCTCAGTACCGTGCCGCCCCGCGTGACGAGGCAGGCGGCGACGATGTCATCGCTTTCATCAATGGCGAGCGCGCCGTCCTTGTTCACGATCAGCTTCAGGAACTCCAGCACGTTGCGCGCATAGAGCGCCGACGCATCTGCGGCCACCATGCCGGGCAGGTTAGTTTCGCCGACGATGTGCACGCCGTGCTTGACGACCGTCTTTCCGGCTTCGGTGAGTGCGCAGTTGCCGCTCACGCCCTCCGCGCCCTTGCCTGCAGCGATGTCGATGATCAGTGAGCCGGGCTTCATGGCCTGCACCATCTCTTCGGTGATGAGCACCGGGGCGGGGCGGCCGGGAATCAGCGCGGTCGAGATCACCACATCGGCCTGGGCCACGCGCTTGGCGACTTCCACCTTCTGGCGTGCCAGCCATGATGCGGGCATGGGGCGTGCATAGCCGCCCACGCCCTCGGCAGCCTCTTTTTCTTCGGCGGTTTGGTACGGCACGTCGATGAACTTCGCGCCTAACGACTCGACCTGTTCCTTGACGGACGGGCGCACGTCCGACGCTTCCACCACCGCGCCAAGGCGCTTGGCAGTGGCGATGGACTGCAGGCCCGCCACGCCGACCCCCAGGATCACGACGCGCGCGGCCTTGACGGTGCCCGCCGCCGTCATGAGCATCGGGAAGAAGCGCTGATAGCGATCCGCCGCCATCATCACAGCCTTGTAGCCGGCGATGTTGGCCTGCGACGACAGCACGTCCATGCTCTGTGCCCGCGTAGTGCGCGGCGCGGCTTCGAGTGCGAACCCTGTCAGGCGAGCCGCTGCCAACTGCGATAGTCCCGCTTTGTCGTGGGGGTCCAGCATGCCGATCACCACGGCATCCGGCTTCATCAGCGCCAACGCATCTTGTGCGGGTGGGCGCACGGTCAGCACCAGATCGGCGCCGAGTGCACCGGCTGCGTCCGTCAGTTCGCAGCCTGCAGCCTCATAGGCGTGATCAGGAATCGACGCACGCCAGCCTGCGCCTGCTTGCACGCGCAGCGTATGGCCTTGCGCCTTCAGTTTCTTTGCTGTCTCCGGCGTGAGGGCGACACGTGTCTCGCCCTCCGCGGTTTGCAGCGGAATGCCAATGAACATGCAAATCTCCAGGAAAGGCGCGCGTGGTCAGCGCCGGTGGTGTTGGCCTATCCGGACCATCCGGTACATCCCGCGCAATCTCATTGAAAATCCAGCAGGACTTTCATCGCCTGTGACCGGTCGCCTGCCAGGGCGAACCCGTGGGCCGCGTTGCGATACGGCACGGTGGCGGAAATCAGCGGCTTGACATCGACCAGCCCCTTGTTAAGAAGGTCCACCGCCATGGCGAATTCTTCGTGGAAGCGGAACGCACCGCGCAGCTCAAATTCCTTGGCGACGATGGCGTTGATGGGCAGCGTCATCTCGCCGCCCAGGCCAATCTGCACGATGATGCTGCGCGGGCGCAGCGCATCGAGGGCACCACGCAGCGCGCGCTCGTTGCCGCTGGCCTCGAACAGCACGTCAATCTGCCCCTTGTCGGCGGTATAGGGCGTGAGTCCGTCGGGTTGCTCCGTCATGTTGATGGTTACGTCGGCCCCCACCTTGCGCGCTGCCCGTAGCGGATACGCACCCATGTCCGTGACGATGATCTCGGCCGCGCCGGCACGCCGTGCTGCCACGATGATCAACGCGCCAATGGGGCCGCAGCCCGTCACCAGCACGCGCTTGCCCAGCAGTGGGCCGGCGCGGCGCACGGCATGCAGAGCCACCGACAACGGCTCGGCCATCGCGCCTTCCTGGTCACTCACAGAATCGGCAAGACGATGGGCCTGGCTTTCGTCGATGACGATCTCGCGGCGGAAGGCGCCTTGTATGTGTGGCGTGCGCATCGCGCTGCCGTAATAGCGCATGTCCAGGCAATGGTTCTGCAAGCCTTGCTGGCAGTACTCGCATTGGCCACACGGCCGACTTGGGCTGACGGCAATCCGGTCGCCGGTGGCATGCCGGTGTACGTTTTGCCCGATCTCTTCAACGCGGCCGGCGATCTCATGGCCGAGCACCATCGGCTCGGTCACGCGCACGGTGCCGAAGCCGCCGTGGTTGTAGTAGTGCAGGTCTGAGCCGCAGATGCCGCCGTAGCGCACGTGCACGCGCATCTGGTTCGGCAGCACCTCGGGGGTGGCGACGTCTTCGATGCGCAGGTCGTTGGCGGCGTGAATGACGAGAGCGTCCATGATGGTTCCTTGCTGTTTCCGTCCGTTAGAGGGTGGCAGTCACGCCGCCATCGACATAGAGGATGTGGCCGTTGACGAAGTCCGAGGCCTTGCTGGAGAGAAAGACCGCCGCACCGACAAGGTCTTCCACATCGCCCCAACGGCGAGATGGCGTGCGGCCCACGAGCCAGGCCGTGAACTCAGCATTGGCCACCAGCGCCTGCGTCAGCTCCGTTTTGAAGTAGCCCGGGCCCAGGCCGTTGACCTGTAGGCCGTGCGGGCCCCAGTCGATCGCCATGCCCTTGGTCAGCATCTTCACGGCGCCTTTGCTGGCCGTGTAGGGGGCAATGCCGGGACGCCCCAGCTCGCTCTGCACCGAGCAGATGTTGATGATCTTGCCGCGCCCGCGCGGGATCATGTGGCGCGCGACGGCCTGCCCAACGAGGAACACGCTGTCGACGTTGGTCTTCATCAGCTCGTGCCATTGCGCCGTCTCGAACTGCTCCAGCGGCGCGCGGCGTTGCATGCCGGCGTTGTTGACGAGGATGTCGATGGGGCCAAGCTCCGCTTCCACCCGGGCAATGCCTTCGGTGACGGCCGCGCTGTCGGTCACATCAAATGCGGCCGTATGCACGTCGGCGCCTTGTGCACGCAGGTTGTCAGCGGCTGGGGTGAGCTTCTCTTGTCCACGGGCGTTCAGGACGACGCGCGCACCGGCGCGGGCCAGCCCGCCGGCCAGTGCAAGCCCGATGCCGCTGCTGGCACCGGTGATCAGGGCCGTGCGGCCGCTCAGGTCAAACAGGTTCAGGTTGGATGGCGTCATTGTCCTGTCTCGAAATGTCTTCGGAGATCCAGCGTAGCACCCGCTGGACCTGGGTATCGACCGGCTGATCGGCCGGAATCAGAAGGACGCCCGGCTCTCCGGCCGGCGTCTCGAGGATGGCGAACTGGCTCAGCACCAGGCTTGGCGGAAGCGATTGCCGCCCGCGCGCAGACACCCGTGCGATGGCATCGGAAAGCGTGATGTCCACATACACGATGCGAATCTGCGGCACGGTGGTGCGCAACCGCTCGCGGTCACTGCGCTTCAGAGCCGGGCACGCGAGTACGGCGTTGCCCGGCGCCGCGGCTAGTGCGGTGCCGGCGTCGATGGTGTCGTCGTCTGCCTCGATCCATTCGGCATCCAGCGCTGTCGCCAGACGTGCAGCCAGTGTGGATTTGCCGCAGCCGGCAACGCCCATCACCATGACCTTGTGGATCGGCATGACGTTGTGCATCACGGGGTCTTTGTGGTCGGCCTATTGCTGCAGCGGCTGCAGTGATTCCAGCACCTGCGGATTCACCGGCGTCAGCGGCAGGCCGGCCTGCGGCCCATACCCGAGCGCTGCGATCAGGTTGTCGACGGTGAGGGCGGCCATGGCGCGGCGCGTGTTGACCGACGCGCTGCCGATGTGCGGCGTCAACACGATGTTATCGAGCGTCAGCAGATCCGGGTGGATGCGCGGCTCGCCTTCAAAGACATCGAGCCCGGCCGCCGCAATCGTGCCCTGGCGCAGGGCCTGCGCCAACGCCGCATCGTCGACGATGCCACCCCGCGCGATGTTGGTGAGCGTGGCGCTCGGCTTCATCTGGGCAAGCTCGGTGGCGCCAATTGTGTGATGAGCTTCAGGCGAGTAGGGCAGCACCAGGATGAGATGGTCAGCTTCGCGCAGCAGTGTGCCCTTGTCGACATAGCGGGCATGCGCGCGGGCTTCGGTTTCCGCATCCAGCGGCGAGCGGTTGTGATAAATCACCTGCATCTCGAACCCCAGCGCGGCACGGCGAGCAATGGCCTGGCCGATGCGTCCCATGCCAAGGATGCCCAGGGTCGCCCCGTAGATGTCGCCGCCGAGCATCTGGTTGTAGATGCCGGTCTTCTGCCATTCGCCGCGCCGGACAAAGCGTTCAGATTCCGTAATGCGCCGCGCGGTGGCGAGCATCAGCGCAAAGCCGAAGTCGGCCGTGGTCTGCGTGAGCACATCGGGGGTGTTGGTCACCACCACGCCGCGCGCCGTGCAGGCCGCCACGTCGACATTGTTGTAGCCCACACCCACGTTGCACACTGCCTTCAGCTCGGGGCACGCATCGAGCAACGCTGCATCAATGCGCTCGCTGCCGGTGCTCATCACGCCTTGCTTGCCTTGCATCCGTGCGATCAGTTCTTGCGGGCTCAGGATAGTGTCCGACGGGTTATCGGTCACGTCGAAGTGCGCGCGCAGGCGGTCGGCAATGTCCGGAAAGGTCGCCCGGGTGATAAGGACGGAAGGCCGCATGCAAGTCTCCAAATATGCGTGTTATGGGTGTTGTGGTGTGGTGCTGAAGCGAAACGCGTGGTGTCAGTTGTTGCAGCGCGCTTCCAGTGCATCGATGAAGCTGCGGTCCCAGCGGCCTTCCGTCATGGCGCGAATCGTCTCGGCCTCGGTGGCGAGCACGGCGCGCGCCTTGTCGATCAGGTACGGTACGTCGTCAGGCGGGATGGCAAGCAGGCCGTCCTGATCGCCTACCACCACGTCGCCAGGGTTCACGACCATGCCGCCCACCGAGATCGGCACGTTGATCTCGCCCGGGCCGTCCTTGTACGGGCCGCGATGGGTGACGCCCCGTGCATAGACGGGAAACTCGCGTTCGCGCAGTTCCGCCACATCGCGCACCGCACCGTCGATGACTACGCCGGCCAGCCCAATGCGCGCCGCATAGTAGGTGAGGATGCCGCCGACCACAGCGTTCTGCAGGTCGCCGCCGGCATCGATGACGAGCACATCGCCGGGGCGGCAGAACTCCAGTGCGCGCAGGTAGGTCAGGTTGTCGCCTCCGCGCGAGCGTGCCGTCACAGCTGTGCCGGCCATGGTGGTCGGCACCGGTTTGTGGAACGGCTGCAGGCTGCCCGTGCCCGCGTTGCGGTGCATGTTGTCGCTGATGGCGGCCACGGGCAATTCGCGCAGGGCGGCAATCAGGTTGGCGTCCAACTGAGGAAAGGACGGGATCTTGCGAATGGCTTTGTAGGTGCTCATCGATGTCTCGTGTGTCTCAGGGGCTTGGTATTCAGGAGAGGGCGAGGACCGCGCGCTCGATGCGTCGGCAGCCTTCTTCCAAGGTTTCCAGCGCGGTGGCGATCGACAGACGGAAGTACGGTGACAGGCCATAGGCCGTGCCGGCGACGATCGCCACACCCTCACGCTCTAGCAGATACATGACGACATCGCTGTCGGTATCGAGCGTCTTGCCGTCGGGCGTGGTCTTGCCGATCAGGCCGGCGCAGTTCACGTAGAGGTAGAAGGCGCCATCCGGTACGCGGCAGGTGAGTCCCGGGATGGCATTGATGCGGGCCAGCGTGGCATCGCGGCGCTGCTTGTATACAGCCACGCTTTCGTTGACGAAGCGCTGGTCGCCATTGAGCGCAGCGGCAGCGGCGGCCTGGCTGACCGAGCAGCAGTTGCCGGCCGATTGCGAGAGGAAGGTGTCGAGCGCCTGGATCAGGTCACGCGGGCCGGCGACCCAGCCGATGCGCCAACCCGTCATGGCGTAGGTCTTGGACACGCCGTTGATGGCCAGCGTGCGGTCACGCAACTCGGGCGCTGCATTGAGAAGGTGCGGCGTGCGCACCGTATCGAAGCGGATGTGCTCGTAGATGTCGTCCGTCATCACCAGCACGTTGGGGTGGCGCGCCAGTACAGCGGCCAGCGCACGGTACTCGTCTGCCGTATAGCTTGCGCCGGTCGGGTTGCTCGGTGAATTGAGCAACAACCACCGGGTGCGTGGGGTGATGGCCGCTTCCAACTGGGCCGGCGTCAGCTTGAACCCAGCGCTTTCCGGGCAGGGCAGCGTGATGGGTGTCCCGTCGCAGGCCAGCACCATGTCGGGGTACGAGACCCAGTACGGCGCGGGGATCAGCACCTCGTCGCCCGCTTCCAGCGTGATGGCCAGTGCGCTGTAGATTGCGCTCTTCGCACCGTTGGTGGCGATGATCTCGTTCATCGCGTAGTGCAGGTCGTTCTCGCGCGCCAGTTTGTCGACGATGGCCTGACGCAACTCGACCGTGCCTGCCATGAGCGTGTATCGCGTTGCGCCTTTTTCGATGGCCTGCGCGGCGGCCTGCCGGATGTGCGCAGGCGTATCGAAATCGGGCTCGCCGACGACGAGGTTCACGATGGACTTGCCCTGACGGCGCAGTTCGTTCGCGCGGTCCGCGGCGGACGTGCTGGGCGAAGATTTGATGCGTCGAACGCGGGCGGCAATGCGGGACGTGGTCACAAGAGTCCTTGCTGCGTGGGTGGAAGGTATGCGCAACATTAGACCCGGCCATCTGCGAAGACCAAGACGACTCCAATATGTCTAGATAGGAAACACCTATAGGTATAGAACTTGCTCTCGGCCTAAGCTTTTGCGTATGAGAAGAGGGCGATGTGCCCCGCGCACCGAGGAGATCACTTGAACTTCAGACGACTCAGGTACTTCGTCAAGATCGTCGATGTGGGCAGCGTGACCCAGGCCGCCGATCTGCTGCACGTGGCGCAGCCATCGCTGAGCCAACAGATGGCGACGCTCGAAGGCGAGGTGCGGCAGCAGTTGCTGCTGCGCACCAAGCAGGGCGTGGTGCCGACCGAGGCGGGCAAGGTGCTGTACCGGCATGCTCAGGCCATCCTGCGCCAGGTCGATCAGGCCAAGGTGGAGATGAAGGCGGCCGGGCAGGGGTTGTCGGGCGCGGTGTCGGTGGGGCTGGCGCCGGGTACGGCAGCCTCGGCACTGGCGTTGCCACTGCTGCGCGCCGTGCGTGCGCGCCACCCCGGGATCGTGCTGTACCTGAACGAAACCTATGGTAGTACGCTGTCTGAGCTCATCATGAACGGCCGCATGGACATGGCGGTGCTGTATGGCGGAAATGCGGTGGTGCACGGGCTGTCATTCCTGCCGCTGCTGCGCGAGCAGCTCTATGTTGTTGGCCCGACCAGCATGCCGGCGCCGCCGGAAGAAGTGCCGCTGTCTATGCTCGGCGAGATCGACCTATACCTCGCGCGCCCCTACAACGTGGTGCGCAGACTGGTGGACGAGGCATTCAGCGCCATCGGCATGGTGCCTAAGGTATCGGCGGAAATTGAATCGGCCGGCACGCTCAAGGCCATCGTTGCCGACGGCCTGGGCGCGACCATCCTGCCCGCCTCCATGGCCAAGGAGGTGGCAACGTCTTGCGACGCCTGGCAGTGTCGGATCATCGATCCGGTGATTGAGGCGCCGCTGGCACTGTGTCAATCCGGGCATCAGCCGTTGTCCGAGCCGGCCCAGGCCATCAAGGAAATCCTGCTGGAACTTGTGGCCGGACTGTCAGGCAACCTGCTGCCGGGCGACGCGGTGGACCACCAAGCGGAGCCGCACGAAGCGTCATAACGCGTCATAAGCGGCGCCTATCGGGGCAAAGACAAACCGTCTTGGCGCTGAGCGGCCGAGGTCGATACTGTGTCCACAACAGCATCCCGTGGACACACATGGACCTCTCTCAGATCAAGCAGCTCATCGATGCCATGGCGGCCTCAGATCTTGCCGAGATGAGCTTCAGCCATCAGGGATGGGTTCTACGGCTCGTGCGGGACAAGTTCGCCGCGCAGCGTGATGGCGATGTTGCGCCGTTGCCGGACCGCTTGAATCGCATGCAGCCGGCGCTAGTGCATCAAGCTCCGTCGCCATCGTCGAAACCGGTTTCTGCCACGCCACCGCGGCGCGAATTGCTGGCGCCGCTGTTTGGCATCGTGCACCTGCAGCCGGCGCCGGGCGAGCCGGCGTTCGTGCAGCCGGGCCAGGCCGTGCAGGCCGGCCAGACTGTGTGTGTGATCGAAGCTATGAAGGTCTTCAACGCGGTCGTTGCGGAAAGCGACGGCACCGTAGAGGCCTTGCTGGTCCAGTCCGGGGCGGAAGTCGACTCCGGACAGCCGTTGATCCGATTTGCGTGAGCCACAGGGGTTTCGTCATGTTCGACACAGTGCTCATTGCCAACCGCGGAGAAATCGCCTTGCGCATCCAGCGTGCCTGTCGCGGGCTCGGGTTGCGCACGGTGGCCGTGTATTCGGAGGCCGATCAGGATGCCGTCTACGTGCGGCAGGCAGACCAAGCGCTCTGCATTGGTTCGGCATCGCCCAGTGCCAGCTACCTGAATCAGGCGGCGCTGCTTGCCGCGGCGTGTGTGAGCGGCGCGCAGGCCATTCACCCCGGCTATGGATTCCTCTCGGAAAATGCCGGCTTTGTACAGCGCGTGGCCGATGCCGGGCTCACGTTCATCGGCCCCAGCGCAGCGTGCATCCGCACCATGGGTGACAAAGTCAGCGCCAAGCGAGCCATGCGCGAAGCCGGTGTGCCATGCGTGCCGGGGCCCGATACGTCTCTGCCCGACGATCCGCAAGCCGTGCTGGCGATTGCGCACAAGATTGGTTTCCCTGTGATCGTCAAGGCAGCGGGTGGGGGCGGCGGGCGCGGCATGCGCGTGGTGCACGATGCCTCGGCCCTGACGGATGCGCTGGTGCTGACGCGTGAAGAAGCGCGCCGCGCGTTCGGCAACCCCGAGGTCTATATCGAGAAGTTCCTGACGCACCCGCGCCACGTCGAGATCCAGGTGCTGGCGGATCGCTACGGCCATGCCGTGTGGCTGGGCAGCCGGGATTGCTCGCTGCAACGCCGGCACCAGAAGGTGCTGGAGGAAGCCCCGGCGCCGGGGATCGATCCAGTGCTGATTGCCGAGGTGGGCGAGCGTTGTGCCGCAGCGTGCCGGCAGATCGGCTATTGCGGTGTGGGGACCTTCGAGTTTCTGTACGAGAACGGCGCGTTCTACTTCATCGAGATGAACACCCGCCTGCAGGTCGAGCACCCGGTCACGGAGATGACTTCGGGCATCGACATCGTTCAGCAGCAGATTCGCGTGGCGCGCGGCGAGCCGCTCTCGCTGCGGCAAGACGACATTGTCTGCCAGGGCCACGCGCTGGAGTGCCGCATCAATGCCGAGCACCCGAATACGTTCATGCCGTCGCCTGGCGTGATTACCCGTTTGCAATTGCCGGGCGGCTACGGCGTGCGCGTGGACACCCATGCCGGTGCCGGCTACCGCGTGCCGTCTCACTACGACTCGATGATCGCCAAGCTCATCGTGCATGGCGCGAGCCGCGAGGACGCATTGCAGCGCATGCGCCTGGCACTGGATGAGATGCAGGTGGACGGCATTGCCACCAACCTGCCGCTGCACCGAGAGATCGTGCAGGACGCCGCTTTTGAAGCGGGTGGAGTTGAACATCCACCACCTGGAACGCTGGCTGCACGCACGCGCCGGTCAGCAGAAAGAAGCCGCTTGATGGAACAGCCAATTGACGCAGAACACGAGACACATTGCAGCATGGCAAGCATGACCACAGAGACGGAGCACATCAGCCTGCTGGGCACGACGGCCTTGCTGTTCGATGTGCCGGGCGAGATAAGCCTACTCACGCAGCAACGGCTGTGGTCGCTCGCGCTGGAGGCCGAGAGCTGGCCGGAGGTGCACGAGGCGGTGCCCGGCATGAACAACCTGATGCTGACCTTTGTGCGTCCGCCGCTGGACCTGGCGCAGGTCGAGTCGCGCCTGCATGAGGCCTGGCAGGTCGCGACGCCGCTGGCGCGCGAAGGGCGGCTCGTTGAGCTGCCGGTAGTCTACGGCGGAGACTTCGGCCCCCATATGGCTGATGTCGTGAACCACACCGGCTTGTCGGTCGACGAGATTGTCGAGCGTCACAGCGCGCCGGATTACCACGTCTTTGCGCTCGGCAGCCACCCCGGCTACTGCTACCTCGGCGGGATGGACCCACGCATTGCCACGCCGCGGCGCAAGGTGCCGGTGCTGAGCATTCCGGGTGGCGCCGTGTCGATTGGCGGCTCGCAGACCGGCGTATCCGCCTCGGATGGGCCGAGCGGGTGGAACACAATCGGCAGCTCCGAGATGTGTTTCTTCGACCCGAACCGAAACCCGCCTGCCTTGCTGCAGCCCGGCGATGTGCTGCGCTTCCGTGTCGAGAAGGTGATCCGATGATCGAGGTCCTTTCCGCCAGCGCACTGGCCACGGTGCAGGATCTGGGGCGCCAGGGCGCGCTCCGTTGGGGTGTGGGGACGTCCGGCGCCATGGACACGCTTGCGCTGGCCGCCGGCAATCTCCTGCTGGGCAACGACGAAGGCGCCGCGGGCATCGAGGTGCAGGTGTTCCCGTTCCAGGTGCGTTTTACGCAGGACTGCCGCTTTGCCCTGACCGGTGCGGATTGCGGTGCGCAACTGGATGACCGTCCACTGCTGCCTTGGTGGGTGCATGAAGCGCGCGCAGGGCAGACGCTGCGTCTGAACGTGCCACAGCGTGGCCCTGTGCCCGCCTGTCGCGCTTACCTGTGCTTGGCGGGCGGCGTGGATGTGCCGCTGGCACTTGGCTCACGCAGTACGCAATTGCGCGGCGCGTTCGGCGGCCTGGATGGGCGTGCGCTGAAGCGAGGCGATGTGCTGCAAGCCGGCGCGCCGGGGCTGAATGGGGCAGCAGGGGGCACTGGCGTTGGGCTGGTGCCGCCAGCGTTGGGCTTGCCGTTGACTGTGGACGAGCTGCCGGCCATGCGCGTGCTGCCCGCGGCGGAATATGGTTGCTACACCGAGGCATCACAGCAGAGTTTCTGGTCGCAGCCTTGGAAAGTCACCCCGCAGAGCGATCGTTATGGATTCCGCCTTGCCGGCCCCACGCTGGCGCCGCGCGAACCCATCGAGATGCGCTCGCACGGCATTGTGCCCGGCGTGATCCAGGTGCCGCCCAGCGGGCAGCCCATCGTGCAGATGCGCGAAGCGCAGCCGTCGGGCGGCTACCCGAAGTTCGGCACCGTGATCGAGGCGGACTTGTGGCGCCTTGGCCAGGCGCCAATCGGCAGTCAGGTGCGCTTTATTGAAACCACATGGGATGAAGCTGTGGCCGCGCTGGCCGAAGTCGAGGCGTGGCTGGCCGATGTGCGGCGCCTGATCGACCTGCACGCCGCAGCAGGAGGGCGTTGAGATGGAGATCGAACACATCCGCCAGATCTGTACCTGGGTGGCGCAGACCGACATCACGGAGTTCGAGCTGCAAGGGCCGGGCCTCCATCTCCTCTTGCACAATGCGCCCACGATGGCCCCGCAGATCATGGCAGAGCCGGTGACTGTTGCACCCGCAGTCGCGCCCGCAGCCCCTGTCGTTGCCGAGTCGTCGGAAGTCGTGCGTGCCAGCTCTGTTGGCGTGTTTCTCCGCCAGCACCCCCAGAAAACGGCGCCGCTGGTAGAAGTGGGGGCGCCTGTCGCCACATCTCAGCCGTTGGGTCTGCTGCAGATCGGTCCGTTGCTGTTGCCCGTCACTGCGCCATGCGATGCGGTGGTGCAGGACATGCCGGTGCCCGACGGCACCGTGGTGGGCTGGGGCACTTCGCTTGCCGTACTAAGTACACCTTGATCAGGAGTTGACATGGAAATCGATCTCAACGCCGATCTGGGCGAGGGCTACGGACCCTGGTGCATGGGTGACGACGAAGCGATGATGTCGCTCATCTCGTCGGCCAACATCGCCTGCGGGTTTCACGCCGGAGACCCGCTGATCATGGATCGCACCGTTCGTGTGGCGATCGAGCGCGGCGTAGATATCGGTGCCCACGTGGGCTTTCCAGACAAGCAGGGGTTCGGGCGGCGGTTCATGCAGGTCGACATGGACGATCTTGCGGCGATGATCACGTACCAGTTGGGCGCCCTGGCAGGCATTGCCCGCGCGCATGGTCGCCGGATGACGCACATGAGCTTTCATGGTGCGCTCGGCAACCGGGCGGCGGCTGATCCTGCCTGGGCAACGCCGCTGCTCAAGGCGATTGCGGCGTTCGACCCCAACATCATCATCAGCACTTCCCCCAGCCGGGCGATCGAAGGCGCGGCGGCTGAACTTGGGTTGCCCATCGGCGTCAGCTTTCTGGCCGATCGCGCCTATGACGATCAGGGCTTGCTCGTGAGCCGCGGCCAGCCCAGTGCCGTCATTCACGACGAAGAACAGGTGCTCGCCCGCGTGCGACGCCTGCTGACGGAGGGCACGATCGTGACGCACTCCGGGAACGTTCTGGCATTGCAGCCGCGCTCGATTTTGGTCCATGGCGATACGCCCGGTGCCGTGGCAACGACGCAGCGCTTGCGAGCGGAGATCGAATCACTCGGTGGGCGCATCGTGCCGATCTCGCAGCAGCTCGGGTTTTCTACCGCGCTGTAAGTTTCTAAGAACCTGTTCATGGTCCGTAGCGAGCGGTCCGAGGTTGGCCCGAGAAACACAACCGTACATGGGTACGTGAGCATTCGCAGGGCCAAGATCGGATCGCGCAGCAGGACCATGGACAGGTTCTAAGGGTTACCCCGACATAAGCCCGGCCTATTACGCCAAAGACATTCCATCTTGGCGTGCAACGCGGGTGGTCGATACATTGAAAGCACGTTACCGCACAGGACAACCATGTCATTTGCAGACTACAAAACCGCTCTGGTCACTGGCGCCTCTTCGGGCATTGGTGCCGCTGTCGTTGAACGTTTGAGCCGCGAAGGCGTGCAGGTCCATGCCTTGGCACGCAGCGCCGATGCGTTGGCCAAACTGGCGGAACGTACCGGATGCATTCCCCACGCGATTGACGTAACGGACCTGGACGGCATCACCGCGCTGACCAGCGAGATCGCGTTCGACATCCTCGTCAACAACGCCGGTGTGGACCGCCCCGGCTCGCTGCTCAAGGCAGATGCGCAGGGCATCGACCTGCTGGTGGACGTGAACCTGCGTGCAGTCCTGCATCTTTGTCGGCTGGTGTTGCCGGGCATGGTGGCGCGGGATCGCGGCCACATCGTCAACATCAGCTCGATTGCCGGTGCGTACAACTTTGGCGGCAACTCCACGTACCACGCCACCAAGGCGGCGGTCCACATGCTGTCACGGCAATTGCGCATCGATGCCTATGGCAAGCGCGTGCGTGTCACCGAAATCTGCCCGGGCCGTGTCGCTACTGACATCTTTGCCCATGTACACGGCGACAGCGCCGAAACTTATGAGCGCTTCGTCAAGGGCTTTGAGCTGCCACAGGCCGCCGACATTGCCGATGCCATCGCGTTTGCCATCGCTGCCCCCGTCGCCGTGAATATCGGCCACATGGAAATTACGCCGACGCTGCAGGTGCCCGGCGGCCTCTCCACGATGCGCCCGGAACCGTCGCAAGACTGAGCGGAGCCCATCATGCAAGGCTTTAACCTGATGGTTATCCTGAACAACCCGGAGTTCAGCAAGATGCTGATCGAGGGGGTCTGGATGACGCTGGTGATTGCCGGCAGTTCATGGGTGCTGGCCATGGTGCTGGCCTTCGTGCTGCTGGGCATCCGCATGACACCCAGCAAGATTGCCGAGCGCTTTGTCGAGGCCTACGTCTCGTATCACTGCAACGTGCCAACGCTGGTGCAATTGATGTTCTGGTACTTCGGTATCGCTACGTTGCTGCCGCTCCCGGCGATTGATTGGCTGGGCGAGCACCACTCCGAAGTCATCTTTGCGATCGTGGCGCTGGGCCTGTGCCAGGCGGCGTACTTCTGCGAAGACCTGCGTTCGGGCCTGCGCGCGATTCCGCCGGGTCAGGAAGAGGCGTCGCGCGCGCTGGGCAACACCTTCATCGGCACCTTGCGCTACGTACTCATGCCGCAGGCCGTGCGCAATGCGCTGCCGGCGCTGATCAACCATAGCGTTTCGCTATTCAAGAACAGCAGCCTGGCGATGGCGATCGGCGTGGTGGAGATGACGCATGCGGTCAAGGAGATCGAGAACACAAGCTTTCGCGCGTTCGAATCGTATCTGCTGGCGACGGTCATGTACCTGAGCTTCTCGCTCGTCATTATGGCGTTGGGCGCTTGGCTGGCCCGCCGCTTCCGTGTTGTGACGGGGAGGTAAGCCATGCTGGACCTCATCGATATCGTTCGCGACAACTGGCTGTTGTTGCTAGTCGGACAGTATCCGAACGGCCCGCTGGGCGGCATTGCGTGCACGTTGATTCTGTCGGTGCTTGGCATTGTGTTGGCGTTTCCTCTGAGCGTGCTGCTAGCGCTGGCGCGGCTGTCGACCTGGGCACCACTGCGCTCGGTCGTCACCGCGCTCGTGTATGGGGTGCGCGGCGTGCCGCTGCTGATGTTGATTCTGTGGGTGTACTTTCTCGTGCCCTTGCTCATCGGGCGCGACGTTTCCGGCTTTACCACGATGCTCTGCACGCTGGTGATCTACGAAGGCGTGTATCTGAGCGAGGTCGTGCGTGCCGGCATCGAGGCACTCCCGAAAGGGCAGATGGAAGCGGCGCGCGCGTTGGGGCACAGCTACCTCGGTGCGATGCGTGTGGTGATCCTGCCGCAGGCGCTCTACAACATGCTGCCGAGCATGCTGGCCCAGTTCGTGTCCACCATCAAGGAAACTACGCTCGGCTACGTCATCAACGTGCCGGAGCTGACGTTCGCTGCCAACCAGATCAACAACGCGCTGCTCAGCAAGCCGTTCCAGATCTTTTTCATGCTGGCGGTCATCTACTTCGTGGTGTGCTGGAGCCTGACGCGTGCGGCTCGTGCCCTCGAGCACCGCATCGCAGCCAAGCGAGCGGGTAAGCGCCGCGGGCCCGTAGCGGAGATTCCCGAGCCGCTGCCGGTAGAACCCTGAATGATGACTGAGGCATCGACATGATCAAGTTCTCCAATGTCTGCAAGTGGTATGGCGACTACTGTGCGTTGAACAACATCAACGCGGAGGTCAAGAAGGGCGAAGTTGTCGTGGTGTGCGGCCCGTCCGGCTCCGGCAAGTCCACGCTGATCCGCACGGTCAACCGGCTCGAAGAGATCAAGTCCGGACAGATCCTGTTCGACGGGGACGACGTGCACGCCCCGATGCGCAGCGATGCGCTCAACAAGGTACGCAGCCGCATCGGCTTCGTGTTTCAGAGCTTC
Source organism: Ralstonia sp. 25C (assembly GCF_051904805.1). Classification (NCBI taxonomy): domain Bacteria; kingdom Pseudomonadati; phylum Pseudomonadota; class Betaproteobacteria; order Burkholderiales; family Burkholderiaceae; genus Ralstonia; species Ralstonia sp. 25C. Next base: position 33,164 of record NZ_CP196737.1, on the reverse strand, counting down.
AACCTGTTTCCGCATCTGTCGGTGCTGGAGAACATCGTGATGTCGCCGATGCGCGTGCGCGGTGTTCGCCGCGCCGAAGCCCGCGAGAAGGCCATGCAACTGCTTGACCGTGTTGGGTTGGCCAATAAGGCGGACGCTTATCCCGCGCAGCTCTCCGGTGGGCAGCAACAGCGCGTGGCCATTGCGCGCGCCCTGGCCATGGAGCCGCCCGCCATGCTGTTCGACGAGCCCACCAGTGCGCTGGACCCAGAGATGGTGGGCGAGGTGCTGGCCGTGATGCGCAGCCTCGCTAACGAAGGCATGACCATGATGTGCGTGACCCACGAAATGAACTTTGCACGCGAGGTTGCCGATCGCGTGTGGTTCATGGACACCGGCGCCATCCTGGAAGTGGCCGAGCCGAATGTGTTCTTCCGCGATCCGCAGCATCCGCGTGCCAAGCGCTTTCTGTCCGACCTGCGCTCGCATTGATCGGTTTGGCCGCTTCTCATCGCTTCTCTGTTTCTGCGCCACACAACGACATTACACACAACCATTGGGAGCCTGACATGCCGATCCACACCACCGTAGCGCGTCTGTCCGTCCTTGCTTGTCTATGCGCTGCATCCTTGCCCGCTCTGGCCGATCAATGGGCGGAGATTCAAAAGAACAAGGAACTGCGTTGCGGCACGTTTGCCGACGTGCCGCCGTTTGCAGCGCCGGACCCCAAGACTCGCGAAATGGTTGGCTTCGATGTCGACCTATGTCAAGCGCTGGCCAAGCGCATGGGCGTGACTGCCAAGATCACGCCGCTGTCAGTCGAGGCGCGTGTGCCCGAGGTCAAGATGGGCCGCGTCAACGTGACGGTGGCGAACCTTGCCTACACACTCAGCCGCGCTGAGCAGATCCAGTTCAGCGATCCGTACTACCTCGCCAAGGAAATGCTGGCCGTGCGCGCGAGCGACCCGGGCACGAGCAAGGCGGACTACAAGGGCAAGCGTCTGGCTGCGGCCAAAGGTTCCACCTCTGAACTCTCGATCAAGATGAACGGCTCCGAACCGGTGACCTTCCAGGACACGGGTTCCGCGTATATGGCTGTGCAGCAGGGCAAGGCGCTGGGCATCGTCTCCAACACGATGACGATCACGAAGCTGGTGAAACAGTCCAAGACTGGCGGCGTTGAACTGAAGATGATTGCCGAGCCGATGATCTATCAGCCGATTGGGGTGGGGATGAAGAAGGGCGAGCCGGTACTGCTGGCCAAGGTCAATGAAGCGTTGCTCGCCATGGACAAGGCGGGCGAGATCAATCAGCTGTGGAACAAGTGGCTCGGCCCCAGTACGGAATACAAGATGGTCCGCGAAGACAAGGTCGCTCCGTTGAGCGAGCTGAAATTCACGCCTATCCCTTAACGGCGGCTGCGCCGTTCAGTTGGAAGTGACGGCCCAACGGCAACAAACGTGATATCGACATTGGCCCCTTTGGCGAAGGCTAAAAGGGGTTTTTTTTGGGGGGGTAATTGTCGAGGTTCACTGAATCCGGAACTGCCGGACCGCGAGGTATAGCCATTTGCCCCCCCCCCCGCGCTATTCAGCGAACGTGGAGCTTCTGGTTCACTTAGCCGTCGTTCGTATTCCGTCGCTGCTCCCGGTCGCCCATGCAGCAAGAAATCCAGCGACTTTTTCTTCGATACCACTCTCCACAGTGCGCAAGCGCAGAATGGGCAGGTCGCTCTTTGCCAGGATGCTGTTCTTCAACGCATCCCGCGCCGCTTGCTCCTGTTCGTCATGGGCGCCGCCATCCACTTCGATCACACCCAATGGGGTTTTGCCCACCTTGAAATACAGTACAAAGTCACAGCTTGCACGGTTGCGCATAAATGCCAGCTCTCGCGCTGTCAAGGCGGGGTTGGTTGATGATGCGACCTGGTTCAGCGCGATCTGGGTGTAGAACGTTATGGCTTGGAACGATGCGTGGGACAGCGCCGCGCGGAGTAGCGCCGCCACAATCTGCTCGGACTTGTATCGTGAATCCTCCGGCCGGAGGCGGGAGTTGAGCCGCGCCAGGGATTGATCGTATTCCTTGTACAGCAGATCGAAGGCCGATACGACAGGTGCCCGTACGATTTGCCCGTCCTGTGCGTAGTACTCGACGTAGCGAATCAACGCCGCAATGTGGCCGTTGTTCGCGGAGAAGACTTCATCGCCCGTCACCAAAGTGAACCGGCTCTTGGCTCGCGACACCGCCACATTGACCATGCGGGGGTCGTCAACGAAATCCAATCGTTCCAGACTTGACCGCTTCTTGTCCAATACGGTTGAGAAAACGATCTCGTCGCATTCTCTGCCCTGGAACTTGTGTACGGTGTCCTTAACGAAATCTGCTGGTAACTGCTTGCTCGCGAGCGTGACTTGCGCTCTGAACGGGGCTATGAAACCCCGGCCGTCGCTTTCAAGTCTGACAGGCGTGGCCTCGTCTTCGAGGACCTTGAGTAAGGAGTCGAGCTCTCTAAGATTGGTGTTCTTGCGGACGTGGTTGCCCTTGGCGGTCACTAGCAGCCGCAGGGGAGCCTCTTCGCCCTTGTCCTTGGTCATCGGGACCAGCGCGTTGCCGTAGAACTGCTGGTTGCAGAACTGGATGATTCTGGGATGGCAACGGTAATGCTCTTTCAGCAAGGTCCTGGGCAATGTGTCCTTGAACACGCCGATACATGAGTCGAGCAAGCTGAATCGCTCGCAATCGTAAACGTCGGCGGGGGCTTGTAGACCCAGTATCACTGGAATATGCGCCAGTTGCCGGCTGTCGCCGACGACGATCAGGTTCTTCGCACAGCCCAGTGCCAGGATGCCTGGCACAACGTCTTGCTGCGAGGCCTCATCGATGATGACGTAATCCAGGATCGCCCCTTGCGCGATCGAATTGACGATCGAGTGGGTGCTGCTACCAAGGATGGGGAAGCGCTGGGTGAACGCATCGAACTGTTGTCGGTACGTTTGCGCATCGAAGCTATGCGACGCCGGGGCCTGCGCATGTACGTGGTGCTTCAGGTAGCGCATCGACCCCGTCGTCAGGGCCTCCAGCAAGCCGGTGAAATGACCGCGAGCCAGCGATTCGCGGCAAGCTCGCAACGCCGCTTCTTTCTCTTTAAGCGTCTTGTCGTAGTAGTGCAATTGCAGCGCATAAAAGAAAGATACACGCGCGTCCTTCGCGAGAGGCTTGGCGCGAAAAATCCTGAACTTGAACAGCAATTCAATCCGATCCTTAAGACCGATGCGCTGCTCCCCAAGATACGACAGGTAGGCCATCAGGTCCGCCGTCTTGCGGGGAGACAGCCCGTACTTGTCCAGGGACGCCGGAATCTGCATCCGGTTCTCATCCCACCATTGCTGCAGGTACTGACGCTCAATCGTCAGCTCATCGATATCGGCCTGCAATTGCGCAGCCGTGTTGTGGTCATGCAGGTGCTGCTTCAACCGTGCGAGCAGCTCCTGGATTTCCTCCATGGTCGGTGCGGGCTCCGGTTCTGGCGACGGCCAAGGAGGCAGGTTGGCGAAGAAGTCCTCCCGGTTCTCCTTGCTGCCGAGCTTGGCGACCAGATGGTCCAGCCCGAACTTCTCCAGCTTCTCATAGACATTTTCCACAGCCGCATTGTTGTTCGACAGTATCGCGACCGTCTTACCGCGCAGCAGGATATTGGCGAGGATGTTGAGAATGGTCTGTGTTTTGCCGGTTCCGGGTGGTCCTTCAATTACGCTGATCTGCGCGCTGAACGCGTGCTCGACCGCTGTAAGCTGACTTTCATTCACGCCAAAGGGGTAGATCAGGCCACCGCCCACCGTCTGTATTCCGTTTTGCCCGGTGCAATACGCATTCAGGGCGGTGTCCGGACGGGGCAGTAGTTTCTCCAGTTGGCGCACGACATTGGCCGCGATCAATCGTTGATCCGCAGAACCCGCGCGATCCCTTCGGGTGTTCGCCACCGCGACGAAATAGCGGAAGACTGGCTCTTCCTTCATCGTTGTCTGGGAGACGAATCCAACATTGTCCAGTTTGTAGACGTAGGGCTTAGCAGCACCCAGAAAGTGCACGACGGCATATCGTTCACCATAGATCGTTGCCTTCTCAATGGGCTTGGTAACCACGCTGCCGCGCTCAGTCAACAGCATCGCTCCTATCTCGCGCATGGGAACGACACGGCAGTCACTTAGCGGGCGTGTGTATTTTTTTTGAGAGGGGAAATGACACGTCAGTTGTAGGGCTTCGTACTTGTCGCTCCAGATCGTCCAGTCGGCGATCTTCTTGGGCTTCTCCTCTCCACCCATATAGATAGAAACCATACGTTCGTTACGTGAGCGAGGGTTCATAGTGGTAGCAATTGCTCCACAGGTAGTCGCTTTAGGGACTTGATCGAGTCTGCTTACACTGTTGGCTCAACAGTGAGGTGTTGCTGATCATGCGAGCGATGGCGCCGCTCGCTTGTTCTTGAGAGACTCCTTGATAGCGCTTCGCAAAGAGATCCGCCTGCTGCTTCAATGATGAAGTCGAGAGCGCGGCCGTGAGCACTGTGCGAGCACTTTCAAGCGTGCGAGGCGGTTTCCACATGATCCCTGCGCCAAGGTCTTCAATGCGTCGCGCTGCCAAAGCTTGCTCGACCACCTGCGGAACCATTAGCAGCGGTACCCCAGCCAGTAGTGCGTCAGCCATGGTGCCGGTTCCGTAGACCACGGCGAGGTCCACGCCCTGGAGCGTGGTATTCAAAGCGACCGGGTGCGGCAAAATCTTGAGGCGCGGCGAACTCAGTCGTTTTATATCGTCTGCCGACATACCAGGCGAAACGCAAAGCACTGTCGCCGCTGTGTCCCTGAGTGCTGCAAGCATGTGCTCGAATCCGGGGACGGACGGACGAAGATAGGCAAAGATGCGCCGGGTCGAGCCAGCAGGCCAAGGGCACTCAACTGCGTTCGCCAGCGTCGAGACAGGGCCGACGTAAAGGGCGTCTGAGCGCGCCCCATAGTGGTCCAGCTCTGGAAACGTCGTTAGTACGGTCGGCAGATTGGCGAACAGGTCCGTTACGCGGGACATCGGGGCTCGGTCAAATCTGTCCAAAATCGAATTGAAGGTATGCAGCACGATTGAATCTGCTTGCTGCAACCGCTCGATGGGAATGCTTTCCCACGGTCGGATGCTCGGAAGCGGGCTGACGGCAGGCGGCAATTCGAAGCCAATGCAGGTCAGTACAACAGGTAGCCCGAGGGCACGTGCCGCGAGGAGTGCCGTCGGCGCGTGGTTGATCACCACAACTTCTGTTTGGTGCAAATCAAAGAGGGTTGCCCACGCTTTCACGCGTGCGAGCATGCCAAACACATTTCCGCAGCTGGCCCCAATCAACATTTCGGAGTAGTTCGCGGGTGCGTAACTATCTTGGGGGATACCTGTAGCAGCCGGGGCCTGGACAAATCTGAAGCTGGCTGGCGCCAAAACCTGTTCCGCGACACGCAAATCTTTTGCGGCAAAAAGAACGTCGTGCCCCTGTTTTCGGAGCTCTTTTGCCACCGGCAGATCGCGCGCGAGATGCCCGAGATTGGCGCCCAACTCCCAGGCGAAAAGGATGCGGCCCATGCTGGAAAAAAGAAATACGAATATCTGATTTTCAAAAGTTTCAACCGATGTCGCGAAAGATGCACACCCACCTTAGGAGGTGCTTTTTCCCAAACGTCTTGCTGCTACCCTCACGGCCGAATAACAAACGCGTCCATACGCGTAGCACGGGGAGTTTTCAGCATGTCCGAGGGCAATCACGTCAACGCCACCGGGAGCGTAGCCGATAAAGTCGGGGCTGCGCGCGTTAGCACGGGCCTTATTTGCGTCTGCATTGTGGCCGGGCATCATCAGCGGCCAACAGATGCCAATCAACTGGCGCGCTCGCTCGCGTTCGAGTCCGGTCGTCTTCTCTCGGACGTGGATTTACTGCGAGCCGCGGGAGAGATTGGCCTGAAGGCCAAGTTCGCATCGTCATCCTGGGAACGGCTCGCGCGTACCCCCTTGCCAGCCATTGCAACGCTGAACAGCGGGGAGCGCGTTGTCATTCTGCGAGTGCTATCGGACGACCGAGTCGTTGTGGCAGACCCACGGCAACCGCGCGCCACTCTCTTTACGCGCGAAGCATTCGAGGAAGTCTGGACTGGGCAACTCTGCCTCATCAAGGCCAAGCTTCGACTAGACAACCCGAACCGTCCGTTTGATATCGCCTGGTTCGTTCCCGCGATCTGGAAGTACAAGCGCATCCTGGGCGAAATTCTGGTCGCTGCTTTCGTCATCCAGCTGTTTGGCCTCGTCACACCGCTGTTCACACAAGTGATCATCGACAAGGTGCTGATGCACAAGAGCCTGTCGACGCTGCACGTGCTGGCAGCCGGCATGCTGATCCTGATCATGTTCGAGGCGATCCTGAGCGTGCTCAAGGCGCAGTTGATGGCGCACACCTCCAACCGCATCGATGTTGGGCTTGGCGCGAAGCTGTTTAAGCACTTGCTGCATATCCCACTGCGCTATTTCGAGGTTCGGCGAGTGGGCGATACCGTGGCGCGCGTACGCGAACTGGAGGGCATTCGCCAGTTCCTGACGGGTTCGTCCATCAACGTTGTGATGGATCTGCTGTTTGTGGTCATCTTCATCGCCGTGATGCTGCTGTACAGCCCGCTACTCACGGCGGTGGTGTTGGCGTTCATTCCGCTATTCGTTGCTCTGTCGCTGGTGATGCGTCCGCTGATGCGTGAGCGGCTAGAAGAGAAATTCGATCGCGGCGCGGAAAGCCAGTCCTACCTGGTGGAGGCTGTCACCGGCGTGCAGACCGTGAAGGCCATGGCGCTGGAGCCGATTCTGTACAAACGCTGGGAAGAACTGCTTGCGCGGTACGTCACCGCGTCTTTCCGAACCTCACATCTGTCCGGGATTTCCGGCGCGCTGGGCCAATCCATTCAGAAGCTGTCCACCCTCGCCGTGCTGTGGGTCGGTGCCTATCTGGTGATGGAGAACAGCCTGACGGTCGGTCAGCTGATCGCGTTCCAGATGCTGTCAGGCCGGGTGATTTCGCCTGTGTTGCGCGTCGTGCAGACATGGCAAACGTTCCAGCAGGTCGGGCTCTCGGTTGAGCGATTGGGCGACATCCTCAACACGCGTGCGGAGCCCTCACTCAATCCAAACAAGGCTAGCCTTCCCGCCATCCAAGGTGCCGTGCGGCTGGAGAACGTGCGCTTTCGCTACAACGTCGACGGCCCTGAAATTCTGCGCAATCTCTCGTTCACGATTGAGCCAGGCACGACCGTCGGCATCGTAGGGCGTAGTGGGTCCGGTAAAAGCACGCTCACGCGCTTGCTGCAGCGACTGTATGTACCTGAATCCGGGCGCGTGCTTATCGACGGTGTCGACTTGCAGCAGGCCGATCCAATGTGGCTGCGCCGGCAAATCGGTGTCGTGCTGCAGGAGAACTTCCTGTTTAACGGCAGCGTGCGCGACAACATTGCCATCCACGCGCCCGGCACCTCGATGCAGCGCATTGTGGAAGTTGCCAAGCTGGCCGGGGCGCATGACTTCATTCTTGAACTGCCCGAGGCGTATGACACCCCCGTCGGCGAGCGCGGCACTGCGCTTTCCGGTGGACAGCGCCAGCGCATTGCCATCGCTCGTGCGCTCCTAGCCAACCCGCGCATCCTGATTTTCGACGAAGCAACCAGCGCGCTGGACTATGAGTCGGAGCGCATCATCCAGGACAACCTGACCAAGATTTGCGAGGGGCGCTCCGTCTTCATCATCGCGCACCGGCTATCGACCATTCGCCATGCCGACACCATTCTGGTGATGGACAAGGGCGAGTTGGCTGAGCGTGGCACGCATGCGGAGTTGCTTGCGCGCGGTGGCATCTACGCACATCTGTTCTCTCAACAAGCGGGGCCGGAATATGCCGCTGCTTAAGTTGATGAAGTTTGACCGCGTGGATGCAAATGGCCAGACAAAAGCCGAACGTCGGCGTGCCCGTCGCAATGCACCGTTGACCCCGCTGGAGCAGGAGTTTCTGCCGCACCTGCTGGAAATCCAGGAGACGCCACCCTCTCCGGCGCACCGTAAGGTGATGTGGAGCATTGTTGGGCTCGTTGTGATCCTGATTGTGTGGTCGTGCATCGGCCAGATCGCAGTCGTGGCGACCGCGCCAGGCAAGTTCATCCCCGATGGACGGATCAAGCAGATCCAGCCGCTCGAAGCGTCGACCATCAAGGCGATCCATGTACAGGAGGGCCAGCACGTGCGGGCTGGCGACCTGTTGCTCGAACTCGATCCAGCGATTAGCGGTGCTGCGTTGCAGGCAAGCTCCGACAAGTACGCTTACAACCGCCTGGAGCAAGCACGGCTGGCCGCCGAGCTGACACATGCAGCCGCCGACTACCGCAATGCTGACCCTGCATGGGTTGCTCTACAGGAAAGTACTCGCGCCGCTAGGGAAGCGGCGTATGCCGCCAAGCGAGAACAAGCGCGGTCACAAGTCGAAGAGAAAACCCACAGCGTGGCTGCAGCGCAAGCCACGCTGATGAAATACCGCGAGAACACCGCTATCAGCGAAGAGCGCGAATCCAGCGCCCGACCGCTGGTGGAAAGCGGCGCGATTTCGCGAGTGGATTACCTGCAGCTCAAACAGGAATTGACCAGCAACCGCAACGATCTGGCTGCCCAAACCAAAACGGTGGATGAGCAACGCGCAGCGCTGCAAGAAGCCCAAAAGCGTCTGGCTGAAGTCGAGCACGCCCACCAGGCCGAGGTCTATGGGCAACTGAGTGACAAGGTGGCCAACGAGCCAGGTCTGCGTGGCGATATGGAGAAGAGCCGCGAACTGCATGAGCTGAAGTGGCTCAAGGCGCCGGTGGACGGTTGGGTGCAGAAGATCAACGTGACCACAGTGGGTGGCGTCGTCAACGCTGCACAGACGCTGATGACCATCGTGCCGGACGGCATGCCGCTGGTGGTCGAAGCCACGCTTTCCAACGATGACATCGGGTACGTCAAGGTGGGACAGCCGGTGGAGCTCAAGGTCAACACCTTCCCATTCCAGAAGTACGGGACGCTGAGAGGAACGCTGGTGTGGGTGAGCCCCGACGCAGAGGAGAAAAGTAGCGCCTCCATCAGCGATGAGAACGGCGCTGGCGGAAATCAGCCGGAGAAAGCGATCCAGAACGTGAAGTCGGTGAAGGACGGCTACGTCTACAAGGTGCGGATCCGGGCGGAGCGGAGCGGCTTTGTCGTGGATGGACACCCCGCAGTATTGCAGGCAGGGATGACGGTGCAGGCCGACATCGCTACGGATCGACGGAGAGTGATTCAGTTTTTGCTTTCGCCGTTGGTCAAATACTTGGATGAAGCCGGAGGCGTGAGGTAGTTTTTATAGATTGAAGAATTTCTTCACTTTCTATTTGAATATTAAAAAAATCATGATGAGTGAAACGTCGAAAATTAGTGCTATCACAGCGAAACGCAACGCTCGGCAGCTTTCAATTTTCATTATCGTTGTGTTGGTGATTGTTTTCCACGCTGCGTTCTATGAAAGTAACGGGGATAGTGGTCACGCGGTTCGTCAATTTGGTGCGTTCCTAGTGTCGTTGTTCAAGAAGCTAGGACTATTGAGCTCATCGATTGGCCTTACCGGTGGTTCTCCGCCAAATCTATATCTGCAACAGATTGCAATTGCGCTCTCCGGCGCGTTCTTATTCGGCGTATACCTTGTCGGCTCCGTAATATCGTCAGGAGTACCCTTGTCGACCGGCTACGAAAAGAACGAACAAAAGATGATGGAGCGCTATGGGATAAATAGGAAATCAGCCGCAATCCTCCAAAGATTGATCCTTATTGCTGTTTCTGGGTCCGTAATTTTTGTTTGTGGGTTCTTTGTCGGTGCTGCTGTGTTTGGGTGGTTTGTTGTCAACATTGGAAGCGTATTGATTCTTGTTTTCTTCTCTGTGTGTTTCGTTTTTTTTCCTGGCTGCGCGGTTATCACATTGCTTTTGGCGATGGTGGAATATTTGTCTCGTGATTTAACTAAATTTTTTCATCGGATTATCTGAATTGGGGGTGTGAATGGCTGAATCTCGATCGTTTATCAGCATCTGGTCTGAAAATTTCATCAATTCGGCGGCAAATCCCACGCCGACGGACATCATCGCGGCTGGCTTGAGCGCTTTTAGCGGAGTCGTTGCTCCCTTGGCGAAAGCCGGTCTGACGGGAGAGGCTGCTGAGGAAGCAGCAAGGACAGCTGACGTACTCGTCGGTGGTTCGGGTAATGTTCCCGGTATCGGTGTCGGGGCAGCTCAAGATGGGGTGACCGGGCTGATGCGGGAGGTGGCCGGTGCCGCCTTTGGCACTGCAGCTGGTTGGGTTGGGGGAGGGTTGGCAACGGCTGCTGTACTGGCAGTGCTTCCTGAAGCGGTCGTCGCGGCGGCCGCAATCGGAATTGTCGCAGCGGTTGCTGCCGCTTATGTTGGTGGTAAGGAAGTGACCACGGGCATTGACGCATTCAACGAATGGCGGCAGCAAGCGGCATCGACCGGCGAGCAGGTGTCGCACGATATCGGCAATGGTCAAACGATTACGATCAATCCTGACCAGTCTTACGCGATCGCAGGGCCGAACGCGGTGAGTTACTACGATCCTCAAGGGAATGTGACCACCGTCATGTCGCAGGGGGGAGCGACGACAACTATCAACGTGAACAACCAAACGGGCCAGATGGAGGTTCACGGCGATGGGCAAAACTTGTCAGCGCAAATCGGCGTGAACGCCGATGGCTCCCTCAATGTCAGCGGGGGGAACGGCGGCCCTGCGGCAACAGTTTCGCTGGATGGAAACGGTGGAATTCAGATCAGCGATGGGCATGGTGGAACAATCTCGATTCCTTCGGCAGCGTCAGGCCAACTACCGTCTGCAACGGTGACTGACAGTGCAGGCAACGTGGAAACAACCACGGTTTCGGCGGATGGCTCGTCGGCATCTACGATCATTCGCGATCCTGAGGGCAATATCCTGCAGACCGTCACGACAAGCCAGTCGTCTGACGGAAGCGTGTCATCGACGATCAGCGACGCGCAGGGGCGCGTCGAGACAACGATTGACAAAGTCCCCGGTGAACTTGGGGGCTCTGTTACGGACACAACGAACTACGATACGTTGACCGGAGCCGTCACGGGCTCGAGCGTGCGAGATGACGATGGAAACGGCAACGTCACAGTACGGAATTACGATGAGAATGGCGTCCTTACCTCCGATTCTTGGAAGTCGTCTGATGGCAGAAGTGGTTCCGATAGCTATAACTCTGACGGTTCCAGTACACGCTCGGTCACGGATTCCGATGGAAGCACTCAGGTCACTACCGACGACGGTCATGGTGACCGAACCACTACCAACTACGATCCGAACGGTGGCGTTACCTCGGTAAAAGACGTCGCGACTCAAACCGACGATCAAGGCAACGTCACCACGACAACGACCACTAGCAACTACGATCCCAATTCGGGGGTGGAAACGGGGCACAGCGTGACAGTCAACGACGGTCATGGCGACACCTCAACCAGCACCTATGATGGCAACGGCAATCTGACCTCATACGGTTGGCAAACCGAAGGCGGAGCCTCGGGCTCCAATACCTACGGCCCGAACGGCCAGATCACCAACGAGACGTGGAACGACGGCAACGGCAACTCGGGCAGCAACACCTATGACTCGAATGGCACGCTGGAATCCTCCTCGTGGCAAACCTCCGATGGCCACTCCGGCACCAACAACTACGACCAGAACGGAAATTTGGCTTCTGACTCGTGGCAATCCCCTGATGGCACGACCGGCACCGACACGTATAACTCCGATGGCTCGCGTGCGTCCGACACTTGGCAATCGACGGGTGGCAGCTCCGGATCGGATACCTACAACCCGGACGGGTCAGTCGCGAGCTCGAGCGTGACCACCGTTACCACCAATGCTGACGGCTCTGTCACCACCTCAACCAGAGAGGACAATTACTCGACCGGCGGCGGTGACGGTTACGGTGGTGGCTATGGCGGCGGCTACGGTGGCGACTATGGTGGAGGTTACGGCGGCAGCTATGGTGACATCTACAACGACGTCAGCACGACGACGAACCCCGATGGCTCGTCGGTGCAAGTGATCAGTACCAATCAGTACGGCTATGGTGATACCACCACGACCGTCAACTCAGCCGACGGCTCGTACAACACGACCGAGACGACCGCGATGGGTATCACTTGGGAAACGTCGTATGACGCCACCACGGGCGAGTACGACCATTCCACCATCTATAACGATGGTTCGCGCGTCGACACTCAACAACAGGCCGACGGGACCAACACGACTACCGACCGGGACGCAAACGGGAACGTGACGCGCGTCGAGGTGAGCAACGCCGACTCGGATGTCACGACGATCTACCAAGATAACGGTACCGTCAGCGTTGACACCCGAACCGGCGACGACCATGTGATCGAAACCACCAACCCCGACGGCTCCCATTCGGAAACGCGCATCACCAACGACTGGAATGACCGCATCACCGACAACTACGATGCGAGCGGTCGCTTGACGAGCGAGGACGGTTACAACGCTTCGATACCGAGCGACAACACGTCGAGCGGAACCATTAGTAGCAGTTGGGAAACCACGTACAACAGCGACGGCTCCAGCTCAACCCACGAAGTAGAGATGGCCGGGAATGGGCAGATTACACACGACACCGAGACGGATTCGTATGGCCATACTGCCAGTACCACTACGACGATCGAGGTGAATGGCGTCTCGGATCAAACGACGCAGAATGCGGACGGCTCACACGCGACGGCACACTGGGACGACAACGGTAACTATGATTCGCACCAGTACGATGCCGATGGTCACGACATCCATGACGTGTCCCGCAGTTCCGACGGCTCGTACTCGGATCAGACCTACGACCCTACCACCGGAAGCACGACGGAGGAGGCTTACAACGGGCCGACGGGCGAGCATTCAACGTACGAGAGCACCTACGACGCCGACGGCGTCCATCACGAAATCACCACGTTTGACCGTGCTGATGGAAGCAGTGAGACGCTTCAAACCGACACCATCAACGGCATCTCTCTGACGACAGATACCAGTAGCGATGGAACAACAGACTATTACATGAACGGCGGCGGGATCACGGTAGACCAGTTCGATCAGTACTGGCAGGACTACTTTGCAGGCGACGGTGCCAGCAACGATCCTGGCGCAGGCGACCCGGGCACGGGTGATCCCGGTGCAGGTGATGGGAGCTCAAGCACTCCCGATATGGCCGCCGGAGCGCCTGATCAGCAGGCTGCAGCGTAGTACGTAACGGAGGCGAGCCGTGCGAGAGTGCGGCTCGTCTTTTTTTTGTGATAGATCCGCTTTCCGTAGTGGCAGCAAAGTTGTCTTTCATGTTCGATCGTCTCGCACCCGTCCTACTAACAGCGCTTTGGTGCGGCGCATGTCATGCCGGGGGAGTTACCGGTGAAGCCGAATCGGATGGCGCCGTGCGGTGTCAGGGCTTGAGTGCGGAACCGATCGCCCTGAGCAAATCGCTGCAGATTGCATCACAGGGGCAGCCGCAGTACCTGATGGCAATCCAGGACCAAGAAAAGGCCAAGGCAGGCGTGCTGAAGGCTTGGTCAGCCTTTCTGCCTTCCGCCGCCGCAACGGTTGAGAACGACCGCTACAAGCCGGCCAACGGAGGCACTCCCGCAATCGTCGTCGGTAACTCTATCGTAGGTGGCAATGGCCAGGGGTATACCAGCTACGGCGCGGTCAGCGTGAATCTGAACCTATACAACGGCGGCCGAGATGTCGCCGGCTATCGTGGCAGTAAGGCGCTGGAGCGCGCCAGTGAAGCGACCCTCGACGCCACGTTCGCTGACACCCTACAGGCTGTTATCGTTGCCTATGGTGACTTGTACAAGGCACAACTTGCCGTGGATGAAACTGGGCGGGTACTGAAGAGCCTGAAAATCATTCAGGGCACAGCGACGGAACGCTATCGTGATGGCCATGGGACCACCGTCGCCATCGGGAAGGCACGCAATGACGTGCTGGATGCAGAGCGGCAGCTCTACCAGGCTTGCCACACACTGCGTGATAGGTCGGATGCGCTGGTCAAATCCATGGGTGCGGATGTGTCGCCGGGCAAAGTCCTGGTAGCGAGCGGCAATGTCCCCTCCGCGGATACGGAGCTCGCGGATGCCGCCACCATGGATGCCGTGGTCATGGCTGATCCGGCGGTGATCGCGGCGCGTCAGCAAGTCGACGCAGCCTATGCAAAGGTTGACCAGGCCCGTGGTGCTTTTCTGCCTGTCGTCAGCGCTTTTGCCAAGAAGGATTTCTTGGGGCAGAGCCTCTCAGGCTTCGGCTCAGCCAACGGCGCATTGGGATACCAAAGCTATCGCGTGGGCGTATCGGTTCAGCAGCCGCTGGGCCCATTCACTACCGAGTATGCAGAATTGGAGACTGCGAAGGCCGATGCGCTCCGGCAGGAGGCCGCGTTACAGCAAGTCATTGTCGACACGAGAAACCGGCTGCATGCGGCGTTCAATGCCTTGCTTGAGGCGAAGGATGCTGTTCGAGCGGCCAAAGACAGCGTTGAGGAGTCGCGCAAGCTGCTGACTCTCACCGAGTCGCTCTACAAGGCTGGGCGGGCCGCGGTCGATAGTGTCGAACAATCACGCATTGATGTCCGGAAGTCCGAACGCTTGTTAGATGAGCAGACGGCTGAACTGCATGTCGCTGGCTGGCGGTTGTCCAGGTCTATGGATGCACGCTCTTTTGCGGACCGAGTGCTTGGAACGATCCCCTCGCTATGAAGAACTCTTTTAGCCCCGAGAAGTGGGCCGGCTCCGATGCTGGATGATGGTGGGTGTATAGGGCACGGGCCGCTCCTCAGGAGCAGGTGAGCCGCACGTCAGAATCCGCAACGGATAGATGAAAGGTAAACACGGACAGATGAAATATCCTCTCCCTGAACGGTCCACGGCATATCACCAGGTGTTCCTAGCGTCGCTGGGAGTTGCAGTCATGCTCAGCGCGCATGGAGCGCCGCGCGAGGTGGATGGTCGCGAGGCCAGGGCTTTATGCCAAGACCCAACGGTCTTCTATCCGGTGGAGGCGCAACGGTCGCACGCAGAAGGTCGTGTCGTTGTTGACACAGTAGTCGATATCGGTGGAAACGTCAGTGAGACAATACTTGCCAAATCGTCCGGTAGCGCCGTCCTGGACGACGCGGCCGTCCGGGCTGCCCGGACTATCAAATGTGTTCCGTTCCGAGACCCTGAATCGGGCACCGTAACGTCGGTCCATTTCCTGAAACCATTTGTGTTCAGACTTATGGACTAAGCGCAGCCATCGGCTCCCTGAGCGCTTTCGGCCAAGAAGAGCCGTTTCGCCAATATGGTGCAACACAACTGAACGCATAACCGAATCGATCGTGTTGAAACGCGCGCCGAACCATCATGCGCCGTTCGGCCTTAGCGCGCAGTCGTCGCGCCGGGTGCAGGTGCAACGCAGCCAAAATGAAATCAATCGTGGGAGGGGAGTATGGCTGACCCAATACAGCCCAGCGCGTTGCTCGTCGGCCTAGTAGGTGGCGCCGTCGGTTCTGTTTTCACGGCGTGGGCTTCTTCTTCGTTGCCAACGCGGGCGAATGCCGCATTCTATGGCTGCGTTGTGAAGATTTTCAGAGCGATTCGCGCGTGAGCACGCGGGGCTCGTCGCTTCCCGTTGGACTTGCCTATTGACGGCAGGTCAGTTCGCAAACGCCCCTTTGCGTGGGCCGCTACTGCCGATTCGATCCTCTCCAAAGTCGAGCGTTATTTGTAGGACACAACACTCGCTCAGGCCGCTACTGTCCCCACGGCGATTTGCCGCGGTCTATAGAGCCGAGCATGCAGCACGTCCAGATGTTCCAGCCCTTGCTCGATGCTGGACATCGGCAGATAGCTGAAGCACAGCCGGACGTGGTTGAGGCTGGCGGGGCCGTAGTGCTGGCCGTGCACCAAGCGCACATCGTGCTCGTGGCGCGCTGCGTCGATGAAGGCTTGCGCATCGGTGCCCGCCGCCAGCCGAACCCAAAACGAGAAACCACCGCGTGGCACGGTGTAGTCGGGCTCGCAGAAGCGGCTGCCTTGAAGCTGCCTGTGCAGAGCATCGCGCTTTGCACGGTAGTGTAGGCGCAGCCGCGCGATGTGTGTATCGAGCGCGTCCGACTGCATCAGTCCAAGCACCACGTTGCTTACGATCGGGCTCACGCCGCCGTCGCACTTGAGCCGCGCGAGTTGGCCGATGATGTCGGGTTTCGCGAGTACCCAGCCGACGCGCAAACCCGGCCCAGCCACCTTCGAGATGCTGTGCACATTGATCACGTTGCCACCCGGCGAAAGCCACTCGGCGGGACCATCGTAGGGCAGTTCGGCGTAGACCAGATCCTGCACCAGCGGCACGCCGTGCTGCGCCAGCAGCGCCGCCACGCGGGCCATGTGTGCGCGTGGCATATGGCGGCCGGTCGGATTGTGGAAGGCAGGCGTGGTGTAGTACAGCTTCACGCGCTGCGTGTGACGCAGGGCAGCTTCCAGCGCATCCAGATCGACGCCGTCTGACCCCATGCCGAGCTGCACAATGGTCGCCCCTGCCAGCGAAAACGTGCGTAGCGCGCCCAGGTACGACGGGTCTTCGGTCAGCACGACGTCACCGGGATCGAGGTACAGGTCAGCCAGCAACTGCACCGCCTGCGACGCCCCGTTGGTCAGAATCACCTGGTCCTGCCGCACGTCGTGGCGTAGCGCGACCTGCGCACGCAGTTCCGGAAGGCCTTGCGCATCGGTGTACTGCGGGAGGTCGCCTACCGATACGCCGGTGGCCGTGCCGAAGGCGTCCGGCCAGGCCAGTTCGGTGAACAGGGCTGGGTCCGGCAAGCCGTAGGCGAAGTTGATGGCATGCTTGCCGCCCGAGTAGTCGAATGCGGCAAAGTCTTGCGACAGGCGGCTGCGGCGCGAGGGGATCAGGTTCATGGGGTCAGGCAGGCATCGTCATGGCGGCGTGGTCTGGGCGAAAGCGCTCGTTGTAGGCTGCGATGAAGCTGGCGGGCACCGGCGCACTGAAGTAGGGGAAGTCAACCGTAGCTTCGGGCAGGGCAGGCTGCACGGTGGACGCCTCGAGTGAGGGCCGCCACGCCGCGCCAAAGAAATGCTGACCGTAGCGGATCGCTAGCGCCGGCACCACTGGATACAGCAGGCTCAGGAACACCGACACGACTTCCGGCTTCCATGCGCCTGTACGCTCACCTGCCAACTCCGACGCTTCGAAGTACGCATCGATGGCGTCCAGTGCGTCCCAGAAGCGCACGTCTTCGATGGCACGAGCGTAGCGCTCGGTGATGTCGCGAAGCGCGGGCGACAGGCCACTGGCATCTATCGTGCGAGCGCCCTCTGCGTTGCGGCGCAGCGCGTCTTCCCAGGTGCACAGGTGCGTGGCGGCGGCAATGAGCCCGTCAATCTGGAAATCGTTGTCGTTGCCGCCAAACGGTTTGGCCACGCGCGCCAGTGCGTAGCGCAGGACGCTGGGTTCCAGCTCGCGCGCCACCTCGTCCGCCCAGAGCGCGTGGTTGCGGCTGGTGGAGAACTTCTCGCCTTCGAGCTTGTAGAAATCCTGGATCGAATGGTTATCAGGAATGGGGTAGCCGCGCGCGAGCAGGGCGCCGCTCACGCCCACCGTGTAGTAGAAGCGATTGTCCTGGCCCATGAAGAACAGCAGGCGCGTGTCGGGGTCGTGCAGCACGGCTTCGGCGTCCAAGCCGTCGCGAGCGCATTGTTCGCGAATGCCGGTGTCGTAACACCACAGACCTTCGAACCAGGTGAGCAGTGTCTGGCCGGCCACGGCTTCTGGCTGGTCCAGCACGACGCCACGACTGAAGTGGCGTGACATCGGCAGTGCATGGGCGTCGCCCGCCAGCCAGCCGCGCTCCTTTTCGCGGATCACCTCGGGCCATGCGCTCTGCGCAATGGCTTCATCCAACGCCTGCGCCAACTTCGGCACGTTGAGGACCGC
Organism: Ralstonia sp. 25C; assembly: GCF_051904805.1. Lineage (NCBI taxonomy): Bacteria > Pseudomonadati > Pseudomonadota > Betaproteobacteria > Burkholderiales > Burkholderiaceae > Ralstonia > Ralstonia sp. 25C. The sequence continues at coordinate 15,050 of NZ_CP196737.1, read as the reverse complement.
TTGGCGAATCGGCCGCAACGTGAGGGCGTTGCCGCACGTCGTGTGCCGCGCGTTTTCCAACGTGGCATGTTGCACGGCCAGGCCGCAGTTTTCACACAGGTTGCTGTCGGTGGAGGCGCCGCAAGCCGGGCAGTTGCCGGCCGCCAATGAGTCGGCAACGAACTCGTCGCAGTGCGTGCAGTAGAGCTGCACTCCGTCGCGCACCTCCACGTAGCCGGCGTTCTGAAGCTGGCGGAAGATTGCCAGGGCGTTGCTCTTGTGGGCGGCACTGGAAGTCCGCACGAATACATCAGGAGTGATCTGCAGCGCGCGCATGCACTGCAGGATTTCATCGATGTGCATCTGCGCGACCTCGTCGACCGGGCGTCCGAGCTTGCGGGCCTTCACGAGGGTGTAGGTGCCGTGCTCATCAGCGCCAGTGATGTGGTACGCCCGGTGGCCGGCCATGCGTTGGAAGCGCACGAAGACGTCCGTCAGGAGGTAGACGCCGCCGATATGGCCAAGGTGCAGCTTGCCATTGGGGCAGGGTGGAGCGGGGCAAACGAAATAGGTACGCATATCGGTCAGGTCAGTCCCACCAGATGGAAAGGAATTTGAGGCTGGCGTTCGGATCGGTATTGCGGATGGCGTGTTTCTGGTGCGGCGGCATGTAGAACAGCGTCGACTCCTCCACCAGGCGGGTCTGGCCGTTCGCTTCGAATTCGCCGCGCCCCGAGATGAGCACCCACAGTTCGTGCTCGTGGTGTGCGTGCAGATCGACCGCGCCGCCCGCCACCACTTCTACTACCGACGTGCCGAATTGCGTCTGCAGGCCCTGCGGCAGGTGCTCCAGCAGGCGGCAAACCAGCACGCCGTACTCGGGCCGCATCATCGTGCGGTCGATCTGCTTCGTGTACACGTGTGCACTCCCCCGGGTTGGCCGCTCAGTCGCGGTAGAAGATGCCGTTGGACACCTTCAGGTTGTCCATGTCCGCCACTCTGCCCTCGGGCGGGTTGTAGGCGCGCTTCATGCGGTTGTACTCGGCACGCGTTGGGCCGCCGGTGGAGGCGCGTTGAAACACCAGATACAGCGTGCGGCGCGAGCGATCGCTTTTGTTGGGCTGCGAATAATGCGGCGCGTAGTCGTCGAAGATGAAGATGTCGCCGGCCTTCCAGGGCGTCGGTTCCCACGTGAAGGTGTCGGCCACCTCGGGGTGGATGACCCCGCCCGCGTTCATCGGAAACACACCTTCCTTGTGACGGCCTGGCGTGAAGAACAAACCGCCGTTGTTCGGGTCGGAATCGTCGATGCCGATGGCGACGACTGCGTGCACCATGCGGTCCGGAATCTTGTGCGGGATGTGGTAGATGTCCTGGTGCGGACGGTAGCCGCCGCTGTCCGGATACTTGAAGATCAGCAGCTCCTTGAGCATGCGCGTGTCTTCATCAAGCAGCGTCTCGACAGCGCTGCGGATGCGGCCATCGGCCAGCAGCGCTTCACGCAGGGCATCGTTGTAGTCGAGAAAATTCTCGACCTTGGAGATGATCTTGCTGCCATCGTTGGTCTTCTCGAACCACATCATCCACTTGTCGTCGCTCACGTTCCAGCGGCCGACCTCGTCAACCAAATTGGAGATGCGCTCGCGCGCGGCCGCGTCGAAAAAGCCTTCCAGCCTGAGATATCCGTCCTGGTGCCACTTTTCTTGTTGCGCTTCAGTCAGCATACGAAACACCCTCCTTGAGAAGATAGACGAAGGCCGCACCTCAGCGCACGGCCGGCGCGGCCACCCGCACACGCAGCGCGGCCAGCAGCACGACATTGATGGCCACCGCTCCCAGCAGCGCAAGCAGCATGGCGTTGGGGCCCGAACTGCGGATCAGGTGACCGCCAATGAACGGAAACCCGAACAGCCCGATGAAGTACGCCAACGTGAAGATCTGCGAGGTGACGGGCACCGATACGCCCTGTTCACCAGCCAGGTTGACCGCCATACCGTTGAGCGTGGAGTAGCTCAGCCCGTAGCCCGTGGCGAAAATCACCGTGGCCGCCACGTACAGCAGCGTGCTGCCTGTGTTGGCGATGAACAGCGCCAGCGATGCAGCCGTCGCCACAAACAGCACCAGGGCCAGCCGCTGCACCGGCATGCGCCCCATCACACGTGCCAGCGAGAACCGCAGTGCCACGCTGGTTGCCGTGAAGGCCAAGAAGAACAGATCCGGCCGCAGGTGGCGTGATTCGGCATACACGCTCTGATAGGTTGACAGCCCTGCAAAGATGCACGCGGCAAACACGATCATGGCGATGGGCGCAGCGGTACGCTCGCTCAGTAGCGCCAGGGTTTCACGCACGGTGATGGCCACACGCGTCATCGGCAGGCCGGGCGCATGGGCCATGGCACGCCGCGCGGTCTCCACACACATCGCCGCGACCACGCAGGCCGCCGCAAACATCACGTAGACGACCGCGACTGAGCCGGTGTATTGCGCCAGCAGGCGGCTGAGCGGCGTGGCCAGCCCGAGGCCCGCCATCTGCGCACCCGACACGATGGTCAGGTACTGGATGCGCGCGGCCGGCCGCAAGTGGTGGATGATCTGCAGTGGCGCCAGGATGAAGAACACCGACCAGCCCACGCCCACCAGCATGCCGCCCACGTACGCCGCACGTGCATCGATTGCCACGCCCGCAAAGCCCAGCATGGCCAGCGCCATGGCCAGCGATGCCCCCGCGATGGTTGGCATCACGCCGATGCGCTGGGCTACCCACCCCGCCAAGCAGCAGCACACGATGGTGGCGACCATTCCGCTGGAGATGACCGCACCCGCCGCAGCGCTGTTCATGCCATGCGCCTTTAGGTAATCGGGTAACAGGAAGCTGGTGCCATACGCCGCCGCAATCACGATCGATGCGACAAGGAACGGCACGAAGGCACGCAGCTCCAGCGTGTCGGGCAGCAGGTCAGCATGTGGGGACGGCGTGCTGCCCGGCCGGTTGCGAACAGCAGAAAAGGAAGCGGCGGTCATGCGAAGGCGGCGTGGCGGCGTAGGTGCGGGATGGCGTCAAAGCCAAGGCTGAGATCAACTTCGGCGGCGTCATCAGCCTGGTCGAGAGCGCCGAGCAGCTGCTGGTCCGGCACGTCTGGATAGAACGCATGCCCGAGCAGGCTGTTGATGATGCGACTGTTGCGATAAGCCACCAACGAGAGGTTCACGCTTTGCAGGCCGTGCTGCACGCGGCCCTGATTTTGCAGATAAACCGGGCCGGGCATGCCTTGCTCGAAGCGCACGGCGTAATCGTGGCCGAGGTCCGGCAGGCCGTCTTCCAAACAGGCGCCGGCCAGCAGGGTTTGGAGGAAGGGCGGCATGCACGGCTGGAAGCCCGTTGCCAGCACGATGCGTTCGGCCTGGATGCGGCAGCGGTGTGGTGTGGTGAGCGCGGCCAATCCTACCTGCCAGCGTTCGTCGCGACGGGTGATGTCTTCCATCGCCACGCCGGGCAGCAGGCGAAAGTTGCCGGCTAGCGTACCGGCCACGCTTCGCTCGTACAGCGCGTCGTACAGGCGGTTGCACAGCTCGGCCGAGATGCCGTCACTGGTGAGTTTCTCGGCCTCCACAATGGCGCGGCGCTGGCGGATCGGCAGGGCGTGGAAGCGTCGGTTGTAGCCCGGCATGTACGCTTCGTTGACGAAGGCGTTGTCGTCCATGGCAAACAGGTTGGCTCGCGAGGTGACCCATGTAATGCGCGCGGTCGGGGCATGCTCGAGCATGTGCTCGACCACCTCGGCGCCGCTTTGGCCTCCGCCGACCACCAGCACCTCCTCGCCAGCACGCAATGGTGGGCGATCAAGGTAATTGGCTACGTGATAGACGGTGTCGCCCAGCCATGAGCGGGCGCTGGTCGGGATCTTCGGCTCCACGCCCACGCCCATCACGATGGCTCGCGCATGGTAGGTGCCGGCGCGCGTGCTGACGCGGTAGCCGCCAGCCACGGGCACGATGTCGACCACCTCCTCGCCAAAGCGCAGCGTACCGAGCTGCTGCGCCACCCACTGGTAGTAATCGGTGAACTCTCGCCGCGAGGTGGAGGCGCTGCGCTTGTTGACGAAGCCGTAGAGCCGCCGGTGCACCGCCAGGTAGTTGAGGAACGAGTAGGGGCTGGTCGGGTCGACCAGCGTGACGCAGTCTTTGAGCGGCGAGACCTGTAGCCGACCGTTCGGCAACATGAGCCCCGGGTGCCAGCAGAATGCGCTGCGCTTTTCCAGGAACAGTGCCCGCAGCGGTGTGGGCGCAATCAGTGCTGCCAGGCTGAGGTTGAACGGGCCGATCCCGATACCAATGACGTCCAGCATGTCCATGTGGGGCTTCCTGCAGGTCGGTTGATAAGCGACGCCGACGACGGCGGGCGAAAAGACGAGATGCGTGGGATGCGCTGTGCGGTGACGGTGTGTTGACCGTTCAGGCTGGAGCACATTGGCCGCGGTGCGGCGGCAAGTGGGCCATGAAGGCCATTGAATTGGTCCGCGCGGGATGCACGGCACTGCTGGAGGGGGTCAAAGACTTCATGCGAATATTCACCTGTCGGGTGCGCTGCTTGAGAGCCAATCCCCCTGGCCGTGTGCGCTGTCCTTGCGCATCGCTTTTTGTTTGGACTGCCGCAAAAGTAGAAAACCCGTAAGCCGTCCGCAAGACAACGGCACGATGAAGATTTTTTTCAGCAGAGAAAAATGATGCGCAGCTCCATTGTTTGATCTAAACACGACGGACAAGGTGCGCCTGTAATGTGACCCTGCGCCAAGAGACAATGCCGGTGAGACGCGGAGAATCCGACACGAATTTGACGATTTGAAGTGGAAGACATGCCGTGAAGAGGAGCAAGTTCAGCGGCCAAACCGTCACTTCCAAACGACTTCGCCTCGCCGCCCGCGTGTTGGCGTCAGCACGAACACCGCCGCTGGCCACCAGACAACAGCGTCGCGGTGATTACGCATCTAGCTCCTGACGACAAGTTACCGAGAACCGCGTGTGTCCCGCTTCGAAGATATAGCGCTATTGCGATAACTATTCTTATCGTAATAGCTATATAGAGGCACTAAACTTGCCTCCATGAAAACGCGTCTGCTTCCTGTCGATCCTTCCGTCGGCACCCCGTCCGATTTCCCCGATGCCGCCGAACTGGCCGCGCTGCGAGCCTGGCATGCCGGCTTGTTGACCCGCGAGGCCGTTGAGCGTTACCTGGGCGAGCGCCTGACTCCAGGGCAGTCCTCACGCGGCGTGCTCGGCCGCATCCGGCGTCAAGTCGCGGCGTTTGCGCGCCGGCGTCAGCGCGAAGACCTAGCGACGCTTTTCGAGATTCCTGCGGCCGAACGCGCCAAACAAGGCAGGGCGGCCGACCAGGCGATCGAGTTGCTCCGCACGCTGCCACTGCCAGAACCGGCCATCAGCGATGACGTGGCGCTGTGGCTGGATGCGCGCACCGTCGCCACGCTGCGGGCCGCTGACATCGCCACCTTGGCCGATCTGACTGTCCGCGTGCCGCGCCGGCGCCGTTGGTGGGCTGCCATCCCCCGATTAGGCCAGGCCAGCGCGCGACGCATCGAGGCATTCTTTGCCGAACATCCTCGATTGACCGAGCGCGCTCGGGCCCTGATCGCAGAGCAGGTCCACGGCGTGGTGGTGCCGTGGGAGCAATTGCGCCTGCCCAACGAGGTCGACGGCTCGCAGGGGCAATTCCGGGCGCCGCGCGAGACCTGCGTGCTCACCGCTGACAACGATTACGAGGCCACTCAAGCGTGGCTGTCCCTGCACGAGTCGCCGGCGACCCAACGGTCGTACCGCAAAGAGGCGGAGCGCCTGATCTTGTGGGCCATCGTCGAACGCGGCCGGCCGCTGTCGTCGCTCACCACCGAGGACGCGATTGCCTACCGGAGCTTCCTGCGCCGACCGACACCGCGGGAGCGCTGGGTCGGGCCGGCACGCCCACGCACCTCCGTCGAATGGCGGCCATTCACGGACGGGTTGTCTGCGCGCTCGATCGCCTACGCGTTGTCCGTGTTGGGCGCCATGTTCCGTTGGTTGATTCAGCAGCGCTACGTGCTGGCCAACCCGTTTGCAGGCATCAAGGTACGCGGCGGCGGCAGGACTGCCGCGCTGGATACCTCGCATGTCTTTACCGAGGGCGAATGGGCGCTGGTCCGCACCATCGCCGATGGACTGGAGTGGTCGTATGGCTGGGAGGCACCCGCCGCGCAGCGGCTGCGCTTTGTGTTGGATTTCGGCTATGCGACGGGCCTGCGCGCCAGCGAACTCGTTTCCGCAAAGCTCGGCGACATCGAAACGGACCGGCAGGGCGATCACTGGCTGAAGTTGGTGGGGAAGGGCAGTCGCGCTGGCAAGGTTGCGCTGCCGCCGCTGGCGTGCGCAGCGCTCGACCGCTATCTCGTGGAGCGTGGGCTGCCAGTGACGCGGACGCGCTGGAATCCAAAGACGCCGCTGATTGGTGGGCTGGGGATCGATGCCGCTGAAGGGATTACGGGGACGCGGCTGTGGAGCGTGGTTAGACGGTTTTTTGACGCGGCTGCGAATACCATCGAGAACGACCATGCAGTGCTGGCTGAGAAGCTGCGCAAGGCCAGTCCGCACTGGATGCGGCATACGCATGCCACCCATGCTCTGGCGCGCGGCGCCGAACTGACCACCGTGCGCGACAATCTGCGGCATGCCTCGGTCTCGACGACTTCAATCTATCTGCACAGCGATGAGATCAAGCGTGCGCGGCAGCTTGGGGAAGCCTTTGGCACCCGAAAATGAATGACTGTCCTGTTATCCAGGCGCAGCGCCGGAAGTAATTGCCTTTTGTCACCGAAGGCCGAGACGGTCAATCACGAGTGCAACTACGCAGATCGCCACCCAGGCCCTGCTTGCATTGCCTGCGCCAAGCAGGATGAGCGCTGTGACTGAATCGGAATTCGGCAACCTCGCCGGCAGGGACATTAGGGAATGAGAATGGGCTTCATGTGTCCAACGTGCCCTTGAACAGGTTCTACTAGGCGGTTGTTTGGTTGGTTAGAAACGAATTCAACAAGCGCAAGCAAGTCCTTGTTTTTGAAGAAAACGTTATAGGATTTTCCCGTCAATTGGCTGGCTCTTTGGTTGGTCCCCCCGCTATCTCAACCCAATCTCAGTTGCGCTCGCGCTGCGAAAGTCTAAGAAATTCCGCGAAAGGAGCGGCTGCCACCTATTGGTAATTCACCTATGGAAGGTGAAAGGATTTGGGGAAAACTTCACCGGATAGGTGAAAAATCTGCTTTAATTTTTTCACCTATGAAAGGTGAAAGGATTTGGGGAAAACGGTGTGCCAAGCGAGGGGCGCCAGCTCGCCCGCCTTCCAGCAAACCTTTTCTGCACAAAGGTATACGGCGTTCACCCGACCAAGCCTGCATCACGCGCCCTTGGGGAACCAATCGATTTCATCGCGAATTATCGTTGAAACAGCCGTCCGCATGGATTGGCATAGACATAGCAAAAAGCTTTTAAAACTTGCTAGACTATTGCACTAATCATGTTTCCACTGTTGTGAGCTCCTTGCGCCTGCAGCTACCGGCGCAAGGAGCTTGGAGCTGAAAATCCATCCTCGGATGGCAGCCACGAGAAGATTGATGAAGGAAAGAGGGGCGCTGCCAGCCAGACGTGCTGGCAGCGAAGGCGAGGGCCAGTATTCGACTGGGACCGACTGGCCCACTCCAGGGCCCGCCACACACTTGCCCCAAAAGCCAAAAGAAAAGCCGGCCTCGAAGGCCGGCTTTCATGCGTAAAACCTGAAACAGGAGCAAGCCAACGACACATAGCTCACTACCTTGTTGACGCCGCCCTTTGGCAGAAGGACCGCGTCTTTTCCACTTTTTACTGCTGCGTCAGCGTGAGATTTTGGCATCGTTTCTGCCAAAGTCAAGGGGGCGTTCGTCCCTTTCTGGCGCAACAGAGCAACCTTCCACTGGAACTGTTCGCGTCATGAAACCATTCCACAGCCAGAGCGCGGGAACCGTGCTCAATGCCGGTCGCAATAATGCGGGCGGCCGCGCCCGCGAGGGCAAGGGCCGCCGCGCCAATCTCTGGTTTTTTCACTCCAACAAGCGCAACCAGCTGCTGAGCATCTGCGGCGATGTGTTCTTCGCTCATGTGGTGTTCGCCGAGATCGATCCCTCCATCCTGACGTACAGCTGGGCAGGGGAGTCCGAACGCAGCGACAACGGGAAACTGCAGGAGAAGTCGACCGACCTGACGGTACGATTCATCGACGGCACCCGACAGATTTGGCGATGCCGCCGCAGCGCCAGCAAGGACGTGCCGCCCACCAGCGACGAGTGCAACATACCTGTTCTGCTCAAGACAGAAAAGGACGTCGAAGCGCAGACGATTCGCCTGGACAACGCCCTGTTGTTGTGCGCGGCCCTGACCGCTGCGCGCAACTACGACCTCGCACCGTCGCATCAAGCCATTCGGCACGCCCTGCTATTTCAGAAGGAGGCGACTTTCGGGCAGTTGACGAGCCTGGACGGATACGACCCGGCCCTCCTACAGGCAGCCCTGACCCGGCTCTATCTCGAGCGTGAAGTCGCTATCGACTTGGACTCCAAACTCCTCAGCCGCAACACCATGGTGTCGCGCCTCGCCTCGGGAGGCCAGCGATGACGCAAGGGCGCCGACAGACACTGATTTCTGCCACGCTTGCGCAAACCGAGTGGCCCACCCCGAGCCAGGCGGCCATCGATGCCCTTGGCGAAGCAGAGGAGCAGCGATATCACGTGCGTAAGCAGGCCGTTGAGCTAGTGCGAGCGAATAAGCCGTTCAAACTGATTACGCAGCACACGGGGCTAAGCCGCTCGGAAGTTCGGCGGCTTGTCAAAAAATGCTTGGAGGGCGCCGACGATGGCCGCATCGCAGGCTACCGAGCATTGGTCACCAACGCGTTTCGCAAGGCCTACGAACGCAGCAAGCCCGTCCAACCCAATGAATTCAAGGGAAAAGGCGGTGCCGCGGGTGCATGGGGACTGCTGCTCAGGACCATCCCCGGCTTGAACGAAACGATCGAAGAACTGGTCTTTCCACCGATCACCCGCGAGGGGCCACTGCCGCTCAACATCGACGACGTATGGGGCGCCTGCCTGCTGCATTTTCAGCAGGCAGGCCTCACCGACAACGACTACCCGCTCAATTCCACGGAGCAGGGCAAGCGCGCGCTGCGCGAGTACATCAAGCGATTGGAAGAGCAGTATGGAGACCGCACTGTGCGTCTGCGCGGCGGAAAGAACGCCGAACAACGCTGGCGCATGATCCGCCTGACACAGAAGCGCCTTATCGGACCCCGCCGCCCCGGAACGTTTGTCATTTTGGACTACCACCTGGTTGACGCTCGCACCGTGGTGATCATGCGCAGCCCGACGGGCGAGGAATATCCCATCGAGTTGCCCCGGTGGTACATCGGGGTCCTCGTCGACGAGCACCTTGGCACCATTCTCGGCGTCACTGCGACGCTGGAAGTCAATCCCACCTATTCAGATACGTTGCAGACGCTGGACTGCATGATTCATCCGCAGCGCTACATCGAATCGGATCTGAATGGTCTGGAGTTCGCTGACGACAAGATCTTCATTCAGCAAATGGTTCCCGAACACGCCAACGCGTCTTTCAGCGTGCTGCGGGTGGACAACGCATGGGCCAATGCGGCCAACGCCGTCATTCGCAACGCTGTCTACAATTTTGGTGCGAGCGTGCAGTTTGGGCCCAGCCGCTGCTGGATGGCACGCCCCGTGGTCGAACGGGTCATCAAGGAAATTGCCACGCGTGGTCCGCAAACTGCACCCTCGTCCACGGGATCGAACCCAATGAGCGGCCTGCATTCGGACGCCGGCGAGCAAGCCCAAAAGTTTGTCGTCACGGTGGAAGAGTTGATGCGCATCATCTTTCGGGCCGTGCGTGAACATAACGCGGCGCGCACCGAGCGGCTCGCCTACTCGGATGCGAGTCTTGTGTTGAGCCGGGCGTACCAGGATCCCGACAAACCGCTGCCCGGAGCACGGCTGCCGCGAGCAACGATAGACAACGGCACATTGCTGTACGAGACCGTCATCTGCCCCGTGGTGGGTAACCTCAAAAAGGGGATACGCCCGCACATCAACTGGAGTGGGCGCTACAGCAATCGCGAACTCGAAGACCGGCCCGATCTGATCGGTAAGAATCTGATCTGCTTCATCGCCCACTACAACTGCGACATCATGTACGCCGTCATTGAAGAGACGAGCGTATCGCTGGGCCGCCTCGTTCCCGCAAAGCCTTACGATCCACCCCGCTCAATTCGACACGCCAGATACCTACGCAGGGAAGGGCGAGGCAGGCAGACCAAACAGCGTGCGGAAGCAGCGCAGGCGAGAGCCGCCGAAAGGGCGCAAACCAAACGGCAGCGCAAAAACAATGCGGCCAAGGACACGCTCAGGGGGGCGCGCGTCGAACAGGATGCACGTCGCTTCCCGGCAGAAAATCCAGCGCCACAAAAAACCGTTGCCCCGCCCGTCACCCAATCGGCCAACGATGATCTCAAGGGTTGGACCGGGACGCGGGATCCGTTCGGCTTGACCGTCGTCAAACGCAGGCGTCCGGCATGAGCGCGTCCGGTCCTTCCGGCGCGCCGCTGAGCACGATTGGGCAACACGCGGCGCTGCCGGACGAACGCACCCGGCGCCAACTCATGCTGGACCATCCGTTGGTCAGAGGCGCGCCGATCATGACGCCACCGGTCGAGCGCGCGGCGCTTGCTTGCAAGATTGCCTTCTTCCAAGGTGACAATGCGTTCACCTTGGTGGCACCTCCCGGCCGTGGGCGGCGCAGTGCCGCCTTCATCATCGCCCAGAGCCTGCAGATAGCGTTCCCAAGTCAGACGATTCTGGCGCACACCTTCGGTCGCCAAGCGGAGACGACGCTGCGCGACGAGTGGCGCAGTCTCGTGCTCAGCATGGATCCACAAGCGCCCAAGGACAGCGTATCGGGGCTGCGACACCGCAGCATGGTAGCTGCAGCCAACCACGTGAGAAGGGCGGACGGCAATGGCGCCATTCTTCTCGTATTGGCACACATGGAACGGCTCGCCCCGGAAGCCGCGACGGTGCTGCTCGATTTTGGGGAACTCCTCGCCACACGCGGCTACAAGCTGCGCATCTTCTCGGTCGCAGAGCAGGGGGAGTTTTCCGAGCGTTTTGGCAGAAATGCCCCCGCACTGAAACAGCGCGAACTCGATGCACTGGTGGGCAAGTTGCACGTGCTCGAAATGATCGCCTCAGCCAAAGACCTCGCCAGTGTCCTCCAGGAGATCGACCTGGCCGAGTTTCCGGCGGGATGCCAATGGACGCAATTCTTTGTCCCCAAAGCCTACGCGGCGGGATTGCGCCTCGAAAACTGCCGCGAGGCGCTAGCTACCGCTATCGGGCGGATGCAAACCGAGCTTGGCTTGCACCCGACCACGCGCCAGCTGTTCGCGGCCATTCGGTCCGTCCTCGGACAAGCCACGCTCAGGGACGGTGCGGATCTGCAGTTAAGCGAGGTGGATTGGTTCGATGCGCTTTCCCGTGCGTCCTTTTCGTCCATGGACCGGATCAATCAGCTTTCACCTTCGTCGGAGTAATGGCATGAACCTCTTCGAGTTCATGAACATCCCCGACGCTGGGCGAGGGTTGCTGGATAGCGATTTGGCGCCGCTCCCGGACGAGTCGATGTTCAGCATGGTTGCTCGCCTTTCCAGAGCCAATATGTACACGCCGCGTGAAGCGGCCCGTTTAGTGCGCAGCGGCGATCAGCCGTTACCGGTTCCGTTTCTGAGCTACGAGCGCAGCCGCTACCGCAAACGCTCGCCTCTTCAAACCACGTGTGCGCAGTTGTCCAAAGTAACAGGTTGGCCCGAGGCATCGATTTATCCTGCCGAACTTGCCATGCTCGATGGCTATCACGGGGTATGGTTCGATAAAAAACTCGCCCTGTGTACGGAATGCATCGCGCATCGATATCACAGCCACTGGCACCAGTTGCTGGGATTGGAGCATTGTCCCTGGCATCAGGTACCGATTGAGCGCGCTTGCCGATGCTGCGGGACGCCATTCGATCTATACGCAATGACCTCAACTGTGTTAGCCAACGGGTATACGTGTCGGGCGTGCGGCATCGCGTACCACCAATCCGCGCTTTCTGCTGAAACCGGCGCACTCTGGCGCAGCCCCGAGGTCATTGCGAAGGCCTTTGCGTCCCACCGTCGATGGGCAAGAAGGGCAGCCGCGACCCTGCGTCATTACAACGTCTGGTATCGGTGGCCGGAAACCTCCATTGAGCAATGGTGGTCATTCGACGAGGCCATGCGAGCCATGGTGGAACTGCTCGGGGGCAGACCGCCAGGTTGTCACGCGTCCGCGCAGAACGTCACTTACCTGGTATGGCCGCTGCGTTCCTGCGCGAACTTTAGGCGGGGGCACGACATGTACTACGATACGGCGTGGAAACACCATAGAACGCTGCCGCCCTATATTGGCGCGCTTCAGGATCTGCAAACGTGGATACTGGATACCTGCGCGCTTCCCGACGTCGCGCTATCTCCCCAGCTTTTCAGAAACAATGCGATACAGATAGGGGAGTGGCCCGCCGCAGCCTTGGCGTACATGCTATTGAGACTGACATGGGAATGTCCCGATACCTGGTCGCCAGCAGCAAAGATCGACGTTCGACAATTCTCGGCACGTTCTCAGGTACTGCCAGTCTGGGACGTCATCTATGATCCTCGCTCCACGCGCGTGCTAACGTTCGCCACGTTCGCCGCCTTGTACTGGATGATAAAAAACTCGCCAGGGCCGACCATCTCTAACTATCATGCCTCTGACCGCGTGACCACAGCCTATCTGGGCGCGGCTGGGCGTGGACACTTCGGCGCAGTGTGGTTCCCGGCCATCCCCGGCGTTCTAGAAGACGAGGCAAAAAAGCCCGGCTATCTGAACTTGGCGCACTGAGCTTCGCGCAACGCTGATCTGACTACTGTAAGCTCTTGCGTGATCGGCTGGCGTTGCGCGGCTGGCGCCGAAGGGAGAGCGCGGGAATGGCGTCTGCGAGGAATTCTCAGCGCAAATTGCGGAACAGTAATTGTGAGTGCAAATTGAGGTGGTAGATTTTCCGGCGGTAAAGTTCAGCGCAAATGGAAAAAAGGCCGGATTTCGGGGGTGTCCGATGGGAAAGTGGCTATTTGCGCTTAGATTTACTTCCCCGCACTTTGGCCGCCTATGTCCGACGTGGGCCCTGAAAAAGGCGGAGGCGGCCGTATCGCTAGCGGCTGCCATCTGACCATTATTTTACATAATCATAATTATGGGCCAAAGTGATGTTGGGGATTTTTTCTAATGTCGTACTTGGGATGAATTCAAATGTCGTACCCCGTCTCTGAGCGTGCCATGCTGGCGGCCTTGCAGGCCAGTTTGGAGCGCAATCATGGGACGACCCGACACGATCACCATGAGCATGCGGGAGCTGGACCGCTGCAAGGTTATCCAGGCCGTCGTCGATGATGGTCTGATGGTCTGGCGTGCCGCGGAGAAGCTCGGCATCTCCAAGCGCCAGGTGGAGCGTCTGGTGCTGCGCTATCAGCAAGACGGCCCGCGCGGCCTGGTGTCGCGTCGCTGGGGGCAACCGGGCCACCACCAGTTGCCGCCTGGCCTGGAGGTACGCGTGCGTGGCCTGATCCGCGACAGCTATGCGGATTTTGGCCCGACCCTGGCGGCCGAGAAGCTGCGCGAGCGGCACGGCATCGATCTTTCCGAGGCGTGTGTACGCCGGATCATGATCGATGCGGGCTTCTGGGTGCCAAGGAAGCTACGGCCGCCCAAGGTGCACCAGCCGCGCAACCGGCGCGCGTGTCTGGGCGAGCTGGTGCAGATCGATGGCAGTGATCACGCGTGGTTCGAGGACCGGGCGCCGGCGTGCACGCTGCTGGTCTATGTCGATGACGCCACCGGCCGGCTGATGCAGCTGCTGTTCGTGCCGACCGAATCGACGCAGGCCTACTTTGCGGCCACGCGGGCCTATGTCGAGCGCCATGGCAAGCCACAGGCGTTCTACAGCGACAAGGCCAGCACCTTCCGGGTCAATGCCCGTGAGAACGCCGAGGGCCGCGGTTACACGCAGTTCGGGCGCGCCCTGTTCGAGCTGAACATCGACAGCCTGTGTGCCAACACCAGTCAGGCCAAGGGCCGCGTGGAGCGCATGAACGGCGTACTGCAGGACCGCTTGGTCAAGGAGCTGCGCCTGCGCGGCATCAGCAGCATGGCGGCCGCCAACGCCTTTGTGCCGGCCTTCATCGTTGACTTCAATGCGCGCTTTGCCAAGGAGCCGCGCAGCGACTTCGATGCGCACCGGCCGGTGCGTGGCGATGAGGACCTGGAACGGATCTTCTGCTGGCGCGAATGGCGCAAGGTGTCGGCCAGCCTGACGCGGCAGTACGCCAAGGTGATGTACCTGTTGGAAGACCGACCCGAGCACCGCAAGCTGGTGCACCGCTATGTCGAGGTGGCCGAGTACCCGGACGGCACGATTGAGCTGTGGGTCGAGGGCGCTTCCCTGCCCTACACCACCTATGACCGCTTCGCTGAGATTGATCAGGGCGCGATCGTGGAGCACAAGCGGCTGGGCCACGTGCTGGCGGTGGCCGCGCAATTACAAGCGCAGCGGGATGATCGGCGTTGGGCCGGGCCCTCGCGCACCTTGGTGGGAGAGCCACCGCGGCCCAAGCGCCCGGCGCCACAGACCAAGCGGCAGCGCTTGATCAATCGATTGGATCTGGAGCGGGCCATGCAGCAAGTCGGGCCCTGCCCGCCCAGCAGCGTGCCAGTCACCGGCGCCACCGCCTGACCGAGCCCCCAAGAAGAATCGAACCGAGCACAAAACGCACGCCCGTGCCGACATTTGAATTTAGCGGCGAGGACGACAACTCAATGCCGGCTGGACAATGGATGGGTGCAACGATGCACCCAGCAACACGTCACTCAACCAGCGCCGCC